>JACKID010000001.1 GCA_020638675.1 Planctomycetota bacterium
TGACTCCGCTCTGGGCGCCGAATGTCGTTCCTGTCACATCGTGACCAACCTGGGGCGCCACATAGCGGTAGCCGGACCAGAGCCAGACTGTGCCCGGGTCGTCGTAACTGGCCGTGCCGCCATAGCTGCTTTCGCCCGCGTCCTCTGGCTTGCACAAGGCACCCGTACTGCGAGCCACACCTGGCGGTGGGATCAGGTGGTAGCGGTCGGTCAGTGGCGTCGCCAGGCCCGAGGCGTCGCCCTTTACCGTGACGCTCTTGTTCTCCGCGTCTACTGCGATTACCGACAGATAGCATGGCTCGAGGATATCCGGCACGAGCGTCCACCCGACCATGTAGCTTGCAAATGTCGCGTCCGCGTCAAAGTAGTCGCTTTCGTCGTTGCCGGAGTCATAGCGCCAGCAGCGCTCGGCGATGGTGTACGGGTCGCTCGGGGATGCTCCGTAGCTGGTGGTGTCGCCGGCCACCAGCACCGTGTTGGCGTCCGGCACGTCCACGATGGTGAAGCTTACGTTCGGGTATGAGTCCGTCTCTGGGAAGAGCTGCATGCCCACGTACTGCGGCCCGAAAGCGCCGAAGTCTGTATACGCCGTGACGTCATTCATGGAATCGTAGCCGGCGCCGAAATCCCACGTCCCGCTAGTGCTGATCGGGCTCGCGTTGGCGGCCGGAAGATCCAGCACCTGGAAGCCCTGGGTTACTCCGTTCAGCGCGTTGTAGATGCTGTCGCTGCCGTCGTCCTGCACCACGATTGTGGTCATGGTGGTGTCGAGGACCTCACCATAAAGCAGTCGGTTGCTGGCGGCCTCCGGGCGTACGACGCGTAGTTCTAGCCCGTTGTAGCTGTCCGGGCCCAGCAGAACAGTGCCCACCGTAATGGTGGTTTGGCCAGCCGACGGAGTGTCGTTGGCCACGCTGGAGACGTATGCGTCCGGACAATCGAACACGGGCTTGTACCTCATCGTTTGCCCGTAATCAGTGTACGTAAATACCTCGCTGATTGCGCCCCATCTGTCGGTGCAACCCGACGTGCTGCCGTGTTGATTGTGGGCGAAGATAAGCCAGTACTCGCCGTTTTCATCGCTGTCGCCAAAGGTGGCAATGATCGCGTTGCCTGAGCCACGACCGTTGGCCGGCGCTGCAGCCGTCGCCGGGTGCATGGCAGAACTCGAGCCCGGGCTCTCGACCTCCGGGCCCCAGACGTTGAACTGGTGATCGAGAACGGCGTTGGTGTCTGCCTCATGACTGATCAATTCACCCACGCCGTCCTCATTGCCGGTGCAGCCGCAGTTGCATGCACAAGTGGACAGGTACACCGTGTTGGTGTGGTCGCCGTTGGTGTCGTCGGCATCGGCCATCAGGCGGCGCTTGCCCTGGTTGTCGTACCCGTAACTGACTTCTGGACTGGTCAGCGCACTGTCTTCATCGGTGCTGATGAGCTGACCCTTATAGTCGTAGGCGTGGTACAGCCCGGTGCTGGGGTCGTAGGTCGTCTGTTCTATGGCGTCGAAGGTGTAAGTGTCGCCGTCCACGGCCGTGTACTGATTGGTGTCATCATTCGCGGTGTAGGCGTAGTCGTAGACGCCGCCGGAGGAATCGTCGGAGTCCGCGACTGCAGAGCTGCCGGACCGGTTGCCGCGCGGATCGAGACTGTATGCCCGCTTTAGTCCGAATGAAGTAGGTGTGTTTGACTGGTCGGCGTAGGTGCTGAGAGCGGTGCTGTAGAGGTCCACGCCGAAGTAGCTGGTGTCCAGGCGTTTTGCCTCATCGTAGCGGTAGACACTGCCCATTGTTCCGAAGTGATCTTCGCGCTCGACCGTGACAAGCCCGAGCTCGTCGTAGCGTCGGTCGGTACCGAACAGGATCTCGCCGCTGGAAACGCGCGTATGCTGGACGCTCTCACAGAACGGTGTGGAACCGCCGCAACCGCAGCCGGAGGCCTCCCATTCGTAGGTCGTGCGTACCCCGTTCCCGGCCGTGCGCTCAATGAGGCGATGCGGCCCGGCGTAGACGTAGGCGGCGACGTAGAAGTCCTGGTCGACATCGTAGCTGGAGGAGACGCGGTCGAGTTGGTCCTTGGAATGTTCGACCCTGTGGCCGTCGGAGTAGATCGTGGCAGTGTTGAACCCGGTGGCGTCGTACTCGGCGCCGGATGTCCACGTGCCCAGAGGTGCGCCGTCCTTGTCGGCGACAGTCTGGTGGAACTGTTCCGGCTGGCTTTGTGTGTTGTACTCCCATGCACTGGCGGTGATCAACTCGCCATCTGCGTAGTTGCTGCATGACGTGAGGCGGCCTAGTCCGTCGAACTCGTAGGACTCGTAATCTGTTCCCACGATGCCGGTGCCGCGCTCAATGTTGCGGTAGGCGATCAGATTTCTTGCGTCATAGGTGTCGGTGACGGCCGTGCCGAGAGGGTCGTCCCATCCGATGCGGTTGCTGTTGGCGTCGTATTGGTAGTTCCAGATGTCGCCGTCCGGGCGGCGCAGGGTGATCAGGCGCGAGCGCTCGTCGTAGACGTACTCGGTCTCCTGGTACGTGGTGTCTGCAGGATTGCGCTTGATGGCGCGTGTAATGGTGCGGGAGTCGTCGTCGTACTCGAACATGGTGTTGATGTCGTCGGTGCCGGCCTCTTCGGTGCTGTCCGTGACGCGCGACAGCAGGTCGTAGTTGGTGGTGATGGAGTTGCCTGCAGCATTGACGCTTGAGGTCACGCGGCCCCAGCCGTCGCGCTTGGTGTAGCCGCTGGTGTCGAAGTCGCTGCTCCAGCGGCGGTCGCGGACTTCCCAGGCGACGTCGCTGCGGTTGAGGATGTACTCGACGTGCGAGGGCTCGGTCGCGCCCGTCAGCCCGTTGATTTCGATGTAGTCCACCTGCTCGGTCGCGCCGTTGGCGTTGTAGGTGTAGAGCGTGCGATTGCCGACGGCGTCGCGGGTTTCTGTGGTGCGGTTGGCGGCGTCGTAGTAGCTGGTGTAGGTGACGCCGTTGTCGTTGGTGCTGCTGACGACGCGGCTGTTCTTGTCGAATACTGTTGTACTGGTGTTGTAGCCGTCGCCGATGGGGTTGCCGTTGTGGTCCTGGGCAAAGCGCGCGCTGGTGTAGCCGCGGTTAATCTCGTCGTAGGTCGTGGTGCTCTGCGCCAGCAGCGTGTCGAACACGTCGTAGGCGCTGCTGGTGGTGACGTTGGAATTGGCGTCGTAGGCGCTGGTTCGGTAGTGACCGGCCGCGTCGGTGACCTGCGTGGTCCTGTCGAAGCCGTCGTAGGTGTAGGTGGTTTCGTTGCCCAGCGCGTCGAAGCTGCTGCTCACGTTGCCGTTGGCGTCGTAGTCGGTCTGGTAGGTGCCCTCAACGTCGGATTCGGCCCCGGCGATGCGCTGGTAGACCATGTCCCGCTCGTCGTAGACCGTGTGGCTGCGGTTGCCGAGGGGGCTGATGGACGCGATCACGTTGTAGTTGGAGTCGTACTCCGTGCGCGAGGTGTACTGCGTGATCGCAGACCCCGCAATCGCGTCCACAGTGCGGGAGGTAGCGTAGTTGAGCAGGTTGTAGGTGGTGCTGGTTTCCACCCAGGTCGCCGCCATGGCGCTGGAGGATTTGCCGAAGGTGGTGGGGTCATCCTCGTCGGTCGGCGCGGTCGGGGAAGTGCCGGCGTCGGTGATGTACTCGCGGAAGCTCTGTATCAAATTGCCGTTGGCGTCGAAGTAGCGGTAGCTGTCCACGCTTTCGAGCGATCCGCCGCCCGGATACCCGAGCTCGTACTTGGCGGTGACGTGCCAGGTCTGGTTCAGCTCGTTGACCTCGTAGCTCGTCTTGTAGTCGTCCTTGGTGGCGCCCGACTCGAACGCGCGCGGCGCCCAGGATGCTGTGAGGTTGCCCACGGGGTCGTACTCGAACTCGGAGGTCAGATCCAGCTCGCCCCACGCGCTGATGCGCTGGTATAGGAAGCCGTTGTGGCTGCCGCTGGAGTAGTACTTCAGGTATGTGACATTGCCTTCGCCGTCGGTCATCGTAACCGGCTGGCCGTATTCGTTGTAGGTGGTGCGCGTTTCGATGGTACCGCTGGACGCCATGGAGCCTGTCACGGTCGGTGACGTGACCAGCACCAGGTTGCCGGCGTCTGCGCCATTCCCGGCCGATTCTTCGTAGTCGTAGGTGTAGATGGTGGTGTTGGAGCGCGGATCGGTGACAGTCTTGACGAACTGATAGCGCGGCTCGTAGGTGTACGTCGTGACGATGTCCGAGAGGCTGCCAAGGCCCTCGTCGGAGCGGGTTACGGTCAGGACGTTGCCGGCCGACATTGGGTCCGCGCCTTCATCATAGACGGAGTAATCTTCGCCGCTTAGCCAGCCGTCGCCGGAGAGGCTGAAGCCCGTACTCTCGATGGTGATCGTCGTCGCGTCGTTGTCCACGATGGGGTAGTAGGCGTACTCGCTCGCGTTCGAGCCTACTCGCAGTGTCATGCCGATGTAGGCATCCGCGGTCCAGGATTTGCCGCTGTCAGTCAGCACGGTGGCGCTCGGGTTGCTGGTGCAGGTGCCGCTAGTCTGGCTGCTGCCGCTCGGGTAGTCGTACGTGACCTTGTTCCCGCGCGGGTAGGTGATCGTAAGAATCTCGTGGTTGCTGTTGTAAGTGAAGACCGTGTCGAAGCTCGTTGGGTCCCCGCTGCGCAGTTTGCTCAGCTCTGTGTTCACGGTGCTGTGCGTAATCGGCTCGTCCGTGTCAACCGAGTAGAAACCGGTATAGCGCTTGACGGTCGTGGCGCGGCCGGTGCCGTCGATGGTGTAGTCCGTACGGTGGCCGTTGCGATCGATCTCATGGATCAGCGTTGAACTCTCGTAGCGAAGACGGATGAACGCCGACTTGGTGATGTGCGTGTCGAGCACATCCGCTTCATCGCCCAGCTTCTGGTCGATCACGCGGTCGCTGGAGTCGTAGAAGTTCTCAAGGTATGCAACCGGCTCGCTGCTGTCGTTGAACTCGCGCGGATTGACGCACGCGATCATGCGATGGAGGTCGTCGTACCGGTAGGCGTACGTTGTCCTGTTGCTGGAGCTGTCAAGATAGCGCGCGGTTTCCGGCGCTGCCTGTTCGACCAGGTTGCCGTCCGAGTCGTATGTGTACTCGACGCTGCGGGCGGCGCTGTGGCCGCTGGTGCCGTCGTTCCACATGTTGTCGTCCACGTCGCTGACGCGGCCGTCGGAGCCGTACTTGATGCTGAAAGTCTCGCCGAGGTCGTTCGTGATGGCGGTGAGCTGTCCGGCATAGTTGTAGCTGCATTCGGTAGCGTTGCCATTGCGGTCGATGCAGCGCCACAGGCGGCCGTCGGCGTTGAAGACGCACTGGTAGCCATGCCGATCTGTCAATGTAATCGTGTTGAAGGTGGATTCACTGGTAGCGGTAACATACACGCCTGTCGGGTTGGAGTAGCCCCCCGTGACGTCGGGGAAGACCTCCTTGCGGCCATCCGGCGTGTACCAGTTAATGTCGCTGCTGCCGTCGATGACGGCCCGTTGGAAGTAGTGCCCGACCCAACCATGCCCGAGCGGACCGTCATAGCTGATCTGGCTGCGGTAGAAGCGCGACCAGGAAATTCCCATCATTCGGCCACGCACCGCCAGGTCCGTCTCCGACTTGAAGAACTCGCCGTTGATCAGGAACACGTTCACGCCGCCGATTGCCGGGTTTCGTGACGGCTCGTCGTTGTTGACCGTCGGCAGGATGTTGGTCGGGTACTCCACGTTCACCACGCCCACAGGATCCGTGCCCGTGGTCATGTCCACCGTGAGCGTGCGGGGACCGCAGGCCGCAGTCTCGTCTACTGTGACAACAGCCGTCACCTGGCTACTTGAGTCCTTGTTGTAGCTGACTGTGGTGATGCCGGTGCCGAAGTCGATTCCGTCAACCGTTGTCGAGAACGTCCCTGAAATGACGACGCTGACCTCCGTATCTCCCTGATAGAGAAGCGTGGCGGTCTTGGCGACGTCCGTCGCAGCGCCTTCCACGTAGAAGGTTCGCGTCGCCCACTCGGAGTAATTCCCGTTGTCATCCGCAACGCGCGCGGTGAGGGTGTACTCGCCGTCGGCAAACAGTTCTGTGCCTGCCGTTTGATTGATCGTGCAGGTGGCACGGCTGTCGTTCAGGGTGTCGATGGACAGCCCGGCCCCAATGAGTTCGGTTCCAGCCGTCTTGTTGGAGCTTGAGATGGTGACATCACGCGAGGCGTAGACCTCGAGATTTGACGTATCGACTCCGCCGCCATTGTCCGTGAAGTCGATGTTGAACACGAAACTGCCGCTCGTGTCATCGTCTTCGTCGATCCCGCTGTTGTTCGTGCTGAACACCAATGTCGGCCGATCGGCCAGGTCCGCTGCGTTGGAATTGACCGTAAGGCTGGCTGTCTCCACCTCGTCGTATGCGGCAATGCCCCAGATATCGTTCTCTGTGGCGGTTACCGTCCAGGTTCCCGTCGTGGCGCTCGAGAGCGTTGCATCCACCAACGCGAGTTTCGCGCTGATTACGAGCGTGTCGTTCACCGTCACGCCGCTACCGCCGCCCTTGGTGATGGTAACTGTGGTCGAGCCTTCCCAGTGTGTGTCTTCGCCGACGACGCTCAGCGCCAGAACACTGTCCGACTCGGCATTGTCGGGTGCGATGGCCGAAATGCTCGAAGCCGCCGGCGCAAGGCTGCGCATTTCACCCCGGTTGCGGAGCGCGGGGGCGTCCTCGGTGGTGTCGTCGATGGTCACGTAGAAGTAGTAGATTGCGCTATTGGAGAGGCTCTCTGCTTCGTCATGCGTATCCGTCAGCAGGCCGACGTTTACCTTCACGAAGAAGCTGTACGTATCTCCGCTTGCCGCTGCCGTGGAGTAGTCTCCACTCACGCGAATCGTTGTAGTGCTTGGCACATCATAGACGGTCAGAGAAGTGGTGCTGTCGGCGTCCGGGTAGAAGGTCTTGCCCACGAGCGAGTTCGAAAAACTTGCACTCCCGTCGGTGAACGTCGTATACCCGCCCGCGTAGCTGGGCGTTGCGGTCCAGGTGCTGTCTTCCAACGGGGCGATGTAGAGGTTGAAGCCGTAAGCGCTGGCGTCCACCTGGTCACTATCATCCCAGTCGGCGCGGATGCGAGTATCTCCCAAGGTCAGGGTCAGTCCGGTCGGCGGAGCGAGTTCCCAGTCCACGAGGTTACTGCTGTCACTGTCGTACGCTTCGCCCTGCCCAACGCCGCCGCAAGCGATCATGTTGATGTTGTTCGCAGTGCTGGAGGATGTGACGTTGAAGGTCGTGCTTCCGTCTACGGAGGTGTTGAATTGCACGCCACGCATCTGTGTCGCACTGAGACTGCTTTCCGACTTCCAGTAGATGTGCTGGGTCGAGACGTCGTTCTGGAAGACGTTGTCGTTGAATAGGCCAAGAACGCCATCATCTTCAATCGTCACCTTCACCTCATCGAAGGTTGTGTCCGCGCAGGAAAGCACAGCCGGATAGGTTGATGAGGTCGAATCCACGACGAGAGAACTGACATTGGCCGTCAGGTCGTTGAACGTGGCGCCGTTCCTGGACTCGAGCGTGCCCATGTCCACGGTCAAGGTCAGCGCGCTACTGCCCGCGAACTTGAACGTAGAAGCTTCAACGATCATGGTTCCGGATGTTGTCGAATCGGCTCCGTCGATTGTGAACGTGCTTCCGTCGAGAATCTCGAGCCAAGCCTTGTTTTCGACGCTGTCGAAGCTGGCGTCGAAGCCTTGCGTCCGTAAGCGGCCGTTCAGCCAGATGTGAAGCCACGTGTCGAGCGAAGTGGTGCCGTCCACGTCTTCTGACATATCCCAGCGGCCGAACAGGTACACACCCTCGCCATTGATGTCGACGTCGGTGTCGAGCGACGCTTTGAAAGTGACCGTGCCGCTGGAATATGTCCACGGGATATCTGTATCAGCGGTCGTGATCTCGAAGTCCTCGTTTGTGTACGGTAGACCCTCAATGGTGTCGTAGATGTAGGCGCACTGGTCTCGGACGATGATGTCGCCACCTGCGCCGCTGTATGCGATGTCGTCGCCTGTGAAGTGGAACACGGCGGCACCCTTCTCCGTCTCGCCATCTACGTAGATCCACAGGACATCGCCGACCTCCAAAGCGTCGGTGGTCACGATGTCGAATCGCCCGTTGACGGAATCGTAAGCCGTTGTGTCCGTATCACCCGAATCAACGCCATTGATGTACAGGCGCACGGTCTTGCTGTTTACACCGCTGCCGTCGTTGGCCTGCAACTGGCCGCTCACGGTGTAGGTGCGCCCCATCTCGAGAGTCCACGTGCTGGACGAGGTTCCAGTCTGGAACCCATCGTAGGCCGAGACCTCCCAATTCCACTCTTCATGAACCCCAGTGTCGGCGAGCCCCCAAGCGTCTGGCATGGTGAGGCGTACCAAAAGTGTATCGCCGGCGGGAGCGCCGTCTGAGGGAAGCGGAACCCAGGTGTTGCCGTCATCAGCGGAGAGTTCGAAGTACGCACGCGCGTCGAGACTTGTCGGTGTGGTACCGGTCGCGGTGCTCGTGGTCCAGGACTTGACGATGTATACGATCTCATTGCTGCTGATGGTGGCTGCAAGGCGAACCTGGAAATGAAGCGGGTCGGCATCAGCATCGGCCGGCCGCTCCCAAACAAACGCCGGAGTCCAGTCGGTTAGTGAAGAGGTGTTCACTGGCGTCCGGTTCGTATTGCCGACGGTTCCAGGAACCGAATTTGTCCTGAACGTGCGATAGTACCAAGGGCCTACCCGATCCTCCTGATTCCAGACTCTGACGCGAAGGTAGTAGATCGTTCCTGCCGCGATCGTTGGTGTGATTCCAATGTCGGTTGACGAACTTGTGGTCTTTGAGCCGTTGTACGTAATCGAGCTAAAGTCTTTGTCGTTGTCGAATTCAATCTCGTAGGCGTACTGCGTCAGTCCCTCAAAGTCGCTCGCGAATTCCCAGGCAATGGCTATGGCGTCGTCGTCCGTAATGTGAAGCTGATCCGGAAAAGTCGAGCCACCCGTGGTGTTCTTGACACCGAGATTCGCTGCTCCGGCCGGGTTACCGCCCGTAAGCACACCCAGGTAGGGGCGCGGAAGGAAATCGTCGGGGGATCCCCAGTCGACGTTGCTGTTGACATCATCCGTTCCGGGGCCGGTTGCCGGACCGGAAGACGAATTCCAGTAGCAGAACTCAGCGAGCATGTCCGTAGAGGAGGAGCCTCCACTAGTATCATAGGCTGCATAGGATGTATTGCCTACGAAGTCGCAGTGGTAGGCGACGGCCCGTGCGGTCTGCGAACGTGCATCATAGATGCCGTATGTGTTGCCGCCGCACAAAGTAGGAGAGCTCAGATTTCAGTGCCCCGATTGCAGCGGCATTGGGCTCGCGCCGGAGGAGTGGAAGGGAAGCGACGTTCGGTGCGCGCATTGTCGGCACCTGTTCAGCATTCCGAAGGCGTACGAGATTCCTCCAAGGCCACCTGAAGAAGTCACTACACTTCACAAGTGGGCGCTCAGCTTGGCCGTCGCCAGCGTGTTTCTTTACTGGATTGGGATCGTCCCCATCGCTGCCTGCACCCTTGCAGTCATTGCGTTGGTTACGTCCAAGAATCAGAGACAGACGGTGTGGGCGCTCGGCTCAGGTGCCTTGAGCGCCGTGTTCCTGCTTATGTATTTGCAGCACTACGGGCATCTGAAATGACGTTCCACAAAGAGTGACAGAGTGCGGGCGTGCCCCCTCGCGCCCACGACGTGCTGCTTGAACCGCCGAGTTCACTTGGCCTCGCTGGCGCAACTCAGTAGGTGCAAGACCGCTCACGACGGCTAAACGCGGGGTTGGGGGCTCCCAACCCCGGTCTGCCCTGATGGTCTAGAAATGGCCTTCCGCTGGGGCTGCGGGTGGTCTTGCGCCGATTCCGGCGCTGCCGCCTTCCTTCATGCGCGTTTGTGTGCGGTTTCTGGTGGCTTTGGTGGTGGTGTGCTGCCTGCCTTCGAGTCGATCTCGGCCCGGTTTCTGGTGGCTCTCGTGACCGGCCGGGAAGTCCTGGCGTGCGCGAATGATTCGCGCGGCCGTCCTTCGCCAGTGTAGCGCGACGTTGCTTTCATTCCGGTTTCCATCACGTCTGCGCGCGGTTTCTGTCCGTGCGTTGCATCCTGAAAAAACTGCTCTACCAGGAAAGCCCCAGTTTAAGCGGGCTTGAGCCACGTCCGGACGGAGCTAGCCCAAGCTACTGACCCGGGAGCGTTGGCGCGCCAAGGTGGATGCTGAATGAAAGCGTCCCCGACGGTCCGAGTCGAGGGAGACTGGCGGGCAGTGCTGCAATCTCTCCCGTTTGAGTCGCGCGACGATCTCCTGCCCGCGTGCAACACCCTGATCCTCGTCATGCAACGTCCGTGTAGCGAATAAGGGGCGCCCAGAGCCGATTTTTCAGAAATTTTAGCGTGTACATTAGTGTGTACAGGGGTCACTCGGATCCGTTGACGGATGGAGTCAGCGGCCTCCAGATCAGCTCTGGAGGCCGCTTGCTGGCTGGTACACCCGGAAGGAGTCGAACCTTCAACCTCCTGATCCGTAGTCAGGTGCTCTATCCATTGAGCTACGGGTGCTTGTGGTTGTCTTTGCCCTGCTGCGGCAAGGGGCAAACGATTACCGCTGATTGCGCGGATTGTCAACTACCGGTCAGCGCCGGCGCCCTTGCTGCAAAGCTTTCAACGATTGGTGGTTGCGGCTCCGTTGACGTGAGGGTTGTGCCCGGAATAATGGCAGGGTCCGGTGGTACACCATGTCCGAGCGCATCCTGATCGCAGATGACTCCCGTGAACTTCGCACGGTGCTGTCGGCCCAATTGCGCAAACTCGGTTTCGACGTCCAGGTGGCGGTGGACGGCCAGGACGCCATCGAGCGCTCCCGCACCTTCAAGCCCACGCTGGTCATCATGGACATCATGATGCCCAAGATGTCCGGGCTGCAGGCCACCAAGAAGATGCGCGATAACCCCGACATGGTGCACACTCCCATCATCCTGATGTCCCAGCTCGGCGAAGAGCAGGACGTCGTCGAGGGCATCGAGGCCGGCGCCGACGAATACCTCGTGAAGCCCTTCCGGCAGGCCGAGCTCGCGGCGCGCGTCCGCATCCTGTTGCGCAAGGCGCACGGCGCGAACAAGAAACTGGATGAGACGACCGCGCAGGGGCTCGAGGCGGCCGAGGAAAACGATGCGGTCCGGCGCTTCAAGGAAACCGGGCAGATCGTCAGCAAGGACTTTGCGGGCTTCACGATCATCGACAAGCTCGGCCAGGGCGGCACGGCGACCGTCTACCGCGCCATGGAGCCAGTGAACCTGAAGCCCGTGGCACTGAAGATCATCTCGCCGTTCGCGGCAGTCAAGGAAGGCTTCCTCAAGCGACTGACGCGCAGCAACGAGATTGCCGTCAAGCTGGTGCACCCGCACATCGTGCGCACCTACACCATGGGCGAGTACCAGGACGTGCACTTCATGGTGCAGGAGCTGGTCGAGGGCCATGCACTCGACAGTCACCTGCACGAAGAGGGCGGCAAACTGGCCGAGGCGGGCGCGCGGCGCTACATGATGCATATCGCCGAGGCCATCCAGTTCCTCGAAAGCAAAGAGCTGATCCACCGCGACATCAAGCCCGGCAACATCTACGTCAGCCACGACGACGTGGCCAAGCTGGGCGACTTCGGGCTGTCGCGCCTGCGCGATGACCTGGGCCAGACGGCCGAGGGCTACCTGCTCGGCACGCCGCACTACATCAGCCCGGAGCAGGCCAACGGCGACAAGCAGATCGACTCGCGCAGCGACATGTACGCGCTGGGCGCGACGTTCTTCCACCTGCTTTCCGGCGAGCCGCTGTTTCCGGGCGACAACCTGCAGCAGGTGGTGCTGTCACACCTGACGAAGGCGCGCCCGAGGCTCGAAGACGTCGCGCCGGACGTCAGCCCGGCGGTCTGCGAGATGATCAACAAGCTCGTCCAGCTGGACCGCGACAAGCGCTACCAGACCGCCGCCGAGCTGATCGACGCCATCAACGGGCTGCCGCCGCTGCGCAGCCTCAAAGGCCTCAGCATGTAGGCTGCTGCGGTCGCGCGGGGCTGCAGTTCTGACAACTGACAACCGGCGGCCGACAACTACAATGTCCCCATGGCCGGCGACAAGAACCACTACGAAATGGCGTTCAGCGGACTGCTGGTCGAGGCCGGCATTCGCGCGCTTGCCGTCGACGAGACCCGCCGCCCGGTGCTGAACGGCGTGCAGCTCAAGAACTTCGACTTCCTGGTGAACGGGCTGGATGCAGTGTGGGCGCTGGACCTCAAGGGCCGCCGCGATCGCCCCTGGATCACCCGCACCGACCTGTTCTCGATGATGGGCTGGAAGAGCCTGCTGGGCCCAAAGGCCGAGCCCGCGTTCCTGTTCGCGTTCTTCACGCCCTGCCACCAGCTCGCCGCGCGGGCGGCGCAGCTCGACGCCACGCTGCACGAGACGCCGGCGGGCAGCTATCGCTTCTGCGTGCTGCCGCTGGACGAGGCCCAGCGCATCGCACGCCCCCGCAGCGAGAAATGGGGCACTTTCGGGTTCGACTGGCACGCGTTCAGCCGCGCGATCCAGCCGCTGGAAGCCATCCTGCCGCTGCCGGCGACTGCTTGAACCGCGAAGCGCCGCAAAGCAAGCCAACTGCGACGAACAGACAGGACGGTCCGGATGTTCAGGACAAGCTTCCTGAAAGTCCTGACTTCCCGTGTAGTTGTAGTTCTTGGCTGTCCTTTGCGGCCCTTCGCGGTTACCCGGCAATTCCCCACACCTTGCGGGCGCGTGCTGACTGCGCTTGAATCTCGCCGGAGGCAGAGATGACGCAGCCGCGGGCACTGGTCCTTCGGGCCGCCGGAACCAACTGTGAGCGCGAGACCGCCTGGGTGCTCGGCAAGGCCGGCGCCGAGGCCGAGATCCTGCACGTCAACGAGCTGCTCGCCGACCCGGACCGCCTGCTGACCTTCCACCTGCTCGCCATTCCCGGCGGCTTCAGCTACGGCGACGACCTCGGCTCGGGCGTCGTGTTCGCCAACCAGATGCGCACGCGCCTCAAGTCGCAGATCGAGAAGTTCATCGAAAACGGCAAGCTGATGCTCGGCATCTGCAACGGCTTCCAGGTGCTGCTGCGCGCCGGGCTGCTCACGGGGCGCGACGTGTTTGACGACCCGCCACGCGCCACGCTGGCCTGGAATCTGACCGGGCGCTACGAGGACCGCTGGGTCGACCTGCGCATTGTCAGCGAAAAGACGCCGTTCGTCAGCGGGCGCAAAATCGTCAGCTATCCGGTCGCGCATGCCGAAGGCCGCTTCTTCGCCAGCGACGAAGTGCTCGATGAGCTGGAGCAGGACCAGCAGGTCGTCTTCCAGTATGTAGACGAAAGCGGACGCCCGACGCAGGAGTACCCGGCCAACCCCAACGGGGCGTCGCGCGGAATCGCCGGCATCTGCAGCAAGAGCGGGCAGGTGCTGGGGCTGATGCCGCACCCGGAGCGCAACGTGCGCCCATTCCACCACCCCGAATGGACCCGGCGCCCACGCGTCGAGTATGGCGACGGCTTCGAGATCTTCCAGAACGCCGTCCGCCGCGCGGGCCAGCTTGTCGGATAGCCGGATTCACCTTCGTCCAGCCGCCCGCTGCGGGTACCATGGCCCCATGCACGGACGCAAACGAATCGCTCACAGGTGGCTGGTTGCGGGCTGCGTCGCCGCGCCGCTGGTCGCTTGCTTGGCTGGTTGTTTCTCCGGCGGCGCGAGCCGGGGCATCGGCTTTCTCTTGCTGGCCCTGCTGGCGATCACGCCCGTCGCCGCGGTGGTGATGATCGTCCGTGGCCTGCTTCGCGAGCACGCCGAACGCCGCGACCTGCGCGAGTGCCTCGAATCGCCGCGATTCTGCCGAATGATGGATCGGCCCAGCCCGGCCGGGCTGGTGTCCGCGGCGGTTATGTTTATCTGTGCTGCACCGTTCCTGCTGATTGCCATGTTGCTGGTGAAGCCGATTCCCGGTGCGTCATCCCCACCGGGACCAGCGATCTGGGTTGGCGTCGCCGGGCTGATTGGCGGAAGTCTCTTCCTTCAGTGGATCGGCATGTTGCGTATCAGCGATTACCTGTTGGCACGACGAGCCTGGAAAGAGGGTCGGCGCCCGGCGGTTTCTGACTGACCGCCCGCAAGCCCGTAAAAACAGGGACGCACAGGACTTGTCCACGTGTTATACTGCTACGCAGGGCGGACCACCTGAAAGGGGTTGCACCATGATGAACCCGTGGGACAGCGAACGCACCTGGCAGGAGAACGGCGGCAGGAGCGCGCCGGGCTCTTCCGGTTCCGGCCTTCTCTGGCTGGTCGCGATCATCATCGCCGTAATCGGCCTTGCCATGATGGCCAAGCATGGCTCGAACAACGTCGTTGCCGTCCCCATCGGCATCAGCCTCTTCTTTATGGTGATGTTCTTCTTCAGCCACCGCCGCGAGGCGCGCCGCCTTGCGTGGAAACGCGAAGTCGCCCGCCTGCAGGATGAATACACCCGCCAGCAGCAGATTGCGGCCGCCAACCCGCCGCGCCCGGCCGTCGATACGACCATGCGCAAGGTGTTCGACCGCTACGACCTGAAGGTCATCAGCCACGGGCGAGGCCTGGGCTGGGACCCGCAGCGCATCGCCAGCTTTCTGGACTATGCCCGCGATTATGTGGACACCCAGCACGCGACGGCGCTGGTGAACGGCAACGAACGCGGCGAGCTCGATCGCCACCTCGAGGCGGCCCTGCACAAGGCGCTGCTGCAGTACGACATGGACCACAAGTCCCCGCCGCCGATTCCCTTCTAGGCATCAAGCACAAAGCGCGCCGGATGTCCGGCGCGCTTTTCATTTGCCTGGTGCGTGCGGCTAGTCCTTTGGAATCAGGTCCTCGGCGGTGTCGCCCATGTTGTCCATTTCTTTCAGGATGGCTTCGAACTTCTTCGCACCTTCATCGCCCAGCGCTCGCGCGCGTTTGCGCAGGTCCGAGTACTTCTTGCCAATGGCCTCGAACTCGTTCTTCAGGGCCTCGCGAGCCTCTTTGCGCTCGTCTTCGGACTTGGCCTTCACGCCGTCGATCCAGGCCGTCATTTCCTTCCGGAGGGCGACGGCTTCTTTCATCAGGGCCAATTCGTCGCCTTCCAGCCCCTTCAGCTCGGGCGCGTCGTCGCCTCCGCACGCCGGGGCGCAGCCGGACGAGTTCCCGCCTCCGCAAGAGTTCGAGCCCCCGCCTGTAGCGTTGTTCCCGCCGCCGCAGGCAGCTAGCACAAGGGCCACGATCAGTGCCGCCATCATCTTTTTCATCGCTGCATCCCTCCTGTGAAGATCCGTTCGAGACAAGACCGGCCGGGTGGTGCTCCGGTCTGTCGAAAACTGACTGAACCGGTCGGGGACGTCAAGGGCGCTTATCCGACCCGCCCGTCCGGGATTCAAAAATTCCGTTGGCCAAATTTCGTTCCACGTGCGTTAATTACGCCCGTTGATTCGGCTGTCGGTTGATCTGCATGCGCAGAGAACCGGCAGTTGTTCGTTCGGAGACACTGCGTGTCTGCGCTACAGGGTGCCGGTCTGGCTGCCGGCGTCGCTTCGGGCCAAGAAGCCCCCGCTGCGGAATCCCTGAACCTCTATCGCTTCCCTGCACTCTACGACACTCTCAAGGCGCCCGACGACGAGGACATCACGGCCGTCCGCAGCCTCATTCAGCGCTGCGTCGGCGAGGGTCCGTGGTCGATCCTCGACCCGGCGTGCGGGCCCGGCAACTGGCTGAAGCCCTTTGCCGCGGAGGCCTCGCGGCTGGCCGGCAACGACAACTGCCCCGAGATGGTGGAGTACACCCGCGCAACGACCGGCGCCCACACGGTGCTCGGCGACATGTTCGAGCTGGCGTTTGATGAGCCGTTCGACGTGATCCTCGAGGCCAGCGGCGTGACGTCGTTGCTGCCGGACGTGGGCACGCTGACGCGCTGGGTGCGGTCCTTTCGTCCGCACCTCTCGTCGCGCGGCGTCGTGATCCTGCTGCTGAACTTCGAAGTACCGCTGCCGAAGCGGCTGCCGGCGACGCTCTGGCGTACGCCGTGGCGGGCTGTGCCGGGCGGACGCGCGCGCATTCGCTATGAGCTGCTCGGCGTCGAGCCGGACCTGCGCACGCAGCACATCCGGCGCACGGTCGAGACGCAGGGCGGCGACTGGCCGGCGCGCATCATCGAGAGCTACGACCTGCGCATCTGGCGGGCCGGGGACCTGGCGGCGTTGCGCGACGTCCCGGGCTTTGAGCTGGAGGCGTGCGTTGACGCGGCCAGGCCCGACAAGCTGCATGCGGCCCCGTCCGGCGAACGCCTCCTCGTGTTCCGCCCGGTTTAGGCCGGGCGTTTACACCGCTTCGAGAGCCTTCTCGACGCTGGTGTGGAACGAGAGCGTTGCCGGCTGCGGCACGATACCCGCCTTTTCCAGAACCTTGCGCGGCTGGGCGTTGAGCCCGGCCAGCGCAACGCGGGTTCCCTGTTGCTGCATGCGCTTCAGCAGGCTCTGGAAGGCGACCAGCCCGGTGGCGTCCATCGCGGGCACGGCCTGCATGTCGAGCACCAGTACGCGGGCGTTGCCCGCCGTGGCGATCCCGCGCACGGCCTTCTCGGCCGCGCCGAAGAACAGCGGGCCGGCGATCTCGTACAGGACGACGCCCTCCGGCAGGTCTTCGCGCGAGGTGGGGCCGCCTTCGCCGACCAGCCGCGAGCCCGAGATCTCGGCCATGCGGCGCATGAACAGCAGCGCGGCCATCACGATGCCGACGCCCACGGCCACCACCATGTCGAACAGCACCGTCAGCCCGAAGCAGGTCAGCAGCACGGCGACGTCGCTGCGCGGCGCGACACGCAGCGTGTGCGCGAAGTGGCGCACGTCGCTCATGTTCCAGGCGACGATCAACAGCAGCGCGGCCATGCTGGCCATCGGCAGGTAGCTCAGCAGCGGCGCCAGCGCCAGCACGGCCGCAAGCACGAACAGCGCATGCACCACGGCGGCAACCGGCGAGCGCCCGCCGCTGCGGATGTTGGTTGCCGTGCGCGCGATCGCGCCCGTCGCCGCGAAGCCGCCGAAGAACGGCGCAATGATGTTGCCCAGTCCCTGCCCGACAAGCTCGGCGTCCGGGTCGTGGCGCGTGCCCGCCATGCCGTCGGCGACCACGGCCGCCAGCAGCGACTCGATTGCGCCCAGCGCGGCGATAGCCATGGCGGCGCCGCCGAGGTCGCGCAGCAGCTCCATGCTCAGTCCGAGCGGGCGACCGTCCGGCCCCGGCAGATTCCACGGCAGCAGCGGGACGGGTGGCAGTTGCGGGATGCCGCGCAGCGTCTCGCCGTTCAGGACGTAGCTGAACCGGCTGCCGATGGTGGCCACTTCGCCGCCGCCGAAGCGGCTGATGGCAAACGCCGCCAGCGTGCCCAGCAGGATCGCGACCAGGGGGCCGGGTACGCGCCGCGTGATCTTCGGCCAGACGATCAGCACCGACAGCGTGAAGATGCCGACCGCCGCGTCACTCCACTGGATGCCCGGCATTGCGTCGGCGAGGTCCGCCACGCGGTTCCAGTAGTGCTCGCCGCTGCTGGTGACGCGCAGCCCGAGGAAGTCCTTCACCTGCAGCGTCGCGATCACCACGGCGATGCCGGCCGTGAAGCCGGTCGTAACCGGGTAGGGCACGAACTGGATCAGTCGCCCGAGGCGAAACACGCCCAGCAGGACGAGGATCGCGCCCGCCATCAGCGAGGCGACGGCCAGCCCGCCCAGCCCGTACTTGGCGGAAATCGGCGCCAGCAGGACCACGAACGCCGCGGTCGGGCCGGACACATTGAGCCGCGAGCCGCCGGTGACGGCTATGACCGCGCCCGCGACAATCGCGGTGTAAAGCCCGTACTGCGGCGGAACGCCCGACGCGATCGCCAGCGCCATGCTCAGCGGCAGGGCGACGACGCCGACGATCAGCCCGGCCAGCACGTCCGCGCGCAGGTTCTTCCAGCCGTAGCCGTCGCGCAGCGCGCCGCGCAGCCCGGCGCTGAGCGGAAACGGTCGCCTCGGGTTAACGGCCGAGGGCAACCAGCGGCCTGTGCGGTCTTTTTCAGGAAGCATCGAACGTCGAGCCCGAACCTTGGCGGCTGTACGGAACGCCCGTCAGTCCGTGTGGGGATGGCGCGCAGACTCGCGCGGCGTGAAGGGAATATACGCCGCGCAAACCCGCCGCGCAAAGGGGGTTGGGGGTGACAAAGTGGACAGCGCTAGTCCGAATATGTGGGCAGGTGGATCGCGCCGAGGTCGGTCACGCCGTCGGCGGCTTTGAACACGATGCGCCGGTCCGGGCGCAGGTCGTCGCGTGAGCGGCTCCAGAGGTAGAGCACGTACAGCTCGCCCGCCTGAAGGCCTGTAGCTGGTTGCACGACGTAGCCCTGGTCGTCGCCGCTGAGATGCGTGCGCGTGTGGTACCACGCGCCGTGTCGCGCGAACCAGAGGCGCTGCGCGTTCGTCTCGAAGGCGTTGTAGCTAGCTTCGCCGATGAGTCGCCTGAGCGCGTCGGGCTGTGCGCCGGCTTCCTGCGCCTCGAGGGTTGCCGTGTACTCGAATGCGTCAGCGCGTTCGATGGTCGGGTGGGTGGGCTGCGCGGCGCAACGCTCACGCACCTGGCCGGCGATCTCGTCATCCTTGTAGGCCAGTACCAGCCCGCGGATGGACGGCAGCCCGGCGCCGTGCTCGTCGACCGCGCGCAGGACCAGCACGTCGCGCCAGTCGGGGCGAAGCGCAAATGCCTTCAGCGGGTCTTCCGGCGCGTCAAGTGACTCCGAAATCGCAAGCGGAGTCGACGGCGTGGACGAGCTGAAACCGTACGAGCGGCGGCGCGAGTAGAAGTAGGAGTTGCCCTTGTCGGTGATGGTGGTGCGTGTTTGCGGAGGCGGGACGTAGTAATCGTGCGCTCCCGACAGCGTGATATGGCATGCGGTGAATTCGCCAGGTTCCGTGTGCAGCGCAAGTCCCTGCCAGCGCCCGTCGCGATTCTGGAACGCGAACGTTTCGGGATCACCCTGTTTGCGGTCCAGCTTGACGCACCATGAATGCGCGAACGCCTCGAGCGTGGGCGTCAGCCCGGTGCCGCCCAGTTCCAGCACGCGTACCGGCAGCGTGCGTTCCAGGTGGATCAGCCCGCCGGGCGAGACGTCGAGCGAGTCGGTCAACGTGTTCAGGTTGCCCGGCAGGTCGAACGTGACGTCGCAGGTCGGGCGGTCGTCGAATTCGATCCAGTGCACGCCGTCCTCGAACTTCAGCCTGTCCGTGCGCTTCTCTTTGGTCCAGTTCAGACGAACGCTGACATCACATGGCGCGTTGATCGTCAGCAGCAGGCGTGTGCGCCCGCGCGGGACGGGGTCGCCGCGGAAGTCGACGCGCGCCGGCGGCACCGGGCTCAGGATACCGCGGTTGCCCGGCTCATAGCCCGTCGCGACATGGCCGGGCTCGAACACCTTCTCGTCGAAGCCTTCGACGGTCTCCAGCACAACGGTCTGGGCATCGGTAACCGTGAAGTCGTCCGTGAACGAGTAGCTTTGTTGGCCCCAGAGCTTTTCGTCGAAGTGAAAGCAGACCTGGTTGTCGCAACCGGCCAGCACGGTGACCCACCAGCGCCCGTCGTCTGTCGCGTAGCGAGGCGGGTCTTTGCCCGGGCGATGCATCTCGTACCAGCCGCTGCCGCCGAAGCCGCCGCCGCCGCGCCCGGGAGGCAGCTCTTCGTCGGGCTCCGTCGGCGGGCGCCGGAACTCAAGGGGCCCAACGCGTGGATGCCCGACCGGTTCGAGCGCCTTGGAGGTGGTGATTACCTTCGGAAACTCCTGGATCCATCCGACAGGCGAGCCGTCCGGCTTCACGAATGTGAAGGAAACGGTACGCGTCCACACCGGCAGCTCGACGCGGTCGGTGCGCCGCTCATTGCGTGCAACCTCGAACCGGTAGCGCACGCAGCCCTTGCGCTCCGACGTGAGCGTGACCTCGTAGCTGCCCGGCTCCAGCCCGGTCGGCTCCAGCCCGGCCAGCCCAAGCCCGACACAACGAACCACATTGGACCGCGTATCGACGATCGCTACTTCCTCGACCCAGCAGTCGCCGACGGCGCGCTGCAGGGATGCTTCAAAGCCGGTGACGTCCATGCGCGCGCCGGTGCTCTCAAACAATTCCAGATCCACGAACCCGCCGCCGCGGCGGATATCGGGCCCGTAGTCGGGAACGTGCAGCTCGGGCTGCGTTGGCGCCGGCGTCTTTGTTGCGGGTGTGGGGTCCGGTGTCCGTTCGGGCGCGGGCGTTTCGTCGCCCGGCTCCGCCCCCGGCAGGGCCAGCGGCGAGTCATCACCTGCTCGCTGCGACGCATTGTCCAGCTCCGCCACGGTCGGCAGCACGCCGGTAGCGCCGCGATTGGCCAGCCAGATTGCGCCCGCCAGCGCGCCCACGGCCACCAGCAGAATCACCGGTGCAAGAATTCGGTTACGCCCCATATGGATAGAACGCGCGAAAACCGCCGCGGTTCAACCGGAGTCAGCGCGGCAACGTATACTGCCCCGCGAGGAGGACATCATGCGCCGCGTGAACACCACGCTTGCGGTCCTGTTGTTGCTGGCGCTGGCCCGGCACGACACGGCCGAAGCCGCCGACAGCCAGCAACTGGCATGGCATTGCCCGGCGCTGACTGCGCTGCGCTTTGAGCGCAAGTCGCCCGCACCGAAGAGCCTGCAAGGCCCGAAGTTCGCCGATGACCTGATCCTGCTGCGCGCGCACCTGTCCGACGCGGGCGAAGTCACGGCCGCGGATCTCGGCGCGTTCAGCGAGGGCGACTTCATGCTGCGCGTCGCCTGCGTCGTGCCGGAAAAGGCGCCCGGCAAGGTGCGAAGCTGGAAGGCGGCGTTCGACAATTCACAGAACCCGCGCGCGCTGGCAGCGATACCGGACAAGGTGTCGGCCGAGTACACGTTCACCGCAAGCAAGGACGGCGTCGCCAGCTATCACGTCAGCGCCACGGGCGACGACGGCGATGCCGAGACTGTGCCGGGCAACCCCGCAGTCGGGCCGCTGACCATCGAGGCCGACGCCACCTTCGATGTCGCAAAGGGCTGGCTGACGTCGGTGAAGGGCACGTGGAAGTACAAGGCCTTCACGGGCGAGGTCGAGATCGCGTTTGACTACCAGCTCGCGGGCAGCAAGACGTTCGCCGACCGCGCCGAGATGAACAAGGAAGTCGAGAAGGCCATCGAGGCCGGTTTGAAGTCCGTGGACGAAAGCGACAGCTACTGGTCGCACCGCGCGGACTTCGCCTCGCTGGCGGCGTACACCTACCTGCACGGCGGGCGCCCGATGACAGATGCAAAGACCGCCGAGGCGCTGTCGAAGATGGTGAAAGAGAGCAGCACGCTGCCGTTCATCCAGATGTATCACGCGGGCGCGCTGGCGCTGGCGATTGAGTCGAAGTACATCGGCGATGCCGAGCGCAAGCTCGTTGCGGAAGGCAAGTCACCGAGCGAGTTCAAACGCGCGCTGACCACCGCCGACCGCGAACTGATGAAGAAGATCGTCGACTGGATTGCCTCGAAGGTCGACGAGAAACAGCCCGGGCTGCTGAGCTACGGCCAGAGCGAGGGCCAGCAGGTCGACCTGTCCAACACGCAGTTCGCGGCGCTGGCGCTGGCCGCGGCGTCGCGCTGCGGCGTTGAGATTCCGCCCGGGCTCGTGCGCGACATGGGCAACAACGTGACGGGCTTCCAGCAGGAGGACGGGCCGGAAGTCTGGCGCGTCAAGGGGCGCAAGAAGAACGGCAAGTGGGAGTACGAGCGCTACACGACCAAGGCGCGCGGCTGTTCATACCACGTGACACCGGGGAATCCGCCGCGCCCGGGCGCGCCCACCGGCTCCATGACCGGGGCGGGCGTCTGCACCATGCTGCTGATGCTGGACATTTACGAGGCATTCGACGCGGACCGCCGCAAACAGGAGATGGGCGCGACCGAAGCCAAGGAGTGGTCGCGCAGGCTTGAGGATGCGGCCAACAGCGGAATCGCCTGGCTGCAGGCCAACTACACCGTCGCGCGCAATCCGGGCATCGCCTACGGCGACGACAACAATTACTACTACCTATATGCGCTGGAGCGTGTCGGCGCGTTCGCCCCGACCGAGTACATCGGCGAGCACAGTTGGTACGAAGACGGCGCACTGGCGCTGTTGCTGCGCCAGGGTACGAACGGCGGCTGGGGCGGCTTTGAGGACACCTGCTTCGCGCTGCTGTTCCTGAGTCGCGCCACGACACCGACGCGCCGAGTGCTGACCGGGAAGTAGCTAGCCCGCGGCGGTCGCGATAATCCGCTCGAGCTGCGTGTCGATGGCCTTGGCCGGCACCGTCAACTTCTCGTTCTGGAACATCCCCATCATCACGCTGGGACGCACTGTGTGGATGTAGGTCTTGCCGCCCTGCGTCGTGATCGCGATGCGGCATGGCAGGCACGGCGCGACACGCTGGTCGGCCTCGAGAAAAGACTTCGCATCGCCCGGGCGGCAGATCTCGACGACCGTCGCGCCCTCGGCGTACTTCACGCCCTTGCCGGCCATGATCTGCTGCAGGTTCAAGGTGTTGAGCACTCCGAAGCCCTCGGCCTTGCTGGCGGATTCGACGCGCGAGACCGCTTCCGCAAGCGGCAGCCTGGATTCGGCGCGGATGAATTCGTCACTCATGATTGTCTCCGTTGCTTTTCTACTACCGGAACGAGCTGCGCACCGGCATTCATCCCGTTGCGTTCATTTCAGCCAGGCCGGGTCCTCTTCCTGCGCGCGGCAGACGGCCTTCCAGGCGATAGTTGCTGCATCCACTGTGTTGTCGGCCGTCGCGCCGATGGTGCGCTCGTCGATACGTTCGACGCCGGTCACCTCGACAGCTTTGGCCGCCATCTCGCGGCGATGGAACTCGACGCTGATCGTGACCGGCAGCTTCGGCTTGTGCGGCCTCAGCTTGCCCGCCTTGAAGCGCTTAACCGCCTCGGCCGCGCCGTCGGCCAGCAATTTGTGGGTCTTCGCCGGCGGCATGCACAGCGCGGCCGTGACGCCGTAGGTCGTCTTGGTCGGCACCCAGACGAAGCCGGCGGGAATGCTGGCTTCAGCTTCGGGGCCCAGCTCGCTGGCGCCGCTGACCAAACCGACCGGGATATCCCAGTGCCCGACGACCGCCGCGTTCAGGGCTGTTTCGCCGACGATCTCGCCGTTAATGCGGATGTTCGTGATCGCCGAGCCGACCCACGTGTGGGACAGCAGCCCGTTCGGCGTGCCCGCGCGCGAGTGGTAGCCGGTGAAGAACGCGAGCTGGAAGCTGCCGTCGCAGCCCTGGCTCTGGCACAGCGGCTTGTTGTTCGGGTGCGCCGGACCGACGACCAGTTGCGCCGCCTCGTGCAGCTCTTCCAGGATCAGGTTGCGCATCACCCCGTGCCCGTCGCAGACAACGAACTCGCTGTCCGGAGCAGTGCGCAGTGCGCCGGTGATGGCGGCGTTCACGTCGGCCGTCATCATCTTGCGCGCGCGCTCATAGGTCTTGCCCTCGGGCATCAGCTGGTCGCGATGCACCACGCCGGTCACGCCCTCCATGTCGGCCGAGATGAAGATCTTCATGGCTGCCTCCTGTTGCGCGCATGTTAGCTAGCACGGCCGGCCGGCGCTCCAAAATCGGCGCGGGCTTGGAGCAGGGCCGGGCGGGCTGGCTGTGCTATGGTTGACTCAGGTTGATGGAGAAGACCATGTATCTCGTGAACACAGAATCGATCCCCGGCTATCGCGTGCGCCAGTCATTGGGGCTGGTGCAGGGCAACACGATCCGCGCCAAGCACATCGGGCGCGACATCATGGCCGGGTTCAAGAACATCGTCGGCGGCGAAATCGTCGGCTACACCGAGCTGCTGGCGGAGGCCCGTAACGAGGCGACCCAGCGCATGATCGCGCAGGCGCAGTCGATGGGCGCCAACGCGATCGTCAACGTGCGCTACTCGACCGCCAGCGTCATGCAGGCCGCGGCCGAGATGTTTGCCTATGGGACGGCGGTGATTGTGGAGCCCGAAAATGTTGGCTAAAGGCGACGAAGCCTTCACGGTCGTCATCCTGCTGCTGACCTACGGCAGCCCCGTGGTCATGCTGTTCGCGACGTGGCTGATCGGGCGCTGGATCCAGGACCGGCACGTGAAGTCACTGGAGCGGCGCGAGGCCGACGTCGGCAAGCGCGTCATCATCACCAATGAAAAACGCCTGCCGGACGGCGTGGCCGCGACGCAGGGGACGATGGTGGCGGGCTCGGTGGTGGTCGGTACGGACTACTTCCGCCGCTTCCTGGCCGCGTGGCGCAATATCTTCGGCGGGCGGGTGGGCAGCATCGAGCCGATCCTGATGCGCGCGCGCCGCGAAGCAATCCTGCGCATGCTCGCCAAGGCCGACGCCCAGGGCGCAAACTTTGTGGTCAACGTGCGGCTCGAAACGGCCGTCGTCGGCACGACACAAGGCGGCAACAACCGCAACAAGTTCAGCATGTGCGAAGTGCTCGCCTACGGCACAGCCGTGAAGACCGGCTACGACCACAGCCCGTACGGCGTCACGTACGACGCGCGCAACGACCATAATTAGCTGACGCGCGCGAGTTTGTCCGGGTTGCGGACGGCGCTGATGGTGTGCGCCTGCCCATCGATCGACTCGATGACGAAAATCGTGTCGAGTCTTCCCGCGACCTTCAGCAGTAGCCCGACCTGCCCGTTTACCGCAGCGAACTCGTAGCTCAGTTCAGCCAACGGGCGCGACGCGACTCCCTTGAAGAACTTCGCCACGATCTCGCGGCCTTTCAGCACGCGCATGGCAGCAGCAACCTTTCCGCCGCCATCGGAAATCAACTCGACGTCTTCTCGCAATATCGCCTCGATGCGGGCGATGTCGCCGCTGCCGACCGCATCCAGGAAGCCTTGCAGCATGCGCTGCTGCGCTTGCGGCGACGTCTCGAAGCGCGGGCGCGCGTCGCTGAGGTGCTTCTGCGCGCGGCTGAACTGCTGGCGACAGTTCGCTTCTGTCTTGCCGACAATGGCCGCGATCTCCGGGTAATCGTACCCGAACACCTGGCGCAGCAGAAAGACTGCCCGCTCGACCGGCGTGAGGCGTTCGAGCATCGTGAGGAAGGCCAACGACAGGCTTTCCGCCAGTTCGCCGCCGTCGGGCGGCGCGGCCGAGACCAGCGGCTCGGGCAGCCACGGCCCGACGTACTCTTCGCGCCGGCGCTTGAGCTCGCGCAATCTGTCGATACTCAAACGCGTGACGACGCTGGCAAGCCACGCTTTCGGCTTCTCGACGGCGTCCCGCGGCTCGCGCTGCCAGCGCAGCCATGCGTCCTGGACGATGTCATCGGCATCAGCGGCGCTGCCAAGCATGCGATAGGCAATCGCGAACAGGTACGCCCTATGGTTGTCGAACGACGCATCGGTCATGCGACTTTCCTTGGCGGCAGCATACAAAGGGCGCCTTCGTAGTAGTTCTCGGATTGCGCGTCGAATACGCGATTGGTGCGCGCACGCAGGTTTTCCCAGCCGATTGCATTGGTGAGTTCAACCAGTTGTTGCGTCCCCAGGGCAATCAGCAGGCGCCCGAACAAGCCTTCATCGACGTTGCTGGGCGTGTCCGTCATCGCGTCGGCAAGCGCCAGCACGTCGCGTTCGAGCTCGCTGAACGCGTCGCTGCCGAGCCAGTCGGCCAGCGCCGCAATCTTGGCGTGGCTCAAGCCGAGCTTTCCGCCCACGGCGGAGTTGATGTCCACTCAGAAGGGACATCCAATGCGCTGGGCGACGCGGGTCTGCGCAAGCGCCACCAGCCCCGGCGGTACGGAAAGTTTCTGCATCGCCTGTTCCATGCCGATGCGCCCTTTGAACACGGGCTTGCTGATGGCGGCGATCCGGACGGGTTCAGGTACACGTCCGAGCATGCGTTTCATGAACCGGTAGACCGCGCGCTGGTAGAGACCGCGTGGTTTGGAACCTTCGAGGCGGGCCATGTTCGTCTCCTTCATCAGGTTGACGAACATGGCTGTCCCGTTGTGACACCTACATGTATGGCATTTCTGGAATCTTGTCGAGCAAGCGCTGGTAGACGGCGAGGGCGCCGCGGTGGTGGCTGGTGTGTTCTTCCAGCCCGCCGATGATGCTGGTGCGCGGAAAGCCTCCCATCACCGGGCCTTTGATGGGGGCTTCCCATTCGGCTTCGGGCAACTCGGCCAGGCGCTTCAGCAGCTCGTTGTTGGACTTCTCGTGCCAGGCGCGGGCTTCGGTCAGGCTGGTGCAGGCGAGGATGTGCTTGTTGTGCTTCACGAAGTCCATGTCCATGCCGGTTTCGCTGAACGCGCCGTCCATGAACCAGTCGATGGTGTGCGCCACGTGCGCGACCTGTTGCGCGGCCGTGTACATGCCGGGCTTGGGCGCGAATGCGCTGTCGGCCTCCTCGAGCTTGCTGGTGGACTTGTCGAAAAACAGCTTGGTCAGCTTGATGGTGTTGATCAGTCGTTCGCGGTCCATGTCAGGTCTCCGTATTGGTGTGCGCGCAGCATAACCAGCCTTGCGACAAATCAGCCACGGAGTTCACGGAGACTCATCGAGCTGCAACCGCCTGAAACCGCGAAGAGCCGCAAAGGGCCGCGAAGAAGGCGACCGCTTTGCAGTTCTTCGCGGTCCTTTGCGGTTCAAGGCAGTTGCGCCTGCTGCTTCACGAAGGCGATTGCCTGCTCTCTGGTTTCGATGCGGCCTTCGAGGATTTCGTCTTCGACCGCCGCCAGCAACTCTTTGTACTGCGGGCCCGGCGGCAGCCCGAGTTCTTTTAGGTCGTTGCCGTCGATCGGCAGTTTCGGCTTCAGCTTCTCGGGCTCGCGCTGGAACTCGGCGAGCTTGCCGCGCACGTACTTGTAGGTCTCCAGCGTGCCGGGGCCGGCGAGGCAGTCGATGCGGTGCAGCTCCAGATCTTCCTCAAAGTGCGGCTTCCGCACGAAGCGCTTCAGCGTGGCCGTCTTCATCTTCGGCACGTTGATGAATTTCAGGTGATCCTCGATCAGCGACTGCACACGCTCGATCACGTCATTGGGGAATTTCAGGCGGCGCAGGATGTCGCCCGCCATTTCCGCGCCCAGCTTGTCGTGCCCGTTGAAGCGGATGCGGTCGGTGGAGTCGTCGAACGTCGGCGGCTTGGCCACGTCGTGCAGCAGCACGCCCAGCGCCAGCGTGATCGTCACCGGGTAATCCATCAGGTCCAGCGCCAGCATGGTATGCGTCCAGACGTCGCCTTCCGGGTGAAACTCCGGCGGCTGCTGCACGCCGACCATCACGCTGATCTCGGGCAGGATCGCGTCCAGTAGCCCGGTCTCGAGCATCAGCTTGAAACCGCGCGATTGCCCGCGTGCCGTCAGCAGCTTGGTCAACTCCGCCTGGATGCGTTCGGCGCTGACGACTTTGATTTCGGCGGCCATATCGGCGACGGCCGTGAGCGTTGCCTCGTCGATGTCAAAGTTCAGCCCGGCCGCAAATCGCACGGCCCGCAGCAGGCGCAGCTTGTCTTCCTTAAACCGCACGCGCGGGTCGCCGACGGCGCGGATGACGCGGGCGTCCAGGTCGGCCAATCCGTTGACGTGGTCCACGACTTCGCCGCTGTCCGGGTCGAGGAACAGGGCGTTGATGGTGAAGTCGCGCCGGGCGGCGTCCTCGGCGGCGTTGGTGAACTGCACGCTGCTGGGGTGGCGCCCGTCGAGGTATGGGCCGTCGTGGCGGAAGGTGGCCACCTCGACGTCCAGGCCTTCGATGTTGTCGTCCAGCACCTTGATGACGCCGAACGCCTTGCCGACGGCGACGGTTCGCTTGAAAAGCGCCTCGACTTCGTCCGGCAGCGCGGACGTGGCGACATCGTAGTCCTTCGGCTCGCGCTTGAGCAGCAGGTCGCGCACGCAGCCGCCGGCCAGCAGGGCTTCGTGGCCCGCCTCGCGCAGGGTGCGTATCACGCGGCGCGCCAGCGCCACGGCGGGGATGTTCGGCAGCTCAAGCATGCACGTCCAGTCTATGGATGACGATCCGGAGTTGCACCGGGCTGCTTTGATGCGCGTCGAGCCAGGGCGTGCCACAGCAGGCCCAGCACGATCAGCCCGAGTCCGATCGCCCACACCTGCCACTCGACCCAGAAGGCCAGAAACAGGCAGCTGAGCAGCCCCGCCACGGCCAGCGCTCGCGGGTAGCGCCGCTGCTCCGCGGGCAGACGCAACGCCGCTGCATTGGTGATTGCGTAGTAGACCAGCACGGTGAACGCGCTGAAGCTCCAGGTCTTCTTGACGTCGCCGATCAGCACCAGCCCGAGGATGACCAGGCCGGTCACAATCACTGCCGGCACCGGCGTGGTTCCGGACGGGTTCACCCTGGCCAGTACGCCCGGCATGTCGCCGCGGCGGCCCATGGCCAGCCAGACGCGGCTTAGACCAAGCACGAGGTTCAGCAACACCCCCAGCATCGCAAGCATTGCGCCCAGGCCCACGACACGTTCGATCCAGCCCGGCCCGAATGCGGCGGCCTGTTGCTGCAGCGGCAGCCAGCCGAGCTTCTGGCTGGGCCGGACCGGGTAGCCCACCAGCACAAACGCCACCGCCGCGTACAGCAGCGCTGACGTTGCCAGCGTCACGATCATGGCGCGCGGGATATTGCGTCGGGGCTCCGTGATCTCCTCGCCCATGGTCGCGATGCGCCCGTAGCCCGTGTAGGCGACGAACATCAACGCGGTGGACTCCAGCAGCCCCGGCACTCCATTGTTGAAGTACAGGTGCGGCCCGTGCCTGGCGAGAACGGGCAGCCCGCCGCCCACAAACGCCAGCAGCGCGCCCACCGTCAGGCACACCAGCACTGCATTCAGGCGATTGCTGCGGCGCAATCCGGACAGCACCATCACCGTCAGGGCAATGACCACCCCGGCGGCCAGTCCGGTGATCGGCCAGCGGTCGTCGGCGTGGAAGTCCTGCAGCAGGTATGTGGAGAAGCCCAAAGCCGCCGTGGCCGCACTGGCGGACTTCGCGATCAGGAACATCCAGCCGGCCGTGAAACCGAGACGCCCGTTGAGCAGGCGATAGCCGTACTCGTACGTGCCGCCGCTTACGGGGTGCGCCGCCGCAAGCTGGGCCGAGCTCAGTCCGTTGCAGACGGCAACGCATGCCGCAATCAGCACGGCCGGGAGCACGAACGCGCCGGAAGTGGCGTAGGCGATGGGGAGGCTGACAAAGATCCCGGTGCCGACGATCGAGCCGAGGCCAAGCAAGACGGCCCCGCCGACGCCAACGGTGCGTTTGAGCTGCATGGGCGGGAATGATAGCCGGGGTTTGTTAACAGTCGGTAAGGGCGTTGCAGGAAAAAACAAACGCGCAGCGCCCGATTGGACGCCGCGCGGGGACGCTTGAACTTACACCTGCTTAGGTGTTCGGGCCTTCGTACTCGATGTCCCGGCTGGGGTCATCGTAGTCGAAGTTGAAGAAGAACCGGTCGAACGTGCGGTGCATGTTGTCCAGGTCTTCGTTCCAGGCCCGAAGGTGGTTCAGGTTGTGGGTCCAGTCCACAAACGAGAAGCAGCCGCCGAGGCAGGACGCGACGAACACGAGCAGAAGCAAGGCAACGGACTTACGCATGGTACTCCCCACTAACAAGGGTGTGACTCGGGGTCACGCTGCGAGGGGTTTAGCCTGTCGGGGGAACATTGACGATATCCGATGCCCCTACGCCGTCAAGCCGGATTTCGTCTTCATTTGGTCACCGGGGGCGCCTGTGAATAACCGCCGCGAGACGATCAGCCCCGCCGCGATCAGCGTCGCCAGTCCGCTGACCCCCATGCTGAGACCGTGGCTGCGTCCGAACTCGGCCTTTTCGGCCGGGTCTGCCAGCTCGCCGTTGACCCAGGTGCTGTTTTCGCGCAGGTCGGCCATGCGGGGGGCGAAGTAGAACTGGGTCAGGCAGGCGCCGCACAGCATCAGCCCGGCCGCGACCGCCATCAGCTTCCAGGCCAGTCGGGTGCCGCCTGTCGCCAGCCCGGTCAGGGGCGGGCGCTTGGCGGCGTAGATGCAGCCAACGGTGGCGACCAGGGCCGCGATCAGCAGGGGCCAGCCCAGGCGGTCAAACATGCTGCCGGCGAGCGTGTTGGCAATGTGCTTGGGAAAGCCTTGCTCGCGCGATACGCCGAAGATGGTCGCCGCTGCCACGCTCGCGGCCACGGATGAGCCCACCAGCAGCCCCAGGCAGACGTCGGTGAAGGCATGGATGATTCTTGCGCCCTTCATGGGCCCGATGATGCCGCGTTTGGGCCCAACTTCCACCCCAAGCGGTTCGAATTGCGGCGGCGGAGTGTAATGGCCGGTGGGGCCCGCACGGGCGATACTCTGGGCGTCGAAAGGAGCCACGCCATGCCGAACATGTACGCGCAAACCGAGAGCAGGGAACGAGTTACGCAGGACGCCGCGGACCTTGCGGTGCACCACAACGGGGTCTGGGTGCTGGACCTCGTGGGCACGATCCTGGGCGTGCTGTTCTGGTGGCGCTAGCCGACGGGGGCAAGCCGGATGGGCAACCACACACACGAGATTGAGCCGGACACAGGCCGATTCCGCAGCCGTCTCGACGGCATCAGCCTCGGCTGCCTGCTGGTGAGCTGCCTGGTGCTGGCCGCGGGCGGGTTGGCCTTCTGGTGGCTGATTTGACCTGCATGAATGTCAAAAGCCCGACGGCGCCTGCCGTCGGGCTTTGTGTTTTGAGTGCTTCAGCTAGTGCCTCGGTGCTTGCTGGACTTCCGCGCGAGCCTCGTTGGCGGCCTGGATCTTCTCGGCCGAGGTTACGGCGTTCTGCAGGTTCTGCTTCACGGCGTCTTCCGTGCGGCTCAGGAACCAGCCCGGTGCAATGCCCAGCAGGAAGATCAGCGCGATCATCGGGGCGGAGAAGGTCATCTCGGTCGGGGTCACGTCCTTCAGGCTCATGTTCTCGACCTTGGTGACCTTGCCGAAGAAGACGCGCTGGTAGCTCCAGAGCATGTAGACGGCCCCAAGTACCACGCCGGTTGCCGCCAGCACGGCCAGGGTGCTGTGGAAGCTCCAGTGCCACTCGGCCGGCAGCCCGGAAGTGCTGCCGCCGAAGGTGCCAATGAGGATGAGGAACTCGCCGACGAACCCGTTGGTGCCCGGCAGCCCGACACTGGCCAGCGTCGCGATCATGAACAGGATCGCGAACTTCGGCATCACGCGGGCGATGCCGCCGTATTCGTCGAACAGGCGGGTGTGGCGGCGCTCATAGACGATGCCGATCAGCAGGAACAGCAGGCCTGTGCTGAGCCCGTGGTTGATGCTCTGGATCAGGGCGCCCTGGGTGGCGATCAGGTTGAAGCTGAAGATGCCCAGCACGATAAAGCCCATGTGCCCGACCGAGCTGTAGGCAACCATGCGCTTCCAGTCGCCGTTGCTGATCAGCTGCGCGATGGCCATCATGCTGCCGTAAATCACGCCGATGACGGCCAGCACGCAGATCGCCGGGCCCAGCGTCACCGCAGGCTCCGGGAACAGCGGGATAGCAAAGCGCAGCATGCCGTAGGTGCCGAGCTTCAGCAGCACGCCGGCCAGCACCACGGAGCCGCCGGTCGGCGCTTCCGTGTGGGCATCCGGCAGCCACGTATGGAACGGAAACACCGGCGTCTTGACCGCAAAGCTGAGCATAAACGCCAGGAAGCAGATGTACTGGGCGTTCTTGCTGAACTCGCCGCTGGCGGCCTTGGCCGGCAGGATCTGGCTCAGCTCGCGGATATCGAAGGTGCCGGCGACGTTGGCCACGTACAGCACGGCCAGGAACATCAGCAGGCTGCCCACCAGGGTGTACACGAAGAACTTGATGGCGGCCGCGCGGCGCCCCTCGGGGTCACTGCCCCAGACGCCGATCAGCAGGTACATCGGGATCAGCATCAGCTCGAAGAAGACGTAGAACAGGAACAGGTCGAGCGCGCAGAAGCTGCCGATCACGCCGGTTTCGAGCACCAGCATGGCGATGAAGAATTCCTTCACGCGCTTGTGAATGTTGGTGCTGCAGCTCAGCATGATGATCGGGCCGAGCAGCGTGGTCAAAAGCACGAGGAACAGGCTGATGCCGTCCACACCCATGGAATAGCGGATGTTGAAGGCTGGTATCCAGTCTACGCCCTCAACCATCTGGAAGCTGCTGTTGAGCTGAAACTCGAACAGGATCGGCAGGCTGGCCACGAAAGTGATCAGGCTGAAGAAGATCGCCGTCGCCTTGATTTCGCGGGCGCGCTTGCCGTTGATGAACGTGATGAACAGCGCCCCAAGCAAGGGCAGGAACGTGATCACGCTCAGGTGATGCTTCAGGTTCTGCGGATCAAATGCCGCTGCCAGAAAGTCCATTGAGCCTGTCCAAATGGCCGCTGATGCACTAGGTCGCCGGATGTTAGAGGGGGTACCGGTGGATGCAAGCCCATAAGCGACGGCGCATTGGCGTGCCTTCGGTCGCAATAGTCGAGGCCGGTCCGAGGCTCGAAAACGCCGCTACTTCGACTTCCTTTTGCCCTTCTTCTTCTGTTTCTTTGCGGCCTTCTTCTTTGCCTTCTTCGCCGCTTTTTTGTCCGCCTTCTTCCCGGCCTTTTTGGTCGCTTTCTTGTCGGCCTTCTTTGACTTTGCCGGCTTGTCCTTCTTCTTCTTGGGCTTCGAGGTGGCTTTCGCCTTTGCAGGTTTCGCTGGGGGCTTGCCTGACGCAGGCTTCTTCCTGGTGGCGGGCTTCTTCTTGGCGGCGGGCTTGGCTGCTCGCGCGCGGCGTCGCGGCTTGGCGGGGGCCGGCTCTTTCTCTGTCTCTACCTCCCATGGCGGTGTGGTTTCGTCCGTTGCGGGCTCGTCGCTGCTTAGCAGCGTGAAGTAGTCGAACTCCTGCTCCGGCCCTTCCTTGAAGAAGCGCTCGTCGTACAGCTCGAGTTCAATCCAGTTGTCCGGGCCGGGCTGATTGTTTTCGCGCATCCAGACGTGCAGCGCCTCGATCGTGTCCTTGAGCCCGGAAAGCGGCCCGCGGTGCGTGATCTTCGCCCACGTGCCGCCGGGAACCTGTCGGCTGGACATGCCCTCGGGCAGGTCCGGCAGGCTGCTGAACGGCACTCCCGCGAGGTAGCTGAGGTCGGCCTCGTCGCCGTCGTGCCAGATCACGCCCCACGTCGGGTGGCCCAATGATCCCGGCAGCTTAGACGCCACCTCGTACTTGAAGGTGTTCATCCACAGGTTGCCGATGACGTTCGAGTTATTCGCGTCGGGCGCAAAGATGGAGCGGAACTTCGCGTGCCAGCCGACAACCAGCATCGGCTCGCGCTGGACGATCTTGACTTCCATGGTCTGCCCCCGGCTACTTCGGGTAGCCTTCCGCCTGCTTCACGCGCTCGGCCTGCCCGAGGTGCCGGTGCGTGTGCAGGTTCATCATCTCGAACGCCTGCGCGGCCGTGACACGCCCGATCGGCGCGACCGGCGTCGCGAACTTGATGCGCCCGAGCGCGAGCCCATCCGCTTGCTCCGCGACCCGGCACAGGCTGGTCAGGTGCTGGCGGAACTCGGCCGTCAGTTGCTGCAGGTCGTGCGTACTGGTGGTTGGTTTGAATGTGCCGGGCGCGGGAACTTTCGGCGCCGCTGCGCCCTGCCGCAGGTTGTTCAGGATAAAGCGCCCAAGGAACTTGCCGCGTCCGTACGGCGGCGCGCCCGTGAGGCCCTTGTCGCGCGCCTTGGCGATCGCCGCTTCCAACTTTGCGGCGTACAGGCGGTTGCTGATGTTGACGTGGGCGAGGCACTCGCCGATGGACCACTTCTTGGGCGCGGGCTTGAAGTTGGCCTGCTCGGCGGTCAGCCCGGCCACGAGCGCTTCCATGCGCTTGAGGGCGTCCTCATAGGCCTCGATCGAGTCGCGCAGAAGTTCACTGTTCACGGTCGCGGTCATGGTGTCCCCGGCGGGCGCAGATTATGGCATGGGAACAACCGCGGCAGGCGCGCTAGTTCCGGAATCTAGACGTCCAGTTCGCACAGAACCGGCGTGTGGTCGCTGGGGCGCTCCCAGGTGCGGGGCTCGATGTCGATCCAGGCGTTCTTGACGGAGTCTTTCAGCCCGTCGCTTACCCAGACCTGGTCGATGCGCAGCCCCTGGTCCTTGGCGAAGCCGCCGCCGCGGAAGTCCCACCACGAGAACTGCTTCGGCTTGTCGGTGATGAGGCGGAACGAGTCGTGCAGCCCCCAGTCGGTGAAGTGTTTCAGCCACTTCAACTCGTCGGGGTGGAAGCCGATTTCGCCCGCGCACTTCTTGACGTCCCAGACGTCGATCTCCGCGGGCGCGATGTTGAAGTCGCCGCACAGCGCGACCGGCTCGGACGGCTTGCCGATGCCGTCCAGGTGCTCGCGCAGTGCGCCATAGAAGCGCTCTTTGTATTTGAACTTGTCGCTGCCCACACTCTGCCCGTTCGGCGCGTAGACGCTGAACACGTGGACGCCCTCAACGACCGCCTCAATGACGCGCGACTGGCCCTCCTCGCCGGGGAAGCCTTCGATGACCTCCTCGATGGGAAGGCGGGACAGGATGGCGACGCCGTTGTAGCTCTTTTGCCCGTAGACTGCCGCTTCGTAGCCCGCTTCGCCGATCTGATCGAACGGGAAGTCCTCGGTCTCGAGCTTGAGCTCCTGCAGGCAGACCACGTCCGGCCCGGCCTGCTGCATCCAGTCCAGCAGGTGCTGCAGGCGGACTCGGATCGAGTTCACATTCCAGGAAGCGATCAGCATGGGGATCAGTTGATGGCGGGTAGTTGATAGTTGGTAGGCAAAACCACGGCTCCGACGTCGTGCATGTCGCACTATCAACTATCGACTACCAACCATCAACTAGAAGTAGTACGTGTAGCCCACGATCAGGCTGATCGCGAAGTAGCTGATGTCGGTGCGCCTGGTGCGCCCGGTCAACAGCAGGTCTTCGCGCGGCGTGTCGAAGTTGACCGGCTGCGTGGTTCGCCCGTTGCCGAGTGAAAACTGCAGCCCGATCATCAACTCGTGCTTCGGGTTGCCGTCATCCTGGCGCGTGGTGAACGCCACGCCGGTGGCAAAGTGGAACAGGTCCCAGGTGCTGATGCCGAAATGGACCTTTTCATCCCAGTCCACGTAGTCGGCCGCCGCGTCGCGGCGCATGCTCCAGTAGCCCTGCCAGTCCTTGCCGAATTCGGTTTGCAGCCCGATGGAGAAGTTGAACGCGCCGCGTTTGCCGTCGTACACGGTCAGCAGCTCGCGGCTGCTTTCGGTGGACACGCCGCCGAGGAAGAACGCCTTGTCGCCGTTGGGAGAGACCACGGCGTACTTGCCGACCGGCAGGAACCACTCCGCGGCGACGGCCAGCACGACCGGCCCGAAGTCGTAATCCACGCCGGTGCCGAACGACCACGGTGAGCGATAGCGCGTGCTGACGCCGTCGCGGCGGTCGTTGGCCTCGAAGTCGTTGCCGCTGCCGTCGCCGTCGATATCGAGGTCGTCCACGGTGATCTGCCGCCGCACGGTCGCGCCGCCGAACAGGTTGAGGCTCTGGGTGGTAACCGTCAGCCCCATGCGCAGCCCGCCGAACTCCGCGGCGACGCCGAACTTCCAGAGCATGCGGACGTTCCAGACGTCGAAGCCGGCGATGTTGTCCGCCCCGAACGTCGCGCTGCCGGCGCCTACGGCGCGCGTCGTGATGTCGTAGTTCTGTTCTTCGAACCGCAGGCAGCCGAAGTGCGTGACGCCGAGGCTGAGCCAGTCCGTGGGCGCCCAGCCGAAACCCAGGCCCGCCCAGTATTCCTCAGTGCTGCTGTCGAACTGGAAGGCGCCGATGTAGTCCTCGTCGCCGGCGCTGCGGGCGTCGTCAATCACGTTGAAGCGCGCTTCGCGGCGGGCGCTGGCCGAGACATCCGAGAACTGCCGCGCCAGGATGTGAAAGCCGAGTGCCAGCCCGGGCTGCCCGAACAGGAATACCCCCGAGGCCGATAGCGGCACGATGTCGCCCTGTGTGCTGGTGAAATCCTTGCCCTTGCCCACGCCGTCCTTGACCGTCAGCGTTGCGAGCTGGTAGCCGTTGGCGCTTACCTTCAGCGAGTCGTTCGAGATCCAGCCGAGCCGCCCGGGGTTGTAGTAGACCGCGCTGGTGTCATCCACGCCGCCGATCAGCGCGCCGCCCATCAGGCTGGCGCGGGTGCCGAACTGGTGCGTCCAGTAGTGGTTGTCCTGGGCCGAGAGGGCGCCGGCACAAAGGCACAGGGCGATCAGGTATCGCAGCATCGGGTGCTCCTTTCCGGTATGGGACCAAGGGTACAAGAGTCCGAAACCGGGAAGGACCCCCAATGAGAAGCGGCCCCCGAAGGGGCCGCCGTGGTCTGCAGGAATCAAGTGTCTGCGTGCAGCGCTTCTTCGAAGAACGGGTCGTTCTTGGCCAGTAGCGGTGCTTTCTCGAGCGCCTTGAGCGTCACGAACACGAACAGCCCGATCACGCCGACTACCACACCGATCAGCCAGAAGGTCTCCCACGGCATCCAGTGCGGCACGGGCAGACCGTGCTCGTTGTGGTGGGGCTGCGGGATCACGAACTGCCACAAGTCCACGAAGCGACCGATGAGCGAGCTGACGGCCGCGATGGCCAGGACTTTTGTGCTGCGCTTGTTCGGGCGCGGCAGCAGCAGCAGGAACGGGATCACCCAGTTCAACAGCGGGTTCAGCCCGAACGTGATCCAGAACCACGGGGTGTCCCAGCGCGCGAAGAAGTGCTGGGTCTCTTCCGGCATGTTGGTGTACCAGATCAGCATGAATTGGCAGAACCAGATGTACGCCCAGAAGGTCGAGGCCGCGAACAACCAGATGCCGAGCGTGTGGAAGTGGCTGGTGGTCACGGCCGTGCGCAGGTAGCCGGTGCGGCGCAGCAGCAGGATCAACAGGATCAGCATGGCAAAGCCGCTCTGCACGATGCCGCCGAACTGGTAGACGCCGAACATGGTGCTGAACCAGGTCGGCTCGACGCTCTTGATGTAGTCGATGCTGGCGAACGTGACGGTCAGGCCAAACAGGATGGCGAACACGGCGGAGAGCTTGCGCGCCGCGAACGTGTGCTTGTAGTCGCCGTCGATGTCCTGCTTGCGCGACTGGCGCACCATGGCCCAGGCGAATCCGGCCCAGATGCCGAAGTACAGCAGCGTGCGGCCGAGGAAGAACGGGATGTTCAGCCAGGCTTCCTTCTTTTCGATGAGCTCGCTGTGCTCATCGCCGTGATTCACGAAGTTTGCCCAGGTGTAGAGCTGGCGGCTGACTTCGGAATGATTGCCTTCATCCGTGATCAGGAACGACAGGCACAGGATACCGATGGTAAGCAGCCCGACCGGGAAGTACTGCGTCATCGCCTCGGGCACGCGCTTCATCGTCGCAGCCCAGCCGCCGCTGCTGAGGTGATTGATGCTGAGCAGGAACATGGCGAACAGCGGGAAGCCGACGACGTACCAGGAAGCAATCGCCCAGCCGCCGAACGCCAGGCTGGTGCCGCCGAGGAATGACAGCCCGAAGGTGATCGCGCCCACTATGATGGCCGCGATGCTGCCCATCTTCACCAGCGCGGGCGCTGTGAATTTCTCGGGCTCATCCAGATGGACTTCGTGGCTCATTCCTACTTGCCCTTCTGCAGCTCGCGCAGGTAGCTGATCAGCTTCCAGCGGTCGTTGTATTCAAGCTGGTTTGCATACGACGGCATGGTGTTGAATCCGTACGTCACGATGTGAAACAGCTCGCCGTCTTTCCATTTATCGCGCGTCGTTGCGCCGTTGATTGTCGGCGCGCCGATGCCGTACTTGGTGACAGGCGCACTGCCGACGCCGTCCACGCCGTGGCAGGCCTGGCACTTGTAGCGGAACAGGTTCTTGCCGCGCGCCAACACTTCCTTTTTCTCTTCGGCGCTGACGTTGGCGTACGGGTTCGACAACTCCCGCCCGGCTCGGCCGCGGCCTTCATCACCGGCCGGAATCTCCAGCGTGCGCTGCCCGCGGTAGACGGTGCCTTCGGGCGGCGCCATCTCGGCCGTGCCCCACTCCGCGATGTGCGGGGGCAGGTCCGGCGTATACTTGGCGTAGTCGTCGCGGTAGTCGTTCTTGACCTGGCTTTCCCAGGCTTCGCTGTAGCCCATGTCGGGCATGTACTCGAAGTTGCGCTTGCTGAAGTCACGAAGCAGGAACGCCGCCGCGACGGCGCAGACAACGGCGCCTGCCAGCACGCCGACGCCGATCCATGCACGTGCGCCGTAGTTAGCGTGCGCCTTTTCGGCGATTTCCTTGGCCTTGTCCAACTGCTGGGCCTGGATGTCGATGGCCTTGTTGAGGATCTTGTCGATCATGCGGCACCCCCTTCCGCGGACGCCTCGGCGTCGGCGGGGTCGGCCGCGTAGTCATGGTCGACCTGCTTCATTTCCTCTGCGTTGTTCTTGGCGAAGATTTCGCGGCACTTGGCCTCGTCGAAGTCCTCATCGATCTCGATCACGACCACAAATCGGTCGTCGGTGACGCGCGGGTGGAACAGGCGCGCCTTCTTGCCGGGGAAGATGCGGCACAGGGCGAACAGCCCGAGCATCGTGCTAACGCCGCCGATCAGCACCGTCAGCTCGAACGTCACCGGGATGAAGGCCGGCAGGGGCAACGGAGCCTTACCTCCGATGTTGAGCGGCCAGTCCCACCAGTTTGCGTAAGACATGCCGCTCAGGGCGATCGTCGTGCCCATCAGACCGCACAGGAAGGTCACCCAGGTGATCTTGCTCTGGCCGAGGCCCATGGCGCGATCCAGCCCGTGCACTTCGTACGGCGAGAACACGTCGTAGATCGTGAAGTCCGCCTCGTTGCAGCCCTTGGCGGCCGCCTTCACGTCGTCCTCGTCGGTGAACACACCGAGGAAGAAGTTGTTCTTCTCCTTAGGCATGGCTCACCTCCGGGCTTCCTTCCGCAGGCTTGTCTTCGGCTGGTACATGCTTCTTGGCGCTGGCGCCCGTCGGGTCGTAGTTCCTGCCCATCTTCAGCACGCCCTTCACTTCGCCGAATGCCACGGCCGGCATGACGCGCACGAACAGGAAGAACAGGAAGAAGAACAAGCCGAAGCTGCCGACGAGCTCGAGAACCTCGATCAACGTCGGGTAATAGTACGACCAGCTGCTCGGCAGGTAGTCGCGGTGCAGCGAAGTCACGATGATCACGAAGCGCTCGAACCACATGCCGATGTTCACGAAGATGCTCATCACGAACAGGAACACCGGGCTGCGGCGCAGCTTGCGGAACCACAGCGTCTGCGGGCTGATCACGTTGCAACTCACCATGATCCAGTACGACCAGGCAAATGGCCCGGTGGCGCGGTTGATGAAGGCGAAGCGCTCGTAGATGCTGCCGCTGTACCAGGCGATGAAGAACTCGGTGCCGTACGCCAGGCCGACCATGGAGCCGGTAAGGATGATGACCTTGCCCATGCTCTCGAGGTGGTCGAGCGTGATGTAGTTTTCCAGGCGCATCGTCTTGCGGGCGATCAGCAGCAGCGTCAGCACCATGCCGAAGCCCGAGAAGATGGCGCCGGCAACGAAGTACGGCGGGAAGATCGTCGTGTGCCAGCCCGGGATCACCGACGTCGCGAAGTCCATCGACACGATCGAGTGCACGCTGAACACCAGCGGCGTCGCGAGGCCCGCGAAGATCATGTAGGCCTTCTCGTAGTGGTTCCAGTTGCGGACGCTGCCGTTCCAGCCCTGGGCAAGGGTGCCGTAAAACAGCTTGCGCGCCCAGTGCTTGGCGCGGTCGCGGACCGTCGCCAGGTCGGGGATCAGCCCGATGTACCAGAACACGGCCGAGATCGTGAGGTACGTGCTGATGGCGAACACGTCCCACAGCAGCGGGCTGCGGAAGTTCACCCACAGTGGGCCGCGCAGGTTCGGGTACGGCGCAACCCACAGGAAGCCGATCCACAGGCGGCCCATGTGAATCAACGGGAACAGCCCGGCGCAGACCACCGCGAAAAGGGTCATCGCCTCTGCTGAGCGGTTGATCGATGTGCGCCACTTCTGGCGGAACAGGTGCAGCACGGCCGAGATCAGCGTACCGGCGTGACCGATACCGACCCAGAACACGAAGTTCGTAATGTCAAAGCCCCAGCCGACGGTCTTGTTGAGGCCCCAGACGCCGATGCCTTCGTACAGCGTCCAGCCCGTGACGACGAGGAAGACGCCGAGCACGGCCGCGGAAGCGAGGAAGCCATACCACCACAACGCGGTCGGCTTGCCCTCGATGGAGCGGCACACGTCGTGCGTAATGTCGTGCAGCGACTTGTCGCCGTCCACGAGTGGCTTACGCAATGGTGAGTAAACGTGCCCCAAGGTTCAGTCCTTCGTCTTCTGTACTTCGCCTGCTGCCAGTGAAACTGCTGCCAATCAATGCTCTTCGTGCGAGTGGCCGTCGTGCTCCAGCGCCAGCCCGGACTTCTTTGCCGGGCGGTTGCGCACCTTGGTGAGGTACGTGACCGTCGGGCGGGTGTTGATTTCTGCCAGTACCGCGTAGTTGCGCGGGTCTTTCTCGAGGCGGGCAACGGTGCTCTTGGCGTCGTTGCGGTCGCCGAACATGATCGCGTCCGTCGGGCAGGTCTGTGCGCAGGCCGTCTGGATGTTGCCGTCCTTGACGTCCTCGTTGGCCAGCGCCGCGCTGCGCTTGCCTTCGTAGATGCGCTGCGCGCACATGCTGCACTTTTCCATGACACCGCGGCTGCGGACGACGACGTCCGGGTTCAGCACCAGGTTCATGGTCAGGTTGTGGTGCTCGTAGCGGAACCAGTTGAAGCGGCGCACCTTGTACGGGCAGTTGTTCGCACAATAGCGCGTGCCGATGCAGCGGTTGTAGGCCTGCACGTTCAGGCCTTCGTCGCTGTGGCTGGTGGCGATTACCGGGCACACCGTTTCGCACGGCGCGTTTTCGCAGTGCTGGCACATCATCGGCTGGAAGCCGACTTCGGGGTTCTCGTTGTTGGTCAGTTTGCCGTCGAACGGGCTGTCGTCCTCGTAGTACGCGTCGATGCGGATCCAGTGCATCTCGCGGCGACGCCAGACCTCTTCCTTGCCGACGATCGGGACGTTGTTTTCAACGCTGCACGCGACCTGGCATGCGCCGCAGCCGATGCAGGCGTTGAGGTCAACCGTCATTCCCCACTTGTGGCCCTTGTATTCCCACTTCGGCCAGATGGTGAAGTCCTTGGGCGGCAGCTCCTCGTCATTGCCCGCGTTGGGCGCCTTCTTCCATTCCTCAAGGCTGGTCTGCTTGAGAATGGGGCGGCCTTCCTGGCTGTCGTGCTTGCTGATCTTGGCCAAGCGAATGTTGTCGCCGGTCTTGCTGATGCTGCCGCCGACGGGCTTCGAGCCAACCAGCGGGAACGCGTTGCCGCCGATGCGGTACACGCCTTCATCCAGCAGGTCCGGGTCAACCGCGTCCTTTTCAGTGCCGCACCCGTGGACGATCGGGCCGGCCTTGGTGCGACCGTAGCCGAGGCTGATGGCGACCGTGCCTTCGGCCTGACCGGGCTGGCGCATGACCGGCACCTTGCAGACGGCCTTGCGGCCATCGACGTCGGCGCTGACCTCCACAATATCGCCTTCGGCCACGCCCTGGGCTTCCATGGTGGTCGGCGACATGAGCGCCAGATTTGTCCACGACACGCGCACCATCGGGTCGGCCATTTCCTGCAGCCAGCCGTTCACGGCGTGGCGACCGTCGCGCAGGTTGTAGGACTCGTACACCGTCACTTCGAGCGCGCCGGTGTCGGCGACCGCGCCGGCGCTCTTGGCGTCGCCCATGCCGGACGCCTTGAAGTCCGGCTGCGTCTTGCTGTTGCCCGCGCTGCGGTCCACGAAGCCCATCTCTACGGCCGAGCTCCAGCTCTGGCCGTTCAGGACGTTGGCTTCCCAGTGGGCCTTGAGGACTTCGCGGTAGTCCTTGTTCTTGTCGGCGTCGTCGATCCACTTCAACAGGCAACTGAAGCCGTTGCGGGTGTCCCACAGGCGGCGCACGCCGGGCTGGGCCAGGGTGTGAAGCCCCTTAACCGGCTCGAAGTCGTTCCAGCTTTCCAGCGCGTCGTCGGAGGCGGCCAGCCAGGTGCACTCACTGGCGGTTTCGTCCGCGCGCAGGGTGATGGCGATGGTGTTGCTGACCTTGCCCAGCAGCTCTTTGAACTTCTCGCCGTCGGGCAGGTCGTAGACCGGGTTGCAGCCCCACACGATCAGGGTGCTGACGCTGCCCGCTTCCATGTCCTTGAGGAGCCTGGCGAGGTCTTCATCGTTGCCGAGCTTCTGGTGCGACACGGCGGCGAGATCAATCGTGGTGCCGTACGCGCCCAGCGTGTGGTTGATCCAGTTGCACAGCTTCTGCTCATTGACGTCGCGGCTGCCGCTGACGACCAGCCCGCGCTTGCCGGCAGCCTTCAGCTCGCTTGCGAGCTTGTCAATCACGTCTGCCGGGACGCTGTGCTTGCCGGGCTCACCGAGGTTGGCGCCCAGCTTGTTGGCCAGGGCGACCAGCACCGCGCCGCGCTCGGAATCCTTGATGCGGTGGCGCTCGTCGGCGTTTGCGCCGGTGAGCGACATGCGCGCTTCGAAGGCGACGAGGCGGCTCATGGAGTCGCGCCCGAACTTCAAATCGCGCTGCGTCGCCCAGTCGCGGGCGTGCTCGACGGGGCTGATCCAGGTGCCGAGGAAGTCCGCGTCGAAGGTTACAACCACGGTCGCTTCGCCGAACTGGTAGCGCGGTATGCCGGACTTGCCGTGCGTGTCCGCGTGCGCCTTGGCGATGGCGTAGCGCGAGACCGCGTCGTAGCTGACGTGGCGCACGCCCTTGGCCTTTAGCTTGGCGATCACCGCGTTGGCGCTTGAGCCGCTGATGGTGCCGGTCAGCAGCACGGCCTTGCCGCCCTTGATGGCTGCGGCCGCCGCGGCGTCGAGCTTGGCCCACTCGACCTCGCCGTCTTCCTTGTGGCGCGGGCCGTGCAGGCGGTCGGGGTTGTACAGCGTCCACAGCTGCGCCTGGCCTACCGCGCAAAGACCGCCGGCCTTGGGCGATTCAATGTTCAGTCCGCGGTGCTTGCCGTTGATCGGGCTGAGATTGTTTCCTTCCAGCTTGATCGGGCGCCCGTCGCGCACCTTCATCAGCGTGCTACAGTTCGCGCTGCAGCCCTGGCAGGTGGACGCGTACTGGTACACCACGCCCGGCGTGATGCCTTCCGGCTTGTTCACGAGCGGCTTGACGAAACGATCTTCGGCCGTGCAGCCGGCGATGACAGCGCCCATGGCGGCCATGCCCGTGACCTTCATGAAGTCACGGCGCGATTTGCTGACTTGCTCGGCCTCCTGGCGGAGCTCGGCCGGCATGTCGCTGAAGTCGTCGTTGTTCGTCCGTATTTCCATCTGCTCTCGAACTCGCCCTTCTACTTCGCTAGCGGTGGCACGCATCGCACGCGTTCACCGGTGCGCGCGCCGGCAGGTTGGCTGCTACGTGCCGATCATTCTGGTCCCGGTGACAGTTGATGCAGAAGCCCATCGCCAGCTGCTCCTCCTGCTTTGCGACGCCGTTCTTGGCCATGTCGCCGTGGCAGTAGGTGCAATCGATGCCGTCGCTGATGTTGCCGTCCGCGTCGATGTACTTCGCGATGCGAACGTGCGTCTGGTGGTTGAAGTACACGAAGTCGGCGTTGTTGTGCACCCGCTTCCACTCGACGCCCTCGCCGCTCATGTAGGCCTGGCGCAGCTTGCCGATTGCTTCCTTCGCGGTCTGGGTGCGGCCTGCCACGGTCTTGTGGCAGTTCCAGCAGGTGTCCAGCGTCGGGACCATGGCGTGACGTCCCTGGTCTGCGCCCGCGTGGCAGTACTGGCAGTCGATGTCCAGCACGCCGGCGTGCAGGCGGTGGCTGTACGGAATCGGCTGCTCTGGCTGGTAGCCCGTGTGCAGGTTCGGCAGCTGGATGTCCGGGATGCTGCGAATACCCAGCAGGATCGGCATCGCCATGCCGACGGTAAGCAGGAAGAACAAGACGGCGAGCTTCGCGTTCATCGCTTAGTGGTCGCCTTTCTTCTCGGCCGAGATGCCGTACATCAGGGCTGCAGCTTCGGCCGCGCCAACATTGCCGTGTTCGGTGCCAGCCCAGCCCAGGCGCCAAATACTGGGGCGCGGGATGACCAGGTGCGTGAGCAACCGGCTGTAAAGGAAATGCGCGCACGCCAGCGGGCCGACGATCATGTGCAGTTTCATGAACACGGGCATCTCTTTGTAGAAGTCCGTGTGGTCGAAGTTGAAGGTGAACGCATCCACCCAGCTCTGCCACATCACTGTACCGGTCCAGACGCTGGCCCAGCGTATCGTTGACCAGGCGTACAAGGCCACTCCGAGGGACGGCAGTAGAACCGTGGCGATGATCGCGACGTCCAGGAAACCGAGCTTGCCGAGGTTCTTGCGCACGTCTGCATCGAGCCCGAAGCGCAGCAGCACATTGAGGAAGCCGAAAAGGGTGAAGAAGGCCAGACCCATCACAGATACTTCCAGCACGGCCCGGGCGCCTTCCGTTGACGCAAAGACCTGGGACATCCCGGGGATGGCAAACAGGAGCATGTGCATGAACAGCAGGCCCCAGATGCCCACGGAAAGCGGCACGCTGCGCAGCTTGCGGTCGTTGTCGTCCGTAAGGAAGCTGCCCTTGGATGCTTCAATCTTGAACTGCAGCATCGCGCGCAGCAGCCCCGGCAGGAATGCCATCACCGCCAGGTATGGCACGAACGGCACGACGACATCCAGAACCGGGTTCACCAGGTTCGTGATGTCCGTGAGCGTGTCCTGCGGGATGTACCGGAACTCGCCTGCCATGCCTTGCTAGTCTTCCTTCTTTTCTTCGCTGCCTGCGTCGTCTGTCTTGTTCTCGCCGTCCGTGCTTTCCGCCTTTGGCTCATCAGCGGGTTTGTCAGTTTCCTGCGGCGCTGCTTCTTCTGCCTTCGTCTCTTCCGACGGCGCCGCGTCGGGCTTGGGCTCTTCCGCCTTCGGCTCCTCAGGCGCGGCCGCTTCGGCGGGCTTCGCCTCTTCGGCCGGCGTCGCTTCCGCCTTGTGCTCGTGCGAGTCGTCGTGGTGGTGCTCTTCTTCCTTATAGGGACCGTCGATGTACTCGTGGCCTTCCTTGGCGAACAGCACGTTCAGCACGGACGGCTCAAGAATCAGGATGCCGAGTGCGGCCGCGAGGAGTGCGAAGATCGGCAGGTAGTTCGAGTCGCGCTCGGTGCCGACTTCGCGCGCCTGCTGCTCGAAGAAAGTATTGACCGCCTTCAGCTCGCCCTCGGTGAGGGGGCGGCGCGGCGAGACGCCCTCTTCGTCCTTGTAGAAATAGTGGGCGGAGGGCGCGTCGGGGCCGGACAGGATCTGCCACAGCCCGTCGGTGTAGTTGTTCTTCTCGTCGCTGCCGAGGCGGCGGGCGATCACGTAGGTGTCCGCGATGTCCGGGCCGACACTCGCGCCGCGCAGCGCGTGTTCGGCACCCGCCGTGTGACAGCCCGTGCAGGACGGCCCGCCGTAGGTGAAGCTGGTGCCCCCGGAGACAAGGCTTTTGCCGAGGCGCACCTGCGCCCAGTACTCTTCCTCGACGAACTGGGTTTCACGGAAGCGGAAGATGTAGTCGATGACGTTCAGCAGGTCGCGGCGGCTGGCAGTCGGCGGCAGGTTGCCGCGCGTGGACATCTGCACGCCGGCGCCGCCGACAGATTCCTGCACGCTCTTGAAGTAGGGATCCGGATCGTAGTCGCCGCCGGCGACGGTGCGCTCAACAAAGTCCGCGATGACCTTATAGGTGTCCTCGCCCGGGTGGCTGTCGGCGACGCGCTTGTGCAGCCCCGCCAGACCCGGGCCGACCATCGTGACATCGCTGAGCTTGTGGCAGACGCCGCAAGTCGACTCGAAAAGCTTCTTGCCAGGGTGCTCCGAGTTGCCGTCCCAACCTGGAGGAGCGTTGTCGCCGGCGTTCTTGACGCCGTCGGGCAGCTCGCCGTCGGGAATCTTGTCGACGGCCTGCGCAAGCACGACGGAATAGCCGAAGGCGCCAAGGGCGATTGCGGCGAAACCGAGGACTGCCAACCAACGCAGCGAGCGCGCTCGCATTTCTCTCCTCACACCGCGGGGCCGTTCAGAACAGGCTTCGGCGAGGCACCATGCGCCTCGCGTAAGTAACTTCCGCCTTGTTCCGGTTTCAAACTCCGCCTGATTTGCGCGCGTTTCACACCGTTTTCACGCGCGCAAACTGCTCCCGCGGAGCCCGGTGTATACATAGGTGGAATTGGCGAATAAACCCCCTAGATTTAACTTGGCGGCGAAATTGAACGCCCGTCGTGACCAGCCCGGAACAGGCTTCATGTAGGGGCTGGCGGCATGTGACACTCGGCGCAGTCGGAAGTCGATCACGGACCGATTCAGTCCGGATTTTCGGCGGGATGCCGGCGGGGTTAAGTGTTCTCAACCTTCAGCACGGACAGGAACGCGCCCTGCGGCACTTCGACGCCGCCGATCATCTTCATGCGCTTCTTGCCCTTCTTCTGTTTCTCGAGCAGCTTGCGCTTGCGCGAGATGTCGCCGCCGTAGCACTTGGCCAGCACGTTCTTGCCCATGCTGCCGATCTTTTCGCTGGCGATGATCTTGCCGCCGATGGCGGCCTGCAGGTTCACCACGAACAGGTGTTTCGGGATTTCTTCCTTGAGCTTCTTCAGCAGGTTGCGCCCGCGCGCCTCGGCAAATTGCCGGTGCACGATCATCGCCAATGCGTCGACTTCTTCACCGGCGATCATGATGCGTACCTTGACCAGGTCGGCGGGCTCGAAGCCCGTGGGCTCGTAGTCCATCGTCGCGTAGCCGCGCGTGCCGGACTTCAGCTTGTCGAAGTAGTCGAAGATGACTTCGGCCAGCGGCATCTTGAATGACAGCAGCACGCGGTCTTTGCCGAGATGCTCCTGGTTCATGAACAGCCCGCGGCGCTCCAGCGACAGCGACATCACGTTGCCGATGAACTCGGTCGGCGTGATGACGCTGAGCTTCACCATCGGCTCAAGGATTTCCTTGTACTGCGTGGGGTCGGGCAGGTCCCCGGCCTTGGAGATGCGTACGCGGGTGTCGTCGGACTTGACGATCTCGTAGGTCACGTTGGGCGCGCTCTGCACGAGGTCGAGTCCCAGCTCGCGCTCGACGCGCTCCTGGAAGATCTCCATGTGCAGCAGCCCCAGGAAGCCGCAACGGAAGCCGCTGCCGAGCGCGTCGCTTTGCTCCGGTACGTAGGTGATGCTGCTGTCGGACAGCGTGATCTTCTGCAGGCCCTTGCGCAGCGCGTCGAACTCGGCCGCGTTGGTCGGGTACACGCCCGCGTACACCATCGGCTGCGGGCGCTTGTAGCCTGGCAGCGCCTCCACGGTGTCTTTGTGTTTCGCCAGCGTCAGCGTGTCGCCGACGCCGACGTCCTGCACCGTCTTGATGCCGCAGATGATGTAGCCCACCGCGCCGGTGTTCAGCTCGGGTTGTTTCAGCATGCCCATGCGGACAACGCCGACCTCGAGCACCTCGTATTCGCTACGCGTGCCGATCATGAAGATGCGGTCGCCGGCCTTGAGGCGGCCTTCGCGCACGCGCACGTAGATGACCACGCCGCGATAGTCGTCGTAGACGGCGTCGAAAATCAGCGCGCGCAGCGGCGCGTCGAAATCACCGACCGGCGGGGGGATGCGCTCGACGATCGCCTGCACCAGGTCTTCCACGCCGAGCCCGGTCTTGGCGCTGACCTGTACGACCGTGTCCGGCTCCGTCCCGAACGCGCTCTCGAGCTCATAGCAGGTGCGCTCAAAATCAGCGGCCACCATGTCTACTTTGTTCGCGACGGGGATGACCTCAAGGTCCGCGCCGATGGCGAGGTACATGTTCGCGACCGTCTGCGCCTGGATGCCCTGTGTCGCGTCCACCAGCAGCAGTGCGCCCTCGCAGGCGTTCATCGCGCGGCTGACCTCATAGCCGAAGTCGACGTGACCCGGCGTGTCGATCAGGTTGAACAAATACTCTTCACCGTTGATCGTCATCGGCAGCGCGATGGCCTTGGCCTTGATGGTGATGCCGCGCTCGCGCTCGAGGTCCATCGAGTCCATGGTCTGCTCGACGACCTTGCGCTTGTCGACGGCGTGCGACATCGACATCAGGCGGTCGGCCAGCGTCGATTTGCCGTGGTCGATGTGCGCGATGATGCAGAAATTGCGGATGTGGCTGAGCGGAAAGTCTTGCACGGCACCCCGTTGTTCAAGCGTCGAGCGTCCTAGATACCAACGGTGTGCGCACGTTCCAGTAGCCGCTGCCCGGATTCAGCGCCCAGAATTCTCAGGGCACCGCGTAGCCGTCCGTCCGCAGCTTGGTGTTCAGGTCGTCCAGGGCCGTCAGGAAGGCATCCTTTTCGAGCCCCTTCAGCACCACATTCTCATACTTGTTCGGGTGCGCGGCCTTCAGGCTCAGCAGCAGGACCTCCGATACCGTGTCGCGCGACGCACCCGGCGCCGGCGCCTTGCGCAGCTGCTCCACGGCCGTGGGCACGAACTGGTCGCGCAGCGGCCCAGACGCCAGCCCGGTCAGGTCTTTCTTCGCGTCGTCGTCGAGCGGACCGGCGAGCGCCTTGGCCAGCTTGTCCGACAGCGCCCCCCGCACCGCCGAGTTGAGCCCCACGCGGAAGGACTTGTAGTCGTTGCTCTCGCGCTCGGTCTGGTTGAGGATCTGGTCGAGGCGCGCGACAAGCAGCGCCAGCTTGATCGGCTTGCGGTCGACCAGCGGCTGCATCGCGGCCGTCATGACCTGCACGCGGTCGAGCTTGAGCACCATCAGGTAGCCCAGCGCGTCGTTGCCTCCGTACTCCGCTTCCAGCAGCTCTTTCACCAGCGCGACGTGGGTGTCGACGCGATCCGGCTCTTTGTCCAGCAGGACGGAGAGCAGGGCCCGCAAAGCCTCGCGCAGTGTCTTGCGCGAATCCGGGCTGGTGGGCTGGGCGGCTTCGGTGCTGTTGGCGCGGTCGATGAGGCGCTGGCGGAGCGCCGGCACCGGTTCCGGCGCGACACCCATCGCCTCGTACAGCCCGAGCATGTTGATCAGCATCTGCTCATCGCCGTTTCCGACGAGCTTGGTGTACTGGGCGGTGAGCCGGTCGCTTACGGGCGGGTTGGTCAGTTTGTCCAGCACGGCCTGGTGCGTGCTGGGAACATCCAGCGCCTGGCGCAGCGCGATCATGGCGCGCGAAGAAGCGCCGCTTTCCGCCGGCTGGAATGAGATGAACGCGAAGTCGAGCAACGCGTCCACGCACGACGCTATGCCCACCACGCGCTGGCGCGCAATGAAGCCGAGCGTGTCACAGACGTTGCCCGCGAGGTCGATGTAGCGTTTGCGCGCGGGCGCCTCAAGCTCGGTGCCGAGCTTGGCGGTGATTACGTTCAGCAGGCGGCTGAGCTCGCCCAGGATCGCGGCCTTCTGCTCTGATTCGTCGCGCACCTGTACCACGCTGCGCACCTGCGCAATCAGCGTGTCCAGCACGGCGCCGCTGCGGGTTTCGACCACGTCGACTTCGGACTTGAGCATCTCGGCCAGGCGCGCCGCGGCAACCGGCGCGTTGAGGCCCTTGACCAGCTCAAGCTTCAGGTCGGCACTGATGCCGTTGGCCTCGAGCGCGGCGTCGATGTACGGGAACGCGACCTGGGGCTTGCCGCACTCCGCGAGCGCCGTGGCGCAGCCCTTGCGAACTTCCTCTGCCTCGTCGCGGTTATTCAGCGTGCTGCCGAGCGCGTCGATGATCGGGCGGGCGGCTTCGTCCTTTTGTGTCGGCAGCAACTCCCGCAGCAGCTTCACGGCTTCAAGGCGCACGGGTAGGTATTCGGATTGCTGCAGGCGAATGATCAGCGCGTTTGCGTCGGCCCGCTCGTCCTTGCGCATGCGCTCAAGCAGTACTTCCAGCAACTCCGCCTCCGCGCGTGCCTTGTCCAGCTCGGCTTTGCGGCGCGCGTCGGATTCGCGGTCAGCGATCTCCGCGAGAAGCTGCAGCTCGGTCTTCTTGCCGAGCCATTCTTTCCAACGATCAGCGGTCTCGAAGTCAAGCAAGGCGATGCGCTTGAGACTCTTGATTGCGACGCCGGTCAGGTCCGGCTCATTGCGCCCGAACGATCGCACTAGCGCGGGGATTACCTTCACCACGCCCGCAGCGCCGCCCACGCGCTCGCCGCAGATGTTTGCGGCGGCGAGTCGCTCGGAGGCGGTTTCGCTTTCGAGCATTTCGCGCACGGTCTCGACCGCTTCGCCGTTGTACGCGAGCACGGCCGCGATGGCGACCTTGGCCGATTCGCCCGGGTCGTTCGCGTCGAGAATCAGCGTATTGAGGAAGCACTTCTTGCGCGCACTCGGCGTGTCGCGCAGGTATTCGAGCAGGTCTTTGTACGTGGCTTCGGGCTTCTTGTTCTGGAGCACGCTGATCAGCGGCTCCGGGTCGCGCTTGAGCTCAATGGCCTTCTTGAGCAGCGCTTCAAAAACGACGACGCGCGCGGCCTTGTCGGCTGCGGTTTCGAGCTGCTTGCTTTCCTCGGCGAACGGCGAATCGGCCTGCAGTTCAGTGCCGGCCGGAATCGGCTGTTCGTTGGTTCCCTGCGCACGGCAAGGGCCGCACGCTATGCACAGGCCAAGGATCACAAGCACCATCACGGGTGCCGGTCCTCGCATTGTTCTAAACCTTGGTTATCTATGGTGATGCGCCCGCCAACGCGCAGCCACCCCAACGGCCCTTCCATTAAACGTCATGTGCCATCAGGATGCGAAGAAATTCACGGAACGCACTGATGAAGAGAGTGCAGGCATACATCGGGCTTGGGTCGAATTTGGGCAATCGCGAAGCGAACCTTCGCGAGGCGCTGACACGCCTGGCCGCGTTGCCTGAAACCCGGCTTGTACGTGAGTCGAGCTTCCTTGAGACCGCGGCGGTGGATTCACCGGCCGGCGCGGGGCCATTCATCAACGGCGTCGCGCTGGTTGAGACTGCGCTGTCGCCCAGGGAGTTGCTTGAGGCGCTGCTTGCGATCGAGCGCGAGCTTGGGCGGGAACGTCGCGGACAGCCACGCAACGCGCCGCGTACGCTTGACCTGGATCTGCTGCTGTATGGTGAGCAGGTGATCGACGAGCCCGACTTGGAGGTTCCCCACCCGCGCATGGCCGAGCGCGAGTTTGTGCTGTGGCCGCTGCTGCAGATCGCCAGCAAGCTCAAGGACCCGCGCACTGGCGAGCCGTTCGCCGATGCCTACCAGAAGTTGAAGCACTAGTGCCGCAACGGCGGATTGCTTAGCGTACCCGGACATGAAGACGCTCAGGACAATCGAAGAAGTGCGCGCATGGCGCAGCGGCGAGAACGAGGTCGGCTTCGTGCCGACCATGGGCGCGCTGCACGAGGGCCACGCGTCGCTGATCCGGCGCAGCGCATCCGAGAACGCGGCCACACTCGTCAGCGTGTTTGTGAACCCCACCCAGTTTGGGCCGAACGAAGACCTCGCGAAGTACCCGCGCACACTCGACGCCGATCTTGCGCTGTGTGAGGCCGCCGGTGCGACGGGCGTATTCACGCCGGACAAGGAGATGATCTACCCGCCCGGCTTCCGCAGCTGGGTGATCGTGGACGAGCTTGGCGATCGCCTGTGCGGCGCGTCTCGCCCGGGGCACTTCAAGGGCGTCACGACGGTGGTGGCGAAGCTGTTCAACATCACGAATCCGACGCGGGCTTACTTCGGGCAGAAGGACGCGCAGCAGGCGCTGATCCTGCGGCGCATGGTGATAGACCTGAACATTCCACTTGAGCTGGTGGTCTGTCCGATCGTGCGCGAGCCGGACGGGCTGGCCATGTCCAGCCGCAACCGCTACCTGAACCCCGAGGAACGCAAGCGCGCCGCCTGCCTGCGCAAGGCGTTGGCCGAGGTCGAGAAGCTTCACAAGGCGGGAACCAGGAAGACGTCGATTCTGCGGCCCGCGCTGGTGACGATCCTGGATGACCACGTCGACAAGCTCGACTACGCCGAGATCGTCGACGCCGACACCCTGGAGCCACTGGACGAAGTCGACCGCCCCACACTGGTGGCCGTCGCCGCGTTCGTCGGCAGCACCCGCCTGATCGACAACGTGATACTAGGGCTTCGGGCTTAGGGACTGGGCTTGGGGAACTGCCTTCTCCAAGCCCTAAGCCCCATCCCCTAGTCCCAGCGCTGGCGCGAGGCGCCCGGGCCTACGTCCGGATAATTTCTTCAAGTGCCGCGCGCCCGCCTGCCGATCTATCGATGCACCACATTCCGAAAGGCGGCCATGGGCGATCTGGTTACTGAAGAAGTGCTTGAGCGTGAGGCGCTGCCGTCGGACGGCGGCGACAACCTGCTGCGCCCGCAGCGCATGGCCGACTTCGTGGGCCAGCGCAAGGTGGTCGACAACCTCTCCTTGTTCATCCAGGCCGCGAAGTCGCGCGGTGAAACGATGGACCACGTGCTGTTTTCCGGCATGCCCGGGCTGGGCAAGACCACGCTGGCGCACCTGATCGCAGACGAGCTTGGCGTGAACATGCACGCGGCTTCCGGCCCGATGCTGGAAAAGCCCGGCGACCTGGTGGGCATACTGACGCGGCTTGAGCCCGGGGCGGTGCTGTTCATCGACGAGATTCACCGCCTGCCCCGCTCGGCCGAGGAGTTCCTCTACAGCGCGATGGAAGACTTTTACCTCGATGTGGTGCTTGAGCCCGGCATCCAGTCCCGCAGCGTGCGCCTCAGCCTGCAGAAATTCACCCTGGTCGGCGCCACCACGCGCGAGGGCCTGCTGACTGCGCCATTCCGCGCGCGCTTCGGCGTGCTGGAGCGGCTGGACCCTTACCCCGAGTGCGAACTCGCCGAAATCGTGCTGCGCTCGGCCGTGCGGCTTGGCGTCGGCATTGACGAAGTCGCATGCAATCTTGTGGCCGCCCGTTCTCGCGGCACCCCGCGTATCGCGAATCGCATCCTGCGCCGTTTGCGCGACGTCGCCGAGGTCAAGGGCCGCGGGCGCATCTCCGTCGCGGTCGCAGAGGAAGGGCTGCGCATGCTGGGCATCGACGCGTACGGATTGACCGAGATGGACCGGCGCATCCTGCGCTGCATTGCCGAGCATGATGGAGCGGCCGGGCTGAAGACAGTCGCCGTCGCCGTCGGCGAAGAAGAAGACACGATCGAGGACACCTACGAGCCCCACCTGATCCGGCAGGGGCTGCTGCGCAAGACGCCGCGGGGGCGGGTGATTACGGACCGGGGCAGGGAAGCAGCGGCGGCTTGACCTCGTACCGCAAAAACAGACAGGACGGTCAGGATGTTCAGGACGCTGCTTCTTCCTGATCGTCCTGACTATCCTGTCGAATGGCAGTTGCTAGACGTACCCGGCCGGGTTGAGCAGGCCGGTTGATTCTTCGATGCCGAGCAGCAGGTTCAGGTTCTGCACGGCCTGTCCTGCGCCGCCCTTCACCAAGTTGTCGATGGCGCACAACCCGACCAGCATGTCGCCCTGCGCGCGGTAGGTCACGTGCGCCATGTTGGTGTTCTGCACAAGCCGCATCTCCGGCGTGCCTTCGACGATGTGAATGAACTTCTCGCCCTCGTAGGTGCCTTTGACGATCTCGTTCACCGTGGCCAGCGAATGCTGCTGGTTCAGCGGGATGAAGGCCGTCGCGAAAATGCCGCGCACCCACGGTCCGGACTGCGGCACGAAGAACAGGTCGAACTCGTTTTCCTTGTGCATGTCTTCCAGGAACGGCACGCACTCGACCAGGTGCTGGTGCTCGAGCACCTTGTAGGCGCGCACGTTCTGGCCGCGCTCGGGGTGGTGTGTGGTCTGGCCGGGCTTGTTGCCTGCGCCGCTGCTGCCGGTCATCGCGCTGACGCAGACGTCGCCCACCAACTCGCCGTGCTTTGCAAACGGCGCGAGCAGAATGTTGATGCTGGTCGCGAAACAGCCCGGGTTCGCCACGTACTGCGCGCCCTTGATCTTGTCGCGGTTGAACTCGGTGAAGCCGTAGACGAACTTTGACTGGTACTCTCGCGCGGTGTGGCGGGTCTTGTAGTAGGCCTCCCACTTGTCGAGGCGTGGGCTGCGGAAGTCGCCGCTGGCGTCAACCAGCTTGACCTTGGGGTACTTGTCGACGGCGACCTTGATGGTTTCCATCGCGCCGCCGTGCGGCAGGCACATGATGGCGGCGTCGACTTCGCTGAGTAGTTCGGGCTCGAAGGTGCGGAACTCGTCGCGCACGTAGCCGAGCAGGTTGGGGAATTCTTCCCACACCTTGCGCCCGGCGCGCGACTCGGATGTGACCCAGTCGATTTCAATGTCCGGGTGCGTGGCCAGCAGGCGCATGACCTCCGAGCCGATGTAGCCCGTGGCGCCTGCGATGCCGACTTTGAAACTCTTGCCCATCTTGCTTGCTTTCTGTCGCCCCTCCGGGGCTCTCCTGTGGTTTCGCCTGAATCCCCGGGCTGACGCCCGGGGCTAACATCTGTCGCCCTTCGGGCTCAACTGCAACGGCGCGGAGTAAACTGTTCCAGACTCCAGACTCCAGACTCCAGACTTCAGACTTCAGTCACCGGCCACTCAGTTCAAGCCGTATTCCTTCAGTTTCCTGTATAGCGTTCGCTCACCGATCTGCAGCGCCTTGGCTGTCTGCTCCCGATTGCCTTCCATCGCCTTGAGCGTGTGGCGGATGGCTTCGCGCTCGATCTGTTCCATGGTCATTCCTACCAGGCTGGCGGCGCCGGTTTCGCTGCTGCTGATCTGCGCCGCGCGCACCGGCAGGTCGGCCTGCAGTTGTTGCGGCAGGTCGGCCGTGGTGAGCTTCTCGCCGGACGACAACACGACCATTTCCTCGATCGTGTTACGCAGCTCACGCACGTTGCCCGGCCAGGGGTGCGCGATCAACGCGTTGAGCGCCGCGTGGTCGATGCCCTTGGCCTGCTTGTCGTACTGCTTCGCGAACTCGTTGATGAAATTCTGCACCAGTAGCGGAATGTCGCCCTGGCGCTCGCGCAGGGCCGGCAGGTGGATCTCGACGACCTTGAGCCGGAAAAACAGATCCTCGCGGAACTTGCCGCTGCCGACCAGCTCAACGAGATTCTTGTTCGTCGCGCTGATGATGCGTACGTCCACGAGCCGCGGCTTGTTGCTGCCGACGGGCGTGACCTCCTTGGCCTCGATCACGCGCAGCAACTTGACCTGTGTCTCCAGCGGCATTTCGCCGACTTCGTCCAGAAACAAAGTCCCGCCATCGGCCGCCTCGAACTTGCCCTGGTGGTCTTTGACCGCGCCGGTGAACGCGCCCTTCGCGTGCCCGAACAATTCGCTGTCGAGCACGCCGCCGGCGAGCGCACCGCAGTTGACCGCCACCAGCGGGCCTTCGCGGCGCTTGGAGTTGAAATGCAGCGCGCGTGCGACCAGCTCTTTGCCGGTGCCGTTTTCGCCGGTGATCAGCGCGCGGGCGTCGGTCGGCGCGACCTGCCGGAGCCGATTGAAAACCTGCTGCATGGCCGGGCTGCTGCCGACGATGCCCTCGTAGCCGAACTTCTCGTTTACCAGCCGATGCAGGGCCTGGTTGGCAAGGCTGAGCTGGCGGCGCTCCAGCGCCTTGGCCACGGTGTTGCGCAGGGCGTCGCGATTGAGCGGCTTTTCCAGGAAGCTGTAGGCGCCCTGGTGCAGGGCCTCGACGGCCTTCTCGACCGAGCCGTAGCCGGTGATGATGATGACCTCGACGTCGGCGTCGGTGGCCTTGATGCGTTTCAGGACCTGCATCCCGTCGGTGTCCGGCAGGCGCAGGTCTGTCAGGACCACGTCGAACTCGCCTTCGCGGAATTTGCGCAGCCCCTCGTCGCCGGAGTGAGCCAGCGTCACGTGATGGCCCGCGCGCTCTAAAGATTCGCCCGCGATCTCCGCATGGGAGGCGTCGTCATCGATTAGAAGTATGCGAGGCTCAGCCATAGGCCGGTAGAAATACCCGACAATTTGGCAGTGTCAAGATGGCAGATGTGTGGTGGTTGGTTGTTAGTGGCTGGTGTCCGGATCAAGCGGAACATCCGTGAGCTGCAGCCACCCCGTCGCGCCCCAAGCCAAGGCGCGGCCCGCGCGCTACAGCCTTGGTCGAGGCGCGGCCTGCCCGCCGTAGCCTTGGCGGAGGCGCGGAGCGCCGTCACAGTGGAAGCCCACACCGACCGCGCCCGCGGTCGGTGTGGGTCATGTGCCATACCCATATTCGAGGCGCGGAGCGCCGGCATAGGGCGGCTACGCCGCCGGATCGGGTGTGTAGATTCCGTCGATGAATTCCGAATCGGCGTCCATCCCATGGACGCGCAGGAATTCCGCCAGCTCATCGCGGAATGCCTGTTTGCGATGATGTTCTTCCTGCTGCAGCACATATTGGATCGCGCGATCCAAGCTGGATTGATTGACGCTGAACGCGCCGTACCCGCGCTGCCAACCGAAATCGCGTCCCGCCCAGCGGCTGGTGTTGGACTTCAGTTGGTTTGCGAAGTCCGCGAGCGCGAGTTTCGGCGGCAGGTCGAACACCAGGTGGCAATGGTCTTCCACGCCGCCCAGCGCGTGCAGGAATACGCCTAGTTCCCGCGCCGCGCCTGACATGTAGGCGTGCAGGTCCGGCCTGAGTTCGCCGACGATAAGGGGTTTGCGTTCATGCGTGGCGAATACCATGTGGATCAGGATTTTGGATTTCGTGTGGGACATGGTTCCGTTCGCCTGCGGCGTGTGTCGGCGCTCCGCGCCTTGGAATGTCTCGGCTTGCTAACCCACACCGATCCGCTGGCGCGGATCGGTGTGGGCTTCCACTGTACCGGCGCTCCGCGCCTCAACTGCAAACCAGCCACCCACCACCCGCCACTAGCCACTAGCCACCAGCTGCTAGCCACCAGCTGCTAGCCACCAACCACCAGCCACGTCGCGAAGCGACTACTGCAGGCCTCGCGCCCAGTTGCCTTCGTGGGTGGCGGGGACGGTCTGGGCGTTCATGACTTGCTCGCAGATCTGGACGATCTCTTCGGGCTGGTAGTTGCGGTAGACGAAGTCGAGGCGGAAGCGGTGGGCGCCCATCTTTTCGAGCTCGCGCACGCGCTTGCTCCAGGAGAATGCCTGCTCGTTGAGGATGATGCTGCGGCACCAGCGGTCCACCGCGAGATACTTCTTGCCGTCCGGGCCGGTCATCTCCATCTGCTTGAAATCGCAGTTCGCCTTGCCCGGGCAGTGCCCGAGCATGTTGGCGTGCACGCAGGTTTCGGAGGTGAACAGCGGCGTGTCCTGGTAGACGACGACGTCCGCATGATGGGCGAACTCGCGCAGGATCGGCTTCAGGTTTTCGGCGCCGTCTTCAATGTTCAGCGTGACGCGGCTGACGCCCTGGTCAAGCCAGCTTCGCACCGTCTCGCGGCTCATGGCGTAGCAGGGCCAATCCGTCGTGATATCGACCCCGAGCTTGCTGAAGTCGGGCAGGCGCGGCTCGAAGATCGCGACGCCGCTGCGTGGCGCGAGACTGCGGGAGCGCTTCATGATCATTGACGTGTCAACCCGGCTGCGTTTGTCGATGCCGGCGGCCTGCGCCACGAATTCGAACCCGCCCAGGTTGCTGACCTGGAAGCGCCGCGCGCCCTTTTCAAACAAGCCCTTCAGCTTGGCGGCGACCATCGGCGCGGTCCACGCGCGCAGCACGATCGGCACGGCGATGCGCAGCTTGTCGCCGTAGTCTTCGTACGCATCAAGGACGGAATCTTTCGTGCCCTCGGCTACGTCGAGCACGACCTCATCCAGATGCTCCAGCGGCAATGACGCGATGTACTCCGGGCGGTCGACCAGCGCCGAAAAGCGCGTCGGCGGCAAAGCGTCGGTGTCGATGGGCCTTTCCGGCTCGGCGGTGATCTCTTCCACGGCCGCGCGGATGTTCTGCCGGTGCGCTTCTTCCAGCGCCTCTTCCAGCGCTTCGAAGAACTGGCGGCGGGCTTCGTTCACCTCGGCGGCGGGAACAAACACGCCGGCCGGGATCATGCCGCTGAAGGTCTTCAGCTCGAAGCGAGTGCTGCCCAGCCGCTCAAAGAAGCGACGCAGGCGCTCTTCGTCCATCGGCTGGCTGTCGGCGAACAGCAGCTTGCATGGGTATTCACGCCGGACTTCGTTGGTGAATACGCGCCCCACGATCTCGATGATGCCGGGCATGCCCAGCTCTTCGAGGCGCCCGGCGCCCGGGTTGACCTTCAGTGACACGTCCAGGTGCACCGGCAGGCGCGCGTGCTGTACTTTCTTGGGCACGCCGGTCGGGTAGCGGCGCTTGATGGCGTTGCTGCTGATCAGGCGCAGCTCGTCGCCTTCCTGCACGCCTTCGGGCACCGGCACGCTGACTTCTTCGCCCGGCTTCACGGTGAAGACGCGTTTGCCTTGCAGGTTGATGCGGTCGGTGCCGAACTTGATGGGCTGCGTCGGCAGCTTCTTCGTGCGCGCCAGAATGCCGTCGTGCCGCTCGAACTCGGTGGCGGCGCGGAAGATGGCGCGGTCGCCGGTGATCTTCGCGACGGTGCCGAGGTAGACCCCCTGCGGCTCGCTTTCGGCCACGTCGGCCTGGGCCTTGGCGTCGCCGTGGCTGCCCCGGAAGAACAGGCTGGTAGTCTCGCGTGAGTAGATCAGCTTCAGCTGCTCTTCCATTTCGCGCGCGTCGAACTCGGTGCCGTCGATGAGCTTGCGGTAGAGGTCGGTCACGGCGGCGACGTACAGCGGCGATTTGCGGCGGCCTTCGATCTTCAGGCTGCTGACGCCGATGTCCGCAATCTGCTTGATCTCGCCGACGGCCATCAGGTCCTTCATGCTGAAGGCCTTGCCCTTGCCGTCGGGCGTGTCGAACTCTTCGCGGCAGATGTAGGTGCACTTGCCGCGGTTGCCGCTGCGCCCTTCTTCCTGGCTGGCGAACAGGCACAGCCCGCTATAGCTGTAGCAGAGGCTGCCGTGGACGAAGACCTCAAGCTCGATGTCGGTGGACTTCTTGATCTTTTTGATTTCGTCCAGCGTCAGCTCGCGGGCGAGGATCGCGCGCTCGAACCCGTTGCGCTCGGCCCAGCGTGCGCCTTGCTCGTTGTGGATCAGCATCTGGGTGCTGGCATGCCAGTCAAGCCGCGGGAACTGCTCGCGGATCGCACGCATTACGCCCATGTCCTGCAGGATGATCGCGTCGACGCCGATCTGTTCACAGTATGCGAGTGACTCAATCAGCTCGGGCCATTCGGCTTCCTGCACGACCGTATTGACCGCGACGTAAACCCTGCGCTCGTTGGTGTGGGCGTGGCCGACGGCCATGTTCAGCTCATCGAGGCTGAAATTGACGGCGTTGTCGCGTGCGCTGAATTTCTTGAGCCCGAGATAGACGGCGTCCGCGCCGTAGTCCATGGCGGCATAGAACGCCTCGAGTGAGCCGGCCGGGGCGAGCAATTCGGGCTTGTTTGTGATCGGTACGACGCGGGTGGCGCGCTCTTCGTCGACGGGACGTGGCGGAAGCGCCGGAACAATTGTTGTGTGCTTGGATTCTTCGCTCATCTTCGGCCTTGGCAGCGTGCTCGCCGCCATCGTCCTACTGCGTTCTGCGAATCAGTTGGAGAGACGAAGCTAACAACACGCCTACGATGCGACAACCTAAATCGCACGGCGAAACGCCGGAAACAGTGCATTTGCAACTGTTTGGTTAGCTCGTGGCGAGGATGGGTTCGCAGCCCGGCTTTGTCTAAGCCTTCACGGACTTCCAGTCCGCGAGGAACTTCGCCAGGCCGGAGTCCGTCAACGGGTGGTGTACAAGTTGCTTGAAAACGCTGAACGGGATTGTCGCGACGTCTGCGCCTACCAGGGCGGCATCCAGTACATGGATCGGGTTGCGGATGCTGGCCACCAGAATCTCGGTTTCGTAGCCGTAGTTGTCGTAGATCTGCCGGATCTGCGGGATGATGCTCATGCCTTCCTGGCCGAGGTCATCGAGCCTGCCCACGAACGGGCTGATGTAGGTCGCGCCGGCCTTGGCGGCCAGCAGCGCCTGCACAGGCTGGAAACACAGGGTCACGTTGGTTTTGACCCCCTGCTCGCTCAGCCGCTTGCAGGCTTTCAAACCCTCGGGAATCAGCGGCAGCTTGATCACGACGTTCTCGCCGTACTTCACGAGCTTGTCGGCCTCCTTGAGCATGCCGTCGCACTCGACGCTGGTGACTTCCAAGCTGACCGGCCCGGGGACCAGCTCGCAGATCTCTTTGGCGACTTCGTCGAAGGGCCGCCCGGATTTCTTGATCAGCGATGGGTTGGTGGTGACGCCGTCGAGAATACCCAGCGCCGCTGCTTCCTTGATTTCGCCAACGTCCGCCGTGTCGATGAAGAACTTCATGGTCAGCCCTCATGGATTGCAAAGCGGCAACGTAGCGCGCCGGGGCGCACATCTCAACGCTGTCAGCGGATTGTTGGTGGCTACTCGGTCTGAACGATGTCGCCGCGCCCAATGTCGCGGATTTCGATCTCGCGCAATACGTTCCCGCCCCAGTCGGTGGCGCGCAGGGTTGCAGACGCCTTGCCGTTCACGATCAGCTCCCAGCTGCCGAAGCCTGCGTACGGGCCTCTCCCGCGCGGGGGGCCTGACTTGCCGCCACCCTTCAGCTCCAACTCACTGTCGTCCGCCAGTTTTTCGATCGTCACGGCGCCGGCGATGACAGAGCCGTCCTTCGCAGGGGCATTGCCGTTCGCGCCCTTGGATGGCTTGGCCAGTACCGGGCCACCCGGGCCGAGGGATTTGTCGTTGGCCTCGTAGTACTTCTTCAGGCGATCCAGCAGCAGGCTCTGGTCGTGGTCGATCGCGGGCTGGATATCGGCCCGAAAGTTCTCCTGTGCGTGGCTGGTCATGAACACGATGAACCCCAGCCAGGCGATCATGGCGCCGATCGCAAGCGTTGAGACCACCGTACCCGCGATTGCGAGGCCGCGACCGGCGCGCTTGCCTTCGCGCCCGGTTTCCACGATAGCGAGCACCCCGAGCACGAGCCCGACCAGCGACGCAATGCCGGTCACGTAGCAGAACACGATCATGCCGACCAGCCCGCAGATCAGCGACGCGATCGCCTTGCCGCTGGTCGGCTTGGCGCCCATGCCTTCGCCGTAGCCGCCGCCGTAAGGCATCGGCGGTGGAGGCGGCGGAGGAGCCGGCATTGGCGGGGGTCCGGCCATTACTTTCCGAAACCGTGGTTTTTCTCGAGGCTCCAGCTCCCTGCCCCGATATCCGAAATGATCAGCTTTGTGTTGGAGCGCGTGTGCGTGATCGTAGCCTTGGACTTGCCCTCGATGCTCAGCGCGTAGTCCGAGCGGCTGTTGAGCAAATCAGTGTAGGAAACCAGGTCTTCCAGCTTCAGCGCGCCTTCCACTTTCGGCGCGTCCTCCGGGTACAGCCCGGTGCGCCCGTCGTTGACGATCGGGCCGCCCGGCTCGAGCGAGTTGCCGTTCTCGGCGTAGTAGATCTCCATGCGCTCGCGGATTGTGGTGAGGTCGGCCTGGATGTTGTCGGCGGTTCGGTCGCTCTCCTGCTGCTGGTGGCGCTGCTGCTCCTCGACGAAGGCGAACAGGAACACGAAGCCGACGATGGCGGCGACGCTGATGAGCCACATCACGCTGCTCATGATCGTCCCGGCCAGCGCCAGTCCCCAGCCCTTGTGCGTGCCGGCGGGCTGCTTGCTCTGCTTCATGCCCATGATGCCGGTGACGACGCCGATGATGCCGGTGACGGGGGCGATGATCCAGATGAACACGCTCGCCGCGCCTGACACGATCGAGGCAATGGCGAGCCCGCTCATGGGCTTTTCGGGCGTGTACTGGAACGGTGGCGGCGGCGCCGGCTGCCCGTAGGGCTGGCCGGGCTGTCCCGGCTGTCCATAGGCACCATACGGCGGCGGGTACGGCGCCGGACGGGCCGCCGCGGGCGACGGGCGTCCTGCCGCGGCGTCAGCACTTGAGTCTTCGGGGTGGTCGTTGTTCATCTGCATTCCTAGTGTCGTCGCGGCATGTCATCGAAGCCAAAGTCGTCGTCTTCCCAGCCGCTGAAGCGGCTGTCGTAGGTGCCGACTTCCTGCCGGATCCCACCTTCCGGCGTCCAGTAGATGGTGGCGCTGTCTCCGATCACCTCGATGGTGTACTGCCCAATCGGGTTCTTCAACTCGCCTTCGGTTGCCAGGTCCTCGACCGTGAGCATCGGGCCGGTTGCGGCCGTGTCGTTGCGGAACCCGGCCTTCATTTGCGGGCCGCCGGGCTTCAGGTCGCCCTTGGCCTCCTTGTACATTTGTATGCGTTCGCGAATCAGCATGGCGTCCGCGGCGGCGTTGGCCTGTTGCTCCAGCGCGCTGCCGGCGCTCTGCACGAACAGGAGCGCCACCAGCAGAAAGCCGCCATTCAGCACCAGGCACACAAGGTTGGCGATGGTGCCGCCCAGGGCCATGCCGCGCCCGGACTTCGCCCCCCAGGCCGCCGTTTCGCGCATCCCGAGGTAGCCGAGAACTCCGCCGATCACGAACAGCGGAATGCTGAACAACCCGAGCGTGAACAAGCCCGTCAGCAAGCCGACGCCGAGGATGACTAGCGAGACGATCGCCAGCACGCTGGTCGGCTTGCCCATCTGCGGGCCTTGCGTCTGGTAGGGCTGGCCAGGCGGACCGGCCGGCTGAGGGTACGGCTGCCCGCCCTGCGGCGGATACCCCTGTGGCGGCGGACCGTAGCCCTGTGGCGGCGGGCCGTAGCCCAGCGGGGGCTGGCCGTAGCCTTGCGGCTGGCCTTGTTGCTGGTACGCGCCTTGGGGGGCCTGCGGATATGCGTTCGGCGCCTGCTGGTAGCCGGCCGGCGCCTGCGGCTGGTTCGGGATCTGGCGCGTGCGTGCGCGCCCCATATCACCACCGCCGAAGCCTGCGCCGGGCGACTGCTGCGGTTGGCTCAAATATCCTTGCGGGGCGCCGGGCGGCGGACCGGCCGGGCGTGGCGGTTGCGGCGGCTGGGGCCGCGGTTGTACGGGCCGTGTCTTTCCGGCCTCCCAGGGCGCGGGCTGGAAGCCCTCCGGTTTATCCTCGTTCATTCCTTGCTCCCTAAGTGTTTCCGGGTGCAGCCGGCGGCCGTGGAGTTTATCACACAAGAAACCGGATGTCACAGTCGCGGCGACCTTACAACGCCTATGTTAAGGGCATTGCAGGTCTGCCGCGGCTACAAACCGGCCCCTCCGTTTGGAACAGAGCGTCTATGTTTAGGCAAACCGGGCGTGAGCTTGCAGCCGCTACCGCACGACGGTGCATGCGGGCATCGCTTGTGCCAGCGCCCGGACTTCGTCCGCGCTGACGGACAGGCAACCCTTGAGGGAGACCAGTTTCAGAGTCTTCAAACCTTCCAGGGACAGGACGGAGCCTTGCGGCAGCAGCGAGCCGTCCAGCGACAGCAGCTCCAAGCCGGGACATGACGGCAGTTCATCGACCGCCTCCTGCGTCAGATTCAGCTTGCCGAGGGTCAGCGCCTTCAAGTTGGAAAACTTCTTGAGCCCGATCGGCCCCAGCTTCGCCAGAGCGCAATCGCGCAGATGCAGCTCCTCAAGGAAATCAAAGCGCGACAGCTCAGCCAACTCCGCGCTTGCGCTACGGGAGCGCTGCAGGACCGGCTCCGCCAGCGTGAGCCGCTTCAGGGTCCTGAGCGCCGACAGCGCCTGCAAACCGATTACATCGGCGCCCGCGACCTTGATGAGCTGCAGCTCCTTCAGCGCCGTGAGCTTCGCCAGCGCGGCGACGTCTTCGGACTTTTCCAGCCCGCCGTAGATGACGAGCCGTTCCACACTGCTGCGTGTCAGCGCCAGCAGGTCTTCGCCCGCCAGTCGGTCCACAGTCAGCTCAAGGCTTTTCAGTGTTTTCAGCTTCGCCGCGGACTCAATGATGAAGGAGGCGTCCTCCGGCGAGTCCGTGGTGAGACTCAAACGCTCCAGCATGCTCAGCTTGCGCACCAGCGCGGAGGGGAAGTCGGTGGTGTGAATCTCCAGCGAGCGCAGCCTGGGCAGCCCGGCAACTTCCTCGGCCGCGCCGCGTGAAATCGTGCAGTGCAATAGCTGGACTTCGGTCAGCCCGGTGAACGCTTTGATGCCCGAGACATCCGCGCCGGTCAGCTCAAGGCTCTCCAGTTGCGACCAGCCCTTCAGCGGCGCGGGGATTTCCTTCATGAGCGGCGAATGCAGGGCCAGGCGGCGCACGGAAGTCATGGCTTTCAGCGGCGCCATCAAATCCAGTCCGCGATCCGCCTCCACGAACGTGAAGCTCAACTCACGCAGCTTTTTCAGCCCGGCGATCGCCTTCATGCCGGACTCGGTCAGCTCGGCCCCTTGCGGGTAGACGTCGAGGCTCTGCAGGCCACCAAAGTCTTTGAGCGCGCGCAGCCCGCGGTCGCCGGCCGGTGCGCCGAAAAGCACCAGCATGCTGACCGGCAGCCTTGCCGACTGGGCAAACAAGAAATCGAGCTGCGCCCAGTCGTCCGAGTTCGGCGCCTGCAGTTGCAAGGTCAGCCCGGCAGGCACGACGAACGGCCCGGGACTATAGGCGTCCACCACTCGGCGCCCGTAGGGCCCGATGCGATCCACGCCAGAGACCGGGCGAAGCTCATCATCCAGAAACAGGAATTCGCCGCCGGAATCGAAACTGAACACGAGCGTGCTGCCGTCGTCGCGCTTGCGCACGGTCCAGCCCTCGAGCGGCGGCTTCCACGCGGGTGCGGCCACCGGCTTCGGCACGCCCGATGTCACCTCGGACCAGTCCAGCAGCGGCTCGGGCGAGGCCAATTTTTCGCGGCGTTTCACCCGGAACAGCACCACGTCCTCTGCCATCCACTGCCAGTCGCTGCCGAACCAGTTCTCCGCGCCGTGACCGCGCCGAAGCTGGTAGTGCACGCCGGCGTAGTCGAACTCCGCACCCTGCACGGTCAACTCGGTGCTGCCCAACTTGAACGTCTCGTTCTCGCTGAAGCTGGTGGCCGGCACGTTGTAGAGCTCGAACGGCCAAGGCATGCGCACCGCATCATGCATCAGGCGCTGCATGTGGACGTGGCGGGCGCAGCGGACCTCGGCCGGTTTCGCGCCTGCGCGCCCGACCCAGGCTTTGCTGAACTCACCGTTGTTGTTCATCAGCCCGGCGAAGACCAGACCGCGCCCGTTGTGGATCTCGCACACGAACTCGTCGCCGAGCTTTGCCACGATATGCAGGCGGACCGTGCGGTAGGTGCCGCGGTCGAGCACTTCCGCTTCCTGCAGGTCGCCGACTTCGAACCTGTGCTCGTAGCCCACCGGGATCGCGCCGGGCAGCAGCGCCTTGCCATCGAGGTAGGTCTGCAACAGCCCTTCATCGCGCGGCTCAAGCGCGGCAAGCGCAGAGCAACCCAGCAGCAGGCAGAGCAGGAACACCGTTCGCATCCCGCGAGTATAGCAGGCCCGGGGCCGCCGCCGCATTGGCAGAAGGCGGTGCGTCGGGTACCGTTTGCGCCATGACCGAGCAGGCAACAGCGGCAGGCAAGGCCTTCATGTACACCATCGGGTGCCAGATGAACGTTCTGGATTCCGAGCTGGCGCTGGCGTCGCTGCAGGGCGACGGGCTGAGCGTCGTAGACAACGTCAAGGACGCCGACGTGCTGCTGGTCAACACCTGCAGCGTACGCGAGAAGGCCGAAGAGAAGGCGTACTCATGGCTCGGGCGCATGAAGCTGCTCAAGCGCGAGAACCCGGACATCGTGATCGGCGTGCTCGGCTGCATGGCGCAGAAGGAAGGCCAGCTGATTTTCAGACGCGCGCCGTATGTAGATATTGTCGCGGGGACGGCACACTTCACGAAGATTGACGACTACGTGCGTCAGGTTCGTGCAACCGGCAAGCGCATCCTCGCGATCGGGCGCGACGAAGAAGTCGAAACCGAACGCCGCCTCAAGGCGCGCGAGACCCGCCACAGCGCCTTCGTTGCTGTGATGCGCGGCTGTGATCACCACTGCACCTACTGCGTTGTGCCCAACACACGCGGCATGGAAACGTCCCGCCCGCTCGAGGAGATCGTTGAGGAGTGCAAGATCCTCGTCGGCGAGGGCACGCAGGAAATCACGCTGCTCGGCCAGAACATCGACAGCTATGGCAAGCGCCTGCAGCCGCGCCGCCGCACGCTGTCAGAGCTGCTGTACGCGGTCTCGGACGTGCCCGGGCTCAAGCGCCTGCGCTTTATCACCAGCCACCCGAGCGACCTGAAGCCCGAGCTGTTCGCCGCGTTCCGCGACCTTCCGAACCTGATGCCATACCTGCACTTCCCGGCCCAAAGCGGCAGCAACGACGTGCTGAAGCGCATGCGTCGCGGCTACACATTTGACCGCTACATGGAGTTGGTCACGGCCGCGCGCGAGGCCGTGCCGGACATCGGGCTGGCAGGCGACACCATCGTCGGCTTCTGCGGCGAGACGGAAGAGGACTTCGAGCGCACCGTCGAGCTGCACGAAAAGACGCGCTACCAGAACGCGTACATCTTCATGTACAGCGAACGCGACTACACGCCCGCCAAGGATCAGGGACTGGCGGATGACGTGCCCTTCGAAGAGAAGAAGCGTCGCGTGAACTACCTGATCGAGCGCCAGCGCGAATGGTCTCTCGCCGAGAACCAGAAGCACGTCGGCAAGACCATCGAGGTGTTCGGCGAAGGCCCCAGCAAGCGAGACGCAGCCCGCCAGGAAGGGCGCAGCCCCCAGAACCAGATCGTGATCGTCGGCTCCGGCCGCGACCTGACGGGCCAGTTCTACCGCGCCGAAATCACATCCGCGACCGAAGCCGCCCTCTACGGGCGCTTGTGCTAGCAAGGGCGTTCTGCTTCGCCGCGTCGGACGTGCGCCTGCTATGATTGCGGCATGCCTGATATTGCCGAGCACAAGCCGGGACCCCTGCGCTGGATCAGCGTGGGGGTTCTTGCGTTAGTCGCGCTCGGGTTCGTGCTGCAGACTTTCGGCCCGGGACTCATCCGCGCCGAGCCGCGCGACGCCATGGTCTACTGGGAAGCCTCGCGCGTGATGCAGGAAGGCGAAGGCGACATCTACAACACGGGCGGCTGGGAATCGTTCAACCAGCCGTACATCTATCCACCGGCTTTTGCGGCCGCGTTTACGCCCATCACCTGGCTGGATGACCGCCCGGAAATGGACCCCAAACAACGCGGCTTGCTGCGCCCGTATCCGTTTCCGGCCGGCGCCTACGTCTGGGTGGCACTTCACGCGGTGATGTGGGCCGCCGCGATCTGGCTGCTTGTCTGTGCGTTGAGTGACGACCACACGCGCAGGCTGTGGCTGGCGATGCTGGCCACGCTCGGCACATGGGGCGCGATCTGGATGGATGCCGACTTCGGCAACGTCAACCTGCTGATACTGCTGATGATGGTGGCCGGGCTGTCGCAGGTTCTGCGCGGGCGCGAACTGGGCGGCGGCATGCTGATCGGCGCGGCCGCGATGGTGAAGATCATGCCCGGCGTGCTGTTCGTGATCTTCATGGCGCAGCGCCGCTGGAAGGCATGCGGCGGTGTGGCGCTGGGCGCACTGGCGCTGTGGCTGCTGCCGCTGCTGATCACGGTTCCCAACCACGGGCTGATCGGCGGCATCGGCGCAAACATCGACATGACCGGCGCCTGGCTGAATGACCTGCTTTTCCCGAGCCTGCGCAGCGCCGAGTACGGCAACACCGCGCCCTACATCTTCGCGAACACGTCGGTGGACGCCGCGCTGCATCGCCTGTTCGGTGAAGGCGTGCAGCTGAAGATTCACACCTGGGACAGCGGCGACCTCGGCCCGCTGTTGTTCGCGTTGCCAGGCTGGCTGATCAAGCTCGTCGGGATTGCCGCGCCCGTCGCGGGTTTTGGCGCGGCCGTCACCGCAGCCGCCAGGCGCAAAGACCCCCGCGCGCAATGGGGCATGGCGGGCCTGGCGTTCATGGCCGCAAGCTCGGCCAACGTGCTGTTCTGGCACTACCACTTCTGCGCCTTCGCCATGCCGATTGCGGCGGCGTTTGCCGTGGCGCGCCACCGCAGTGAGTTGCGACTTGCCGTGTGCGGGCTGGTCTCGATCGGGCTGTTCGCGCTTGTGCCGCCGCTGCTGGCGGCCGGGTTCAACCAGATCGCGGCGGTGAACCTGCTGGTCTGGGGCATCCCGACGGCCGGCTTCGTGGCGGGCTGGGTGTGCCTGTGGCTGTGCCTCTGGCGCGCGACCCGCCCGCAGCCTGCCGTCTAGCCACGTTCACGGCGCGGGTCTGCTTGCTATGATCCGGTCGGGAGACAAGCATGGCGGCCATCACCTACGAGCGCCTCAAGAACAACATCGCGGAAGACGAAGTCGCCGGCCCGCTGGTAATGGTGACGTTTCGCTGCCCGGTGACAGAGAAGCTGTTTCACTCGGTCGCAACCATGCGCGAATCAACGCCTGGGCGCGGCGAAGCGCGACTCAGCGACAGGGCTCTGGGCGGTTTGCAGGCGTCGATGCACAAGGTGTTCCCGCCTGTGCAGGAAACCGGCTTCGACAAAGTCAGCGGGAAGCCGCTGCAGGCAAGGGGCGGCACGAACTTTGACCGGCAGGCGCACGAACGCGCGGTGGTGGAGGCCTTCGAGGCAATCGCGCCGCAATTCGCATGGGACAGTGAGCGCAAGGCGTTCATCGACGCCGAAGAAGCGAAGAACCCGCTTTGCCAGTTCGATCGCCAGTTGATGGATCACCCGATCGACGCTGATTGGGAGCGCGTGGTGGCCGCGCGCATGCTCGCGGCCGTGGCTGCCGCCGACGGAAAGATCTCGGACAGCGAGCGCGCGTTCTTCGCCAACGTACTGAACGGCGCCACGGGCGGCCTGGAGGCGCTGCAGAAGGAAGGCGCACCCAGCAAGCTTGAACTCAGTGAGACCCGCCCGGGCACACGCGCAACCATGCTGATGCTGGCGTACGCGCTTGCGCTTTCGGATGAGCATCTGGATGCCAGTGAGATCAAGCTGCTCGACAAGTTTGCCCGCGCGCTGGGCGTGAACGTGGAACGCGAAGAGCACATCCGCCACTGGGCAAGCGAAAAGGTGATCGAGAACATGCTGGCCGGCTGCTATGCCGACGGGCGGCTCGACGCGGATGAAATGAAGCGCATCGAGGCGCTGGCGCGCAACATCGGGGTGAACGAGGCGCTGGTGGCGAAGATCGACGTGCGGGTTCGCAAACGACTCGGAGACGGGTGATGGCAATCGACGAGCAGCAGATTCTCGCAGACTGGAAAGAGCGCGGATTCGTACAGGCGAATACCTACGCCGACGGGCCGGGGAAGTCCTGGCTCGGCTACGTGCACGCCGCCGATGGCGTCGTGATGGCCGTCGAGGGCCAGCTTGAGCTGGAGATGGTCGGGCAGCGCAAGCTGATGAATCCCGGCGAAGAAGTGCCCATCAAGCGTCACGTGCTGCACAGCGTGCGCAACGTCGGCGACGGCGACTGCCGCTGGCTGTCGGCCTACGGCAAGAGCTAGCCCGAATCGAAACCGGCGCCTGACGGCGCCGGTTTCTTTTTGCTAGCAGGGGAGGCTACTTGCTCAGGATGCTGACGCGGTAGGCGTTCTCGATGCTGAGGCCCGCCATGGCCGCGCTGTATACGTCGCCGTACAGGCGGAAGTAATCGCTGCTGACGCTCCAGCTGCCGTCAGCGCGCTGGTTTGTGAGCAGCGTCTTGCCGAACGCCGCGTACCACTCCTTGGACTTGCTTCCGTTGCGCTGCTCATGCAGCGACTGGGAGAGGCTGCCGAAGAACAGATAGCGCATGTCGCCGTTGTCACGATCCGACTTTCCGGGCGGCGCAACATCCGGCGCCTCGCGGTTGATCTTGGCAAGGTAGGTGGTCGCGCGGTTCTCGAGGTTCGTTTCCGTTGCGAACAGGCTCATGCCCGCCGCGGCGGCGTTGGCCAGCAGCTCGTGGCCCAGTACCGGCTTGTCTGCCAGCGCCACGGTGTCGCGCGTCTGGGCCTTGTACCACTCCATCAACTCATCGATGCGCTGCTGCGGCAGATCGATCGGCGGCACCTTCACGTTGCGCGCCGTCGCCAGTGCCATGTAGGCCCAAACGGTCGTGCTCATGCTCGCTTCCTGGCCGAGCAGGAACGGGAAGCCGCCTGATTCCACAATCGTATTCTCGTCGACACTTGCGGTGGCATGCACGTTGCACAGCCAGCGGCACGCCTGGCGCAGAGGCTCACGCAGGCGGGGAGCGCGGGTCATGCCGAAGTCTTCCGCAAGGGCGAGCGTCGCCATCGCGTGTACCAGCACGTTGCCCTTGCTCTGCGGCCCGATCTGTCCATCCGCGCGCTGGCGCTTCAGGATCCACTCGATTCCGCGGTTTACCGTGTAGTTGTAGCCGAGCGGCGAGGCCTCGCTGCTGTGTCCGTCGCCGAGGAATGCCAGCACGGCCGTGCACGTCATCTCGAGCTTCTGCACCTCGCGCAGCTCCGCGTCCTGCGAGATCAGCTTCGGGTCCACGTTGATGTAGCCCCAGCTGCCGTCCGCCTCGGGCGTCATCTGCTGCAACTTGGCGAGCAGTGCCAGCGTCTGGTCGAGCGCGTCATACAGCTCTGCGCTGCCAAGGTAGTCGATCTTCTGCTGGCGCGTCGCGCCTCTCAGCCTGAAGAAGCTGGCGACGTTCTCGCGGTCTGCGTACGCGAGTGTGCTTTCGACTTCGCTGCCGATGTTGTCAGGCGGCGGCGGGGCGACTTCATCGCGGTCGTAGCGTTCGCGCGGCGGCGCCTGTGTGTCCCCGATGCCCACCGGCGGCGCCGCGTCGTAAGAATTCCAGTCCGCGCCGCCCGGCAGAATCGGGAAGTCGCGCGTCGTGCGCACGGCCGCATCGTTGCCGACCTGTGCGCCCGGAAGAACCGGCTTGGCGTAGTCGGACGTCGAGCCCTGTGCGATGAACGGTGAAGCGTTGCTCGTCGGCGGTGTCACGAAGACAAACAGCAGCACGGCGATCACGGCCGCGTGCAGCGCCAGCGTGAATGTCAGCGACTTGCGGCTGCCGCGCATGCCGCGCTTGATTTCGCGGCCCCAGTGGTATTCCTGCACGTCCACGCGCTTGGGTGTCTCGCGTACGCGGCGGCGGCTGCTCAGCAGGATGTTCTTGAACAGGCGGCGGCGGAACGGGTCCGACGCTTCCACCGTGGGAAGAACGCCTTCTGTCTTTGGCGCTGCGATGGGCTCGGCGACGTCGCGTTCGGCCTCGACCAGCGCGACCTTCAGGCGGCGCTCGAAGCCTTCGCGTACGTCCATCTGCGGCAGGCTGGAAACCAGCGCACGCCCGGCGAACTCGTCGCGCAGGGCCGCCACGAATTCCGGGCGCGGGGTGAGTTGTGGCAGGCTCGCCATGATTGCGCGTACGGTGAATTCCTCGCGCAGCGCCTTGATCCAGTCCGGGCGGGCCTTGATGAACGGCAGGCTGTCGACGCGCGTGCGCGTCGCGAACTCGAGGCGCAGCGCCTCAAGCAGGCTGGCACTGACCGCGAGCTGCGGCAGGCAGGCGCAGATGGCGCGCACGCTGAACTCGACACGCAGGGCGTTCACGAACTCCGGGCGGGCGGAAATGTACGGAATCAGCCCGATCCAGCCGCGCGTGTCGAACTCGCGCTTCACGTCGCGCACAAACTCTTCGCGCGGCGTCGTGAGCGGAATCGTTTCCGGTGCAGCTGCCTTCGCCGGGCCAGTTCGCGGCCTCAGGGCGGGCATGCTGCGCAGGACGGCGTAGGTGCGGCGCAGGCGCATGAGCTGGTCGAAGAGCGCGGGCTCAGCCTCGAGGCGCGCGCGCATTTCCGCCGCGGCGCTTGCATCAAGCTCGCCGCGCAGGAAATCAACCAGTTGTCCGAAGTCTGCGTCCATTTCGGGGTGCTGCCTCAGGGGTACAGTCTTGTTTCCATCGGCAGGTATTCCTGACCTGCCTGACACCAAAGTGCGCACCGGAGGCTTCTCCGGGCTGGGTATCTAAACGGCGCGAAGGGGCTTCGGTTCAGGGTTTAAACACGTTTTGGAGCTGATGGACGCGACATTTTTCATGCACACAGCGCACATCGGGCATCGGGCCGTAAGTCGTTGTGCCTAAAGCAGTTAGGGCTCGGCAGTCGCGGCACTGCAAACCGCCTTCACGCGAAGGCGCAAAGAAGGGCGAAGCCCGCGAAGGTCTGTGTGGGATCGGCAAGCGGCGCGGCCTGACGCATGACTGGATGGGGTTGGTTGTTGCCCGGACTGTAGTAAGCGAAGTACGGAGGCAGGCCTTCGCGTGCTTCGCGTAGTTCTTCGCGCTCTTCGCGTGAGGCAGTTGAAGTAAGAACGCTACGCTTCCGCTGTGAGTGGCTTGTAGTCGCCGAGCAGTTCCTGCAGCTTGCCGACGGCCGTGTGCATGCGGGATTTCACCGTTCCGAGGGGGATCTCCATGATTTCGGCGATCTCCTGGTACTTCAGCTCTTCGATCTCGGACAGCACGAACACCATGCGCTGCTCATCGGGCAGTTGCTCAAGGGCCTTCATGATTGCGGCGTAGAGTTCCTGGCGATCCATGTCGTCTTCGGGCGGGCGGATGTCGTCCGGCAGGCGGTCCATCAGGCTGGCCGCGTCCTCGTTGCCGCCGAACTTGGCGTTCAGGCTGACGTTTTCCTTCTGTGTGCTGAGCAGGCGGCAGTGGTCGATCCAGTAGTTGCGCGCGATGCGGTAGAGGTAGGTGGTGAACTTGGCGTTCGGCTCCCACTTGTGGGCGGACTTGTAGATGCGCAGCAGGGTTTCCTGGGCGAAGTCCTCGGCCAGCGAGCGGTCCCAGCACAGGCGGAAGAAGAAGTTGAGCAATCCCCGCAGGTGTGCCTCGTACAGCTCGGTGAACGCGTCCACGTCGCCGGCCTGGAAGCGGCGCATCAGGTCGAGATCGCGTTGGGCGTCCGCCATGGCGGCGAATCCTGACAGGGAAAAGGGGAAATGTTGATTGTACGAACGTCGGCGCAGTACCGAAAGTTCGCTCACGGGGCCCAAATCCAAGCCCGGCCCGCGAGGTCTGGGGTGTGCACGAACGCAGATTCGGGGCTCGGGCGATCCACCCCAGCCCTCGCGGGCCGGGCTTTGGTTCCAATGCCCGCCCGCATTTAGCTACAATGAAGGCCCGGGAAAGGAGAGCAGAATGGAAGGCGATATGGGTTACCTCGTTCTGCTGGCCGTTCTGGCCGCCCCGTTCGGCCTGCTCGGGCTAATGCTGCTGGCCATGGCCACCGGCGTCATCCACGAGCCCACGCCCGCCGAGGCCGTTGCGCACAACTACGGTCAGAGTTGGAAGGCCGGCAAGCACATAGTCTGATGATGGAACCGCCCGCTGACCCGCAACGCCCAGCGAAAAGCCAAACTCTGTGGGTACTGCTGGCCGTTGCAGGGATCTGCGCACTCCTGCCTGTAGCCATGTGCACGGGGGTGATCGAGTTCTCGCGCTCAAAGGAGGCACAACGCCAGACACTACGCCGCGAAACTGCGCAGCGCCTGCTCAGCGCGTGCAGCACTGTCCGCCTGGGAGACACCGCCGGAACACACACGGCGATTCTGAGCGGCGAAGAGGCGAGGCTTCTGGGGGCGATCACGCAGAAGATGCTTGCGCAAGAGGCAGAGTCGGGTAGTTCGTGGGCCAGCCACAACAAGATGGTGTGGGTAGAACTGGTGAGCACCGATGGGTCAGCGACCCGTCTTGCGTACGACACTTCGCTGCCTTCCGCCTACAACATTGATCCCAATGACTTCTGGTACTTTGGGGATTCGCCTTGCGCGATGTTCTTCACGCTCGTCTGGGCGGCGCACGCGCTTGAAGACGGGCTCGATCCGGATGCCCTCTTCCCGTCGGTGTCTTCCGTCAACGCCATCTACTCAAGAGCATCGAGCCCCGAGTGGCCCAAATGGCGCGGGCTGACGGTGCAGGAGCGGGCGTTCGTCTCCGGTTGGTTTCAGCGATTCAACGCGGCCTCTGGCCAGCCGCCGCTGGATGAATCCCGCTTGTTCCCTGCCAAGTAGAACCGTCGCGCTATACTCCCGCCATGGCTGAGCTGGACGAGCTTCTTCGAGGACAACTCGCGTTTGTTTCGTCTCTCTCCGGCTGCGTCCGTCCCTCGCACCTGCAGCCTGAGTTGGCGAACCACCCATAACCAGCGCACGGCAGATTCTAGTTGCATAACGGCGTGATGTAAGACATAACTACATTATGCAATGCGTCGCGCTCATCATTGGTATCGGCGTGCTCATGATGGCCTATGAGGCTTGGCGGCCTGCGCGAGGCCTTCCTCGAGTGCGGCGCTTCTGGCCGCGCGTCCTGTTGCTGAACGCCTTGCAGGCGGCAGTCGTCGTACTGGCAGGTTTCAGCTGGGAGCGATGGTTTAAGTGCTCATCGCTCGTCGACCTCTCCGGCTTGCCGCTCATCGCGGGGGCGCTGATCGCGTACTTTGTCAGCAGTTTCATCTACTACTGGTGGCATCGGGCGCGGCACGAACTGCCGCTGCTCTGGCGCATCTTCCATCAGCTTCACCATAGCCCTTCGCGCATTCAGCTTGTGGTCAGCTTCTTCAAGCACCCCAGCGAGTTTGTCGCCAACTCAATCTTGAGCACGCTCATTGCCTATCCAGTGTTGGGCTTGACGCCGACGCAGGCCGGCGCGCTTACCGGAATGACTGCTGCAGCCGAGTTCTTCTATCACTGGAACGTGCGCACACCGCGCTGGCTTGGCTGGTTCATACAGCGGCCCGAGATGCACCGTGTGCACCACGAGCGTGGTCGCCACACCTCCAATTTTGCAGACCTGCCGGTGTTCGATCTGCTCTTCGGGACATTCAGCAACCCGGCAAACACGGAAGTGGAGTGCGGGTTCGCCCAGCCACAGGAGCAGCAATTCGGCGCGATGCTTCTCTGCCGTGAATTGCATGGCAGCAACCAGAAGGAGTCGGCACGGCGATTCCGTGATCTTGTATCGGCTCGCAACATCGCCTGTGCGCTGCTGCTGGTCGTCGCCCTGTCACAGATGTTGTTCGGGCTCGTCCATGCCGAAGGCGCGCGTAACGCGGCCGCTTCCACGGCGGCAGCGCCGTATCCGAAGGTGTTCTGCGACAAGGACGGCTACGAAGCATTCGCCATGAACTTTGAATTGATCGGCGAGGACTTCGCCGGCGAGACGCACGTCGTTGAGATGACGCCGGACGTCTACAAGCAATTGCGAGGCCCATACAATCGCCGCAACGTCTACGGCGCAGCGCTCGCATTTGCACCCCGCATGTCCACCGAGCAGCGCGACGCGGTTGTCGAGTACGCGTTTCACAGCAACGGGGGCCTTCGCACTGAGCTGGGGATGCCGCCCCTTCACCGGCTGACCATCCGGATCACGCCGAAAACTGGCGTTGATGCGCCAGGTTATCGGTACATCTACGAGTGGGATGCGCCATGAAGGAGCGATCCTCGACTTCAGCTTGGCTGTTCACCGTGTTCCGCATCGCTTTCGGCAGCTACCTGTGCGTGCACTTCGCTCAACTGATTCCGTGGGCGGCAGAGCTGTTCTCGGACGGCGGAGTCCTGCCGGATGCCGGCGCCAACCCGGCGCTCGGCTTGTTTGCACCGCTGGCAGCGTTGCTGGGTTCTTCGGTCGCGGCCGAGACGGCAGTTGTCTCTTTGTTCGGTCTGAGCATTCTGTTCACGCTTGGAGTCTTCCGGCGAGCATCGGTAGCTCTGTTGTGGCTGGGGTGGGCGTATCTACTTGCACGTAACAACCTGATTCTCAACCCGGGCATTCCGTACGTGGGCCTGGTGTTGCTGCTCTGCGTCTTGGTGCCGCCCGGCGAGCCATTGGCGTTGGGGCGGCGTCGCGATCCTGCATGGCGCATGCCGCCGATGATCCGCGCAACGGCGTGGATTGCCCTCGGCGCAGGGTACACTTTCAGCGGCTACACCAAGTTGGTCAGCCCACACTGGTTTGACGGCTCGGCCACGCGCCTGATGCTCGACAACCCGCTTGCGCGCGGCGGCGGGATGGTTGAGAGCATTCCTGTATGGGTGCTGATGCTCGCGACCTGGGGCGTGATCATTGCCGAGCTGTCCTTCCTGCCCATGCTGCTTCACCACCGGACGCGCAAGATCACGTGGGTCGGCATGACACTGATGCACTTCGGTGTGCTTGCGACCGTCGGCTTTGCGGACCTGACACTGGGCATGCTGGTGACGCACCTGTTTGTCATGGAGCCGTGCTGGTTGGAACAGCTGCATCGGGCTCGCCGAAGCCGCCATGCGAGGCGAAAGCTCCGTCGCTATACTCCGCGCCATGACGCAACTGGACGACATCCTCCGCAAACGATTCGGGTTCGAGAGCTTTCGACCACACCAACAGCAAGCGTGCGCGACGGTGACGGACGGGCATGACTGCCTGCTGGTGATGCCGACCGGTGCGGGCAAGTCGCTTTGCTATCAGCTTCCGGGCGTGGCGCGGGGCGGCAATGCGCTGGTGATTTCGCCGCTGATCTCGTTGATGGAAGACCAGGTCGCGAAACTGGCTGCACACGGCTTCAAAGCCGCGCGCATTCATTCAGCCCGTCCGCGGGAAGAGTCGCGCCAGGCGTGCTTTGACTGGGCCGAGGGCAAGCTCGACTTTCTCTTCATTGCACCCGAGCGCCTGCGTGTGCCCGGCTTTGTGGACTGGCTCGCCAAACGCAAGCCCAGCCTGATCGCAGTGGATGAGGCGCACTGTATCAGCCAGTGGGGCCATGATTTTCGGCCTGACTATCGGCTTCTCGGCCAGCGCCTGCCCGGGCTGATGCCCGCGCCCGTGATCGCGCTGACGGCAACGGCCACGCCGCTGGTGCAGAAAGACATCATCGACCAGCTCGGGCTGAAAGACTGCAAGCGCCTGATTCACGGCTTCCGGCGCACCAACCTTGCGATCGAGGTCGTGGAGCTGAAGCCTTCCCAGCGCGGTGACTGTGTGCTTGAGCTGCTGGCCAACGGCGCGAGTTTGCCGGCCATTGTCTACGTGCCCAGCCGCAAAGAGTGCGAAGCGCTGGCGGCGCGCATCGCCGAACAGACGCCCTGCCTGCCGTATCACGCCGGGCTGGGCGCCGCGGACCGTGACCGCGCGCAGGCCGCGTTCCTCGGCGGCGACGTCAGCGTCGTCGTCGCGACGATCGCCTTCGGCATGGGGATCGACAAACACAACGTGCGCACGGTGATCCACACCGCGCTGCCCGCCAGCGTCGAGGGCTACTACCAGGAAATCGGGCGCGCAGGCCGTGACGGCAAACCCTCGCGCGCTGTGCTGTTGTGGTCGTATGCCGACCGCCGCCTGCACGAGTGGTTCATGGACCGCGACTACCCCCCGGTGAACGACATGCGCCGCCTGTGGGGCGCGCTGTCGAGCAGGGGCACGGACTTTGAGTCGCTCGCGGCCGATCTCGACCTGGACCCGAATGCGCTGGGCGGGCGGCTGGACAAGCTGGCCGCGCAGGGCGGTGCGGTGATCGACATGGACGGCTTTGTCACGCGCGGCGACGACAAGTGGATCGAGCCGTACCAGCGCCAGCTTGAGCACAAGCGCGACCAGCTTGACCGCATCGTCAACTTCGCCCAGGGCAACGGCTGCCGCATGCTGGCGCTGCTGGGTCACTTCGGCGACCGCGACGACGGCCACGCCTGCGGCAAGTGTGACGTCTGCGCGCCGCAGCAATGCGTGATGAAAAGCTTTCGCGAGCCCGACGAGCAGGAGATGTCCGTGCTGCAGGACATCATGGGCGCGCTGGCCGGGCGCGACAACCAGAGCACAGGCAAGCTGTTCCGTGACGAGTTCGAGGCGCGGCTCAAGCGCCGCGACTTTGAGGACCTGCTCGGCGCGCTGGAGCAGAATGGTCTGGTGTACACGACGCAGGATGAATTCGAGAAGGACGGGCGCACGATTACCTTCCGCCGCGTCAGCCTGACAGATGCGGGGCAGCGCACCGGGCGCGAGCTCGACGGCGCAGTCATGCTGCCGGGGCGCGCGCCGGCAACGCCCAAGACCAAGCGCGGGCGCACGAGCATCAAGACGACCGCCGACGCGCCGGCCGACCCGGAGTTGTACGACGCGCTCAAGGCGTGGCGGATGCAGCAGGCGAAGTCAGAGGGTGTGCGCGCATTCCGCGTGTTCGGCAACAAGACGCTCGAGGCGATCGCAGCGCAAAGGCCAAAGACGAAAGACGAGTTGCTGGCAGTGCCGGGCATTGGCCCCGCCAAGCTTGAGGCCTATGGCGACGCCGTCCTGGGGATCACGCGGGCCTAGGCGTTGACTAATTCGCCGTCGTTTGCTGTCGTTTCTCACGACAGAGACGGGGTTGTGCATGTCTCACAGAAACTGGCTGCGCGATGAGTGGCGTCGCAAGTACAAGTCCGCGGCCAGGTTCTTCATTATCCTGAACGGGCTGGGCGTACTGCTGCTGGCGGTGGTCGTGATCGCCATGCCACAGAAGCTGGATGACTCTCCCGGGGGTCAGGCGCGCGTGTACGGTGCATGCCTGCTCATTGTCGGGCTCATCTTCTCAATCGGTGTCGGTCTGGTGAAGCAGTGGCGCTGGGCCGCCATCGCCGCGAGCCTCTGGTGCCTGATCAGCCTCGCATCGGCAGTCTTCTCCGTCTTTGGCAGTCAAGAACGCCTCAGCGAGCACGGGCGCAAGGACGCCGCCTTCCAGACCGGCTACCTCGGCGGGGCCAGTTGCCCGGGCCTGCTGACCATTCTGATGCTCGTGTCCTGTATGCGTGCCGCCTTGGCCAAGGCGCCACCGCGCGAAGAGCTGGATGTTGACGAGGACCTGCAGCCCGACATCGGCGGCCTGAATCCCTATGGCCAGGTGGCTGTGCGGCCCGAGCGCAAGATTTCGACCGGGGGTCTGGTGCTGCTCGCTGTCGGCGCGTTGGTGTCGGTGGGCGGAGTCGGCCTGTTCACGATGGGCGTGGTGGAACAGGCCGCAACGGTGGACCCAGCCGCGGACGATTGGCAGCGATTTGAGGGTCCCGGATTCGTCGTGGAGTTTCCCGCGGAGCCCAAGGTCAGCCATGATGCAGTTGACGATCCGGCGTTTGACGTCACCAACTCCTACACCTACGAGGACGGCTACCACTACCTGAAGGTAACCTACTTGCGACTGGGCGACGACGGATCGTGGCAGAAAGACGCTCGGGATCTGCAATTGCAGGACCTCGTGGCACACTTCAGGGGAAGGACTGTGCGCGATGAGGAGGTGACCTGGCCCGGCCAGAAGTTTGCTCGCGGCCGGCGGATTGAGCTGGAGCGGCCGAAGGTGAATGAGCGCACGGTCCTGATCGCCGTGATCTACAACAGTCGCGGCTACATCCTCGTCGCAAACGAGGCCAATGCGGATCAGACTGCAGCCGCACGGCATTTTGCAGACAGCTTCGAGCTGCGCTAGCGCGCTATCTTCGCATTGGTGCTTCCTTAGAATGTTTGATTGTTGCTGGCCGACTATGGTCTTTCGCACCGCCGAGCCGCAAGGCTGCCGGGACGCGGGTAACGGGGAGATGCGTGGCCGAGACGATCATCCGTGACGCCACACGTGCCGATCTGCAGCGCCTGCGCGAGCTGTTCCTGCAAGCCCGGCGCGAGACCTTTCACTGGACCGATCCGGCGCTGTTCCGGCTCGAAGACTTCGACCTGCAAACGGAGGGCGAAAGTCTGCTGCTGGCCGAAATGGACGGCACGATCGCCGGCTTCATCTCATGGTGGCCCCCCGAAAACTTCGTGCACCACCTGTATGTGGACAGCGCGTTCAAACGCCGCGGCATCGGGCGGGCGTTGCTGGATACAGTCCTGGAAAGCCTGGACGGGCCTGCACGCCTCAAGTGTCAGACACGCAATGAGCAGGCCGTCAGATTCTACAAGGCCAGGGGTTGGCGGATTCTCGAAGAGGGCGTCAGTGAAGACGGCCCGCACTACCTGATGCAGTCCCCGGGCCTGGCCTCAGAATAGCGCTTAATTCCTGCCAATCGGGCGCTTCGTGGGTATTCTCGGCAAGTTCGCCCAGTCGCTGAAGAAACACAGAACAGTCAATGTGCGTGCTGTGACGCACGGACTGGCAATTTGCGCTACAAGGGCATGACGGAGGATTACACGCATGCGCTCGATCTCTAAGACCATCCTTGGGGTGGCCGTGCTGGCTGCAATCGCCGGTACCATCCTGATTGCGCTGCCGGGAGCCAAGCCCGTCACGGCGCCTGAGCCCGTGAAATCGCCGGTGCAGACCGCGCCGCTTCCGTTGTCCGAGCCGGCGCCGGGCAACGTGTCACCGCCCGCCCCGGAGCCCGAGATGGAAGTCAGCAACCTGACAATCGAGGACCTTGTGTCCGGGATTCTCGCGGCGCGCCTGCGGCAGGACAGGGCCTGGTTGGCGCGCACGATGGAATCAACGGCCGGCAAGCCCTCGCTGGTCGAGGACGATTTGCTGGCGGCCTATCGCCAGTATCTGTGGCATACGACGGATGGGCTGTGGGGCCGCGTCGGGCACGCATGGACGGAGCGCGCGTACGAAGTCGTCGAAGACGGTGACCGGGCTCAGCTTGTACTGACGGTGGGCGGCAGTCTTGGCCAGCTCATTCTTCCTTTCGTGCGCATTGACGGCGCCTGGTACTACGCGGGCATCTAAAGGAACCAATCATGCGGAACACTGCGACCGTCCTGCTGGTCTCACTGATACTCGTACTGACCCTTTCCGCCTGCGGTGGAGGAGGCGGCGGCGGCGGCGGTGGTGGCGGAGGAGGGGGCGGTGGCGGCTCCCAGAGCCCCTACGACATCCAGGTGGTCGGCCCGACCGGCAACGGGCTGCAAGTGGGTCGCCCGTTCTCAGTCACGCTGAACTTCTTTCAGCCGGGCACTTCCAACGGAATCTCCGTGGCGGGTGCCGAGGTGATCACCGCCAGTGTGGTCTCCGGCCCTGGTGCACTGACGGGAACCACCACCAAGGCGGGACCGGGCAGCTCAAGCATGACCTTTGACGGGATTGTGCTGGATACGGTCGGGACGTATGTGCTGCAGTTTACCGGTCCCCACGCGACTGCGCCGGGGCAGACGGCAAGCTTCAACGTCAACGCGCAGCGCGACCTGCAGTTCGTGGCTCCACCGTCGTCGGTGTACGTGAATTCGGGCTTCACGATCACGGTGCAGACGATTGACCCGGCTACCAGCAACCCTGCGCCGCCTTCCGGCCCGATCAATGTGACGCTGTCGCTGGTGACCGGCTCCGGCACATTGTGGGGCACGCTGACACAAACGCTCAGCAGCGGCAGCTCCGTGAGTTTTCCGGGACTGGTTTACGACACGGTCGGAACGTTCACACTGCAGGCGGCTTCTACCGGGTTCCCGACCGTGACGGGCAACAACATTAACTGCCAGAACGTCACGATCACCGGCAGCATCGGGCCATTCGTTGCGCTGAAGACGGTGCGCGTAGGCGACCCCTACACGGATTCGGTCGCGTATGCGGCGCCGAACACGGCCCTTGGCTTTGGCGTGAAGTCCGGCAGCAGTCTCCCGGCGGGCCTGAGCCTGAACCCCGCGACGGGAGAAGTGTCCGGCACGCCCACCGCGACCGGCAGTTTCGAGTTCGTGCTGTACGCGACCGCCACGGGCGGGCAGGCGTCAAACCTGCGTTGCGCGCTGGCCGTGTTTACAACGGCCGAGAGCGAGATTGTTTCGGGCCAGGATTTCTCGACCGCGGGACCGTACACGCCCGTCGGACCGGCGGTGGAGACATACACATTTACGTCGAGCTACGACGGCATCACCTATCCGCAGGCCGCGACGTTCAACTGTCGCCTGGAGTACTACTACCCGAACTTCTCCACTGCACCGTCGCCCGCACCCGTTCTCGTGCATCACCGCGGGCGCGGCTTCAACATGGTGGACTATCACAACCTGGGCTCGCACCTCGCGAGCCATGGCTTCATCTTCATCTCCATCGAGGACTATCAGTCGTTTGCGGATGGCGGCTACAGCGGCCAGTCAGCCAACTCGACGTATGACATCAGCTTCGCCGAGCGCGGCATGGAGTCCGGCAGCGCCTTCCACGAAGGTGCGCTGCAGTGGGTCGTCGCAAAGAACTCGCAGTCGGGGCATCCGCTGCAAAATCACGTAGATGAAGAGAAGATTTTCACGAGCGGGCACAGTCGTGGCGGCGGCGCAACGCACGGCAGCCACGTGCGCTCTCAGCCCTACATGTTCAACGGCACCCAGCGCACGCCGATCAACATTCGCGGGACGATCTATTTCATGGCGTTCGACCTGCGCTACTTCAGCACCACCATATCGGGCAGCAGCGTCACGTATCCGGTTCCCACAGCGCAGTCCCGGGCGCCGAGCCTGCTGATTGCCGCGGAAAACGACCGCGACCTGTTCTACCCGATCTGCGACCAGTTGATCGATCGTGCCGTAGGCCCCACGACGTTCGCGACCATCTACGGCGGCTGCCACGCTTTCCTTACAGACAGTGCCGCGAACGAGCCCGACTACAGCGGCCTGGGGATCCCGGTGGCGTATATCACGCGGGCTCAGCAACAGGCCTACATCTTCAATCTCGTAGTGGCGTTCATGAAGCGGTGGTCGGACCTCGATCTGTCACTCGACGGGCTGCTGTACACGAATGAGAAGGCCGGAAGCACAGAAGTTGGCGTGACGGCCTGGCGCAACATGGCCGAGCGCGTGGTTCTGGACGATCACCAGGGTGGCAACAAGAACGTAAACAGCCTGGGTGGTGCGAACATGCTCAGCGCCGGCACCTGGAATACCAGTGGTTCCATCTATCCCAGCTACGGCTCGTACAGTTCTCTCGCGATTCGCCACAACATCATGAGCCTGCCGGCTTCCAGCACGGTGACGTACACCAGCAACATTCCCGCCACGTATCAGGACATGAGTGATACGCGGCGGTTCCTGTTCCGCATCGGCTCGGTCGACGCCGGCACCGCGCTGAAGGGCTTCGACTGGGTAACCGTTCGGGTGCGCCTGACGGACGCGCAGAACGATCAGGCGACGGTCACGCTGTTTGACACCGCCGCCCAGAACAATGCCTATCTGCCGGACTACCCGGGAAGCGGAAACAACTTCTACGACCGCTACGTGGATGCAAGCGTACTGCTGTCGGCGTTCACGGCCGGCAATCCCAATCTGAGTCTGAACCAGTTGAGCAAGGTCGAGTTGGTGTTTGAGACCGCAGCCGGTTCGACGCGCCAAGTCTACTTTGACGACCTGCGATTCGAGTAGGTCACCATCGCAATGCACAAAGCCCCGGGCGTTGGCCCGGGGCTTTGTGTTTGGTGCCCAGCGAATCCTTACTTGTAGATCTTCTCGACCGCGTTGGCGTTCTTGTCGGTCAGCCACACGGGGCGGTTGCCGGCTTCGAACTCCTTGGTCATTTCCCAGTCCATCATGGTGCCGAGCGTCTTGTACAGGTCGGCCGGGCTGACCGGGTCGACCAGCGTGCTCTGGCCCTTGCTGTCCTTGTTGTAGCCAAGCTCGTCGGTTTCGCCGATGACCTGGCCGCTCTTGACACCACCGCCGCCCATTACCGCGCAGAAGTTGCCCGGCCAGTGGCCGCGCCCGTCGGTGCCCGTGAGCTTCGGTGTACGCCCGAATTCGCCCATCCAGATCACCAGCGTGCTCTCGTACAGCCCGCGGCGCTTGAGGTCGTTGATCAGCGCGGCCCAGGGCTTGTCGAGCTGCCCGATCAGGTCCTTGCAGCGGTTGAAGCCGTCATCGTGCGTGTCCCAGCCGCCGAGCACGCACTCGACCGCCGGTACGCCGGTTTCCACGAGGCGGCGGGCGATCAGCAGCGAGTCGGCGAAGGTGCCGGTGCCGTATTCCTTGCGGATCTCGTCCGGCTCATCCTCGAGGTAGAACTTCTTGCGCAGCGGGCTGTCCATCAGCGCGCGTGCCTTTTCGTACATGGCCTTGTGCGCCTCGACGGCCTCGTCACCGTGCTCCTTGGCGAAGTCCTTTTCCATTTCCTTGACCAGCTTCATGCGCCGGTCCATGCGGTCCTTGTCCACGCCCTTGGCGTAGTCGAGGTTTTCAATCTTCGCGCCCGGGCGGCTGATCACGAACGGGTTGTTCTCCACGCCGAGGTAGCCGGCCGGGAACGGGCTGCCGCGCAGCTTCACGAAGTTGGGCAGCTCGAAGTTCGGATCGCCCATCTGCTGGGCGACGATGCTGCCCAGGCTCGGGTGCTTGAGAGTCGGGTTCGGTATGTAGCCGGTGCGCAGCAGGTAGCTCGCGCGGCTGTGGTTGCCTTCACGGCTGGACATGCTCTTGATCAGCAGCAGGTCCTTGGCGCACTTGGCGATGTTCTCGAAGTGCTCGGCAGGCTTGAAGCCCGGCACTTCCGTATCGAGGGCCTTGTAGGGCGCGCCCGTTTCCTTGCCCGGCTTCAGGTCGAAGGTCTCCATCTGGCTGGGACCGCCTTCCATGAACAGCAGGATCACGCTCTTGATCTTGCTGTTGCGGACGCGGGTGGCCTTGTCCTCACCGCGGATGATGTTGTTGGCGAAAAAGCTGCTGGTGGCGATGACTCCGCCTGCGGCCGCACTGGCGCGCAGGAAGTCACGGCGGGTGACGCTGATCGGCGTGGACATGCGTTGCTCCCTGTTTTCGGACAGTCTGGTGCCCGTAGTTCGTGATTTTCGGCTGCTGCTTGCATCCAACCCCGGTGGCCGCGGGCGGATGCGGAAAATTCTAGTGGTTCGTGATGAACTCCGTCGTGTTCATCAAGGCTACGAACAGGTCTTCATAGGCCGCGTTGTCGCTGCCTCCCCAGTTACTGAAGGTCGCGTTGAGAATGGCGATGTCCATTTTGGAAGGCTTGCGCCCCAGAACGGTCATGAAGATCTGGTAGATGCGGTCCTTGTGGCTGGGGTAGCGCTCCACGATGTCGGTGACCGCGTTCTTGAGCCCGCCGGTGTTCAGCAGGTCTGCGTTCATCATCATCAGGGCCTGGATGATTGTGCCGTCGAAGTCGCCGAACTCGTACATCTGGGGGTCGGCGCCGTAGGCGTCGCGGATCAGGCGGCTGAGGTTGTAGGTCCAGTTGTTGACGCGGTCGCGGATGCTCTTGTTGGCTTTTTCCTCGGGCGTCAGCTTGCTTTCGTCGACGTCGCGGACCTGCTCATACGGGTTCAGGCGCTCGACGCCGATCACGCTCATGATGCTGCGGCGGATCTGCTCCGGCGTCAGGCGCTTCACGTAGCTGCGGCTGTAGTACATGTAGTCGTCGCGGTTTGTGCGGTTGGTGTCGACTTCGCGCTGATACAGCTCCGAGCTGCAGATGGCCTTGATCAGGTGGTTGGTGTCGAAGCCGCTGGCGGCAAAGTCCTTGCCCATGATCTCGAGCACCACCGGGAAGGTCGGCTCATTGATGCTGTTGAAGTCGTCCACCGGCGTAACGAAGCCCATGCCGAGGAAGTAGGCCATGTAGCGGTTGATCGTCATCTCGCGGAACCAGCGGTTGTCCTTGCTGGTCATCCAGTCGGCCAGCGCCTGGCGCAGGGTCTTGCCTTCCTGCCACTCGTAGGCGCCGTCGCCCAGGAAGGTGGGGCTGCTGTACTTGCCCTTCAGGCGCACGCGCTTGGCGAGGTCCATGGCGTTCTTGGGGACCGTGTCGTTGGTGTACCAGTAACGGTCCGCACCTTCGCCCTTCGCGCCGGTGCCCGACAGGTAGAAGAAGGACTGGATTCCCTCGAAGTCGTCCGTGGTCCAGTGCTCGTACGGGTGGTTGTGGCACTGGGCGCACTGGATCTGCTTGCCAAGGAAAACCTTGCTTGCGATGCCGGCGGTGTCGGCCTTGTTGTTCTCGAACGACATCAGGAAGCCGATTTCCGGGTTTTCGGGCGTCTTGCCCTGGCCCGCGACCATGTCGTAGACCATCTCGTTCCACGGCTTGTTGGCTGCAAAACTCTTCTCGAGGTACTCGTGCAGGAAGCGGCGGGCGTTGCCGTCGCCGTTGCGGTCGATCATGGTGGTGGTCCACCAGTCGGCGAAGTGCGTGGCGTGGTCCGGGTGCGCGAGCAGCTTGTCAATCAGCGCCTCGCGTTTCTCGTTGCCCTTTTTGCCGTCGGCGTCGCGACGTCCCGGGTTGAAGTCCTCAATCTCTTCGGGCAGCGGTGGACGCCCCAGCAGGTCCAGATAGATGCGACGCAGGAAGGTGTCGTCGTCGCAGATCTTGCTGGGCTTGATGTTCGAGTCCTTCTGCAACTGCGCGAACAGCCCGTTGAGCCCGTCGCGCAGCTTGCCCCAGTCTTTGCCCAGCTCCGGCCCTTTGGCCTCGGTTTTCTTGTTGGGCTGTGCGGGGTCATCCGCGTGAACCTGATACTCGGCCAGCACGCCGAAGGTGAGGGTCAGCGCGGCGAGGGCCAGCAGAATCGGGGAACGTCGAAGCATGGTTCACCCTGCGGGGTTGTGAAGCAGAAGGGGTAGAGCCTTAACACTCAGAATTGTATGTGATGATTTAAGGCTAAAGCAATTAGTGCTACCAACCTGTGTTCCATATTCGCAATGGGGTTTGAGACCAGTGCCGATTCCGGTGCGGCATCATCGCAAATCCGGTGCAAAACACCAGCACTCGCACAGATCGCCCAGTGCAAGCATTCCATTAACACGGGCCGTGAATCGCGTAACGACAGCGGACCCCGTTCCACCAAGGAAGGAATCTTCTGGCGAAACACGCGGGCACGAGGCGGCTTCGCAAACTAGGCTTGGCTACAGATGAATTCACGCGCTGTAAAACTCTTCCTGCTCATTCTTGGCGTAGCACTCTTGCTCGGTGTGCCGGGCCGGCCAAGCGCGGACAAGCTCAGCGGCGACGAAGCCAAGGCCGCCAAGGACCGCCTCAAGGACATCAAGAAGGAATGGAAGAAAGCCAGCAAGGCCGACAAGCTGCCAATGCTGCGCGAACTCAGCCGCCTTCCCGAGCGCACTGTCTCCAGCTTCCTGCAGGACGTTGTCGATGACGATGAAGACGACGGCGTCGCATCGGTTGCTGCGTGGGCGCTGGTCCGCCACGGCGAGCCCGACGACGCACGCGACCTGACCAAGTCCTTCAACAAGGCCAAGACGCCCGAACGCCGCGCGGCCTGCATCCGCTGGCTGGGGCTCTACGGGCCCGACGCGCCGCTGAAAGAGCTGCGCAAGATTGCCCTCGACAGCGACGCCTGCGCGGAGGCGGCAACGCAGGCCGTCGCGGACATCGCCAGTGACGAAGCCTGGGACGCCGTCGAGGCCATCGCCCAGTCGGCCAAGCTGCCGGCCGCGCGCAAAGCGGCCGTGGCGCGCCTGATCAAGGCCGGCGACAAACGCGGCGTGGCGACGCTGGCCGATTGCGCCGACATTGAGGACGCCGCCTGGGCGGCCCACTACGCGGTCGGGACGGAGCTCGAGACGGACGCGCTCAAGCAGGTGCTCGAGTTCGCGGCCAAGCCCTATCGTCCCAAGGCCGGCGGACGCCCCAACTACTTCGGCAGCCTGCTGGCGCGGCTGCAAAAGAACGAATCCCATGAGGCCGTCGTCGGCGCGGCCGGACGCATCGACAAGTCTTTCGACATCGAGATTGGCTGGTGGCTGGTGTCGGTGAACCGCGGGCCGGCCAGCTTCTCCGGCGCGTCTCGCTGGCTGAAGGATGACGACGTGGAGGACATCATCAGCGGGCTGCGCTACCTGCAGCGCCTCAGCAAGCCGCTGGAAGGTGACGAGCTGAAGCTCGCGGAAGGCGCACTCAAGCCGCTGTTCGATCACGCGGACGATGAAGTCATCGCGCACGCCATGCTGACCTGCAACGCCACCGGCGCCTGCACCGAGGAAGTAAAGAAGAAGGCCGAGGCATGGCTCAAGGACGACAAGCCGTTCCGCCGTGCCGCCGCGCTGCTCGCGGCCGGCAAGGCGGGCATGAAAGTAAATGATCGCGCGCTCGAGCTGCTCAAGGACGAATGCTGGTACGTGCAGTCCGCTGCGCTCGATTGCCTGATGTACACCCGCAAGCCGGAGTCTGCCTTGCCCGTGCTCGAGTACGCAAACGGGCAAGCCGACGGGCGCTTGTTTGCAGAGGCCGTCGCGTTGCTGGTCGACCTGACCGGCCAGAACTTCGGCGACGACCTGGCCAAGTGGGAAGAGTGGCTGAAGGCCAACGAGAACTTCACGCCCGGCGAGCGCAAGCTCGAATCCCTGCGCGGCGTGCCCTACAAGCGCATGAAGCGCCAGACGGCAGCGACCTTTTACGGGCTCGAGATCAACAGCATCAACGTGCAGTTCGCGGTGGACCGCAGCGTCAGCATGGTCAACCCCGTTTCGCGCGAGCCGGACCGCCCCGACTTTGCCAGCCGCAAGGAAGACATTCTGAAGCGCCGACCTGAAGTCGGGCGCATGGTGCGCGACGGTTTCCTGCCGCGCTTTTACGTGGCAGCCGCCGAGATCCATGCCGCGCTGGACGGCATGAACCAGAACGCGAAGTTCGGGATCACGCTGTTCAACCACGAGCATATCGACCGCGAGCGCGTCACCAACGACATCAAGAACCGGCGTGACGCAGTGAACTGGATGTTGTCCACGGACGTGCAGGGCGGCACGGACATCAAGGCCGCGCTGCTCAGCATCATCGAGAAGGGCGAGGCCGACACCATCCTGCTGCTGAGCGACGGTGAGCCATTGAGCCTGAGCATTCTGGAGATGATCTCACGCGCCAACGCGGTCAAGCGCGTCAACATCACTGTGGTCAGCATCCACAAGGAGCTCTACCACCGCCACTACCTCGATGCGCTCGCCACCCGCGACTACGGCAAGATCAACGACGCCGAGCCCGCAGATTAGTTGATAGTTGATAGGCAATGCAGCGGCAGTGATCGGCAGTTGCAGTTCCTACCAACTACCAACTAACGCCTATCAACTAGACGGGATACTCAATCTGCCGAGTGTGGCACCACTTGCGGGTCTCGCGGTCAAAGCGCCCCAGCATCTCGCGCCGCAGCCCTTCGTCCATGAACGCGCGCTTGAAGCCTTCGCGTGCGATGCGGATCAGTGACTTCATGCCGACGCCCAGCACCTCGTGCGCGACTTCGTACTCGCGCGTCACGCTGGTGTGGAACATGGCGGGGTCGTCGCTGCTGAGTGTGACCGGCACGCCGTGCGCCAGCAGGCGCGGCAGCGGATGATCGGCCAGGCGCTTCACCGCGCCGGTGCACTCGTTGCTGACCGGGCAGACTTCCAGCGCCACGTCGCGGCGCTTCAGCTCGTCCATCAGTGTCGGGTCCAGCGCGGCGCGAATGCCGTGGCCGATGCGCTGCGGGTTCAGGTCCAGCGCGTCGTAGATGTCCTGCGGCCCGCTGACTTCACCCGCGTGCACGCTGACGCGCAGCCCCATTTCGTGCGCTCGCTTGAATACCTCGGCGAATTGCGGCAGCGGGTGCACGTGCTCAGACCCGCCCATGTTGAAGGCACAGATGTCGACTTCATCCAGCAGCGGCTCGATGTCCTTCAGGCGGTCGAGCGAAAACTGCGCGCCGTGGTCACGACCGGCCGCAATCTGCACGCGAATCTTGATGCCGTGCTGCACCTCGGCGGCCTTGAAGCCTCGCCAGGCCGCGCGGACGATCTGGGCGGCGTCGTGCCCGCCGTACTTCACGCTGTTGCCGAGCCCGACCATGATTTCGGCGAACCAGACGTTCTGCCTCACCAGCGTCTTGGCGACTTCGTAGGCGACGTACTCGTAGTCGTCGGGCGTCTTCAGGAAGCTGACCGTCCACTTGTAGACCTCAAGGAAGTGGGCGAAGTCGTCGAACTCGTAGCGCTTGCGGACGTGCTCGATCGTGGGCGCCTCGTCGAGGCGGTTGTGCTTCTTCACGAGCTCAAACAGCGCCTCAACCGGGATCGAGCCCTCCAGGTGCATGTGGAGTTCGGTCTTGGGCAGGTTCGTGAAGTCGATCGGCACGGCGCGTCGGGTCCGTTTGCAGGGGTATCCAATGATGAAGGTTCAGCCAAGGATACGGCATGAAACGGGGTTGCGCCAATAATGCCTTGCGCAGCGGTCCGCCCCGCCCGAAAGGGCGGGGTGTGTCACTTTGTAGCGCGCGCCACTTGAATCCCCGGCCTCTCGGCCGGGGCGGGGCGACACGGACAGCACGAAAACTATCCCTTGCCCATGTCCTGCCCGAAGATCAGCAGGTGGCCGTCGCGGTCCGGCATCTCGAACTCGCGCATCCCGTAGGGCTGCTCGACGATGCCGGTGGGCTCAAAGCCTGCGCCAGACACGCGCTTGTGGAGCGCGTCGAGGTCGTCGCAATAGAAGTAGTACTGTGCCTGGTAGTAGCGGTCCTGCACCTTGGGCATGTCCGGGAAGTAGTGCGGGCTGGCGAGCATCAGCTTGATGCCGTCTTTCTGCAGCATCGCCCAGCCGGACTTGCCGACGTCATCCATGCGGCTGGCAACCTCCAGCCCGAAGGCGTCGTTGTAGAACTTGATCGACTCCTGCACGTCGCTGCAGATCAACATCGGAATCAGGCCGGTAAACATGCACTCCCCCAGTGAACTACTGCCGGAAAAACTTGCTGAGTTTTGGGCCGCGCTGTGCGGCGTAGTTTGAGCGGACGCCGACGCCATACAGCTTGCCCGGCGGCGCTATCAGCTTCTCGTAGGCCATCTTGCAGACCGGCTGCCGGTGGCGGACTATTAAATCGTCCTCATAGGGACGCACTTCCAGCACGGCCGGCGTGCCCTTCACTTCGCCCTTTTCGCCGAAGCCGAAGCCCGGGTCGAAGAAGCCCGCATAGTGCGCGCGGAATTCACCCGCGCTGGTGTCGTACGGCAGCATCTCGACCGCGTAATCCGGTGGTACGCTGACGTATTCGTACGTGCTGAAGATGTAGAAATCGCCCTGGCTGAGGAACAGTGTGCCGGTGCTGGGGCGCTCGATCGGCTCGAAGAACTCCTTCGGGTCGTGCTGCCCGATCGCCGCGAAGTCGATCGGGCGAATGCTCTTGCGGGCCTTGAAACCCGCGACCGGCTGCTCAATGTCGAGCGTCATCAACAGCCCGCCGTCCATCACGCCGCCTTTGACGGTGTTGCCGTGCGGGTCGTACAGCAGCGGCATGCCCAACGCCAGCTTGCCGAGCCCGTCGCCGTCGAGCAGGTTGCGCCCCTGGTAGAAAATCGTCTGGTTGAGGCTGTCACCCGCGCGCACCTTGACGTCAAAGCTCTTGGGAATCACCTCGAGCCACAGCTCGCCGCTGTAGCCTTCCGGGATCTTGTCGTAGCGCGGGTTGCCGTCGCACAGCACGCGGGTCTGCAAGTCAATGCGCCCGGTGCTGCTCTTGTTGTTTGCGTAAGCGGCGACGCCTTCCGGCAGCCGCAGTCTTTCGGCGAGCAGGATCAGGTAGACGTTGTCGCGCACCAGCACGCCCGGCTCTTTCAGGTCGATCGGGTAGCGTGAGTAGCGCTCGATCAGGTCCGTGACGCGCTCGCCCTGCAGCGGCATCAGGCTGCCGGGCATGGAGAACGCGCGGCGCGAAAGCGTGAGGTCAAGGCTGGAAGGCTGCACCTGCAGAGGACTGATCTGCGCGCTGCTGGTGATGCAGCCGTCGGCGATGAGCTTCTCGATATCCTGTGATGGCAGCGTTCCGGGCATGCACGGTTTATAGGCTGGGGCCACGAAAACACAAAAGCACAAAAGCGTCGCGGACAGGACATGCGGGAAGGGCAGGACTTTCCTCCTGAACGTCCTGCCTGTCCTGTCTAAACTGAACTTGAGATTCCACGTGTGAGGCCAAGATGTCGCTGACCGTTGCCGGTGAAGTCGAGAACCAGAAGTCATTCGCCTATGCAGACCTGAAGTCGCTGCCGAACCAGGTGGCGGACGTCGCCAGGGAAGTCGAAGGCCGTCAGGGCCACGGCGTGCGTTTGCGCAGCCTGATCGACGCGGCCGGGCGCAAGGACGGAGTCACGCACGCGACGCTCGCCAGCACGGACGACAAGTTCACGGCAAGCGTGCCGCTGGACGACATTCTTGATGCCGTATTGGTCTACGAGCTGAACGGCGAGCCGCTGCCCGCACAGTACGGCGGGCCGGTCCGCTTCCTGATACCCGATGCGTCCGCGTGCCACAGCGGCGGCGCGGACACCTGCGCGAACGTCAAGTTCCTCGGGCGCATCGAGCTGACGCGCGGCAAGGTCGAAGACTCCCGCGACAGGAAGGGCGAAACCGGTCACGGGTAGAACAGCTTGTGCGCGAAGACGCGAAGAACTGCAACTGCGCCGGCAACCATCGGTGAACATCAAAGAACACGCTCACAGATGTTTACCCATGGTTGCTTTGGCAGTTCTTCGCGCTAGGCAGTTGCTGTGAGCCGAGAGCCCAGTGCGTAGTCGATTGCGTTCAGGTAGCCATCAACGCAGCGCTGCCACGAGAGGTCGGCCGCGCGGTTGATGCCTGCGCCGGCCATCCGGGCGCGCAGGTCTGCGTTCGTCAAAGTCCTGCGCAGGGCTGCTTCCAAGGCAGGTAGAATCGGTGCTTCGTCCGGGTAGGGCACATGGCCGACGGGCACGATCAGTGCGCTTTCGGGTGACACAACCTCCGGCACGCTGCCGGCGTCGGTTGTCACGACCGGCAAGCCCGCGGCCTGTGCTTCCAGCAGGGCGTTGCCGCAGGCTTCCATGTAGACGGGTGTGAGCGCGAACAACTGCGCGTTGCGGTACAGCCAGCGCCAGCGCGCGTCGCGGACGATGCCGGTGAACAGCACTCGCTCAAGCAGTCCCAGCCTCGTGGCAAGCGCGTGCAGATCCGCCCGGGCCGGGCCGTCGCCTGCCAGCACCAGTTGCCACGGCAGGTCGGTCATCCGCGCCAGCGCCTTCAGCAGTACGTGCTGGCCCTTGGGCTCGCGCAGCATGGCCATGCACAGGATCAGCGGCGCGCCGTTGATCCCGGGCGGTGGCTCTGTCGGCCCGTCAAACTGATGCGAGTCTACGCCGTTCAGGATTCCAAAGACCTTCTGATCGCGCTGGTATTCAAGCGCGTCGCACCAGGCGTCAGCGGCGCTCCCGGACAGCGCCACGAACGCGTCGCACTCGCGAATCAGCTGGCGTGCTCGGTCGTGTTTCCAGGTTCCCGGCGCGTTAGCAAGGAAGCTGCGCGGGTTGAGCACAAACGGTGTGCCAGATTGCGCCCGAAAGCGCAGCGCGGCCGCGCCGGATTCGAGCCCCATGGCGATCACGACTTCGATCGGGCGCCGGGTGTGCAGGCGCTCAAGTTCGCGGGCATAAAAGCGCGGGCGCCCGTAGCGCGTCGGGACCAGCCGCCACGGATAGCGGAACAACTGGGCAGACCCGCCGCCCGGCAACTGCTCGCTCGCGTCGCGCGGGGCGATACCGATCAGGCTGCCGGCGTGCCCCAGCTCGGCCAGCGCTGCGGCCATGGCCCGCGTTGCCTTGCGCGGCCCGCCGGGGTCTTTGTGGAAGTGCTCGCTAAGGAACGCGACGTGCATACAGGGCCTTGTCCGCGGCCGGTCTTCGGGTGTAGAAGCGTTACCGGCTGGAAGGCCAGCATGCCCGTAATTGTCATGCACACAAACAGGAAGTGACCATGTCTGCCGATGCAAAGAAGGGTTTTCTGCCTGAGGGCGGCGAGATGCTGATCCTCGCCATCGTCATGTTCGCCACGGTGCTTGGCCTGATGATCATGATGCTGTCGCTCGCCCCGAACACCGACCTCGCCTGATTTCGCACATTGACAGGGGCGCAAGCCCCTTCGCGATCCGGCGCAACAACCCCAATCAGTTGTTCGCGTATCTTGTGCGTATCCGCCAAGTTCTTCTGCGGAGGGATACGCCATGTTCACCCGCTTTTTCACCTGCACCATCGCCCTGGCCCTGCTGGCCGCCCTTGCCTACAGCCCCGTCCAGGCCAAGGGCAAGCACATCACCAACATCGACGAGAAGCACAGGCTGATCGATGAGCGACGCCCCGACGCCAAGAACGTCAACGGCGCGAGCGACGTGCTCAAGCAGTACCCCGGGCGCGAACTCGCCGTCATCAACACCATGCGCATTCTCGGGCGCGGCGACATTCGCCTGAACGAGGACCCGTACATCCACGGGCGCCTGCCGATTCCTCCGCTGGGCGTGCTCAAGGGCAACGCCGACGAGCAGCCGGACAGCTGGGTGATGCTGCGCCTGTACGCGCTGCTGAAGGCGGGCTATCCCGGCGGCACCGACCTGTGCGATGAGCTGAACGAATGGCTGGCCTCGGGCGCACCGTCGCGCAAGCACCTGTGGGCGGACGTTTCGCTCGAGCTGTTGACCATCGACGCACTCGCCCAGCGCACGGACCTGACCCTCAACGCCGCACGCGAAAAGGCGCTCAAGCGCGGGCAGGAAATCGTCAATCGCCGCGACTGGGACCTGGTGCCGACCGAAGAGCCGAGCGTCGACCAGCTCGTGCAGCAGTTTCACATACTTGTCAGCCGCCGTATCGCCATGAAGCACGGCTGGGCCGAGAACCCGGTGCCCGAGAAAGTCGCCGAGACGATGCTGAAGTTGGCCGACGCGGTGCGCCTCAACCGCAACCCGGAGAGTGAGCTGTGGCTCGACGCGCCGAAGGAAGTCGACACGCTTTACTACCGTACCCTGCTGTTGATCGGCGGCATTCTCGCGCTCGCCGATGGCGACGACACGCTGCCGCGCAAGGCCGTCACCAAGGCCGCTACCTCGCTCGGCTTCATCGAGGCGCGCCTGCCCGAGGATCTCGATGACGAGGACTCCTGGCGCACCTACGAAGGCGACGCGCTGGCGTTGTATCTGGCCGGCGGCGAGAAGTTCGGCAAGTTTGCCAAGACCATCCGCAAGGACCTCGAAAGCCAGGCGCTTACCGAATACCGCCTGTGCTGGGCGCTGCCGCGCCCGAAGAACTCGCACGTCGCCGCCCAGTTCAAGTGGGTGCTCAGCCGCAGCTACGGCGACCCCGGCATGGGCCGCGGCGAACTCACGGTGGAGGAGCGCGACCAGATCAGCGGCATTTGCCTCGCGCTGGCTGCGGCCGTCGGCGGGCTCGACCCGAACGCCCCGGCGCATGAGCCGCTGGAATGGGGCCAGGGGGTGCAGGTCTTCACGGCCCTCGAGACGCTCGACCTCGACGACTACTACGGCTACATGAAGACGACCGACCTCGCGATCGATGCCGCGGCCGGCTATTTGCTCAGCACGCAGGAAAAGGACGGCACCTTCATGCCCGGCGGCTACAGCAAGATGCTGGGCGGCCACGGGCTGGCCGTGCATGCGCTGCTCGATGCCGGCGTGGACCGCGATGACCCCCAGGTGAAGCAGGCCTTCGAGCTGATGGTGGACATGGTCGAGAAGATGCTCGACGAGCACACTTTCGGACAGTTCGGCCAGCAGAACTACTGCTGCGACATCGCCATGATGGCCTTCCAGAGCTACTACGAGCCGGAGATCAAGGCGGCCGGCATGAACGAGGCCTGCCACCCGGAAGAGTACGCCCTCGCGGCACAGAGCGTGTGGGCCAAGATCGCGCCGCGCCACCGCGACATCATCGCCGAGATTTCCTGGCGCCTCTCCAACGCCGACGGCTTCGGCTGGGGCTACAGCCTGCCGGAAGAACATCGCCCGCGCCCGACGCCGACGACCGCGCGCCGCAAAGACCCGCCCAAGAAGGCTGACGGCGACGGTCCCACCACCGGCAGCAAAGCCGAGAAGAAAGAGACGCCGCCCGAGATTGAGGATGAACGCCGCCGACGCATGCGCGAAGGCAAGTACCCCGATCGCCCGGCCGAGCCGCCGTTGGGCTCCCGTCACGCCGACGGCAGCAACAGCCAGTACGCAGTGCTGGGCATCAAGGCCGGCATGATGCTGGGCGCGCCGATCGACTACCAGACGCTCGCGTGGGATGCCATGCGACTGATCGATTGCTTCCTGCCGACGGGCTGGGCCGAGCGCCTGGTCGAGCCGATGGCGACCATGACGCTCGAAGAGCTCGAGCGGATGGCCCGCGACCCGCGCTACGCGGACGAGTCCGACCCGAACAACCGGCGTTCGCGCCCCATGCTGCAGCGCTTCATGATCGGCGGCTGGAGCTACTTTGCCGGCAGCGGCAACACCTGGGGCGCGCCCAAGAACGTCGAGAAGGGCAAGGACAAGGACGGCAAGACCATCTACCTGTGGCCGTACTCGGTCGGGATGACGGCCGCGGGCATTTCCAGCCTCGCGATCCTGCGCGACGCGCTGATGCTGGCTCCGATCTATGACCCGCAGCTGATCGGCAAGATCGACGACCGGCTTGCGGGCGGGCTGATCGGGCTGGGGCAGATGTACCCGTACTCGCGCACCTACTTCAAGCTCGACGCCAAACAGAGCGAATGCTGGATCGGTGGCGGCGAAGGCCGCGGCATGCTGTACGACATGTACGGCTGCGAGCGCGCCGGCGTGCTGACCCGGAGCGTCTACTTCGGCAACACCGAATGGTATCGCGACGGCGCGGACCTGATGATCAAGCTGCAACTCAAGGAAGGCGGCTGGGCCACCCTGAACAACCAGGTGTGCAACTTCAGCTTCGCCCTGCTTTTCCTGAAGCGCAGCGCGCCGTATCTCGCCACGCAGCGCCCGCCGAAACGCACGGGGCCGGTCACCGGCAAGTAGGCTGACCGGGCAGGCGAGGCTGGTATCATCCCGGCATGGCCAACTGTCCCAAGTGCGGCTTTGCCGGGGCGTCTTTCACCCAGGACGGCGCGCGGCGCTGCGCCCGCTGCAGCGAGGTCTACTACACGGGCGTCCAATACCCGTCGCCGCCGGGCTACGCAGCGTCTGTGGCAACGCCCGGCGGGAACAAGCGCGCAGTGCTCATCGTGGCCGGGGCGGTTGCCGTGCTGGTCGCGGCGATTGCGGTGTTGGCGCTCGCCAACGCCGAGCCCGAAGCCCGCTACGAAGGCGAACAGCCGCGCCCGTTGGCAGCGAATGAGTCCGCCGCAACGCCCGAGACCGAGCCGGAAGACGGCAGGCTCAGCGCCGCGATTACACCGGTGATGGAGGCCATGAACGGCAGCTCGCCCTGGTGGCTGCTCACGTACCGCAACATCGGCGAGGTCACCATCTCGCGCCCGGGCGTGACCGGCACGTTTGAAGCCGACGGCGTCGTGCTGAAGACCCAGTCATTCGCCGGTACGGTCTACTCGCTTCCGCCCGGTGGCGAGATCTGGATTCGCGTCGTGCCGGGGCTGTCGCAGCCGGCCAAGGCAACCTTCAAGGTAGACAAGCTGCAAAAGGCGACGCGCTACACCACGCCTTACAAGCAGCTTGAAGTCATCAGCCATGAGGCCCAGCACACGTCGGGGAAATACTCCACGGTTACGGGGCGTGTGCGTAACCAGACGGATGCAAAGTCCGCCTCGGTGCATGTCTTCGCCATCGGCTACAACGCGGCCGGCGCGCCATGCTCATTTGTAGACGCCTATGTCAGCGGATCAGGCATCGACCCGGGCGCGGATGGCGAATTCACGCTTTACGCAGGAATCTGGCAGAATGAGTTGCCGAAGCGCTGGGAATTGACGGCTTGGGGGCGTGTTTCCAAATAGCGGAATGGACTGCCTCCTTGCGCACGTTACACAGCTGAAACCAGAGGGGAAATCACATGCTACCGAACATCGGAATCGACGAAGGCAAACGCAAGGAACTCGCCAAGGGCCTCAGCAAGCTGCTGGCCGACACCTACACGCTGTACCTCAAGACGCACAACTTCCACTGGAACGTGACCGGGCCGCACTTCAACGAGCTGCACCTGATGTTCATGAACCAGTACACTGAAATGTGGACGGCTGTGGACGAAGTGGCCGAACGCATCCGCGCGCTGGGTGAGTTCGCCCCCGGCGGCTACAAGGCGTTCGCGGCGCTGAGCAGCATCAAGGAAGCGGAAGGCCACCCGGACTGGAAGGAAATGATTACCCAGTTGGTGGACGGTCATGAAGAAGTGATCCGCACCTGTCGCGCCATGCTGTCCAACGTGCAGGAATCCGGCGACGAAAGCAGCAACGCACTGATCGGCGACCGCCTAAGGATCCACGAAAAGACCGCCTGGATGCTCCGAAGCCTGCTGAACTAGACGTAGCAATTATTGATGATGCTCAGGCCCTCTGCACATACAAAGGGCCTGTCTGTTTGGGTCCACGGTACGGGATAATTTTACCCGGCTAGTATTGACTCTCTATTTTCCCCGGGTAAAAAGGACTCACGGCAAATGCTCTGCCGTACTAGCCCTAGGGTTGGCAGTCTTTGGCGTGTGGCGTCGCAAGTCGGGTTTAGACTGCCCAGCGCGATTCGTATTTATTCTGGGTAAAACGATGGCGGAAAACAGTTCGATTCACGCTGCGTTCGTCGGTCATCGCCGGGTTGCATCTGGCCCGCTTCGCGAGGTGCTTACCGTACTCAAACAGCGGTTCGACAAGGGCGAGGCCGACTCGCTGCTCGTCTTCGAGTTGAACACCGGCAGGCAAATCGATTTCAATCTTCGCGGCTCGATTGACGAGGTTTTGGAACGGGAAGCCCCAAGTGTCGTGCGTGGCCCGGGTAGGCCGAGGCTCGGCGTTGTCAGCCGCGAAGTCACCTTGCTTCCGCGTCACTGGGACTGGCTGGAACAACAGAACAGCGGCATCTCTGCCGCTATCCGGCGCCTTGTCGAGCAGGCGATCAAGTCACAGCCGGGGCGCGAGCGTGCGCGAAGACTCCGCGCCGGGCTGAGTCGTTTTCTCTCGGCGATGGCTGGCGACCGCGCAAACTATGAAGAAGCCTGTCGCGCCTTGTTCGCCGGCGATGTCCGACTTGAGCGGCTCATCGAGGACTGGCCGAAAGACATTCGCGACTACACGCTGCACGTGGCCGGTGAAGCGGCGACGGCCGAAACGGAGGTTTCGCCCGGCACCGATGCGGGTGCGCGGACAGTGACCGAGTTGTATCGCGTGGTCTGGAGCTTCGGCGACTACGGCGCCATCGAGCGGCTGGTTGCGCCGCAGTACACGATTCATTCGGACCCAGGCGACGCGTGGGAGGGCGAGACACTCGATCGCGGGACTTACGCCAAGCGCGTTCAGTATTCCCGGAACGCCTTTCCCGACCTGGCGTTCGTACTCGACGAAGTACTGCAGGCCGGCGAGCGGATCGCGGTGCGTTGGCACGCGGAGGGGACGCACGATGGCGACCTGCGCGGGCTGCCCGCGACCGGCAAGCGCGTGACTTTCAGCGGGCAGACGTTCTATGAACTCAAATCGGGGCAGGTGGCCGGCCACTGGCAGGTCGTCGACCGCCTCGGCTTCAGCAGCCAGGTAAGACCGCCAAGGGCCCGGGCAAGCCAATGAAAACGCCCTGGCTTCGGCCGGGGCGTTTCTGGTTTGGGGTACCAGGCGCCCTTGCGGAGACTCAGGGCGAGGCCGAGCAAGGCCACCAACACCGGCAAACAAGTCGAGCCCGAGTCGTTTGCGCTGCAACTGCCGCCGTCGCGGCCTCCGCCCCCGCCGATGCCTGGGTAGGCGCTGGTGCCTAAGCCGCTGATATTGCTCGCTTAATTGCGTCGCTTGAGAGTCGAGTCCACAAACTGCTGGATTGCCTCTTTCACCTGCGGCGAGCGCCACTCAGCGGCGACGTCGTCGGCGTGCTTTTTCAACGCTGCCAGCATCTGCGTCGCGGGCAACCTCAGCTGTTGCTTTGTTAGCGCGAATGACGCCCGCGGCATAGAGCCCATGCGCGATGCGTCCTTGATTGACTCCAGCATCAGCGTCTCGGCTGTTGTCAGACGCGAAACCAGGCCGAGCTGGAATGCGCGGTCCGCCGACACGTTTTCGCAACTGAACGCCAAGTGCCGCGCGGCGGATGTCCCTACTGCCTGGCGCAGAATCTCGAGCGGTAGCGGCGGAAATGGCACGCCCACGGCCAACTCCGGAACGCCGATCGTCGCGCCGGTATCCACCATCAACGCAACGTCGCATGCCGCCGCCAGTATGCAGCCGCCGGCAATCGCATGGCCGTTGACGGCCGCGACGACCGGTTTTTGCAATTCAAACAGGCGCATGAAACAGTCGTCCAGCGCGCCCAGAAATGCGGCTGTGTAGTCGTCGCCCTCCGCCAGCACTCGCGGCAGGTCAACGCCGGCCGAGAAGATCCTCCCGCTGCCGGTGATGACCAGCGGTGCGCTCTCGACCGCTTCCGCTCGGAACGCATCGGCCAGGGCGGTGCAGAATTCCAGGTCGAGCGCGTTCGCCTTTCCGTGCGTCATTCGCATGACGCGCACGCCGCTCTCAATCGTCAGCTCAATCATCTGGGGATTGTCCCAAACGCCCGGGCCGTTCGCCGCTGAATTCGTCAGGCATTGCGTTGTTCGCAGATCGCCTTGAGAGCCTCGTTCATCATTTCGAAGCCGCGCCTGGTCTTCGCCTGCATCGACTTCCAGATGAGCGGAACCAGCAGCCCGCGGAATTTCTCTGCGTGCGTCAATTTCGTGCCGCCCTCACTGGGCTCAAGCACGAAGCGGTGCTCGCCGTCGAATATACCCGGCAGCATCAGCCGCCCGAGCCAGCGCAACTCGCGCCCGGGCGCGGCGACGAGCACGCGCGGCGTGAAACCCATCGGCTTGCCGCCGGGTTGCTGAATCGTGATGGTCAGCCGCGCGCCTTCCCGGACGTCGCCGGCCGCGCAGGTAATGAACGGGTTCCACTCGGGGTAAGAGTCAAACGCGACCAGATGCGCCCAGACTATGTCCGGCTCAGTCTTGATGCTGATCTCGGTGACGATCTCGCGCACATCCCGGTCCTGGCTTGAGGCGCCTCAGTTGTAAGTCGATCGAAAGATCACGGAAGTCGCAAATGACGCCGATTTGGCAGTCGAGCGCTGGCAGACGTGCAACAAGCGCCATTCCTGCAGGAATGGCAGTTCCGCCATGGGGCGATAATTCCGTTAAGTCCTGTGTTCAAAACAACTTAGCGATGATTTGTCAAGCGTTGGCACCGGGCTTGCATATGTGCTGGCAACTATTGAATCGCGGGCCTTGAGCCCGCTGCAGGAGGGTCATCATGGGTAAGACTGTTGGAATCGACCTCGGTACCACGAACAGTTGCGTGGCCGTTATGGAAGGCAAAGAGCCGAAGGTAATCGCGAACCCCGCGGGCGCGCGCATTACCCCTTCGGTCGTCAGCTTCGCGGAAAACGGTGAGCGCCACATCGGCCAGATGGCCAAGCGCCAGGCCGTCACCAACCCGACGAACACCATTTTCAGCATCAAGCGCTTCATGGGCCGCCGCCACAACGAGGTGGCCGATGAAGAGAAGATCGTGCCGTACGAAGTCATCGGCGGCGCGGGCGAAATGGTCAAGGTCAAGGCGCGCGGCAAGGAATACACGCCGCAGGAAATCAGCGCCATGATCCTCAGCGACCTCAAGAAGACCGCAGAGGCCTACCTCGGCGAGTCAGTCACCCAGGCCGTCATCACAGTGCCCGCCTATTTTAATGACGCACAGCGGCAGGCGACGAAAGAGGCGGGAGAGATTGCCGGTCTGAAGGTACTTCGCCTGCTGCCGGAGCCGACCGCGGCTTGTGTCGCGTTCGGTCTGGACAAGCGCAAGCAGGGCAAGTTCGCCGTGTTTGACCTTGGTGGTGGTACGTTCGACGTCAGCGTCCTGGAAGTCTCCAGCGACGGTGGCGAAAGCGTCTTCCAGGTTCTCAGCATCACCGGCGACGGCCACCTCGGTGGCGACGACTTCGACCAGGTCTTGATCGACCACATCGCGGACGAATTCAACAAGACTCAGGGCATTGACCTGCGCAAAGACCAGATGGCCCTGCAGCGCCTGAAGGAAGCCGCGGAAAAGGCCAAGTGCGACCTCAGCTCGACCGAGCAGACGGACGTCAACCTGCCCTTCATCACGGCCGACGCCAGCGGCCCGAAGCACCTGCAGATGAACATCACCCGCGCGAAGTTTGAGCAGCTCGCGGGCAAGCTGTTTGACCGCCTCGTGGGCCCGACCAAGCAGGCGTTGACCGAAGCCGGGCTCAGCGCCAGCGAAATCGACGAAGTACTGCTGGTCGGCGGCAGCACCCGCATCCCGAAGGTGCAGAAGATCTGCAAGGATATCTTCGGCAAGGACCCGAACCGCGGGCTCAACCCCGACGAAGTGGTCGCGCTGGGTGCGGCTGTCCAGGGTGGCGTGGCGACCGGCGAGTTCAAGGACATCCTCGTGCTCGACGCGACCCCGCTGTCACTCGGCGTGGAAGTCCTGCACGGCGAAATGAACGTCCTGATCCCGAAGAACACCACGATCCCGACGTCCAAGGAACAGACCTACAGCACGGCCGCGGACAACCAGACGGCCGTGACCATCAAGGTCTACCAGGGTGAGCGCAAGATCGCGTCCGCCAACCGCCTGCTGGGCAGTTTCGACCTGACGGGCATTCCGCCGGCCCCGCGCGGCATGCCGCAGATTGAGGTCAAGTTCGACATCGACGCCAACGGCATCCTGAAGGTAAGCGCCAAGGACAAGGGCACCGGCAAGGAAGCCAAGATCGAGATCAAGAGCGATTCCGGCCTCAGCAAGGACGAGATCGAGAAGATGCGCAAGGAGGCCGAGGAACACGCGGCTGACGACGAGAAGCGCGTCGAGCTGATCCATGCGAAGAACGAGGGCGACCGCATGGCGTTCTCGGTCGGCAAGATGCTCGATGAGCACGGCAGCAAGCTCGACGAGGCGGGCAAGAAGGAGATTGAGGAGAAGAAGAAGGAGCTCGAGGAAGCCATGAAGGGCGAAGATGTCGCCAAGATCAAGGCGGCCACTGAGACCCTGACCAAGGCCAGCCACAAGCTCGCCGAAAAGATCTACGCCAACGCCAGCCCCAAGGAGCAGGAAGAAATGCGCAAGCAGGCCGAGGAAGCTCAAGCCCGAGGCGGCATGGGCGGCGGCACCAGCACCGAAGGCAGCGGCGACCGGGTAGTCGACGCCGACTACTCCGTAAAGGACGACGACAAGAAGTGAAGCTTGCGTGAAAGCTGTAGCATCACAACCGGAGCGGCTTGGCCGCTCCGGTTGTTTTTCCGTGGTCCGTCAATCGGTTCGGGATAGACTGCGCCGTGTCTCTATTCCGATTATTGCATTCCAACCTCTGTTGAGAGCTCCGATGCTACTTCGCATTACCTTGGCGCTTCTGCTGTTTGCCGGCGCGGTTCGCGCACAGTCCCTTGTCCTCGATGTGTCGTCGGGTACGCAGACGCACCAGTCAGACCCGCACCAATACACAACGATTGGCTCGATCACTTACTTCGTAGCGAGCACCGAAAACTCCGGCTACGAGTTGTGGAAGACCAACGGAACGAGTGGTGGTACGACCCGCGTGATCGAGTTGCTTCCTGGCCCGGTCAATGACCAGGTCAACGTCGTGCTACTTGGTGGGATCGGGTCGAACCTCTATTTCCTGGCCTACTTGCCTGGCTCAGGAACCAGCCTCTGGCGAACAGACGGAACGGCCGCGAACACAACACTCATCACGACGCTTGCTCAGGTCGGGCCTAGCAACCGCCCTGCACTGACGGTGAACGGGCGCATCTACTTCTACATGTTTAGCGGGGTGACGTTTACGAACGTTCTCTGGTGCACCGACGGGACCGCTGGGGGCACGATCGACTTGTCGACGCCGGCAGGCGTCACGGACATTTTCGACGCTTTTCCGTTCGGGAACGACGTGGTTTTCTTCGGTACGTCGACGGCAAGCGGGTCCGAGCCCTGGATTACCAACGGCACTGTCGCCGGTACGTCGATGATCATCGATCTGAATTCGGGCTCTGGTAGCGGCACGCCATCGTCGGTGTCGGCAGGTTTTGCTGACCAGCCAGCGGGCATGGAGTTCGGGGGCGAATTCTACTTCATGGGCAGCAATGGCAGCTCCGGCTTTGAGCTTTGGAAGACTGACGGAACTGCGGGAGGTACGTCTCTGGTCCTGGACATTGCTTCCGGTAGTGGTGACAGTTCCGCAAGCGGGTTTGCGGTTCACGCGGGGGAGTTATTTTTTGCGGCATCGGACACCAACGGCCGCGAGCTGTGGAAGACAGACGGGACGGCGGGTGGCACGCAAATGGTGCGTGACATCCATACCACGGGAAGCTCATACCCGCTTTACCTCACCAGCTCGCCGGGCGGACTGTTGTTTGCCGCTGACGACGGGACGTCAGGTTTCGAGCCATGGATCAGCGACGGCACATCCGGTGGTACAACGCTGCTGCTGGACTTGAACACCGCGGGGAGTTCATCGCCGACAGGCTTTGAGGTCCACGGCTCGAACGCTTATTTCATTGCGATCGAGTCAATGTTCGTCACAAAGGTGTACACCACAAATGGTACGGCAGGCGGTACGAGCGTAGTGAGCGGTTCCTATGTCTCCTTCTATTCTTCGGCAGCCACCAACTTGCTTCATTCGGATGGGACCCGCGTCTACTTCTCAAACGGCGAACTCTGGAGCGCGACGGGCACGAGTGCGTCACAGGTAGCGAACATCGCAGCGGACGTCGAGTCTGTCGCTTGGTGGGTTCGGTATCCAAAAACAATGCAGGCGAACCCGGTGCTGTCCGGCGAGATGATCTTCTCAGCGGGTGTCGCGGGCGCCGACTATGAGCTGTGGAAGAGTGATGGCTCCTCTGGCGGGACCAACGTCCTGCTCAACATTAACGCAGGAACGGCGAGTTCATACCCCAGCGGTTACAGCGTCTTGGGAACACGGGCGTTCTTTACGGCAGACAACGGCACGCACGGATTCGAGCTCTGGCGAACAGACGGAACGGCCGCGAGCACGATCCGGCTGACGGACTTGGCGTCAGGAGCCTCAAGTTCTAACGCCACGCCAATTGGTGCTCTGAACGGCGCAATGATGTTTTGGGGCACATCCGGCATGACGGTATATCTGGGCAGCAGCGACGGAACGCTTGCCGGCACGTCCAGTTTTGCCCTCCCGTCGACGGTAACCGACATCAACAACGCAGGCGTTTCCGGCAACCGCATCTATTTCACGGCAGACGTCGCAGGTGGTACACAGGTCTGGGTAAGCGATGGCACGCAGGCAGGAACAGGCGCGCTGGCGAACATAGGGACATTCACGAACAACAGGTACCTGCCGCTGTTTCAGTTCGCGGGCGAAACCTACTTCCCGGCGTACACCGTCACGAACGGAGTCGAGCTCTGGAAGACCGACGGCACGACAGGCGGAACTGCGCTGGTGCGGGATATCAACACCGGCACTGGTTTTGGTGTTGTGAGTGACGCTCTGGAGATCGCCGTCATCAACAACAAGATGCTTTTCGCTGCTAATGATGGCTCCAGTGGCTGGGAGCTGTGGCAGTCGGATGGAACGGCAGGGGGCACGACACTCCTCGTAGACATAAACTCCGGGGCGCTATCGAGCGGCCCGACCGACTTCACGCCGTACAACGGGCTCGTGTACTTCACTGCGGAGACTGCAGCTTCCGGGCGCGAGTTGTGGGTCACAGACGGGACGGCCGGCGGCACCAGCATGGTGAAGGACATCTACACCGGGATCATCAGCGGCTATCCCAACAACCTGCACGTCTGGAATGGCTTGCTCTACTTTGGGGCTGCGGATGCGGCGAACGGGATGGAGCTCTGGTCCTCAGATGGGTCTCCAACGGGCACAGTCCTGGTCGCGGATCTGCTGTCCGGCCCGGAGGGATCGGCCCCGTCCAGTTTGATAACTGTCGGCACGCAGCTCATGTTCACGGCCTATACCGCTACCGCCGGACGCGAGTACTGGGTTTACAACGGCGGCGGCTCCTCCAACACGGCTCCGACCATCAGCGCGGCGGCTCCTGTTTCCGTGAGTGTGGGTACGCCTTTGAGCAGCGTGACAGTTGCGACAGTGGCCGACGCACAAGATGCGAGTGGCTCGCTTGCCGTGGCTGCGACGCTGATTCCTGCCGGTCTCACGGTCACGAACATCACCAACACCAACGGCACAATCACGGCCGACATCTCGGCGAGCTCATCGGCAACGAACGGCGCCAACCTTGTGACACTGCGCGTCCAGGATTCGGGGGCGCTGATCGCCACGGCGCAGCTTACGGTAAACGTGAGCGGCGCGAGCGGCGGCGGCAGTGGCGGCGGCAGTGGCGGCGGTGGAGGCGGCGGCTGTTCGGGGCTGCCATCATCTGGCGGCCTGACGCTGGCTGCGCTTGCCTTGCTTGCAGGCATCGCCACCCGGCGAAGGCTGTCTCGCCAGTAGCGGTCGCATCACGCTACACTGTCGGCATGGCCGACAAGCATCAGTTGAAGGCGGAGTGGGAAGCGTTTGCCCGTGAGTGGATTGCGCGCTGTGAAGAGCGGCGTGATGAAGCCCGTGAGGGCATCCTGGATGACTGGATGCTGGAGCTAGCGGGCGACGTTTCCGGCAAGCGCGTGATCGACCTCGGCTGCGGCGAAGGCCGCTTCTGCCGCATGCTGGCGGCGCGCGGCGCGGAGGTGCTGGGCGTTGACCTTCAACCCGCCTTCATAGAGTACGCCGAGGCCCACAAGGGCGAGCGCGAAAAGTACCTCCTCGGCGACATGGAAGAACTCGAGGGCGTGCCCGACGCGGCCTTCGACCTGGCCGTCTCCTACATCTCGCTCGTCGACGTGCCCGACATGCGGTCCGCCGTGATGCAGGCCGCGCGCGTGCTGAAACCCGGCGGGCGTCTGCTGGTCAGCAACCTCTCGCCGCTCGCGACCGCGGCCGTCACAACCAACTGGTGGGTTCGCGACGAGCAGGGGCGCAAGCTGCACTACCGGCTCGACAACTACAGTGAAGAGGGCGCGCGTGTTGTCTCGTTCGGCCCCGGCCATCGCCTGACCAACTACCACCGTACGTTCAGCACAACCATCAACGCCTTCATCGACGCCGGGCTGATCGTGAAGCGCGTCTACGAGCCCACGCCCAATGCGGAGCAACTCAAGCGCCGCCCGGGCCTCGACGACCTGTTCCGCGCGGCCATCTTCATTGTCTACGAGTTGATCAAGCCGGCTACTTGAGATCGAGTGTGAAGCTCTCGAGCTTCTTGCCGTCGCGGTTGCGGGTGACCTTCAGCTGCTTGCCCGGCTTGTACTCCAACTCGTCTTCGATGCCGCCGCGGGTAATGGTCAGAGTCAATTTGCCGCCGCGCTCCCTGGACTCAAGCTCAAGCGCCTGCTCACTCGCGGCTCGCGGGGCCAGTATCACCAGCGCATTCCACGCGTCGCCTTTCCACTTGGCGTCCATGCGCGGTTGCTCGCCAAAGTTGTTCGAAGCGAACGTGCTGGTGGCGAACTGCATAGCGCCCTTGCCCTGCGGAAAGAAGCACACATCCAACGCGCGATCGCCGACGGAATGGGTCGCTGTGTCTTCTCCGTACTCGAACTTCGAATCCTTCTCGCCATGAAGCAGGAAGGTGAACTCCGTGTCTTTTGCGCCCTTGCTGAAGTTGTCCAGCAGCACCACGTAGGGATGGAAACCCTCCACACCCTGGGGCGCGAGCATCAGCAGCTGAGTGCGCGTGGCGGACTTCAGTGGATTGTAGCCGTCCTTGCCGTAGGCCTTGGACAAGTCGGCCGTAATGGCAACAGCTGAAGAGAACTGCTCGAAGTCGCGACTTTCGGCCTCGCAGAAGCGGCCGCCGCCGGACAGGTACTGGCCCTTGCCATCTACCAGCACGCCGTTGTGTCCGCAGGTCTGGTTGGGCGTGCCCTCGGTGTTCACGTTGCTGTAGCCGGTGTCGCAGGCCAGCCAACCGCCGTGAGACCAGATCAGAAAGGCCCCGTGGTCGCCCTGGCAGTGCAGGCCGTTGAGGCGCTTGCCTGCTTCGCTGTAGTAGAAAAAGTCGTCGGCGTCCCGGCCGCTGCGCACGGTGAGGCGTCCCGTCTCAGCACAGAAGCGGACCTTTTGTGCCGGCGCCTCGGGCTTGATCTCGGTGTCCTCCCATAGCACGGCGTAGGGCGCGGTGTGGCCGCCGCCGCTACCGGCGCGGTTGTGCAGCAACTCTTCCCAGGCCCAGCGTGCGGGCCCGTGGCTGTACTTGGTCGCGCAGTACAAGAAGTGCACGCCCGGCCACTTGGTGTAGTCGCCGTCGGAATCGTTCATCGGCACGGCCATGGTGCCGCCCGGGACGACCTCGGCGATCAACTGGTCGCAGATCGCGGGCAAACGGCCGTCCGCAAAGATGTCTGCGGCGCCAAGGCGTACGATGGCGGCCTGAAAGGGCAGCATGCGCGACAGGCCGAAGGGCCCGTACATACTGCCTTCAATCGCGGCGCCGTCTTTGTCGAACGCGCCAGCAAAGTATGCGGTGCACTTCTGGTCGGCCAATACCGCCCAGTCCTTGGCCTCGGGGACCTCGTGCCACAACGCCAGGCCCGCCAGGCCAACGGCGCCCATGGCAGCCATGGAGTGGTTGTTTGCTTCGGTTGTGGCTTCCCACGACTTCTTGCCAATGAAGCCCTTGTAATTGATCTCGGCGTGGCGCCTGAGGATGCGCTCGACGTTCTTGCGCGCGGCCGGTGTGATCACGTTGTAGGCCCAGTCGTAGCAGGTCGCAAAGCCTTCAAGAAACTCGCCGCGCGGCATGAATTCGTTCTCGGGCAGCAGCCTGTGGAATGGCTCGTCGTCGAACTTCTCGAGCAGCGTAGAAAGCTCGGAGGCCGCGGTTTCGTCGCCGGAGATTGCGGCGTGAAAGCCCGCGGCCTCCAGCGCTTGGGTCAGCATGAAGCAACGTGACTGCAGGCTGGGCCCCGGCAGGGCGTCGGCGGGGTCCATTTGGCGGGCGGCGCCGGCGCGCGAGGTGACTTCCGACCATTGGGCTACCCATGGCTCTCGCGTGATCTTGTCGCGGATGACCACCAGGTCGTCAGCGCCGAACAGGATGCGCGGGTGGGTCTGGGGCACATCCAGCTTCGCTACACTCACGCCGGCGGGCGCAGCCTTGGGCTTGGCACGAACCGTCGTCGGCTGCGTGACGGAACAAAACAACAGCAGGCCGAACGCGGCGGCAAGAGTGAAAAGGGTTCTCAAGCGGACCTCACGGAATGGGCCCGGGGAGCAGACGCAGCTTACATCGCTGGGCGCGGTCGTCACGCCTGCAGAATGATTTCGCGCCCGTCCGGGTCGGCGATGATCGCGAAGTTTGCGGCCTTGCGCTGGGGCGCGATATGCTTGGCCGCCAGCTCATCGAGCGCGGCCGTGAGGTCGTCCACCATCAGCACGATCGTGCCGTTCGCGGGCTTCACGGCACCCTGAGGTTCTTGAGGGGTGCCGGACTGCGTCTCGCCATGCTCGAACCCGAGCAGCGACCCGCCGAGGTCCAGGTTGAAGTACTTCTCGTCCTCGTCGGCGACGGTTGCGCCGTCCTTGATGTAGGTCCCGACGTGCAGCCCGAGCGTGTCGACATAGAACCTGCGCGCCCGCGCCACGTCGGGCGTTTCGAACACAACCGAATCGAGACGAAGTACGTTCACGTGACAACGCCGTCGACGGGCTTGAAGTGCGGGAACTTGCCCTCGGCCTCGGGCAGGCTGATCAGGGGCGCAAACTCGCCGATCTCTTCCATGCGCTTCCAGATCTTCTGGATCGCCGGGTGCTCGTGCGCCGCCTTGGCCGCGCCGGGCAGCCATTCGAAGACTTCGATGAACGTGCCGTCCTGGCTCTGCATCAGCACGGACGGGCGGTCGGTAATCAACTCCTCGACCCGCAGCGTCGTGTTGTGCTGGCGGATCAGCTCTTTCATCGCCGCGTCGTTGGACGAGTCATACGGGCGGTACATCGCAATCACGATCTCGGAGTTCATGGGCAGTCCTAGGTTGGCTGTACGCTGGTGTCCCGGTAGCTGACCTGCACGTGGGAACGCCGCCCGGTGGCGACGTTGTAGCAGTAGTAGTCGTTCATCTCGCGCCCGTAGAGGTGGAGGGTGACGGTCTGCTCGCGCGTGTCGGGCACGCCCGTCTTGTGAATGTGGTCCGGGTTCGGCACGAAGGTGGTGACGCTGTTTTCCTGCAGCACCGAGATGCCGCCGCGCTTGAGAACGATGCCTTCGTCCTCCTTGCTGCGGTCATCCGTGCGGATGAAGTTGCGCTCCTCGAGCGCGCCCTTGATCACGCCTACCACGCCCCAGGTCCCGTGGTCATGAACGGGCGTCCACTGCCCCGGGTTCCACACCATGGTGAACAGGCTGATGCCGTCTTCAGGGCAGACGAACACGGCGTTGCGCGCGTAGTGGTGCGGGTCATCCTTGAAGTGCTCGGGCTTCAGAAAGCCCCGCGACCCCTGCAGCAACTTCATCATTTTCGGCGCGAGCGCCGCAACGACGTCCGAAAACTCCGGGTACTCCGCGGCCGCCATCCGCGAATCCTCAATGAACTTCTCCAGCGTGTATTCCACGGGCTGTCTCCGTCGCACCTTCCGGATGGTATGTCGCCCGGCCGACTGGGCAACCGCTATTCGCGCAGCGCTTTGCGGATGACTTTGATCTGTGCATCCAGCGTGTCGTAGTCGCCCTCAACCTTGAAGGTCAGGTTGCTGTCGCGTTGTGTGGCTGCCCATGCGGCGAGGTCGCAGACCCGGTAGGCCAGCTGGTACCCGTCCCTGTCCGTGCGGGCGTCAAACATCCCGTAGAACGAGTCGCTCTCAACACTGAGCAGGGGCAGCAGCAGGTCTTGCCAACCGGAGACTTCCGTCTTCCCGATCACCAGCGCCAGATTCGCCTGGCGGATTGCTTCGTGGGCTCCGGTGTAGCTTCCGTACTCGCGGATAACGTCGCCCACGTCGTCCGGCAGGTACAACGCCGCTCCGTACACGAGCCCGAAGGCATCTTCTTCAGGGCGCGTGTCTCCGCTGTATTTGTCGAGCAGCTCCAGCAGTCGCGCAACGGTCTCATCGTGCGCCAGCTCCGCCCCGGCGGGCAGGCATGCGAATAACTCCCGCGCATCTCGCGCACCCGGGACCAGCGCCGCCATTGCCTTGCGAATGGCGGGGTCTTTCGCGTGCATCGCTGCATCCAGGAGTTCCTGACGCCGCGGTGTCTGGGCAAGTTCTTCGACTACAACGGGGTCGTTTTCCTCTTCCTGGGCGGCGGTCAAGAGTCTCACATATAGATCGGGATCGTGCCGGAGAACGACGGGAAGGCACGCGGCAGTCGTTTCGGACTCGGTAGAGTTCCGGAATATGTCGAGGCACTCCGCGACGATCTTCTTGTTGTCGCTGAATGAAACGGCCATCACCATCTCGCCCGTAGCCGGGTGCTTCGCCAGTGCCTCCGCCTTCATGCGCGTCACGATCGTGTCGCTGTCCTGATCGCCGAAGTAGTACAGCAGTCTGGTTGCCGCACCCGAGTAACGGCCGAACCAGTCCTTCGTCTCCAGATCGATCAGCAGGTTTTCGTGCAGGGTCTCGGTCGGGTTCGGAACCGCCCACAGGGCACGCACGATGTCGGCGATCAGGGGGTTGTGGACGGGGCTGTTAATGACAAGCCCCGCGGTCGGCTGATAGCGCGACGCCGAGTAAGGCCGGTTCGTGATCTGGCCAATGATTGTGAAGCAGACGTCGCCCACCAGCAGGCGATACTTCATCTCAAAGAAGTCGGATGTCTCAAGGTAGACTTCGTCAGCTACGCGCTTGGAGTTGAGCTTCGTTTTCTCAATGATCTTGCACTCGCGCTCGTTTGCTCCGACTCCGTACACTTCGGTATCCAGCGAAGACCACATCATCCTGCCGCCGGTGGTCGCCCGTGTCGGGCGGTCGTCATCCAGGGCCTCCAGCAGATAGGGAAGGGCAACCGGCCCCAGTTCCACGAGCCGGCGAAATGCTTCGCTCACGCCCGACGGCTCGCGACCCAGGATCAGTGCGCCCGTGTTGTAACTGATCTCAGGCAGCGGCGCGAAAGCGAAGGCGTTGTAGGTGCTGCTCATTCCCGCACCGCCGACGCTGATGTCCTGCAGCTCGCTGATCAAGGTGCGAATGTCGTCTGCCAGGGGGCGGGCTTCATCCAAGACTTTGGGGCTGGGTCCGGGCTCGTCCTTGGTCGAACCCTCAGGTGCTTTGCTGAGAATCGCCGGAGTCTCGTTGATTCGCGCTGTGGTTGCGCATCCGCCGATCAGCGCACCGAGAATAGTGGCCAGCAGCAGGTTCCGCATGGGATGGCTCCAGGGGCAGCCACCGGGGACTAAAGACTAGCTGATCTTCGGCGCGCTGGCCAATCATCTACGAGTACGCGTCGGGTTTGCTGCCGTCTTGGCGCCCGACGGCGTTGATGATGCGCCCGCGCGTGGGCATCAGCCCGCCCATCGCCGCCATGAACAGCAACAGCGCCGGCGCCGCGTGCCAGGTAAAGCCGGTCAGCAGAATCACGACGGCCGAGAACAGCGCCGGGCCCTCGAACATCGCGGTCATCACGATCGTGCGCCCGCGCAGCGCGCCGATGCGAGCCTCCCAGCTCTCCATCGCGGCCATGCGCTTGCTTTGCGACATGAACACCTGCATCGCTGCCGGGATCGCCGCAATCGGAAGCACCAGGGCGATCACGCGCAGGATCTCGCCCGTGCTTTCGATCCCCTCGGCGTCGAACAGCGGCCCCAGCACAAACCCCGCCACGGTGAAGAACGCCACGCCGCTGATGAACGAAAAGGCCAGGATCGTCATCTGCAGGCTGGTCTGGCGCACGGTCGCTTCGTAGTCCATCGCCGGAGTCTAGCGCCGTCGCACCCGCTGGCTACCGGGCCTCCCGGCCGCGAGGCGACCGATCCTCCGCCGCGCCCGCGCCAGCATCAGCCCCACGCTGCGGATGTGCACACCAAGGAAGCGGGCGATCTCGCGCTGCGACAACCCTTCATTATAGGTGAGGTCGAACACCAGCCGCTGTCGCCCGCTGAGGCGGTCGCGGTAGTCCGTAAGGAAGCGCGCCTGGCGCATCAGGGTGTCCAGGCGGCGCGCGGCGTGGATGGAATTACGGCGCTCGAAGCCGGCGATCACGCCCTTGTTCGGCTGCGGCAGCAGCGCGTTCACGGCCGCGCAGGGACTGACGCATTGGGCCCGCAGGGGGCACTTGCTACAGGTGAAGTCACTCAAATGAGCCTCGCTCGGTTGGGCTCCGACCTTCGCGAGGTTCCGGCCTCCTGTAAGATAAGTGTAAGATTTTACTGACACACCCCGGGTGTGGCCACGCGCCACAATCGCCCGCAGCGGCGGCACTTCATTTCCAGGCTGATGGGCCCGCAGGCCTTGAACATAAGCGCTCCGCAGGTGCAGCGTACGTCGCCCGGCGCGCTCAGCAGGCGGCTTTCGGGGCGGTTTTCGGTCGGTCGTGCAGGCATCTCGTCGTCCTCGTGCATGTTGACGAAATGTAATATAGCATCCGGTGCGACAAATCCCGGCGACGGAGGTGGTCATGGCGCAAATTGCGAACTTGGCGAGTGGCCCCCTGCCCCGACAAATTGGTTCAACAATCCTCGGGTGCGGGCTCGCCAGGCACACCGAGTCGCTACACTGCCTGCATGAGAACCAAGCTGATGCTGGTGTTGCTGCTGGTCGCGTGTGCCGCGCCGTGCTTTGCGGGCGAGAAGCTGCCCGAAGGCCCGCCGTGGAAGCAGGATCTGCAGGAGGCGGTGAAAGAGGCGCTGGAGGGCAACAAGCCCATCTTCCTCTACTTCACCAAAACCTACTGACCGCACTGCGTGCCTGTAGAGGAGCAGTTGCTCCCCAGCCCCAAACTGAAACCCATCTACGACGACATCGTCTGGCTCCACGTCTACAACGATTTTAAAGAGGGCGATGCCGACCGGGCGGCTACGCGTATCCGCATTCGGTTCAGTGTCAGCTCGTGGCCGCAGCTGCTGCTGGTTGACCCGTACACGCTCGAAGTCGTTGGCGAAACCGGGCGCCAGGTGGACGGCTTTCTCAAGGCCGTTCAGAACACCAAGATCAAGCCGCCGAAATACGCCAAGGCCGAAGAGCTGCTCAAGAAGCTGAAGGAAGGCGAAGAGCTCGCCAGCGAGCTCGAGACCAAGCCCAGCGCCAAGGCCGCCAAGAAGGCGCTCGAAAGCGAAGACCTGGTCGCCCGCTTCCGCGCCGTGGAGTACTTCGGCAAGGAAGACCCCAAAGAGCTGGTCGCCAAGGCCGGCGAGCTGCTGAAGGTCAAGAACGACCTGCTGCGCTACGAAGTCTGCAAGGCGATCAAGAACGCGGGCGAGAAGGTCACGTTCACCGATGAAGTCGTCACGCAGCTTGAAGACCTCGTGCGCGACCCGAAGGACAGCCGCAACCCGAACGTGCTGCGCAGCTACGCCATCGGCGCGCTCGCGCTGTGCGGCGACGCGGACTCACTGGAAGCCATCAAGCCGCACGCGGTAGAGGGTGCCGCCAACAACGGGACCACCGGAACGGCCGTGGACGCCATCGGCCAGATCGGCAAGCGCGTAGACGATGCCAAGGCCCCGGCCGCGCAGATCCTGCTGGATTGCTTCATCGAGAGCACCGGCGGCAACGAGGATGCCAAACAGATCGAGTGGTACGCCGGCATGGCCAGGCGCATCGCCGAAAAGGCCCACGCGCACCTGCAGGAGCTGACCGGCAAGAAGGTCGACTTCCCCAAGGACTACAACGAGCAAACCCGCGCCGACCTGCGCAAAGCCTTCGAAGAGTCAGTCAAAGAAATGGTCGAGAAGGCCGAAAAAGCCAACAAGCGAAAAAAGAAGCGCTAGAGCCCCGGCGGAAACGCCGGGGACATGCGGACGAAGTCCGTATGATTCGCCCGCCGCTGGCGGGCGTCCCCGCCTTTTCAGGCGGGGCTCTGGTGGCTGCCCAATCGGGCGCGCCCTCCGGGCGCAGCGGGGCAACGGATCCCTTAGGACAATGAGAGCTGCAGTTCAGCCCCCGAAGGGGGCGGCAGATGTTAGCCCGGCCCGTCAGGGCCGGGACTCTGGAACGCATATAGTCCGAGCCCGCGAAGCGGGCGGCATAGATTGCGTCCGGAGGCGGCGACACACCGCACGAAACGATGGCGCCGCTTCCAGCGGCTCGGCGCATCTGGACGCAATGTCCCCGGCGCTGACGCGCCGGGCTAACACATACCGCGCCCTCCGGGCGCTTCACCTTCCCAACCCTGCCGGAAGGCACCAACCTGCACAAAGCCTTCGAAGAGCCGGTCAATGAGGCCGCGAAGAAGAAACAGTAAGACGCTGGTGCTTACGGAAGGTCGCCGTAGCCGAGGCTCCTCCAAAGGTGGACGGCGTTCTCTTGCCACCAGTCCGACCAATCTTCTGGAAAGGGTTCCGTTTCGCGGTTCTCCCGTTCCCACTTGCATACAAACCGGAAGACACGCCAAACAACGTCCAACCAATCATCGACCTGGTCTCCGTAGATACTTCCAAAGTCCCACCAAACGGCAAATGCACGGTGAGCACACAACCGATCACGAACGCGCTCAAGCCGGTCTATTTCCGCCGCTAGGGAATACGGTGCGCCGATGCGGTAGCAAAGGCCTTCTGTCGTAATCTTCTCTCCCCGCCGCTCGAAGAGCGCCTTCCCGGCGTCTACTACAGCCGCAAGCGCAACGACCGCTTCCTGCACGAACGACGTCGAGAGTAATGCCGCCCGAACCAAATGATAGGCCATCCGATGGACATCGAGATCGAGGACATTCACTTCATCATCGATGAGCGTCGCATGCTTCGACAGCCGTGCGTTAGCTGGGCCAACGTCATCCCACAAGACAAGCGACCGGTCATTGCCGCCAGCCAATTTCGCCACTTCATAGGCAATGGTCGCCTTGTTGAGTGCTGACCTATCCACATCTGGAAAGTGGTGTCCGACATGGTTCCACTCCTGCATTTCCCAACTATTTCTGAGATCTGGGACGGTTGCCGTCGCCCGCCAAAGAAACAGCATCGCGGAAACATAGGCGTTTCGAGTGACGTGAATGCTACAAGAGATCATGAAGTCGCGAAGGAGGCCGTCTCCGAAGTTCGTCTTCAACGTATCCTTCCAGCCGAATTTCCAATACGGACTTGAGGTTCCAACGCATATTCCGGGCCGACGGCTTGGAGCAATGAAATATCGTTGGCCGATCAGAAGGGTCTTGGGTAGTTCGCTGTAGTCGATTTGCCGTAGCGAGACATTTTCAATGTCCCTTCTACCGGCGACTTCATCCCACAATCGATGGATGTCGCGCTTGACGGCCTCTCGGGAATCGTCCCCCCAGAAAGATGTGTCCTTGTCGAAAGCACGAAGCACTTCGGTGGTGAACGCAGCTTTCATTGCCGACCTCTATCGCTTGCCCGCAGCATGTAGCTTCGCCGAGTAGTGTGCTAGCCAAGAATGCGCCAACTGATAACGACAATCGCTACGTCTAAGTTTCAACTGGTCGGCATTGCGACTAGTGCGCGCCGAGCCAGTCGCGGGACTTGGTTAGGACTGCCTCCAAACATCCTGGCTCGAAGGGGCTTCTTAGGCCTGCTCCGGTGGCTAGTTGCTGGAACGGGGCTTCGCCTCCTCGTTTGCAGAGGGCTACGTAGTCCTTCATTGCTGCGTCGCGGTCTTCGTCGGCGCGCACCCAGAACTGCAGGGCGCAGATTTGGGCGAGCACGTAGTCGATGTAATAGAACGGGCTCAGGTAGATGTGGCGCTGCGTCTGCCACCAGCCGCCCTCGCCGGCGTGCGGCACGTCGCCGTAGTCGCGCCACGGCAGATACGTCCGCTCCATCTCGCGCCACATTTCAAACCGTTCGGCGGGGCTCGCGTCGGGCTTCTCGTACACGAGGTGCTGGAAGTGGTCCACGGCCGTGCCGTACGGGATGAACTTCAGCGAGTCCAGCAGGTGGCTGCGGCGGAAGCGGTCGGCGTCGTCCTCGAAGAACTTCTCCATCCACGGCCAGGTGATGAACTCGAGGCTCATGCTGTGAATCTCAGCGCTCTCGTAGGTCGGCCAGTGATAGTCGAGCAGCTTCTGGTTGCGCGAGCTGTAGTTCTGGAAGGCGTGCCCCATCTCGTGGGTGAAGACCTTCACGTCGCCGTCCGTCCCGTTGAAGTTGGCGAACACGAACGGCACGCCCCAGGTCGGGAAGCTGGTGCAGAAGCCGCCGCCGGCCTTGCCGTCGCGCGACTTCAGGTCAAGCAGCCCCTTCTCGTTCATCAGTCTGAAAAAGTCGCCGAGCCCGTGGCCGATCTCGTCGAACATTTCCTGCGCGCGTTTCACCATCCAGTCGTGGTCGCCGTGCGGGCGCGGGCTGCCCTTGGCGTCGTGGACGCCTTCGTCCCAGGCCATGACCTTCTCGATGCCCAGCTCGGCGGCTTGCTGCTTGATCAGCTCGCTGCACAGGGGCACGACTTCGTCGACTACCTGTTTGCGCAGGCGCTCGACGTCGGCGCGGTTGTAGTCCACGCGGTGCATGCGCAGGTAGCCCAGCTCGACATAATCCTTGAGCCCTAGCTTGATCGCGCTTGTGTGGCGCAGTCTGGTCAGCTCATCGAACTGGCGGTCGAGCGTCTCGCGGTTGTCGGCAAACCACTGCCAGCGCTTGACCCAGGCGGCGTGGCGAGTGTCGCGGTCGTCATCCAGCAGGTACTTGCCGAGCCCGGGCATGTTGAGCTTCTCACCCTTGAAATCGTACTCGGCGCTGGCCAGCAACTCGGCGTACTCGGCGCCGAGCTTGGAAATGCGCACCTGCTCGCCCTCGATCTCGGGGCTGAAGGCGCGCTCGTCGCACGCCCAGAGCTGCAGGGCCTGCGGCCCGAACTTCTTCTCGAACTCGGCGCGGTGGGCGCTGGCGAGCAGCTTGGCCTTGAGCTGGTTTTCGAGGTCCGTGAGCTTGGGCGAGATCGAGTCGCGGTAGTCGCGCGCCTTGCGGTATTCGTCGTTGCGCGTGTCCTGGTTGAAGCGCAGCCCGACCAGCGAGCTCCAGGTGCTGATGCGGCGGCGCAACTCTTCCCAGCGCTGCAGGGCGGCGATCTCGTCGTCGGCGCCCTGGGCGCTCTCGAGCGCGGACTTGAGGTTGTTCATCTCGGCGCTGATCGCGTCCATCTCGGGGCGCGCAGCGGTCATCTCTTCAAATGCAGGTACGTTCATGGTGTCATCTCCGCCGCGCAGCCTAGCAGGGCCTGCAGTTGCTTCCAGCATGGACCGAGAGGCCTTGCCCCACGACTTCTCAACCGGGCGTCACCAAGTGTCCGAGAGCGTCCGTTTGACCTTTCATTGTTTTTCATGACCGAGCCGACCTATCGATCGCGGGTTGAGGGCTGCCTGTATGGGCTTGCGCTGGGCGATGCCCTGGGCGCGCCGACCGAGTTCATGAAGTACGCGGCAATCGTTGAGACCTACGGCCCGCTCGGGCCCGAAGAGCCTTCCGAGCGCGTCACCGACGACACCCAGATGGCGCTGGCCGTTGGCGAGGCGCTGATGTCGCTCGCCGACCTGCGATCCGCCGGCGGCGAGGAATGGTCCGCCGCGCTGGGCCGCGAGTTCCTGGCGTGGTTGCGCAGCCTCGACAACAACCGCGCGCCCGGGCAATCGAGCATGGACGCCCTCAGCCGGCTCGAAAAGGGCGGCGACTGGCGCGACGCGACCGAGATCAGCAGCAAGGGCTGCGGCGCGAACATGCGCGTCCAGCCGGTCGGGCTGCTGACCGACAAGCACGGCTTCAGCGTCAAGAAGCGCGCCAAGCTGGCGCAGTTGCAGGCCGCGATCACCCACGGGCACCCGACGGCGCTCGCCGCGAGCGAGCTGACAGCGCACGCCATCCATCTGCTGATCGCCGGGCTCGAGCCGGAAGATCTGCCCACGCGCCTCGCCCAGCACGCGGATCAGCAGCGCGGCGTGTACTACGACGACACGCTCGGCGAGTTATGGGAGAAGGCCGGTGCATCGGGCGGCGCGGCCTACATGAACCGCGGCTGGAACGACGTGGCGAACAGCATCGAGAAGCTGGCCAGGGCGCTCAAGACGCCCGATCGCGACGCCGACCCGGGGCTGAAGACCGGCCACGGCTGGACGGCCGAGGAAGCGCTTGCCACAGCGCTGCATTGCTTTCTTCTATACGTAGATGACCCCGTACTGGCGATCCGCAGGGCAGCGGCCACCGGCGGCGACTCGGACTCGATCGCCTGCATCACCGGCGCACTCGCCGGTGCCTACCACGGCAACGACGCCTGGCCCCACGCATGGCGCGACCGCATCGAGTACAAAGACCGCATCCAGAAACTCGCGGACTGGTACTAAACGGTGGCGCGGACATTCCTGTCCGCGCGTGAGCGAATCGTATTTGCCGTGCGGACATCCTCGGATCGCAATGCGATCCTGCGGTTCGTTCGCTTCGCGAACTGTCCGCACCACCGAGAGTTACCGCGTTGTGGCGAACTCGGTTGATACCAGCAGGGTGAACAGGATGTCTTCCCAGGCGTCTTCTTTGCTTTTGGCGGACTTCAGGTAGTCCGTGCTGCGCTTGAGTTCGCTGTCGTCCGGGCGGCGGTTGAGCACTACTAGATACAGGCGCTCGAGGCGCTTGGGGTCGGTGTCGAACTTGCTCACGGCCGTGTCGAGGACACTGCCCTTACTCCAGTCGCTGAGCAGCGTGGTCGCCTGCCCGTTCATGACGAGCAGCGCCTGGTCGATGGTCAGGCTGAAGCCGTCGGCCTCGGTCTCTTCGTCGTCGTCGCTCGAGCGCGTGTAGCCCTTGGCGGCCGCGCGGCGCAGCGCCCAGTCGTCGGACATCTTCTCGACCTGGTCGCGCAGCTTCTCGATCGCCTCGAGGTCGTACTCGTACTTCTTTTCCTTCTCGCCAAGCTTGCCGGCCGCTTCGCGCTTCTGGTAGCTCTTGGCCTGCTGCAGCTCCTTGGTGTACGGGTTGCGGTCGTTGCCGATGTTGCGCTGGCGCTCGGCCGTGGCGTTCACGCTGATCAGCGCCGCGAAGAACTGCTCGGGCGTGAGCTGGCGCACCGGGTGGCTGGCGAAGTGCCAGGCCTCGGCCTTCCTGGCGGTGTCGGCGGACGAGAGGTGGTAGGTGCGCGACTTCAACACCGCGCGGTAGAAGCGCTTGATGTCGTAGCCGTGCTCGCCGATGTCGTCGGCCAGCAGTTGCAGCAGCTCCGGGTGGCTGGGCTCATTGAAGCTGTTGAAGTCGTCGACCGGGTTCAGGATGCCCATGCCGAACAGAAAGCTCCAGAAACGGTTGGCGATGTAGCTGCGGGTCTGGTTGTTCTCGGCGCTGATCACCCAGCCGGCCCATGCCTTGCGCCACAGGCGCGCGTCGCGGACCTTCAGCGTGTCGCCCAGCAGGTACTTCGGCTGGCTGTAGCGTGCGGCCTCAAGCGCTTCTTCGCGGCGCGCCTCGGGCACGTTCTTGAGCTTTTCCTGCAGCGCCTCAAGGTCGACCTGCTGCACGCGGTTGTCGGTGACTTCGCCCTGGCTGGGGCGGACCTTGCCGTTGCGGCGCAGCTTGGTGCCCGCGAAGAAGCTGGCGACGCCGTTGAACTCGGCGACCTTCCAGGCGTCTTCGTACGGGTGGTCGTGGCACTGCGCGCACTGGATCTGCACGCCGGTGAACTGGCGCGTGGCCTCGCCGGCGATGTCGGGCGTTTTCAGCTCGCGCTTGCCGCCGTAGTAGGCCGCGGCCGGGTTGTCGGACATCTTGCCCTGCGCGGTGATGATGTCGTACATGACCTGGTCGAACCCGCGCCCGCTGTTGAACTGCTCGGCCAGCCAGATGCCGAGCACGGCGTCGGCGCTGTCCTTCACTTTGGTGCGCCCGGTCAGGATGTTCAGCCACAGGTCGGCCAGGTGCTCGCCGAAGTGGGAGTTATCGACCAGCTGGTCGATCAGCTTGGCGCGCTTGTCGGGTGACTTGTCGTCGAGGAATTCGGCCGCCTGCTCGGGCGTGGGCGGGATGCCGACGGTGTCCATGCAGACGCGGCGCAGGAATTCCTCGTCGCTGCTGGCGCCGGCGGGGGTGACGCCGTCGCGCTCCCAGACCTTGGCGATCTCGCGGTCGATGGCCGCCGTGAGGGCAGCCTCGCTGTTTTCGGTGGGTGCGGCTTCGGTTTTGCGGTCTTCCTTGGCGGCGGTCTCATCGGCACGCGCCGGCGAGAAGCCATAGGCAACAAGGCAGAAGCAGCCACAAACGGCCGAAAGGCCAAGGGCAAACAGCCTGGAGGAATAGCGCATCAGAGGCTCCGTTCGGGCACCAGCCATGATACCCCCGAGTAGCCCTGGGGTTGCGAAGATTTGTGACACCACCGGCCGTTAGCCTGGAATCAAAGCCCGGCCCGCAAGGGCTGGGTGTCCAAGGCGACGTCTTCCGGGGGTTTGCCGTCACGAGGTTGGAATGCTTGCACTTTCAGGGTTACGCCGATGTTCGGAAGGATCTGAAGTTAGCGGTTCGTTCGTGGAAAACGCTGGAGCCGGTTCGGACCGGCGCGTCACGCAGGTAATCGAGCGCGCATAACCCAGCCCTCGCGGGCTGGGCTTTGGTTTTGGAGCGCGCGGCTGCGCCGCTTGCTTCACTCGTGGCCACAATCCGGCGCCCTAGTGGTTTGTGGCGAACTCGGTGGTCATTAGTAGGGCGTACAACAGGTCTTCGGCGGCGGTTGTGGGGACTTCGGCGTCTTCGAAATACTTCTTCAGCTTGGTGCTTTCGGCTTTGGTGGGGCGTCTTGAGAGCACGGTCAGGTAGAGCGCGTCTACCCGTTCGTCGTAGGTCTTGAACGAATTGCCGATGCGTTCCAGCAGGCTGTCTTTGCCGCTGCCGGAGAGCGCGTTGGTGAACTGGCCGTTCATCACCGCCAGCGCCTGGTTGATGCTCATGGTGAAGTTTTCGCCGCTGTTCATCTCATCGTCCATGCTCAGGCTGGCGTAGCGCCCGGCCGCCCAGCGCGAGATGTACCAGCGCCCGTCGATCGCGCCGAACTGGTCGCGGTAGCGGTTCATGGTGGGGATGTCGTACCGGTAGTACTGCATCTTCTTGTCTTTCGACTGCTTCTGCGCTTCCTCGGCGGCCTTGAGGTCTTCCACGGCCTTGTCGAGAGGCTTGATCAGGCTGTCGTCGATGAGCTTGTCGAGCTGCGGCTTGTCGAGCAGCCCCAACAGGGTGCTCAGAAACTGCTCCGGCGTCAGCGGGCGCACGGGGTAGCCGGCGAAGTGCCAGCGCTCGGCCTTCCTGGGCGCGGCGCCGGATAGCTGCCATGCCTCGGACTTCAGGATCGCGCGGTACAGGCGGCGCACGTCCCAGCCGTTTTCCAGCAGGTCGTTCGCCAGCGCGTCGAGCAGCTCCGGGTGGCTGGGCTCATTCAATGGCGTGAAGTCGTCCACCGGATTCACCAGCCCGCTGCCGAAGGCTATCGCCCACATGCGATTCGCCACGTAGCGGCGGGTCTGCACGTTGTCGTCGCTGGTCAGCCAGGCCGCCAGCTTGCTGCGCCATACGGTCGGGTCGCGGGTGGAGATCACATCGCCGTCCAGCGTGACCGGCTTGACGTAGTCGATGTACTGGTCGACCTGCGCCTTCTGCTCGGGCTTGAGCTTGTCGTACATCTCGGCGGCCTTGAGGATCTTGTTCGGGCCGTCGGCGTTGGTGCGGATGTAGATGCGCTGCGGGCGCAGGTTGTTGTCAATCAGCGGCTGCGTCGCGGTCAGGAACGCGGCCATGCCCTGGAAGCTCTTCTGCGTAAGGTTTTCGTCGTACGGGTGGTCGTGGCACTCGGCGCACTGGATCTGCACGCCGGTCAAATTCTTGCTGAGCTTGCCGATCATGTCGGTGAACGGCACGCCCGCGCCATCGGTGAACCAGGGCACGATCTGCGGCTGATCCACCAGCTCGCCTTCCGCCAGCACGATCTCGCGGAAGATGGTCTGCATGCCGGTGCCGTTGTTGATCTCCTCGGCCATCCAGTTGGCGAACAGGTGCTGCCCCGAAAGGCCCTGCGCGTTGCGGGCGGCCAGCAGCACGGCCCACTGGTCGGCCATGTGGCGCCCGAAGCGGGGGTCGTCGATCAGCGCGTCGATCAGCTTGTCGCGCTTGTTCTTGTCAGTGCTGTCGAGGAATTCGACGGCTTCTTCCACGGTGGGCGGCATGCCGACGGTGTCGAGGTAGACGCGGCGCAGGAACTCTTCGTCGGTGCAGCGATCGGCCGGGCGGATCTTGTCGCGCTTCCAGACCTTGCTGATTTCGTCGTTGATGACGCCTGTGAGGTCGGCCTCGCTCTTGCCCGTGGTGGTCGAGGTGTCGGGCTTGGCAACGTCCTGCGCGCCCGGCTGTGTCCCGAGCAATGCCAAACCGATGCAGGTGCAGGCCGCGAGCAGCAGTCCCGCGCAAAGGGCTTTGCGCATCTGATCCCCCTTCTGAAGGTCCGGCTGTTATTGCCATCATACGGGCGGGGATTTCCCGGCGGGCCAAAAAACAAGGGGCGCCCGAAGGCGCCCCTGTGCGTGGCTTGTGTGGCGATTACTTCATTTCGTCGTCGTCGCCGTCGTCCTTGTCTTCTTCTTCGACCTTGCCGACGGTTTCGGTCATCTTCTCTTCGCCTTCGACCGTGACGGTCAGGGTCATCTTGCCGGCCTGCGGGTGGGTCACTTCGGCTTCAAACTCGGCCTTGTTCTCCATCTCGATGCGGACGACACGCGCTTCCTTGATGTTCCAGTAGAAGCTGCCGCTGCGGGTGGCTTCGATGGTCGGCTTGCCGAGGTCTTCGTTCTGGAGCTCGCCGGTCATGCTGATCTCGAGCGAAACGCGCAGCAGCTCGGCGCCTTCTTCCTTGACGATCTCTTCGGCCTTGCAGGTGGCGCTGACCTTGGTGAGCTTGACGTTCTCGTCTTCGCCCATCATGGCCTTGATGTCTTCTTCCTTCGGCTCCCAGCTTTCACCGACCTTGACTTCGCGGTTCGGGATGAAGGCGTTGAACAGCGGGTCCTTCTTGCTGAGCTCTTTCTTGACGCCGCTCAGCTCCGCGTCGCCTTCTTCGAGCTTGCCGACGTAGGCCTTCTTGTCCGCGTTCCAGGTGAACAGGATCGAGACGCCCTTCATCTCGGAGTCTTCCTCGACCGGGTCAGACGGCGGCTGGCCCATGTTGGTGGTTTCGGTGGTCTCGGTGCCTTCGGTCCAGCGGATGCGGATGCTGGTCGGCTTGCCGTCGGCGTTCACTTCGAGGATGTCGATGACCTTCGTTTCGTTGGAGGTCTTCTTCTCGTTCTGCAGGACCATTTCCTGGTCCTTGGGCTTAACATTGGTTTCGTTGGAATCTTCGGTCTTCTCGGTACGGCGCTCCATGGCCTTGTAGGTGTCCTTGAGCAACACCGACCGGGCTTCTTCCTTCTTGTCCTGCGCGAACGCAGGCATTGCCAGTGCGCCCAGCATCAGCGCGGCCAGCGACATCGTCAGCACCTTCTTCATGTTCGTTCTCCTATGGGACCCCAATAGGGTCTAGTCCGTGAACGTGCAGATTCCTTTCACACGCAAAATGCATATCCGGGGTCACTTTTCTACGCAAGTGCCCGGATGGTAAGTGGTTGTGTGCGTTTGGGGTGTTGAAACTGCCTTGCGCGAAGACGCGAAGTTCAGCGAAGACGCGAAGGACTGCAACTGCTGCCTCGCGCAGAGACCACAGAGTTCAGAGAGGAAGGGCTCCTCCGTGACCTCTGTGGTCTCTGTGCGGGATGCTTTTCTTCGGGTCTTCGCGCCGACTTCGGGTTTTTGCGCAAAGCCTAGTGATTCGTCGCGAACTCTGACGAAGCCAGCAGGGCGAACATGATGTCCTCGTAGGCCTGGCTGACATTCCCGGTTTCCTTGACGAATGCCTTCATCTCGCGGGCTTCGCTGCTGGTCGGGCGGCGGCTGAGCACGGTCAGATACAGCTTCTCCAGCCTTTCGTCGTCGCTCTTTACCTCATTGACCAGCTTCCAGATCAGCGTGCCGCGGCGCGAGCCGGACAGGTTGTTGGTCACGTCGCCGTTCATCACCAGCAGGGCCTGGTCAATCGTCAGGCTGAAGCCGTCGGCCTCGAGCATCTCGTCATCGTTGCCCACTCGCGCATAGCCCTGCGCCATGGTGCGGCGCAGCACCCACGAGTCATCCATCTTGTCGTACCAGCCCGCGAAGCGGTTGAGCGCTTCTTCGTCGAAGTAGTAGTCGCGCATGTTCGGGTCGTCGCTCTTTTCCATCTGCTTCATGCGCCCGGTGTAGCGCTTGCGCATCTGCTCGGAGAGGCTGCCGCTGCGCATGCGCAGGGACTTCACCAGGTCGTTGCCGCCGGCGATCTCGACGAACGTGCCGAAGAACTGCTCGGGGTTCAGCTGCCGCACGGCCGCGCTTGCGAAGTGCCAGCTCTCGGCCTTCTCGGACGCCCCGCGGCTGCTGAGCTGGTAGGTCTTGCTGTTCAGGATCGCGCGGTAGAGGCGCTTGATGTCGTACTTGTTGTCGATCAGGTCCTGCCCCAGGAACTCCAGCAGCTCGGGGTGGCTGGGCTCATTGAAGCTGTTGAAATCGTCGACCGGGTTCAGGATGCCCATGCCGAAGGCGAAGCTCCAGAAGCGGTTGGCGATGTAGTTCGCGGTCTGCTTGTTCTCGCTGCTGACCATCCACTTGGCCATCGCCGGGCGCCAGAACTTTCGGTTCTCGGTCTTGATCTCTTTTCCGTCGAGCGTGATCGGCTTGTTGTAGCGCTCGGCCACCTTGCGGGCTTCGCGCACCTCGGCCGGGAGTTTTTCCATCGCCGCATCCGGCAGCGGGCGCAGCGGCGCATCGTTGTCGCTGATCGCCGGGTCCGCGGGCACGTTGCGCACGTTCAGGCGCAGTTGTATCGGCGACCAGAAGCTGGCGATGCCGTTGAAGGTCTCCTGCTTCCAGGAGTCTTCGTATGGGTGGTCGTGGCATTCGGCGCACTGGATCTGCACGCCGGTCAGGTTCTTGGTCACCACGCCGGCCGAGTTGGCGGTCTTGAACGGCACTTCGCGGACGTAGATCGCGACGGCCGGGTTTTCGCTGAGGCTGCCTTCGGCGGCGATCAGGTCGTAGATGATGTCGCTGAACTTGTCGCCCTTGTTGATGCGCTCGGAGAACCACTCGGCGAACAGGTGGCTGGAGCCGCCGAAGTCGCGCCCGGAACGCCCGAGCATGATGTTGGTCCACAGGTCGGCGATGTGCTCACCGAAGCGCCTGTCGTCGACCAGCCTGGCGATGAGCGTGCGGCGCTTTTCCTTCTCTTTGTCGGCGGTGAACGCGATGACTTCGTCGGCCGTCGGCGGCAGCCCCACGGTGTCGAGGTAGACGCGGCGGATGAACTCTTCGTCGCTGCACTCGTCGGTGGGCTTGATCTTGTCGCGCTCCCAGACCTTCTTGATCTCGGCGTCGATGCGGTTGCTGACTTCGCGCTCCGGCGACTTGGTGGTGGTGGCTTTGTCCGGCGGAAGCTCCTGCGCGCCGGCCGTGCCGCCACTGAACGCAATAGCGCCGCAAGCAACAGCAGCGGCTAGAGTTACACCGAGTAGCGCAATCTTCTTCAGCATGGCTGGCTCCGCATCCGGGACGGGCTATCTAACACGGGCCACCCGCGGTGGTTTCGCGGGAAATTTGGGGCGGCGCTCAGACCGCCGGTGCTAGAACATTGGCGTCCACAACCAGCACGGGAGACAGCCATGATCCTGATTCGTGATGTGTTCCAGCTTAAATTCGGCAAGAGCAAGGAAGCCGTCGCGGCATGGAAGGAAGGCCTCGCCATGTTCGAGAAGGCGGGCATGACGGGCGGACAGACGCGCCTGTTGACCGACCTGGTCGGCAACTACTACACGCTGGTGTTCGAGGCGCAGTTCGAGTCACTCACCGCGTGGGAAGAGATGATGAAGACCCACATGGGCAAGCAGGAGTGGAAAGACTGGCACGCCAAGGTGCTGCAGTACAACGAAAGCGGCCACCGCGAGATTTTCAATATCGTGCAGTAGCAGCGGCCATCTTCCGCAGAGGCCACGGACAACACATCTCCGTGGCCTCGACGCGATGCCTGCCCTAGGCGGCCGCCAGCCGCGCAGAGGACGCCAGTTCGTCAGCGGCTTTCCGTGCGGGACGTCGGCGCCATGCCGCGACGACGAGAGTATCCAGTGAAAGCCGACCCGGGCCGGTGCACGCGAGTGCCAGGAACGGAATCAGAAACAGCATCGCCGGTTCCTTGCTGAACCATGTCTGGGATTCGCCGGAGAAGAAGCGCATGGCGGCCGTCTCCATCGACCATGGGTCCGCACTGTGCGCGACGAAAACGGCTACGCACATCGCGAACACCACCGGTACGGCCGCGAGACGCGTGCCGAGCCCGACGATCACGAGCGCTGCGCAGGCGAACTCGGCAAACGTGACCAGCACCAGGCTGAGCTGCGGGCCAAGTCCGATCGGGTCACCCATCATTGCGAAGTTGCCGTCTAACAGCATGTTCAGCTTGCCGAGGCCGTGGCTCAGCATGTAGCTACCGACGCCAATCCTCAGAATCAGCAGCCCGACGGATGCGGCCCAATTTCTGGTTTTGTTTTGCATCATCATGTCTCCTGTGCGTGAGGCATCTCGCCCCGGGGGCTGGGCCCCGGGGCGTCGTGTAGATATTCGAATCAGGACATCTTGGCGATGTACGCCGCGGCCTTGGCCAGGTGCTGTTCGCCGCCTTCGATGGCGCCGTACTGCTCGACCACGACGTCGCGCGAAGGCTTGTCCGGAAACACGTTGTGCAGGTTCACGGTCGTCTTGCCCATGAACTCGGTGAACGTGATCGTGCCCCGGAACCAGATGTCCTCCGGCCCGGTGCCGTGCTTGTACGAGATCAGCTCCGGCTCGACGATTTCCGTGTACTCGGTGTAGTTCTTGAACACTGTCCCGTCCGCGGCAACCATCGTGTACTTCCACGCGCCGCCCTCCCGGAAATCCATCTCTTGCGTCTTGTTGGTGAAACCGTCCGGTCCCCACCACTTGTCCATGTGTTCCGGCTTGGTGAATACTTCCCAAACCAGTTTGCGCGGCGCGTCAAACGTGCGGTTGACGACAATGCCGCGGTCGGCCGTGACGACTTCGGCCAGTTTCTCAAGCGACGTGCCCCAGCCCGCGCGGCTCATGTCGTTGAACTCCGGCAGGACGCCGGTCTGGCGTACGATCATGCGCGTGCGTTCGCCCAGGTCCTCCAGCGTGACGTCGATGGTCGTCTCGCCGTGCCAGTCGCCCGGGAAGCCGATCTCGGCCGGGCGGATCTTCTTGCCGCTTGCGTCGGCAAAGTGGGTGTCGCACACCAGCTTGCCCGGCGGCGCGATCTCGCGGAACACGCCGGCCGTGTAGTGCGTCTTGCCGTCCGGCCCGCGCATGGCGAGCAGCAGCTTGCCGCCGACTTTCAGATCGATCTTGGGGTCCGGCGAGCTGTAGTGTTTCGGGCCCCACCACCTGGCGAGATGCTCCGGCTTGGTCCACGCGTCCCACACCAGCCCAATCGCCGCCTCGAAAGTGCGCGTGATTACAAGTTCATTCCCGGTTGTCATTCTAAGTCTCCTTTGAGTCGAATTGTCACTACTCCGTTGCGCCCGCGAGGAACGCGTCGAGCTGGTCGAAGGTGCCGCCGAAGCCCTGGTTCATGCTGGGGATCATGCCCTGCCAGGTGCTCCACTCGGCGTCGCTATCTGTGAGCGGTTTGCCGCGCAGGGTGAGCAGCGTCCTGTCGCCTTTCTCTGCCAGCGTGAGCGTGTTTTCGATTTCGCGCGGCCAACTGTCCGCGATCTGCGGGAACGGCGGCGCGGTGATCTCGGCCTGCTCGTTGCTGAACGAGCTTACGTAGACCAGCTTCGACTCGGGCGCGATCTCGCGGTAGACGAACTTGCCCCACATGTCGCTGCCGGGCGAGGCCATCTTGTACAGAAACGTCCCGCCCGGTTTCAGCTCGAGGCGCGCGACGCTTAGCGCCATGCCCTTCGGGCCCCACCACTTCTCGAGGTGTTCTCTCGTTGTCCACGCCTGCCACACAAGGCTGCGCGGCGCGGCAAATTCACGCGTGATCACCAGTTCATTTCTTTCTGCGGGCATGCTTCTTCTCTTTCTGGAGTTGTTTCAGGTAGTCGTCGAGCTTGTCGAAGCTTTCCTCCCAGTGCTTGCGGTAGCGCTCGACCCAGCCCGCCACGTCTTTCAGCGGCTCGGCGTTGAGCTTGCACGGGCGGTACTGCGCCTCGCGCCCGCGCTCGATCAATCCTGCGCGCTCCAGCACCTTCAGGTGTTTGCTCACGGCCGGCATGGACATCTCGAACGGCTCGGCCAGCTCGGTGACCGAGCGCTCGCCCTGCGCCAGACGTGACAGGATCGCGCGGCGGGTAGGGTCAGCCAGCGCGGCAAACACGGAATCAAGCTGTTCTTCAAGCATCGTATTGAACCATTCGGTTACATAACTAATAGGTTTAATACACCGGCGCACGTCGAGAGTCAAACGCGATCTCGAAAAAAGCCTCACGCCACGACGCGACGAGCGCCAAGGCGCCACGAAAAGCATTTCGCACAGAGACCACAGAGTTCACAGAGGCAGCTTTCTCTGCGTTCTCTGTGGTCTCTGTGCGAGACAAGCTTTTGCAGTTCTTCCTGTCTTCGTGCGGCCTTCGAGTCTTCGCGCAATAGCAGTTCGGGATTGCCCAAACCAATCGCGGCGTTATAGCGCGGAGGCACATCATGGCGCGCATGCCGGTTCACTTTGTTCCGCACGGGGGCGGCCCCTGGCCGTTTGTGGACCTGCCGATGTTTGACAAGGCCGGACAGCCCGAGCTCGCCGCGTTCCTGCGCGATCTGCCGGCCGCGTTGCCCGAGCGCCCGAAGGCCCTGCTGGTCATCTCGGCCCACTGGGAAGCGCGCGTGCCGACGGTGATGACCAGCCCGCGCCCGCCCATGCTCTACGACTACTACGGGTTCCCGCCGGAGTCCTACGAGATCGTTTGGCCGGCCCCCGGCGATCCGGCGCTGGCCGCGCGCGTGCGCGAGCTGTTGCACACGGCCGGCTTCGAGAGCGCCGAGGACCCTGAACGCGGCTTCGACCACGGCACGTTTGTACCGCTCAAGCTTTCATTCCCGGCTGCGGACGTGCCCACCGTGCAACTGAGTTTGATCGGCGACCTCGACCCCGCGCGGCATATCGCGCTCGGACGCGCGCTCGCGCCCCTGCGTGACGAGGGCGTGGTGATCATCGGCAGCGGCATGAGCTACCACGATTTGAGGGGCTTCTTCCGCGACCCGCGCGAAGTCTCGCAGACCTTCGACGCATGGCTGCAAAAGGCCGTCACGGCCGAGCCGGCCCAACGCAACGAGCTGCTGATCCACTGGGCCAAAGCCCCCGCCGCCCGCCAGGCCCACCCCCGCGAGGAGCACCTGATGCCCCTGATGGTCACGGCCGGAGCAGCCGAGCAAGACACAGCCACAATCCCCTACACCGGAACCTTTGCCAACGCCCGTATCACGGGCGTTCGGTTTGGGTAGGCGCGCGACTCAGCGGGGCAGCAGCGACGAAGTCAGCGTCCGGGCGAGCCACTTTTGGTAGCGGGCTTCCGACCAGCCTGCGTGCTCGAGCAGCAGTTGCCGAACTTCGGCACTCGCGAGCACCCAGATTGTCCGGGCCGCGTCGTCGAGCTTCATCGAGTCGTGCAGCGGCCCGCTTGCGGCCAGGCTGCGTGCGAGCGCCTTCATGTTCTTGAATCGATTGCGCTGCATCGCGCTCAGCAACTCGGCTAGTTCCGGCTCGCTGCGCGCGGCATTCCGGATCATGAAATGGACCGGCGCGACGCGCGCGAGGATTTCGCGCATGTGGCGGGCAAAGTCCCGAAGCGCGCGGCGGCGGTCAGGGTTGCGCATCACGTCCTGTGCCCGGCTTGTCTGCAGCACGGGCGGCCCACCCGGCTCGCCGGACACCAACCGGCCGAGCAGCCTCGACAGGATGCCGCGCTTCGAGCCGAACGCCGCATACACGGTGGGCACCGCCACACCGGCCTGTTTCGCGATCTCACCGATCGTCGTCTCGCGATAACCCTTCTCGGCGAATGAGCGGCGGGCCGCCTCCAGTATGCGCTCCTGTCTTTCCCGGGCCTGCTCGCGCCGGCGGGATGCGTCGTACGGGTTGCGCCTGGATTTGCGGCTCATTGACAATCACCCGGGCATATTCGATATAGTCTACATATATCTAATGGAGCCGCGCGTGCAACCACTTGAGCCCTCCCCGCAGCCCGCGCGCGTTCGCCGCCCGTGGTGGATGCTGCTGCCTCCGCCGATGCTGTTCGCGCTGCCGCTGGTTGTCTCGGCGCAACTGCGCGGCCTGGCGCCGCTGGAGATGCTGCCGCGCGAGTACGGGCTGGCCCTCGGCATCGGGGTGCTCGGGCTTGCGCTGTTCTTCATTCCTACGGCCCCGATTCTGTTCGCCATCCACAGGACGACCATTGTGCCCCACGGTACGGCGCGCAAGCTGATCGAGCGCGGGCCGTACCGCGTCTCGCGCAACCCGATGTATGTCGGGCTGGTTGTCGTTTACCTTGGCGTGACGCTGCTGCTCGACAGCGCGTGGCCGCTGATGTTTCTGGCGCTGCCGGTGTGGTTCACGCACGCGAAGACGATTCCCTACGAGGAACGGGTGCTCGAGGGCGTGTTCGGCGAAGAATACCGGGAGTACGCGCGGCGCGTGCCCCGCTGGATCTGAGCACGGAACCAGAGCAAGGCGTCGAAGTGTCAAGGCTCACCGAAGCGAGCCCGCAAAAGGCCGTCACGGCCGGAGCAACCGAGCAAGACCCGGCCACAATCCCGTACACCGGCACCTTCGCCAACGCCCGAATCACAGCAGTGAGATTCTAGGTGCCTTCGCCTCACTCCAGAGTCAGCGGCTCACCGGACTAGCATCTTTCCTCGGGGTCGACCATTTCGGCAAAACTAGCTGAACGTCCTTGTCCGGATGTGACAGGATAGTTAGAATCGTAGAGTCACATACGCGAATATTATGGCAGTACTACTTGGCGCGCGATAGCTTTGGTCGTCGATAAGCACAGCGCTATACTCGGTTTGGGAAAAGGGCTGGTCGAACGACAATGATGGGAAAGGGGGGCAATTATGGACTTCAAAAAGCTACAGGACAAACTCAATCAGGACCAAGCATTTCGAAAGCAGTTTCTCGCGGATCCAGCTTCTGTACTTGCGGCAGAGGGATTTGTGCTTTCTGAAGATCAGAAGAAGCAGGTTGCTGCTGTTGTGGAGCAGTTGACCAAACCAACTCCCGCCGTGGCAGGTTCCACGATCGCTTCGAGTGTCAACGCAAATGAATGGAAGATATCCATTGACATCAAGATTCCCATCTAGTTGGGGCGTACTCAGCAGTGGAGACGAGCACAGGCAGCCGCACTGGAGTTCTACAAATGAAAATGGCGATTGTCGTACCACCTTTTGGTGGCGTCGACCGACCGGCATTAGGCCCTCACGTACTTCAGGCCGCCGCAGAACTTCACGGCCACGAGGTCAAGGTCTTTTACGGGAACATTGCGTTTGCAGTCCGCGTCGGGTTCAGCAGGTATAGTGCGATCTGCTTTGGGCCGTCAACGGAGTTGCTTGGCGAACGATTGTTCGCCGCCCATGCACACGGTCTTCCGTCGCTTGGGAAGTCCAGAGCAAGAATGGCGAGGCTTCTCCAGGTTCTTAGGCGAGATGACGTCAATACTCCCACACTCGTCGAACTTGAGGAGTTGGAAAGGGAAGCGGCTGCCTGGCTAGTTTCCTATTCGAGGGAGGTGTTGAGCTGGAACCCTGATATCGTCGGGTGTTCTACAACATTCGAGCAGACGAATGCTAGCCTCGCTCTTCTCTCGCGAATCCGTGAGGCGAGTTTCGGATCCGTCACGACCGTGTTGGGGGGAGCCAACTGTGATGGACGGATGGCGAACGCGCTCAAGGAGTTGTGCGGAGTAGACTACGTGTTTTCAGGCGAGTGCGAAGACGCATTGCCTCGATTCCTTGATGATCTCGCAAAGGGGGCGCCGCCTGCCAAGGGTACGATTCAGGGAACCCCGAGCAAAGAACTCGACCAGCTCCCAACTCCAAGTTTCGCCGATTACTACCAGCAACTAGAGGCCGCCAAAGATCTCATTGGCTTTTCAGCTGAACAGTCTTGGCTGCCCTATGAGTCCAGTAGGGGTTGCTGGTGGGGGGAAAAGAGCCATTGCACCTTCTGCGGAGTCAACGGTCAAACAATGGCATATCGGCAAAAATCGGCGGACCGCGTTGTGGCTGACCTCAACACGCTCTGCAAAGTACACCCCAACCGCAATGTGTGCATGGTGGACAACATAATGCCATACACTTATTTCAAGACTGTGCTTCCTGCGCTGGCGACAACAAGTGAAAAGCTTCACATCTTCTATGAGCAGAAGGCGAACCTGACCTTCGAGCAAGTCGAAATACTACACAACGCCGGAGTTCGTGTTGTGCAGCCCGGCATAGAGTCACTAAGTACGCCAACACTGAAGCTAATGAAGAAAGGAACAACAGCCCGACAAAACATTGCAACCTTACGATTTTGTCGAATCCACAACATGTCAGTCAACTGGAACATTCTGTTCGGGTTTCCAGGCGACGATCTGGAAGAGTACCACAAGATGGCAGCTTTGCTGCCACTCTTGGTCCATACGCACCCGCCTACTGGCGTCTTCCGCTTGAGCATTGATCGATTTAGCCCGTACCACTTTGACGCTCAGCAGTACAAGATTAGGAGCATAACTCCACTGCAGGCGTATGCTGATGTGCTGCCACAAGGTGCAAGTGTGGAAGACATTGCGTACCATTTTACTGGGGATTACGACTCTGGGAGCCTCGCGAACGACGACGTCATTGAAGGGCTGGTATCCGAGGTTGTTGTCTGGCGTAGGCGATGGCAGGAAGGACCAATTCCGGCGCTATTCGTTGGCGAGTTTGGCGACGACGAATTCCTCGTCGCTGATACGCGCCATGGCCCGGAGGATATTCAATTGGCGCCGCTGACGCGGGAACAGGCTCATCTGGCAATCCATGGTTGTCGGTCAGTTGATGCCCCATCCGACTACCTTCAATCGCTCCTAGAGCGGGAGATTGTCGTCGACCTGGACGGGTTCGTCGTTCCTTTGGCGACTTGCAGCAAACAAACATTTCACAACACGAGGAACAACGCCCTGCACCTAGAAGCAGGGTCATAGGGAGCCACTGCGCACCTCCCTACGTCCCACCGCCTTTGCTTTTGGGGACGTTGTTTGCCTTGTTGTAGGCGATGGCTTCTTTGAACAGGGCTTTCAGGGCGGGCTTGTTGAGCTTGTGGCCCTGCTTCATGTCGATGGCTCGCCACTTGTTGCCCTCGAGCCCGTTGTTGAACAGCTTCTTGGGGTCCTTCAGGTGCGCGCCGTGCAGGAACGTCAGCTTCACCTTGTCCTTAAATGCGTTGGCGTTGGCGAACATGCCGTGTTTGGACCAGACCGGCGTGCCCACCGGGTTCGTCGGCTTCTGCCACTTCAGCTCCTCGAGCACGTCCGGCGCGGCCTCAAAGATGATCGCGCGGATCTCGGCTAAACGCTCGCCGCGCCAGCCGCCCGTGTCGGCGATCAGTTTCTCGATGATTGCGCCCGCTTCGTTGCCCATGCCGATCTCCCTGTTGTGAACGCCATGCTAGCTTGGGCGAGCGTCGATGGTTGATGGTTAATGGTCGATGGTGACGGCGAGCCGCGTAGCGGCCGTGGGCTAAATCCCAACGCCCCTTCGGGGCGGGTGTGTCAACCGTCGACTGTGAACCGTCAACCGCCGCGCGCTTGAACGCCCGATCCGGCCGACATAGCTTGCTGCCATGACTGCGAAGAAACCCGTCAAGCTGCTGTCCGGCGGCAATCCTCAGATCGCCAAGGGCGACGGCGATGCGCCCGTGCAGGCGTACATTGAGGCGATGCCCGGCTGGAAACGTGACGTCGGGCGGGCGCTGGATGCGCTGATCAGCGGCGCGATCCCCGGCGTGCGCAAGGCCGTCAAATGGAACTCTCCGTTTTACGGCGCACCCGAGGGCGGCTGGTTTCTCAGCTACCACTGCATGACGAAGTACGTGAAGGTGGGGTTCTTCAAAGGCGCGGCGCTGGAGCCGATGCCGCCCGTCGAGTCGAAACAGAAAGACGTTCGCTACTTCCATATCCACGAGAACGAGCCGCTCAACAAGGCCCAGTTCAAGAAATGGGTCAAACAAGCCGCCGCCCAACCCGGCTGGATGGCGTAGCCTGCCGCCTACTTTGGAACGCACAGGTAGCGCTGGCTGTTGCCGCTGCGCACCCAGTCATTGAAGTTCTCGCCGCTCGAGATGCGTCCCAACTTGTCGTAGTAGTCGTTCATCCGCTGCAGGCTGTCGTTGACGTTGTCCTGGCTGGTGGCCGGAGTGTGTGATCCCGACCATGACTCAGTGAATGCCTTGTCGCGCGCCTTCAAGTCGGCCCAGAATTTCTCCTGGCGCTTGCGTTCGGCATCGCGCCACTCTTCCACTTCGCGCCCGTATTTTGCCTCCCGCAGCAAAGCCTCCGCTTGGCTCTGTCGGATTCGTTCGGCCTGCGCTTCCGCGACCATCTTGCGCTCGGCGATGCCCTCCATGTCGGCCATCAGCCACGCGTACTTCAGTTTGTTCAACTCGCCGATTCGTTCGGACAGGAAGAAGGGCATTCGCGCCGTCGGGTCGAGTTCGCAGGCCTTTTCTTTCAGTTCCAGCGTATGTGGGGGCACCTCGGACAGCACGCCCTCCACATCCCGCATGTGCAGGAACGCGTGGTCGCTGAAATTGATGAGACTCTCGATTCCCGTCAGCAGCGCCTCGTCCTTTGTTCCAAATTTGCGAGCCCGCTCCATGTCCGCAAAGATGCGCAGGCGGTAGACCGGCCACAGCTCCATCGGCGTCGGCAGCGGGTCGCAGTCCAGGCCGGAAACCCATTCTCCCAATGGTCCCGGCACGTTCGCCATCCCGCTCAGGCCTTCCCCCCTCGAGGCGAATTCGTCGCACAGCATAGCGGCGCGCAGGGCCCACAGGTCCGCATCTTGCGGGCTGTTGCGAATGGCGATCGTCAGCAGGGTGAATCTCTGCGACTGGACCATCAACCCTCCCTGCAGGCGCGAAACGCTGGCAGACGAGCTATGAAGATCAAGCGTCTCACGGACCGTCGAAGCGGAGTCCTTGCAAGCAAATCTCATTCGGCTTGCCTCAAGCCGAACGTTCAGCACCGGCCCCGTCCTGTGGTCGACCAGCCCGACGTTCCCGTAGTCACGAACGGTGCGGACAGGGTCTTTTCGCGTCGACAGCTCCCAGGCCAGGACACTCGGGAACAACTCTTTGGCCTCCACGGGCATTGGCACCCGCCACTTCAGGCCCGCCATGTACAGCAACTGGCGCCTGCCTTCCTCAGGCGCGGCCGCCACGTAGGTCGTCAGTTCCGGCTCGCCGGGGAAGATGGGTGCGTTGGCCAGGAAGTCGAGGTACACGTCCATTGAGGTCGAGTCGAACAAGCGTGCGCACTGGCCGACGACCATGCCCCGGCGTGCATCCAGGTCGGCCTCGAATCCGGGCTCGCCTGCGGGCACGGCATCGGCGTGGATTGCGGTGACCGTGTCGATCGTGGTTTGCAGCATCTGCGCCAGCGTCAGCTTCTCCCACGCGTCATCGGCCGCAAAGATCGCACGATGTCGCTCCAGGGAGCGGTCGAATGCGCCCAAGTCGGCAGTCGTATCTTCCTTTGCGGCCAACAGCTCGTGCACCCGCTGGCCGACCGGCAGCCCGACGCGGGCTTCAGCCAACACGACGGACTGGCAGACGAAGTCCATGCCGAAGCGGGCCAGTCCCGCGCACGCCGCGGCGACGCCGTCCACGCCCTGCTCGGGCTCTGCGTCCAGCAGCAATTCAAGAAGCAGCAGTCCGGGGTCGTCCGGCGCGTCCTTCACGCTGGCGAGCACCTCGCGGTGCAGCTCATCCCAAGCGGCCTCTTCGGTCGCATTATCGAAGCCCGTCCTGGCGCGCCCGTCCGCGAGCAGTACGCCCCACCCGGTTTCGGATCGCGCGGCCAGGTGAGAGGGGATGCCCTTGCGCGATGCAAGCTCGCTGAAGAGTGTGTCGTTGCCAGCGACCCGATATCCGCTCTCCAGCTTCTCCGCCCAGATTGTGGCGCCCGGCAGCCAAACCAACGGCGTGGACGACTTGAGCGCGGCGTTTTCGAAGACCAGTCGGAACCACTGTTCGCCCTCGCAGGCGAACCATGTCTGGATCTTGTGTTCGCGATCCCGCGTGTTCCAGGTCTCACGGAGCCCGGGACGAAGGAGGTTGTATCGAGCGCCGGTGATTGGCGTCAGCAGAGAGTCGCTGGAGCCGAACTTGGAGTCGTTGATGCCCTTGGCTGACAAATCGATGTCAGTGTTCGCGCCGAAGCCCCACAGACCGCCCTGCCGATACAGTGAGACGTCTGTCTGGGGTTGCCCGAACTCGTTAGTGACATGCCAGTAGTTGGCGTCGAAGGGCTCGACCGAGACTCCTGGGTAGTCGTTCAGGAGGTGAGGACTGTTAATCCTGTGCTCGTCCTCGATGATGGGGGCCGACGCGCAATCGTTCCAGCTGCGGCCCGGGGATACTTCCGGAATCCGGGGTTTCTTGATGCTGCGTTGCAGGTAGCCGTAGCGCAGGTGGCCCCAGCCGTCCAGCCTGCCGCTTGAGCCTCGCTCAACGGAAGTCATGCCGTCCGGCAGCGCGCCCGCGGCGACGATCTCGAAGCCGTCCAGCCAGCAATTGACTTCCTCGACATAGACGAACTCACGCCCCCGCGAGAGCTCAAGCCCGTCCATGTCGAGCAATCGCCAACTGTAGTTGTCCTCGTATTCCCTCCAGCGGTTGCGCCCGAACAACTGGTCCGTGCAGCGCACGCCCGCCAGGTCTCCGCCGATCTCCACGCTTGTGTACTCGGGGATGCTGACCCAATGCCCTTCGCCGTCGCGCAAGCCCCACATCCCCTTGCCCCACGGCGTGTCGACTTTCACCCACTCCCGGTCGTCGCCCCATGCCAAACGTTCGAGGACATTGTCGCCGATGTCGGAGATGTCGCGCTTCCAGATAGGCGCCTGCCTGCGGCTGGGCATGACTTCGGATTCATCTGTCTTCGCGGTCTCGGGTTGACGGTCGGTCTTGTTGCGCTCTTTGCGGGCTTCGACTTCGGCTTCGTAGTTCTGCCAGTACTCGCGCTCCTCGCGGTTGCGCTGCTCTTGTGCCTCGGCCGAGCCGCTATCCGGAGTCGACTCGCAGGCAACCATGCAAGACAGCAGCACCAGAAGGGCGCACGGCCAGATCGCGCCAATCCGTTGGCGGCGCGCTACGCATGTATGAAGAGTCCGCGTCATGGCAGGGTCCCCGGAATTGGCCTGTGGTTTGAGTCGTTGACGGATACTACCTGAAACACGCGCGGGCGGAGAAGTCTCGCGTTGGCGAAAGCCCCTACTTCCACTCCACCTTGGCTTTGGTTTCGGCGAACCAGGTCTTTAGACCGTCATCGCTAAAATCGTCGGCCAGCTCCTGGGCGCGGGCGATGGCTTTGTCGTAGCCGGCGCGGTCGTCCTTCAGGTTGAAACTCTTCGCCATGGCGAGGTTGATGAAGGCTTCGTCCACGACCTCCTCGCCGTTCTTGGCGATGACCTCAAGCCCGCGGGCGGCGTATTCGAGCGCTTTATCTGGTTGATTGAGCTTGTTGTGCACGATCGCGAGCAAGTAGTCGCCGCGCTCTTCATTTTCCCAAGTCCCGCACTTCATCCAGAACTCTTTGCTGGCCTCTGCGGCCTTGAGCATCAGCGCGTCTTCTTCGGGCGTGCGTTCGGGCTTTTCGCTCAGCTCGTTGGCGAGGTTGTTGCTGGTGACGGCCAGCGCCTGGTCACAGGCGAGTTTTTCATCCTGCGCGCGGGCCAGGCTCAGCGCGGCGTCATAGAGGCGCGCGCCTTCATCCAGCCGCCGGGTGTCGATCAACGCCGACGCCACCATGGTGCGCGTGCGGATCATCATGCTGACTTTTTCCATGTCGGTCAGGCGCACGGCGTGGGCCTCGCTGGCGAGCGCGTCGGCCACCTTGCCCGCCATGTACTGCGCGACGGCGAGGTTGCTGTAGGGCACCGCCAGCTCGTGCGCGTCTTCGCGCCCGTGCATCACATTCTCGGCGAGTTTGCAGGCGCGCGGCCAGTCGTGCATGTGCCCGCCGATGGTGTGATTGGCAAGCTGCAAAAACGCCGCCACGTGCGCGGGCGTTTCGGGCAGGCTCGCGTGGGCCTCAAGGTCGCTCGCCAGCGCGGCCGACTCCTTGTCATGCCGCGCCCAGCCGTTGTTGATCAGCTCTTTGATGTCCATGGCGTCTCCCGTGGTGTGGACTTCCAGTCCGCACAGTTCCCGGCTGCCGGCCGGGTGATAGCAGCGCATCATGCATGGAAACACCACAGGCGTCACGCGTTCGCGCAACTTGAGGCACGTGCGGGCAGGATGCCCACACCACGCCTGTCAGAAACTTGCTGATTGGCTTGCTTGACCCTGCCGGTACCCGCCGCCACAATTGGACAAACGCGCAGTCGTGATCCAGCCCGGGCCCACAGGCCCGTGTTTGCTGCTATAGAGGAAACAACCATGCCGAAAGCCGCCGTCGACACCAAGGGCCTCTCCAACGAGCAGATCCTCAACGCCTACAAAACCATGATCACCTCGCGCATGGTCGAGGACAAATGCGCCATCATCCTGCGCCAGTCCAAGGGCGGCACCTTCCAGATCTCCGGCCCCGGCCACGAGGCCGCGCTCGTCGCCGGCTCGCTCGTCATGCGCCCAGGGCATGACTGGTCCCTGTGCCACTACCGCGACCTCACCTACGTGCTCGGGCTCGGCGTCACCACCGAGGAAATCTTCACCGGCTTCATGGCCCGCGAAGGCGACCCCGCCAGCAACTCGCGCCAGATGCCCGCCCACTTCGGCCACGCTACGCACCGCATCATCAGCAAATCCTCCTGCGTCGGCACCCAGTGGCTGCAGGCCGCCGGCCGCGCCTGGGGCAGCAAACGCGACGGCACCGACGAAGTTACCTACGTCTCCGGCGGCGACGCCGGCATCGCCCAGGGCGAATTCCACGAGGCCATGAACTGGGCGACCATCCACAAGTCCCCCGTCCTCTTCCACGTCGAGGACAACGGCTACGGCATCAGCACCCCGGCCAAGCAGGAACGCGCCCAGCCCATCGAGCAGTGGGTCAAGGGCTACAACAACCTCGGCATCTTCCCCTGCGACGGGCTCGACCTCTTCGCCAGCTATGAAGCCTTCAAGAAAGCCCACGACTGGTGCCGCAAGGGCAAAGGCCCCGCGATTGTCGTCAGCCAGGTCGTGCGCCTCTGGGGCCACAGCAGCTCCGACAACCGCAAGCTCTACATGACCGACGAGCAAATCGCCGAAGAACAGGCCAAGGACCCCAACACCAAGCTCCGCGCCTGGATCATCGACAACGGGCTCGCCGAAGACGACGAGCTGGTCGCGCTCGAGGCCCAGATCAAATCCGAAATCGACGACGCGGCCGACCGCGCCGACGAAAAGCCGCACCCGGACCCGGCCGACGCCGCCAGCAACGTTTTCTATGAGGGCGAGAATCCATTACTCGACGGCACCGGCGAAGAAGTGGGTCCGACAATCCTGTCGGACAGAATCCCCATGATCGAGGCCATCAACCACGCCCTGCACGAGGAGTTCGAGCGCGACGAAAACCTCGTCTGCTGGGGCCAGGATGTGCAGGACGGCAAGGGCGGCGTGTTCGGCGCCACCAAGGGCCTCAGCACCAAGTTCGGCACCGACCGCGTCTTCAATAGCCCGCTGGCCGAGGCCACCATCATCGGCACCAGCCTCGGCTACAGCTACAAGCCCGGGCGCAAGGCCGTGTGCGAAATCCAGTTCGGCGACTACATCTTCCCGGCGATGATGCAGGTGATCAACGAGGTCGCGACCACCCGCTTCCGCAGCGGCGGCAACTGGGCCTCGCCGATGGTGATCCGCGTGCCCGTCGGCGGCTACATCCAGGGGGCGATGTATCACAGCCAGTGCATCGACGGCATCTTCGCCACGCGCCCCGGCCTAAGGATCGCAATGCCGTCCAATGCGGCCGACGCCAAGGGCCTCTTAAAGGCCGCGATCCGGGGGAATGACCCGGTGCTGTTCATGGAGTGCAAAAACCTCTACCGGCAGGAGCGCTGCAAGAGCCCCGAGCCGGACAAGGATTACGTGCTGCCGTTCGGCCGCGGGCGCATCGTGCGCGAGGGCAGCGACGTGACGCTGGTGACGTGGGGCAACACGGTAATGATCAGCCAGAACGCGGCGCAGGATTTAGAGAGCAAGGGCATCAGCGTCGAGATCATCGACCTGCGCACGATCCTGCCGTGGGACCAGCAGCTCGTGTTCGACAGCATCGCCAAGACCAACCGCTGCCTGGTAGTCCACGAGGACACCATCACCATGGGCTTCGGCGCCGAAATCTCAGCACGAATCATGGAAGAAGCCTTCGAGCAACTCGACGCCCCAGTAAGACGAGTAGCCGCCAAAGACAGCTTCTGCCCCTACGCGAAGCCGTTAGAGAACGGAGTCCTGCCCCAAAAGGACCAGGTCATCGACGCGGTTGAAGCGCTGGTGGGTTGGTAGCACCACCGGTCCGCCCAAGTCTGGGCAAAGGGTGAAGCAGCCAGAGAACCAGATCCTGCGTTGAGAGCACCACGTCATCAACCAGATGGAGTCGTGCTTGAACTGGGACTGCAACCCAACACAAGCACACCGGGCTCGGAGTGCCCTGTCTTGACACAAGCACGACGCATGAATGAGAATGCGCTACGCTTAAGTTCTTGAGCAAGTTCTTGGTGGAGGGCGAGGCGATGGCCGAATTGAGCGGCTGGTTGGAGTCACTGGCGCGTGATGCTGAGCAGGTTGCTTGCTTTCGCGGATTCTCGCTGATCGCAGTGAAGGACTTTGTCGAAGTTGCACTGGCCCAAATCGGCAAGGAAGGAATCTTCTGGCAGTACACGGATCACAGCATTAGGCACATCGATGCGATCGTGAAGTTGGCCGAAGAGATACTAACTGGGCCGGAAGGCCTTACGCCAGCCGATGCTCTTCTCATCACTCTCGCACTCTATTTTCATGATCTCGGCATGGTCGTGACAAAGGCTGAGTTCGAAAGTCGTGGAGAGACAGATTTCCTGCAGGTGAAAGAAAGCCTTGCCGAGCAATACGTCGCCAATGGCAAGAGTGACGAAGTGAACGGACCTGATTTCGAAAGGCACGCCTACGAGGAGTACGTTCGACGCAATCACGCCGCCCGTATTCGGAATTGGGTATCTGGAAAGAATCCCCTCATTCTCGGCGATGCCGGAAACGTAGTTGAAGCGATAGAAAAACTCCTCGCACCTTTGGATCCCAAATTCAGGGAGCACCTAGGAATCGTTTGTGAAAGCCACCACCTCGACGACTTGGACAACTTCGCGAAGTATCCGGTTCGATATCGCTACGGCGCAACGCCCCGTGAAGAGGGCAACGTTCAGTTTGCGGCATTGGTGTTGCGTACAGCCGACCTGTTGCACGCGACCCGCGATCGGACCCCCAGTATTGCCTTCACCATAATCGCGCCGACTCACCCGTTCAGCATCATGGAGTGGAGAAAACAGCAAGGTGTCGTCTCAATCAACGCCGTTCCACAACGAGACGCGCTCGGCAATGTCGATCGTAGTAAGGCCAGCAACACAATCGGAGTAACGGCGAGGTTCGACGACCCGGATGTTTTCTTCTCGTTCACCCAGTACCTGGACTACGTCCGCCGGCAAGTGCGCCAGTCCTACAAGTGGGCCGAACTCGCACGTTTGAAAGAGGGCGCACGGCATACGTACGCTTGGCAGTACATCGATGACTCGTTCGTGGAGATTCCGGGCTATCTCCGCCACGATTCACGATTCAGCCTAGACCAGGACAGGATTCTCTCCCTCCTCACCGGACACACGCTCTACAACAATAGTGCCGTAGCGGTGAGAGAAGTAATGCAGAACGCGATAGACGCTGTTCGGCTCCAGCAACTCATGAAGGAGGACCCGAAGAACGCGTCCATCGACGTCGCTTGGGATGCCGAAAGTCGCTACCTTGCTTTCAGAGACAAGGGCACTGGCATGTCGCGCGAGATTATCAACGAGTTCTTGTTGAATGTTGGGAGATCGCGGTACCAGGAAAAAGAGATCCGAGAGAACTTCCCAGGATTCAGTCCAATCTCGCGCTTCGGAATAGGAATACTCAGTACATTCATGATGTCGGACGAAGTGGAGATCACAACAGTTGCTCCGCAGGAAGATGTGGGGCTTCGCTTGTTGTTTCGAGACGTGCACAGCCGTTACCTGATCAAAGAGCTAGACAAGAGTGCTGACTCCATCTGCAAGCTCATCGGGCCTCACGGAACTGAGGTCCGCATGCACGTGCGCTCCGATGTGCCTCCTTTTGATCCCTTGGCAAAACTTCAAGAGAGCATCTACTTTCCGGATTGTCGGATTAGTTTCACCGATGGTGTCCGGCGCCAGGCGGTGGGTCACAAAGGACCGGGCGAGTTCCTCGTGGACTTGCTTCGTCGCTATGGAATTGAAGCAATCCGTCATACCGAAACAGCGCCCGATCCGGAGCCGTATGAGGTTCGAGTCTTTGTCGCGAGTGGATCGGGGTATGAAGTCGCGTATGCCTGCAAGTGGTGGAGCTATTGGAACGAGTGGAGCCTCTACTTTCCAACGGGTCCCGGCAAAACAACAAAGGACCTAATTGACCAATTAGGTAGCTGCGTTGAGGGGATATTCGTCGAGTCTGGATTCTTTGGATTGGATGTGAAGCAGGTGCTTGCGATTGCTAACTATACCGGGACCGACGCACCAAAAACCAACGTCGCCCGTAATGCGCTTGAGACAGGCGAAACCGCCGCTGGCGCTGCAAATCGCGCACTCCGCAGCGTGGTCGGTCACGTCGCGCGCGAAGTCAAAGCAATGATCGAGCAGCGAGGAGTGAAGCTCTCTACAGCGATCGCTGAGGCATCATTTCTGGCAGCACCGTTCATTAATGTCATGCGAGGTGAAAAGACTAGAAGCCTTCTCGAAAACTCCAAAGTAGCTGGGTTGCGGATGCCGATACAGTTGGCATGGACCTTACAAACGCGCAATGGGCTCTGATCGAGCCGCTGATTCCGATTAAGCGTCGCCGGGCCGATGGCAAGGGCCGTCCGCCCACGCCGCCCAGACCCATCCTGGAGGCCATCCTGTGGATTCTCCGCACGGGCGCCCCCTGGCCTGACCTGCCCAGTCGGTACCCGCCCTTCCAGACCGTGCACCGCTGGTTCCAGCAGTGGACCCGCGACGGGACCATCGAGAAGATTATGCGCAAGCTGGCCGAAGATCTGGCCGAGCGCGGCACCATCGATGTCTCCGAGGCCTTCATCGACGGCAGCTTCGTGCCGGCGAAAAAAGGGGCGACAAAGTCGGCAAAACCAAGCGTGGAAAGGGCACAAAGATCATGGCAGTCGCGGACCGCCATGGTACTCCTGTGGGCGTCTACATCGAAAGCGCGTCGCCGCACGAAGTAAAGCTGGTCGAGAAGACGCTCGATGCCGTGGTGCTGCCCTTTGCGCCCTCCGTGCTGATCGGCGACAAGGCCTACGACAGCGACGGGCTGGATGCGAGGTTGGCCGAGAAGTACGGCACCGAGCTGATTGCGCCGAACCGTGGCAAGCGCAAGAAGACCCAGGACGGAAGGAAGTTGCGGCGTTACGTGCGTAGATGGAAGATGGAGCGCGTGTTCGCCTGGTTGCAGAACCTGCGAAGGCTGGTGTCGCGCTACGAATACCATGCGGCGAACTTCCTGAGCTTCCTGCAACTCGGCTGCATCACCATTCTGCTACGCCGTTTTTGAGAAGGGTTCTACTCTCGACATCCTTGAAGCGCTTAGGGAGTCCCTTATGGACATTCCTTTCTTGCTCATCAATGGACCGGGAGGGACAACGTTGTCCACTGGCAGCGATGTGTTGGCAAAGCGCGAGGCAACAACTGTTGTGTCGCCTACAGCGAAGGCTGCTGCGAGCCTTCTGGCGCTCTCAGCGTCTAGTACGCCAATGCGTGAGCTCCTCAAGACACTTGATCCCAAACAACCGCCTCTACCTGAAGAAACACTTATTACGAGTAGCTTCACGAAAAATAGTCTGGAGACGATCCTGTTTAGCCACATGGAGATTGTGCGATTGCACATCTACCAAGAGTTCAACCGTGTGGACGCCACGTGGGGTACTCTCGGCGAAGAGGAAAAGTGGTTTCTTGTCCCCGATCGGTGGCAGGTATTAGGCCGCCAGATTGGAAGCGACATGCAACAGCGGATTTCCCGGCCCTCAGAGCTATGGGTGCCGATGGGCGCGATAGCCTCCAAGGGTGGGGACAACGTGCTCGCGGTGGACATACGAGGCAGTAGGTACTTCTTGCCGAACCATCCCCTATCAGTCCTCATGGGAAGTCTTGTTGCAGGTGATTTTAGAAACCCTAACATCGGGGAACCCTTGGCGTGGTTGTTTTGGCTGCTGGTGGAACTCTACGTTGCTGAGATGTTCACGCCCCAGAAAGGTAGCGGGGTTGCGGAGGCGAAGAAACTTCTCAAGTACTACGCGCAGAGACTCCAACCGGGTCTCGTCCTAGAGCCCGTAATGCCGCACGTAACGCAGAATTGGATCGATGCGCTTGCTGATTCGCCAAGAGCTGTTTTCGATCCGCTGCTGATGACTCGGGGTGTGTGATCGCCCGTGTCGACAGATCCTCAGGCAACGTTTGAATTATTCCTGGCGGACTACCGATCACAAGTGATCACAGGTGCAAGTGCTCCACCCCAAACTGCCAGTACTCCGCGAGTGGTCATGGTCGATTCTGCTTGTGGTGAGGTTGGAGTGGCGGCTCCGGTCATTGATCGCAACCGCTGCGAGGGCAAGGCCGACTGTGTTCGCGTCTGCCCCTATGGCGTGTTCTCGATCCGTAGACTGGAACCCGACGAGCGCGCGGGGCTCTCGCTGATCGGGCGGCTCAAGGCCTGGGGGCACGGCTACAAGCAGGCCTTCGTAAACCCCGAACTCTGCCACAACTGCGGGCTATGCGTCCCCGCCTGCCCCGAAAAAGCCATCAGGCTGTAGTGAAAATGGGGACAGGCACCCGCAGGTGCCTGTCCCCATTTTCACCTCCCCGTCCATCCGCGCCGCCCAGCGCCCGGAGGGCGCGATATGTGTTAGCCCGGCGTGTGAACGCCGGGAATCTTGGGCGTATGTGTCTCTGAGCCCCGTAGGGGCGGCATAGCGCGGATTATTTCGCCCCTCCGGGGCTCAACAACTCGTGGACATCGACACCCGGGGTTCACACCCCGGGCTAACACGTGACGCCCCCGCCGGGGGCTGATTACGGCGGTAACGGCGGTTCCTTCGAACGCAAACGACGCCCCCTTCGCCCGCTTCACAACGTTCGCTAACGCAAACTGCTTCGGGCTCCAATAGGGCGGCATGGACCCGACGCCCCGGCGCAACGCCCGACACCGCAACGACTTCGGGCCCCTAAACCCTATGCCCCATGCCCTGCCCCCCGATTTGATGTCGCAAGGGTGTGGTAGGGTTACCTTGGCCGTTTGAAGAAAGGATTGGGCCATGAGTAACAAGAAGTGGCGGAACCCTTCGGGAGCCTCAGGGCAGGCACCTTCGGGAGCCTCAGGGCCTTTTGACCCGGCTCAGGGCGGGCAGGGCGCTCACATGGGTTCGGGGACTCCGACGGGGCCACGGGCAACTACAACGGGGTCAGGCACTTTTTCCGTGCCGGAAAAAGAGCCAGACCCCAAAGGGCCATACCCCAAAGGGCCGGACCCCAAACCTGAAGACACGCGGCCTTTGCCTGAGTTTCGTAGGCCGGGGCCGGGCGTGACGCTTTCTGTGCTGCCGGACGACTACCTTGAGCACGGGCACTTCGGCGCCGAGCGCGACGTTGTGCCCGGCTGCTACCGCACGCAGATCGGCGCCGGCGAGGGGCTGCCCGACATGCGCCTGACCTGCAACGCGCTCGGGCGCACCGACCAGGACGCCAAGCCGCTCAGCAACGACACGGTCGCCGACATGCTCGATGACTGCGCGCGTTTTCTGTGGCAGGTCCAGACGCTGGTTTCGCGCGTGCTCGATACCGTCCAGGTGGGCGACTTGCGGCGCGTGGTCGCGGGCGAGTTCGCCATGCCCGGCGACGTGGTGCTGCCGGACGGGACGGTCTCGCGCGCGGGCGACGCGTTCCGCGTGGGCGACGAAGGCAACGAGTGGAAGGCGCGAGCGGCGCAGGTGGGGTCTGGCTCCGGCACGGTGCACCCGGACGACGGAGCCTCGGAGCACGAGAAGGGGTCAGGCACTGACCCCAAGGCCAAGCGATCATCCAAACCGCGCGGCAGCTCGCACCCGCTGATGGTTCTGGTGCGCCTGGCGATCCAGGCTTCGCGCCTGTTCCGGCAGATCACGAGCGGCACGCATCCGGCCGTGCACGGCAAGCGCGTCAGTCAGCCGAAGGGCCCGTACGACGAGTTCACGAGCGTTGAGGGCTGGGCGCGGCGGGTGGTGCGCGGCCCCGGCTAGTCCACGCGAAGGGACAATTTAGTGCGCGCAGCCCGCTGACGCGGGCCATGGCCATTTAAGCACCGCCCGGGAACGCCGCATTTTAAGCGGGTTTCCGGGCGATCTACATTTTTCTCTAAGTGACGGCCGTCACCTAAGCGGGAATGGTGAGGGTGGCCGCAAAGCGCCGGCCGTCGATGCGGACGCTGAGTTGCCCGCCGGCGGTGCGTGCCATGCGGCGGCAGATGGCCAGCCCGAGGCCCGCGTGGGCCTGGCCTCCTGTTCGGACTTCGTCGGCGCGCCAGAAGGGCTCGAAGACGCGCTCGGACTGTGCGGGGTCGAGGTTGCAGCCGGTGTTGGCGACCTCGAGTTTGAGCCCGCCGGCGCCGACCTCGGCGGAGATTTCGATCCGCCCGCCGTCATCGACGTAATTGGCGGCGTTCTCGAGTAGGTTGCTGGCGACCAGGTGGAGCGCATGGCGGTTGGTGGTGATGGTGTCTTCGCCGGCGATCTCCCACTCGACCTTCACGCCGCGCTGTTCGGTGCGCCCGGCGAAGGGCTTGAAGGCGTCGCGCAGGAGTTCGCGGACGTTGACGGGCTCGCGGCTGTCGCTGCCGGTGCCGGAGCGCGCGAGCGTGAGCAGGTTCTCGACGAGGGCCTGCATCTGCAGCGAGATTTCGAGGCACTGGGCGGCGAAGTCGCGGTGCTGCTCGGGCGTGCGGTCGCGGGACAGCGCCAGCTCAAGCTGGGCGCGGATGCCTGCCAGCGGCGTGCGAAGCTCGTGGGCGGCGCCGGCGGTGAACTCCTGCTCGCGGCGCAGGGTGTCGTCCACGCGCGCGAGCATGGCGTTGAGCTGGGTGATGACGGGCTTCAGCTCGGCGGGTGCGCGGTCGATCTCAATGGCGCTGCCGAAGCTTGACTCGTCAACAGCAGCGATCCTGGCCGCGAGCTGGTCCATCGGCTTCAACTCGCGCCACAGGATCAGGCGCAGCAGCAGCACGGAGAAGCCGATTCCGATCAGGCCCGCGAGCCCGATCAGCACGCGGATGCTCTGGAGTGTCTCATGCATCTCGTCGGTCGGCTCGGCGACGATGATCAGCAGCGGCGGGGCCTCACCCTCGGCTTCGTCGTCTTGCTTGGGCTCGAACAGCGCGGTGATGGCACGGCCGGGCTTGCCGCCGGGCAGCTTGACGTCGCTGATGTGCTGGGCGCTGCCGGGGCTGAGCTTGGGGAAGTCGAACTCGGCGTCCGGCAGGCCGCGCGAGGAAGTGAGCAGCCTGCCGTCGAGGCGACGCACCTGGAAATAGCGCGGCAGCACGTCGCGGGTTTCTTCCAGTTGCTCGGAGTGCAGCCACTCGAACTGCAGGCCTTCGTCGTCGAACTCCACGAGGGCGGTCTGGGCGCGGGCGCGCTCGATCAGCGAGCGGTCGAACTGGTCCTCGAGGTCGTCCTCGATCAGCCCGTACAGCAGGCCGCCGCAGAGCGCGACGACGACGATCGTGGCGACGACGGCCGCGATGGTGAGCCGGCCCTTGAGGGAGTTCATGCATCCTCCCGCAGCACGTAGCCCTGGCCCCGGCGGGTGTGGATCAGCTTGTGCTTGCCATCGTCGAGCTTCTTGCGCAGGTAGCCGATGTAGACGTCGACCACGTTGGAGGTGGCGTCCGAGTGGAAGTCGTAGACGTGCTCCCAGATCTCGGTGCGGCTGACGACTTCGCCCTCGCGCATGGCGAGGTATTCCAGCAGCGCGTACTCGCGCGCCGTGAGGTCGATATGCTGGCCGTCGCGCCTGACGCTGCGGTTGGCCGTGTCTACCTCGACGTCGCCGATGCGGATCACCGGGTCTTTGCGCCCGTAGCTGCGGCGGACGAGTGCGCGGACGCGGGACATCAGCTCGTCCATTGAGAACGGTTTGACGAGGTAGTCGTCGGCGCCGGCGTCGAGGCCCTGCACGCGATCGGCGACCGCATCACGCGCGGTCAGGATCAGGACGTTGGTGCCGACTTCCTTCGCGCGCATCTGCTGCAGGATCTCGAGCCCGCCGATGCCGGGCAGCATCAGGTCGAGGATCACAACATCGTAGGGGTTGCTGGTCGCGTACCACAGGCCTTCCGTGCCGTCACCGCTGGCGTCCACGGCGAAGCCTTCTTCGCTGAGGGCCTGCTTCAGCGATTCGCGCAGCGGCTTGTAGTCTTCGATTACGAGTACGCGCATGGGTTTCCTGACGCCGTGGGGGTGCGCGGATCTGCGCATCCCCACGCTGGTTCAGGCGTGTGAGTTAGTCGTCGTCATCATCATCATCGTCTTCGTCGTCATCATCTTCGTCGTCATCTGCTTCGTTGTCATCGTCGTCATCTTCCTCGCCCGCTTCACCGTCGTCGTCGGTCTCGACACCTGCGGCCGTGTACCTGGTGTCGCCCTTGGACTCGCTCTCGACTTCGTAGATGACCTTGTCGCCCTTGGCGATGGTGATCTTGGTGAACTCGAGAACGGTGTCGACGCCGTACTTGGCAGTCACCGCGTTGCGAACCGCTTCCGGCAGGTCCTTCAGGTCGAGCTTGATCTCGGACCTGATCAGCTTGCCGTCGTTGCCGTACAGCGCCTCGTTCTCATGCTCGCCGACCTTCCACTCCGCCTTGAAGTTCTTCCCCTTGGCCTTGAACGAGACCTTGGCGTCGCCGGCCAGCTTCGCCGCCGCGCTCTTCACGGCCTCGCTGACTTCGGACTTGCGATCGGTCTTTTCGGGTGCCTTGTCCGTCTTGGCCGGGGCCTTGTCGGTCTTCGGCTTGTCGGTCTCCTGCGCCTGCAGCATGCCGGCCGTGACACCGATCAGCAGCACAAGCAGGGCCATCTTCCACGCAACTGCTTTCATGTTTGTTTCTCCGTTTCCACGCCCCGCCATCGGGACGACGGGCGGCAAGGTAGCCCAAGCTGCATGAGAGAAGCGTGAGACCCCAGTTTATTTCCCCCTGTGACAGAAAACTCGCAATACTTGGGGACATGGAAGGCTACGGCGACCTTTGCAGCCAGTTCTATGACCTCGACAAACCGCGCGCGCCGGTGCTGGCACTTGCGTGGTTTCACCGCGAGCTGGCCGGCATCAAGGGGCGCGTGCTTGAGCCGATGTGCGGCAGCGGGCGCTTTCTGGCGCCGCTCGCCGAGCGCGGGATCGCGATTGACGGCGTGGACCCGTCGGCGTCGATGCTGGACGCCTGCCGCAAGCGCGTGGCCTGGCGCGGTGTGCAGCTCTGGCAGCAATCGCTGGAGGAGTTGGACCTGGGCGGGCGGCGCTACGCAGGCGCGTTCATCCCGGCGTCTTCGTTCTGCCTGCTGCACGAGCCCGCGGTCGCGGCCAAAGCGCTGGAGCGCCTGCGTGCGCACCTGGAGTCGGGCGCGTTGGTGCTGATCGAGTTCGAGCCGCCGTACGACGTCGCGCCGTCCGACGTGACCCGAACCGTCACGGCCGGCGGGCGGCAGATCCGCCTGGCGGGACATTCCGAGTACGACGCCGCCACGCAGATCGAGACCATGACCAACCGCTACGAACTGAAGCAATCCGGCAAGGTGGTGCAGACCGAAGACGAAGTGCTCCACCTGCGCTGCTACACACCGGAGCAGATGGTCGCCGAGCTGACAGCGGCCGGCTTCACGAACGTCACAACCGAGCACCCCGAGTTCGGCTGGGTGGCAAAAGCAACGGGCGGACCGTAGTCCGCCCGTGCGTTGGATCGATTGCGTTCTAGCCGCCGTGGTGGCGGCGGTGGTTTTCGGCCATGCGCTCGATGCTTTCGCGCAGCATGGTCTTGAAGTCGGCCAGGGCCTGCGGGTCGTTGTCGAATGCGTCTTCGGCCTGCTTGAAGGCCTCGAGCATCTGCACCGGGATGTCGCTTTCGCTGGTGCCCTCGGCCAGCAGGTCGCCGATGGTCTCCCACGCTGACAGCTCTTCCGCCGTGGCGTTCTCGAAGAAGTCGTACTTCACAAAGAAGCGAATCACGTAGGCGTAGGTCGCGCTCTGTGACGGCTGCGACAGCACGCCGCGCAGCAGCTTGTCCCACTGCTTCCAGTAATCGGTCGGGATGCGCTCGAAGCGCTCGCCGAGGAGCTTCTTCAGCTGCTGCTTGATGCCGTCGGCGCGACCACGGATGGCCCAGTCGTCCAGCATCGCCTCGGGGCAATCGCGAACTTCGATGCCGCTTGCGCCCAGGCTGGCACACTGGCGGAAGCCGAACTGTGTCTCGCCGATGCGTACGCCGCCGTGGCTCGGCTCGGCGTCGTAGCCGGTCTTGGTGCGGCGCAGCGTAAGCCCGCCGTCCACGCTGATGGTCATTCCGTCGTAGCGCGAGCGCACGTTGGCGCCGGCGCTTTCGAGGTACAGGTCGCCGTCGATCGGCTCGATGTCGGGGATGCCGTCCGCGTCTACGTCGGTCAGTTGCGCGCGGGCGCCCGGGGAAAGTACGGCCTTGCCGCCCTTTACTTCGATGACGGCATGCGTGTCAGACGGCGCGGAAATCTGCGCGGGCAGGCTGACACTGCCTTCAAAGTGATTCGTCCGCTGTGAGCCCTGCTGCGACTTCAGCTCGAACTCGCCGGCGCTGAACGCGATCACGTTCGTGCTGGGCCCCTGCGGGACCTGATCCGGCGGGGCAATCGTGCCGCCCCTTGGCGCCGGGGGCGTGTAGGCAACTTCGCCATTGCGCATGCCGCCGTTGTTGAACGCGGCCGCGGCAACCAGCAGGCTGACCGTCAGGACGACCGCCGCTGCAGCGGCCCAGTGGCGCCAGCCCGCGACCGGAAGCTGGATGACGCTGGCTTTCGCGACTTCCTCATCGACGTCGAGCGCCTGCAGGATGCGGTCTTTGAAATCCGCGGGCAGGCGCTGCTCGGCGAGCAGGTTGATGCTGTTGTGGACGCGCTCGAGGTCCGCGTGCAGGGCACGCAGCTCGGCGTCGCTTGCGAGCGCGGCGTCAAGCTCGGCTTGCTCTGACGGTGAGAGATCGCCGTCGAAGAAGCGCGAGGCCAGCAGCTCAAGATGTTCACGGTCTGACATGGTTCTGTTCCTGTCGTGGCCCCGAAGGGCCGGTCCGGTTTTTCACCGGGATGCCCCTAGTCCTGCTCAGGGGCGAAAGCTTTCAGTTTTTCTGCCAGGGCTTTGCGGGCGCGCAGCAGGATCATGTGCACTGCGCCTTCGCTGACCCCCAACTCGTCCCCGATCACCCGCCCGCGCTGCTTGTCGAAGTAATGCATCTGAAGCGCGGTGCGGTAATTCTCGGGCAATTCCTCGATCGCGCCCCGGACGGCGTCCAGAGTCTCCTGGTTGGCCAGCCCGCCGAGGCCTGTCTCGCGCTTGTCGTGCGCGCCGGACAGCAGGTCGATATTCGCGATCTCCTTCTTCCTTCTGCGCAGCAGGTTCAGGGCAATGCCGATGATCCAGCTGCGGAAACTCTCCGGTTTTTCCAGCTTGGCCAGGGTCGTGTAGGCCGTGATGAAGGCGTCCTGCACCACTTCCTGGGCCTTTTCCGGGTCGCGGCAGCGGCCCAGAATGTAGCCGTAAATCCCTTCTTCGTAACGAGTTACGAGGCTAGCAAAGGCGTCCCTGTCGCCGGATCGCGCGCGCTTTACAAGCGCCGAAGTTTCAGGCTGCGATCCGTCAGACATGCGCCGTCCCTAGTGACACCTGGATTGTGCTTCTCACGCAATTTCGGCGAGAAAATGGTGCAAGGCGTGCAAATCTAAGTCCGCAAGCGCCTCGCGCGTCCGCGCAGCCCTTCTAGCAACGCGGGGCTCTGCCCGAAACACCAGACGCTGCGGGCCCTAGCTCTCGACTTCGCGGCGCAGGGCTTCGATGTCGCTTACGTACAGCTCCGTGTACCCGCAGCCGGCGCAGACGAATGCTTCCAGCTCGCCGACGCCGCGCTTGAAGATGAGCCCCTTCACCTGCAGGGCGAGGTTCTTGTCCCAGCCGTCGTCGCGGTCCGTGATGGTCGGTGAGTGGAAGATGCGCCCGCCGCCGCACTTGGGGCAGTCCTTGCCGGTTTTCATGGGTGGCTCCTTTGCACTCGGGGCTGCACGCGCCCGCTGGAACCGATTATGCTGTCGCTATGCGCCTGTACGTCGCAAATCTCGAGAAGCGGTTCCCGTCGCCGTGGGAGATGTATTCGCTGTTTCTGCTGATCGGTGCGGCGATCTATATCCCGCTCTCCTACGTCATGTGGACGCCGCCGGTGGAAAGCCCGCTGCGCTATCTCGGGTACGCCTGCCCGCTGTGCGGCGGCACGCGTGCGGTCACGGCCTTGTGTACGGGACAGTTTCTGCTGGCAGTGAAGTACAACCCGTTCGCGTTGATGGTGTTCGTGTTCCTGGTGTGGGGCGCGATCAGCTATCTGTTTCTCGTGATCCCGTTCAAGAAGCGCGTGGTGCTTGAGGCAAGCAAGCGCCAGATCGCGTTGTTCTGGGTGCTGATGGCCTGCATCATGATCGCCAACTGGGGCTACGTGCTGTGGTCCGGCATGTACAAGGTGCCGCTCAAGCTTTAGTTGGCTCGCGCCTCGTTGACCTGCGAGCCGCGCATGGGTCCAATGCCCCCATGGCTGAGCCCGGATACACAGTACTCGCGCGCAAGTATCGCCCGATGAAGTTTGCCGACCTGGTCGGGCAGCCTCACGTGGTGAAGGCGCTCAGCAACGCCATTACCACGAACCGGGTGGCGCAGGCGTTCCTGTTCACAGGCTCGCGGGGCACGGGCAAGACCAGCAGCGCACGCATTCTCGCCAGCGCGCTGAACTGCATGGAGCGCAAATCGGACGGCTTCGAGCCCTGCGGCAAGTGCGCAAGCTGCCTCGACATCGCCCGCAGCGAAGACCTGGACGTGGTTGAGATGGACGCGGCCAGCAACAGCCGCGTCGACGACGTGCGCGAGCGGCTGGAAAGCGTCGACACGCGCCCCGCCCGGGGGCGCTTCCGCATCTTCATCATCGACGAAGTCCACATGCTCTCGACCAGCGCGTTCAACGCGCTGCTGAAGACGATCGAGGAGCCGCCGCCGCACGTGAAGTTCATCCTGGCGACGACCAACCCGGAGAAGATTCCGGAGACGATCCTGTCGCGCTGCCAGCGCTACGACTTCCGGCGCGTGACACTGGGCGAGATCGTCGCGTGGCTCGAGGACATCTGTAGGAAAGAAAAGATCGCGCCGCAAGACGGCGTGCTGCGCGCCGTGGCCGAGCTGGCCGAGGGCGGCATGCGCGACGCGCTCGGGCGCGTGGACCAGTTGCTTGCGTTCTCGGGGCTCAAGCCCGGGCTGGAAGACGCCGAGCGCGTGTTCGGGCTGGTCGGGCGCGGCAAGCTGCTGGAGCTTCTGAACGCGCTCAGCCAGGGCGACGCGAGGGCGGGCATCCTGTTTGCCGAAGACGTGTTTGACAGCGGCAAGGACGTGGCCGAGGTGCTGGCGTCGATGGTTTCGCTGGCGCGCACGCTGCTGCTGGTTGCCGCCAGCGCCGACACGCGCGCCATCGACGTGCCTGATAACGAGCTTGCCGGGCTGAAAGCCACGGCCGACGCGTATGGCATTCACGGGCTGGTGTATCTGGCCGAGCTGCTGACCGACTGCCGCCAACGTGTGCGGCGCGCGGCATTTCCTCGTGTGGTTGTAGAGACAACTCTCGTAAAACTATCGATGGTAGGACGGCTGGAGCCGCTGGACCGGCTGCTCGCGCGCCTGGACGAAGTTGCGGACGCGCCGGTATCAGTAGAGAGATTGGAGTCACCGTCCGCGAAAGTGGCGGAGCCGCAACAAGAATCAAAACCCGCACAGAACGCCACCACCAAAGAGAGTGGTGAAAAGCACAGGAGCCCGAAGGAGCAACAGGCTCTGGACGCTCTAAAGCGCCAATTTGGCGCGAGTTAGGCGAAATCGGCAGTTGTCACAAACACCCTTGCATACAGCTAACCAGTCATTTATATATTTTGGCACTTCACGGAGTCGTTATGTCTGGTCTCGGCAATTTCAGCGAACTGATGAAGCAGGCCCAGCGCATGCAGCGCGACATGGGCAAGATCCAGGAAGAATTGAAAGAGCGTTACGTGGAAGGCTCCGCGGGCGACGGGATGGTGAAGGTCATCTGCTCCGGCGCCCTTGAGCTTGTGAAGATTGAGATCGATCCCGAAGCCGTCGACACGGAAGACATGTCACTCCTTGAAGACCTGGTGGTTGCCGCCGTGAACACCGGGTTGAAGAAGGCCGAAGAGATGAAGCAGGCCGAGATGGCCAAGGTCACCGGCGGGATGAACTTCCCGGGTATGTTCTAGGTCCGGTTCGGGAAGGGGTAGCCGGTGATGTTCGTTCCATAAAGGCGGCGGGTTGTCCCCCGAGTTGAAAGGAAACCATAGATGCACGCCACTGAGATGCTCAAAGACATTCCCCTTTTCAAAGGCCTTTCCGAGGACACGCTCAACGAGCTTGAAGCCCGCACATCGCTCAAGCGCCTTGAGGACGGTGAAGTGTACCTGAACGCCGGCCAGCCGCCGAAGGCGTTCTGCGTCGTGCTGTCCGGCCAGCTGAAGTTCTATCGCGTCAACAAGGCCGGCAAGGAGCAGGTTTTCGGCTACGCCAAGCCGCACGACGTGTTCGGGCTCAGCAGCCTGACCGACCCGTACAAGACCGTGCCGGTGAACTGCATTTCGCGCGCGACCACGGAAGTGGCTGAGATCGATCTGCCGGCGATCCGCGAGATCATGCACCGCGAGCCGGCGCTGGCCGTCGCGATTCTCAAAGAGCAGAACAAGCGCTACGGCAACATGCTGGACCTGGTGGACCAGCTCAGCCTCAAGGACGCGCACAACCGCCTCGCCAACTGGCTCGACACCTGGATCGCCGACAACCACGGCGACGCCGGCGACGCCGAGATCCTGGTGGTGCTGCCCTACACGCAGTCCGAGATTGCCGCACAAATCGGGACGGTACGGGAAGTCGTCTCGCGCGGCTTCAGCCGTATGGAAAAGGACGGCATTCTGCGCGCGTCAGGCAAGCGGGTCACGATCCTGAACCGCAAGCGCCTGCGCCAGATGGCCGAAAGCTAAGACAGCTTCGCTCACGCACCGAGGCCGGGAGAAATCCCGGCCTCGGTGCTTTTTCAACGCGTGGCACAGGCATTCCTGCCTGTACTCATTCAGTCACACCCACCAGCCAAAGCAGCCACTCGAGCACCATCAGCCCAAGAGCAATCCAAAGCAGCGCGCCCGGCACATGGTCGCGCCAGTCCGGCTCGCCGCTGGGCTGAAACAGCCCGTCCAGGTCGACGGGAGGGAAGTTTGGAACGGTCAGGTCCGGGTCATACGGTGCGAAGGCCGTCAGGCGCCCGACTTCCGTTTGCGAGCGCTGGATGACGTATTCGCCGGGGATCTCGAACGGACCGAGTTTGCCTCGGCCGTCGGGCCCGCTGGTGACACTGTACGCGCGGGGACCGTAGCTCTGTGCCCACGGGTTGGTGCTGACATACTGCAGACTCAGCGTGCCGGGGCGCGCCAGCTCGAAGTCCGCCTGTTCGCCAGCTTGCACAAACAGGGGCAGCCTTTCACGCGAGCCACCCTGTATGGCGGCAAGCCAGCGTGACAGCAGCAACACACCCGACCAGTCATCCTGCAGCAGCAGCGAGCTGAGGTGCGGAATGAACCCGATGTAGAGCAATTCCGGCGACGCACGTTTGACTCCGACCAGCGTTCCGCCCTGCATGTGCTTCGCCAGCGGAATGAGCGAGTGGCCTTCTTCCAACGGCACGGCCTCCTCCCCGTACAGCAGCGTCAGGTCGGGCACGTCAAAGCCGAGCCCGTCCGGCTGATCCACGTGCAGTTGCATGTTCGGTTCCGCGGCCACTGGCAGGCCGACACGCCCGTACTCGGCGGGCAGCACGCCGAAGCACATCAGGTAGCGGGCCTCGTAGCTGGCAGGCAGGGCGCGGTCGCACACCACGAGGTCGGACTGGATCAGGGTGGCACTCGGCATGGCGACCGCGGAGATTTCGCGCCCCGGAAGCAGCAGCCTGAGCGTTTTCTCCAGTTGGTCGTTCGGCTCGCCGTCTTCAGCGGGATAACAAAGCGTGACCGTTGCCAGCCGCGGCGGATCAAGCTGAACGAAGATGTCGTTGTCCTCGTTTAAGGGGTCGCTCGGGACGACGCTTGCGCGCACGTGCAGCGGCTTGGCCTGGATCGGGAGCACGACGCGCCAGGTGTTCGTCATGCCGGGCTCACGCGAGACGGGCAGCGATGGCGACGCGGACACCGGCGGCCACAGAGTGGCTTCGATGTCTGCGCCGAAGTGTGTTTTGACCAAGAGGCTTCCGCTGCTGGAGGCGCCGGCGGGTGGCTCAAAGACTGCGCGCTTGATGCCATCGTTGTGCAGGCTTGTGCCGATGGCCTCTCGCAGCATTGTGACGCCGACGTTGACCGGGTCGTCTGAATCGGTCAGCTCGATGCAGACTCGCTCCGGCGTTGGCTGCGTCGGCAGTGCGGGCGGGGCGGGGACTCGCCCGAGGTCGGTCGGCGGTGTGCGTTGCGACCAGTCCGTGCGCGGGCGATCTGTGACTGCATCTCCGCGCTTGAGCCATGGCCCGACGAGCATCTGTCCGCTCTGACGCCAGACTAGGGCCGCGCGGTCGAGTTGGCCGAGTTTGTCCACGATCTGCTGCGCGCGCTGTTGCGCCAGTTGCGCACGAGTCAGCTTGCCTTCCAGGGCCCGCATGGAAGGGCTGTTGTCCACGAGGATGAAGACCAGCAGCGGTGCGGGCTGGTCGCTTTCGGATTTCTGCAGCCCGGCGGCCTTGAGCACGATGGCTGTGAGCATCAGCCCGGACACCAGCAGGGTGAGTATGGTCCTTAGAATGCGCTTCCAGCCGGGCGGGAGTACCCGTCTGGCCACGCGCTGCCAGATGAGCCCGTAGGTCACGCGCCGCTTGCGATAGCGCCGCGCAAACCACCACGCGACGTAGAAAACGCCGACGAGCGCGAACAGCCACAACCATTGCTCCCGGGCGAACTCGAGCATCTGCCGAGCATACCCCCTTGGCGCCCGAAGCGTTAGCGAACGGGCAGTATCTGAGTTCGACCCGCCCCGCCCGAAAGGGCGGGGGTTGATGCCTTGCAGGTCACATCCCCGGGCTGTCGCCCGGAGCGGATCGGCGGCTACGCGCCGATCACACCCGCGCGCATCAGGTCGACGATCAGAGGCTCAATCGGATCGGCCGAGTCCAGCTCGATGAACGCCGCCCCGGCCGCGTGCACCGCGCGGGTGACACTCTCGCGATACTGCTGCACTTCCTCGCGGTAGGCCGCCAGCACGCGTTCGTCGATGCGCAGGCGGGTGTCGGCGCCGGCGATCGCCTGCAGGCGGGAAAAGCCGTCCAGCTTCGGGTTCAATTCTTCGGCCGCGGCGATGCTGATGGCGACGGCGCGCACGCCCGCGCGCCGGGCATCGCGCAGAATGCCGATCAGCGGCTCGCGATTCTGGAAGTCGCTGACCAGCGCAAGCACCGAGTCGCGCCCGCGCCGCTCGAACAACCCGCGAACGCCGGCCGTGTTTTCGGTGGGCGCAGGCGCTACCGGCATTTCGTCGAGAAGCTGCAGCAGCCGCGCTTCGCCGGTCCCGTCGAAGTTGACGGGCGTCGGCACGCTCAGGCGCGACAGCACCACGTGCTCGCTGCCCTCAAGCGCGATCATCCCGATCGCTGCCAGCGCCCGGCGCGCGGCGAGCCACTTGTCGTGCTCGCCAAAGTTCATCGTGGGAGAATCGTCAGCGACGAGCAGCACGCGTAACTGGCCCGGCTGCTCGAACAGTTTCAGGAAGAGCTGGCCGAGGCGCCCGTAGACGTTCCAGTCCACGCGGCGCAGGTCGTCGCCCTGGGTGTACGGGCGGTGCGCGCCGAATTCCTGGCCTGCACCGAACTGGCGCGACAGCCGCTCGCCGCGTGCGCCGCCGCGCTGTACCCGCCCGGCCGCGAGCCGCAGGCGGCGCAGTCGTGTCAGCGTGGCTTCGTCAAAAAGGGCCATGCGGCGAGCTTACTACTTCGTTTCCCGCTGCGCCTTCAGGCGCTCGAGTTCGGCGCTGCGTTTCTTGATGGCGAGCGCCTGCGAGATGATGAACCCCAGCAGACAGGCCCAGACCGCGCCGTTGGCCAGCCACAGGCTGCGCAGCGAGCCGGCGTAGCTGTCGCGTTCTTGGGCGAGGCGTGTTTCGAGTTCGGCGCGGTACCTCGCTTCCAGCGCCGCATCCGTGGCCTCGGTCGATGCTGGCTTTGCGGTTGTGCCGCCGATGCCCTCGGCGCTGGGGGCATCGAGCGGCTTCAGGTTCTCGGCCTTGCTGTCTGCGAACACCGGCAATGCGAACATCAGCAACAGCAGCAGAGTCACTGAGCACCGAACACCAAACGCCAACCACTTGTTCATGCTGCACGCTCCTGCTCGATGTTCTGTCCAAGGCGACCCATCTGGTAACGCAGCGCGACCAGCCCCATGAAGGCGACGGTCAACGCGAGGCTCGCCACATTCTTGGTGACGGCGATCTCCGGTGCGGTCAAAAGGTCGCTGAAGCTTTTCGGGTGGCTGGTCTGCCCGATCTCGATCGCCTTGCTGACCAGCGGATACAGAGGCCCCAGCAGAATGCCGTAAACTGCGGTGAGTGCGCTGCGCTGGCGCGGCTGGTCCATCGCTTTGCGCAGCACCAGCAGCGCGGCGAACGCGAGCCACAGGATCAGCATGGTGGTCAGCCGCGGTTCCCAGTTCCAGCCGCTGCCTATGCGCCCGCTGCCCCAGGCGTAGTCGGCCCAGAGCGTCCCGGTCAGCAGCACGATCGCGCCGGTCAGCATGCCCACTTCGGCCGACGCAACGGTGAGCGCTTCCCACTTGGGTTTCCTGCTGAGCAGCCACATGACGCCGCCGACCAGGCAGATGCCGCAGCACAGTGCGGTGCTGTAGGCGCTGGGCAGGTGCACGAAGAATATGCGGTAGCTCTCGTACAGGTTGATGGGCGAGCCGCGGTCCGGCGTGACGACCCACAGCGTGCCTTCACTGATCTGGGTGGGGACGTAATTGTAGCTGAGGTAAAACACCACTTCGGCGCCGATCAGCCCGAGCGCCGCCAGCGCCAGTGTCACCAGCCATGCGGGAAACGGTTTGGAGGCAGTAGCCATTATCCCTCGTTGAGCCGCCCGTAGAGCAGCAGCCCGAGCGCCGTGAACATAGCGCAGCAGATCACCAGCAGCAACACATACGGCATTGCGCCCGCAACACCGCTGCCGCCTTGCAGTCTCTCGGTGGCGCCGGTTGCGCCCGCAAACACCGGCACGGCGACCGGCAGCAGAGCAATCGTGAGCAAAGCCTCACCCCCGCGTACGCGGCTGGTGGCCGACGACAGCAGCACGCCGGGTGCCAGCACGCCGAGGTCCGCCAGCGGAATCACCAGCAGCATCAGCGGCTGGTCGAAGAAATCCAGCTTCAGCAGCGGCACGGCGACGACGATCATGATCGCCTGCGTCAGCAGCAGGAACACCAGCGTAGAGACCAGCCGCACGAAGAACACGAGCCCCGCGTCGTGCGGCAGAATCAGCAGCGCCTGGAAGAAATCCTTGCGGCGGTCGGCGCTGGCGGCGCGGTTCAGACCAACCACGGCCGCGAACATGGTGCACACCCACAGCATCGCCAGTACGAAGCGCTGGAAGGTTTCATCGTTGCTGAGCCCGCGCACGCCCAGCCCGACGATTACGACACACAGCAGCGCGAACAGCCCCATGCTGGTAATCAGCGACTTGGTACGCAGCTCGACGCGGACCTCGCGCGCAAAAAGCGCGGCAACGGCGCGAGGAAACGACGGTTGGACTGTGGTTTCCGTCATGGCACTGCTTGTTTAACCGCCAAGGCGCGAAGACGCCAAGGACTGGCTGTTCAATAGACACTGAAATCGCAGCAGGGTTGCGGAGCGCTTTGATTTCCTGGCGGCTTTGCGTCTTGGCGGCTCACGCTACTCGTCGAGTAGCCCGTACTGTTTGCGCTTTTCCCAGAGGTTCTTGCGGCTGATGCCGAGGATGGTTGCGGCCTCCTCGATCTTGCCGTTCGTCATGCGCAGCACGTTCTTGATGTGCGCCTTCTCGGCGGCTGCGACCACGTCCTTGAGCGTGCGGCGGTCGTCGCCCGGGGTCTCGGTCTGCGCGCCCTCGGGCAACTCGGCCGTGTAGTCGCGAAGGAAGTGTTCTTTCTTGAGCAGCCCGCCGGCCTTGCCGAAAGCGATGGCGCGCTGGACGCTGTGCTGCAGCTCGCGCACGTTTCCCGGCCAGGGGTAGGCAACCAGCGCGGACATGGCATCGGCGTCGATCTTGAGCTCCGTGTCGGGCGCATAGCGTTGCACGAAGTGCTCGACGAGCCTGGAGATGTCGCCCTCGCGCTCGCGCAGCGGCGGCACGATCAGGTCAATGACGTTAATGCGGTGGTACAGGTCTTCGCGGAACTTGCCTTCCTTCACGCAATCGCGCAGGTCCACCTTGGTGCTGGCGATGACGCGGATGTTGACCTTCAGCGGCTTGTCGCCGCCGAGGCGCTCGATCTCGCGCTCCTGCAGCACGCGCAGCAGCTTGGCCTGAGTGTCGATCGGCATATCGTCGATGTCGTCCAGATAGATCGTCCCGCCATCGGCCTGCTCGAAGCGGCCGATGCGGCGTGAGCTTGCGCCGGTGAACGCGCCGGGCTCGTGCCCGAACAGCTCGTCTTCGAGCAAATTGGCGTTGCTGATGTGGCAGCCGACCTTGATCAGCGGGCCCTTGCAGCGCGAGCTGTGCTGGTGCAGCACGGTGGCGATGACTTCCTTGCCCGTCCCGTTTTCGCCCTGGATCAGCACGCTGAAGTCGGACTCTGCCACGGTCTTGATGTTCTCGTACAGCCGCTTCATCTGCGGGCTGCTGCCGACCATCTGGTCGACCTTGAACTCGGTTTTGACTTCCTCGACGAGCTGCTTGTAGTTGCGCCCGGTCTGCTGGCTTTCGCCGTAGCCGCCGACGAGCAGCACGATCTTTTCGTTGTTGAAGGGCTTCTCGACGAAGTCTTTGGCGCCGAGGCGCATGGCTTCGAGTGCGCGCTCAACGGTCGCGTTGCCGGTAATCATGATGGCGATGATGTCGGGGACCTTTTCGCGCGCGAAGCGCAGCAGGCTCATCCCGTCAACGCGCGGCATGACGACGTCGCTGATCATGCAGTCGAAGTGCTGCTTGCCGAGCTCTTTCATCGCGAGCTCGCCGTCTTCGACGGCCACGACTTCGTGGCCCGCCTCCTCGAGGTCCTCGGAGAGGGTCAGGCGAATGCCGCGTTCGTCATCAGCGAGCAGGATCTTCATAAGCAGGCATGATAGCGCCGCGCGGGCGCAGCGTCATGGGGCACGGTGCGGGCTAGCGCCCGCGAAGTTTCGGGTTGAACGCCTCGCGCAGGCCTTCACCCAGAAGGTTGAAGGACAACACGGTGATCAGGATGGCAATACCCGGAATCCACGTCAGCCAGGCGGCGTCGTTGATAAACTCGCGGCCTTCGCTGAGGATCTTGCCCCAGGTCGACTGGTCCGGGCCGGCGCCGATGCCCAGGAAGCTGAGTGTACTCTCGGCCAGCACGGCCCCCGCGACGCCGATGCTCGCGCTAACCAGCACCGGACTGATCGCATTCGGCACCAAGTGACGCCAGATGATGCGGAAGTCGCTGACACCCAGCGCCTTGGCGGCCTGCACGAAGTCCTGCTCGCGCAGGGACAGAACCTCCGCGCGCACGAAGCGAGTTGTGCCCATCCAGCTGGTCAGACCGATCACGCCCATGGTGATGTAGACGTCCTTTTCGAACATCGCCAGCACGGCGAGAATCAGGAAGATCACCGGGATGGTCATCATGATTTCAGTGAACCGCATGACGAGGTCATCGACGGAGATGGTCGGCAGATAGAATTTCGAGAACAGGGTGCTTTCGACGGCGCCAGCCTGGCCCTCCGCGAGCACTACCAGGCTGACCGACACCAGCAGTACGAGCATGATCAGATAAGCCAGGAAGTGGCGCGTAATCTTGTAGAAGCCGTAGCGTGCCTCCCCGTTGAGCATTTCTGCGCTGTACAAGGCGGTGCGGCGCGTCTTGGTTTCGGCACCGTAGCGGTCTACGAGCGCTTTGCGAACCTTGCCGCGGCGATCCACCAGCGCATTGCTGCTCAGCAGTGTGAGGGGCTTTACCTCTGTGTCTTTCAGCTGCTCGGGCTTGGCTTCACCAAACTTCTTGCGTGCGGCAGTGGCGTCGTCGAGTGCCTTCTGTTCGGCGGTCGTGTTCGCTGCAGCGCGCTCGGCCTCTGGCATGGCTGCGATCTGTGCCTTCTTGACGGCCAGGTCCCACGTGGCCTGAGCGATTGTTGCGTCCAGTTCAATCTCTCGAAGCTGTCGCAGGGTGGCCCAGGACTTGTCCGGGTCGCCAGAGTCGCGCTCGGCGGCCTCATTGAACTGGTCCTGAGCGGCCTCGAGTGCGATGCGATAGGCTTCAATTGGCTCGGCGAGCGCACTCAGTATGGCTTCTCCCACCTTCTCGTTTTCTTCGCCTTCTTTGCGTGTGGACTCTGCCCGCTTCTTCAGGGAGTCCGGGTCGAACGTAGCGGCGCGGGCTTCCGCGCTCGCGGCGAGTTCACTGAACTCGCGTGCCTTGTCGCGTTCGCCGCGGGCGGAGGCCTCTGACTGCTGCTTGCGGAGTGACTCCGCTTCGGACCTTGAAGCCTCCGCGCGCGTCCGATACTCACTCTCGAACTGCTCCAGATGATCGGCGCGCTGCTGTTGCTCGACGCCAAGCCGTTTGCGGGTCTCGAAGTCGCGGTACTGAAGCTCGAGGTTGTAGCGGGTAACGAGCCACTTGACCGCGCTTGTCCTTACTTCGATCGCCGTCTGACCCTGCCACCGCCAGTCGGGCTGTTCGACGTCCTTCCCGTCTTCACCCTTCACCTCGGCTTTGCCTTCGAGTTCTAGCTGCTTTACCTCGTTGCCGAAGTCGCGCAGATCCAGCAGCAGGGCGTACGCTTGGTCATGCACGGCCGCCGCGTGCTCGATGGGCCGGCCTTCCGGTGTATTCGATTCGACGCTTGCGTTAAACGTCAGCATTCCGAAGAACAGCAGGCAGACCACGGCCCATACCGCAACCGAGCGCCATCGTCCGCCAGATAGGGCGACGACGACTTGCCCTATGAAAAGGCCGGCGGTTAGCATCGACAACACCCAGCCCGCAGTCGTGAATTCGGCGGCGAAGCAGATGCCGGCGGTAACGGCGAGCAACAGGGTGCTCAATACAGGCAAACCAACACGCGAACGTCCGAAGAAGCCGGCGATGCCGCCAAGGCTGATCCCGAGCAGTACTGAGATGCCCACTGCGAGGAAGCCAATTGTCAGGCTGATGGTGCTGCCGGCCCAGAGTCGTGCCAGCACGTCCCGCCCTAGGTGGTCCGACCCCAGAAAGTACGTCTTGCCCGGTGTTTCTTTGCTCTCGCTGCCCGGCGGCAGGAATGTGTCTTTCAGGTTGGTGGAGATCGGGTCGAGCTTCGCATCCGGATTGACGCCCAGCTTCACTTCGTCGCCAAGCAGCTTTGCCTCTTCGAGACGGATGAGGTCGGATGCATCGGGTTCTTTGCCTGTGTAGTACGAGCCGCTGATGGCCATGAACGCCAGCAGCATGATCATGATCGCCGCAATGACCGCGGGCTTGTTGCGGAAGAAGATTCGCAACGCGTCACGCAGAGGAGATGTCGGCTTTCGCATTCCGGTGGACATTCTCTCTCCTACGACAGGCGGACGCGGGGGTCAGCCACGCTCAACAGGATGTCTGATATGAGGATGCCGATCAGTGTCAGAGCGGATCCTATGAACAGGCTGCTGACCACGATGTACAGGTCGCGTGAAAACACCGCCTCGAACACCCATCGACCCAGCCCGGGCCATGAGAAAATCGCCTCGAACACCACAGAGCCGCCGAACAGGCTGGGCAGCAGGCCCGCGAGCATTGTCACGAACGGCAGCGAAGCTGGCCGGAGCGCGTGCTTGTAGTAGACCGTATCCGCATCAAGCCCTTTGGCCTTCGCCGTGCGGATGTAGTCCTGGTCCATGACCTCAAGCATCTGGCCCTTCACGTAGCGAGTAAGTACGGCCGCCCCTGTCAGCGACGCGATGATCGCGGGTACTGCCACGTGCCACGTGGCGTCAAAGAACCAGCGCGGGCCGTCTAGTTGTACACCCAGGGTTTCCGGCGAGACGACGGGAAGTTTCAGTGAATTCGTGAGGAAGGAGACCAGCAGCAAGCTGATCCAGAAGCCCGGGAACGCAATCAACGCATAGGCCAGCACGGTGATCGCCCTGTCCTGGACCGAATTTCGTCTCAACGCCGAATAGACCCCGATGGGGAAGGACAACGTCCAGACGACCAGGGTAGTCACTAGCACGAGCGGAAGCGTCACGAGCATCTTGCGCCACATGGTCGGAAGCACGGGCTCTTTGGCCGTAAAACTGTTCAGCTTCCATTCGTGGTCTTCGCCGCCGCCGAAGACCTTGGCCACAACCGCGCCCAAGTCGTTGAAGAAGTCACCGTAGAACTTCAGATACTTCTGGACTACCGGATCGTCGTAGCCCACAGCGTCACGCTGACGCTCTTTGTCTGCGTCAGACTTTTTTGGATCGAGCTGGCTCGCATAGGGATCGCCCGGTGACAGGGCGACAATCAGGAAGCTCAGGATGCTGACGACAAACAGCGTCAGACCCATCTGCAGCAAGCGCCGAATAATGTACGAAACCATCGAGTCTCCCTAGCGCTTGAAGTCCTGATCCTGCCATTGCGGAATCTCTTCGCGTCGCAGTAGCTCCGGGAAGAAATAGCGCAGGTTGGCGCGCGCACCCTTGATGAATTCGTGGTTCACAGGGCGGTCTTCATAGATTGGATTGCCTTGTGCGTCACGCCCGGTTTCCTTGCGCCAGACGATGCGTCCGTCCAGCACGGTCGTCGAGTACGGCGAGTACAGGAACACGTAAGGGAAGTCGTCGGCGATCACGCTGAAGATCTCGTGGCTGATGCGAACCTGTTCGTCGTAGTCGTAGACTTTCAGGATCTTGTCCATTAGCTCGTCGGCCTTGGGGTTGCTGTAGGCCGCCAGGTTGAGCCCCCCGTTGGTGGGCCAGCTATCCGAGCGCCAGAGTTGTCGGCTGTCGAAGTCGATGCCTCCCGACCAGCCGAGTACGCACACGTCAAAGTTCAGCGCCATAACGTACTGCTGGATAAATACGTTCCATTCATACTCGTCGTACTTCACGTCCACACCGAGCTTCGCCCACTGCTCTTTGGCCAGCAAGGCCGTATTCTTCCGCGGCCCGCCGCCCGAGCTGTTAATGAACTGCAGGCGTAGCGGCTCACCGTCCTTGACCAGTTTGCCATTGACGTCCTTGTAACCCGCCTCGATTAGCAAGGCTCGCGCTTCGTCAATGTCATAGGGCAGGTACTTCATCTTCTCGGTCTTGCCCTTGCGCTTGACGACGTTTCCTGCGGCGTCCTTGCCGTCGGTTCGCCAGGTGTGGGTGATCATGTGGTCTTCGTTGTACCACGGCAGGACGGGGTAGGCTGGCCCGTTGATGCGTGACCCCTGGTTGTAAACCACGTACTCCAGTATCTCGTCGACGTTGATCGCCATCGACAACGCTTTGCGCACCAGCGGGTCCGCAAGCTGCGGCCGGCTGTTGTTAAAGGCAAGGTACTCGTACTGGTTGGGTTGGCGCTTGATGACGGTGTAGCGGTCGGTCATCTTTTCATAGCGTTCCACTTGAAAGTCACGTGCGCCATAGATGTCAATACCGCCCGAGTTGAACACTACCTCCGCAGTCTCGCGCCCCATGTTCGGGTCGAAGACGTAGTAGTCGATGAACTCAAACTCTGGCTTGCGCTGCCAGTAGAATTCGTTGCGGCGCAGCCGGCACATTTTCCCATTCTCCCAGAGCGGCAGGGAATCCCCGTGCAGGGGCTCCAGCACCATGTAGCTCAGGGAACTAGGCTTCAGAGAGAACTCGCGGTCACGCGAGGGCAGGTGCAACATGGGATTGTACATGCCCGGCGGCACGGGGTCCCACTGCGAAAGCCCTTCCGCGACCTTCTGGCCGATGTCGTCCGGGCCGCGACCCTTCCGGATTGCTTCCTTGGTCCAGGCTTCTCGGTTCCAGACATGATATGGAAGAAGCGAGCCCGTCAGGTCGCCCAGTGCCGGGGAATAGAGTTCGCTGTACACGACCTGGAAGTGGTACGGGTCATCTTCAAATATCCGCGATTCTTCGATGCTGGTGTAGCTTGAGCGGCGCGGACTGTTGAAGTTGACATCCTTCAAATAGTCGAACGTCAGTTTGGCGTCGCGTGCCTGAACTTCGGGGCCCTTCACCCAGAACGGCCCGTTGGGATCGCCAAAGTATTCGCGCTCTTCGCCGGTTTCCGGGTCCGTACGTTCCGCGGGGTCGAAGAACGGTCCGTCGACCCAGTGAATGTCTTTCTGGATCGTGAAATCAACGATCGGCGCGTGCGCAATGTTCCGGCCATCGGCATCGAGTATCGCGCCAATGGCCGCCGCCAGTTCCTTGGCATTGAGGCCGGCTTTCAGATCTTCCGGCGCGCCGGCCGTCGCCGCAGCTACCAGCGACTCGACGTTCCAAGCCATGAAGGGCTCGCCGCCAAGCCACTCCTCAAGGCGCGCGTCGAACTCGGGCTCTACAGCACTTACGATCTTGCCCTTTTGCGGCTTGGGCGCGAGCAGGATGCGCATCTTTGCCGGGCGCGCAAATCGAAAAACGCTCGGCGTCTCTTCGTTACTTTCCTTCAGCGTCTTGAGGTCGACGCCGAACTCGCCGGCGTCGGCAACCTGCCGGCACTCCGTCAGCTTGTCGCCGTACTTGAGGCGCAGAAGCGCCTCAATGCTTTCTGGTGTCTGTCCGGTGGGCAGCCGGAACGTCATCTGATGTTGGACGGTCACCGGGTCGGCGATCCACGGCTCGGTCTCGTAATTCTGGTTGATGCGCAGCAGGCCTTCGTTGAGGTAGTCGCTGATTGTTGTGTCGGACGTCTTGGTGCTGGTCCAGCTGTTCATGTCCTCCGGGTTTGCGCCCATGTAGAAAATCAGGCGGTCGAGGCGTGCGTCGTTATTGGCGACGGTCTCAACGCCGGGCACCCAGAAAATGGATTGCACCAGAAACGCGATCAGCACGACGGGCACGATCACGAGAGAACGTTTGATCCACATCTGGCACCACCTCTGGCGATTGCGCGGGGGTTTGTTTTGCTGGGCCCGTCGTCGCCGTATTTACGGACGCTCAACTGCGGCCGCTTGCATGGGGTTTTATGGCTGATCCACGTCGTATTCAACGAATTCAGAGCCGCCTAAGGCAAGACATTGCCACGCTGTTTCTGAATGAGCTTAAGGACCCCAGGCTGAAGGGACTTATAACCATCACCGGCGTAAAGGTCAGCAAGGACCTTACGCACGCCCGCGTCTCATGGTCCATGCTCGGCAGCGAATCCGAGCAGCGCACGGCCGAGCGCTTCATTGAAAGCGCGCGCGGCTTCATCCAGAAGCGCGTTGCCGAAGAGCTCGAAATCCGCACCATGCCGCACCTCGACTTCGTGTTCGATGACTCAATTGCAAAGGGCGCAGAGGTGTCTAAGCTCATAGACGAGGCGTTGGAAGCCGACGCCCGGGGCAAGGGCAGGCCCTCTGATTCGGACGAATAACCCACGGGCAGCGGGAAACGGCATGGCGCGATCCAGCATCCGAAAGGCGCCGAACGTCGACATTGACGGGCTGCTTACCAAGTTCGAGTCGTTCCTGCAGAAGAAGTCCCTCAAGCTGACCACCCAGCGTCGCCAGATTCTCGAGAAGATCCTCGAGATGGACAAAACCCACTTCACGGCCGACGACCTCGTAGACCAGTTCCGCAACCAGCGCCCGCGCGTGAGCAAGGCGACGGTGTATCGCTCGCTTTCCGTCATGGTGGAAGCGAACATCCTTGAGGAGCACCAGTTCGGCGACAGCTACAAGGTGTACGAGCTGTCCGAAGGACGCCCTCACCACGACCACCTGATCTGCACTTCGTGCGGCAAGATTCTCGAGTTCTTCAACGCGGACATGGAGAAGCTGCAGGACAAGGTGGCGTCATCCAACGGCTTCCACCCCACCCACCACAGCCAGAAGATTTTCGGCATCTGCGCCGCCTGCTGGGGCAATGGTGTGCGGAGTTGAGTCTCTGCGCTCCGCGTTGAACTCGGAACTTCGAACCCGGAACTCCCGAACTTCATCCATTGAACATTCACCCGCGATCTTCGATCATTGCGGTTCATGACCTCCGGGGCAGATTCTGAAGACCGCCGCAATTTCCTGCGTATCGCCGTGATCGGCGGGATTGCGGTCATTACAGGCGGCGTCGGCGCGGCCAGCGCGTTTGTGCCGCCCAAACCGGGTGAGAGTGTGGGCGCAGGCCCGCAGCCTCTGGTCCCGATGCTCAAGCTGGGCGCTTTGGCCAAGGACAAGCCGCTCAGGCTGCACATCAGCCTGTCGGCGCGCGACGGCTGGCGGCTGCGCACACGCGAGCAACTGGTGTATGTCGTGCGCGTCGGCGACGGCGAAGACGCGGCGGCGTTCAAGGCGCTGAACCCGGTCTGCTCACACGCGGGCTGCACCATCGACTACCACGAGAAAGACAGCCAGTTCGTGTGCCCCTGCCACGGCGCCGAGTTCAAGACCGACGGCACCAAGACCAAGGGCCCCGCCCCGCGCGACATGGACCCGCTGGAGGCCAAGATCGCCGACCACAAGGGCCAGCCGTGGCTGTTCGTGGCCTGGCAGGATTTCGTGATCGGCACCGAGGCCCGCACGCCGCGAGGTAGCGCATGAGCGGCGCCGGCTTCGAGACAACTTCGCAGATCCATGACGAGCTGCTGGCCGAGGTCAAGAAAGAGCTCGAGCTGCGCGGCACGTCGCAGATCATCCGCAAGCCGGAGCCGGGGCAGGACGTCGTCGCCAGCCTCGCCGTCACCGCGATCCTAGCCTGTGTCGCGATTCTCGTCGGCAGCGGCGCAATGATGGCGCTGGTCTACACGCCAACCATGGAGGACGCCAACGCCTCGACGGCGTGGTTCCAGGCCGGTGCACTGGGCGGAGTCGTTCGCGCGGCGCACTATCACGCCTCGAACCTGATGATCGTGCTGAGCGGCGCGTATCTGGGCTATCTGCTGTGGCGCGGGCTGTTCCGCCGCCCGGCGCAGTGGCGCTGGTGGCGCGCGGCCGCGCTGCTGGGGCTGATCTTCGGCTTCAGCATGACCGGCCAGCTTCTGCCCTATGACCAGTTGGCGGTGCACGGCACCAATATCCGCCTGGGCTACCTCGCCGAGGCGCCTGTGATCGGCGAGCAGCTGCGTTCGCTCGCGCAGGGCGGAGAAACGATCGGCACGGCCACGCTGGCCCGCTTCTTCGGGCTGCATGCGATTGTTCTGCCCGCGCTGCTGATAGCGCTGTGCCGCTTCCTGTGGCGCGACGGCAAGGCCGAAGTCGCGCCCTCCATGCACATCGGCACCGGGGCAACAGTGCTGGTGGTTGTTGCCGTCGTCGCCTTCCTGTGGCACGCGCCGCTGGGGCTGCAGGGAAATCTTGATGAGCGCTTCCCGAGCGCGCGCCCGGAGTGGTACGCGCTGCCGCTGTACTCGATGCTCAAGTTCGCGCCGCCACTGGTGGCGTTGTACGTGCTGCCTCTGCTGGGCGCGGTTGTCGTGCTGGCGCTGCCGTTCATCGAGACCGTCGCCACCGAGCCCGCCCGCCTGCGCAAGCCGCTGCAGATTGGGCTGATCGTCACGGTGGCGGCGGGGCTGATTCTCGCGGCCGTGACGGTGATCCAGGACATGTCCGACAAGGAGGGCTGGTTCCGCAAGCCCGACCTAGAAGAGCTGATGACGGCAATGGGCACCCGCAACCGCTCGCTGAAGAACTCGGCCGAGGCGCTGCCCGCCGACGCGCACAACATGGCGCGCGACATCCAGCTGCTGCACGAAAACCTGATCGGCACCTACCCGGACCCGATCGACGACGCCGGGCGCGCCAAATGGGACGAGCTTGCGGCCAAGGGCGCAGCGGCCGCGCGCAAGCTTTTGCTGGCGCCGGATGGCCCCAGCCAGGTGGAAGCGCGCAAAGAGCTGCGCCAGGTGTGCGAGGACTGCCACAAGGCGCACGACAAGGAAGAGATCAAGCTCGACCCGCCGGCGCTCGTGCCCGTCGCCGACGCGGGTCCCAAGGACCCGCCCAAGAGCCTGTTCTTTGATGCCGGGAAGATGAAAGGCCTGACGCCCGTAGTCGATGAAAAGAAGGGCACCGGGCGCCAGATGGACCAGATGAAGTACCGCCTGCGCGACATCCTGCGCGACGCGGGCATCATCGACGACCCGCGCGAGCCCGACAAAAAGCGCACGCCCGAGCAGTCACTGGTGGACCTGCGGGCAATCGCCGAGTTCGTCGGCGGCATGTACGAGGACAACGCGGGCTCGTTCTACAAGAAAGAAAAGTGGGACCAGTGGATCGCCGACGTGCTCAAGCGCACGGATGAGCTCGCAACGGCCACCGACCCTGCAGACGTGGGCAAAAAGGCCGCCGCCATCGGCAAAGCCTGTGAAGCCTGCCACGACGGGGCGGACGACCTCGACGAGCCCATCGAATGGGCCTTCCAGAGCCTGCTGGCCGGCAAGGACTGATCGGGCGTTCCAAGCCTCCCGGCGCGGGCTAAAATGTTCACGCGAAAGCTTTTGCACGTTCGTTACAACCCTTGCAGGCGCATCGGGTTAAAAGAGGAATGCGTGAGTTAGGCGCCCGGAGTGCGACCACCCTAGATGGACGAAAACGCCACACACGCCAGCACCGCCACCGACGATGTCGAGTTCCTGGAGCTCGACTCGATGGCGTCAATGCAACGCGTCGGCGACTCAGGCGTAAGCGCGTTCTTTGAGGGCGGCAGCACGCTGATCGACCTCGACGGCGAGTCCGAGGAACGCGCCAAGGTAGCCGCCGAGCAGCACCGCGAAGAACTCGCCCACGGGCACCACGTTTCAGAGCGCTATAAAGTCATCGGCGAAATCGCCCGCGGCGGCATGGGCGCGGTGTTGGAGGTGCAGGACAGCGACCTCGACCGGCGCGTCGCCATGAAGGTGCTGCTGCGCGACACGCGCAAGAAGGACTCCGACAGCGGCTCGCCGCTCGATACCGGGCCGGTCAATCGCTTCATCGCCGAGGCGCAGCTTACCGGCTGGCTGGAACACCCGAACATCGTGCCCGTTCACGAGCTGGGGCTCGACTCGCAAGGCCGCGTCTACTTCACCATGAAGCGCGTCAAAGGCCGCAGTTTGCGCCACGTGATGGACAAGCTGCGCCAGGGGCACGCGGCCACCCACGCCGAGTTCCCGCTGGGCAAGCTGCTGACGATCCTCAACAAGGTATGCGACGCCATCGACTTCGCTCACAACAAGGGGATCCTGCACCGCGACCTGAAGCCCGAAAACATCATGGTCGGGCAGTTCGGCGAAGTGCTGGTGATGGACTGGGGTCTCGCCAAGCAGATCGATGCGTCAAACAAGGCCGGCAACAACAAGCTGCCCGCCAACGAGACCGCCAACTTCACGCTGGACGTCAGCCTCGGCGCGGCCGATGAAGACTCGCGCGAAACCCGCGAAGGCACCATCAGCGGAACGCCCGCGTACATGGCGCCCGAGCAGGCCAACGGCAACGTGAAAGAGCTCAGCCCGCGTACTGACATCTTCTGCCTCGGCGCGATCCTGTACGAGATGCTGTGCCTGGTGCCGCCATACCTTGCGCCGGACATCACCGACGCGCTCGACCAGGCGCGCGAGCATCGCCTGCTGCCCCCGCGCGCGAAGCTCGACAAGGTTCTCAAGGACCCCAAGCTGAAGCGCGCCTTCGGGCAGCGCGGCATCGAGCGCGGGCGCAAGTTCCCGCGCGAGCTGGTCAGCGTCTGCATGCGCGCGATGCATGAAAAGCGCGAGATGCGCTACCACAGCGTCGGCGACCTGCGCAGGGACATCGAAAACTACATGACGGCCCAGCCCGTCAGCGCGCACCCCGACAACGCCTTCACCGCGCTGAACAAGTGGGCGCGACGCAACCCGACGCGCGCGGCCGTGATCACGCTGGCGCTGTTCTTCATGCTGCTGGGCGGGGTGGTGTTCGCGGCCGTGCGGGCCAAGGTAGCCGCGGACCGCGCCGACGACGCCGAGCAGACGCGCCTCGCCGTCGAGGAAAAGCAGGACGCCATGAAGCGCCAACTGCTCGCTGAAGCCGATGCGCGCAAGGCATCGGATGCCGCCAAGGAAAAGGCCGAGCGCGTGGCGCAACTCGAAAAGGAAGCGCTGGAGCGCGAGCGTCGAGAGTCCGAGGCGCTGGCCGCCCGCAACGCCGCCTTCGTGCCATACAGCAAGGGGGCCGACCTGCGCTCGCGCGCCGCCAGCTTTACGGACTACGATCGCCGCGCCGACAGTTGGCGCCAGGCCGTGGATTGCTTCCAGCAGGCGCTGCAGCTCGATGAAACCTTCGTGGAAGCCCACATGGAGCTTGCGTCGGTCTACGCCGACCTTGGATTTGACGAAGACGCGCTGGTGCACTTCGCGCGCGCCGACTCGCTGACCAAGACACAAACCGGGCGTGGCCACGTCGAGGCGCTGATGGCCTACGCGATGTACGACTTCCAGCACAAGGTGATCCGCGAAGGCATCCCGGGCAACTTCGATGAAGTCTTCCGCCGCTTCGGGCCGGTCAAAGAGGCGGCCGAGCCGGGCAGCTATCACGCCCGCATCGCGCAGGTGCTGCTGGACCTGGGCGAGGCGTTCCGCAACACATCGGGCGTTGAGTACTTCCACGCGCAAGCCGAAGCCGCCCGCCGCATGGCGGAGATCGAGCGCGAAGGCCCGCCGCTTTGGGAAATCTACACGCTGCTCGCGATCATCGACCAGGACGCCAGCACATCCGAGACCGGCGAGCCGAGCGCCTACCTGCGCCGCGCCGAGGAGCTGAAGGCGAACCTGCCCATTCTCGTCTGGCTGCGCGTGCGACAGGCCGGGCGCACTTCCACCCAGCGCGACCGCATCGGGCTGCGCGAGTGGGCGACCTTCATCGCGCGCTATCCGTACGACCCGCGCGGCTACTACGCGCGCGCCAGCCTGCGCTTTCACAGTGAAGAAGAGCGCGACGCGGCGGCCGAGGAGCTGAACACACAATACGAGATCGACGACCTGACCAAGGCGATCGAGCTGAACCCGCGCTACGCCGACGCGCACAAGCTGCTGCTGCGCGTCTACGCGCGCGCGTTCGCGTACCGCAAGGCCATTGAGCATCTCGACGCCATGCGCCGCTCAAGCAGCGGGCTGGAAAACTCGGCGATTGACCTGATCGAAGCCGAGCTGACGGCCAGTACCGGCGAGTTCGCGCGCATGAACAGCCTGGTCGTCGCGGCGTTGCAGGAGAATGTTTCGTCGGGTGCGACGACCCTGTCGCAGGCCGCCGGCGTGCTGCTGCGCGACCACGAATACAACGCGCTGCTTGAGCTGTGCAACCAGATCATCGGGCAGATGGGTGACGGCACGCCGCCGCTGGTGACGCTGTTCCTCGCGCGCGGCTTGACGATGCTGGGGCGCTTTGACGAAGCCGCCGACACAGTCCGCCCGCTGGAAGACAACCCCGGGCTGATACCCAAGGACTATCGCCCGACGCTCGCCAACTGGGCCGAGGACGCGCGGGTGTATCCGTCACTGCTGAGCACCCTGACCAGCGTGCCGAGCGTGCGCCGCCGCTTCGATATTGCGCGCATTTTGTCCGTGGCCGAGCGCGACCCCGAAATCTGGGTCAACCTGTTCAACCTCGACGGGCTGCGGCAGGAAGAAATCATCACCTGGATTTACCCGGCCGACTATGTGCTGCGTGCGCGCGGCGAGGCGATTCTCGCGAGGCGGCTGGGCGGCACGCGTGCGGTAGGGCTGCGCGCGCTGGCGATCATGGACCTGCAGCAGGCGTTCGAGGACGGCTACCTCAACCGCGCCCGGATTCTGAGCGACGAGTACCTCGCGCCGCTGGTAACCGACCCGGGCTTGTCCAAGTACTTTGACGTGAAGTAGCGAGCGGCATGGCCGTCCCGGGCATGGCCCGAATCAAGGCGGCCATCGGCGAGACGCCGATGCCACTTACGCGCCCAGTTCTTTGAGCGCCTTTTCCGCGAGTTCCTTGTTGGGCGTGTTGCCGTGCCACTTGTAGCCGTCTTTTTCCATGTAGCTGACGCCCTTGCCCATGATCGTCTTCGCGATGATGGCGGTCGGCTTGCCCTTGGTGGCCTTGGCTTCGCTCATGGCGCCGATGATCTGGGCGTAGTCGTGCCCGTCGATCACCAGCGTGTGAAACCCGAAGGCTTCCATCTTCTTGTCGAGCGGCTCGAGTGACATCACGTCTTCGGTGGTGCCGTCGATCTGCGCGTCGTTGCGGTCAATGATCACCGTGAAGTTGTCGGCCTTGTAGTGGCTGGCCGCCATGAAAGCTTCCCACGGCAGGCCTTCCTCGATTTCGCCGTCGCCCAGCAGCGCCCAGACGTGCGTGTCGCGCTTGCTCTGGCGCTCCGCCAGCGCCATGCCCAGCCCGCCGCAGACGCCGTGGCCGAGACTGCCGGTCGAAAGCTCGACGCCCGGGGTCTTCTGCATGGCCGGGTGGCCTTGCAGGTGCGCGCCGAGCTGGCGCAGATCGTCGAGCCACTCGTGCGGGAAATAGCCGCGCTCGGCCAGCACTGCGTAGAGGATCGGGCAGATGTGCCCGTTGCTGAGAACGACTCGATCGCGCTCCACCCAGCCCGGGTTCTTCGGGTCGTGTTTCACGAAGCCGCCCCAGTACAGGCAGGTGAAGACGTCCGCCATGCCAAGGCTGCCGCCCGGGTGGCCGCTGCCGGCGCGGGCGAGCATCTTGATGACCTCAATGCGCAGCTTGCGCGCGGTCTCTTTCAATTCGGCTTCTGATTCGGCGGTGAGTTTCATGGCCTGTTCTTCTACCTGCATGGGCTTTCTCCGGCAACGCGCGGCAAGGGCTTAGTGCGCCCTGTAGCGGCGGGACAATCGGAGTATATTGCCCGCTTCGTTCAGCCCCGGCTTGTGGGGCGATTGGGGATTCGTGACGGTATGGACGACGTAGCCGTACTTCTAAACGCCTTGCCGTACCTGCGTCGCTATCGCGACAAGGTGTTCGTCGTCAAGGTCGGCGGCGAAATTGCCAAGACGCCCGACGCGCTCGAGCTGTTCGCCAAGGACGTGGCGATGCTCAACCAGCTTGGCATCCGCATCATCGTGATCCACGGCGGCGGGCCCCAACTGGACGAAGTCAGCGGCAAGATGGGCGTCACGCCCGAGAAAGTCGCCGGTCGCCGCATCACTGACGACGCCACGCTTGAGATGGCCAAGATGGTCTTCGCGGGCAGCATCAACACCGACATTCTCGCGGCCATCCGCAAGCAGGGCGTGCTGCCGGTTGGGCTGAGCGGGCTGGACGGCGAGCTGCTCTCGGCCGTGCGCAGGCCGCCGAAGGAAATCACCGACCCGGAGACGGGTGAGAAGGCGACCGTCGACTTCAAGAACGTCGGCGACATCCGCGACTGCAACCCGGCGCTGCTGCGCACGCTGGTGGAGCATCGCTACGTGCCGGTGCTTTCGCCGCTGGCCTGCGACGACGAAGGCCGCATTCTCAACATCAACGCAGACACCGTCGCGTGCAGCGTCGCCGCCGAAATGCAGGCCGAGAAGCTGTTCATCCTGACCAACACCAACGGCGTGCTGAAGGACGTCAATGATCCCGAGAGCCGCTACGTGTACCTCACGGTCAGCGCGGCCGAGGAGCTGATCGAGAAGCGCGCGGTGAAGTCCGGCATGGTGCCGAAGCTGCAAGGCGTGATCAGCGCCGTGCTCGGCGGCGTGAAGCGCGCTTACCTGATCAACGGGCTGACGCCGCATTCGTTGCTGACCGAAGTCTTCACGTTGAAGGGCAAGGGCACGATGCTCATCGACGACGCGGCCGAGGATGATTACCTCGCGCGCGGGTAGCGTGGCCTTCCAGGCCATGTAGTTGCGATCGGCTTCCAGCGCGTGGGCACGGCATCGGCAGGATGCCGATGCTACGTCGGCGAAATCCACTTCGACAACACGGCCCCGGTCGGGTACATGGCCAGCGCGGCCAGTCCCCACCATGGCTGGTCGTGCGCGAGCATCAGCGCGAAGCCGCACATCAGCAGTGCCTCGCCGCGAATACCGGCGCCGACACATGCGCCGAGCTTCGGCGGAGTGGGGTGCGATCTGGCAGTATCCAGCTTGCGCCAGAGGGTCATCAGCAGAAATGCCAGCACGAGTAGCGGCACAAAGATGCCCAGTACCGGGCTGCGCGCCGTACCCGGCTGGTTGAGCAGGTAGACCGGCAACGCCAGCACGGCCGGCAGAAGCAGCACGCTGACCGCAAGCAGCGCCTTGCGCCCGCCGCCGCTGTCTTCGAACAGGCTCACGACCGTGACCAGGCAGAAGTAGACGAACACGCAGCCGAAGAACACAGCCACGACGACCGGGATGCGAGATGGCGAGTGCGCGAAGAACGGCAGGCAGACGTGCACCCCCCGGCAGGCCGCGATGATCACGACGGAGAACCACGTTGTGAGGGTGTCGTGAACGACCTGCACGCCGACAATTCGCCCGGCGGCGCGCCGGTTGTACTCAATGACCAGACCCACGAGTATCAGCGCCTGTACCCCGCAGCCCGCGGCGAACGCGCAGCCGACGCCGAGACCGAACAGCGCCACGGTGATGATGAGCGCGTGCGTCCACTTGATGTCGCCGGTCACAATGGGGCGCGGCTTGTGCAGCAATCGGTCCTTGCGCACGTGCAGTACGTCGTTGAGCGCCATGCCCCCAAGGTATATGCCCAGGCTCATTGGCAGCAGCCAGACCAGCTTCGAGGGTTCGAATCGATAGCGCAGTACCGGCGCCAGCGCGAGCGCCAAAGCCATGCCGCCGAACTGATCGGCCCACGCCGAGGGCAGCGCGGAGAGACGTACGAGCTTAAGGACAGGCGCAAGCTTCATTGGACGGCGGGCCTTCGACTACGAGTTCCCGGAGACAGCTGTACGCACAAGGGCGTGCGTTCTTCATCGCGGCCCGGCGTCGGCTATCTGTTGATTCGGCCGCTGGTGTTGCGCCGCCGCCGCGGGCGGGCGGCCTCGATCGGGCCGGTCTTGCTGCGTCCGCCCAGCTCGAGCACCGGCACCACGCCGCCGCCCCGGCGCACGTTTACGACCGGGTCCGAGCTGACTCGACCGATGCAGCCGCCGTATTCGCCGCGGATCGCGAATGCGCCTAGGGTCAGGTACTTCTTCGAATCCAGCACTTCCGTGCCTTCGATGATCGGCACGTTGTGCTCGCGCACGGGCACGTATTCCTGCACGACGCCCTGCTGGTTCACGGCCTCGTCGAGGCGCTTGAGCCACTCGTCCTTGGCGCAGTGCGGGCCGAGGATCACGTCCTCGCCGCCGTAGCCGCCGCCCGGCTTGAGCACGAACTTGTCCGGGCGCGACGCCACGAAGGGCAGCAGGTCCACTTCACGCCCGAGGTAGTCGGTCTTGCGCTCGACCAGTTTGCGCGTCCACGGCAGCAGGCGGGTCTTTTCCTGGTTCTCCGCCGGGGTGAAGAAGCGCTCGAAAGCGGCGCTGGTCAGAATCTCGAGCACGCCCTTGTTGCCGGCAAGCCTTGAGCGCAACGGGTTGACCGTAACCACGTCGCCATAGCGCAGCGCACGCAGGAACGGCGCGATCAGCACACGACGCCGGGCAAGCTCAGGCACCAGCGCCCTGCGGCAGATCAGGTGGTAGCGCTCCTCCTTGTGGTAGAGACCTTTGTCCTCGGTGTTGAATTCGAACTCGCGGGGGTCGATCACCTTGGCCTTCAGCCCGCGCTTGATCAGGCAGTCCACGACCAGCTGCTGTTCCGGCAGCGTCGGTGTGCCGTCGAAGTCGACCACGGCGATGTTGGGCTGCTCGACCGTCGCGCGGGCGTGCTCCTTGTACGAGGCGAGCATCGCGTCGCAGTAAAGCTCAACGTCCGGCGCGCTCGGGAACAGCGACGCCATGCCCACTTCCTTGGCAGCCTCAAGCTTCTGGTACTCGGTGTCGAGGATGTGGCTGAAGGTGCTGCCGGCCGGGCTGTCCACGTTGAATTCAAGAAAGCGCGGGCCGCCGGCCGTCGGGATGAAGTCGTAGCGCGCGAACTCGATGGCGAGGCGCGAGGGCGTGTCGCTGAGCGCGAGCTCTTCCAGGTTGGGCGAAACGCCGACCTGCTCCATGAACGTGACGCTGCTGAGCGCGAGCTGGACCACCTGTTCGAGCAGGCTGCTGATCATGCGCACGCTGCGCGTCAGCTCTCGCACGTCGTTGGCCGACAGCAGGTACGGCGCCTGCAGGGCGCGCAGGTTCTTGCCGTCCATGCGGAAGCCAAGCTCGCGCAGGGTGGCCGTGAGCGCCGCGTCACTTTCCCGCGCGCGGATGGGGTTGCGCTTGAGGGCCTTTAAAAAGTCCTCACGCATCCCGGCCGCTTGATCGATTTTGCGGGTCGGGCGATTTGAGCCGTCAGCTTTCACCATGGAAATGACTTTACGCCCCACAAAAGCGTCGGCAAGTTAGCCGTTGACTCGTTTCACTGGGTGTACGGATTCCACGGGAGCCCGATGTGACTCATTTTGGCAAAGCCCTGCTGGCAGTGTTTGTGTTTGCCCTGTTAGGACTTACGTCGTTTGTGGCGGGTGGGCAGGACGCTGCGAACGTCGATTTTAAGGGCGGCAAGAATACCTGGGCCGGATCAAAAGTTGGCGACTGGGTTGAGTACAAGCTGCAGTTGGGTCCATCCGTTCGCTTTGAAGTGACGGCCATTGCCGAGAACGGCGACATCACCTTCCAGCACACGATCAAGAATGCTGAAGGCGAAAGCGTTTCCGACAACAGCCGAACCCGCGCTCCGGACAAGGCGCCGGTTCTGAACCGCGTGCCGGACAACCTGAATGCGGCCTGGACAACGACCGAGTACGAGATCGGCGGCAAGAAGATCAGCTGCGACGCCGCGAGCTGGAGCCAGGAAGAAGCCAAGGGCAGTGTCTGGTTCAGCAAGGAAGTTCCATGCGGCGGCATGGTGAAAGCCATCACTGACGACAAGGATACGGTCTGGCTGCTGGCCTACAGCAAAGGCGGCAAGGTCTTCCGCGTAGCGGAGAAGACTCCCGAGCCCAAGCCGGAACCGAAACCCGAACCAAAGCCTGAGCCCAAGCCCGAACCCAAGCCGGAACCCAAACCCGAACCAACACCGGAGCCGAAGCCGGAACCCAAGCCAGAGACGATCCTCGGGCCTGAGCCTGCGCGCGACTACGGCGACCCGATCACGATGCAACTGCCCGAGTCCGTTCGGAAGGCAATGAAGGACCAGGGCGTCGCCATCACCCGCATGCGCGTCTACTTCGACGAAGAAGACAAGGACGGCGGCGTCGTGCTCGAGTACGAGGGCATGCGCACGGAAGTCCCCATCATCTACGCCGCGTTCAAGGGCGAGGATTGCGACAAGGAACTCAGCTACAAGGACTGGCTGGCGCGCGACGGGCGCTTCGTCGACCTCGCCGTCGACATCCGCACGCGCCCCAAGGTCCTGAAGGGCATGAAGGTCCAGATCGTCCACAGCCACCTGCAGGGCGAAGTAGAGACCGAGCTGTCACGCTTCGAGGTCACGGTGCCCGAGCCGGGCGACCCCTGGGACAGCCTGCGCGTGCGCGGCGCGCGCCCGGGCATCAACCGCTACAGCCTGGTCGTCACGTACACCAACAAGGCCGGCGAAGAAACCACGCAGACCGGCTTCAGCCACTGGGTCGTCGTGCAGTCGCCGCCGATGTTTGAATTCCTGAACTCGGTCAGCGCCAAGGCCACGCGTACCCAGGCCGGGTCCAACACCGCGCTCGCGGCCGACGTTCGCATGAACGGCAGTTTCATCCTGCATCACGGCATCGACCCGAAGGACTGCACCCTGCGCATCACGCGCAAGGGCAGCCGCGAGATGAACCTGGCCGAGCTGCCGTCCGAGGTGCGCCGTGTCGTCGGCAAAGAAGAGATCCCGCCCGGTTGGCAGGAGGTCGCGAAGGTCAAGTTCAGTGACGGAAAGATCAACGGGCAGGACGTCGTCATGGTCGAAGACTCATTCGTGCGCGTGCTGTTCGACCACAGCTTCGCGGCAACCGCGGCCGTGCTGCCCGTGAAGGACGAATGGGAGTATCACTTCGAGCTGCTGCACAAGGACTCCGCTTCGCCGCTGGCCACGTGGACGGTGAAGGTGGACCTGTCGATTGCCAAGCCGGCCGACGTCGACAAAGCCAAGCTCAAGGTCACCGCCACGGGGCTTGAGCGCCCGCTGGAAGTGGCCTTCCTGAAGAAGTAGCCCTTTCCCACAAGTTTTCCCGATTTTTGCGGCGCACAGCGGACCTTCGAGTGAAAATAATCTCGGAGGTCCGCTGTAATGCACATCGATCCAGAGAAAGCACGTAAGTTGTGTAGCGAAGCTGAGTTCGAGCTCTTTACCGAGAGCCGCGAGCCGGAGATTTTTGCGTTTACGGCCGAGGGGCTGAAGAAGCGTGCGTTTCAATCGCAGAAGCTCTATCAGCTTTGGGCCGAGCGCGTGGGCATCGAAAACGATGCCGGCTGGGGCAAGGTCGGCGAAGCTCGTAAACGTGCAGCGACGGGCTACATCACCGCGCGGCAGAAGGCCGAGTTGTTCGAGGATGTCTGGAAGGCGTTCGACGCGCGCCTGCGCCTCGTGTTGAAGAAGCCGAACCAGGCGCTGAAGGACAACATCAAGTACCGCAAGGAAACCGGCAAGATCAACAAGGCGACCGGCAAGGTCGACAAGGCTGGGGGCAGTCTCCTGAACCGCCCGACTGACCAGGTCGACAAGCCGAAGGGCATGCAGTTCAAGCCCACCGACAAGGTGGCGAAGCCAGGCCAGCGCCGCGACAGCTTCGCGCGCCCGGCCGGCGAGCCGCTGAACAAGCCCGACGAAACGGACCAGGACCCGAACCGGGTCTGGGTCTGAGCGAGAGCGCGAATTCCCGGAGTTTCGTTCCACCCCGCCCGAGAGTGCGGGGTTTGCTTGTATCCCCAGCCTGTCGCCCGGGGCGTTTACTCTTCAGGGACGATGCGAATGGTGACGTCGCCGGTCGGGATCGACTGGCAGGCGAGCCGCACGTTCGGGCCCTGGCGCTTGATGCGCGACAGCACGCGGGCTTCCTCGGCCGATTTCTCGGGCAGGTTCTCAAGCCCGTCCACGATCTCGATGTTGCAGGCGCCGCACGAGCAGTTGCCGCCGCAGATGCTGGTGATGTTGACGTGGTTGTCCCACAGCACGAACAGAATCGGCTCGCCCGCCGGGGCGTTGATCGTGACATCCTTATCCACCACATGAATCATCGGCATGCAAAGAGTGTCCCAATCAAAGCCCATCCCGCAAGGGCTGGGGCACGGTCGGCTACCTGCGATTCAGGCCAGAGAGTTCCTTGGCGCGCGCAAGTTCGTCGCCGTCGATTGCCGCCAGGCTTCGGCTTAGAGTTGGTCGTTCCTGTTTGAACCATGTATCGCAGGAGGCGCAGTGGTAGAGACTGAACTCCCCACCGGGCGGTCGCGTTGACTTGATCCAGCTTTCGCACCTGAGACCTCTGGCTCCGCAAGCTGGACACTGCCTGAGCCTTTCTCCGAGTTTCATCATGGCAAACGCGTATGCCATGACGAGCACGAAAGACCCGACGCCGCCACCCACGAGAATCAGCAACATTGCCCAGGTTGGCATCGAGGCAACTCGCTTATGAGTCGGCCAGAGGTGAGTCGTATTCCATCGCCTCTTCGGCGTGATAGCTGCTGCGTACGAGCGGGCCGCTGTCGACCCTGCTGAAGCCCAGCTTCAAGCCTTCGGACTTGTACATGGCGAACTCGTCCGGGTGGACGTAGCGGTGCACGCGCAGGTGCTTCGGCGTCGGCTGCAGGTACTGGCCGATGGTGATGATGTCGACGTCCGCCGCGCGCAGGTCGCGCAGCAGCCCAAGCACCTCGTCCGGCTCTTCGCCGAGGCCAACCATCAGCCCGGATTTCGTTGTCAACCCGGCGAGCTTCGCGCGCTTCAGCAACTCCAGCGACTGGTCGTAGCGTGCCTGCGGGCGCACGGGCACGTACAGGCGGCGTACGGTTTCCATGTTGTGGTTCAGCACGTCCGGGCGCGCGTCGAACACCGCATCCTGCGCCGCGAAGTTGCCCTGGAAATCCGGGATCAGCACCTCAAGCCCGCAGCCCGGTGCGGTCTCGCGAATCGCGCGGATCGTAGCGACCCAGACGCTCGCGCCGCCGTCGGCCAACTCGTCGCGATCGACGCTGGTGACCACCGCAAACTTCAGCTTCATCTTGCGGACGCTTTCGGCCACACGGCGCGGCTCATCCAGATCGAGCTCGGTCGGGCGCCCGGTCTTCACGTTGCAGAAGCCGCAGGATCTCGTGCAGATGTTGCCCAGGATCATGAACGTGGCCGTGCCGCGGTTCCAGCACTCTCCGCGATTGGGGCAGGCCGCGGATTCGCAGACCGTGTGCAGCTTCTCTGCCTGCACCAGCTTGTCGAGCTCCACGATCCGACCGGCCGTGGGGATGCGAACCTTCAGCCACGGCGGCCTGGGCCCCAGGTCAGTCTTGCCACGCGGAAGTTTGGGATACGCCGTCGCCATGCAACTCCTGTTCGAACACAGGGTAACAGAGTTACGGAGCCGGCAAAGCAGTGGCGAAGCTAGTCTTCTTGGGGCTCGCCCTTCTTGCCGAGTGTTGCTTCAAGGCCTTTGATGAGCGCCTGCTTTTCCGCGTCGGTCAGGCGGGCTTCCGGGTGCGCGGGCAGGTAGACCGCCAGCGGCATTTCGCCTTCGCGGACTTCTTCAGCGGCATCGTCGGCGTGTTTCTGTTTACGGTTCCACTCGGAGAAATTCAGGTGCTCGCGGCCTTCGTCCACGTCGTGCTGTACGAGCCACGAGACAGGCGCGACGTTTGAGTACCACGGCCAGACTGTCTCATTGCTGTGGCAATCGAAGCATGCCCGCTTGGCAAGATCGCGGGTCTCCGCGCTGTCCCACTGCGGCTCGGCGACGACCGGCGGGTTCGTGTGGTCACGCCCGTAGGGCACAAGCTGGATCGCCGCCGCCAACGCGACTGTTCCCAACAAGATGGGCTTCAACAAACGACGCTTCTTCTTTTTTTCTTCAGCCATGACTGTGCTTCCTGATGCAGGTGCTGCCGCCCGAGTTGCTGCGCTCACTGGTTTCCGCGCCAACTATGTTAACGAATCCGCCTGTGCGTCCTTTCATCCAATGGGTCGCAGCGTGACCAAAACCGGACGGACTACATGAAACTTGAAGCGAAGTGAGTGCACAAAAGCACAACGCCTCCGCCGAGGCGAAGGCGTTGTGTGGAGATTGGCGTCTAGCCCAGGCGGCGCTCAAGCCCGGTTGAATCGGTGTCGAAATTCTGCAGCTCTTCCTCGACGGCCATCATGAAGCGGCCGGCGAGTGCGCCGTCGACCAGGCGGTGGTCGAACGCCAGCGACAGGTAGACCATGTCGCGGAAGCCCCAGGAATCTTCCGTCACCATCACCGGGCGCTTGACGATCTTGCCGGCGCCCATGATGGCGCTTTCCGGCTGGTTGATCAGCGGCATGCCCATGATCGGCCCGAAGCTGCCGACATTGGTCAGCGTGAACGTGCCGGCGCTGGTGTCGTCCGGCGTCAGCTTGCCCTGCTTGGCGCGGTTGCCGAGGTCGTCCACGGCCGTTGCGATGCCGACCAGGTTCAGGTTCTGGCAGTTTTTGATGTTCGGCACGATCAGGTCGCCGGAATCCAGCGCGACGGCAAAGCCGTAGTTCACGAACTTCTTCACGATGATCTCGTCGCCGTTGATCATCGAGTTGACCATCGGGAAACGCTCCAGCGCGCGGCAGGAGGCCCAGATGAAGAAGCTGGTGTACGTCAGGTTGAAGCCGTACTCCTGCTTGAAGCGCTTCTTGATGCTCTCGCGGAACTTCACGATGCGCGAGATGTCCACCTCGTGCACCTGGTTCACGTGCGCGGCCGTGTCGATCGTGTTGCGCATGGCCTTCACGATCGCCTTGCGCACGGTGCTCATCTTGACGACCTCGACCGGCTTGCCGGCGAGGCCAAGCTGCTCAAGCGTCTTCTTTTCACCGAACGCGCTGCGTGCGGGTGCGGCCGGCGCGTCGGCGCGCGGGGTGCCGGTGCCGACTTCCATGACGCGGGCCGGCGGCGCGCTGGTGCGATTCTGCAGGTAGGCTTCGAAGTCCTGCTTGGTGACGCGCCCGTCCTTGCCGCTGCCGGGAAGCTCGCCGATTTCTTCGAGGCTGACGTTCTGCTCTTTGGCCATGGCGCGTACGACCGGGCTGTAGAAACGCTTGCCGTCATGGCGCGGCACGGCCGTGTCGCCGCGGGGCCCTGCATGGTGCGCGGCCGGGCGCTCGGCTACCGCGGTCGCCGCGACGGGCTTGGCAGCCTCCGCCTTGGCCTGTCCGTCGTTGCCGGCGGCGGGCTTGGCGGCCGGTGCCGAGCCGCCGGACTTGGGCGCCGATCCCGCCGCGCCGATGCGCGCGATGACCTGGCCCACTTCGACGGTGTCGTCGGCTTGGTACAGGATTTCGGTCAGGGTGCCGCTGGCCGGCGCGGGGACTTCGCTGTCGACCTTGTCGGTGCTGATCTCGAGCACCGTTTCGTCTTTCTTGACCGTGTCGCCGACGTTCTTGACCCAGCGCACGATGGTGGCTTCGGCAATCGATTCGCCCATCTTGGGCATCAGCATCTCGATGTCGGACATGGCTTTCCTTGTGCTTGAACCGGGCGGGAGAATACCACCGGAGGTCGCCTGCGAAAGTCCCGGCGGTCACAGATAGACGCGCAGGCCAACCCGCAGCAACTCAAAGTGTACACCGAGGTTGGGAAAACTGCCCCCGGTCTCCAGCCAGCCGGAACTGCCGCGGTTGAGCCCGATGCGGAAATCGATTCCGCCTTCGAGGAAGCCGCGGATCTGCGTGCTGCCCAACTCGCAGCCGAAGTGGACGCCGCCGCCGATCGCGCTGGTGCTCTTGATCGCGCTGCCGCCGTCATCATATGCACCGAACCCGGCCCGCGCGTCGGCGTACAACGCGCCGCCGTCCCAGCGCAGCATGCGGACCCGGAAGCCGATCTCTGCCTCGAAGCCAGCGATGGTTCGATATCTTCCGTAGTGGCCCGTTTCGACGTACACGTCGCCGCCGACCCCCGAGACGCCGGCCGTGACGCCGAGCGTCTGGTTGAACAGGTAGCTGAACTCGAGCCCGACCGCGCCCAGGTTGCCGTCCGGGTAGATCGGGAAGCGCAGGAACGGGCATACCCACGCCGAAAGCCCGAAGTGCCCGGTGTCGATCTGTGTGACAGGTTCAGCGGGCTCCGCCTGACTGAACAGCGTCCGACGCGCAGTGCGATCGGGAAAGTCCGCCAGCCCGGCCTGGAGGCAGCCGGTGCAGAGAAGCAGCGCGATCAGAAGCCTGAGCATGGATCCGATCCGGTTCAGGGCAGATCTACGTAAATGCTGTCGCCTTCAACAGTGACAGGATAGCGATTGACCGCGATCCGGTCGCTCATGAGGCTGACGCCGGTCTTCAGCTCAAACTGCCAGCCGTGCCACATGCAGGTGATCACGCCGCGGTTGCAGATGGCGTCGTTGAGCGGCGCGTCCATATGCGGGCAGTTGTCGTCGACGGCGAAGAAGCCGCCCTCTGCGTTGAACAGGGCGATGCCGGGCCCGTCGCCGACTTCGAAGCGCTTGCCCTTGTCGGGCGGCGGAGCTTCGTTGATTGAGCAGAGGCGAATTCGGGGCATCAGAAATCGTTGCGCTGCAGGATCGGCACGCCCTGGCGCGCCATTTCGTTACCGTAGGCGTCGGCGAGGTCGCGTGCACGGCCTTTCACGCGGTTTACGCCGATGATGCCGGTCCACCAAGGCGTGTTGCGCTCGAGCACCCAGTGCGTAGTGCCGTCGCCGGGAACGATGATGTTGACCGTGAAATCACAGTAGGCCACGAACGCCCCCACGAAGATACTCGCGGCGAGGCTGCCCTGCTGCAGCTTGAGCGTCCAGGCGCCGGACTGCTCAACGCGGTACTTCATCGCCGGGGCAAGGTCGCCGGTGATCTGCAGCAAGTGTTCAGGCTGACCTTGAGTGACATACAGATGGCCGGGCATGGGGAGGCCTCCGGGCTAGTAGTTGACCAGCTTGCGCAGGGCCTGCTCGATCTTGTCGGCGTTGGGCAGCATGGCCTGCTCGAGCTCGGGCGCGTACGGGATGGGTGTCTCGAGCGCGCCGATGCGCATCACGGGCGCGTCGAGATGCTCGAAGCAATGCTCGCTGATGAAGCTGGCGAACTCGCCCGCGACGCTGCCCATCAGCGTGGCTTCGTTGACCACCATGGCCCGGTTGGTCTTCTCAACCGTCGCGCGGATCGCCTCGGTGTCGTACGGACGCAGCGACCGCAGGTCGAGCACTTCGACCTCGATACCGTCGGCCGCGAGCTTCTCGGCCGCCTTGACCGCATAATGCACCATGATGCCGAAGGTGATCACGCTGGCGTCGCGGCCTTCGCGGGCGATGCGCGCCTTGCCGATCTCGGTCGGCTCGACTTCGCCGATCTCCTCACGCAGCTTGGGGTCGCGGTAGAGGTGCTTGTGCTCGAAGTAGAGCACCGGGTTGTCGTCGCGGATCGCGGCCTTGATTAAACCCTTGGCGTCCGTGGCGGTGCTGGGCACCACTAGCTTCAGCCCGGGTGTGTTCATGAACCAGGCTTCCATGCAGCCGCTGTGGAACGGGCCGCCGCTGACGCCGCCGCCCCAAGGAAGGCGCACCACCATGGGAACTTTCGGGCCCCAGCGGTAGTGGATCTTGGCGGCGTTGCTGACCAGCTGATTGAACCCGCAGGCGACGAAGTCGGCGAACTGCATCTCGGCCACGGGGCGCAGCCCGTACATGGCCGCGCCGATGGCGTTGCCGATGATCGCGCTCTCGGCCAGCGTGGTGTCCCACACGCGTTCTTCGCCGAATTCCTCGACAAAGCCCTTGGTGACGCCGAACGCGCCGCCGTAAACGCCGATGTCTTCGCCGAGCATGAACACGTCAGGGTCGCGATGCATCTCTTCGCGCAGCCCTTCGCTGATTGCTTCGACGTAGGTTGTGCCCTTGGCCATGACTTCCAGTCCGGGTTTTCAGTCCCGGAGTCTGGAGTCGGATTTTCTGGAGTCAACAGGTCAGGCGACGGCCGGCCATATACGCTGTGACTGTGCGCGCTCCCACAGGTCGAGATAGCGCTCGACCACGTAGGGGTGAAGCTCGAGTTTGCGGTCCGGTTGCGCGCCGGATTGCAGGATGGCGGCGATGACGTTGGCTTCGTAGCAGGGCCCGGCGGGCGAGTTCAGGGCGCGCGCCAGCTCGCTTTCCAGATATGCGTTCAGGCGCAGCACGGGGATGCCGCAGTAGATGTCCGTGTCGCCCGGGTCGGGCCAGCAGACCGGCCCGCCCAGTATCGGCGCGCCCGCCTTGTGGATCAGCAGCGGAACGCCGGTCAGGCAGTGCTTGATGCGTCCGGGGCCGGCGCCCGGACGGAAGCCCGGTATCTCGGCCAGCCACTGCCAGTCTTCGGCGATCAGCTCAATCTCGCGGCGGCTTTCGGCGTTGCGCAGCGGCCCGAATGCGAGGCTGCTGGTGAACGCGACCGCGAAGCCGCGCTCGACGGCGCCCATGGTCAGGGCACGTGCCGCAAGCTGCGACGCTGAGTGCGTGGCGATGTTCTCGGCAACGAAGCGGTTGCTGACGGCAATGGACTTGAGCATGGCTGGGCCTCCCGCACGGATTCCAACCATGTTTCGGCGTCGCGCGGCGAAAACTGCCGCAAAAGTCGGGCTATTTCGTGACGTTGACGCTTTCCCAGAAGGGGCGGGCGAGCACGGCCGTGGCTCCCGGGGCGGTGTGGCCCGGCTCGATGTCGACCAGCGCGCGGCGCGAGACGCGCTCGGCGATTTCGCGGTCCAGCTCTTCGTTGGTGAGCACGCCGGTGTCGGCGACTGCGCCCAACGCCGTCAGCGCGCACAGGATGGCGTCGAGGTCGTCGCTGTTGAGCCTGCTTGCGCCCTGGCCGGGGTTGATGCCCAGCTCGGCCAGCAGCTTGGCCATGAGCTTGTCCGCGCGCTTGTTGCGGTCGTCGGCCTTCCAGCCCTGGCCGCCGTGGTGCGCGCTGCCGCCGGTGTACTGCCCGCGGAAGTCCATCAGCTCAACGGTCGCGCGCGGGTAGACCTCGATCAGGTCATTGCCGATCTCGAACACGCTGGCCGCAAGCAGCGCACGAAAGCGCACGCCGAACTCGCCGATTTTGTCCGTCAGCGGTGCGTCGCCGTAGAAGGCGAAGTCGATCGGGCGATGCGTCAATTCCCAGATCTGCCGCTGGGCGGGCGCGCGGCGGATACCCCCCGCGCCGAGGACGTCGATGTCGATCGCAACGTCCACTCCGATCGGGCGGGGCAGCTCCAGCAGCCCGGCCCGCCATTCGGCGAACAGGGCCTCTGAGTGGTCTGACAGCTTGTGCTTGCCGGCAAACATCTCGGCCGACTTGAGCGCCAACCGTACGTCGCCTTTGGCGCCGAGCGTGGCCACGGCAAGGCTCGGGCGTCTCGCGACGCCGAAAGCGGAAAGGTTGATACCGGTTGCCTGCGTCGCCATGCCACTCCTCGGGCGGAAGTTGTATCAACCGACCAGTGCGCGTAAACGGCGACAACACCGGAATTCTGCAATACCTGGGGTGGCCTGAGGGTTACATGGGCACAAACCGCAATATTGGGGGAACAGATGAAACGTGTTGGATGGATGCTGCTGCCATTGCTGATGCTATCGGCCGTCATCGTCGTGCAGGCACAGGATGCCGACGGCAAGCCCGACAAGCCGGCCGCAGAGACGGAAAAGAAGGCAGAGGGCGAAGCCGGCAAGACGGCAGAGAAGGGCGAAGAAAAGGCTGAAGACAAGAAGGAAGAAGAGCCCGCGCCCGAGAAGGCAACGCTGGACAAGAAGGCCCCCGACTTCACGCTCAAGAACGCCAACGGCGACGACGTGAAGCTTGCAGATTACAAGGACAAGATCGTCGTCCTGGAATGGATCAACCTGGATTGCCCGTGGTGCAAGAAGCACTACGAAGACTCGGACGAGCTGGTGAAGCTGCAAAAGGAGATGCGCGAGGCCGGCGTGGTCTGGCTGACGATCTGCAGCAGCGGCGAAGGCGAGCAGGGCAACTTCGACGCGGACACGCTCAAGAAGCGCATCAAGAAGGTGGACCTCAACGCGGACTTCTATCTGCTGGATGCGGACGGCACCGTCGGGCACAAGTACGAGGCGCGCACCACGCCGCACTGCTACGTGATCGACAAGGAAGGCAAGCTGCGCTACCGCGGCGCCCTCGACAACCTGCGCGTGCGCATGAAGAACAAGAAGCTTGAGGCGGTGAACTACGTGAAGCAGGCCGTCGACGCCATCAAGGACGGCAAAGCCCCGGCCGACACGGACACCAAGCCGTACGGCTGAGCGGTCCACTACGCTGAATAGCGCCGGTCGGCGCAAGCAAACGGGCGGCCCTCGGGCCGCCCGCTTTCATTGCTTCGAGGCCTCCACCGCTCGTTTTGCAAATAATTTGCATTTAAAGCGTAAGGCGGAGCCGGCTACATCGACGTAATACTCAGGGAGCGACGCACGTTGAGGAAGAGGCTATGGAGGTTCAGGACGACATCCAGAAACGTTTCGACGAGCTAGGTGGGACGAAGTTCTTGGCACTGGACACAATTGAAGAAGCTGGGAGGTTAGGCAACTACGGCCAGCCCTTCAGGTGGGCATTCGTGCTCGAGTGCAAGAGGCCCGACGAAAATGCTGCAGTTCCGACGTTCGATGTTGCACATGCAATTATCGAGTTCGCGACCGGGGCGCTGTGTGTGAGCATCGACCTGCCGAGCACGGGTGAACCCGCAACCGACAGGAAGGAATTGCTATCACGAGTGGGTCCAGCGCCAATGCGCCTTCGTGGTCACCTTGGTTAGTACGTTGTGACCGAGCTGTCGGTCAGCGGTACTTGCGGTCGTAGAGGAACTCGTCGTCTTCGTGGGCGGGGTGGCGCTGGTCGGCGTAGACGCCCTGCATCACCGTGGCCGGGTCGGGCTTGGGTTGCTTCATGACCCACTCTTCGGCCTCTTCGATCTCGGCCTTCACCTTTTCGGTCATGTCGCTGATGCCGTCGTCGTCGATGTAGCCCAGCTCCTTCAGGTACGCGCCGTAGCGCAACAGCGGATCGCGCTCTTCCCAGTACTTGAAGATCTCCTCGGGCACATACTTGGCCGGGTCGTGCTCGGCGTGGCCCTTGCGGCGGAAGGTCAGCACCTCAAACATTTGGGTACCTTCGCCGGCTCTCGCGCGGTCCACGGCGTCCTTGCTGGCCTCATAAACCGCGTTGGCGTCGTTGCCGTCGATCGTGATGCCGTGCTTGATGCCGTAGCCGACGGCCTTGTCGCTGAAGCGCTCCGCCAGGCACTGGGTCTCGCTGGGTGTGCTGTAGGCGTACTGGTTGTTCTCGATGATCACGACCAGGGGGCACTTGCGCACGGCCGCGAAGTTCACGTCTTCATGGAACTCACCGGTGCTGGTGCTGCCTTCGCCGATCCAGGTCAGGGCGACGCGTTTTTCGCCCTTCATGCGCGCCGCCAGCACGTAGCCCGACGCCAGCGCGATGCTCGCGCCCAGCATGCTGATCGGCGCGATGATGCCGTAACGCAGGTCGCCCATGTGGGTGTTGCCGTCGCGCCCGCCTGTGGGGCTGTTGGTGCGGTACATGTAGTTGGCGAGGAAGTCGCGCGGCGGCAGGCCTTTTACCAGTGTGCTGCCCGCGTTGCGGATCATCGGCGCGATGATGTCGTCCTTCTCGACGGCGTAGGCGCTGGCGCAGCTGGAGGCTTCCTGGCCCAGGCTGGAAAACGCCGCGCCGATCACCAGCCCGCGGCGGTACAGCAGGCTGATCTTGTTGTCGAACTCGCGGTTCACCACCATCCAGCGGAACAGCTCAAGCTGCTGCTGCTTGGAAAGGCGCGTCTCCAGCTGGATGTTGCCGGCTTTCGAGTGCGTCTCTTTCTTCGTCACCTTCGGTGGCGTCTTTGCTTTTGCCTTGGCCATGCCGCCGAATATGTAGAACGCCCGCCCGCAGCGCAAGCGCATGTCGGCCGGCAGTGCTCATCCGCCGCCACGTCCGTTGCTGGGGGCGAGCGTCTCGCGCGGCGCAACGAGCCCGAAATTCTGGTGCTTACGTCACGAGCGGTCATATGCTTGGGCTGCCGGGATTTCCTGACAACCGACCTCTTGAGGACTGTATGCGCAAGCTGAATGGCCTGTGGGTGCTGCTGGTGATGCTCTGTGCGCTGACAGCGTGCGGCGGGAACAAGTCGCAGTCGGACAAGGACACGAATGATTCCGACAAGTGGTCCACCGCGAACGTGAAGCGCGAGGACACGTCCAACAAGGGCGGCGGCTCCGGCGGAAGCAAGTCGAACAGCGCAGACGCCGGCGGCAACAAGGCCGGCACAAACAGCGACGGCGGCGGCAAGACACCGGACCCCCAGCCGGATCCCGAGCCGACCATCAGTGACGAGCCGGTCGCGCGCACGGACTTCGAGGGCAAGATCACCGAGTTCAAGCACGTGATCGCCATGTGGGATGAAGTGAACCACTCCGTCCGGTTCATCGCATCGACGGAAGAAATCCCGGAAGACCAGTACCCGCGCCTGCGCAACGGCGAGCCGATCGAGGGCGAAACCCCGCACTTCATCATGTCGTTCGTGCTGGAGGAGGGCACGACGAAGCTGGACAAGGCGAAAGTCGAAAACTGGTTCTACGACTTCTACTGGCTGACTTCGCTCAGCCCGATGTCGCTGCGCAACATCGGCAAGGAAACGATCTCGCTGATGTCCGGCACCGCCAGGGTCGGCGAAACGCTGAAGCTGATCATCGACTTCAAGAGCGCCAACGTGAAAGACGCGCCCGATGAGAAGATCGACTTCGACGTGCAGTTCGAAGTGAAACTTCAATAGCTCAGCAGAACACCTCAAGAAACGCGTCGATCACACGTCGGCGCGTTTCTTCCATTTGAGGAGCTTCGCCCAGCAGCGTCTGCAGGCTGGTGACGCCGCGGTCGTCGATGCCGCAAGGCACCACGTGCCTGAACCACGGCAGCGGCTCGTCGGTCACGTTCAGCGCGAAGCCATGCATCGTGCACCACTTGCGCACCCGCACGCCCAACGCGGCGATTTTTGCCGCGGGCTGGGGGCTGGGGGCTTGGGGCTTGGCCGTTCCTGCCGCCTGGCGGCTGCCGCCTGCCGCCTGTCCGACCCACACGCCGGTCAGGCCCTCGATCCGTTCGCCCTTCAGTCCATAACTGTCGAGCGCCCGGATGATCGTCTCCTCCAGCCCGCGCATGTACTTGTGCAGGTCGCGCCCGCAGCTCAAGCCCGCGAGGTTGCAGATCGGGTAGCCGACCAACTGGCCCGGCCCGTGGTAGGTGACTTCGCCGCCGCGCTCGACCTGGAACGTGTCCGCGCCGAGCGCATTCAGCGCGGCCGGGCCGTTGCCCAGGTGCTCCGGGTCCGTGCGCTTGCCCCAGGTATAGACCGGCTCATGCTCGACCAGCAGCAGCGTATCAACGATCTCATTGCTGATGCGCTGCTCGATGAGGCTTCGCTGCAGCTCCCATATCTCGGCGTAAGGCCGTCGGCCGAGCCATTTCACGTCGAGCTGGATTTCGTCTTGGCGTTCCATGCGCGATCAACCATAACCTTGCGGCGAGGGTTACAGGAGTGACGGCCGTGCGGAAAGTTGCGATCCCGATGCTGCTTGTGGCGCTGGCGCTGTTGATCGCCGCGTGCAGCTCGCCGACCGACAAGCCGGCGCAGCGCTGGATCAAGTTCCTGGATGCGCAGTCCGAGCTGGTCAAGTCCGGCAAGTTTGACGCGGCGAAGTTCGAGGCCGAGGGCGCCGAGATCGTGGTCAAGCTGGCCAGGCACCGCGACGACAAGACAGGCAAGTTACTGATGACGAAGAAGGTGCTGGAAAGCTTCCGCGAAGCCAACACCGCCTTCGAAAAGACCTGCACCGACGCCGGGAACCAGCAGGCGCTGGAGGCGTTCGCCCGTGTCGCCGAGCCGCTGCTGACCCCGGGCGAGCCATCCGAAGAGTGATGAAACACAATTTGGGAGTGCACGTCGCGTGCGGGCAGCTATTCTGCGCGCTCAACCAGTCGCTCTGGAAATCAATCAAGGGAACATCATGCAGAAGGTTGCGGGCCTTTTGGTATTCGCGTTGGTAGCCGTCATGCTCGCGGGTTGCAGTTTCAGCATGGGCGCCGATGAGCCGGGCAAGAAGTGGATTGCGATGATCGAGAAGCACAAGAAGGCTCTCGAGGACGGCAAGTTTGACGCGGCGGCCTTCAAGACCGAGGCCAAGCCGCTGGCGGAAGAGTTGAAGAAGCACCGTGACAAGAAGGAAAAGAAAGTGCTGCTGTCGGAGACGGTGCTGGCCGACTTCAAGCGCGTGTCCAACGAATTCGAAACGCTGCTGAAGGAGAAGGGCACGCCGGAGCAGCAGCAGGCTTACCTCGACATGATCAAGATCTGGACCACCGACGAAGAGCCGGCCGACAACGCGCCTGCCAACGACTGATCACCGCGTTGCACCAAACTAACAGCCCCGGGCGATTGTCCCGGGGCTGTCTTCTTGTGTGCCGGCTACAGGTGTACGCACTCGTTCTCGGCTACGGCGGCCGCTTCCATGACTGCTTCGCTGAGCGTCGGGTGCGGGTGGATGCCGCGAATCAGTGTGTGGCTGGTGGCCTCGACGTCCATGCCGATCACCAGCTCTGAGATCAGCTCGGTCGCTTCGCCGTGGATGATGTGAGCGCCGAGCAGCTGCCCGTATTTCTTGTCAAACAGCAGCTTCACGAAACCGTCGTTGTCGGCGATCGCGAGCGCCTTGCCCAGCGGCTTGTAGGGGAACTTGCCGACCTTGTACTCCACGCCCGCTTCCTTCAGCGCGCGCTCGGTCTTGCCGACGCTGGCGATCTGCGGCTGGCAGTAGGTGCAGCCGGGGATCACGTCCTTGCTGAACGGCGCCACGTCGTGCCCCGCGATCTTCTCGACACAGGTGAGACCTTCGTGGCTCGCCTTGTGCGCCAGCGCGGGCGCGCCCGCCACGTCGCCGATCGCGTACACGCCTTCTACGTTCGTGCGCGCGTAGCCGTCCACCGGGATGAAGCCGCGCTCGACCTTCACGCCAACCGTCTCCAGCCCGATGTCTTCGACGTTTCCCGTGATGCCGACCGCTACCAGGCAGTAGTCGGCCTTGATGGTCTCCTTCTTGCCCTTGCGTTCGTATGTGACCTCGACGTGCTTGCCCTTGTTCTCGACCTTCTCGACCTTGGTGCCGGTGAGACTGTTGATGCCCTGCTTCTTGAACGACTTCTCGAGTTCCTTGCTGACGTCGTCGTCTTCAACCGGGACCAGACGATCCATCAGCTCGATGATCGTCACCTCGGCGCCGAACGCGCGGAAGTAGTAGCCGAACTCGACGCCGATCGCGCCCGCGCCAATCACGATCACCGACTTGGGGCGCTCGGCCAGCACCATCGCCTCGTGGTGCCCGATCACGCGCTTGCCGTCCCACGGCATGTTGTCGAAACGCCGCGGGCGCGCGCCCGTGGCGACGATGATGTGTTTGGCGTTGATCGTCTCGATTACTTTGCCCGGCTTGTTCGGGCGGTCGGCCTTGTCGCTTGGGTTGTTGGCCTCGGTCACTTCGACCACGCCCTTCTTGGCAATCCGCCCGCGCCCTTCGAACGGCGTGACCTTGTGCTTCTTGAACAGGAACTGGATGCCCTTGTTCACCTGCGCCGAGATGTCGCGCGAGCGTTTGACGACGGCCGCCATGTCCGGGTCGATCTTGCCGACGCTGATGCCCAGCAGCTTGGCCTTGTGCTCGATGGTGTGCATGACTTCGGCGGATTTCAAAAGCGCCTTGGTGGGGATGCAGCCCCAGTTGAGGCAGATGCCGCCAAAGTGCTTATCCTCAACACAGCAGGTTTTCAGCCCGAGCTGCGCCGCACGGATTGCCGCGACATAGCCCCCGGGGCCGCTGCCGATCACACACACGTCAAAGTCATGAGTTGCCATAGCTGCTCTCCTTCAATCGGAGCGGCACGTTACCGGCCAAGCCCCCACAGGAAAAGGCCCCCGGTCGAACACTCGCCGGCGATACATGATTCCCCAAGGCAAAGGGCCGCCCCCGGGGCGGCCCTTTGTGGGGAGGGGTACTGCGATCACGGGTTGATGTCGTACAGGCGCACCGTGCCGGAGACCTCGTTACTCACGATCAGCATGGCGTGTCCGTTGGCCAGCGGGCTGTTCGCCGCCGAGACGAACGCGACGCCTTCCGGCGCGAAGTCGCCATCCGTGCGCACGAACTGTACGAACGTCGGAGCCGTCGGGACCGTTACGTCGTACACGATCACGCCGCTGACGCGTTCCAGCGTGATGAACGCGTAGGTGCGCCCGTTGATCACGCCGGTCACGACGCCTTCCGGCTCGGGGCCCTTGTTGTCGCTGCGGGTGTCGAAGCTGCCGTTGTCGCCCTGGCTGTTGTGCAGCCCCGGTGACCTCTGCGCAACACGGCGTTCGATGTCGTCGCCGCTGTCGTAAACCTGCGTGCCGGTGCTGTCCCAGATGCTGAAGCTGCGCGCGCCGAAGCCATACAGCTCCTCGTAGTCGCCGTCGCTGCCGATGTCGCCCAGCGTGTTCGTCACGGTGTAGCGGCCAAGCTCGCCGTTTTGTTGCAGCGTCGCGGCCGTCGGGAAGGCCGCGGCGTCGAGTGTGAGGCTGGAGACGCGGTCTTCCTCGCTGAAGCCCGGTGTGCCGGTGTAGTCGCGGGCGTCGCCTTCATTGGCGCTGATGTAGTAGGTGCTGCCGCTGATGGAGAAGCTGGCGATCGCGTCCGGCTGGTACATCCCGAAGACGGGCGCGGTGCGCAGCTTGATGGTGGCGTTCAGCGCCGGGCCGGTGCTGCCGTCGCGGTCGCTGGGGTCAAGCTCGTTGCCTGATACGCCGTGATCCTTGAAGCCGAGGCCCTTGATCGAGGTGATCGTGCCCGCGCCGATGTTGATGATCGCGACGCAGTTGTTCTCCTGCAGCGTGACCACAGCGGTGCTGCTGTCGGGGCTGACGGCGATGTACTCGGGCTCAAGGTCCTGGGCGCGGGTGGCGCCCGGGCCGAAGATGCGGGCGCCGGTGCTCGCGGCCGGGAATTCCGCGTCGCGTGACTGGCCCACGTTGAACGCCTGGAAGTTGATGCTGACCGTGCTGCCCAGCGTCAAAGTGCTCGTGCCCGGCACCCAGCTGGTGATCGGGATGATGCTGACGGTGCCTTCCGGGTCCGTGGTGTAGTCGTCGTTCGGCTCACCCTCATTGGCGACCAGCAGGTTCGCGCCGTTGGGCGTGAAGGTCAGCATGTCCGGCAGCGCGCCGACGGTGACCGGTGTGCCGATCAGGTTGTTGCTGTTGGTTGCCTCGTAGAAGCGCACGGTGCCGTTGTTGGTCTTGGTCGCGTCCTGCACGGCGACGGCGACAAGCCCGTTGTACACCGCCACGCTGTTCGGCGTGCCCGGCGAAACGTCCAGTGCGCGGATGAAGCTGGGGCTGGCCGGGTTGCTGATGTCCCAAACCTCGACCGCGAGACCGGCCGGGTCAATCGTGAACAGGCGATCAGTGCCCGGGTCAAAGGCCGAGATCTCGCCCTTGTCGCCCGCTACCGCGCCGTTCAGTGTGAAGCCGCCCGCGGCTTCCAGCCAGATGTGCCGGCTGCGCGGCGGAACCCAGCCGCTGAGGTTGAGCAGCAAAAGCTGGCCGCCCTCGGCGATGTTCAGGTCCGTGCCCGAGCCCTGCAGCGTGGAAGCGTCGCTGCTGTTCACACCGTGGGCCTGCACGTCGATCAGCCAGCGCCCGGCGCCGAACATGCTGCTGGCGTCCGTGATGCCGCTGCTTTCCCAGGTGCCGGCCGTGCCGCGCATGCCGGCGGGAACCGCAAGCTGGTTCAGCTCGGCAACCAGCGTGCAGTCCTTGGTGGCGATGTCGTACAGCCAGACGCCGCCGTCGCGGCCGGCAAGGAAGTTGTCGCGATGCTCGCCGTTGCAGTCTTCGCACATGATGATCTGCCCGGCCGCGTTGCATTCGATGTTGTCCGGGTTGACCACGGGGTCGCCGCGGTCGCCTTCCAGCAGGCAGGTCAGCGTTGCCGCGCCGCCGGCCGGGTTGCTGGTGCTGAAGGTCAGGCGGTACATGCGCCCGAGCTGGTTGATGGTGTTGCCCGCGCCCGCGCCGTTGCCGGTGGTGGTGAAGAAGAAGGTCCCGGCCGAGCCCGGGTGGGCCGCGCCGTCTTCGACGCGCACGAAGTCAAAGCTGCCGGCCGTCTGCGTGGCGGTCTCGAGCAGCGACTCGGTGTTGTTGGTGATCGGATCGACCGCCGACCAGGTGACGGTCAGCGTGCCGTCTTCCTTATGGTAGGTGTCTTCGCCGGTCTGGCCCGCGGTGCTTACGTTCAGCACGTACAGGCTGCCGCCCTGAAGCCCGTTGCGCTCGATGGCGTTGGCGCCGGCGGCGTTCTTGGTGCCGACGTACATGTAGACCTGGCTGGTCAGCGAGCCGGCGTCTTCCATGCCGAACACCACGGTGGTGCTGCCGGTGCCCGGCACGACCACGACGTTTTCCCAGGCCGCGTGGCCCATCCACGGAAGGATGTAGCAGGCGCCGTCCGCGATCGCGACCGCGCTGCCGCCGTTGCCGTCATAGTTGCCGCTGCCGCCTGCTTCTTCGCCGGTCATGTAGACCTCGGTGTCGAAGCCGACGCGCGAGTCCGCCAGGAAGCCGGAGCAGAAGCGCCCGAAGCCGTTGCCGCCGGTCCAGTTGGAGGTGTCGTCGAAGAACGCCGCGCCGCCCCACTGGTATACGGTGTCGAAGGCCAGCTCGCCGCTGACGATCGCCGCGCCGTACATGGTGTACTTGCTGACGAACGCGCCGGTGACGTTGCTGCCGGCCGGCAGCGGCGTGGCGCTGGTGGTGTTGCCCAACTCATGGTTCATGTAGAGGGTGTGGTAGCCGCCGCCGTTGGCGCGTGCGCCGAGCCCGTCCGGGATGCCGACCATGCGGTACATCTCGCCGGTCGTGCTGCCCGTGAGCGGCACTTCTTCGCCGGCGGTGAGGATCGGGGTGATGACCACGCCCGGCTCATTGCTTGTCAGATAGGCGGTGTCGTTTGTGACGAAGGTGGTCGGGGCACTGCTGCTGCCGCCGCCGTCTTTGTCGTCATCCTTCTTCTTGCAGCCGCTCAATGGCAGCAGGACCAGCAGCGCAAGCGCGGCCGGGTAGATCCAGCGATTCATCATGTTCTCCTTGAGTGCGCCGTTTCGGTTGTGCGGTCGGGAAACTACCGACGGCGCGTGAAGCCCCGGTTAGGCCTCAATGGGATCGGCGTCAGGCTTTCACGTTTTTCTTGACCGGAAGTTTTCTGGAAATGAAGGAAGCAATCCTCGTGCGCTGTGGTTATTGTTAACACTATGGTTAACAGTGTGGAAGCGAGGATGGACGCGGTCTTCATGGCTTTGGCCGACGCAACCCGGCGCGGAATGATCCATCGGCTGAGTGAAGGGCCGGCCACCATCGGCGAGCTGGGACGCCCGTTCGCGATCAGCAAGCCGGCCGTAACGAAGCACGTGAAGATGCTGGAAAGAGCCGGGCTCGTGACTCGCCGCAAGGACGGGCGGGTCCATCACTGCAAGTTGAATGCGAAGCCCATGAAGGAAGCCGAAGACTGGATCGAGAAGCACCGCAAGTTCTGGGAAGGAAGCCTGGACAGGCTGGCAAGTCTGCTCGACGAGCCCGAAAGGGAGTGAAGATGACCGGTACGCCCGAGATTCAAATGGAACGCAGCTTCAAGGCAGCGCAGGCGCGCGTCTTCGCGACGCTGTCGAATAAGGCGTCCGTCGCGCTGTGGCTCGGCCCGAGTGACGACTACCAGGTCATCGTGCACGACTGGGACTGCCGCCCGCAGGGGCGATACCGCGTACAGTTTGACACGCCGGAGGGGCAGACGCACATCGTGATCGGTGAATTTCGCGAAGTGTCGCCCGACACGCGCCTGTCGTTCACCTGGACGTGGGAGGGCCAGCCGGTGATCGACTCACTGGTCACGTTCGAGCTCAAGCCTGAGGGCACTGGCACGCACTTGCTGCTGACGCACACCGGTTTCCCGGACGCCGGGATGCGCGGGCATCACGAACAGGGGTGGGCGGGCACACTTGAGCGTCTCTCCCGGGCCGTTGGCTAGACGAATCAAGACCAAAGCGGGGCCGGGCATTTGCCCGGCACTCTTCCATCGAAAGGAACCAACGCATGTCGATCATTCAACCGATGCTCGCTGAGCTGGACCAGGAAGCCGAAACGCTCAAGCGCCATGTCGAGGCCCTGCCGGAAGACAAGCTGGGCTGGAAGCCGCACGAGAAATCATGGACGCTCGGCCAACTCGCGCTGCACACGGTGCAGATGCCGGGCAACATCGCCGAGATGCTCCAGCTCGACGGGGTGCCGGTGCCCGACTTCCCGCCCCCGCCGCAGCCCGCCAATCGCAAGGAATTGCTGGACACGCTGAAGGGCGGGCTCGGCAAGGCGCACGAGCTGCTCGGCGGCATGAGCGACGAGAAGCTGATGCAGGAGTGGAAGGTGCTGAAAGGCGACCAGGCGGTGATGGCCATGCCGCGTGCGGCCGTGGTGCGCGGGATCATGCTGAACCATATTTACCATCACCGGGGCCAGCTCAGCGTATACTTGCGGCTGCTCAACGTGCCGGTGCCGACGACCTACGGGCGCAGCGCCGACGAGAACCCGCTGGCGGGGATGTAATGGCCTACGACGAAGCACTGGCGGACCGCGCGCGGTCTGCGCTGAAGGGCGTGAACGGGCTCGCCGAACGCAAGATGTTCGGCGGGCTCTGCTTCACCGTGAACGGCAACATGGTGTGCGGCATCATGGACGACAAGCTGATGCTGCGAGTCGGCAAGGACAACTACGACGCCACGCTGAAGCTCAAGCACGTCGAGCCGATGACCTTCACCGGCAAGCCCATGAAAAGCATGGTCTACGTCGCGCCCGCCGCCTGCAAAACCCCAGCGGCCGTAAAGCCCTGGGTAAAGCGCGCCCTCGACTTCGCAAAAACCCTGCCGCCAAAGAAGAAGTAGAAACGGGGTCAGGCTCCACGCCAAAGGCGGGTGCCTGGCCCCACTTCCACGGCACACGTAAGCCAGGCTGGCAACATGCTAGCAGGGGTCGGAAGATGTAGCGTGAACACTACGAGGCACAAAATCGGCCACTAACCCACATAAACAGGTCAACAAAAAGTAGCCTGACCCCTTTTTAGTTCCCGACTGATTCCACACTCATAACTGCCAAGACGGCATTTTCGGTAACGACACCCATGCGAAACAGGTAGGCACGATCGAATACTAATGCAAAACCTAAAGAAGACAAAAAGCTACGGCGTCTTCCTTTTCGCCTGGGCAAGATTTGTACTAACGACGAGTGCAACCAGCACCAAAGTGTGTAGCAGAAGGTCGAATGAGCTACTCCCTCGTGCAATGCCTTGTCCGATGATGATCGCCGCGCCACCGACTTGCAGAGAGGCAACTACCGCAGCACTCCTCCGAGCAGGCACGAGTTCCGTTGCCGAGGAGCCCATTTGGGATCCGGCGCGCCAGGAGATTATCTTCCGGAAAACGAACAATCCTTCTGCCGCTACTATTGTCGCGGTGCCAACAAACACGCAGGTGTAGTCCCATGGTGAAATTGCGCTAGGGAACAAGTGCATTGCCAGTCCGGCCCAAGTGCCGAACAACGCAACAATGCAAGCAGTCAACACTGATACCGCCGCCCCGACACTGCGCACAGAATCGGGAATCCGCTGCGGAGAGTCTTCATGTTTGAGTTCGATTGCCATAATAGCGTCCTACTCGTAATCGGCTTTGAGATCCTCTAGAATGTCAGTAGCGTCACGCCCGTTCATCGCACCGGAATTATTGTCAGCGCCACCACTGTGGTGTCTCGCGTACGTACGTTCTGTCACTCGCGGCGGCTCGAGATTTACATCATGGTGAGCCATTACGAGCCAGTCTTCTTTCACCCAAGCGACGCCCTTATAAACTACGGCCTTCTGAACGTTTGTAGGTACCTTGTTGGGGACGCCTAAAAAGGGGTCAGGCTACTTTATATTGCCCTATCATCGTGGGTTTGTAGCATTTCCGGATGCCTCGACCTGTCCGTCTTGCTCCTGCTGACTTCTGCTACCATGTTATCAACCGTGGCAACGGTCGGGCCGAAGTTTTCCATAAGCCCGACGACTACGCGGCCTTCCTGCGCATCCTCTCGCTGGCCTGCGAGCGCCACGACATGCGGCTGCTGGCCTGGTGCCTGATGCCCAACCATTTCCACTTCGTGGTGTGGCCGCGCCGCGACGGCGACCTGCCGCGCATGATGCAGTGGCTCACGACCTGCCACGTGCGCCGCTATCACCGCCACAACAAGGGCTCCGGCCATGTCTGGCAGGGGCGCTACAAGTCGTTCATCGCAGAGGGCGGCCGGCACCTGCTGGCCGTGCTGAAGTACGTCGAGCGCAACCCGGTGCGTGCCGGTTTGGTCAAGCGCTCAGAGCACTGGCCGTGGTCCAGTGTTGCGGCGTGGGCGGAAAATGGGTCTGGCTCCCGCAGGGTGCCTGACCCACTCTCCGCCATGGGTACAGCGCGCGAAAGTCACGATTCGAGAGGGGGTCAGGCACAAGTTTCTGCCGCTGCGCGTCAGAAATTGAGCCAGACCCCGGGGCGCCAGACTCCGGTTGCGGGAAAGGGGTCAGGCACCTCCGCTTCGCTACGGAGCCAGACCCCTTTTCCGGAGCCAGACCCCATTTCTGCTGACCCACCGATCGAGCAATGGCTGCAGCGTGGGCCCACGCCCCGGCCGAGTGACTGGCTGCGTTGGGTGAATGGCGACGAAGAGGCCGAGTTGCTGGCGCGGCTGCGCGAGTGCGTCAACCGCGGCGCACCGTTCGGCAACGCAACCTGGCGCGAAAACGCGGCGCGTAAGCTGGGGCTGGAATCAAGCCTGAGGCCGCGAGGTCGGCCTCCCAGGCGCAAAGAAAAGTAGCCTGACCCCTTTATGCCTTGAACAGGGCGTCGTGGAGGGCGGGGATGGTTTTCTGGATGTCGTTGTCGTCGATCAGGAAGCTCAGGTTGATCTTGTTTGCGCCCTGGCTGATCATTTCGACGTTCACGTCCGCATCTCTCAGCGCCGTGAACACTTTGGCACCGAGCCCGCGCTGCTTCTTCACGTTCTTGCCGACCACGCAGACGATCGACTTGTCCGTCACGACGTGCACGCGCCCGAACTGCTCCATTGCCTTGACCGCGCCATTGAGATCGCTGGCGCCCGGGCAGGTCATGCTGACGCTGATCTCGCTGGTCGAGATCATGTCGATGTCCACCTTCTCGCGCCCGAGTACGTCGAAGACCTTCGCCAGAAAGCCCGGCTGCCCGAGCATCTGCGTACTCTCGATCGTGATCACCGCCTGGTTTTCCTTGTAGGCGATGCTGGTGACCATGTTCGGGTTTTCGCCGCCGTCTTCGGTGATCACCGTGCCCGGGTGCTCCGGGCGGTTGGTGTTCAGCACGCGGACGGGGATGTTCTTCTTGATCGCCGGCAGCAGCGTGCTCGGGTGCAGCACGCGCCCGCCGTAGTAGGCAAGCTCGCTCGCCTCCGCAAAGCTCATGGCGGCGATGCTGTGCGCGGTCTTCACCAGGCTCGGGTCGGCCGTCATGACGCCGTCGGTGTCGGTCCAGATTTCGCACTCTTCGGCGTCGAGGCCGGCGGCGAAGCAGGTGGCCGTGAAGTCGCTGCCGTTGCGCCCGACGGTGCTGATTTCGCCACCGCTGGTCTTGCCGACGAAGCCGGTGATGACGGGCAGAACGTCGCTGCCGACGCGGCGCTTGAACTCGGTGATCATGCGCGCCTCATAGCCGTGCAGCGGGCGCGCGCTGCCGAAGTTCTCGTCGGTGATGAAGCCAAGGTCCCAGGCGTCGAATGCTTCGGCCTTGACGCCGTTGCGCGTGAAGTAGTCGGCGATTACGCGCACGGACATGCGTTCGCCGAAGCTGGCGAGATAGTCGAGGCTGCGGCGCGAGGCCTCGCGTACGAGGCTGATGCCGCGCAGCAGGTCTTCAATCTCGCGGAAAAAGCTGTCCAGCAGGTTGTGGTCGCAGCCGCAGCCCTTCAGCACGCGGCGCTGTTTTTCCACCACAGGGGCGGCGTCCGCCTCGCCCTTCGCGGCGGCCTTGCCTGCGTTGAGCAGCGCGTCGGTCACGCCCTTGTGCGCTGAGGAAACGATCACGGGACGGCGCTTGGCGCGGCCCTTCGCGATATCGAGCACCTTGGCGATCTGGTTTTCATCGGCGACGCTGCTGCCGCCAAACTTCATGACTAGCATGGACCTATTCCTTGAGCCGGCGCCCTTCGAGTCCCTCAGGGCGGGCGAAACACTAGCAACTGCCCTATCGGCCGCAACCGCGCGCAATCCCGCAGGCCAACTTGCGGCTCAAGAAAGTACCGCGGATCTGCCGAAACTGACCTGGGAGACCCGATGGCGTCGATGCGTGAATCCATCCGTGAAAGCCTGCGCATGCAGGGGCGCGACTATTCGCTGATCGCGGTGGCCATCATGTTCGCCATTTTCGGGCTCGCCATGAGCAACAGTGTTATCCCGAACTACCACGAACAGCACGCGCTCGAGGCCCGCAAGGCCGAGTTGGAGCAGCAGGTGCGCGACGCCCGCGCCGCCAACGCGCGGCTGGAAGACGAGATCGAGGCGCTCGACGACCCGTACTACATGGCCCAGTGGCTGCGCGCGCACCTCGGCTACAGGGACGCGCTGGTCGAGGGCGATGACCCGAAATAGCCCGGCCAGCTATGGTCGGGGTTGGATACCAGTCCCCGGGCGTTGCCGCCCGGGCTATTCGCGTTTCTTGGCGTGCTTCGGGCGGAACGCCTTGCAGTACGCCTCGTCCGTTTCCAGGTACGGGCCTTCCAGCAAGTCAATGCAGTAGGGCACGGCCGGGAAGACGGCCATCAGGCAGTCGTGGATGGCGGGCGGGTTGCCCGGCAGGTTGATCAGCAGCGTCTTGCCGCGAATGCCCGCTGTCTGGCGCGACAGGATCGCGGTCGGGACGACCTTCAGGCTCTCGGCGCGCATCAACTCGCCGAAACCGGGCATCAGCTTGTCGCAGACGGCTTCGGTGGCGTCGGGCGTCACGTCGCGGACGGCCGGCCCGGTGCCGCCGGTGGTGACGACGAGGCAGCACTCTTCGTCGTCGCACAGGTCGATCAGCGTTTCCTGGATGATGTCGGATTCGTCCGGAATGACGACCTCGACGGCTTCCCAGAGGCTGACGAGAATCTTCGACAGCTCGGCCACGATTGCGGGCCCGCCCTTGTCTTCATATTCGCCGCGTGCCGCACGGTCCGACACGGTCACGATTCCGATGCGTGCAGGTTCAGTCATGGAGGCGTTTTAGCGTCTTAAGCTCGGCTCGAAAACACTTCGGAGATGCAACCATGAGTAGACATAGGTGCACATGTCCGAGGAGGTGTGCTTATGGCTGCTCTGGGGAGTGGGCCTGCCATGAGCGAAGCGGGGGCAATCAACGCTAGTTGATCACCCCCGCGAGTCGAATGCCCTTCGACTCGCTTCGCTCGCTCAGGGCAAACGAAACGCCCGGCTGGCGCCGGGCGTTTCGTTTGGTTGGCCCACAGGGACTCGAACCCCAAATACCTGAACCAGAATCAGGTGTGTTACCAATTACACCATGGGCCAGCGGGCGAGAAACTAACTAGGGCTCACTAAGCGTCAAGCCCCGGAAACTGCGTAATCCACGCGTGACACATACCGTTTCTGGTGGCAACATCCCGCGCATTCCCGTACTACAGAACGAGCGGAAGTTTCCGCCCGTCGGGGCCCAGGAGCGATTCAGATGAATGACTCGAAAACTCGAGTGTGGACACGACTTTCCCTCGCGGGCGTGCTGGTTGTGCTGTTCGCCGGAATTACCGTCGGCGGCGCCATGATCGGCGCGCAGGACGGCACGAAAACCGTCGACAACCCCGCGCCGCTGGACGAAGCAACCCAGCGCGCCATCGACGCCGCCGTCAAGAAAGCGCTGGCACAGGCCGAGGCCGACAAGCCCCAGCCCCGCCGCACGGCGTACGTGGACTTCCTCACGCTGCTCAAGAGCGACAAGCCGCTCGCCATCAAGCAGCAGGAAGAAGCCGAGAAAATGGACGAGACGATGGCGGACATCGAGAAGCGCTGGGGCGACGAGATCAAGGCCCAGCAGCGCGAGCGCGAGCTGCACAAGCCCAACACGCATGAATACCGCCAGGCCATGCAGCGGCAGCTCGACGCCGCGAAGAACATGTACGAGGAAAAGCTGCAGTATGAGCAGCTCGCCAAGTCCGAGCTGCGCGACTTCGGCATTGATCGGTTCAAGGCTCTCAAGAACCTCGCGGCCGACATGGCCAAGGAAGTGGGCTACAACGAAGTGTTGAACATCGTCCATGACATCGAGGACGTGACCGCCCAGGAAGACAGCTTCCAGGCGCTGCAGCAGCAGTTGCTGATCAGCCCGGTGCTTTACTACGAGCCCGAGCACGACATCACGGCCAAGGTGCAGGCGGAAGCCGACAAGCGCTGGGGCAGCAACATCAGCATCGTCCCGTTTGACGCCAAGACCGGCAGCGGCGGCGTGAGTTTCACCATTGAGGGCGGCGCGACGAAGTTGAAGCGCAACGCGGACGGCGAAATCGAAATCCGCCTCGGGCAGAACGGAAACTTCGCCGTAGAGGTTCTGGAGAAAGACCAGCACGCTGAAGGCGACAAGGCCAAAGTCCGCTGGAGCAAGCGTGGCATCAACGTCGGTGACCTCGGTGCCGACGGCGGCTACAAGGCGCCCGACACATTCCCGCTGGCAGGCGACACGTTCGTGATCACCGCCCGCAGCGCCGTGGACCCGACGGTCAGTGAAGACGTCACCATCCGCCTGCTCGACAAGGACGGGAACCGCATGAAGGCCAAGGAAGGCGAGTAAGGGGCGCGCATGAAGCTCAAAGATCTGGCACAGGTGTGCGGTGCGAAACTCGAGGGCGACGGCGAGCGCGAGATCAACGACGTCGCCAAGCCGGACGCCGCCAAGCCCGACCAGGTCTGCTTCATCGCCCACAAGAAGTACCTGCCGCTGCTTGAGAAATCCAAGCCCGGCGCCGTCATCGCGGCCGCGGGCATGGCCATCCCGCAGGGCACGCCGGTGCTGCGCGTGGCCGACGCCGACCTGGCCTTCAGCAAGGCCGTCACGGCCCTGCGCGGCGAAATGATCCGCCCGCTGCCCGGCATCGCCGAGCACACGGTGATCGGCGGCGACTTCCAGATGGGCGAGAATTCCAGCGTCGGCCCGTTCTGCGTAATCGGCAGCGACGTCAAGCTCGGCAGGAACGTGATCGTCTACCCGCAGTGCTACATCGGCGACGGTGTCACGATCGGCGACGACACGATCCTGTACCCGCGCGTCACGATCATGGAGCGTTGCAAGGTCGGCAATCGCAACATCATCCACCCGGGCGCGGTGATCGGCGCGGATGGCTTCGGCTTCCACTTCAACGCGGGCAAGTTCGAGAAGGCGCCGCAGCGCGGCACCGTCGAGCTTGAGGACGACGTCGAGATCGGCGCCAACACCACGGTGGACCGCGCCCGCTTTGACGTCACCCGCCTCAAGCGCGGCACCAAGCTCGATAACCTGGTCCAGATCGGGCACAACGTCGAGGTCGGCCAGCACTGCGTGATCGCGGCCGGCACCGGCGTCGGCGGCAGCGCCGTGCTGAAAGACTACGTCCAGCTTGGCGGCGGCTCCGGCATTGCCGACCACCTCACCATCGGCATGGGCGCGCGGGTGGCGGCCATGACCGGCGTGATGCAGGACGTCGACCCGGGCATGAAGATGGCGGGCCTGCCGGCCGACGAAGGCCGAGCGTTCATGAAGCGCGAGGCGGCGGTGCGCAAGCTGCCGCAGCTGATGGCCGAGTTCCGCGAACTGAAGGCGCAGGTCGAGAAGCTGACCGGCAAGGTAGGCGGCTTCGACCAGGTGGATGACGACGAAGAGGACAAGGAAGCCGAGTCGGGCGAATTCACCCGCTTCATCCGCAACCGCCCCAAGCCCATCGAAGAGTAGCCCCAGAAAAAACCGCGCGCGGCTCAGCGAAGCCGCGCTGTGCGTGCCCTGTCGCCTCGCGCGAAAGCGCAGGCTCACGCTCTCTCTCCAGTTCTCGGACGAGGCGTCAACGGCGGGCGTCAGGAAGATGGTTTCTCGGTGCTGTGACTTCCGTTATCCTCCGAACACTATTGAGAGGGTGAATCCATGTTTCGACTGTTCGTACTGTGCGCGGTTGTTTTCGCGACGCCGCTTTGCGCCGCCACGTTCAATGTCTCGAACCTGAGTAACTCAGGTGCGGGCTCGCTGCGGCAGGCGATCACGGACCACAACTCGGCCGGCGGGACCAACACGATCAACTTCGCCGTCACCGGCACCGTGACGGTGACCAGCGTGTTGCCGACGATCGCCTCGGGCAACCTCACGATCAACGCGAACGTCAGCGGGAACACTGTGTTGGGCGGCGGGTCCAACGCGGTCTTCGCGATCAATTCAGGCACGGGATCCGCTACCGTGACCATCAACGGCTTGACCATTTCCGGCGGCGGATCAACCGCCGGATCCGGACTCCAGGTTCAGGCCGGCAGTGGCGGCACGACGCTCAACCTGAACGACTGCACAATCAGCGGCAACGACTCCGGCGCCGTCTTGGGGCTCGTCACCAGCACCGGCACGGTGACGATGAACATCGACAGCTGCACGTTTTCAGGCAACACGAGCGGGCCGGCGCTGACGGTGATCGCGAGTACCGGAACGGCCGTCGCCAACGTCACGAACTCGACCTTCAGCGGCAACAGCGCGCCGAACGTCGGCGGCGGAATCACGCTCGCGAACGGCGGGGCCGCCAACCTCGTCAACTGCACCATCACCAACAACACCGCCACCAACGGAGGCGGCGGCATCAGCATCCCCAACGGCAACGGCTCCAGCCTGACGCTCCAGAACACGATCGTCGCCGGCAACACGGCGACGACAGGCCCCGACATGAACGTGGTCAGCGGCAACACCCTCACCTCAAACGACGGCAACCTGATCGGCGTCGACAGCGGCTTCACCATGACGGCCCAGGCCAACGATCAGCTCGGCACCACCGGCTCCCCGCTCAATCCGATGCTGGCCGCGCTTGCCAGCAACGGCGGACCGACCCAGACCCACGCGCTGCAGACCGGCAGCCCGGCCATCAACGCCGGAGTCAGCGGCGGCCCGAGCGTCGACCAGCGCGGCATCACCCGCGACGCGATGCCGGACATCGGGGCATTCGAGCGCGCCGGCTTCCTGGTTACGAACCTGAACGACTCGGGCGCCGGCTCGCTGCGGCAGGCGATTCTCGACCACCAGTCGGCGGGAGGGACCAACACGATCAGTTTTCAGTCCGGGCTCAGCGGCACGATTACGCTCGCGACGCCCATCAGCGTTACCACGGGCAGTCTTACAATCGGCGGTCCGGGTGCCAGCGTGGTCACGGTGAGCGGCAACAACTCTACTAGGTGTTTCCAACTCAACGCGTCGACCTCAGACGTAGACCTGGAGATCCAGGGGCTCACTGTTGCCAATGGTGCTACCAATACTGGCGGGGGCGTCCAGGTGTACATTGACGACCACGCGGCGACGCTCACCCTTACGGACTGCACGTTCACCGGACACTCTTCACCGAGCGCGGGTGGAGCTGTTGGCGCCATCCTGAACAGTGTCGGTACTCCTTCCTTCGATTTGATGGCGAGTGGGTGCACATTCTTTGCCAATGCCGCTTCAAGCGCGGGTGGCGCAATCAATACGGGGACTTCCGGAGGTGCCAGTGGCATGAAGAACGCCACGTTCGTGAACTGCACATTCAGTGGCAATACCGCTGCGGGTGACGGCGGGGCAATCTACGCCAACCTTACGGCCGTAAACATCATCAACTGCACGTTCACCGGCAACAGCGCTGCAAACGGCGGCGGGATCTTCATGAACGCCTCGGTTCTGACGATGCGCAACACCATTGTTGCCGGAAACACGGCCACTACAGCCGGCCCGGACATCAACGGCTCCGTTACTTCCAACGACGGCAACCTGATCGGCGACAACAGCGGAATGACCATGACGCCGCAGAGCAACGACCAGGTCGGCACCAGCGGCTCGCCGATCGACCCGATGCTGGCTGCGCTCGCCAACAATGGTGGGCCGACCCAGACCCACGCCCTGCAGGCGGGCAGCCCGGCCATCAACGCGGGCGTCAGCGGCGGCCCGGCGCTCGACCAGCGCGGCGTTACCCGCGACGCAAACCCGGACATCGGCGCCTACGAGTTCGTCGGGCCCGAGCTTCGGGTGACCTACAACAGCGTCGTCCAGACCAACGGCGCAAGCAATGCGCTGACGCCGAGTGTCGCCCAGGGCACGCCGGTGAACGTGACTGTCAACCTTGCGAACATAGCCGCCTCGGGTGCGCCGAACCTGACGATCACGCTGCCCCTGACGACTTCCACGCTGGTCAACTGCACGGCGAACGTCACTACGCCGCCCACCGCCTCGCTGGCGCCGGGCGCGAACTCGAACCTTGTCCTGACACTCACACCCACGGCCGCGGGCGCGTACTCCGCGAAGCTGACGATCAACTCGAACGATGCGGCCAACAGCCCGTTCGACCTGACCTTCACGGGCACGGCGTTGGCCCCGCCGCAACTGCAGGTGACGTACAACTCGACCACGCAGACCAGCGGCGCGACCAACCCGCTCACGCCGGACGTCCAGGCCGGCACCCCGGTGGCGGTGACGGTCAACCTGGCCAACATCGCGTCCGCTGGCGCGGGCAACCTGCTGGTCACGTTGCCGCTGACCGTCGGCGCGCAGACCAACTGCACGGGCGTTGTCACCACGGCCCCGTCGGCGAGCATCGCCCAGGGCACGAACTCGGACCTGGTGTTCACGATCACCCCGTCGGCCGCGGGCGCCTACTCGGTGACGCTGACCATCGTTTCAAACGACGCGACCAACAGCCCGTTCACGCTCACCTTCACCGGCAACGCAACCGCAAGCCCCGGCGGCGGCGGCGGCGGGGGAGGGGGCGATGGCGGAGGCGGCTGCGCCCTCGGTACGGGCAGCGGCTACCTGTGGCTGTCGCTGCTGGGCGTGCTGATCTTTGCTGCGTACCTTCGCAGAAAAACCGCCTTCGCTTGATTGATGTCACTAACCCGCATCGCTGTTCGACCAGCCCCGGCTGAAAGGCCGGGGTTTTCGTCTGCACGTCGCTCGGTTCTATCCCCGCGCTCTCGCGCGGGGCGGGCCGGTGCGGTACTTGGCAATGGCACCATGCGCCCGCGAGCAAAGCGCGCGGGTTATCGGGAAGCAGTTGGCGTCCGGCTCATGCTGCCGCGGTCTGTAACTTTTCCGCCTGACGGTGAGCGCGCTGGACCTCGAGCTCGGCGCGTTTGCGTTCGGCGTAGAGCTGCGGGTTGGTGGTCGCCAGCAGGCGATCGAGCAACGCGGCCGCGCGCAAAGCCGTCTGCCACAGCGAATTCGGCGGGTGCAGGCGGATCAGCTGCATCTCGGGCCCGGGCTGGATGCCGACGTGCTGGTCCTGGAGGCGCTGGGCCTCGACGCGCGCGGCGAAGACCTTGTCGGCGTCCTCGCCCTTCACGTGTTGCAGCGCGCTTTCAACCATGTCCATCACGCCGCGCACCACCCGCACGGCCGAGGTAAGCACGCCCGCGGCCTGCTCATCGTTCAGTCGTTCATTGGTTTCGGTACTCATAAGTATGCTCCTTTCAATTGCCAACCAGAGCATACACCCACGTGCGACAAACTTTTGGCGGCCGGGCGGAAGGGGATCAAACGGCGCGGGTAAACAACAACGGCCGGGGCGCATGCCCCGGCCGTTGCGATAGTTTTCTTCGCTATGCCCGGCGTGTGCGGACGACCGCTGCGGCGAACAGCATGCCGACAGCGCCGCTCAGGGCCCACCAGTCGCCGCCGGTGGATGCGCTGCAGCTTCCCGCGCCGCCTTCGCCATCTTCTCCGTCTTCGCCGCCTTGCGGGAAGATCGTGAGCGTGCGGACGTCGTAGTCCTGGCCGTCGCCGTCCCAGTCGATTCCGTCGTTGTCGTCTTCGCAGTTCTCTTCGCCGTCGTTGTCGGCGTCGTTGTTGTCGTTGTCCATGCCGTCGCCGTCGTCATCCTGCCCGTCGTCGTCGTCCTCGCAGTTCCACCAGTTGTCGCTGTCGTTGTCGCGCTTGTCGTAGTCGCGCCCGTCTCCGTCGGCGTCGTTGCCGTCGTCGCAGTCCTCGCAGTTCAGCTCGCCGTCGTCGTCGCTGTCACGCTCGTCGTCGCCGTACTGGCCCTCGTGCTCGCCTTCCTGCTCATAGGCCGCGACCGGGGTGGCCAACGCGTACAGCGCAAACACGGCGGCCGGGAACAGCAGGCAGAAGTGGGTAAGATAGCTGACAAATAGCTTCTTCATGATCGACTCTCCCATTCGACCGAGTCCCCAAGGAACGCTACGCGTGTGGAGGAATATAGCATCGCGATTGTCATGGAATGATGAGAACGAACCGGATTTCCGCGTACCGTCGGCGGGCTGCTCATCGTTCAGTAGTTCATTGGTCTCGTTAGTCATGAGTATGCTCCTTTCAGTTGCCAACCTGAGCATGCACGCACCTACGACAGACTATTGGCGACAGTGGCGGGGAACCGGCTCACCCCTCTACGCTGTCGGGGTGTGTTGGAGCCGTTAGGCCAACTGGCTAAGATGCGACGCATGCAAACAAACCGAACGTTCCTCGTTCTCGCGGCGGTCCTGGTACTGCTTGGCTGCCCCGTACTTCTCGGGCAGGACTCCGCTGCGGCAGGCGGCGTCGACACCACCATTCCCGAAGCCGAGGGGCTTAGGTTTCTTCTTTTTCCATCGCCGCCCCCGGACGACCCCGCGATGTGGGAGGAGTGGAAGGATTCGGGCGAGCAATTGGAAGCCGGCTGGCGTGGCAAGATTGCCGGGGACCAGTATTTGCATGTTCAGGGTACGCCGTCAGGTAACGGAGCGCCGAGTGATGGGGACCTTGAAAAGCTGGGATCCGTGACTGCGGTGCGCAGCCTGGATTTATCGCACTGTGGCGGCATCACAAACCAAGGGCTGGTCTACGTGAGCCATCTGACCGCATTGCAGGTGCTCGATCTCAGCTATTGCGACGAGTTCGGCTACAAGGGGGCGGTGTACCTGAGTCGTCTGACCTCATTGGTGGATCTTAATCTCTTCAACTGCGACTTGGTGGCAGGCATTGATACTGAGACCTTGCGGGATCTAAGCGCGTTGCAGGTGCTGAATCTTGGAGGGAGCCTCAAGTCTGATGTGGCGTTTGAAAAGCTGGAACTGAGGGTCCTGAGTTCGTTGCGCGTGCTCACGCTAGGTGACTCCCTGATAGAGAGCGCTGGACTGTCCTGCCTGCAGGGTCTGACCGGTCTGCAGTCGCTCGATCTCAGCGGCTGTATCCTTCTCAAGGAGAGTGCGCTGCCATACCTGAAGGAACTGACGGCGTTGCAGGAACTCAGTCTCAGTGGCTGCGCCGGGATTACGGACGCTGGCCTGGCTCACTTGAAGGGTCTTGGCGCATTGCGAACGCTCGATCTCACTGTGCCCGAAGACAACGAAGGCAGGTTGGCCAGGATCACGGACAAGGGTTTGGCACACCTGAAGGGTCTGGCCGCGTTGCAGACGCTCAATCTCATGGGGTGCGACCAGATTTCGGACAAGGGTTTGGCACACCTGAAGGGCTTGACCGCTTTGCGGCAACTGTTCTTGGGCGGGTTAGCCCGTATCACGGATGTTGGGTTGGCTCACTTGGCCGAACTGGTTGCATTGCAGCAACTCGATCTCAGCGGGTGCAGCCAGGTCACGGACGCCGGACTGGTGCACTTGAAAAGTCTGACGGAGTTGCAGGCGCTGGGCCTCAACGGTTGCGTCGGTGTCTCGAACGCCGGGCTCGCTCACCTGAAGGTTCTCACCGGATTGCAGGTGCTCGAGCTAAACGGCTGCACCGCGATTGGGGACGCCGGTCTGGAACACTTGAAGGGCATGACCTCGCTGCGGAAACTTACTCTCGCCATGTGCTTCCGGATCACGGACGCCGGGCTGTCCCAGCTGAGGCGTCTGACCTCATTGCAGGTGCTCGATCTCGCCATGTGCGGGATCACGGATACCGGACTGGCGCACTTGCGGATTCTGACCGCGCTGGTGCAGCTTCGCCTCGCCGGGTGCGGCGAAATCACGGACGCGGGTTTGGCAAGTATGAAGGATCTCAAGGCGTTGCAGGTGCTCGATCTGAGTGGCTGCGCCCGCATAACGGTCTCCGGCCACCGCTGGCTGAGCACGAACTTGCCAAAGGTGAACGTGACTCGATAGCCCGGCGCATGTGCCCAGGGCAGCCCTGCGAAGCAAAGTGGCCGCTACCGGCTGCCTGACGGCCCACATGTGCCTGCGCCAACAACGACTGAAGCCCCATTTAGGGGGCTTCGATACCTCAGTGGGGCGGGCTCTGGTCCCGCTCGAGCTCATGGTGCTCACTGTCGGCTCCGGGTTGGCGGGGGCGTGGTCCGCAGGCATAGTGCTGGGATGAAGCAGACTACGCTTGCTAAATCGGGCTCGATGACGGGCATCAGCCTGCATGAGGGGCATGACGTTACCCTTACTTTGAAGCCAGCTGCGGCCGATACCGGCTATGTGCTGGTGCGGACGGATCGTGGCGGCGCGCGTATTCGGGTTCATCCTGACAACATTCAGGAAGTGCAGCGCCGCACTCTGCTGATGGAAAGCGGCGTCGAGGTCCACACCGTGGAGCATGTGCTGGCCGCACTGTACGGGCTGGGCGTGGACAACGCGGTGATCGAGCTTTCCGCGCCCGAGCCGCCGGCCGGCGACGGCAGCAGCAAGGCGTTCGTCGAGCTGGTGCGCGAGGCGGGCATCGTCGAGCTCGACGCCGACCGCCCGGAGTTCACGCCGACCGAATCCATCGAAGTCGGCGACGAGAAAGTCTCAATCAAGGTCGAGCCCTTCGACGGGGCTCAGGGCGGGCCCAACGGCGGCGGGCTGGTCGTGAACTACACGCTCGACTACGGCGTGCCGTTCATGCCGCGCACGACGGTTGAGTTCGCGGTGACTCCCGAAAACTTCGAGCAGCAGATCGGCCCGGCGCGCACCTTCTGCCTCGAGAAAGAAGCACAGATGCTGCAGGCCATGGGCTTCGGCAAAGGCGCGAACACGCAGAACACGCTGGTGGTCAGCCCCAACGGCCCACTGGAAAACACCCTGCGCTTCGACGACGAATACGCCCGCCACAAGCTGCTTGACGTGATAGGCGACCTTGCGGTAACCGGATTGCGACTCAACGCCAAAGTCACGGCCGTCAAATCCGGCCACAGCCAGAACCAACAGGTAGCCAAGGCCCTGCGCAAGCAGTACGAGGAATCTCGATGAATGAAGGACCAGTCAGCGACAAAGGCGCGGTAGACATCCAGGGCATCCTGGACGTCGCCCCCCACCGCTATCCATTCCTGATGGTGGACCGCATCCTCGAGAAGACCGCGACCACGGCCGTCGGCATCAAGAACGTCACGGTGAACGAGCCGTGCTTTACCGGCCACTTCCCGGGCCGCCCCATTTTCCCGGGCGTGCTGATGCTCGAGGCGCTGGCGCAGCTTGGCGGCTTTCTGGTGCTCAGCCGCGATGAGCACAAGGGCAAGCTCGCGTTCTTCACCGGCGCCGACGAAGTGAAGTGGCGACGCACGGTGATCCCCGGTGACCAGGTACGCATGGAAGTGGAGCTGTTAAAGGAAAAGCGCGGGCTGTGCATCGTGCAGGGCAAGGCCACGGTTGAAGGCGAGCTGGCCTGCGAGGCGACGGTCAAGTTCATGGTCACCGACCAGAAGGCCGGCGGCTAGCACACGCGGAAAAGTTTCCACGCACGCGGCATGCAGTGATAGGCTGCGGTTGACAGCGGAGTTCTCGTGGATCGGTCCCGACGCACATTCATAGCCAGCGCCTCGGCATTCGCCGGGCTGACGATGCTTGCCGCCTGCTCGCGCACCGAGCCGAACGGCGGCAACGCGCCGGCAGCCAACCAGCCCGCGGGCAACGACGCACCGACACCGACACCCGGGAAAGTCAGCTACGAGCCGTCCGACAAGCCGGGCATGCTGATCGGGCCCGGCGTGCGCGAAAAGGACGGCGTGCGCGAGCACTGGCTGTCGCTGGTGGACCTGAAGCACGTGGACCGGTTCGTCAGCAAGGAAGCCAAGGCGGTGCTGATCCCGATGACCTTCTTCGGTCACGGCGTGATTCCGCACCCAGTTGAGCGCAAGCGCGTTGCCGTGTTCTCGAAGTGGGGGCCGGGCGCGTGCGAGATTGACCTTGGCGCGAAGCAGGTCACGCGCGACATCCAGCCGACGCCCGGGCGCGAGTTCTACGGGCACGGCGCGTGGTCGAAGGATGGCAAGACGCTCTACGGCGTCGAGGCCGAGCCGCGCAAGGAAGGCAACTACGACGGTTTCGTCGTGATCCGCGACGCCGACAACATGCAGGTACTGGGTGAGTTCCCGACGTTCGGCAAAGCCCCGCACGACTGCCACATCCTCGACGACGGCAAGACGCTGGCGATCACCAACGGCGGCGCGCCGGAAAGCGGCGAGCTGGGCTGCGTCACGTTCGTGGATATCGAATCACGGCAACTGCTCGAGCGCGTCGACGTGCCCGAGATGATGGCCGGGCATTTGGCGATCACCGAGCGCTCCAGCAAGGGCGACCTTGCGATCGGCTGCACGCCGCACAGCCCGCCCGGCACCGGCCCGGACGGCTTCAAGACGATCCCCGGCGGGCTGATGCTGCGCCCGTCCGGCGGCAAAGCGGCGATGATGACCGAGCCCGCGGACGTGATCGGCAAGATGCTCGGCGAAACGCTGAGCCTGGCGATTCACCACGACTTGAACATCGTCGGCGCCACCAACCCGGCCGGCAACTCGGTCACTTTCTGGGACATCAAGCAGGGCGCGTTCCTGAAGCACCTCGAGTTCGAGGAGGCCTGCGGGATTGCGCTGACGCTCGACAAGCGGTATTTCGTCTGCACCGCGCGCAGCAAGACGGCCGTCCAGATTGTCAGGGCGAGCGACCTGGCGCTGGTTGAGGACGCGAGTTTCACGCTCTCCGGCGTCAGCGGCTCGCACGCGCTCATCTACGACCTCTAAACTGTCAACAGACTGTCAGAAACTTGCGAAGCCGGAACTAACGGGATACAACCTAGGCACCACTAACAGGGAGCACGGCTTTGGCCTCAAATGAGCGTGTGAAGATCGCCGTCATTGGCGTCGGTCACCTTGGCAAGAACCACGCACGCGTTCTGAAAGAGCTTCCGTCGGCCGAGCTTGTCGCAGTCGTCGACAACGACCCCAAGAAAGCGGCAGAGATTGCGGAGCGCTTCCACTGCGAGGCGCTGACCGACTTCAAGGCGCTGAAAGGCCGCGTGGACGCGGTCAGCGTGGTGGTGCCGACGCGGCATCACTATGAGGTCGCAAGCTGGGCCTTCGAGAACGGGCTGCACGCGCTGGTCGAGAAGCCGATGGCGTACTCGGTGGACGAGTGCAACAAGCTGATCGAGCTGGCCAAGAAGAACAAACGCATCCTGCAGGTGGGGCATATCGAGCGCTTTAACCCGGCGCTGAGCAGCATTCGCAACGCGATCAACACGGTGGCGTTCATCGAGGCCGACCGCCTGAGCCCGTACCCGTTCCGCAGCACGGACGTGGGTGTGGTGATGGACGTGATGATCCACGACCTGGACATCATCCTGAGCATCGTCGGCAGCGAGGTGGAGGATATCCAGGCGGTCTGCACACCGGTGCTTTCGAAGCGGCATGAGGATATCGCCAGCGTGCGCCTGACGTTCAAGAACGGCAGCGTGGCGAACGTCACGGCCAGCCGAATCAGCGACAAGTCGGTGCGCAAGATGCGCATCTTCTGCGCGGACCGGTACCTGAACCTGGACTTCGCCGGCAAGCAGGCGTGGATCTACAGCAAGACGCCGAAGCTGGACCAGGAGGACTTCCACGTTGAGAACGTGGATATCTCCGGCATCGATGACCTGATGCAGTTCGTGTTCAACGACCTGATCCGGGTCGAGCAGGTGGTGATCGGTGAAGAAGAGCCATTAAAGGAAGAGCTGAAGCATTTCATCCACGCCATCCAGACCGGCGAGCGCCCGCAGGTCGGCGGCGAAGAGGGCATGGCGGCGATCCAGTTGGCGCACGACATCCTCGCGGCCGCGCGCGATCACTACAACAAGCACGTGCCCGAAGAGCACCGGCGCTGGTAACCAGGCTTTGAGTGATCGAAAAACCCTGCTCGGCGAGGGGGGTTTTTCGCGTATTGGGCGTTTGGCGTCCGGAAGTTACCCGAATCGGGCGAATCGCGTTCCCATCCGGTACCATCGTGACGCGCGGGGCGGAGCCTGTTTCGTTACCAGCCTGCCCGAATGCCGTTACCAAGTCGGAACGCAGCGCGTAAGAAGCTTATTCATATAGAGTTATGACTGTTACCCGAGCCGTTGAGGCGACCAATTTGAGCCTGCCAGATTATTGGCACAGGCAGTGCTCATTGGCTGCTGCTTTCACGCAATATCTCGAATACCGACGAAACTGAGGAGCTAACGATGCGCAAGATTCTCGCGAGCATGGCTTGCCTCGCCTTCGTTGTCTGCGCGGGGTCGCTGGCGGCACAGTCCACCGGCAGTTCCACCCTGAGCAGCAAGGACGCGACCAAGACCGACGCTCACGACCGCCCGATCGGCGGAATCAACATCAAGCTGCCGGCCCCGACGGGCACCACCACGCCGCCGAATGAGCCGAGCCCGCCTCCGCCGCCGCCCACCCCGCCCACGCCCCCGAGCGAAGGCGAGGACGTACCGCCGGTGGAAACCCCGCCTGACCCGCCGCCGCCCGAAGATCCGCCCACCTATTACGGTGAGCCGGTACAGGGCAAGTTCGCCTTCGTGCTGGACGCTTCCGGCTCGATGGGTGGCTCGCGCATCGCGACCGTCCGCGCCGAGACGACCTCGACCATCGGCGACCTGTGCGAAGACGACGAGTTTGACTGCGTGGCCTATGGCGACCAGTTCGGCTCAGGCAACAACTACAGCAACTTCATGTGGGGCTCACTGCTGCCGGGCACCGACAGCAACAAGACCAGCGCCACCAACTGGGTGAACGGCTCCGCCACCAACCCGGGCGGCGGCACCCCGACCTACGCCTGCCTGAAGAAGAGCTGCCAGACGTACCCGGCCGACCTGACGAAGCTGTTCCTTCTGACGGACGGATACCCGAACACCAGCGGCTCGGCCAGCCAGATTCTGGCGGACTTCCCGGGCTGGTGGAGCAAGTTCCAGGACTGTGAGCTCGTAGCGATCTGTGTGGGCGGTGGAGGAGCCGACTTCATGCAGCAGCTCGCGGCTATCGCAGGCGGAACGTACGTCTCAACGCCGTAATCAGTGAACCGACCAGACCAGTCGGAACGCTTGGAGGAAAGGGGGAGCCGCAAGGCTCCCCCGGCACATTTGTGGTACCTGGTTCACCTCCATTGGTTCCTGTCTCGTAGCCGGTGTCCAGGGCACACATTGCACACCCTTAAAATCGCGAAAACTAACCTGTCGTTTAGCTCGTAAGTCGCTTTATTGTCTGCTGTTACACGCTCAGGCCGGTATGACGTTCAGGTGACCGCACATCTTGGCGTTTTGGCACGCAGGACGCACATGGGTGCGGTGCCGGTGCGAAGGCAATGTTTTCAGTCTGAGGAGATCCGATGCGCAAGATTCTCGCGAGCATGGCTTGCCTCGCGTTCGTTGTGTGCGCAGGGTCGCTGGCGGCACAATCCGCCGGCACTTCCACCCTGAGCAGCAAGGACGCGACCAAGACCGATGCACATGACCGCCCGATCGGCGGCATCAACATCAAGCTGCCGGCCCCGGCGGGCACCACCACGCCGCCGAATGAGCCGAGCCCGCCTCCGCCGCCGCCCACCCCGCCCACGCCCCCGAGCGAAGGCGAGGACGTACCGCCGGTGGAAACCCCGCCTGACCCGCCGCCGCCCGAAGATCCGCCCACCTATTACGGTGAGCCGGTGCAGGGCAAGTTCGTCTTCATCCTGGACGCTTCCGGCTCGATGGGTGGCTCGCGCATCGCGACTCTTCGCGCCGAGACGACTTCAACCATCGGCGACCTGACCGAAGACGATGAATTCGATTGCGCCGCCTACGGTGGCCAGTTCTCTTCGTCCGAGTCCTACACGAAGTTCATGTGGGGTGCAATTCTGCCTGGTACCGACGGCAACAAGACCTCGGCCACAAACTGGGTGAACGGCTCCTCAACAAACCCCGGCGGCATGACGCCCAGCTACGCATGCCTGCAGAAGACCTGCCAGACGTACCCGGCCGAACTGACGAAGTTCTTCTTCATCACGGACGGCTACCCCAACATCACGGGCTCAGCCAGCCAGATATTGGCTGACTTCCCCGGCTGGTGGAGCAAGTTTACGGACTGCGAGCTGGTGGCGGTTTGCATCGGCGGCGGTGGCGCCGACTTCATGCAGCAGCTCGCGGCGATTGCAGGCGGAACGTACGTCGCGACGCCGTAACTGTGGATCGAAGCAGGAAAAGACAGTGCAGGGGAGCCTTCGGGCTCCCTTTGCCATTTCTGGCGGGCTGCAACGGACCTCACCGTGGCAACAAAGCCCATGTCTCGGGCTGGTCCGCGGAAGGGCAGGCAAGCACCGAGGAGCCGGCCAGGGCTCTCCGTCTTGGTAACGGCGTATCCACAGGAATCCACTTCTGGGGCGTTAGGTTACGCCACTCGTGATGACTATGTTCCCATGTGGTACCGAGCCGGTAGCAGTCCGTGGCACACTGGTGGCAAAGGGCGTGACCACGAATACATATCGAGTTCGTAACATGTTGTAGAGGCGCAAGTTATGGATACTAATAGATTTCGAGTAGACTAATAAATTGGTCATCCATACGATTGGCACGAAGCATGCACTGTACGCATATGTTATGAGGCACGATTGCCCCAACTAGTAGGTTCTCCAAAACCCAAACTGAGGAGTCCTGAGGTGCGAAAGATTCTCACGAGCATGGCTTGCCTCGCGTTCATTGTGTGCGCAGGGTCGCTGTCGGCGCAGTCCACCGGCACGTCCACCCTGAGCAGCAAGGACGCGACCAAGACCGATGCACATGACCGCCCGATCGGCGGCATCAACATCAAACTGCCGGCCCCGACAACGACGACGCCGCCGCCGGGCGAGCCAAGCCCGCCGCCGCCGCCGCCGACCCCGCCCACGCCCCCGAGCGAAGGCGAGGACGTACCGCCGGTGGAAACTCCGCCTGACCCGCCGCCGCCCGAAGATCCGCCCACCTATTACGGTGAGCCGGTGCAGGGCAAGTTCGCCTTCCTGCTGGACGCTTCCGGCTCCATGGGTGGCTCGCGCATCGCGACCGTCCGTGCCGAGACGACCTCGACCATCGGCGACCTGACCGAAGACGATGAATTCGACTGCGTTTCTTTCGGCGGTCAGTTCAGCGCGTCCAACGGCTACTGCAACTTCATGTGGGGCACCATTCTGCCCGGCACGGACAGCAACAAGACCAGTGCTACCAACTGGGTGAACGGCTCGGCCTGTAACCCGGGTGGCGGAACGCCCAGCTATGAAGCGCTTCAGAAGAGCTGCCAGGTGTACACGGCCGACCTGACGAAGTTCTTCTTCCTGTCGGACGGTTACCCGAACAGCGGCGCCGGCCCGATCCTTGCCGACTTCCCGGGTTGGTGGAGCAAGTTCACCGACTGCGAACTGGTTGTGATCTGCGTCGGTGGTGGTGGCGCGGACTTCATGCAGCAGCTCGCGGCCATTGCAGGCGGAACGTACATCGCGACGCCGTAGTCAATGAACCGAAGCAGAGAAAAGTAGTGGAGGACAAACAGGGGGAGCCTTCGGGCTCCCCCTGCCAATTACTGAAGGCTTGCGCCGGGCGCAACGACGGCGACAATGCACGCAGGGACGCGCATGGACCAGCAACCGGACAACCATCGCAGACGCTTCATCCAGGCCGGGGCCGTCGCCGGGGCGGGCCTGCTGGTGACGGCATGTGGCGGCGGCAATAACGCCACAGGCAACGGGCCATACCTGAATGAGCCCGGCAACCAGCCCGCGGACAACGCCGACACCACACCCCCTGCCCCGGGCAAGCTGGGCACAGTGGTCGGCGGCGGCGTGATGGCGGATGAGCAGGGCGCCAAGGCGTTCTTCACCGGCGTCATCGACCTCGACGCCGAGAAGCCGGCCGCCAGGCCCATCGAAGGCATCGGCTTCCTCGGGCACGGGTTCACCCCTCGGCTCGACAAGCCGCACGTAGTGATGATCACCGAAAAGCACGGCCAGGGCTGCCTTGAGCTCGACCTCACGGGCGGCAAGGTACTCAGGAAAGTGACGCCCGGCGCCGGGCGCGAATTCTACGGGCACAGCGCCTTCAGCCCGGACGGCAAGCTCTGGTACTGCACCGAGGCCGACACGGAGGACGGCAGCTACAACGGCGTGCTCGCAATCCGCGACGCACAGTCGATGGAACTGCGCGACCAGACCTTTCCCACCCACGGGGTTTCCCCGCACGACTGCATCCTCATCGATGACGGCGCCACGCTGGTCATTACAAACGGCGGCGGCCCGGTCGGGCACGCCGACGAGCCCGCCTGCGTCGCCTACGTGAACGTCAAGACCGGCGAAGCGCGCAAGCTGCTCAAGTTCAAGAACGACAAGATCAACGCCGGGCACATTGCCATGACATCGCGCGGCGAGCTGGTCTGCGTCTCCGCCCCGCGTGACGGCATCGACAGCGCCAGCGACGACTGGCGCGGCGCGATTACCTTCTACCACCCGGACAAGGACAGCTTCGTCACGGCCGACGACCCGATCCGCAGCCAGATGAAGGGCGAAACCCTCAGCGTCGCGATTAACGAAAAGACCATGATCGTCGCGGCCACCAACCCGGCCGGCAACATCGTGACGTTCTGGGACTTCAAGACCGGCAAGCTGGTGAAGTCGCTGACGGACTTCAAGTCGCCGCGCGGAATCTCGCTGTCGCTGGACGGGCGCTGGTTCATCCTCACGCACGACCAGGCCACGAACCTGACCCGCATCGACGCGGATACGCTCGAGCCCGAGGCCCGCCCTGCCGTCGAGACGTCGTACATTTCAGGCTCGCACAACTTCGTGTTCGACCTGTGATTGCACAAACCACACCGGCTTAGTTCCTGACGCACCCCGACGTCATTCACGACTGTCGCGGCGTGTGGTACAAAACTGTCATGGCCCGACGTGATCCCCAACCGGCACCCGACGAGGGTGAGATCCTGCGTGAAATCGCCACGCGCAAGATCGAGGCGGAGCGTCTGCGCGTCCGCCAGCTCGCCGAGGAAAACGAAAAGTTCCGGACCATGGCGGCCGATCTGCAGCGCAAGATCAGCATCGCCAACGCCCGCGTCGCCGAGCTCGAGAAGAAGCTCAAGTCCTCGCTCAGCGAGAAGGACAAGGAGTTCAAGGGCGAGCTGAAGGAAGAACGCGACCGCCTGCTGGCCGACATCAAGGACCTGAAGGAAAGCCACAAGCTAGAGATCGCCAAAGAGCGCGACCGTTGGGAGAAGAAGCTCAACGACCTCGACGCGCGCCAGAAGAAAGAAATCGAGCGCCTGCAGCGCACCGGCGAGCGCGAAGTCGAGAAGCTGGCCGGCGTCGCAGACTCCGTTGAGCAGCAGCTAGCCGACCTGCGCGAAGAGATCGATCAGGAACGCCAGATGCGCCAGGCCGCCGAGGCCCGCCTCAAGGCGCTGGAGCAGACGGCCAAGCGCATCGGCATCCGCAGCGGCCAGGTGACGGGCTATGAAGTCGACAGCCCGGAGGAAGTGCTGGCCGTGCTCGGCGAAGTGGACCCGGAGTTGCCGCTCAAGATCATGCGCGATTCGGTGCGGGATTTGCGCGCGTCCGCGGCGAATGTCGAGCGGGCCTTCGCCCGCGCGGTTAAGACCGACGACGCCCGGCAGGAGCTGCACGACGCCGGTGAAGCCTTCGCCGAGGCGCGCATCGTGCCGGACACGGACATGCTGCCGCCCGCACCCGCCATGCTGATTGAGGAAGCATTCACGCTGATGCAGGAAGAAGTGGCCGACCGCATCAAGGGCCGCCACTACTCGGCGCTCGTCAGCGCCATGGCCAATGAGCTGGTGCGCGTTCTGCGCAATCAGCGCGAGGGGCTTGAGAAGCTGCAGCGCCTCGTCGAGATCGCCGAAGGCACCGAGCTGGCAACCAGCGCCCGCCTGCTGCTCAAGGGCGCCACCAGCCACCAGCAGGAAATCTCCGCCGCCAAGCTGATCGCCGAAGAGCTGCGCCAGGTCCAGGCCGAGGCGCGCGAGCAGAAGGGCAAGGTCAAGAAGCTGTACGCCAGCGCCGAAAGCGGCATGGCGGGCGAATGGGCCGTCGAGGCCATGCAGGCGCTCGCGCAATTGAAGAAGCTGCCGGCGCCGGATCGCGAGGCGGTCAAGCGCCCGCTGTACCACCGCGTGGTCGAGGGCGCGCGCCTCGTGCAAGAGCGCATCGACAGCGCGGTCAACCTCGGCGCCGAGGCCGAAGCCGCGCTGCGCGAAGCCGACGAATCATTCGCGGGCCTCGAAGGCTTGGTCGCGGCCGCGCAGGAACTGCTGGTCGCCGCACGCCGCGAGCTCATGAGCAAGGTCGCCGGCGAGCAGGACGTGCGCCTGCGCATCCAGGCCGCCCACAAGGCGCTGCAGGATCTCGGCAAGCGCGGGCGTCGTGCGGCGGCGATCTTTGAAGAGCAGATGAAGGGCCTCGACACGCTGCTGAACCAGTGGAAGGCCACCTACCAGGCCTACGCCGGGCTCAGCCGCGACGTTGACCGCATTGAGGCCAGCATCGAAGGCAGCATGCTCGACCTGAACCAGCCGTTGGAGAGTGAAGGCGGCAAGCGCCTCTACCAGATCGTGCACGACCTGTCCGAGCACCTGCCCGAATTCCGCAGCATCCACGTGATGCGCCAGCGCCTGTTCTTCCACTTGGAGAACCCGAAGCAGCGCGTCTTCGAGCTCAAGCAGGTGCGCGAGCAGGCCGAGCGCGTGATCCGTGCCATGGGCAACGTCGGCAACAACGACCACACCGGCAACTACCAGGTCCATATCTCGCGCCTGTACGAGATCTGGGCCTACCTTGAGGAAGTGCGCGGCGGCACCCACAGCCAGCTGGCAGTCGCGGCCGAGCAGATTGAGCCGGTGATGTCGGATGTGATGACGTGGGTCAGCAGCACGAACGTGGATCGCCTGACGGACGGCGAACGCAACGAGATGCTGTACACCACCGCCTACGTGATGAAGTTGAAGAAGGCCGTGCTCGGCATACACGACCTGTCGCAGCAGGGCAGCGGCGCGCGCGCGGTGCTGACGGCTCAGTTTGAGCACCGCCTCGACACAATGAACTTCCCGCCGGAGTGGGATCATGTGCTGGCGCGCATCGACTCCAGCTTCGAAGACGCGGAAATCGGCCCGCCCACGGAACGCGAGCGCTAAAGCCCTGCGTGCAGGGCCTTCCACAGGTCCGGGTGCAATGACTTCAGCGCGCCGCCCTCACCCGCGGACAGTCGTTCGAGCAGCGCCCTGCGCAACTCCACCCGCATCTCGCCGGGCAGGTAGCCGCGGAAGATCAACGCCGGTCGGCGTTCCTTGATGGCGGCAGCGATCTCGGCCACCAGCGCGCTTGCCGTGTCTGCGGCTTCCACCAGGCCGGCCGCGGCACTGGCGCCGCGCTCTTCGCGGGCCTTCTGAATCTCGGACGCCATGGTCCGCATCACGACCAGCCACGAGGGCGACGGCGGCTCGGCGCTCAGGCGCGACGTGCTGCGCCCGGGCACGGGCATGGAAACGGCCTGCCAGGCCGCGATGCGCAGGCGGACGATGCCGCAGAATTCCGGGATGAAGGCGTCGCCGCCGACTGAGGAAAACTCCGCGCGTGAATCCTCGGCGGCGTCCTTGGCTTCCTGCTCGTGCCCCTGCAGCAGTTGCAACAGCGCCCACGTGGACTGATAGGCGGCGTGGTAGACGACGAGCGCGTACTCGCGAGCGATCTCAAGCGCCTGAAGGATGGCCGATTCGGCGCGCGCGAAGTTGCCGCGCTGCAGGTCCACGGATGCGAGGTTCGCCTGCGCAAAGCCGACTGAGCGAAGGTTGCCCAGTTCCGTGGCGATCTCGATTGCCTGCAGCAGGTGCTTCTCCGCCTGTTCAAGCTCGCCGCCGACGAGGTACTGCCGGCCCAGGTTCGCCAGCGCGATGCTCTCCTGCCGGCGGTCGCCGAGCCCGCGCAGAATTTCCAGCAGCTCGAGATAGGCGGCGATTCCCTCCTCGCGTCGCCCGCTGTTTGAGTACATGTTCGCGAGGTTGCCGCGAATGGACCACTGGATTTCGCTGTCGCTGCCCTTCGGAAACGTCTCGAGCGCCAGCAGCAACAGGCGTTCGTTCTCGGCGGCATCACCGAGCAGGTTGCTGAGCATCGCGCGGTTCATCAGGGTGGAGGAAAGCAGCAGATCGTTGTTGAACTGGCGTGACAGGGCTTCCGCCTCGTCGATCAGTTCCTTTGCCCGCGCATGCTCGCCGATATTTGCCACGACCAGTGCGGCGCTGCTGCGGCCCTGGACACGAGGCTTTTCGATGCCCAGCTCGTCGCCCGCCATCGCGACCGCGAGCCAGGTGTCAACGCACTCCAGGCGCCTGCCCATGTTCTGCAGCGCCATCGCGCGGTGGCCCAGTGCCTCGATGCGGATGGCCCCTTCGCAGCCGGGGCAGGCAAGCGCGTGGTCGGCCGCGTGCAGCAGGTTCTCCCACTGGGCGCGGGCGTGCAGGCGGTCCATGGCGATCTTGAGGTAATGCAGCTCGGACTTGGCCAGCCCGGCGGCTTCTTCGAGCGATGCGCCGTCGCGTGCCAGCCGTGCGTGGTCGGCCAGCTCGGAGGCCACCAGTGCCACCGCGTCGGCAAACTCGGCTTCGGTGATATGGAACGCCGCGGCGTGCAGGCGCGCGCGCTCGGACGGAAGCTGCAACGCGTAGGCCACGTCACGGTAGGCCGCGTGTCGGAACAGGTAGATGTCTTCCAGGGAGGGCACGGGTGCACACTACGGGAGTCGCGGCGAACTTCAGCAAGCACCTATTGTACGCAAATTGGTCCGATTCGAGTCCCGCTCCCGGTGCAATAACCGTCTTGGTCGGGCGGGCGTTTCGCGCATCTTATGTGGCCGGGCGGGCATCCCGTTTTTGCAATAGCCGGGATCGGGCGTAATATGGCCGCGCTCCTATGCCCAAGTCTGCCGACATCGACGCCGTGAACGAGGCGCTGCGTGCGCGACTGCAAGTCGTGCTGGAGCAGCACAGCCAGGCGGAAGTCTCGCGGCGCACGGGGCATTCGCTGTCGAACGTGAATCGCTACGCCACCGGCACGCGCATGCCGGGCAGCTTCATCGCCGCGCTGGTGACCGAGCTGGGTATCAACCCGAACTGGCTGCTGACCGGAACCGGTGAGCCGCATACGTCGGACATTTCGGGCAAGACCGAAGAGCGCGCGATCGACCTGCTCGAAATCGTGAAGGCCATGAGCGCCGTGACCCAGATGCGCCTCGGCTCATTGACCACGCGCCATCACCTGAAGGTGCTGAAAGAGCTGAACGAAGCCTTCAATCGCTATGAAGTGCTGCAGACGCGCCTGAACGAGCACAGCCGCGAGCTGTTCGCGCAGATGATGGACGACCTCGAGTCAGCGCTCGACAACATGGACCTCGACCGCGCCGAGCGCCTGCGCGAGAGCGCACTGCAGGTCTCCAAGCTCTGCGACGACTTCGAGCTGAACTACAACTTCTTCCAGCTGCAGGCCCGTATCGAGTACGGCAAAGGCCGCGCCGAGAAGGCCGCCGAGCTGATGCGCAAGCAGTTCCTGTTCTCCATGATGCGCGTGGGCAAGATGCAGTCGCGCGACCTCGACAACATCATGCGCTTCGCCGTTTCCGTCGCGAGCCAGGACCGCGTGCGCGAAGGCATGCGCGCCATGCGCAGCGCCCTGGAGCAACTGTCCGATGAGCAGCGCAAGTGGCCGCAGGTGCCCTACATCCAGTTCCTGTTGGGGCACTACACCGGGCTGTTGGGCGACCTGCGCGGCGGGCTGGCCGAGATGCAGCGCCACTTCCCGAACGTGCAGTCACAGTCGCGCCGCACGGTCTGCGAAACGTACCTCGTGAACGCAATGCTGTATTCGCGCCTGGTGAACGTGGACGGGGCCATCGCATTCGGCTCAACCAGCGAGGCCAAGGCCAAGTGGATCATCGACTTCTGCGCCGTGATGGAAGACGTGCCGAACCTGGAAAAGGCCATCAAGTACTACGAGACGCCGCCGATCGAGCCGGTGAAGGGGCAGGGCTCGCGAGCGGGCGTGGCGCGCATCATCCTGAAGGCGATGGCCGGTGATTCCAAGGAAGCGCTGGCCGAATGGAAGCCGATCGAGGAAGGGCTCAAGCGCGACGCGATCACCCAGTACCACGGGCGCGTCGTGCGCTGCCAGTTGCACCGCGCCGCGCACCAGTGGAAGAAGGCCGTCGACGACGCGCTCGAGGCCGACGCCATGCGAAGCGCCATGGACCCGGAGATTTCCATCGGCCCGCTGTTTGACGCACGCCATCATTCGTCCGTGCTCAAGCTGCAGGCGGCGGGCAAGGAGATGCCGGCCGAGCTGGTGGCCAAGGCCAGCGCCTATTTCAAGCGCATGTACGACGGCGGCTACATCGTCTTCCACGACTTCGCGAACGCGCCCGCGTGAATTTCTTGGCGGGCGGGCGTCGCCACCGTTAGCATCGTCCCATCGACGCCGACAATTGAGGTGAGGTCATCATGCTTCGCACAGTCCTGCTTGGGGCACTGTTCGCGATCTGTGGCGCTGCGTCGGCCGCGGACATCTACGTTTCGACAACCGGCAACGACACGACAGGCACCGGCAGCATCGGCGCGCCGTACGCCACGCCGCGGCACGCGGTGCAGGTGGCGAACGCCGGCGACACGGTCATCATGCGCGGCGGCACGTACGCGGGGAACTACGTCGAGATCCAGGTCGACAACCTGACCATGAAGTCCTACCCCGGCGAATGGGCGAAGATCAGCATGCCCACCAGCGGCACGACCAGCGTCGTCGTCTGGATCTACAACACCGGGGCCAGGCTGGAGGATTTCGAGATCGAGGGCGGCAGCCCCTACTGCATTCACATCGTGCCCAACTGCGACGGCGCCGAGCTGACCGGCTGCAAGATCCACGGCAGCGACTGGATCGGCATCAAGGTCAGCCAGCCCGACAACGTGAAGCTGCGCCACTGCGAGATCTACGACACCGGCACGGTGACGGCCGGCGGCATGGGCATCGACTGCGTGAACGGCGACGACATCCTGATCCAGGATTGCCACTTCCACGACTGCAACGGCACGGGCATTTACCTCAAGGGCGGGCTGCGCAACGCGGTGGTCGAGCGCAACCTGGTCATGAACGTGGCCGGCGACGGCATCCTGCTGGGCGAAAGCACGGGCGTCTCGTTCATGGACACCGTGGGCAACCCCAACCTGTACGAGGCGATCGACGGCGTTGTGCGCAACAACCTGATCGTCAACGCGGCGAACTCCGGGCTCATCACGTACGGCAGCTACAACTGCCGCTGGTACAACAACACGGTCTACAACTGCAGCAGCAGCAACGGCGCGGGCATTCGCCTGATCAAGGGCGCGCACGCGGGCTACCCCGACACGCCCTGCAAGAACGCGCAGTTCATCAACAACATCATCGTGCCCGGCAACGCCGCGCGCCCCTTCATCCACGTGGTGGAGGCATCCCACGACGGCAGCCTGACGCTTGAGCACAACCGCTACCACAACCTGGCTACCGCAAACGGCGTGTTCTGGGACGAGCTGGTGCTCGCCACGGCCGCCTACAACCTGAGCCTGTCTCAGTGGCAGACGCGTACGGGCTTTGACGGCACGTCCACGACCGGCGACCCGGACCTGAGCGCGACGACATACCACCTGAACGGCAGCAGCCCGCTGATTGGCCAGGGCCAGACGCTGACCGGCTTCACCGACGACTACGACGGCAACACGCGCAGCGGCGCATGGGACATCGGCGCCGACGAAACCGGCGGCACGGCGCTGCAGACGCCACCGCCGAGTGGAACGATCGGAACCGGCGGCGGCGTCGGTGCGCCGGGCTCGCCCTCGGCGGCGACCAACCTGGTCGCGACATTGAACGGAACGGCCGCGGACCTGAGCTGGACCGACAACAGCGCCAACGAAACCGGCTTCCGCATCGAGCGCCGCATCGGCACAGGCGGCTACGCCGTGCTGACCACGCTGGCGGCCGACGTCACCAGCTACAGCGACGCCGGTCTCGCCGCGGGCACCTACACCTACCGGGTCTACGCCTACAACGCATCCGGCGACAGCGCCGCCAGCAACGAGGACACCGTAGCGGTGTCCGGCGGCGGCGGAAGCGGAGGCAGCGGCGGAGGAGGCGGTGGTGGCGGCTGTACTGTCTGCCAGCCCGGCACCTGGCTGGCTGCACTGGCGGGCGTCGCTCTCGTGGCGTTGGCGCTTGGACGCCTGACGCGCGGCAAGGCGTGAAAAAGCGAAACCGGGCGCGGCATTGGCCGCGCCCGAGTTTTCTTGTCAGTGAATCTAGCGCGCCCGTCGCCCAACGCCCGTGCGCCCCGCGACAGCCAGCGCGCACAGCAAACCGAGAAGCAGGAGGTTGCGGAAGCTGCCCAAGCCGCGCGTGCTGGTGGCCCCGTTGCCGTTGGCGGTGTTGATCGCCGAGATCAGCCCGGTTGTGTCTGAGGCGCCAACGATGAATGTGGCGCACGTGGCCGGGGAAGCAGTGCATGCCAGGATGGCAAGCATCACTGCGCGCAGTGCGCTCATGGGTGTGTCCTTGAGTTGCTGGGGAAGTCAACTAACGGCCGGCAGGCGTAACGCGGGCAATGGCGTTGGCCACAGATTTCGATGCAAACAAAAGGTCGTTCCTCACAACGCGAGGTGAACGAAGTCCGTTGCGCGAGTCGGTTACCGGCTAGGCCTTGCCGACGCTTCCGAGCAGCTTCATCTTTTCTTTGATGATCTGTTTCACGGCGTCGCGGGCGGGGCCGAGGAACTTGCGCGGGTCGAACTCGCCGGGCTTCTCAACCATGAGCTTGCGCAGGGTGGCGGTCCAGCGCAGGCGCAGGTCGGTGTCAATGTTGACCTTGTTGATACCGTTGGCGATCGCCTTGGTGTAGCTCTCCGCGTCGAGTCCCTTGGCGCCTTCGATCTTGCCGCCGTACTCGTTGATCTGGGCGACGCTCTCGGCGTCGACACTGCTTGCGCCGTGCAGCACCAGCGGGATGCCGAGCTTGCCCTTGATGACCTTGATGCGGTCGAAGTCGATCGCGTTCTCGCCCTTGAACTTGTAGGCGCCGTGGCTGGTGCCAACGGCGACGGCCAGCGCGTCGCAGCCCGATTCCTTCAGGAACCGCACGGCCTCTTCTGGATCGGTCAGGCGCGCGTCGCGCTCGTCCACGTTGACGTCGTCTTCAATGCCGCCCAGTCGGCCCAGTTCGGCCTCGACGGTGATGCCGCCGTGGGAGTGGGCGTAGTCGACCGCCTCCTTTGTAAGGGCGATGTTTTCTTCCAGCGGGTGGTGCGAGCCGTCGATCATCACGCTGGTGAAGCCGGCGTCGACGCACATCTTGACGTCATCCATGTTGGCGCCGTGGTCGAGGTGCAGCGCGACCGGTGCGCTGATCTGGTCCGCCATGGTGCGCGTAAGCGCCACGAGGTTCTTGATGCCGCCGTACTTGATGGCGCCCGTGGACAGGGCGACGATGACCGGCGACTTCATTTCCTCGGCCGCCTCGAGCGCGCTCTGCAGGAACTCCAGGTTGCTGAAGTTGAACTGGCCGATGGCGTAGTATTCGCGGTTGGCCTTCTCGTACATCTTGCCAAGAATTTCGAGCGGCATGGTCGTCTCCGTGTCTTGTGCAGACGGTTTAGCACGTCGCAGCGAGGCTTCAATGTTGGGCTTCGATCCTCTCGCCACGTTCGCCGAGGCCGCCATTGAGCTGCTTCGAGTGGCGGAAGTGGCGAGAGGCTATTTGAAGAACTGCTCTCGGTAGTGCTGCAACTCTGCGATGCTGTCGCGGATGTCGGCCAGCGCCGTGTGGTCCTTGCCCGGCTTTTCGAATTTGGGCGTATCCGGGTACCAGGCGCGCGTCAGGATTTTCAGGCTGCTGACGTCCACCTGCCGGTAGTGCAGCCAGCCCTCGAGCTGCGGCATGTACTTCGTGAGAAAGCGCCGGTCCTGGTAGATGGTGTTGCCGGCGAGGACCCCTTCGCCCTGTGGGCAGTGCTGCTTGATCAGAGCCAAGGCCTTGTGCTCTGCCTGGGCTACGGTCAGCTTTGCCGCTTTCACGCGCTCGAGCAGCCCGTTCTCGGTGTGCATGTCGCGCACGAAGTCGGACATCTTTTCCAGTTGCTCGTCGCTGGTCGCGATCACGGCCTCAACCTCGCCGACCGGCTGCAGGTCCGGCCCCGTGACGATGACCGCGATCTCGAGAATGCTGTCCACGTCCGGGTCCAGCCCGGTCATCTCGAGGTCGATCCAGACGAGTTTGAGTTCTTCCATGGCTCGAAACTAGAGCCCCGAGCGGGAGCTCGGGGCGGGCTTGAGTTCAGTTGCGTGTCTGCGGAAATTCGCCGGCAGCTCCCGCTGCCGGTTCCAGTTTCAGCTATCCGTTGGGTCCGGCGTTCTTGACGGCTTCGCTTACGCCGTCTTCGAACTGCTTGAAGTTGTTGCGGAACAGGTCGGCAAGGTGCTTGGCCTTGGCGTCATACGCCGCCTTGTCCTTCCAGCTTTCGCGCGGGTCCATCACCTCGGCCGGCACGTCGGGGCAGCTTGCCGCGTACTCGAAACCGAACACCGGGTGCTTCTTGAACTCGGCGTTGGCCAGCTTGCCTTCCAGCGCCGCGTTCAGCATGGCGCGCGTGTGCTTGATCTTCATGCGCGAGCCGACGCCGTACTCGCCGCCCGCCCAGCCGGTGTTCAGCAGCCAGGCGTTCGCGCCTTCCTTGCTGAGTTTCTCGGCCAGCAGCTTGGCGTACACGCCCGGGTGACGCGGCATGAACGGCGCGCCGAAGCATGCGCTGAAAGTAGCCGAGGGTTCCTTCACTCCACGTTCCGTTCCAGCAACTTTCGCAGTGTAGCCGGATATAAAATGGTACTGGGCCTGTTCGGGTGTCAGCTTGCTGATCGGGGGCAGTACACCGAACGCGTCGCAGGTAAGGAACACGACGCTCGATGGGTTGCCGCCGCGCCCGCTGGGCTCGAAGTTCGGGATGTACTCGATCGGGTAGCTGGCGCGGGTGTTCTCGGTCAGCTTGCCGTCGTTCAGGTCGATCTCGCGGGTGTTCTCGTCGAACACGACGTTCTCAAGCACCGTGCCGAACATCTGCGTGGTCTTGTAGATCTCCGGCTCGGCTTCGGCCGAGAGGTTGATGACCTTGGCGTAGCAGCCGCCCTCGAAGTTGAAGACGCCCGCGTCGCTCCAGCCGTGTTCGTCGTCGCCGATCAGTTTGCGCTTCGGGTCGGCGCTGAGGGTGGTCTTGCCGGTGCCGCTGAGCCCGAAGAACAGCGCGCTGTCGCCATCCGGGCCGATGTTGCTGCTGCAGTGCATGGGCAGTACGCCCTTAGCCGGCAGCAGGTAGTTCATCACGCTGAAGACCGACTTCTTGATCTCGCCGGCGTACTTCGTGCCGCCGATCAGCACCAGCTTCTTGCTGAAATTCACCAGCACGAAGGCTTCGCTGTTCACGCCGTCTTCGGTGCCTTTGGCCTCGAGGAACGGGGCGTGGATGATCGTGAATCCAGGCTTGAAGTTGGCCAGGTCGGCGCGGTCTTCGATGCGCACGAACATGTTGCGCGCGAACAGGTTGTGCCAGGCGCACTCGTTGATCACGCGCACCGGCAGGCGGAACTCGGGGTCGGTGCCGGCGTAGCAGTCCAGCACGAAGACCTCGGCCTTCTTGTTGTAGTAGTCGATCGCGCGGGCGAGCAGCTTGTCGAAGACGGCCGCTTCGATGGGCTTGTTGACCTTGCCCCACCAGACGGTGTCGCTGGTTTCGCCGTCCTTGACGGTGAACTTGTCGTTGGGCGAACGCCCGGTGTACTTGCCGGTGTCAACGATCAGGGCGCCGTGCGCGGTGAGGTGGCCTTCGTTGCGGCGAACGGCCTCTTCAATCAGGCGCGCGGCGGTCAGGTTGTGGTGATAGGTAGACGGGTTCTTGATTCCAAGTGCGGCGAGCTCGGCTTTCATGGCGTTCCTCGTGTCCGACTCCACGTCGAGCATAGGGCAACGGCCACTGAGCCCGCGTGGACGCGCGTAGTGTAGCGCCCACTAAGCAGGCCACAATCATCAAGACAAATGGGCTGAGTAAACGTCACAACTCGTTTATCAGCTTGGAGTAGCGCTCAGCTGCCTGCGCCGTGTGGAAGGTTTTTTCAGCGGCCGAGCGCGCGTTTGCCGCCATGGAAGCGCGCGTTTCGGCATCTGACATCAGGCCGCGGATAGCGAGCGCCACCGCGCCCGGGTTGTCGAAGTCGTCCACCACCACGCCGCATTCGAGTTGCTCGACCAGCGCGGCGAGCTCCGAGCCCCTTGGGGCCAGCGCCAGCACCGGGCGTCCGCTCGCGAGAATGCCTTGCAGCTTGCTGGGCATGGCGAGGCGATCGGCGCCCGGCTCGATGGCGACGACGGCGAGGTCGCAGGCGGCGAGGCTGTCGGCCAGCTGGTCGAACGCCTGATAGTCGAAAAAGCGCACGTTGGGCAGGTCTTTGGCCAGCGCCCTGGTCGGCTCCAGCTTCGCGCCCCTTCCTATATAGGTGAGGACTGCATCCGGCAGCTCGGCCATGGCGCGGGTGAGACCGTCCAGCGGATGCAGCAGCCCGAGGTTGCCTGAGTACTGGATCACGAACGGCCCCAGCAGGTCATTGGCCTTCGCGAACGCGCTGTCGGACTTGGGGCGCGGCGCGATGGCGCCCGTGTCGACCCAGTTGGGGATGACCTCGACGCACGCCCGGGGTTGCAGCTCGAGCGCCCGTTCACGCATGCCTTCGGTCAACGCGACGGTCTGCCCGCGCCGCAGCGCCCGGCGCTGCAACCAGCGGAGCACACCGGCGATCAACCCCGGCTTCAGCTTTCCGAGCGCAATACCGAGGTCCGGGTGGATGTCGTGCAGCACGTAGACGTACTTGCGCCCCAGCCAGCGCAGCCACCAGCCGGCGAAGCCCAGTGTCGGCGGGCTGCTCGGCATCAGCAGCACACCGCCTGAGAACAGCCCGCGCCAGAACGCGAACTCGGCAATCCACAGTGCCGCGAAGGCGCGCGCGAAGAACGACTTGCCGCCGCGCGGCGCCCACATGCGCCGGATTTCGACACCATCGACGGTCTCTCGCGATGGGGCCTTGGCCTCAACGCCCTGATAGCGGGGACGCCACGTCAGCACGCGCACGGGGTGACCCAGCTTGACCAGCTCACGCGCCAGCAGGCTGAACAGCTGCCCGTCGGCCGCAACATCGGGCGGGTAATGGGGCAACAGCATCGTCACGTGTCTGGCCATGGCGCCACGAAAGCACGAAAACACGAAAAGCGAAACTGCTTTGGCCCACGAAGACGCACGAAGCGACACCAAGAAAGGCCTTCGTGCTGCTTCGTGTCACTTCGTGGGCAACTGCTTTTGTGCTTTTGCGTTTTCGTGGCTAAAACAGGGCCATGGCGAAGACGGCGTTGATCACCGGCATCACGGGCCAGGACGGCAGCTACCTGGCCGAGTTGCTGCTGGCCAAGGGCTACACGGTCTATGGGCTGATCCGGCGCAGCAGCACTTTCAACACCGACCGCATCAACCACCTGTACCAGGACCCGCACGACAAGGACTACCGCCTGCGGCTGGTCTACGGCGACCTGACCGACAGCGCCAACCTGCTGCGAGTCTTGAGCGAGTGCAGGCCAGCCGAGATCTACAACCTCGGCGCGCAATCCCATGTGAAGGTCAGCTTCGAAGTTCCCGAATACACGGCCGACGTGGATGCGCTGGGCGTGACGCGCCTGCTGGAGTGCATCCGCGCCACGGGCTTGCAGACGCGCCTGTACCAGGCCGGCAGCAGCGAGATGTACGGCAGTACGCCCGCGCCGCAGAACGAAGAATCGCTGTTTGCCCCGCGCTCGCCCTATGCGGCCGCCAAGGTGTACGCGCATCACATGGTGCGCAACTATCGTGAGGCGTACGGGCTGTTCGCGGTTGGCGGGATTCTGTTCAACCACGAGAGCCCGCGGCGCGGCATGACCTTCGTGACGCGCAAGATCAGCCGCGCGGTCGCGAGCATTAGGCACGGCAAGCAGGACAAACTGTTCCTCGGGAATCTCGACGCAAAGCGCGACTGGGGCTTCGCGCCCGATTACGTCGAAGGCATGTGGCAAATGCTGCAGGCCGACGCGCCGGACGACTACGTGCTCGCGACCAACGAAAGCCACAGCGTGCGCGAGTTTGTTCAGCACGCGTTTGAGACGGCCGGTCTGGACTGGGAGAAACACGTCGAAATGGACGAGCGCTACCTGCGCCCGACCGAAGTGGACGAGCTGCAGGGCGACTACTCGCGTGCAAGGAAGCAACTCGGCTGGGAGCCCAAAGTACGCTTCGCCGAGCTGGTGAAGACCATGGTCGAAGCCGACCTCGACGCGGTAAGGAACGGGCGGCGTGAATTCGAAGTCACTGAGCGGCACTTCAAGTGATCGACCTGACGAACGAGCGGATTCTGGTGACCGGTGGCGCTGGCCTTCTTGGGCGCCAGCTGTGTGACTTGCTGCGTGTTGAGGGTTGCAAGAATCTGTTTACGCCGCGTTCGGCAGACTACGACCTGGTGGACCGCGCCGCCGTGCGGCGGATGTATGAGGCGTTCCGCCCGACGGTCGTGATTCACCTTGCGGCGCGTGTCGGCGGCATCGGCGCGAACCGTGACAACCCGGGCCTGTTCTTTCACGACAACCTGGCCATGGGGCTGAACCTGATCGACGAGGCGCGGCACCTGAGCCTTCGCAAGTTCGTCCAGCTCGGCACGGTCTGCGCCTACCCGAAGTTCACTCCGGTGCCCTTCCGCGAAGATGCGTTGTGGGACGGCTTCCCCGAGGAGACCAACGCGCCGTACGGCATCGCGAAGAAGGCGCTGCTGGTGATGCTGCAAAGCTATCGCGCGCAGTACGGTCTGAATGGCATCTATCTGCTGCCCGTGAACCTGTACGGCCCGGGCGACAATTTTGATCCGCACAGCAGCCACGTCATCCCGGCCATGATCCGCAAGTTCGGTGAAGTGGCGCGGGCTGCCAGCCCGCGCGAACGCGGGCAAGCTGCCCGCGCCACAGTCACGCTATGGGGCGACGGCACACCTTCGCGCGAGTTCCTGTACGTGCGTGACTGCGCAAAGGGGATCATCGAGGCAACCCGCAGCTACGAGGGCGCGGCGGCGGTCAATCTTGGCTCCGGGCGCGAGATCACGATGAAAGACCTCGCTGAACTGATTCGCGGGCTGACCGGAGGCAATGCGCAGATCGAGTGGGATGCCAGCATGCCCAACGGCCAGCCGCGGCGCTGCCTTGATACCTCGCGTGCGCAGGAAGCGTTCGGCTGGCACGCCGAAACGCGCCTCGAAGACGGGCTGAAACAGACCATCGCCTGGTGGCAGGCGCAGCGGGCGGGACACGCATGACCGACGCCGTGCCGGAGTCTCAGCGGCAGGGCCTCGCCGAGACCAACCCGCTGGCGGCCGGGCTGATCGCTATGGGGGTGTTCCTGCTTGGTGGGTTGATCTGCGTCTGGCTTCCGCGCTGGCTCGCGCCGGATTCCGACTTTGCAGCGTTCATCAGTTTTCTCGCGCTGCCGGCCGCGTTCATGCTTTCCATGGTGCTGTGGCAGGGTGTGACAGTCCTGTTCGGTCTGTTCCGGCGGATCACACGCGGCAAGCGCGGCGTGCGGGACACCAGCATCACGGGCGCGCTGGCGCGCAAGGCGTGGCTGCTGATCCCCGCGCCGGTCCTGTTCAACACCGGCACTGGCATCGCGACCGGGCTGCTCGGGCATTCGGGCTTCGCGCTGACGGTGGGTGTCTACGCGGGAGCGGGACTGGCCTACGGGCTGCTCTGCTTCGGGCTAGGCCGCGCAGGGATGCTGCCCATTCTGGAAGACTAGAGCGCCGCCCTCGCGCCATCGACAGCCGCCTTGGCGTTGCCAATGAAGATCTGCCCGTCGACCACGATCACCGGTCGCTTCAGGAACGAGTAGTGTTCGAGGATGAACTTGCGGAAGTCGTTCTCGCCGAACTTGCCGACGTCCAGACCCAGGTTTTTGATCTGCTGGCTGCGGCGTGAGAACAGCGCCTCGTAGCTGCCAGCCAGCTTCTTGAGCGCGTCCACTTCATCGGGCTTCAGCGGCTCGGCTTTCAGTTCGCGCTGCGCAAGCTTCTTCGTGCCAAGCTGCTGCCAGATCTTTTTGCAGGTGTTGCAGGTGCCCAGGTGAATGAAGACGTTGTCCATTTCCGCTCACTCGCTCGTATGTAGGATGCGCGCGACCATAGCAAGGACGGCCATGCTGTTCACCAAAGCACGACTTCACATCAAGCCCGAGATCCGTGAGTGGATCGACGAGCAATGGCCCTGGCTGGTCGAGAAGCTCAACATGGGCGACCTCGCCGAGCACCTGGTCATTGAGCCGACGGACGAGTTCTTCCCCGACAAGTGGGAGGCTTCGCGCGAAGCGGTCCAGAACCTGTTCGGAACAGTGGTCGAGTATGCGGAGGTTGAGCGCGAGCGGGTTTTGCTCGGGTTGCTCGAGCCGCAGGAAGAAATGCCGCCTGCCCTGGTGAAGCAGGACGACAAATATCTGTTGCCGGTCGAGATATCCGAGTTGCGGGACCCAACCGTCGTGGTCGCGATTCTGTCACGCAAGCTGGCCCTGCTGCGCTTGCTGGACGCCGGGCTGGATCTCAAGCGCGACGACCTGCCGCTGCTGATGGACCTTGCGTGCGTTGTGATGGGGCTGGGCATTTTCAACGCGAACGCGGCCGTGCCGCAGGTGCCGCGCTGAGGCGTCGCCAACTGCGGGCAGTCTGCCCAGGCACGCGGGTTCATGAACTGGCCGATGTACGGCTACGCCTTCGGCAAGCTGGCCAAGGCGCGCGGCGAGACCAAGCCGGCGTGGATCAAGCATCTGCGCGAAGACACCAAGATCTTCACACGCGAAGCAATCAAGTGGTTGAGCAAGTAGAGCCCCGGCTGAAAAGCCGGGGAGTCACCGAAGGTGACAACGAGCTGGACGCTTCCGACGCTTTGCGTCGGCCCCCGGCTTTTCAGCCGGGGCTCTAGTCCAGCAGCTTGCGTTGCTTCTCGGTCAGCTGCGCGATGCCGACTGCGGCGAGGTCGATCAGCTCGTTCAGCTGCTCGCGCGGGAAGGCGCGTTCCTCGGCCGTGCCTTGCACTTCGATGAACATGCCCTTGCCGGTCATCACCACGTTCATGTCGGTGTGCGCGGCGAAGTCTTCCTTGTAATCCAGGTCGAGCACCGGCTGGCCATCGACGATGCCGACGCTGACGGCCGCCACGCTGTCGATCAGCGGCCAGTACTTCAGCTTGCCGTCTTCCTTCATCTTCAGCAGGCAGTCCCACAGCGCGACGTAAGCGCCGGTGATGCTGGCCGTGCGTGTGCCGCCGTCGGCCTGGATCACGTCGCAGTCGAGCCAGATGGTGCGTTCGCCGACCATCTTCAGGTCGATGATTGCGCGCAGGCTTCGGCCGATCAGTCGCTGGATCTCGACGCTGCGCCCGTCCACCTTGCCGCTGCGGTCGCGCGACTTGCGTGTGTTGGTGCTGCTGGGAAGCATCGCGTACTCGGCCGTGAGCCAGCCGGCTCGTTCATCGGCCGGCTTGCTCATGTTCGCGCCGCGCAGCCAGGGCGGGACGGAGTCCTCGTACATCGCGGTGCACAGCACGCGTGTGTTGCCGAACTCGACAAGCACGCTGCCCTGCGCGTTGTTGGTGAAGCCGCGAGTGAAGCGGATTTCGCGAAGCTGGTCGCCGGCGCGTCCGTCGTGTCGTGCCACTAGTGTCCTTCCCCGACGATTTCGTTTTTCTCGTTGAGGAGGATGACCTTGGCCTGGTGGTCCTTGATCTCGTCGCGCTCGAAGTAGCCGAACGCAACGATGATGACGCGGTCGCCAACCTGGGCCAGGCGCGCGGCCGCGCCGTTGAGCCCGATGGTCTTGCTGCCGCTGCGAACCGGGATCGTGTAGGTGGAAAAGCGCGCGCCGTTGTTGATGTTGTAGATGTCCACCTTCTGGTACGGCAGAATCCCGGACGCGGCCAGCAGGTCCGCGTCGATGGAAATGCTTCCCTGGTACGACAGGTCACACTGCGTGACCGTCGCCTGGTGAAGCTTGCCTGTGAACATCTCGATTTGCATGGCGCTCTTCCTGACCGAAATTCTATGGGCGCAAGGGTTAGCGTCAATCACCCGCGCTTTTGCGGGCGCCTTCTTAACGCCTTCTCAGACAGATTCCAGTCCCGAGTACAGGGCACTTCCCACGCGCACGTGCGTTGCGCCTTCCTCAATTGCTACTTCGAAATCGCCGCTCATGCCCATACTGAGACTGTTGGCGCCGGCCGGCATGCATGAGGTTTCGATCATCTCGCGCGACAGCTCCGCAAGGCGCTTGAAATGGGGGCGCGCAGTCTCGGGGTCGTCGTCGTAGGGGGCCATGCACATCAGCCCCCACAGGTGCAATCGCGGCAGACGTAGAATTTCCTTTAGTGAATCTCTCAGCTCGCCCGGCTCCAGCCCGCCCTTTTGCGCCTCGCCCGCGACGTTGACCTGCACAAGAATCCCGGCCGTGCGCTGCAGCTCTTCGGCGCGTTTGCTGATTTCCTGTGCGAGTTTGACCGAGTCCACACTGTGAATGACATCGAACTGCTCCAGCACGCGCCTGACTTTATTGCGCTGCAGCGGGCCGATGAAGTGCAGCGTGGGGCGCTTTGCGCCGGCCAGCGCGGGCACGTGCGGCAGTTTCTCGGCCGCGGTCTGCTGGCGATTCTCGGCGATGTCGCGAACGCCAAGCTCCAGCACGGCCTGCGTGGTTTCCGCGTCAACGCTTTTTGTAACCGCGATCAACGTCACGTCGCCGGGGTCGCGCCCGGCACGCCGGGCGGCCTCGGTGATGCGGCGCCGCACGGCCTGCAGGTTGGTTTTGAGCGTTTCGCGATCCATGGCGGCAGTTTAGCGCTGGCCCGGGGGTTTGCACTGCGGCGTGAGGGAACTATAAATCTCCGAACCACCGGAGGGACAGGTGAAGCGAACGGACTGCCAGGATCGAGCGAGCGACGCCCAGAGCGTCGCTATTTTTTTGTGCAGGCCGTACGGGGGTGAGAGTTGACCACCGCCGTTGCCTGGAAGCGCAAAGATCTGCTCGGGCTCGAGGAGCTCAGCCGCGAAGAAATCCTTCACGTCCTCGACACCGCCAACGGCTTCAAGGAAATCAGCACGCGCAGCATCAAGAAGGCGCCCGCGTTGCGCGGCAAGGTCGTGCTGAACCTGTTCTTTGAGCCGAGCACCCGTACCAAGGCCAGCTTTTCACTCGCCGCCCAGCGCCTGAGCGCGGACCTGGTGGACATCGTCAAGGAGGCCAGCAGCGCGGTGAAGGGCGAGAGCCTGGTGGACACCGGGCGCAACCTGGAAGCCATGGGCGTGGACATCGTGATCGTGCGCCACCAGCAGGCGGGCGCGCCTGCGCTGCTCGCGCGCAGCCTGGATGCCTGTGTGGTCAATGCGGGCGACGGCACGCACGAGCACCCGACGCAGGGGCTGTTGGACATCTTCACGATGCGCGAGAAGTTCGGCGATCTGGCCGGCAAAAAGATCGCGCTGGTCGGCGATATCACCCACAGCCGCGTGGCGCGCAGCAACATCTGGGGCCTGCGCAAGCTCGGGGCCGAGGTCGGGCTGATCGGTCCGAAGACGCTGATCCCCGGCTCGCTCAAGGAACTCGGGGTGAACATCCACTACAACCTCGACGAGGTTGTCGACCACTACGACGTGTTCAACATCCTGCGCATCCAGATGGAGCGGCAGAACAAGGGCCTGTTCCCCAGCGTGCGCGAGTACCACTACCTGTACGGCATCGACAGCAAGCGCCTGAGCCGCATGAAGCCGGACGTCGTGATCATGCACCCCGGGCCGATCAACCGCGGCATCGAGATCAGCCAGGAAGTCGCCGACGGCGAAAACAGCGTGATTCTGCGCCAGGTCGCGAACGGGCTGGCCGTGCGCATGGCGGTTCTCGTGCTCGTTCAGTCCGCAAAGGAAGCCCATGGCGGATGAGCCGAAAGCCGGGTCAGACGACACGCCGGTGCGCGAGACGATTCCCTGGCAGCTTCGCGCGACGTTCACGCCCGTGCTGCTGGTGTTCATGCTGCTGATCGGTGTTCGCATGCTCAATGCCGTCAGCCTGTACCCGGGCGTGGTGTCGGATGCCTCGGTCGCACCGCGCGTGGCCAAGGAGCGCGACGACGTTCGCGAAGTCAGCTTCGAGGCCGAAGACGGCGTGAAGCTGTACGGCTGGGTGCTGGGGCCCGACACGGCCCCGCGCAAGATCATCCAGTTCATGGGCAACGGAGAATTCGTCGGGCACAGCGCCGGGCTTTACGCCGACACCTGCAAGGCGCTCGATGCCCAGTTCCTTCTGTTTGATTACCGCGGCTTCGCGAACAGCGAAGGCCGTCCCAGCGAGCCCGGGCTGTACGCCGATGCGCGCGGCGCCTGGCGCTTTGCGATGGACGAGCTGCACTGGAAGCCGGCGCAGACGATCATCTGGGGCCGCTCACTGGGCGGCGCGCCGGCAATCAAGCTCACGGCCGAGCTGGTCGCGGACAAGACGCCGCCGGAAGCCCTGATCATTGAGGCGGCGTTCACGAGCGTCCGCGACATGGCGGGGGTCGCCATGCCGAAGCTGGGCAAGCCGGAGTGGCTGATCTACGACCTCTACGACAACCTCGGGCGTGCGCCGGAGTTGAAGCTGCCGGTATTCCACTTCCATGGCACGAGCGACGAGATCATTCCGTACAGCCAGGGGGAAGAGTTGTACGAAGCCCTGCCCGGGCCGAAGGAGCACATGGCACTGGACGGCGTCGGGCACAACAACATCTGGGATGACGATGCGCGCGCAAGCACAATCCGCCAGCGCATGGATGCTTTCCTGAAGGCACACGAATGAGCAAGGCGATCCTTGTCAAAGGCGGAAGAGTCGTCGACCCGGCCAGCGGGCACGACAAGGTCGCGGACGTGCTGGTGGTCGCGGGCAAGTTCGCGGGCATCGGCAAGTTCAATGAGCGCGACGTGCACAAGCAGCACGCGCAGGTGACCGAGGTTGAAACGCTGGACGCCAAGGGGCTGGTGGTCGCGCCCGGGCTGATCGATCTGCGCGCCCACATGGGTGAGCCCGGCCACGACAGCGAGGAAACCATCGCCCACGGCGCGGAAGTCGCCGTCCACGGCGGGTTCACGACCGTCGCCTGCCTGCCGGATACCGACCCGCCACTGGATAACGTTGCGGCCGCGCTGTTCGTGAAGCGACAATCGGAGAAGGCGGGCTTCGCGGAGGTCCACCCGGTTTGCGCGCTGACCAAGAACCGCGAAGGCAAAGAGCTGACCGAGATCGGCCAGTTGATTGAGGCCGGTGCGGTTGCCTTCAGCGACGAGATGCGCCCGAGCGATGAGCCCGGCGGGCTGCTGCGGGCCATGCGCTACGCGGCGATGTTCGATCGCGCGGTGATCGAGTACGCGCAGGACCCGGGGCTGGCGGGCGGCGCGATGAACGCAGGCTATGAGGCCACGCTGGCCGGGCTGCCGGGGATCTCGGCCGTCGGGGAAGAGCTGGCCGTTGCCCGCGCGTGCATGTTTGCGCGCGAGGCCGGCTGCCACTACCACGCGCCGAAACTGACGACGCGCAACGCAGTAAGGGCGGTCAAGCGCGCGCAAAAGCTGAAGGTCAGAGTCACCAGTGAAGTCTGCGCGCACCACCTGGCGTTCACGGACGAAGTCGTGCGCCGCGCCTACGACACGAACTTCAAGGTCTTTCCACCGTTCCGCAGCGCCGACGACGTTGCCTGGCTGAAGCGCGGGCTGAAGGAAGGCGTGATCACCTGCATCTCGTCCGGCCATCACCCGGTCGCGCCGCAGGAGAAAGAGCTGGAGTTCGGGCGCGCACCGTTCGGCGCTGTGGGGCTTGAGACAGCGCTTTCCGTTGTGATCACGAAATTGGTCAACACCGGCGACCTCACCCTGATCGAGGCGCTGGAAAAACTCACGGTCAACCCGGCCGGTGTGCTGCGCCTGCAGCACAAGAAGGCTGCGATCGCGGCGGGCTTCGACGGCGACCTGTGCCTGTTTGACCCTAAGGCGGAGTGGGAAGTAACGCCCGATGCGCTCATGAGCCGCACCAAGAACTCCCCGTTCCTGGGTGCGACGCTGACCGGCAAGGTGCGGTTCACGGTCACGCGCGGGCGCGTGATCGAGCTCTAGCTATTCGAACACCACGTACGGGCGCATGCGCTCAAGGTCTTTCTGCGGGATGCCGCCCGCCGCATTGGCGAGGTCATCCAGCGAATGCAGCGGCCCGTTGGCGCGGGCCGCTGCGATCTTCTCGGCCTTGCGCTCGCCGATTCCCGGCAGCGCAGTCAGCTCCGCCTGGCTGGCTGTGTTCACGTTGACGCGTGCGGGTGCGAGTTCTTGAGATTCCAGCCTGGGGTCGAACTCGCTGCTGTTCTTGAAGTAGGCCCAGGCGGAAAGCGCGATCAGCAACGTCCCCAACGCAAGCAGGACCGCGATCTCGCGGCCCTGCAGGCGATACCAGGCGAATTCGGGCTGTTCGACGCGCTCGGGCATTTCCCGAGTCTAGGATGCGCCGGGCCCGTTTGCGCCTACTTCGTTTCGCAGTAGGTCGCCTTCAGGTCGGCGGCGTCCGAGCTGCTGATCAGGTTGTTTTTCTGGTACTCGTCAATCTTGGCGGTCCGCTCTTCCAGGCTGAGCGCCGACATGGGGCCGTCCAATACGTGCATGAACAGCGTGCTGCGGCGCCGCCCGACGATCATCCAGCTGAGGTCGCCGTCCTTGGTGTCCGTGTGCGCGGCGATCCAGGCCAGTTTCTTGTCGACGGTGTCGAGGTCCTTCTTGGTTTCCAGCGCGCGGGTCAACAGCGCGTCGTGCACGCCGGCGCTGCCCGCCCAGTCCATGCACTTGGCGCGTGTGAGCTTGCCGAACATCTCGATCTGCTTGTCGATGTCGCCATTGGCTGGCGCGAGATATTCGTAGATGTACATCGCGGTCAGCTCGTAGCACTGGCTCTGGTCGAGTTCGCGCGCTTCCCACAACTCCTTGATGCGCCCTAGCTTCACCTGTGCGTCGCCCTTCGTGAACGTTTCGTCCTTGTACAGCCGCTGTGCGCCGTAGGTTTCGATCAGGGCCGAGAGCGAGCCGGTGTTGTTGGTGGCGGTGCGGATGGCGCCCTTGTAGTCCTTCGACTCCTTGCCCAGCCAGGTCACCAGCGCGACGAGGTTCGTGTCGGGATTCATCTCATGGCCGCGCGCGTAGCCCAGCATCTCGCGCATCTGCGTGCCGCGGGCCTGCGACCAGTCGATCCGCTTGTCCTTCAGCAGCGCCGCGACGATCTCGAGACGCCCGGTCAGGTCCGCCTTCTGGTAGGCCTCGTCGGCCTTGAGGTGCGCCTCGATGTTCTTGATCTTCTCGGGCGCGTCCTGGGCGACGACAACAGCCGGCTGGTCGTGGCCCTGGAACAGGAATCCGCCAAGACCTGCACAGGCAACGGCGACGACAGCAATCAGCATTCGCTTCATTTTGATTCTCCGGTGGTTGTGTGAGCGAGCCGATCATCGCGAGCGCCGCGCGTCATGCAAGAGCTTCCACGATGCCGCGGAAGCAGCCGTAGCCGCGCTCGAGATGCTCCGTGAAGAAATCGCCGGCCTCGGCGCGCCTTGAGCGCTCCAGCGCGATCACGTTGCGGTAATGCATCGTGCGCGCGACGATCGAATAGCAGCGCTCGCCGGATTGCTCGATCAGCTTCCACGCTCGTGCGTGGCGCCGGCGTGTGTCTTTCGCGCCGCACAGCCGGGCCAGCCCTGTGGCAAAGACCTCCTGGTCGAACTGCTCATTGAGCGGCATGCGCGCCTTGGCCGGGTAGGTCTTCAGGAACTTGAGCGCGTTCGCCTTGCGCCCCTCAACCAGCACTTCGCGCAGCAGCCTTGCGAACTGGGTTGCGGGGCTCTGGTCGAGTGCGAGGTAGTGCCTGCAGGCCAGCTCGAAGACGTCCGGGTCCTCCAGCCACATGGCGTAGCTGAGCATGCCCTGCGCGTGGGCGGGCCCTTCGCCGCGCATGTCGACGGCGCCGCGATAGTCGATGTCGCCCGCCAGCAGCAGCCCGCGGATCAGCATGCTGTGCTGGACAGCCCGGTAGGCGGCGCTGGTTTGCGGGTGTGCGTCAACCACGCGGCGCAGGCCTTCGCGCACGTCGCCGCGTTCCATCCAGATGTAGCCGCTCATGGCGCGCATCAGGCGCGTGACCGGCCACTGCCGCCCACGCTGCCCGGCCAGCGCCATGGCCGCGTCGCACAGGGCCAGCGCGTCGTCGAGCCGCGCGTTGCTCTGCAGCGTGTTGGAGAGGTTGAATGCTTCCTTCATGCCGGCTTCGTCGATGCCCGCGCCGGACAGTCGCCGCTGAAACAGGCGCGACTGGTGCAGGATCGACTCGTCCTCATCGCGGCGCAGGAACGCGTGGAAACTCAGCGTGCGCTCGAACCGCTCCTGCAGCGCATCGTCGTCGCACAGGCGCGCCACCTGCTCGGCGGCCTTGCGCAGGTCGTCGGCCTTGTCGAGGTTCCAGGCCTCGAGCGCGGCCCAGTAGTCGTCCAGCAACTGGCTGAAAATCGGGCCGGTGCGCTGGTTGATGCCGGCACGCAGTGTTTCGTAGCGCCCGAGCGCGTCGTTCAGCTCGCGCAGCATGCGCAGGTGGTGCTTGCCGGTGAGCGAGCCGAGCTGCAGGTTCGCCACCGCGTTCATGGCCTCCACCAGCTCGAGCAGCTCGCCCGCCATGCGCCCGGTCTGGGCGTTGACGTCGCTCAGCAATGGCGCGCCCTCGCCGACCAGCAGCCAGGCCGGGTTGACTCCCAGGTTGCGTACCAGCGACGCCGCGAACTCCACGGGCATCTTGCCGCCGTGCATGTAGCGGCTGACGTTGTTGCGCAAGGTGCCGGTCTTGCGGGCAATTTCGGACTGCGACCAGCGCTCGGACAGCTGGCCGAGACGGCTCTGGAATTCCGCGGTGTCTTGTTTACGTGACAACTGACTTTCTCCGTCTTTGAAACAATACACTGTTTTCGTGACAGGGCGAGGGTTTCAGGCGTCCATCGCCTACTCTTTGTGCGGGCGGAACGGCACGGAGCACCGGCCGGGCCGCCCACCGGACCCCCGACACGGAGCCAAGCGATGCGAACCCTGCCTGTAATCATGACAGCCCTGATGGCTTGCAGCCTTTACGCCGGCGACAAGAGCGACGCGCCCTCGCCCTACCCCACGGCCACCTATTTCCAGGGTGGCGGCGGCGTGCGCCTGGACTGCCTGGGCAATGGCGTTACGGACGACTCGGGGGCCGCGCCGGTCGCCGGCGGCTGGCTGGGCGACGACTGCGACGACGGCTGCGAGTTCCTGAACATGAACAAGGGCGGCACGGCGACCTTCAAGGTCGAAGTCGTCGATTCCTACGGGAATGATGACCTGGCCGTCTGGATGGACTTCAACGACGACGGCGACTGGGCTGACGCCGGCGAGCGCGTGATCTGGGCGGGCAAGAGCAGCAATGCGCCCAACGGGCCGTTCGCGGCCAAGGTCGCCCCGCCCTACGGCGGCAGCACCACCAGCTTCAACACCTACTCAATTGCCATTCCCGCCGGCGCCGCAGGCAGCAGCGTGAAGGTGCGCGTGCGCCTGTGGGACCCGTACCAGCACAGCAGCGGCGCGATGGCCCTCAACGGCGGGGGCGACCCGGCCGCGTACAGCGAGTTCGGCGAAGTCGAAGATTTCGACATTCCCTACGGCACCAGCACCGGCAGCAAGCTGACGGTCTACGAGATGAACGGCAGCACGCCGATCAACCACGGGACTACTTATAATGGGGGCAGCGTCACCGCGGGCGTCGCGACGAACTTCTTCTTCGACATCAGCAACAAGCGCGAGGCCAGCCACTTCCTGCGCTTCACGACGGCATACCCCAACGCGACGATCACACACGGCAACGCGCAGAACTGCACGGTCAGCCTGTTCACGCCGGGCAACGGCGTGACGGTCTACCCGGGCGATCGCTTTACTTTCATCGCGACGATCTCGGTGACCAGCGGCAGCTCGCCGTACAGCTTCGATGTTTACATCCCGACCAACGACCCGCTGGTTCCGACCTACAGTTTCACCGTCAGCGGCAACGGCGCGCAGCCGGCGCCGAAGCTGGACCTGCAGCGCCCGGCGTACACCAGCAAGCCGGCGGGCACGACCGACAACATCGGCGACTACGTGGCGGGCACCGCCGGCTCGGCCACCTGGTACATCTTCAACCTTGGCCAGTTGCAGCTGGACCTCACCGGCAGCCCGCTGGTGCAGGTCGGCAACCTCAGCAACTGCGCGGCGAGCGTGAGCTCGCAGCCGCCTGCGAACTATCTGCCCGGCGGCGGCTGGAGCATGACCTTTGACGTCTCGATCACGCCCACGACGCCCGGCGCGACGTTCGGCTTCACGATCAGCATCGACAGCAATGACCCGGCCAGCAGCCCGTACGTCATCAGCGTGACCGGCAATGCGATCACGTCGGGCGGCGGGTCAGGCGGCGGGTCAGGGGGTGGATCAGGAGGCGGAGGCACTGGCGGCGGTGGCTCGGGCGGAGGCAGCGGGGGCGGCACAAGCTCGCCCGCGATCTCGGTGGACCGGAGCGGGACGAGCCTCCCCGCCGGTGGCACGGACCAGCTTGGCTTCTTCATTAGCGGCGGCACCACCAACTTCGTCTACAACGTGACCAACAGCGGCACCGGCCCGCTGACCTTCACCGGCAGCCCGCGCGTGGCAATCAGCGGCGCAAGCAACTGCAACGTGGCAGTCACCCAGCAGCTTCCGCAGGGACTCCCGGCCGCGGGCAGCGCGCCGTTCATCGTGAGCGTCACGACCACCGGCTCCGGCACGCTCGGGTTCATGCTGACCATCACCAGCGATGACCCGGGCCAGGGGACGTACACGCTGAACGTGCAGGGCCAGACCGGTACGCAGCCGCCGGTGTTCGGGCTGCAGGCCTCAAGGGGTCGTGCCGGCGGCGGCGGTTGTGCCGCGGCGGCCGACGGCGGCGCAATTGTTGCGACGCTGCTGATTCTCATTGCCACGCTCGTCTGGCGTCGATCGAGCGTGGCGCCCGTGCGGAAGCGCTAGCTTCCTGTCGGCCTGCAGCGTCTGCAGGCGGCACGGGCATAAAATTCGGGGTCCGGCGGCAATCATGCAGCCGGATATAGAAAGGGACCGGGCACGCACCCCCGGTCCTTTTCCTATTTGATGGCGTGGCATGCGCATCTTGCGCATGTGTTCCGCGCGCTTCCAGCGCGCGGCGGCGGCTGGAAGCCGCCGGAACTCATCGCCTGGAAGGCGATGCTACCGGTGCCGGCTCGTAGCCGAGGTTGGGGGCGAGCCAGCGCTCGGTCTGCTCGGTGGTCATGTTCTTGCGCTGGGCGTAGTCCTCTAGTTGGTCGAGCGCGAGCTTGCCTACGCCGAAGTACTGCGCCTCCGGGTGGCTGAAATAGAGCCCGCTGACGGCCGCCGTCGGGTGCATGGCGAAATGCTCTGTCAGGCTGACGCCGGTGTTGTTCGTGGCTTCCAGCAGCTCGAACAGCGTGCCCTTTTCCGTGTGGTCCGGGCAGGCCGGGTAGCCGGGCGCGGGGCGGATGCCCCGGTATTTCTCCGCGATCAGGTCCTCGTTCGACAATTGCTCATCGGCCGCGTAGCCCCAGAACTCGGTGCGCACGCGCTGGTGCATGCGCTCGGCAAAGGCTTCGGCAAGCCGGTCCGCGAGCGCCTTGACCATGATGGCGTTGTAGTCGTCGTGGTCCTTCTGGTATTTCGCGACCAGCTCATCCACGCCGATGCCGGCCGTGACGCAGAATCCGCCCAGCCAGTCCGGTGTGCCGCGCGGCGCGATGAAGTCGGCCAGTGCCAGGTTCGGCTTGCCGCCTGCGCGCTTGATCTGCTGGCGCAGGGTGTGGATCGTCGCCGCTGCGTTGTCGCGCACGTCGTCGCTGAAGATCTCGATGTCGTCGCCTGCCCGGTTCGCGGGCCACAGCCCGATCACGCCGCGCGCGCGCAACAGCCTCTTCTCGACAATCTGGTTCAGCAGGCGCTGTGCGTCGTTGAACAGCGTGCGGGCGTGTTCGCCGATGGTCTTGTCGTCGAAGATCTTCGGGTAGCGGCCTGCCAGCTCCCACGCCTGGAAGAACGGCGTCCAGTCGATGTAGCCCACCAGCTCTGCCAGCGGGTAGTCGTCGAACACGTGCGTGCCCGGCTGATTCGGCGCGGGCGGCGAGTAGCGGAACTTCGGCGGGTTGGCGCGCGCCTCGGACAGCGGCAGCAACGTGTGCGCGTCGGCGCTGCCCTGGTGCTTGCGGCGGATGCGCTCGAAATCTTCGCGCGTCTCGGCCAGGAACCCTTCGCGCGTGGTCTTGCTCATCAGGTTGCTGACGACGCCTACGCTGCGCGAGGCATCCAGCACGTGCACCACCGGCCCGTCGTACTGCGGGTCGACCTTGACGGCCGTGTGCAGCCGGCTTGTCGTCGCGCCGCCGATCAGCAGCGGCAGCTTCATGCCGACGCGCTGCATCTCGCGCGCGACGTGCACCATCTCGTCGAGGCTGGGCGTGATCAGCCCGCTGAGCCCGATGATGTCCGCGCCTTCTTCTTTGGCCGCTTTCAGGATCTTGTCGGCCGGGACCATCACGCCGAGATCCACCACGTCGTAGCCGTTGCAGCCGAGCACGACGCCGACGATGTTCTTGCCGATGTCGTGCACGTCGCCCTTGACCGTCGCGACGACCAGCTTGCCCTTGCTTTCGCGTTTGCCGTCGGACTCCGCCTCGATGAACGGGATCAGGTGGGCGACCGCCTTCTTCATCACGCGCGCGGACTTCACGACCTGCGGCAGGAACATCTTGCCGCTGCCGAACAGGTCGCCGACGACGTTCATGCCGTCCATCAGCGGGCCTTCGATGACTTCGATCGGGCGTGGGAATTCCTGCCGCGCCTCTTCGGTATCCTCGACGATCCACTTGTCGACGCCGTGCACCAGCGCGTGGGTGATGCGGTTCTGCACGTTGTCTTCGCGCCAGGCGAGGTCCTGCTTGTCGGTTTTCTTGCGCCCCTTCACGTTCTCGGCGAATTCGACCAGGCGTTCTGTCGCGTCCTTGCGGCGGTTGAACAGCACGTCCTCGACGTGTTGCAGCAGGTCCTTGGGAATGTCCTCATACACCGCGAGCTGGCCGGCGTTGACGATGCCCATGTCCATGCCGGCCTTGATGGCGTGATACAGGAAGGCGCTGTGCATGGCTTCGCGCACGGCCTCGTTGCCGCGGAAGCTGAAGCTGAGGTTGCTGACGCCGCCGCTGACCTTGGCGAGCGGGCAATGTGCCTTGATCGCGCGGCAGGCCTCGATGTAGTTGATCGCGTACTCGTTGTGCTCCTCGATGCCGGTCGCGACCGCGAAGATGTTCGGGTCGAAGATTATGTCCTGCGGCGGGAAGCCGTCGTTGACCAGCAATTGATACGCGCGCTTGCAGATATCGACCTTGCGCTCGAGCGTGTCGGCCTGGCCCTGCTCGTCGAACGCCATTACCACGACGGCCGCGCCGTAGTCACGGCAAACGCGCGCGTGCCGCAGGAAGGACTCTTCGCCTTCCTTCATGCTGATCGAGTTGACGATGCACTTGCCCTGCACGCACTTCAGCCCGGCCTCGATCACGTGGAACTTGCTGCTGTCGATCATGAACGGGACGCGGGCGATGTCGGGCTCGGCGGCGGCGAGGTTGAGGAACTTCTTCATCGCCTCGACCGAGTCGAGCATCCCCTCGTCCATGTTGATGTCGATCACCTGCGCGCCGTTTTCGACCTGCTGCCGCGCGACTTCGAGCGCGGCGTTGTAATCGCCGCCCAGGATCAGCTTCTCGAAGCGCTTGCTGCCGGTCACGTTGGTGCGTTCGCCGACGTTGCAGAACAGGCTGCCCGGGCCGATCACAAACGGCTCCATCCCGCTCAGGTGCAGGCGCGTGTCGGGCTCGGGGGGCACGCGCGGGTCGAGCCTGCGCACGGCCGCGGCAATGGCCTTCACGTGCTCTGGCGTCGTGCCGCAGCAGCCGCCGACGATGTTCAGGTAGCCGCGCGAGGCGAAGTCGCCCAGCACCTCGGCCATGTAGTCGGGCGAATCGTCGTAGCCGCCCATTTCGTTGGGCATGCCGGCGTTCGGGTAGATGCTGGTGTAGCAGGGCGCGAGTTTGCTGAGTGTCTCGATGTATTCGCGCAGGTCTTCAGCGCCGAGCGCGCAGTTCAGCCCGATGCTGAACGGCTTCGCAAACTCCATCGAATACCAGAAGGCTTCGGTGGTCTGCCCGCTGAGGGTTCGCCCGCTCTGGTCGGTGATCGTGCCGCTGATCATCAGCGGCAATTCGCGCCCGATTTCGCGGAACAGCTTGCGGATCGCGTACAGCGCGGCCTTGGCGTTCAGTGTGTCGAAGACGGTCTCGACCAGCAGAATGTCCGCGCCGCCGTCGACGAGCCCGCGTGCGTTCTCGTAGTAGCTCTCGACCAGCTCATCGAACGTGACCTTGCGCCAGCCCGGGTCGTTCACCTCGGGGCTGATGCTGGCTGTCACGTTGGTCGGGCCGAGCGAGCCGGCCACGAAGCGCGGCTGATCGGGCGTGCGTTTGATGAACTCTGCGGTGGCCTGCTTCGCCAGGCGAGCGCCCTCGCGGCAGATTTCGTAGGACAGCGCCTCGGTGCCGTAGTCTTTCTGGCTGACCGGCGTGGCGGTGAAGGTGTTGGTCTCGATGATGTCGGCGCCGGCCTCAAGGTACTGGCGGTGGATATCCAGCACGATCTGCGGCGCCGTCAGGCACAGGATGTCGCTGTTGCCTTGCAGGTTTTTCGGGTGATCCTTGAAGCGCTCGCCGCGGAAGTCCGGCTCGCTGAGCATATAGCGCTGCAGCATGGTGCCCATCGCGCCATCCATCACCAGGATGCGCTGTTGGACCAACTTCTCAAGCTGCTCTAAGACCATGCATGTCCTGCCCTTACCCGTGCCCGCAGCATAGCAGCCGCGTAACGCCCGTATACCGGCGGAAACGAGGCATGCGTACTGCGCGCCCGAATCAGGGACCGGAAATGTCAGGCTTGGCGCAGAGTCCTGCAACGCCGCACGCAGGCGGCCATGACCGCAAGCAGCGCCGCAAGCGCAGGCCAGCTGGAATCGACGGCCGAGCAGCCGCCGCCGTCGCTGCCACCTCCACCGCCGCCCCCGCCAGGTCCGCCTCCGCCGGCGGAGACGTCGAAGGTGTTTGAGGTGGCGTCGGTCAGCGCGCCGCCGTCAGTGAAGTCGAGCGTGTAGCCAGATCCCGCCAGGTCGATCGACAGCCCGCTGAAAGTGACGACGCCGTTCACGGCCGTGACCGTCGTTGTGCCGCTCAAGACTGCCCCGCTTGTTCCGGTGGCTGCCGTGATGCTGACGGTTACCTGCGTCGAGTTGTCGGATGAGACGAGCGCGCCGGTGCTGTCCTGCACCTGCACGACGGGCTGCGTCGTGAACGCCACGCCCGGCGCCGCACCGGCAGGCTGTGTCACCAGCACAAGCTGTGTCGCGGGCCCGGGCGCTGCCACGGCGTCGCCGAGCACGACGATGTTGTAAGGGTTCTCGTCATTGTCATTGTTCGGGATGATGAAGCCGAAGCCGAACGGCTGGCCGGCGGTCGTCGGCGTCACGCTCAGCTGGAATGTCGTGGTCGTGCTGTAGTTGACGGGCGAGGTCGGGCTTAATGCCACGCTGGCCGTGCAGTTCAGCAATGAAGCGCTCACGATCTCGACCATCGGGCTGCCGCCAAGCACCAGCGGATCGTTGCCGGTGTTGCCGATGGTGTAGTCGAGCGTGAACGGCGTTCCGATCGCACGGTTTCCGACGTTGTCCTGCCCGCCCGCCTGGATCGGGGTGCTGTTGCGCGTGACGCCCATCTCGGCCGTGGTGGGCGTTGAGATCGTCTGGTCATTGCCCGTCGGCAGCCCGGTAATCAGCGTGCCGTTGGCGGTGAAGCTGGTCAGCGCCAGTTGGAACACGTGGCCGACGGTGGAAGTGCCGACAGGCGCGACGTCGATGGCAATGAAGTAGGGCCACGGGGTCGGTGAGCCGGCGCTGGGCAGCACTTCGTTGAAGCCGCTGAAGTTGACCGGAAACGTCGGCGAGTTGACCGTCGCCACGATCGAGTCGGCCACGTCGTAGGACAGGTTGTAGGGGTAGGCGTCGCGGATGATGCGAATGGCCAGAATGTCCGCCGCCACGGCGGGACTTGTCGAGTTGACGTTGGCAACGGTGCAATCGGTCCAGATGATCGTGCCCGATACCGAAGCAGCCGCGAACGCCAGTGCAGTGTAGTCCGCGCGGCCCTGCGCGACGTTGTTGGCAGGAACCTGCGGTGTGCCGTACACGCCGTAGGCCGCCTGTGCGGCAAGCGCGGGCAGGCCCGCCAGTACGATCAGTGCGAGGATCAGCCTCATGACAGCCTCCGGCCAAGGTTGTTGAGTGTGCCTGAAGTCAAGTTAGCCCGCCTGCCCCTCGCGGGCAAGCTTGCTAAAACGAGCCCATGAACATGAAGACGGCAAAGCTGGGCGGGCTGGCCACCCGCGTGCTGGACGTTCTTCCGGACGACACGGGCCCCGCGCTGGCGGTGGTCGTGTGTCACGGGTTTGGTGCGTCGGGTGGTGACTTGGTGCCGCTCGCGCCCGCGATGCTGGAGGCTTCGGAGAAGCTGGCCGGCGCTGCGCGCTTCTACTTTCCCGAGGCGCCGCTCGATCTTTCCTCAATAGGCATGTGGGGCTCGCGTGCCTGGTGGATGATCGACATGGACGCTCTCAACCGCGCGCTGGCCGACAACACCTTTCGCGAACGTGCGCGAAACGATCGCCCGGAAGGCATGCTGGAAGCGCGCGCGAAGGTGATGAAGCTGATCGAAGAAGTGAAGGAAGAAACCGGGCTGCCGACTTCGCGCATCGCGCTTGGGGGTTTCAGCCAGGGCAGCATGGTCACGATGGACGTCGCGTTTCAGCTCGAGGAAAACCCGGCCGCTCTGATCTGCTGGTCCGGCACGCTGCTGAATGAAGATGAATGGCGCGAGCGCGGCAAGCTGCACCAGGGCATGAAGGTTTTCCAGTCGCACGGGCGGCAGGACCCGCTGCTCAGCTACAAGTGGGCCGAGGATCTGCGCGACGTTTTGACCGAATCCGGCGCCGACGTCGAGTTCCTTCCATTTGACGGCCCGCACACGATCCCGGATGAGGGCATCGTTCGCGCGATCGCGTTGCTTGAGTCCGCGCTGGACAAGTAGGTCTACTCATAGCGGTCGGGCGCGGTGCGCGGCTCCTCGATTTCTTCGAGCCAGCCTTCCCGGGCGTTCGGGAAGGCGTCGGCGAACGGGATGTACGGCTTGATGTCGAGCACCGGCGTGCCGTCGATCAGGTCGAGCCCGTGCACATGAAGCACGCGGCCCTCAACTTTCGTGAGTTTCAACGCCGACAGCCCGATCGGGTTCGGGCGATGCGGCGAGCGCGTGGCGAACAGCCCGCGCCGGACTTTCGGCCCGCGGGGCGGGATCACCGTCGGCTTCCAGCCCTCGTTCAGGTGCAGCCAGCAGACGACCCAGATGTACTCGAAGCCCGCGAGGTCCTGCACGGCCTGCTCGAAGTTTCGCCCGGGCAGCAGCTCGATGGTCGCATCCAGTGCGCGGTCCTCGAGCACCTGCTCGGTCACGGTGGGCTGGCGCGGGGTGCCGAAGCGTTCTTTGTACGGCGAGCGCACGTGGCCGATCACCTGCATGGTGACGCTTTCCGGCGCTTCCACCGTGTGATCCTGCGGCGGCTTCTTCCTCTTCATTGCTGCAGTGTAGCAGCAATGCGCACGCGCCAAGGCTCGGGCAAGTTTCACGAAAAATGCATAACGACATTATTTTACTGTTGACCCTGCGCACTGTACGGTATTAGATAACGACCGTATGTAAAACGCGGGGGAAGCCATGAATCCTGTCGGAAGCAAGTCGCCTGCGCCCGACGCAAACGCGCTGGAAAGCCTGATTGGCGGAAAGCTCGCCGTCTGGGTCGGGGCTATCGCTCTCGCCCTTGGCGGCGTCTTCCTTGTGAAATTCTCGATCGACCAGGGTCTGCTTGGCCCACAACTTCGTGTCCTTGGCGGGTTGGCCCTGGGAGTCGGCCTCGGCGGTGCAGCCTGGCGACTGCGCGACCGCAGCAATTACGTCGCGCAAGGGCTGGCCGCCGCGGCCGTGATCGACATCTACGCCTGCCTGTGGGCCGCCGTGGAAGTCTTCGAGCTGATCCCCGGCTGGCTCGGCTGGCTCGGCATGGTGGCGACGACCATCGCCGCCGTGGGGCTGTCGCTGCGGCTTGGGTCGCTGGTGGCGATTCTCGGGCTGATCGGGGCGTTTCTCGCGCCGCTGCTGGTGGGGCGGCATGACCCGAACCCGGTCGGGTTGTTCGCCTACCTGCTTGCCCTTCAGGCCGGGGGCCAGTTTGTCGCGCGCCGCCGCCGCTGGGTGTGGGTCTCCGCGATCAGCCTGGGCGCCGGTGCGCTGTGGGTGATCACACAACTGGCGGGCGGCAGCGGCGAGGCATGGCCGGGGCTGTTCCTGCTGGGCTCAACGGGCGTGTTCGTGCTGCCGGAGCTGCTCAAGCCGGAAGCCGGCAAGTCCGGTGTTGCGGGCATCTGGGCGGCATCCCTGGTCGGTACGCTGCTGCTGGCGATCGACCTCTCGGTCGCGGACTACGCGCCGGCGCACTGGGTGTTCCTCGGGCTGCTGGCTTCCGGGGTTGGGGTGCTCGGGCTGTATCGGAAAGAGCACGCACCGCTGACGTGGGTCAGCTTCGGCGTCACGCTGGCGATGATGCTCTCGCACGGGCTGCACAGCGACTGGACGCCCGGGCAGGATCTCGCGCTGGCGCTGGGTCTCGGCTCGGTCTTCGCCGCCATCGGCTACTGCGGGCTGTGGAAGAACTCAGGCGGCCGGCTCTATTCGCTGGTCGGCGTTGCACCCGCGGCATTCGTGGTTGCGGTTCTGCCGAAGCTGGCGCCTGCGCTCTCCGGGACGGACTGGATGTTCCTGTTGCTCGCGGTGGGCGCGGGCTACTGGATGCTGTTGCTGCCGGCGATCATGTTCCGCCAGGGTGTGGCGCGCCCGCAGATGGACAGCCTGCTGGTGCCGGCGCTGCTGCTGCCGGCCATGGCGTGGCCGTTCGGGCTGGACCTGCAGTGGTGCGTGATGCTGTGGTCGGCGCAGCTTGTGGGCGTGCTTGCGCTGGATCATCTGCTCGGGTTCGACACGATCCGCTGGTTCGGGCTGCTGCTGATCGCGACGCTGGACCTCTGCCTGCTGTCGCCGCTGATGCTGCTGATGGGCAGTGAGATGGGAAGCTGGCCGCTGATCAACTGGCCGAACGCGGGCTACCTGGGCGCGCTGGGGGCGTGCCTGCTGGCGCGGCGCTTCCAGCCCGCGGAGCCGGCGGTGCGTTCGTTCCTGTCGATCAGTGCGTGTCTGATCGTGCTGGCGTGGTCCGGCATGAACATTCACCACTCGGCCAACGGCGGCGAGCTGCTGACGACGCACGTGAGCGCGATCGAGTTCTCCGCCCACGTGCTTTCCGTGCTGCTGATGGCGAGCTGGCTGCTGTCGCGCGCTCCGCACATGAGCGCGAAGAACCTCGACCTCGAACTCGCCAACCTGCGCGGGCTGGGCGTCGGGCTGGCCATGTCGGCGCTGATCGGCGGGGCGGTCATCCTGTTCACCACCGCGAACCCGTGGGCACGCCATGAAGTGGTCGGCGGCACGTATGTCCTGAACACGATCCTGATCGGCGTCGGTGTCCCGGTGCTGTTCATGGGCCTGCTGTCCCGGCTGCTGGGGATGCGGGGCTATACGCAGCAGCGGCTGGTCGGCTGGTATGCGACCGGCGCGGTGATCGTGCTGCTGACGTTGCTGGAAGTCCGCCACCTGTTCCACGGGCCCAAACTCTGGCTTGGCGCGGCGGGCCAGGGCGAGCAGTACGCCTATTCGCTGGCCCTGGCGCTGCTGGCCATGCTGGCGCTGGGGCTGGGTGTGCGGCGTGACTCGCGGCAACTGCGGGTGATCGCACTGGTGGGCATGCTGGCCTGCAGCGTGAAGGTGTTTACCTACGACATGCGGCAGCTACAGGGCATTCTTCGGGTCATGAGTTTCCTGGGGCTGGGCGTGAGCCTGATGGCGCTCGGCTACGTCTACAACCGCTTCGGGCCGAAACCGCGCCCGGTGGAAGTTTCGCCCGAGCCGCCGGAGCTTCCGGCGTATTCCGAGATCCTGACCGACACGACCCCCATCGAGGCCTCATGACCCCCTGAGAGGCCTAAAACGCACCGGGCTGCATCCTTTCGATGCAGCCCGGTGTTGCGCATGCCGGCTTACTACTGCACGTCGGTCTGAATGCTGGTCCATTCCTCGACGTACCACTTGCCGTTTTCAGACTTCATCCTGACCGGCGAGGCGTTGTCCTTCCCGCTGCTCCAGAGGAAGAACTTCACCTCGCTATCGGAGATCTTGTTCGTGTCCTTGATCTCGAGAACGATCTTCTCGGCGTCGGCCATCTTGTAGTCGCTGGGCTTGCCGCCGGTGTAGCTGCGGGTTTTTTCCGGGTTCTGCACAAGGCGCTTCAGGCCCTCGGACGCCATCTGACTGGGCTTTACGCCGGTTGGCCCCTCCGGGTCGTCCCACTGGTCGTTCGGGCGGCTCATGTAGGCCGCCGCCGCAAAGCCGGCGTCCTTGTCTTCCTCAATCAGCAGCAGTGCGTTGAAGAACAGCAGCAGGGCCTCGTCGGCGTCGCCGCCGTCCTTGTCATAGGCGGCCTTCAGGTCGGCCGCACTGTGCAGGCGGGCGCGTTCGATGGTGCGCTTGGTAGCGTCGTTCTTAATGTCGTCCTTGATCTTGCGTGTGCTCTCGCAGCCTGTTGCCAGCAGTGCCACTGCGACCAATGCAATCATGCAGATGCGGATAGTCATGAGATCTCCTGTGTGAGAGCGACAGCAAGACAGCAGTTAACTAGCGGCGGCGATTCCGCCAACCAGAAAGTTGCAAGGGCGGTGTGAAGCGCTCGAAATGCGGGCACGAGCCCCGCTATGCGTGAGGACGCAGCAAGCTAGAATTCCGCCCGGAACGACCATGGACAGTGAGAATCTTGCCTATCTGGAGTCGTTGTACGAAGACTTCGCGCGTGACCCGGCATCCGTGCCCGTGCGCTGGCGTGAGTATTTCCAGTCGCTGGACGGCAACGGCTCGGTCAAGCTAGGGCCGTCGTTCAAGCCGCGCAGCATTTTCAACCCGCCTTCGGGCAACGGGCACGCGACCGCGGCCTACGATGCGGCCGCCTTGCAGGAGAAGGTGGACCGCCTGATCCGCGTCTACCGCGCGCGCGGCCACCGCCTGGCGCAGATCGATCCGCTCGGGCGTGCGCTGCCGCAGATTCGCGAGCTGGAACTCTCACACTTCGGGCTGCGCGAAGACGAGCTGGACCTGCCGATCGTCAGCACCACCATCGCCTACGCCGGGCTGGACACGCCGCGCAAGGTACTGGCGCACCTGCAGGAAACCTACTGCCGCAGCATCGGCGTGCAGTTCATGCACATCGACGATCTCGAGGTCACAAGCTGGATCGGCAAGCGCGTCGAGAGCACGACAAACCGCTGTGAGCTGACCCGCGACGAAAAGATCCGCATTTTCCGCCGCCTCAACGACGCGGTGACCTTCGAGAAGTTCCTGCAGACCAAGTACATCGGCAGCAAGAGCTTCAGCCTCGAGGGCGGCGAGTCGCTGATCCCGCTGCTGGACCTGGCCATTGAGCACAGCGCGACACAGGGCGTCGTCGAGATCGTGATCGGCATGGCCCACCGCGGGCGCCTGAACGTGCTCGCCAACGTGATGGGCAAGACGCCGCGCCAGATTTTCGCCGAGTTCGAAGACTACGAAACCGAAAACGAACACGGCGACGTGAAGTACCACATGGGCTACAGCAACGACTGGACCACCCAGACCGGCAAGCAGGTCCACCTGTCGCTGTGCTTCAACCCGAGCCATCTCGAGTTCATTAACCCGATCGCCCTCGGGCGCGTGCGCGCCAAGCATGACCGGGTGCACGACTTCGACCGGGAAAAGGGCGCGGCGCTGATCATCCACGGCGACGCGGCCATGATCGGCGAGGGCGTGGTGCAGGAGACGTTCAACCTGTCCGAGCTCGGCGCATACCACACGGGCGGCGCGATCCACATTGTGCTGAACAACCAGATCGGCTTTACCACGCTGCCCGAGCAGGATCGCAGCAGCACTTACGCGACCGACATCGCCAAGATGCTGCAGATCCCGATCTTCCACGTGAACGGCGAAGACCCGGAGGCCGTCGCGCAGGCCGTGCGCACGGCGCTGGACTTCCGCCGCCAGTTCAAGCGCGACGTGGTGATCGACATGTACTGCTATCGCCTGCGCGGCCACAACGAAGGCGACGAGCCCGGCTTCACACAGCCGCTGATGTACAAGGAAATCCGCCAGCGCGAGGAAGTGCGCGACCGCTATCTGCACAAGCTGATGGAAAGCGGCGGCATCAGCGAGGCCGAAGCGGAAGAGATCAAGGCGCACCCGAAGGCGTTCTTCGACGAAGAGCTGCTCGCCGCGCGCCGCAAGAGCCGCATCTTCAACAAGAACCAGCTCGAGGTTGTCTGGAGCACTTACAAGGGCGGCCACGAGCCGCAGGGCGAGCAGCCCGATACGGCGGTCGACACCGAGACGCTGCAGGAATACCTGCGCGCGCTGGCGAAAGTGCCCCAGGGCTTTCACGTGCACGACAAGCTGGAGCGCCTGCTGGCCGCCCGGCGCGAGATGGCCGACGGCAGTAAGCCGCTCGACTGGGCGGCGGGCGAGGCGCTGGCTTACGTCAGCCTCGCGGCCGAGGGCACGCGTGTGCGCCTGACCGGCCAGGACAGCGAGCGCGGCACGTTCAGCCACCGCCATAGCGTGTGGCACGACAGCGAAAACGGCGCCGTCTACCGACCGTTCAATCATGTGGTGAAGGGCCAGGCGCAAGTCGACATCTGCAACAGCCCGTTGTCGGAGACAGCCGTGCTTGGCTTCGAGTACGGCTACAGCCTCGACGCGCCGGACGTGCTGACGATGTGGGAAGCCCAGTTCGGAGACTTCTGGAACGTCGCGCAGGTGATTGTGGACCAGTTCATCGTCAGCGGCGAGGAGAAGTGGAACCGCCTGACCGGGCTGGTGATGCTGCTGCCGCACGGCATGGAAGGCCAGGGGCCTGAGCATTCGAGTGCGCGCATCGAGCGCTTCCTGAACCTGAGCGCCGACGACAACATCCAGGTGTGCAACGTGACGACGCCCGCGCAACTGTTTCACCTGCTGCGCAGGCAGATGCGCCGCAGCTGGCTGAAGCCGCTGATCCTGATGACGCCCAAGAGCCTGCTGCGCCATCCGGAGTGCGTCTCGCCGCTGGAAGATTTCAGCAACGCGCGCTTCCAGAAGTACATTGCGGACGACTGGGCCGACAAGAAACCCTCGCGTCTGCTGGTCTGCAGCGGCAAGGTGTATTACGACCTTGACGCCAAGCGCAAGGAGGCCGGGCGCAAGGACGTGGCGATCGTGCGGCTTGAGCAGTTGTATCCGCTCAAGGACGAGACCCTGCACGAGATCGTCGGCGCGTACCCGAAGGACACCCCGGTGTTCTGGGTGCAGGAAGAGCCCGAGAACATGGGCCCCTGCGTTCACATGCGCTGGCACTGGGACAAGGCCTTCAAGGGCGAGCAGCGACTGGAGTGGATCGCGCGCAGCATCGCGGCCAGCCCCGCCACCGGCAGCCCGCGCAGGCACAAGAAAGAGCAGGCCGACCTGGTTGAGAGAGCATTGGGGTAGAGTCTGGAGTCTGGAGTCCAATTAGTCGACGTTGGATGTGGGTCCGGACAGCAAATTGGCAGTACAGCCCCCGGAGGGGGCGGCAGACATTAGCCCGGGGTGGAAGCACCGGGATGACGCGAAGAGAATCCCGAGCCCCGGAGGGGCGACAGAGAGCAAGCAATGGCAATAGAGCTTAAAGTTCCCAGTGTCGGTGAGAGCATCAAGGAAGTCATCATCGGCACGTGGATGAAGCAGGTGGGCGACGCCGTCGAGACCGACGAGCCCGTGGTCGAGATCGACTCCGACAAGGCCAGCCAGGAACTCGGCGCGCCATCCGGCGGCACCATCCAGAAGCTGCTTAAAGAAGAAGGCGAAACCGCCAAGGTCGGCGAAGTCATCGCCATCATCGACGAGAACGGCAAGCCCTCCGCCAAGAAGTCCGGTGGCAACGGCGAGGCGGCCAAGAAGACTGAGCCTGCAAAGAAGCCCGAAGCACCGAAGAAGGCCAAGGGCGAGTCGCGCATCATGCCGGCCGCGCTGCGCCTGATGGAAGAGAACAAGCTGAAGGTCTCGGACGTGCAGGGCACCGGCCCCGGCGGGCGCATTCTCAAGGAAGACGTCCAGCGCGCGCTGGAAGTCAGCAGCCGCAAGCCCGCCGTCGCGGACGCCGACCTGACCGCGCTGGATGCACCAAAGCAGGGCGGGATGCGCGAGACGGAAACTGTCCGCATGTCCAACCTGCGCAAGCGCCTGGCGCAGCGCCTGGTCGACGTGCAGCAGACGGCCGCGATCCTGACCACGTTCAACGAAGTGGACATGAGCGCGGTGATGGCGCTGCGGGCGGAACACAAAGACGCGTTCCTGAAGAAGTACGAAGTGAAGCTCGGCTTCATGTCCTTCTTCGTGAAGGCGACGGTCGACGCGCTGCGCATGATGCCGCAGGTCAACGCGAAGATCGAAGGCGACAACATCGTCTACCACAACTACCAGGACATCGGCGTCGCGGTCGGCGGCGGGCGCGGGCTGGTGGTGCCGGTGCTGCGCAACGCCGAGCGCCTGAGCTTCGCCGAGATCGAGCAGGCGATCGCCGACTTTGGCCGCCGCGCGCAGAACAACGAAATCACGCCGGATGAAATGCAGGGCGGCACGTTCACGATCAGCAACGGCGGCGTGTACGGCAGCCTGCTTTCGACCCCGATCCTGAACCCGCCGCAGAGCGGCATCCTGGGCATGCACAACATCGTGGACCGCCCGATGGCGGTGGACGGTCAGGTGGTGATCCGCCCGATGATGTACCTGGCGCTCAGCTACGATCACCGGATCATCGACGGGCGCGAGGCCGTGACGTTCCTCAAGCGCATCAAGGAATGCGTCGAGAATCCGACCCGGATGCTGATGGAAATCTAGAGGCGGTCGATGGTTGACGGTCAGTGGTCGATGGCAACAGCTTCGACAAGCACCACCAACTATCGACTATGGACCACAGACCATGAACGCAAAGCAACACGATCTGATTGTCATCGGCGCCGGCCCCGGCGGCTACGTCGCCGCCATCCGCGCGGCGCAGCTTGGGCTGAACGTCGCCTGCATTGAGAAAGAGCCCGCGCTCGGCGGAACCTGCCTGCGCGTCGGCTGTATCCCGAGCAAGGCGCTGTTGGAAAGCAGCCACCACTTCGAAGAAGCCAAAGACGGGCTGAAGCGCCACGGGGTAAAGGTCGGCAGCGTTGAGCTGGACCTGCCCGCCATGCTCAAGCACAAGGACTCGACCGTCAGCGCGCTTACCAAGGGCGTCGACGGGCTGTTCAAGAAGAACAAGATCACGCGCTACGAGGGCACGGCAAGCTTCACCGGCAAGGGCGCCCTCAAGGTGGAGGGCAAGGACAACGTCGAGCTCAGCGCGCCGCACATCATCATCGCCACCGGCAGCAAAGTCGCGCAGTTGCGCGGCATCGAGATGGACGGCGATCTGATCGGCGACAGCACGACGGCGCTTGGCTACGAGTCGGTGCCTGAGCATCTGGTCATCATCGGCGCGGGCGTGATCGGACTGGAGCTTGGCTCGGTCTGGCTGCGGCTGGGGGCCAACGTCACGGTGCTGGAGTACCTCGACCACATCCTCCCCGGCATGGACGCCGAGATCAGCAAGGAAGCGCTCAAGATCTTCAAGAAGCAGGGTTTCGAGTTCCGGCTCAACACCAAGGTCACGGGCGCGAAAGTGAAGAAAAAGAAAGTGGTCGTCAGCGCCGAAGGCATGGACGACCTCGAGTGCGACCGCCTGCTGGTCGCCGTCGGGCGCTGGGCGAACACCGACGGGCTCGGCCTCGACAAGATCGGGCTTGAGACCAACAAGCGCGGGCAGATCGAAGTGAACGAGCATTTCGAGACGGCGGTGAAAGGCGTGTACGCAATCGGCGACGTAGTCCCCGGCATGATGCTGGCCCACAAGGCCGAGGACGAAGGCGTCGCGTGCGTTGAGCACATCGTGACCGGCGTCGGCCACGTCAACTACGACGCGATCCCCGGCATCGTGTACACGCATCCGGAAGTCGCCAGCGTCGGCAAGACCGAAGAGCAACTGAAGGAAGCAGGCGTCGAGTACAACGTCGGCAAGTTCAACTTCATGGCCAACGGGCGCGCGCGCGCCATGGGCGACACGACCGGCTGGGTGAAGATGCTCGCGGACAAGAAAACGGACCGCGTGCTCGGCGCACACATTATCGGTCCACGCGCGGGCGAGCTGATCGCCGAGATCGCCGTCGCGATGGAATTCGGCGCGAGCGCCGAAGACATCGCGCGCAGCTGCCACGCGCACCCGACGCTGGCCGAGTGCGTCAAAGAAGCCGCCCTCGGCGTCGCCGGACGCACCATCCACATGTAGCCAAGCGGGAACCCCGACCGGCAGGTCGGGGCGACGTGGAGGTACTTCTACTTGGGGTCTCGCCGCCGGCCGCTTCCACGGCCGGTTCCTGTTTACTCGCCCGCGATGACGCGCGGGATGTAGATCTCGTACGCGTCCAGCAGCGCCGCGCGATGCTCATCATCCAGCATGCCGTAGTCGCGGATGGCCTTGACCAGCTTCACCGTGGCGCGGGCCGCGATCGCCCCCTGGTCGTAGGTGTAGAACTGGGTCTGCGCCTTCGCGACCGGCGCGATGATGCCGGCGACGTCGCTTTGCCACGTGTCGAGGATCGGGCCGAGCGCCTCAATCTGGTCTTCGGGGATCGCGTAGTTCTTCACCAGCGTCTGCTGCAGCTTGGTGCGCACCTCGCCGATGTCCGCGCCGGTCAGGATCGGCGAAGTGTGGATGATCATCAGCGTCGTGCAGTACAGGTCAACGTGCGCGACGTGCAGCCACTTCGGGTCGATGAACACGTCCCGCTGCTCCTGCGTGAGAAGGTCCCAGACCGCGTCCACGAACGCGCCCTTGAGCACGTACTCATCCAGCATCTTCTCGACGCGCGGGGTGGCATCGTTGTACTTCTTCTGCGCGGCGTCGTAGTCGGCCTCCCACTGCAGCCCGAGCCGCTTGATCTCGGCGATCTGCGCCTCGCTCAGCGGCAGCCCGGCCGTCTTCAACTCACTGGCGATCAGGTTGCTGTGGCTGATCGGGTGGGTGAACTCGCCGTTGTGCCTGGCCCACGTCGGCAGCACGCCGATGGTGTCGTACTCGTAGGTGCGCATCTTCTCGGTGTTTTCCTGGATCTTCAGGTACACCTCGCGTGAGGGCTGTTCGCCCTTGAGCTGGGCCTCGCGCAGCAGGCGCAGGTTGGTGATCACTTCGTGCGACGCGCCCGCCAGCTCTTTCCAGTTGGAGCCGGTCACGCCTTCGATCGTCCCGTACTTGCCGAAGGTGAAGGTCGGGCCGCGTTCGGCCTGCTCGGCGCGGATGGGTGCCAGCTCTGCCTCAAGCTTCTCCGCGCTGGCGACGGCCGTGTCGCGCTCGGACTCGAGCGTCTTCAGCTTGGCGCGCAGTGCTTCCGCTTCTTCGCGCGCCTGCTTCTCGGCCGCGCGGGCGGAGTCGAGTCTGCTGGACCACTCGCTCACATCGGGCTTGCTGTCATCGCCGGTCATTTCCAGCGGCGCGCTTCCGCTACGCTCGCTGGCGTCCGCCGGCGCCGCGGAGATGTCGGTCCGCGGCGGCGGGTTCGAGGTGCTTTGCATGATGAGTGCCCCACCGCCGAGACCGACGCCCAGCGCCACAATCATTCCCGCTATCGCCAGTGATTTCTTCATCATCAACGCTCCCGTCGCGACCGCGCCTGCCGTCGCGCCTGTAGTAAGTGAACTGAACGCCGCTGCTTTCCAGGCGGCAAGTGCGCCTTCCCAGCCGCCCGGCGGCGCCATGAGCGGCGCTGCTGCCAGGCTGGCCAGCATGGTTTCGCCCTTGCCGCCGAGCCTGCCCTTGAGCCTGTCCAAACCGCGCGACACATGGCTGCTGAGCGTCTTCACCGGTATGCCCAGCGCCGCCGCAGCCTGCGCGTGGGTCATCCCGTTCAGGTGCGTCAGCACGATCGCTTCGCGCTCGCGTTCCGGCAGAGTGTCCAAGGCCTGCCGCAACTCGGCCGATGTCTCGGCCTTGGTCGCCGCGTCGGCCGGGTCGGGACCGGGGTCGGCCATATTGCTCTCCTGCTCGCTCGTTGCGGGGCGCTTCTTGCGCCGCGCGTTGCGGGCTTCGTGAATCACCACCTGCCGGAACCAGGGCCAGGTGTTGTCGTGCGGGATCGCATCCGGCTTGGTTGCTGCCACCACGAACGCCTGCTGGACCACGTCAAACGCTTCGTGCGCATCGCCAAGCCAATGCACGGCCAGTCGCCAGGCGCGCTGGGCGCATTCATCGAAGCAGCGTTCAAGTCGTTCCCGGGTCATGTTGTTCCCGTACATACTTAACCGTCACGGGCGACGCGATTGCCTGCGAAAAAGTCAGGATAGGCAGGATGAGAATGGATGCGGGCCGTCAGGCGCGCGAGCCATACTCATCCGGGTGCTCAAGCCGTTTATGCTGAAGCCGGGTGGTCCCGAAATTGACCAGCAACCCGACGAGCAAGCCGGTTGCGTTCAGATAGTTGATTACCTGCGCCTGGTGATCTTTCAGAAGACCGCCGAGCGCCTTGATTTCAACAATCACTTTCCCTTCGACCACGATGTCCGCGACGAAGTTGCCAACGACTTCTCCGTGAAACCGCACCGGTACTTTGACCTCGCTCTTCGCCGTGAGCCGAGCCTCCTTGAGCGCGATCAAGAGAGACTTGTGGTAGACGGTCTCGCTGAATCCATGCCCCAGCTCATTGTGCACGTCCATGCACACGCCGATGATTCTGCCTGTCAGCTCTTCAAACCTCATGCCTGGCCTCCTTCGGAGGGAGCGCGCGACCACGAGCCCGCATCCTTTCCCATCCTGTACATCCTGACACATCAGATTTCCGTGGCGCGCCAGCAGAACCAGGAGCCGACGGTGCGGTATGGTCGCCACTTCTCGGCCAGGTCGGTCAGCTCATCCGGAGTCGGCAGCTCTTTCAGCTTGTGGGCGATGGCGAAACCTTTGCGTACGCCGAGGTCGTGAATCGGCAGCACGTCAGGCCGCCCGAGCTGGAAGATCAGCAGCATCTCGACCGTCCAGCGCCCGATGCCGTGCACGCCCGTGAGGCGCTCGACGATTTCGGCGTCCTCCATGCGGCACAGCTTTGCGAAGGTCGGAACCTCGCCCGCCTCTGCACGTTGAGCCAAATCGCGCAGCGCCTTCATCTTGTTGCCGGAAACGCCGGCGCCCCGGATCTGCGCGTCTTTCAGTTTCAGCAGGTTGGCGGGTGTGACGTCGCGCTTGCTTCCGAACGTTTCCATCAATCGCCCGTGGATTGTGGCAGCGGCCTTGCCGCTGAGTTGCTGGTAGATGATCGCCCGCATCAGCGCGTGGAACGGGCTTTTCAGCGGCCTGGGCTCAAGCCGCAGATGGCCGAGTTTCCGGATTACGCCGGCGATGCGCTTGTCGCGTTTTGTGACGTGCGCTACGGCGTCGTCCCAGTCGAATTGCAGCTTTGGCATGGATCGCCTTTCCCGGGGTGTGCTGTCCCGTTGCGCAAAGCATACTGCGAACCGGCAGTAGACAGAGGAAGAGATGCCACCCGAGCCCGAGGAAAGCCGCCAAAAATCCCTGCGTAGCGCGCAGGTGTTGCAGGCGCCATATGGGCACACCCCGGAGCTCGACGACAGCCGCCGGCTGGCCCTGAAGGACGCCGGGCGCTGGTTCGCGCTGGGTGTCGGCTCGGCGGCCGTGGCCGTGTGCTTTGCCCTGTACCTCGCGATAGCACGCATTCCCGGGCTTGAGACCACGCTTTCGCCGGACCCTGAATTCGGGCATCGCGGGCTGGTTGTTCACGTCAACCTGTCGCTGGGCGTCGTGTTCTCGTCGTGCATTGCGGGGCTGTTCTGCCTGCTGCCCGGCACGCGCCGCACGCGCATCACGCCGTTGGCGCAGCTTGGCGCGCTGGCCGGTGTCCTGATCATGATGGTCAGCATTTTCTTCCGCGACGCCGAGCCGCTGAAGAGCAACTACGTCCCGACACTTAACCACCCGGTGTTTGTGGTCGGCGTGTCGGTTTTCGCCTGCGCAGTCGGCGCCGGCTTTCTGGACCGGCGCATGCTTCCGGCCAGGGAAGACGCCATTCTGCCGCCGGACGCGCGCCCGGCGCTGCGCCTGGCGGGCGTCGCCTACCTGTTGATGATCGTCACCGTGCTGGGCGCGTGGCAAACGCAGGCCGACACGCTGACGCCGTTGCAGTACTACGACCGCCTGTTCTGGGGCGGCGGGCACGTCCAGCAGTTCGCGAACGTGCTGGCGATGGCGGGTGCCTGGTTGTTCCTGCTTTCGCGTGTACTGCGCAAACTGGTGATTGACGCGCGCCTTGCCGCCGGTCTGTTCGCTGTGCTGTTGGCGCCGACGCTGGCCGGGCCGTGGCTGACGTTCGGCGATAAGCCGCCGCAGGAATTCACCCAGATGATGCGCTGGGGCATCTTTCCGATGGTCAGCGTGCTGCTACTGATCTGCATCGCGCGCCTGTGGTCTGCACGGACCGCGCTCGCGCCCGGCGCCTTGCGGGGACCGGCATTTGCCGGCTTCGTGACCAGCGCCGCCATGACAGTTGCCGGGTTCGTTATGGGCTCATTGATTCGTGACAACACCACGCTGGTGCCCGCGCACTACCACATGAGCCTGGGGGGCGTGACGGTCGCGTTCATGGCGGCAATCCTGGAGTTGTTGCCGGACCTGGGCGTGCCTGCGCCGAGTGCGCGTACGCGGAGGTGGACGGCCGTTCAGCCGGTGCTGTACGGCGGCGGAATGGCGCTGATGGCGATCGGTTTCGGGTTTGCCGGCTCGGTGCGAAAGACCTACGGGACGGAACAGGTGGTGCGGGGCACCGCGGAGTGGGCGGGGCTGGTGACGATGGGGATCGGCGGAGTGATCTCGACGATCGGTGGAGTGGCGTTTCTGGTGATCCTGTTCGTGGCCCTGCGGGCGGCGCGCAGGCGAAAGTCTCAAACGTCACTGTAGCGGACTGTTCGTGTCCGCAAAGCCGCCATTTCAAAGCGTTGACAAGCGCCGCCAATAGTCCGAAAAGGCATTTGGGCGGCAGCTGACTACGGAGAAAGCCATGAAGACCTGGACGACATTGGGACTGTTTATCGTGATGTGTGCCTGCGTCACCCTCGCGGCTTGCGGCGGCGACGGCAAGGCCGGCAATGGCGGCGGCAACAAGCCCGGCGGCAGCGGCAAGAAGGAAGAAACCCTTCGCATGCCCGTGCCCGCCGAGTTCAAGGACAAGAAGCCGCCCAAGGACCTGACCGACGCGGACTTCATCGCCAAGGGCAAGGATCTGTACCACGACGCGACCAAGGCCAACTGCATCATGTGCCACGGCGAAGGCGGCAAGGGCGACGGCCCGCAGGCGGCGAACTACACCGACCCGAAGGTAGCCGACCTTACCAGCGCCGCGTTCCAGGATGCCGTGACCGACCAGTACATCTTCTGGCGCATCACCGACCCGAACAACAGCAAGGCCTACCCCAACTCGGCCATGCTGGGCTATCCCGCGGGCTCTGAGGAAGACCACTGGGCGCTGGTTGCCTACGTGCGCTCCCTGAAGGGCAAGTAATCCTGCGCGAATCAAAAGGCCCCGCGCGACTGCGCGGGGCCTTTCTGTATTATGGGGCCACATGGCTGAAATGTACCCGATCTACCTGAAGCTCGCTGGGCGCGAAGTGCTGGTCGTCGGCGCGGGCCGCGTCGCATGGCGCAAAGTTGAGGCGCTGCTCAAGGCGGAGGCCGTCGTGCGTGTCGTCGCGCCGGAAGTCTGCGCCGAGCTTCGCGAACTCACGGCCGAGGCGAAATTCGTGCTGCATGAGCGCAAATGGGAGCCGGAAGACTGCACCGGCGCGCTGATCGTCGTCGCCGCGACCGGCGATTCCGAGTTGAACGCCCGCATCCGGATCAGCGCACATGAGCACAACGCGCTGGTCAACGCAGTGGATGACCCGCCCAACTGCGACTTTTACGTACCGGCCGTCGCCCGTTTCGGCGACCTGCGGCTGGCCATCAGTACGCAAGGACAGGTACCGCTGATTTCGAGTCGGGTGCGCCAGTACCTCGAGAAGGCATTGCCGCCCGAGCTTGCGGACGTCGTCAAGTCGACCGCCCGCGAACGCGAACGCCTGCTGCAGTCCGTTGAGAATGACCGCGTGCGCCTGCGTCGCCTGCGTGCTTTCCTTGATGCCGAGCTGGAACGCTGGGGGCTGAAGCTCTGAGCCCCGGCGTGGTCAAATACCGCGGAAGGCTTCGATCTCGTAGAAGCTGAAGCGGATCACGCGCCCGCCCGCTTCTGGCTCCCAGGCTTCGGGCAGCAGCGGCAGCTTTTCGTCGGTCTGGCGCGCGTTGATCCAGAGCCGGTGCATCTCTTCAAACAGCAGGTCGTCCTGCGCATCCACGAATTCGGCATGGCGCTCGGCCGCGTCGGCCGCTTTTTCGGCGTTGCCGGCGCGGATGTAGGCCTTCAGCAGTGCATCCTGGCGTTCAATGCGGCGCTCGAGCTTGCGGAACTCGTCTTTGAAGTCGAGGCTGGTTTCGACGGTGAAGGTGCGGTAGTCAGGCATGACATCTCCTTTGGGCACGCAACGCCGGGGAATGACCGGCCCGCCTTGCGGCGGGCCGTTGCTTTAGAGGTGGGCGGCCAAACGGGATTTGAACCCGCGACCTCCTGAACCACAATCAGGCGCTCTAACCAACTGAGCTATTGGCCGCACAACGCTGGGTAAGGTATCCCGCGCGGCCAAACCGTCAACTACCGGCGCGTTTGGGTGTGTCGGCAACGCTGATTTTGTCCCCATTTCAACTATAGACCGACACTGCTGGATTTGGTTTTTCGGCGGGGTACCTTTCTGTTGTGCAGCGCGGTGATGCAGCACCGGGTTGAAGGAAGAGCGAACTGCAAGTTGCTCTTCCGGGCACGGCCGGTCCTTCGGGACGGGGTGAACAGGGGTCGAGAGGCCCCGCGGGAAAGTGGAGACGCTTTCCCCGCCTTACGGGTCAAACCGAAAGGCGCACCGGCCAGGCCTTCGCGCGGTCGAACGGCGCGCAACCGCCGGCGAGATTCGCTCTCGCCACGTGTTCCAGGGAATAGCCGCCCTGAAACGCGTCTGAGTGAAGGGGCTGTCCTTCACGAGACCGGCCCACGGCACACTCCTCGGGGGCTCATACCCCCGAAGGCACAAGCCTCCGAAAGGAGGCTTTCGTGCTTTTTCGGGCGGTCTGATCATCTCAACAATACGATTTCAGTCGCGGCAAACTTGCTGCTAGAATCCTGCCCATGCTCGACCTGATGATCCTGCTGCAGACGCAGACGCAATCCCAGCGCTACAACCCGGGCGCCAACCCGGTTGGCCCGGGCGTGGGCTGTGTGAACATCATCTGCGGGATTGCCGCGGCCGTGATTGTCTCGCGCAAGGGTCACAGCACGGGCCAGATCGTGGCGCACCTGCTGGTGGGCGTGTTCTGCTGCGGCATCGGCTCATTGATTTCGGCGCTGCTGGCCAAGGACCTGAGCAAGGCGCCGCCGCCGGGCTACTACCCGCCGCCGCCCCAGTCGCCCTATCAGCCGTACGGGCAGGGAGTGCCGCCGCAGGGCCCGCCGCAAGGCTATGGCGCGCCGCAGCAAGGCTACGGGGCACCGCAGCAGGGTTACGGCGCACCGCCGCCCAACCAGTACAACCAGCAGCCGCCGGCCGCGCAGGGCTATCCGCCGCAGGGGAACCAGCAGGGCGGACCCGTCGGCACAGAGATGAGCGTAACCTGCCGCCAATGCGGCGGGCTGGTGACCGACACCAAGAGCAAGCTCCAGATGCGCCGCGCCTGCCCCCACTGCGGAGCCAGCCCCTTCGACTACCAGCAAATGCCGCGGTAGTCCTTAGGCGGCCTCTCAGTGAGGCGTCGGGCTTTCCGTCAACACTTCGGGCGAGTCCGCTTGAGGAAGCACCAATCAACGAAGCATGTCTGCGCTACTCGTCGTCTTCCATGCCGCTCACATCGCTGCACGCGAGTTCAAATCTACAGGTGCTCACGATTTCTTCCCACGTGACGTACCCGGTAGTTCCCGGCTCTCTACCCCCAGGCCAGTCTTGGGCACAGAGAATTCGGCCGTAAGCCATGGCCATTGCTCTGTCTCGGGAATCTGGCTTGTAGAGATCGGCCTTTGCCAGCAAGTAGATGACGGCAGAAACAAACACACTTGCGGACATCGTGCAGTGTTCGGTCGGAGTCCAGACATCCCTTGCTGGATCGTAGATGTCGCAGTGGTGGTAGGTGCTCCTCAGATCGTAGAGTTCGACGAACCAGTTCCAGAAGGTCAACGAGTCGGCGTCGGACTGGCCGTGCAAACATTCCGATCGGTACCGAGCGCATGATCGAAATGGCGTGGGGTCTAGGTCTGACGCGAACAGTTCTGTCAACTTTGTTGCTGTCTTTGTCTTGCCCTTGCTGCCAAACAACGCCTCTAACGCCGCGACCTGGTACACCACTTCGTCCTCGAGGCGATTTGACGGTTCGTCGGTGTACGCTCGTAAGTACACGTGAATTGCTCGGCGCACCCGCGCCGCAAGTGGTGAGTCGCACTCAGGACCGAGGCAGAGTCTTTCAAGAGCATGCAGCAGAGCGCTGTTTACCTTGCGCGTACCAAGTGCATGACAGTTGAGTGGTTCTGGAACTTGAGTATCGGAACTCCAGCCATGGGAGACACTCAACACCTTTCGACGCTGGAGGAATGCTGTGTATCCCGCAACGGACTTCACCTCCTGGAAGATCGGTCGGAATACCGACGAGTTTGCGTAGTGACCAAATGGTCGAAACAACTCGTTGCAGGAGATAGATGCGAACGCGAGGAGTTCGCAGGCATTGTAGATGTCGTTTCGAAGCCGAGTGCGCTGGTCTATCTCTTGCACCGGGTAGGTTAGTCGCCCATTGGATGCTACGACTGACCATCCGTCGCGAACTTCACCGTTGAAGTAGACGTAGCCGCTGAGCATTCCAACGATAGGACCGTACAGCGACTCCTTGTCGGCTTCCGGCGGCACGACACGATGAAACGGGCCCTCGGGGCGTCCGACTCTCCGAACGGTGAATCGGCCAACATCGTGATCACCGTCCAAGAATAGCCATGGAAGAAAAGCGTATTCACGAACAATGTTCTCGCGCTCCGTATTCATGGACTATCCGTTGAGAGCCTTGAGGCGGTACTTCAGCCTAGGAAACGATAGACTGTTGCATCAGCGAGGTACCTCAAACGGGCTGCGCGTACGTTCCTGGTATGTTACGGCTTCAGGAAGTGGGTGGTCCACTCGTCTAGTTTGGCTTGGGGGAGCTTTTGGGGGATGTAGTCCAAACCCTGGCCTTCGGCTCCGGGCAGTGAGAAGAGCTGTAAAATGCTGGGCTGTGTGTCGTAGCCGAGCCCGGCGTTGTCCCACTGGATTTTCAAATCAATCGCGAGCTTTTCCTGGTCGAGCATGTACTGGGTGTCGTCGCGCCCGCTCTCCAGATGCCCGTAGAAGCCCATGCTGTTTGGCCCGTCCGTGAAGAACAGGCAGGCAATCCGCCCGGCACTGATGTCGTTGGCGCTCTGCAGCACGCCCTGGAACGCGCCCCACCAGTCCGTGTCCGCGCCGTTGCTGCCCTCGGGCGCCTTGTGCGGCGCCGTCTTGGCAAACAGGCGCGCGATCGGGCTTGAGCTGCTGTTGTAGCCCTTCGGCCCGAATGCGTTTTTCTCCTTCTCGACCTTGGCGTTCAGGTTGTAGTCCACCACCACCACGTTCGCCTGGTCCTGACGCGTGCCCCAGTACCACACCACGCTCTCGGCCGTGTGGCGCGCGACCTCGCGTTTGCTCAGCGTCGCCAGCTTCTCGCCGCTCAGCTCGAACTGCTTGTAGCTCTTCTTGATGTCGCCCTGCAGCTCATCGCCGACCTTTACGCCGGCCGTCTCGGTAAACTCGTCCACACGACCCGTCAGCACCGCGTCCACCATTGCCAGCAGCACCGAGGTGGGCACTTCCTCGACGCTGCTGCCGTCGGCCGACTTGCGGGTGAACTGCAGGCTGCCCGCGTAGCGCAGGCTGAACAGCCAGCGCGAGAGCGCATCGAAATCAAAGTTCGGCGTGTCGATCACCTGCGACATGGTCTCGCTGCTGTCGATGGCGACGATCACCACGTCGTAGTCGCCCTTCAGGTAGCCGGATCTTGACGTGTCAAACCCGCGCTCTTTCAGCTTGCCCAGCACCTCGAACCAGCCTTCGCTGACCTCGCCGGCCTTGGTGGGTGCCGTCACGCGGCCTTCCAGCGTCGGCGGGACCAGCCCGAACGCTTCTTCGGGCGCGTCGTGGGAAAAGCGCGGCGGCGTGTCCACCTGCGGGAAGCCGTTGATGCGGCTCAGGAAGCGGCGTAGCAGCTCATTCATGTCCAGCCCGCCGAAGGTGCGCGCGAAGGCGTTCTCGTGCCCGACGCCTTCCACCATGAGGTTCCAGAACTCGAAGTAGATCGACTTCAGGTCCTCGTTGGCGCGGCAGAAGTCGACGAAGCAGTAGGCGATCAGGTAGTTCAGCTCGGGGTTCTGGTAGAAGGTCTCGAGGTCCTGCGCCAGGAACGCGCCTAAATCCAGCTTTAGCCCCTGCCCGATCAGCGTGCGCAGGTAGCCATACGCCGCGGAAGCGAACGTGGGCAGCGTGCGCAATTGCGCTTCCGGCGACGCCTTGTCGAGCCACTCCGCGGTGCCCTCGGCGAACCAGGGCACCAGCAGGCTCTGCGGCGCCTTGTGTGCCTGCACCGCGTGGAACATCTCGTGGCGGATGACCTCGGCCGTGCTGGTGTTGTCGAGCACCGGCAGGCAGATCACGTCCCACTTGGTGCTGTAGTAGCCGGCGGACCATTGCGGCACGTTCAGGTCGAGGCGCTTGCTGGAGAACTTGAGGTATTCATCGAGCGTGGGAAACAGCACGACGTCGAGCGGCAGTTTGTGCTCTCCGAAGTCGGACTTGCCGTATTCGCCCTCGATGGCCGCGAGCCAGCCGGCCAGTATTTCGGTGTTTACGCGTTCCTGGGCCCGGCGGGTCAGGGGCACGCCTTCGGGCGGCGGCTCGGTGTCGGGCTCGGGCAGTTCTGCGCCCGCCCGCAGCCAGATGGCGGTGCGCCCGGTGGCCTCGACGGTGTAGGTGGTGCTGGCGACGTCCGGGCGCTCGAAGCTGCGTGTGGCGTCGCTTTCGAAGTGCACGCGGTCGGCGGCGTCGGCGTGCCCGTTGTAGGCGAGGATTGCGTAGGGCCCGAAACGCGAGTTGAGCTGATCCAGCGTGCTGGCGGTCACCCAGAGTTCGTCCTCCGGCATGTCCGGGCGGTCGCGCAGGGCCAGTGCCTTATCGGCCTCGAGGGTGAGGGCCCTAAAGCGGGTCAGGGCGGGCAACTCGACCGGGCCGCGTTCGATTACCGGCTTGTCCGGCTCCGGCTCAACCTCCGGCTCGGCGGGTTTAACTGGTTCTAACTCTAATGGGGAGGCATCGTTACGCTGAGCGACCGGGTCGTTGAACTCGGGCCCGACGTGGGGGCGATTGCCGGTCGGTTGAATGAACCACTCGGTGAACAACCAGACGCCGACCAGGATCAGCAGCCCTAGCAGGATGCCGATCACCGCATACTTCCGATTGTTGCCCGAATCGGCCATGAAACCCCGGGAGGCGCCAGGCGGGAGGCCGCAGGCGGCAGTAACTTCCGCCTGCCGTCTGCCGCCTCAAACCTGAAAAATTCCGCTACCCCTTCAGCGTACATGGGTTTAACAGTTGCATGCCGTGGTTAGTCGGCAAAAAGCGGCTGCAAGGCAAACCGATGAGTGCATACGAACAATATCGCGAAGACCTGCCCGAGCTGATCCGCGGACGGCTTGAGCCCGGGCGCGCGGGCGAGATTCTCGAGGCCGCCAAGACGGACGAAACCCTGCGCAACGCGCTTGAGCAGGAGCGTTCGCTGGAACGCTGGCTGGACTACTACGAAGTGCCGGAGCCGAGTGAAGGCTTCCAGGGGCGCTTCTGGCGCCGCTTCAGCGAAGAGCGCGTGATTGAAGGCAGGCGCACGGTGTGGCTGATTCGCCTGGTGGGTCCGCTCGCGGCCGCGATCCTGATCGCGATCGGCGTGATCGTCTTCGTCAACAACGGCGACACCCCGCCGCAGGTCAATGGCGGCACGGCCAGCGTCGATGACGCGGGCGTTGAGCCTGAATCGGTGGAAGTGACCTGGCCGGAAGATGAGTTCGACTACGTCATCGGCAGCACGGTGCCTGACACCCAGCAGCCGCGCCGCGAGACGCTCAGCGCCGAAGACCTTGCGCTGATGAAGCAACTGGACAACGCCGCCTTCCTGCCGCTCGATGATCTCGAGCGCCCGGAGGACGTGCAGGTGATTGACGACCTCGAGCTGCTCACCGAGCTGTCGGAGGAAGAGTGATGCGCTACGTATCGCCCATCCTTGCGGCTCTGGCGCTGGTGCTGCTGCTCGGCGTGACGCCGGCCGGTGCGCAGGATTCTGACGCCGCCAAGCCGGATGCGCGCGAGGCGCAGCTTCGCGAGTGGTTCAACGGGCTGGGCAAGAACCGCCAGGAAGAGCTGAAGAAGCGCTTTCGCGCGTTCAAGCACCTGCCCAAGGAGCGCCAGCAGCAGATCCTGCAGGCCGCCAAGGACGGCAAGCCGATCCTGACGGACAAGCAGCGCGACAACCTGAAGAAGCTGAAGAAATTCAGTTTCCTGGAGCGCGTGCGCCTGTACACCACCGCGGCCGAGCTGAACGCGCTGACCCACGGCCCGCGCGGCAAGGAAGCCCGGGAAGCCTTCGAGAAGGGCGACCAGGAAGCCCTGCGCCGCATGATGACGCAGCAGCGCATGAGCCTGTTCGCCCGCAACATGACGCCCGAGGAAAAGCGCGAGTTCTTCGCGATGACGCCCGAGGAGCGCACGCGCAAGATCATCGAGGAGCGCAAGGCCCGCCTTGAGGAGCTGACCGGCATCTACCCGCGCTTTGCCGAGCTGCGTGAAGCGGCCGAGAGCGGCGACAAGGACGCCCGCAAGGAGTTGAAGCACCTCGTCGCGGACCTGCGCACGCTGGACCTGCTGCTGCAAAGGCTGGAGCCGGACAAGCGCGCCGAGATGATGGCGGAGCTGAAGGACCTGAGCCTTGAGGACGCGGCCAACGAGATCCGCAAGGCGCTGCAGGACCAGTGGAAGGAAGAGAAAAGGCGCAACCCCCGCGACAACAACGACGCGCCGCCCCGCATGGTCCCAAACCGCGACGGCCGCCGCCCCGACCGCCGCGGCCCGCGCGAACAGTAACCCAAGCCCAGCCCTTGCGGGCTGGGCTTTGATTTGCAATCCCCGATTGCGCTTGAAGGGTGCATTTGCCTGCCTATACTCTTCTTTTGCCCCGGCGGGGACGGCTTATCGTCTCCGCCTTTTGCATTTGGAGGGCTTTATGGCGGCACATGAGCACGTCGTCATCCTGGATATGGGCTCGCAGTACACCCAGCTGATCGCGCGCCGCACGCGCGAGCTGGGCGTGTATTCGGAAATCCAGTCGCACACTACGCCGCTGGCCAAGCTGCTTGAAGGCAAGCCCAAGGGCATCATCCTCAGCGGCGGCCCGGCCAGCGTGTACGGCGAAGACTCACCCAAGGTGGACCCGGCGATCTTCACCTGCGGACTGCCGGTGCTGGGCATCTGCTACGGGATGCAGCTCGGCAGTACGGCGCTGGGCGGCAAGGTTGAGGGAGGCCACAAGCGCGAGTTCGGGCACGCGGACCTCACCATCAAACACGAAGACGTGCTGCTGGCGGGCTTCAACCGGAGCGTCGCCGAGGACAAAAACGCACTGCGCGTCTGGATGTCCCACGGCGACAAGGTGACCGCCCTGCCGGACGCCTTCGAGACGCTGGCCAGCACGCCGACCTGTGAATACGCGGCCGTGAAGCACAAGGAACACCCGTTCTACGGCGTGCAGTTCCACCCGGAGGTCAAGCACACGGCGCAGGGCAAGCTGCTGCTGAAAAACTTCCTGTTTAACGCCTGCCACTGCGCGGGCGACTGGCAGATGTCGAGCTTCATCGACGAGCAGTGCGAGCGCATCCGCAAGCAGGTCGGCAAGGGCCACGTGATCTGCGGGCTGTCCGGCGGCGTGGATTCCAGCGTGGTCGCGGCGCTGATCAGCAAGGCGATCCCCGGCCAGATCACCTGCATCATGGTGGACAACGGGCTGCTGCGTTCCGGCGAAGTCGAGGAAGTCCGCAAGGCCTTCGAGGGCCATTTTAAGGTCAACCTGATCGTGGCAGACGCGGGCGAGCGCTTTCTCACGAAACTGGCCGGCGTGACTGACCCGGACAAGAAACGCATCATCATCGGCGAAGAGTTCATTCGCGTGTTCGAGGTCGAAGCCCGCAAGGTGAAGGACGCCAAGTTCCTCGCCCAGGGCACGCTGTACCCCGACGTGATCGAGTCTGTCGCCGCCCACGGCGGCCCGACGGCCATGATCAAGCGCCACCACAACGTCGGCGGGCTGCCCGAAGACATGGACTTCGAGCTGGTCGAGCCGCTGCGCTTTCTCTTCAAAGACGAAGTCCGCGAGGTCGGCGCCGAGATCGGGCTGCCCGAAGAGCTGGTCTGGCGTCAGCCCTTCCCGGGCCCGGGGCTCGCCGTTCGCTGCCTCGGCGAGATCACCGAAGAGCGACTTCGCATTCTCCGCGACGCCGACTTGATCGTTAGAGAAGAGATCAGGGCGGCTGGTCTGGAAAAACAGATCTGGCAGGCGTTTGCCGTGCTGCTGCCGGTCAAGAGCATCGGCGTGATGGGCGACGAGCGCACACACGAGTACACCTGCGCCATCCGCGCGGTCGAAAGCGTGGACGGGATGACGGCCGACTGGGCAAGGATCGACTACGACCTGCTGAGAAAGATGTCCAACCGGATCATCAACGAAGTGCGTGGTTTCAACCGGGTGGTGTACGACATCAGCAGCAAGCCGCCGGCTACGATTGAATGGGAGTAGGCCGCCTGCGGCGGAAGGAAAAAGTGAAGAGTCAAAAGTCAAAAGGGAACGGCACGACAGCGCTGCTGCGCACGGCGCCCACTTTTGCCTTTTGCCTTTTTACTTTTGCCTTGGCCGTCGCCGCTTGCGGCGGCGGCAATGAGCCGGCCAACACAGGCCCCAAGGCGGCGTCGCTGGATGGCGACCGCAACGACTCGGCCTTCCAGTTTGAGGACGCTGTGGACGTCAAGCAGGCCCCGACGACCACGCATGGCGCGCTTGCCAAGCTCTTGCCGAAGTCGGCGCTGGACAAGAACTCCGTGAAGTATGGCGGCTGGGATGCGGTCGCATGCAGCTTCAGTACGGAGGCGCCCGAAAACGCCGCGCTGCCGGTCGTTGCCGCGGACTACAAGTCTGCGGGCGCGAAGATCGTCACCGACACGGAGTCGAAATGCGGCTCGGCCGAGATCGAGTACCCGCAGCAGGTGAAGCTCATCTTCATCCGGGCGCCCGAGGCCATGGCCGCGCAGCCGATTGCGGACGCGCTGATCGCCGCCCTGGATGCCAAGGGCTTCAACGAGCTGGATGACCTCTACTTCACCGGCGGGCGCGAAGACAACGAGCCCATCAAGCGCTTCGGGCGGGTTACCCCGGCCGAGGAGACCGACGACGTCTACGTGGCATACGTGAAGGTCGTCGGCGACCTGGTGATCTACGCGCTGGAAAGCGAAGTAGCGCCCAAGCTGCCCGGCCCCGGCGGCGCCCAGATGGCACGCCTGAACGAGGGCGGGCGCGGCACGCGGGTCGGCGCACAACTGATCGCGCTCGCACTCACACGTCGCCAGGCACCCTGACATAGCCAAACAAAAACCCCGCCCTTTCGGGCGGGGCGGAATGTGCACTGGTGATGGCCTACGCGCCGTCCTGGCGGACGCCCTGGCGGAAGGGTTGCACGCCGTGGGTGACGTCCGGGCCGCAGCCGTCGGGGCTGAGCGGATAGCGCCCGTCCTTGTCCTTGCCGCTGCGCGCGAGCCCGAGGCTTTCCATAAACTCGTCGTTGTTCTTCAGCAGCCGCGCCTTGTCGAAGATGAAGTCGCCGCGCTTGGTGCCGACCTGGTTGTAGGTCGTGCTCATGGCGATGGCATCTTTCGGGCAGGCTTCCACGCACATGCCGCAGTAGATGCATTTCAGCATGTCGATTTCGAACACCTCGGGCGCCTTGAAACGCTGCGCGCCGAACTGGTCCACGTCGGTCTGGTCGCCGACGATGGTGATGCACTCGGCCGGGCAGGCCGTGCTGCACATGAAGCAGGCGACGCACTTGATGTTGTTGCTGTCATCGACCTTGAGGTAGTGCTCGCCGCGGTAGCCTACGGCCGGGATGTGGCGCTGGTTCTCGCGTGATTTCTCGCCGACGTAGTCGATGGTGGTGCTGGGGCGGAACATCATCTTGAAGGTGTTTACGAGGCCCTTGAAGATCTCGACCAGGTAGATGCGTTCCCAGAAGTTGAGCTTGCGCTCGGCATCGTGGCCGTTCTTCGGCTTCTCACCGGTCATGATCGACCGGATGTCGCCGCCGTGTTCCGCATGTTCGGTATGGGTGCTCAAGACATGACCCCTTCAATCATCACGGGCGAATATAGAATTCCGGGGGCACGTGTCATGTGGGATGTCAGGCGCGTTTGCCGCGGGCGGTTACCATGGCTGCGCCGCCTACCAGGATCACGGCGCCGCCAATCCAGACGGCCGGGGAGACCTCTGCGTCCTGAATCACGATGCTTGCGTCTCCGACACGGAGCTCGCTGCGGGAGTCGTAGTAACTCCAGATGCCGTAGGCCAGCACGACGGCGCCGAGGATGATTACCGCCAGCGCGACTGTGCGATATGTACTCATGACGAACCCTTTCACAGGTGGTGCTTACGCGTCGCGGCGACGATTGCGGCTTGACGCAAACATGGCGACGCCCGCAACGAGGATGACGAAGCCGCCGATCCAGATCGCCGGGGAGACGTCAGCGTCCTCGACGGCATTTCTGGCGTCGGTGGCCGCATCGCCGGCCGCGGACTTGGCGTCGTCCAGCTCAATGCGATGCGCCGGCTGGAAGTAGTTCCACAGCCCGTAGCCCAGCACAACTACGCCTATCAGCAGCGCAACGACTGCGATCGATCTCAAGACGCCCATGGCAGACTCCATTCGGGAAGGTATTGCGGACGATTACCCGCCTCGGCGGCGGGATGGGCGGACCAGCTCAACGATGACGACGACGATGGCCAGGATCAGCAGCACGTGGACGAAACCGCCCACACTGGTGCCGGTAATCAGCCCGAGGGCCCAGAGAATCAGCAGGATGACGCAGATGGTCCAAAGCATGGCTTGCTCCTGGCGCGTTGACGCGCATTGAACTGCACGGGCAAAGCCGATTGTCGCGAAACGACTGGTGTCGGGTGGTTGAGGCACCCCAAGAGGCGCGAAACGCCGCGAAGCGAAGGGCGAGAGCGGAAGAAGATATCCATCTCCCGCCGAACGAACGTCGCGGCGCGCGATAAAAGTCCATCAATCCGGGCAGACGGATCCCGGAGCCTGCCCCAAAACCCGGCCGGGCATCACGCCTGCGGCGGGCGGAGTACAGCCGCGCCTTACACGTCCATGGCGTCGAGGTCCCAGTCGATCTTTTTGGACAGGGGCAGCATGCTGCCGTCGTCTTTGCCGACTTCCTGCTCGATCAGCTTGTTGAGGCTTTTGTTTAGCCGGTCGAGCAAGTCGTGGTGCTTGTCGCGATCGCTTGCGAGGTTGGTCATTTCGTGCGGGTCGTTTTCCAGATCAAACAGCTCCACGTCGTTGCGTTCAAACAGCTCGTCCACGCTCACGGGCAGGTGGTGCTGCCTTGGCGAGAAGTAGCGCGAGAAGCGATAGCGCCCGTCGAACCAGCTTCGGATCGCCCCGCGCTTTTCCAGCGCGGGTTTGGCGACGCGGGCGACGTCGGCCGCCGCGACCGCTTTGCCCGCCTTCTTTGCCGCGCGCATCTTCTTCATGGCGCGCAGGAACTCGCCGTCGAGATAGCCGAGCATGTTGAAGTTGAACAGGCTGCCTTCGCGCAGTTCGTTGACGCCCGCGTCGCGGGGCGCCTCCAGCAGCGGCGCGATGTCGCAGCCCTTCAGCGCGTCGCCCGGCGTGGCACCGGCCATGCGCAGGATGGTGGGCGCGAGATCAACGTGGGACGTCAGCGCCTTGCAGCGTTGCCCGCCCTGCACTTCGGGGTGGACGATGACCAGCGGCACGTGGTTCTGCTCGCGGTAGACGCAGCTTCCCTTGCCGTGCATCTGGTGCGCGCCGCACAGCTCGCCGTGGTCCGACGTGAAGATCACGATCGTGTTCTCAAGCAGCCCCTGCGTCTGCAGTTCGTCCAGGATGCGCACCACGTGGCGGTCGTTGTCGCGGATGCAGTTGAAGTAGTAGTCCTGCAGCAGGCGCCAGCGGCGGTCTTCATCGGGCCAGGTGCCGAGCAGCACTTCCCGCGAGCGCTGAAACTCCCAATGCGCCTGCGGGCGCCCGGGCGCGTCCCATGCCTGGTGGCGGCTTGGCGGCAGAGGCGTATCCCATGTGGCGCGGTAGAGGTCGGTGTCCGGCGGCGGCGTGATCTCCATGACCGGCTCGTCGCGCTTCTGCACGCTTTCGCCGGGCAGGTCGGTGTCGACGTACATGATGTCGTGCGGGTTGATCAGGTTGACCGCCAGCATCCACGGCTGATTCTCATCCGACATCGGGCGGCCCTTGGCGCGCAGCCAGCCCAGTGCCATGGCGGTGATGATGCCGTCGTGCTCGTAGCCGCCGCGGGTCGAGGCGATGATGTCGCCCACGTTGAAGTAGTCGCTGAAGCCGTAGCCCTCCATTACCTCGGTCAGCAGCTTCTGGGGCGAGTCGGCGTCGTTGGCTTCCTCAAGCTCCTTCGCCAGATGGCACTTGCCCTTGTAGCCCGTGTAGTAGCCCGCCTCGCGCAGCATATGCCCGAGTGTAGGGATGTCGGTCGACATGCTGGACTGCCACGGCGTGTTGACGTTGTCGAACACGCCCGTGTGCTGGATGTGCTGGCCCGTGTAGATCACCGAGCGCGACGGCGAGCAGACGTTGGAGTTGATCTGGTGGTTGTCGAAGCTGACGCCCAGCCGCCGCAAACGCTCGCGGCCCGGCGCGGGGAACGGCCAGCGGTCGAACCAGCGTTCCTGGTCCGACGTGATCAAAACAATGTTGTATGGCTTCCTTGGGCCTTCGCCCGCGGGCTTCGGCTTGGGCGATACCGCGCAGCCCGCGCCGAGAGCGGCCGCCGCGGCGCTCGAAGCCAGGAAACGACGACGAGAGCCGCTGACCGGTCTGTGGTTGCTTTGATTCACCTGCCTACCCCGAAACTGTGTGTCGTGATTCTAGGCAACCCTCTGTTCGACGCACCCGAATTCGTGCCTACACTTGTGGCGGGCGCGGCTGTGGCGGCCTGACGGGGCGTGGGCCGGCTGGTCCGGGTCCGGGCTGTGGCGGGCGCGGTGCCGGACGCTGCCCGGGCATGCGCGCCGGGCCGGCCTGCATGGCGTTGGGTGCGGCGGGCGGCATGGCTCCCGGCGGCGGCATATGGCCGTGTCCGGGGGGCGGGGCGTTGGTGTAGCCGGTTGGTGGATAGTGCGGCTTGCCGGGCTTCTTACGCCCGACGAAGAACGTCGCGCCGCCGCCGAGCACGCAAAGGATGCCGACGACGATCAGGATCGCGCCGAAGCCGCCCTCGGGCTCCTTGTTCAGCTCGATGATCCGGAAGTCGTTCTGCACGTGGCCCATGTCGCGCAGCAGCTTCTGGTCTTCGCTACTCAGGTCGAGCCCGGTCTGCACCAGCCCGCGGACGGTCTTTACTTCGTAGACGCGGTCGATGTTCGCGGTCAGCCAGGCGTCGTCGCCGTCATGGTCCCAGCACTGCTCCATGAGCTGCTGTTTGTCGGCGTCGTCCACGTGCAGGAACGCGCAGACGGGCTCCGGGTCGTCGTCGCTGGCCCAGCAGGCGACGTAGTAGTCGTGGTCTGTGCTGGTGACGACGCCTTTGCGCGTGTGCTGGGTATCGATGCGCGCGCTGGCGGACCAGTCGATATGTACGTCACTGAGTTCAAGCCACTCGGAATCCGGCGGCGCCTTGCGCCAGTCGGCGTACTTCATCTGCACGGGCGATGAATTGCGCATCGCCACCATCAGCTTGTGTCCGCCGAACACCAGCGCCGCGATACCACCGATGATCAACGCCAGCGAGATACGCCACATGCTTGCCCCCGGAATCTCAGATCAGAAGCCGGGAGTATATTCCGGGCGCGCGCGGGATTGGAGCGAGAAGTTGCTGACAGTCCTATCCCAAACCACAGGTGGACATCTGGAGCAGCGGGATGATCACCGCGCTGACGATGCCGCCGACCACGACCGCCATGAAGACGATCATGATCGGCTCGATCAGCCCGGTCATGCGGGCGATGCTGATGTCCGTGACCTCGACGATGCCGTCGTGGATGCCATGGATAACCTCCTGCATCGCGCGGTTGTCGGCACGAGATTGGCCAGGGGTACGTCGACGCCAATTTCATTTCCGAGGCGGATAGATGTCTTTGACCATGCGTGTGCCTTCCGGCGTCCCGTCACTTACCCAGAGTTCCCGCCCGTGTACCCGATCGGTCGCGGCGAAGAAGAGCTTTCCTTCGAACCCGACCATCTGACCAACTGAGCTCCACCCGTCAAAGTCATGCACAAGCGTAGTTCCCTCGACTGTGCCGTCGCTAACCCAGAGCTGTCCACGCAAGTTAGCGAATACCTTGTCACCTGCCGGCACGAGCTTGCTGCCATAAAAGACGGAGTTCTTTGAGAATGAAGCAAGCCGCTGAGTACCTTGGCGTGTCGCGTCTGATGTCCACAATTCAAGCACTTCTTCGGGTGCCTTGACGAGCATGAAGAGCCGCTCGCCTGCGAAGGCCGCTTCATACGGCCCCCAGTCCTTTTGATACACCTTGCGCATGGGCAGCTCGGCGATTTCAGTGGTGCCGTCAGTAGTGCCGTCGCTGACCCACAACGTACCCCGATCATCCACTGGGGCAGTTGTGAAGTAGTAGTGCGTCGCGCTCGATGCCAGCACGGTGATGCCGCTATCGAGCTCGCCCGGCAAACAGTCCCGCACCAGAACCGTACCCTGATCGGATCCATCGGTTCGCCATAGCTCGAATCCGTGTACGCCGTCATCGGCCTGAAACAAGAGCGAATTGCCCGCCACGGCAAATCCCCAAGGTTCGGAACCGGTCACTCCTGCGTTGATGTTCATGAACAATCGCGTGCCTTCGGCGGTTCCGTCCGTGCGCCAGAGTTCGGTCCCGAGCACGCCATTGTCAGCGAAGAAATAGACCGATCCCCTGAACTTCCCAAAGTCGCGAGGTGAACTGCTCTTTCCACCAGCCTGGATGTCGGCCAGCAGAACGGTCCCGGGTTCACTCCCGTCCGTGATCCACAACTCTTCCCCGTGCGCATGATCGTACGCGCGGAAGACGAAGTAGTCTGTTGCGTCCGCGAAGGAGTTCCCGTGCGGCAAATCGGTTCCATAATCCTCGAACCGCAGTTCGCCTCGAAACTCGGAGCGGGCAAGCCTTACGGAACCCGCTTCTGTGCCGTTCGACTTCCAGGTTTCCCAACCGGCGCCCGTCTCGAACCGACCGAACACGACGTATTCGCCGAAAGCGCACAGCGTTGTGGAAATCCGCTCGCTGGGGTGGGTGCCTGTCACCAGCTTCGTGCCGGCTGCGGACCCATCAGAGCACCACAAATCGGTGCCGCCGGCGTCATTCCCGACAGTGAAGAAGAGGCGGTCCCCGGCGGCGGTCAGTGACGTTACGTACGGAGTGCGCTTCTGCTGTGAGAAGCGCTTAATCGTCGTGACATTGCCTGTGAGGTCGATACGGAAGAGTGCGTCGGTTGACGCGAAGTATAGCCCTTCCTTGAAGCTGACAATCGCTTCCTTGCGGGATGCGTTCAGACTCGAGGTGTGCATCACTTTCGTACCTTCGTCTGTCCCGTCACTCTCCCAGAGCTCATCGGAATACCCTCGATACTGAGGTGCCCGGAAGTAAAGCTTGTCGTTGAACACGATCAGGTGAGATGGGTTGCTGGAATCAGCTCCCTTCGCGATGTCCTTTACCAGCACGGTGCCTTCTGCGGTTCCATCGCTTTGCCAGAGCTCATAGCCGTGCGCCTCGTCGTAGCCGGCAAAGTAGAGCTTGTCGTGGAACACGACCGGAAACCGTGCTGGAGCTGCCCGGTCGCTCAAGTCTTTCACGAGCACCGTTCCGTCCGGCGACCCATCGCTCTTCCAGAGTTCGGGTCCGGAAGCAACAAATAGGGTGCTGCCCATGACGGCTAGCAGGGTTGGGTTCGGCAGTGCCCTCACAAGGCGTGTGCCCTCCGGCGTGCCGTCTGTGCAGTACAGGGCACCCTGGTGTTCGCCCGTGTCATTGACGGTGAAGTACAGCTTGTCGCCCATTTGCAACATCCGCGTTCCGCCGCGGTCGAGGCTGCCCGCCTCAGGGCGCAGATAGCGCGGGTTTTGCGTGGGCTTTGCGTCCTGTGCGGACGTCCACGAGATGCTCAGCAGCACCAGCAATGCGCACGGTATGCAAATGAAGCGCATGGTTGTCTCCGGTATCGGGATCCGCAGGTTTAACGCTCGCGAGTGGCTGGCGATGGGATTACATCTACCAGGGGGCTGACCCGTAGCTGGCGCTTCGGGCTAATGTTCTGGCTTTCGTGGGTTAGCCCAGGCCGCTGGTGGACATCTGGAGCAGCGGGATGATGACCGCGCTGACGATGCCGCCGACCACGACCGCCATGAAGACGATCATGATGGGCTCGATCAGCCCGGTCATGCGGGCGATGGAGATGTCGATTTCTTCGTCGTAGGCGTGGGCGATGCGCTCGAGCAGTTGCTCAAGCTCGCCGGTCTGTTCGCCGACCGCGACCATGTAGCCGACCACGGGCGGGAAAATGCCGCTCTTCTTGATCGGCGTGCTGATGTCCGTGCCTTCCACGATGCTGTCGTGGATGCCCTGAATGACTTCCTGCATCGCGCGGTTGCCCACGATCTTCTTCACGATCCGCAGCGCCTCAAGCGCCGGCATGCCCGAGCGCAACAGCACGGCGAACGTGATCGCAAAGCGCGACACGGCCGTCTTGCGCAGCAGGTCGCCGAACAGCGGCACTTTCAGCTTAAGCAGGTCCCACTTCATCTTGAACGCGTCCTGCTGCAGCGCGCCTTGCAGGAAGAACACGCCGATCAGCGGGCCCTTGATGAGAAGCTGCCAGTAGGTCGCCATGAAGCTGCTGAGCCCGATCAGGATTGTCGTTGGCAGCGGCAACGGCACGTTCTGGGCGATCAGGATCTCGGTGATCTTGGGAACCACGAAGGTCATCAGCAGGATCACCACCAGCGTGCTGACGGTCAGCATGATCGCCGGGTACATCATGGCGTTGATGACCTTGTTCTTCAGGCGGTTCTGGTTGCTCAGGTACTCAGCGATGCGCGTCAGCACCTCGTCAAGCTGGCCCGACGCCTGGCCGGCGCGAACCATGTTCACGTACAGCGTGTTGAAGTAGCCCGGGCAGGTCTCAAGCGCGCTGGCGAAGTCGAGGCCCTGGGTGACCTGCTCGCGCAGGTGGCGCAGCGTTTTCTGCATGCCGGGGCTTTCGGCCTGCTCGATGCAGGCGGTCAGGCCCTGTGCGAGCGGGATGCCGGAGTGCAGCAGCGTGGCGATCTGGCGGGTGAAGCTGCTGACTTCGCTGAGGCTCTGGATCTTGTCCGTGCCTTCGCTGCTGCCGGTGTCCTTCATGCGTGCGATCGACAGGATGCACAGCATGGTCAGGCTGCCGTACACCAGCGCGAACATGCCCGCGATGTAGTCGTTTTCGGTGACGAGCTTCGACATCGGGCCGATGGCTTCAATGGCGCCGAACAGCCCGGTGACCATCAGGGCCCAGGTGCGCCCCTTCAATACTACGTAGCCGAACATGCCGGTCGCGGCCGCCGAAACGATGCGCACCAGGATGTCGATGCTGGTCATCGCGCCTTCGACGGCCTCTTCACCGACGGTGACCTCGGGCTGGTTGCGCCAGTCCATCACAAGCTGCAGCAGCATGATGCCGGCCGCGATGATGGCCAGCGTGCCGGTGTACTGGACGATCTTGGGCAGCTCGGATGAGACCACAATCTTCTTGCGGCCCATGTCGTCCTTGACGACTTCGCGCTTGGCGGTGCTGCCGCGGACTTCGGTGATGTCCGTGACATATATCTTCTGGTTACGCAGCTTCTCACGCGCGTCGCGGGCGGTGTCGGCGTCGATCACGCCGCTGGCGGCTTTGCCTTTGGCGTTGAGGGCTTTGTATTCGAATACCGGCATAAACTCAGTGTTCAGTGTTCAGTGGCCAGTGGTCAGGAAATTCCCCCTTCATACGACCAGAGGGGTGGCTCTGACCACTGGCCACCGGGCACTGGCCACTGGATTCCAATGAAACGCACAACCCAAGCCCGGGTTGACGACATTTGCCACCCGCCTGCAGGATTGTTTGCTTCCAAGTTTCCCACTAGACTCAACTTGTACTCGACAGCAAGCCGGAATCGCAACCAGCCGAATTCGCTTCGGCGCATGTGAAGGAGCGTCCATGTCAGGCGCACAAAACGGAGACCCCCGCTACCTTCGTCAGCCCAGCGGAGCGCATCCGCAGACTACGCCCGCGGGCGGTTGGGACAGCGGCGGCTGGGAAGGCGGCGGCGAAGTTCCACAACCGACCCGACAGGGCAGTGGCGGCTACGCGGACCAGGGCGGCAACGCCTTTGCCAACAGCGGCTTGCTGAACCAGTTGCTGGAAATCGCCGAGTCCGAAGACGCATCCGACTTGCACCTCACGGCCGGCGCGCCGCCGGTGCTGCGTATCAACGGCAAGCTGGTGCCGGTCGAGGCCAAGATCCTGACGCCGGACGACACGGAAGCCGCATTGCGGCAGATCCTGTCCGACCGTGACATGGACCGCTTCTATGAACACCGCGCGATTGACTGCACGCACACCACGCCGGACGGCAAGGGCCGCTTCCGCGTGAGTGCGTACGTCCAGCGCGGCGCGGTGACGGTCGTCTATCGTCGTATTCCGTCTGACGTGAAGCCCTTCAACTCGCTGGGTCTGCCGCCCGCGTGCGGCAAGCTGCACCAGTTGAACGACGGTCTGATCCTGTGCGTAGGCCCGACGGGCTGCGGCAAGAGCACGACGCTCGCCACGATCATCGACCAGATCAACGAGAACTTTAACGACAACATCATTACGGTCGAAGACCCGATCGAGTTCGTCCACCGCCACAAGCGCAGCCTGGTCAACCAACGCGAGCTGTATTCAGACGTGAACAGCTTCGCCGAGGCGCTGCACTTCGCCCTGCGCGAAGACCCGGACGTCATCATGGTCGGCGAAATGCGCGACATCGAAACCATGCGCACGGCCATCACCGCGGCCGAAACGGGCCACTTGGTGCTGTCCACGCTGCACGCGATCGACTGCATTAGCACGATTGACCGCATTTGCGCCATGTTCCCGACTGAGGAACAGGAGTACGTCCGCATGCAGCTTTCGATGGTGCTGCGCGCGGTCATCGCCCAGCGCCTGCTGCCCACCCGCAACGAGCAAGGCCGCGTCATGTGCGCCGAGTTCATGGTGGTGACGCCGGGCGTGGCGAACATGATTCGCCAGGGCCAGATGGCGCTGATTTACCAGGCGATGGAAACCGGCGCCCAGAGCGGCATGATCAGCTTCGACAAGCAGCTGGTGCAGATGGCGCGCAAGGGCATTATCGACCCGGACCTCGCCGTCCGCCAGGCCCGCCACCAGAAGGGCGTCGCCGACGCACTCGGTCGCACGGCCAGCCTGCGTACCTAGTTTGGAGTTGATAGTTGGTGGTTGATAGTTGATAGGAAGGCAAACTGTCCAGATTGCTTCGGGCGGTTTGCTACCAACTACCAACCATCAACTACCACCTGAATTCAGCGATGATCAATTTTGACCAGAACGCCACCACGCCCGTTGATGAAGAGGTTCTTCAAGAGTTGATCCGCGCGACGCGTGAACTGGATGGCAACTCCAGCTCCGGCCATGCTTTGGGCGCCAAGGCGGGCAAGTACCTGCGCCAGTGCCGCGAGCGCGTGGCGAAGATTCTCAACGCGTCCGATGCCGACGAGATCGTGTTTACCAGCGGCGGCACCGAGAGTGACAACGCGGCCGTGCGGGGAATCGCCTATGCCATGCGCGCCGAGTCCGGGCGCGACGAGGTGGTTACCAGCGCGATTGAGCACCGGGCGGTGCTCGCGCCGTGCGACTGGCTCGCGCAGCAGGGCTTCAAGTCAACGGTGCTGCCCGTGGACGCCAACGGCGTGGTCGACATGTCCGCGCTCCGCGACGCGCTGGGCCCGAAGACGGCGCTGGTTTCGATCATGCTGGCCAACAACGAGATCGGCACCATCCAGCCGATCGCCGAGATCAGCAAGCTCGCCCACGAAATCGGCGCGAAGGTCCACACCGATGCCGTCCAGGCCGCCGGCAAGCTGCCGGTGGACGTGAACGCGCTGGGCGTCGATTCGCTCAGCCTCTCGGCCCACAAGTTCTACGGGCCAAAGGGCGTGGGCGTGCTGTACATCCGCAAGGGCACGCCGTACGAGTGCTTCATGCTGGGCGGCACGCACGAGGGCGGACGCCGCGCAGGAACCGTGCCGCTGCCGCAGATCGCCGCGCTGACCAAGGCGCTGGAAGTCTCGGAAGAAAAGCGCCTCAAGCACGGCAAAGAGCTGCGGGCGCTGCGCGACCAGCTGATCGCCGAGTTGCAGGCCAAGGTGCCGGGCACACACGTCAACGGCAGCCTCGACACCTGCACGCCCAACACCGCCAGCATCCGCTTTGACGGGGTGTACGGCGGGCACCTGCTGCGCCGCATGGACGAAGAAGGAATCCTCGCCAGCGCCGGCAGCGCCTGCATGTGGGAGATCACCAAGCCGAGCCACGTCCTGACCGCGCTCGGGCTCAGCGACGAGCAGGGCGGCGGCACGATCCGCTTCAGCCTCGGCTACAGCAACACAGCGGCCGAGGTCACCGAGGTTGCGGACAAGCTGGCCCGGCTCGTGCCCGAGCTGCGCGCCCAGCCGATCGAGAAGTAGTGGCATCGCCTTCCAGGCGATAGGTTGCGGCGGCTTCCAGCCGCCGGGGCTTGCTGGAAGCAACCTCGACTCATGCGCAGGATGCGCATGCCACGCAGTATTCAGTTTTCAAACAGCGAGCGCAGGCTACGAGCCGGTCTGGTCGTGATGCTGTTCCGGCGTTTCGGCGGCTGCTGTCGGCTCAAGCGGCTTGCCTGGCGTCTCCGGCTCAACCGGTTGCGGCTCACTCGGCTGCGGCTCGGCTGGCTCTTCGGGTGGGCTTTCCTCCTCGGCCTCGGTGGTCTCGGCGAGGATCTCGCGGCATTCCTTCAGCTTGCGCTCACGCAGTTGCTCGGCGAGGCGCAGCTCGGTCAGCGCGCTTTTCATCAGCTTGAGCGGGTCGCCGCCCTTCTCGGTCGGCGACTGGCTGGCGCGCTCGCGGCACAGGCTGACGAGATCGCGGGCGGACTGGATGTTGAAGTCGATGTCGGCGCCGCCGGTCTCGATGTAGAGGCTGTGGGCGGTCGTCAGGATGTGAAACATGACATGTTTGTTGCGGGGCTTGCGGTCTTTGCGTCCGCGCACGTTGGGAAATCGGGACATGATTGCTGCTCCGGTTGGTTGGGCGGGACACCCCCGCCCTCATTCCTTCCGGCGGATGGAAACCACAGAAGTCTCTGCCAGCCGCAGCGCAGAAAAGTTTTTGAGCGCAAAGCACGCGGTGCGAGTGGCTTGCGTCGCGCGCGACGCCGGGCGAAAAAGATTCTTTTGCGCAGCACATACCATCCGCCCGGAGCGGGAAGGGCGAGCGCTTAATGGCACCCGGAATCGTGGATTCTGGCGGGCTCAAATGCCGATAGACCGGACTCGGGGGAATGCCGTTTTTCGCGTTGTTTACCCCTGCGACTTGAAAATTCGTTTATGTATAGTCTGCCCCCTCGCCGGGGGCGTGGAGGGGAGTGATGAAGAGTTTCCTGCTGCGGACATCCCTGATTGTGCTGCTGTTTGGCGTCGGCCTGCCGTTGGCGACGGCGGGTTGCAGCACCACCAAGCCCAAGAACCTCGGGCATGAAGGCGGCGAAGTCTACGCCGACGTGCCCGCGCCCGCGAACTATGAGCCGTTCGACACGCCACCGTTCAAGCGGCAGGACGGCGCCGGCGGCAAGCGCGTGTACGGGCGCTATGCCTACCGCTCGACCAACGGGCTGGATTCGTCCAAGCGCGTGGCCGACTGGTACAAGAAGGCGCTGCCCGACGAGGGCTGGGAGTTGCAGACCGAAGAAGTAGATGATGCGAAGGGCACGATGAAGCTGCTCTTCAAGAAGAACGAAGACCAGCTTGAGCTGAAGCTCAATCCGGACGACCGGCTGCAGGGTAGCGAACGCTACAGTGTGCTGATCGTTGAAATGAACCCGCAATACGACTAGCAGGGCCCAAATGGTTCGAGACAAGATCAAGGCCAAGAAATCAAAGCAGACCGAGGGGCTCGCCGCCTCCAAGGACAAGTCGCGCGACGTGCTCGCGCGTACCGGGCTTGGCGCGGGCGCGGAGCTGATTGACGGCGCAAGCAAGTTCCTCGCCGCGTACGGCAAGGTGCTCGGCCCGGCCGTCGCGGTGATCATCATCGCGTTCGGCGCCTACTACTTCTGGAACCGAAGCACCAAGGCCTCGGAGCAGGAGCTGCGCAACAAGATCGAGCAGGCCGCGCGCGTCGAGAAGCTCGATGAGCTGCCGGCCAAGATGGACGAGGTCATCGCCGAGACCGAAGAAGCCGAGATGCTGCAGGCGGACGCGCAGTACCGCTACGCCATCCGCGCCTTCGAGCTGATGGACCGTCCGTACAAGATCGAGCAGCTCAAGCAGGTCGTCGGCATCATGCAGACCTACCTGGACAAGTACGCCGACGACGAGGCGCACCCGGCATGGGCCACGCGCGTCAAGGAGCTTCAGGCCTCGCTCAACTCGGATCTCGAGTTCCTGACCAGCGACAAGAACAAGCAGTTGCTGCCGTGGGACCACCACAGCAAGCCCGACAAGCCGGCCACCAAGGAAGTCGAGAACGAAAACCCGATCGTGGTGTTCGTGACCAGCGTCGGAAAGCTGCGTATCGAGCTGTATGAGAACGACGCCGGCAACGCCGTGAAGCACTTCGTCAGCCTTTGCGACGAGGGCTTCTTCGACCGCACCGAGTTCAGCGCGGAAGCGTTCAGCAACGCCTTCAACCCCAACGGGCCGTTCCGCGGCGCGACCATCATCGCCGCCGGCGACAAGGGCCGCCCGGTGGGCGTCGAGCTCGAGAAGCCGACGACTGCAAAGGAAGGCGACGACGTCGACCTCGTGACCGAGAAGAACCCGTACACCATCGACTACCAGGGCAGCAGCACCAGCAACTTCGCCGAGGGTTCCGTGGCGCTGATGCGCGACACCGACGACCCGATGCGCGCCCGCAGCGAGTTCTTCGTCGTGCTTGAGTCCAACGAGGCGCTCGACCAGAACTTTGACCCAATCGGGCGCGTGCTCGACGGCGAAGACGGGATGAAGATCGCCCGCCGCCTGCACGGCTCGGAGATTTTCTACACCTACGTCGAGCAGAAGCGCAAAGGCACCAAGTACGTGCCGCGCGTCTACTACGACGGCTGGCCGGTCGCGACCGACAAGCGCAGCGAAGTGCCCGACCCGGTCCGTTTCAGCAAGCTGGACACGACGATCGACAACACCGTGAACCCGCTGGTCGTGATCGAGCTCGAAAAGGGCGACATCGTGATCGAGCTGTTCGAAGACGTCTGCCCGAACACCGTGGCCAACCTGATCAACCTGATTGAGGAAGGCTTCTACAACCAGGAGTGCGAGTTCTACCGCGTTGAGGGCAGCGCCACCGACCTCGCCGAGATCTATGAGGGCGCGGGGCTGCGCATCATCCAGGGCGGTTTCGACCAGTCGAAGTCGCGCGACGGCTACGACTATGGAATCAAGAACGAAGCCGTGGACAACGAGAAGTACAAGGAGTTCTACAACCTTGAAAACGGCGGCGTCGCCAACCGTCGCGGCACGATCGCCATGGCGCGTACCAGCGACCTGAACAGTGCCAGCACCGAAATCTTCATCAACCTGAAAGACTTCGACCAGTGGGACAATGAGAACAGCCCCTACTGCGCCTTCGGCGAAGTGCTTTACGGGCTTGACCTGGCGGCGCAGGTGAAGAAGGACGACAAGATCAAGTCGATGAAGGTGATCCGCAAGCGCGACCACAAGTACGTGCCGAGCGTGAAGTACAAGTCCGGCGACAACACCGGCGAATACATCGACAAGAAGCACGTCGACATCCCGCCCGCGAAGGAAGAAGACGACAAGAAGGGCCCCATCCTCGGCGGCGGATAGTCAAACCAGCACAACAAAAGCCCCCGGCAATCGCCGGGGGCTTTTCTTTGAGTGTGCGTCTTCACTTCAGCCGTTGGACGCGGGCTTGTTGACCGGCCCGTTGTCGCTTGGGGCAGCTCCGAACTCCTCGCCCTTGGCGGCGTAGTCGAACTCGCCGGTTACCGCGTTCATGCGCACCTGCAGCGCGTCGCGGTCGGCCATGGGCGTGGCGATCAGCCAGCCCTGGATCAGCTTGCCCTCATCATTGAACTCGATCTTGTAGAAGCCGTAGCCGAGCTCGGAGTAGTCTTCGTTCGCCAGCGAGGCTTCTTTCAGCCCCACGTCTTCAAGGTGCGTGATCGACATCGGCACCTCCCCCTTTTCCTTGCGGTACTTGATCACCGCATCACGAATGCGCGTCAGGTTTTCCTCTGCGGGCTTGGCCTTCTCGCGCAGCGCGTCCTGCGCGTTGGCGACGTTCTCATTGCCGCCGCCGCAACCGGCCAGCAGGCACAACAGGGTCAGGAATAGGACGGCCGTTCGCATACGTTCCCCTCGCCGGCTACTCTAAGTGCTGCAAGCGCGGCTGGAATACCCGAAATAACGTTTGGGAACGCTGAGAGTTCTCGGAAACAGGGTTAGGCGGGGCGGTTTCGCGAGACTATCGGACCGCAGGAGACTTTTCTGGCACTCGTTGAAGCAACCCGGCTCTGGCGCGAATACAAGCTCGGCGGCGAAATCGTCGAGGCGCTGCGCGGCATCGACCTGAGCATTGAGCCCGGCGAGTTCGTGGCGCTGCTCGGGCGTTCCGGCTCAGGCAAGTCCACGCTGCTCAACCTGCTGGGGGGGCTGGATCGGCCATCGCGCGGAAGCATTCGCGTCAGCGGCACCGAGCTGGCCGAAATGTCCAAGCGCGAGCTGAGCCTGTATCGCCGCACCACGGTCGGCTTCATCTTCCAGAGCTTCAACCTCGTGACCTCGCTGCGAGCGTGGGAGAATGTCTCGCTGCCGCTGATCTTCCAGGGCATCGGGCGCTTTGAACGCAAAAAGCGCGCGCACGAGTTGCTTGAACGCGTCGGGCTCGACAAGCGCGCCGGCCACATGCCCAGCGAAATGTCCGGCGGCGAGCAGCAGCGCGTTGCCATCGCGCGCGCCTTGGTGAACGACCCGAAACTGATGCTGTGCGACGAGCCCACGGGCAACCTCGACACCGCAACCAGCGACCAGATTATGCAGATCCTCGCCGAGTCGCACCGCGGCGGCACCACGCTCGTCATGGTCACGCACGACCCCGAACTCGCGGAAAAACACACCCAGCGAACACTCCGCATGGCCGACGGCCAGTTCGTCGCCGAGGTGCCGGCATGAAGGGCAACGGCTTGAACCACGAATCTTCTCGAATCTACACGAATCCGCCCGTCCTTGATTCGTGGCGATTCGTGAAGATTCGTGGTTTGCCTCAGCAGTGCCACACTCACCGAGGTGCCGCATGAAAGGCATTCTTGGGCTCGCGTTCGAAGGCCTGCTGCGCAAGAAGGGGCGCAACCTGCTGACCATGTCGGGCGTGCTGATCGGCGTGTTCGCGCTGACGATGATCGTCAGCCTCGGCGAAGGCCTTGCACACGCGGTGACCGACACCGTTTCCGGCCAGGACAACCTGCGCCAGGTCGGCGTCACCGGCGGCTTCGGCATCGAGCTTTCCAACGACCCGTTCAGCGTCACCATCGAAGGCGAGATGGATGACGCGCGCCGCGACCGCCTGCGCCGCGCGGCCGTGAACCGCCGCCAGATCCGCCAGTGGTACGGGCGCCGCGTCACGCAGATCAACGAAGAGACAATGGGCGAGCTGGCGAAGATCCCGCACGTTGACAGCATCTCGCCGGTCATCGTCGAGCGCTACGAGCTGAAGGTCGGCGAGTTCGAAAGCGATCCCAAGCTCAGCTTCGGCGTGGATGTCGCCAACCACCGCTACGACAACCGCATCATCGCCGGAAGCTACTTCAGCGCGCCGGACGCGGGCGAAGTGATCCTGCACGAGTACCTGCTGTACAAGTGGGGGCTGATCGACAGCGACGACTACTCAAAGGTGCTCGGCAAGAAGATCACTTTGAAAAGCATCGTGAACGAGCAGGATGCCCAGCCGGCCGCGCCGCCGCAGATGCAGGGCTTTCTCGAGTCGCTGACGCCCGAGGAGCGCGAGGCGGCGATGAAGCTGCTGCCGAAGCTGATGGGCATGGCGCAGCAGACACGCAAGCCCGTCGAGCGCGAGTTCACCGTCGTCGGAGTCATGCGCGAAACCCAGCCCGGCGACGCGCTGAACATCATCGAGGACGGGCAGAGTGTGCAGGCCGACGTCTTCCTGCCGCTTGAGACAGCCCGCGCGATGTTCGAGGAAAGCGCCGTCAACGCGCAGCTCGGCTACCCGGCCGCGGTGGTGATCGTCGACTCGCCGGACAACGCGCCCGAGGTCGAGCAGGCCGTGCGCGACAAAGGTTTCACGGGCTTCAGCGTGGCGAGTGTTTTGAAACAAGTCGAGACGATGCTGACGGTGATTACGGTGATCATCGCGTTCCTGACCGGCATCGCGCTGATCGTCAGCACGCTCGGCATCGTGAACACCATGATCACCAGCGTGCTCGAGCGCACCCGCGAGATCGGCATTTTCAAGGCGGTCGGCGCGACGAACGGCCAGGTGATGGCAGTGTTCCTGACCGAGTCGGCCATGATCGGGCTGATCGGCGGGCTGATGGGGCTCGGTATCGCGGTGCTGGCGATGATCCCGGGCGATGCCATCGGCGGCGCAATGATCGCCGAGCGCGCCGCCATTCCGTACCAGGGCAACGTGTTCGTCCTGCCCCTGTGGCTCGCGATTGCAGGCCCGGCACTAGGCGCCGTCACGGCCGTGCTCGCCGCCATCATCCCCGCCAGACGCGCCGCCCGCATTGATCCAGTGAAGGCCCTGAGACACGACTAAAGTGGCATGCGCGTCCCGACTTCGCCAAGGCTTCGTCGGACCGGCCCGCGCATGGCCGGCCATCGGCGAGACGCCGATGCCACTTACTTCTCCAGCTTCGCCGACGCTTCCTGCATGCGTTTGTAGATCTCTGCGGCGGTCGGCGCGGCGGCATCCTTCGGGCGTGTGGGTCGCTCGTCGACCGGCAGGAACTCACTGCCGCCGTTGTAGATATCGTCCAGCAAGTCCGCGGCGCGACCCTCCGCATAGTAGTAGAGCCCATCAGTCTCAAAAGCATCCAGCTTGGTTGTCACCGGCATGGCGCGGGGGTTGGACGCCATCTCGCGAGCTAGCTCTGACGCCCATGCGGTGGCGGTTTCGTCGGTCCTCCGACCCCTGGTGTAGGGGTTCTTCGCAAGCTTCTGTTCGATGCGGAGCGCAAGGATTCGCAGGTCCCAAGTCGTGCAGTCGCGGACTTCGGCGCAAGCTCTCCAGAGCCGCTCCAGAATTGAATCCCGTAATTTGTATGAACTGAACCCGGTCATGTCCCCGGGATCAGCGATTGCGAGCGCGCAAACCAGTTGCGCTCCGAAGAGCCGCGTCGGCGGGTAGCTTGAACCCAGCGCCCGATAGCTCAACGCGACGAGTTGGTCCGTGGTGTAGACCTCCAACAGACGATCTTCCGCCGTCTTGCGGTCAATGAACGCGCGGCATACAGGCATCCTTTCTGGAGTAGCCTCCAGTGCATCCATTAGCAGGAGCTTCGCTCGCCGAGCGTTCGGCGAAGCAGCACGACCGGCTTCGCGCAGGGCGAACAGCGCCCACACCTGTTTGTCCAACGCATCTTCCGGAGGCCCGTCATCCAGACGCCAGCCGGCGATTGCATTGCTGCGCAGGCGTTCCGCGGCATCGCGTGCCCGCGGCTCTTTCAGCTTCTTAAGCCACTCCCAATCCGGGGTGGTGAGCGAAGTCCATCCACAGGCAAGGTCTTCGTCAATGTGGACCCAGCGACCGGCCGTAATGTCGGCCTTGAGCAAACTCGCACGCCGGTCCCAGTGGGCCGCGTGGATCAACATGTCGAGTTCGGACTCGCTGCTGAGTCGCCTGCGCCGCCAGATGTCAGCAAATACGTCCGTTTGTACTTTGGGCTGCCTGCGGTTGGACAGGTTGTCCAGTGCAAGTCGCGCGGAGGTCGATTCGGGATTCCCGGCGAGAAGGGTGCGCAAGACCGCTTCAGTGTCATCGGCCAGCAGGGCCTGAATGTAGGGCCACCATGCGGGTTCGGGCTTGATCGGCGGCAGCTCGGGCAGCATGGCTTTGAAGCGACGCACGATCCATCTGTCCAATGGGCTACCGCCGGCTTGCGCGACGTTGTTCACGAAGGCCAGCCAGGCCTTGCCGATGAGATTGCGATCCCGCTCCAACTCTTCGATTGCATTGAAAAGGACCTCGCAAATGCTTGAGCTCGATGTGATGCCGCCGCTGCCGGTTCCGAACTGCCCACGACGAAGGACGAGTTTTTCGAGCAACCCCGGCAGGATGGCGGGCTTGAGTTGCTGGATTCCTTCGATGCCGTACGCGACGGCCACGTCGTTGGACGAATCCGTCAGTAGCTCGAAGTTGTGAACGTCGCGCTGTCGGACCAGGCGCTCGAACGCATACGCAGCCCGTGGCATGTCGCCGGCGACTCCGATGGCGCCCGTCGCAAAGAAGCTGGAGTCGAGTATCCACCGGGCTTCCGCGGCCGTGGCGTCGTCGAACTTGGCCAACAAGGCGGCGTTATCCAGCACCTGTGCCGGGCAATAGGGCGTAGCAAACACGAGCAGTAGCAAGAAGGCAGTCCACTTCATGGCGGGTCGCTCAGGGGCTTCCCCGGGGTTGAATCATTGTAGCGGAGGATTTACTAAGTGCATGCAGGCTCTGTGTTCTCTGTTGCGTTTGCTGTTGAATAGGGACCATGGAATTCGCGCTGGAAACGGATGGGCTGTCGAAGGTCTACAAGAGCCTTCGCGGGCGGGTGCGGGCCCTTGAGCCGCTCGACCTGAAAGTGCCGCCCGGCAAGGTCTTTGGCCTGCTTGGCAGCAACGGCGCGGGCAAATCCACTTTCGTCAAAACCGTCCTCAACATCTGCAAACCCACCACCGGGCGCGCGCGCATCCTGGGCGTGGACAGTCGCAACCCGGCCGCGCGCAAGCAGGTGGGCTACCTGCCCGAAGGCACTGCGTTTCCCACTTACCTCACCGGGCGCGGCGTGTGCGAGTACTTCGGCAAGCTGATGGGTTTAACAGGCCAGCGCCTGAAGGACGAAGTCCACAACAAGCTCAAGATCGTCGGGATGAGCGACTGGGCCGACAAGAAGTGCACCAAATACTCCAAGGGCATGAAGCAGCGCGTGGGGCTGGCGCAGGCCATGCTCGGCGAGCCGCGGCTGATCATCCTGGACGAGCCCACCGACGGCGTCGACCCGCAAGGGCGCCACGAAATCCGCGACGTGATCGCCAAGCTGGCCAAAGACGGCGTCACGATCTTCCTGAACTCGCACCTGCTGGCCGAAGTCGAGGCCGTGTGCGACGACATCGCCATCATGTACCGCGGGCGCATGCTCGAGACAGGCCCAGTGGCGACGCTGACCGAGCGCATGTCGATGCGCGACGGGCGCATGCAGTTGCGTTTCCGTACCGGCGATCTGCCGTCGAGCCTGCCGGCTGCGCTGGCCGACGCCAACCCGATCGAGGGCGGCTTCAACATCAGCGTCAGCGACCGCGAACAGATCCCGGCCCTGATCGACGAGCTGCGGAACGCGGGCATCAAGATCTATGAGGTCGAGCAGTACCACGCGAGCCTCGAGGAAGCCTTCCTGCAGATCATGGACGACGGCGAGCACAAAGGCGTGGGAGGGCAGCAATGACCGCCTTCTGGGCCATCGTCCACGACACCTGGCGTCAGAGCAAACACCAGTGGGTGATGCTGCTGCTGATCGGCGCGGTGGCGCTGATCGTACCGTCGTCGATCATCTTCCCGGAGGTGCGCACCGCGCCCGACGGCAGCGAATTCCTCGGCACCGTGTTCCAGAAAGACACCGCGCAGACCGGCATGGAAGCCGGCTGGGAAGGCCTTTACGCGGACGCCCTGCGCGACGAGCTGGGCTACGACGACGAGATCAGCAAGAAGAGCGATGAGCTGAACAAGCTGCTCGATCAGCACCAGGACGTCGACTATGAGGTCAAGCGCCTGCAGGCGACCGAGCCGGGCAGCCCCGACCTGAAGGCGCTGATCGAGAAGCGCCGCGAGCTCGAGCAGGAGCGCGACCGCCGCCAGCACGACCTGTTTAACCTGCGCCAGTACGTGCGCGACGAAGTCAACCGCATCACCGCCGAGCGCACGGCCGACACCTCCAAGATGCAAAAGGGCGTCGAGTACTGGTTGTCGAGCATGGCGACGTTCCTGTTCCAGATCACGCTGTTCATCTACCTGTTCGTGTGTGCGGGCTTCGTGCCGGAGATGATCCGTGCGGGAAGCATCGACCTGGTGCTCAGCAAGCCGATCCGCCGCTGGCACATTTACTACGGCAAATACGTCGGCGGGCTGCTGCTGTACGCCGTGACGTTGCTGGCCGCATACATCGTCATGTTCGTGGGTGTCGGGCTGCGCACGGGCATCTGGCACTGGAAGTTCTTCGGCGGGTTGCCGATGACGCTGTTCAGCGCGGCGCTGTTGTTCTCGATCATCGCGTGGGTCGGGCTGTGGACGCGCAGCACACTGATGTCCGCGATTCTCGGGCTGGTCTATTACGTGATCGTCGATACGGCGATCGGCTACCTCGGCGACTTGGGCGGTGCGCCATTTATCGCCGACATCCCGGCCGTGAAGGAGATCGCCGAGGTCACGAAGTTCATCTTCCCAAGCTTCGTCTGGCTGCGCGAATCGGCCGAAGCGGCCGTGCTGAGTGTGTACGTGTTCCCCTGGAAGCACCTGATCGTGGGCGTGGTGTGGCTCGTGATCTGCCTCGGCACGTCCTACAACCGCTTCCGAATTAACGACTACTAGAGCCCCGGCTGAAAAGCCGGGGACGCCGCACAGCGGCGAGCGGTCGCGCGACATCGGCTTCGCCGATCCCCCGGCTTTTCAGCCGGGGCTCTAGCCGTCCGTAATCCGCCTTTTGAACTCCTCGAAGTCGCCGATTTCGTCGAGCATCTCCTGCTCGAGCTTGCCGATGGCGCCCCGTGCGGGCTTCTCCGGGCGGGTCGGCGTGGGCGAATCCGGCGTTGCGGCGGCCAGCTTGTTGGCCATTGCCTGACTGGAAAGAATTTTCGTACCAGCCAGCTTGCAGGCCTTGGTGACAGCGAGGTCGCTGCTGATGACGGTCAGGCGGCGCGGCTGGTTGGAGTTCTCGACGTAGTCGCGAACTGCTTCGTCGGCCGACTCGCGCCCGGCGCCGCAGAACTGGACTTTGACGTGGGGGTAGGCGAGGTCGCCGGCGCCGAGCTCGCCGGGTGTTCCGTCGAAGAAGACGCGCGCTTTGCCGCCCTCGCGTTTGCAGAGGTGCGAGAACAGCTCGACCACGCGCGCGCGGGCGCGCCCGAAGTCGGCGGGCAGGGCCCCGGGCAGCTTCTTCAGCGCGTGCAGCAGGTTGTAGCCGTCCACCACGTACATGCACCCAGTCTAGCCCTGCCCGCGGAAAGCGTCAGGCCGTGGTTTGTGGGTAGAAGTTGACGCACAGGGTTACCTGCTCGGCGTCGTCGCCCGGCTTCTCGAGCCCGGACATGAAGCCCATCAGGGTGGCGCGCAATGCGTCGCGCAGGGCGCGCAGTCTCTCGGGCGATGCTTTCACTTCCATCATGTTGATCCCGAAGAAGCGGCCGGGGTCGGACAGCGCGATGCGCTCGCCGACGCGGTGTGCTTCCGCCGCCTGGTCGAAGTGGTGCTTGCGCAGCTCGGTGTCCTTCTTGCTGCCGTGCTTGGTGCTGAAGGTGAGGGCTTCCATGTCTGGCTCCTTTGCGGTTGGGACGTTGCGGAAAAGTTTTTCGGTGATGCCCTTGGGGCCGGGGCGGGTGCCGGCGGGCTCGACGAAGCCTGCGCGCTGCAGGCGCAGCAGGTGGTAGCGCGCGCTGGCTGGCTCGGCGTAGACGGCGCGGGCGAGCTCGGTCTGGGTCATGGGCCCGTTCTTGCGCAGCTGGTCAACCAGCTTCATGCGCAGTGGGTGAAACCAGGTGCGGGCGCGCTCGTCTTGATCCATCGGCTTGGCCATTGCGTTCTCCATAAACTGTTCATCGATAAATACTATATCGATGAGAGCGCCGCAAGTGGCAAGCGGAGATAATCTGGGTCCACACCTAAAGTCTTTTTAAATATGTGGTTATGAGTCAAGCCAACGCCGACCATTACGTTGTGAAATATATTCGGTTTGGCTGCCAGTATTTCACGGTGTATTGTTCTAGAGGACGCTGGTGTCCCCTCCGACAGGGAGGAACGAGCCATGACGACAACGATCCTGATTTCGCCCCACCTGATCCGCCGCTTCAACGAGGCCGCCAGTCTTGCACGGGCCGGTGACTTCGAGGCCTCACTGGCCGTATGGGAACACCTGTTGAATCCAACCGACGAAGACAAGTCCGAAGGCCCGCGCGTTCTGACCGGCGAATTCCTCGGCCAGGCCTACATGCGCAAGGCCTGGGTGCTGATGGACCTCGGGCGTCACCAGGCCGCGCGCGAAGTGTTCGAAGACCCGGTGATGCGCGCCTGCCTGCCACAGTTCGATATGCCCGTGCTGTATGACTACTTCTTCAGCTACGCCAACACGCTGGGGAATCTCGGCGCCATTGAGCCCATGGACGACGCCTTCACGCGCGCCATGAACGCGGCCTCCAAGCTGGGCGACGCCCGCCGCATGTACCAATGCTGGCACAACCTGCTGGCCTGGGCGGAGGGTGCCGCTGAGTGGGAGTATCTGGATGTCCAGACGGAGATCTGCCTGCAGTACGCCGCCAACGTCGGCGACGCGGTGCTGACCGGCGTGGCCGAGCTGAGCCGTGCGATGGCCCTGGCGCAGTTGGGTGGGAAGGATGAGGTCCGTGCAATCGTTCTCCCGATCCTGGCGCGTGCGCGCGCCGGCGGTCTGGAGAACCTGATCGAGCGCGCAGAGCAGATCCTGCGCGTGGTCGAGAACTAGCACAGCGCGGGCATTGAGGCCCGCGAGCGAACGCCGGTGGGGCATCCCCGCCGGCTGCAATGAGGGGACGGCGCCGTGGGGGGCCGTCCCCTTTCTGTTTCGTAATTCGCGGCAGGCGCGCTAACATGCCCCTGCGCCCCGGAATCACGAGGTAACCATGACTCTTCGACTGTCGCTGCTTGCGGCGCTGCTGGTCTGCGCGCCGAGCCTGTTCGCCAAGCCCAAGACGAAGATCGAGCTGCAGTGGCGCACCACCGAGTACGAGTCGGGCAAGCTGCACGAGAAGTACTCCGTGCGCGTCGAGGGCGAGTCCGAAACACGCTGGGGCGGCTACACCGAGTACTGGGAGAACGGCAAGAAGAAGGCCGAAGGCGAGTACGAGGACGGCAAGCAGGTCGAGCGCTGGGAGTGGTACTACGAGAGCGGCGAGAACCAGCAGTCCGGCTTCTTTGACGCCGGCGTGAAGTGGAACAACTGGACCACGTGGCACCCCAACGGCAAGAAGGCCAGCGACGGCAAGTACGCCAACGGCAAGAAGCAGGACAAATGGATCTGGTGGTGGGAGAACGGCAAGAAGAAGGAAGAGAGCTACTTCGAGCTGGATACGCGCGAAGGGCGAAACGTCACCTGGCACGACAACGGCCAGCGCTCCGAGCAGGGCGAGTACAAGGACGCCAAGAAACACGGCAAGTGGGAGCAGTGGTGGGAGAACGGCCAGCTCCGCAGCCAGGGCTATTACGAGATGGGCACTCGCCGCGACAAGTGGCAGTGGTGGTACGAGACCGGCAAGCAGTCCGAATACCACGACTACAAGGGCGAAGAGCGCACCGGCACTTGGCGCAAGTGGTTTGAAAACGGCAACCTGATGTCCGAAGGCGAGTCGTTCAACAACCTCCGCGACGGCAACTGGACCTACTTCCACGAAATCGGCGTCAAGGAATCGGCCGGGCGCTATGAGAAGGGCAAGCGCATCGGCACCTGGAGCTTCTGGCACGAGAACACGACCAAGCGCGCGGAAGGCGGCTACGAAGAGGGGCAGCAGGTCGGCAAATGGACCTGGTGGCACGACAACGGCAACAAGCAGACCGAAGGCACGCTGACGCTCGGCAACCGCAACGGCGCCTGGATCATCTGGCACGAGAACGGCGAGAAGGCGGTCGAGTGCAGCTTCAAGGATGGCGAGCTGGACGGCGCCTGGAAGCGCTACAGTGAAGACGGCAAGACGCTCGCCGAAGGGGCGTACGCAGGCGACGAGCAGGTAAGCACCTGGACCTTCTGGTACCACAACGGCGAAAAGGCCGCGCAGGGGATGTTCAGCGACGGGGTGAAGACCGGCGCCTGGAGCACCTGGCACATGAATGGCTCTCTCGAGAGCTACGGAGTTTACGACAACGGGCGCGAGTCAGGCCGCTGGGAGTACTGGTACGACGACGGCTCAAAGCGACAGGTCTGCACCTACAAAGACGGCGACCGCAGCGGCGAATGGAGCTGGTTCTACAAGGGAGGAAAGCTCCGCGCCCGCGGCACGTTCAAGGAAAACTGGCTCGACGGCTGGTACCGCGAATACGACGCCACTGGCCAGGTAGCCTTCGAGAAGTTTTACAAGGAAGGCTACGAAGCCGACCCGCCGGAAGAGCCACCCGAAGAAGGCGGTGAGTAAGCTTGGGCCCTGCCTCTCGCAGCCGGTGGGGCGGGCTCCACGATTGCCTCGGCGGATAGCGAGACGATGGGCATCAGGGCAACCCCGAAGACGGCTGGAACCTCCAGCTTCCTCGTCAGCATGGGTAACGACGATGCTCCGTCGCGTTCACCTCCAGCAGCAAAACCGCGACCGGCGGCAGTAGCCGCTCGACGCGCAACAGCAGTGGTCTGAGCATCTTTGCGCTGCGCGGCCTGAGCGTGCTGGCCATCAGCATCCGCATGCGCGGCAGCAAGGCCTAGTCACAATGCGGCAGATTCAAAAGGGGAGGCGCTTGCGCCTCCCCTTTCTGTTGCCATGCTTTGTGCCGGGGCCATAATCGCCCGCACTGGAGACGAGACTTGCGCTGCCTGATGATTGCAATCCTGTGTGTCACGGCCGGTGCTCTTGCGGCGCAGCCGGAAATGGACGTGCAGCGCGCGGGCGTCTCGATTGCCGACGGGGCGACCGATACCGTGTCGAACCCCGGTACGTCGCCGTTCAACCTGTACTACACGATCAACAATGACGGGACGACGGATCTCACGCTCACGTCCATGCCCGAGGTCGTCATCTCCGGCGAGGTAAACTGCACGGTGGTCGTCCTTGCGGCGCCGATCAGCCCGGTAGCGGCCGCCGGTTCAACCTCTTTCACGCTGCAGGTCACGCCCCTGTCGAGCACCGACTTCGAGTTCGACATCACGATCGCCAACGACGACGGCAACGAGAACCCGTACAACATCCACTTCGATGCCAAGCCCGTCAGCCCGCCCAGCAAGTCCGGGAGCAGCAAGAAAGCCGGGGGCAACTGCAGCACAAATGAGAGGGAAGTCTCTGCTGGATGGCTGGTGCTTCTCGCGGGGCTGTTGTGCCTCAAAGCGCTTAGCCGGCGCGGGTCCGTCGATTAATCGGATCTTTACACAATCCCAATATTCGGTTCACCCCGCCTCCCTACGCTGCCCGCAGCTATAGGGGACCATTCCTAATTGGAGAACAAGATGCGAATCAAGATTGCAATGGTTGCAGCAGCCCTCGCCGCCATGGTGGTAGCGATTGCGGCAACCAGCCGTCCGGCCCAGGCCGACGTGAAGCTCGACGACGCGCTCGAGAAGTACACCGCAGTGGCCGGCGTTTCCGGCAACATCAGCAGCGTGGGCAGCGATACCTGCAACAACCTCATGACCCTTTGGGCTGAGGGCTTCCGCAAGCACTACCCGAACGTCAACTTCGCGGTTGAGGGCAAGGGCAGCAGCACGGCCCCGCCGGCGCTGATCGACGGCACCAGCGACATCGGCCCGATGTCCCGCAAGATGAAGGACAAGGAAATCAACGCCTTCGAAGAAAAGTTCGGCTACAAGCCCAGCTACATCGTGATCGCGATCGACGCCCTCGCCGTCTTCGCGCACAAGGACAACCCGATTGAGAGCCTCAGCATGCCCCAGGTGGACGCGATCTTCAGCGAAAACCGCAAGGGCGGCCACCCCGAAGACATCACCAAATGGGGTCAGGTCGGTCTGAAGGGTGACTGGCAGAACCTGGGCATCACTCTCTACGGTCGTAACAGCGTCAGCGGCACCTACGGCTACTTCAAGGAGCACGCGCTCTACAAGGGCGACTACAAGAAGACCGTCAAGGAACAGCCGGGCAGCGCGGCCGTCGTCCAGAGCATCAGCGAAGACCGCAGCGCGATCGGCTACTCCGGTATCGGCTACAAGACTGCCGGCGTGAAGGCCGTTCCGCTCAGCAAGGACACCGATGGCGAAGCGTTCGAAGCGACCGCAGACAACTGCTACAGCGGCAAGTACCCGCTGGCGCGCTTCCTGAACATCTACTTCAACCGCGCCCCGGGCAAGAACGTCAGCCCGGTGATCCGTGAGTTCTTCAAGTTCATCCACAGCCGCGAAGGCCAGGAAGTGGTGAACAAGGACGGCTTCGTGCCGCTCAACCAGAGCACGATCGACAAGTACAGCGACACCTACGAAGACAAGTAGCACAGTCCGCGCAGACGGCGGGGCGCTGCAAGCGTCCCGCCGTTCTGTCACCTCTGGAAACACATCGTGGAAGACTCACCCCTTCCTCTCTACAGCCGCAAGACCACGCTTCAGGTCAAGATCGTTGACCTGGCTGCCAACATCGGCATCAAGGTTGGCGGCATGGGCGTGATTCTCGCTGTGCTCGGGCTCATCGTCTTCATCTTCATGCAGATGTTTCCGCTGCTCGAAAGCGGCGAAGCAGGCGAACTCGGCCAGCCCCTCAAGTTGTCGGCGGATCGTGCGCTGCTGGTCCACTGCGACGAATACCGCCGCGTCGGTCTGCGCATCAACGAATCCGGCACGATCGTCATCTTCTCGCTGCCCACGGGCGAAGTCATCCGCGAAGAAAAACCCGCATTGCTGGCTGACGCGACGCTGACAGGTGCGCGGATTTCGCTGCGCCCGCGCTCGCAGGCCAAGGTTGACGGCGTGCAGGACGTGCCGATGTATCACCTTCAGCTCGGCACCAGTGACGGCCGCCTGCTGATCGGGACGGTCGCCTACGTAACCGACTTCCTGCGCTACGAGAATTCGGACGAAGAGCCCGACGAGCTCGAGAAGCTGCACATGCCGACGGAGGATGAATTCAAGGCCGTCGAGTACATGCCCGAAACGCTCGTCTACTGGGCGCCCAAGGACAAGGCCGCCGCGGAAGCCGCCGAGAAGGCCGCAAGCGAGGCCACCAGCAAGAGCAAGAAAGCGAAGCAGGAGCGCCTTCGCGATGAAGCCATCCGTCGCAAGCAGGTCGTCGAGCACCTGACCAGCTTCGGCTTCTACCGCGGCGTCCACGCCGTGGTCGAAGTAACACGCGCCGTGGACTTCAAGTCGGACGGCAAGCCGATCCGCGCGTTTGGCGGCGCCATCAACGAGGCGCCCGCCACTGAAGATCGCAATGCAATCGACGTCGTCGTGACCGGCGATGGGCGTACGCTGCTCGCCCGCCAGAAGTCCGAAGTCAACCCGATGACCGACGAGGTCGAGATCAGCACCCAGGTTGACGACCTGACCGAGCGCATTTCCGGCACGCCCGACTTCGTGCTCGTCAACGACCGCATGCTGCGCGTCGTGCTGGCGAACAAGGCCGGGCTGGTTCACGTGTTTGAGTGGGATCCGCTGCGCAAGCGCTTCGCGATGCCATACCCCGCATTCTCCGTTTTCGCGCCGCAGCAGGATCTCGATGAGAACCGCCACTGGCGCGACCTTGTGAACGACCAGCGCGTCAGCGCGGGCTTTGAGCCGTCGACGGAGGCGCTCACCCTCACCGCCATGAACTACCTGATCGGCGACCAGACGGTGATCTTTGCCGACAGCCGCGGCGGGCTTCAGGCATGGTTTGCCGTGCCGGGCGCCGACGAAAGCAGCCCGCGCCGACTGACCCGCGCGCGCACCCATCGCCCATCGAAGACGCCGGTGATTCAGGTAGGCGCATCGCCGGTGAACAAAGGCTTCCTTGCGGTCGAAGCCTCCGGCCATATCCGCGCCATCAACAACACCGGCAGCCGCGAATTCCTTGAGATGGATACCGGCGGCGCCGTGACGGCCTGCATGGCACGCAAGGGCGACGGCATCCTGGTGGTCGGCACAGACGGCGCGGTTCACCATTGGTGGGTCGATGCCCCGCACAGTGAAGCAAGCTTCGCCACGCTGTTCGGCAAGGTCTGGTATGAAGACTTCAAAGAGCCCGGCTACGAGTGGCAGACGACATCCGGCACCGACGACACGGAGCCGAAAATCAACCTGATCCCGCTCGTGTCGGGCACGGTGAAGGGCGCAATCTATGCGCTGCTGTTTTCGGTGCCGCTGGCCGTGCTGGCCGCGATCTACACGTCCGAGTTCATGCACCGCAACCTGCGCAGCGTTTTCAAGCCGACCATGGAAGTCATGGCGTCGCTGCCGTCGGTCGTGCTCGGCTTCCTCGCTGCGCTGTACTTTGCCCCCAAGGCGGCGCCGATGATGACGACCATCCTCTGCGCGCTCGTGATCGTGCCGGCCGTGTTCATGGTATTCGGCTGGTTGTGGCAGCGCTGCCCGCCCAGCTTCATCGGCAAGTTCGGGCACTGGCGCAGCACAACGCTGCTGTTCGTGCTGTTGTTCACCGGCATTTTCCTGAGCAGCGTGATCGGCCCGCGCGCCGAGACGGTGCTGTTCCCGGCAACCGAGGGCGCGAATCCTTCGCAGCTCGACCCGGTCACGTTCCAGCCGCTTACGGAGGCTGCGTCGGCCGACCTCGACACTGGAAGTTTCCGCACCTGGACCGACGGCGGCAAAGAGCTGCCGCGCCCGACAGAAGTCAACGGCATGGAGTTGCCGCAGGGCTGGTGGATTCCCGGCGGGCACAGCCTGCTGGTCGTGCTGATGACGCTGCCGCTGGCGCTGTTGCTCGGGTTTGGCGCGAAGAAGGTGATGGCCAAGCTTCCGAAGAAGGACAAGCCTGGGCCTATCGAAACCCTGCGCGGCAAGCTGGAGGGCGAGTACAAGGGCGGATTGCGCGCCGTCGCCGTGGATGCGCTGTTTTCACTGGTGTTGGCATCCATCCTGCTTGGCGGCGGGCTGTTGCTGGCGATGCTGCTGTCGCACCCGATCGAGTGGATGTTCTTCAGCTACGATCACCCGACGGCCGGGCGCGTCGCGGATTTCCGGCGCTGGATCACGGGGCCGGAGGGCTGGAAGTTCGAGCAGTCGAACTCAATGATCGTCGGCTTCGCGATGGGCTTTGCGGTCATCCCCATCATCTACACGATTGCCGAAGACGCGCTGAACACCGTTCCCAACCAGCTTCGCGCGGCCAGCCTGGCCTGCGGCGCCTCGCGCTGGCAGACAACCATGCGCGTGGTGATGCCCGCCGCGGTCGCCGGCATTTTCTCGGGCATCGTGATCGGTCTCGGGCGCGCGCTGGGCGAGACGATGATCGTGGTGATGGCCGCGGGCGGCACGCCGGTGACCGACTTCCAGCCGCTGAGCGGTTTCCGCAGTCTGGCGGCCGCAATTGCAATCGAGATGCCGGAAGCGCCCCACGGCGGCACGCTGTATCGCACGCTGTTCCTGGCGGGCTTCCTGTTGTTCTGCATGACGTTCGTGATCAACACTCTGGCCGAGGGCGTGCGTATCCGCTTGCGGAAGAAACTGTCGAGGTTGTAAGTGGCAAAGGCTCAGCCCAACCTTCGAATCGGCAAACGGCGCGTCAAAGGCGAGCCGTGGGTCTGGCTGTCGGGCGGCGCGGTCGCCACCGGCATCGTGATGATCCTCGGGATGCTGCTGCTGATCCTCGTGGAAGGCATGAGCTCGTTCTGGCCGCACGACATCGAGGCGGTCGTCCTGGGCGGCCCGCGCTACTACGTGCAGAGCCCGGAGCAAGGCCAGGTCTGGGTCACGCGCGACGACAAGTCGCTCGTCGTGCAGTCCGAAGACGCCTATCGCACGCTCGACGGCGGCGAGTTCCGCGGTGACGCGGCAGCCCTTCATGAAGCCACGCTGCTCGATTACCGCGCCTCCCGCAAGCTGTTCGATGGCAGCGGTGAGCACTGGGGCCTGCGCGACGCGGCGGGCAACCTGGTCATCGCTGAGGCCAGCGGCGAGAATGTCGGCCCGGCCGCGTACCTCGACGACACCGCGCACTACCTGCTGCAGATGACGAATGACGAGCGCGAGCACTACTACCAGCTCGCAATCGCGAACCTGACCGGCGACTACGAGCTGCCCGCCGAAGAGCAGGAGAAGCTGTTCGGCAAGATCAAGCTGACGACGCACAAGGGTCGCAGCATCTTCACGGACGGCAAATCACTGTGTCTCAAAGTCGCTTACCGCTACCTCGACGGGCGGCCGGTGGCGCTCGAGTTCGATGTCCCGCGGCGTGCAAGCATCTCCGACTACCGCGACTTCCCGGAGTTGTTCGAGGGGCGGAGCTGGGTGCTGGTCGACCCGGCCGACTCGATCGTGGAAACCGAGCCCGGAAAGCCGGTCACACCCAGGCAGTATCTGGACAACCCGAAGGACTTTCCCTCGCCCTGGGGCTACCTCGATGAGCAGGGCAAGCGCGTGCCGATTGAGGTCCTCATGGGCGAAGACCGCTGGCGCGACCATCTGCTGCTGGTCGGCACCGTCCGCGGCGAGCGCAACATGGACGTCCGCGAGATGCCGGCCAATCCCGACGGCACGCCGGTCAAGCCGTATCAGCTCACGACCAATCCCACCGAGCTGCTGATTCGCCAGGGCAACCAGGGCGAAGATCTGTACGGGCGCGACGCTTACTTCCGCTGGGTCCGCACCAATTTGCCGGATGTGGAAGCCGTCCGCCGCCAGCGCGAAAGCGCCTACAACGAGACCGTCCTGGCCCGCACGCCGCTGCCCGGCGCCGTGCTGATCGAACGCCTGGAGAAGGGCATTATGACCGGCTTTGTCATCCGGGTGACGGTCAAGGGCGAAGTGCTGGCGGACATCGCCAAAGACGGGCGCGAGAAGACCATGGAAGTCTTCCACGCCGAGCAAAGCCGCATGCAGGACGAGTACCGTAGGCGCTACGCCCTCGAGAAGGACGACCTCGGCGACATCAACGCGCAACTGAAGGATCGCGAGGACACGCTCAAGCGCATTCGCTACGAGAACCGGGATTCACGCGCGGCCGTGGCGGCGCTCGAGAAGCAGGAAGAGAAGTTCAAGGAGTGGGCCAGCCAGGAGCCGCTCGACAAGGACTACGACACCACGGAGAAGTACGACGCCGCGCGCGAAGAGTGGCTGTCGAAGTTCGAAGGCAAGATGAAGGAGTGGCGGGATTCGCTGGGCGAGCTTGAGCTGAGCGAAGAAGATAATCGCGCGCTCGACCGCGCCGAGAAGGTGGAAACGCAGCGTGCAACCATCCAGGCCGAGGATTTCGCCCGCCTGCGCTACGAAGTCGCCAGCATGCGCAAGGCCGAGGCCGAGGCCACCTTCACCTTCGAGACGCCGGACGGAAAGACGAGCGAGCTGGTGCTGGCGCACGTCGTGCGCGCCTTCCAGCCCAACGAGCTCGGGCTCTTCGGCAAGGTGGGCGAGTACATCAGCCGCGTCTGGGAGTTCCTCACGGATGACCCGCGCGAAGCCAACACCGAAGGCGGCATCTGGCCGGTGATCGTCGGTACGCTGATCATGACCCTGCTGATGTGCTTCGCCGTTGTCCCGTTCGGCGTGATCGCCGCGCTGTACCTGCGCGAGTACGCCAAGCAGGGCCCGATCGTGAGCGCCGTACGCATCGCGGTGAACAACCTGGCCGGGGTGCCCAGCATCGTGTTCGGCATCTTCGGGCTTGGCTTCTTCTGCGTGATGATGGGCGGCACGATTGACGACCTGTTCTTTCCCGAGTTGCAGCCCGCGCCCGTGTTCGGCGGCGGCGGCATCATGTGGGCGGCGCTTACGCTGGCGCTCTTGACCGTGCCGGTGGTGATCGTGAGTACCGAAGAAGCGCTCAGCGCCGTGCCCTCCAGCCAGCGCGAAGCCAGCCTTGCATGCGGTGCGTCGAAATTCCAGACCGTCTGGAAGGTCGTGCTGCCGCAGGCCCTGCCGGGCGTGCTGACGGGCACGATCCTCTCCATGGCGCGCGGCGCGGGTGAAGTTGCGCCGTTGATGCTTGTAGGCGCCGTGAAGTACGCGCCATATCTGCCCGTGGACGGGAACTCGCCATTTGTACACCTCGAGCGCAAGTTCATGCACCTCGGCTTTCATATTTACGACGTCGGCTTTCAGAGCCCCAACGTGGACAACACCAAGCCATTGGTATTTGCAACGGCGCTGGTGTTGATCATCATGGTGGGCGCCCTGAACGTCTTTGCCATCAAGCTGCGTAACAAGCTTCGGAAGAAGTTCGCTACCAGCCACGTTTAGGAGCAGGCCATGCCCGAAGGAGCCTTCGCGGCGGAAGACAAGGTGGGATCCGTGGAAGATCAGCAGCAGGCCGCATCCCCGCGCACTTCGCCGACTGTTTCGACGGACACCAGCAGCTTTGGCGAGGCGGAAGACCCCTCGAAGCTCGACTCCGCCGTGCGTGTCGAGAATTTCAACCTGTGGTACGGCAAGTCACAGGCGCTGAAAGACATCAACCTGCACTTTCCGAAGAACCGCGTTACGGCGCTGATCGGGCCCAGCGGCTGCGGCAAGTCCACTTTGCTGCGCAGCATCAACCGCATGAACGACCTGATCGACAGCGTTCGCACGGAGGGCAAGGTGTACTTGGGCGAAGACGACATCTTCGACCGCAATCAGGACACGATCGAGCTGCGCAAGCGCTGCGGTATGGTGTTCCAGAAGTCCAACCCGTTCCCGAAGACCATCTACGAGAACGTCATCTACGCAAACCGCATAGCGGGCGAGCGCGACAAGAAGAAGCTGCAGGACGTGGTCGAGTACTGCCTGAAGCGCACGGCCTTGTGGGATGAAATCAAGGACCGCCTGCAGGAAAACGGCAGCATGCTTTCCGGCGGCCAGCAACAGCGCCTGTGCATCGCGCGCGCCATCGCCAACCAGCCGGACGTGCTGCTGATGGACGAGCCGTGCAGCGCGCTCGACCCGGTCAGCACCCAAAAGATCGAAGAGCTGATTCTCGACCTGCGCAAGAACTTCACGGTCATCATCGTGACCCACAACATGCAGCAGGCCGCGCGCGTGGCGGATTTCACGGCTTTCATGTACCTGGGCGAGCTGATCGAGTTCGGCGCAACCAGCGAAATGTTCATGCGCCCGAAGAAGAAACAGACCGAGGACTATCTCACCGGCCGCTTCGGCTAGGCTCAGGGCAGGCCGCTTCGGCTAGTGTGGCATGCGCTTCCAGCGGATGCGTAGCACGACCTTCCAGGTCGTGCGCGCGACGGCTGGAAGCCGCCGCAACTCATCGCCTGGAAGGCGATGCCACCAGCCAGTTGCGCAGCAGGGCGTGGCCGTGCTCGGTCAGGATTGCCTCCGGGTGGAACTGCACGCCTTCGATCGTCAACTCTTTGTGGCGCAGGCCCATGATGACGCCCTGTCCTGAGCCTGTCGAAGGGCCGTCTTCGGTCCGTGCCGTGACTTCGAGACAGTCGGGCACGCTCTCGGGCTCCACGGCAAGCGAGTGATAGCGCGTGGCCGTGAACGGCGACGGCAGGCCTTTGAATACCCCTTCGCCCTCGTGAACGATCCGGCTGGTCTTGCCATGCATCAGTGTCGGCGCATGTACCACCTTGCCGCCAAAGTGCTCGGCGATCGCCTGGTGGCCGAGGCACACACCGAGCAGCGGCGCCTTCCCCGCGCACGCCGCAATCAGCTCCAGCGTGATGCCGGCGCCGGACGGGCGTCCCGGGCCGGGCGAGATGCAAACGCGGTCCGGCTTCAGCGCCAGCGCCTCTTCGACGCTCAGTTCGTCATTGCGGACAACGCGCACTTCTTCGCCCAGTTCCATGAAGTATTGGGCGAGGTTGAATGTGAATGAGTCGTAGTTGTCGAGCAGCAGGAGCATGAGGCGACCTCTACTCAAGTCGCTCGAGCCCCACCTTGGGCACCCACTCGCGGATCTGGTACTTGGCGATTTCCAGCTTCTTGAAGGGGTCGTCCTCGAAGAGGGCGACGGCCTTGTCGATACTCTCGGCCTGCAGCACCAGCATGCCGCCGGTGCGCGGGTTGAACGGGCCGCTGAACAGCAGGATGCCTTGTGCTTTCAGCTCGCCGGAAAACGCGCGATGGGCGGGCGTGTGTTCCTCCACCACGTCCATCGGCTTGATGTATTCGATTGTGACGACGAAGTAGGGCATCGGCGCAGGTTACGGGTTTCGGGTGCCAGGTGTCAGCCCACAAGTTTGTTGCGGCTGACACCTGTCCCGTGTGTCTTGGCTAGAACGGCGGCTCTTCGCCGCCGCCGCTTTCCGGCAGGCTGGTGGCGTAATCGTCGTAGCCGCCGGGGCCGCCGCCGTAGTCGTCGCCGCCGCCGCTGTCATTGCCGCCGCCACCCTGGTTGCCGCGCCCGCGACCACCACCGCGGTTGCCGCCGCCACCTCCACCGCCGCTTTCGCCGCTGCCGCGGTTCAGGAAGGTGCAGCTTGAGCCCTGCACCTTCAGCTTGCTGCGATTCTTGCCGGTTTCCTTGTCGACCCACTTGTCCTGCTTGAGCGAGCCTTCAATCAGCAGCGGGTCACCCTGCTTTTTCCAGCGGCAGATCAGCTCGGCCTGCTTGCCCCAGAAGGTGACCTCGACGAAGTGGGTGGATTCCTGCTTGTTGCCGGACTTGTCGGTGTAGTTTTCGTTCACCGCGAGCGTGATGTCCGTGAGCTGCGTGCCGCTGGGAAGGCTGCGCAACTCGGGCGTCCGTGTCAGGTTGCCCATCAGTATGACTTTGTTGAAGCTTGCCATTTCTATTCTCCCTCCGGTCGGGTTCGCGTTCGTGTCAGGTGCCGGATACCTCGGACACTCCAAGTGCCCAGCAGTAAATATACACACCGTTGCGACATCGCCAGCGTGTTGGTGGGTGTCAGAAACCGCTGTCCAAAGCCGAGGCCCCCTTGTAATCGTGGTTTTCGCCCGGTGCACCTACACTGGCGAGGTTGAAAGGAGACAGCATGGAACTGCTCGATTTCTTCTACCCCCAGTGGGCCCAGATCCGTGACCTGCGCGAAGCAGTCCAGAGCCTGAGGTCTGGCGGAGGGCGCAAGGTGTCGTCGGCCCGCCTGGCCGCGGAGTTGCAGGTGGACGTGAACACCCTGGCGCTGGTCTGCATGGGGCTGGTGGCAACGCTCGTCGAAAAGGGCGTGATTACCGAGCTGGAGCTGCAGATGCACCTCCGCACTATTGACGGGTTGGACGCCGTGGAAGACGAAGGACTCGACCCCGACGTGTTGCGAGGGGCAATGGGCCTCAAGAAGCCGAAGCGCAAGGCATTGCCCACACGCGCAAAGCTGAAGAAGAATCAGCCGAAAGGCGGCCCGGTCCCGCCCAAAAAGAAGCGCTAGGCAACGCCGCAGCTCAGTAGTTGGTCGGCGGCTACCGGGCCGAGCGAGAGGGCATCCTTTTCGCCGCTGTGGAACTGGATGCCCGGGAATTCCCAGAGATGCGGCAGGGCTTCGGCCAGCACGGCCGGACCCACCAGTTGTTCCAGCTCAGATAGCTTAACTTCGCCCCGGCCGAACAGGTTGGCGACGACAGCCGCGCAGGGCCCGGTTGAAATGCGGTGAAGCCGCCACAGCAAGGCGATCTCTGCCAGTGCCGCGGCGATCAGCCGTGGCAGCGCGAACACGATGGCGCGCACGTGATCGAATGCGTTGGGCACGGCCCGTGTGAGATCGCTGCGCACGGGCGTGCGGCTGGCCTGCGGGAACGTCATGGCGGGCTCGCCAGTGTCTTCCGTGTGGGCCAGCGCCGGCAATTCGCGGCCACCGCGACGGCGCAGCGCAATGTACAGCATCACGAACAGCGCCATTGCCGCCGACGCGCACTCCTCAATCGACCAGCCCCAGTGCGCCACTGCGAGCACGGTTCGGTTCACGGGGTCCTCCGGCGGCAGGTGCAGCAGGCGCACCAGCGCCAGCGCTGCGAAGTAGTGAACCGTGATCGCCAGTGCCATGAACTGCAGGATGAAAACAAGCAGCGTTGCGCACGCCGTGGCGATCAGCCGGGTGACGCTTTGCCACCGCGCGCGCGAAAGTTGCGCGCGAAGCCAGGCTTCACAGGTTTCGGTATCAATCATCAGGTTGCCGCGCCGGGGGGAGGTGCAGGGGGCATACCACCTTGCGGGAACTGGCTGTACTGCTGTTGAAGCATGCGCTTGCGGCTGTTGGAGCGCTTCACAGCCACCACGATCAGGATGATTACGCAAAGCAGGAACGACACGCCGCCGATTCCAAAGAAGCCGAGCAGCGAGCCGACGATCTTTCCGCCGGGGTTTCCGCCGAATGCAATCTGGCCTCCCGTCGCTCCCAGCGGCAGCGTCGCCGAGAACTTGTATCGACCGGGCTTCGGAATGTAGACGCGCTTGAAGTTGCGCCCGGATACCCCATTCACGTTGTACGTGACGTTGCCGACCGGCTGCTGGAGCTCGAGTGGCTCGCCGCCGCCTTCAGGAGTGATTTCGAGATTCAGCCCGGCCGGTGGCGAAGCCTGAAAGCCGCTGGATTCGTAGTAGATCGTCTGGTCGCCCGCCTCAGGGATGAGCACCACGCGCTCACCCGGTACGTCCACGTGTTCCATCCCGCTGGCGACGCTCATGATCCCGCCGACCATCAGCACCGATGCCGCGATGCCGCCAAGCACGAGCACAGCCGGCGCCAGCAAGAACCATCCCCAGTGTGGAGTGACCTTTTGCATGGCATCAGTGTAGCACGCGGAGGATGCAAGTGTGAGTTTCGAGGCGGCACTAGCGCGGCATGGCGCTGCCGGGGGCGGAGACTTCGATGCCGTGCTCGACGGCCAGTGGCGCTACCACGCCATACCCCTGCAGCAGCGAAGCCTTTACGAACGCAACGGCCTGCTCGCGGGCTGCGCCGTCCGTCAGCTCCAGCGTCGCGCGGGCGTGGGCGGCGCGTATCAGGAAATCGGGCAGGAACTCGGCGCCCAGCTCGGCTTGCGCTGCATCGACTCGTTCCAGGGCGGTCACGGCCTTGCGTTTCTGGCCGGCACGCAGGCGCGCTTCGCAGGTTGCGACCAACAGCTCGAACGCGTGGGTGGGCTCGGTGCTGTCCGCAGGCGGCGGCTCCCGCCCTTCCAGCATGGCGTCGATAACTTCGAGCAAGCGGCGAGAACGTGCGTCCAAATGCCCCTGCATGTTGACCCTTGAGCGCCGTACGCGCCGCAGGGCGTCAGGTTCGCGCGACCAGATCCCGGCCAGCAGCAGCGGCGGTGAGCCGACGGCGTAGGTCGACCAGCGCTTGACCATATCCTCGAGAGGCTGCATGCCCGCGAGGTAGCCGGCAAACACCAGCGCATCCTTCAGGCTGGATGCAATCTCGCCGCCGCAGGCCGAGATAACGCAGCTCAGTTCATTCATGGCGCGCCCGAGTCGACCCTCCTGCATGTCGAGGATTGCCTGCGGTACACGCAGCAGCCAGTCTTCGATCCAGACTCGCTGCTCAGCATCGGACAGGTGCAGTGCCGCGTTGCCCAGGCGGGCGCTCTCGCGCAGACGCCCCGAACTGGCAAGCCCGACACACGTGTTGTACGTGAGCCGCATGAACTGGGCGTCGCGCAGTCGCCCGGCACTGATCATCATGCCGAGAGCGCCGCGTTGCAGCTCGCGTTGCCTGGTCAAGTCTCCTTCGAAAAAGCGCTGAACGGCCTCGATCATGTCTACGTTGGCCTGCATGGACGGGTTCTGCGCGAGACGCACAAGCTGGCGCAGGGCGGGCAGCACGTCGCCGGTTTCTTCATGGCGGTGCTCGCCGATCAGCACCCGGTATTGGTTCAGCAGCTTCAGGTAGACGGGGCGCAGACGCTCCATCAGTTGCCGCTGAAGGTCCTCGTGGCGGGCAAGAGCGTCCGCAAGTTCCCGGACCATGCGTGCCGAGTCGCGCGCCTCCAGCGAGCCAAGGCGCTCGTGCCCGACCGCGTTCAGCTTCACAACCAGCTCCAGCAGGCGGTTGGACTCCTCGACGGCCTGCTCGCTGACGCGGCTTTCGAGCATTTCGCCGCGCCCAAGGATCAGCCAGGCAGGGCTGATGCCGAATTCCAGCGCCAGCCGCTGGATGAAGTCGGCCGGGATGCGCCCCGCGCGCAAATAGCGGTGGACGTTGGCGCGGCTGACGCCGGTGCGTCGCGCGAGTTCAGACTGGCTGTGCGCCTCCGCCACGATCTTCAGGCGGCGTCTCAGCGCAGGCGCGTCGGCGTCTCTGTTCTGAACCCTCATTTCCATGTGTTTCAATTCTAAAACACGGGGTTCAAAGCGCTATTGGCATTCCGTCCAATTGCGGGGTATCCATGTACATCGCTCAGCAAGGGGAGTTTCGGAGAATGGACATGATCTGGGAATACATCGCGCTGGGGGCAATACTGATCGGCTCAACACTGTTCGTGTTCCTGATCGGCGGCTAGGGATTCGAGATCGTTGCACAATTGAAACAGGCCGCCCGCTGGTTGCGGCCGGGCACAAATGCAAACGGCCCGGATGTCCCGGGCCGTTTGGGCATGTCTGGGTGGCCTACTTGCTGACGCTTGCGCGGCCCTTGGTCCAGGTCTGGACCACGCCTTCAAACAGCGCGGTTGCCATCTTGTCCTGGTAGCTCTTCTGGGTCAGCTCGCTGGCTTCGCTGCTGTTGCTGAGGAAGCCCAGTTCCACCAGCACCGCGGTCATCTGCGTTTTCTCGAGCACGCGCAGTCCGCGCGGGTCCTTCTTCGCGCCGCGATTGGGGCTGTTCGTGGCGGCGTCCATCGCGCTGACCAGCGCCTTGGCAAACAGGGCACCCGGCTCAGAGTTCTTGTTGTAGAAGACTTCGAAGCCGGTCACTTCTTCGTCGGTCGGCGAGATGTTGGCGTGAATGCTGATGAACAGGTCGGCCTTGCCGCTGTTGGCGACTTCGCAACGCTTGTCGAGGTCCGGGTAGGTGTCGTCGGTGCGGGTCATGATGACCTTGGCGCTGGCCGCCGTGCACAGGTCGCGCAGCTTGAGCGCAACCGGCAGGGTGACCTGCTTCTCCTGCACGCCGTGGCCAATGCCACCCGGATCGCTGCCCCCGTGGCCCGCATCGATGCAGATGGTGAGGCCTTTCAGCACGGTGCTCGTGGCGTCGACGGCTTCGGTCTTGGTAGGCGAGACAGTGGGGCCGATGGGTTCGAGCTTGTAGTCGCCGATCGGGTCGCGCTTCGGTTCATGCACCAGGTCGTAACGACCGAAGTGCTTGCAGACGAAATTGAACGTGCTTTCCGGCAGCAGCATGTCGTTGCGGCGGTCCACGGAGTCGCGTTCCTGCCGCCACTGGGTGCCGTTGATGTTCACGATGTCACTTTTGTCCCGGAAGATCACCTTGTCGCCCTTTGGGCTGCTCATGGTGAAGTCGTAGGCGCCGGGGCCCGGCTCGTAGGTCCAGCCGAGTTCGGTGGACATCTCCGACAGCATCATGCTGCGCGGCTCGGGGCCGTAGACCACCGGGTCCTGGGGTGGAATCGGTGCGATGGACGTGCAGCCGGCCGCGAAAAGAACCAGACCAGCAAGCATGATCAGTGAATAGCGCATTGGGCAAGCTCCCCATTCGTTGGCGTGCCGGCCCGCAATGAGCGGGCGGGTCTGGGGGCCTATCGGCACAGTTTCAGGCCCGGATTGAGCAATTATGGGAAGAAACAGGCCCCGGAGGTGGGATCCGGTTGTCCCGCCCGTGCAAACCCGTTTGCTTTAGGGCTTTGCGCGAGTAATGTAATCGATCCGACGACCGGCCGGATGATTCCATGCCCCTGACTCGATTCTGTCTTCTTGCTCTGACCTTCGCCCTGGTGGGCGGCGCCGTGTTTGCGCAGCAGGATCAGAAGCCGGACTTTGAATCGCTGTGGGCCACCGGCTCGCTGTGGCAGGTGGGCGACAATCGCGAAAAGGTGGACGAAGCCCGCAAGGCGATCATCGATGCCGGAGCAGAGGGCCGCAAATTCGCATTGACCAAGCTGGGTGTCACCGCGGGGCTTGAGATTCGCTGCCTCAATGCCGTCTTCAAGGGTTGGGAAGGCGACGCGTACGATGACCTCGTGGCCAACGTCGGGCACGAGGACGCCACGGCCCGCCGCAACGTCGCTGAGTTGTTGATCCAGCTGGACGATCCGCGCGCGGCCGAGGCGTTGCTGGCCCAGGCGGCCAAGGAAACGGAATTGAGCCCGCGCCTGTCGCAGGTCGCCGCGCTTGCCAAGTGGAAGATTGAGGACGCCGTGCCGCTGATCGTGGATATCTCACACAGCGAAACCGAGCGCGTGCGACACCGCGCGACAAGCCTGCTGGGGAACTATGAGACTTCGGCCGCCGTTTCCCGGCTGATCGAAATGCTGGACGATTCCGTCTACTACGTTCGCGACGGCGCCCGCGATGCGTTGTCCGCGGCCAGCGTCGGTGCCAGGGGCCTGTGCCTCGAGAAGCTGAAGAGCGAGCTGCAACTGCCATCCGCTGAGCAGAATCTGCAACGCATCCGGCTGATGCTGCCCGTCGTGGCGAGCCTTGGCGATGACGCGGTACCGGGCTTGTTGCGGCAGGCGCTGAAGCATGAATCCGGCGGCGTACGCGGCGAAGCGGCGGACGCGCTCGTGACCTGGAAGCTGGACGCCGGGCTGCCGAATGAAACTCTCGACGTGGACGCCCTGCTGAAGCAGGCGATCGACGCGGAACACGACCCTTACGCCAAGGCAGCGATCGAGAAAGCGCGCACCAGGCTGGGCGAAGCGGACAAGAAGTGACGGCCATGAGCAAGAAAACCGGATTCGGCACCCTCGTCAGCGCGGATGACGCGATTGACACGATCCTTGCCAAACTGCGTCCCGTGACGGGCACAGAGGTCATCGCTGTCGAGAACTCCGACCTGCGGATTCTTGCGGAAGACCTCAAGAGCACCTTGAACGTGCCGGCCTTCGACCGCGCCGCGATGGACGGCTACGCCGTACGCAGCGAGGACCTGGAAGAGCCTGGCATGCTGAAGATCGCCGGCAAGGCGGTCGCGGGCAAGGGTTTCAAGGGCACCGTCCGCAAGGGCGAGTGCGTTGAGATCGCCACCGGCGCGCCCATGCCCAAGGGCGCGGACGCCGTCGTCATGGTTGAGAACGCCCAGCTGGTCGGACAGGCCGTGAGCTTCCGCGCGCCCATCCGCGCCGGCGAAAACGTCGGGTTGAAGGCCGGCGACATCGGCAAAGGCGACGTGGTCCTGAAGCGCGGCACCGTGATGGGGCCGGGGCAGATTGCCGCGGTCGCCATTATCGGGCGCGGCAAGATCAAGGTCGTGAAGCGCCCGAAGGTGCTCATCTTCACCACGGGTGATGAGATCGTCGCGCCGGGCAAGACGCTCAAGGGCGGGCAGGTCTACGACTGCAACAGCTACGCCATGATGACGATCGCGCGTCGCGCAGGCGCCGATGTCACATACAAGCCGAACGTGAAAGATACGCTGGCTTCGCTTACAAAGGCACTGTCCGACGCGGCCAACGAGTACGACCTGGTGGTCTTCAGCGGGGGCACAAGTGTGGGCGCGCGCGACTTCGCCCGCGAGGCCGTGGCCGAGCTGGGGCGCGTGCACGTGCACGGCGTCGCCATCAAGCCCGGCAAGCCCGTGTTGTTCGGGACGATCAAGAAGTGCGGGGTGTTCGGGATGCCGGGCTACCCGACCAGCTGCCTTTTGACCGCCAAGCTGTTCCTCGCGCCCGCGATCCGCAGGCTGGCGCACAACCACTTCCATGAGCGTCGCAAGAAGATCGTGACGCTCGGCCATGAGGTGAAGCAGGACAAGACGAAGCAGCTGCTGCTGCCCGTGCGCGTGGATGACCACGACGTCGCCTGGAGCACGTTCAAGGGAAGCGGGGCAATCACCAGCCTCAGCGAAAGCGTCGGCTACATCGAGATCGACGCCGGCGACGGCGTACTCGCCAAGGGCGCCGAGGCGGTCCTGCGCATCATCGGCTGAGTTTCCCTATGGCGTCGGACTGCGCTCGCAGCGGCGGTGCGACGGATGCTATGACCACAGATCCTTCAATGCCGGAGACAAGGTGCCTGAAGCGGTACGTTGGTGTGTTCGTTTTTCTGGTTATCCTTTCTCTGCTCGCTGCCTACGTCGGCCCCAAGATTTGGCGCGCCTACAAGGGCGATCGCGACATGGACGCGATCGGGGATGCGCGTGTGCGCATTCGGAAGTCTCCCGAGACGGCAAAGGCCGAATTCGATCTCTTGCGTGCCGGTTGGGATGGCGTGGTCTACAAAGAAGTCTGTTCGGGATACCTCACGAATTCTGACTTCGCAGGACACGACGAAGGCGCCCAGAAAGAGTGGATGTCGTTCATGTGCTTCCTGGGCGACCGCGACGTCGAACAAGCACTACACCTCCTCTCATGGCAGAAGGTCATCAGGGCGGGGAGCACGGAGCCACTCAACCAGTACTTGTTCGGATCCGAAGGTGGCGGCTCGTGGGAGCAGGCGTGGAATTCCAAGGCCGACCGATTGCGCATGCAGTGCTTGGACGACGGCGGAATTCAGATCACCGAGCGCCCATGAAGTGAGACCAATGACGCCGAAGTCGTGCTGCGCATCATTGGCTGAACCCCGATTCACGCGAAGAGGCGAAGAACTGCGCGAAGAGAAGCGACTGCCAGGGCTTCCAGCGTCGGGTGCGAGCCAGCTCAGTATTTCGCGTGAGCCCAACTTCCAGCCTGATGTTCTTCGCGCTTCCCTTCGCTTCTTCGCGTAAGGCAGTTTCCTATGCGCGCGTTTCGACGCGGGTCTCTTCTACGGCCTTGTCCGCGGTTTCCATTGCCAGCAGTTCCATGAACGCCGGATACAATGGCAGCAGCAGGTGGGCGGCGAATGCCATCGCACCTGCGCGCCCTGTACCTTGCAGCACGAGACGCCCGCGCTCAACGCGGCCGCTGGCGAACAACGGAGTATTGAGGGCTTCGCGGGTGGTGTCAGGAATGCCCGCACTCCAGACTCGCTGGCCCTGGTCGGTCAGCAACGCGATCGCGGTGACGTTGGCCAGCTCCATCCAATCCACGAGACTGTCATCGGTCAGCGCTTGCCGTGCGCCGGATTCCAGTGCGCGTCTTGCGACGGACTGGGCGGCGTCTGTCGCCGCGCCGGCGTTGCGCAGATTCTGCCAGTTCGCGTACCCGCCGGAGATGTAGATGGCCAGGTACAATCCCAGCGGCAGCGCGATTGCCGCGCCCGCAAAGCTCGGCATCCAGCCGCACCAGATGGCACCTGCCGCGCCGAGCGACGCCATGAACAGCAGCGTGCCCGTCGTGCGGAAGGTGTTGCCCTCGAACTGCAGCATCAGGATGTGGTGAATATGCCCGCGATCGGCGCTGAGCGGGTTGGTGCCTTGCACAAGCCGGCGGAAGAACACGGTAGTGATGTCGACAATCGGAAGACTCAGCAGCAGGAACAGCGGCACGACGTCCACCGCGTCATCGGGTTGCTTGACGGCGCGAAGCGCCAGCGTCGCGATCAGGAAGCCCAGGAACATGCTGCCTGAGTCGCCAAGGAACGCCTTCGGCTTGCCGAGGTTGAAGCGCGTGAACGCCAAGGCCGCGGCCCCGAGCGGCAATGCAAGTTCGAGCCGCAATTCGCCGCCGAGCATTGAAAACAGCCCGATCCCCAGCAGCGCGATGAACGCGGCGCCGCTGCAGAGGCCGTCCACGCCGTCGATCATGTTGTAGGCATTGGTGACGGCGACGATGAAGATCACCGTCAGGGGCAGCGACAGCCAGCCGGCGGTAAAGTCCAGCAGTCCGGCGGCATTCACGTGGTCAAGGCGGAAGAACAGGAACCATGCCACGGTCGCGGCAGCGGCCTGCACGGTGAGTTTGGGGAGCGCACCCAGCGGGCGCAGATCGTCCATCAGACCCAGCCCTGCGATCGCCAGTGCCGGCAGCAACAGGTAGAGGTGGTTGATGTCGGTCAGGTACGCGTCTTCCAGATGCAGCGTACGAGCCGCAATCATCTGGACGAGCAGCGACACGACCAGCGCGGCTACGATCGCCATGCCGCCGGATTTGGCCACAGGCTCGGCATGAACGCCGCGAAGCTTGGGCCCGTCGATCAATCCGAGCCGCCATGCCGTACGACGGAACCAGCGCCCGCCGACCAGCACAACCGCAACCGCAGCCACAACCCCGGCCGCATAAGGCAAGTATTCCAGCATCCCTGTTGCTTTCGCTTGTGCACTACACGACGAATGCCAGCACCAGCAGACCCACCATGCTGACAATCGCAGACATACCTACTGCATACACCGAGCCCGGCGGCATGCGCTTGAACTGGCCCATCGCGCCGCCGCAGATAATCAACGCCGACGCGAACCCGGCCGCGCCCACACCGGCGAACAAAGTCGTCAGGTCATAGCTGGACCGAACCAGCGCCCAGCCTTTGCCTGTGTTGGTGACTTCGTACGCGCCGCTGCCGCCGACCCGCAGGTCGAAGTTTCCAATAACGCAGGCCATCAGCCCCACCAGCCCCACCATGCAAAGCAGCATGCAGGCGATTGCGGCCTCGCGACTGAAGCCGCGTGCACGCAACTCGGCGCGCTCCGACATCGCGGCCTTGCGCGCACTTTCGCGTACCAGCAGCTCTTCATCGGTGGGCTGCATCTGCCTGCTCCGCTGTAGTCGCCTTCTCCGCGTTGCGGCGGGTGACCATAAAGTTGCCCAGCACGACTGCGTCCATCTTCGTGCGCTGGAAGCAATCCAGCGCCTCGCGTGGTGTACAGACTATCGGCTCATTCTCGTTGAAGCTGGTGTTCAGCACGGCCGGCGTGCCAGTTAAACGATCGAAGGCATCGATCAGCTTCCAGTAGCGCTCGTTGTCCTCTCGCCGCACGGTCTGCACGCGTCCGGTGTGATCTACGTGGTCCACGGCCTGCAACTCTTCGTACCTGTCGGGCTTGGTGCGGTAGACCATCAGCATGAACGGCGACGCATGGCTGCTTTCGAAGTAGTCGCCCAAGCGCTCGGCCTTGATGCTTGGGGCAAATGGCCTGAACGGCTCGCGCTGCTTGATGCGCGCGTTCAGCACTTCCTTCATGCGGGGATGGCCGGGGTGCGCGACGATGCTGCGATTTCCCAGTGCGCGCGGGCCCCACTCCATGGCGCCCTGGAACCAGCCGACCACGTTGCCTTCCGCGATTTCTTGTGCGGTCCTGTCGAAAAGCTCGTCGTCATCCAGGCGCGTCGCGTTCAAGCCGTCGGACTCGTCCAGCGCCAGGCGAATCTCGTCTTCACTGAAGCTGCTGCCCCAATATGCATGCGTCATCTCGAAGCGCGGCTCGCCGGCGCGGGCAGACAGCCACGCCGCAGCGCCCAGCGCCGTACCGTCGTCGCCGGCGGCCGGCTGCACATAGATGCGCTCAAAGGGCGTTTCTTCCAGAAGCTTGCCGTTCGCGACGCCATTCAGCGCGACGCCGCCGGCGAGGCACAGGTCCTTGAGCCCGGTTCGCTTGTGGATCAGCTTCGCCAGGTGGATGAACGCCTGCTCAAGGCGCTGCTGCAGGCTGGCGGCGATGTCGTGGTCGCGTTTGGTGATTTCCGCGCCGCGCTTGCGTGCCGGCCCGAACTGTTGGATCCACTTGCGCGTATACAGCGCGGCGAAACTGGGGCTGCCGTATTCGTCGCTGCCGGTCTCGACGCCCTCGGTGTGGTGATTGAACCACTCGAGGTCCAGCTCATACCCGTCGTCCGTGAACTTTACGAGCCGATCAAACACATCCGCGTGGGTGGGCTCGCCATATGGTGCGAGGCCCATGACCTTGCCTTCGTCGCCGTACCGATCGAAGCCGATGTACTGGCACGCCGCCGTGTACAGGATTCCCAGACTGTGCGGGTAGGTGACGCGGCCCTGCACTTTGATATTGGCGCCTTCGCCGACACCCCACAGCGAGCTGGCGAAGTCGCCGAAGCCGTCGAGGGTGAGAATCGCCGCGCGCTCGAACGGGCTGACGAGAAACGTGCTGGCCGCGTGGGCAAGGTGATGCTCCACGCGCTTGATCGGCGCGCGCAGGCTGGCGCGGGGCACGCCGCAGGCCTCGCAAAGTTGTTCGTCCAGGTCTTTCAGCCCGGCGCGGTCGCGCAGGCGTTTGCCGGCGACCTGGCTGGTCTTGCGCAGGTTCCGGACGACATAAGCGAGGCGTTTGCGAAGGTTGGCAGTCGAGTCGCGCGCCACCGCGACCTCGTTCAGATCCGAGAGACTGATTCCGCCGATGCGCAGTACCTCAGCCACGGCCAGCGCGGGAAATCCTGCACAGTGTTTGATTCGATTCAGGCGCTCCTCTTCAACGGCCGCAATCAGCCTTCCGTCAGCAAACAGCGCTGCAGAGGCATCGGCGTGGTACGCGTTGATTCCGAGTACGAGCATGAACTTCCGCGTTGCAACAGGCATCGGCAGGATTGCCGATGCATAAGAGTACTACGGGAAAGGGTTTGAGGCAAAAACGGGTGTCTTGGCTTGGGAATGCTACACCCGTGTCAATTGGCGTGATCGGCACAAATCGCACCAAGGTCATGCTTTGTGGACGCAGTGCGTGCTTTGAGGTCGTGCCGGGCTCAACCCGGCAAGTCTGCTACCAGCCAAACTCGGAGCCAATCAGGGCGCCGAGGCCCCAGATGCGGTCACTGCGGTACGTCCCGTTGAATGAAACACGCAGGATCCATTGCATCTCGCCTGTTTCCGGCATGTCAAACCATAGAAGCAACCCACCGCTCTTGGTATTGAAGGTGCCCAAGTCCGGGTCATCGGTCTGGTAGCGATACTCGTGCTGCGGGTGACCCCGGTGATAACGCGTGCCTTCCTGATAGCTCAGGCGCGACCAGATTCTCCAGCGCGCACGCGGATCTCCGAACGTGCCTTCGGCGTTCGGCTGAATGGCGACGCTGCGAATGCCCCAGTCGTCCCAGTAGGCGCTGTGGTCCATGCCTAGCGAAAAATGCTCGGCCGGTGAGAAACGCACCCGTAAATTCAGTTGTAGACGGTTGCGGCGCGAAGGCAGCTTCTCATCAGAGTAGAGGACCGGTGTCAGACCGCGGTAGACCGTCACCTGCTCATTGGGACCGCCCAGAAAGCCGTCCTGCCGAGTGTACTGCACGCTCGCCTGCAGTCTCCAATCGGGCGAGAGTATCTGCGTGAAGCCCAGTTCAATGTTATGCGTCACGCGCTCGTGTACGCTGCGGTCGAAACCGAATTCGTCGATCTCGCCCGTTTCGCCGCCCCAGATCCCGGCGGCACGCAGGTTGCCGCCGGTCAGTGAATCCCAGCGCACGTTGTAGCTGAAGTTCGGAACGAAGTTGCCCTTGAACAACTCCACGCTGGCTGAGAAATCAAGCCCGCGCGAAACGTATGTCGGCTGGTAGGCGAAGTAGGCGCCGGGGCTGAAGGTCCAGTCACTATCCTTCGGTTTGATGTCCATGATGCCGGACAGAGTGAAGTTCGTGGCCGACGCCGAAGTCGTGGTCGCGTTGGTGAGGTTGTAGGTCGCGTTCGTGATCGTTGCCGGTGCGTCCACGGACGGGCCGGGATCAATCGAGGAAATCCCGAACGTCGGTCGCAGCGAAATCACGTCGCTTACCTTGAGCTTCGCCGCCATGCGTGCGCCGCCGTATGCGAACTCCTCGCTGAAGATCGGGTTTCCGCCGCCTATGCCTTCGCCATTGTCGACGTCTTCCTGATTGAACAGAAAGATGTCGAAGCTGACGGTGTTGTCGTGCTCCTGCGCAATCAGCTGCGAGCAGAAAACTGCAATCAGCGCGAGCAGAAGCAGCCTGGCGGAAGTCCCCACGAGTCCCCCGGATGCTGGTACCGCGCGAGGTTACAGGCAGGCCGAGCACGCGCAACGGATCACGCGCCGTTCTCGTGCCGCTCCATGTAGGCCTGCAACAACTCTCGTTGCGTGATCGTGCCCACCAGCAGCCGCTTGCCGTCTTCGGCGTGCTTCACGACCGGCAACGCCGTGTTCGGCAGGTCGCGCAACTTGAGGTAGGCCGAGTCCACGTCGTCCTCGTCCAGGTCCACGGCCGAGGAGGAAGTGATCAAGTCCGCTGCACGCACGAGGTCTTTCATGACCGGGTCGAAGCCCGCGTCCTTGATCTCGTTGAAGCTGATGAAGCCCACGTAGAAGCCCTGTTTGTCCACGATGGGGAAGCTGTCGTGCGGGTAGCTTTCTATGAACTTGGTGATCTTGTCGAAGCTCGCGTCCATCGGCAGCGCCTGGGTCTTTTTCTGCACCAGGTCGCCGAGCGACTTTTCCTTGCGGCTCTTGCGCAGCCCGAGGTGGCTCAGGAATTCGCCGATCACCGCCACGAGCTGGTTGCCTGAAGCAATGCTCTCCTTGTGTTTGACGGCGTCCACGATGCTGACTTCGCCTGACTTCAGGACGGCGACCTTCACAAGGATCGGGCCTGCGATCTCGAACACCAGCACCGAGCCCAACACCAGCGCGGTGATCTGGTCGGCCAATTCCGGATTGGGCAGGTTGACCCTGCGATGCTGCATGACGGTCATGATGGCGATGGCGATCGCGCTCTGGGACAGCAGGCTGAACGATAGGTACTTCTGCTGCTCCTTGGGGAGCTTGGCCCAGCGTGCGCCCAGCCACGGGCCCAGTGTCTTGCCGGCCGTGCGCAACGCGAGAAACGAGACGCCGATCAGGCCCAGCGCCGCGAGTGCGCGGACGTCCAGCTTCGCGCCGCTTAGCACGAAGAAGATGACGTAGAATGGAATTTCGAGCGTGCGCATCTGCTCGCGCAGCGGCGCACCCTTGATGGTGCTGTTGCCATAGGCGAAGCCCGCGACCAGCACGGTGAGGATCTCGCTGCAGTCGGCGAATTTGGCGAGCCCGATGCAGACCATGAGCCCGCCCAGCGCAAGCAACATGCGCAGCGGAGACTTTTCCTCGATGGTTTCCAGATACGCCAACAGCAGACCCACCGCGGCGCCGATCGGGAATGGCAGCAGCACCCATTTGAGGCTGGTGGCGATATTGCCTTCAAGGAAAGTCTGCCCCGGCGGCGTCTCGAAGATGAAGATCGAGACGATGCCGAACAGTATGAGCGCCACCACGTCATTGCGCGCGACGGCGGCCTTGATGTGTTTGGCCACCGGACCGTCCGCGTTGTATTCACGCACGACCGCCAGCGTTGCCGCTGGTGCCGTCGCTACCGCGAAGCAGCCCAGGACGAGCCCCAGCCGCCAGTCGTTGCCGGTGACGGCGGCAATCGCGCTGACGCCGCCGCCAACCAGCGCGAACGTCAGCCCGATCTCTACCAGCGCGATGCGGTTGGCCGACTTGCTTACGCTGCCCAGCGTCTTGAGCGTCAGGTCAGTGCCGACGAGGAACACGATCAGCGCCAGCCCGATCTGCTTGACGACCTCCATCTGGGCCAGGAATTCCTTGCTGATCAGCCCGGCCGCATAGGGCCCGGCCGCGAGCCCGACAAGCAGATACGCGGTCACCTTGGGCAGGTATTTGAAAGTGGTTGAGAGGCGCGCGACGATCAGGGCGGCGATGAACAGGAACGCGAGCACAAGCGCGCCGTTCGGTGCAAACAGCACGTCGCGCAGCCAGTTCAGTGCGGCTTCCGGGTCAATCTCAGCCAGTGGCATGAGCCCCCAAGGTTCCAAAATTGGCGGACCACAGATAGCAGATCAACTGACCGTGCGCCAAGGGTTTCGCCCTAGCGCTTCCAGGCGTCCGGGTCTTCGGGCGTGTAGCCCTCCGGCTCGTCATCTGTGTAGGACCATGACGGGTCGCTGGGGAAGTACTTCTCGGTCTCTTCCCAGTGGTCGACCTGCGACTTGCCGCGCATGCGGCGCAGCATGACGGCCAGCGGAATGATCAGCGCGGTGAGTCCCAGCAGAATCCACCACAGGTTGCTGCCCAGGAAGCCCGCAACCCGGGACGACTTGCGTTCTTCACGATCCGCCTTCCAGACCGGCTCGAATGCTGCGAGGCTGTCGCCGGTCGCGTTCTCGAAGGCGGCGTCGAAGGGGCCTTCGCCCTTTTCCATCAACTGCAGCAGCTTGAAGAACTTCTTCTCGCCGTATTTTGCGACGATCAGACGAATCACCTCGCGTGCCTCGCTGTAGGCCTGACCCGCGCGGGCTTGCTCGCGCAAGCCATTGTCGAGGTCGTCGAGGCTGCTGAAGTCGACCCACGGGTTGGCGCCTTGGGCTTCGATCAGCTCGTTCAGCGCCATCGACTCCACGTACTGCGCGACGCCTTCTTCGAACCAGAGCGGACGGGCAACGCGCAGTGTCGAGCCCATGACCAGGTGGGCGATCTCGTGCCGCAGCACGCCGATCGGCTCCATCTGGCGATCGCGGATCCCGCTCAGGTTCAGCACCAGCCGCCGCTGCGCCGGGATGGCGTAGCCCAACACGCTCTCGGCTTCCATGCCTACGCCGTCTCGCGCCGCCATCTCGCTGAAGCTGCGAGAGCCGCCCACGATGACCAGTTGCAAAGGCCCGTCGTCGGCGAGCCCCGTTTTCTCTTCGACGATGGCAAAGGCGGGCTCAACCTGTGACTGCAGGCGGGCAACGACCGCTGCATCGGCTGCGACTTCCTGAACGCTGACGTCGCGTGCAAGGAGCGGCGGCGCAAGTAGCAGCAGGATCAGCAGCAATCTGTACATCGACGGGATTCCCGGTCAGCACGCGGTGCGACGGTATTGCGACGGTACAACGGCGTGACGCGGGCGCAGATTCCAGGCTATCCGCCTTCGACTCCGCCGCGGACCATCCAGAGGTTGACCTGGCCGATGTCTCCCTCGTCTACACCCTGGGCGCCGATGGACGACGGGCTGATCGCGGTTTCCGGCAGCACCGCAATCAGCAGGAACTCGCCGGCATCCGGGCGAAGCCCCGCCGCATAGAGTTTGGATTCAACCTGCAGGAAGCTGCTGGACATGCGCAGGCGATCCTCCGGGTTGATGTTGAACATCGCGCCCACGACGTCTGCGGTCAATCCGCCCGTGTCGTCCATGAAGCGGCGGGCGGCATCTTCGATGTCTCCCGTGATGCGGGTGCTTTCGCTGAACGTGAGGGTGCCGTCCTGGCTGCCGGCCGCGCCGAGCAACGATACATAGTGCCACTCGCAGGTCGCACCGCTGCTGGTTTGCCCGCCGACCAGGAAGAAGCAGCCCGTCAGCTCATGCGGCGACCTGTTCGTCACGCGCCAGGCGCCGGGCATGGACTCGACGTCTACGCGGAAGCCTTCCAGGTCGGCCGGGTCGCGCTTTGAATAGAACACGTTCTGCCAGCGGTCGAGGTCCGTGATATGCGTGGTGCCTTCACCGGCCGTGAAGTTGATCGTCTGATCCAGCGGGTCCATCGGCATGCCGCGGATGGAGCCTGCGTTCGGCTCGAAGCGCGCGGGAACCAGTGCGGTCTTGCGCGAGTTCACGAAGTCGAAGCTCTGGCCTTGCACGGCATAGGCGCAACCAAGCTCGAACAACGCGTTGCGATCCGTGGTTTCGTCGCTGACCAGGATCCGTACGGTCTTCACCCGGTCACCGGAGCGCTTGTAGAGCTCGCCGATGCCGAAGACCAGCGCGACACTCACGAGGGCGGCGGCCAGCAGCGTCGCGGGGTACAACTCCGGCTTTCTGAATTTGCGCGCGACGAGGAACATGCCGACGCCCGCGATGCCCACATACAGCAGCAAAATCACGACCAGCGCATCGCGCCCGGGAATGCGCCGACCGGCGATGTCGATGGCGTCGCGAACGTCCTTGTCGACCAGCAACTCCATCGGCGAGGGGGCCAGGCGCGGGTCCAGTTTCTTGAGCGCCAGCTCCAGCAGGTGCACGCCCGCGGTTGTCGGCACACGGTCGCCGGTGGTGAACGGCTCGGCCGAGATGTCCGCGTGCAGCAGCATCAGGTTGCCGGCGCCGACGCGGGCGATGCTGACGAGATCGCCGGTCTCGGGAACGGGCTTGGAGCGCCCATTCTCGGGCCAGAGGCGCATCGGCGAATCATCCGGCGGCGAGGCGAGCTCGCTGGTTGCCGGTGTCGGCGCGACGGTCTCCTCGGCCGGCTCTTCAACCGGCAGGCCCGGGTTGGTCGTGGGCCCGCTGAATCCGCTCGGGGTCAACTCGCCGATCAAGTAAGCGCTGAAATCCTTCAACTCTTTCGAGATCTGCTGTGTTGTCGCGGGAATCTTCAGCAACTGCCCGGCCGGCGTCTCCGGGTTGAATGAGCTGGGCGAGCTTGGGGAAAGGATGACCGTGCCCCCCGTGGCAATGTAGTCCACGAGTGCGTTGGACTGCGCGCGTGTCAGGCGGTCGTCGTTAAGCACGATGGCGTCGAAGCAGGCCAGTGATTTCCAGGTATCCGGCAGGTCCTGGACCTGGATCTCCACCAGCTGCACGAACAGGAACGGCTGCGCGGCCTCAAGCCGGGCGGGGCTTACGAAGCCGACCAGTTTTTTCGAAGGGTCATACAGCGCGCCCGGCGAATGCTGAGTCGTGGCGACCTCGTCGTAGTACTCGCCCGTCAGCCGCCGTTCGAGCGTGACGTCCACTGAGAAGATGCCGGTTACCGGCACGTCCAGTGAGATCACTCGGCTTGCGGCGCCTTCCTCAAGCGACACATCCTGCGTAACGGAAACATTCCCGCTTTCAAAGGCTGGGCCGCGGCGGCGTCCGCCACGTCCGCGCCCCGGCATTCCGCCAGCGTCGACGTCAACGACGATTCGGCCGACGAACGGCTCGGTCTTGTCGCGAGTGATCTGAACCTGGACGCGCGTGTACGGCGGCGCCACAACGTCGCCGACGCCGGATCGCACCTCGAGGTGATACTCCTGCGCGGCAGCGAAGGACGAGAGCGTGAGAATGACGAGAATTGCACCGGTTCGAAGCATGGCGGGATTATAGGGAAGGCCTGCCCTCAGGCTACAGCCCAAGGGGCTCACAGGTCGATAAAGGTGGCGGGCGCCGCACAGCGTGACGCCAGTCTGGAGCCACATGAAATACGCCGACGCGCACGCCGACACGTTCTATCGCATCACGCTCGAGGGCCTCGACCCTTTCAGCCGTGACGGCGGGCTGCACGTCAATGTGCCCCGCATGCGCGAGGTGGGGCAGGTGCTGCAGGTCTGCTCCGTCTTCACGCCGAAGCGTTATTCGGGCAAGCCGGCTGAGGATTTCGCCCGCCGCATCATTTCCACGCTGGATGAATGGGCTGAGAAGCGCCCGGACGCATTTGTCCGCGTTCGGTGCGCCGCCGATCTTGCGCTGCTGGGGGATTCGGCCGGACTCATACCCTGGCTCGAGGGCGCTTCGCCCCTGCGAGGCGAGATCGGGCTGGTGGACGAGTTTTTCGCTCTCGGGGTGCGCGGCATCGGGCTGGTGCATAACCACGCCAACGAGGTGGCAGACGGATGTGGCGTGCCGGACCCTCGCGGAGGGCTGACCTCTTTCGGGCGCGAGTTGATTCAGCGCATGGAACAGCTGGGTATGGCCGTGGACTGTGCACACCTGCCGCAGCCGGCATTCGACGACGTAATGGGGGCGGTGACGCGTCCACCCTGCATCAGCCACGTCGGCGTTCGCCGCTACGTCGACATCGTGCGCAATGCAGACGACCAGATGCTGCATGCCATCGCCGAGCGCGGCGGATTCGTCGGCATCGATTTCTACCCGGAACACCTGCTGAAAGATGCCCTGCAGCCCGGGCACCAGCCCGCCACGGTTGAGCACATCGCTGATCACCTGCTGCACGCGATGGACGTGTGTGGCGAAGACCATGTCGGGCTGGGGGGCGACTTTGACGGTTTCGCCGATGCCTGCGTCGGGTTGCGGCATCTCGGCGACCTGCCGAATCTTGAGCGCGAACTGTCCAAACGGGGGCTTGCTGAAGCCCGGATCGAGAAAGTCTTCAGCGGCAACCTGCTGCGCTACCTGGGCGAAGTGCTGCCCTGACACCTGCCATCGCGCGGCAGTTGCTACACTGCGCCGATGCGATGGACGCTTCCCATTCTGTTGTTGCTGGCAGGCTGCACGGCGACCCAGTCACGACACGCGTTGCAAGGCGAGGTATTGAGCGCGGCGCCAACCGAGCCAGTGCCGGGCCGGGTGCTGGACGATGGAAGCTCCATCGAGGATTGGCACTACTACGAGGTAGAAGGCTCGAAACGCGCGCTGAAGTTTGAATCTCGCGACGGCGCCATCCACCTGACCAGCGACAGCAGCGCCGGGTTGCTGTGGCGCGCACTGCGCTACGACCCGGTCAAAGAGCCCCTCATTCAATGGCGTTGGCGCGTATCCCGCGTGTTCGACAGCTCGAGCCCGCTCGCGCCGGAGTTTGACAACTTTCCCGCCCGCTTTCTCGTCGGCTTTGACTCCGGCTGGAAGAACGCGGGGCCTGCGGCACTGGCCTGGCGCAAGAAGGTGGAGGAATACACCGGCGTAACACCCCCTGCCCGTGCAATCTGCTACACGTTCGGCGGGGCGCTCGAGAGCAACGAAGCCGTTGACGCTGCATTCGGCGAGGGGCGGATCGTAGTGATCAACCTGCGCGGCTCACGCGACCCCGCCGGGGAATGGCTCGGCGAAGTTCGCGACGTGGCCTCCGACTACCGGTCTGTGTACGGCGAAGAGCCACCCGATGTGATGGCGCTCGGGATCGGCTGCGACAGCCACCGCCTGAACGCAAAAGTGGAAGCAGACTTTGACGACGTCACCGTTTACGGTCGTGACGCCTACGCGCAGTTCCGGCGCGAACTCACAGCTCCGCCCGAGCGCAGACTTCCACCGCTGGTGTGGCTTGTCTTTCTTGCGTGCGGGGCGGTGGCGGCGGGCAGCACCGGTGTCTGGTTGTGGCTGCGACGCCGGGACTAGTTGGACTTTTCCGCCGTTGCCGTAACCGGTTCAGGCTCGTCTTCGTCCGGCGCCGGTAGCTGCAGCGGCTCACTCGGAGGCGGCAGCTCCGGGGCGATGTCGGCCGGTTGCACGACCGCGTCGGCGAACTTCTCGGCCTCGCGGCGTTTCGCGTGCTTCTTCTCGGCCGAGCGTGCAATCTGAACCAGCAGCAGGAACACCAGCCCGATCGGCAGCAGCAGCCATGGCCAGATCAAGGCGAGTCCGGCGATCATGCCGAGTCCGCCGCCCGCGACCTGGATGAACGTCAACTCGTCGGCGGCGACGCGGTCGATCAACGCCTCGAGCTCGCCTTCATCACGCCCGAGCAGTTCACGCTCAATCAAACCGGCGACGTCGACCGCATTCACCAGGTCTTCCGCCATGTTTTCGAACAGCTCGGTCAGCTTGGCGCGCAGCTTTTCGTCGCTGAGGACCTGTTCGGCGCGCTTGGGCAAAGCCTTGACGATTCCCTGTGCGGCACCGTCCACGCCCCCGTCGCGGCGCAACTCATCGGCCATGTTGTCGATCAGCTTGTCAACGATGTTGTCGAGCATGCCCGACTTCATGGCGCCCGCCGCCATTACGCCCGCCAGCGGGCCGAGCGACATGGCGGCCGTGCTGCCCGCGACGACGGCCGAGAGATTGCTGCGGGCCTTTTCCTTGAGTTTGGATTTGGCCGAGATGATGACGTCGCCCATGGTCTGCTGAATCGTCTCGGTCACTTCGCGGGTGACCAGTTCGCGTGCATCCGGATCTTCCAGCAAGCGCGGCAGGTGGTTCGCCAACTTGTCCATCGCCTCGTCGATGGCGCCGCTGCCGACAAGCAGGGCGTGCATGCGGTCGCCGCTGATGAGGTGTTCTTCAAGCGTCTCACCGACGCTGCGGGCCAGCTCATGCCGGCGCGAGGGAACCACACCCTGCACGCCCAGCACGCGAACGCGCGGGTGAAACAGCATCTTGATCGCGACCCAGTTCGTGGCGAAGCCGACCAGCCCGCCGATTGCCACGGCAAACCAGATCTGCGTCCAGAGCGCGTCGTCGAGGAACTGGCGCAGCAGTGCGCCGGCGATTGTCAGCGCTGTCAACGACAGCCCGGTGACCGCGAGGATCAGGCTGCCGTTTGAGGATTTCGACGCGTCAGGCATGGAGTTAACTGCAATGACCAGTTACCAATGACCAATTCCCAATGGTACTGCCGATGGCGCATTGGTCATTGGTTATTGGTAACTGGTCATTGCCTTTCTACTCAAGTACCAGCGTTTCGCGCATGACTTCATCAATCGACGTCGCGCAGTCGTAGATGGCCAGCAGCCCCGACTCGCGCAGCGTACGCATGCCGTGGCGTCGACCGGCTTCACGCAGGCTGGCGACGTTGGCGTCGTCCATGATCATCTGCTTGATCTCGTCGTTGATGCGGAACATCTCGTACAGCGCCATGCGACCCTTGTAGCCGGTGCTGTTGCAGCGCGAGCAGCCCTTGCCGAAGGCGAACTTCTTGCCGGCGATGGATTCCGGGCGCAGGCCCAGCTCCATGCACTGCTCGGCTTCCGGCTCGTAGTATTCCTTGCAGTTATTGCAGACCTTGCGGACGAGACGCTGGGCTATGATCGCTTCAAGCGTCGCAGCGATCAGGAACGATTCCAGTCCGAGGTCGAGCATTCGGGTCGTCGCGCTTGGCGCGTCGTTGGTGTGCAGCGTGCTCAGCACCAGGTGGCCCGTGAGGGCCGCTTCGACCGCGATACCGCCGGTATCCCGGTCGCGGATTTCGCCGACGAGGATCATGTCCGGGTCCTGTCGCAGGATGCTGCGCAGTGCAGCCCCGTAGGTCAGGCCCACGTCCTCATTCACCTGGCATTGCATGACGCCCGGCAGGTCGTACTCCACGGGGTCTTCCGTGGTGATGATCTTGATGCTCGGGTTGTTCATGTAGTTGAGGCAGCTGTACAGCGTGGTGGTCTTGCCCGAGCCGGTGGGGCCCGTGACCAGCACGATGCCGTTGGGCTTGGCGATCAGGGCCTTGATCATCTCGTTTTCCTCGGGGCGCATCCCGAGGTTGTCGAGGTCGAGGCTCACGTTGGATCGGTCAAGGATACGCATCACGCAGCTTTCACCGAACATGGTCGGCAGCGTGCTGACGCGAAGGTCGACGCTGCGGCCTTCGATCACCAGCTCAATGCGACCGTCCTGCGGCATGCGTGTCTCGGCGATGTCGAGCTTGCTGAGCACCTTGATGCGGCTGATCAGCGCTGCGGCCAGCTCTCGTGGCGGGTTCTCCATCGCGAGCAGGGCGCCGTCCACGCGGTAGCGGACCTGGAAGCGCTCTTCGAACGGCTCGAGGTGAATGTCGCTGCTGCGGTCGCGGATGGCGGTCGCCAGCAGGAAGTTGAGCAGCTTGACCACGGCCGGCGAGTCGGCTTCGTCGGCATCAAGGACGACGGCGTCCTTCTTGTAGACGCCTTCTTCGACGAACTCGGCGAGGTCGTCTTCGCCGTAGCCGCCCTTCATGCCGTCTTCGGTGTAGAACTTTGTGAGGGCCGTATCGATGTCCTCGGCGCTGGCCAGTGCGCCCTGGATGCGGATGCCCGGGATCTTGCTTTGCAGCGCGAATTGCAGCTCGTCGAACACCACGATCTTGGTCGGGTCGTCCATTGCGATCACGAGCGTGCGGTTGTCGCCGTCAAACTCCAGGGGCACGACGCGGTAGGTGTGCGCCTGCGCATCCGAGATGAAGTCGAGCAACTCGATCGGGATGTCGAGGCCTGACAGATCGACAAAGTTCATGTCGTTCTGGGCGGCGAGCGCCATGGTGATGTCGCCCTCGGAGCAGCAGCCCATGCCGACCATGATCTTGCCGATCAGCCCGCCTTCTTTCTTCTGCCGGGCGAGAGCCTCCTGGATGTCACCCTCGGTGACGAGCTCGATTTCCTTGAGAATCTGCCCCAGCAACTTACGGCGCTTGGCCATATCCGCACTCCATGCGATGCACTTGGCGAAATCCCGTACTGCAACCTGCTAGTCTACTATGTTGCGCGCCGTTGTGACGCGGCGGCCGCGGCGGCGGCCGGCGGCGGCGCGTTGCCGCCCGTGAGCTTGGCCTCTTCCTCCGCGACGAGCGCGTCGTCCCAGAGCTTGCCCTTGCCGCGCCGGAATGCGTCGTACTTCTCGCGCATCTCTTTCACGTTGCTGGCCTTGCGGAACATGTCGAGGCGCGTGATTTTCTGCGCCTGCCACAGGTCCCACAGGTAGTCGTCCAGCAGCACCATGCCTTCCTTCTTGCCGGTCTGGATGACCGAGTTCAGCTGGTAGGTCTTGGCTTCGCGAATCAGGTTCTCGACGGCGCTGGTGCTGACCATGATCTCGAACGCGGCGATCAGCCCGCCGCCCACCTTCGGCATGATGGCCTGGCTGATGCACGCGATCATCGAAACTGCCAACTGCGCACGGACCTGTTCCTGCTGGTTGGTCGGGAAAGCGTCGATGATTCGGTCGACGGTTCGAGTGGCGCCGGTGGTGTGCAGCGTGCCGAACACCAGGTGGCCGGTTTCGGCCGCGGTGATGGCCGCGCCGATGGTTTCAAGGTCGCGCATTTCGCCGACGAGGATCACGTCCGGGTCCTGACGCAGCGCGCGGCGCAAGCCTTCGGCGAAACTCGGCACGTCGTTGCCCAGCTCGCGCTGCGTGACGATCGACTTCTTGTGGTTGTGGTAGTACTCGATCGGGTCTTCGACGGTGATGATGTGGTGGTCAATATTCGTGTTGATCCAGTCGATCATCGTCGCCAGCGTCGTGGTCTTGCCCGAGCCGGTGGGGCCGGTCACGAGGATCAGTCCGCGCGGACGGTCCAGCAGGCGCTTGGTGTTTTCGGGCAAGCCTATCTGTTCAAACGTCAGCAGCCGGTTCGGAATCTGGCGCATGACCAGCCCGACCTGGTTCTTCTGCTTGAACGCCGCGCAGCGGAAGCGGGCCTTGTCGCCGAAAGCGTGGCCCCAGTCCGTGCTGCCGACTTCCTGCAGCTCTTTCATGCACTTTTCCGGCGCGATCTCCTTGACCAGGCGGATCGTGTCGGCGGCCGTAAGTTCCGGCGCGTTGACGTCTTTCAGGTGGCCCGACTTGCGGATCACCGGTTTGCGTCCGACTGCGCAGTGAAGGTCGCTTGCACCTTGCGCGACCATGAAGTCCATCAGCTGGTTAAGCGTCACAGACATCAGGGCTTCTCCGTAGTTGACAGTGCAGCATACCGCACACGCGACCCAAGCCCCGCGGGGCGGGCCGTTTGCGGTAATGCACCCTGGGGGAACTCACAAGATACGTCCCCGGAAACTTCCGACAAGCCGCTAGCACGGCCAAATGCATGGCGCGGCGTTGGTTACGTCACGTTTCTTACTGTCTGGTCAGGCTACACTGAGCTTGAGCAGTCTGCTGAGGGTGCGGATCAGCTCGTCGTAACTGATCGGGCGCGCAAGAAATGCGTCTACGCCGGCGCGGCGGACCTTCCGGACGATGTCGGAGTCTGCGTCGGCGCCGCCAACGGCGACGATGAACACGTTGCGCATCTCGTTGCTGGCGCGCAGGCGGCGGCAAATCTCGGCGATGTCAATGTTCGGCAGATTAAGGTCAAGCACCAGCGCGTGCGGCTTCAGCCCGCCCATCTTCAGCAGCCCGTCAACGCCGTTATCGCTTTCTTCCAGGATCACGGTGGGCAGGTGCTCGGCGATCGCCTGCGTGGCGCGTTCCAGCACTTCGGGGTCGTTGTCGATCAACAACACCCTGCGCTCGTTGCTTGGCTGCAGCTCTTCAGGGATCGGAAGCTTGTTGGCCTCAAGGAAGCCCACGAAGTCGCCGACTTCCATGCGGTACTGCCCGCCGGGGGTTGTATAGACCTGAAGCTTGTCGGCCTTAATCCAGTTTACGACAGTCGCCGGCGTGACCTGGCAGTAGCGCGCGATGTCGCCGGTGGAAAGTGATTTGCGGCGGAGTGCCATGGCCTGTTCCTGGCGTGTCGTGAGCACACAAACCCTAAAACCCAAAAGCGGTCTCGCCAATGAATTCGATAAAAAGGCCCAAATGGCTACAGGACCTCGTTTTTCCACAAACTCCGAAATATGAATCACCCGCCCCGGCGTTGGCGGAAGTTACGACAGAATCACGCCATCCAACAACCGGACTTCGCCTTCCAAACACAGCGTTACGCGATACCTTGGATGCGTAAGAAGAAACTGCGGTAGCTATGGATGACAACCTGATCACGCCCTCGGACTTCTTCCATCGCGGCCTGGAGTCCCTGGAAAGCGGCAAGTTCTCGGAGGCTGTGCAGTACTTCGAGGCGGCCGTAAAGCGCGAATACTACGACAGCGATATCCACCTCCCCATGGCGGAGGCGCTGTTCGAGGTTGGCCGTTTCCAGGACGCCCTCGACCACTTCAACAGCGCGGCCACGTCCGGCATCCCCCCGGCCGAGGTCTTGCTGTGGAAAGGCTCGTGCTATCTCGAGTTGCGCAAGACGCGGCGTGCGCTGAGTGCGTTCAACCGTGTGCTGGAGATGGACCCCGCGCATGCGGAAGCGCACTTCAAGCGTGGGCTGGCGCTGTCGGAAATCGGCAGCCCGGACCGGGCACTGGAAGCCTTCGACGAATCCGAGCGCCTGCTTCGCGGCAACGACGAGTCCGAGCCGGAGGCACTTGCCGAAGTCCTGATGTGGAAAGGCCGATCACTGACCCGTCTCGGTCGGCGCGCTGAGGGCATGCAGCTGATGTTCGAGGCGTGGGAGCTGGCACCAGAGCACCCGGGCCCCTACAACGAAATCGCCGATTCCTACCGCTTCAGCGGCGACCTCGGCGGCGCGGAGGAGTGGTACCAGAAAGGCCTCGAGCGCCTTCCCGAAGACCCCAGCCTGCACAATGACTACGGCAACCTGTTGCGCGAGCTCGGACGCTACCGCGAGTCGCTGGATCACCTGACCAGCGCTATCGACCGCGACGCAAACCGCAGCGTGGCGTACTACAACCGCGCGCTGACATTGGAGCGTCTGGAGCTGTTCGACGAGGCGCTCAAGGACTACGACACGGTCATTGAGCACAACCCGGTCGACCTTGATGCAAAGCTGCGCAAGCTTGACCTCCTTACCCAGATGGGTCTGTTTACGGACGCGACCGAGTTGCTGGGCGAACTCACTGAGCCAGAGCGCGCGACAAACGAAGCCCGCGAAGCTACCGCACGGATGCACAACCGGCAGGCCCTGCGCGCGGAAAGCGAAGGCGACTGGCAGGAGGCACTGGCCGCACACCGCAAGGCGTTGGAGTTGCACGCCGACTTTCTCGACGTTGAATCCCCCGCGCCCGGCGACGACGGGGCCGAGCAAAGACTGGCAAGGCTCGTTGAGCTGACTGCAAAGGCGCCACAGGATCATCCCGACGCGGGGCTCGCGTCTCTGCTTTCGGCCGCCGCGCGTTTTACGCTGCTTCGCCTGCACCGTTCGCGTCGGCGCGAGGGCGAGCTGGGCTCCGAAGAGGTGCGCAACGCCGTTGAGACAGCGATCGCGCGGTCACCCTTCAAGGCGCCCGCCCACAAGCTGATGGCCGAGTTCGCGTTCTATGAGTTGAAGGAAGACGACCTTGCGCTGGAGCACGCGGACAAGGCGCTTGCAGAGGTCAACGACTTCGTCGGTGCGCTTTGGGTCAAGGCCGTCACGCTGTCGGAGGGCAAGCTGCGCCCCGATCTCGCGGTCGAGTGCTATCGCCGCATGCTCGAGATCACGCCGAACAATTCAAGCGTGCTGCTGAACCTTGGCGACCTGTACTTTGACCATGGCCAGCCGCACCGCGCGCTCAGTTATTACCGCCGCGTGCTGGAAGACCGCCCCGGCGACGTTTCGATCAACCGCGACATCGGCCATTGCTACCTCGCGCTGCAGCGGTACGGCGAATCGATTGCCTGCTTCAGCCGTCTTGAGTCGCAAGGCGTCATGCAACTGGATGTTCGGCTTGACCTGGCGGAAGCGCACCTCGCAGTCGGCGAACGCGCTGAGGCCGGCAAGCTGATCGAGGAAGTTCTGGAGACCAATGGCGGGCTCGATCCGGCGATTGATGCGCGCGCGACGGAGCTGCACGCCGCGCTTTATCTTGCCCGCAGGAATGCCAGGGCCGCGCGCCGCGAGATGAAGAAGATTGAGGATTCCCTGGTTACGACTTTCGGCATGCTCCAGATCGCCCGGGCAGAAATCCTGCTGGGACGCCTCGACAAGGCGTGGGAGTGTCTTGAAGAAGTGATCGAGACACTCGACCCGCATGCGGCTGACGCGGTCGAAGCGCGCTACCACATGGCGCGCATCGAGTTTGATCGTGGCAAGCGTGAGGCCGCACAGAAGCGCCTTGATGAATTGCTCGAGGCCTCGCCGCTGGATGAGCGCGGCTACCGCATGAAGGCTTGGATCCACATGCTGGAAGGCGAGCTGGAGCAGAGCGACGAGGTTGAGGAGGCGCGCAAGTTCGCCATCCTGATCGGCAAGGTCCATCGCCTGCTGCAGTACGAGGACTTCGCCGAGGCGCTGCACGCCGCGGACACGCTCGCACAGGACTATCCGGCCCGCATCGAGCCGCGCTATTACAAGGCCTGCACCCTGGCCCAGCTCGGCGAAGACGACGCCGCCCTGGAAGAAGTGCGCGCAATGCTGAAGAAGGCGCCGGAATTGCGCGGGCGCGTCGTCGAAGAGTTCTACCTCGAGCCCCTGCGCCTCGCCGACCGCATCGAGTTCCGCGAAAAGCCCGGCGACGAGTAGGCAGCTCCTGCGCAACCCCTGAAAATAGGGCCCAAAAAAGTAGCCTGACCCCTTTTTGGCCCCTTTTTGGCCCCCCTATCATTCTCCAATTGTGATCATTGAGACGGCATTGGAGGTCGCCGAGTGACGCGGAAGATTACTCCGGTCCAGTTGACTATGACAGTGACGTTGATCGCAGTCGGCTTGACTGCATGGCTTGCGGTCGCTCCCCCGTCCTTCGAGGAAAGCATCGCTTCACGAGTGCTGTCGAACCAACTCGATTCAGACGGGTCGATGGTCCTGTGGCAGGTGCCACCACCGTCTCTCTCGGGCTGTCTCCATTGCCGTTCCGCCCCATCTCCTGTAAGCCTCCAAGGCGGTCAGCTCCTCGGCATCCTCTTCTTCATCGACGTCTCGTCTGGCATAGATCAGAAGACACGCTGTTTGAAACCACCTGTGCGGAAGAAATGAAAGAGCCTCTTCGACGAGTCGCGTTTGTAGCGTCATATCTAATATGTCTCGGTTCTGGGTTGCAATGTAAGTCGACATGTCGGTGAACAACTCCCGAAGCTCGTTCATCGTCGGCCGCTCGAGAAGCTTCTTCAAATCATCTCGATAGTCGCCAAACAAGACAGCCAATTCCCACAATCTCACGCGCGCCTCACATAGTGTTATTACTTCTTGGGTTTTGGTGTGAATCGAGCATCATACCCAAGACTCCGCCAGAGCCTGCCCACGGCCGCTGCGTTGCAAACTAAAAATGGGTCAGGCTACTTTTTATTGCTCTGGTTCTGGCGGTTGGCAGCCTGCTTCATGCTTCGCCCTGCTGGTTGCCCTCCTGCCAGCCTTTGCTGCCATGTTATCAATCGCGGCTATGGCCGAGTGACTGTCTTCCACAGGGACGCGGAGTGCGAGGCCTTCCTGTGCTTCTCCCACTCTGCTGCCAGCGCCTCGACATGCGCCTGCCGGCCTGGTGCCCTCCGTCAGGCTCAGGACAGGCATGACGCCCAACCACTTTCACTTCGTGGAATGGCTCCCGCGCCCCGTCGAACGCATCGAGTTCCGCGAGAAGCCGGGCGACGAATGAGTCGCCGGCGCACTCGGCCAGTACCACAATCGCCTGGAGTCTCGCTCGGCGCGCTGCTCAAAAGGCGCGTTTGCTTTGTAGCGCCGCCGGCTGATTCGGCGTGGTCTCCTCTTGGTAGATAAAGCGTGCCTTCGTTGCGGGGTCACTCCCGGGAGGCGGGTTTGAAGAGGAGACTGTCATGAAGAAGACGAGGATAATGGTGGCGTTGCTGATCCCCCTGCTGCTGCTTGCGGGCTGCGGACCGGCCCAGCTGGAACAGTCGGTCGAGGTCCAGCCCGATGAGACCGCGTTCCTGATCAACATCGAGGACACCGACCAGCAGGGCAAGTTCAAGAGCGTCGAGTTTCTCGAAGAGAACAAGGTGTCCGCCGCGCGCATCATCCTGCCGCTGCGTGAGCGCAGTACCGGGCGCATGTGGTTCAGCTATGAGTACATTCCGACGGCACGGGTGATCACCGTGAAGCGTACGCCGGTGACGCGCGAGTGGACCGATGACCCGGACACCGGCACCAGTAACAAATCGCAGAAGCTGGCGATCGAGTCGCTGGACAGCATCGGCTTCAGCGCGGGCGCGACCATCATGGCGCACATCACCGAGGCCGACGCCGCGCGCTACCTGTACCACTTCAACGGCGTGCAGCTCGAGGAGATCATCGACGCCAACATTCGCGGCTATTGCCAGAAAGAACTGGCCAGCCGTTTTGGCCAGTTGAAGCTCGAGGATTGCAAGCTGCAGAAGGCGCGTGTGTTCGATGAAGTCGAGAAGGCGACGATCGACAAGTTCGAGCCGATGGGCATCACCATCGACTACTTCGGCGCCAGTGAGGGCCTGTGCTTCGATGACCCGAAAATCCAGGAGGCCATCAACAAACAGGTCCAGGCCGAGGCCGACATTGAAACGGCCAAGCAGGAGAAGCTGGCCCAGGATGAGCGCAACAAGACCCTGCTGGCTAAGAAGCTGGCGGAATCCGAGGCGCTGACTTCCGCCGCCGAGCAGGACGCCAAGGCCCAGCAGGTCCGCAACCAGATGTTGATCGACGCGGCCAGGGCGCAGGCCGAGGCGGCCAGCCTGAAGCTGGAGCAAAAAGAGGCGCTGCAGCTTGAGGCCGACCTGTACGCCAAGAAGGCCGAAGCGGATGCCAAGGTGGAAGCAGCCAAGAACCTGAAAGAGCTGCGCATTCTGCCCGCGGGCTCGGCGCTGCTGCACGGTCTGGACAAGTAGCGCGGTATCAAGTCGCGGGCGCGTTCTGCCCCCGCGATGTCTTTTGGGCGCGGCGTGATGCCATCACGATGCGCGCGCAGGCTTCGGCGTCGCTGAGCGCTTCGTGGTGATTCAGCTTCAGCCCCATGACGCGGCAAACGTTGGCGAGGTTGGCGGGGAAGATGTTCAGCACGCGGCGCGCCTGGCGCACACTGCAGACCCAGGGCAGTGTCGGCCGCTCCAGTCCCGCGCTGTCGCAACAGGCGAACAGCACTCCGCGGTCAAATCCGGCGTTGTGCGCCGCGATGAACTTCGCGCCGTCGAGGATCTCACGCAGGACGGGCCAGGCCTGACCGAACTCGGGCTTGTCCTCAACGGCGTCGAGCGTGATGCCGTGTATGTGCGTGAACAGCATGATGTCCCGCGGCGGGCGAATCAGCTGGCGTACGCGGCGAACGACGCGGCCGTTCTCGACGCGTACGAGCCCCACGGCGCAAGCGCTGTCGGCGTAGTGGTCCGCGGTCTCGAAGTCAATTGCGACAAAGGGACCGGAAACGGGCTCAATGAAACTCGTGGCTGTCCGCGCCATGGGCTCATTCTAGCAGCCCTTACGACAGTTACTTGGCGGCGTCGATGCGCTGGAGCAACGGGTCCAGCAGCTCATGAATCATCTGGCTGTCTGCGAAGTAGACGCCGCTGAAGACAATGTACAGGGCCTTGTTGCCTTTGCGTGCCACCAGCCGGTTGCCAATCGGCTTTCCTTCGTTCTCCAGCAAGTAGAAGCTCGAAGCGTCGCCCCATTTGAACAGGTCATTGCGTTCGGATTCGGTGATGCCGGTTCCGTGGAAGCCGATCGACGAACCCATTTCGTTGCCGGTGGTGGTGTACTTGGCGTCGTCCGCGCTGTTCTCTCGATAGAAGCTGGACATGATGTATAGATCGTCACTCTCGTACTCGTACTCGACCTCCCACGACTGGTCGATGTTCTCGCGCCGGATCACGCGCTCTTTGGAAGCGTCCGCGGAGAAGCCCTCAATAAAGGGCTCCAGGTCGGCCGCCGTGAGTACGAGTTGTTTGTCGGTCGAATTGCCGGGCTTCTCGCTGGCCATGGCGTTGTAGGCGAGGCCCAGCGCGACAAACAGAATCAGCAGCACTACAGGTATGCCAAGCACTAGCAGGACGATCAGCCAGGTCCGGCGTTTGCGCGGCTGGGGATAGTACACCGGCGCCGGGCCATAGCCGGGTGGGTTGTACTGCGGCGCGGGGTGCGAGTACTGCGGCTGCCCGGCCCAGGGTGGTTGTTGTGATCCCGGTGACTGCATATCGCCAGCATACCACGCAATCAGCCGCCGCAACGGGGTTCATTCCGGGCATGGCTCAACGCTGCTATAACCTTGCCATGATTGTGAAAATCGTGAGCGCAGGCGTCAGCGGTATCGCGGCCGTGCCCGTAGATGTCGAAGTGGACGGCTCGCCGAGCAAGGCCAACGACCCGCAGTTCACAGTGGTTGGGCTGCCGGACAAGTCCATCACCGAAGCGCGCGAGCGCGTACGAGCGGCCGTGGACAACGCAGGCTACGACTGGCCGGTGCTGCGTCTGACAGTCAACCTGGCGCCGGCCGACCTGAAGAAAGAAGGCAGCGCCTACGACCTGCCGATCGCGATCGGCGCCATGGGCGTCAGCCACCAGGTTGACCCGAACGCCATCGGGCGCCATGCGATGATCGGTGAGTTGGCCCTCGACGGCCGCATCCGCGGCGTCGCGGGCGTATTGCCGATTGCTCTGGCATTGAAAGCGCGCGGCGTGAAGTCGTTGATCGTGCCCGAGGACAACGCCGGCGAGGCAGGTGTAGTCGAAGGAATGGACATCATCCCGGCCGGCCACCTGCGCGAGGTGGTTGGCTTCATCAACGGGAACCTGCCGATCGAGCCGTACCGGGCGGACATCGACGCCTACTTTGACCACGCACAGGACTACGGGGCCGACTTCGGCGACGTCAAAGGACAGGAGGCCGCGAAGCGAGCGCTGATGATCGCGGCCGCGGGCGGGCACAACGTGCTGATGCTCGGCAATCCCGGCGTCGGGAAATCGATGCTTTCCAAGCGCCTGCCAACGATTCTGCCGCGAATGACACTGGAAGAAGCCCTGGAGACCACGAAGGTTTACAGCGTCGCCGGGTTGGTCACGAAAGAGATGCCGCTGATCACCAAGCGCCCGTTCCGCAGCCCGCATCACACCATCAGCGATGCCGGCATGATCGGCGGGGGTACGAACCCGCGGCCGGGCGAGATAAGCCTGGCGCACAACGGCGTGCTGTTTCTGGACGAGTTTCCCGAGTTCAACCGCAAGACGCTGGAGGTCATGCGCCAGCCGCTTGAGGACGGGACGGTGACGATCAGCCGCGCATCCGGCAGCCAAACCTACCCGGCGCGCATGATGATGGTCGCGGCCATGAACCCGTGCCCCTGCGGCTACCTGGGGCATCCGGCCAAGCGCTGCAGTTGCTTGCCGAGGCAGATCAGCGCCTATCGCGGGCGGATCAGCGGGCCGCTGTTGGATCGGATTGACATTCACCTCGAAGTGCCGGCCGTAGACTACAAGGAACTCTCGGGTGGCGCTGTCGGGCTTAGCAGCGCCGACATGCGCGCCAAGGTCCAGGCCGCGCGCGACGTGCAGACACAGCGCTTCAAGTCCGCGCGACAGGGGCTGCACAACAATGCCGGCATGACCGACAAGGAAGTTCGCAAGTACGCCGATCTAGCGCCCGAGGTGAAGTCGCTGCTCGACACGGCCATGGAAAGCCTGCAACTCAGTGCCCGTGCGTATACCCGCATCCGCAAGATCGCCCGCACCATCGCCGACCTGGACGGTGCAGCCGACGTCGGATCGGAGCACGTAACCGAAGCCATCGGCTACCGCACGCTCGATCGCGCCGACAACGCGTAGCGCCCGTGGATGGCGGGAGCAACCCGATGGCGTTAAGGTCGCGTTATGGCCAAAGGTGCCGAAACCGAGGGTGAGCGCAAGGTCATCGCGACCAACCGGCGCGCGTTTCATGACTACCACGTGCTGGAAAAGTACGAGGCGGGCATCAAGTTGCAGGGCGCCGAAGTGAAGTCGCTGCGTGCGGGGCACTGCATCATCAGTGACGCGCACGCCGTCGTCGACCGGAAGAAGTCGCTGGTCTGGCTGATGAATCTGCAGATTCCTGAGTGGAACCGCGGCAACCAGATCGAAGCGCATGAGCCAAAGCGCAAGCGCCCCCTGCTGCTTCACAAGAGCGAGATCGGCAAGCTGCGCACCAAGCTCATGGAGCAGGGGCTGACGCTGATTCCCCTTTCGGTCTACTTCAAGAACGGGTTCGCCAAGGTTGAGCTGGGCGTCTGCAAGGGCAAGAAACTTTACGACAAGCGCCAGACGTTAAAGGAAAAGCAGGCCAAGCGCGAAATCGCCCGGCGCGTCAAACGATAGTTGGAAAAGCACCGCGCGGGCGCATTCGGGCGGGTACACTGGAGTTCGCTCACATACCGAGGGCATACTCATGTCCGACGAAATCAAGAAACAATGGACGCTCAAGATCAACGGGCTGGATCGTTTCGTGAAGCCCGGTGACAGCGTACGTGACAAGTGTGAGCTGTCGTCCGTCAGCCACGGCATCTTCGCGGACCAGCCGATGGCGGGCCAGCCGCGCCGTACGCAGATCTACGACCTGTCTGTCGCACGCGAGACCGACGCCGCCACGCCCATTTTCATGCGTCTCTGCCAGACAGGTGAGGCCTTGCCGCAAGTGATCGTCGAGCTGGTCGCTGAGAAGGACGGCAAAGAGATATATCGCCTGACCTACGAATTGCTGAATGCGCGCATCAGTCGTGTGAACACCGGCGGCTCGGTTCATGGCCAGGACTTCCGTCCTTACGACGACATGGCATTCACGTTCGAGAAGATGCGCATGCGCGTCACCGAAGGCGAGCAGAACGGCAGCGCCGAGCTGAAGCCCACCAGCCCGTAGCCGCCTAGCCCGGTGCCTGCCGTCGCGCTAGGCTGGCGGCATGCTCACCATCAAAGCGCCGGCGAAGGTTAACTGGTTCCTCGAAGTGAAGGGCAAACGCCCGGACGGTTTCCATGAGCTGGAGACCGTCATGCAGGCCGTGAGCCTGTTTGATGAGATCACCGTCGAGGACCGGCCCGACGGCGTACTCTCACTTGAATGCAACATCGACCTCGGCGATCCGACCACCAACCTCGTCTATCGCGCCGCGGGCATCATGCGACAGGCGCATGCACCGGGACGCGGCGCACATATCGCCTTGAAAAAACAAATCCCACACGGCGCCGGTCTGGGCGGCGGCAGCAGCGACGCTGCGAACGCACTGATTGCCCTGAATCGTTTATGGCAGCTTAATCTGCACAAAAATGTACTGGAAGAGCTGGTGTCGAAAGTCGGCAGCGACTGCGCCTTCTTCATCAGCGGAGGGACAGCGATATGCACTGGTCGTGGTGAGATTGTTCAGTCGCTACCAGATATGGTAGGGCTGCACTTGGTTATCCTGTACCCGAACGACGTGTGCCCGACGGGACAGGTCTATTCGCTGCTGGCGCGGGACTTGACGTATTCACCTCGTAACTGTTACCTATTTCATCATTTGCCGGAGAATTTGGACCCAAAGCAACTTGCTTCGGGCGTGTTCAATCGGTTGCAAGATTACGCAATTCAGGTTTCCCGCAAATTGGCGGACGCCTGGAAAGCGACCGCACAAGAGCCGGGCGTTCTTGTGCGATTTGTAAGTGGCTCGGGTTCCTCGGTCGCCTTTCTCATGCAGAGCGAGTCGGCCGCGAAACAGTTGGAAGATTCGCTCACGGCCAGATCGCTCGGGCGCACGTTTGCAGTCCAGACTTTGCCCGGTGGTGCAGTATGGGGATAGGCCCATGCGTGACATCGAAGTCACGGAAGTCAGGGTAAAGTTAGCCGCCGAAGACGATGACAAGCTCCTCGGCTATTGCAGCGTCACACTCAATAACTCGTTCGTGATCAAGGACCTGAAGATCATCCAGGGCGATGAGACTCCGTTCATCGCGATGCCCTCTCGCAAGATCACCGACAAGTGCCCCAAGTGCAGCTACAAGAATCACCTGCGCGCCAAGTTCTGCAACGAGTGCGGCTCCAAGCTGCCGCAGAACCGCGCCGACACGGACGCGCGCGGTCGGGCCAAGCTGCACTTCGACCTGGTGCACCCGATCCGCAGCGAAGTGCGCGACTATGTGCACAAGGCGATCCTCGACGCATACGAGAAAGAAGCCGCACGCAGGCGCGACGGGCATCCACCTACTGATGACGAGTAACTCGGGCAGCTAGTGCTGCAACGCCGCGGCGATTTCTTCGCGTGTGGAAGCCGCGTCGCATGCACTGCGCAACTCGGTGCGTGTGAGCGTGGCCCCGGCGCCGAGTTCGACTTCAAGGAAGTCGTCGCCGAGGATCACACAGTTCAGCGGCTCGGTTTGGTACGAATCAACCTCAACCCAGTCCCCAGGCGGATCGCCGGGGCTCGGCATCGCCCGCCAACTCGGTGGGCGGCGATATGCGGCGCGCAGCTTGATCGGCCGGACGCCCACCGTGCACCAGAAGCGCGTTGCGGTATCGCTCTGAAAGATGGGCACGGCAACGCGTGTATCCACGCCGAGGTCCGGGTCTGATTCCCAATCCTCGAGCCACTTGGATGCGAGCGTGCGGACGTAGGCCGGCTCGTCGATCTCACCGTCCAGTGTTTGCGGTTTGTGCCCGATGTCTTCGCAACTGACAAAGTAGAGCCCGTAGAACAGCAGGCGCATGTTCTCAAGCTCATCGCCGAGCGCCGAGTCACGTCGGCCATCGGCGCACCAGCCCGGCATGCCGTTCAGGTCTTCGACGGTCGCGTTGAGGAAGTTCTGCAGGAAGGCATAGCTGCGCGCCATGCGCAGGTAGTAGCTGGGGTTCGGCTCGACACGCAGGCGTGGCGTCAAGGGTGCTTCCGGCTCGTACGCGGCGCCTGCTGCGTTGCCGGCCGCGGCCGTTCCTCGGATGTGGGTTTCGCGAGTCTTGGTAACCATGGCCTTGAAGGCGTCGAGCAGCCGCAGCTTGTACTTCTTCGTGAGCATCAGCTTGTCGTTGCCTTCGCCGCGCTCTGGCAGAATGAGTGTTTCGAGCGCATAGAGCTGGTAGTCATACCAGCCGCTGTTTGCGCCGGGCTTCAGGTCAAGCTTGCCGTCGCGGATGGCGGTGATCAGGTCGGCCATCAGCTCCGCGCCCGGCGGCAGCCCCTCAGGGTAGAGCCGGTCAAACAGTTGCACTTCGGGCGAGTCAGAATACGGCAGGAAGGCGACGCTCGGCTCGCGTGCATGCTCGGACCTGGCGATCTCCTCCAGCGACTTTCCCTCGTAGCCGTCCACGAGCAATGGCAGCAGGGACATGCCTTTGAACGGGTCGCTCAACTTCGCGTAAAACTCCAGCATGCGCACGTACTGCTCACGTGCCTGCCCATTGCGCGCGAGCGCGTTGGCCAGAACCTGTGGCGTGCCGGCCCGGTCGAAGAATGGCTGCTGCAGATAGCGCAGAAACTGGAAGACGCGCTTCAGGTTCTCGTTCCAGGTGTAGAAGCCAACCGGCCTGGATCGGGCTTCATCCAGCAGAAAGCTCTCGACGAACGCGCCTGCCATCGCGGGGCGGCGCTGGTGCTCCTCCGGCGTGATGAATCGACCGACCTCCAGGCTGGCCCACAGCCAGGCATAGGGCTCGCCGGCCGGGTTCAGTTCCGTGAGGATCTGGCGAACGCACAGCTCCATGTCGCGTACGCCCACTTCACTGTTCTGGACCATGTATTGGTCGAGCGCGGCATACAGCCCGTCATCGAACTGCTTGGCCTTGCCGCCCAGCAGGTTGACGCTCGGAAGAACTGTGAGGCCTGCGGCCTTGAGTGCCTTTGCCGCGGACGCGTAGTCCGGGTAGAGACGTTGCAGTGCTTCGCTTTCGTCGCTTCGAATGTCGGGCACGTCCAGCTCTATCACGGCCGCGCTGGCATTGATCTGCCATACGCTCTGTCCCTCGCCGAAGGGGCGACTGTCGATCAGCTCGGGATCGAATTCGGGCTTCTTGTCTTCCAGCTTGTCGTCCGCCAGCAGATCCCGCGGTTTGGGGCGCTGGACGTCGGTGTGCTCCGTCTCATAGGTGTCGATGTGGTTGACCACAAGGAACGAAACGACCAGACCTGTGCCCAGCAGGCTCAGGGTGATGGCGGCGATGATGATCTTCCAGCGTGTGCTCATGGCAGAAGTCTAATCCGGAGACGGAGGTTAAGGGTTCATCAAACGCACGAAAAGTGACCGGCGGCGCACACGACGTTTGTGCAGTGGACCTTTGCAGACTTATTCGGCAAACTCTGTCAGTCGCTGACTTCAAGGATACGGAGAACCCATGAGGCTTATCGCTGCGTTTCTGGTGCTTTGCATTGGTGCAGTCGTCGCGGGTTGCGGTGGCATGCCGAAGCCAACGATCGAGGCCGTCGCACCGCACGCCGACGCGACGCTCGTTCGCGTTGCGATGGTGGCAACGAACTACGACGACTCCTGGAACAACGAAAACGTTCGCCTGCGCGTCAACCAGCAGTGGTTGAACGACGACGGCGTGCCCACCAACAAGGAAGAGGTTTTCGAGCAGGCCTACAACGGGCGCCAGGGCGACAACCGCGGCACGATCAAGATGAAGGACGCCGAGGGCTCAAGCACCAACCGCGTGCGACTCGTGTTCGAGCTCGTGGCCGGTGAGAACAAGGCCAGCGAGAGCATCAGCGCCGCGACCAACCTTGAGTGGAAGCTTTCCAGCTCGCTGGAAAACAAGGACATCATCTTGATCGCGGTCATCAGCCGCAAGACGCGCAACAACTACGCGATCGATGCGCTGTACGCCATGAACCCGTCCACTGGCGATACCGAACAGGTGTTGCCGAGCTACGACGCGGAGTAGGTCGAAGGCGCAAATGGAATGAGCCGGCGGCCTTGGCCGCCGGCTCGCTGTTTTCCGGCTACTTGTGTTTCCCGCCCTCTTCTTTTGAGGGCAGCTTCACCTCGACGCCTGCCCACGTGTACGGGTTTGCCATACAGGCCAGACTCTCGCCGGTTAAGTGCGGCTCGTTCTCGCCGTGCAGCCCGAATCCCCAGGCGTTGACCAGCAGAGTTTCGGGCAGCTTCCCCTCGCCGAACAGGGCGGTGAGTGGCAGCGCGTACTCGAACGTCCAGGTCTTGTCCTTCATGCGCCCGGAAGCCTTGATTCCCTTCAGCGGCGAAAGCGAGAAGTCCTTCATACTGAGCGTCCAGGCATCCAGCCCGGTTTCCCCGTTGTCGCCGAGCCAGAGGTGCTGGTCATTGCCGCTCAGAAAATCGGTCCACTCGCTTCCCAGCATCAGGATCAGCGCGGACCCGCGACGGGGGCCGCGTTCGCTGCTTGAGGAGAAGCTTTCGTACTTGATCGCGCCCGCCAGCATCAGGTAGCCGCCGCAGACTTTCCAGCGCAGGTATTCGCCTTCTTCGAAACCCTTCAGAGGCAACTCGGTTGAGCCCTGTTTCCAGGCCTGGCCGCTGCCGTCCGGCTCGGCGGCTTCGTCCTGGACCGGCAGCTCCAGTTGATTCCATGGCGGAAGCAGGTACTCGTATTCGCTCTTGAGGAAGTCGTTGACCCGGTAGATCTGCCCCTGCTCATTGCCATAAAGCACTGCGCCATCGTGCAGGCACAGGGACTCGCACTGCTGTGCGTAGATCAGCACGCTGCGCTCCGGTTTGCCCTCGAGTTTTTCGCCGTAGACGAAGATGCGCGTGTAACTCAACAGGACGAGCTTCTTGGTGCCGGCGTCGTAGTCCGCGGCCGTCAGGGTAACGCGTTCGTCCAGATCCAGCTTGCCGGAAAGCACCGGGACGTTCTTCTCGCCGTCCTTCAACTCGTCAAAGCGATAGACGCCGGTGTAGGTCTCGTCCTTGCTGCGCTTGTCAAAGATGTAGAGCTTGCCGTCGATGACGGCCGCGGCTTCCGCGTTGTGTCGTCCGTCGGGGTAGGCTACCGGGTACGTTGCGACGGTCTTGAGCTTCGCTGTGTCGGCATCCCACGCGACGCGATAAAGCGTGATGTCGTCGCGCTCAAGCCGGTTGTCGCCGATGTCGCATACCAGCAGGTCGTCGCCGATGATCGTGATCTCTTCCCAATCAATGGCCTTGGCGCCGGGAACGGCGAAGGCCTGCGCGCCCGTGAAGGTAGGCTCGTCGGCGCGGTAAAGGATGGGGCCGTCGCCGCTGTCGTTGTGCGACCACCACGCGCCCTGCCAGTACTGCAAGCCGCTGGATTCATTAAGGCGCTTGTAGTCCAGCTTGTAGAAGGGCTTGACCACGCCATGGTGGTCGTAGCTGTCGAACACCGAGTCGGTCGGCTCAGGTTTCGGCGCATCCTGTGCGCCGACCGAAATCAGCGCCAGACCGGCCAGCAGCAGTGCAAACAAGGAACGCTTCATATGGCCTCCCGCCCGGAGCATAGCTTAAACGAAAACGGGCCGTGCGCTCGGCCCGGACCCGTCTTCTTTTCAGCAAACCAAAAGTGCCGCTGCGCTGAACAGTTTGTGCACCCTGTATTAGCAAGGTGGGTGGTTTCCGGCCTGTCCAACCCGTCCCTCAACGAAGTGGGAGGGCTTGAATTTTGACAGGACGAGAAGTTCCTCCCCGTGCACGTTCATCGGCGCCGCAAACTTTATCGTCAGGCTAGCGAACACCATAGTAAGCCCGAACATTCTATTTGCGGGCGGAGTTGGGGCAAGCGCACACGATCAACTTGTTGCGCACCTGCTTGTCCCAATCCACGCAAGGCGTTGACATTGCCGTCCGGTTATCCCCGCGGGCAATGCCGTCACGGCCCGATGCGGTTCAGCAATCCGGGCGCGTCATTGCCGTCTCGCGTAACAGCCCGCCGTGACTGCGAAAGGACGAAGCCGTGGTTTGCGTCCAACTTGCAACCACGTCTGGTTTTGCGAGGATGGTCGCACGCAGTTGTGGCGGTCCTTTCCGCTATTAAGGCACACCCACGCCCCCCGGCCGGTGTTGTATGAACGTGCCGCACTTCAATCACAGACACCCCTCAGCCCGGCGGGGCTTCACTCTGCTGGAGTTGCTGGTCGTCATATCGATCCTGATCGTGGCGTTTCTGGTATTCGCCACGTTCCTGGGCCCGGGCGCGACCGGCCCGGCGCTTGAGCGCAACTCGCGGGCGATCCGCGCGATGGTCGCCAACATCCGCCAGAACGCCAGTACCCGCAAAGTGCACAGCGAGCTGGTGATCGACTACAAGCACGACCAGATCGTCGCACTCGCGCGCCGGCGACTGGTCAGCTTCGCCTTTGACGGCGATTCCCCGACGGTCGGCAGCGGCAACGTGATCGGCGCGCCGTCCGGGCGTGCGGCGATCCAGGCCAGCCGTACGCTGTTGCTGATGGACGGTGCGGCGCTCGAGCTGCCGGACATGCAGTCCAGCTTCACGATCCCGTGGATGGACCACTACGACGTCAGCGGCGACTACGAAGGCATCGCCGTTTCGTTCGACTTCTTTCCGTTAGGCACCAACGGCTCGGCCATCGCGACGATGGGCAATGTATTCACCATCAGCGTTGCCGAGGCGCGCGAGAATGCGGTCAAGCTTGCGGTCAGCAGCGGCGGCGTGACGGCATTGGCAGACAGCTGGATTGCGCTGTACCGCTGGTGCAGCGTGGAGATCGCGGTATCGCGCTACGGCGTGAGCCTGTACGTGGACGGGCGAGTAAGCGAGGGCCAGCTGCCGTCGAACGGATTTTCCGTGCCCAGCGCCATGGGAACAGACCTGCGGATCGGCGGCGTGCCTTGCCGCATCGACAATTTCGAGATGAACAGCCTTGTCAGCAGCCAGACGCTGGAACTTGCCGACGTGCAACTGCTGCCCCCCGGCGTGCCCGCGAAGCTGGAAAGCACCGGCGAGGCGGAGGGCATCTACGACTGGAAGGCCGAGCCACCCAAGGCGAACGGTCCCATCACGGGAAACAACGGCACGGCGCCGCCCCCGCCGAACAGCGCCCTGCCCACGAACGTGCCGGCCATCGTGCACGTCTACTTCGACACGGCCGGCAAGCTTGACCCGGCGCGGCACCCGGGCGCCGTCTATGTCTGCCTGATCGCCGTCGACAACGGCGAGATCATCCGCATGCAGGTCACTATTCACACGTTGGGCGCGGTTACATGGGACTACGTTGATCTGTTCCCGTGGGAAGTGCCGCCCAACGCTCCGCCGCAACCCGGTCTCCCAGGGGAAACGCCATGAGTACCCGCACACACAACAGAGGCGCCGCGCTGATGATGGTCATGGTCATCCTGGCGCTGCTGCTGATCCTGGCGGTCAGTTTCACCTTCCTGATGTCTCAGCAGGAGGGCACCAGCGTCGCAAGCCTCGGCGGCGAGCAGACCCGTATCATCACGCGCACCGGCGCGGACCACGCCTACGCCCGCCTCAACCAGCGCAATCGTTTGAACGAGTTCGCCCGCTGGTACGGCATGATCCCGTCCGACGTGACCAACGACGACGACCCGTTTGTCGACGGCTACGACGAGTCCGTTGTCGACCTGCTGTATGACCTTGAGCAGCAGGCGATGTTCCCCGGGCTGATCGACAGCAACGGCAATCCGCTCTTTCGGGTTGAGGACCCGCGCAGCCGCGTCATCGGCATGAACGTGCTGGATGAGTCCGGCAAGATCAACCTGAACAGCGCCACCGTCGCGACGATCGGCAACCTGATCGGCGCGAGCACAGTGCAGAGCAATGTGTCGCCCATTGGCGGCGTGTACGAAGAGATCGTTCTTGAGGATGCTTCGTTTCTCGACGCGTATGACTCGCGCGGCGACGACCAGCACGCGGGCGGCTATGTCGTCGTAGACAACCAGCTGATGGCCTACAGTTACCGCCGCGGCAACGTGCTCTACAACGTCGTCGCCAATCCGCCATACAACGGCGCGGGAGGCGTGAACGCGCTTTTCACGTGGGGGAGTGAAGGCCGCGAAATCCAGACCGGCGAGTACGTCACCACGCCGACGGCCTACAAGATTGCGTACTACTCGTGGCTCGAGTCGGTCGACGGCATGACACCCGCATTGTTCAACGGCATCGGCGACGTCCGGCGCATCTCGGAGATGGCGCCGTGGTTCAATCTGGACGTCAGCAAAGGCCCCGCGGACATCAGCGGCTGGCCGGAAGGCCTCGACCCCGTCACGTATCAGTGGCTGCAGGAGAACGCGACGGTTATCTCCCCGACCGAGCACTTCGACAGCGGCTGGTGCTACCCGCACGTGGTGATAGTCGGCGACATGGTGCCGATGGGCGAGAGCGGCAAAGACATCCTGCAGGTCAGCTACGACGACCAGATCGGCGTGCAGCAGGACTACTACGTGCCGTTCGACCCGCGCCGCATCACGAACGTGCAGAACAACCAGGCGTTCTGGAGCGGCATCGGGCGCGGAGCCAAAGTGCGCCTGCGCAGACTGGATGGCGGGAAGGACACGATCCTCGGGATGGTCCTCAACGCGACTCCAGGTCGCGCGGCGCAGAACAACCAGCCCGCGCGCCCGGGAGTGCTGAACATCTGCGTGCTTGGCGGCCACACGATCAACCAGAACGAAGCGTGGGTGATCGAGGTAGCGGAGCGGGCAAGCATCAACATCAACACCGCCAACATCGACACGCTTGCGGCGGTGTTCCAGGGAGTCGGCCCTCGTGGCCAGAGCGCGACGTCGGGCCCAATTTCCCGCGCCGACGCCTACAACATCGCCGGGCGGATTCTGGGTGACCGCACCCGCAACGACGACCCGTTTACGGACCTCGACGACTTGATCGTCTTCCTGACCAATCTCTCGCAGGAAGAAGGCGGGCCGATTACCTCAGAGCAGATCAACCAGTTCGCAAACCAGCAGCGCTTCCCGTACGCACCGCGCAACCAGGGTGCGGTCACGGCGCAGTTCCGCTATGACACGCTCGACACCTATATGGTCGATGCGTTTGCAACGCGCTATCAGCCGGGTGGCGGCGCCATGGCCCGCGACGCATTCCGCGAGTGGGTGCAGGTTGGCAGCGACCGCGTGCAGACTTACAGCTGGTACACCTACCAGCAGATGCAGGCCGAGATGCGCATAGCGCAGGGCAACATCCTGCAGCTTCACCCGGCCGGAACCTACAACCAGCGGCAAACCGGACTGCTGGAGCTTCCGTACCTGCACTACCTGGCAGACGAGCGACTGGTGCGCCCGTGGCGCGGAGCAGCCTGGGCGGCGCCGACCCCGCGCAATGTGTACGCGATGGCCGTGGACACGAACCAGCGCAAGGAAAAGTTCTACAGCAACATAGTCACGGCCCAGCCGACGCCGACGATCAGCTACGAGGCAGGCGACCTGGAAGCAGGCATGTTCAGCTTCTGGTATCGCCCGCAATGGACCGACCACACCGCCAACCACTACCTGTTCGATGTAGCCGAGACTGAGTACAGCAACCGCATGAGCATGCTGTGGTGGGGTGACCGCAAGGGCGCCCACCGCCTGAGCGGCAAGAACAACGGGCTGGTGCTGCGAATCAAGGACCGCTCGTTGCAGGAGGCATACACCGAGCTGCGCTTCGAGCTGGATGCCGCACATTTCCGCCCGAACGACTGGTACCACATGGCCCTCAACTGGAAGGGCACGGAGCTGTCGCACATCAACCTGCTGCTCGATGGCGACGCCGCAAGCACGGCCGGCGGGCAGGTGATCCGCCCGGTCGTGAACCACACGTTCCGCCAATCGAACGGGGCCTGGTATACGCTGACGACCGACCTGAAGGACGACCTTGAGAACACCTTGCTCGTGCCCCAGACCACGATCGATCTGCCGATCGACGCGCAGGACATCCCCGGTTTCCCGGCGCGCGGCGTGATCGTGATCGGCAGTGAGGCCATCGAGTACAACGGGAACAACAACTACGCCCTGCAGAACATCCAGCGCGGCGCGCGGGGAACCACGCCCGCCTTCCACCCGAGGGGCAGCAAGATCACGGTCTTCGGCTATACGTCGCCGCTGATGGCCTACCAGCAGCAGAACAATGCGAACCAGACCTGGCGTCCGCGCTTCCCCTTGCTGCCCAAGACCACCGGGCTGCTGTCGGGCGACCTTGGTGTGAAGGGTGCCTACCGCGTCACCAAGCTGGGCTCGGCCAACAGCAATTACTTCCGCCCGGAGGAACTCGGCCCCGATGCGGGCTTCGGCGGATCGGGTGATACCAACCCCAACCTGCTGCCGCTCGACAGCTATGCGGGTCTGCAGGACAAGGGCGTCGTGCTCGTCATCGGCCAGGCGTGGATCGGCTACTTCCCGCCCGGCACGCAGGGCATTCCTCAGGGCGGCGTGAGTTACCCGCGATTTGAGGGCGGGATGCCGGCCGACGACGACGACGCTTCGACGATTCCCGCGCCGCCGGCGCGCACGTCGTTCCGGATTCCGGCGTCGTTGCAGTGTGAGTACGTCTATTACGACGGTATTACGGCCAACGGGCTGAACGTGGTCGCTCGGTACGACCGCGACTTCAACCGCAAAGACCCGGCGAACTGGTGGCACTTCATGGGCACCTATCCGCCCGTGGGCGACCCGAACCAGCTTGTGGTGCCGGCCGTCCCGCCCGGCAACCCGAACTACAACAACGAGCTGAACTCGATCAACTTCTTCGCGCGGGGTAGTCTCGTCATCCCGGTCAGCATCGGGCTCGACAACGTGGCGGGGTATCACAACCGCTCCATCGCGCAAATCGACAGCGAGTGGATGTTCTACAACCGTGTCTGGGACCCGAGTCAGAACATCGACGCCACGGGCGCGACGCTGACCGGCGACGATGACAACTTCTTCCCCGGGTTGCTGTTCGTAGCGCCGTTCCCCAACGCCAATCAGAAGAGCAACGCGATCTGGGGCGCAACCGGCTGGTACGGGTGGGTCAGCAACCTGGCGACGAACGACACGCAGAACATCGTGCCCAGAGCACCGTGGCGCGGCGCATGCGGGACTACCGCCACAGTGCACGCGTCGGCCGTGCCGGTGATTCCCACCTTCGGCACGACGATCAAAACCGGCGAGGGCGACGTTCTCACGCTGGTGGCCGGCAAGAACCAGAACAAGATTGAGCGCCAGATCCGCGTGCAACGCCCGCTGACACCATACGGCGTCGACTGGATATTCATGTTCCCCGGCGCGAACGTGAACTGGAACGTGCCCGGCACAGAGTACATCTGCGGGCTGAGCGATCACGTGAACGTTGACTACCAGCCGAACACCGGCAATCCGAACAACGCAAACTATCCCTACCAGGGCAGCAACCTGTGCAAGTTCCCGACCGGCGAGCTCCCGGTGGAGTTGCCGACCATGTGGACGTTCGCCGGCGCCGACCCCCGCACGCTGGATGGCGGCACGCAGGGCACCGGGCTCGTGAATACCGCGGACTTCGACTCGTTCGAATTCCGCATGTACACAAAAGGCAACTTCCGGCTGGTCAGCGACATGACCGACACGGTGCCGGCCAACTCGGACGATCTGCAGGTCAACACGCAGTTGCCTCCGAACATGGGCGTCGTGCACGTTGACAACGAGTTGATCGCCTATCGCGGCACGGAGGTCCGGCAGACCCAGTGGACGGACCCCGTGACCGGCCAGATCCAGACGATCAACACCTACTGGCTGCTGGACATCACTCGCGGAATTCTCGGCACTTCCATCGAGGCGCACGCCGGTGGCACGCCGATCATGAACATGGCAAGCCTGCGGGTGGGTCGCCCGAACTCGTCGGGCACCGTGAACACCAGCTTCATCCAGACCGTGCTCGGCGAGGAGACATTCAAGCCCTACGGGTTCATCCGCGTCGAAGAGGAAAACGGGCCGACCGAGATTCTCGGCTATCAGCGTTACCAGGAGCTGCAGGTGCCCGACCCGAACAACGTCGGGAACACCATCCGCACGGGCAACATCAACTGCGGCATGTACAACAACCCGGACGACCTGCAGGCGCTGTTCCGCGGCGCGTATGGCACGCGGGCGATCAACTACACCGGGCGTGCACTGTTCTTCGACCAGCCGGTAAGGTTCCCGGACTGGTTCCCCGGCTACCACTCCGAGCAGGGGCGCGACAGCAGCACCGTCAACTACGCGCCGTTCCATACGTCTGCAGCCGAAGGTGTGCCCGGCGCAGCCAGCCCGGAGATCACGCACTTCCAAGGCTCGGCAGCGTTCCGAAACTCGGTATTCACGGAGTTCAAGTGGCGAGTCCAGTTTGCGCCGCTGGCGGACATGTCGCGGCACATGGACGCTATCGGCGCGCGGCTGGTCGTCCGATTCAAGCAGCCCGGCAAGCCGATGCCCGAGTGGAACGACATTCCTACCAACCGCCCCGACGGGCTTTATGCGTTCGACTTCGACCCGGGGCTGCGCAACACCGAAGACCTGGGCAGCACGCTGTATGAGCAGACGCAGGACTTCACCAAGATGCCCTCTACGCCCTACGGCGTGCGCGCCGACCGCATCGAGTGGCGCGTCTACTTTTACTTCAAGCAGAACGCCTTCGTGAATGAGGACTACAAGACCACGCTGCAGTTCCAGGGTGCTGAGGTAACGCTGAACCAGCTCACGCGCGTCGTGCGGCACGAGGAGAAGCGTTGAGTCAGCGTCACAGGCAACGTCGCGGCTTCACACTGATTGAGCTGATGGTCGCCATCGGCATCCTGCTCGTGCTTGGTGTGATGATCATCAGCTTCCTGCGCGGGGCGCTGTCGATGACGCGCATCGGCACCGCGCGCGGCCAGCAGTATGAGACGGCGCAGACTGTGCTGCGTCTGGCCGAGGAAGACTTCAGCCAGATTCTCGGCATGCCCGCCAACCCGGACGGCCCGATCGACGACCCCGCGTTTCTGCTGATGGAAGACCCGTACGGGCGACAGATCATCGCGTTTACCCGTGCCTGGGGCGAGGAGCAGTCGAGCCTTGCAGGCTACGACGCCGGTCGCGGCAGCCCGGCACAGGACTACTCGGGTGACTTCACCGGGCGCAACGTTCGCGCCCCGATGCGCTCAAGCCACGGGAACATCGAAGTGGTCTACATGTTCGAGCCGGTGCGCGGCGGCACGCGCCTGTACCGCGCCGAGCGCTCGCCGCCCGACGTCAACAACGGGCTGATTACCAGGGTCGTCGCCTGGTGCCTGCAGTACGAGAAGAGCGACGACAACGACATCGTTCCGGGCGCCGACATACGCGACCCCAACGGGCCGTTTGCAATCGGCGGCGAAGCGCTGTGGGACCAGTTCGAGCTGGTGGCCGACAACGTGCTCGGATTCAGCGTCGAGTGCTGGGACGACTGGGGCAACACAACCAGCTGGTACTCCGGGCCGACTGGCCCGGTTACGCGCTGGTCGATGTCGCAACGGATCAGCGCCGGTGAGTATGCCCTGCCGCGCGCGTTACGATTGACGCTGATCGTCGCGGCGGAGGAGCCTCTCCGCGCGGAATCAACGCTCACGGCCGAAGTCGCGACAGGCGATAACTCTGTCTTCGTGGAAGACGTGGAGGGCTTTCCCGACGTGCGCTCACCGAGCGCCTACCTGCGCGTGGGTGGCGAGTTGATCGCCTACGGCTCGCGCTCTGGCAGGACGTTCGGCTCATGCGTGAGGGGAGCTCTCGGAAGTCGGGCTCAGAAGCACGCTGCCGGGGCGACCGTGCTGGCCGGGGAGGCGTTCCAGCGGGTGATTCAGTTGCCGGTGACACGATGAGGCGCAGACGCAACAACCGCAGCGGCTTCACGCTGATCGAGATCATGATGGCGATGTCCATCCTGCTCGTCGGCGTGGTCGGGGTGTATGCGATCTTTGCCGTGGGGCTCGTGAATCACAAACGCGCCGTGGACAACACGACCGCAAGCGTGCTGGCGGGCAGCCTGTTCGACGACATCGCGGCCAACTACGACATGTACTACTACGACCGCAACCAGAACGGGCGCCCGGACCTGTCCGAGGACAAGGACGGCAATCGCGTGGATGACTGGTTCGAGCCCGATGCCAACGGCCGCCTGCGCTACCCGATTCCGTACCGTCGCGGCTACCGCTACGAAGTGCGCTACGAGCGCAGCGTGGAAGTCCCGCAAGAGCTGTTCGTGACGATCCGGATCTACTGGGAGGCACAGGGCAGCGAGCGTGCCGAGTTGTTCATCAGAACGATCTTCATCAAGAATATCGAAGCCATCGACGGCCCATGACGAAAACGGGCGGCCGTGATCGGCCGCCCGTCCATCATTCGTTTTCCTACTTCAGTCGCTCGACCACGATGACCACGAGCTTGCCGTCAGCGCCCACGGCAGGCGTCAGGCTGGCCATGCGCTCGCCGACCAGCAGGTCGTCCGCGAGGCGGGCTTGCGCAAGCGCGCTGCGCGAACGCTCAATGATCAGCCCGTTGTTGCCGAACTCGACCTTGTCGAAGTCCGTGCTGCCGACCGTGATACCGGACCTCACTTCAATGTGCAGACGGCCTTCTTCATCTGCGCGGGCCTGCCAGCGGATTTGCTCGCCAAGCACCAGTGTACCGACCTGCGGGTCCAGTGCGGTTACCCCCGTTGCAGACTGTGAGTCATAGCCGCGCAGATGCGTGGCAAGCCGCACCTGCAGGTTGTCCACTTGCTGGCGCAGCATGTTCGAGGACACCTGGTCAAAGGCTGCCTTGCCGCCGGCCAGCGCACGCAGCTCAGCCACGTCGGCGGTTGCAGGCCTGCCGTTCAGCACTCCCGCAGGAAGCGCGGCGTCATCGGAGACTTCAAATGCTGTGATCCGGACGCCGACCGTTTCCGGCGCGGGCGGGATCGCGTCAAGGCGTTTGAGCAGGCTGTCGCGCTCCGCTAGCTCGTCACTTTCCAGGCCCTCGCCGGAGTCCAGGACGACAGCAAGGTACGGGCCGAAGCAGCGTGCGCGGAACCACTCATTGTCCAGCTCGTCTTCATACATCAGCGCGGAGTCGCGATACGGACCATCTACAACGTCCTCCAGCATGACCTGCGGGAACATGGTGTCTTCGGCCAACGTGCCTGCGGTAGCGCGCATCAGCCAGAAGCCGCCGAGGTTCTGTCCACGCATGCCGCCGACGCAGTTGATCAGGCGGAGAGTGGTGCCGTTGTTCAGTTTCATCTCGCGATTGGGAATGACGCGATCACACTCCGCTTTCACCAGGAACCGGCCCGCTTTTCCGGCGTCAATGATGGCCGCGCCGCCGTTTTCGATCACAGCCGAGACCGGTGCAAATGAATAGGAAACGTCAGGCAATTCGACGTCACCGGCACTGGTGCCCAGGCTGCGCATCTGGTTCAGCTTCATGCTTGCGTGCCAGCCCTGAAGCCAGAGCCGGCCGTCTGAAAGGCTTACAGCGCCAAGCACAAACTCCTCTCCCGTGTTCAGGTCGCGGACGTTTGGCGACTCAACGGCGGCCTCGGTGGCAAGGTTGATATCGTAGTCCGCTACGTAGCTCCGGTGCTGGGTCTGTTGCACCACGAAGGGCTCGGCCAGTCCGCCCCGGAAGTTCGCGACGTAGCGTCCGCCCTTGGTCCAGCCCGCGACTTCACTTGCGTTGATCGACGGCGTGGTGAGGGGCACGTCGTCGTCCAGTCGGTAGACCACCATGCTGACGCGGGCCTTGGCAACGTCGTGCAATGCGTCTAGGTACCACGCGACCTGCTTCTGAATGTCCGCGTTCGCCCGGACATCGAACGTGCCGGGCTCCGAGTACAGATCGGACTCGACGTCCTCATTCGCGTTCTCGATCAGGCCCAGGATTTCTCGCCCCAGGTCGTCCGAGTTGTCCCAGCACCGTGCTTCCTCACCCGAATCGCGAAGCGACCATTCGTCCTCCGCATGGCCGTCGCCGGTGAAAAACAAGCGATCGGGCGCCAGCACGTCGCCGATCGCGCCGGTTCTGGGCGCGTGCCATAGCTCGCGCTGCACCAGCGAGCGAACGTTGTAACTCTGTGTGACCTGCTGCGGCGGCGCCTGCAGCTCCGCGTCCTGCGCAGCCGGCTGAAGCGAGGCTATCAACAGGGTTCCAGCAACCGTCAACGCTGCGGTTGCTGCACGAAAGACCGATTTCATGGGATGACCCCCAAGGGGAAGATCGGGGAATTGGCCCCATTGTACCCGCGCAAGCCTGCAGCGCCGTCGCTCAAATACGCCAGATTTGCCGGTTCGCGAGGCCGCCCTCATCGGCACGCTCCTTGACGGGGGGCCGAAGGCTTCGACAATCCGACCCCTATGCTGCGTTGCGCCCTGATTCTGTTGCTGTTGTTGTCCAGCCTGCTGGCGGGGTGCCGCAACGCGCCCGAAGAGAATCGCAAGGACCTCTGGCGCGACGTCCAAAACACCGAGGACGCGCAGCGCGAAAACATGCGCAAGCGCCTGCGGACGATCATTGCAGGCGACGTCGAGAACGCACGTGACGAAGACCCGCACATGCGCGCCACGGCCGTCCAGGGTCTCGGCGAAATCGGCGATCCTGACGATGCAGAGCTGATCCTCGACACGCTGATGGGGCCTCTGGCTGACGGGAGCGTCCTGGTGCGGATTGAGTGCGCGATCGCGCTGGGCAAGCTGAAGTACGAATCGCGGACGGACGCGCGCCGGGTTACGTCCGTCATTAGCCTGCGAAACCGGATTGCATTCGATCGTGACGAAACCGGGCGTCCCTACGAGACCGAGTTCCTGGTCCGCTCGGCCATGCTGAACAGCCTGATTGCAATTGGCGGGCGAGATTGCGCGGCCGCGCTGTACGATGTCGCCTCGCGACTCAACTCGGACCTGGAAGATGTCGAGGGATCGCTCTTTACCAGCGCGACGGACCGAGGCCTGCTGGACCGGTGTTTCGAGGGGCTGTCGATACTGACCGGCGTCAGCGAAGAGGAAGCCGCCAGGAACCGCTTCGAGAACGACGATTTGTCTGCCCATCTCGACTGGTGGGCCGATCGAATCTCAGAGATGCCCGACAACTAGCCACCGGCGGCCAGGACCATGACCGCGCCCGATAAGACAGATCGCCTGATCACTGCTGCCCTTGCGGCCACGGCGTTGCTGTTTCTGCTCCTGACGGGCTGGTTGCAGTGGTACTGGTCAAGCCACTCGATGGACATCGACGTGTACTGGGAAGCCGGTCGCCGCATGCTGCATGGCGGCGCAGACCTGTACCTCGACTCTGAAGACCCTGCCAACAACGTGGGCCTGTTCATTTACCCGCCGCTGTTTGCGACCCTGTTTGCGCCACTGACGGTCTTGCCTCGCTGGCTTGGCTACGCGCTGTGGGGGATGCTTGAGTTGGCGCTGGTGGCGTTGGGGCTTCGCTCGGCCCGGCAGTTGGTCGAGGTTCCCGGCGGACGCAAGGCGCGCGAGTTCTACTTGCTGATGCTCGTCGGGCTGTTCGGCGCGCTGTGGACGAATCTGCAGGAAGGCCAGGTCAACATGCTCGTCGTGTGCGTGCTGCTGGCCGGGATGATCCAGTTGGAGCGTGGCAGGCCATTGCGTGGGGGACTCCTGATCGCCGTTGCGACACATCTCAAGGTGATCCCGATCGTGCTGCTGCCAATACTGCTGGCGCAGAAGCGTTTCAAGGCCGCGGGCGCGATGTTGTGCGGAATCGCCCTGCTGTGGCTCGCGCCGTTGTTCTACAGCATTCCCAACTATGGAGTTGGCGAGGCGCTCTCCGCCAACGTCCAGCTTTCGGTCGACTACCGCGAACGCATCATCGCCCCGCGGCTGGATGCCAAGAATGCAACCGGCTTAGGCGGCTCGCGGGCGCCGAACAACTCGTTGACGGCCGTTATGCGCCGCTATTTCTCGGAGGGTCAGAAGTTGTCGCAGTTCCGGCACGAATACTCGCCGCTGGTTGCCAGGCTGCCGGACGCGGTCGTGGGATACACGGGCATCGTGGTCGCAGGCCTGCTTGGCGGACTCGCGCTGCTGCTTGCGTGGCGAACACGTGAGTCGCGACTCGGGCGAACGTGCGTGTTCGGGCTGGCCCTGCTGTCGGCTGCGTTGGCCAACCTGCTGTTCTGGCCGCATCACCTCTGTCTCCTGCTGCTGGCGCTTGCGCCGTTGGCTGCCTCGTGCATGAAGGCTGAGCGTCCGCGCCTGATTCTGTTCGTGGTGGGCACGGCGATGCTGCTGTGTTACGTGCCATTGTTGATCTGGACCGACCTTTTCGACTCGATGGCGATCTACGGAACGCCCACGCTGGGCGTGTTGGTGATCTGGGGCACTGCATTTATCCACTTCTGGCGCCGCTCCGTTGCACCGGATGCTGAGCCGCCTATACTTCGCGCCCATGAAGAAACGGAACCCCGGAATTCTGCTGCTTGAAGACTGCCGCGCCTTCCGCGGCCGACTTTTTGGCGCCCTGCACAAGGGATTCGGCGAGGTTGTGTTCAACACCGCGCTGACCGGATACCAGGAGATCATCACCGATCCCAGCTACGCCGGGCAGATCGTGACGATGACGGCCACGCAGATCGGCAACTACGGGATCAACCTCGAGGACGACGAAGCCGCGCGTCCGTGGCTCAGCGGCTTCGTGTGCCGTGAACTCAGCGGCATCGTCAGCAATTTCCGCAGCCAGCGTACACTGGATGACTTCCTGCGCGCGTTCGAGGTGCCGGCCATCGACGGCATCGACACACGCGCGTTGACGCTGCACCTGCGAAAGCACGGGGCCATGCGCGGTGTTATCGCGGGCGAGCAGGATGCCGATGCGCTGCTGAAGGAAGTGAAAGCCAGCCCGACGATGGAAGGGCAGGACCTGGTCAAAGTCGTCAGCAACCACGAGCCGTACGACCTCACGATCGGCTACGATTCGCCGTTCGCGGAGGACAGTATCCTGCACGGCGCCCGACCGCGGCTGAAGTGTGCCGCGATCGACTACGGCGCAAAGAAGAACATCCTGCGCTGCCTGGTGCAGGTCGGGTTTGATGTACGCGTGTTCAGTGCCACGGCCAAGGCCGAGGACATCCTGGCGTGGGGGCCGGATGCCGTGTTCCTGAGCAACGGTCCCGGCGACCCGGCCGCGCTCGATTACGCGATCAAGGAGATCAAGCAGCTTGTTGCCAGGAAGTTGCCGATCTTCGGGATCTGCCTCGGGCATCAGCTGCTGACGTGGGCCTTCGGCGGCAAGACATACAAGCTGAAGTTCGGGCACCACGCGGCGAACCACCCGGTGAAGGAATTGGCGACCGGCATGGTCGAGATCACCAGCCAGAACCACGGGTTCGCGACCGACCCGGAGAGCCTTCCCGGCGACGTCGAGGTCACGCACGTCAACCAGAACGACGGCACGGTCAGCGGCATCCGGCACAAGGATCTTCCGGTGTTCAGCGTGCAGTATCACCCGGAAGCCAGCCCCGGGCCGCACGACAGCCTGCACTTGTTCCGCCGCTTCCGGCAGATGGTGGATGAGCGCCTCGCCGCCAAGAGCTGATCGCGGCCCGCCCACGTGCGCGGTATCATGCGGCTGCACTTTCCGAGCCCGCAGCCATGAGTTCTCCTGACCCAGCCGCCCGTTCCCGCAGGCTCACTGAGCTGTTGTCGGTGGCGTTGCTGCTGGTGCTCGTGGGCGTCTGCCTGCTGGCGCTTTCCGGCACGGTGCCTTCCATCGCGGCCGACACCTGGGACTTTCGGGCAGCCTACCTGCACGCCGGCGAGCTGATGCGCACGCAGGGCGGCGGCATCTACGACATGCAGACCCACACGCCGGAAACCGGCCCGTTCATCTACCCGCCCGCTTCGGCCGCGATGTTCGGGTTCTTCTCGCTGCTGCCAACAAGTGCGGCAGTCGTGATATGGGTTGCGGTCTTGTTCTCGTGCATGGTTGTCGCTTTCGCCTGCGCATACCGCCTTGCCGGATCGCTGGTGAAGGGCCGCGACGCTGCATTCATTGCTGTGCTGGCGCTGGCGACGTTCGGCGCGTTCTATGCCGACGTCACGAAGGCAAACATCAACTCCATGGTCATCGCCTTGATGCTGGGAGGGTTGCTGTGTGTCGAGCGCGGCAGAGAGCGCCGCGGCGGTGCGCTGCTGGCCGCGGCGGCATTTGTCAAAGTCCTGCCGGTCGTGCTGGTGGTGTGGCTGGTGGCAAACAAGCGCTGGCGCGCGCTACAGGGGTGGGCGATCGGAGCGGCATTCGCGATTTTGGCGCCACTTGCGTGGACCGTACCCAATCACGGGGTGATCGACGGCGTGGGCGCTGATGTGAACCTGCACGTTGAGTATGTCCAGCAAACCGTCGCGCCGCGCCTCGAGTCGCAGGAAGCGACCGGCGTGGGCGGCACCAGCAACCGCAACGCATCCATCAACGCGGCACTGGCGCGCCTGTTTTTGCCAGATTCGCAGATGTTTGCGGTCGCGTGGCCGGACAAACCCGTCAGCGGCCCGTTGCTGTTTGAGTTGCCCGGTCCGCTGGTGAAGGGCGCGGCGCTGTTGATCGCGCTGGCTATGTTCGGCGCCGGCGCTTGGGCGAGCTGGAAGTTTCGCGATGACCCTCTGGCGCGACTGGCGGGGGCCGGTTTGGTCTTCGTGCCTGCCATGCTCGGGAATCTGTTGTGCTGGCCGTTTCACTTCGTGGCGCTGCTGCTAGTGGCTGCGCCTGCACTGGCGTGGGGAATCGCCGACAAGCGCGACCGCAGGCTCGCGGCAGCCATTCTCGGCCTGACCTTCGTGGCCGTGACCGCCATGTTCCGGTTGGAGGCCTGGTGGTTCCGCATTTACGGGCTGCAGACGCTGCTGGTCATAGCTGCCTGGGGACTGACGCTCTGGATGCTGATCCGCCGGTCGCGGCGTCCGGCCGAAGAGCCAGCGGCTGGGCTGTGAAGAATCGACAGCTATACTGCCGCCATGAACGCCGACGAGACGGCTCGCAACATCCTGCGCCGGGCAGGGCTGCGCGTGACAATCACGCGGGCGACGCTGGTTGCCTCCATGCTGGACGCGCACGAGCCCGTCAGCATGGAGGATGCGGTTCGTCTGTGCGGCCAGAACGGCGGCGATCCGGCGACGATCTACCGCAACCTTCAGGCCCTCACTGAAGCGGGCGTCCTGCAACCCGTGCGCGGCGTAGGCCGTCGCGAGATGTTTGAGCTGACCGACGGGCACGTACACGAAGCCCCGCACCATCACGCGCACGCAAGCTGCACCAAATGCGGGCGAGTCGAGTGCATCGACATGGCAGAGCTGCCCGACAAGCCTCCCGCCCCCAAGGGCTGGAGCGTCGAAGACCTGACCGTGACGGTCTGGGGCCTCTGCCCTGATTGCCGCTAGGCGGCCGGCGAGTCACACGAAGAAATCGGCTCGTACTTCGAGTAGCATGCCGCGCCAATGCCTTCCCTTGCTTCCCGAATCCGTTTTCTTCGCAAGCGCGGTCTCCGCTACGCGTGGATTCTATTCGCGCGCAAGCTGTGGCTGCGGCGTACAAGCGTCACGTTCAACGGGCGGCGCTACCTTGTGCCTACGGATGACATGTCGCTTGAGCTCGTCCGGGATGACGAGCCGTGGATGATTCCTCTGCTAAAGCGTCTTCTGCCCCGCACGCCGGGCGTGTTCGTCGACGTCGGCGTGAACATCGGACAGACGCTGGCACGCGTAAAGGCCGTGGAGCCCGCACGGGCATGCGTCTGCTTTGAGCCCAATCCTGACTGCTGCAAGGTCCTTCGCGGGCTCATGCAGCTGAACGACTACGGTGAAGTTCGGCTGATTGAGGCGGCACTGTCGGATGCCGCCGGATCGGTTTCTCTGCATGTGGACGAGTCGGCAGATGTGCGAGGCTCCATCATTGAGGGCTTCCGCGACAACATGAAACCCGGGCAGCGCACGATCGAAGTGCCGATGGTCGATGGCCGCCAACTGCTGAATGCCGAGCTGGGCGCCGCTGTCGGGTTCATCAAGATCGATGTCGAGGGTGCCGAGCTGGAAGTCCTGCGCGGGCTGCGTCCTGTGATTGAGCGCGATCACCCGATCATCCTGTTCGAGTTGCTGGGGACGGGCAGCGCCGACCCGGCAATTGAGTCCCTGCGCGAATCTCGCCAGGCGGAGCTGCTGGAGCTGTTCCCGGAATTGAGGTACGCACTCCGGCGACTGCGTCCCGACCTGAAACTGGAAATGTTTGGCGAGCCGGAGAAGTACCCGGACCAGTCGATGTGCAACTACCTCGCGATACCTGACGATCGGCTGGACGAGATTTCCGCGCTGCTCTAGCAACTACCAGACATCGAACAACAACACGCCCAGCAGCAGCGGCAGGTAGAGCAGGCTGGCGAAGAAGACGCCGCGCGTGCTCTGGCGAGTGCGCTTTACCTGATTGACAACCCCCGCCGCCAGGAAGCCGAAGCCAAGGGCCAGCGCGCCGATGGCGTAGGTCCGGCCCGCCATGCCAACGAGCACGGGCAGCATGCTGGTCACAATCAGGGCGAGACACCACAGCGAGATCTGGCGCGCAAGCATTCCGCCGTCGTTGTCTTCTACGCTCAGCATGCGCATTCCACCGCGCTTGTAGTCCTCGCGGTACAGCCACGCGATCGACCAGAAGTGCGGCAGTTGCCATGTGAACAGGATCGCAAACAGCACGAATGCAGGCAGGTCGATCCTGCCCCGTGCCGCCGCCCAGCCGATCATCGGCGGAAGCGCGCCGGGGATCGCACCCACAAGGGTGTTCAGGGTCGTGCGAGTCTTCAACGGCGTGTAGATCAACAGGTAGATGGCGCTGGTGAGCGCCGTGAGCCCGGCCGCCAGCAGATTCACCCCAAACGCCACGATCAGGCTTCCGCCAACGATTGTCAGCAGCCCGAAAGCCAGCGCTTCACGAGGCTGCATGCGCCCCGACGGCAGCGGGCGATTCCGCGTGCGCTGCATGCGTGCGTCGTTTTCACGTTCGATGTACTGGTTCAGTGCGGCCGTGCCGGCCGCCACCAGTGACACGCCAAGCAGCGTCGCCCCGAGGACCACAACGTTCGGCATCCCGGGCGCACCGATGAAGTAGCCCGCAGCGACCGTAACCATCACCAGCCCGGAAAGGCGTGCCTTGCTCAGGATCGTGTAGTCGTGGAGTTTCGTGCGCAGCCCCTGCTCGAATTCGCCCGCCGTGACGACGGCCGCGCGCTCACCGTCGCCGGGCAAGGCCAGCCGGTGCAACCACAGCGCTTGCACAGTTATGCACATCAGCAGCAGCGCGCCCACCGTCACGTGCCCGGTGCGCAGCAGCGCAACCAGGCTTCCCGGGTCGGCCGACACCAGGTGTCCGTTCGTCAGAATCCACGGCACGATGCCGAGAAACACCTGGGTGATAAGCAGCAACGCCACAAGCGTCGCCACCCGCCGCAACGGTGGGAAACCTGCGTGATAGCGGAAGATGCGAATCAGCATCACGGTCACGACGAGCGTCACCGTGCAGGCGCCGCATACGTGCAACAGAACGTGGTTGCCCGTCTGGCGAACGAGTGTACCGAGCGCCAGTTGGCCGACGCCGAGCGCCACCAGCAGCAGGGCCAGGCGACGTGAGTTCGCGGCCTGCGGGGATTTCTGCGCCTGCCACGCGGCCGACCAGCGGCGCGAAGTCACCACCACGACGCATGCGAGAAATGAGAAGATCACCTGCCCGGTTACGCCGTGGATCATGGCCTTGATCGCGCGCCGCAGCTCAACGTCGTAGCCGCCGCCGGTGTACGCCAGCACCGCGTCGCGTACTTCCGCGTCGCTGACGACCAGCACCCGCAGCCCGCCGATCAGCCCCTGCACGCAGATCAGCCCCAGCGCGACCACGCCCAGCCAGCGGCGCGGCTTGCCTTTGCTGCCGTACCATGTAGTAAGCGCCAGCCCGATGCCGAAGAAGCCGATCACCGTGCCGATCATGCGGTGGCCGTCTTCCCAGGCGCGTCCGCCGTGGGCATTCCACCAGCTGCTAAACCATTCCCAGAAGCGCCAGGACCAGCCCGGGTTGGTGTCACCCGCGCGAGTCGTCGTGACCATTGCCCCGACCACAATCATGAACAACAGCAGCCCAGTGCAGGCGATCGCAAATCGATGCGCCCAGCGCTGCATGCCAGACTGCGGATTCTCGGTCGTGTTCAAGGTGCTGCCCGGGCAAATCGGTCGATGGCAAAATACAGGAAATGCGGCCGCTTTGCAGCCCGCGTCCCCTGGCAAATGAATCACCCAATTTCGGTCCTTAGGGGTCCATTTCTCGGGCTGAGACCACTGTCTCTTGAGGGTTTTCCAGTGTAGAAAAACCCTCTGTAAGAACGCTGGGCAACATGCTAAAGCACCCGTAATCAGCGGGGGGTTGGTAGCCCGCTCGAGCGGTTATTAACCCGGTTCAGCGATGTCTTTGAAGCTCAATATCCTGGCCTTGTTCGCGGCGCTATTTGCGGCGTCGCTGGCGGCACAATCGACGGCCCAGATCGACTACGAGCTGCAGGGTGTGGACGTGGTCGAAAAGATCGGCAAGAGCATCCCGCTGGACCTGACGTTCACCGACGACAACGACCGGCACATCCAGCTTCGCCAGTACTTCAAGCCGGGACGGCCGGTATTGATCACGATCAACTATGCGGACTGCCCCAATCTGTGCGACTACCAGCTCACGGACCTGGCCAAGGCCTTCAAGGACATGGACTGGGTGCCGGGCAAGGAGTTCATCGCACTGCGCGTCAGCGTCGATCCGAAGGAAGACTACAAGCGCGCAAAGCAGAGCAAGCTGCGCTACCTCGGACTGGTCGGAAAGGCTGACGCGGACGCCGGCTGGCACTTCCTCACGACGACCAGCGAAGACGATGTCAAGAAGCTCGCCGATGCGCTCGGCTATGGCTACACCTTCGATGGCGAGCGCGGACTGTTCCGCCACAAGGCGGCGCTGATGATCGTCAACGGCGAAGGCAAGATCTCGCACTACCTGCGCAACATCGGCTATGAGCCGAAGGACGTGCAGGCGCAGCTGGAGGCTTCTGCCGAGGGCAAGTTCGGCCAGCCCAGTGAGGATGACAACGGTTTCGGGCTGAACTGCTTTACCCTGCCCTATACGGACAACATGGCGCGCGCCTACAACATGATGCGCGCGGGTGGCGTAGGCATACTCGTGTTCCTGTTTTCGTTCCTTGGCTACTGGTGGTACCGCGAGATCAAGAAGCCGCGGGAAGAACAAGTACAAGCGGAAGCGATCTGATGATGGCTGATCTGGCTTTGGGCAACTTTGCGGGGCTACCGCTGGCACAGCAGGCGGGTGGCTCGTTCTGGTTTCCACCGCAGGCGTCCGACGTGGCCGCTGGCGTGGACTTCACGTACGACCTGATCCTGTGGTTGTGCATCATCTTCTTTGTTCTGATCTGCGGCGCGACCCTGTACTTCATGGTCAAGTACCGCAAGCGCCCGGGGCACAAGGAAGAAGTCACCTCCACGCACAACACAAAGCTTGAGCTTGCCTGGTCGATCATCCCGCTGATTCTGCTCATGGTAGTTTTCGGCGTGAGCACCTACTGGTATCTGCGCATCGTTACCCCGCCGTCAGGCGAGGTAGTTGAAGTCGAGGTCACGGCCAAGCAATGGAACTGGACGTTTACGTATCGCGGAGACGGCCTGCCCGCCGGCAAGAACTACATGGTGGTGGGCGAGCTGCATTTGGTTCGAGATCAGGCTTACCAGATGGTCATGACGACGCCCCAGAATGACGTCATCCACTCGATGTTCATCCCTGCATTCCGCGTGAAGCAAGACTGCGTCCCCGGTCGCTACAACAAACTTTGGTTCCGCGCCATCAAGGCGCCGCAAGATGATGGGGCCGAGTACTACGACCTTTACTGCACCGAATATTGCGGCAACGACCACTCGCTCATGCTGGCGAAGGTGTTCGTGCATGAGAATAAGGCGGAGTGGGCGGCGGCGGTGATTGAAGCCGCGGACATCAGCAGGCTCGACCCGGTGGACCGAGGGAAGTCGATCTTCGATCAGAATTGCAAGTCGTGCCACACCGTTAATGGTGACCCCTCCACCGGCCCCAGTTGGAAGGGTATGTGGGGCAGGGAAGAAGTCATGGAGGATGGTACGAAGGTCACCGTTGATGAGAACTACGTTCGCGAGTCCGTGTTGCAGCCCGCAGCCAAGATCGTAAAGGGATACCCCAACGCCATGACACCCTTTACTTGGGGCGATCAGACTGACGTCGCGATCGAAGGCATCGTCGCGTACATGAAGACATTGAAGGACTAAGGCAAGGACACACCCATGGCCGGTGGCATTGTCGAAAAACCTGCATCCGCGGAAGTAGTGCACCCCACCGTGCACTACCTGAACGCGACCAAGGGCTTCAAAAACTGGCTGGTGACGCTTGATCACAAGCGCATCGCCATCATGTATCTGTGCGCTGTTAGCGTCGCGCTATTGCTCGGAGGCTTCTGGGCGATCGTACTGCGCACGGAGTTGCTGCACCCGCATGACGACGTGGTGCTTTCAAACGCCTGGTACAACCGCGCCTTCACCCTGCACGGCGCCGTAATGGTGTTCCTGTTCATCATTCCGGGCATACCGGCCAGCCTGGGGAACTTCGTCCTGCCCATGCAGCTTGGGGCCAAGGACTTGGCCTTGCCTCGTATCAACTTGTTCAGTTGGTATCTGTACGTGATGGGACTGATCCTGTTCCTGGGCATTCTCTTCCTGGGAGGACTGGACACAGGCTGGACACTCTATCCACCCTACAGCGTCGGTGGCGGAAGTGAGCACAAGGCCGTTTGGCTGAATCTCATCATGGCCTACACGGCCGTGTTCATACTCGGCTTCTCAAGCATCCTGACCGGGCTCAACTTCATCGCCACCATGCACAAGCTGCGTCCGAAGGACATGGGCATGTACGACATGCCGCTGTTCCTTTGGGCTCTGTACGCCACTTCGCTGATCCAGGTGCTGGCGACGCCGGTGGTCGGGCTGACGCTCGGGCTGAGCCTGATTGAGCATATGTTCAACATCGGCATCTTCGACCCGCGCTACGGCGGCGACCCCGTGCTGTACCAGCACTTCTTCTGGTTCTACAGCCACCCGGCCGTGTACATCATGGTGCTGCCGGCGATGGGCGTGCAAAGCGAGCTGATCGCAACGTTCAGCCGCAAGCACGTGTTCGGCTACAAGGCGATTGCGTGGTCTTCGATCGCGATCGCGGCCATCGGCTTCATCGTCTGGGGCCACCACATGTTCGTGTCCGGCCAGTCGCCTGCCGCGGGCATCATCTTCAGCCTGCTGACCTACTTCGTCGCGATCCCGAGCGCGATCAAGGTCTTCAACTGGGTGGCGACGCTGTACAAGGGCGCAATCGACTTCAAGGCGCCCATGATTTACGCCCTGGCGTTCATGTACCTGTTCGGCATCGGCGGGTTGACAGGTCTGTTCCTTGCGTCGATTGCGAACAACGTCCACCTGCATGACACGTACTTCGTAATCGCGCACTTTCATATGGTGATGGTGGGTTCGGTGCTGACCGGCTTCCTGGGCGGCGTCCACTACTGGTGGCCGAAGATGACCGGGCGCATGTACAACGAGACTCTGGGTCGCGTAGCGGCCGTGATGGTGTTCATTGGCTTCAACGTGACGTTCATGCCTCAGTTCGTGGCGGGCACGCGCGGCATGCCGCGCCGCTACGCGAACTACCTGGACGAGTTTACGACCTACCACCAGGTCAGCACGATCGGCGCTTACATTCTTGGCGCGGCGGTTGTGCTGCAAGTCGGCTACCTGTTGCACTCGCTGTTCAAGGGGCGCAAGGCGCCGCCGAACCCTTGGGGTGCTGCCAGTCTTGAATGGCAGGCGACCTCACCGCCTGACTTCCACAACTTCCTCGAGAAGCCCGTCACGATGGGTGCGTATGACTTCGAGAACTGGGAGTACGTCTCTGAAGAAGCCGGCTACGTGCTGAAGCGCGAAGTCATCGAGACGGGCAAGAGTCTGGCCAAAGCCCACTAACAGGAAGCCATGAGTACAAGCGTCGCAGAACAGGAAACATCGCAGGCAGCGCTTCCGGAGCGTCCGAAGCAGCTGGCGATGCACTTCGATACCCTGCACCAGCAGTTCACCACGGGCAAGCTGGCCATGTGGCTGTTCCTGGGACAGGAACTGTTGTTCTTCACCGGGCTGTTCACCGCCTACGCCGTCTACCGCGGCAATCACCAGGAGATGTTTCACTACGCGCACTACTTCCTGGATTGGCGCCTTGGCGGCGCCAATACGATCGTGCTGCTTACAAGCTCGCTCACGGCGGCGTGGTCCGTCCGCTGCGCGCAGCTTGAACAACGCAAGGGCTTGCTCATTACGCTCGCACTGACTTTTCTGTGCGCCGCGGCGTTCATGTGCATCAAATACGTCGAGTACAGCCACAAGATCCACATCGGCGCGGTCTGGGGCTCCAACTTCGGCGTGCCGCTCAACGAATTCCCGGAGCACCTGCGCGAGAAGTACCCGGACCTCACGCCCGAGCAGCTGCAGCAGATGGGAACCGGCAGTTTCTTCGCGATCTACTTCTGCATGACGGGGCTGCACGGCATCCACGTGCTGGTGGGCATGGCGCTGTACGCCTGGCTGTTTATCCGCGCGCTGCGTGGCTCGTTCAATCGCAAGTACTACGGAGCGGTCGACAACATCGCGCTGTACTGGCACATCGTGGACATCATCTGGATCTTCCTGTTCCCGCTGTTGTATCTGATCGGGTAGGGGCATAGCGCATGACGAGCACGACGCACGAAGCGGAAGGACACGGCGCCCACGACGGCCATCACGAGGGGCTGCCGGGGACCATTGGGCACGTGAGCAGCTGGAAGTCGCTGGTGACCGTCCTGACGGTGCTGATCTTCCTCACGGTGCTGACTGTGGCCGTGGCCCAGCTTGACCTCGGCCGACTCAACGTCGTCGGCGCAATCGGCATCGCCTGCGTGAAGGCGAGCATTGTCGCACTCTGGTTCATGCACCTGCGTTACGACAAGCGCTTCAACTTCTGGATCTTCATCTCGTCCGTCGCGTTCGTGGCGTGGATGGTCGGCTACATCTTGTTTGACAGCTCAATGTACCAGCACAACATCAAAGAGTTCCGCGAGACTCATCCGATTACGGCGCCCGAGATCCATGAACACGACGGCGGCGAAGAGCACGCGGAGTAGCGGCCAGCACATACAGCGAAACTGTGGAAGGCGCCGCCAGGGCGCCTTCTTTATGGAAACGACCATGTCCGACTTCTTCATCGGTTTCGATCGCCACCCCGAGACGCCGCCGGCACAAGGCGAGCCGGCGCCGGAGTTGCACCTGAAGCCGGATACTCTGCTGCGCCACATGATGGCGCTGGGAAGCAGCGGCTCGGGAAAGACGGTGCTGTGCAAAGTGCTGACCGAGGAAATGGTGCGCACCGGGCTGCCGGCCATCTGCGTCGATCCGCAGGGCGACCTGTGCAGCCTTGCGATGAACGCGGACAACCCTGAATTTCTACGCGAAAAAGGCGTGGACCCTGAGCTGGCAGCGCAGTTTGCCGCCACGGTCGACCCGGTCATCTTTACCCCCGCCAGCCGCAAGGGCATTGCGCTCAGTGCGGACCCGATGGCCATCGACGTCGACGCGCTGAAGCCGCGCGACCGCGTGTACGCCATCACCAGCATTGCAACCATGGTCGTGAGCCTGCTGGGCTATGACCTCGACAGCGATGACGGCGCCGGGCTCGTGGCGGTGTTTGACCGCGCGCTGACGCGGCTTCAAAAGAACGGCGCCTTCCCCCGTAACCTGGACCAGTTCACTGCGTGGCTGCTCAACCTCGACGATGCCACCAAGGAGGAGTTCGCGCGGTACCTCGACGTCAAGAAGATCGAGCACGCCTGCCAGAAGCTGGCACGGCTGGACGTCGGCGCACGGCGCCTGCTGTTTCATGAAGGGCTCGCCTTGGATATCGAGCTGCTGCTGGGGCTGGGTGAACGCTCCGCGGCCGAGGATGGCAAGACACGTCTCAGCGTGATCTACCTGAACACGCTGAACAGCCAGGAAGACAAGGAGTTCTTCGTCGCCGCGCTGGTTGAGCGCCTCTACACATGGATGCTGCGCAACCCGAGCAAAGAGCCGCAGGCGATGTTCTACATCGACGAGGTTGCGCCGTTCATCCCGCCTGTGCGCAAGCCTGCCTGCAAGCCGGCCTTGAGCCTGCTCTTTAAGCAGGCCCGCAAGTACGGCGTGTGCTGCCTGATGGCGACGCAGAACCCGGCCGACGTTGACTACAAGGCGATGGCACAGTTCGGCACCTGGGCGATCGGTCGTCTCACGACGCGGCAGGACATGAAGAAAGTCGAGCCGACGGTGAAGGCGCTCGACCCGGTCAACGTGGACGCGATCATGGAGGAGTTGCCGGCGCAAAAGCCTGGCCAGTTCGTCCTGATCAGCCCGGATAACTTCGAACATACGCACCGGCTGCAGTGCCGCTGGTTGTACACGAAGCACGAGACGCTTGATGACGAGCGCATCGAACAGCTGATGGACCGGCCATACGTGCCGCTGGAGCCGGACCCGGAAGCCGAAACCCAGACAATCCGCGAGCGGTTCGAGGAGCTCGAGCACGACCTGGTGGTCCAGGAACTCGACGAGAAGGAAGTCCCCGAGCCGGCCGATGAAGACGATGAGCCGCTGCCGGAGGAGGAAGACGAAGAGGAACTCGAGGAAGAACTTCCGCCCGATACCCCGCGCAGTGGCCCGTCATCCACGGCCACACTTCAGACCGATCCCGAAATCGAGGAGAGCGACAAGGTGCTGTCGAAGTCGGCGTCGATGTCGACCAAAGAATTTGCGGCCAAGGCGGGAGTCGGCGAGGGCGCAGCGCGCGGACGCCTGGCGCGCCTGTACGCAGCCAAGCGCGCCAAGCGTTTCAAGCAGGGCCGCGAGAATCGCTACTGGTCGCTCAGCACAGGCTTGCGTCCCGACCTCGGGCTGGATCGCAAGGTTAACGTAATCGTCTCACGCGTCACCAGCAACGACGCCGAGCGGGCGGCACGCGGAGTGCGCCGCAGCAGCACGCTGTTCGGGCTGATCGGCGAGGATGAGGAACTGGATCGCGCCGAGCTGGACCACCGTCTGGTGATCCAGCTAGGCTTCACTGAAAAAGTGACCCGCATGTTCCTGAAGCGCATCTTTGGCGGGCGGCGGCACGATGAGATGCTCGACAGCGTTTACCTGCACCCGGAGAACCTGAAGATCGTGATCTTCGACCCGGAGGGCGGCATCCGGCTCGAGGAGCGGCCCGAGGAGTACGCCAGCAGGATCATGGACTTCGACGGCGCGGTGACGTTTGAGGAAATGCGCCCGGGCGACGTGCGCCTGCACGAGTCCGAGATCAAGAAGCGCAAGTCGGACGAAGTCATCAAGGAGAGTTTCAAGCGTCGCTTCCGCGCGACGCCCAAGCGCGTCCAGCCGGTGTTCCTGCCGGTCTGGAACCTGCACCTCAAGTCACGCAGTCGCCCGAGCACGCGCGTTGTTGTGGTTGATGCGTTGGTGGGGAAGCCGCTCGATTGGTAGCCGGCTAGCGCTGGAAGCGCGGCGGAATGAACCCTTGCCCGAGGCCGATGCCCAGGTAGCCGCGAGATACCTCAATCTCGAACTCTTCCGCCTGCCAGGTGACGAATCCGTTCTTGTCGAGCGCCGGGTTTCCGTCGCTACCCAGGACCGGAATCGGTGCGCCGTCCTTCATCGCGTAGCGTCGGACGCGAATGTGTACCTTCTGGCCTTCCGGGATCGGTCCCCATGTTCCCATGAAGTCCTGCGTGCTGTTGACCGGCTGGCCGTCGATGCTGACAAGATTGTCGAACTTGCGCAGCCCGGCCTGCCAGGCGGGGCTGTTCTCAACGACGCTGATCAGCAGAATCAGGTCGTCGTAGATCGACACGCCGTCCACCGTGCTCGCCGGCGGTGCGGACAATGCGGCGTCGACGTCCGGCCACTCGGCGTGTTCCTTCAGCGCAACCCAGGGCGGTCGGTTCGTATTTTCAAAATCGCTCCAGCGCAGTCCAAGCTTCGCGCCCGCCAGAAGCGCCTGGAGGGCGCGCTTGGCGTAGTCGTCCTCGCGCTCTTTCAATAGGGTGATGTTCATGCTCTCGAATTCGGCCGTGCGGTCGGCATTGTCAAACAACTGGCTGAGCTTGCCGGTGTCATACATGCCGGTGACGCCGGCGAGGGCCGTCGCGTAGCGCTGCTGGAAGCCGGCGTCGATGAAGCGCCCCAGCTTTTCACGCCGTTCGCAGATCTCGGCCGCCTCGAAGTAAAACTCGCGCCCGCCGCCGCTCATCAACGAATCAATCACGCGATCAGTGCAGTAGACATAGAAAACGACGTCAGCGTCGGGGAGCGCGCTGACATCCACGTCACGCAATAACTCGCACGCCTGCTTCAGTTGGCCACCGAGCCGATCTTCCTCCGCCATGTGGACCGGCACCGCAGCGGACGTCGCAAGCAGCATCGCCTTGCCGATGCGGTTGTGGTCGTTCTTTGGCTCCCGGTCCAGAAGTCCGCGGTACTGCAACGCATCCGCCCAGAAGCGCACTTCCGTGATCGCAAAGCCGCCCCAGCGCATGTAGCAGAACGGTGAAAGCTGCAAGGCCGTTGCACAGACTTCCGCGGCTTCGTCGTAGCGTTCCAGCTGGATCAGCGTGTTCGCGAGCAAATAGCTGGTGCGGAAATCCTCCGGCTCGATTTTCAGAGCCTCGCGGAAGTCGTGGACGGCGTTGTCCAGGCGCTCTGTCCGAGCCTGCAGGAAGTCCTTGAACGAGGTCGACTGCGCGCCGATGCCTCCGGTCTGGCGGGCGCTGTCGTCACCGCGCGTAGCCCTCCACGCTGCGTCTTCCTTCTCGGACCACTTGTGATAGTGAAGCCCGCGGTAGTACCAGGCCAGCCATTCGCGCGGGTTCGCCTCGACAGCCTTTGTGCCCGCCTCAATGCCTTCGATGAAGCGCCCGTGGCCCCAGACGATCTGGCAGATCACGTCCCACGAACTCGCGTCGAGCGGGTTCAGCTCAACACCCTTGCGGGCGTCTTCCATTCCGCCGCCCATGTTGGCTTCGCGGCGCAGCCATGCGCGTGCCGACCAGGTTCGCCAGTCTTCCGGCCAGCGCTCCACCGCCTTAGTCAACTGGTCTTCGGCGGCGGGGTAGCGGCCGTTGGCCTTCAGGCGATCGGCGTACTCGAGGTACAGCTCAAGCCGGTCAGGCTCCAGCGCCAGCGCTTTCTCGTAGTCGGCGACCGCCTCGGCGAGCTTGTAGCGCAGACCGCACGCGCTGCCGCGCGCCCGGTAGCCGCGCCAGTCGTTAGGTCGCAGCTTGATCGCAGCGGTGAAGTCATCCAGTTCGGGGAGATAGATGGGGCGGTCATTCAGCAGACGCCCGCGCTCCAGCAGCGCTTCGTAAAATTCCGGCTCCAGCTCGAGCGCCTCGTCAAGGTAGGTCTTTGCCGCTCCCGGCCGTCCGGTTGCCCGGCTTGCGATCGCCCTGTGAAGCAGAGCCTCAGCCGAGCGCTCGTCAAGCACAAATGCGCGGCTGGCCGCGAGCTCGGCTGCGGGGAAGTCATGTCGGGCGTACATGGCGACGCTGCGATCGATCCAGTCAGTAACGTTCTGCGGGTCGCGGACGCGGGCGGGCATCGGGATGGTGGCAAACTTTGACTGGATCTCGCGCCAGTAGTCCATGCCGCGTTTGCGCATCGCTATGACCAGGACGTCGAAGGCCTCGGTGCTTCGTGCCGCGCACAGCGCGAGGCTGACTTCGAGCTCCAGCTCCGGCAGGGTGATCTTTTCAAGGAAACCGGCGAGCACGGGCACGGTCTCGCTAGGCTGGTCGACGTTGCCGAGAACACGGCAGATCAGTACGGCGAGGTCCACGCGCGGGCGGCTCCAGCTGCTGACTTCGCGGGTCATCAGACGGTCGAGCTCGCCTTTCAGGACATCGACGGTCTGGCGTTCCCGATAGCTTGAGAGGCGTCGGACGTACTCATCCATTGTCGGCGCCTCGGCGTCGCGCCATTCGCGGTTGAGCCCCGCTTCCACGTCCGCGAGAGCTTCACTGATGCGTTTGCGGTGCAGTTCAAGCAGGTGCGTTCGAGAGGTCTCGACCTGTTCGCGGGCGAGCTGCAATCCGGGCGTGTCTCCGTCTGCGCCGGAAAGCAGCAGCAGCGCCAGCGGGAAGTCGCCGTTGATCGTGGCGAGCCGGGCGGTGTCCAGGCGGATCTGCGTGAGATCCTTGCGCTCGGATTCCAGATCGATTTGCGCGATCGCCTCCGGCAACTCGGTACCCGCCGGCCCGGTCAGCAGGTCGATCAGGCTCTGCTTCGCCGAGACGTAGCCGAGCAGGCTCGAAAGCAACACGCCGTTACCCACCTGCTCGTCCACTCCCAGCTCGAGGAAGGTGGTCTTGGGCGGCCCCGCCAGTCGAACCTCGTATTCCGCGACGCGTGCCTGCAGGTCGGCCAGTGCGGGCTCAATGCGCATGCCGTCGATCGTCGACAGCATGTGCTTGGCTTCATCCACGCGGTCGTCGAGCTGCTTCTGAGCGGCCTTGCGCGAGTCTTCTTCGGCTTTCTCGCGTGCTTTGCGCTCTTCGTCGGCAACCATCAGCGCTGTCTGCGCCACTTGTGTCTTTTGCTCGGCTTCCTGCTGTGAGCGCAGTGCGAGGTCGCGCTGTTCGGTGAGGCGCTGCACGAAGAAGATGCTGGCGGCAACAAGCAGAAGCACACCCAGCACCGCCAGGCCTACACCGGTGCGGTGCTGACGCACATAGCGGGTGAGCATTTCGCCGAAACTGTATTGGTAGCTGCCAAGCGTTCGCCCGTCGCGGAATGCCTTGACTTCGCTGGCCAGTTCGAGCGCGCTGCCGATGCGGTCCTGCTTTTCGCGCGCCATGGCCTTTTCGACCAGTGCTTCAAGCTCGGGCGGTACGTTCTTTTCGCGGACTGTCACGCGCAGCGGTGGTCCCGAAAGCACCTGCTGCACGATCAGCGCAGCCATGGGCCCTTCGTAAGGCGGGTGCCCGGTAAGGATCTGGTACAGCACTGCGCCAAGCGCGTAAACGTCGGACTGCTCGTCGACCTGTTCCAGCTCACCGCGGGCCTGCTCCGGCGGCATGTAGGCGGGCGTGCCCACAATGCTGCCGTCCAGCGTGAGCGCCTGGCTGTCGCTCTGGATCAGCGATTTGGACAGCGCAAGCGAGCCCTTCTGCAGGTCCTTGAGCGCCTTGTCTTCCTGGCCCTTGAGCCGCGCCAGACCCCAGTCAAGCACCTGGGTTTCGCCATACTCGCCGAGCATGATGTTCTCGGGCTTCAAGTCGCGGTGGATCACGCCCTTTGAGTGCGCGTAGGCAATCGCCTGGCAGACGTCGATGAACGAATCGAGCAGGCGGATGCGCGCCGCCAGCTTTTCCTGCTTGTTCAGGGTTTCATCCTTGCGGATGTCGCGCAGGCGGTCGTTCAATGTCTGGCCGCGCACGAAGCGCATCGTGTAGTAGATGCTGCCGTCGTCGTGCTTGCCGATTTCGTACACCGGCACGATGTTCGGGTGCTCGAGCTGCCCGGTGATCTTGGCCTCGCGCAGGAAGCGCTCGATGATTCCGCCACTGTCGTTGGTGTACTGTTGCGGCACACTTCCCGGGATACTGGTGCTGCCGACGGCCATGCCCGGCAGCAGCTCTTTCAGCGCGATATCACGCCCGATGGCCTTGTCGCGCGCGAGCATGATTCGGCCCATGCCGCCACGCGCGTGCTCACGCCGGATTTCGTAGCGCTCGTTGGTAATGCCGAAGTTCGGCAGGAACTTGCCCGTGGTCAGGCGCATGACGCCGGTGCGGTCCTTGGGCGGCTGCGTCGGGCTTTCAGACTCGCGCTGCCGGATGGTCTCCTGGCCCGCGACCGCGACCTGCTTCAGTGTGTCCTCAAGTACCCGGTAGGCAGTGTCGCCATTGCCGTCGGGCCCGCTACCGAAGTTGAAAAGCGTCTGCTGGACAGTGTCGTTCAGCCCCAGGTCGGCCAGTGCGCGGCGCTGTTTGATCGGGTCATCCAGGACGTCGATCATCGGCAGCTGCTCAAATTCGCCGTCTTCGCCGGAAATGGTGATCAGCGGCGGCTCTTCGCCGAAGCCGACCAATGACGACGCCTTGCCCGGATCCTTAAGCGCCGCCACGGCCTCGGAGGGCGAGACGATACCGCTATGGACCGCAAGCAACGCGGCAACTATCGACTTTTGGCGATCTTCGGACATTGGTGCCCAGAGCCTCAGGGATGCCGATTATCGGTTTGCCCGCGCAGAAAGGCCAGTGCTTCAGGCGGGCTCAAAATCAATCACCAGGGGCAAATGGTCACTCGCGCGGCGGGTTAACGCGGACTTCACAACATGCGCCCGCGTCACCTTGATACGAGTGCACACAAACGCCTTGTCCAATGCGCCGACCGGCATATAGGCCGGAAAACTGCGAAAGCGTGAGGGCGGGGCGGTCACCTGCTGCAGCCCGTACTCGGCGAACGGGCCGTTATGCAGCGTGTTGCGCCAGTCGTTCGTATCCCCGGCGACCAGCGTCGGCAGGTCCGCATAGTCGTGGTAACGAGTATGCCCGAGCAAGCGTCGGACCTGCCAGTGACGCTCTTTCTCGCCGAGCCCGAGATGCCAGTTCACCAGCCGCAGCGGGCCGGCCGGTGTCTCTACCACGACGATTTGCGCACGCCGATTCTTGCGGCCTTTGAGACGCAACGAAATGTTGTGGCTGCGCTCAATCGGCCAGCGCGACAGCACCAGGTTGCCGTAGCCGCCGTCGCGCACTCGATGGTTGAACTGGTAGGCACCCGGCTCAAAGCCAAGGTTGCTGGCCAGCACGGCCGGCTGGTCGTCGAACGAGCTGCGCCGGACGTTACGGTCCACTTCCTGCAGCAACAGCAGGTCCGGGCGAGCCTGGCGGATGACATCAATGATGCGGTCCAGCCGGTACTGCCGATCCCGGCCCCCGATGCCCTTATGAATGTTGTAGCTGAGCAGGCGCATGGCCAGAGGATGCGCCGCGCGCCGCCCTGTTTCAAGGCGGCGCGCGGGATACTGGTCATTAGTCGCCTGTGACACCGTAGCTGTTGTAGGCGAAGGTCGTCTGCATTTCTGGCGGAGGCAGCCCGAAGTTGCCCACCACTTCGCGCGAGTAGTTGAAGTAGGCCGAGTCCATCAGGATGCTGTAGACCGCCCACTTGGGGTCGTTCGGCTGGCTTGAGATATAGATGTCCGAGCCCGGGGTCGAGTAGGTACTCTTCTCGAAAAGCAACTTGCCCTTGCGGTCGTACAGTTTCAGCTCCCACTCCACACCGATGCCGAACAACAGCCCGTTGCTGGTCTTGGTGCCGGCTGCATCGGTGTTGTAGTAGTTGAAGTAGGTGATCGTGCGCAGGATCTTGGAACTCACTTCCAGCACGATCTTGTCGTCACGGGCGACGCCGTTCTCAAGCGGCAGCAGGTTCAGCAGGTTCGCGTCGAACATGTTGCGGAACGCGTCCGAGGAAACCTTCAGGAAGCTGCCACGGCGGGCGTTGTCAAAAGCGGGCGAGAATGCCTTGCCCGGGTCGATCACAGGCACTTTGCCGTCCGGGAAGCCGCGCTTGACGCTGGGGTCTTCGAGCAGTTCATTGAAGACCTCTTCGTGTCCCTCCGGCGCGGTCAGGTCGCTGCTGTTGGTGAACGCCACGTAGACATCCGCGGTTGCGGACTTCGACAGGTCGGTCAGGATTTCCTTGAATGCAGCGCGGAGCTTTTCATCGACCGGGAACTCGCCGTCGCCGAGCGTGACGCCACCCGGCTTCGCGAGCTTGGCGAGCGCGGTGTCGTACTTGGTTTTCAGGTGGGCGGACGCGGCGTTGAGCGCCATGTCGTAGTTTGCGTCGTCCTTGTGCTGCGTCTGAATGTCCGAGATGTGGCGGCGCAGGTCGACGACGTTGTCGAGCCGGATGGATTCCTGCACTTCCGCATACTTCTTCATGCCCGGTGCTTCCGCACGCTGGAACTTCTCCGGGATCTTGTCGAAGTAGTCGTAGTCCCATTCCCAGGCAGACATGTACGCCGACTTGGAGACTGTAAGGTCTTCCCAGACCCGTTCTTCCTGCGCCTTCCAATAAGCCTCGCTCATGGGCACGCCGCCGGCGCCACCGATGATCGCGCCAACAACGACGATCCCCAGCGACGGCAGCAGAGGAATGTTCTTGCCTAGCACGTTGGCCCCGCCGGTGGCCATCCAGCGCAACCCAAAGCCCATCACCACGCCGATAAACAGCGCCGCGCCGATGCCCTCATGTCCGCTGTTCATCAAGGCGCCGATCATGCCCAGCGTGAGGCAGCCGCCGACAAGAAACTTGAGCACCCCGACGCCCTTGCTCGGCCCGCGCTTGACCGGGTACGGCGCACCGCCGCCGTATTGCGGCGGCATGGCCTGCGGTCCTTGCGGGTACTGCGGGTATTGTTGCTGCGGATACTGGGCTGGCGGTTGCGGGTACGGCCGCTGCGGTTGCGGCGGATAGCCACCCTGCGGGGGCTGGTTCATCATCAGCTCCTGGTTCGGATTCTTGTTCTTCTTTGTGAGCGGCTGGCCAGCATACCCGCGCGCCGGGTCGCTTTCCTTTGCTTTTTCACCAAACGGCTGCCGGGGCTTTATCGCGCACACAGATTGCTATGCTTCGCCCAACAGGGCCTGGGGTGTGCGATGGCGGACAAGCGCATATACGCGTTCGGCGGCGGCAAGGCCGACGGCAACGCGGGCATGAAGCAATTGCTGGGCGGCAAGGGCGCCAACCTGGCTGAGATGGCGGGTCTCGGCCTGCCGGTTCCTCCGGGGTTCACGATCACGACGGAAAGCTGCAAGGCCTATCACGACGCGGGCAAGGAAATGCCGGCCGGGCTGATGGGCGAGATTCGCAAGGCTGTATCGGTCGTTGAAAAGCAGCTCAAGCGCAAGTTTGGCGACGGCTTGCTGTTCAGCGTACGCAGCGGCGCCGCGGCCAGCATGCCCGGCATGATGGACACCGTGCTGAACCTTGGGCTGAACGACGCAACGGTTGAGAGGCTCGGCACGGAAGCGGGCAATCCGCGATTTGCCTACGACAGCTACCGGCGTTTCATCACCATGTTCGGCGACGTTGTGGCGGGCGTGGACCGCAAGCTCTTCGACGCCGAGTTGGACGCGGCCAAGAAGCGCACTCGCGTGCTGCGTGATTCGGATGTTGCGGCCGACGAGCTGAAGAACGTGGTCGCGCAGCTCAAGCGCGTCTATCGCCGCGAAACCGGCGAAGACTTTCCGCAGGATCCGTGGGTGCAACTTGAGCGCGCCATTCTGGCCGTGTTCGAAAGCTGGAACAACAACCGGGCGATCGAGTATCGGCGCATTCACCGTATCCGCGGGTTGCTCGGCACGGCCGTGAACGTGCAGGCGATGGTTTTCGGCAACCTGAACGACAACAGCGCCACCGGCGTAGCGTTCACTCGCGACCCGGCCACGGGCGCCAATGAGTTCTTCTGCGATGTGCTGTTCAACGCACAGGGCGAAGACGTGGTCGCCGGGCTGCGCACGCCGGACGACTTCTCGGCATTCCAGAAGCACATGCCCAAGCTCGCGGACGAGCTGCTGGAGATCCGCCACAAGCTGGAGCAGCACTACCGCGACATGCAGGACATGGAGTTCACCATTGAGGACGGCAAGCTCTACATCCTGCAGACCCGCAACGGCAAACGCACGGCCAAGGCCGCGCTGCGCATTGCGATCAGCATGGTGGAAGAGAAGCTGCTCACGCGCGAGCAGGCGATCGTGAAGATCGATGCCGCCAGTCTCAACCAGTTGCTGCATCCGACATTCGACCCCAAGGCGAAAACTCAGGTGGTGGCCAAGGGCATTCCGGCCAGCCCGGGCGCCGCAAAGGGCAAAGCCGTGTTCACGCCCGAGGCCGCCGAGCTGATGGCGCACAAGGGCGAGACGGTGATTCTGGTCCGCGAAGAAACCAGCCCCGAAGACATCAAGGGCATGGCGGCCTCGCAGGGTATCCTGACCGCGCGCGGCGGGCGCACCAGCCACGCGGCGGTGGTTGCACGCCAGATGGGCAAGACCTGCGTGGCGGGCTGCAGCGAGCTGGAAATCGACGAGCATGAGAAAGTGTTCCGCGCAGGCAAGATCGTGGTTCGCGAGGGCCAGTACATCAGTCTGAACGGCAGCACCGGTGAGGTGATGCTGGGCGACGTGCCGACCGTGCCGCCTGAGCTCTCCGGCGACTTTGAAACCATCATGGCATGGTCGGACGAGTTCCGTCGTCTGGGCGTGCGCGCGAATGCGGACACGCCCGTGGATGCCAACAAGGCGCGCGAATTCGGCGCCGAGGGCATCGGGCTGTGCCGCACCGAGCACATGTTCTTCGACGCCACGCGCATCAACCGAATGAGAGAAATGATCCTCGCCCGCACGCTCGAGCAGAAGCAGGCCGCACTGGCCAAGCTGCTTCCCATGCAGCGCGAGGACTTTGTCGGGCTGTTCAAGGCGATGGACGGCATGCCGGTGACAATCCGGTTGCTGGACCCGCCGCTGCACGAGTTCCTGCCGCAGGATCCGGCGATCCAGCAAGTGATCGCAGATGAGCTGGAAGTGCCGGTCCGAATCGTGCAGGAGTCCGTCGAGGCGTTGCACGAGGTCAACCCGATGCTCGGGCTGCGCGGCTGCCGCCTTGGGCTTACGCAGCCGCTGATCTACGACATGCAGGTGCAGGCGATCATTGAAGCCGTGCGCGAAGCCGAGCAGGCCGGCGCGAAGGTCGCCGCGGAAATCATGATCCCGCTGGTGGGCACGGTCGACGAGTTGCGCCCTTTGCGCCGGCGCATTGAGGCGCAGGTTGAGCGCTTCAACCTCGAGAAGCAGGCGAGGGTGAAGGTCAAGATCGGCACCATGATTGAGGTGCCGCGCGCGGCGCTCACGGCCGACAAGGTCGCCGAAGAGGCGGACTTCTTCAGCTTCGGGACGAACGACCTGACGCAGATGGCGCTGGGCGTGTCACGCGACGACGCGGAAAAGGGCTTCCTGATCGAGTACGTGATCCGCGGGATCTTCCCGACGGACCCGTTTGCGACCATCGATGCCGAAGGCGTCGGCAAGCTCGTCGAGATGGGCATCCAGCTCGGACGCAAGACCCGCAAAGACCTCAAAGTAGGCATCTGCGGAGAGCACGGCGGAGACCCTGAAAGCATCGAGTTCTGCCACAACGCCGGACTGGACTACGTAAGCTGCAGCCCCTATCGAGTACCGATTGCAAGGCTCGCGGCAGCACAGGCAGCAATCAAGGCGGGGAAGTAGGGGCGGCTTATCGATTTCTCGAGAAACAACGACACACGCACTCAACCAACGCAGGCTCTTCCTAAGGGGCAGATATAGACGATGGCCGATCCCGTCGAGCAACACTATGCCGGATTCATCCGCCAGTACCTTGATAGGGTTCAGGCGTATATCGGCCACGTGGAACATGCCGGGCAAAAGGGGTCCATTTCTGAACGTGCGGTCGCCGATCTGCTGCGGGATTTCTTGCCCAAGCGCTTCTCTGTGGACCTCGATGCAACCCTTGTTGATCTGGACGGCAAACTGAGTCGCCAGTGCGATCTTGTAGTCCACAACCAGGAGCGGTTTCCGCGAATGTTCCCGATGCGTGGTGCGACGGTGTTACCAGTCGACGTGTGCGCCGGTGTTGTTGAAGTGAAGGCGAACGCCAACAAGGCTGCGTTGCTGGATGCCTTTGGCCACGCGGCGGACATCAAACAACTGCGTTACAATGACACAGAAATCCCGATTCCTATCGAGTCGATCCGATCCGTTGTCGACGCTAAGGAGTTCAACCACCCGCAGTTGGGCTGGATACCGACCACGCCGCCTGTCCATGCCATTTGGTGCTGGCGCACGGATGCTGAGTCTATTCAAACGGTAGCGAGCTGGATCAAGGAAGGTGTGACATCGACTCGTGACACTCGGAGTTTACCGGATGTCGTAGTGTGCCTCGACAAGGCAATCGTGTGGCACAGGCGCTTCATGCTCTCTAGCCAGGTGGAGGCTGGAATGTCAGTTGACGATCTAATGCAGACCGCGCACTTTCGAGCAACCGTTGAGGATGAGACGGCACGCCTAGTCAAAGAACTGCCGAAGGATGCGGAACCCACTCGTGTGTCGCCGGGCCTAGCTGGCCTCTGGTTCTTATGGACCTTGATGCCAAAGCTGGCCTATAGCGAAGCGCAGACGCAATTCACACCAAAGGGCTACATCCCGCCAAACCTGTTCAAGTGCGACACATGGCCTTTTGGTGGCAGCATCTCGATAGCCAGAGATGAAGAGCCTAGGGACCTAGACGCCGAGGGTGGCGATCAGAGTGGCGAGTAGACTATTTCCTGGCTGGCAGCAAGAGGGGGAGCAGCCTGAAGGCCGCTCCCCGCTTGCATTGTAGGCTGGTGGATCGGCCGGGACTCGAACCCGGAACCCACGGCTTAAAAGGCCGCTACTCTACCATTGAGCTACCGATCCAGCGGGCGTGAGTGTAGTTCGGAGCGCTCGCGCTTCCACCCCCGGGGCCAACAGCAAACGGGCCGGGGTTGCAGCCCTGGCTAGCCAAACCAGTCGAAACGACGTCTGCCCGTCCAGCCTTGCGGCGTGATGACGAGAAATGTGCGGACAGACCAGATCCCGTCAGTAGTTCCCCACGGAAGGTCAGAAACCAGCTTCTCGGCCTCTGGCCAGGACCAGTTGTCGAGCATTACCTCAACGACTGGTTCATCCGCCACTAGTTGCATTCGAAAGGCCCGCAACCAATGCGGGCGTTTTGAAAGGGTCGATGTCTTGATCAGACTCTCGAGCGTCGGGAAGAACTCCGGTGGAGCCATCGGCACCGGGTCAGACTTGGCTTCTCGGTAGTCGACAACGTTCAGGCCGCCCAAGTGGGCGATCCACGACTCGCGGCCGATCTGCCATGTTTCTCGCTGGACCTGTGAGCTTCCTTGCAGCCCGAAGAACGCGGACATTAGTTGGTGAAGCGAACAGGCAGAGAAGCGTTCAAGCGCCTGAGCTGTTGCCTCTTCCAGGTCGTCCCCGATTCCAACGCACGATTCCAAGAGCGTTTGGCCGCGCGTGATCTTGAGTACTGCATCCAGGCGAACGACGAAGTCGCCTTCTGGGGCCGGCACCTTGTACAAAAGCAGGGCAAGCTTCGAACGAAAGCCGCGGACTTGTATCCAGGGGCCCTTGATGCCGGCAGTGATGCCGTGCGCGGCGAACAATTCTCGGACGATTGCCGGGTTCAACTGGGTGATGAAGTCGCCTTCGGCACGCTCTATTTTGAGTCTCCCGGCATCCCGTCGCCTTCTTTGGGCTTTTCGCCATCGCCGTCTTCGCCGTCTTTCTTCTCTTCTTCTGGTGGCGTGGGTTTGACTTCGTCCTTGGGCTTGGGCGCGACGTCCTTTTCGAACTCGAAGTTCATCTCTTCCTGCAGCAGCGCCAGGTCCAGCCCGTCCTCCGCGTCGATGTTGTGCCCGAAGAAACGATAGACGAAGACCTTGCCGATGCGCAGTTGCTTCAGCTCCGCGATGCCATCGGCGATCGCTCGGGCGCTTTCCGGCAGTTTCACGTAGCTGGTCTCGCGGTTTGACTGTTTGTCGCTGTCGCTGATCTGCTCGGCCGTGCGGATGCCGAACTTGGCGCACTTGGTCAGGTCGACGGGCTCACGCGTTACGAGCCACAGCTCTAGGTCGAACTCGCCGCGCTTGTCGTAGATCTTGTACGGGTAGACCGGCTGGCTGGTCTTGAAGCTGATGTGCAGCGGCTTGGCCGCGCCGTCCGCCGGCAGGCCCTCCTTGCTGCTGAGCTTGATTGCCAGCCAGTAGAAGTTGCCCGCCAGATAGAAGCGCAATACGCGTTCGTCGAGCTCGCCGAAGCCGTTGTTCTTCAGCCAGCCCGCGAGCTCTTTGCCGCCTGCTTCGCCGGTGGCCTTGATCGGCTGGATGCTGTAGTCGCCGACCTCGAGCGCCTCAAAGAACACCACGTCGGGGCCTTCCGCGCCGTCGATGATGGGGGCGTCATCCTCGGCGTCCTTGTCCTTCTCAATGCTCGGCACGCGGGGCACGACGGCCGTGAATTTGTCGAGGTCCTGAAAGACCTTGGGGTCAGCCTCGGCGTAGGAGTCGGGCAGCGAAGGCAGCGGCACCACCCAGGCGAAGGACTTGAAGTTCTTCAGCGTGCCGTCATCGGCAAACTCGTCTTTGTCCAGTGTGGTTGTGTTGATGGTGTAGCCGGGTTGCAGCACCAGCTCTTCGCGCCCGTTGTCAAAGAACACCAGTCCGCGCTGCGCCGCGCTGTCGACGGAGCCCTTGAATGCGGCCGGCGCGTGCAAACACGCGTCGCCAGGAACGGGCGCGATAGCCGGCACGGCCAGCAGTGCCAGCACCAGGGCGAAGAGTCTCTTCATGGCATACTCCAAACAAAACCGGGGCGCTGGGCGCCCCGGCCTGAGTGCGCAACCAGCGTGCTACTTTGTCGCGGGCTTCTCTTCCTTGAAGGTGAAAGTGAAGTCCTCATCCAGCTTGGACAGGTCGCAATCACCGTCCATGCCTGCGCCGAAGAAGCGGTAGCAGTATAGATCGCCTGTCTTCAGATTCTTCAGCGCTTCGTCATCGTTGGCCACTTCCTTGACCACCTCGGGCAGCCTGCTGAACGTGGTCTTCTGGTTCGACTGGACCATCTCGTCGTCTTGCTGCTTGACGGTTTTCAGCCCCTGGGCCTTGGTCTTGTCTGTGTCGATCTGCTTCGACGTGATGACCCAAAGCTCCAGGTCAAAGCTGCCGCGACCCTGGTTGATCTTGATGGGGAAAGTCGGCTTGTCCGTGGCGAAGCCAATGCGGAGCGGCTTCACTTCGCCATTGGCCGGCAGGCCCTTGGCATTGTTCAGCTTCACCGCCAGCCAGTAGTAGCCTTTGTCGATGTAGTGCTTCATCACCTTTTCATCGACCGAGCCGAAGCCGTTGTCGGTGAGCCAGCGGTTCAACTCGAGCCCGCCCATTTCACCCTTGGCCTTGACCGGCTGGATCGTGTAGTCGCCGACCTTGACCTGCTCCAGGAACTCGGCGCCGTCTTTTTCTTTTTCGCTGTCGTGCCAATCGTTGCCGAGAGCATTGCGCTTGTCGTCCTGGGCGGGATCTTCAATCGGCTTGGTGAATTCAGCGAGTTCGCTGAACAGCTTGGCGTCCGCTTCTTCATACGTGTCCGGCAGGTTGGGTACCGGCACGATCCAGGCCAGAGTATTGAATCCCTCGACGGCATCGTTCTTCACCACCAGGCCTTCGCCTTCGACCGTGTAGCTTGGGCGGATGACGAGCTGTTCGCGCCCGTCGGCAAAGAACACGAGCCCCTTCTGTGACCCGGCCTTGATCGGGAACTGGAATTCCTTGGGTGGGTGCAGGCAGGCCTCGGCCGTGCGGTTGTCGACCAACAGGGCGCCGCCGAATGCGATTGCGCCCGCCAGTGAACCGGTGATCATTAGCTTGCGAATGGAGTACATCGAATCCCCCTTGGTTTGGAAGCAGGGCTAGGACGCCGGCGGCGCCGAGCGGGTTCCGAAAAAGCGGATCCGATTTCGACTACCTAAGTCTCGGTCCGCGCTGGGCTTAAGCTCGCCCGAGTGCATGAAGCAGCTTCCGCGTCGCGGAGGCGATGGCCGCGCGCTCGGCCTCTTCCGGTGTGAACCAGCGCCTGTTGCTGGTCGGGCGAATGGGACCATCCGCAACTCCGGGCTGAACGCGGAGCGTCAGACGGTAGTCCATGATCGCGTGTTTGCGTGTCGCCGGTGTGCCTGTGGCGCGGATGCGGATTCCCGCGGTTGCCGCAGAGTCAGCTTGCGGCAGCTCCCACATGCCGGCCGGGAGCAGGCTGCTGGTGTCTGCCTCCGGGCGGCGCACCAGCAATATCCGCGAGCGGCGATCTCGCACGGCGAGGAAGTGGTACGTCCTTTCGCGTCTGGCTGCCCGGGGCTGCACACGCGGGAACTGGTCGACGCGACCTTCGCGTCGCGCGGCGCAATCCATCGCGACCGGGCAGGCTTCACAGTCGGGACTGGACGGCGTGCAAATGGTCGCGCCGAGTTCCATCAGTGCCTGATTCAGCGCCGACGACGAATGGCCTTCGGCATGGCCGTCCTGAACGTGGCTGGTTGCGAACTGCCACACGGCGTTTCGCCCTGAGACCGATTTCATGTCCTGGCCGAATGCGTTCAGTCGGCTGAACACGCGCTCGACGTTGCCGTCCACGATCGGCTCCGGCTGATCGAAGGCGATGCTCAAAATCGCGCCGGCCGTGTAGGGCCCGATGCCGGGCAGGTTGAGTGCGTGCTCGCGAGTTTCGGGGAAGCGCCCCTTGTGCAACTCAACGATCTGCTGTGCCGCGCGGTGAAGCATGCGCGCCCGGCGGTAGTAGCCGAGCCCGGACCACGCCTCCAGCACCTGCTCAACATCCGCCGCCGCCAGTTTGCGTACAGTGGGAAAGCGCTTCATGAAGCGCTGGAACGGCTCGCGCACAGCCTCAACGCGGGTCTGCTGCAGCATGATCTCGCTGACCCAGACTCGGTAAGGCTCAGGTTTGCTGCGCCAGGGAAGGCTGCGGGCGTGGCGCTGGTACCATTGCAGCAGCCGCTTGCGGAAGCCCGGCTGCATCAGCGCTCCGCGACTTTCGTGCCGTCCTCGATCTCGTCGCTGGGGTGCACGATGACCGTGTCGCCGTCATTAAGCCCCGACTTCACTTCGGCCTCGAGCCCGTTGCGTGCGCCAACCTTCACGATGCGGCGTGTGGCCTTGCCGTCGGCAACGACAAACAGCGCATCGCCTTCGGGCGCGACGAAGAGCGCGCCGGTCGGCACTTTCACCACGTCTTTCACTTCCATCAGGATCAGGCGGGCCTCAACGCGGAAGCCGTCGCCCAGCCGCTGCCATTTCTCGCGTCCGCTTCCGAAGTCGATGATGACGTTGACGCGCTGCTCCTCCACACCTAGCGAGCTGATCTTGGTGAAGCCCGAAGGCTCGACGATGCGCACGAAACCGTCCAGTGGCTCGCTGCCGCCCCAGCGCTCGATGCTGACCGGCATGCCGGGCTTGGCGCGAACGGCGTCGCTGCTGAGTACGTCGGCCACGATCTCGAGTGATGCGGGATCGCCCAGTTCCAGCAACATTTCGCCCGGCATGACCGCGCCCGCACTGTCGCGATAGACCCGCAGCACGCGGCCGGCAACCGGCGAGCGAATCTCGATCTTCGGCAGCTCCGCCCCCGCGTTGTCTTCGATCAGCGTAGCCTTGGCCATCTCGACCTGGAAGTCGGCGGCCTGCTTGCCGAACTTTGCCGAGTCGAGCGCCGCCTTCGCGGCCGACTCTTTGGTCGCCGCGGCGTCCACGTCCTCCTGCGAGACGTGCTTACCCTTGAGCAGCGTCTGCATGCGCGAATGCTCTTTGACCGCGAGCTCGAGCTGGGCCTGCGCGGCCTCCACGTTGCTTTGCGCCTGATTCTGGTTTGCCTCGGCAGCCTGGATGTTCGCCTGGGCCTGCGACTTCGCCCGCGCGTCGAGCAGCATCGGTTGACTGGGGCTCAGCGTGGTGATTGCCATGCCGATCTCGACCACGTCGCCGGCTTTCAGGCTTATGCGTGACATCATGCCCGCGACCGGTGCGGTGATGATGAAGCGGTCCTTGACGCGAGTTCGTGCTTCCTGGTCGACGGTCACGCGAATGCTGCCCCTGGTGGCGCGCGCAAACTCGGACTCCACGGGTTTGGGCATGAGCGCGAACGCGATTGCGGCAAGGATCGCCAGCCCGATCAGGATCATCACCGTGGTTTTCACTACCTTGGGGATCATTCGCGCGTCTTCAGCACTTCCACCAGGTCCAGTTTGTCCAGTCGCTCCCGGACGAGCAGGCCCGAGATCGTTGCCGAGACGATAACCGCCACCGCCGCGATCGCATAGGTTGCTTCATTCACCACCAGCGGGAAGCGCATCACCTCGGAATTGAGCTCCAGCAGCATCGCGCCGGTCATCCAGCGCCCCAGCAGGAAGCCGAACGGCACGGCCAGCATGGTCAGGATTGCCTGCTCGCCCAGCAGGATGAAGCTGATCTCGGCGCGGGTGAGCCCGAGCACGCGCAGGCTGGCCAGCTCGCGCGCGCGTTCACTGAGCGAGATGCGCGCGTTGTTGTAGATGATCCCGAACGCAATGATCGCCGCGAACAGCACGTTGAAGCCGACCGAGATCATCAGGTTGTCCTCGATCATCTTGCGCAGGTTGGCGATTGTGCTGGCCTTGGACGAAACGCCTGCAACGATCGGGCGCGCGCGCAACGCGGCGAACAACTCATCATCGTGGCGCTTGTCCGTAAGGACATTGGCGCCGGAGATCACGTCGCCTTCGCGCATGAGGTGATTCAGCGCGCCGATTTCCATGTAGGCGGCCACGCCCATGAAATCGTCCACGAGTGCAGCGACTTTCACTGTGCGGGTGGGACGCGGGCCTTCGAGCACTTCCACAATCAGTTTATCGCCGGGGCGGATCTGAAGTGCCTCACCCAAGACGCGTGACAGCAGAATGCCGTCCGCAGGGAGTGGGAAAGGCTGAAGCTTCGTGTCCAGAACACGGTTGAGCAACGTATCGGACGGTACACCCTGGATGCCTACGCGCCGGTCGCGGTGACCGTAGCGGACCTTCGCCGGGACCGTCCGGTACGGCTCGGCATAGATTACGCCGGGCAGTCCCTCGACTTCATGCAGGGCATCGCGCGAGCGCGGCTCAATGAACCCGACCTTCACGTCCTCGCGGTGCATCACGTTTGACTGCAGGTCGATGACGTAGAACATGATGTCCAGGAACGCCAGGCCCATCACGAGGATCGCGACCGCCATGCTGAGCCCCAGCACGGATGCGCCGGCCTTGAGAGGGCGGCGCTCGAGCTGGCGCAGGATCATGCGCGTTGGCTGGCTCAGCCAGCGCTGCAGCCCCAGACGCTCCATCAGTGTCATGCGATAGGTGGGGGGCGCCTCCGGGCGCATCGCCTCGGCTGGCGGGAGTGCCGCCGCGCGCCGGACTGCGTTCATGGTCCCGATCGCACCCGCCACGGCGGTGAAAGCCGCGGCCGCGAGCGGTACCCAGCCCGGCATGAAGAACTTCAGGATCGGGAAGTGGTAGTAGTCGGTGTAGAGCCCGATCATGGCCTCACCCATCCACCAGCCGCACAGCGTCCCGATGATCGCGCCCACCAGCACGACCAGTCCGATGAACTGCCCGTAGTGGATGGCAACCTGCAGGTTGGAATAGCCGAAGGCCTTCAGGGCGGCGATCTGGTCGCGCTGGGTGGAGATCAGGCGCGCCAGCACAACGTTCAGCAGAAACCCCGCAATGCCGAGGAAGATCATCGGGATGAGTACGCCGAACGTCTGCAACTGTCGGAACTCGTTTGCGAGGAACCAGTTTGAGACCTGGTCCTTGCGGGCGTACGCGCCCAGCCCGCCGTATGGCTTCAGGATATCGTCGACTCGTGCGATGACCTCCGGCTCGGATGCGCCAGGGCCGAGTGTCATCGACACGCTGTTGAACGCGCCTTCCATATTGTAGGCGGCCGCGAGTTCGCGCTCGTTCATCCACATCACGCCGAAGCGTTTGTCGTCCGGCACCATTGCGCCGGCCGAGAGTGCGTACACGTACTCGGGCGACAGCGCGATGCCAACGACACGCAGTTGCTGCCTGCGCCCGTTGATGATGGCCGTCAGGTTGTCGCCCAGGTGGTAGTCGTTGGCGGTGGCGAACATCTCGACCAGCACGACTTCGCCGGTTGATTCGGCATTGGGCAAGCGCCCCGTGCGCAGGAACAGGTTGTTCAGCGCCGGAGCGTGCCCGTCGGGGATGGAAATCAGCTGGCCGGTGGCCGGCTCGTCCAGTCCAGGAACCTCGAGCATTACCTGCAGCGTGACGCGAGTGTCCACGGTGTCCGCCCCGGGGATCGCGCGCAGACGATCCGCGACTCCGGCCGGGGCGCGCTTGCAGGCTGCGAACACTTCGGCAAAGCGGTACTCGGAGTAGTACGTGTCGCGTACCAGAGTCAGCGATTGCAGCGTCGAGAGCTGGCCCACGAACAGCGTCACGCCGGCCCCGATGATCAGCACGATGGCGAGTGCCTGGCCGCGCATGTGCCACAGGTCCCGAAGCAGCTTGTGGTGAATGGCCCGCATCACCACTCCAGCTCGTTGGGCGACTTCTTGCCCTGGTTCGTATCGATTCTCGCGATGCGCCCGTCGAAGATGTGGATGACGCGGTCGGCCATAGCCGCAATGGCTGCGTTGTGCGTGATGACGGCCGTGGTCGTGCGCAGCTCTTGATTCACGCGGGCAAGCGCCTCGAGCACTTTCACGCCCGTGTGGATGTCGAGCGCCCCGGTCGGCTCGTCACAGAGCAGCACTTCCGGGCGCTTTGCCACGGCGCGCGCGACGGCCACGCGCTGCTGCTGCCCGCCGGACAACTGGCTCGGGAAGTGGTCGAGCCGGTCGCCGAGGTCGACCAGCTTCAGGGCTTCCTCCGGCGTCATCGGGTCGTCGGCGATCTCCGTGACCAGCGCGACGTTTTCGCGTGCCGTGAGGCTGGGGATCAGGTTGTAGAACTGAAAGATGAAGCCGACGTGGTGGCGTCGGTACTCGGTAAGATCTTTCTCGTCAGCGTGGGACAGGTCATGGTCGCGGTAGCGGACCGTGCCCGCAGTGGGCACATCCAGCCCGCCCAGGATGTTCAGCAGCGTGGACTTGCCACTGCCGCTGGGCCCGAGCAGCACGACGAACTCACCCTCGTACAACTGTAGATCGACGCCGCGCAGCGCGTGCACCTCGATCTCGCCCATCTTGTAGACCTTGGTGATGCCCTCCGCCATGAAGACGGGCGCGCGGGAATCATCGGCGAGCACGTAGACGTCTTCTTTGTCGGTTTCGCTCATGGCACTATTCGCGCGCGCGCTTTCGCACGGCGTCTTCGTCGATGTCCTTTTCGGTCCAGAGTGTGCGTCCTTCCATGCCGCCGGCCACGGTCAGAATCTCTCCGCTGATGTGGCGCGACTGCGGGCTGCTGAGCATCACGACGGCGCGCGCGATGTCGGCCGCGCGGGCGAGCTGGCGGACGCTCGTGGTTTTCAATATGTGCGCGATCCTGCCCGGCTGGTCCAGAGCCTCGCGCGCCATTTCGGTGACTGTCCAGCCGGGCTCAACCATGTTCACGCGGGCGAACGGGTCGAGTCGTACGACCTCGGACTTCAGGCTGCGGACAAGCCCGTACATGCCGGCCTTGCTGGCGGCGTAGTCGCTGTGCATCGGCTCGCCGTGGCGGCCTGCCGTGCTGCCGATGAACGTAAGCGCCGCGCCGTGTTTGTCATCGCGCGGCTTCAACTGGCGCATGAAGGCACGTGCGGTCCAGGCTGCGCCCAGCAGGTTGATGTTGATGGTCTCACGAAAGCGCTCAACGGACAGCTCGCTCAGCAACTCGTCCGGTTTGGGCCAGCGCCCCGCGTTGGCGACGCAGACGTCCACGCGCCCGAAGCGCGTGACGGCCTCGTCCATCGCGGCCTGCATGGACTCAGGCTCCGCCACGTCGGCCCGCACGGCAATGGCGCGGTCTTTCCACGGCTGAGCACTGATGAACTCGGTCAGCCAGTCGTAGTTCGAGTTTGCGTGAAGCGCGAGGTTGCAGCCCTCGTCGGCGAAGGCGCGCGCAAGCGCGCGCCCGATGCCGCCCGATGCGCCGGTGATGAACGCCGATTTGTCATTGAGCAGCAGGTCCACTAGAAGCCTTCCTCTTCTTCCTTGTCGTCACTCTTGCCGGCGGGCTTCTTGGCAACGACGCGATAGATCGTGCCGACGCGGTGGCCGCAGACAAACAGCTCGCCATCGGCATCTTCGCCGAAGCTGCTGATGGTCGCGCGCGGGAACTGCCCCAGCACTTCGTTTGACTTGACTGACTTCTTCTCGAGGTCGTAGTCGAGGCCCCAGATTCGCCCGGTCCCGTAGTCGCCGTAAAGGTAGATTCCGATCAGCGCCTTCTGCTGCTTGCCGCGGTAGACGTAGCCGCCGGTGATGCTGATGCCCATGTCGCGCCCGTACTCGGCGACGGGGTCGATCATGTCGTCGGTCTTGGTGCCGCGCTGGAAGGCATGGGTGGCTTCGCGCTTGTTCCAGCCGTAGTTGCCGCCCTTTTCGATGATGTCGACTTCTTCATAGCTGTTCTGCCCCACGTCGCCCGCCCAGAGCGTGCCCTTCTCGCGATCAAAGCTCATGCGCCAGACGTTGCGCAGCCCATAGGCCCAGATCTCGGGCGCGGCCCCGGCCGTCTCCACGAACGGGTTGTCTTTCGGGACGGCGTAGGCCTTTCCTCCAGCCTCGGTATCGATGTCTATGCGCAGGATGGTGGCGAGCAGCGTGCCGCGGTTCTGCCCGTGGCGGTGGGGGTCGTTGGCCGCGCCGCCGTCACCGAAGCTGGCGTACAGGAAGCCGTCGGTGCCGAACAGCAGCGTGCAGCCGTTGTGGTTGCCGTAGGGCTCGTCGACCTCGAGGATGATCTTCTCGGACTTCAGGTCGACGCTGTCTTTCTTCTTGTCCCACGTGAAGCGCGAAATCACGCCGCGGCGCGACTTGCCGCCGCCGTCGTGCTGCGAGTAGTTCACGAAGAAGTAGCCGTTGTCTTCGAACTTCTGGTGGAATGCCAGCGCGAGCAGACCCTCTTCGTTGTGGCGGTCGTTCGGGATGCGTTCGCGAATGTCCAGAAACGTATCTTTGGAGTCTGCGTCGGGCTCGTTCTTGAAGCGAACGATGCGTCCGTTCTGCTCTATGACATACAGGAGATCGTCATTCGCGCCGTCGGCGCAGAGAAAGACGGGCAGCTCGAATGACAGTTTGGGGAAGGCGCTTTCCAGCTCGATGACCGGCAGGTTTTTGGGCGCAATCGTGTTCTGCGACGCAACACAGCCCGTGCCGCCCTGCACGCAAGCCAGCAGGAACGCCGCAATCAGCGCGGACACGATCACTCGCCTGGTCATCACCGAATCCTCCATACCGTCGGCAGCATAGCAGCCGGGGCGGAACAACGCAGCGATTGGCCTAGGCGGCCGCGGCCAGCGCGGGGGCGTCTCTCTGTTCCAGGTGATCGACGACACCGGCGCCGATGGCGTCGCCGGCCACGTTTACCATGGTGCGGAAGCGGTCGAGGAACCAGTCCACCGCGAGAATCAGCCCGGCCTCCCTGGGGTCGATACCGACGGCCGTCAGCACGATCGCCATCATCACCAGCCCGGCCTCCGGTATGCCCGCGGCGCCTATGGCCGCAAGCGTGGCGGTGAAGAACACTACGACCATCTGGCCCAGCGTCAGGTCGATGCCGAGGCTTTGCGCTATGAAGATCACGGCGACGGCTTCGTATAGCGCTGTGCCGTCCATGTTGATCGTTGCGCCCAGGGGCAGCACGAAACCGGACGTGCGTTCACTGATCTTGTTGTTGTTTCGCGCGCATTCGAGGGTGATCGGCAGGGTGGCCGAACTGCTGGCCGTACTGAAAGCGGTCAACAGCGCCTGCGCCATGCCCAGCAGGTATTTGAACGGATTGCCCTTCTTGAAAAGCCAGTAGATCAGCGGCAACGTGATCACGACGTGGATCCCGAGCCCGACGATCACCGTCGTCATGTACTTAGCGAGGCGCGGGATCTCTTCGGTGAAGAAGGCTTCGCCCGCGTTGCCCATGCGGGCCATCAGCAGCGACGCGATGCCAATCGGTGCGTACCAGACGATCAGGTGCACGATCTTCATGATCGCTTCGTTGAAGCTGTCGAAGAACTTCAGCACAGGCCGTCCGCGCTCGCCCATGGTGGACAGCACCGCGCCCAGCACTACGCTGAACACAATCAGCCCCAGCACGTTCATCTCGACGCCGGCCTGCAACAGGTTCGGCGGGAACATGCCCTTCACCACCTGCAGCAGGCTTTCCAGGGCGCCCTTCGGCTGCATCAGCGACTGCGGCAATTCACCGCCAACCGGCGCCAGGTCAGTTCCGCCCACGCCGGGCTGGATGATGTTCACCAGGATGATGCCGGTCAGCACCGACATGCCGGTGGTGACCGCGTAGTAGGCGATGGTGCGGTAGCCAATCTTGCCGGCCTTGCGGATGTCGCCCAGCGATGCAATGCCGACGACCATCGTGGCGACCACCAGCGGCACGACCATCATCTTGAGCATGCCCATCAGCAGCTCGCCCGGGAAGCCGATCACGAGCAGCGTCAGGCGCCGCGACTCCGCATCTTCAGGCAGCCAGCCCGGCAGCATCCAGCCCAAGACGGCGCCGACCAGCACGGCCGTTGCCGTGAATGCGACCAGTGCATTCGCGCGACGCTTCAGCCTTGCTGGGTCGTCCGTCATTGCATCTCCGGCGTGCGAAATATCGAGGAATGCGTACCCTAGGGGCAGATGTTTAGGCGTGCAAGAAACTCAGCTTTTCTTTGACGCTGCGGGGTCGATCCGTAGTTTCGTTGCAGAGCCACCCAAGGGGCCGAATGCCCGACCGGGCTGAAATCCTGGCGCGCTACCGTACGGTTCGCGCGCACACCCGCGAAATCTGTGCACCGCTGCAGACGGAAGATTACGTCGTGCAGCCGATGACGGATGTCAGTCCGCCGCGCTGGCACATTGCGCACGTGACGTGGTTCTTTGAGCAGTTCCTGTTGGGCGAGTTCGCCAAGGGCTATCAGCCGGTTCACCCGCAGTACGCCTTCCTGTTTAACAGCTACTACAACCTGATCGGGGAACGGACCGAGCGCCCGCGCCGCGGCGTGTTGACCCGCCCGACCGTGGCCGAGATCTGGGCCTATCGCGAAGAAGTGGACAAGCGCATGGCTGCCCTGATTGAGGGCTGTGACGACGCGACGTTGCAGGCGCTGATGCCGATTCTCGAAGTGGGGCTGAACCACGAGCAGCAGCACCAGGAACTGCTGGTTACCGACATCAAGTTCATCTTGTTCCAGGCGCCGCTCTACCCGGCCTATATCTCCGGGCAGCAGCCGGTGAAGCGCAAGCCGGAGAGCGGCTGGACGCAGCTGGATGCGGGAGTGCTCGAGTTTGGCCACGACGGCAAGGGCTTTGCCTTCGACAATGAAGGCCCGCGCCACAAGCGGCTCGTCCCGTCGTGCCGGCTGGCCAACGGGCTCGTCACCAACGCGCAGTACATGGAGTTCATGCACGCCGGCGGCTACACGCGCCCCGAGTTGTGGCTTAGCGACGGCTGGGATGTCGCGCAGCAGCAGGGCTGGAAGGCGCCGCAGTACTGGCTGCAACAGGATGGCGAGTGGCAGGCGTTCACGTTGCACGGGCTCGCGGGTTTGCAGCCGGATGCGCCGGTGTGCCATGTCAGCTACTACGAGGCCGACGCATTCGCGCGCTGGGCGGGCAAACGCCTGGCGACCGAGTTCGAGTGGGAAGCCGTGTCCGGCAAGTTGCCCGGCATCGGCCAGGCCTGGGAATGGACCAGCAGCGCCTACCTTCCGTACCCGGGCTATTGCGCGCCGGAAGGTGCGATCGGCGAGTACAACGGGAAGTTCATGGTCAACCAGATGGTGCTGCGCGGAGGCAGCGCCGCCACGCCGGCCGGGCATATCCGCCCTACCTATCGAAACTTCTGGCACCCGGACAAACGCTGGCAATTCACGGGCATCCGCCTGGCCGAGGACGCATGACAACAAAGAGCAAAGCCGCCGCGCAGGATGCAGGGTACCGGGTGTTGAGCCCGGCCGATTTGTCGGCGGCGCACGGGCTGCGCGCCTTCGCGCTGGATGTGCTGAACGGGCTGAGCGAAACGCCCAAGCGCCTGTCATCGCGCTGGATCTATGACGACGAGGGCAGCCGCCTGTTCAGCCGCATCTGTGAGCTGGACGAGTACTACCCCACACGCACGGAAGCCGAGATTCTGCGCAATCACACCGAGGACATCCTGAAGCGCGCCGGCACAGACAAGCTGGACATCGTGGACCTCGGTGCAGGCGACGGACGCAAAACCAACATCATGCTCGAGGCGGCGCTGAAGCAGGTCAAGGACGTGCGCTACGTGCCGATCGACATCAGCGAAGCCAGCATGGGCGGGCTTGTGAAGAACATGCGCGGCAAGTTCGCAGGGCTGAAGGTTGCGGGCATCGTCGGGGAGTACTTTGACGGACTGCACTGGCTAAGCCAGAGCAATGACCGTCGGAACCTTGTGCTGTTTCTCGGCAGCAACATCGGCAACTTCAACAAGGTGCAGGCGCGGGTGTTCCTGCGCCAGTTGTGGGAAGCGCTCAACGACGGTGACCAGGTGCTGATCGGCTTCGACCTGAAGAAGGACATCGAGCTGCTGCTCGCCGCCTACAATGACAAGCATGGCGTGACGGCCGCGTTCAACAAGAACCTGCTGAAGCGCGTGAACCGGGAACTCGGGGGCGACTTCGACCTTGCCGCGTACAGGCACTTCGCGACGTACGACGTGTTCAGCGGCGCAATGGAGAGCTACATCGTAAGCCTGAAGCGGCAGACGGTTACGATTCGCGATATCCAGAGCTCGTTCGAGTTCCAGGAGTGGGAGCCGCTGCACACGGAGTACTCGTACAAGTACCTGCAGAGCGACATCGACGGGCTGGCGAGCAACACAGGCTTCAAGATTCTCGACCAGTACTTCGACAACAACGGCTGGTTCACCGACAGCCTGTGGCAGGTCGAAAAGCCGAGCCTCTAGAGCCCCGGCCGAGAGGCCGGGGACATGCAGTCGCCACGACCGCATGAACGAGATCGCCGCCTGTGGCGCCGTTCCCGGCGGGGCTCTATGACTTCAACTGGTTCAGCACGCGGCGGCACTTGGCGACAACCTTTGGCGGCTCGTCTTTGGTGTCCTCGCCGCCCAGCAGCTTTTTCATCGTCCTGGCCTGCTCGGCATTGAGGGCGACCTCGGTGACGCCGGCCTCGTCGCGGTGCAGCAACAGGTGAAGCGGCACGGGCTTCTCATCCACCGGGAACAGTTCTTTCTCAAGCAATGCGTCGTGCACGCCGCCGACGTCCCAGTCGAACTTCTCCACCCGCGGGCTGGCGTCGTCCGGCCAGTGGCCCGCGATCATGCGCTCGTAGCGCAACAGCTCAGGCAGCCAGGGCGCGCCGGCAAGCGGCGGCTCGGTCTTGTGGCCACGGGGTGGCTTGAACTCGGCGAGCTGTTGCACATAGCCCGCCAGCGCCCGCCCGTCGAAGTCATCGTTCACGCGCAATTCAAATGCGTCGGTGTCGGTCAGTCGCATGGTCAACTCAGGCTGGTCAACGCCCAGCGCGACCTGCAGCGCCATCCACGTGGCCGGAAAGCGCGGCGCGTACCAGTTGTTGCCGATATCGTTCGCATGAAGCTGCACGACGATGTTCTGGCGCAGCCCGGCAACCTTGCCGATTTCGGCGGACTCGGCGTCGGTTGTGCCCTCAAAGCGTTCGAACTTGCCCTGCTCAAACGCGTCTCTCGTGCCGCGTTTGTACATCAGCTGGTAGAGCGCTCGATACTGTGCCTCAAGCGACATGCACGCCCTCCAGCCATGTCGGGCGGATCTGCTGGACGATTTCGCGCACCTGCCGCGCCTGTGCCACGGCAACGGCCTCGGAGGCATCTTCGACTTCGATGGTGATGGCCTTCAGGTTCGGCAGCTTGCCGAGCAACTGTCGCAGCAGGAACAGCGACTCCTCGGGGATCGGGCCGGCGCCGTGCAGGTCCCGGTAGATACGCCCGCCTTCGTAGTCTTCGATGCGCGCGCCCGCGAGGTGCACCTCAATGATTCTTGACAGGTCAAGTCTAGAGATCTGGTCGTCGGGCTGGTCGCCCTTGCCGACGCAAAGCTGGTAGGACCAGACATGGCCCAGGTCGAGCACCAGCCCGCACTCCGCCCCATGGGCGACTTCGTTCATGAAGTCGAACAGGTGCATGTCACCGACCACGAACTCGTAGGGGGCGTTTTCCGGCAGCAGCGGGCCGGGGATGCGTTTCGCCAGCTCGCGCAGGTTGGCGACGGTGGCTTTCACGCAGTCGGCATTGAGGATGGCCGGGAAGAAAAAGTCGGTGTAGCGGCCGTCGATGTGTCGCACCGCCAGCTCTTCCACCGTCCAGGGCGGATTGAGCAGCTTCTGGTTCTTGGCGCAGCCGGCGATGGTGTCGTCGGGGCAGAGGCTCGGCCCGACGGGGTCGAGGCCTTCATGGTGATAGGTGCGCGGCACGTCGGCCGGGATTTCGCTGAACGGCTCGTCGGTATGCTCCCAGTCGCCGCGGGAGTAGACCTCAAGGAAATCAAAGCCATCGCGGTGGTCGCGGATGAGTGTGCGAAAGTCCGGCTGCACGTCGAAGATGTCAATGCCAAGGCCCACGCCCATCAGGGGCGCACTCAGCACACGCTGAAATGGTGAGACGCCGCCCACTAGTTCTCGCGCTCTCTGCCGGGATCAAGAACGACGTAGACGTCCGCCTTTGCTTCGAATGGGCCAATTTCGGTATAGGTCGCTTCATTCAGTCTCATGAACGTCAACTTCTGCCCGGCGGGTACGATCAATGGAATCTGTGCGGCTGTCTTGTGCACCGCTGTTTGGTACAGCATCCGGCCATCGTCGAGGCTGATACTGTAATGGACATATTCATAAGGATTGCTGTTCGCCAGACTCGCCCACAATCGAGTTGCCGGAACCAACGCCAGTTCTACGGTCTCGGTCGCGGGTCGAGTGATATCGGGCTTCAATTCCATTACGTGCGGCAAGGACATCACGTATTGATGCGGTCCCCATGCAGTGATGAAGAACGCCGACTGTCGCTGAACAAGAACACCTTCACCTTGCGTCGGGTGAACGGTGCCGTGCCCTTGGGAGTTGACTTGACCGTCGGCATCGAGCGCATACCTGTGAAACCAGTAAAGTTGATCCTCCGCAAGGTCAGTCTGGAAACTGACCTTGTACCTCGCACGACTTGAAGGCAGAGCAAACTCTTCCTGCCACTCAGTCGGCCCCGATACGACAACCGCGATCGAGTCGGGCAGCGTTGGCCCAGGTTGCTCGGCTAGCGAATTGTCGCCGCAACCGGCCACTGCCAGTGACATCAGAACGCCGAACGCCACATATCGCGCATACGCCATACGTAGTCCGATTACTTCTGTGATCCGTCGTCGCCCTCGGCGCGCTCGGCCGGGATCAGCACGCCTTCCTTCTCGCTCTCGATCAGCAACTCCTCGAGGCTGCGGCTGACTTTGCCGGAGCGCTTGAGCAACTCACCGAGAACCCGCGACAGGAAGCGAACGCCGAGAATGCTGGCGTGCTTGACCGTTTCACGCACTTCCGGGCTAAGTCGGTCAATGCGTGCCGTCACCAGCGAGCTGAGGCTGCCCGGCAGGCGCGCCGTGTCCGTGCTCTTCATGCGCAGCTTGCTGCGGCGCCTGGTTGTTTCGTCGGCCGTCTCGGGCGGCTTCACCGCCTCAAGTTCGCCGGTCTCGTGCAGATGCAGGATCAACTGCTCGGTGAAGAACGGGTTGCCTTTGGCCTTGCCGCTGATCAGCTTGCAGGCCTCGGTGTCCAGCTCGGCGTCGCCGCCGAGCAGCGCCTTGGCCATCGCCTGCGTGAATTCGTCGCCCTCAATCGGCTTGAGCTCGAAATCCTTGAGCTCCGTATCCTGCGCGATCTGCAACTCAGGCTTGCTGCCGTCGTCCGTGAAGCGCGACGTGGCAATGATCGCCAGCGGCAGGTTCGCGATATTGCGCGTCATGGCGGTCAGCCACGCGGCCGTGGAAGCGTCGATCCAGTGAGTGTCCTCGACTTCGAGCACCGTCGGCGCCGTGTGCGCCATCGCGCGCAGCAGCTCTTTTACCGCGATGATGCGGTTTTCGTGGCGCAGCTTCGGGTCGTCCAGCTTGGCAAACGGCGAATCATCCCAGTGGCAGTCCACCAGGTCGGCCGCGAAGCTGAGTGTTCGTTTCAGCTCCGAGCGCGTGCCCTCGGGCACCTTCTCGTTGCTCTCGAACTGCGCGTAGTGGCTCTCGATCGCCTTGCGCTTGTCTTCCTGGCTGGCGCTTTCCGCGATGCCGAACCAGCTGCGCAGCCATGTGCTGACCGCGTTCCAGCCGCTGCGGTGTACGCCGTCGCAGGGCATGGTGATCCAGTGGAACGGCTCGCCTTTTTCTTCCAGCTTGGCGCGCACGGCCGCTACCAGGCGCGTCTTGCCCAGCCCCGGCTCGCCCAGCAGGCGCATCACGCCGGCGAACTTCGGCTCTTTGCCGTAGACCGGCTCAATGAACTCCAGCAGCTCCGCCAGCTCTTTGTCTCGCCCGAGCATCGGGTTGCGGTAGACGAAGCCGCGCACACGCCCGCGCATGCCGCTGGGCTGGAAGACCTGCTCTTCCTTGGCTTTGCCCTTGAGGATGCGGGTGCCCTTGTCCTGGAATTCCCAGCGTTTCTCGGATGCCTTGCTGATGCGCGAGCTGGTGAGCGTCTGGCCGGACTCGGCCGCGGTCATCAGTCGTGCGCTGGTGTTGACCGCGTCGCCGATGCAGGTCCATTCATTGCGGCGCTCGCCGCCCAGCAAGCCCGAATACACCAGCCCCGCGTCGATCCCCGCGGAGACGGTCACGCCGCCGATGTCCGACAGTCCAACCGTCGGAAGCGCCTGCGCGAAACCCACGGCCGCGGCTTCCGCGTTTTCAGTGGCGACGGGCGCGCCGAAGAACACCAGCGCGGTGAAGCCCTTGTCGCCGAAGTCGATCTTGTTGATCGTTCCGCCGTGGAGCTTCGTTGCCAGGAGCAGCGTGTGGAATACCTTCTCGATCGTCGGGTGGTCTTTCACGCCGTCAAAGCGCAGGAACAGGCTGACCACGTGACGAAGCTCGGCCCGTTCGCCGGCGTCGATCACCTGGCTGTGGAAGAACTGCTCCAGCGCCGTGCGTTCGTGAACCGCCGTTGTGGCCTTGGCCTTGCCTGGCTTCTCTTTCTTGGCCGCGCGCTTCTGCAGCGCTTCACTGAGCTTGACCGTCCCGCGCTCGGCGCCGTGCTCGGCTGCGGCCGCGCCATCGACCGCCTTGCCGCGGAAGTACCAGTGACGGGCGTTGAATTCTTTGTCGAACGGGATGCCCCACTCGATTTCGCCGTGGTCGGCACCGATCTTTACGCCGAACGCCAACTCGCCATGGCGGGTCTTGCTGGTGCCGTGGTCTTTGAACCAGTTGACGATTTCCTCGGCGGCTTCGAGGGCGCGGGCGGTTGAGCCCTCGGCATCGGGGAACACGGCCGTGAAAGCGTCGCCCATGAAATTGGCAATAAAGCCGCCGCGTTCGTGCACGGCGTTGACCATGGGGTCGAAAATGCGGGTCAGCTCGCGGCTCATGAGCTCAGCGCCCGCATCGCCCAGCTTGAATGCCATTTCCGTCAGGGATGTGAAACCACTCACGTCCACGAACAGTACGGTTGCAGACAGGTTGCCATGACCAACACCGGCCTTGCGCTGCTCTTCGATGAAGGCAGGTACGAAATTCTGCATGGTCTTCCTCTATAGGTCGTACAGATTATTGCTTCGGCTTGGCGCATGGCCAACCCTTTGTGAGCCGGAGCGGCGTATTTCGCGGGCGCGCTACTTCACAAGCCCCTGTGGGCGGTTACGATGACCGGGTGATGAACATTATCTATATCCTGCAGGTTCTGATCGGCTTCGGCTTCGTAATTGCCATTCACGAGGCAGGCCACTTTTTCGCCGCCAAGCGCGTGGGCATCACGTGCCCGGCGTTCAGCATCGGGTTTCCGTTCCCGGTACCGACCAAGAAGGGCTGGAAGGCCTACAACATGTTCCGCTACAAGTGGCGGGGCACCGAGTATCGCCTTGGCTGGATCCCGTTCGGCGGCTACGTCACCATGCACGGGCAAAGCGACTCGCCCGGCCAGCTGGAAGGCCCCAAGGAAGGCGACGAGGGCGACTACCGCAACAAGTCCTACTTCCAGAAAACACAGGTGCTGCTGGGCGGCGTGACCATGAACGCGATCACGGCCGTGATCGGCTTCATTCTTGCGTTCCAGCTCGGCGTGACGTTCATTGAGCCCACGGTCGGCATGGTCGACCAGAGCAGCCAGGCGTGGGTAGACAACGAAATCCAGGTCGGCGACCGCGTGCTGAAGGTCAACGGGCGCGAGGTCGTGGACTTCGAGGACGTGGTCTACGCAGGCATCTTCGACGGCGGTGACAGCATCGACCTGCTGATTGAGCGCGACGAGGGCGGAAAGAAGGTCCAGAAGAACGTCGCCATCACGCTCGATGAAGACCCGACGTTCGGCATCAAGCTGCCGGCGATCAAAGCCAAGCACCGCGTAATCCTCACAGAAGAAGAAGCCGCGCGCTTCCCCGAAAGCCTCGGCGACGACCGCCCCCAGGAGGGCGACGAGATCGTCAAGGTCAACGGGCGCGAAGTCCGCAACGCGCAGGACGCGCAAGGCTTCATCGAGGTCAGCCGCGGCAGCATTGAGCTGACCATGCAGCGCGGCTTCGAAGAAGACGCCCGCCAGTGGAACGTCAGCTACACCCCGCGCCGCAAGTTCTACACCGACGGCTCGGCCTACACGGCCGGTGTTTCGACCCTGCCTGCGCCGTACGTCGACAAGATCCGCAAGGGCGGCGCGGCCGACAGGGCCGGGCTCAAGAGCGGCGACCACTTCATCGGCGTGCGCGCACCCAACGGCGAGATGACGAAGCTGAACAGCTTCGGCGACCTGACGCGCATGGTGGACGCCACCAACGGCGCGCCGCTGACCGTGGTGGTTGAGCGCAACGGCAACCAGCTCGATCTGCAAGTCACGCCGGAGCCGCGTGAAAGCCGCCCCGGGCGCTACCAGCTCGGCGTGACGGTTTCACCGTTGCCGATCCAAGACCTGTCGAAGTCTGAGCAATCCAAGCGCATTGAAGAGTTCGCCACCAGCGTCACGGCCTACGGCGTGCGTCCAGGCAGTGCCGCGGAGGCTGCGGGTTTGCGGCCCGGCGACGAGATTCTGGGCGTCAAGGTCAACGGCGAGTCCAAGCTTAACCCCGAGACCAAGACGTTCGACCGCATGGCCATGCAGATCGCGCTGCTTGGTGCCGCGCAGGTCGACGGCCCGGCCGAGATCACGTACGAGGTCAAGCGCGGCGATGAGACCAAATCCATCACCGTCAAGACGGACGACGAAGGCCCGGATTCGGGCGCGGTCATGTCGATCGGCGCGGCCGAGCAGCGCAGCGCGCCGGTCACCTACGGGCTGGTCAAGTCGGTCCAGATGGGCTTCTACCACAGCAAGAAGGTCGGCTACAAAATCATCATGACGCTGGCGGCCCTGTTCACCGGGCGCGTGAAGGTGTGGCACCTGGGCGGGCCGGTGGTGATCGCCAAGCGCAGCTACAGCCTGGCCCAGTGGGGGATCGGCACACTGATCTTCTTCCTGGCGTTCATCAGCGTGAACCTCGCCATCGTGAACCTGTTGCCGCTGCCGGTGCTCGACGGCGGCCAGTGGCTCGTGGTCACCATTGAGGCCGTGCGCGGCAAACCGCTGCCGGAGCGCGCCATGCACTGGGTTTCGCTTGCCAGCTTCATCTTCGTGGTGGGGCTGATGCTGTTCGTACTCGCCAACGACATCATCACGGTCGTCTGGCGAAAATGGGTGTGACGTAGCCATTCTGCGTCCGCTGGAGATCCATGGGCGAATCACCGGACAACCAGCCCCCGTCTGTCCCGCAGAAGAAGCGCGGCGGAATCTACGGCGTGATCGGCTTCCTGCTGGTCGCGGGCATCGTGACGCTACTGGTGATGAAGTACCTGGACCAGGGCGAAGAAACCACACGCGAGGACAAGTACACGCCCCCGAAGCACCTGATTGTGATCAGCATCGACGCCCTGCGCGCCGATCACCTGGGCTGCTACGGCTACAAAGAGCCGACCTCGCCGGGCATCGATACGCTGGCGAAAGACGGCGTCGTCTTTGAGCGCCATTACACCTGCTACCCCCTCACGCTGCCGTCGCACCTGACGCAACTCACGGGCGTCAGCACCCTCGGCACCCGCGTGCGTGACAACCTGTACCACGAGCTGCCGGCCGAAATTCAAACGCTGCCTGAGGTCATGAAGGCGCAGGGTTTCCGCACGGGCGGGTTCGTCTCCGCTCACACACTGCATAGCGGCAGCGGCATCGAGCGCGGCTTCGAGGTGTTCGACGACAAAGACGTCCGCACGCTTGAGCCGGGAAGTCTCACCATTGCCGAGCGCAGCGCACCACAGACGCTGAAGCTGGCAGGCGACTGGATCTCGTCGCTTGGCACCGACCGCTTCTTCTGCTTCATCCACCTGTTCGACCCGCACGCACCCTACGAGCCGCACAGCGAAAACGGCGACAAGTTCCGCGGCAACAACACCGCGCGCTACGACGGCGAGATCGCCTACACCGACGCGGCAATCAGCCGCTTCATCCTGAGGCTGGACGAGCTGGGCTTGAAGAAAGACACGCTCATCGTCATCACGGCCGATCACGGCGAAGGCCTCGGAGAGCACGACGAGCTGACGCACGGCTATTACTGTTTTGACAGTACCACGCACGTGCCGCTGATCATGCACGGCGTCCCCGGCATCAAACCCGGCACACGCGTCGGTGGCATCGCCCGCAACTACGACCTCGCGCCGACCCTGGTTGAGCTGATGGGGCTTGACGCGATTGCCTTCGGCAAGCAGGTCCACGGCGTCAGCCTGATGCCGGCGATGAAAGACCCGGACACCGACATGGGCCTCAGCGCTTACGTTGAAAGCCACTACGCCTGGCTGAATGCAAACTGGGCCAAGATCCGCGGGCTGCGCACGAAAGACTCGCTGACGCTGTTTGCCGGCGACGACGTGATGTACTTCACCGATGACAAGCAGCTACAGAACACGGCCGACAAGAATGCTACGCCCGTCTCCGAGGCGCGCAGCGAGATCAACCGCCTCATGAGTTCATGGATGCCGCCGCGCAAGGGCACCGGCAAGGTGCGCGAAACCACGGCCGGTACGCCCTACCCCGGCGAGTCCGCCGTCGCGCAGGACTTCGAGGCGGAGCAACTCAGCGACACGCGCGATCTGCCCTCGCCGCACGCCAAGACCAAGACGCTGCTTGCATATGAGGAAGCAGAGCTTGAGTACGACAGCGAACACTTCTCGGCTTGCGCCGACATGCTGCGCAAGCTGATCGCGGATGACCCCGAGTTCATCATGGCGCTCAAGCTGCTCGCGGCGGTGGACCGCGGGCTGGTGACGAACGGCTTCAAGGAACTCGGCGTCGACAAGTGCAGGGCGCTCACGCGCGAGGCGGCCGACTGCTATGCCAAGGCCGCAACGCTGGCCGACAAACACAAGCAGCCCGAGGCTGCCAAGGATATCCGGCGGAATGAAGGCTTGCTGCTGGTATGGCTGAACGACAAGAAGGCCGTGCGCGAATTGGCCGACACGACACAGGACGTCGCGATCGACTGGATGTTCCACCTCGTTTCGTATCGCACCGCCGGCCAGGCCGCGATGGCGGATGCAACGGCCGAGGCGCTGGCCTACTTCCAGAAACTGCCGCCCGGCTTGCCGTTCGGCGAGCAGGCAAAGCGGGACATCGCCAAGATGCAGGCTTCCGAGCCGCTGAACCTGGCGCCGTGGGAGCAGTGATTGAAGCTGGGCTATAACACGAACGGCTTCGCCTTCCATACCTTGCCCGATGCCATCGAGATCATCGCCGAGCTTGGCTACAAGTGCGTTGCGCTGACGCTCGACGTGCACCACTTGAATCCGTTCGCCTGCAGTGCGCTGGAAGTGAACGAGGTTGCGAAGCAGCTCGGGCGCTTGAACCTTGAGTGCGTGATCGAGACCGGCTCGCGCTACCTGCTGGACCCGCGGCGCAAGCACCGCCCGACTCTGATTGACGAAGACAGCGACTCGCGGGTGCACTTTCTGTATCGAGCCGTGGAGATCGCCCGGGATCTTGGTGCGCCTGTGCTCTCGTACTGGTCCGGCGCCCGCCCGGAAGGATGGACCGGCAGTGACGACGAGCTGTACAAACGCCTCGCGTATCATGTAGGCAAACTGGAAGAGCTGTGCACCACGCACGGCGTGCGCGCAGCGCTTGAGCCTGAGCCGGGCATGCTGATCGAGTCGATGGCCGACTACGACAGGCTGGCAGAGCTGCTCGGATTCCGCCCCGGTCTCACGTTAGACATCGGTCACCTCGAATGCGTTGAGCAGAAGCCCGAGTGGGAGTATCTGTCGTCTTATCGTGACGTCCTCTATAATCTCCAGCTCGACGACATGCTCCCCGGTCGCCATCGCCACCTCTTCTTCGGAGAAGGTAGCGTGGACTTCGCACGCACCTTCAGGGCGCTGCGCGATTTGGGTTACAGTGGGCCCGCATGTGTCGAGCTGAGCGAGGCGAGCCGCAACGCGGTCGAAACCGCACGGCGGGCCAAGGATTTCCTGGACGGCGTGGAAACCAGCATTGCCGAGTGAGAAAGACAAAAAGGACGCGGAAGACCGCACGATCACCGAGATCGGCCGCGAGCTATTGAAGTACCTGCACCGCCGCCTTGAAGAACTCGGCACCAACCAGGCCAGCTATCGCCAGGCCCGCATGGAGCTGCTGAAGCAGCTTGAGGAAAACCGTCCGCGCAATCGCTTCAACTGGGGGTTCGAGGCCGTGTTCACACAGGAGATTCATATCCTGGAAGAACTCGGGCTCGTCAGCGTGAAATACGGCAGCGGCGCGATCATGGCCGGGCGTTCCAGCCCGAACCAGATCTACAACGTCAGCCTGACCGGCGACGGCAAGGACACGGCCCGCGTAATCCTTGAGCGCGAGCACCAGCATCGCAAGGATACGGCGCGGCTGGAGGAAGCGGAAAACCCGGAAGAACTCGCCGACGACGAGGACGACGACGACCTCGAGGAAACCGACCGCTCGCCCGAGCAGGAAGAGTCCACCAAGCTCAACGAAAAGCCCGCCGGTTTGCCCGGTGACGCCTTCGCCAAAGACTCGGAAGCAAGCGCCGAAGAAGAGTAGCGCGCAAACTCGGCGTTTCCTTTGCGTCTCCGCGGGGTTACGCTTCCCGTGATGCCTGACACCGACGAAGAGCCAACCTCATTCTCGAGCCACCTCGATGAGCTGCGAAAGCGGCTGATCTGGTCGCTGCTCGGCGTGTTTGTTGCGTTCACGGTCGTGTTCGCCTGGCTGGCCGGCGACATCGTCCGATACGTCAAGGATATCGCGGTCGTCGATCACAACGTCGGCGAGACCGAATACAGCAGCATCGAGATAGCCTCCGACATGCCCTACCGGGCGGAGGGCAGCACCTGGACGCTGCAGACCGGCTCGGGCGGCGACGCCCACTTCACGCGCTACGAAGTGCTTGAGGTGAAGGACAACTCCTCCGAGGTCCGCCGCACACTGCTCGACGCCGACGACAAGGTGCTTGAGACCCACATCTTCACGCACTCCTTCAAGGCCGCGGATTCGGAGCCGGACCCCGAAGCGGTCCATGAAAGCGAAGAGACCATCACCGTCCCGGCCGGCGAGTTCGCCTGTTTCAAGCGCGTCGTCACGGGCAAGGACGGCGTCTCGCGCACCTGGATTGCAAAGAAGGGCGGCGTGGTCGTCCGCATTGAGCGCGAGCAGGAGGGGCGCATAGCCGTGCAGCAGCTCACGAACTATGAGCTGCAAAGCTTCCGCGAACAGATCCGCTTCACGGTCATCGCCACGCTTGAGACCTTCAGTACCACCATGCGCGTCAGCCTGTACGCCGCGCTGATCTTTGCCTACCCGTGGGTCATGCTGCAGGCGTACCTGTTCATTGCGCCCGGCTTGTACCGGCACGAGCGGCAGTTCTTCCGCTTTGCCATCCCGTCGATCTTCCTGCTGTTCGTCGCCGGGGCGGCATTTGGGCGCTACGTCCTGCTGCCGATCAGCATCCCTTTCCTGCTTGGTTTCAACGTGCAGGACTTCGACGTAGATACGAACTACTCGCTGGCCCAGTTTCTTGGGCTGGTGTTTGCGATGACGTTCGGGCTCGGGTTCATTTTCCAGATCCCGCTGTTGGTCGCCCCCGTGATCCGCTTCGGGTTACTGTCGCCGGAGTTCTTCAAGAGCAAGCGGCGCTACACGATCCTGATCTCGGTCATTATCGGCGCGATCGTGTCGCCTTCCGGCAGCCCGATCGACATGGTTCTTGCCGGAGCGCCGGTGTTCTTCCTCGTGGAGGGGGGCGTCTGGATAGGCCGCCTGTGGAAGCGTTCTGTGCTGAAGCGCGCCGAGAAGGCCGCGCTGGAAGCTGCCAAGCGCGGCGAGAAAGTGGACCCGGAGGCACTGGCCGGCGGGCTGGCAGTTGACCTTGAGAAGAAACTGACCGAGTTCAGCAAGGGCGGCGCGCGTGAATTCGCGCGCGAGCTGGTAGCCGGATTCCGCGAAAGCGGCAAGGACATCGAGACAATCTTTGACGACGATTACAGCGACGAAGACAAGCCGCCTGTCGAGGTGAAGCTGAAGCCCCGCAAGGAAAAGCCGAAGTTCGAGCAGGAAACGGCGACAAGCGAACCACAGCCCGCCGCGTCAGCGGTGGAGCCGGAAGGCGAAAAGCCCGTCGAAGAACCCACGGCCGCGACTGTCGCCACCGCCGAGGAAGACCAGTACCCCGATCGGCCGTGGGACGAAAACGTCAACGAAGACCTGGCCCGCTACATAGAGGACCGCATCAGCCAGCGGCTGGAGCAATACTTCGAGCGCGAGTTGCGACCCTGGATGGATCGCATCGAGCACGAGCTGCGTAACCACAACGGCAACGGAAAGAGCGAATGAGCGTCACCGAGGAAGAGTGGAAGAACGTCAAGTTGCTCGCTACCGACGTTGACGGCGTGCTGACCGACGGCACGGTCATCTACGGGCGCGATGGCGAACTGGCCAAGACCTTCTTCATTCGCGACGGCATGGGACTGCGCCTGCTGGAGGCCGCGGGCGTGCGAGTGGCCGTCATCACCAGCGAGGACAGCCCGGTGGTCGGAGGTCGCGTGAAGCGGCTCATGCTCAGCGCCTACAAACCCGGCATGAAGCGCAAGGGCGACGCTCTGCGTGAGGTCATGCGGCAATTCGGCGTGAGTGAAGAGCAGACAGTCTACGTCGGCGACGACGTAAACGATTCCGAAGCGTTCGAGGCCGCGGGCATCCCCTGCGCGCCGAGCGACGCGTCAGAGTTCGCGCACGAGTCTGCCCGCTATGTGGCAAGCAAGCCAGGAGGTCGCGGCGCGATCCGCGAAATCGCCGACCGCATCATCGCCGCCAAGGGCCTGAACCCCGACGAGCTCTGGCGCGGCATCCACAAGTCTGCCGAATCCCACGACGCCGGCAGCGTCTAGGCCGCGCGAGCCGGCGCATTGCTCGGCTGCAGCGCCTCCACCGCGCGGTGTGTGCTGAGAAACACCTGCCCCGGCTCAAGGTGTTTCGTGAAACCAATGCTGTCGAACCGATCCATCACCGGACCCTTCACTTCCGCGAGGTGCAGCGTGATGCCGAGCGCCCGCAGGCGGGCGATCAGGCCCTCCAGCGATTCCAGCGCGCTGGAGTCGACCGAATTGACGGCGCTGAAGATCAGCACCACGTTCTTCAGGTCCGGCCGTTCGGCGACCTGATCCAGTACGCGGTCTTCGACGTTGCGTGTGTTCGCGAAGAACAGGTTCTCGTCGATCCGCACCAGCAGCAGCCCCGGGTAGGTTGTCACCGGGTGCCGCTTCACGTTGCGGAAATGCTCGCTGTTGCCGAGGCGCCCCACAACCGCCATGTGGGGGCGGCTGGCGCGGGCCAGATACACCAGCAGCGACATCCCGACGCCCAGCCCGATGCCGATCTCGACGCCGAGCCCCAGCACGCCCACGATGGTCAGCCCCATCAGCGCGCCGTCGGCTTTGCTGTAGCGCCACAGGCGGACAAGCTCTTTGAAGTTGATCAGGCCCGCCACGGCCACGATCACCGTCGCGGCCAGCACAACCTGCGGCAGGCTGGCAAACAGCGGCGCGAGCGCCAGCGTCACTACGCCGATCAACACGGCCGTGAGGATGCTTGCAAGCCCGGTGTTCGCGCCCGCGTCAAAGTTGACCACGGAGCGGCTGAAGCCGCCGGTTACCGGGAATCCGCTCGTGAGCCCGGCCGCGATGTTCGCCGCGCCCAGCGCGACCAGCTCCTGGTTCGGGTCGATGGTCTGGCGGCGCTTGGCACCCAGCGAGCGCCCGACGCTCACGCTTTCGACGTAGCCCGCCAGCACGATCGCCAGCGCAGCCGGCAATAGGCTGCCGATTACCGGCAGATCGAGCATCGGCAGTGAGAAGTCGGGAAGCCCGGTGGGGAACTCGCCGACGACTTTCACGCCAAACCCGGCGTCGAGCGCGAAGAACGACACAGCGCCGATACCCGCCATCACGAGCAACGCCGGGCCGGTACGCGCCAGCATCTGTGCGGCGCCTTTGGACAACCCGAAGCGCTCCAGCAGCGCGCGAAACGGCTTGCGGAAAAACAGCAGCAGCGCGATCGACGCCACGCCCATGCCCAGCGTCACCCAGTTGGTGCCCGGCGCGGCCTGTACCAGGTTGATGACTGCTTCATAAGGAAGGTGCCCGCCCGCGGCCTTCACGCCGAGGACGTGTTTTAACTGGCTGATGAGAATCAAGATGCTCGAGCCGGTGATGAACCCCGCCACCACCGGGTGCGACAGCAGACTCGCCACGAAGCCGCCGCGCACGAGCCCGAGCACAAGCTGGATCACGCCCGTCATCGCCGCCAGCAGGATCGCGAGCTTGATGTAGTCCACGCTGCCCGGCGTCGCCAGCGGCGTGAGCGCCGTGGCCGTCAGCAACGAGATCACGGCGACCGGCCCCACGCTCAGCGTGCGGCTGGTGCCGAGCAGCCCGTAGATCAGCAGCGGCGCAATGCTCGCGTACAGCCCGTACTCGGGTGGCAGCCCGGCCAGCATGGCGTAGGCGAGGCTCTGGGGAATCAGCATGATCGTGACGATCACGCCGGCCAGCAGGTCGCCGCCGAGGTCCCTCTTCTTGTAGTGAAACAGCCAGTCCGTGAACGGCAGCAGGCGGCGGATGTTCATGGCAACCCCCTAGGCGATCGACTTCAGGTCCTGTCCCAGCTTGCGGGCAATGGCCCCGCACATCAGGTCGCACAGCTGGAAGACGCTGTCGTCCGCGATCGAGTAGATCGTGAACAGGCCCTCTTTGCGGCGGTGCACGTAGCCCGCGTCGGCGAGCTGCCCCAGGTGCTTGCTTACGTTCGCCTGGCTGAGGCCGGTGGCCTCGACCAGGTCGTTGACGTTCATCTCTTTCACCATCAGGGCGTTCAGCAGCGACAGGCGGGCGGGCTCGCCGAGCAGCTTGAAGCGCGCGGCCACCAGCCCCAGCGCGGCGGCGCTCATCGGCTTCGGTGTCTTCTTCTTCATGGCGGGTCTCCTTCAAATTTCCTGCGTAGCTGTCTTGACTATATAACCACATGGGAATATAGTCAATTCCATAGATGTTCCTATGGCAACACCGGAACACGGTAACAAAGGAGAACAGACATGACCGCAACCGCAACCAAGCCCTTCATCAAGCAGGTCACCAAGGAAGGCGAGGGCTGCCTCGGCTACATCATCGGCGACCGCGCATCCGGCAAGGCCGCCATCATCGACCCCCGCCATGACCTGGTGGACGAGTTCATCAGCCTTCTCAAGAAGGAAGGCCTGAAGCTTGAGCTGGTGATCGACACCCACACCCACGCCGACCACCTGTCCGGCGCGGCCGAGCTCAAGCAGCGCACGGGTGCCAGGTACGGCATGATCCAGGGCACGCTGGTCAAGCCGGCCGACAGGGCCTTTGCCGACGGCGAGGTCTACATGCTCGGCGAAACCGAGCTGCGCATCATCGCCAGCCCCGGCCACACCCCGGACAGCCTGACCGTCTACGTGGACGGCAACCTGTTCACCGGCGACACCATGCTGATCGGCGGCAGCGGGCGCACCGACTTCATGGGCGGCGACGCAGGCGAGCTGTTCGACAGCTTCCAGAAATTCGCCGAGTTTGACGACCACACCATCGTCTGGCCGGGCCATGACTACCAGGGCCGCTCACACAGCACCCTCGGAAAAGAGCGCGAAACCAACCTGATCTACACCGCCGGCGGTCGCGAGGCCGTCGTCGAGAAGCTGTCCGTGCGCGGCCCGCTGCCGCAGGGCATGGCCGAGATCCTGACCTTCAACCGCAAGGGCAGTGACAGCAGCGCGCACGTCGAATGCACCACCGTGCACGAGATGCTGAACGGCGACCCGCACGCGCTCCAGATCGTAGACGTGCGCAGCCCGCTCGAGTTCAGCGGCGACAGCATCGAGGGCGCCTGGAACATCCCGCTCGAAGAGCTGGACAAGCGCCTGACTGAGCTCAATACCGCCAAAGGCACCATCGTGCTGACCTGCGCCACGGGCAACCGCGCGCTGATGGCCGCGCAGATCCTCGAGCGCCGCAAGTTCAGCAACTACAAGATCATGGATGGCGGCATGGCCGGCTGGATCAAGTCGAGCCTGCCATACAACAAGGGCCGGCGCGTGCTGAGCATCATGCGCCAGGTGCAAATCGGTGCAGGCCTGCTGGTGCTGCTGGGCGTGGTCCTCGGGACATTCGTGAACCCGTGGTTCTACGGCCTCAGCGCGTTCGTGGGCGCAGGCCTCACCGTCGCCGGCACCACCGGCTTCTGCGGCATGGCACTGGTCCTGATGAACCTGCCCTGGAACAAGGTCGCGCCCACACCGGGCGGCGGCACCAGCGGCGGCTGCAGCGTCGGCGGCGCGGCCTCAGGCGGTTGCAGCGTCGGCGGCTCGACGGGCGGGGGCTGCAGCGTCGGTGGATAAGCCTTTCCGGGCCGCTCAAGCCGCCCGGCGGCGGCCCGAACCGAGGGGGTGGCGTTTGCCACCCCCTTAGTGTTTTGGGACGACCGGCACGCCGTGAATCGTTTGGTTTGAGGCGGGAGGCAGCAGTAAGTGCCTTTTCTGCCGCCTGCCTGCTGACGCCTGCCGCCTGTTTTCACCCCGCGGCGCGCGAACTATCGTAAGGTCAACAAGGAGACTCACCATGTCCGTCGCTACGCTTGAGATGAAGGTTCTGGACTTCGGCCGGGACTGCAAAACCTACCTGCTGTGGGACGCCGGCAGCAACGAGGCCGCCATCATCGACCCGCGCTTCGACCACGTGCCGGACTACGCGGCCGAGGTCGAAAGTAGCGGGCTGAAGCTGAAGTACGCGATCGACACCCACACGCACGCCGACCACCTGTCCGGCAGCGACCGCCTGCGCAACTTAACGGGCTGCGCGATCGTGATGAGCGAGAAGACCAAGTCCAAGGTACCTGACTACAAGGCCGGCGACGGCGAGAAGCTCAAGCTCGGCGACGGCGAGCTGACCCTGATTCTCACCCCCGGGCACACGCCGGACAGCATGAGCATCTTCGACGGCTCACGGGTCTACACCGGCGACACGTTGTTCATCGGCGGCGCGGCGCGCACTGACTTCATGGGCGGCGACGCGGGCCAGCTTTATGACAGCTTCCGCAAGCTGGAGGCGCTGGGCGAAGACGTCGAGGTATGGCCCGGCCACGACTACAACGGTAAGCACAGCAGCACCATCGCGGCCGAGCTGGAGGGCAACCCGCACTTCAAGGCCGACAAGGCGACGCTTCAGTCGATGCACAAGATCAAAGGCGACCTGCCGGCCAACATGGCCGAGATCCTGAGCTTTAACAGCGAAGCGGGCCTGCCCGAGGACAAGATCATCCGCCCGGAAGACGTCGCAAAATACGGCACGCCGGGCAAGGATTTCACGCTGCTGGATTCGCGTTTTGTCGATGAGTTCGAGGCCGGGCGGATCGAAGGCGCGGTGCTGATCCCGCTGCCCGAGCTGCACGACCGCTGGGCCGAGGTAGAGAAGCTGCCGCACCCGATTGTCAGCGTCTGCCGCTCAGGTGTGCGCGCCACGATGGCCATGATGACCGCCCGCCACGCCCACGACGACAACTGGGTGCTGCTGCAAGGCGGCATGCAAGCCTGGAAGAAAGCCGGCAAGCCCATGGTAAGCGACACCGGCCAACCCGACGTAATCACCAGCAAGTTCGCAACAGGCGGAAGCTGCGCCGCCGGCGGCGGCACGTGTTCGGCGGGCTAGGGTGAGCTCAGTTCACGTGCCGGAAGTTCTATGTCGCTCAACTTCACCCTGATTGAGACGAAGAGGACCCGGCTGTGGGACTACGGCTGGTTCGATTTGTCCCGATTCCAAGTTGGTGGCTCAAGTTCGGGGCAGACGACCTCTGATCAGGTTATCTCTGCGTTCCTCCGCGCCCCAATCTCTCAGCGGTCCTTTTGTGATCAGGGAGCGTGGGGAGATCCCGTAGAGCATCACGGCCCATATCTGCACGCTAAACTTGATCCGGAGTGGTTTCGGTTGACTACGATTGAGGACGTGAGGAAACGCATTGCCGCTGTGTTTAGTGATCCCCAATTCACGGAACCTCCCGAGCGGGCCCAACGGCAGGAGGTGGATGCGTGGGCTGAAGTTGTGGGGTTCGGAGGTGACGAAGTGTTTGCGTTGGACGTTCCCGATCTTGCGAGTGTCCGCGTTGAGTTCGACTTCATTTGGTTGGTCTACAATGAATTCGCCATAGTGAACCGCACGCGAACCGAACTCAGTATTGCTGTCATCGGGTACGACTAGGTCCAACTAGTAAAATGAAGAGTCAACTACGCCTGTGGCGCAGGTGCGTTCCGCAGTTCAGCCGCCGGAGGCGGCGTTATCAAATAGCCCGGGGTGTTAGCCCCTGTCTTTCCACCCGTCGCTTGGAGCCACGACTCTGTCGCCCCTGCCGGGGCTCTGATGAATGCCATGCCGTCGCCGGTGGCTCGCGCTACCGGCCATTTGCGACGGCCCTTGCAGGGCGGAGCTGCCGTCAGTTGAGTCCCGCAGGGACGACCGCGAATAGCCGGGGGTGATTGAGCACGCCGCAGCTTTGGCGAAGGCGGGCGAAGGAACCCCCGGAACACTGTGAGTAGCACGGGCGTCCGGCCCGTGGATTGTGCCACGGACTTCCAGTCCGTGGTGGCCACGCGCTTCCAGCGCGTGCCACTTTGCCAAGAAATGTCGCATGCCTCGTTACACTTCCAGCAGGCGCGGATGGGCCGTGCCTGACTGGAGGTTGCTATGTTTGATCCCTTTACCCTTCCGGCCGAAGAGCAGGCCGAGCTTCGCCGTGAGTTGCAGGAGCTGTACGCGTCGCGCGGCGGCGACGACATCGACCGCGCCATTGCCCGCGACCGCAAAGTGCTGAGCGAGCATGAACGCGAACTGGACCACGTCGCCACGCTCCCGTTCGACAAGCCCTACCGCTGGCGGATCGCGCCCAGTGTCGGCTTGCGCGCGCAGAAGGACCTCGAGCGCCAGAGCAAGGCGCGCTCCGAGCTGATCCACGAGTGCATGGAAGACCTCCTGCGCAAGCGCGGGCACGTCGCCGCGCCCAAGGCACCCGCCGAGGTCACACACGGCGGACCACTGAGCGACCAGGTCGAGCGGCTGAATGCGCTGCTCGCGCGGGCGGTGGCGGCCGTTCACAACTATGAGCAGCGCGAGGAGAGGATGGAGGCCTCTCCGCCGGTCGAGCCGGCCTTGGTGTAGTAGTACGGCTCCGCGCGAAGGCGCGAAGTTCACGCGAAGACAGGAAGCACTACAACCGCGAAGGCGTCCGTCGGCGAGCTGTTCACCGATGCCCGCCGCTATTGGGTTGGCAGTTCTTCGCGTCTTCGCCCGTCTTCGAGTGTTCGCGAAATGCGGTTGCAGTCCGGGTGGCGGCAAAGCCGCGAATGTCACGCCCGCTTAATGGCGCAGGGCGGGCTAGAGAGGCTTTTCAAGCGCGTCGTTTGGCCCTAAATTCTGCGCGCGTCCAATGGCTGACAACCCGGTCAATATCGTCGTCGGTACCAACAACCGGCACAAGTTCCGCGAGATCAACGAGATCTTGAGCGGGCTGCCCGGTATTCAACTGAACGATCTGAGCGTGTTTTCCGGCGTGCCGGAAATCGACGAGAACGCCGCCACCTTCGCGGGCAACGCCCAGAAGAAGGCCTATGAGCTCGCGCGTTTTATCGCACTGGTCGGGCGCGTGGGCTTTGCCAGCCAGTCCACCTCGACCGATGACGACGACGAGACCGATTTCGAGGCGCTTTCCGCCAGGCGCTACCGCTCGGCCAGCGGTCGACAGCGCAAGGTCAGCCTCACGCCCGAGCGCATGCCGAAGGTGACCCGCCCCGCGAACCTCGACCTGCTGGTGATGGCCGACGACAGCGGGCTCGAAGTGGACGCTCTCGACGGCGCGCCCGGCGTGATCAGCGCGCGCTACGCCGGCAAGCACGGCGACGACGCGGCCAACAACAAGCTGCTGCTGAAGAACCTCAAGGGCGTGCCCGCCGAGAAGCGCAAGGCGCGCTTCGTTTGCGAGATCGCGCTGGCCAGCCCGGAAGGCATACTGTTTACAGTGCGCGGGACGGTCGAAGGGCTTATCATTGACAAGCTGCGCGGCGAGGGCGGATTCGGGTACGACCCGCTGTTCCTGTACCCGCCCGCGGGCAAAACCTTCGGCGAGTTGGCGGCCGAGGAGAAGAACAAGATCAGCCACCGCAGCAACGCGCTAGCGCAGTTCAAGGTGGAGTTGGAGAAGATTCTAGAGGCAGGCGGCAGGCGGCAGGCGGGAGGCGGCAGTTAACTGCAACTGCAGGGGGCGGGATGGCGCGGCGCGAACGTAGCGGGTTCCGGAACCTCAAGGTGTGGCAGAAGGCGATGCAGGCCGTAACCGAGATATACCAACTGACGCGCAAGTTCCCGAAGGACGAGCTGTACGCACTGACCAGCCAGATCCGTCGTGCGGCAACTTCGGTGCCGATGAACATCGCAGAGGGCTACAAGCGGCGCAGGTATGCGAAAGACTACGTCCGCTTCCTCGTTACGGCGCACGGTTCGCAGGGCGAGGTTGAGACAGCGATTGAGATAGCATACACGCTTGAATACGTTAGCGAGGCGGACTGCGAGAGACTGCTGGATGTGTACGACGAAGTCGGGCGTATGCTGAACGGGCTGATCGACAGCGTCGACAAGGGAAGCAAAAAGAACAACCGGTAGTCAGAAGGAGACAAGCGGTTCACTGCCGCCTGCCGCCTCCCGCCTGCCGCCTGAACCGGAGAAACACCATGACCAAGCTATGCGAGAAGATCTGGCGAAACGGTGAGTTCATTGCTTGGGAGGACGCGACCGTTCACGTCTGCGCCCACGTGCTGCACTACGGCAGCTCGGTGTTTGAGGGCATTCGCGCCTATGACGTCGGCGGGCAGCCGGGCATTTTCCGGCTCAAGGAGCATATCCGCCGCCTCTTCGACAGCGCCAAGATCTACCGCATGGAGATCAAGTTCACGCCCGAGCAGGTTGAGCAGGCGTGCATCGCGGCGGTGAAAGAAAACAAGCACCAGGCGTGCTACATCCGCCCCATCGCTTACCGCGACTACGGGCCGATGGGGGTAAACCCGCTCAAGAACCCGGTCACGCTGGACATCATCACCTGGCACTGGGGCGCGTACCTCGGCGCCGAGGCGCTTGAGCAGGGCGTCGACATGCAGATCAGCACCTGGGCGCGCAACCGGCCTAACACTACGCCGGCGATGGCCAAGGCGGGCGCGAACTACGCCAGCGGCGCGTTGATCAAGATGGAAGCGATCCTGAACGGCTACAGTGAAGGCATCGCGCTGGACGCAGGCGGCCTGTTGAGCGAGGGCAGCGGCGAGAACATCTTCGTGATTCGTGAAGGCCAGATTTACACGCCGAGCGCGGGGCACTCGATTTTGAAGGGGATCACGCGCGACACGATCATCCGCCTGGCGGGCGAGATGGGGATCAGCGTGGTTGAGACCGATCTCACGCGTGAGCAACTTTATATCGCTGATGAAGTGTTTGCGGTGGGCACGGCCGCGGAAGTGACTCCGATCCGCAGCCTGGACAAGATCACGATCGGTGCCGGCAAGCGCGGCCCGATCACTGAGCGGATCCAGAAGGCGTATCTGGACCTCGTGCAGGGCAAGAGCGAGGACAAGTGGGGATTTATCACTCGCGTGTGAATCATCACAATGCTATACGACCCGCGGCTTTCCGCGGGTCGTTTTCATTGGAAGCAAAGTCACCTGATTTTTCTTACGTCCTGATTGGATAAGTGGTGTTTGAGGCGGTAATCTGTTCCCTAATTGCACATAGTGTCTCTAATGACTGGTTGGTCAGATGCGCATAACCTCCCCCAAGCGCGAGGCCAGGTACCGACAGCTATTGCAGGCGGCATTGCAGGTCTTCGCGCGCGACGGGATTGATGGCGCGTCGGTCGCCGACATCGCCGAAGCCGCAGGGGTGGCCAAGGGCAGCGTTTACCTCTATTTCGACAGCAAAGAGGCCCTCGCCGGCGACCTGGTCCGGCACCTGTTCGTCTACCCCGATGAAGGCGCACGCCTCTCGGAGGAGCCCGAGCCGCTTGAGCGCATCCTTGAGTTCTGCGAAATGCAGGAAAGCAAGGTTCTCGGGCTGGGTGACGACTCCAAAATCGTTCTTCATATGTTCGGACACGTCGGCAAGACGACGGATGACCAGCTCGGGCGCGGCATCCGCCAGCTCATGGCCGAGACGCGCTTCGCGGTGCAGGTGCTTCTGCGCAACGCGATGTCCAAGGGTCTCGTGCCGGGCTGCGACGATTGCGGCGGCGGCGCCACGATCGTGGTCGCAACGACGTACGGAACGATTCACCAGAAGCTGGCAATGCCGGGTCTGGCGACGGGCGGCAACAGTCAGGTGCGGCATGCGGTGACCACGGTCCTGAAGGGACTCGGGGCCAGGCTGTAGGGGGCGCATTGTTCAAGGCATTCCAGGCAAGTTCACCTCAAGTTGAAGTTGACGGGGGCACGGTTCTGGCGGTGTCCAGCGGTATCCTCGTGGGCCCAGTCGCGCGTGAGCTGCTGGAAAGCTGTGGGCTGGTGAACATCGAGCCGGACGGCTGGTTCAGCCAGCAGGCGTGGCTGGACGTCTACCGCAAGATCCACGACTACCTCGGCCCGGACACGCTCTACTCGATCGGGCGGCGTATTCCGTACTCGGCCGAGTTCCCCGACGAACAGATGTTCGACGTGCCGTCAGCGCTGGCCAGCATCGACGTCGCGTACCACAACGCGCACCGCAACGGCGAGATCGGCTGCTACAAGTACGTTGAAGTCGGGCTGGATCACTACGAGATCCACTGCGACAACCCGTACGCCAACGAGTTCGACCTGGGCATCATCACGTCGCTGGTCGAGCGCTTTCACGGGCGCTTCCAGTTCGATGTGCGCGTGAAGGTGCCCGCCACGAACCCGCAGGAAGACAACGCCTGTATCTTTGAGATTGTGCGGGTCTAGCTGGCCCGCGGGTGAAAGCGCTGCATCACGCTGCGCAGGCGCTTCTGGTCAACGTGCGTGTAGATCTGCGTGGTGCTGATGCTGACGTGGCCGAGCATCTCCTGCACGCTGCGGATGTCCGCCCCGTTCTCCAGCATGTGCGTGGCGAAGCAGTGGCGCAGGGTGTGCGGGTGGATGTCGCTGGCGCGCAGCCCGGCCGACTGGGCGTAGATCTTTACGAGGTCCCAGACGCGCGTGCGGCTCAGGCGACGCCCTGACTTGCTAACGTAGACGAAGTCGACAGGCCGCTTCAGCAGCTCGGGGCGTCCGCGTTCGATGTAGGCGCGGACGTTGTCGATGGCGCGCGCGCCGATCGGCACCACGCGCTCCTTGTTGCCCTTGCCGCGCACGGACAGGTAGCCCGAGTCCAGGTGCAAGCGGTTCAGCGTCAGCCCGCAGACCTCGGACACGCGCGCGCCGGTGGCGTAGAGGGTGTGCAGGATGGCGCGGTCACGCAGGATCAACGGGCGGTTGCCCATCGGCGCGTTCAGCAGCGCCTCGACCTGCTCTTCGGTCATGTAGTCGGGCAGCGGACTGGAGAGCTTCGGCGGCTGCAGGTGCTGGGCGGGGTCGTGCTCGGTGCGGCGCTCGACGCCGACGAAGCGGAAGAACATGCGAATGGCGCTCACGCGACGCGCGATGGTGCGCGCGGCGATGCCGCCGTGGCGCTGGGTGGCGAGGAAGTCGCGCAGGTCATCGGGGCGTGCGTGGGCGCTTTCGTAGATGTCGCGCCGGAACAGGAACTCCAGCAGCAGCTCAAGGTCGCGCCGGTAGGCGATCAGCGAATTGTCCGCGAGACCGCACTCGAGCCGCAGGTAGTCGAGATAGGCTTCAAGCAGAAGTCGAAGTTCGCAGGAGCCACCGCCCATAAGAGCCTCCGGCGCTATGTGCGCCAAGGTGGCCTATCGGCACTTTGCGCGCTGCTGCTTGACGAAGTTCCGAATGCTGATGATCGGAAGTACCGCAAACGGGAGTGAGTAGATGTAGCTGAACCACACGCCCGGCTCATATCGCTCGTGCTCCAACCATCGAATGCCGCACAGCAGAACCGGGAGCAGAACACAGAAGACAATCAGCGCAACGGGTACAGCGATCATCCCCGTCGTCTTCTCGGGCGATGCGGGTCGGGCAGAACTAACGGGCTTCAGGTGGCTTTGCAGGTCGCCGTAGTGGTAGGGGATGTTGCCGCGTAGCCCGTCCATGCCCTTAGTATACGCCCTTGGCGGGCATCTGCCAAAAGATAGGGCTATTCCATTTCGCGGATAAAGCGGTCGATGTCTTTGTTCTTGCCGACCAGCATCAGCACGTCGTCGGTGTCCGGCTTGGTGTCCGGGCCGGGGATGCTGATAGACTCCGCGCCTGCGCCGGGGCCTGCGCCGCCGGCGGGCTTGCGGATTGCCACAAGGTTCACGCCGAAGTTCTTGCGCAACTGGAGCTCGAGCAGCGTCTTGCCCACCACCTTGTGCGGCGCCTTCACCTGCACGAATGAATGCTCGCTGCCGATGTCCACGGCTTCAAGCAGGCTGGGCTTGGCCAGTTTCTGGGCCAGCTTCAGTGCGGCCTGTTCCTCAGGGAGAATCACTTCGTCCGCGCCGAGGCGGCGCAGGATGGTTTCTTTCACGCGGTCGTTGGCGCGGGCGATCACTCGCGGGTAGTCAAGGTCGCGTGCCGCCAGCATGGCGAGTTGGCAGGCCTCGAAGTTGTCGCCGATCGCGACCACGACGGTGTCGACTTTGCCCAGCCCGAGCGAGCGTTGCGTCTCCAGCTCGGTGGCATCGGCGCTGACGGCCAGCGCCACGCGGTCCTTTACGTCGTTGATGACGTCCGGGTCCGTGTCGATGGCGATGACCTCAATGCCCTCTTTGGCGAGATTCTCCGCCAGGGCCATCCCGAAACGTCCCAACCCGATGACCGCAACCTTTAGCATCGCTCTTCCAGTGGCCAGTAAGGACCTGCATTGCCCCCGGTGCCCTGACCACTGGCCACCGGCCACTCAACACTGCCCTACCCGATCATGACCGTTTCATCCGGGTACTCGAACCTGCGCCCGCCGCGCCTGCCGATGGCAAGCACCAGCGTCAGCGGGCCGACTCGCCCGACGAACATGCACAGGATGATGATGACCTTTCCCAGCGCGGTCAACTCGGCTGTGATGCCGGTGCTGAGCCCGACCGTGCAGAAGGCGCTCACCACCTCGAACGTGACCTTCTCGAATCCGAACGCGCCGCCGGCCGCCCCGGAGCTCTCCGACAGCATCAGCCCGAGCGTCGCCGCGTTAATGAACGCCAGCGCCAGCACGAGCATTACCAGGCTCTTGCGGATCAGGCTGTCCGGGATGCGCCGCTTGAACGCCTCCGTGCTGCGCCCGCGCAGGGTCGCCACCACGGCCAGTACCATGACCACGATCGTGGTCGTCTTCAGTCCGCCGCCCGTGCTGCCGGGGCTGGCGCCGATCACCATCAGCAGGATCGTGAAATAGAGGGTTGCGGGGTGCAGGCTGGTGAAGTCCACGCTGTTGAAGCCGGCCGTGCGCGGCGTCATGCCCTGGAACACGGAGATCAGGATCGCGTCGCCGAACGAGCGGTCCTTCAACGTGTTGCCGGCCTCGAGAATCCAGAAGCCCGCGATGCCCACGAGCAGCAGCACGCCGGTGGCGACAAGCACCATCTTGGTCTGCAGCGTCAGGCGCGGCAGCTGCTGGTTCTTTACGTGGCGGCGCAGAACGCCGATCCGGCGTGCCATCGGGTGCGCCCACACGCGGTAGGTGAATACGTCCAGCACCACCATGAAGCCGAGACCGCCCACGATCACGAGGCTGCTGATGCTCATCACGACCGGCCAGTTGCCCTGGAAGCGCACCATGCTGTCACCGTACAGCGAGAAGCCCGCGTTGCAGAACGCGCTGATCGAATGAAAGGCCGAGTAGTACAGTTGCTCGCCCGCGGGCAGTGCGGCGCCGGTGTTGTCGACCCAGTGGCCGTAGAGCGCGAACGTGCCCAGCGATTCGCTGACGATTGTGACGCCGAGAATCCAGGCGATCATGCGGCCCACGCGCCCCACGAAGTCCACGTTCAGCATCTCGCCGACGGCGGCCGCGTCGCGCACGCCATGCCCGCGCCCGAACACGAGGCTGAAGAACGCGGCGAAGGTCATGATGCCGAGCCCGCCGATCTGGATCAGCGTAAGGATCACCAGCTGGCCGAAGCGCGTGAACTCGGTGCCGATGTCCTTGGTGACCAGCCCGGTTACGCAGGTCGCGGAAGTGGACATGAACAGCGCGTCGATGAAGCTCATGTTCAGGCCGTCGACCGTCGCGCCCGGCAGCAGCAGCAGCCCCGTGCCGAACAGGATGATGCCGACGAAGCTGCCGGTGAACGCGGCCAGCGGGCTGCGCACCGCGCGCGTCAGGAAGCTGAACAGGCGCAGCACGCGGGCCGAGACGAACGCCAGCAGACCGGCCTGCGTCAGGTACGAGAACGCGGCCAGCGTCGAGGGCTCGTTCAGCACGCCCATGATAAGCGGCGAGCAGAGCGCCAGGATGATGCCCATGAATACGCCGACCAGCAGCGCCAGCGAATCCAGCGTGGTGTGGCGCCAGCCTTCTTTCAGGTTGCGCGCCATTACGTAGACGCCGAGCGTCTCGCCGATCAGGGCGACGAGGCACAGCGCTTGAAACGCTGCGATCCCGCCTTCCCATGAGCGTGGCAGGACTTCGCCCTGGAACAGCGCGAAGCTCACGAACGCCAGCAGCCCGGCCACCGCGTTCACCCAGACGTAGCGGCGACGGAACTTCTCGACGCGCTCGTCGGTGAACAGGCGTGAGACCAGTCTGGTTTCCGACACTTCATGCCCCCGCAGGTACGCCGAAGCCTAGCCCCAAGTCGCGGTACAATCAAATCAAGTCGGCCTACAGCGAGTACTGCGAGCCGATTTCCATTACCCGATCCGGCGGGATGTTGAAGAACACCGTCGGGCGCTGCGCGTTTCGCGACAGGAATGAGAACAACAATGTCCGCCAGCGTGACATGCCCTGTCGCCGCGCCAGCACTGTTTCCGTGCCGAGGAAGAACGAGGTGTGCTCGAGGGGGGCCTTTGGTGCACTCGGGCGCGAGAGCAGGGCGGGCACATCGGGGTCTTCCATGAAGCCATAGTGGGCGATGATGCGCGTGAAGCCTTCACCTAGGTCGTCCACCGTCATGCGGTCGGCTTCGTCCACCACCGGTGTTTCCTCGGTGATGATCGTCAGCAGAATGACCTGCTTGTGCACCGCGTGGTTGTGCAGAAACGTGTTCGTCAACGCGGGCGGTGTGCCTTCCGGGTTGCCGGTCATGAACACCGCAATGCCAGGCACGCGTGTTGCGGGCTCGGCCTTCATCAGGTCGAAGAACTCGCGGATCGGCAGGACGCTCTCGCGCAGGCGCTTGCCCAGCAACTCTCGTCCTTTGCGCCACGTCGTCATCAGCAGGAACAGCCCCGCCGCCACTGCCAGCGGGAACCAGCCCCCCTGCTCGATCTTGACTACGTTGGCGGCGAAAAAGCCGCCGTCGATGCAGAGCAGTACCAGCGTCAGCAGCACGCAAGCCCAGGGTTTCCACTCCCAGCGATAGCGGGCGACGACGTAAGCCAGCAGCGTCGTGATGATCATGGTCGTCGTCACCGCGATACCGTAGGCGGCGGCAAGGTTGGACGAAGTGCCGAAGCCGAGCACCAAGGCGATCGTTGCGACCATCAGGATCCAGTTGATGGCGGGGACGTAAATCTGCCCGATTTCCTTCGCGGAGGTGTGTTGCACCCGCATTCGCGGCCAGTAGCCCAGCATCATCGCCTGTCGTGTCAGCGAGAACGCCCCCGAAATCACAGCCTGCGAGGCGATGATCGCGGCCATGGTAGACAGCACCAGCAGCGGGATCAGGGCCCAATGGGGCGCCATCCGGTAGAAAGGGTTGCTGCTGTCGCTGGGTCTTGAGAGCAGCAACGCCCCCTGCCCGAAGTAGTTCAGCAGCAGCGCCGGCAGGACCAGGACGAACCAGGTGAGCCGGATCGCCCGTACGCCGAAGTGCCCCATGTCCGCATACAGAGCCTCGCCGCCGGTCACTACCAGAAAGACCGCGCCCAGTACCAGCAGCCCGTGCACCTGGTTGTGCAGCAGGAACTCAATGGCGTAGTGCGGGCTTATCGCCATCAACACCGCGGGGTTGTGCGCGATCTGCCACACGCCCAGCGCGCTCAGCGCCGCGAACCAGACCAGCGTGACGGGGCCGAACAGTACTCCCACTCCGGCTGTTCCACGACGCTGAAGCAGGAACAGGAGGACCAGCACGGCGACGGTGATCGGCACCACGAAGTGGCTGAACGATGGCGCCGCGATCTCCAGCCCCTCCATCGCGCCCAGCACTGAAATGGCGGGAGTGATCATCCCGTCGCCATACAACAGCGCGGCACCGAACAGCCCGAGCATGATGACGACCAGGTGGGTGCGCCTGCGCCCGGGTATGGCACGTGAGGCCAGCGCCATCAGCGCCAGCACGCCGCCTTCGCCCCGGTTGTCGGCGCGCATGACATACACGAGGTACTTGAGGGAGATGACAATCGTGAGCGACCACAGCACCAGCGACAGTACGCCGAGTATGTTGCCCGGGGTCGGCGTGATCGCGTGTTCCCCGTGAAAGCACTCACGGATGGCGTACAACGGGCTTGTGCCGATGTCGCCATAGACAACGCCCAAGGAAGCCAGGCACAAGCCCAGCAGGTGACTACGGGATTCAGGTTGTGACGAGGCATCGGTCATGGCGGGCCCCTCCCGGGCGGCCGCAATACGCAATCGCGCGCCGGCAGCCGCTCGCAGGCGGATACCGGCATCCGGACGCAGAAGCGCCCGGTGCGAAACCAGATCGCGAGGATGCCCTTGTGAGGCTCCTCTCCAACGCCTACGGGGTTAGCTGACGGGCTCGGGCCGAAGAGTAGCCCTACGCAAGCATCGCGATTAGCCCCAATAACCTGGGTCCCCCGTTCGCACGCGTCATACGCGCGACTCGGCGATGCGTCAAAGCTAGCGCGTTCGAAAGAAAGCGTCAATGCCGGCTCAGCCGCCGAGCATCTTGCGACTGATCTTCTTGCCCAGCTCTACGGCCGGCTGATCATACGGATTCACGCCGAGCGCGTGCCCGGCGTAGGTGGTAGCGATTTCGAGCCCCATCAGCAACTCGCCCAGCGTGCCCGCATCCAGCCGAGGCAGGCTCAGGGTGACGTTCGGGCGCCCGCGCTCGACGCAGGCTTGCGCCGTGCCCGCGTGCTGGGCGTTGAAGATCTCACCGAGCGTTTTGCCCTGCACGTAGCCGGCGCCGAACGAATCCCACTCGAACTCGCCGAGCTTGATGTCAGGCGTGTGTCTGGCGAGCCGCATAAACAGCAGCAGCTTGTCGTTCGGGCCCTCAAGGAACAGTTGCAGCTGCGCGTGCTGGTCCGTCGCGCCGACGGCCGGGATCGCAGCCTGGCCCTTGCCGTCTTTGCCGAGGGACTCATCCCAGAGTTGCACGAACCAGTCCGAAACGGACTCGAGCCTTGAGCTGTAGGGCATTACAACCATCGAAGTCTTGCCCCGCTGGAGGTACATCTGCGCCGCCAGCATTCCGAGCTGCGCGGGCCAGTCGTCCGCCCGGTTGCCGTTGGTGCACAACTCGGCCGTGCGAGCGGCGCCCTCGAGTAGCGCCGCTATGTCAACGTTCATCAATGCCGCCGGCGCGAGCCCGGCCGCGCTCAATACGCTGAAGCGTCCGCCGACGGCGGGCGGAATGTCGGCCGTGGGGATGTCGTGTTTGTCGGCGAATGCGCGAAGATATCCGTTCTCCGGGTCGGTCACGGCCAGCATATGATCGCCGAGCGCCAACCCGGCCTTCTTGAGCTCACCGGCGAAGTAGCCAAGTGCCGCGACGGTTTCGATTGTCCCGCCGGACTTGCTGACCGGAACGAACAGGCTGTGCTTGAGCTCGACTGCGTTGCGCACGCTCGCGAACAGCGTCGGGTCGGTGTTGTCGACAACGTGCAGCTCCGCCCCGTCCGCCTGCAGTGCCTGTACCAGCGCCTTGAGCCCGAGCGAGCTGCCGCCGATGCCGAGCAGCACCAGGTGCTTGAAGCGCCCAAGTCGCGGCTGGGTGACGCGCAGGACGCTTTCGAGCATCGCCTCGTCATCGGCGAGGCCAATATAGGCGTGCTTGCCGGCTGCGCGCTCAGTGGCGAGCTGCCGGCGGTACGCGGTGATGCGGGATTCCAGGGCGATCACATCGGCGGCGGGCAGTCCGTGCTCGCCGACCTTATCGGCCGTGAGGTTTGCCAGATCAAGCGTGATCGTGGGGGCGTCGGCCATGGATCAGCTGAGTAGCGATTCTCCGGTCATCTCCGGCGGCTTGTCCAGTCCCATCAGCGCGAGCAGCGTAGGCGCGACGTCCGCCAGCTTGCCGCCGTCACGCAGCTTCCGGTCGGGGTGTTGCCCCGTCAAGACCAGCGGGACCTTGTTGTGGCTGTGCTGCGTGCTGACGCGGTCGCCGATGTTCATCTCTTCGGCGTTGCCGTGGTCGGCCGTGAGCAGCACGGCGAAGCCGCTTTCCTGTGCCGCCGTAACGATCTGCTTCAGGCCCTTGTCTACCGCCTGGATGCCTTTCACCGCTGCTTCGAACACGCCTGTGTGGCCGGTCATGTCCGGGTTGGCGTAGTTGACCAGCACGAAGTCGAAGCGGCCTGAACGGATCGCTGCTTCGACCTTGTTGCTGACTTCAGCGGCGCTCATCTCCGGCTGCAGGTCGTAGGTCGCGACCTTGGGCGACTGCACCAGGGCGCGTTCTTCGCCCGGGTTCGGCTGCTCGGCGCCGCCATTAAAGAAGTAGGTGACGTGCGCGTACTTCTCGGTTTCGGCGCAGCGGAACTGGCGCAGCATTTTGCCTGCAAGATATTCACCCAGCGTGTTGCGCAACTCCTGCGGCGCGTACATGACGTCGGCCGGGATGTCGCTTGCATAGGGCGTCATGGTGACCAGCTTTGCCTTGGGTGCCTTGCGGCGCTGGAAGCCGTCGAAGTTCTCTTTCGTCAGCGCCCAGCAGAACTGGCGCGCGCGGTCGGCGCGGAAGTTGAACCAGATAACCACGTCGTCATCGTGGATCAGGCTGAGCGGGCGTCCGTGCTCGGTGACCAGTTTGGGGGTGATGAATTCGTCGGTGACGCCGGCCTTGTAGCTTTCGCGAATGGCCTCCAGCGCGTCCGGCACGATCTCGCCCTCGCCGAGGGTGTAGACGTCCCAAGCCTTCTCCGTGCGGTCCCAGCGCTTGTCGCGGTCCATGGCGTAGTAGCGTCCGCAGACGGTTGCGACGCGCCCGATGCCGGTCTGCGCCATCTTTTCGATCAGCTTGTCGACGTACACTTCGCCGCCGTGCGGGTTGGTGTCGCGCCCGTCGGTAATCACGTGGAAGAACACGCGCTCGCCGGGGAAGCCGGCATCTTTCAGCCAGTCCAGCAATGCGAAATAGTGTGTGTCCATCGAGTGCACGCCGCCGTCGCTGACGAGCCCCATCAGGTGGATGCAGCCGCCCTCTTCACTGTCGGGCTTTGCTGCCGCGAGCGCCCTAGCGAGTGCCGGGTTCGATGCGAAGCGGCCCTCGCGGATGTCCTTGTTGATGCGTGTGATTTCCTGCCAGACGATGCGCCCGGCGCCGAGGTTCAGGTGCCCGACTTCGCTGTTGCCGAATTGCCCGACGGGCAGCCCGACATCCTCACCGCTGGCCTCAATCACCGTGTGCGGCTCGGTCTCCCAGAGGCGGTTGAAGAACTCCGGGTTTGCGGCCGTGATGGCGTTGGAAGGCCCGGCGGGCGCAATGCCCCAGCCGTCCATGATTACGAGCAGAACCGGGTTAGGTTTGGCCATGCGGGCAGAATACCAGCAGGCCTGTCGCGATGCAGGGTGTGGGGACTCGATGGCTGTGGAATCCCGCAGAATGTGGGTTTGCAGCGATTTGGAGCTCGATTGTGCAATTGGGCTTGGCGGCCCGTGGATTAGTGCAGTTTGACTATTTGTTCAAAAACTGTGTTGCTGTCCGATGTACATTCATAAACTACTATAAACTATATAGTTATGCTAATACTGGCCGTCATTCTCGCCTTGAAAATTAGTTCTAACCTAAAGTAAGTCTGGCAAAAAATCCCAAAATGCACTGTGCAATTTGACGGTGTTGTGCAATTGGTGTGGTAGATTCTGTGTGTTGTTCAAACCGGAGGATTACCATGAAAGCTCTCATCCACACCTCACTCTTGCTGATGACACTGCTGGCCACCCCGCTTGTTGCGGCACCCCAGTGGGAAATTGCCCCGGGACCCGGTGCGATCTCGGAACACACGATGGTCCGCGATAGTGCCAACGATCGAATGATCGTGTTCGGCGGGCTCGTCAACGGTGTCTTGTCGAACCGGACCCTTGCCTATTATCCCGAAGTGGGCGTCTTTAGGGAGATCTTCGCCGACGGGATTGCGCCTTCGCCCCGCCGCGAGGCGCTTGCGGTGTACGACGCCAAGCGCGAACGCATGATCGTGTTCGGCGGCACTTCGGCCACCGGCTATACCAATGACGCCTTCGCGCTCTACCTGACGCCCGGCGCGGAAAGATGGAAACCGCTTGCTGCCGATGACGAGGTCCTGCCACAGGCTCGTACGCACGGCGTCATGGTCCTGGACGAAGCGAACGACCGTGTAATCCTGCACGGCGGCTTCAGCAGCCCCTACGTCCTGACTGATGTCTGGGCGCTCAGACTCTCCGAAGGCATGGAGTCCTGGGGCGGCGCCCCGCTGGTGACCACCGGCAGCTCCGGCGCTGTGGCGACCGGCGACGCGGCGATCTATGACCGGAAGAGGCAGCGCATGATCGTGTTCCGCGGCTATCACAGCGCTCTGGTGGAACTCAGCCTGGATCGCGCTCCGACATGGAAGACTCTCGCCATTGTCAATGGCCCGGTGAACTCTCGCCTTTACCCGGCGGCCGCGCTTGACTCACTTCGCCACCGCATGATCGTACAAGGTGGACTCGACGGGGCAGTGGCCCTGACCGAAACGCTCAGCATCGACCTCGATACACTGGTCTGCAAGCAGTTGGCCGCCGAGCCGTATTCCACCGGCCGATTCTGGCACGCCGCGGCATACGACGAAGTTCGGGACTACTTCATCATGGTTGGCGGCAAGGATGGACCGCGCGTTCAGAATGCCAGCGTGGGCCTTCTGCAGGGTGAGATCGACGCCCCTGAGCTGCTTGCTCCGGCAGACGGAGAGCAGGTGGAGGGTCCCCGGATGGAACTTGTCTGGGCCCCGGCCAAGGGTGCCAGCGACTACGTTGTGGAACTGATTCGTGCCGACGGCGGCGACACTCCGACGCGCTGCGAGATCATGATCAACGGTACGGTTGCAACCGTCATCTTCTATGATCAGGAGGAACTCGACCGGTTTGGCACTGTGACCTACGTCTGGCGCGTGATGGGGTACAGCAAGTTCGGCCAGGGGGAATTCAGCCAGTACGGCCTGTTCGTGCACACGGCGCCGGCAATCGATGAAGTTGCACCTGAGGACAATGACCCAGCCGCACCTGGTGATGGCGCAGATCCTACCCTCGAAGATTCGGGCGCGTCTGGTTCCGACGACATGGCCCTGGCAGACATCGACAACCGCAGCGTGCTTGACCTGAATCTGCAGCCGGCCGGACAGGGTGAGGTAGCAGGTCGCGAACGCACCGACAACGCGGCCGGGTGCGTCGGCGGAAATGCCGGCGAAGGCCTGAGTCTCGCGCTGCTGGCACTGGTGATCCTCGGCGTGGGTCTGCGCACGGTTCGCAAGGCGCGGAACGCGTAGTCACTGCACCGTCGGGCAGAAGCCGACGGAAGGAGAGTGGAATGGAGCATGACCCCTGGAATCGCCCGACTTCTCTCAAACAAAGCGCTGATCGGGCAAGCTGAAGAACCCGGACTCCTCCGTCCGGGTTCTTCTGATTTGCAGGCCCAAGTTGTGCACATCTTGGGTGATGTCGCGCCCGGCTGTAAAACGGCCGCATGTACGAGTTCATACGAGGCAAGATTCATTCCATGCTGCCTGGCACAGTGGTGCTTGAGGCGGGCGGCGTCGGCTACCGCATCGCCGTGCCACTCTCTACGAGCGGCAAACTGAAGGGTGGCGAGACGCTGCTGCTGGTGCATCACACGATCAACGCCGAACAGGGTGAAGAGAGGTTGTTCGGTTTCCTCACGGAGCGCGAGCGCGACCTGTTCCGGGCGCTGATCACGGTCAAAGGCATCGGCCCGGCCACCGCGATCACTGTGATGTGCGCGGCCGACCCGGACGACATCATCCGACTGGTCGCGGCGGCCGACGTGGCCGCGCTCAAGAAGTTCAAAGGCATCGGTCCCAAGACCGCCGAGCGCATGGTGACCGAGCTGCGCGACGATTTTTCCAAGTGGGAGCGCGGACGTCCCGTCCGCACCGGAGCGGGCGGGACGCCCGCGCTCCAGAACGACGCAGTGCTAGCCCTGCTCGCACTGGGCTATCCGCAGGCCAAGAGTGAAGCGGCGGTTGCCAAGGCGTCTGAGAAACTTGGTACCACAGCCAGCACCGAGGATCTGGTTCGGCAAGCCCTGCAACTCGTGTAGCTGCGATCCTCTCGCCAAGTGCGCCAGGTACGCCATGAGAATCAAATGGCGCACTTCGCGAACGTTGCGAGAGACGCCAATTTCATCGAATCGGAACAGACACGTTGCGTCGGGTGTTTGAGCCCCTAGTCTGACCACGAACTCAGAACTCAGAACCCGGAACTCAAATCATGTTCAACGCAGACATGCAGTACCGCTACATGGGCAAGTCGGGCCTGCGCCTTTCGGCGCTCAGCCTTGGCGGCTGGACCACCTACGGCGCTAGCGTCAAAGACGAAGACACCACCGACAGCATCATCAAGCATGCCTTCAACTCAGGCATCAATTTCTTCGACATAAGCGACATCTACGAAAAAGGCGAGGCCGAGAAGGCCATGGGCAAGGTCTTCAAGGACCTGCCGCGCCATGAGCTGGTGATCAGCACCAAGGTCTTCTGGCCGATGACCGAAGACGTCAACGACACCGGCCTCAGCCGCAAACACATCCTGGAGAGCATCGACAAGTCGCTGAAGCGGATCGGCACAGACTACGTCGACATGTACTTCTGCCACCGGCCTGACCCGAACACGCCGGCCGAGGAAACCGCCTGCGCCATGAGCGACCTCGTCAAGCAGGGCAAGGTGCTGTACTGGGGCACCAGCGAACACAGCGCCGCGCAGTTGCACGCCGCCACCACCGGCGCGAAGGAGTGGTACGCCTACCCGCCGCGTGTCGAACAGCCGCAGCTAAGCCTCGTCGCGCGTCACCGCTACCACACGGAGATCCAGCCAACAGTGGAAGAACTCGGCATGGGCGTTGTGACCTGGAGCCCGCTGGCCAGCGGGCTGCTGTCGGGCAAGTATGACGACGGATTGCCGGAAGGCTCGCGCCTGAAACGCAGCGAAAACCTGCGCAACTCGTACCTGACCGACGACAACAAGGAACGCGTCAAGAAGTTCAAAGCCGTCGCGGACGACCTCGGCGTCACGCGCCCGCAGCTCGCGATCGCCTGGTGCCTCGCGCAGAAGAGCGTCACCAGCGTGATCACCGGCGCGACCAAGCTGGAACAGCTCAAGGCCAACCTCGGCGCGTTGAAGATCGAGATCACGGACGAAGTCAGCAAACGCATTGACGAAGTCTTCCCGCCGGACATGGGAAAGAAGCCCGGTGCGTAAGCGCCGGGCATAACGCCCAGAACGGAACGGCCACGGCAACCCGCAGATCAACGCCGTTGAAGCACGCGCGCCGCCGCTCGCGAGTGCGGCCCTGCAATGCCCCCAGCTGACGCCGGGGGCTACATATCCGTGTAAACAGGCCCGCCGCCGCCTTCGGGGACTACCCAGTTGATGATCTGGTATGGGTCCTTGATGTCGCACGTCTTGCAGTGCACGCAGTTGCTAGCGTTGATCTTCAGCACCAGTCCTTGCGCGTTCGGCGTTCCTTCGCCGTCGCGGTTGAGCTGCGGGCTCATGCCCTTGGCCTCATCCACCGGCATCATTTCGTAGACCTTCGCCGGGCAGAAGTGCTGGCAGGGGTTGCCGTACTCGATCGTGCACTGAGTGACGCAGATGTCCGGCTTCGTCACCTGCAAGTGGCACGGCTGGTTTTCCTCGTGCGTGCTGCCCGAGTAGTAGACGTCCTTCAGCTTGTCGAAGGTCAGCTGGTCGTCGTATTGAGACGCAGGCTGTGCGGGCGTCGTGCCCGGGTGCTCCACCTGCAGCAGCTCATGGTCTGGCTCGCTGCGCAGGCGCCCGAAGAAGCCGCGCCCGCCGGTGACGATGCCCATGGCCGTGTTCGCTATCCCGAAGATTTCGCTCAGCTGGAAGCCCTGGCGGAAGTTGCGCACGCTCCAGAGCTCGGCCTTGGCCCAGCTTGTCTCGAAGGCGTTCTGGTATTTGTGCAGGCGCTCGGCGCTGAAGTCGCCGTCCTTCAGGCACTCGAAAATCGTCTCGGCCGCGAGCATGCCTGACTTCATGGCAAGGTGGATGCCCTTGAGGCGCATTGAATTGAGGAAGCCGGCCGTGTCGCCGACCAGCATCACACCATCGGCGGTCAGCTTCGGCATCGCGAAGTAGCCGCCGTCGGGGATGGTCTTGGCGCCGTAGTGCAGCACTTCGCCGTCTTCAAGGATGCTGCGCAGGAAGTCGTGCGTCTTCCAGGTCTGGAACAGCTTGTGCGGGTCGAGCGTCGGGTCCTTGTAGTCGAGCCCGACCACCAGCCCGATCGACACCATGTCGTTGTCCATGCCATAGATCCAGCCGCCGCCGAACACGCCGTTGGGCAGCGGGTAGTTCATGGTGTGGTAGACGTCGCCCTTCTTCAGGACCTGCTTTCCCTTTTCGCCCAGCTTCCAGACCTCTTTGACGCCGATCTGGTACATCTGGTGGTTGCTGTCTTTGTCGAGCTTCAGCTTCGGGATCAGATGTTTCGCAAGGCTGCCGCGCGTGCCCTCACCCAGCACCGTGACTTTGGCGACGAGATCGCCGCCGGGCATGAACTCGCCGTCTTTGGGCTCGCCCCACTTGTCGACGCCCATATCGCGAACGCGCACGCCCTTCACGCGGGGCGCCTGCCCGGAGCCCGTCGATGGGTCATACAGCATCTCTGCGCCGGGAAAGCCGGGGAACACGTTCACGCCTGCGGCTTCGGCCTTCTCGGCGAGCCACTTCACGACCTTGTTCAGGCTGACAATGAACTTGCCGTGGTTGCGCATCACCGGCGGGACGAACATCGGGCCGCTGCGCTTGTGCGCGTTCTTGAGCTGGATCATCGCGTCGTTGACGACGGGCGACTCGACCGGAAAGCCTTCGTCCTGCCAGTTCGGGAACAGCTCGGCGATGCCCTTGGGGTCCATCACCGCGCCGGAGAGCTGGTGGTGCCCGATCTCGGGTGCTTTCTCGATGATGCTGATTTCCGGCTCGAGCTTGTTGTCGCTCGTCTCGTTGTGCTTGGCGCAGAGCTGTTTCAGCTTGATGGCGCAGGCCAGGTTGGCGGGCCCGGCGCCGACGAGCAGTACATCCTGCTCCATGACTTCGCGTTCGATGTCCATTTGAATCCCGGTTCAAATTTCCTCTAGCCAACTTACCGAATGCACGCGCCAGCGCCAGCCTGCTATTCGCCGCCAATCATGAAGTAGATGGCGTACACCAGGGCGACCACGCCCAGCGCCACCTGCAGCCCCACCTGGATGCCGAGCACCCACACCGGCGGGCGGCGCTTGACCGACTTCCACGTACGAACGCTGCGATACGCGCCCATGAATCCCATGAACGCAACACCAAGGATCGCACCCACGATCAGTCCGTGCATCGGGCCATTATCGGCTGGCCGTGCGAAAAGCGACAGCAAGTTAAAGAACAAGGGGGCGCGCTGCACCGCGCCCCCTTTCCTGCGTCACCTGGAGTTACGACCTGGCGCGACGCAGGCGTGTGACGGCCGCCGCTGCCGCTAGCACGGCGAGCCACGCCAGCCAGTTCTTTCCGTTCTGGCCGGTGGTGCAGCCACCGTCAGATCCGCCGCCGCCACCACTGGAGACGGGCTTGCGAGTGTTGTTCAGTGTTACCAAGGCGGGCGCCGGCGTACCGGCCGGAAGCCACGCCGTGTCCGTACCGGCACTGAATCCGGCGAAGTGCATGTCGAAGGGGCCCACAATATCCACGCCCGGCGCCGCGATGTGGCGTGCGACGATGAGGAAGTCGCGGGTTACGCCGGCCGGTACGAACGGCGTGCTGCCAAGCTGGAACTGGACGGCGCCGCCCATCGAGTAGAAGCCGTAGCATTCAACGTCGGTCGCATCCAGTACGCCCAGCGGTCCGGTGCCCTCAAGCCAGAGTTGAAAATAGATGCGGCAATTTGCGCCGCGTCCGCACGGGTTGTCACCCAGCGTGAAATGCAGTGTCGGTGCTGCGCCGCCCGTGCCGCGCGCCTGGCAGCGTGCCTGGCCAAGAATCACGAGCTTGTTGGTGTAGATGTTGGCGCTGGTGGTCAGCAATGCCGCGGACAAGTTCACGCCGTTTGCGCTGCCGGCGCGCTGGTCCAGGTAGGTGCCGGTGGATGAGCCAGTCTGGTTCGCGAAGTTGGACGTGATGGACATCCCGCCAACGTCAAAACGCATGTCGCTGCTGGCATTGGAGGCGATGTCGACGACCAGCACGAATCGCTTCGCCACGCTCGTGACGGTGAGCGGGGTGGTGAGGCTCATGCTGATTGTGGCTGCGCCAAGCGTGACCGTGGCCGGGATCAGCGTGTCGCCCGTGTCGTAACGCCCGGGGCTTGTGCCTGTGTCCTGGTAGAGTCGGGCGTCCGTGACCTGCGAGTTGCTGCTCTGGACTTCGGAGAAGTCGATCTGGGTGACTGCGCCGCTGCCCGAGCCGGCAATGAGCTCGAAGACATTGGCATGGACGCCGATTTCGGAAACCGCCGCCGTCACGCTGTTCAGAGCGTAGTCCGGCACGTCACGCACGATCAGCGTTGAGCTGGGGCCGGCCACCTGCACAAGCTCGCCCATGGCGGAGCCGGTGGGGAACGGCGTGCCCGACGACGGGAGGTTGTACGTCAGTTTCAAGGTTCCCGAGGCCGCAAGCGCTGCGCTGATGTCCGCGGTTACGATGTACGCGGTGCCGGACATTGATGTGGTCTCGGACAAGCCGGTGAACAGGTTTGTGGTCGAGACCGAGGCGACCGTGCCGATCAGCGTGTCCGACGCATCCCATTCGCCTTGCGTGCCGGCATCACGCCAGAGTTGAAGCTGGTCAATGTCGGCCACCGTTACGCCGGTGAGTGTCAAGCCAAAGCTCATCTGCGTCAGGCTGAACGCAGGTGAGTCCGCGTCCTGCTGGATCGAGAAGGTCATCAATCGCTGGTGCGCCGAACCGACCGTGGCCGCCGGGCGGACCGAATTCGGAGTCGAGCCCGCGAACCAGGCCATGCCCTGCGGCGCGAGCGCGATTCGATTGGAAGTCGCGCTGCCGGTCATCGAGGCAGGCATCCCGCTTCCGCAGTAGAAGCCCGCCTGCGAGACCACCGCCAGCGTGGCATAGCTCGCGACCAGCAGGTAGTTCGCGGACGCGACACTGGTCAGGTCCTCCGTGAGTCCTGTGACGCTGGTGCCGCTGCCCGTCGTGGTCAAGGTGCCGATGGCGGTTTCGCCGTCGTAGCTGCCGATGGCGCCCGTGTCCTTGACCAGTTTGAGCGTGACCGGATTACCGTCACCGGCGAAGTCCGCGTGGTTGAAGTCCAGCTCTGTCACCATTGCGCCGGTGCCCGAGCGGACCAGCTTGAACGAAAGTACCGGCAGGTCCGTAGCCGGCGCCGGCACATAGCGGCGCAGCGGCATCGGGTTCTGGTTGATCGTCACCGTGTTGGCGGGCGAGGCTGTAAGCGCCAGCGTCACGAGAGTATTCGCGGCCGGACGCATGGTCTGCTGCGACGTTGTGTTGCCGAAGCCGAACACGGATGCCGAGCCGTCATAATTGACCATGCCGGAGGCGAACGGGATGGTGTGTGAATAGCTGGGAATGACGTTCTCGGGCCCGTAGTGCATTTCAACATTGCCGTTGGACAGCAGGTGCACCTGGAAGTTGAGGTAGCTGCAGCGCATGCCACTGAAGAAGGAGACATCCGTCCACTGCAGCACAACGCGCCCGCTTTCGCTGTACGCGCCGAGCGTGCTGTAGATGCCCTCCGTGCGCGCATAGAGGTCGCCGCCGATGGCGAAAATCGTATCGGTGTGGCTGTTGCCGACCGCGGGCGTCAGGTTCGGCGGTGCCGAGAATGTCGTTGCGTTGTCGGCGTTGAAGCAGACGCGACCGTTTGAGCAGATCCAGCAACTCCGGTACACACGGTCGAAGTATTGGAAGTCGAACGGCAACTGCACCAGCAACGCGTTGTCGTCAATGCTGCCGACGTAGAACTCCTGGCCGGCGATCGAGGTGCCGGTCCGCTGGACGTAGGTGGCGCTGGTTTCGGTGCGCGTGTATTGCGCGGACAACGCGCCCGCGAACGACAACACAAGAATCGGTACTGCGAGTCTGGCTGCGAGGTTCATGGTTTCTCTCCGTGCAGGTAAGAGCGACGCGGAACCATATCCCGTTCGGGATCAGAATGAGAACAACACGACTCTACTAGCGTTCCCATTCGGGAAGGCCGCTGGTAGACTTTCTGAACGGGAACGGAGCCCACCATGCAACTCACGGACGAAGCGGCCGTGCGGGAACGCCTGAATGAAGTCGCCCTGCGCTACCCGCAGGCCGAGATCGCGCGCCGTACGTCCACGCCGGGCTCAAGCGTGAGCCGCTACCTGAAGGGCAACCGCATTCCCGTCAGTTTTGTGGCATCCGTGGGGCGCGAATTCGGCGTCAACCCGGCCTGGCTGCTGTTTGGCGAGGGCGCACCGTGGCTGTCCGACGTCGCGGCCGAGGAGGGCAAGACCGCGGCCGGTCTGGCGGAGCTGGTGCAGACCATGGGGCGCATCAGCAAGCTCAAGCTCGGCGCACTCGCGGGCAAAGAGCACGCGCGAAATCTGCGCGATCTCAACGACGCGCTGGAGAGCTTTGAGCAGGTGCGCGAGCAGCTCGCTCGCCAGAGCCGCAGCACGTATGCACGCGTGCTGGATGACTGGAACAAGGCAATCACAACGCAACACAGGGCTCGCGCAACACGCCTCGCCAAGGCCGCCGAACAGGTTGGGCGGCTCTGTCCCGACCCGGTGCTCAACCGCAGACATGAGCGTTTGCGCGGCTCATACGAGTATCTGGCCGGCAACATCCACCGGGCGCTGGTGCACCGTCGCCGCGCGTTTTTCCAGGCCGTCTCAGAAACCGGCGAGATCGACGAGCAGGCGCTGGTGGAGGCATTCGGCGTGGTGGTGACGCTGGATGCTGCGGGACTGGTGGACGACGCCATCCGATTTGCCGAGGCAGCGCTGAAGCTGTCGCCGCGCGCCGGCGAGTTCGGCAACTACGGGCGCTGCATCGGCGCCTACGGCTGGGTCCTGGTACAGGCGGGCAGGTTGCGCAAGGGCATGGGCATGCTCGCTACCGCGCTCTCGCTGGGCTTGGGGCCTGAAGCCAGGCAGAACAGCGTCTACGGGATGGCCTACGCACTGTACCTCAGCGGCACGATTGACCTGCCCGCCGCTGCCGACATGCTTGAGCCGACGCCTCTGAACCTGCAACGGGTCATGTTCCTGTGCCCGTGGACGCGCGACCCGAGGATTCCCGAAGAGTTGTTGAGGCGCCACGACCGCATCCCTTCCGAGGAAGCAACGAGCCCCGGCGAGCGCATCGCCCGCGCGCACATGCTTTCCCTGCAAGGCAAGCACGCCAGGGCAATGGAGGTCTGGAAGGGCGCTGAGGAAGACGACTTCGTCCGGAACCACAACGCCATCGGGCTCGACTTCGTGCTCTCCGTGATGAAGACCCAGCTGCTCCGCGCGGCCGGCGCGACCGCCGACGCACGCCTGGCGCTCGGCGAAGCGGAACGCCAGCGCACGGCGGCCGGCGACGGCGTGACGCTCGACCCCAATTGGTGCAGGGTACACTGGCGAAACGTGATCGCGCTGGAAAGCAGCGGGCGTATGCGGACCCGCGCAAATGAATTCGCAAAGTCGTGCGCGAAACGCGGCATCCACTTCGCGCCCGACTAGCGCTTGGATTTCATCAGCCGCGTAACGGCCGCCGCGTGCTTGCGCAGGTTTGCCAAGCCCTCGTTGAGGCTGTCCTGTCGCCGCTGGCCGTAGGCGCTGATGCCGAAGGCGGCGGTGACGCCTTCGATGTTCACATCCCCCGCCACCGCGCCAGCGAGCACGACGAGAGGCACACCCGCGGCTTTGCAGTCGTCGGCGAGCACCGCGATCAACTTGCCCTGCGCGGTCTGGGCATCGAAGCTGCCTTCGCCCGTGAGCACCAGGTCCGTGCCCTGCAGCAATTTGCGAAAGCCGATCAGGTCCAGCACCTTGTCGGCGCCCGCTTCCAGCTCGCCGCCGAGTATTGAGTAGATGCCGAAACCGAGTCCACCGGCCGCGCCGCTGCCGGGCTCAAGTCCATTGCCGCGAAGCCCCGCCGAGGAGGTCGCGAACTGGAGCATCGCGAGGCCTTCCTCGAGCTTGTGCATTGTGCGGGTGGTGCCGCCCTTCTGCACCACGTAGCTGCGGCTTGCGCCTTGTTCGCCGAGCATGGGCGCCATGATGTCGCAGAGTGCGCGAATCTTGACGGACTTCAGGCGCGGGTCCAGCCCGCTGACATCGCACTTGCGCAGCTTCATCAGCGAGTCGCCGTTCGGCTCGATTTCCGCATCCTTGTCGCCGATGAACTTCGCGCCGAGCGCGCGGGCCATGCCCGTGCCGCCGTCGTTGGTGGCGCTGCCGCCGAGCCCGATCAGGATTTCCGTCGCGCCCGCGTCCAGTGCGGCCTTGATCAACTGGCCGACGCCGTAGGTGTGGGTGATCGCGGGGTTGTATTCATTCTCGTCGAGGCGCGCGAGCCCGCAGGCCTGCGCGCTCTCGATCAACGCGACCGTGCCGTGCATCGCGAACTGGGCGTCGACCTCGCGTCCCAGTGCATCCTGGACGCGCACGTTGCGGCGGTCCGAGAACTCGCCGCTGAGCGCGTCCAGCGTGCCTTCCCCGCCGTCGGCAACGGGGATCTGCAGCACCTCGGCGCCGGGGTCGACGTCCAGCACGCCCGATGCGAGGGCCTGGGCGGCCGCGCCGGCGGTGCAGCACTGCTTGAACTTGTCAGGCGCACAGATGACGCGCATTGGATCCTGTCGGTGCTAGCCCTCGCGGGTCAGGTAGAACACGCGGCGCGAGGAGTCGCGGCCTGACGGCTCCGTGATCACGCTGACCAGTCGGTAGCCCTGCTGGGCGTAGTTGCGCAGCATCATTGCCTCGACGTCGACGCCGCTGAAGCCCGGGTTGTTCTTGTCGGCCTCGTGTCGCTCGTCGGCGTTGACGATGCGCTCGACCACCATGTACTCGGCTGCAGCCATTGCTGTTCTCCGTGGTTGTAAAGCGGGCGCAGCATGCCGCACCCTATTTGCCTCGTACTTCACCCATGAGCCTGTCGAGCGCGTCGAGGTAATCCATCAACGCGGCGCGGCCCGAAGCTGTGATTTCGTAGCTGGTTTTGGTGCGGCGCCCGAACATGCCCTTGTGTGACCGGACGTATCCCGCCTGTTCGAGTTTCTGGCTGTGTGTGCTGAGGTTGCCGTCTGTCGCTTCGGTCAGGCCTTTCAATTCATTGAAGCTGAGCCGCCCGTGGGTGCCGAGCGCCGAAAGGATCGCGAGCCGTACCCGCTCATGGATGATCGGGTCGAGCTCGAGCGCCGTGTGCAGCGGCCCGGATTTGGTCTTACCAGCCATAGCGGACTCCCACCCAGACGCCCAGCAGGAAGTGCCCTGCGCCGAACGTGCTGGTGAACATGACGAAATCCAGGTCAAGCCCGGGAATCACGCCCAGGATGCCTCCCAGCAGCGTGAAGATGCCCAGCATGCGCACGCTGGTCAATGAATGCGCGCTCGCGGCGATCAGCGCCGCGCCGTAGCACAACATCCAGACGCCGAAAATGATGTCGAGGTGGCCCTGCAAGGTGAGCCCGGCCGTCAACGCGCCGCCCACGGCAAGCGCCGGCAGCATCGCAAACAGCACCCTCCGCCCGAGGCGCGCGGCCAGCGGCTGCCCGTCCTTGCGCGCGCGGTACATCATGCCCATCAGGTTGAGCGTGACCGACAGCAGCAGGGTCGAGCCCCACAGGATCACGAGTTTGTTCAACAGCTCGCTGGAAAGGTCGAGGCGTGCAATCGGCTCGGCCGCGCCGGTTTGGGCGGTGACGCCCGCGGCCATGAACGCGGCCACGCCGGACGCAATCAGCGCCGCGCCCGACAGCGAAGTGAGGCGTGAGTTCGCCTCCAGCGCCGCGCGTATGGTCTGCAGATCGGTAGCCGACGTCTGCTGCATATCTGCAGTCTAGTTCAGACACCGATGGAATCGAGACTCATGTCCCGGCCGAAAAAAGGGGTAGGCCCGGTGAGCCGCCAAACTCACCGGGCCTTTAGCACGTGCAACATGGCGTCACACGTACCGCGAACTGTCTCAGTTGGTAGTTGATAGACGGTAGTTGGTAGCGAAGAACGTGCAGTTCCCATCAACTACCAACCATCAACTATCAACTCATGCTTCTTCCTCCGCGAGATAGACCGCCTGGTGGCGCACGTCGTCAAATTGCAACACGTCGCGCAGGCCTTCCAGGAAGTCCGGCCCGTAGAAGTCCAGATAGTGCAGCAGGCTCATTACCTCCTGCTGCGGGCGTCCGTCCGGCAGCATGTACTGGAACAACTTGCCCAGTTGCTTGCCGTTTACGTCCACTTCGCGTGCGGTCTCGGTCGCCGCGCGCTGGCGCAGCTTGTCGAAGCCGATGTCGGTCGACGTCAGTGCTTTCTTCACTTCCGACTCCGGCTTGAAGCCGAGGTCCTCAAGCCCCATCTCGAGGCGCAGCATCGCGCCGAGCACGCTTTCCTTGGCGGCGTTCACCACGACGGCCGAGTCTTCAGGAAGGTGACGGCGGCTGGCGGTGTCCGGGCGTGCTTCGCCTGCGAGCACTTCCTCAGGCTGCAGTGCAAACTTGCTCAGCCAGCCCTCGACCTTGCCCTCAATGATCGTCGCGCTCACGCCGGGGAACGGCACCGGCTCGCCGGGCGGCAGCCCGCCCGTGGGCGATCCCGTGCCGACGCAAGCGACCATCGGGATGCGCCGGAACCACTGGCGCAGGTTGGTCTCGAAGTTGCCGTCGGTGGTGGGCGCGAGGTAGGTAACGGCCTCGTCGTCGAACCAGCGCAGCAGCAAGCGCGCCTTGAAGACGTTCGGGTCTTCGTCGGCGTCGCGGCTGAGCTGATCCATCAGCAGGCTGCTGAAGCCCGTGCCGGGAAGCGATCCGCGCAGCATCTGCAGATAGCGACTCAGGTCTCCGCCACGGAAGCCGATGTCATCGAGCTCACCGTTGCGCTGCATGATGGCGCTCATGCCGGTCTCGTCCCACTCACCGATGTCGAGGCAGGGCCAGATCAGCGTGACGACTTTGCCGACGCGGCGGTTGCGCAACTGGCGCGCAAGCTCAAGGCCCGCCAGCAGGCGCAGCACTTCATCAAGGCGCGGTGCGGCGACACCCTTCATTACAGGCACGACCACGGCGAAGCCTTCGCCGCGGGTCAGCGTGCGCATGGCGTCGTTGTAGCGGCGCGCACGGTTGATGCGCTTCAACCACTCGAGCTGCGCTTCTTCGATCGCGGGATCAAGCTTGAACGGATGACGCCCGAGACGCCGGGCCATCACCTGAAAGTTGGTGTACGCGCTCTTCGGAAGTTTCCCGCGGCGGCGTGACAGGCGTGCAAGCGTGTGCGCGCGCGAGTGTGCATCGCGGGTTGTGGTGAGTGGAAGTTTTCGAACGCGGTAGCTCATCGATGACCACAAACCTAGTCCACAACCCTCAAACAACAGGAACGGCGAACGCCGTCCCACGCGATTCTATCAGCGCTGAATACGCGGGCGACACCGGGGGAAGAGCGTGAATTAGGGGGTTTGCGCTAAATGGCGCTGGCCGTTCGGGTTAGACAGTTGCAAAAAAATCGCCCAAGGCGACGTTGGCAAATTGGGGGTTTTTGGGGGATGAAAATGCCCGCGGCATGTCAGAAACTTCGTAACCGGAATAGACGGTTGCAGTTGGGCGGGTGCCTCAAGGAAGACCATGACTTTTGGCTCAGACTAAAGTCGCAGACAGAAACCTGTTGACAGTCAGCGGAAAAACTACTTGGGCGCCGGGCCCGAAAGTGCGTTTTCTGCAGAAGGTGTCTCCCCCGAACCCGCCACTGTGGCCGATCCCGGGCGAGTAGATAATAACCCCGAAAAATTCCGGCTTACGCCTCGCGCCCCGAAGCGTTTCCGATTACATAAGAACCCCTTGTGAGCCGGGCGAGTGTTCACAAAGGTTTGACACTCGCACGGCGCACGACACCCTCGGCACCGGTGACTCAGGAGACCCCGAAGTGAGCGAACAGACCAACATCTACATCGACGGCGAGCACGCTGCGACCATCGACAGCCTCCAGCATGACACCCCTTGGCACTATGGCACGCTGATCCCCGGCGAAGCCTTCGAAGAGCTCAAGGAGTCACTCGAGACCGCACCCTGGAGCACGGGCCAGGAAGGCGCCGTTGAGCTGGTTGCAGGCCAGGACACAGTTGACCGCGTCAGTTGGGGTGCGGAAGTCGACACCTCGGAAATGATCACGAAGCTGACGCTCGCGCAGTTTGAGCCGGACGGCCCCTGGGAGCTGGAGTTCACCTGCGAGGAAGAAGAAGACGCGGAAGCAAACGGCGAGACAGCAGAGAACGCGGCTTAGTCAGAGATCCAATAAGCGGCGGGCATTTGCCCGCCGCTTTTCATTTAACCCCTGCACGAGGTTCCCTGATCTGCGATGAAGCGGGCCTGCCCCGACGGATCGGCAACGGCGAATTCGCAATCCGCTTGGAGTTGTGCGCGCCGGCTCTTACCTTTGTATGCGTCCCCGTAGCCGTCCCCGCGGCTGTCTCGATGTTCAAGCTCCGAAACGCGTTCCTGTTGGCGGCAATCACATGCGCACTCTGTGCCGGTGGCCTTGGCGTGCGTGCCGACGACGCGACGGCCGATGCCGACAAGCCGCGCGAGTTCACGCCGGACGAAGTCAAGGCCGCTGACGAGCTGCGCCTTACGCTCGACACGGAGCAGCAGACGCTGTTCAACGGGTTGCGCTTCCTGCTGCGCCCGTCGTTTGAGCCCGAGCTGATGAAGGGCCGGCGCTATCAACCCTGCCCGCTGCCGCCGTTCGAGGAAAAGGCAGACGGACCACTGGATCTGCTGGAGACACTGCGCTTCTGGGCGCTGCTGCAGTCGGGCATGGCGACGACCGCTTCGAGCGACCGCATGCTCGATCGCCTGCTCGCCACGCCGAATCCCACGGAGAAGGACACGGACAACCTCGCACCTACAGCAATTCGCATCCTCGCGCTTCGCGCCGCGCTCAAGCGTGATGAACTGGGGCGCGCCGACGACATCAAGAGGAAGGCGGAAGCGCTCATCGACCTGACCAACAGCTGGAGTGGCCCAACGTCTGACCGCTCACGCCTAGTGCAGGGCGAGTACATCGCGCCGCTGTGGTTCGGCAACATGATGTGGCGCTCGCTGATCATGCGTGCGGCCATCGAGTTCGGGTTCAAGCTCGACGACAAGCAGTGGGAGAAGGACCTGCGCGCGCTGCTGGCGGCCTACGTCAAGGACCGTGGCTGGACGAGCTACAAGAGGGTCTTCAACGGCGCCAGCGGCGACCTGCACACGAACTTCGCGTCCATCGTCGCGCTCGGGCTCGCCGACACGGCGCCCGAAGACACGCTCAACGCAACCTCGCTGCGCAACATCGGCAAGAAGCTGAAGCTCGTGCCGGAGATCCTGACGCGCCTCGACAACGACTACAAGAACGAGACGTGGAACGGCTCACGCATCGCGCTGCTGAACACGCTGCCGGACACCTACGCGCCCGAGCGCGAAACACCGGCAACCTGGCGCGCGGCGCACGTTCGTTCCGGTGTGGCGCTGCTGGATGCGACCGGGCGTGTGGCGTCGCGCCATTCGCTGCTGGTGGACATCGGGCTCGCGCAGAGCGGCTGGTCCCGCGCACAGACCTCGACCTGCGAGACGGCGCTGACCTGCATCGGGCTCAGCGGCGGGCTGCTCGCGCAAGGCAAGGGCCCGCTCGCCGAGCGCGAGCTCGCATCGATCGGGCGAATCCTGTATGCGCTGGCAGTGCTGCACGCTGACAAGGCGCGGCTCGGCGGCGGCGACTTCGACAGCAACGTCAACTACGCCATTGAAGACGGCGCGGCATTCCTGCGCAGCGTACAGAAAGCCGACGGCAGCTTCCCCGGCGTCTACGAGAGCAACCCCGGCAACACGGCGTACTGCCTGCTCGCGATGATGCACGGCGGCGTCTCGCGCGACGACGAATGCATCAAGAACGGCATCAAGTGGATGATCGACCAGGGCGCGGCCACACGCGCATCGACCTACGGCATCGCGGCCATGCTGATGTGCATGCAGACCTACTACGCGCCCGAGCAGCGCGAAGCGGGCATCCTGTACATCGAGAACGCCAAGGAGTTTGAAGAGGCCCGCCGCAAGGTGTGGCAGAGCCTCGACAAGGAACACGCGACGTTCATCAAGAGCCTCGTCGAGTACCTGGACGAGGCCAACGTCGGCGGCAAGCGCGGCGGCTGGGGCTACATGCGCGCGCCGAACAAGGGCGACAACAACCACAGCGACAACTCGTGCAGCCAGTATGCCGTGCTCGGCTACAAGGCAGCCAGCCTGCTCGGCGCGGAACTTGATACGAAAGTGTTCGAGGCTGAAGCGGAGCGCCTGATCAGTCAGTACTGGAAAGATGAGCGCTACGACCCGGTCGAATACATTCACAACCCGGACGACCGGGAAGGCGATGACGACGAGCGCAAGTCACGCAAGACCCGCTCGAGCTCCAAAGACAACATCCGCCCGGGCGGCTGGAGCTACATATGCGGCACGGTAAGCGGCGCCTCGATGCAGTTGACGGCCGCCGGCATTTCCAGCCTGACCATCTGCATGGACGAGCTGAAAGTGCGCGGCAAGTTGAAGGAAGCCCTGGCGATGAAGATCGGGCTGACGATCCGCGGCGCGGAAGGCTGGGTGCGCCGAAACTACTACAAGCCCGAAAACATGAACGGCTCGACCAGCCCGCTGGCGATCGCGACCAGCGACGGTTGGGGCATCTACTACAACCTGTATTCGGTCGAGCGCGGCTGCGTGCTGGCCGGCATTCGCAAACTGGAAGGCGAAGTCGACTGGTACCAGATCGGCGCCGAAGGCCTGGTGGAAAACCAGAACATGGACGGCAGTTGGGGCACGTCCTATGGCATTTCGATTCCCGGGCGCAGCAACCAGCAGGTGATCAATACCTGCCTCGCCATCCTGTTCCTGAAGCGCGCTGCGATGCCGGTGATCACCGAGCACAAGAAGCGCGAGAAGGAAGCCGAGGAAGAGAAGAAGCGCAAGGAAGCCGCAAAGAACCCGATCACCAAAGGCCCGGAAGACAAGAAGCGTGAGAAGGAAGAAGCCGAAAAGAAAGAGGCCGAGAAGTCCGGAGAGTAGCAACTCCGCCGAACCAGCCAAAGAAGCGCGTCCGGCGGACGCGCTTCTCGCGTTTCCGGCCCGCTGCGCCCTGTGCGAAAGCGCAAAAAAGTTGACCCAAGGCCGCTGATCGGCGATAGCGAATTGGCAATACCCTTTGGGGAGGTGAGCCGGTGCCGTATCCTCGTTGCAGCGCCAGATTCACCCCAGAGGTCCTCCGGCCATGGCATCTCGAGCCCCTGCAACCTTGCTGCTCCTGCTCGCCGCGTTGCTGTTTGCACAGGCGCCGTCGCACGCCAAGGACCGCAAGAAAGACAAGGAAGCCGGCCAGCAGAAGTCCGAGCAGGAAGAGAAGCCGGCCGTACCCGCGCCCACGGTGCACACGTTCACCGAGGAAGAAATCGAGACCGCATGGAGTGTGCTCGAGGAAGTGCCCTCCGAAGTCGTCATCGTCATCAACAACCTGCGCTTCCTGATGCGCCCGAAGTACGAAGCCGAGTTGATGGCAGGCCGTGCCGTTCAGCCCTGTCCGCTGGCGCCGTTTGAAGACAACGGCGGCCCGCAGATGCACGGCGCCGAGCAGCTTCGCCTGTGGGCCGTGCTCGCCTCGGGCATGCCGCTCACGGACTCGACGCGCTACCACCTGCTGCGTTTTCTCGATTCGCAAACAACGGAGCCTGGCGACAGCCTGGGCCCTTTCGCCGTGCAACTCGGCGTCTGCTACGCGGCGCTCAAGCGCGGCGACAGCGATCTCGAAGACCGTCTGCGCGAACGCGCGGGCGAAGTGCTGGATGCCGCGATGAAGCTGCACCGCGGCACGGACGACGACTCGCCGCTGATCGTCGGCGAAGTGATCCTGCCCATGTGGTTCGCTAACCAGGCGTGGCGCGCGGTCATCTGCCGCATGGCGCTCGCGATGGAGCTCAAGTTCAACGAGCACGTCTGGGAAACCGCCCTGCGCAACCTGTGCGGCACCGGCTACAAGTCCCGCGGCTGGAACGGGCGCGGGCGCGGGGCCGAGACGCCGCTTGAGGACCTCGACACCAACCTGTTCGCCATCACCGCGCTTGATCTCGCGCTTCACGCGCCCGAGAAAACACTTGGCACCGGTCCCCTGCGCACGATTGAGAAGGACGCCAAGTTCATTCCCGAGGTGTTGTCACGGCTGGAGCGAGACTACCTCGCCGAGCCGCTGGTCGGCACGCGCATGGCCATGATCCGGACGTTCTCGCCGGACACCTCACCCGCATCGCGCGAGCCGCAGGCCTGGCATGACGCGGTGCTGGAAGCGGCCGTGCGCGACCACAGCATCACCGGCGTAGCAACAACTCCGGACAGTGTAGCGGCCGAGTTGGGCGTAACCGGGCGTCGGCGCTCGCGGACCTCCACTCGAATCACCGAGACAGCCATGAACTGCCTCGGCCATTGCGGCGGGCTGCTGGGCCAGGGCGAAGCGCCGCTGTCGGGCATGACGCTGACCGAGATCGGGCAGATCATGCATGCGCTGTCCGTGCTGCACGCCAGCGCCTCCGGGGAAGGCGAGCCGCAATACATCACGAACGTGCCCGGCGTGGAGGACGCGATCCAGAGGGGCTGCGAATTTCTGGTCAAGATGCAGAAGCGTGACGGCAGCTTCAGCGGTGGCTACTCAAACCTGTACGCCAACACTGCCATCGCGGTGCTGGCGCTGTTGCACGGCGGGTGGTCCCGCGACAGCGAGCCCGTAAAGCTCGGAATCAGCCAGATCCTGCGCCGCAAAGACGATGACGGGAAGCCGCTTCCAAACAGCGTCTGGACCAACTTCTTCGCGTCCACCTACAGCGACGGCATCACGCTGATGATGTTCCAGAAGTACTACGAAAAAGAGCAGCGCGATTCGGGCATCCTGTGGGCCGACACCCCGGAAGAGTTCAAGGCGGCGGCGAAGAAGACCTGGGATTCCCTCGACGGCGAGCATCGGGCGGCGATTGAGGCCATGATCGCGCGCACGGAGAGCGCGCAACTGGAGGGCTCGCGTGGTGGCTGGGGTTACAGCGCACCGGCGCGTGGCGGCAAGATGCCGTCGGACAGCCACTGGGACAACTCAAACGCGCAGTTCGCGATGCTCGGCTACAAGGCCGCCAGCATGCTCGGCGCGCCGGTGAAATCCCGCAAGTTTGAGCAGGAGGCCCGCCGGCTGATCGACGACTACGGCAGCCGCGAGGGGGCGGAAATCCGCGAGTACTCGCTGCTTGAGGATGTGCCCGGCCAGACCTCGTCCGAAGTGTGGCAGTCCAGAATCAAGGTCGGCGGCTGGGGATACAACGGCCAGATCGTACCGCCGAACACGGGCATGACGGGCGCAGGCCTGTCGACACTGGCGATCTGCCGGGACGAGCTGAAAGTGCGCGGCGAGCTGTCCCGCGATCTCTCTCGCAAGATCGCGCTGGCCATTCACGGCGCCCAGGCGTCGCTGGCCGATGACTATTTCCATCTGAGCTACCGGCGTGACCAACTGCTGCGCGACCGCAACTATGCGTTTGAGCAATGGGGCCGCGGCGATGGCAGCGCCGATGGCATGGGTCTCTACTACGACCTGTACGCCGTTGAGCGCGGCGCCGTGCTGGCAGGCATCCCGCTGTTTGACTGGGAAGTCGACTGGTACGAGATCGGCGCCGAGGGACTGATCCGCATACAGCGCTCGTCCGGTGACTGGCACGGCCCGAAAGACGACAAGAACCCGGACGCCTACGGCTTCCCCCAGATCATCAATACCAGCATGGCCATCCTGTTCCTGAAGAAGGCCGCGCCCCCTGTGGTCTCCGAGCCGGGGCTGCGTGAGCCGAAGATCAAGCCGCCAACACCGGTGACCAACGGCCCGAAAGCGAAGCCGATCAACCCGGCCACGCCCGGCCCCAACGGCAAACCGAAGCCGCTGCGCAAGGCGCCGACCGAGGGCAAGAAGGACAAACCCGAGGGCCCGGTCACGAAGGGACCAAAGGGGGAGGACGAGTGATGCGCTTCTCCCGCACTGTTGTTCCGGCACTCGTCTGCGCGATCGCGTTCAGCCTGGCGCACGGGCCGGCCGTGTGCGCAAAAGACGAAGACAAGCCCGCGGCGAAGCCGGCCGCGCCTGCGCCCACGATCCGTGATTTCACGGACAAGGAGATCGAGCACGCGCAGCAGGTAATCGGCGGGATCGAGCCCGCGCGCGCGATGCTGGTCAACAACCTGCGCTACCTGCTGCGCCCGGAGTACGAGCACGAGTTGATGCTCGGGCGCGCCAACGTGCCGTGCGCGCTCACGCCGTTTGAGCGCGACGAGCTCGCGCCCATGACCGTGCTGTCAAACCTGCGCCTGTGGGCCGTGCTGCAGAGCGGCATGGCGAGCACCGATGCGACTCGGATGCAACTGGATCGGTTTCTCGCCAACCAGTTGCCCGATGCCGACATCTCGCTGGCTAACTTCGGCGTCGAGCTGGCGATCTGTGTCTCGGCCGTGCAGCGCGCGGACCTGCCGGACCACGACAAGATCCGCGACCGCGCCCGTGACCTCATCGATCTCGCCATGCGCGTGCGTACGGGCACGGATGTGGACTCGCCGCTGATCGTCGGCAGCACGATCCGCCCGATGTGGTTCGCCAATCATCTCTGGCGCGGGTTGATCTGCCGCTTTGCAATCGCCCTGGAGATCAAGTTCAACGAGCACGTCTGGGAAACCGCCCTGCGCAACCTGTGCGGCGCGGTCAGCAAGCGCGGCTGGTGCGGGGCCGGGCGCGCAATCGACGCGACCTTCGACTTCGATACCAACCTGCTCGCGATGGCCGCCGCCAACCTCGCGCTCACAGCGCCCGAGGGAACTTTGAAAGGCTCCGTGCTGCGCAGCGTCGAGAAAGCCGTCGAGTGCGTGCCCGCAACGCTGCAGCGCCTCGAGCGGGACTACAAGAGTGAGCCCATCGTCGGTTCTCGCCTTGCGGTCGCGTTGATGCTCAACACTGCCTGGGCGCCGGAGGGCAGCGACCCGGCGGCCTGGCGCAAGGCCATCCTGACGATGGCGGTGGGGGACAACGACCCGACCGGCGCCGTTCGCCTCGACAATCACATGGGCTACGCGCTCGGGCTGACGCCGGACGTCGATTCGCGCATCGGGCGCGTGATCGCCGATACCGCCATGAACTGCATCGCGCTCGGGTCCTGCCTCGCTTGCGACGCGCCTTCGCTGCTGGCGAAAGTCGCGTTGTCCGAGGTCGGGCGCGAGATGTATGCGTTCTCCGTGATTCACGCGGCGGCGCTCGACGCCGGGACGCCACTGATGGACGTCACCGACGAGGCCACCGAGCGCGCCATCCAGAAGGGCTGCGAATACCTCGTGAGCATTCAGGACAAGGACGGCTGCTTCCAATATCGCATGTTCCCCGGCGCCAACACGGCCGCGTCGCTGCTCGCGCTGCTGCACGGCGACTGGAGCCGCGACAGCGATGAAGTGAAGCGCGGCATCGAATGGCTGACGTCGAACTACCTGCCGGGCCACACCTACAGCGACGCGCTGGTGATGATGTGCTTCCAGAAGTACTACGAGCCCGAAGAGCGGGAGTGCGGCATTCTTACGCCGCAGTCGCCCGAAGGCTTCCAGCAGGCGCAGGTCGCACTGTTGCAGCGGCTCGACCCGCGCCACCGCAAGTTGATCGAGTGGACGGCGAAGTGTCTCGATGCCGCCCACAACCGGGCCGGCTTCGGCTATGGCGGCCAGACGCCGCCCGACTCCGGGCCCTATGCGGACAACTCATGCAGCCAGTTCGGCGTGCTGGGGCTCAAGTCCGCCAGCCTGCTCGGCGCGAAGGTGGACGAGAAGATTTTCAAGGCGGAGGCCTCGCGCCTGATCCGGCGCTATACGGTCAACGGCAGCAACGGGCGGGTCACCTACCGCTACCGCACCGTCGACAAGAAGGGCGAAGTCAAAGTCCACGACGACGAGATCTCGGCCGGCGGCTGGGACTACTTCGGCGAGGCCAACCTCGGTCTGTCGATGACGGCCGGCGGTGTTTCCAGCCTCGCGATCTGCCGCGACGAGCTGAAGGTGCGCGGGCAGCTGGACGACGACTTCGCGCGCAAGATTGACGCCACGATCCTCGGCGCGGAACTCTGGATGTCGAAGAACTACTACACGCTCGACAGCGAGCTGTACCTGCTGCGTCACCCGAACATCCACCGCGACGCCTACTACAACCTGTACTCGGTCGAGCGCGCCGGGGTGCTGGCCGGCAGCCCGCTTTGGGGCAACGGGCTCGACTGGTACGCCATCGGCGCCGCCGGCCTGATCGCCCGCCAGGCTTCCGACGGAAGCTGGGGCGTGCTGATGCATGAAGAGAAAGAGAACGTTCGCGACTACACGGCCGAGCCGTACGCCATCGCGTTCGCGATTCTGTTCCTGAAACGTGCCGCGCTGCCGCTGGTAGGCGGCCCGCCGCACAGCCCGTCGGACACGCCGCCAAGCCCCACAACGCCCGAGCCAAAGCCGGACAGCCCCGTCACACCCGGGCCTAAAACCGGCACGGAGACCACAAAGTAGCCATACACGCCAACCGCCAAGCCGCCCCGGAGTTCGCCATGAAAATCGCCAAGCACTCACTGTTCTGCCTCGCCGCCTGCCTGCTGCTGTCATCCGGGTTTGCGCCGGGCGTCTCGCAGGACATCGGCACGGACAAGGTCAGCGCGGACAATCCCCACCTGCAGGACCCCGGCAAGCGCGCCAGGCCTTACACGGAAGAAGAGTACGAGATCGCCGAGAAGATCTTCGGCATGCTCGACGGCGAGCAGCAGATGCTGCTCAACGGGCTGCGCTACCTGATGCGCCCCGAGTATGAAAAGGAAATGATGAAGGGGCTGTTCTACGTCCCCTGCCCGCTGCCCACCTGGGGCACAGAGAGCAAACAGCCCACCACGCTGCCCGAGTCCATGCGCCTGTGGGCGATGCTTGCGGCCGGGATGCCGGGCGACGCGGACATGGAACGGGAGCTGGTGCGCTTCATCGGCAGCGAGCACAAGCGCTATGAGGACAGCCTCGCGGCATATGCGGTGCCGATCGCCGTCTGCAACGCGGCCCTGCGCCGCCCGGAGCTCGGACACGCGGACGAGTTAAAAGAAAAGGCCAAGGACCTGATGTACATCGCCATGAAGATCCACGACCTCACGGGCGTGGAGTCGCCGTGCATTGTAAGCGGCTACATCTGGCCCATGTGGTACGGCAATCATGTGTGGCGCTCGGTGTCGGCCCGCTGCTGCGCCGAGATGGGGGTCAAGTACAACGAGCACGTGTGGGAATCCGAGCTCAAGAACGTCTCGCAGGCCACGCAGAAGCAGCTCGGCTGGATCAGCACACAGGGCGGCGGGCTGAACGCGCAGAATGACCTCGACTGTAACCTGCTGGCGATGGCGGCGATCAGCATGGGCTTGTCGTCGCCGGAAAAGAACGGGCTGCCGAAGTCAGCCCGCAGCTCGCTGGACAAGCGGCTCAAGTACGTACCGGACATCCTGACTCGGCTCGAGCGCGAGTACGCCGGCGAGCCGATAGTCGGGGCGCGCCTTGCGCTGGTACGCACGTTCCTGCCGGACTTTTCGCCGCGCCTGCGCAAGCCGGTCGAATGGCGCGAGCTCGTGCGCCAGAGCGCCGTCAACGAGATGTATGCCTCCGGCGCTATCTACTCAAGCACCGGGCTGACGCACGAGCTCGGGCTCGACGGTCGCTTGCGGCGGCGCCGCGCACGCATGCCGAACGAGACTGCGCTGGCCTGCCTGTCCGTGTGCGGCGGCCTCTACGGCGAGCAGACGTCGCCGATCGCGGGCATGACGCCCGCGGACGTCCAGAAGGCGCTGCACGCACTCTCGATCCTGCACGCGTCCGTGCTTCCGGACATGCCGCCGGGAGGGGAACTGTCGCCTGAGGTCGATGCGGCGATCGCGCAGGGCTGCGAGTGGCTGTTGAAGCAGCAAGCCAACGACGGCTCGTTCAACTCCGACTGGGGCGGATTCAACTCGGTCGCCTTCACGTCCGCGCCGATGCATGCACTGCTTCACGGCGGTTTCGACCGTAACTCCGCGCCGATCAAGGAGGGCATGGCCTGGCTGCGCAAGAACCTGCCCGGCGCACTGGCTGCCGTGCCCGCCGGCAGGGGGCTCCAGGTCTGCAGCTACGCCGCGGGCATCACACTCATGATGTACGCCCGCTACTACGAATGGCTCATGGAGGAAGAGGGAGTCTTCACGACGGCCACGGCCGAGGAGGCAAGGGCGGCTCGCAAGCGGGTCTGGAACAAGATCGCGCGCGTCGATCGCGAACTGATCCAGGGGCTGGTGACGTACCTCGATGACTCCTACGTGGGCGGCCAGAGCGGCGGCTGGGCGTACGCCCCCATCAAGGGCAGGCGCGCCGGGGGCGACAACTCGGTCAGCCAGTTCGCGGGTTGCGGCTACAAATGCGCCGCTCTGCTCGGCGCGGATGTCAAACTGTCCACCTTCGAGAACGAAGCGAGGCGGCTGATCCGCCAATACTTCTCCGGTCGAGACGAGCAGGAGGTCGCCTTCAAGCTGTTCCCGGCGCCAGTTCCGAGTGACGATCCACGCTACGCCGAGGGCGGCATCTATGAGCGCCGCAACTGGGCCGGAAAGATCAAGCCGGGCGGCTGGACCTACGTCGCCGGACCTGCCAACAGCAACGGATTCACCGCCATACAGTACGTGGGCACGGGCATGGCGTTGCTGGCCGCCTGCCGCGATGAGCTGCGCGTCAACAACAGCCTGCCGCGGGACCTGCACAAGGACATCGATCTTCACATTTTCGGAGCGCAGGCATGGCTCGCGAAACAGGATTGGTGGCAGTACGACTACGAGGAATCCGACGACTACGGTGAAGAGAACCTGGCTGGCCAGAATCCACCCGGCGGCCCGGGCTGGGGCGGAATCTACAACCTGTACGCACTTGAGCGCGGCTGTGTCATGTCCGGCTACGACCTGTTGATGGGCGAAGTGGACTGGTACTACCACACCGCGCGCTGGCTGCTCGATAACCAGGGCGATGACGGCAAGTGGGCAGGCGGCACGATTGACACCGCTTGGGCGATCCTGATTCTGCGCAAGGCCGCGCCTCCGGGGGTCACCCAGCCGCGTGTGCCGGAAGTGCCGGGCGACGGCTCGCCGAACCCCGATACGGGGCGCAATACTCGCCCGGTCAGCCCGATTACCCCGGGCAGGGTAAAGCCGGAGAAGCCCGAAGAACAGGAACCCGCCAAGCCGGCGCCCTCCAGCCCGGTTACGCCGGGCAAGGACTAGCGCGGGCCGACAGAAATGTGCAATTGGCCAGTCCCGGCGGCGGGCCCCGGCCACTTATCGCTGATCCGCAATGGTGTCTGTCCCCTGTGCAAGGGGGCGTATGACGGGCAGGTTTCGCTGTTTCCTTGTCGCATTCTAGTTAAAGTATTCCCTCAGAAGGCGGACCTCCCGGGTAAAACAAGACGGTTCCGCCCGGGTGCGTTGTCTGACGAAATAACTTCGGCGATTGGGTGGGAACTTCGTATCCCTACTTGGCGTCACTAGCCGGGATTTCCTGACACGCAGGCCTCACACGACAGGTATTCCTGTACCTGACAGGGGGATTGGCATGAAGCTCACATGGCTGCTGCCGCTGATCGTTGGCGGACTACTTCTATTCAGCGCGTCGACCAATGACCCGGCGCGTACCAAGGCCGAACAACCCGCGCCGCAGCCCACACAGACGGCGGCAACTGAAATGCCGGAGTTCCCGGCGCTGGCCGAAATTCCCCAGTTCACGCCGGAGCAGCTGGACAGCTCGCCCTTCGGTATCCTGCTGGACGTCAACAAGGGCGGCAGCATCGACCCGATGCAGGCTCGCGGCACGCTGCCAGTGGGCTGGAAGCCCGACCCGCCTCTCAACCTGAGTGGACCGATGCCCAAGGACGAAGACGTCCGCGCGGCCATCGTGAAGGCCGTGAACTACGTCCTCGACCAGCAGAACGAAAACGGCTCATGGGACGTCGTCCTGTCCGGCACCCTGATGTCTGAGACGGCCGACCAGGCAGTGGACGCCATCGCTGCGACCGGTCTTGCCGGCTACGCCATGCGCCGCCACATCAAGGTCGACCCCGAGCGCATTACCCCCGCGCTCAAGAAGGCGGCCCAGTTCGTGATTGACCGCGTCTATCGCGGCAAGCTTCCGCTGAACGTCTGGTACGCCAACTGGCGCTACACCCTCGGCCTCAAGTTCTTGCACCAGGAATTCATGAACACCGAGGACGAGGAGTTCCGCACCGAGATCAAGGCCGTCTGCCGCCGCATGGTACAGGGCCTGCTGCGCCTGCAGCTCAGCAACAGCGAAGCCCCGATGCTTGAGCGCAAGCGCCGCAAGCGCATCAGCTCGCGCTTCAAGAACACCGCCATGCCCAGCAGCCTGGGCGTCGTGCTTGCCCCGCCGACCGATGAGGACTATCGCGGCGGCGCCAAGATCATCAAGATTCTGCCCGGCACCGTGGCCGAAGAGCACGGGCTGAAGGTAGGTGACCGCATTGTCGAGGCCGAAGGCCTGCGCGTGGAGAACGCGCTCGACTACTACATGCAGGAGACGACCTGGCTCGGCGGGCAGAAGGTGAACATCGCCATCCGCCGCGAAGGCTCCAAGGATTTCAAGAAGGACTACCAGCTCGCGCAGACCTGGCCCGGCTATCTCGGGCTGAAGCTCAACCCGGGCATCGGTGAAGGCCCGGTGGTCGAGGGCTTCATGCCGTTCAGCCCCTGCAAGGGCGAGCTGGAGATCGGCGACGTCATCTATGAAGTCGACGGCAACGAAATCACCAAGATCGAGGAGTTCCGCACGATCGAGCACGGGATCGAGCCGGGCGACAAGATTCGCATGAAGGTCCTGCGCGGTGAAAAGGCCAAGAAGAAGAGTGCCAGCATCGAGGCGTCCGGCTCACCGGAAGGCTGGTTCTACTTCGGCATCAAGGAAGAGGACAAAGGCGACGACAACGGCGTAGTCGTTGACGGCGACCCGCGCCCGGATTCGCCAGCCGGCATGGCCGGTCTCAAGGACGAAGACCGCGTGACCTGGATCGGCGACACCCCGATCCTCGGGCTCGACCACCTGTACGACTTCGTCGGCACGATCGCCGCCGGCAAGCCCTACCTCGTGAAGTGGGTGCGCGGCGGGCAGGAAATGGAAGCCGAGATGATCGCGCGTCCGATTCCGCAGCCGTTCGACCTTGCGCTGCGCATCACCATCAACAACCGCTTCCAGGCCTTCATTCGCGAAGTCGTGAAGGGCGGCGCGGGCGACAAGGCCGGCTTCAAGAACGGCGACGTGTTCAACGCCATCAACGGCACGCCGACCCCGTCCGTGTTCGAGTGGCAGGACTGCTGGTTCGAGTTGACCGCCGGCGAGGAAGCCACCTTCCTCATGCAGCGCGGCGGCAAGGAAGTCGAAATCAAGCTTGAGCTGCCCAAGGCCGAGATCACGGAAGGCGGCGACGAGACGGAAGAGGGCGGCTGGGCCTATTACCCGGAAATGGGCGAAAGCCCGACGTTCTCAACCGCAGCGGCCATGCTCGCGCTGATGGACGTGGACCACGACATGGACATCAAGGGCCTCAGCCGCGTGCTGAAGGACCCGCTGAAGTCGGCTGCATCCCTGATCAACACCATGCGCATCGAAGACAAGCAGAACGGCGGCCAGGAAAGCTACGTCTACCGTGGCGGCAGCAAGGACATGGGCCAGATCGGCATGGACGTGAAGGGCTGCCAGGGCCGCAACACGATCTGTGAGCTGGCGCTGGTCCGCATGGGCATGTTCCGCCGCAGCAAGTCGACGCTGAAGAAGATCATCGACCAGTGGACCAAGTACCGTGGCGAACTCGACGCCGTCCGGCGCATGGAGTACTACAACCCGCCGGGCAAGGGTGGCTCGCCGCACAACTTCGACCGCAACTTCAACGCGGCCTACTACTGGCTGTTCGGCCACTACCACACCCTGCTTGCGGCCAAGGAGTGCGGCGGCAAGACGTTTGACAACATCAACGAGATCTGCACCAAGGCGATCATGCTGACCCGCCACGATGACGGCACCTGGCTCGGCCACCCGAGCTTCGGCCCGCTGTGCGGCACCTGCCTGGCGCTCTGGATCCTGGGCGAGACGGAGGGCGGCTGGCGCGACGGCTATGGCGACCCGCTGACGCAGATGAAGAAAGACGGCGAGCAAACGGACCCTGAAACGCCCGAAAAGTAGAAGAATCACACCCGGCCGGCCCGCGAAAGCGGGCCGGTTTCTGTTTTAGGGGCAGCCTGGCAGGCGTATAAGCGTATTGGATTGATAATCCCTTCCTGATCTTTACCGAAACCGGAGACACCGGAATGCGGAAACTGTCTGTCGCTATTCTTCTTTCACTGATCGTCAGCGGGCTCGCGCTCGCGCAGGATGGCGCCGATTCCGAAGCGCTCAGCGGGCGGCTGCAGCCGTCACAGGCCACCGAGCTCAAGGTCGACCTCAAGGGCTACAACGGCGAATTGACGCTAAAGATGGTGCTCGCGCCGGGCATGAGCGTGAAGAAGGGCGACGTGGTGGCCGAGCTTGAAGCACCCGACTACGCCGACGCCATTGAGCGCACCAAAGAAAACGTGGCCCTTGCCGAAGTCAGCGTCCAGACGCTGACGGACGCCGTCAGCTACGCCGAGCAGTCCTACAAGCTGCAGCTTGAACGCACGCAGCGAAACGCCCAGCGCACGGCCGAAGACCTCGATTACTTTCTGAACCAGCAGAAGAAGGACAGCATCCGCAACGGCGAGCTGAACCTCGAGAGCTACGAAAACAACATCAAGGACCAGGAAGAAGAACTGGCCCAGTTGACCGAGCTGTACAAGGGCAATGATCTTGCGAAGGAAAGCCAGGACATCGTCCTGAACCGCTCCAAGCGCCGCCTCGAGAACACCAAGGAGCGCTATGAGATGGCCAAGGAAAACCACCAGCACATGGTCAAGGTTGACCTCGTGCGACGTGAAGAAGACCTGCGCTCGGCCAAGGAAGGCGCGGCGCTGGAGCTGGCGCGCATCACGAGCGCGGGCGAAAGCAGCAACGCCGACATCAAGTCCAAGCTGACCCGCGCCCAGCGCGGTCTGAGCGACGCCCGCAAGGCGCTGGCGGACCTCGAAGGCGACAAGGAACGCTTCAAGCTGACGGCGCCGCACGACGGTGTGGTCGCGGTCGGCGGCTGGAACGGCAACGACGGCGCGAACGTTTCATTGAAGGTCGGCGACAAGGTCGGGCGCGGCTCGGTCATCGCGACGGTGGTGGACACCTCGAAGCTGCTGGTCAGCATTAGCGTCAAGGTGGAATCGCGCGCCAAGTTTCAGCCGGGCACGACCGTCAAGGTCACGGCCAAGGAAGGCGAAGGCAGCGCGAGCGGCGTTGTGAAGGCGATCGGCTTTGTCGTGAAGAAGGGCGGGATGGTGACGGCGCTGATCGAAGTGAACAACAGCGGCGGGACTTTGCTTGCCGGCCAGAACGTCGGCGTGGCACTGGAGTAGCATCGCAGTCCGGGAGCAGTGCATGAAAACCAGGATCCTGTTGGCAGGCGCGCTGGCAGTCACGCTGCTGGCCGCGTGCAGCAAGAGCGAGCCCAACCGGCCCGCGCCGGTGACGCCGCCGCCGCCCGCAAACTCCACAGGCAGCGGCCCGACACAGCCGCAGGCCATCACGTGGGACTACCAGGACAACCTGGACAAGGCCGTCCGCTGGATCCTCGACAACCAGAAGAAGAAGGGCGACTGGGGCTACATGAGCGAGCGCCCCAACGACATCTACCTCGGCAGCATTAACAGCCTGCACGTCTTCGGCAACGCGGCCACGGCCCTGTGCGTCATGGGGCTGATGATGCAGCCGCCGACGGAGGAGATCGAGAAGTCCATCACCCGCGGGCTGGAGTACCTCATCACCGCACCCGACACGCCGCGCGCCACGATGGACACGTTCTATAACGTGTGGTCGCACTCCTACATGGTGCAGTGCCTCTGCTTGGCCATGGAAGATGCGCGCTATACGGAAATGAAACCCCGCCTGAAGAAGCGCGCCGAGCTTGAGCTGCGGCGCCTGCTGGACCACCAGAGTCTCGACGGCGGCTGGGGCTACTACGACTTCGAGTACCGCACCAAGCGCCCCAGCGGCGACATCAGCACGACCTTCACCACGGCCGCGGCGCTGGTCGCGTTGCGCGAGGCCAGGCGCGTGGACCTGCCGATTCGCGACCACAACATCCAGGTCGGGCTGGATTACCTTGAGCGCATGCGAATCCCGAACGGCGCGTACTTCTACTCGACCGGGCACCAGTACTCGCCGATGTGGGACCCCAACCTGCCGCGCGGCAGCCTCGGGCGCAGCCAGTCCGGCGACAACGCGCTTTTTACCTGGGAGCGCACGATCACGCCCGAGACACTGCAGAAGCAGCTCGACTACTTCTTCAAGGACCACATCTTCATCGAGATCGGGCGCGGGCGGCAGTTCCCGCACGAAGCCTGGTACGCCACCGCGCCGTACTACTACTATTTCGGGCACTACTACGCGTCGCGCAACGTGCTCGGGCTGCCGAAGGACAAGCAGCCGGAGTACGGCAACAAGCTCGCGAAGCTCGTAGTCGCCGGCCAGTACGACGACGGAACGTTCTGGGACTACCCGCTGTACGGGTATCACAAGCCCTACGGTACCGGCTACGGGGTCTGCATCCTCACGAACTGCAAGAAAGCAATCCTGCAGGACGCACCGTGAACGGCGGTCGATAGTTGGTGGTTTGTGGTTTGTAGTCGCTACCAACTACCAACTATCAACCGCACCTCACCACTTGATCGCGCCGAACATGTTCAGCATGGCGAGCAGTTGCTCGGCCTTGGCGTCGTCGAGCCCCTGCAGCGGCGGGCGCGTGGCGTACTCGCCGAAGCCCTTCTTGCGCAGGATCGCCTTCACGGCCGGCATCAAACCGAACTTCTCCAGCATTCCGCGCACGCTGTTCAGCTTGGCCTGCTGGTCCGGCTTGGCTTTGACTTTGGCAACGAGGTCCGGCACGACGCTGGCGCAGGCTGAGATGCTTCCCCTGCCGCCCTCGGCCAGGCACTTCGCCACCAGCTTGTCGTGACCGACCAGGTAGCTGCCGTCCTTGAAGCGCGGCAGCAGACGCGCCATCTCGGCATCGTCGCCGGTGCTGTCCTTGATGCCCACCAGGCGCTCGTGCGGGCCGATGGCGTCCAGCAACTCGTCGCTGATGGCGACGCCCGTTACCTGCGGGATGTGATACAGCAGCACCGGCAGCGCCGTGCGGTCCAGCAACTGGCGGAAAAATGCGGCAAGCCCGGCGACCGGCGCGCCGCGGAAATACCACGGTGGCGGGCACAGCACGGCCTTGTATCCCAGCTCATGCGCGAGCTCGGCCAGTTCGATCACTTCCGGCAGCGCGCAATCGCCGACGTTCAGCAGCAGCGATAGCCCCGAAGCGGCTTCCGCGGCGGCTTCCGCGACCTGCTTGCGCTCCGCCAGACTGAACGACGCGAACTCTCCGTTTGTGCCCAGGATCAGCGCGCCGTCCAGCCCCTCGGACTTCAGCCAGCCGAGGTGCTGTCCCAGCGCGGGCTGGTCGAATACGCCCGCCGGGTCCAGCGGGGTAGGAACGGGTGCAAATGCGCCTTCAGGCAAGTACATTGTGGCCTCGATTCGAAGCTACAGCATGGCGCAGATCACGGCGTGAAGCCACCAGGAATTGCTCGGCCGAAACGGGGAACAGTCGATGTCGACGCAGCGTGCACAGAAGAATTTGACGGTGATGTTCACAGACATCTCGGGCTTCACCAAGCACACCGAGACCATCAGCCGCGAAGCGCTGATGTCGAGGCTGGACACGCACAATGAGCTGCTGATGCCGATCATCGCCCACTTCGACGGGCGCATCGTGAAGACGATCGGCGACGCTTTCCTGATCACCTTCGAGTCGCCGACGAACGCCGTGCAGTGCGGGCTGTTCATGCAGCACACCCTGCGCAAGTACAACGTCGAAAAACCCGATAGCGAGCAGATCCACATCAAGGTCAGCATCAACAGCGGTGAGGTGACCGTAACGGACACGGACGTATTCGGCGATCCTGTCAACGTCGCCGCCAAGATTGAAAAGGCCACCAACCCCGACGAGATCTACTTCACCGAGTCCGTATTCCTCGCCATGAACAAGGCCGAGGTGCCGACGAGCTTCGTGAAGGCCTTCCGCCCCAAGGGCGCCGAAAGCACCGAGATCAAGCTGTACAAGGTCGCCATGGACGAGGGCGACGAGCGCTACAAGAAGGTCATCGCCAACACCCACATCGACGCGGAAAAGAACAAGACCCGCGTGCTTGAGCTTTCCAACCTCGCCGAAAAAGAGTTCGTCCGCTACCAGGACACGCTGGACGCGCTGGTGGAAAGCCAGGGCAAGTCGTCGCGCGGCGTGATGATCGGCGTGATCATCGGCGCGGTGATCCTCGCGGTGGCCGTGATCGTCGCATTCTCGATGTACGGCGGCAAAGACAAGCCCAACGAGCAACTTGCCAAGGACGTGCGCGCATACCTGCAGACCGACAAGCCGGCCGAGGCGCGCGGGCGCATTGAAACCTACATCCAGGACTACGGCGCCGATGACGAGACGTCGAAGCTGCTGAACGAAGTGCGCGACTATGAAGTCGGGCAGGTGATCGCGGAAGCGGACCGCCTGATTGAGTCCGGCCAGCCGGAGAACGCCCGCAGCGCGATCAAGAAGTACTTCGGCGCCAACGAGTTGACCGAGCCCGCGCAGAAGGCCATGAGCCGGGTGCAGGCCTACCTCGATGCGCGGGATCTCATCACCGAGGGCAAGGCGCAGGAGACGGCCGACGTGCTGTCCACGGCGTTCGGCGACACGAACCCGAGCAAGGAGATAAAGCGCCTGCGCGAGCAGTCAGCGGCGTTGATCAAGGCCAAGAAGATGAGCGAGAGCGTCGAGCGCTTCGCCGAGCCGATGCTGATGTACGGCGCACTGACCGGCGCCTTTGGCGAAGACACGAACAACAAGACCGCGTTGGACTTGATTGAAGAAACGCTCGCCAACGAGTTGTACCGCGACGCGAAGTCAAACGGCTATGACGTGGCGAACGCAAACTACGAGGCCTACCGCAAGCGCGTCACGAACCTTTCCAGCTGGGGCTGGGTCAACACGCACATGAAGATGGGCGCTATGTGGTACATGCAGACCGACCCGAAGAACCGCAACGGAGGCCAGAGCGAGGCGTTCTGGCGGCTTCGCAATGACGTCTACGAGTACGTGAAGAACAAGCCGGACAAGCAGTACCGCTTCGGCTGCATGGAGTTCATTCTCGCCCGAGTGCGCTGGCAGGCGACGGCCGACGGTGCCGGCTCGTGGCTGGCGGCGGTCAATGCCGACCCCTCGCTGCCCAAGCACCACTCTGAGCTCATGGCCTGCTACCGCGTGCCGCTGAACGTGGAACACAAGGACCTGGGCTATGACTTGAAGACGGACCTCAAGTACATGCTCGGCTGCTTCACTAGCGGCATCATCGAGATGCGCGACCTGATCAAGAAGCTGTACTACTCCGATCTGCGCGACACGATGCTCAGCTACTTTGAGGGCATGAAGGAGGAGTACGAGACCGAGCGCATGAACTCGCTCGCCATCCTGACCGAGATGGGCGATGCGGAGCTGATCCCGGACCGCTTCGCGGTCTTCCGCGAGCAGTTCGGCACGTTCATCACCAGCGGCGGGCGGCTTGAGCGCTATCACAGCAACGCGCTGTTCCAGGCCACGATGACCTACGACGACTACCAGGAGTACCGCCGGCTGATCGACTCGACGCTTGAGGACGCAGGCCAGAAGAAGGGGCCCTACGGCAGCTACTCCCGCGCACCCGAAACGCTTCAGGACATGCTGTCGGACCTGAAGGTCGCGCAGCCGCAGCACACGGCCCAGTACGACGGCGGTTGATCAGCCTTCGCGGCGCTTGACGGTGATCTTCGGCTTCAGGCGTGCGGGCTCGCGCAGCAACTCCATCCGGAACGTTTCGTTCGTTCCCAGCCGCAGCTCCATCGGGCCCTTGCGCAGCCCGATGATCTGGTCGCGCCCGTCGATCCTGTTGCCGTTCAGAAACGTCCCGTGCTTCGACTGGTCCGTGATGAAGATCGACTTGGCGTTCTGGAAGGTGATCTTCACGTGGTGGCGGCTGACCGTGTGAAGGTGGTCGTCCTTGCCGCCCGTGCCCTTCATGGGCTTGTTCGGGTCCGGCTCGGGCTCGTCGGTTTCGCCGATGCGGAAGCTGCAGTCGCGGGACCGTCCGATCACCGCCTCGCCGCCTTCCTCGATGACGAACTCTTTGCCCTTGGAATAGCCGGCGATGCCGACCAGCTTGATGGTGAGAATCTCGCCGCCCATGCGTACTCCGCTATTCCGACAGCTCGGCAAGGAGCGATTCGGGGGGTTCGTGGTTGGTGTAGACGTTCTGCACGTCGTTGTTGTCTTCCAGCGCGTCGATCAGCTTCTGCACCTTGCGCGCGGTGTCTTCGTCGACTTCATTGCGCGCGTGCGGAAGATACTCAAGCTGCGCCGAAACCCAGGCGATCTCGCGGGCGGCCAGCGCGTTCTTCACGGCCTCAAGCTCGGTGGCGGGCGTAGTCACCGTGAAACCGTCCTCGCTGCCTTCAAGGTCTTCGGCGCCGGCCTCCGCGACCAACTCCAGCAACTCGTCCTCGGGGGGCGCGCCTTCGCGCTCCAGCACGATGATGCCCTTGCGGTCGAAGCTGTGCATCACGCTGCCGGTCTGTCCGAGATTGCCGCCGTGTTTTTCAAACGCGTGCTTGATGTCGGGCGCCGTGCGCTTGCGGTTGTCCGTGAGCGCCTCGACGATGATCGCCACGCCGCCCGGTGCGTAGCCTTCATACACCAGCTCTTCGGGGTCCGCCCCTTCCAGTTCACCGGTGCCGCGCTTGATGGCGCGGTCGATGTTGTTGGCGGGCATGTTTTCCTTGCGCGCGTCGGCGATGGCGTCGGCCAGCCGGTTGTTCGCGGCCGGGTCGCCGCCGCCCAGGCGCGCGGCCACGATGATGGCGTGCGCCTTCTTGCTCCAGATCTTGCCGCGCTTCTTGTCTACCGCGGCCTTGCGGTGCTTGATGTTCGCCCACTTGCTATGACCGGCCATTGCTGCCCTTCGTGAAAGAGGCCCGATTATAGGCAATCTCGCGGCATGCGCCTAGTTCTGCCCGCGCTTGCGCAGCTCGTCCATGCGCATCAGCTCGGTGTCCAGCTTGAAGCGGTCGCCCAGGTACTCCTTGCGCACGACCGGGTCGCCGGCGATCTCGCGCGGGGGGCCTTCCTTGATGACCTGCCCGTCGACGATGATGTAGCTGCGGTCGGTCATCGGCAGGACTTCGCGCACGTTGTGGTCGGTCAAAAGCAGCGCGATGCCCTTCGCCACAAGGCCCGCCACCAGCTCTCTGAGATCCTGGATGGCGATGGGGTCCACGCCCGCGAACGGCTCGTCGAGCAGGATCACCTTCGGGTTGCCGATCAGCGTGCGGGCGATCTCGAGGCGGCGCTTTTCGCCGCCGCTGCACGAGCCGGCCGGGTTGGTGCGGATCTTGTGCAGCCCGAATTCTTCGATCAGTTCTTCCAGGCGCTTGCCGCGGTCAGACCTGCTCAGGCTGGTGGTTTCGAGAATGGCCAGCAGGTTTTCCTCGACGCTGAGCTTGGCGAAGTAGGTGTCTTCCTGCGGCAGATAGCCGAGCCCGTGCCGCACGCGCCTGTACATCGGCATGCTGGTGACGTCTTTGCCGTCGAGGATTACCTGCCCCCCGTTGGGGCGATGGACGCCCATCAGCATCTTGAAGGTGGTGGACTTGCCCGCGCCGTTGCGCCCCAGCAGCCCGACGATCTCGCCGGCACCGATCTCAATGTTCACGCCACGCACGACGGTCCGCCCGCCAAAGCGCTTGGTCAACCGATCACCCTTCAAGACGGCCATCGCCGGATGATCGGTGTTGGCAGGGCAGGGCGCAAGGCGGGAATAGCCCGGCCAGCCATGGCCGGGGATGGCAACAAGTGACGGCGACTTTCAGCATGGAATTCCCGGCCATGGCTGGCCGGGCTATCGTTTACGGATCAGGCGCTCGTCGGGCACGCCGATTTTGCGGCGGACTTCGACTGTGTCCTGCAACCAGCGCTTTCCGTCCTGGTAGTAGCCGGCCGTGGGCTTGATGCCGGCGTCGTAGCTGACGAACCAGGCGTTAAACTGGTGCATCATCAGCTCGCGCATGTACTTGGCCGCCATGCTGGCGAGCGCGATCGGCAGGTGGTGGCCCTCGCCCTTTTCCATGAACGCGATGAACATGCGCGGGCAGCCTTCCACCTCGGGGATCGTCAGCTCGTAGGTGCTGATCTCTTTCGCCTCGTGCAGCGTCTCGATGTGCGCCTCCGGGAATTCCGCCGCCAGCGCGCGCCCGTAGCGCGTTCTGCCGCCCTGCCGGTCGCAGACGACTGCCAGTTCGCGATGCTGCTCCCAGATCGGGCCGATGATTCGGGCGATGGCGTCGAACTCGGCGCGGGCCTTGTTGCCGGTGCGCTGGATCAGGCGGTTCAGCTCGCCCTCCAGAATCGGGTTCACGCCGAATGCCTGCAGCGCGTAGCCTGCGGCCTGCAGCGAACGTCCCAGAGCCTGCCCGCGCAGCGCGGCTCTCTCGGCGCTGGCTTCCAACGGGAACGGCGCCGGTGCGGCCGTGTACCAGTCGTACTGGTCGGGGTTCTCACGCGCCAGCGGGCAAAGCCCTTTGCGAAACGCGGCAAAGTCGTGCGGGTCGTGCCCGGCCAGTGCGGCCCACGCCAGCACTTCCTCTTCCAGCGCGCGTACGCCCTTGGCGGGCGAGTACAGCTTCTTGCTGTCGCACACCACGGGGCGCTTCTTGCGGTCAACGGCGTCGCGCCCGAGGTCGAGCGCCTCCCACATGTCGAGGCCCAGCACGCCCGCGGGCGTGACCGGCTGAGGCAGCCCGAACGCGGCATAGCCGAGCGTGAGCGGGCCGAGGATCGGGCCGAGGCCCGCTTCATCGATGCCGAGAATTGTGCGGTAGTGCGCCACGGGCGCATTGTGGCGTCCGCGCGCGGCGCGATGCGCAAGTGGAGCGATTGCGGATAGCTGTCAGGAACGCCTACTCTTCGACTTCGTACTTCGGCCAGCTGGTGATGTCGTCGCCGCGACCGTAGTCGTTTACGCCATCCTCACCGAAGCTCCAGATCACGTAGCCCGTCGGGTACTGGCCGGTGACGGGGTGGCGCAGCGCGTCCTGCAGGGCCGTGGCGTCGATGCGCGTGCGTGAGCCGTCGGCGAGAAGCACGTCGTAGGAAAAGTTGCCCGCGCGGACCGTCTTGATGTCCACGTAGACCAGCGGGTTGCCCCAGGCGTCGGCGATCTCGAACAGCTCGCGGGCGCTGCCGTCCTCAAGGTCCAGGTGCTCCGGCGCGGCGGCTTCCTCAAGCACTGTGTCGCCGTCGAGGTTCGTGCGGCGCTTCTCGTCGTTCAGCAGCGGCATGTCGAGGTACGGGCCCTGTTCGCGGCGCGAGCGCAAAGCCAGCACCAGCGCCTCGATGCCGATGTTGTCCTTGTTCGGGTCGGCCAGCGCGGGGTACTGCGTCAGCAGCCCCAGCTCGGAGAGGTTGCTGGGCGGCGGCACTCCCCACTTGGCCTGGAAGCTCTCGACGTTGGCCTTGAGCGTCTCGATGGTCGTCTTGGTTTGCGCCTCTTTGCTCTTGCTGAATACGCCGCTGAAGCTGACCAGCAGCACGGCCGCGAGCAGGATGATGATCCCGACAACTACCAGGATTTCGATCAACGTGAAGCCGCTGTTTGAATGGCGCATGGCTATTTCTTCGTCTGGCCGCTGTCGTAGATGAACTTGGCGCGGTCGATCTCGACCGAGCCCTTCACGCCGGTCAGCGCGCGGGTGAAGAAGCCGCAGTGCACGGCGTAGCGGCTCTGGTTGAAATCTACGCGGGTCAGCTCATCGAGATCGACCGGCAGCTTCGTTTCCCAACCGTTGATGATGGCGATGTAGTCGATGTCGCTGCGATCCTTGCTGAGCTGGCGGCGTATGCTGAGCGTGAGGCGGTCTTCCGGGTTCAACGGCACGCCGCCGTACTGGCTGATGTCCACCAGCCCATAGCCGACGCGTTTCTCGACCTGGTTCTTGTCGTCCATGTCGTACTTGCGGGTTTCCCAGAACACGCGGCCCTGCGAATCAACGCCGAGCATGATGCTGCACTTCGGCTCGGCTTCGCTGTCCACGCTGCCGGAGCCCTTGACGACCTTGGTCAGGAACACGCCGCGGTCGAAGGCGACATCGCTGACCTGGGTGAATTCGGCCTCGAAGGTGGAGAGCGTGCCGTGTGGCTTCTCGACTTCGATGCGGCTGATGATGCCGGATTCCTTCTGGTCCACGACCAGCTTCAAGCGCCCGCCCGCGATGCGGGTGTCGCTGGTGAAGCCGAGGTCGGGCTTGAGCTTGGTGGGGATCGTCCAGTTGCCGTTGTACCAGATGGTCGCGCCGGGCGGGCGCGTGCTGTCGTGGTCGAACTCGTCGGTCTCGAAGTACTGGCGCTGGTTCTGCTCAATGCGCTGGACCCAGTCCTGCGCGTACGCCAGCGAGGCCGACGTCTCGTACTCCTTGCGGATCTTGTTGTCGGGGATGAATTCCTTCTTGCGCGCGTTTTCGATGTGGCGCTGGAAGGCCTCCAGTGAGCGGTCGTGGTCGCCCAGCGTGTACAGCGCGAAGGCGTAGATGTTGTAGCAGCCCAGCGACGGCACTTGGGCCAGCTCACGCTCGTTCATGTTCTTGGGCTGCTCGGACTCGGCGAACTTCTCAAGCTTGTCGATCAGCTCTTTGGCCAGGTCGCGGGCCTTTACGATATAGGCCTCGCGGACGGACTCGGCGTCGTCGCGATCGGCGATGCCCAGCGGCGCGACTTCGGACAGGCGCAGGTCCAGCGTCGCCAGCGCCAGCTTCGTGGCGGGCTGGTCGCCGTTGATGGAGAGCGACGAGGTGAAGAACGCGGCCGCTTCCTTCATGGGCGGCACAAGCTCGCCGGCGTAATCCACGCGCTCGCCGGCGTTCATGCGCAGGATCAGCGAGGCGCGAACGCGCTCGACTTCATCCAGCGCCATTTCGCCCAGCAGCGTGTGCGCCGGGTAGAAGTTGGGCGAGTACTTCAGGCAGCGCGACAGATGGTCCTTCGCCACGCTGACCACGCCGCCCTTCAGGTTCAGGTCGGCGATTGCAAAGTTCAGAAGCACGTGGCGCGGCTCGACGTCGAGGCCTTCGCGGTAAACAGCGAGCGCCTCGGCGAACTGCCCCAGTCGCTGGTACAGGCGGCCTTCCGCAAGAAACGGCTCGGCCGAAAGCGGGTCGAGCGCCTTGGCCGCATCCAGGAAGCGGATGACCTCGGCGCTGGGCTTGCGGTCGGGCTTGTCCGGGCGCGCGGCCGTGTATTGGCTGTCGGTCTGGGCATAGATGACCAGCGCGCGGGCCATCAGCGGGTCGAGCGGGTAGACGGTGGCCGCCTGCGGGTTGGTGAAGGCCTGCGCCGCCTGCCAGAAGCTGAGGGTCTTGAGTGTGTCGCGGATCTTCTGTGCGTCGCTCTTGTCGGCGTCGCGCTTGGGCTCGTTGCGTTGCAGCAGCATGGCGCAGAACAGCACCTGGCCGGCGTCCCAGCTCGGGTTTTCCTTGGCGATCTTGCCGATGGTGTCGTTGGCCGCGACGAAGTTCAACAGCTTGAACTCGAGCTCCGCCAGCGTCAGGTAGGCACGCCCGAGCTCTTCCTCGGCGGAGGTCTCCAGCACGGTGCCTTCCGGCAGCGCGGTGAGCGTGGCGACGAGGTTGTTCAGCTCGGTTCTGGCCTGCTCGTAATGTTCCGTGTCCACGTGGCAGTGCGCCAGCAGGTACAGCGCTTCGGTGTAATGCGGCGCCTGCTGCAGATAGGGGATGGCATCGCCGGGCAGGTTCAGGCGGTTCACAAAGATGCGCCCGACGGCCAGCGCAAAGCGCTCGCGATCATCACCGGTCACGCCGGCGCGCAGCGCGTCGAGGTATGTGCTCAACTCGGCGTCGAGGTTGTTGCGTTCGCGGTGGAAGGCCGCGAGCTCGTCATAGATCGCCGCCAGCGTCGGGTTGCGGTCGCGGACGTAGACGAACTGCGCCTGGTAGAAGCGCGCGAACTCGTTGCGCTCTTCGGGCGAGAAGCCGTCCTCGGAATCCTCGACGTTCTTGATGATGTCGCGGTGGGCGGCCTCCCAATCCTTGACTGCCTGCCGGCGCGCGTCGCCTTCCTGGCGGGTTACGAATGCCTCGTACACGTCGACCCAGGTCTGCGGATAGCCCTTCACTTCGACGGCCGCGGCCGGCACCCAGTAGATGTGCTTGCGCTCATCGAACAGGTTGACCATGCCCTCGGCGCGCGGCTGGCGCGGGTTGATTGCATAGAAGTAGAAGCGTGCGCCATCGGCGGCCTTGGGGCCCCCGCGCAGGTAGTCGGCGACTGCCTGCTTCCAGAGACTGGTGTTGTAGCGTTTGTAGAGACCGGTGCGTTCCCAGCGCTCGACGTCGAGCTTGAAGTCGCCTTCGCTGGCGCCCTGCATGGTGCGCCCGCCCTTGTCGGTGATTTTCCAGGGGCGGATTTCCCATTCCTTGGCGGCGCCGTCGACCTTGACGATCATGTAGCGGCGCGGCTTCTCATCGATCGAGATCTGCGCCGTCAACGCCGGCGCGAGCAGCAGCAGGGCAAGGATGGCGGGCAGTGTACGCATTAGTCGAACTCCCCGCCTTCCGGCTCGGTCAGGCCAACGGGGCGGTCATCACGGGGCACGCTGCCGTTGGCGATCGTCAGCGACGGGCGCGGGCCTGCCGGCATGTCGTAGTCCGGAAGCTGGCCGTAGCCCGGCACGCTGAGCTGCAGCGGCGGCAGGCTTTCATACGTGGCCTGCGACAGGCTCCAGCTTGAGCCCTTATTGGCCGGCGCCGCGAAGTCGTCGCCGTCGTCGTAGAACGGGCGCTCAACGCGCAGGTTGTCGAGCTGCACCGGGTCCATCGCCGGCGGCTTCTCGAGCTTGGTGAGCACCTTCTCGGCCTGGGTCTGGTCGATGCCCGCGGCCTGGATCTGCGCCTGGCGCTGCTCGGAGTCGATATCCACGATGCCGCCGCCCAGCGGGCGGGCCTTCATGACGATGGCCAGCGTGACCAGCAACGCCAGCACAAAGAGAATCTTCTCTTTCCACTCGTTGAGGCGATGCAGTAGCTGGTCCATGACTCTGTCCCTTGTTGCGACTAGCGGAACTTCCTTGGCTGCCCGGCCGTGGTCTGCTGTGCGGCCTTCTGCGACTCGTCAGGCGGGTAGCTTGACTCCGGATTCACGCGATACGCCACCAGCGTGATGCGCGCGGTGATCAGCGCATCCTGCGGGTCGAGCAGGTCGGGCTTTTCGAACTTGAAGGCTTCGACACTCAGGTAGCGGTTGTGCAGCCCCTCCTTGTCGGGGTTCTGCAGCTCGATCAGCAGGTTGTAGAGCGCCTCTTCGGTGGCGCTGACGCGGATTTCGAGCCCTTCGCCCTGGAAGTACGGCTGCTCGCCGGGTGCGCTGGCATGCGTGGGCACCCCGCGCGTGTGCAAGTCTTCGTTGACGACCTTGAACTCGAGCTTGTCGAGGCGCTGCACGCCGGTGCGTTCGACGCAGTGGGCGACGCAGCGAACCATGTCGAGCCTGCGCAGGTATTCGCGCACCTGGTCTTCGGTCAGCGTGCTCTGCGCCGGCAGCTTGAAGCCGAATGCGCCGTCGTCGCGCACGTCCGGGCCGAAGTAGCGCTGGAAGCCCAACTCGCGCTGCAGCTCGGGCTTCTTCTCGTTGCGCAGGAAGTTGATCATCTCGTCGACCGTCGTGCCCGGCGGCAGTGAATCCAGCGTGTAGGCCGGGTCGGTCTCGAACGTCATGCGCTCATTGACCAGCGTGGTCAGCGCGTTGGTGACGGTCGTCTTGTCCTGCATCTTGCGGCCTTGCACGGTGGCCGGGTCGCCGTTGAACTTGGCGGCATCGGTGAAGAGCGCGCGGTAATTGGCGCTCAGCATGGACTTGGCCTGGGCCTGCTTGCCGTCGAGCGTCTTGGCGATGTCGCCAAATTCGCCGTTGGCGAGCACCAGCAGCGCGATCAGCACGACCGCCACGACCAGGAAGCGCACGTTTGATTTCAACCACTTCATTTGGGCGCTCCTTCCAGTGACAGGTCAAGCTCGACCGTGTGCGTCACGTCGTTGCCCGGCGGGGTTTCGTGGCTGACGGTCTCACCGGGAACCACGGCCTTCACGCCCTTGAGCCCCAGCAGGATCTTGCGCAGCTCGGCGTTGACCTGCAGCGGGTCCGCGCCCGGCTTCTTCTCGATGAAGAAGCTCATCTTGAGCAGCGTGCGCGGCTTGAAGTTCTTGTCGTTGCTGGGGTTGTTGGTGTCGGTCAGCAACTCCACCGAGCGAATGCGCACTGTGTCCGGGCGCTTGGCGGCGAACTGCGTCAGTACGTCCGTGGACGCCCGGCCCGGCATCAGGGCGGTAGCGCCCGCTTCGAAGCGCTTCTCGGCGCGGATCTGGGCGGTTTCGCGCGTGGGGATTTCGCTGCTGGCGTTCTGGTAGCGCCCGATCGGGCCCTGCTGGCGGTTCTTGAGCGTCTCGTCCGCCTCAGCGAGCGAGTTGCGGCTCAGGATGTACAGCGGCAGCACGATCGCGATCAGCAGCGCGGCGGCAAGGTACAGGAACAAGCTCTTGTGCAGGAACTCGCGGCGGCGGCGTACGCTTGCCGGCTCGAAGATCGCCGTGGTCTGCGACTTCGGGTCGCCGGCCTGCGCCGCGAGACCGATCGCCAGCGCGAGCGCCGGGCGGTAGCTCTGGCAGGTCTCCTGCGTCTGGTCGTCTACGCCCTCGACATCCACATTGCGCAGCGGGTCGAACACTTCGACCGTCTTGCGCACGCGATTCATCATCAGCTCGCGCAGCCCGGGGATGGCCGCGCCGGCGCCCGACAGGATAATCTTGCGGGCATCCAGCTTCGGCGCCTTCATCGCGCCCTTGGCGAGCATGATCGTGCTGGTGATCTGCTGGAAGATGCGGCTGGCCACTTCCTGGCCGGCCTCGACGCCGCGGTCGCCGGAAAGGTTGTCCGCGGCGACGCTTGGGCGCAGGTCGATTTGCGTGAACAACACCTGGCGGATGGCGTCGCGGTCGCCGCCGTATTCGGGCAGCAGGCGCGTAATGAAGTCGTTGACGCCGATGCCGATGCTGCGCGCGTACAGCAACTGGCTTTCGCGCACCAGAATCACGTCCGTGCTGTCGTCGCCGATGTTGGCGTGCATCTGCACGTGCTCGGATTCCGTGTCGCCGCTGATCAGGTAGGACTGATACAGCGCCGAGCAGCCGGGGATCATGGGGCCGACCTCAACGCCCGCGGCCGCGAGGCTGTTGGCGAAGTGGTCGATCACTTCCTCGCGCGCGAGCGCGACGTGGATGGCGGGCGCGTAGTCGAAGTCGGCGCCGCTGACGTAGTCGGCCAGGATGTTCGCTTCATCGCCGCCGATGTCGTCGGCTTCCATGCGAACCTGCTGCTCGATCACCTTCGGGTTGTTGCTGGCGACCACGACGAAGCGGTAGTAGACGTCGCGCCCGGGCACCAGCGTGTGCGGGTTGCCGGCCTTGACGCCCATGTTCTTGAGCGCGCGGAAGGTGCTGCCGAGCGGCGCGCCGGAGTAGATCTCCGGCTTCTGGTCCGGGTCGGCATGGAAGCCCGGCAGGATCAGCGCCTTCTTGAGCTTGTACTGGCCGCCCTTGCGGGTCAGCCCCACAAGGATGCTCAGGTTGCTTTCGATGTCGAAGCCGTAGGCCACTTAGTCTCCCTCGGTTTCGGGCGGCAGATCCGCCGGCAGGCGCAGGCGCAGCTTGTTGATGCGCGACAGAAGCCCGTTCTCGCGTGAGATCCACTCGCCTGTCTTCAGCTCGGGCGCCATGCCGGATTCGCGCAGCCACTGCTTCTCGTTGTCGTTGAGAATCGTGGCCAGCAGCTTGGATTGTACCAGGTTCAACAGGCTGCGGGCCTGCAGGGCGCGGTCGCGGGCGATGTTCTTCAGGCGCTGCTTGTCGTAGTCGTCCATCTCATCAAGCAGGATGGTCGCCACGTCCACCATGAGCTCCTTGGCCTCGATGCCGCGCAGGCAGCGCGGGTAGTTGGTCACCACGGCGCGCAGCTTGACCATGCCCTGCACGTACTGGCCGCTGTCGAGGAAGTCGCGGGCGCTGACCATGAACGGCTCGGACTCGCGCTGCTCGATCTCGATCTCGAGCGAGAACAGCGCGCGACGCGCGCCCTTGGCCAGCTCCTCGAAAGCCTCGGCTGAGTCGATCAGCTCATTGATCGCGTCGCGCGCGATCTTGATGGAATCGCGGGTGCGGGGAAGCATGTCCTCGGAGTCCGCATCCTGGAGCATCTTCAGCGAATCGGACCTCCAGTGCTCGCTGGCTTCGCGCAGCTTGTCGGCCGACGTAATCGCTTCTTCCATGGCCGCGCGGTACAGATTCTCGTTGCGCGTAAGCTGCGGCACGTTGATGCCGTCGCGCAATTCAAACAGGCGCAGGTTGTAGTGCTGGCTGGCGGCGTCAATGGCCGCCGCGGCGGAACCGATCTGCGATTGGTTATAGAGGAAGTCCTCGAAGATGCTCAGCGCACGGGCGACGCGGTCAAGCTGGTCCTCACCCGGCTGCACGGTGGCGATCAGCGCCACGCGGTCGGAAAGCTCGTCTTCGCCCTCCCCGCGCAGGAAAGCGAGGCTGAGCGTGCCGTCATCCTGCAGGATCAACTCGCGACCGCCGGCATGACGCATGGCGGTCACGCTGGGCGATGAGCCCTTGCCCGCGACGATCCTGTTGCCGCCGGCCGTGTCCGCGGACATCAGCACCGCGAACTCGCGCCGTGCGTCGCGCCCGAGCCCCAACTCGGATGCGTAGGCCTTGGCCTTGCCGCCGGCTTCCTCGAAGCGCACAAGCTCGGCGGGTGTCCACAGCGGCGTTGCCAGCGCATGGAACGCAACCGTGCGCGCGGCCTTGTCGATGGAGCCCGCGTCCACCGCCTGGACGGAAGCGCTGAACACGGTGCGCTTTTCGCGCGTGCCGAGCTCAATCGCCAACTGCACGGGTGCGCCTGCCAGCGGGTCGAAGTACTTGTACTTGGCGTAGAGCATGTTGTCGGAAGCCTGGAAGGTGGGTTTCTCGACCAGCATGTTCAGCGCCTCCAGCGGGTCGCGTCGCTGCGACGACTGGTACAGCTGGATGCGCCCGCCGCGCAGGTAGATGCCGCCCGGGCCGACGAGCGAGATGTCGCCGAACTCGGAGATATCCCAGCTCATGCCGTCGGCGGTGCTGATGGTCTGCGGCTCGAACCAGTTCAAGGCGTTGGAATCTTCGCTCACGTTCACGTCGTCGAACGCGACGCTGCCCTGCGTGCCACACATGCCGAGCGCAACCGAATACTGGCGCGCACCGCGAGGCACCGCCGCGCTGCCGGACAGCTCGGTCCACTCGCGCAAGTTGGTGCGCGCGTTGACGGTGGTGATGAGCATCGGGTCATTGTCGCGCTTGTTGGCGTACCAGAAGATGCTCACGACGGCCGAGCCCAGGCGGTCAGCCGAGGCTTCCGTGTTCAGTGCGAACGTGCTGACCTTCAGCCCGCCGCCCGGCGCGTCCGCGCGCTTGCTGAGCAGCCAGCTTGCTTCGTTGGACGCCGTAAAGCGCGCGATCTGCATGGCGTACTTGCCGCCGTGCGCGCCTTCCACAAGGTTGAAGCTGTCGGTGCCGCTGACGATGTAGTTCCAGTCGCGGGCGTAGCCGCCTTCGTCCACGTCGTCAAAGCTCGGGTTCGTGGCGAGCAGCCCGCCTTCGCGCGCGGGCGGGTAGTCGCCTTCGCCGCCGCCGGTGCCCGGGCCGTTGTCCTTGATCATGGTCCAGGCCGCGAACAGGATCGCGCCCGCGATGGCGATCACCACGATGATCTCGATGACCGCGAACAGCCCGCCGCTGCCGCTCTTGAACTTGATCTGCTGGCTGAGTGCCGCCTTGTCGTCTTCTTCTACGTTCAGGGCGGCTTGCTCGGCGGGCGTGGCGGCGATGGTGGCCGGGTTGTCATCGTCTTCCGGCTCGTCGAGGTCCGACACGTCGCCGGCCTGGCCCGGCGGCTTGAGGCGCGCCTGAATGTCGGCCGCCGCGATGTTCGGCGCGGTCACGCCGGTGCTTTGCGCCTCGCGCCCCTGCATCTCGAACTTGAACAGCTGCTGGCCCAGCAGCACCTTCATCCCGGTCTTCAGCACCACCGGGCCTTCGATCTTCTGCCCGTTGATGACGACGCCGTTGGTGCTGTTCAGGTCTTCGATAACGTAATTCACGCCGTCGCGGCGGATCTGCGCGTGGTGCCCGCTGGCCTTGCCGTCGTTTGTGAGGTTGAGCTGGCAGTCCGTCTTGCGCCCGATCAGGAACGGGTCCGCGGTGATGGGGTGGATCTTGTCCATCAGCGTGCCCTTGACCATCACCAGCGCCGCGGGCGCGACAACGGTGCGCGTGCTTTCCACGGATTCGCGCGTGGGGCTGATGTTGCTTTCGTCGGCAAGGTCGAGGCTTGCGGTGCCGCGCGTGCTCTGCACGCCGGACATTACGGTCTTGCCGCCGGGGCCGCCGGTTTCCTCGAACAGCATGTCGCAGGTGCCGATCGTGACGACGTCGCCCGGGCGTACGGTTGCTTCCCGGATGCGGCGGCCATTGAGGAAGGTCCCGTTCTGGCTTTCCAGGTCAACGATCGCCCAACCGTCGGGCCGCTGCTCAAAGCGGCAGTGCGCGCGCGAAAGCCTGTTGTCCTGGATGACGACGTTGGCGTGCTGCGCGGAACGCCCAAGAACCACGGCCTCAGTGAGGTCGACGGGGCCGTGTTCATTCTTCTTGAAGACAATTCGGGGCATAGCGCAGGCCGGACTGCGTCATTGTCGTCTGACGGGGGCTGTTCGTCGCAAGTCTACGCGTTATTCGATGTTGTGACAAGGACGGCTAACTGCTGCCGCTTACTGATACCGCGCAGGTTGCGGGCATCTAACCCGATCCGCAAAGGTGGGTTACGCGCAATCCGGCGGCATGTCTCAGTCGCGTCGTACAATGGGTGTGCGCCATGATGTATTGCTGCAAACGCTGCGCCAGCAAAGAGGCCTTCGGGCTGCTGCCACCGATGTCATGCGGGCTTTTGTTGGTTGCCTACGCTGGCGTTTCGAGCGGGCTGACTACATTCGCATGCCTTAGTCTCACCAGGCACCATTCGGCATGGTGGTGGGCTGCTTCGCCGGCCTTCTTTGTGATCGGCTGTATCGCGGTGGCCTTGCTGCTCAAGTTCACCGAGTGGTGCGCGATTCACGTCTTCAAGTGCCCATCGTGCGGGGCGCGGCGATGGTCCTGGGGCTTCACCGAAGGCTTTGGCCTGTAGCCCGGAAACTACGCACACAGCAGGCCTCACACGGGTTGCTCGCCGACACCCGAAGATTTGTCGCACCCCTTTGTATGGTTTCGGGTGTGGGCGGATGGGCCGCCCGAAACCGTGACTGTGAGGTGCAAGATGGGAAGGAAATCGAGAAACAAGCGCATGCGCAAACTGCTGCGCCCGGGCGTGCAGCCGGCGAATGAACCGGGGCGTCGCGCGCCGGTGCGCTCGGCCGCGGGCGCCAAGGCCAAGGTGAAGCGCCTGCTGGAGGCCATGGTCGACGCGGCGTATGAGGACCTGGCAAGCGGCGTCGAGAAGCCGCGCGTCAGCTACGGCCAGGCCCTGCGCGCGGGCGAGTTGCTGGTGCGCTATGAGGAGGCCGAGGAAGCCGAACCCGCCGAAGAACCGGCAGAGGACGCCGAAGAGCAGATTGAGCTGATCGAGGAAGCCTGGCTGCCGCCGGCTGCCGACGAGCCCGCGCCGCAGCCCGGGGAGGAGGTGGTCGAGCCCTCGACCCGCACCGGCTAGCTCCGCCCGCTCTTTGACAACCCGGAATGCAAAAGCCCATCGCGGGTGCGATGGGCTTTCAGGAGACTCGCGAGGATCCGCTTTCGCCAAGGCTATGGCGGATGATCGCCTGCGGCGTCCTACATGCGGGCGATTATTGCGTCGCCGAATTCCTTGGTGCCGAGCTTGGTCGCGCCTTCGATCTGGCGCTCCAGGTCGTAGGTCACCTGCTTGTCGGTGATGGCCTGCTGCAGCCCCTTCAGGATCAGGTCACGCGCCTCGTTCCAGCCCATGAACTCGAACATCATCACGCCCGAGGTGATGACCGCGCTCGGGTTGATCACGTTCTTGTCGGCGTACTTCGGCGCCGTCCCGTGGGTGGCCTCGAAGATCGCCGCGTTGTCGCCGATGTTGGCGCCCGGGGCGAGACCCAGCCCGCCGACCTGCGCGGCCGCCGCGTCGCTCAGGTAGTCGCCGTTCAGGTTCATGGTGCAGAGCACGCTGTACTCGGCCGGGCGCAGCAATATCTGCTGGAAGACGCTGTCGGCGATGCGGTCTTTGATCACGATCTTGCCGGCGGGGACCTTGCCGTCGTGTTTCTCCCACTGCTCGTCTTCGGTGATGACGTGGTCGCGGAACTCGGTGGTCGCGAGCTCGTAGCACCAGTCACGGAAGGCGCCTTCGGTGTACTTCATGATGTTGCCCTTGTGCACGATTGTGACGCTGGGCAGGTTGTGCTTGATGGCGTACTTCAGCGCGCGGCGCATGTGGCGCTGGCTGCGGAACTTGCTGACGGGCTTGATGCCGACGCCGCTGGACTCAAGGATCTTCTTGCCCTTGGTGCTCGGGTCCTGGCTGAGCATGTCGTTGAGGAAGCCGATTACCTTCTTGGCCTCGGGCGTTTCTGCGCGCCACTCGACGCCGGAGTACACGTCTTCCGTGTTCTCGCGGAAGATTACGATGTTGACGTCTTCGGGCTTCTTCATGGGGCTGGGGACCCCGTTGAAATAGCGCACCGGGCGGACGCACGAGTACAGGTCGTGAATCTGGCGCAGCGCCACGTTAAGGCTGCGGATGCCGCCGCCGACCGGCGTGGTCAGCGGGCCCTTGATCGCGACGCCGAAGTGCTTGATCGCCTCATTGGTGTCGTCGGGCAGCCAGGTGCCGTACTTGTCGTTGGACTTTTCGCCGGCGTAGACTTCGAACCAGTGCACCTTGCGCTTGCCGCCGTAGGCCTTTTCCACGGCCGCGTCGAACACGCGCACGGAAGCCTTCCAGATGTCGCGCCCTGTGCCGTCGCCCTCGATGAAGGGGACGATGGGGTTGTCGGGAACGACGGGCTCGCCGTCCTTGAAGGTGATGCGTTCGCCCTCGGCGGGAGCCTTGAGGTCCTTGAACTTCGGAGCAGTGGTCATTGTGTGCCCTCGTCTCAAAATCGGACCGGCATACTAGAGGCGAAGGTGTTCGGGTCAACGAGCGGTTTGACGCAGAATTGACACCCGGACTGGTGTCACATCACGGAACGCGGGCGTCCCGCCCGCCTACCCGACTGCAATCACGCGAAGGCGCGAAGAAAGGTGAAGATCGCGAAGGTCGGGTTGGCTGGTGCTCAGGCCTGCACACCAAGCAGTACAGCGGCCAGGCGGGCGGAGTTGGCGGCTACGCTTATGTCTGACAGGACCATGGCGAGCGCGGCGTAGCTGAAGGGGCACTCACGGGGCGGTCTCGCCGTCGGGCGCCTGGTTGACGCCGTTCTTTCTTTGCCACTCTTCCCAGTCGAGGCGGTCCATTTCCGCCATCCACGACAGGCGTGGCGGATACAAGACCGGCGTGCGCTTCAGGGATCGCACCGCATAGGCTCTCGCGCATGCGTGCGCCGCGATCATGAGAGCGCCGCAGCCCAGCAGGCACAAAGGGAAGTTCATCAGGATGAGCTCACCGTAACCCCACATTTCCGGGGACGTGTAGGCCCTCGAAGCCGCTCGCGATGTGCCCTGCAGCTGAGGAGGGAAAAGTTCGTGGGCGGCTGCATACCAGATGCTCGCACCAAGGATCGCAATGATCGCTACCACCAACGGTCGCGTGACACGGCAGAGCGCGCCACTGCCCCTTGCAGCCCACGCGTGGCGAAAGATGTAGGGGACAGTTGCGGTGACGTAGAAGAGCTGTCCCATCACGGCGAGGACTCTGAGTTCCGGGTGGCCATCTTCCTGCCTGGGGATGAAGACGGCGTGGCCCGACATCGCCAACCCAACCGCAGACGCGATTTGCATCAACCAGAACACCATCGCTGCGAGGATAATCGCATACGCCGCGCCGTGAAGCACGGTTGGCAGCCAATGCGTTTTGTCGGGAACGTACGCCGCGCAAGCCCGGTTTGCGAGGCGCGCAGTTGACCGCTTGAACCGCCCGGGATCAGCCGTGAGCCCGCGGTAGGGGATTGCCAACTGGCCAAGCCTGTTCACACACATGAGGAGGGGTAGGAAGGAGAGCGTCCAGATCGTTGCCAAGGGCGCGAGGACCTGGGGTCCGCCGACCCACGATCCCACCATTGCGGGCAGGATGCCCATTGCACACAGACCAAGTACGGTGCGGGCAGGCCGCTTCGCATACTGAAGCTCGATGGGGCCCTTCCAGTCACTGTAGTAGACGCAAAGGGCGGTGAACGAGCCGTACAACGCCAGCAGGCCCAGCAGGGGCAGCGCGAATTCCCGGCCATAGTCCTTCGGCGGCGCTGACCACAAACCGGCGAGACTGCCGACCGTCCAAACGAGCGCAGACACGAGCAGCCCAGATATGGCAACCAGCGCCAATACATGAAACGCCGGCTCAATCGCCGGGCGCTGATGCGCGAACCTTTCGACGCTGGCGTCCACGGGATACCCCCGCACAGGATACCGCCAGGCGCCGAGGTTTGGGACAATCAATCCGCTGCGAGCCCTGCAGTGAATTCCAGCGGGTCGACGAGCGGTTTGGGCACGAAATCCCCACGCGGACTGGTGTCAGATTGACGTGCCCGAACTGCTTTGACGCGAAGAAGGGCGAAGACCGCGAAGGTCGGGTTGGCGGGTGCTCAGGCCTTCACTTTGCGCAACTCAGCGGCGAGACGGGCGGAGTTGGCGGCTACGCTGATGTCTGACAGCACCATGGCGAGCGCGGCGTAGCTGGGGGGCAGGAATACACCGGCCCAGACGAATGCCCCGGCTGCCAACGGTATGCCGATGCCGTTGTAGCACAGGCTGAGAAACAGGTTCTGGCGGATGGCGCGCAGTGCCAGGCGCCCGAAGTCGATGGCCAGCGGCAGGTCGGTGAGACGGCCTGACATCAGCACCAGGTCACCGGTTTCCTTGGCGACGTCGCTGCCGCCGCCGATGGCGATACCCACGTCGGCCCTTGCCAGCGCCGGCGCGTCGTTGATGCCGTCGCCGACCATGGCCACGATCGCGTTGTCCTTCAGGCGGTCGATCAGCATCAGCTTGCGCTCGGGGCTGACTCCGGCGTGGTAGTCCTCGATGCCGAGGGCGGTCGCGACACGCAGCGCGGCCGCCTCGTGGTCGCCGGTGATCAGCACGGTCTTGGCGCCGGTCTTGTTCAGCTGGGCGATGACCTGCTTGGCGTCTTCGCGGATGGCATCCTCGAACCCGAACGCGGCCACCAGCTTGCCGTCGGCGGCGAGCAGGCTGACGCTGTCGCCCTTTGCGCGAAGGGCCTCCGACCTGGCGTGCAGCGCGTCGGTTTCCACACCCTGTTCGGTCAACAGGGCTGCAGTGCCGAACACATACTTGTGCCCGTCGGCCTCGGCGATGACCCCCTTGCCGGCCAGTTCTGTGGACTTGGGTGCTGTGCCTTTGGGTGGCACAGGCAATCCTGCCTGTGGTCGCGCCGCAGTTGGCGCGACGTTCGGGCTCGACTCCGCCTCGCCCGGCCCGACAGGATTGTCGGGCCCACCTGACCGCTTGGTGAGCCATTCGCCGGCTGCGCGGGTGAACGGGTGTTGCGATGCCTGCGAGATGACGGCCAGTGCTTCCAGCACCGCGGCTTCGTCCACGCCTTCCGCAAACTCGACCGCTTCCACACTGGGCTTGCCGGCCGTGAGGGTGCCGGTTTTGTCAAACGCGAAGACTGTCGCGTGCGAAATGCGCTCCAGCGCCGCGCCGTTCTTCACGAGTATGTTGCGCTTCAACGCCGCGCCGCTGCCGATCATCACGGCCGCCGGCACGGCAATGCCCAGCGCGCACGGGCAGGCGATCACCAGCACGGCGATCGCCTGCGTTGCCGCGCGCCCGAAGCCTGCGCCGCTGATCAGCCAGGCACCGGCCGTGACGACCGCGATCCCGACCACCACCGGCACGAACCAGTTGCTGACCTTGTCCGCAAAGCGCTGGATCGGCGCCTTGGTGCGCTGCGCTTCCTCGACGAGGCGCACGATGTTTGCCAGCGCGGTGCCCGCGCCCACGGCCGAGGCTTTGACCTCAAGCGTGCCGTTGGTAGCGATCGTGCCCGCGCGTACCGTGTCGCCGACCTTGCGGGCGACCGGTACCGGCTCGCCCGTCAGCATGGCTTCGTCGACGTCGCTTTCGCCGCTTACGACTTCGCCGTCCACGGGGATGCGTCCGCCGGCATTGACGACGCAGACTTCGCCGCGCTTCACGTCCGAAGCGTCGACCTCAATGACTTGCCCGACAGGATTGTCGGGCCCACTTCTTTTCACGCGCGCTTTGTCCGGCGCGAGTTGCAGCAGGCTGCGCAGGGCGCCCAGCGCATTGCCGCGCGCGCGCGCCTCGACGTACTTGCCAAGCCGCAGGAACACGACCAGCAGAGTTGCCGCCTCGAAGTACACGTGCTTGCTGAGCCCGGCCGGCAGTGCCCAGTGGAAGATCACGACGCCCGCGCCAAACAGCAGCCCGCTCGCCATCCCGATGCTGACCAGCACGTCCATCCCGAGGTTGCGCGTGCGAATGCCCGCGACCGCGCCCTTGTAGAAGTCAAAGCCGACGGTCGCCTGGATCAGCACGGCCAGGGCCAGCGCTGCCCAGTCCCAGCCGCGGCCCATCAGCCCTAGCCAGTGCGGCAGCATCACCGGCAGCACCAGCACCGCGCCCGCGATCAGCAGCAGCAGGTTGCGGCGCTGCTCGCGGCGGGCGACGTCGGCCGGGTCGCGTGCCGCGGCTACTTCCTCTTTAACCAGCGTGTAGCCGCCCTTGCGCACGGCCGGGTCGAGCGTCTCGAACTCCGGCTTGGCGCCGACATACCCGAGAGTCACGCTGCCGGAGGCGAAGTCCGCCTCGGCCGTGGTGACACCGGCGACCGTCTTGAGCGATTTCTCGACGGCGCGGGCGCAGTGGGCGCAGGTCATCCCGTCGACCTTGATGCTCAATTGATGTGCCGCGGGCGCTTGCATTGCAGACTCCAACCCCGACAGTAACGCCGTAGTTAACTCCGGATTCCAGCAAAATCGCCCGCCGACCCCGCGCGCGACTTCCGTATAAGCACAGTCGGGCCCGTCTGATAAGCTGAGGGCCGAAAGTATGGAGCCGCAATGAAGTTCACCCGGATACTAGCCCTTCTGGCATTTGTGCTGGTCGCCGTCGCCTGCTCGCAGCAGGAGCAGCCCGCACCGGCGCCGCAACCCGGCGCAGATCGCACCGACCTCGACCACTACGTCGTCCAGGATGACAACTCGGGCCAGGGCGAAGTCGCCAAGAAGGCCACGCACGAAAGCCAGGTCAAAGAGCTGAACGGGTTGCTTGAGCAGCTCGGCAAGGCCAAGGACCTGAACGAGTCATTCCGCATTGCAGAGTCGATCGAAGACCTCGGGCGCGACATCGCGCCGGAGCTGCTGGAAGGCGTCAAAAAACTGCCTGAGCTGCCGCGCATCGCCGGCTGGCGCGCGGTCTGGACGCTCGGCTCGATCAACAACAACGGCTGGGACACCGGTGTGGACGGGCTGCTCGCCATCGTCATCGGCGAAGGCAGCGTTGACAACCGCGTGGCTGCGGCCGAAGTGCTGGGCGCGATCGCCAGCACCCGCCACGCCGAGAAGCTGCGCAAGGCCCTCAATGAGCAGGTCTTCACGCCCGAAGTGAAAGTACAGCTCGCGGTAGCGCTGTGGCGCAGCGCGAAGGAGACCGATGCGACGAAGGTGCTGCGCGAAATGCTCAGCAGCGACAACGACAGTTTCAAGATCCAGGCCGCGGTCGCACTCGGCGAGATCAATCAGCTCACGTCCGACGCCAAGGACATCCTCGAGATCGTCGCCGATGAGCCCACTCTGCGCGGTCGCACCGCCAAGCGTGCGCTGGATTACGAGCGCGCCATCAAGCGCTTCGAGGCCGCGCTTGAGCATAAGCTGCCGGGGCAGGAGAAGGTCGAGAAGATCGACACCAAGCTGCTCGACAGCGTCGAGAAGATGATCAAGGAACGCTACATCTACGCCGACGCAGTGGCCGGCCGCAAGCTGCTGTACGCGGCCGCGAGCGGCATGCTGGAGGGGCTCGACCCGTACACCTGCCTGCTCGAAGACAACCAGCTGCGCGACGCCGGCGAGATTCGCCGCTTCGCCGTGCCGACGCTCGGCATCATGCTCGGCAGCGCGAAGATGGACCCGAAGCGCGAGGTGCGCCTCATTCGCGTTTTGTCCGTGCGTCCGGGCGGCCCGGCCGACCAGGTCGGCATTCGCCCCGGCGACCGCATCTACCGCGTGCTGCGCGGCGTGACCGAAGAGCAGATCCACAAGCTGCGCATCGACAGCAGCGACCTTCCCGACGAGAAGCACCCGTTCCAGACGCTGCCGCTGGATGAGGCGATCAGCCAGTTCCACGGCACGCTTGGCTCGATGGTCGGGCTGAACATCATGCGCGACGGCTGGCTGCTTTCGCGCTGGGTGCACGTGACACACACCGAGCCGGACACCGACTCGGTCAGCTACGAGCTGCTTCCGGGCAAGCTGGGCATGATCCACGTCGCCGAGTTGTCGTCCGCCTCGCCCGCGCGCGTGAAAGAGGCGATGGACAAGCTGAAGGAAGGCGAGGTCCGGGCGATTATTCTCGACCTGCGCAACTCGGCCGGCGGCAGCATTGAGGCCGCCACGCAGATCGCCGGGCTGTTCTTGCCGAAAAACACACTGGTCACCTTCAGCAGCGGGCGCAGCGAAGAGCTGGCCGCCACCGTGAAGTACACCACCAGCAACGAGGCGCCCGACACCGCCACGCCGCTGACCGTGCTGATCAACGGCGGCACGGCCGACGCGGGCGAAGTGCTTGCGGGAGCATTGCGCCAGCACAAGCGCGCCAGGACCGCCGGCAGCAAGACCTTCGGACGCGCGATCGTGCAGGAGTTGATCCCGATCCGCGCCAGCGAGCTGGAAGAAGACGGCAAGCAGGCCGCGCTGCTGTTGACCGTTGCGCGCTACTACGGCCCGGTGAGCGAGCAGTATTATTACGACCGCGGCGTCGAGGCCGACGTCGAGCTGACGCCCACGCTGTTCGAAAGCTGGGTCTACGACGCGTTCGAGAAGCTGGGCGACGACAAGGTCATCGGCCCGTACATCGACAAGCTGGTCGCGGAGGGCGACAAGGACAAGCTGAAGCAGCTCGCCCGCGCGGACGGGCACAAGACCGACGGCTACGCCGGCTTCGACGAGATGTACGCCAAGGCCGCCGCGACGCACCTGACCAAGGAAGACGTGCGCTACCTCGTCCGCAGCGAGTTGCGCAAGCGGCTGGTCGTCGACGGCGTCGATCTCAACCGGGTGGACCTGCAGGAAGACACGGTGTTTGTCGGCGCGGTGAAGGAAGCCGCCAAGGCCGCGGGCATCGACCTGTCCGAGATCCCCGAATACCGCATGATCAGCAAGTAGCCCAAACCCCGGGCGGAAGCCCCGGGGGCAGCAGGACACGCAAGCTAACCCCGGGCTTCCGCCCGGGGTTTTACTTGCCCCGCAAGCATCCACCCGACCAGCGCGCACAGCCCGAAGCCGAGCGCGTTCAGGGTCCCGTGCCAGGTGATCATGTCGGTGATCAGCAGCGTCGGCACGCCGCGCGCCGTGCCCCATGCGAAGATGATCGCCAGCGTCATCGCCGTGCCCAGCGCGAGGTCCGACAGCACCAGTAGCACGCGAGTTGCGAAAGGCAGGCGCGAGCTCGGCGCGAACGCCAGATAGAGCTGCATCCATCCCAGCACGATCACGCCGGCCGCGAGAAAGAACGCGCCGCCGACCTCGATCCACACCGGCGCGCCCATGTGCGTTGTGGTGATGCCGAACGCGACGAGCGGATTGCCGACAGCCACGCCGATCGCCGCGATCCACGGCAGGCGCCCCGGGCGCGCGCGCACGATCTGCGCGGCGACGACGTGCAGCACCAGCCCGGCGAACACCTGGTGCACGCCCGCCAGCAGGACCATGATCGGCGCGAACCCGAAAGCTTCCCAGCGCATGGCCGCCGCGCCCGTCCACGCGCCGCTTACGGCGAACCAGAGCAGCCCGAGATCGGCCAGCGCGCCCGGTCGGCGAACCCCCAGCGCGAGTATGCGCCATGCGCCGGCAAACGCGCACGCGCCGGTCAAAGCCACCCACGGCAGCGCCAGCCAGAATCCGCTCGATTGCAGGCTCATCCCGACGATCAGCAGCGCGGCGGCGGGAAGCTGCAGCCACGCGGCGAAGTTCAGGATCGCGTCGGCGCGCCTGTGCTTCTCTTGACCAGTCAATATCAGCCCGAGCGCGAGCGGCACGTGGGTAAGTGCACCGAGCCACAGCAGCGCGGTTGCCCAGTCCGGCTCCAGAACTGTGTACAGCATGCCCCACAGCGGCAGCCCGGCCAGCGCCCGCAGCCAGGCCCGCCCGCGAAGAAACGACACCGGAGCCGGCGCTTGTGCGGGGGTAAGTGTTATGGCCGGCTCCGGCATCGCGAGGTCCTAGGAATATCTGGCTACAAACATGATCAGGATGTCCCACCCGAGGTGCGCCACGAACGACGCCCAGAAGGAGCGCGTCTTGAAAGCAATCCAGCCCCACGCCGAGCCGAACACCAAGGCCGCAACCAGCAGCAGCGGCGGGCCCCACGGCAGGTGGACGAGTGCAAAGGCCATTCCGCCGAGAAGCACGCCCCAGGCCTTGAAGCGTTCAGTGAATGACAGGGTGACGGCGAGCCGCCAGACGATCTCCTCGCCGACGATGATCCAGACCAGCAACGGCCAGACCTGCCAGCCCGGCGCGGAATCCAGCAGCGAGTAACTGCCGGCCACCTGCTCGCCCATGTCCGGCCAGATCTCGCGCAGCAGCAAGGAGCCGACCCAGCCCGCGCCGTAGAGCAGACCCGCGGCAAACAGCCCCAGCCCGATCCAACGCCCCGAAGGCTTGAAGATCGCCTTCCATTCCAGCTTCACACCCAGCAGCGCCACCGGCACAGCGATCAAGTAGAACACAGCCATCCGGTGCCAGACGTTGCCCACGGCCTCCGTCAACGCCCACATCAACCCAAGGCCACCAACGGTGAGTGAAGTTGCGAAGGCGATGTTGCGATGTTCGTTGGTCACTGTTGCGCCCTCTTCCGGTCGATGATCCGCTGCGTTGCCCATGAGGCTAGGAACGCGAAGGGCATGGAGAGGGCGATCGGAACACCCAGGCTCACTATCCAGACTGGCGCCCACGCAACTGCTTCAAACTCCCACGTCAACACGCCACCGAGTGCAACCACCAAGCCGACAATGCCCGGCAGAGTGAAGAGACTCGCGACGACAAGGAAGCATCTTTCACCCGTTGCTGCGCGATACCGCCAGTTCAGGACCAATGTACCGAACAATGCCCCGAGCACCGTTGCGAGCATCACCGGCGCAAGAATGAGCACCTCTTTGTCCACACCTCGAATTGAGATCGGGCGCCAACCGAGCAATCCCGGTAGCAGGCCGACACCTTGGAGTACGACAATAGCTAACAACGCCATAGTCGTTCTGCGGTTCTGTGGTGTGGCAAGGATAGGGCACTCGTACGTCATGCGAACACCGCCATCCGGTGCCAGACGTTGCTGACGAATTCGGTCAACGCCCACATCAGCCCCAACCCACCAAACGTCAGGCCCAGAGCCATCGGCAGGTTGTTGCGTTTGGAAGTCATGCGGCCCCCAGTGCGTGGATGACGATGCCGCGCAGGAACCATGGGTGGAACAGCAGCGGCAGTGGTGCGAGTACCCAGAATGCCGCCCACAGGCGTGAGGCGATTCCCGGACGGATCGGTGCCAGCATCGCGAGCCCGTTCAGAGCGAAGTACAGCATCGGCAGACCGTAGCCCGCATTGACCGGCAGGCTGATCGCGGCCTCGTGCAGCAGCCCGCTGAAAAGGAAGACGGCAAACGTTGAGGTGCGGCGGCCCCAGCCGCGCGTGGCGCGCATCACGGTTTCCTGGCACATCTCGGTGTAGGCGAGGTTCCAGCGTCGAGTCCAGAAGTCGCCCAGACTGCGCGAGGCGAGCGGGTTGCGAAACAGCGGCCCGACGTGGAACCCCGCCGTGCGCCAGCCGGCCGTCAGCACCGTGAACAGTCCGTAATGCAGGACCAGACTGCAGCCGACCAGCGCCGGCGGCGCACAGGCCCAAAGACTGTGGGTTTCCTGCCACGCCCAGCGTGCAACCAGGATGCTGCCCGCACCAGCCGCAATGCTGACCAGTCCGCGTGCACCCATGCTGACGGCGGCCACGGGCGAGGACGCCCGTGCCACTGACTGCGGCCGCATCCCCGGCCACAGCAACAGCCACGCCAGCAGGCGGCCGTGTGAGGGCACGGGCTTGCCTGCTGCTCGGTGCTCGGCGAGGACGACCGCTTTCATCCAGAAGAACAGCACGCCGATGATCGCGCACATGCGGGCAATCGGGTCGGCATTCAGCAGCAGCCAGTGAACCAGTGCGACGGACGGCGGGCCGACGCCCCACGCCGCGAGCCGGAGGGGCAGGCCCCCGCCGCGGTGCGTCAGCCCTGCCGTCTCTGCGCTCACGGCATCTCCATGAAGTTGTGCACTGCCGCCCAGCCGAACGCGGCCGCGAAGAAAATGAACAGCCCCAGAAAGCCCCACTCAGCGACCTTGTACTTCAAGCCTTGCGGGGCATCTGTCGGGTCGAAGTACGTGAGCTGCAAGACAACGCGCACGCCCCAGTAGGCGCAGATGAAGCAGGCGATGATGGCCGCCAGCGGGGATGCATCCAGCAGCAGTCCCGGCGCGGCGACCGCCAGCAGCCCCATCAGGATGTTGATCACCAGGATGTAGCCCGCCTGCGTGGTGAAGATCTGGCGCGTCAGCGGGCGCAGCGACGCCAGCTCTGTCTTCCAGCCCAGCGCCTTGGGCGCCTGCGTGCTCGCGGCCGCGAGCATGAAGTGACCGATGCCGGCCGCGCGAAGTGTCCACTCAAGCGCTTCCATGGCCGCTCCCTGTTGGACCTTCCATGGTTTGCATGCCCGCGCCCATCAGCGTGCCGAGCGCGGTCCCGAGTACGCACATCGGCACACAGACGATCAGCAGGCCCCAGCCGTAGCACGGAATCAGCAACAAGCCCAGCCAGTACAATTGCCCGAGCAGGATTGCGCCGACCGCGTCGCGCACACGAACGTCAACGCCGGAGACGGCTATGCACGAGGCGACGAGGCTGGTGAAGAACCCGATGACCAAAGGAGCAATGAACCACCAGGACGTGCCGCAGTTCGAGCCGTAGCTCACGTACAGAATGCCAAGCCCGACGAGCAGTTGGACTAAAGGGAGCAACGTCGCCGCGACCCGCAGTTTGTGGCGCGGTACGTGTTTGGCGTGCTGATCCCCGTCGCAGGGCTCGATCGGCAGTTGTCGGAAATTCGCCGGCACGGGGTGCCACTCGCCGCTGTCTTCCGGCAGGCGATCGTCGGCATTGTGGATGCGGATCGGATACAGCGCCCCGCTGCGGATGATGGTGCTGTAGTTCGTCATGGCTCACCCCAGTCCGTTGCATCGTTTTCGTCAGTACAAACTGACGGATGCTCCGAAATAGAACTAACCCCCGCCCTTGGGGAACAGCTTGGCCGCGGTGCGGAACACCTTGGCCATGCGCCCGTGCCCCATGGCGAGGAATACGTCAATCAGGTCCACGAACTCGTGGGCGAAGTCGGCGAACTTCTCGATCTTGCCGTGAAGCTCCTCGAGCTGCTTGCGCTCGGCCCCCTTGGAGCCCTTGGATGCCCCCTCGGCGAAGCCCGCGGCCTCGTGCAGCCTTTCCATGACCGGCACGACTTCGCGGCGGCGGCGTTCGCGGATGGTGGTATGGAACCAGGTCCAGGGGTCCTTCTCGGCCTCGAAATAGGTCTTCCGGTCGCCGGGCTTGGTCACGCGGCGCACGACGCCCCATGCCATCAGGTCGCGGATGCTGGTGCTGGCGTTGCCATGGCTGATCTGGAGGCGCTCGGCGAGCGAGTCGATGTCGAGCGAATCGGGGGTGAGGTACAGCAGCGCGTGGACGCGCCCGACGGACTTGTTGACGCCCCAGAGCTGGCTGATGTCGGACCAGACCTCAATGAAGCGGTCTTCGACCTCGCGCTGGGGGTCCCGGATGTCGGCAGGCTCGTTCATTTCAGCACCATCTGAAACGTCAGTCTAAACTGACAATACTGTGTGGCGCGGCGGAAGGCAAATGCAAACCGCGAAGGACCGCAATGGGCCGCGAAGGAATTCAGGACCCGACTTTGCGGTCCTTCGCGGTTCAGCATTGGCGTTTTGTCAGGACGTGGATAACGCAAACGCGCTGTGGTTGTCCGCTCGTTTCAGCCATCGCCGTATGTAGCCCGGAGCGCAGGCGAGTTTCTGCTGATTGACCTCGGGCAGCGGCGCGCTGGACTTGGTGCACCAGAACAGGATGGGGCCTTCGGTTTCGCGGGCCAGCTCAAGCAGCGCGGCGCCGGACTTGGCGGCGTAGGTGGTGTCCAGCGGCGGCGCGGTCAGCTCTTCGAAGTGGCTCGCGGCCGCCAGCCCGCCGGGTGTCACGCGCGCATAGCCCCAGCCGAAATGTTTCGTGTTCAGGACCAGCATCTTCGGGTCCGGAGTGATCTTCGGGCCGCCGATCCGCTCCAGGTACTTCGCCGTGGCACGCGCCAGCTTCATCACCTGCGAGCGCGCGGTGACCGGCCACGGCGTCACGCGCACGGCGTGCAGCTTCGGCAGCTCGCCCGGCCACACGCCAAGCTGTTTCGCCAGCGGCAGCCCGACCAGCAGACCGGCCGTGGTGCAGGTGCTGCCGATCGCGACGACCAGGTGCTTCGGCGTCGGCATGGCACCGGCGTGGATCTGCTCGGCGATCTCGAGCGCGTTGGCGGAGTGCCCCAGCGCGCCGAGAGGATTCGCGCCGCCGGGCGGCACGAGATAGGTGTCGCGTGAGCCGCGCAGCCGCAGCCAGTGCACCGGGAACGTGACGATGCTGCGCAGCGCCGTAACGCGGTCGCACTCCGACATGATGACGCGCATGTTCTCGGCGGCGGTGGGGGTGGCGCGCTGCGGGAACAGGATCGCGCCGGTGTCGAGCCCGAGCCGCCGTCCGTGGAGGATGCAGGCCACGGCCTGGTTGCTGCCGTATGCGCCGAGCGTGTTGATTCTCTTGATCCCGCGCGCCTGGGCGTCTGCGAACAGGGTTTCGAGGGTGCGGATCTTGTTGCCGCCATAGATCGGCGAGGACAGATCCTCGCGCTTCAGCCACACGTCGCCGAGCGCGGGCAGATGCTCAATCGGCGTCGGATATTCCCCGAGCGAAACGTGCGGGACCTCGACGTTCGGCAGGTGCCGTGTGAGCGCGAATCCGGTCATGCTTCCAGCGTGCCTGTCGGCGCGCGAAAGGCAACGGGCGGGCGCGGCTAGTCCGGCTTTGCTTCTGGTTCTTCTTCTGGTTTGTCTGCTTCGTCCTTCGCGGCCTTCTCTCCGGGCAGCAGTTTGATCGAGACGGTGATGGCGAGGACGTGGGTCAATACTTCCCTGCCGACCTCATACGTCATCGTCATCTTCGTACTTGAAGACTGCTCGCGCGTGTAGCCCTTGTCGATGTCGAAGATCTCCGTGGCAGTCTCTTCGGCGTCTTTCAGCACGACCTTCATGTCCTTGTAGGGCCCGTCCGCGTACTTTTCGAACTTCAGCTTGGCCGTCGTTTTCAGGGTCGCCAGCCGGTGCTCGTCTTTGGTTTCGACGCTGGCGAGCTTGATGGTCCAGTCGTGCTTGATCACGCCGACGTCGCCGGCCGGCTCGTCAAAGAAGTTGGTCCATTCGTCGCCGACCTTGACCTTCTCCTTGGGCAGTCCGCGCAACCCGGCCTCGAGCGAGCTGATGCGCGTTGCGTCACTGTAGCTGGGTTCAAGTCCTGCGCGCGTGGTGGCGTCGAACTGCTCCAGCACCTGCTCGCGCACTTTGTCCCAGCCCTTCAGGTTTTCTACCTTCAGCTCGAGCGTGACTTCGTACGAGAACTTCTTGCCCACAAGCGCGGCCGTGCCCTTTACCTCCGGCAGCTTCTCGAGCTCGGCAGGGTCGGGGTCGTCCGAGTCATAGTCCAGGTCGATGCCCGCTGTTTCCACCTTGAGCGCGATGCGGTCGTACTCATACTCCAGCTTCACGCTGCCTTCGTCGGTGAATCCAAGGCAGTGCAGGGTGTAGTCGGTGACGTTGACGTTCTTGACGTCGGTGCCGAACAGGTCCTGCTCAATGGTCTGGGTCTGGCGGTAGGAAAGTTCGGCGCCCTCGACCATGTCCCAGACGAGGCGATAGGTGGGCTCGTCGGCCTCGGTTTTCTTCTCGTCCGGCTTCTCTGCCTTCTTTTCTTCTGACGGTGCGGGGGCGTCCTGTGCACGGGCGAAGCCTGTCAGCGTCAGAAGAATCAGCGCGGCGGTGCAGAGGCGGCTCATCGGCGTCCTTTGGATTGGGAACGATGCGAGTCTAGAAGCGGCCCATCAGCCACGCGAGCGCGAACGACAGACACGGGGTGCACAGCAGCGCAGCCATTGTCCTGGCGCTGATGAAGCCTCGCGTGCACCACGCGCGGGTCGGCGCCCTGCGGGCCATGCTTCGAGCCGCCGGGGCGGGGCGCATGCGCGAAAGCGCGGGCTCAAACCACGGGCGGCGCGTGGCTTGCAGCACCAGCTCGGCGGGCGGGGCGAACGGCTCAGGGCGTTTGACCTTGCAGCCCTGCGCCTTGTGCACGAGGCGGCTGACGTGGTAGCCGTTGAAGGTCTCGAGCTCGGAGCTGTCCGCGGGCAGGTCATAGAAGACGTACGGCATAGGGGCCTCCGGGAGGATTCTCCCACATACGGTCCAATGTGGCCAAATTTTCCCCACAAAACGTACAGGGTTCAGCAAAGCTTGCGCTTTCGTTATCATGCGCCGCGTCTGGTAAAGCCTGAAACGGGGTCTGCATGTCTGCTGAGCTGACGCTTCTGTTCCTTGAAAAGCGCGTTGAGGCGTCACGCCTTTGTGCGTCCATTACCGAGCCCTTTGCCACGGGCAGCGAGCCCACCACCGGCGACAAGCTCGCGGAAGACTTCATGCAGATCGTCAAGCAGATGGAGGGCACGCTTGCCGACCTGAAGAAGCTGAACGCCGGGCTGGAGAAGGATCGCGCGCTTGAGGCCGGCGACATCCGGCACGTGCGCGGGCGCATCGAGACGGCCATGGTAGAGGTCGCGCGCGCAGCCCAGGACTTCTCGGCGCAGATCCGCTTTTTCGAAGCCATGAATCCCAACGACGCCGCCAAGACCAAGCCGGCGCTCGACAAGTTCGACGAGATCGAAAAGTCCACCCGCGACTTCACCGTACCCGAAGGCCCCGAAGAAGGGGCCGAACTCGCACCGGCCGAAGACACCGGGCTCTCGCCCGACCACGACGACGTGGACCCAATGCTTATGTAACGGTCTTGAGTCATGAGTTTGGAGTCTGGAGTCAAACTGCTCAGGCCCGGCGTTGCCGGGCTTTGCTTTTGACGCCAGACTCAGGACTCCAGACACCGGACCGTCTTTTCCGACACCTATCCACACTGCCGTTGCGGCCGATTGCCTTTGTATTGTCCGGCCATGCAGAAATACTTCAGCCGTGCGAACATCTATCTGGTCGGCAAGCAGGTCATGCCTGCGGAGGAAGTGCAGCGCTTTCTCGACAGCGAAGCCGACGTCTGGATCACCGACACTGACAACCCGGCCCAGCGCATTCCCGAGCTTGCAGGTCGCGTCTGCTACATGAGCTTCGGCGAGAAGCAGGGGCGCAAGGACAACGCCAGCTACCTCGGGCACATCATGCAGGTGGGCCACGGCAGCGTGCTCGAGCACGCCGTCTTCAGCCTGCTGCTGACCGGCGTGAGCCGCAGCCTGACGCACGAGCTGGTGCGCCACCGCGCCGGCTTCGCCTACAGCCAGCTCAGCCAGCGCTATGTGGATGAAACCGAGGCGCAGTTCGTGATCCCGCCCGCCGTGCAGGGCGATGCCGCGCTGGAGAAGCTGCTGAAGGACTTCTGCGACGAGAGCCTGAAGGTCTACGGCGAACTCACCGACAAGCTTGCAGAGAAGTACGCCACGCCCGAGGGGCTGGTGGACTTCGCCCTGCGGGAAGAGCAGCTCACCGAGGGTGAAACCGGAAAGTTCACCTTCGGTGAAGCTGTCGACGGCGCAGATCAGCTGACCATCGAGGAGTGGCGTGCGCGGGTTGCGGAGTCAGAGGCGGTTGCGAAGTACTTCAAGAAGAAGACGATCCGCGGGCGCCGCAAGTCAGCCCGCGAGGCCGCGCGCTCGGTGCTGCCAAACGCGACCGAGACCAAGATCTTCGTCACCGGCAACGTGCGCTCATGGCGGCATTTCATAGAGCTGCGCGGGGACATACACGCCGAGGCGGAGATCAGGGCATTGGCCTGCGACGTCGCAAGAGTGCTCAAGAAGGAAGCACCCAACCTCTTCGGCGACTACGAGATCGTAAAGCTACCCGACGGCTCCGAGCGCACCCGCACAACCCACCGCAAGGTCTGACAACGGCAGCGCATGCCAGAACCGTGGCGCACTCCGATCGCGAGCGGGCCAACGTTCTATTTGGGTTCTCAACCGGTTGATGCCATGAGGTCTGCGTCCCTATTGCGCAGCCTACCCTCCCGGCATTGCGTCGTGCCAGCCGTTGACTTTGAGCTCGCTGCCGTCGGCCGTGAGGTAGGTTATTGTGTTCTGGTCGAGGCGGACAATCGTAAACGGCGAACCGTCGCGCTTCAGGATCTTGTTGTAGGCGTCGATCGCGGCCTGGTAGCCCTGCTGGTCGCCGTTGGTGAGACAGCGTCGCGCCTCGGCCACATAGTCGATCTTGCCGGGGTCCTTCGCAGGCATTTCAGGCTTCACAATCGGCTTCGGCACGACGGGCGCGTCGACAACGTTGTCTTTCCTGGGTGTTGTTGTCGGTACGGTGTCCGCCTGCGGCTTCTCCGCGGGTGCCGGGGATGGCTCGGCCACAGGCGCGGGTTCGTCTGCGCCGCACCCGGCAAGTGCCACCAACATCATCACGACAGCCAGTGTCTTCCGCATCGGACTCCTACCGCGTGGCGCTCATTTCTCCGAGGATCTTGGCGAGCTTGAGCCTCAGCTTCAGGTCGAGGCCTTCTTTGGCGACAGCGCGGCGCAGGGCCCCTGCGCCGGCCATGCCGGAGGCGCGCAGCTTCTTTTCCGCCTCGGCGTCGCCGCCGGTGGCCTTGGTTACCAGATCGTCCATTTCGGGCTGACGGCTCAGGTCGATGTTGTTGACGAGCACGTAGCCGACGCGATGCACTTCGCTGTTCATGCCCGCGGGCAGGGTCAGCTTCAGTTCCATCAGCTCGTCCAGCGCCTTGGCCTCACGACGCCAGGACATGCTGTTGCCGTTGCGGAAATCCTCAATCCACGCGCGCTCGAATACCTTGGCCTGCTCGGGTGTCAGACCGGCCTTCCGCGTTTCGTCCGCGAGCGTGCCTTCGGCGATGAACGACGCACGCCCGACCATCACGCCGTCGTCCAGCACGATGCTGCCGGGCTTGTCGCCGCTGGCGGCGGGAACCACGAGCCCCTGCCACACCTGCAACCCGTCGTCGGCCTTCAGGCAGACGCGCAGGTCCAGCAGGTCATGCGCGGTGTAGTTGCGCACGACGATGTGGCCGTCGGCGTCGCGCGAGATATCCGCATCCGGCAGCCCGTCCTGTGTCCCTTCGTAGAACAGAAAGCGCTCGTGCTCGTCGTTGACGACGATGCTGCCTTTGCTGCCGTCGCGGCTGAAGCCGGCCCAGTTGGCGGCGTCCACGTCATGCAATTCGGGCGGGGCGAACTTGTCGCGCGGCAGCCCGTCGGCGTACAGCTGGATGTTGTCCCACTGCACCGTCGAGGCGTCGGTGAGGCGGTTGGGCTTCGGGTACATCCACGTGAGCTTGCCCTTGGTGAAGTGGACGTCGAGGTCGAAGCAGACGTCGCGGTCGCACTCGAAGTACACCACCGGCTTGCGGATCCTGATCGGCGGCTGTACCGGCGCGGGCTCCGCCCCCGGCTGCGGTTTGGGCTGCGCGATGGGCGCCGCCTCTACGGGCACTTCGCTGGCGTCGTAGTAGAACGCGGGAACGTCGTCGGCGCCCTCATCGCTGCCGTCCCAGTTCATGGTCGCAACGCCCCATTCGTAGACTTTCAGCGCGGGCAACTCGGGCTGGTCGCGGTCGGGCCTGGCTTCCACGTTCTTGCGTGCGGGCTCGGCCGGTTCTTCTTTGGCGGGCTTGCCGCCGATCTTCACACGCCCGGCGTTCTGGGCCCGCACGGTCACGGCAAGTCCGAGCGTCAACACCGCTGCCATCGGGATCAGGTTTCGAATACGCATCGTCCACTCCATTCGGGGTCATTGTAGGACGCGCGGCGCCTGCGCAGGGTTCCGACTTTCGCAAATCAAAACCGGACGCCTAAAGGCGTCCGGTTCATGCACTTACGCGGGCTACTCGTCTTCATCGGGGATGATGATCGTGCCGCCGCTGGGCGTGGCCTCGTCCTTTTCCAGCGTGATGGGCCCGAAGTCGTAGCGCTGCCCATCCAGCAGCGTGGCGCGGGTGGTGTACGGCTTGTAGCCCCAGGCGCGCACTTCGACGTTGTAGGAGCCCGCGGGCGGGTCATTGCGCTCGAAGCTGCCGTCGGACTCGGTCGGGCCGCTGAGGCTCTTGACCGTCTTGTCGTTGTCGTCCTTGAAGTTGATCGTCACCCAGCCGCGGATCGCCGCGCCTGCCGCATCCTGGAATTTCGCCGCGACGCTGGCCGTGACCGCGACCTGGAAGTCCGTCGCCGCGCGCTGGTTCTGCCCGCTCTTGACGTCGATCTCGGTCGGGCCGGCGATCTGGCGATAGCCCGCACTGGAAAGCTTGAACTTGTGGCGGCCTTCGGGAATGCCGTCGATGGTGAACTCGCCGCCGGCGTCCGTGATCGCGTTGTACTTGCCCTTGCCGTTGCCGCTGAAGTCGATGTCCACGCCTTCGCCGTAGAATCCGCCGTTGCCGACCGGGTTCAGGCTGACGTTCACACCCTGCACGCCGGCGCCGCTGCTGTCCACGACGCGCCCGGAAACGCTGCCCGCGCCGCGCAGGACCAGCTTGATGCCTTCCTTGGCGTCGCCGTTCTTGAGCGTGAAGGATTCCTTCTTGCTTTCGGCAAACTTGTCGGCCGTGGCGGTCAGGTTGACCTGCAGGCTGGCTTTTTCGGAGATCTTGCGGCTGATGGTCGCGTTGAAGAAGCCGCTGGCGTCGGTGGTCGCGATCGCCGGCCCGGAGTTGCCGCCGGCCGAGACGACGAAGCTGAAGCGCCCGCCGCCGCCCTCGCTGTTGTAGTTTTCGTTGTACTGGCCATGCACCGACGCGCCCGCGACCGGCGTGCCGTTGGCGTCCACGACCTGGCCCGCGATGGTGGCCTCGAAGTCGACCTTCGGCCCGTTGAAGATGTCGTCGAAGTCTTCGCCTTCGCCGATCTTCAAGTCCTTGATCTTGTCCTGCAGGTCCTTGAGCTGGTCCTCAAGCTCCTTCTTTTCGGCTTCGGTGGGCTGGCCCGGGGCGGGCTTGGCTTCCACCGGGGCGCTGCCCGGCGTGCTCTCGGCGGGCTTGGCCTCGACTGCCGGCTTGGAGCTGTCCGGCGCGGCTTCCGGCTTCACGTGTTTGTTGACGACTTCCGGCTCGCTTGCCGGCTTATCGTCGGCTTCCTTGTCGGACTTTTCAGGGGCCGTCAGGGGCGTGTCAGCGCCCGCGGGCTTTTCGTCGAGGCTGTCCCCGGCCGCCACCACAGGGCGCGAGTTCGGGGTTTCCGCCGCCTGGTCCTTTGCCACGTAGTAGCCCGCGCCGAACGAGACGCCGCAGGCGATCATCAACGCAAGCAGGCCGGCCAGCAGGCTTGAGCTCTTCATGAGACTATCTCCATTTCCGCACTACGTAGGCTACGGCTTCACTTCGAACGGTGTTACGGAGAATTTGACGTTTCTTGTCGTCCCGCCGCGCCCGACAGGGCGGGGATATCGCCAGTTTGCCGGGGTCATCCCCGGCTTTCGCGCGGGGTGGAGCGATTGGCCGCCAGCTAGATCCAACCTACGAACAGGTTGGTCACGTAGAGCGCGTAGGCCACCAGCAGCAGCAGGCCTTCGAGGCGGCTGAGCCGTTTGCCCCGCCAGGCCAGCGCTGTGACCCCGGCCGAGAAGCCGAGCATGACGATCATGTCCAGCTTCATCACGCGCGCGTCGATCACCAGCGGGTGCACCAGCGAGACCAGACCCAACACCAGGCATATATTGAAGATGTTGCTGCCGACGACGTTACCGAGGCTGATGGCCGTTTCGCCGCGGATGATGGCGACGATGCTGGTGGCAAGCTCTGGCAGGCTGGTACCGACGGCGACGATGGTCAGCCCGATCACCAGCTCGGGAATCCCGAGTCGCTGGGCGGCGTCCACGGCGCCGTCTACGAACAGCTTTCCGCCGACCAACAGCGCCGCGAGCCCGACGATGGTCAGCAATACCAGCCCGGCGCGGTGGCGCTTGGGCGTGTGCTCGCGCGGCTCATCGCCGCCGCGGGAGCCGCGGAACATCAGGAAAAGGATGATCGCCATCGTGACCAGCAGGATGACGGCCTTCCAGCGGTCGAGCATGAAGCCGGCGCCGTCGCCGATCTGCACCGGCCCGCCGATGAACGGCAGCACGGCGATCAGCAGCGCGGCGAACAGCATGGCGGGCAGGTCGCGGCGGAAGACTTCCGGGTCGACGTTGATCGGGCGGATCGTGGCGCTGAGCCCCAGCACCAGCCCGATGTTCGCGATGTTGCTGCCGATCACGTTTCCGACGCTGACATCCGGCTGGCCGCCGATCGCGCCGGCCATGCTGACGGTCAGCTCGGGCGCGCTGGTACCGAACGCGACCAGCGTCAGCCCGATCACCAGCGGCTTTACCCCGAACGTGAGTGCGAGCCGGGAGCTGCCGGAAACCAGCCACTCAGCGCCGAAGTGCAGGCCTACGACGCCGAATGCCAACTGCAGGATGATGAGGAAGATGTCCACCGCGTCCCGGCTATTTCAGGAAACCCAACTCGAAGCGCACGCGCGCCTGGTCGACCTTCATGTGGTAGAGACGCGTCTGGGCGGCGTTGCCGGCCATGTCCGGGCGCAGCATGCCCAGCAGCTGGGCGAAGTCGATGGTAACCAGCGCGTCCTTGTGCCGCAGGGAATCCAGGCTGACCGGCCCGCCGCGCATGAGCTTGCTCAGCAGCCCCATCACGATGTCGGCGAAGGTGCTGCTGAAAGTCAGCGGCTTCTCGACGCGGAAGAGCACCGAGCCGGACTTGCCGGCCTCACTGTGCGCGATCTCGCGTACGCCGAATTCGATCCTGGTGTCCACGGGCGGGCGCGGCGGCCAGGCCTTGCCCTTCACCTTGATGCGTGCCGAGAACAGCGCGGCATCGGGGAAGAGCTGCAGCTTCACTTCGCTGATCTCGGCCTCTTGCTGCTCGGCCGAGCCGGACTGGATTGTGGCGGCAATCATTTCCTCGGACAACTCAAACGCCAGCACGGTGCGCCCGGTGGCTTCGCGCTTGTACAGCTCATCCACCATGCGCCCGAAGGCTTTACGTGCCCGCTCAATGTCCGGCTCACCCATGGGCGGCAAGGCTAACTTGGGCGGGGTGCGCGACAAGCGCAATCGAGTTCGCCCGACGGGCAGTGGCACGGACATTCTTGTCCGTGCACCTTCGCCGTCCGGTTCTACACTCCGGCGCATGACTGAGGTCGCTGAGCCTGTGGATGCACCGCCCGCTTCGCCGCGGCGTGGTCGCAACCTGTTTCTGCTGTGGCTGGCGCAGTTTGTTTCGGGCACGGGCGACTCGGCCTTCTCCACGTGTATCGGCTTTCTGGTCATCTACCTGCTTGGGCGCGACGCGGGCTTTGAAGTCGGGCTGACGCGCATGATGGATGCGCTGCCCTTCCTTCTGTTCGGCGCGTACGCGGGCGTGCTGGTAGACCGCTTCTCGCGCCGCGGGATGATGCTGGTCTCCGACATCGTGCGCGCCGTCGTTGTCGGCTGCGTTCCGGTGTTGTTCTTCGCCGGGGTATTGCAATGGTGGATGCTGCCGGTCGTCGCCTTCGCCAGCTACCTGTTCGCGACGGTCTTCAACCCCGCGCGCGATGCGCTGATCCCGGACCTCGCCGAGGGCGCGAATCTCCTTCGTGTGAACAGCATCTTCCAGACCAGCCAGCAGCTCGCGGTGATCCTCGGCGCCGGGCTGGTCGGGCTGTTCCTCTGGCCTGAGCTGTACGGCAGCCGCCCGCCCGGGCCGACCGGGATCGCCTGGCTGCTCGCGGCCGACGCCGCCAGCTTTGTCTTCAGTTTCGTCTGCATCCTGCTGGTCCGGGCGCCGCGCAAGACCCTCGCAGAAGCAGATTCGCGCCCCAGCTCGTTGCACGAGCTGCGCGAAAGCCTCGCCAACGCCTGGAAAGACCGGCGCCTGCGCGCGCTGCTGTTTCTAACGGCCGTGGACAACTTCTTCATCATGGGCCCGGCGATCGTCGGCGGCATGTTCCTCATCAAGTCGCATCTGAAGCTGGAGACATGGGCGTACGGCGTGTTTGAGGCGCTGCTCGGGCTGGGCTGGTTTGTCGGCACGCTGCTGATCGCGCGCTTTGGCACGCGTATCAAGACGGGCCGGCTCGTCATCTTCGGGATGTTCATGGACGGCATCACCTACGTGCCGTTCCTGTGGCTCGAGACGTTCCCGCAGTTCCTGGTGGCGATCTTCTTCCACGGGCTGACGATTCCGCTGATTACAGTGGGGCGCACCACGCTGATCCAGAGGCACTACCCGCGCGAGCGTCTCGGGCGCATCTTCGCGCTGGTGACGATCACGGTGCAGGGTTTCACGGCGCTGAGCGCGCTGACGACCGGTCTGGCACTCGGCTGGATCGGCCCTCGCGAGCTGTTTTTCATAGGCGGCGCGTGCGGGGCGGTGTGCGGCGTGGTCGGGCTGACGTTCGCGAAGCTGCGGGCAACGGAGTAAGTTGGCCTGTCGCATCGGTGTTGCGCTCGCTAGATTGAGGCGCCCGACAGGATCGCACCATGGCACAGGACCGCCGATTCATGTGGCGCGCCCTCGAGCTTGCTCGGCGGGGCCAGCCGTACGTCGCCCCCAACCCGATGGTTGGCGCGGTGATCGTCAAGGACGGGCAGATCGTCGGCGAAGGTTTTCACGAAGAGTTCGGCGGCCCGCACGCGGAAGTCAACGCGATCCGCATGGCCGGCGAAAAGGCCAAGGGCGCGACGATGTACGTCACGCTTGAGCCCTGTTGCGAGGCCTACGAAGGCAAGAAGACCCCGCCCTGCGTGCCGCAAGTAGTGCAGGCCGGTTTGTCGCGCGTCGTAGTCGCGGTGCAGGACCCGCACCCGAACGTGGCAGGCAACGGCATCAAGGCGCTGGCCGCGGCGGGGATTGACGTGACGGTGGGCGAATGCCTCGACGAGGCCGCCGAGCTGAATGCCGCGTTCTTCATGCACGTGCGGCGCGGACGCCCGCTGGTGACGGCCAAGTGGGCGATGACCTTCGACGGCAAGATCGCGACGCGTACCGGCGACGCGCGCTGGATCAGCAGTGAGGCGTCGCGCCGCGAAGTGCACTACGACCGCGGCTGCACCGGCGCGCTGATTGTCGGCACCGGCACGGTCGAGCGCGATGACCCGCACCTGACCGCCCGCGGCGACGTCGGGCGCCAACCGCTGCGCGTCGTGATTGACCGCGATCTGCGCATCGGCATCGATCGCAACCTGGTGAAGACGGCCGCCGATTTCCCGGTGTTCATCTATTGCTCCGAGAACGCGCCGGAGGAGAAGCAGAAGCAGCTTGAGGACGCGGGCGTCTACCTGATCCTGCTGCCCGCGCCAGAGGGAAAGTTGCGCTGGCTTGAGATTCTGCACGATCTTGGCGACCGCGACGTGACCAGCGCGATCATTGAGGGCGGCGGCGGCTTGTTCGCCACGGCCTTTCAGGAACGCGCGGTTGACCGGGTGAAGATTTACCTTGCGCCCAAGATCTTCGGCGGCGAGTCGGCCACGACACCGGTGGAAGGCCCGGGCGTGCCGGACGTGGAGCGCGCCATCACCTTCGACAACGTCAAGACCCGCACCGTCGGACCGGACGTGGTGATCGAAGGCAGCGTCGTCTATCCAGAGGAAGCCGGCCCCAGCCCCAGCGGCTACTGGAAGGGCTACCAGGGGCAATAGCCGGCCCAACGTGTCGATTGGGGGTTGGCCCCGTCAGGGGCCATGGATCTTAGCCCACGGCTTCAGCCGTGGGTAACATGAGCGCAAAACCAATCGCGCCCTGTAGGGGCGCTGCAAAGGGGCGCCATGGGGCACACCTATACGAATCTGAATTACCACCTCGTGTTCAGCACCAAGGACCGGCTGCCACTGATCACCCAGGATGTGCAGCCGCGTCTGTACGCCTACATCGGCGGGATCATCCGGGACGTAAAAGGCGAGATGCTCGCGATTGGCGGCGTGGACGACCACGTACACATCCTGTGCCGCCTTGGCACGGTTGTCTCCGTGGCTGACGTATTGAGGCAGATCAAGGGGAGCTCATCCAGGTGGGCGAACGATGAGTTGGAGCTGGGCAGCAAGTTCGGGTGGCAGACAGGATATGCGGCCTTCAGTGTCAGCCAGTCGAAGACGCCCAATGTGGAGCGCTACATCGCCGAGCAGGAAGAGCACCACCGAAGCGTCGGATTCAAGGAAGAGTTGATCGACTTCCTCAAGCGGCACGGTACGGAGTACGACGAGCGGTATTTGTGGGATTGATGCAGCGCCCCTCCGGGGCGCGCCTGATCTTGGTGCCGGGATACCCACGGCTGAAGCCGTGGGCTAAGTGCCTTGGCCGCTGGGCGGCCGACTGCCGTCTCAGAGTTCGAACTTTGAACTTCGCACTTCTCCGTGGTATCACGCCGCCCATGGCCAAAAAGACCAAGATGGTTTTTGCCTGTCGCGAGTGTGGCTACAACTCGCCGAAGTGGCTGGGCAAGTGCCCGGGCTGCAACGCGTGGAACACGCTGGTCGAAGAACTTGACGTGTCAAAGGTGCGCCCGTCACGGCGCGCCGCGCTGAACACTCCCACCAAGCCCCAGCGCATCAAGGACGTTACGCCGCTGGAATCGTCGCGTGTGCGCACCGGCATCGGCGAGCTTGACCGCGTGCTGGGAGGCGGCTTCGTGCCCGGCTCGGCCGTGCTGCTGGCGGGAGATCCCGGCATCGGCAAGAGCACGCTGGTGCTGCAGGCCGCCGCAAAGTTCGGCGCGTCGACGGGCAAGCCGGTGCTGTATGTAACCGGCGAAGAGTCGGCCGAGCAGGTCAAGCTGCGCGCCGAGCGGCTGGGCTGCCTGGGCAATGAGCTGTTCGTCGTGGCCGAGACGATGCTGGACGCGATCCGCAACCACATCAAGGAGCTCGAGCCCGCGCTGTGCATCATCGATTCCGTGCAGACGCTGTACGACTCCGAGCTGCCCAGCGCCCCCGGCAGCGTGGGCCAGGTGCGCGAGTGCGCCGCGGGCATCATCATGCAGGCGAAGTCGTTGCACATGCCGGTGATTCTCGTGGGCCACGTGACGAAAGAGGGCACGGTCGCCGGCCCTCGCACGCTGGAGCACATGGTGGACACGGTGCTCAACTTTGAGGGCGAGAAGTTTCAGGCCTATCGACTGCTGCGCGCGAGCAAGAACCGCTTCGGCAGCACCGGCGAGCTGGGCGTGTTCGAGATGCGGCAGGAGGGGCTCGTCGAAGTCGAGAACGCCAGCAAGGTGTTTCTGGATGAGTACGACAACTCGCGCAGCGGCTGCGCGATCCTGCCTGCGGCCGAGGGTACGCGCGTGCTGCTGGTCGAGGTGCAGGCGCTGGTGAGCCCCAGCCCGATGTCGTCGCCGCGGCGCCGATTCACGGGGCTTGAGCAGAACCGCGCCCACATGCTGCTGGCTGTCCTGGAGCGGCGCGCCGGGCTGCGTTTGAGCCAGCTTGAGGTCTACCTGAACATCGTCGGCGGCGTGATGGTGGATGAGCCGGGCGCGGACCTCGCGACCTGTTTCGCCGTCGCCAGCAGCGCGCAGGAAGTGAAGCTGCCGCCTGCGACGGTGTTCGTCGGCGAGGTGGGGCTGGCGGGGGAAGTGCGCAGCGTGACACAGATGCAGCAAAGGCTCGACGAAGCAAGTAAACTCGGCTTCCAGCAGGCGGTGGTGCCCAAGCTGCGCGGCGAAAACGTGCGCGCACCGAAGGATTTCCGTCTGATCCAGATCAGCAACCTGCGCGAAGGCCTCGAGAAGTTCTACCTGGTGGAGTAAGCATGTCGGACGCGGCGCCTGAGACCATACCCGCAGCGGAGACACCTGAGCCGAAGCGTCGGGAACGCCCGCCGGCTGAGAAGCGTGGGCTGCTGGTGTTTCTCACGCTCGGGATGCTGGCGGGCGTTGGCGGGTGCGTCTTTGTTTCGATGTCGGTGGGACAGGGGGTTGAGCTGGCGCGCGACTTCGGGCGCGAGCTTTCCGGGCTCGCCCAGTTCTATGTCTCGACCGCGACCGGCGCGTACGTCATTCCCGTGTTCACCTGGATCGTCGCGTTGGCCGTCACCAAGGGTGGACGCACGCAGCACAACATCGGCTCGATGCTCGCGATCCTGATGTTTGCCTTCGCCGTTCTATGGGCGGCGGGCTCGGTGATGGCATTCATGGACAGCTACAACCCCGGGCTGTCCGCGCCGCCTTCCACCATGCCCTAAGCCTGCACGCGTTGTGGTGAGCCGGCGGCCGCGATCGAGCGCTTGAGTTCCTCGACCATCGCGGGTTCGATCACCCAGTAACGCAGCAAGTCTTCTGACTTCGCTTCCTTGCGCCTGCCGTTCTTCTCGGTCCATTTGAGCGTGATCGTGACGTACATCGGCTCGTTGCCCGCCGGACAGGAGTACAGGGTGACCTCGGCCCGCACTTGTGATGAACGGTCGATCGCGGGGCGCACTATGCCCTGCCAGTCGCCCGCCCGGGCGGCGTTGCTGAGCTGGTTGCCGTGAACGGATCCAATCGTGCCGAGCTTGGTGCGTCGCGCCCAGCCGTCACAGCCTTCGCAATAGGGGCGGGTCACGAGCCCCAGCGGCGCCACCGCGGCCGCACCGATGACAATTGCAGCCTCAATCAGCCATACGATGTAGACCATCACGCCGCTGAAATTCAGTCCTTTTTCCTCGGACATGCCGGGCCCGGTGCCGGACCCGCGCCCGCTCGTGACCTGCCAACCGGTTTCGACCCGCGCGTCGAGGTAGTCCGTGAATCCGATGGTCAGGCCCTGCTCGGCGAACATGGGGTCTTTCTCCACGTCGGCCTTAACGAACTGGAAGGCCCAGTAGTAGGACGCGGCCAACCCGAGGATCCCAACCATCGCGCCCAGCCCCATTGCGAGTTTGTGGTTGCGGCACTTGCCGAGCCGCAGCCCGAACGCCGCGATCAAACCCAGTCCCAGCCCGAACACCACGGTCAGTCCGATGCTCAGAACAATGTAGGGGATCCAGTCCACCAGCAGCGCATACAGCCAGGCCGTCGCGAAGCCGCCCGCCAGGCCAAACAAGGGAACAATGAAGAACACCAGCGGGCTGAACCGGCCGGTTGGCTGATAGACCTGGATGGTCATGGGAGGGCTCGTGATTGTGCGGGTCAAGTTGCATTCTCGTGACCCCGCGGCGGGCTTGCAAGCTTCGGGCTTACAAACGTGTGGGTGCATCGTAATCGCTGCGGGAGCCTGCGTGTCGTTCAATGATTGCGTGAACGATACGGAGGAACACAGATGACCATTGCCGCACGCCCCACCCCAAGGCTTCCCAAGTCCGCACCGCTGCCCCGCGGGCGCATGATCAACCAGCAGCCGCTGCCGCACGAGGCGGGCTCCGACAACGTGTACTACAAGAACGCCGCGCCGCAGGCCTATGTGCCGTACGCGCCGCAGAACCCGGCACGCCCGTACACCGTGCGCCACCAGTACGTCGCGCCGGACAACTCGATGATGACGCTGGCGCTCGTCGGGTTGATCGTGACGACCTTCCTGGGCATCCCCCTCGGGTTATTCACCGGGCCGTCCGCGCTGAAACGCGCCGATCGCGTGCAGGAGCTGATTCGAAACGGGCGTCGCCCTCAAACCGACAGCAGCACGATCAGCTCGGTGCGGATCCTGTCATGGATCTCGATCGTCTGGAGCATTCCGCTGCTGCTGATCTGGGTTGCCGTGTTCGGACTGCTGTTTCTGTCGCTGATCCACTAGCCCCACGATTTCCACCCATCAGGGACAGCGACATGGCGGGGACGGGACTGGCCCGTCCCCGCATCTATTTGCCGGGCGGACGCCGTTTCGGTGCGGGTGCTCGCGCGACCTTGCCGCGACCTGACGGCGGCTTTGCCGCGGGCGGAGCCTTGACGACTCTCGTGCTTGGCGAGCCTGCCGGGGGCGGCGCGGCCACGACCTTCTTGCCGGCCGGTGGCGGCGCCGATACGACTTTCTTGCCCACGGGCGGCGGCGCAGCCACCACCTGCTTGCCCACCGGCGGAGGCGCGGGAACAGGTTTTCCGGCAACCGGCGGAGGCGCGGGCACCACTGTGCTGGGAGGGCGCGTGTGCATACCGGTGCCCCGCCGCGAAGGCACCGTAGTAATGCGGCCGCCGCCCATGCGCGCGCGGCCTTGCGCGCGTTTCAGGTCTTCATGGAAGGCGCGAAACTCGTGCAGCCCGCCCAGCCCGATCGCGGTCTGGTTCAACTCAATGGCGGAGGCGAAGTCGCCAAGCTCGGCCATGCACTGTGCGGCGTAGTGGTAGGCCCAGGAACTCTCGTGGTCGCGCTCAGTGATCACGCGGTAGGCGTCGGCCGCCTTGCGCCATTCGCCCACGTCACGATACAGCTGTCCCAGCGAAAACAGCGTGTGCATCAGGCGGGTTTCGTCCCACTCGGTCTGCCATGCCAGTGCGCCCCAGTTCAGCGCCTGGGCAGTTTCGCCCTGCAGGCGGAAGTACAGGAACGCGGTGCGCGCGTAGAGGTCGTTGTCGCCGAAGCGCGTGTAGACTTCGCCGAGCGCCTTCTCGGCCGTCGCGAAGTCACCCTTGAAGCAGTGCAACTCGACGTAGACCTCCCAGCCCATGTCGTATTCGGGGTCCATCTTGATGGCGCGATAGGCCCAGGGGATGGCGACGGTCAGGGCGCGCGGGTCGAAGATGTCCACGTCGACCACGCCCAGACGGTAGATGCACGCGGCTGCCAGCGCGTAGCCGCCGCCGAACGTGGGGTCGGCCTGGATCGCGGAAACGGCGAGGTCCATTACCATGAAGATGCGTTCGGTGTCGCGCTCGTAGCCGTACAGGCTCGGCGCGTTGGCGAGGAACGCCTCGGCCTGGCTGCGCTCGCCGCCGACGAGGTCGGTAATCTCCATTTCCAGGTACGGCGCCGCGGGCGCGAGAGCCATTTCGGCTTCGAGTATGCGGGCTTTGATCAGGTCTTCGTCTTGGTGTTGCAAGCTATTTCCTGATGTGCATGAGTGCCTGGATGCCTCGCACTGCGCCGGACTGTACCGGCTCGCGTCCTGCGTTCACATCCACCAGTTCCAGTACGTCTCTCGGTGCGCCTTCTTCCGGGTTTTCCCGGGCGCTGATCAGCATCATCGGCTGGCGCGGGGAACCGACGAGGTCGCCCTCGTGGTAGATCGCGCCCTGCGCGGCTTCTTCGGCCGCCTCCATCAGCAGCGACCGCGCGCCTTCCACCAGCTCGAACGGCAACTCGCGCACTTCCAATTCCGACCTTCGGAATTTGCACAGGCCCCAGGTGCGCAGGTGGTAGCGGCCTTTGCCGCCTGCCGTGAGCCCTGTCGAGCGGGCCTCGGTGGCGCGGACGATCACGTGCTTGCGGATGTCCATGCCTTGCGGGCCTTCGTTGCGCCAGTCGCCGGCCTGCACGGCAAAGCCGGTCTCAAGGTCCACGCCGATGCCGCCGGCGAAGCGGATGAACGCGTCGCAAAGCTTGCAGGTTGCCAGCGCGCCGAGCAGCGGGTCGAACCCATGGTCGGCCAGCATCAGGCGGATGTCCCAGGGCGCGTTCTCGAATTTCTGCATGGCCGTGCGGTCGAAGTCGAAGACGCTGCGCGCGTCATCCGGCAGGTCGAGGTACGGGTTGTGCAGGTTGTGGCGCCGCATCAGCAGCACGTGGAAGACGGTGCCGGACTTCTCGTCGGTCATCACGTACTGGCCAGGCTTGAAACGCTCGCCCGGGTTTAATGGCAGTTTCTCGAAGGTGCGCGGGTCAATCAGCCGGACGGCCAGCTTTGCGCGCCCTTCCCAGCTTGCACCCGGGTCGGCGATTTCGCTGACGACGGGCAGATGCTCGCCTTCCAGGAACAGGTTGGCGCGGAAGGTGGGGACGAACTCGTCGTCGTCGTCGTGGCGGTCGTCCACGTCGCCGGTGTCAGCGTAGTCGCTGCCGATGAACCGGAACGGGCCGTCGATCTCCTTTGCCTTCTCCTCGGGCAACGAGAAGCGCTGGCTGGGCACGAACGACAGGCGCCGGAAGTAGACGAGCAGCTCCTGCCGCCAGAGCTGGCCGGGCTCAAAGCGGCCGAACGTGAGAGACCGTCGGTTCAGCTCCCATGCCTCGTCGTAGCGGCCGCGCAGGTACTTCAGCTTCGACCACATATGCAGGCGCAGCCGGTGCGGCGCCCCGGCCAAAACGCCTTCGCCCATGCGCGCGTCGGCAAGCTGCAGATTCTGTTGACGAGTCAACACTTCGCCCAGGTGCACCAGCGCCCAGCTTCGGCTTTCGGCGTCGTCGGTCGACTTCGCGGCCTGGTTGAACCAGTCTTCGGCCAGTTTCCAGTTCTCGTGCAGCGCGAACCAGTAGCCGCGCCCGAGCATGTGGACGTAGGCGAGCGCCGCGTCTTCCTTGATGTCGTTCAGCAGGTCCTGCGCGGGCTCAAAGCGTCGGGCCAGCAACTCGCAGCGCACCAGCGCTGAGTAGGCCGCCGGGTGACGCGGCGCGATTTCGAGCGCGCGTTCCAGCAACTTGCGCGCGTCGCGCAGCGGGCGGGCGTGGTAGCACCAGTCGTCGACGTAGCCGTACTGGATCAGCGCGTTGCCGGCGGCGACCAGAGCGGGCACGTGCTGCGGGTCGGCGCCGAGCGCGTCCACGCAGCGTTCCACGGCGTCATCGAGCGTTTCTACATCGGTGGGGTCGTCGAGTTTGGACTCGATTGCGCTGAGCAGCCCGGCCGCGCGCTCGGCGTCGCCGGCCGGCTTGTCCAGCAGTGCCAGTGCGCGCTTGACCAGCGCCCCCGCGAGCCGGTAGCGCTCGGGGATCGGGCGGGACAGCAGCGCCTCGGGGCTGCGTTCGCGCTGAAACATGTGGCGTGCTCCTCGCGATCAATGATCGGGGATCGCGCGCCAATGTGCAAGCGTTGGGGTCAGTCGCCGCTGAGTCCGCCGGTTTTCCCGAACGTGCGGTAGCGTTGCTGCAACTTCGTGCTGTCGCCCATGACCCTGGCGCGGCCGCCCTCGAAGGCGTCGACCTTTTCCAGGTAGCGCTCCATGCCTGCTCGCACAGCCTCCGGGTCGGGCTCTTCGGGTAGCGGCGTAAACCCGTCGATCCGGGTGCCGCTCGGGGTCATGGCGTACTCGCCCCGGTTGACGCCCTCCTGCTGCCAGCGGTCGGCATCAACCGGGTGATCGGCCGGATTGAGCACGCTGACCGTCGGACGCCATACCCAGCCCTCTTCCGCGAAGCCGAGAATGACGGTGCGCACGTGAAGAAAGTCGCCGGAGGATTTGCCGATGATGCGCATTTCCTGGCCGTAGTCGAGTTCGGCTACGACGGGTGACCACTGGTCAGCGCTTTCGAGCAGCACGGCATCGGGCGTGCCACCGGAGATGCGCAGGTAGAGAACCTTGCCGGGCGTTGCGGGCTCGCCGGTGACCTGCACGGTCTCATAGTGACTGCTGCGGACGGAGCCGCAGGCGCAGAGCACCAGTGCGGGCAGAATCGCGAGCGGCAACAACAGGCGATGCATTGAAGTTCCGGATAAATGCAGCGAGCGAGCCAGAGTCTATCCCCTGATTGCGCGCGGGGCAAAAAAAGAGGGCGCCTCGCGGCGCCCTCTCCTGTGTTGCGCAGGCTTACTTGAACGCTTCCTCGAAGCGCTTGTTGCGGGCGGTGACCGCCTCTGCCGTCTGCGATTTCGGGTTGGCCTTCAGGTTGTTGTCCTTGATGACGGCCTGCACGGTCTTGATGCGCTCGCCGATGGGCGGGTGGTGCGCGAGGTAGTCCTTCGGGTCCACATCGTGGTCCTTTTCAAACGCCTCTACGCGCTTGAGCACGGCGACCATGGCGTCCGGTGCGTAGCCCGATGCCGCGAGGGCGCGGGCGCCCCAGTTGTCGGCTTCGAATTCCTGGCCGGGGTTGTAGCCCTTGAACGCGTCTTCGGCGTAGGTGGTGCAGAGGCGACCGAAGTTGGCGACGGCGCCGTCGCCGCTGAACCAGGTCTCGGACAGGGTCGAGGTCATGATCTGGCTCTTGTAGGCGCTGCGGTAGTTGGCCATGCCGTGGTCGAGCAGGATGTGGGACATCTCGTGTGCGACCAGCGCGGCCAGCTCGTCCTCGTTGTTGCACAGGTGAATGGCGCCGTAGCTGAGCCACAGGAAGCCGCCGGGCGTGCCGTGCGCGGCGATGTCCTCGGTGTCCAGAATGCCGATCTGGATGCCCTTGAAGAGCGCCAGGTTGCGGACGTGTTCCTGTTCGTCGTAGGAGCGGTTCGTGTGGTCGCCCAGCTTCACTGCGCTGCGGGTGACGTCCTTGGACGCGCGCTCAATGTAGCCTGCCATGTCGTTCAGGTACGTGACCTGCAATTCCTGCTTCGGCGTTTTGATCTCGATCGGCTTGTACGTGTCGAGGATGACGGCCGAGACGCCGCGCCCGAGGTAGTATTCTTCGCTCGGCTCAAGGTTGTCAGCGACCTTGGCGTCCTCAAGGGCGCTGACGGTGTCGATGGCCTTGTTTAGCAGGCTGCAGCCCAGCAGTGTGCAAAACAGTCCGGCGATCATCAGCCGGGTCATCCAGACGTTTGCAAAGTTCGTCTTCATGTTCCGGCTCCTAGTTAGAAAGACCGCCAGACTTGGCAAAATCACGGTAGTGCTTCATTTGAGGCGTCGGGTCGGGGTTCTCGGCCTTAGGGTCGAGACCCATCAGCTTGGCCCGCTTCTCTTCGAAGTTGTCAACGCGCTTAAGGGCCGCAGCCATTTCGTCACTGTCCTTGCGCATGCCGTCTTCAATTTCCTTGTTGAAGCCCGGTGCCGCGAACGATGCGTTGTCTACGGCGCCTGACTCGGACACGCGCGGTACGTTCTCAAGCGGCTTCTTCTGGAGGATCACTTTCTTGACCCAGCCCTCGACGTCCTTGCCGTCGATCTTTGCCTTGATCTTGACGTACTCGCCGTCGGTCTTGTCGAGCATTTCGACAGGCTGATTCTGGATCAGGCGCCCGAGCGGCTCCTGCTCAAAGAAGTCGGTGCTGCTGACGACGACAGCATCCGCGCTGCTTGAGCCGACCTTCACGTACATCTTCTCGCCCTGTACCGGGCTGATGGCGAAGAACAGCGCTACGGCCACAGCGAGCAACGCCAGCAGCCTGCGCCATGGGAACTTCTTCCAGCGATCCATCGGGATTTCTCCTGTGTTGTGTGGCTTTGCAACCTGAGACATTGGAAGTGGCCGCAGGATAAGAATTTAGTCACGGCGGAACAGGGCTACTTGCTGGTCTTGATGACCACGCCGTTCCACTCGGGCGGCGGCGGCTCTTTCAGGTACGCCTCGCAGCGCTCAATGTAGAGGCGGCTGGGGTTGATGGCGTCTTCTTCACTGACGGCCTCATGGTGCTCGGCGTTGCGGAACTCCTGCAGCGCGGCCTCGAACTGGCGGTCGCGGAACAGGTCGATGCCTTTCTCGAAGTGCTCGAGCAGGTCTTTCACGAACTGCGGCACGTTTTTGTCGCCCATCAGCTCAAACACCTGCACCGGCTGCGTCTTGCCCTTAACGACTATGAGGTCGATCCGCCGCAGCGTGTACTCTCCGCGAATCAGCTCTTCCGTCTTCTCGCCGATCAGGATGTCCGTCCCGTAGCCTTTGCATTGGGGCTCCAGGCGCGCGGCCAGGTTCACGGCGTCGCCCATCACCGTGTAGGCGAAGCGTTTGCTGCTTCCCATGTTGCCGACCGTGACGATGCCGCTGTTGATGCCCGCGCGCGCGTACAGCACGCTGCCGTCCGGCTTGATCAGTTGGGGTGCGATTCCGCGCACGGCGTCGGCGAACAGGGGCTGCATGCGCTGCAACTCGGCTCGGCAATCCAGCGCACCGCGGCAGGCGCGCACGGCGTGATCCTCCTGTGCCATGGGCGCGCCCCAGAAGCACATGATCGCGTCGCCGATGTACTTGTCGATCACGCCGCCGGTGCTGAGCATCAGGTCGGTCATGCGCTCCAGGTAAATATTCAGCAGCTCGACCAGGCGCTCCGGGTTGTTCGGGCCCAGCGTCTCCGTCACGGTGGTGAAGCCCGCGACGTCGCTGAAGTACATGGTCATCGGGCGGTTTTCCCCACCGAGCTTGAGCGAGCCCGGGTTCTTGATGACGTGATCGACCAGCTCTTTGCCCATGTACTGCCGGGCGAAGTTCTCGCGCTGGCGGCGCTGGTGGCCCTCTGTGAGCGCCTTGGCCAGCGCGCCGTTCGAGAAGCCGGCGACCAGCCCGACCAGCGGCGCCATCAGCGGAAACCAGATCTGCTGGCTGAACGCGGCCCACGCGCCGACGACCACCAGCAGGCCCAGCAGCAGCGTCAGCACGAGCCCGTTTCGCAGGCGCCCCGCATACATCACGACGCAGACGGTCAGAACGGCCGCACCCAGCGCGATCAGCCATTCGAACCAGCGCGGCAGCGACTGCATGAAGTCGTCGTTCTTGAGGTTGTCGAAATAGGTGGCCAGCACCCAGGTGCCGGGAGTGTTGTTGGCGAGCGGCGTGCGGTGGCGGTCGATCAACACCGACGCGGTGCTGGAGATCAGCACGACCTTGTCCTTCACGATCTCGCCAGGCTTACCCAACCCGAGCTCGCGTACAGGCTGGGCCTCCACGGCGCGCAGACGCATGTTCACATCGGCGAGTTCGGTTTCGAGTGGTTCGCGGTCTTCCTCGGGCGCGCTCTTCAGTTCGCTTTCCAGCTCGCCGCGTCGGGTTTGCAGCCGGGTGGTTTCCGCATCCTTGAAGCGGTTCTCGTTGATCATGTCCCAGTCGTGCAGGATGTCCGCGGCCGAGACCTGGGGATAGATCGCGAACAGTTCACCGTCCGGGTTGTGACCGCGAACGGCCTCGCGCTGGGCTTCCGTCATGTAGGCCCAGTCGATGTTGTCTTCAATCGGCAGAAAGTTGCGATAGCGCAATTCAACGCGCCCGCTTGCGTCCAGGGGCATGGTGCGCCCGAGGTAGCGGGCCGTGCGCCCGTCGACCTTGAGGGGCACGTCCTGCAGCTTGTTCGCGAGGTCGTAGTCCGTGCCGTCCCATTTCAGCCCGGCGTCGCTGACGGACAGCCCTTCGAAGCGTTTGGCAAACCCGGCGCGCTTGTCCGGATCAGTGACCGCCTCGCGCGCAAAGGACAGCACATAGATGCGCCAGATCTCGAGCGGCAGGCACAGGTAGGTTTTGTCTTCGTAGGTGGCGACGACGTCAAAGCGGCGCTGGACGCTGTCCACGTCGTTGAAGCCGGTCACGACGCCGAGCGCCGCGATGCCGTGCCGCTCGCTTGGTTCGGTCAGCGGCAGGATTGAGCGATAGCGGGAGGACTCCAGCATGAACTTGTCGGTGTTTACTTTCTTGCGCAGGCCCGCCAGCTTGCGGTCGGCCTTTTCGTCGCCGCGTCGGCCTTCCTCGACGATGCTGGGCCAGCCGTCCATCAGCGCGGCGAAGGGCACTTCGGCGCTGCGGTAGGGGGCGTAGCGCTCGCCTTCCTGCATCAGCAGGCGTTCTGCGCCGGGGCCCTCGACCGGGCGCGAATACTTCGGCAACAAGTCGTCGCGCACTTCTTTGTCTCGTGACGTGCCACCCAGCACCAGCGCCAGCGCAACGTCGTCGCGGGCCGTTGCTTCCAGCGCGAACAGGTCGTCGCCGGCCTTGTCGAACGTCCACACGCGTGTGAGCTGTCCACCGACCTCGCGGTCCATCAGTACCTGGTTGGTGTTCGGGCCGGTTTCCTTGAACGTCAAGTCGAACACGATGGCGCGCGCGCCGCCTTCGCGGCAGTAGCGAATGATCTTGTTGTGCACGTGGCGTGGCCACGGCCAGGCGAACCGATCATTTGCGTTCTCGTTGCCGACATCGGTCCATGAGTCGCCGTAGGCGAGCGCGGCTTCATCGATGTTGATGATCATGATGTCCGGGTCGCGCGCTTCGTTAGTCTCGAACAGGTTGACCCGCAGGTTGCGCGTCGGCAGCTCGGCGTAGTCGAGCGCCCCCGCCTCGCCCCAGCGGAACACCAGCAACCCGGTGGCGACGGCGGCCGCGAAAATCGCGATCAGCGCCGTGAACAGTCGGCGCTTGGGCTCATGCGCGCGCCCGAAGTCCTTGCGCACGCGCTTGAGCAACTCGCCGGCGCGCACCATGGTGCTGCCAAGACCGGATGCGGCGCGATCGACTGTGTTCTGGTCGGGCATGCGTGACACCATAGTGTCCCTGGTCCGGCGTCGGGAGTGCGGAGTGCAACTGCCGTGGTGATTCGGGAGAATCGTCTCGCTATGCTGCGGCCATGCTGGAAGACGGCCACGTGTATGTAGCGGACCTTGAGCCCGGGGTGATCCACGCGATCTACCTGGTGGCGGATGCGCGCCGCCTGACGACCCGCAACGGCAAGCCGTACCTGGCGCTCACGCTCAAGGACAACACCGGCAGCATCGGCGCAAAACGCTGGGACGTGAGCGACGAAGAAGTCGCGCTGGCGCGAGCGGGCTGCTACGTCGAAATCCAGGGCGAGGTTGAGCTGTTCCGCAACGCGCCGCAGATCATCATCGGCGCACTGCGCACGCCCGAAGAAGAAGACATCGACCGCAACGCGTTTGAGCACGCGCCGTCGTTCGACCCGGCCGAGCTGCTGGCGGAAGTCCGCGACATGCTGATCGGCATGCCGGATGCCGACCTCCGGCGCCTGGCCGAGGCCTACCTCGCCGACGAGCAGTTCATGGCGCGTTTTGAAGTAGGCCCGGCCGCGCAGAAGATGCACCACCCGTACCGGTTCGGTTTGCTTGAGCACGTGCACTCGGTGATGCGGCTCGGCGAGCGCATGTGCGAGCACTACCCGTGGATTGACCGGTCAATGGTGATTCTCGGGCTGTTCCTGCACGACAGCGGCAAGGTGATCGAGCTGGTGGGAGAAGAGGCGCCCAGCTATTCACTGGAGGGCGAGCTGCTGGGGCACATCACGATCGGCATCAACCTGCTGGACCGCAAGCTGCAGGCGCTGGAAGACTTCCCTCACCGCAAGGGCGTGCTGCTGAAGCACATCATCCTGAGCCATCACGGGCTGCAGGAATGGGGGAGCCCCAAGCCGCCGATGACGCCCGAAGCGCTGATCGTGCACACGATCGAGATGCTGGACGCCAAGATGAACGCGTTTCTGCGCGAGCAGGCCGAGCCGCCGGAGACCACGGATGAACTGGGCGGGCTTCGTTGGTCCAAGCTCCTCAAGAGGAAGATCATTACGTCGCATCCGGACCAGCCCGAAACTACAGACGCCCCGGACGAGTCCGAGGCGCCGTAGACTACCCAGTTGCACATCTTGAAGCGGATGAGCCGGATATCGGGCGGGCGGGCAACCCGGCTCATCAGTACTGCGCTAATTAAACGACTGGTTGGTTGTTAGTCATCCCAGAAGCGCACACGGGCAAAGATTTTTTCGCGAAACGGGGAAGGCAATTCCCCAGGCCTGCCTGTTTAGCACCTTTGTCCTTTGCGTAATGGCGTAACAGCACTACCCTCTACTCAGTATTCTGCGGTAGTAATGCCTCCAACAGGAGTCTCCATGCGCATGCTCAAATGGCTGCCGGTCGTCATCTTAGGCCTGCTCTTCAGCGTGAATTTCGTCAATGCGGAGCAGATCCGGCTTGCGGACGGGCGTTTCCTCCAGGGCGACGTCGTCGAGGTCAAGGAAGACGGCTTCACGTTCAAGCTGACCGAATCCGGCGGGCAGGTGTTCCTGCGCTGGAACCAGGTCGATGAGGGCCTGAAGAAACGCCTCACCAACGCCCAGGACCCGGATGAAGGCCTGAACCTCGAAGTCATGGTTGAAGGCTCTCGCCTCGAGCTGATCGACGGCAGCGTGATGGAAGGCGAAATCACCCGCGTGGCCAACGGCTACCGCGTGAAGAACTTCGACCTGACCAACGGCAAGGTCATTCCCGAAGACGAAGTCATGGAAGAAGGCTTCGTGACGGACATCCTGATCGACGCCGCGGTGATGATGGCCGAGCCGGAAGTTCTGCGCCTCGCCGAAAGCCAGCGCGAGCCGATCGAGACCGCCAAGCAGTACTATGAGCTTGCACGCATCGCCGACAAGCTTGCGCTGTACCAGGAAGCCAAGGACTACGTGTCGCTGGCGCTCGCAAGCGGCCCGGACAGCAAGCTGCAGGCGCGCCTGACCGAGTACGAAACCGAGCTTGATGAGCTGATCCGCCAGGCGGCCGTGCTGACCATGCTGGTCGAGGCCCGCAAGCAGGCCAAGAAGCACGTCTACCAGGGCGCGCTGAATATTCTCGACGAGGCCAAGGACAGCTACAAGCCGACCGGGCCCGTGCTCGACAAGGTGGACGACACCTACGCTGAAATCGACCTCGATTTCACCAAGTACGTGATCAACGAGTGGTACAAGCAGATGAAGCCGGTCGCGCGCGAATACATCCGCGACAAGGAAAACAAGGAAGTGACCGTCACCGAGGCGCTGAACTGGGCGCGCCGCCAGATGGATATCGCCATTGCCGAAAAGATCGGCGAAATGGTCGGCGGCAGTGATCCGAACAACATCAAGGAACGGTTCCAGAAGCGCTTCGATCTCGACGAAGCCAAGATTCACCGGCTCAGCACCAAGAAGGCGACCTTCGGCGAAGACGGCTTCTACCAGATCGTCGGTGGCCACCTGCCGATCGCCGGCAAGAAGCCGACCGACGACCCGAACGCCGCGCCCAGCAACCCGCGCGACAACCGGCGCGGCGGCCCGGGCGGACGCGACGGCGACGGCATCGACGACCCGGCCGACGGCTTCCAGGACAGCAAGGAAAAGCCGGACGGCATTCCGATTCCGGACGGCATCAGCCCCGACGACATCAAGAAGGCCATTGAGCGTGCACTGGGCAAGGATGGCGAAGACGGCGACAGCGGCAAGAGCGATGCGCCGAAGCTTGGCAAGCAGGACTTGAGCAAGCTCAAGGTTCCCACCTACGTGCCGAGCCTCACCGAGTGGTGGGACAAGTCCAGCAGCACCACCAAGTACAAGTGGCTCGTGGCCGTGTACGTGAAGTTCGGCGGAACCATGGTCGTCTATGAACTGGACGACTGGGACATCAAGTTCAAGTAACTCGCGTAGCGAGTGTATCGCGTCAAAGCACTGCTTTGTCGCGACGGGTGAAGGGCGCAGCTGGGGTAGCAGCGCATCACCACTTCAGGACAGACAGCAATGGCGGCCCGGCGAAAGCCGGGCCGTTTGCGTTACACGCCCGGCGCCGGCAGCTTTGGCCGCTTGCGCAGGAACTCCGCGCTCAGGTTCGCCAGCAGGATCATCGTCGCGCCGAACGCCAGCCAGCAGCTCACCGTGTCGCGTCCGGCGACGATGCTGATGATCGCCGCCAGCACTGGCTCGGCCGTGTAGACGATTGCCGCGCGCGCGGGCGCAAGTTCCTTCTGCCAGCGGTTCAGGACACTCACAGCGATCACTGTCGCAAACACGGCGCAGGCTACTTCGGTGCCGAGGAACGTCAGATCGGTGAATGCGCGGGCGATCAGTCCCGGCTCAAACATGGCAGGCCCGCTGGGCGCGGCCAGCAGGGCCAGTCCGTTCCAGCCGATGCTGCACAGAAACATGACCAGCGTGATCGCCATCGGGTCGGCGCGTTTGGTCGCGTAGTCGGTCAGCAGGATGTGCGCGCCGAACACGACCGCGCAGGCGATCGTGCTCCATGCGCCGAGGCTGAGCCCGCCCTGAGGCGGCCCCTTCATGTACGCGGCGCCGATCACCGCGAGCACCACACCAAGCGCCACGCCGCGCGCCGGCAGGCGGCGCCACACGATCGCCGCGAGGATCGGCGTCGCGACTACGTACAGGGAAGTCAGGAACGCCGACTGGCTCGGCGGCACGTCGGCCTGCGCCAGCCCGAAGATCTGCAACAAGAAGCCGAGCGCAAACGGGATGCTGAGCCAGAAGCCCCATTTCCACGCGGCACGGTCGAGCCGTTTGACACTGCGCGGAACCAGTAGCGGCATCAGCAGCGCGGCGATCACGAAACGCCACAGCAGAAAGAACGCGCCTATGGCCGCGTGGTTGTCGTCGCCGTAGATGTGCTGCAGGGCGTCTGTGCCTTGCTCCATCCAAAGAAACGTCGCGCCCCAGAACAAACAGACCGACATCAGCGCGGCGGTCGCTATGCGCCGCGTGCGTTTAGCCTGTTGTTCAGGTGTACGTTCCATCGACTGCCCCGCGCGACTTGTCCGACGATGCCTGTGGCGTAGATCGGAAGGCGCGAAGTTCACGCGAAGACGCCAAGAACTGCAACAGCCATCTCGCACAGAGACCACGGAGGTCACAGAGGTCGGGCCCAATGGCCTCTCTGTGTTCTCCGTGGTCTCTGTGCGAAACCGTAGTTTCGACGGTCGTCCCCTCAAGCTCTGCTAGAGCGCCGCGAGTTCTTCTTCAAGCGCGTCGATCAGGGGCCTAACCGTGTCCGCGCCCATGCCGAACCTGCCGCCGGCGGCCTTGAATAGCTCCGGCAACGTCTTGCTGCCGCCGAGGCTGAGCGCGTGGCGGTACTGCTCGAGCGCCTTTGGCCCGTTGTGCTTGCTGTTCAGCCACACCTGCAGCGCGCCAATCTGGGCGATGGCGTACTCGATGAAATAGAACGGCGCGAAGAACATGTGCCCGATGCGCTGCCAGCCGTTGCGGCGGTACTGCTCCAGCCCGCTCCAGTCGACGCCGGCGCTGAAGCGCTCGTTCAACGCGAGCCACTTGTCTTCGCGCTGGGCGATGGTGCTGCCCGGGTTCGTGTACACCCAGTGCTGGAACTGGTCGATGATCGCGTACCAGGGGAAGTACTCGATGATGCCTTCCAGGAATTCGCGGCGCGCGCGCTGCAGGTCTTCGCCCTTGTAGAATTCGTCCATGTGCGGCAGCCCGAGCAACTCCATGCTCATGCTCGCCACTTCGCAGAATTCCATCGGCGCGCTGCGGTACTGCATCAGCGGCTGGTTCGCGGCCGCGTAAGCGTGGAAGGCGTGGCCGCCCTCGTGCAACAACGTGCGCAGATCGCCGTCAATGCCGACTGCGTTCATGAAAATGAACGGCAGTCGCACTTCGTCCAGAGTGCTTTGGTAGCCGCCGGGTGCCTTGCCGCGGCGGTTGTCGAGGTCGAGCAAGCCGAGGTTGCGCATGTTGTCGAATTGCGCGCCCAGCTCGCCGTCCACCTTGTGAAAGATGCGGCTGCAGCCTGCCTTCAACTCTTCGACATCTTCGAACGGCTTCAGCGGGCCGCGGCCAAGCGGGTCCACGCTCGTGTCCCAGGGGCGCAGCTTCTCAAGCTTCATGTCCTTGCGGCGGCGGGCCAGCACGCGCTCGACGGCCGGCAGCGCGACGGTCTCGACGGCGTTCGCGAACTTGTCGCAGTCGGCCGGCGTGTAATCGAAACGCAGGAACGACTTGAACTGGAAGTCGCGGAAACTCTTGAGCCCGGCGTTGGTCGCCACCTGCTCGCGCAGGCGCAGTTGCTTGTCGAACAGCTCGTCCAGCTTCGGGCCTTCAGTCAGCCGACGCTCGGATGTCGCGCGCCACGCGGCTTCGCGGACGGCGCGGTCCGGCTCAAGCTGGTACTTGGCCATCTGCTGCGGCGTGCGCTGCTCGCCCTGGAACTCGATTGTGATGCCGCCCTGGATCTCTTCGTACTTGTTCGTGAGCTTGCTGAGCTCAGTCTCCAGCGGGACGTTCTTTTCGCTGAACAGCTCGAGCGCCGTCAGCACGTTGCGCTCGTATATGCCGTATACCGACTTGTCGAGCTGATCGCGTGCCGGGCAGTCGCGGAACTTCACGTTCAGCTTGTGGCTGATCGGCTTGATGCGCGGCTCAACGTCTTCCACCCAGTCGAGGAACGCCTGCTTGTAGTCGAGGTTGGTCGTGTCGACCGTGCTGCGGATGTAGATGCGCGAGGCAACTTCCTGGATGACGGACTCGAGCTCGGAGCGCTGCAGCATCCACTGCTCAAGCTCTTCGCCGGTGTTCAGCTCGGCCTCGAGCAACTGGTCGTAGAGCGCGCGAACGTCTTCAAAGCCGCGCACGATCAGGTCGGCCGGCACAAACGCGCGCGGGTACTGTTTCGGAAGTTGTTCCAGGGTGTCGGTTGCCATGTTCTCTCACTATCGGGCGGGCACTCTATTCACGTTTAACACGTCGCATACCCCGGTTTCACCCGCAAATATGGCCGTAATTCGAGCTGGTGCTACCAAAGTGCAACCGCTGCGAGTGCCAACCTCGCGCCCTACCGATGAGCGGCGCACACTGCGGCTTCAAACGAGCGGAGATGCTTGGACCTAGTCCACTGGCTCATAGGGGCAGAGTCTGGCCAGTCGCTTTGGCATGCTTCTTGGGGGCGTGCAGGTGATTGGGCCGAATTCCCAAGCGAGCGCTACATCAGGTTTGTAGTAGTGGATGAAGAACGTGACTCGCACCTTGCCACCGTCATGTTGGAGGCGTGAGTCTGATAGAACACGCGTGCCGTCGCTTGAGAGATACCGCTCAAGGTAGCACACCTGATCGTTGTCAGAGGGAGCTGATCCCAACGATTGCCTGATGACCGGGAGCTCTTCGAGCGAACCACCGTCATCGATTAACATCTCAATCAGAACTGTGGATTCGATTTCTCGCCTTATCTCTTGTGCGGCCTCGTCAGCACCCGGGTCGGTCGGAGATAGATCGCGCTGCAATTCCAAGGCCTCAACCACGGTGGCGTCATTGGCGGTGACACGGTAGACGCCAATCACTTCGACCACTGGTGCGGGCATTGGTGTTACCTTGGGAAGGCGTTGGCGATGCCGCCGTCGATCGGCAGCGTCGCGCCCGTGGTGGGCGTCTGGTTTGTCGCGAAGAAGACCACGGCGTTCCCGACGTGACGGCCTGTGACGCGCGCGTGCAGCAGGTTGCGGTTGCGGTAATGCTCCTCGAGCTGCTTGAACTCAATGCCGTGCGCCTTGGCGCGGTCGGGGCCGACTTCATCCCACAGCCCGCTCGGGTTCTTGTCATCGCCGAATACTGCGTCGGGCGCGAGCACGTTGACGCGAATCCCGTCCTTGGCCAGCTCCATCGCGCTGACTTTGGCAAGCTGGTGCACGGCCGCCTTGCTGGCCGAGTAGGCCGAGAACTCCGCGCCGGGCGCCATCACGTTCTTGCTGCCGATCGCGATGATATGCCCGCCCGTGCCCTGCTTCTTCATCAGGCGCGCGGCTTCGCGCATCACCAGGAAGTAGCCCTTGACGTTCACGTCCATCACGCGCTGCCAGTCGTCGGTGTCGAGCTCTTCCAGCGGGCGCGAGTGCGCGATGCCGGCGTTCGGCACCACGATGTCGACGCCGCCGAACTGGCGCGCCGCTTCGTCAAACAGGGCTTCCACGCTGCGCTCGTCGGTCACGTCGCTGACCACGCCGCGGCGGGAGTCGCGTCCGTACTTCGCACCAAGTGCTTCGCATGTCGCTTCCAGGCGCTCGGCGTTGACGTCGCTCAGCACGACGTGCGCGCCCGCCTCAATCAGGCTCTGCGCCACCGCGCTGCCGATCGCGCCGGCGGCGCCGGTAACGACCGCGACCTGCCCCTGAAGCGGCTTGGGCTTGCTCTTGCCGAGCTTGGCCTGCTCCAGCGGCCAGTATTCGACGTCGAACAGGTCGCTCTCGGGCAACGATTCGTATTCGCCTGTCGCGTACACAAGCGTCTTCACGCGGATGGTGTGCTCGTAGATGTCGGCCGCGATGCGCGCCGCCTTCTTGCTTTCGCCCCATGCCATCAGCCCGACGCCGGGCACCAGCACGATGCGCGGGAAGTCGTCGAGCCGCACACGCTCCACGCCCTTCTGGTAGATCATCGACTTGAAGTAGCTGTCGTAGGCGCGGCGATACGCCGTGACGGCGTGGCCGAGCTGTTCGGCCGGGTCGTCGAATTCAGGTGCGAACAGCACAAGCGGCAGCGCCTTCGTGCGGATTACGTGGTCGGGCGTCAGCGGGCCGGTCAGCGCCAGCGTCGCAAGTTCGGCGGAATTTACGAAGTCCAGGATCTCGTCGCTGTCGCGCCATTCCAGCACCATGCGCTTGTATGGCGCATCCGGGTCGCCGGTGGCTTCGGCGAGCAGCCCGCGCAGAAGCGGGGCGATCTCCGGTGCGAGCGCTTCCGGCGGGTCGGGCGCGTCAAAAGTTTCCTTCAGACGACGGCCCTTGGCCTTTTCCTCGCGCAGCCAGTCTTCGGCGAGGCTGACGAGTTCAATGTGCCGCTCGTAGCTTTCCCGGCCGGTCGCACCGAAGGTGAACAACCCGTGCTTCAACAGCACGAGTCCCTCGACGTTTTCATTTTGCTCGTAGACCTCGGCACACACCTTGGCCAATTCAAAGCCGGGCATCACGTAGCGCACGATGCCGACGCGCTCGCCGAAGATTTCGCGCACCAGCTCTTCGCCGTTGGGACGGTTGGTGATGGCGAGGATCGCGTCTGCGTGGGAATGGTCGATGAACTTGTGCGGCAGGAATGCGTGCAGCAGTGTCTCGACACTGGGGTTCGGCGCCGAGGCATCGAACAGGTGCGTGCGAAGCTGGCTGACCATCTCTTCGTCAGAGAGTGTGTCCAGCGCGCGCAACTTCTTCAGGTACTCAAGGTCCAGCCCCGGCAGCCCGGGCGGCTCGATGCTGTCGAGGTTCCAGCCGCTGCCCTTCACGAAAATCGCGGGAACAGTCTCGCCGAGGATGTTCTTGAACTCGCCCTTCACGCTGGTGTTGCCGCCACCGTGCATCACCAGGTCGGCGTCGCCGCCGATCAGCTGCGACGTGTAGACGCGCATCGCCACGTCTTCACCGGCGCTCGCGAAGCGGTCAAGAAACGCTGCGGCCTTTTCGTCCGAGTAGCGGCTTTCCATAGACTTCCCTTTTCGGTTTGCTGCACCTTCGGTGCAAGTCCGCAGTTTGCGGTTGGCGCTGACTGCGCCATGGGCTAGAACGCGCGCCCTCAGGGAGAGCAATATGGACTCGATCAAGCGCTTGATTCGCGACATCCCGGACTTTCCGAAGCCGGGCATTATCTTCAAGGACATCACGCCGATCCTCGGCGACCCGGCCGCGATGGCGCGTATCTGTGGCGCATTTGAGCGCGAGTTTGAATCGCTGAAGCCGACGCGCATCGTGGGCATTGAATCGCGCGGGTTCATCTTCGGCGCAGTGCTGGCCGCGCAGATGGAGCTGCCGTTCACGCCGATTCGCAAGCCCGGCAAGCTTCCGTACGACAAGATCAGCGTCAGCTACACGCTTGAGTACGGTGAAGGCACGCTGGAGATGCACAGCGACGGCGTCGGCAGCGACGACCGCGTGATCGTGATTGACGACCTGCTGGCGACCGGCGGCACCGCGGCCGCGTCGTGCGAGCTGGTAGAGCGCCTTGGCGCGTCCGTTGCGGCGGTAGGGTTTGTCGTCGAGCTGCTGTTCCTGAACGGGCGCGAGAAGCTGGCCGCCCGCAATGTGCTGAGCCTGGTTACGTACTAGCGGCTTCGTACAGGGCTTCGCGGGCGGGAAGAAACAACTGCCCCGGTTCGTTTCTTGGGTCGCATGCAACCGGATTTCGTTGCTTGGATGCACTGGCAAGACGGGTATTTTTGCCCGGCAGAAAAAAGTTCTTCATCGGGGCTTGACTCCGGAAAGAAACGCGCTACTTTTGCGCGCCCCACAAAGGGGACGTCAGGCCGGGAGGCGTGACGGAAGCCCGAAACGAAGGGGTTTCGGCGAAAACTTGGGTCCCCGGGGTTGACCAGAAAAATACTCCGGATACATTGAGGGGCCCGACACGTTTCCGTGTCGTGGAACCAACTGTCTCTGCGAAGCAGGAGATTGGCGCTGAGCGCCTGAGGCCTTCCGGCCTCAAACGCCCGGTGCCTGCCCTGAAACAGGGAAGTAGGTGCCGGTGTGTTTTTGGGTAGTGCCATTTCCGAAAAATGGCGAGCGCCTGAAGGCCACTGTTCTTTGAAAACTGAATAGCCAGCAAGAAGAGGATGTGATTGTAGAAGGCAGCGATCGCACGATGAGCACAGCTCCTGACGGACGGCCCAGTGGGCCCGAAGTCAGCCGCCATACCGGCGGGGGTGCGTTAGCGACTTCTGCGCCTGGTTCGGCTTCGGCCGAGTCAGGTACCTTTGATCTGCTCCTGCTCAGGCAGGGGCGCCAATCAAAACAATCAGTCACATCTTCAGCATTGAAGCAATCGAACCCGAAAATTCGGGAGCAATTGCCCAATGCCCAGAGAATGTGACCGAGATCAAATTTTTGTTGATGGAGAATTTGATCCTGGTTCAGAACGAACGTTGGCGGCGTGGATGAGGCATGCAAGTCGAACGGTAAGGCACCTTCGGGTGTACACGAGTGGCGAAAGGGTGAGTAACAGCTGGTTAATCTACCCTCGAGTGGGGGATAACTCCGGGAAACTGGGGCTAATACCGCATAAGACCACGGTGGGGCATCCCACAGAGGTCAAAGTCTTCGGACGCTTGAGGAGGAGACCAGCCCGTATCAGCTAGTTGGTAGGGTAACGGCCTACCAAGGCTACGACGCGTAGCCGGCCTGAGAGGGTGGCCGGCCACACTGGGACTGAGACACTGCCCAGACTCCTACGGGAGGCTGCAGTCGAGAATCATTGTCAATGAGCGCAAGCTTGAACGTGCGACGCCGCGTGTGGGATGAAGGCCTTCGGGTTGTAAACCACTGTCAGGAGCTAACAATAAGCGCATAACCTGCGTGATGAGTTAAACTCCAGAGGAAGTGACAGCTAACTACGTGCCAGCAGCTGCGGTAATACGTAGGTCGCAAACGTTGTTCGGATTTACTGGGCTTAAAGGGCGCGTAGGCGGCTTCGTAAGTCATGGTTGAAATCCGGCGGCTCACCCGCCGAACTGGCCATGATACTGCGGAGCTAGAGTCATGGAGGGGTGCGCGGAACTTGTGGTGGAGCGGTGAAATGCTCAGATATCACAGGGAACACCGGAGGCGAAGGCGGCGCACTGGCCATGTACTGACGCTGAGGCGCGAAAGCGTGGGGAGCGAACGGGATTAGATACCCCGGTAGTCCACGCCGTAAACGATGTGCACTAGGGAGAGGGAGGCACCTAGCCATTCTCTCCCCAAGGGAAACCGATAAGTGCACCGCCTGGGGAGTATGCTCGCAAGGGTAAAACTCAAAGGAATTGACGGGGGCTCACACAAGCGGTGGAGCATGTGGTTTAATTCGAAGCAACGCGAAGAACCTTACCAGGCCTAGACATCAGGATGTAACCGTGTGAAAGCGCGGCCAACCCTTCGGGGAAATCCTGTGCAGGTGTTGCATGGCTGTCGTCAGCTCGTGTCGTGAGATGTCGGGTTAAGTCCCATAACGAGCGAAACCCCTACTGTCAGTTGCCAGCGCGTAATGGCGGGGACTTTGGCAGGACTGCCTCGTAAGACGGAGGAAGGTGGGGACGACGTCAAGTCATCATGGCCCTTATGGCCTGGGCTACACACGTGCTACAATGCATGGTACAAAGGGATCCGATACCGCGAGGTGGGGGAAATCTCAAAAAGCCATGCCCAGTTCGGATTGGAGTCTGCAACTCGACTCCATGAAGTTGGAATCGCTAGTAATCGCGGGTCAGCCATACCGCGGTGAATATGTTCCTGAGCCTTGTACACACCGCCCGTCAAGCCATGGAAGCCGGTTCTATCTAAAGTCGTTAGCCTAACTTCGGAGGGCGGCGCCTAGGGTAGTGTCGGTGACTGGGGCTAAGTCGTAACAAGGTAGCAGTAGGGGAACCTGCGGCTGGATCACCTCCTTTCTAAGGATTACATAGACTTCTATTAGAGGCGACTCTAATAGTCGTAAGGCATATCCTCTCTTCTGGCTATTCAACATACGCGTGCACGGGGCCCCCGTTTCACTGGGGGCCCCTTCGCACCCTTCGCAGTGCGAGGTCTCAGGCGCGCCGGTAGCTCAGTTGGTTAGAGCACACGCCTGATAAGCGTGAGGTCGGCGGTTCGAGTCCGCCCCGGCGCACCAGACTCCGCCCCATGGGCTTCGTCTGGCAAGCCAGCCTCACGTTTGGAGCCAAAGCACAAGCGAAGGGGCGGGGCACTGAGCGAGGTCGAAGGGGGCCGGTAGCTCAGTGGTAGAGCGTCGCCTTTGCAAGGCGAGGGTCAGGGGTTCGACTCCCCTCCGGTCCACCAGCCTTCGCGCCTTTGGCGTTACGGCCGGCGGGCCAAACGCGTATGTGGTCGAGGTTTGGGAATGTGCGTGCTGCGCATGCTCTCGAGCCCCGACTCAGAATCGGGCTTCGGCTCTTTGACAACAGCATACTGTGATAGATCAGAGTGACATCAATACTCCAGAATTAATAGTGTTATCCTAAAAAATAACCTATTCGCTAAGCCACCGCCGCGAGGCGTTGGAACGGTGCAGTTTCGACTGCACTTAGCGCGCGTCTGGAGAAATGAAAACCAAGGCATCAACGATGAAAAACAACGCAGGCCCGTCGTGAGACGGGAAGGCGTTGGACGCTACAACGTGTCTTGCAGCTCAGGCAGCCGGGTTGCCGTTTATACGGTCCGGTTGAGTGAGAAAGCGATGATCCTGGAGGGATCCAGGGGTTGTTGTGGTCAAGATATTAAGGGCGTACGGGGGATGACTAGGCACTTAGAAGCGATGAAGGACGTGGAAACCTGCGATAAGCCTCGGGGAGGTGGTAACAACCGTTATTACCCGGGGATTTCCGAATGGGGAAACCTGGCCGGTTAGAATACCGGTCGCCCCCAGCTGAATGCATAGGCTGGAGGGAGCAAACGCAGAGAACTGAACCATCTCAGTACCTGCAGGAAAAGAAATCGAAGAGACTTCCTGAGTAGCGGCGAGCGAAAGGGAATTAGCCCAAACCGTTTACGTGTAAGCATACAGGCGTTGCGTAAGCGGGGTCGCGGGAAACACAGGCAGGGGCTGTAGACCCTGCACGGAGTTACAAATCCGGCTCTAACTGAACGGACTGGAAAGTCCGGCCGTAGAAGGTGAAAGCCCTGTAAGTGAAAGAGTAACGGACTCCGGTGTCTCTCCCAAGTACTGTCGGTTAGGAGAAATCCGGCAGGAATTTAGGGAACCCACTCTCTAAGGCTAAGTATTCCTAAGTGACCGATAGCGTACCAGTACCGCAAGGGAAAGTTGGAAAGATCCCCGGGAGGGGAGGAATTGATCCTGAAACCGTATGCCTACAAGCGGTCGGAGCTCTATACCCGTATGGGCAAGAGTGACGGCGTGCCTTTTGCATAATGATCCGGCGAGTTACGTTGCGTTGCAAGGTTAAGCGTCTCAGACGCGAAGCCGAAGCGAAAGCGAGTGCGAAACGTGCGATTCTAGTAACGTGGCGTAGACCCGAAACCGGAGGATCTATCCATGACCAGGGTGAAGTGGACTTAATCGTCCATGGAGGCCCGAACCGTTTAGTGTTGAAAAACTATCGGATGAGTTGTGGATAGGAGTGAAAAGCTAACCGACTTCGGAGATAGCTGGTTCTCCGCGAAAAAACTTTAGGGTTTGCCTCAGGTAATAGTGTGTGGGGGTAGAGATACTGAGAGGATTGGTGGGCGGTTCGCCGTACCCCATCCTTTCAAACTCCGAATACCATGCGCCGTATCCTGGGAGTAAGACCGTAGGGGATAAGCTCTATGGTCGAGAGGGAGATAACCCAGAACAGCAGCTAAGGTCCCCAAGCCTACGCTAAGTGGACAAAGGAAGTGGAAGTGCTAAGACAGCCGGGATGTTGGCTTAGAAGCAGCCACCATTTAAAAAGTGCGTAATAGCTTACCGGTCGAGCACTTTCGCGCCGACAATGATCGGGACTAAGCGTAGCACCGAAGCTCTGTCTGTACGGATACCCGTTGGGTTCCGTGCGGGGTAGCGGAGCGTTCCAGTCCGCATCGAAGCCATACCGTAAGGAGTGGTGGAGTGACTGGAAGTGATCATGCCGGATTGAGTAGCGATAAAACGGGTTAGAATCCCGTTCGTCGTAAGCCTAAGGGTTCCGGGGCAAGGTAATTCCGCCTCGGGTTAGTCGGTCCCTAAGACGAGGCCGAAAGGCGTAGTTGATGGGAATGACGTTAATATTCGTCAACCATGTGCAAGTGCGATGGGGGGACCCGGAGTAGAAGGTCTAGGGCCTGCTGGTGGTCCGTTGGCCTGAGGGGTGGCAGATAGGTAAATCCGTCTGCGTAATCTCCAAAGGCTGAGACGGGGCGGCTTCGGCCAAACCGTACTGACGTGAAGCTTCGGCAAGAAAAGCCTCTAAGCATAACTTGTATGTGACCGTACCCGAAACCGACACAGGTAGGCGAGGAGAATATCCTCAGACGCGCGTGAGAACTCTGTTGAAGGAACTCGGCAAATTGGCCCCGTACGTTCGCTAGAAGGGGCGCCTACCCCGCAAGGGGAGGCCACAGAAAAGAGGTTCCACCGACTGTTTATCAAAAACACAGCTCTCTGCTAACTCCGAAGAGGATGTATAGGGAGCGACGCTTGCCCAATGCTGGAAGGTCAAGGGAATCGGTTAGCCGCAAGGCGAAGCTGTGAACCTAAGCCCCAGTGAATGGCGGCCCTAACTATGAGGGTCCTAAGGTAGCGAAATTCCTTGGCTGGTAAGTTCAGTCCCGCACGAAGAGCGGCACGAGTGGAACACTGTCTCCAACAGGGACACGGCGAAATAGGAGTCGTTGTGAAGATACAACGTACCCGCAGCTAGGCGGAAAGACCCTATGCAGCTTTACTGTAGTCTGACACTGGGCTTTCGTATGTAATGCGCAGGATAGGTGGGAGGCGTTGAGACCAAGGTCCAGGCCTTGGTGGAGCCATCGGTGAGATACCACCCTTTATTTACGAGAGTTCTAACCCTGTGCCGTGAATCCGGCCAGGGGACACTGTTTGACGGTCAGTTTGACTGGGGCGGTTTCCTCCCAAAAAGTAACGGAGGAGTTCAAAGGTACCCTCAGGGCGGTCGGTCATCGCCCGTTGAGCGCAAAGGTAGAAGGGTGCTTGACTGCGAGACTAATAGGTCGAGCAGATGCGAAAGCAGGACTTAGTGATCCTGTGGATCCGTGTGGAAGGGACATAGCTCATCAGATAAAAGCTACGCTAGGGATAACAGGCTGATCCTACCTAAGAGTCCATATCGACGGTAGGGTTTGGCACCTCGATGTCGGCTCATCGCATCCTGGGGCTGAAGGCGGTCCCAAGGGTTCGGCTGTTCGCCGATTAAAGCGGTACGTGAGCTGGGTTCAGACCGGCGCGAGCCAGGTTGGTCCCTACCTACTGTGGGCGGAGGAGTCTTGAGCGAGTCTAACCTTAGTACGAGAGGATTGGGTTGGACGGACCTCTGGTGTTCCTGTTGGGCCGCCAGGCCCAGCGCAGGGTAGCTACGTCCGGAAAGGATAAGCGCTGAAAGCATATAAGCGCGAAGCCCTTCGCAAGATAAGGACTCCCCATCAGGACCGTGGAAGACTACCACGTCGATAGGCCGGGTGTGTAAACTCCGAGAGGAGAAAGCTAACCGGTACTAATCATCCGATTGGCTTGACCGCAACAATCTCCGGGTCTCTTTGAACGGTGATCGTTGCTTCAAGATTCACGTTGCAACACAACATCGCGATTCCAAGACACGTCGTACGCGATCTCACGTGATGCCGTCATGAACATCTATCCAGTATGCTGTTGTCAGCGAGCCGTGCTCGGTTGACAACTTTGCCCCGTCATTTCCGGGGCGGCAAGTTTTCTCGGTGCCCTTACCTGCGGGGACACACCCGATCCCATCCCGAACTCGGAAGTTAAGCCCGTAGGGCCGATGATAGTCGAAAGGCGAAAGTAGGTTGGTGCCGGGATATAACACGGGTCGAAGCGAAAGCTTCGACCCGTGTCCGTTTAACCCTCTTGTCCCTGTACGAAGTCGCCGTTGTGATCTGAAGTTGGTTCTCCAAGCTCAGCGAGGAACATCTCGCGAATCGCCAGTACAACATCGACTGGATCGGCGCCCTTCATGTCTCTCAGAGCATTCCCCACATGGCGTGCGACGTCTGCCAGCAGGATGCCCCACGCTGCGGGCTCATCCGTGTCCTCGACGCCTTCCCAGCTCCCGATATTGATGGAGCACCAGAGGCTTTCTTCAGCGACCCAAGCGCGAATCATTTCGCGCGACTTCGCATCCCTCATTGCTGCTTCCGGGATCGGTAGCTCGTCGCGGTTGCTCATGGGGACTCCACCTGGGATATCCAGACCAGCATACAGAATTTGGATTCACGGATTACTCCCGCCCCGGCCGACGTTCCACTCACTGCCCTGGTTGTTGCCCCCGACCTGGGCCGAAAAGAGGGACTGCGGCCCACCAGCTGCGGTCCCTCTGACTTTTGGCTTCCATCACGCCGTGATGATGGCCCAATACGCACGGAGGGAACCATGCCGAAGATCCTCGCTTTCGCCGGCAGCCTGCGCAAAGGCTCCTGGAACAAGAAGCTCGTTCGTGCCGCGGGCGAAGGCGCACGTGAAGCCGGCGCCGAAGTCACCGTCATCGACATGAGGGACTACCCGCTGCCGATCTACGACGGCGACGACGAGGCCGCCAACGGGCTGCCCGAAAACGCGCTGAAGCTGGTCGATCTGTTCACACAGCACGATGGCTATCTGATCGCAAGTCCCGAATACAACAGTGGATACAGCGGTGCGCTCAAGAACCTGATCGACTGGACGTCGCGCCCGCGCGAGGGCTTCAAGCCCTTCGAGCAATGGAAGGGCAAGCCGGTTGCCATCATGGGTGCCAGCCCCGGCGCTCGCGGCGCCATGCGCATGCTGCCGCACCTGCGGGATCTGCTGTCCAACATCCAATTCCTTGTGCTGCCGGGGATGTTCGGGCTGGCAAACGCCAACCAGGCCTTCGACGGCGAGGGCAATCTGAGCGACGAAAAGACGGCCGCGATCGTGAAGGGGCTCGGCAAGTCCGTGGTCGAGATGGCAGAGCGCCTGGCCCGCTAACCACCCGGGAAGATAATTCGATATAGAACTGTTATGAAGCCGAAAGGGGGTGTGCGATGATCACCATCCGCAAGGCATCCGAGCGCGGCCACGTTCGGCACGGCTGGCTCAACACCTGGCACACATTCAGCTTCGCCGACTACCTCGACTCGCGCCACGTGCGTTTCCGCAACCTGCGCGTCATGAACGAAGACACCATCGCCGCACACAACGGCTTCGGTATGCACCCGCACCGCGACATGGAAATCGTCACCTACGTCATGTCCGGCGAGCTCGAGCACCGCGACAGCATGGGCAACGTGGGCGTCATCAAGCCGGGCGTCGTCCAGCGCATGAGCGCCGGCACCGGCGTCATGCACAGCGAGATGAACCGCGGCGACGTGCCGGTTCACCTCTACCAGATCTGGATCTTCCCGCGCGAGAAGGGCATTGAGCCTGGCTACGAGGAACGCTCACTGCCCGCGATTGAGCCCGGCCGGCTGGCCCTGATCGCTTCGCCGGACGGCGCGGACGGCTCGGTCACCATCAACGCCGACGCCAGGCTGTTCGGCGCGCGACTGAAGCAGGGTGATGAGTTGAGCTACAGCCTGTCGCACGGGCACGGCGCATGGCTACAGGTCACCAAAGGCTCGCTTGAGCTGAACGGCGAAACCCTCGGTGCCGGCGATGGTGCGGCCGTGGAGGAAGTCGACAAACTGCAGATTCTCGCTACGGACGATGCCGAGTTGCTGCTGTTCGACCTCGACTGATGCCCTGCTATAGTCGCGGGCCATGAAGCAGTGGAAGCCACTGATCGCCTCGCTGATCGTCATCGCAATCGCCATGGGCGGGCTCGCGCTGTGGAAGTCCGGCAGCGCGCCGTCCGGCGAAGGCAACGACGACCAGCCCGCGAACCTGCCGCCCGGCAACGCCACACCCAACGGCCAGCAATACGAAACCGTGCCGCTGGAGAAGTTGCCGCCGCTGGACCCCATTGACCTGTGGCCCCGGGACGGGTTGCGGGTTTCCGGCGTGACCTTCTGGACCATGTGGCAGACCAGCGGGCAGTCCAAGTGCCGTCTGCTGGCGTCTTCAGACGGGCACAACTGGCACGACATCGGCAGCACGGCCGGCGAACGCCATTTTCTTGAGACTGACCTCGCGTACTTCTCCGGCGAGGTGAAGATCGCCGTCGAGTTTGACGAGCGCGGCAAGCGCTACCGCAGTGCGCCCCGGACGGTCCGATTCGGCCAGGGGGCCCACTTTGCGCAGCGTGAGTACCAGTTCACGATCGGCATCGGCAAGTCCGAGTGGGCCTTCGAGATCGTGGGCCGCAAGGTGCGCGACCTCGGGCGGGAGCCGTTCCTGGCGGTCGACTTTCCGGAGGCGAACGAGCTGGTGCCCTACACCAGCCCGGACCCGAGCTCGCCCGACGACAGCATCCTGTTCGGCGTGCAGCACCCGGAAGTTATCAGGGAAGGTGTGGCTGGGTTCCTGCAGGTCTACGACCCGGTGACGAATACCTACGACCGCGTGCTCGTGCGCCTCAAACGCTGATTACTTGGGCACGATCTTGGCCGTGCCGAATACCTTCAGCAGGTTCTGGAAGGCGGGCACGCCCTCGAGCGCCTTGAACGCGGGCTCCATCAGGCGCCGCCGGTCACGGAAGCCGTTCTTGACCGCACGTTCCAGCAGCTTGAGTCCCTCATTGGAATCTTCGGGCGTGGTCAGCACCGACAGCCAGTACAGCGTCTCGGCAAAGCTGGGATTGATTTCCAGCGCCTTCTCAAGCATCGAGCGTGCCTTGTCTTTCTGGTCGCGGCCGATCAGCAGCACCGCCAGCGCCACGTAGCCCCGCTCGTCGGCGGGCACCAGCTCGATGCATTTCTCATACTCGCGTTGCGCGGCCATCCAGGCGCGGGCCTTCTCGAAGATCTTGCCGAGGCTGATGCGAGCCTCGACGTTGTGGGCATTGAGCTTGAGCGCGTAGGTCAGGTTCTCACGCGCGCCCGACAGGTCGCCCGTCATGCGCTGCACGCTGCCCAGGAAGCTGCGCGCGCGAGGGTCTTCCGGGTGCAGGTTCACCGCCATCTCATAGTCGGCGATCGCTTCCTTCAGCTTTCGCTGCTTGCGGAAGACGTGCCCGCGCAGCAGGTACAGGCGCGCCTCGTTCGGCTTCAGGCGCATCGCCTGTTCGATCTGCTTCAGTGCTTCATCGTAGCGCGCGACCTTCATGGCGGCCTGCGCGTCGGTCACCGAGTTCTCGACCTGCGTGGTCATGCTCAGGATCGCGAGCTCAATGGTCTCCTCACGGTCGCCTTCTTCTTCGGCCGCGAGCGCCGCCTGCCGCGCAAGCTTGTAGATGCCGCTTTCGCCGCCGCGCGGCACGCTGACCGTGCGCCGGCGCTGGCTGCGGATCAGCTCGGCCGCGGCTTCCAGGTCCTCGGCCAGCTCTTCGGCGTTCTCGTAGCGCATGTCCGGGTTCTTGGCCAGCATGCGGTTGACGATGCGCTCCAGCTCGCGTGGCAGCCCGGGTCGCAGCTCGGACAGCGGCGGGTAGTCATCCTGCTGGTGCATCAGGATCAGCGCCTGGCTGGTCTCGCCGAGAAACGGGCGCCTGCCGGTCAGCAACAGGTACAGCGTGACGCCAAGGCTGTAGATGTCGCTGCGCCCGTCCACGGGCTCGCCGCGGCATTGCTCGGGGCTCATGTACGGCGGGCTGCCGGAGTGGCCGGAGCTGGCGTCCGTGCCCATTGCGGCTGCGACGCCGAAGTCGGAAATCTTCACGCGCCCGTTGTTCAGGATCAGCAGGTTGTCCGGCTTGATGTCGCGGTGCACCAGCTTGCGCTTGTGGGCGTATGCCAGCCCGCGCGCGACCTGCGCCGTGATGCGCACGGCCAGCAACGGGTCCACACCCTGGCGCGAAACCAGTCGGCTGACCGGCACGCCGTCCACCAATTGCATCACGATGTAGGGCTGGCCCTCGTGCTCATCGACCGCGTAGACCGGCGTGATGTTCGGGTGTTCAAGCTGGCCGGCCATGCGCGCTTCGTTCATGAAGCGCTCGCGCAGCACGGCGTTGTTCGCAAGCTCGCGCGGCAGCACCTTCACGGCGACCTCTTTGTCGAGGCCCGTGTGCTTGGCCTTGTACACATGGCCCATGCCGCCCTGGCCGATCCGCTCCAGCAGCTTGCACTTGCCGAAGGTCAACCCCTTCAGGTTTTCAGGATCATCTCTGGTGCCCGCCATGGTGGCAGATGATAGCGGGAACGCCGCCGCCTGTCAGGCTAGCCGCCCAGGTAGGACATTTCGGCTTTCTTGATGCCGGCCGTATTCTGGTTGCGGATTTCGGAGTAGCGGTCATCGCGGGCTTTCCAACGCGCGCTGACCAGCTCAATCAGCTCCGCGTCGGTTTTGCCTTCGCGCAGCGGCTCGCGCAGGTCCATGCCTTCAGCCGCAAACAGGCAGGTGAACAGTTCGCCCCGTGCGCTCAATCGGGCGCGCGTGCAGTCGCCGCAGAAGGTGTTGGTCACGCTGGAAATGAAGCCGACTTCGCCCTGTCCATCCTTGTAGAGCCAGCGGCGGGCGACTTCGCCCCGGTAGTTCGGCTCGGCGCTTTCCAGCGGCCAGCGCTCGTGAATCAGCTTCTGGATCTCGCGCGACGGCACGACCTTGTCCATGCGCCAGCCGTTGGTGGTGCCGACGTCCATGAACTCGATGAAACGCAGAATCCGGCCGCTGCCCCGGAAATGCTCGGCCATGGGCAGGATGTCTTTGTCGTTCACTCCGCGCTGCACGACCATGTTGACCTTCACCGGCCCCAGCCCGGCCTTCTCGGCCGCCGCGATGCCCGCAAGCACGGGCTTCACACCGGTCCCGCGCCCGTTGAGTTCGCCGAAGGTCTTGTCATCCAGGCTGTCCAGGCTGACCGTGACCCGGTTCAAACCGGCCTCGGCCAGGGGCTTGGCCAGTGTCGGCAGCAGGATCCCGTTGGTCGTCAGCGCAATGTCGTCGATGCCAGGGATGCGCGTAAGCATCGCAATGAAATCGGGCAGGTTGCGGCGCAGCAGCGGCTCGCCGCCGGTGATGCGCAGCTTGGTGACACCCAGTTGCGCGAAAACACGGGCCAGGCGTGCAAGCTCTTCGTAGTCGAGAATCTCACTGCGCGGCAGGAACTTGTAGTCGGGCCCGAACACCTCGGCCGGCATGCAGTAGGTGCAGCGCAGGTTGCAGCGATCGGTCACCGAAATGCGCAGGTCGCGCAGGTGCCTGTTGAGCGTGTCGGTTGGGGTGTTTTCAGTCACCATGGACAATCAGAACGCCGTACAGCCCGTCAATCTGCCCGTTTTCGCGTCATGATGCCAGCCCAATGCCGCTGCGCAGCGTGAAGGGCGGTCGAAAATCAGGTGCGGAAGGTTCCAAACCGTGATAATAAGCGGCCCGCATGGCAGCCCCAACCGGAAAACAGTACGTCGTAATCCGCGTGCCCAAGCCCGTGGACGACGCAGACTTTTTCTCGCGCATCTACGACGCGGCCGCCATGGTCGTCGACGAGAAGACCCGTCAGATCGACACCGGCAAGTTCGTCCTGCGAATCGGCCACGCGGAGAGCGAGAAGGATCGCACGCGCGGCATGCACCTCGAGATCAGCGTGGACAACGTCAACAAGTTCACGGAAGACGTCTGGAACCGCGGCATCAAGTACGCCAGCCGCCCCCAGAACGGGCAGGACGGTTTTCGCCGCGTGGGCTTCGTCAGCCCCGGCGAAATTCGCGTGGACGGCGTCGGCCCGCTGAAGATGGACTCCACCGGCGCGTTCCCCGCCTTCCGCGAGAAGAACAAATAGAGATCGTCCCACCCATCACGAATCCGCGCGAATGTGGTTAGCTACCCGGCGCGATTCATGAAGATTCGTGGACAAGAGGCAATCATGGCAGATGCACCCAAACCGGAATCGATCGAGACCTTTCCCAACCCCAATCCCGCGCGGGATTATGAGATCCGCATCGACGCGCCCGAGTTCACCTGCGTCTGCCCCAAGACCGGCCACCCGGACTTTGCGGACATGCAGCTCACCTACATTCCTGACAAGCTCTGCGTCGAGCTGAAGGCGTACAAGCTCTATGTCCATGCGTGGCGCAACGTCGGGATCTTCCACGAGGCCGTCACGAACCGCATTGCCGAAGACCTGATTGCACAGTTGCAGCCGCGCTACCTCCGGCTGGTGGGCGCATTCCACGCACACGGCGGCATCACCACCACGGTCACCGTCGAGCACAAAGCCGGATAACCCTCGCAGGTTCTTGCGATGGCACTATAAAGCTCTGGGCAGAACAGCGAGGCCGCCATGGGCGACAAGCTGCAGGGCAAACGGGCACTCATCAGCGGTGGTGGAACCGGCATCGGGCGGGGGATTGCGCAGGCATTCCTTGAACAGGGTGCGCGTGTAGTGATCTGCGGGAGGCGCCACGGCCCGCTCAGCGAGACGGTCGAAGATCTGAAGTCGGCCGGAGAGATTCACTTCCTTGAGTGCGACGTCAGCGATCCCGATGACGTACAGGCGCTGGTTGAGAAGACCGACGAGTTGCTCGGCGGCATCGACATACTCGTCAACAACGCCGGCATATACGAGGGCGGCAACGTCGAGCGCGCAGGCCTGAAACAGTGGGACCGCGCGATGAACACCAACCTCCGTGGGCTCTACATCATGACGCACGCCTGCATGCCGATCCTGCGCAACAGCGGGCGCGGCGCCTGCGTGCTGAACATGTCCAGCACCATGGCCAGTCACATTGAGCAGGAGACCCTTCCCTACGCCGTCAGCAAGGCCGGCGTGGAAGCGTTCACCCGCTGCTGTGCCATCGACTACGCCGAGCTGGGGATACGCTTCAACGCCATCGCACCCGGCGTCGTCGACACGCCGATGCAGGACTTTAACAAGGGCGAGCTCGGCTATCAGGAGTGGCGCACGGCCATGGAGCACGTGCACCCGCTGCGTGCCATTGGACTGCCGAAAGACGTGGCACACGCCGCGGTCTTCCTGTGCAGCAGCGACGCGGACTGGATTACGGGGGCGGTCTTTCCCGTGGACGGCGGAATCACCGCCGTCTGAACGCCAGCCGTGCCGCACCCAGGGCCGCGGCGTGCGGCACGAATTCGAGTTGTCCGCCCCAGATGTTCAGCGACCAGATCAGCTCGGCCGGCGCGTAGGTCCCGAAGTCGCCGGTCACGACCAGCGGGCCGGTGTAGCCCGGCGCGCATACCTGCTGGACCGCAAAGTGCATTTCGCGAGCGGCGGCGCGAACCATGTCGAGGTGATGCTGCGTAACACGAATCGGCCATGGCGAGCGATAGACCAAGCCGTGCGCCGACTGAGCCTCGGTCTCCGGACCGACGATCTCGACCTGCAGGTCCCCGTGCTCGTCGCGACTGGTGAAGCGGGATTCGTTCAAGAGCAGACCGCGGCTGCACATTCCGGCCTGCACCAGCGAGGAAGCGGTCGACAGCAGCCCGCTCAGGCTCAGCCCGGTGGGCGGCTTGTTGCCGACGGTCGCGATCACCGTGCGCGTCTTCAGCGGCGACCATTCCACGTGATGGATGGCGCCTGGCAAGTGCAGCGCCAACCCCCGCAGCATCGGCGCTACATCGAACTGGAAGCGCCGCTCGCGTCGGCAACAGCGCCCCAGCAGATCGAGTACCAGGGGGTCGCCGCCCAGGTGCGAGACACCTTCAAGAATCGCGTCCGACACCCGGTGCTGGCCGCCGACTACCACGATCTGTCGATGGCCCGGCATCAAGGGAGCATCTCCGATCGATGTCGTGAACAGGCCAGCAAATCCCTTTTCCTGTGTGAAGTTGCCTCGCGCATCCACGAAGTAGCAGCCACCCGTGTCCTGCCCGATGTCGTAGATTGCCAGCTCCGGCCCCTCGGTTTCGTCTCCTGCGACGTTCCAGCCAAGCAGTGAGGCCTGCGGCAGCTCGACGCCCAGCGCGTGCGTCGGCGCGGGCTCGACAACCATGTCACCGCGTACCTCGCACTGGCAGGCCAGGTAGACGGGCTCATCGCCGCGTTTGTGGCGCGCGACGCCCGGGCGGCCTTGGCGGATGGCCCGGCCCTCGTGAATCACAACGCGGCACTGGTGGCAGCTGCCGTTGCCGCCGCATGAGCTGTCGATGTGCAGCCCGTGCCGTTGCGCCACGGCCAATAGAGTTTCACCGTCCTCGGCTGCGACGGTTTGCTCGGCACCCCTGAACGTCACCTGATGCATGGCCGCAAAATAACCGGAATCGCGCCCCGCGCCGAGCCCCGGACCCTGCGCCATAAAAGCCCCAATTTTTTTGTCAGACCCCCGAACCCGCCCGTACGCCCCCCGTTTGTATTGGTGTAGCGAGGGCAGACTGGGTTGGCCGACCGAGCACGGGAAGCCGAAGCACCTGCAACCGCCACACTCCCGGGGACAACCGAGAATTGCCAGTGCGGAGCGATCCGTTGAGGCACCGGCACGGCCGGGCCGAGGCAGCAAGGTTGTTCTTGAGAGGGGGGAAAGAAGCGAGGCCGGGGCGCAGGCATTTCCTGCACTTCAAGCGTGAAGCAGCACGAAGCGCCCACGCCCAGGCCCGCCGACTTACTTCAACCAACATCCGTGAACTGGCGTCGCGCATGAATGCGCAGTGCAGCCGAGTCGTCGACTCGTTTGCGCTCTGCACTCAGCAGACCAATAGCGACTTTGCAGTTAGAGGGGAGGCGCCTCGGCTTCCCCTCGCCCCGGGAGCGGGGAGGGCACGGTGCCCTCCCCGTTTGTATTTGGTGTGTCGCCCCGGATGGCCATGGGCTCGCCGACCTGTTCTCCACACTGCGTGCGTGTCGCGAGCACTAGTACACTCGCGACATGGGCATCGAGATCATGCGTGTGTCGTTGGGGGCGGACGTTGCCGAGCACGTCGCCGGGTTGCTGCGCGACGCAGCCCGATCGGCCGAGCCGTTTGCAACCGCACCGGTGATCTACATCGCGGCCAATGAGCGTCGCGCGAAGGCCGTCAGCCGACTGGCCGGCGAGCAGTATCCCGAGGGCACGCCCGATCGCGTTGCGCGGGAACTGATCCGGGTGCATGCGCCTGAGCTGCGACTTCGCGGTGAAGTAGAGCGCGACTTTGACTTCTTCGGCGCGCTGGCCGAAACCCTGCAGGAGTTGGGCGAAAACCGTCGCCCCGGACGCGCGCTGGTCGATGAGCTGTTGACCGCGTGGAAGCGTCTCGCCCAGGCCATTCCACCCGCGGATCGCGGCGAGGACCAGCTCGCCGCGTGGCTTCCTGCCCTGGGGCGGCGAGGAGCCTTGTTCGGCGGCGTGATTCGGAAGTACCTCGCTCGCCTGGCGGAGGTCGGCTGCCACGACCCCGAAGACTCCCTGTGGCTCGCGGCCGAGTACGCGGATGTTTCGCCGTCGCTCGTTGTGATCGACGACGTCGACCGTGTCACCCCGGCCCGCCTCGCATTCGTGGCGGCATTGGCGCGCAGGGCGCAACGGTGTCTGATGATCCTTCGCGGCAACCGCGACACGCTGCGCCACATTGCCGACGCGCACGAAGTCGCCCAGGAGTTGATGTTCGAGACCGGTGGCCGCGTGCTTGAGGAGCGCGACTGGCCGCGCCGCCCGCTCGCGGACCTGTGCGAGCGCTGGCTTGAAGATGCGGAGTGCACGGCATCGTTGAACATACTGCGCCCGCCGACACGAGCGGGCGAAGTGCGCGAGGCCGCCCGGTTGATCAAGCTTGCGCATCGCGACGGGGTCCGGCTCGGCGACATGTGCGTGGCGATGCCCTCCACTTCCGCGTATCGCGAGTTGATTGAAGAGATCTTCAGCGAATCGGGCGTGCCCTTCGACGCACCGTTTGAAGTTCCGTTGGACGAAGTTGCTCCCGTTGCGGCCTTGCTTGATCTGCTGCGCGCCGCGATCGGCGGGCTCGGGCGCAACGAAGTCATCGACGCGCTGGCGTCGCCGTTTCTGCCGTTCGGCATCGAGAACCCCATGGCGTTTCGCGCTGCCCTCGACAGGGCGACGCGTGATGCGTGGGTTGTCGGAGGGGACGCAAAGACGAAATGGCTCGAGCGGCTCGACGCAAAGAACCCGGACGGCTGGACGGACATACGCGAAAAGACTGCGAGCCTGCTGGACCTGCTTGGGCCGTTTGCCAGGCGTCGTGCGCAACCCGCGGAATTCATCGCCGCGCTGGAGGGCCTGTTGGCGGCATCCGGCATGGCGGAGATTGTTGCGGCCGACCTGCGCTCAGGCGATGCCGGCGCGTCACTTCGTGCCGACGGGTTGCATGCGTTTTCTGTTCTGCTGCGCGAGATGCGGGGAGAGTTCAGGCGCGCCGGCAACGCCGATCTGTCGACGTTCGAGATAATGCGCGCGCTGATTGAGCAGGCCCACACACGCAGCGTTCGTCCGGCCGAGACGGGGGGAGAGCGCGTCCGGGTGCTGGGACTGCGCGAGCTCCGTGGTGTGAGTTTCGAGAGGTTGATCGTGCTCGGGCTGACTGACCGGGACCTGCCGCTGTCTGAGCAGGAGACCATGTTTCTGCCGCCATCGCGCCAGGACAAACTTGCAGAGGTGCTGGGCGTTGCGGTTGCGCGTGAGCTCTGCGCGCCCATTGATGTCACAGCGCAGGCCGACTACCTGCTGGCGCACGCGCTGCTCGCGGCGGGTGGGCCAATCACCTTGATGCTGCCCGCAAATGAGGGCGACACGCCGTGCGTACCGGCAACTCCCTTCGCCCGGCTGCTGCGCAGCGTCGACAAACACAAACTGGACGAGTTGCCGGCCACGCGTGCCGGCGAAGTGCCGACCTCACCCGCTGAACTTGCCGCACGTGCTGCGGTTCTGTTGGCGGCCACCGAGCGTGAGTCCACTGAGCCGGGCGCCACGCTGAAGCTGAACTCCAGCGCGCTCCTGACCGGGCTGGCCGGCCGCTGTGTGGAGCTTGCCCGCACGGACATGGCTTCGCCTCCCGGCGAGTACGAGGGGGTCATCGGACCGCTGGACCAGCTTGCGTCGCGCTTCGCCGCGGCCGGCGATTTGCGCCACACGTTTTCGGCCAGCCAGCTCGACAACTACGCGGAGTGCCCCCAGCGCTTCTGGTCGCGCTACATCATGAGGGCGCGCGCGCAGGAAGACCCCACGCTGGACACAAAGCCCTCGGCCGTTGGCACGCTGCTGCACGCCACGTTTGAGCGCTGGGTGCTGCTGCTTCGCGAGCGGGCGGGACAACCGGCCGTCCTGGCGGATCCGCTTGCGCGCGAGGCAGTAAGCTTGCTGGCGGTCGGCGGCGATCCGGAATCCGCGCGAGAAATCGGACGCGAGTTGATGGTGCGCGCGTTCGAGTACGCCTGCGAAACCAACCCGGCCGAGGGGCCATTCTGGGAGGGAGTGAAAAAGCTCGTCGCCGCCGGCTTGCCGGGGTTTGCCGATGTCGGGCTCGGCACCGGGTTGCTCGCGCGTTTTGTGGACTTTGAGTTGCAGCGTAACGCCAGCGGCCGAGCCATTCGTTTCGCGGAGTTTGACTTCGGGCGCGGCGACGCGCCGACACCCGAACGTCCCGACACGTTTGCCGAAAAGCTCGAGCTGCCGATCCCGGGCGGAAGCCTGATATTGCAGGGCAGCGTTGACCGCGTGGATGAGGGTCCGGACGGGCTCGAAATCCTCGACTACAAGACCGGCAACACCAAGACGACGGCCGAGGTGCGGGACGGCAAGGCCTTCCAGCTTGCAGCGTACCTGGCGGCCATTTCACAGCTTGTGGGCACGCCGCCGCGCGGGATGGCTTATCTGCGCGTGCCGCCCGAGGGCGCTGTGGAAGAAATCGACGTGACGGTGCGAAACAGCAAACCTGCCTTCGACGTAGGGCAACTGGTATTTGACCGATTGCCCCGGCGACTCGGACAGATACTGGAGGCGCTGCGCCACGGGGTGTTCCTGCATACGCCGTTTGCACCGCCGCAGAAGGCGTGCAAGTACTGTGACTACGCGGCCGGCTGTGCGCGGCGCGACGACGTGATTGCCGAGCGCCAATCGCGCCTGGCCAGTGGCGAGCCGGAAGTCGCACATGTCTATCTGCCCGACACGGAGGAGGCATGAACGCACCTGCCTCCGCGAGCCGCTTGAATGACGGGCAGCGCGCCGCGCTGGACCTGTCGCGCGACATGCTGGTCAGCGCCGGGGCAGGCGCCGGCAAGACCCAGGTGCTTGGTCTGCGCTACCTGGCGATACTCGAAGAAGGCCTTGCGACCGTGCCGGAGATCGTTGCATTCACCTTCACGGAGAAGGCCGCGGCGGAGATGCGCGAGCGCGTGCAGGAGCTGCTGCTCGCACGCATCGGCGAAGTCGAGGACGAGACGCGCCTCGCCAGGCTCAAGCGCGCCCAGGCCGAGTTCGCGCTCAACCACATCTCGACCATTCACGGCTACTGCCATCGACTGCTGCGAGACTACGCGTGGGAAGCGGGTCTGGAGCCGCACGCGCCGATCCTGGACGAACGCGCACAGGCGCTCGCGCGCGAACGTGCCATTCGCGAGGTGTTGTTTCGCAGCGAGTCGTTCGACCATCCGAATCTGACCCCGGCGCTGGTGCGGCTCGGGAGCGTTGTCCGCTTGTTCGCGTTGACGGATTCCCTCTCACGGATGCTGCGAGACCGTGCCGCTGTTCGGGCGCCGCTCCATCGCGCGGCGGAGTTGTGGGCCGAGCCGGATGTCGAAGTCGCACGGCGACACGCACAGTACACGGCCATGATCGATGAGCACCTGCAGGCAACGGTCGCCGCCATCGGCAGGATCGAGTTTGCAACGGCCGACGGCGCAAAGGCGGGCGACAAACTGCGCGAGCAGGTGCAGGCGTTGCGGGCGGCGGCCGAACGCGGGGACCTCGACGCGCTCGACAGCGAATTGCTGAACAAGGACCACACGCCGTCAAAACCAAAGGGCGCGAAGGGCAACTGGAAGCACGACCTTGCGGGCCTTGATCGCGTGCGCGAGCAGGTCATGGCTGCCGCGGTTGCGCTGTCCGAGGCCGGAGACGTGCTGGGCGTCCGCTTTGATGAATCCCTGGAGCGACGCATCGGCGTCGTCGCTTGCGACTTGCGAATCGTGTTCGACGCGCTGTGCGAGGCCTACGCGCGCGAGTGCGCCGGGGGGCTCGATTTCCTTGATCTGGAGCTGCGCACGCTCGAGCTGTTGCGCGAAGATGAGGAAGTGCGCAGGCAGGCAATTCGCGCCGCCCGCTACATGCTGATCGATGAATACCAGGACACCAACCCGACGCAGGCCGAGCTGTTCGGGTTACTGACCGACGAATCCGACGCGCCCGGCCGCTTCTTTGCGGTCGGCGATTCCAAGCAATCGATCTACGCGTTCCGTGGCAGCGACGTGCGCGTGTTCAACCGGGCGCTGGTCAGCATCCCGGAGCGAAACCGGAAGTCGGGCGCGGCAGGCCGTCCGGTAACGCCGCCCTGGGCGCTGACGTGCGACGACACGCCGGAGCGGCGCAGCGGAGTCGTGCGCCTTCAGCACAACTATCGCACCGTGCAGCCGGTGCTTGAGCTGGGCAACGAAGTGTTCCGCAACGTGCTGGCCCGGGCCGAGTTCCGTGAGTTCGACGCGCGTCCGCAGGACATGCTGTTCGGCGGCGATCCAGACCAACAGGCGGGTGCGGAACACCCCGTCGAGTATCACATCCTCCCGGAAGCCGGCGCGGATGACGAGGCGGAATACATCGCGCAACTCGTTGAGCGCATGCATTCCCGCGATGGCGTTCCTTATTCGGATGTCACGATTCTCGTGCGCCGCAGCACGCGCAACGCGGACTATCGCAACGCCTTCGCCCGCCGCCGCGTGCCGCTGCTGGTGGTTGGCGAGGGCGGGCTGTTCCGGACGCAGGAGGCGCTTGATTGCATCGGGCTGTTGTCGGCACTGGCGAACCCGGCGGACGACGTCGCAGTTCTCGGCCTGCTGCGCTCTCCTTTCGCGGGGCTCAGCGACGCAGTGCTGACCCGGCTCGCCTTCGAGACGGATGCAAAGCTCCCGCTGTTGACGCGGCTCGAGAGCTGGCCGGAATGCCCGCCGCACGCCACGCAGTTTGTGCAGCGGTTCCACCGGCTGTGCTCGCGCGCCGGGCGGGATGCGCCGGCTCTGCTGCTGGGAGAGGCGCTGTCCGCATTCGGGTATTCGCTGGCAGTCGGCTGCGGGCCGGATGCCGACCAGCGACTCGCCAACGTCGGACGCATGCTTGAGTTGGTGCGCGGCATGCAGCATGAGCTGCCGTCGCTCGCGCCGCTGGTTCGCGAATTACGCGATCGTATCGACCGCGACGAAGAAGAAACCCAGGGCGTGCCGGACCAGGGCGTCGACGGCGTGCGCTTGATGACCATTCACAAGTCCAAGGGGCTGGAGTTCCCGGTGGTGATTCTGCCCGACCTTGGCTCGGACCTGCGCGGGAACAGCGGCGGTCTCTACCGCGACCTGCCTGATGAAGAGGGAGAGCCGCTCGGCTTCTACCTCAAGAGCCTCGACGACGACGACCGCGGCGACTATCGCAGCGACTTCGCCGCCTGGCGCGCAAGGGCGTCAGCCCGGGAGCGCGGGCTGGCCGAGGAGAAGCGAGCGCTGTACGTGGCGTGGACGCGCGCCGCGCAGCGCCTGGTACTGGTCGCGGGGCTCAAGCCCGGGAAAGAGTTTGACCGCGACCTGTGGGCGCACCAGCTGCTGCGCGCTCTCGGCGTGCGAGACTGGGGCGCGGACGCGACGCATGAATGCCTCGCGATGCATTGGCCGGACGCCGTGGAACGTACACCCCCGCAACCGAATACGCCCGCGATTGAAGCCGCCCGCAATGCATTGGCCGCAGGCGAGATTTCGTTGCCGACCGCGATAGACGTTTCCCTCGTGGCGCCGATTGAAGAGCCGGTGCGGGCCGGGGCGCTTGATCCGTTGGCGGCGGAGTTCGGCACGCTCGTCCACGCCGAGATCGAACGCAGTCTGCGTGGTGTCGAGGTCGGCACCCTGGATGCGCGGGCGCGCAGTCATGTAATGCGTGCCGCGGAATCGCTGGAGACACTGCCAACCGCGAAGCGGCTGCTGCCCGAGTTTGGAATCATGACGCCGGATGGACCGCGCCGCCTGGACCTTCTGCGCGAGCTCAGCGACGGCAGTTTTGAGATCATCGACTACAAGACGGATGCGGTTGACGGCAGCCTCGCGGAGTATGCAGAGGCTGAGCACGGGCGCCAGTTGCGTGGCTACGCCGACGCCCTTGCCGACTATCTCAACTCCCGTGGTCGCAAACCGGGGCGGATCCGCCTGCTTGTCTGCTTCACGGCGGCGGATGGCTTGCGGCCGAGCGAGCGTCTGGTTGAAATCGCGCCCGGATGAGCCTGCTGATCAAAGACTCGCGCCTGGCGCGGCACGTGCTGTTCTTCGGGTTGCCGCTCGTGCTCGGGCTGGCGTGTCACGCGCTGTTCAACCTGGTCGACACGCTGCTGGTGGGTCAGCTGGGTGGGGCAGAAGGCGCGGGCGCGATCAGCGTGACGGGTCTCTGCGACCCGATCACTACTTTCCAGACCATTCTGTTCAACGGCCCGATTGCGGGCGCCGGCGTCATCCTTGCCCGCCGGGTGGGCCAGAAAGACGACGAAGGCTTGCGCCGTGTGGCACTGCGCGCGACGGGCTTTGTGGTGACACTTTCGCTGGCGATGGCCATTCCCGGCTACTTCCTGGCCGAGCAGATCGCAACCGCCATGGGCGCCAAGGAAGGCTGGCAACTTGAGCAGAGCGCCGAATACCTGCGCATCATGATCGGCGGCGGCATCACGGCCGGGATGTTCCTTTACCTGACCACGCTGGAGCGCAGCCTGGGGCGTACCGGGCTCTTCCTCGCCTTCTTCATGCTCAGCAACCTTCTGAATGCGCTGTTGGGTTTGCTGCTCATCTATGGCCAGGGACCGTACCCGGGGTTTCTGCCGGGCTTCATCATCAACACTTGCCAGGGGTTGAATCTGCCGCGCATGGGCGTGATCGGCAGTGCATGGTCCACCGTTGCGGCGCGCGGTATTGCCGGGTTTGCGCTGCTCGGATACGGGCTGTGGCGAGGGCACCTGCGCGGCAAGCTGAGCTGGCTGTGGCCGAAAGGCAAGACGGTCATTGAGCTGCTGCGCATCGGAGTCTGGAACAACGGCCAGATCGCCGCGCGCGGCATCGCGGGTGGTGTCATGATCCGCAGCATGCAGGAGGCGGGCGGCGGCGATCACAACGTGCTCGGCGGCATTTTCGTCGGGCTGAAGATCGAGTTGATGCTGATCCTGCTGTCGTTCGGTTGGGGCGCGGCTGCGCAGACGCTGGTGGCCACGAGCCTCGGTGCTGGAAAGCCGGAGCGCGCCGATCACGAAGAGCGCCTGGCCGTGGTGTTCGCAACGTTGATGGGGCTTGCGCTGACGATCCCCGTCTACGTGTTCGCCGACGACATCGCAGCCTTGTTCAACCCCGAGCCTGCGCTGGTGCACTGGGCGCATACATACGTGAAGCTGATGGCCGTGGCATTCGTGTTTGTTCCGGTGAACATCGTGATCAGCCAGGCGATGGTTTCGCGTGACCACCTGAAGACGCCGGTCGTGATCGACTCGATCGTGCTGCTCGGCGTCATGTCGCCGGTCTTGATCATTGCGACGCTGTCCGGTGCGTCGGTGCAGGCGCTGATCTATGTCAACGTGGGCGTGAACATCGGGTTGACCGCGATCTACATGCTGGTGCGGCTGTGGTTGCAGAGCGCTAAGCGTTTGCAACGGCAATCATGACCGCGCAGCCGCCGAACAGCAGTATCATCACCGCCACGACGGCCAGCGCGATCCATAGCAGCTTGTTGGACGAGCTTGTTGTGCCCTGGTGCGCGTACTGAGGCGGAATCCCGCTGCGCATGTGCATCGGCGGCTGCATCGGGGGCTGGCTGAACGCGGGGATGGCGCTCGGCGGGTTCGGCGTCGGCGCCGCGGGTACGTACTGGCTGACCGAGCCGTGTTTCAGCAGATCATCCAGTGACTTGAGGCGTACATTCCCGCCGACGATCTGTGTCAGCTGGTCGCGCACGTCATTCGCGCTGGGCCGCTGGTTGGCGTCGCGGTTGGTCATCGCGATCAGCAGGTACACGGCCGCGTCGGGCAGATGGCCGAACTTCTCGCGCTCATAGGGCACGTCATTGTTCACGTGCTGCACGGCAATGCTGACCGGCGTCGTGCCGGAGTACGGCGGCGCGCCCGTGATCAAGTGCCAGGCCGTGATGCCGAGACTGTAGATGTCGCTGCGCTGGTCGAGCTCGTGGCCGTTGGACTGTTCCGGGCTCATGTAGTGCGCGGTGCCGATTGCCGCGCCGGGCATTGTCAGCTCGGTCGTGGCTTCGACGGCGCGTGCGAGCCCGAAGTCGCCCAGCTTCACGCGCCCGTCCTTGGCCACGAAGATGTTGTGCGGCTTGATGTCGCGGTGAACGATGCCCTGGGCGTGCGCGTGCGACAGCCCGTCGGCGACCTGCGCGACTACCTTCAGCGCAGCCATGCCATCCAGCGGCCCGTGTTTCTTGAGCAGCGCCGAGAGGTCCGTCCCGTCAACGAACTCCATGGTGATGTAGGGGATGCCGCTTTCTTCTGCTACGTCGAGCACGCGCACGATGTTCGGGTGATCCAGCTTGGCGGCCGTGCGGGCCTCGCGCAGGAAACGCTGCCGGCCCATGGCGTCGCGGGCGAGCGCTTCGCTCATGGTCTTTACGGCGACCGGAACATCCAGCCCGAGGTGCTGGCCCTTGTAGACCTTGCCCATGCCGCCCGCGCCAAGCTCGCGTGTGACCCTGACCTGGCCGAACTTGAGGTTCAGCTCCGGCTCGGCGGGCGGCTGATTCGCTTGCGGTGACGTGGCGGAATCCGAGCCCACCTCAAGCAGGGTGTGCTCGTCGACTGGCTTGAAGTCATTTGCGTCATCATCCGGCATGGAGTGATTGTAGACCGAATCGCCAACAAAAGCACAGGCGGCTCCCGGACGCCCCCCTGACCTCCGGGCCAGGGACTCTAATCTCTGGTTATGAGCAAGAGGGCGCTGATTACAGGTGGAACCGGGTTTATTGGCGCGGCGATCGTGCGCGAGTTGCTGGCCAACGGCGAGCAGGTCAAGGTGTTCCGGCGCGAACGCAGCCCGCTGACCAACCTGGAGGGGCTGGACGTTGAGTACGCCACCGGCGACCTGCTGGACCGCGACAGCCTGCTGAAGGCGCTCGACGGCTGCGACCGCCTGTACCATTGCGCCGCGCTCTACAACCTCACCGGAGGCTATGAGGAGTACCTGCAGGCCAACGTGATCGGCACCCGCAACGCGCTGGGCGCGGCGATGGAACGTGGCATCGAGCGCGTCGTTCACACCAGCAGTGTGGCGGCCGTCGGGGCGCCGCGAAAGCGCAACGCGCCGGTGACCGAGGAGCAGGTCTGGAATTTCGGGCCGCTCAACAACCCGTACATCAGCAGCAAGTTCATCGCCGAGCACGAAGCCCTTAAATTCGCCGGGCGCGGGCTGCCGGTGGTGATCATCAACCCGGGCGCGCCGATTGGTCGCGGCGACGTGCGCCCGACGCCGACCGGGCAGATGGTCATCAACCTGATCCGCGGGCTGTACCCGATGTGGGTCAAGGTGCCGCTCGGTTTTGTGGACGTGGACGACTGCGCCCACCAGCACCGCCTGTGCATGGAAAAGGGCAAACCCGGCGAGCGCTATTTGTCCGTCGGCGAAACCCGCACACTGGCCGAAGCCGGGCGCATGCTGCGCGAGGGGGTCGGCGCACCCTGGCGGCCCAGCCTGCCCAACTGGATGCTCAACCTGACCATCTACAGCACCTACCTGCTGCCCCAATGGATGAACGTAGTCGCGGCCGTCGCGCGCTACCCGCTGCACTCGTTCAACTACGACAACACCAAGGCCCGCGAAGAGTTAGGCATGGAGTTTCGCCCGCTGCAGCAAAGCCTGAAGGCCGCCGCGGACTGGTACGGCGAAAACGGCTACTGCAGGCGGCCCACCAAGAAGCACGAAGACTCACAAAGCAAATAGCCACTTCGTGCGTCTTCGTGGGCAACACCCGCTTGTCCCTGAAACAAATCCCGCTAGCTTATCGTTCATGTGTTGGCCGCGATGGGCCGTATCCATCGGGCCGGTTTGTGTGACGGTTTGTGTCCGCCACACGCAACGGAGAAAAACCATGATCAGCGTCAAGCTGCCGGACGGCAGCGCGAAGGAATTGTCTGACGGCGCCTCAGCCGCGGACCTCGCCAAATCAATCTCTGACGGACTTGCCCGCGTCGCCGTGGCCGCCAAGGTCAACGGTGCGGTGGTCGATCTGCAGCGAGCATTGCCCGACGGGGCCGACGTGCAGATCCTCACCAAAAAGGACGCCGAGGCCCTGGATGTGCTGCGCCACTCGGCCGCACACCTGATGGCCGACGCCATCCTGCGCATCTTCCCGAAAGCGCAGCTCACCATCGGGCCGGTGGTGGACGACGGCTTCTACTACGACATTTATCTGCCCGACCAGAAGATCACCCCGGACGACTTTCCCAAGATCGAGGCCGAGATGGCCAAGATCGTGAAGGCCGGGCACCCGTTCGTGCGCTGCGTCAGCGACTTCAACGAAGCCAACGAGTTCTACCAGCGCTACAAAGCGATCGATGGCGGGCACAACAAGTTCAAACAGGAGCTGGTCGGCGGCATCAAGGACCGCGGCGAAGAGCTGACTTTCTACAAGCACGGCGACTTCATCGACCTGTGCCGCGGCCCGCACGTGCCCGACACCTCGTGGCTGAAGCACGTGAAGCTCACCAAGGTGGCGGGCTCATACTGGCGCGCGGACGCCGAGCGCGAGCAGCTCCAGCGCGTTTACGGCACCGCGTTCTTCAGCAAGAACGAGCTGGAAGACTACTTCAAGTTCCTCGAAGAGGCTCGCAAGCGCGACCACCGCGTGCTCGGCGAGCAGCTCGAGCTGTTCTTCATGGATGAAGACGCGCCCGGCTTTCCGTTCTTCTACCCAAAGGGCGCGACCATCTGGCACCTGCTGGTCGACTTCATGCTCGGCAACCTGCGCCGCCGCGGCTACCACGAGGTGAAGACCCCGTTGGTGCTCAGCGAGCACATGTGGCACACCAGCGGCCACTACGACAACTACATGGAGAACATGTTCTTCACCAAGATGAAGCTGCGTGATGAAGAACGGCCGGAGAAGGTCAACGAAAACGTCGACGAAGAGCGCCCGATGGCGGTCAAGCCGATGAACTGCCCGGGCCACCTGATGCTGTATCGCACCAGGCTGCATTCGCACAACGAGTTCCCGCTGCGCATCGCGGAGATGGGGCTTGTGCACCGCCGTGAGCTGTCCGGCGTGCGGCACGGGCTGTTCCGCGTGCAGGCGTTTACCCAGGACGACGCCCACCACTTCTGCACCCCGGACCAGATCAAGGGCGAGATAGGGATGCTGATCGACTTCTTCAAGGAGATCTACGGAGCGTTCGGGCTGACCGACGTGCACATCGAGCTCAGCACCAAGCCGGAGAAGGCGATCGGCGATGCAGGCGTATGGGAAAAGGCCGAGGCCGCGCTGAAGGAGACCCTCGAAGAGAAGGACATCGAGTACCAGCTCAATGAGGGCGACGGCGCGTTCTACGGCCCGAAGATCGACTTCCACATCCGCGACTCGCTGAAGCGAAGCTGGCAGTGCGGCACCATCCAGCTCGACTTCAGCATGCCGGCGCGTTTCGGGCTGGTGTACATCGGCGCGGACGGGCAGCGGCACACCCCGGTGATGATCCACCGCGCATGCTACGGCAGCGTGGAGCGCTTCATGGGCATCCTGATCGAGCACTTCGCGGGCGCGTTCCCGCTGTGGCTGGCGCCGCTGCAGGTGCAGATCATTCCGGTCAGCGAGAAGTTCAGCGAGTACGCCAAGCTGATCAACGCCAAGCTGGTCGAGTTCGGGCTGCGGTCAGAGGTGAATTTCAAGGACGACCGGGTCGGCTACAAGATCCGCGAGGCCAGCCTGCAGAAGATTCCGTACGCGATCGTGCTCGGAGAGAAAGAGCAGGAAGCCGGCACCGTCAACGTCCGCTCACGCGACAAGGGCGAACTCGGCGAAATGCAACTCGACAACTTCCTCAGCGGCATCGAAGAGTGGAAGAAGTAGGGCTCTCGCGTAAAGGAAGACAAGAAGCCCCCGCAGAAACGCGGGGGCTTTTCGCTGTGTCACTTCACCGTGATCTCTCTTGAGACCGCATTAATGTTCGGCCCGCAGACGGTGACCCGGGCCTTGCCAGATTTCAGCCCGCTGACAGGCAAGCGGACTTTGCCGTCTTCGTTGCAAGTTGCCGTAGCGTAGCAGTTGCCTTCCTGCCACACGCAAACCGTTGCGCCTGATGCGCCGGTCGTCACGTTGATGAACTTGGCATCGGCTTCCACTTCGCGCTGGCCCCCAATGCGCAGCTCAACCGGCTCGGTGGCGCGGAAGTCCAGTGTCGGGTCGCCAAGCAGATTCACTTCGCAGAGCGTGAAGTGGTCCTTCGCGCCGCGTTTTGATTTGGTGTCGGGGGCGACAGATGACCGAGCCTTTGAGAACGCTTCGCCGACGGTCAGCCCGCTGCCATCCAACCCATACTGCCAGAAGCGGGTGTACAGAAGATTCAGTCCGTCGATGGCGCCCGCGTCTGCTTCCTCTCCGGCGATTGAAGGCGCTGTCAAGCCCGGGCGCGCAGGAGCGATGACCATGACCGCGCCGCACGCGCCACGCAGCATTCCTTCTGCGGCGCAAGGTTCCTTGTCGCCGTCGAAGCGACCAGTGTGGCACGAAACGGTCGTGATCAGGAGCGGAGCCTTGTTCTCCAGTTTCAGCGCGCGATCGGCGGTCAACGCTCCGCCTTCCAGCACCCATGCATTGGGGTTGCCGTGGCCGATCAGGTGCCACTTGCTCGCGGCCTGTGCTTCGATCTTGGTGCAGACGTTCTCGGGGCTCAGGTCGAAGTCGCCCGCGCGCTTGCCGTCCCACGGCGTCGAGTCTGCAAAGTACTTCCGGAGCGACCCGCCCCAGCCCTCGTTGATCAACGCCCACATGTCATCTACACGCTCGTAGCCCTTCTCTTCGGTGCAGGTGACGACAAACTCGTGAGCGAACGTGCCTTTGGGGTAGCTCGTTTCGTAGGAAATCACTTTCTCGGTGAACGTAGCAACATCCGCCTTGCTGCGTACCGGGATACGCCCGATAGCTGCGCGGGTGGCGTAGCTGATCGCTGCACGATCCGTTGCCCAGTTGCCGTACTCGCCGTCTCCGTTTGCGTCCCAGTCGGTCTCGCTGACGTACCAGAGGTCCGTAGGGACGTCGGACCATTCCATGCGCGGGTGCGCGGTGTCGCGATCGGGGACTAGGCCGCCATCGGTCGTGCTGTCGCCGCCGAGTATTACCCAGCGGGTTTCTCGCGACTCCACAAAGTCCGTGATGCAGGCCTTAATGCGCTGAGGTGTGTCGCCGTCGCCATACGCTTTGGTGATTGCCTCGACAGTGACGATCTCCGTTCGCTTGCCCAACTTGGTCTTGTGGTTCGCGAACGGCAGCCAGGAGTCGGCGAGCTCCGCGGCCGTGATCAGAAGGACGCTCGCGGGCCATTGCGCGTCCGCGTTGATGGCTATGGCTACGGCCGGCGACTTGTCCTGGGCGATGGCCTCGCGATGCGTGACTGCACTACCGGTCACGAGGATAGCCAACGTGAGAGCCAACATGGTGCGAGGAGCAGGCATAGATCATGTCCTCCGTTTCGGGTACTGAAGGCCGAGCTACCCCGCGCCGCGATTAGGCTGAAGGCGTCGGTTTGAACTCGCAGCCGCTCTTGGTTTTTTGCGGCTGCGCAATTCCACTGGCGGAAGGTGCGACGAAGTTGGCGCGGTCGCCCTTGTTCGGCTCGGGCTCTGTGCTGTTGAGAAAATAGAACTGTCGCACGCCGATCTTGCGGGGGCGTTCCAGCGGCAGCACGTTCGGGATTACGAAGTCGAGCGAGACGTCGCCGTGGGTGGGCTTGTCATTGCCGCGGACCAGCTGTTCGGTGGACCGTTCGGCGTTGCTCACGACAGGCCGCTCGCCAGCGCCGGTTGCAGGCGGCTGCGCTGGGGCCATCGGTGGCTGCATGGGCGCGGCCGGCGGCTTCGGCATGGCGGGCAGGTGGGGAGGCTGCATTGCAGGCCCCTCGGCGGGTCTCAGGGCAGGCATGCCCATTCCCGCGCGCATGGCCATGGCCTGGCCCATCATGGTGGCCATGAACTCCGTCATGGCGGCGTGTACCGTCTGGCGAATTTCTTCGCGCACGCCCGGGTCGAGCAGGTTCGGTTTGTTGTCGCCCTCGCACATGGCTTGCCTCTCGGTGGCGCGGACATTCCTGTCCGCGCGGAAACGGGTGACGTGCGGAAGGGAAAGTCCGCACCACCAACTGATTGCCTAGACCTCGACGCCTTCCAGCACGGCCAGCGCGTCGTCCACCAGCACGGCGATCGAGTAATAGCAGGTCACCAGGTAGCTGCTGACGCCGTTGCTGTCGATGCCCATGTGGCGCACGGCGAGGCTTTGCAGCTCGGGCGTGCCAAGCTCGGCCTGGTGCAGCCCTACCACGCCCTGCTCGGCCTCGCCGACGCGCATCAGCACGAAGGCGCTCTTGCGCTTGGTGATCGGCAGCTTGTCACTGGGCACGATCGGGACGCCGCGCCAGCTCATGAACGGCACGCCGAACATCTCGACCGATTCCGGCGTCACGCCACGCGACGTGCACTCGCGCCCGAAGGCGGCAATCGCCTGCGGGTGTGCCGCGAAGAAGCCCGGTCGCTTCCACACCTTGGCCAGCATGTTGTCGAGGTCGTCCGGCGTCGGTGCGCCCTTGGCCTTCAGGCGCTGGTCCTTGGCACAGACGTGAAGCAGCCCGTAGTCCGGGTTGTTGAAGATCTGGCGCTCCTTTTCCTCTTTGACGGCTTCGACCGAGATGCGCAACTGCTCGCGCAGCTGGTCGTGCGGCTGGTTGTAGAGGTCCGGCACGCGGGTGTGGATCTTCAGCACCGTCTGCACGGTGTTGAGCGTGATCTCGCGCGGCTTCTCGTCGTACGGCGTGAACGACTCCGGCAGTGCTTCACCGGCGTCGTGCCCCTGGATCACCTTGGGCGAGCCGCTGGCCCGGTTGATGCGATAGACGCCGGCCTTCACCTGTACCCAAGGCAGCAGCGTGATGGTCCAGCGAGGTGTGTTCGCCTCCCACATCGGGGGAGTCTTGGTCGTGGTCGCGAGCTGCTCGGCAGCGCGGATGGACAGCGGCATGGTCTCTCCTTGCGGTCTGCGGGAACTATGGCGACCGGCAAGCCCCATCCAAGCGCGGATGTCGCATATCGTGCTAGACTTGGGCCATGGACGCGCCTCCCCCCATTCACGGCCGTGGCACCTCGCGCAACCCGGCGAACCGGTTTGAGCGGATCGAGGTCGAGTACGATCCCAACGAGTTCGACCCCGATGCGCCCGCGCCGAAGACCGAGTTCTACTGGGACGACAGCAAGACGATCCTGGCGAAGAACGACTCGCCGGACATTCCTTTCAATTTCTCGATCAACCCGTACCGCGGCTGTGAGCACGGTTGCGTCTACTGTTTCGCCCGCCCGTTTCACGAGTTTCTGGGCTATTCGAGCGGGTTGGACTTCGAGACGAAGATCCACGTCAAGCGCAACGGGCCGGAGCTGTTGCGGCGCGAGTTCATGAAGCCGACGTGGCAGCCGCAGGTTGTAAGCATCAGCGGCGTGACGGATCCATATCAACCGGTGGAAGCGCGCCTGAAGGCCACGCGCGGGCTGTTGGAAGTCTTTGCCGAGTTCCGCAACCCGGTCGGGCTGATCACCAAGAACGCGCTGGTAACGCGCGACATCGACCTTTTGTCCGAGCTCGCAAAGCACGGCTGTGCCAGTGTGGCGGTCAGCATCACTACGCTCGATGAGTCCATCGCCCGCAAGATGGAGCCGCGCACCAGCACCATCGCCAAGCGCTTCGAGGCCGTGAAACGCCTTACCGACGCCGGTGTGCCGGTGGCCGTCATGCTGGCGCCGATCGTGCCGGGTCTAACAGACAACGACATCCCCGGGCTGGTGGAGCGCGCGGCCGAGAATGGGGCAAAGCGCGTGGCGCTGCTGCCGATCCGCCTGCCGCGCGAGGTGGGCCCGCTGTTCGAGGAGTGGCTGTCGGCGCACTTCCCGGGGCACAAGGACAAGGTATTGAGCCGCATTCGCGAAATGCGCGGCGGCGAGCTGAACGACGGGCGCTTCGGCAAGAGAATGCAGGGCGAAGGCAAACGCGCCGAGCACCTGCACAGGTTGTTCCGGCTGGCGGTGAACAAGCACAACATGAACGTCGAGCGCTTCAACTACAACGCCGGGGCGTTCAAACGCCCCGGCGCCACCAAACTGCTCTTCGAGAAGTAGCGAGTGGTTGCTGACCAAGCCCAGCAGCATGCGGGTGGAGTACCACGCTGCTAATCTGCCCCAACTATGGAAGCTACAAGCGCCGAGAGTGCCTACCTGTTTCGACACGCTGTGGTTCGCGACGCGGCCTATGGGCTGCAGCCTCCGTCCGAGCGTGCCGTCCTGCACGGGCTGGCACTCGACATTTTGGAGGGCGTGTCAGGCTTGCCGCTGCCGGCCGTCGGGCTGGAACTCGCACGCCATGCGCGCATGGCCCACGAAGGCGGATACCAGCCGGAGCGCTTTGCCGCCGCCGAGCGCAGGCACCTCAAGGCCGGCGGCGACTACGCGCGCTTTAACTACGACTACCGAGGCGCGCTCGAGGCCTTTGAGCGTCTGCACGGACTGCTTGTCGACGACCCGCCCGAACGGGCCGAAGTGGCCGACATGCTGGCGGACGTCCTGCAACGTCTCGGCCGGTTCAACGATTCTCTGGTCTGCTTCGAGGAAGTCCGGCAACACGCCAGGCACCCGGAGTTGGTCGGGCGGGCGCTGGTCCATCTGGCATGGATCGGCGTCGAGTCCGGGCGTGATGTCGACGAACTGGTCGTGCAGGGCGAGGCTCTGGCCGAGAGCGCGGACAGCCACCGGCTGCGCATCGCATTCATGATGCTGCGTGCCCATCGCAAATCGTTCGCGGGCGACCACGCGGGCGCGGCGGCGGAAATGGACGCTGTGATCGACTACGCCCGTCGTACGAATGATCTGGTGCAGGTGCTGGTCGGGCACGGCAATGCGGCGCGCTACCACACGCAGGCCGGGGACCTGGCTGCCGCGAATGCGCACCTGGATGCGGCCGAGGCCATGTGCCAGAAACCGACGCTGAGGCACCATCTCGCCGCGCTGGTGCGGGCGCGCGCGCAGACCGCGATTCACGCCGGGGACTATGAGTCTGCCCTGCGCTACGCCCGCGAAGCCGTAGCCATGGGGGTCACCACGGGCGGGCGAGGGGTGTATGCGGACTCGCTGTGTGAAGTCGCGGTCGCGTTGACCGGGCTTGGCGAGTACCCGGAGGCGTTCGATACGCTACAGGAAGTCCGCCCGATCATCGCGGAAACGGGCGACGTACCCATGGCCACGGCATGGCTGCGCGCCTACGCCGCATTGATGCGGGCGTGGGACAAGCCGGCGCAGGCGGTGCCTGTCTTTGAGGAAGGCCTTGCCGAGTTGCAGGGTCGCGCACCGGCCGAGACCCTCAGGGAACTCCAGACCGAGCTGGATCGGTTGCGGCGCGGGTAGCCTCCCGTTTTCGCGAGCCCGCGGTCCGGTTTCGATTGCCGCGAGTGGGGCCGCGGCTAACATGACGGGGCATTCATCCCGGAGCGAATCGTGTCGAAAGGCCTGAAGTGGCCCCTCTTGGTGCTGGCAGGCGGCGCGCTGATTGTCGCCGGCGTCAGCTATCAGCTTTGGTTGCCGTGGGTTGCGGGCGACTTTGGCGGCGACACCGCCCGCGCAAATGGCAACCCGATCAGCGCTGGATACAACCCCGATCTCGAAGGCACTTCACTCGACGACGCTACGGTCGATGCGGGCACATCGCCGCTGGATAGCGCTTCTCGACGCAGCGGCACAGAAGGAGAAGCGGACGAATCAGCGATTGCACCCGGCAGTGATCGCTCCGGCAAAGGCGTTGAGCTCGGTGCTTCGCCCGAAAACGCCGGGGCAAAGGTTGACCAGGCGACCGCAGCCGGCGACGCGAAAGCAGAGGGCGCCGAGAAAGACGCAACCGAGGAAGAAGAGCCACCCCAGCCGATCGAAACCGTCGAAGGCCAGCAGATCAACCCCAACCTCGGCGGCGCGCTCGGGGAAGTCAGCGGCAAGCGCATCAAGGGCTGGGTGCAGGACAAGTTCGAGCCGGAGGCGGCGCTGTTCGTCGAGATCCAGATCGACGACGAAGTGGTCTACGACCTGCGCGCGGACAAGAAGCAGGACCACAAGACGCTCGGTGTGATCTGGTGGTTCGATGAGCCGGAGCCGGCGAAGCTGCAGGATTCCGAGCGGCATGTCGTACGCGCGCTGGTTTATCGAAAGGACCAGCACGGCAAGACGGAGCTGCGGGGCTCACCGCGCGTGAAGACAGTCGGCGAGTACCCGCGCGGCAAACTTGAGGAAGCCACACCGGAGAAAGGCATCAGCGGCTACGCGTGGGACCCGGACACGCCGAACAAGCCCGTGAACCTGATCGTGCGCATCGACGGCGAAACGGTCAGCGAACTCAAGGCCGATGCCAAGAACGAAGAACTCAAGAAACGCAAGATCGCCCCAACCGACGACTGCGCATTCAACATCCCCTGGCCCGAGCAGCTCGGCGACGGCGTCGAACACACCGTGCAGGTCTTCGCCGTCGACAGCGGCGCGGGCACGGAGCATGAGATCGACGGCAGCCCGCGTGTGGTGGACTCGCGCAGCGGGCTGGCAAACGCGGCACCCTTCGGCGGCTTCGATATCTGCAACAAGGTCGTGCTGGCCGGCTGGGCCTGGGATGAAGACGCCGGCACCGGCAGCATCGACGTCGAGATCTGGATCGACAACGAGCTGTTCGCACAGGTGCCCGCGAATTCCAAGCGCGACACGCTCCGCAACAGCAAGGTTACTCCCGACCCGTTTCACGGGTTCGTGACGACCACACCGACCGCGCTGCTGGACGGCGCCACACATACGGTACGCGTCTACGCGCTGAACTACCCAAGCGGCGTGAAGGTCGAAGTGAACGGCTCGCCCAAGCAGTACCGGCTGGAGGAGAACACACCGCCGATGGGCGGCTTCTGGGCGGCCAGCGACAACACGCTGCGCGGCTGGGCCGCCGACCCGGACCTCAACACCGAGCCCTGCGAAATCGAGATCTACATCGACGGCAAGCTCTGGCAGAAACAGAAGGCCGACCACAAGGAGAGCTGGCTGATCGGCAGCGGCTTCGCGCCGAACGCCGAGCACGGGTTCGCCATCAAGCCGCCAGATTTCTGCAAAGACGGCGAAAACCACGACGTGCAGATTCTCGCCATCAACTACCCCGACGGTCCGGCGCAGGACCTCGGCACGCGCACAATCGGCGTCAACAGCACGTTCCCGGGGTTCTGGACCGGCGACAAGCTGCTGGATACCCGCGTTGAGAAGGGGCTGTACGTCAGCGGCGTCAGCCCGTGGTACGACGCCTACCACAAGGACGTGAAGCCCGGCGACGTGCTGCTCGAGTACGAGGGCATCATCGCGGGCACGACCGAGGTGAAGGACAAGAACGGCAACATCACGACGCCGGGCACAATGACCACCGACTTCCGCATCTGGCTGAACACGAACAAGAAGAAGGACGACGTCGTGCACTTCAAGTTCTGGCGCGACGGTGAGACCTACGAAGTCGACATCAAGATGGGCGAAATCGTCGGCAAGTAGCTGCTAGGCCCGGCGCACGATGGCGATCAGGTGCGGTCCCGGCGTCACGCGGGTCGTGAAGCGCAGGTTGCCCGGGAACTTTCGGCCGGTGGTCTTGTCGATCAGCCACGCGCACGCGTCGCGCATCCCACGCCATAGCTTTCCGGCAACGTATGCCACGCCCATGTCGAGCAGCCCACGCTTCTTTGGCGGCTGAAAGCGCTCCAGGTTGATGCCTTGGCAGAAGGCCACTTCGAAGCCGGCTTCCGTCAGGCGCTGGCGAAGGTCGCTCGCGCTGAACGCGCGCAGATGCTGCCAGCGATGAAACTGCGAGTCACAGAACGGGCAGTAGTTCTGCGCGTTTTCCAGTTGCTCGTCGTGGGGCGTGGTAAAGAGCGCCATCCCGCCGGACTTGAGCAGGCGGTGAATCTCGCGAATGGTCTCGGCGAACTGGTCTTCAGTCAGGTGCTCAATGACTTCGATGCACGTGATGACGTCAAAGCACTGGTCGTCATAGGGCGAGGGCAGCCCGTCCACTACGGTTGCGCCCTTGAAGCGAGGGTTGTCGCCGAGGCGCTCCCTCGTGACCTCGGCATTCTTGGGCGAGAAGTCCAGGCCTTCGCATTCGAGCCCCTTGAGCCGGCACAGGCGATTCAGCAGGAAGCCGGGCCCGCAGCCGAAGTCGAGCACGCGCCCCTTCAGGTGCTGCGTGCTCAACAGCAGGTTGCGCAGCGCACGCCCTTTGTGGCGCGAGAAGTACGTACCGATCATGTCCTTGCGGGACGAAATCCAGCCCCACAAGCGGCGTACTTCTTCGCCCGTCCAGTCCTGTGCCGTGCGATGTTGAACCATGCGCCTTCCATACACACGGCTGTTGCAGCGGGCAAGCCCGCACGGCGTCGCGCGGCTGCGCAAGTTGTGGTAAACCTCGCGCAGCGTACGGGGCGAGGCATGTGCGGAATTGCAGGCGTCCTCAGGCTTGACGGCAAAAACGTCGAGCCGGGCGAAATCCAGGGCATGATCGACGCCATCCGACACCGCGGCCCGGACGGCGAGGGCGCCCACGTGCGGGGAAGCGTCGGGCTGGGCCATCGGCGGCTCGCGATCATCGACCTCGCGGGTGGCGGACAGCCGATGTCCGCGGGCGACGGTCGCTTCTGGATCACCTACAACGGCGAGCTCTACAACTTCCGCGAGTTACGCGCCGAGCTTGAGCAGGCCGGGCACTCCTTCGTCACCAGCAGCGACACGGAAGTGATCCTGCACGCCTGGCAGGAGTGGGGCGACGATTGCGTCGCGCGATTTCGCGGCATGTTTGCCTTCTGTGTCGTGGACCATGCCGAGCGGCGCTACTTGCTGGCGCGCGACCACTTCGGCATCAAGCCGCTGCTGTATGCCGCGACCGGTGAGGCGCTTGCTTTTGCCAGCGAGTTTTCGGCACTGCGTGCTTTGCCCTGGCTGAAGTTGACGGGCTCGCTCCCGGCCGTCGAGTGGTTCCTGCGGCATCGGTACATCCCGGCGCCGGACACGATCTATCGCGAGATCCGCAAGCTCCCGCCGGGGCACGTGTTGTCGGGCAGGCTGGACCAACCTGCCGGCACGCCGAAGGCTTACTACGGTGTGAGCTTCGAGCCCGACGAGAACGAAACCCCCGAGGGTTGGCTGGAGCGGCTTGAGACGACCTTGCGCGACTCCGTTCGTGCTCACCTGATCGCAGACGTGCCGGTCGGTGCGTTCCTTTCCGGTGGTGTGGACTCAACCAGCGTTGTCGCACTGATGAAGGAACTGGTCGAAGGCTCACTGACCGCGTACACGATCGGGTTCGACGATCCGAAGTTTTCGGAGCTTCCCTACGCGGAGGAGGCCGCAGGCAAGCTCGGAGTCGAGCTGCGCAGCGACATCGCCGGCGAAGATTTCTGGGACGACTTCCCGAGCCTGGTGGCTCACTACGGTGAGCCGTTTGGCGACAACTCGATGATCCCAACCTGGCGGCTGGCGCAACTCGCCCGGCGCGACGTGCCTGTTGCATTGTCCGGTGACGGCGGCGACGAGGCGTTCGGCGGCTATGACCACTACGGCGCCTTCCTCGAAGTCCCCAGCATCAAGCAGCACTGGCGCAGGCTTCGAAAGAAGTTCTCGGGCGCGGAGCTGGATTCTTTCCTGTGGGCGATCGGACGGTGCTGGGGGGGCTCGCTTCGGCCGAAGCTGTCTGAGTGGATTGGCAACGTACGCTACACCTCCGACAAGAGGCGTCGGGAGCTCTGGCGCGACGACCTGCAGTACCTGGTTGATGGCGGCAATCCGGCGCATGAACGGGCCGATGCCGAGGCCAGCCGTTGCGACCTGATCGCCTACGGTCAAAGCATGGACTTCCGGACATACCTGCCCGGAGCGATGCTCACGAAGGTGGACATCGCCGCGATGTACCACGGGCTGGAGGTGCGTACGCCGTTGCTCGACAGGCAAGTGATCGAGCTGGCCTGCGGAATGCCCGGGCGTGTGCGCTATCGAGTGGAAGAGGGGCGCTACATCGGCAAGGCGATCCTTAAGGACTGGCTGGCCAAACGCCTCACGCCCGAATTCGTAAACCGCCCGAAACAGGGTTTTCAGATTCCCCGACACCAGTGGTTCTTGCCGGGGCGGCCCGGGCGAAAGCTGCTCGATGAGAGCCTGGCAACCGCCCGCCCGCTGCTGGAGCAGTGGTTCAACTGGCAGGGCGTGGAGAAAACGCTGGCGGAACACACGGAGTCTCGCGACCGTTCTTCCGGGATGTTCCTGTTGCTGGTGCTGGCACTGTGGCGGCTCGACAACCGCGACGTTGAGTTCCGTTGATCAGGTCGCGCGCGCGATGATCACGGTTCCAAGTACCTCCTTGCCCGGCTCAATATCCAGCCAGAACAAAGGGGGCTGCACTGGAGTTGCGCCTTCGCCCGTAGGGGCCGTCACGCCCGTCCGGTCCGCGAACAGGTACTGAACCAGCAGCGGCTCGCATCCGGTCAGGGCCCCGGGCTTGCCGTCGCTGATGACCACGACGATCTGACCCGGCTTCAACTCGTCGGGAGAGGACTTCCAGGCGAGCGTAGTTTCCCGCGTGGCTGAATCGTCAGCCCATTCCAGTGCGCGTGATTTCAGTACATCCGGCAATGAACCGACTACATGGAGCCTGCTCCCGGCCAGCCAGGGCAGCGCGGCCTCAAACAGGCGGGTGTCGGCGCTAGTCATGCGAGACCCCCCGCTCAATGGCTTCGCGCGTGACTCGTTCGTAGTCATCCATCATCAAGGAGTCCTGGAACCTGGCTGCTTTCGTGAGCGCGCGTTTCGACCACTCGGCAGGTCCGGCCTGCTGCATTGCAATCGCGATGCCCTCGGCCAGCGCGGCCGCACTGCCCGGTTCGACCAGCACCCCTGCCCCTTCGACGCTTTCCGGAATCCCGCCGTTGTTTGAGGCTACGACAGTCAGCCCGCTGGCCACGCCCTCGCTGGCGACGGTGCAGAAGTTTTCAACCCAGCCGTCCGCTCGCGGCAGAGACGGGATCAGCAGGATGTCGGCCTTGCGCATTTCCTCGCCGACCTTGTCATGTGGCAGGCTTCCGGCAAGGCGAACGCGGTCTTGAACCCCGAGCGCGCCGGCAATGGCGGTCAGGCCGTCATGCATCTCACCGCCCCCGGCGAGCGTGAGTTCAAACCGAACGTCGGGCTTCAGCTTTCGCAGGAGCGCCAGGCTTTCGATCGCGAGGTGATGCCCTTTGCAGAACATCAGTCGTCCGACTGTGAGCAGCTTCACGACGCTGCCCCAATCGTCACGCCGGGTGGGCGGGTTGAACCGATCGCGATTGACGCCGCGCCGCACGTGCTCGACGCGAACTTTCAGGTGGCTGCGCAAGATGTTCTCGCAGAACGCCGTGTGCCCGACGGCAACCGTGTGGGGTGGCAGAGCGTCATAGACCTCCCAGCCATTGGTTGCGGGGTAGTCGAGAAAGTCGAACCCGCGATAGTTGACCAACAGCGGAATCCCAAACAGGCGAGCGGCCGGGGCGGCGGCCAGTCCGTGCGGCCCGAAGTGAGCGTGCATCGCGTCCGGCTTGAAGTTGCGCGCAACCTCGGCCAGCGCCGCCGCCCGCGCGCGAAGGCGCTTGCCCGCAGTGGGAGTGAAGTACTGGTTCGCATTGCCGCCAAGAATGCCGCGAAGAGCCCACCATCGGCCCAGCGTGCCCGAGGAGCGAATCTTCGCCGCGCGCGTTTCCAGCTCGAACGTTTGCGGAGGCTTGTCGCCGAAGACCCGTGCCATTTCGTCGGCGTGCACGATGTTCGCCGCCACGCCGACTTCCCAGCCACGCTCCTGCATCCCGCGGATATGGCCGACCACAAAGGTCTCGGAAGGCAGGGGCAATTCGCCTGTAATTACCAGCAGTCGCGGCATGGGCAGAAAGGTACAGACTTTGCGCCATACTCGCAGCGGTCGTTTCCATATTCCTCCGCACACCATATCCTGCCTTGTATGGGAGAAGGGCCGCTCGTATCCGTCATACTGCCGACGTTCAATCGCGCCGACGTTCTCGAGCGTGCCGTGAAGATCGTGACGGACCAGACCTGGCGCCCGCTGCAGCTCGTGCTGGTTGACGACGGCAGCTCGGACGACACGCCGGGCGTCATGGCGGCGCTGGAAGCCAGAGTTCGCGGCGCAGGCGTCGAGCCGGTATTCGTTCGCAAACCCAACGGCGGATGTGCCAGCGCACGCAACCTCGCCATGCAGCGCGCGACCGGCGAGTTCTTCGCCTTTCTCGATGACGATGACCTGTGGTACCCGGACAAGCTTGCGAAGCAGGTTGCGGAGCTGGTGAGGACGGGAGCGGACGGATGCTGCTGCCAGGTCGTGCGCCTATCCGAGGGCGGGACGAAACGACGGCTGATGCCCCCCGACCCGGCGATGCTGATGCGCGGGCGCGAACCGGGCAAGTTCATTGATCGCCGGGCCGACGCGCACCTGATCACGATCGTGCTGCGCACGTCGAAGCGCGACGAGGTCGGCGACTTCAATACGAGCATGCGGACGTGGTCGGACACGGAATGGATCATCCGCGCACTCCATGTGGCGGACTTCTGCGCGGTCGGCGAAGTACTGGGCGAGTACGTCTTCAACGACAAGTCCCTCAGCCGCTTCGAGGGCTTTGAGGAGTTGTTCAAGCGCGACGGCTACCAGGACCAGGCCCTCAAGCTGATCAAGGAAAACAACAGGCATCGCGACAACTGGGATGAGCAGGCCTGGCGGCGTCGCGTCGCACAGGATTACGACGAGTTCATCAAGCACCGACTCTATGCCGGCGACCTTGAAGGCGCACGCAGGTGCTACGACGAAGCGATCGAGCTGGCCGGCGATGCATCCCTATTTGCGCGCACGAGGCGCAAGATGCGCAAGGCGTGGTGGCTGTCGTTGATTGGCAAGAAACTGCGGCATCCCAAGTTCGCGGCGGGCGAGATGATCCGGGGGTAGGGTGACGCAGGCGCACGCACATCCGGAGGCCGCTTCCCGTGCGAAGACCGCACTCGCACCGCGTGTCGTGATCATCGGCAACGCGCCCGTACAGCACGACTACACCGAATTCGTCGACGGCAGCGAGCACGTGATCCGCATGAACGAATGCCCGAACTACGGCGCCAATACGGGCACGCGGACTACGGTTCTTGGGTTGATCAACATCGGAGTGACCGGGCGCGATCTCTACAAGAAACAGTCCTTGCGCGATTGGCGCGTGGCGCAGCAGGTCGCGGAGATTTGGTTTCGCTGGTGGCGCTTCAACGCATGGGACGTGTTGAAGACCTTTGTTGCGCACCCGCGTACTCGAAAGCAGCACCTCGACTATGGCGACAAACTGGTACGCGCGAACGAGCTGCAGGACAAGCGGCTGGTGTACGCCACACGCGCTTTCATCAACGACGTAAAGAAGAAACTTTGGGAGGTCGATCGTGGGCGGCAATGGAAGAAAGTGCTGCCGACCAGCGGCTTCCTGATCATTGAGCGTGTGCTTGCCGACCCCCGCTTCAAGGAGTGCGAACTTCACCTGCTCGGGTTCACCTGGGAGGCCGGCAGCAGCAAGCGCTCGTACCGTTCCGGGCACACCTGGGACGAAGAAGAAACTCTCGTGCAGCGCTATGTGGAGCAGGGACGCGTGAAGCTGCTCCCCTGCGATGCGCCATGAGCCGGCCGCGGATTAGCGTCATTCTCCCAACCCACAACCGGGCCACGATGTTGCCCCGCGCCGTTGAGAGCATTCTCGCGCAAGGCTGGCAGCCGCTCGAGCTCATCATTGTCGACGACGGAAGCAGCGACGATACACCTGCGGCGATCGAGAGAATGAGCGGCATCATTGATGAGGCAGGTGCGAGACTGATCTGCATTCGTCAAGACAACGGCGGTGACGCGGCCGCGCGCAACGCGGGTCTGCGCGCGGCGACCGCGGAGTGGATCGCGTTCGCCGATGATGACGATTCATGGGCGCCGGGGAGGCTGGTGGAGCAGATCGAGGCGCTGACCCGAACAGGTGCGGCCGCATGCTGTGGTTTGCTTTCCATGGGGGGTGCAACCAAACCGGCCAGCGCCGAGAAATTGCTCGAGGGGTCCTGCGCCAGTGCGTTTCTGCGAGGGAAGCAATCGGCCGCGATTACGAGCCTGCTCGTGCACCGAGACGCCGTCGCTGCCGCCGGCGAGTTCGATACCTCGCTTCGTATCGGCAGCGACATGGAGTGGATTGCGCGGCTGGTACACGGCGCCGAGTTCTGCAAGGTTGAGCGTGTCGTGGCGGACTACAACCAGACACCTTCGGCGCTGTCGCGCTATGAGGGGCTGGACCAGCTCATTGCGCGCGACCAATACGACTTGCGCACCGTTGATTTGATTCGCGAGCGTTGCCACGCGCGAGCCGGGTTCGATCCTGCCGCGTGGTCGGCGTTTGCCGCCCGCATCTACGACCGTTGCGTAAAGCACCTGCTGTACGCGGGCGAGATGGCGCGGGCCGAGCAATTGATTCAGGCCGGACTGGCAAGAGGAGCTGACCCGCACAGGCTGCGCGCAACCACCCGCAAGCTCCGAAAGGCAAAGCTGCTGGCGCTGGTTGGGCGACGGTTGAGGCATCCGAAGTTCGCGAGAGCGTCTGACGTACGCGGTTAGCTCTGGACGCCCGGTGTGCGGCGATTTCTAGTATCGACATGTCTGAGCTGGTCAGCGCCGTGATCCCTACCTATCGCCGTCCCGGCGCGCTGGACCGCTCGCTCGGCAGCGTGCTCCGCCAGACGTGGCGTCCACTGGAGCTAGTCGTCGTTGATGACGGCAGCGGCGACAATACGCCCGAAGTGCTTCAGGCGTGGGCGGACAAAGCCAAAGCTGCCGGGGTGGAGTATCAATGGCACACGAAGGAAAATGGCGGCCCCGGCGCGGCACGCAACTTCGGGATGGAGCGCGCCAGCGGCGAGCTGTTCGCGTTTCTCGATGACGACGATCGCTGGTATCCGCAGAAGATTGAAACGCAGGTCGCCCACATGCGGATGCACCCGGAGTCTGGGGTTTCCTTCACGCGCTACGTTCACTCCGGGAAAGAAGGCCAGCCGAAGCCGCGGATGGAGAACATTCGTGACGGTTGGGTGTTCGACTCACTCTGCAGCGGGCAAACGCGCGCCCATCTGCAGACCCTGATGATCCGCCGGGAAGTATTCGCCCGCGTTGGAGGCTTTGCCTCACACCGCAACTTTGAGGATTTCGAGTTCTGTCTGCGCGCGTCACTCGACTTTCCGTTCACGGCCGTGGCTGAGGCCCTGACGGTGATCGAAACCGTTGAGAGCAGCGTCAGTCGGGAGGCCGGTCTCGAAGGCGACCTGGAACGCGATCACCTGAAGCTGGAGGTTCTGCGCGCGTTCCGGCAGAGGCACGGCGCGCACGAGCGCTTCCACGAGCCCGCCATGAAGCAGGCTTTCGCCCGCATCTACGATGAACACATCAAGCACCTGATCTGGCTGGGCCGCGTCGATGAAGCGCGAGCGGCGTGGGGCAGGGCGCTGGATGAATGCGGGGAACAGCCGCAACTCGCCGCGCTGAAAAGCAAGCTTACGCGGGCGAAAGTCGCCGGCTGGTTCGGCCGGAAGCTCAGGAAGCCCTGATCACTTGCGAGTGACTTCCACCGGGCGCAGGCGCGCTTCCAGCTTGGCGGCGAGAGCCTGAGCCTCAAGGCGTCGTGCGTCGTCTTCTGCGAGCTTGTCGAGTGTTGCTCGAAGCTTGGCGGCGCGGGCGTGGTACAACGCGGCGTCGTTCAGCCCGTCGCGTTCGAGCCTTCGCGCTATGGCGCAGTGGGTGGCGACCGGGACCGGCGTTTCCGTGACCTGACCGCGACTGAGCCCCGCATCGTCATCGCGCAAGGCTGTGTCCTTTGATTCGATGCCGCCTTCGATGCGCTTGCCATCAAGCAGATATTCGGTCAGCTCGCGCAGGCGATAGCCCTTGTCGTCGTTCTCGACCGTTCGGGTTGTTTCGATTGTGTAGCGGTCATTCTCCAGCGACAGTTGCTCTCGACTGGTCCACGTCAGGCACACTTGCAGCTTCGGTTCGTGGTACCGAAGCAGTCTGGACCTGACTGGCAGTGCTTCTTCACCGATGCTGCACGCGAGCGAAACGTGGTTCCCGCCCGGTGCCTCAGCGATGGTCAGTGAATGCTCAACCTCGAAGAAACAACTCTCGCCGGCCTTGTCCGCTCGGCCGTCCGTTTCGATCAGGACGGCCGCAGCCTTGGTCCCGAGCCGCAGTACCAGCAAGTGCTTGGCCGTGCCCATCTCGACGTCGGCGCGCAATGCCTGGTCCAGCGACTCGAAGTCGCCGATGCGAAGCCCGAAGTGTTTGCGTACGTCGTCCTTGAGCAACGCCAGGCGCACATAGCGGCACGTGTCGCGGTCGACGTCCTTGAGGTCGAGGGCGAGCAGCGAAGGTGCGAACAGGATCAGGACGAGCAGTAGACGCATGGAAGCCTCGCCGCAATGCGGCAAGGTTTCGAGTCGTCAATTGGCAGGCGGCTTCTGAAGCTATTCGCTGATCGGTTTGCCACGCCGACCGCTGAGCAGCGCGTGGATGGGCGTGGGATTCGGCTGGTTGCAACTGGGACAAACGGCGAGGCGATCATTCAGCTCATCCGGGCAGATTTCGATTTCTGCGTCGCAACCGGAGCAATGAATGACGTAGCGCAGGGGTTTGCGGATGTGCAGGCGCGGCTCACTCAAGGCGCGCTTTTCCTTTCAACAGACGTGCCACCGTCGACTTCAGGTCCTCCTGCGAAAACGGCCGTCGCAGCAGGGCGTCGGCCGGGCGCAAGTCGTCTTCGGTGACGTCCGCATAGGTGCAGATCAAGATGGGAATCTCGCGGGTTTCTTCGTTGGAGCGGAACTTCTCCGCGACTTCCCGGCCTGTCATGCCCGGCATTTCATAATCGGTAACAATCAGGTCGGGCTTTTGCTGATTTGCGCGGTCGAGCGCTTCCGTGCCGCTGTTTACGCTCTCAATGCCGAAGCCCTCCGCGCGCAGCATGGCGCCGGTCAGTGCGCAATTGGCGGGCTCGTCGTCAATGACCAGGATGCGCTTGCTGGTGAGATCGGGGCGCTTGAAAGTGCCGGTGGCGCGTTTGCTGGCGGTGAGGAAGGTAGGCAACTCGGCCTTCTTCCACTCAGATTCGATTGCCAGCTTGATCGAGTAGTTGCGGCTGCGCAGTTCTTTCCAGCCTTCAATATCGGACGTTTGCGGCGCCAGTGCATTGTCGTGGCAATCGGCAAGGAAGTAGTAGTCGCCGTCACATACGCACTGCTCAACGGCGAACTTCATGTGTGGATAGAGGTAGTTGCCGAGGCGCAGGACGTAGCGGTGGCAGGCGTGGGGGCTGGTTTCGGATTCATCCGCGAAGCGCTTGAGGATTTCGGCGAGAGTCAGGTCGGACCAGTCGGGCAATGCAGGGCACACGCCCATCTGTTTCGGCCAGGCGTGCTTCCAGTAAATACGCAACGCGCGGGCTATGTCGTCACGCGAGATATTGAGTTTCTGTCCCATCGCGCCTTCGCCTCACTACTTAGAACGACTGGCGGGCCGCCGTTACTTCAGCAAAAATGCGCGTGTTGGGCGTTTGATCGTGATTTCAGGTTAGAAGCCGACAGCACAGCCGTCCTTCCGCGGGTCGGAACCCGCGATCAGGACGCCACTTGCAGGGTTGCGCTGAATGACCTGTCCTCCGCCCATATGAATGCTTTCGAAGCCGTCCACGATGCGGATTTCATACCCGCGTCGTTCCAGGTCGGCGATCACTTCTTCATCAAAGCCCGGCTCCATCAACAGTTTTCCGCCGTGGCCGACCAGCTGCCAGCGCGGCTCATCCAGGGCCTGCTGCGGGTTCTTGCCGTCAAGCAGATGGGTAAGCACCTGGAAGTGCGCCTGCGGTTGCATGTGCCCGCCCATGATGCCGAAGCAGGCGTGCAGCTCGCCATCGCGGGTGGACATGGCCGGGATGATCGTGTGGTACGGGCGCTTGCGCGGCTCAAGCAGGTTGGGGTGGTCCTTGTCCAGACTGAAGCCCGCGCCCCGGTTCTGCAGGCTGACGCCCGTGCCCGGCACGACCAGCCCGGTGCCGGTGCCCATGTAGCAACTCTGGATCCATGAGCAGGCGTTCCCCTCGCCATCGACGACGCTGAGGTAGATCGTGTCGTTGCCGGTGCGCCCGAACACATGTCCCTTGAAGGCTTGCGAGGCGTCGATGTCCACCAGCCGCGAGATGCCATAGGCGCGCTCGCACAGGTGCTTCTTGTCGACCTTGGCCCACTTCGGGTCGTAGACCTCTTTCCCGGCAACCTCGAAGCCGACGCGCATGAACTCAATCATGTGCGCGAGGCGATCGGCCTGCTCATACTTTGCAAGGTTGGCGGCATTGGCGATGTTGCACGCCACCAGCGCTGCGAGACCCTGGCCGTTGGGTGGGCACTCGTACAGCTTCGCGCCGTGATAGTCGGTGCTCAGTGCGTCGACCCACTCACCCTCGTGCGCGGCGAAGTCGTCGGCCGTGAGCCAGCCTCCGTACTTTTGCACGTGCTCCGCCGCCTGCTTCGCGAACTCTCCCTCGTAGATGTGGGCCGGTCCGTCGGCGGCGATGCCGCGCAGAGTCGTTGCCAAGGTGGAGAGCTTGATGACTTCGCCAGCTTGGGGCGCACGCCCGTTCAGCAACAACTCGTTCCCGCTGGGTTGCTCGGGCCCGTTGTCCTTGTCGCCGCTGCGCCAGTCCGGTGCGCGCAGCAGCTTCTTCTCGCTCAGCCGCCATGCGTGGCCGATCCACTCCGTAACGGGGAAGCCGCGCTCGGCGGTTTCGATGGCAGGCTGCAGCAACTCTGCGAGCTTGAGTGTGCCGTGTTTTTCCAGCATGTCCGACCAGCCTCGTACGCAGCCGGGCACGGTGACGGCCGCACCCGTGTACAGAGGCATGTCCGAGTAGCCCTGCTTGCGCAGCGCGGCGGCGTTGGCGGCCGCGCCGGATCGGCCGGAGCCGTTGAGGGCCGAGATCTGTTTCGTCCCGGCGTCGAAGTACAGGGCAAAGCAGTCGCCGCCGATGCCGTTGCTGATCGGCTCGACGACGACCATCATCGCGGCAGTTGCGATCGCCGCGTCGGCTGCATTGCCGCCCCGCTTGAGAACATCCAGCCCGACCTGCGCGGCCAGCGGCTGGCTTGCCGCTACCATGCCGCGTGTGGCGAGTACGCAACTGCGGCGTGACTTGAATTCGAAGTCGTACTCCATTGGCGTTCGTATTTACCCCTGTTCGATTGGAGTTGCCATGCCTTCGGCGGCATAATGCGGACACATGGCCGACCAACTTCCACTACCGGACTTCCTGGCATCGCTGGGCAAGACGGAGCTCAAGCCCGGCGGCAGCTACGCCACGGGCGCGGCGATCCGGATGCTCGATCTTTCGAGCGGCGAGCGCGTGCTGGTGCTAGGTCCGAATGCAGCGAACACAGCGCTGTTCGTCAGCATGACGACCCAGACGCTGACGGAGGCGCTGGTCAAGGAAGAGTCAGAGAAGGTTACGGAAGGCGACCCTGCGTTGAAGCGCCGCAGCACGGCGCGCATCGGCAAGATCGAGGACCTGCCGTTCGAAGATGGCCAATTCGACGCCGTTTTGGTGGAAGCAACTCTCAGCTACCAGACCGAAGACCGGCAGTTGCAGACGCTTAAAGGAATCGCGCGCGTATTGAAGCCGGGCGGGCGGATTGCGCTGCACGAGCTGGCATGGCGGCAACCGCCGACGCCCGAAGTCGAACGAAGGCTCGCCGAGATCTGGCAGGGACCGGTCAACCCGGGTGTGGTCCGCGCCTGGTGGAACCTGCTTGAGCAGAACGGTTTTGGTGACATCCGCAATGAACTGGCGGTGATCAGCTACTTCACACCCAGCGGCATGACGGCCGACGAGGGCGAGACAGCCGTCGACATCTTTCACAAGGCGTTTGCCAGCGAGGAAACCCTCGACCGCTTCTACGCTGCGTATCGAGAACTCGCGGAGAACCGCCGCTACTACGGCGTGATTCTCGCAACCGCATCAAAAGCCTAGCCCCACATTTGTTCAAGAATGCATGAGCGGCGCGCCGATGTCGAAGCGGGGAATTGGTGTATGGACCCGCGCGAGACAATCGAACGCTTTCTCAGCCATCTCGACGTTGAACGCAACTTCAGCGAACAGTCATTGCGCGCGTACGGCACCGATCTCCGCCAGTTCGCCGAATTCCTCGACTCGCGTGAATTGACCGACTTGTCGAAGGTCGACAACCTGATTCTGCGCGCCTACCTCGCCGGCATGTCCGAAGCGAATTACGGGCGGCGCAGCATTGCACGCAAACTTGCCAGCGTGCGCAGCCTTTTCCGCTTCCTGCTGCGCCGCGGCGAAATCACCGACAACCCGGCCAAAATGCTTCGCACACCCAAGCTCGCCCGCAACCTGCCCAGCTTTCTTGATGAGGGCCAGGTGACGGTGCTGCTGAGTACCCCCGACCCTGCGACGTGGGGCGGCGTGCGAGACAGGGCCATCCTGGAGCTTCTCTATGCCACGGGCTTACGCGTCTCGGAACTCGTCAAACTCAAACTCCACGACCTCGAGCTCTCGCGGGGGTCTCTCCGCACGCTCGGCAAAGGCCGCAAGGAACGCATCCTCCCGCTGCTTCCCGCCGCTATTGATGCCCTCCAAGCCTGGTTCAAGGTCCGCCAGCGACCGCCACGATCCCGCGACGGAGGCCTGAAGGCGGGCACGGAAAGCGTGTTCGTCAACCAGCGCGGCAGCGAGCTCACGGACCGCAGCGTGCGCCGACTGATTGATCAGTACGTCAAGCAGGCGGCGATCAATTGCAAGGTCACCCCGCATACTCTGCGCCACAGCTTCGCGACCCACCTGCTGAACCACGGCGCCGATCTGCGCGACGTGCAGGAACTGCTAGGGCATGCGCACCTGGCGACCACGCAGGTCTACACACACGTCACGACATCTCGCATGCTGGACGTCTACGAGCGTGCACACCCGAGCGCTGGTGGTAAAAAGACGGCATGATCGCCGTCGGTATCACCGCAACCATTCGTACCCGCATTGATCGCAAGCTGCTCGAGAGAGCGGCGCGCGCCGCAATGGAGGGGACGGACGCCGAGATCAGCATCGTCGTGATCGGCGACACCCGCATGCGCTCGCTGAACCGCGACGCGCTCGGACACGACTACGTGACCGACGTGCTCAGCTTCGACCACGGCGACAGCCCGGAAGGTCGCCAGATCGAAGTAATCGTCTGCGCGCCGCACGCGGCCCGCGAGGCCCGTGCCCACGGTGTTCCGTTCAACCAGGAACTCGCCCGATACGTGATCCACGGTTGCCTGCATTGCAACGGCCACGACGACCGGACTGAGGCCCAGCGCAACGCCATGTGGACTGCCCAGGAACGCACGATGCGGCGCCTGTTCGGCAGGTCCTACCGCGATCCGGGCTAGCGGAATCCGTCCTTTCGTTTGACTTGCAACCGAACGCCGTAATACTGCCCGCGTCACGACACAGGGTGGTTGAGCAAACAATCACCCGGGAACCCGGTGAGAATCCGGGACGGCCCCGCCGCTGTGACCAGGAACGAAACCGCAACATGCCATTGCCCACGGGCGAGAAGGCGCGGGAGTAGGACGCCTGGGAGTCAGAAGACCTGTCGCGACACTGCATGGCTGCCTGTTTTGCCCGGCGGCCATGGTTCGACGCGGCGAGGGTCCGCGGCGGATGCGCGCCACAGCGCCGTGTGGGCGATTTGGAGTGTTCCATGAAGTACGTGCTTCTATTTGCGGCGTGCGCCGTCGCGTCTGTGCTGTCCGCACAGGTCACCTACTACACCGGCACGGCCGGGGGCTACGCAGTCAACGAACAGGACGTGACTCCGCTTTCGCCGCCGATGTTCGGCGTTGCGGGCGGCGTCGCCTGGGATCCGTCGGGATCGGACATCTACTATTACGATCTCGGGTCCACCACGATTCGTCGCTTCGACACAAACACAAACATGCCCGCGGCAACGCCGCTCTACATCGTCCCGAACCCGGGCTTCCTCCCATATGTAGACGACATCGAATTCGACGAAACGGCCACGACGGACCTCTACTTCGTCGAAAGCGGTGGCCCGTACATCTACAAACTGCGCCGCTCGGGAGTCGACACCCTCGATACGAGCTTTGGGGCGGGCGGCGCGCAACAGAGCAGCATTCTGAATGTCTACCCGTACGACCTCGAGTTCGATCCGTTCTCGCGTCTGTTTGTCTCCGGCTCGAACATCGGCACTTCCTGCGGTGTCTGGATCGTTGACCAGACCACCCTCTCCGTTACGCCGGTTGTTGACCTGCTTACATCCGCGGGCTCGAACAGTTCGGGCCCGGTTGTCTTTGATGCCGCAGGCAACATGTACTGCCTGCTGCCGCCTACATTCGGCAGCAGCACGCCCATGCGCATCGTGCGCTTTGCCAAGGCTGACGTCGATGCGGCCGTGGCTTCCGCCGGGGCCAGCCCGCTGACAGTTGCCGACGGCACGATGGTGGTGGACGGAACGGCCAACTTCCCCAACGGCGGACGCGCCGCGTTGCGCACCGAGTACGGCAAGAATGTCCTCTATTTCACGGCCAATGACGGCTCGGTGTTGCGTTCCGATCTTTCGACCGGCGCCTTCACGGTGTTCGCCCAGGCGGCAGCGCCATCCGGCACGGATACCAATGCGCCCTCGGCAATTGCGTTCCAGTCGTCCGGCGACTTTCGACCGTTCAGCGGGGACACCAACCGCCTGTGCGCCTTCATGTACTCGACGGACACGAATTTTACCGTTACGGCTTCAAGCCTGTGTTTCTTCGATACGACTGCCGCTCCCTCAAGCGTAGATTCGCTTGCGATCACGGACGCTCCCACGTCTGTCGGCAACGGCACCCCGTTCCGCTTCGAGATCGAATTGCGTGACGCAGGCAATACCCTCATAACTGCTGATGACGGCGGAATCGCTGTCCAGGTCCTGTCGGGCAGTGGCACCCTCAGCGGCACCACCTTCCGCGTCAGCACTTATGGTGCGGCCGTATTCGACGACCTGCAGTTGAGTGGGGCTAACGGAAGCGTGATCCTGCGATTCAGCCTTGTTGGCTCGAGCGTCGTGATCGACTCGCAGGTCATCACGGTCTCCGGCGGCAGCGGGAGTGGCAGCAGCAACAAGAACGACAGCAGCAGCGGCTGCACAGCCGGCGCAGGCAATGGCTGGCTTGCGCTACTGGCGCTTCTGGCGACTGCGCTGGTTGCCACGCGGTTGCGCCGGGCACGCAGCCTGTAGCGCCTGGGTAACGCAGAATACGGGCGAGCGCGCGTGTGCTCGCCCGTATTGCGTAGCAGGGCCACAACTCGCCTTTGGAACCGTATTTGCGTACCCTGAAGGCGGAGGAGTGAAGCGATGCGGCCTGTTTCACGCGCAATTCTTGCCTATCTGCTGTTTGCGACGCTGTTTGTCAGCGGCGCGGGCGTGCTGTTCATCACCTGTTCGGAGGCACAGGACCCCGCGGGCAACACAGCCAAAGAGCAACCCACTAAGCCCGACGAAGGAGCTGACGAGGGGAAAGACGAGCCTCAGCTCCCGCCGCCGAAACTGGATCGAACGCCGCAAGGCCCCGATGAACTCTTCGAGCCTTTGCCGACGGAGGGCTTGTTCGACGGCGTGGTCCCGGGCGTGACGTACAAGTACGTCGTCCTGCGTGTTCCGAACCAGGACAGCTGGAACGATGTGCCGGACCAGGATCTCTCCGGCAGCCAGCAGGCAATCGCAGCCGGCTTCGAGCTCACGCTGGACCAGACGCTTGAGTATCTCCCTCAACTGAACGGCGAACTCGGGTTTGCGCGCGTGAGACGCTACTACGCGATGCTGCGCAACAGCGACGCGCCACGGGTGGGTTCAGAAGTGAAACCCGGGCAGAAAACAGAAGCTCTGGAGGCGGCGGCGCGCACCTTTAGTGCCGGGTTGGTGTTTACCTTCAGCTTCAAGCCGGCCGTTGGGGACGCGCCCGCGCTGGGGCAGGCCGTTCGCTACCGCGCTGGCGAAGGAGTCGAGAAGATCGTTGAGTGGGAGTTCGGCAAACTCGGCAAGCCTGAAGCCGACAGCATGGTGCGCCTGGCTGAGTCCAAGATCGCCGAGCTGACTTCCGGCATCGGCGCAGCCAAGGGTGAGAACGGCGAACTGATCGAGATTCCCCACGCGCCGATCCCGCGCCTTGTTGCCGAAGACAAGTGTCTTCGGGACTTCCAGAAACTGCGCGACGGCTTGCTTGGCGGTGAGTTCACGCAGGCGCTGATCAGCTACGAATCCATCATGCAGCGTGATCCGACTTGCGGCCGCGCAGCCCTGTACGGAATGGAGGTCTACCGCTCGCTCAGCGAGTCGCAGACTGACCAGGCGGAGATCAACCGGTTCCGGCACCGCGCGATCGAGATCGGGCGCGACGCGCTCAAGCACAACCCGAATGACGTGCTGATCCGGGGGCGTCTGTGCTGGAACGCGGGCACGCATTTCAACCGCTTCGAATTCGCCCAGCGGGGGCTGAAAGAGGCACTGCGCGTCCAGCCCGCCAGCACGGTAGCGATGGACTGGTGGGTGACGGTTTACAAGATCGATGACCGCGAGGCGCAGCTGAAGTGGATCACCGAGAACGCGCTGCCCAAGGTCAACGACGGGCGCATACACCTGACACTGGCCAACATGTATTACGGCAGCGGCGCCTATGCAAAGGGTGTCGAGTGGTACCAGAAAGGCGTTGAGATCGCGCCGCTGGAGTTTGAGCTGCAGCTTGGTCTCGGGCTGTGCGCAACCTACGAGGCGGAGCGCCTCTCCAAGGCCGGGCTGAAGCGCGACGCATACAACTATTATGCCATCGCGGCGGAAGCGCTCGCCGCGGCGCAGGACATCGACCCCCAGGAGGCCGGCTGGGCGTACGAGTACTACACGCGATCATTGACCCGCAGCTTCACCTGGCTGCCATCCAGCCAGACGGAGCTGGGCCGGGTTTTCCTCGTGCAGGCCGTGTTGACCGGGCTTGAGCCAACCAGCCGTACCTGGCAGTGGGAACGGCTCGTGAAGGACATTGTCGACCTGTACAAGAAGGACCTGCGCGATACCTGCCGCAAGGCCAAGCCGGGCGATGAGCACTACGCCATGAAGCTGATGGCCCGTGTGCGCTTTGACGTGATCGACAAGGACACCGACGACCTGATTCTCGCGCTCTGGACCATGCGCCAGCAGGGCCTGCGTCCGATGCTGTACAACGACCTGATGAGCCAGTTCGGTCCGCTGGTGGACGAATACGAGCCGGAAAAGAAGGACTAGGCCCATCACGCATTGCGCAGTCTGCCTTGTCCTCGCATATTGCAGGCATGCCCACTACCGAACGAATCAAGCTGCTGCACGACGTGGCCGTCACGCGGCGCACGGATTTCGGCCACGGCTACTTTGAGCTCTATCTCGATGCGCCGGAGCTCGCGCGCGAAATGTCCGCGGGGCAGTTCTTCAACATTCGCGTGCGCAGCGAGCTGTTCCCGTTGTTGCGCCGCCCGTTCTCCAGCTTTGACCTGTTGAAAGACGCGCGCGGCAAGCCTGTGGGCGTGAGCATTCTCGGGCACACCGTGGGGCAGGGCACGCGCATGCTGGCAGGCATGGGTGAGGGGGATCGCATCCACCTGAACGGCCCGCTGGGGCACCCGTTTGAGCTGCCGGAGAATCCTGATACGCGCATTCTGATGGTGGGGGGCGGGATCGGTCTGGCGCCATTCCTGCACTCGATCCGCCAATGGGCCCCCGAAAAGCGCGACCTGATGCTGCTTGCCGGCGGGCGCAGCCAGCGCGACCTGGGTTTCATGAAACGCTTTGCCAACTCCGGCGCGAATATTCTGATCGCCAGCGAAGACGGCAGCGTGGGCGTGAAGGGCCGGGTTACAGTCCTGCTGGAGGCCGAACTCAAGGCGCTCAAGGGCAAGCCCGCGATGGTTTTCACCTGCGGTCCGTGGGCAATGATGGACGCGGTTGCGCAAATCTGCCTGCAGGCCGGTGTGCCAAGCTACGCCAGCCTTGAGAGCATTATGGCCTGCGGATACGGCGTATGTAACGGCTGCGTCGCCAAGGTGAAGGAAGACAACGAGCACGGCTTCCGCTACGCGAAGACCTGCGTCGAAGGCACCGTGATGGACTGCAGCCGGCTGATCTGGTGATTTAGAGTTGTCGCGCCAGCATCGCCTCGGGCATGTGCCAATCCCAGGCGGGGCGGTCAATGGCGTCCGTACCTCCAAGCATTTCCTGCTCGAGCGCACGTAGTTTTGAGCCGCTGATTGGCTTGCGTTGCAGCAGTGCGAGGCGTGTTGCGGGCTCAAGCTCCGAGGGCAGATGCCCGTGGTAGATCATGGGAACCCGCCCATGGCCGTATGCCGCGTTCAGCTCTCGAACCAGGCTGGTGCACCGCTCCACTACTTCTCTTGCCGACTGTGGGCTGGAGTCCACGACATCGCTGGCCAGCTCCGTCAGCAACTGGCCGGCCACCGCATCTTCGCCCGCAGCGACGGCGATCCGCAGTTTCAGCGGCGTCGTGAACTTTGACTGTGTCAGCGGCTCTGGCGTGGCGGAGAGCAATTCCGCGGCGCGGTCGTGAAACTCTTGAGCAGCCGTGGCTTCGCCCAGCAGCAGCTTCAACAGTCCGTGCCGGGCCTTTGATTCAGCCAACGATGTCCAGTCCTCAATGGCTTCGAACACTTCACACGCGCGGGTGTAGCTTTGATCGGCTGCGACCAGTCGCCCCGTGAGGGTGTAGAGCCTGCCCAGGGATTGCATTGCGAAGGCGCCGGAACGGCGGTCTCCAGTCTCGCAATGAATCTCCAGTGCGGAAGCAAGGGTCTGCTCTGCGTCCGCGTAGCGTTTGCGGTCGATATACAGTCCGGCAAGATTGGCAAGGTTCAGCCCCTCGGAGCGCCGGTCCTTGACGGCAGCGTGAAGCTCAAGTGCCTTCCAGTAGCAGCGCTCGGCTTCATCCGCCCGGCCGGTGTCAGCCAGCAGATTTGCCAAGTTGCCGAGCACGATTCCCTCATCGCGCGGATTTTCGACCTCGCGATGACCTTCGATGGCTTCGCGATAGTTCTTCTCGGCCTGTTCCAGATTGCCGGCGCGACGATACAGCACCCCTCGATTCGCGAGGGCCTTGGCCTGTCCGCGACGGTTGCCCACATGTTTGAACTTGTCGAGCGCCGTGTCGCAGCAGGTCGCGGCGCTGTCGAACTCACCCATGCGGCGGTAGAGGTTGCCCATGGTGAGCCACGCACCGGCCTCACCGCCTTCGTCGCCTGCCATGCTGTAGTGATTGATCGAGCTGCCCAGGATGACCCGGGCAGCTTCCATGTTGCCGCGGTTCATTTCACCGACCGCCAGCGCACGGCTGATCTGTGCCAGGCCTGCGTGATCATCCTCTCTCTCCAGCACTTCGAGCGACGCTTGGCACCAGGCGATGCCGTCGTCCGCCCGCCCGATCTCAATGTAAAGCGATCCTAGTTCACCAAGCATGAGGCCTTCGCCGGCCCTGTCGGCCGCCTGCATGTAACATGCCAGGGCGCAGCGGCAGGCGTGCTCGGCCTCGTCCATCTTGCCAACCAGTTGATACCTGCGCGAAAGCAGCCGGAAGGCTTCCGCTTCGAGCGCGGGGAATGCGTGCTCAAATGCGAGTCGTTGGGCGTGTTGCCACGCGAGCACGGCCTCGGTTCCGTTGTCGTTGGTGACGAAGTCGCGTCCCCTCGCAAGGAGTTCACGGACTTCGGACTCAAAGCGATCGGCGGGCTGCGTGCTCACGATTTGCCGGGGTGGCTATGCGCGTGCGTGTGCGCGTTTGTAGTTCCGCTTCATGGTTTCGAGGTCTTTGCGGAGTCTCACGAATTCAACCGGCTCAAGGTCCTGTACAAAGACGATGCCGTCCAGGTGGTCGCGCTCGTGCAGCAATGCGCGGGCCAGCAGTTTTTCCCCTGTGACCTCGAACCACTCGCCTCTAACGTCCTGGGCGCGCATGGTGACCTTCAGGGGGCGCTTTTTCTTGGCAAACATGCCGGGGAACGACAGGCAGCCCTCGTCGCTGTACTGCTCGCCCTCGGTGCTGACGATCTCAGGGTTGATCAGTGCAATTTCGCCTTCGGGCGGCTGATCTTCTTCGCAGTTCGCCACGAAGATCCGCTTGCCGATGCCGACCTGCGGCGCGGCCAATCCAACGCCCCGTTCCTGATACATCGTGAGGAACATCTCCTCGACGATCTGTTCCAGCCGAGGGCCGAATTCTGTGACCGGCTCGGCGGGCGTGGTCAGGATGGGGTCCGGATACTTGCGAATCTTGAACACTGACGAAACCTTTCTCGGCGGTGAGCCCCGAATGCCCAAGTGTAGCGGCTCGGAAACCGCACACAAGCGCTGTCCAACCCTTGCAACACTAAACGCGCTTGGACACAATGAGTAGTCCGGAAAGGAATTTAAGGGCCGCACCGACAATCTGCACAGCGTCGGTTTCCGGTACGGTCCAAAGGCGCAACCCCCAAAGGATGCCCGATGGCGGACATAAGCAAATTCCTCGCGAAAGCCGACGAAGCGCTCAAGAAGCGCAACTACGACTATGCAATCCAGATGTATGAGTCGGCCATGGAAGCCGACCCCGGTAACGCCGACGCCCGCAGGAATTTCCGTCTGGCGCTCGTTCGCAAGTACGACGCCGAAGGCTATCCCAAGAGCTGGGGCATGGGCGGGCTCAAGACCATTGCCGTGTCCAAGAACCCGGACAAGCTGCTGGTTGAAACCGAAAAGCTGGTCGCCAAGGACCCCAAAAGCCTGAAGTACAACTTGCGCGTCGGCGAAACGCTGGCGGCCATGGGCCATCACGACGCGGCCGTCGCGGTGCTTGAATTCGCGGCCAAGGCAGGCGACTTGAAGGCAGACAAGCAGGCTCCGGCCGTACTGATGCTGCTGGCCAAGGAGTACGCCGAGGTCGGGAAGGTCGAGGAAGCCGGCAAGATCCTGGCGCGCGCGACGCGCCTCGCCCCGAACGACAAGAACCTGAAGAACCTGCAAAAGGAGCTGTCGGCAAAGACCTACAACGCCAAGGTGGGCACGGCCAAGAGCTCGTACGACCTTGTTCAGAACCGTGACGAGGCCGACCTGCTCGAGATCCTGCGCAAGGGCAACATTACTGAGGAACAGGCCGCCAAGCTGATTGAGGACCTCGACAAGAAGCTGCAGGAAAACCCGCTTGACCGGCGCGCCATCCGCGACATCGGCGAAGTATTGGCCAAGCGAAAGAAGTACATGGAGGCGTCAAATCGCATGTACGCCTTCCTGAAGCTGGACCCGAGCGCGACGGAAATTGGCGACATCGGCGCCAAGTACCGAAACCTCTACTACGACGGCATGATCCAGCTGTGTGCCAAGAAGGCTCAAGAGGATCCCGCCAAGGCTGCGGCGTACAAGGCAAAGGCCAACGAGATCCGTGAAGAGAAAAAGAAGTTCCAGCTCGATGAGTACGGTCGCGGCGTCGAAGCTGCCCCGACCGACCTCGACAAGCGCTATCTGTATGGCATGGCGCTGCTGGAGGCCGGCAACGAATCGGAGGCCTTCAAGCAGTTCCAGAAGGCCGTCAAGAGCCCCAAGTACAGCAAGAAGGCCGGGCTGCACATGGGCCAGTGCCTGTTGATCATGGGTCGCCACGAGATGGCCGAGATGGCCTTCAAGACGCTCGAGAAGCAGTTGGGCGAAGGCGACGAAGACATGCGCAAGGATCTGCTGTACTTCGAGGCCAGCCTGATGGAGCAGCAGGGCCACAACGAGGAAGCACTCGACAAGTTCCGCACGCTGTACATGGAAGACATGGAGTTCCGCGACGTCGAGCAGCGCATCGAACGTCTGAAAGGCGGCGTCGGGGCCTAACGTGGACGAGCTCGAACAGGGCAAGAGCGAGTACGAAACGGGGCGGTGGTCAAAGGCCTACAGCCTGTTTCAGAAGGCACTGGAAGGGCGCAATGATTCCGCCCGGGAAGTTGCCGAAGTTCGCCTGTTGATGGCTCGCTGTCTCGCCCAGATGGGAGAGCCTGAGAAGGCGGAATCCGAGCTCAAGGACGTACGTGACAAGCTCAGCCCGAAGGACGAAAAGCTCGTCAAGCAATTCGAGCTGATATGGCGGGAAGTTGAGGATACGCGGAAGCTCGACAAGGCTGAACTGGCGCGCCGGAAGGCAGAAGCCCAGGCGGAGAAGAACTGAGCATCCCCGTTGCGGGGCGATGCGGAATTACTACACTTCCACGCCCAACCCCGGGGTTGCCGGGATGCACTAGGAAGCACTTAGGAAGCACCAGAGGAAGCAATGGCACACTCAAACCAGGCCAGGAAGCGCAATCGCCAGAACGAAAAGACACGCGAGCACAATCGCACCGTTCGCTCGGAGTTGCGCACCCAGATCAAGAAGTATCGCACGGCGGCATCGAAGAAGGATGAGGCGGCGGCCAAGTTGCTTGCCGGCGTTGAATCCAAGCTCGACAAGGCTGCCAAGCGCAACGTCATTCCCACGCGCCGCGCGAATCGCATCAAGTCGCGCCTGAAGCGGGCGGCAACCAAGGCCGGATAGTATGGCTGGATGGAACAACATGGCACGAGGGCCGGTACCAGCCGCCCTCGTGCTTTTGCTTTTGGCGGCCTGCGCCCCGCCGGATCCGGCGCCCCGCCCGGTCCCGCGAAGTCTTGAGGCCGCAGAGACGGCACTCCGCGCTGCCGACGTCGAGCAGCTACGCGCAGAGCTGGGCAAAGGGCGTGGGCTTGCCCAGCGCGGCCATGAACTCGCCGCGCGTCTGGACCCTCCGGCATGGCTCGTGGCGATGGGTGCGGACGAGCGCGAACACGATCTGGTTGCAGCGATCGAAGCCATGCGCGCAGGAGACGATATGGCGCTGCAGGCGGCGCTCGGGTTTGGTCCGCAGGACCTCGCGGCGAGCATCTTCAATGGGGGCGCGAGCGTTTATGCCCGTCGTGCCGGTGGGCGAAACTACTACGAGAGTGGTCCACAGCCGCTTGACCTTCTGAACCACGCGAACGTACCGAGTCTGCCGGAAGGGTGGCTGGCTTCGGGCGTAACGCTGTGGGGAACCATGGAGGGGCGCCAGTTCAGAGTCGACTACACCCTGGATGCGACGGGCGTGGTCAACCTGGACGGTGGGATTTGGCAGGCAACCACGTCGATGAAAGTGCCGCCACGAACAACCCACTATGCCGACCCGATGGCCGCATTGCCGGCTGCGGCACGCGTGCTGTCGGTCAGCGGGCTGGTCGCGCCGCAATTCTGGGGAGCCCGTCTGCGCCTGATTGGCGTGGGCGCGCGTGTGCTGCGGGTGGAACTAGGGCGTGACGAGAACGGCTGGGCGCTATGTGACTACAGCGACACAGCCCTGCAGGAGCGGCTGGGGGCGATCCGTGACGAGCGCCTGGACTTCATCCGTCGGCGGGCACTCGGATTCCAGCGCAGCTCCGGAAGGTGGCCGCGGGGGCTGCACGAGCTCACCTTCGCGAAGAGCGAGCTTTCGGACCCCACATCGAGCTCGGGGCGTTTGGGCTGGGGCGACTACGACGCCGCGCCAAGCGTTGATTTTGAGGTGGCTCCGTCTGAGGACGCCGAATACGCCGCAGCCTGCAAAGAGAGCACAAGCGCCGGTCGGCGCGCTGTTTCGGTCGACGGCAGCTTCTTCTGGCTCAAGCCCTAACTCGAACCCTCACCAAATCTTGCGCCCGGCTGGCTGGGTTTATCGGTATACTATGGGTTGGCTTTCAGTCGGGAATCTGCATGCCCCGTGACTTAGGAAAGGCAAAACGAGCGGACCTCGCCGGGCACTTCCCCGGAGAGCAGGCCGAATATGGCTCGTCCTTTGCCAATTTCCTTGAGGGTGCGGGCCAGCTGAAACCGCTGGAGGACGGAACGTACCTCGATACACCGTCGCGCGGGAACGGCAATGGCAAGGGCAATGCGACCGAGATTCCCGGCTTGCACACGGAGGCGCCAGGCCGCGGAACGGACACTGAAGTTGAGCCCCGCAAGGCCGACGGCAACGGGCACAGCGACGATCACGGGACAGACATCTTCGACACTCATTTCGGTGACTCTCCGTTCGGCGGCGATGAAATGATGCCCGAGCCCGCGTTTGCGGACGATGCGCTGCAGCCGCTCGAGCCGGGGAACGGCGAGGCTTTGTCACTCGAGCCCGTGAATTTCGAGCCGTCCGCCGACACACTTGCCCCGAGCAACGGCGAAGCCGAGCCAGAGATGCTCGACAGCGTCCCCGATCTCACGTCACCCGAGCACGACCTGGCGTCCGAGGACAGTGAAGATCGCGACGACACGGACCTGCTGGACGATCCGCGCCGCGGGCGCCTGCAGACGGTTCGGCCGCACACCGACGAGTTGCCGCCACAACGTGAAGATCCACTCGATCTCACGCCGGCAAGCGCTTCTGATACCGGCATGCTGATAGCTGAGGCATTTTCTGCGCCGGAAACCGGTGGCTGGGATGAGGTCGACTTCGACGATGACTTTGAGCGCGAAAAGATCACCGACAAGATCAGCCGTGCCGCACCGTCGGCCGGTCATGATGAGGACTTGACGTCCGTCCACCCGCGCCGGCCCGAAGTAGACGGCGAGAAGATCACGAACAAAGTCGAGCCCCGGCGGGATATCGACCCGCGCGCGGCTGATCCGAATGCGGTCGTGCGTGACACGGTCAACTTCTACAACCAGACGCAGAGCCTCCACGAACAGAAGAAGAAGGGCGGCGGTTTCCCGACGATCTCTCCCAGTGTGGTGAACAGCACGCAGCCATTGGGAATCAGGCCCGAACAAGAGGCGAGCCTCGATGCGCCCGATCTGTTCTCGGAGGATGATGCCGACTCGGACACGCTCAAGCCGGGACCCGCGTTCGACGGAGGCGACGCATTCAAGTTGGGCCCGGATGAAGAGCCGAGCCTGACGGCAATGTCGGAGCCGATGTCGCTGGACACTGAGAGTCCTTCGCTCGGTTCCCCGGATGGCGAGCCTGGCGAGTTGTCTGCCGAGTCGGACCTCGACGAGGCCGACAAGCGCGAGACGGACAAGTTCAAACGCGAAGACCGCGAACCGCCCGATCTGCCGCTTCCTGAGGGCACGGACAAGGTGGACAAGGACGCCGTGGCCCGTGAGCGCGTTCGCCACACCGGCGAGCCGACGGGCCTTGAACCTCTGGCAGATGAGAAGGTCGCCGGCGGCAAAGACACGCAGCGTTTCTATGTGTCCGAGATCCTGGCCAAGAAAGAGCATACAGGGGACACGACAGCCGAGCTCATGCCCGCCGAGGATGGCCCGCCGCCCATGGCCGGTGCGAGTTCGGAGACTTCACCCGACTTCCCGACGGACTCGTCTCGTGCTGTGCCGACGCGCAGAAAGGCCAAGCGGCAAGATCCGCTGGAAGAACTGCCTGAGCCGTCAGACGTCAATACAGACTTCCTGGAGCAGGTCCACGTCTCGCATGAGGACCGCATCATTCCCGAGATCGGCACCGACGCCGAGTACGACAACGCCTTCGATGCCGATGAAAACGACGAGGCGGACGGTGACGATACGGTCGACGAAGAGGCGCTCGAGCCGGCGGGGTCCCGTTCGGAAGACGATGAACGGATTACCGAGAAGCTGAAGCAAGAAGCCAATCGCGACGGTGCGCCGGATGCCGCACAGGCCGCGTCCGCGGTATCAAACTGGGTGTACCCCCCGCAGGCGGCAGCGGGCTCCGGGCGGCGTGAACGACCGTCGACCCGCACTACACCGCCAAGGTCCCAGCCCGCGGCTGCTTCCCGCAGCGATCGCGTCAAGAGGATCACCGATGGGCTAAGCCGACGCCTGAAGCAGGAGCGCGCAGAGACGCTGCGCCTGATCGAGCAGGCCGAGGCCGTCGCCATCAAGTTGCGCGAGGCGTCCGAAACCTCGCGAGCTGACCTTGAGGCAATCAGCGAGCGCCGTACCGAGATTCGCCGCCGCGTACCGGAAGTTGCCGACCTGCATGAGTTGCCGGACGATGCCGACGAACAGGAGCAAGTCGAGGAGACCGACTCCGCGGCAACGGTGTTCGAAGAACGTCCGGAGGCGTTGCAAGCTTCGCCCGCTGAGCGGCGGCCGGCACGCGCAAGACCCGCCGAGCGCGTGCCTACCAGGGCCATCGGCCAGATCGTGGACGAGTTGCAGGCCACGGCCGAGCGCGCCCCCGCCTCGCTCAGTGAGCTGCTCGAGGAAGTGTCCCGTCGGCAGACTGTCGCCGCGTCCACACGCACGCCGGACTCAAATGGCGACGCGGAGTACGACGACGACCTGGACGTGCTGGTCGCCGCGTCTGCCAGGCTGCGAGAGACCGTCGAGTCGGAATGGGAGGATGACCAGATCAGCGGGCGCAGCCCGGCCGTCGTGGATGACGAACGCGAGCCCGAGATCGAACACAGTGCGCGAGGTCCTGCGGCCGAATCAACTCTATCGGCCGACCTCGACCGCTTGTGGGAGGTGCTCGATTCCCGTCGTCACTCCGTTGCACACTCTACGGTCGTGCTTCCGGCCGCCGACAAAACTAGGATCACCCCCCGCGAAGACGAACTGTTGGATGGCTGGACCCAGGAGCTTTTGTGGCCGACACTCGCAGGCATTGCGGTAGCGACCTTCATCCTGGGTGCCCTGTTCGTATGGATGCTTCTCAAAGCGTGGGCGTGATTCGAATCCTGCTGATGTCTGTTCTGCTGTTGTTCTCGGCCGCGCCGCTGCTGGCGCAGGGTGCCGGTACGGAGGTTGAGGAAGACCTCAAGATCCGCATCCAGCGTCTGGAGAATGAACTGGCCAACCTGCGCAGCCGCGTCGAGCAACGCGAGCGGCAATCCCTCGACCAGGAATTGCGCAGCAAGACCATCGCTCAACTCTATGGCGACGTCGGCATCCGCTACCACATGCTATTCGAAAGCCAGACGGAGACGTTCAACCGCCCCGAGTTTCGGCTTCACTTGGGTGTGTTCGGGACCGCGTTTGATCAGGAGAACCAGCGACTGCGCTACGACGTTCGGCTCACCACCTCCGTGCTGGATCAGAACGGAAAGCCCGTACCGACCGTTTCGTGGCTGCCGTTTCCGGGCTTCGGCTCCCGCATCGGCGTCTCGTTTGATCGGTTTCTGCTCGACTTCGAGCTGGAGCGCACGCTGCGGGTAACGCTGGGTCGCTTCCCCACACCGTGGTCCGGCACGGAACTCTTGTTCGATCGCGATTACCACTTCCAGGGTCTGTCCGAGAGCGTGCGGTTCGACCGCTTTCTCCCTGAAGCCGTGTCGCGAATCCTGCCGCGCATCCAGGCAGTCAGTGTGCAGGGATACCTTTCGCAGAACAGCATCGGGATTCCGTCGACGGAGCCCAAGACTCCGCCGGTGTACATCGGCGGTCAGTTCCGGCTCGACTTCGCGCCGTTTGAGCGCCCGCAACTCACACCGGAAGGCGAGATCGCGCCCGAGATTAACAGCGACATCGAATTTCGTGTCGTCGTCGGCATGCACTGGTTCGACGGCGAAGAGGGGATTTCGAAGACGCTGGGCCTTGGATACCTCGACAAGACCACGAACGTGATCGGCAGCAACGGCGAGATCCAGTCCGAATTCCTGATCGGGGAAGTCTATGCCGAACTGGTTCTGCTGCGAACTCGCCGCGCTCGCGTGAAGGCCTGGTTCCACGGAACGTACAACCTGCATGCAAACGAGCAGCAGAACGGGCGCGCGGAACGCAACGATCAGGCCTTCGACGCAGGCGTCAGCTGGGGCATGGAGCAGTTTGACCAGCGCTGGGACTTCAGCTTTGCTTTTCATTACTTCTACATTGAGGCTGACGCCCTGATTCCTGAATTCAACAGCGAGGTGCTGAACACCAACATCAAGGGCTGGGAGCTTTCCCTCGCCGTTCGCGTGTTCCCGACGATGACAGCGTTCGGCGAGTTCACCATCAGTGAGCGCGAGAACTTCAACCTGAACGGTTTTGGCCGCGGCAAGCGCGAAGATCCCAACTCATCCTCGGGCAGCAGTCTGCGCTTCCGGATCGGTCTGTACCTCGACTTCTGATGACAACGGAGACTCCACGCCCACCTGCCAAGCTTCCCCGCTGGTTCCAGTGGTACATGTACGTCGTCGGCATCGGCGGAAACCTGTTTTTCTATATTCAGGCCTACGAGATTTACACGACGCATAGCGCCCGCGACGTGAGCCTGTCGGCGTTCTGCGTCGCTTTCTGGGCTGTCGCCAGCTGGTTTGCCTATGGCGTCGTGTTGCGAAACTGGGTGCTGATCAGTGCGAACATCGTGGCCATGATCGGCAGCGCGCTGGTCGTCGCGGGCCGACTCCTATACGGCTAGGCCCTAAGCCGGCTGGGCGGCCTTCTTCTTTCGCAGCCACAGCTTGTGCAGCTCCACGGCGATGAAGACGCTCAGGCTGAGCCCGAACATCGCAAGCCACATCGACACGCTGACCGGCTGAAGGCCCAACAGCTTCTGAGTCGGTGCCCAGTTCATGGCGAACAGATGAACGGCCTGCGCCAGCAAGGCGGCGCCCAGCAACCACGGATTGCGCAGCGGCGAATTTGTGAAGCCGGAATCGTATTCGCTGCGGCAGTTGCCGATGTGCACGTTCTCGATCAATACGAGCAACAGCAGTGCCAAGTTGCCGGCGGCGAATGGCGCCATCTGCGCCACATTCAGGAAGTACGCATAGCTACCGGCGATCGAGGCGCCGATGACCATGGAGACGATCACCGTGCGCACGATCATGAGGCGGTTGAAGATGCGCTCGCCTGACGGGCGCGGCGGCCGGAGCAGAATCCCCTTCGCACCGGGCTCAAGCGCCAGCCCGATAACCTGCAGCCCTTCCGTGACCAGATTGGCCCACAAGAGCTGAACGGCCGTCAGGGGCATCGGCAGTCCCAACAGGATGGTGAGCAGGATGGCAAACACCTCGCCGACGCCGGTGTTTACCAGCAGCGCCACCACGTTTCGCACGTTGTCGTGGACGATGCGACCTTCCTCAATACCCGCGACGATGCTGGCAAAATTGTCGTCTGTGATTACTACGCGCGCGGCATCCTTCGCCACGTCCGTGCCGCGTTGGCCCATCGCGACGCCGATATGGGACGCCTTCAGCGCGCCGGCATCGTTGGCACCGTCGCCGGTCGTCGCAACGAGTTCGCCCTGCGCCTGCAGCGCCTTCACCAGGCGCAACTTGTGCAGCGGAGTCACCCGCGCGAACACGTTCACTTCACGTACGGCGGCTGCAAAGGAGTGTTCGTCCATCGCTTCAATCTCATGCCCGGTTACGACGCGAGCGTGCGGCTCGACGATGCCCAACTCAGCGGCGACGGCCACGGCCGTCTGGGCATGGTCTCCGGTTGCGACGATCACGCGCACGCTTGCTTTCTGGCACTGTCGGATCGCGTCCCTGGCCTCGGGGCGCGGCGCATCGCGCATGGCGACGACGCCAAGCAGCGTCAGGTCCTCCGGCCGCTCCGGAACTGCGTCGCGCGCGACGTTTTCCGGAGCCCTGCCTCGGGCGACAGCCAGAACGCGCAGCCCTGTCGACGAAAGCTCGGACACGTGTGTACGAAAGGCATCGGCGTCGAGGCTCGCCGGCTTGCCGTCCGCGCCGAGCGCATTGCTACACATGGTCAGGACACGCTCGGGGGCGCCTTTGACGTACACAAACACTTCGCCATCGCTCCGATTGAACGATGCCGCGAACTGCCGTTCGCTCTCAAACGGCAGTGCTGCCAGTTCGGCTTCTTGCTCCAGCAGGCGCTCACGCTTCAAACCGACTTTTCGGGCGGCGACCAGAAGTGCCACGTCCGTGGGATCGCCGGAAACGTCCACTTCGCCGCTGCGTTCGTCGCGGGCGAGAGTCGCTTCATTGGCCAGGCAAGCCGCATGCAGAAGCGCATGTACGGCCTTGTCGCTGTCACTGCCTTGCAGCGCACGTACTTCACCTTCGAGCGAATAGCCCGCACCAGTGACCTCGTGCCGCCCGGCGGCCGTGACAATCCGGTTTACGGTCAGTTGGTTCATCGTCAGCGTGCCGGTCTTGTCCGTGCAGATCACGGTGCATGAGCCGAGGCCTTCGACTGCCTCAAGCCGACGAACCAACACGCGCCGCGATGCCATGCGCTTCAGCCCGACTGCAAGTGCGAGCGTGATGGCAACCGGAAGTCCTTCCGGAATCGCCGCGACGGCAAGCGCGACGGCGATGAGAAACGTTTCCGCGATCGGGAAACCGCGCAGCAAACCCACACCGAACACCAGCAGGCAGCCGACTACAGTGCCGAGCGCAACCTGGCGGCTCAGGCGTTCCATGCGCAAGACCAGCGGCGGTTTGCCGCGGCGTGTTGCCTCAAGCCCGCGGGCGACTTCGCCCAGTTCTGTACGGATACCGGTGGCCGTAACGAGCCCGATCGCCCGCCCTCGGGTGACGCTGGTACCGGCAAACAGCATGTTCGTTCGGTCGGCGGCGATCGCGCCGGGGTCGACCAGGTCGGCCGTGGTCTTGCTGACCGGTACGCTCTCGCCGGTGAGAGGGGCTTCGTCGACGGTCAGGTCGCGCTCTTGCACGATGCGCATGTCTGCAGGGACGCGCGCGCCACTCTCCAGCCAGACGATGTCGCCGGCGACCAGTTCGGCGGCGTCAATCTCCCGCAATTCGTCTTCACGTTCGACGCGGGCGACGTTTCGCATGAGAGTGAAGAGGCGGATGATCTCGCGCTCGGCCTTCACTTCCTGGAAGAAGCCGATCAGCGCATTGAAGACGAGCACGCCGCCGATGAAGAGCGCATCGTTGACGTCGCCCAACAGCACCGACACGACGGCGGCGGCGAGCAGCACCGCAATCAGCGGTCCGGCAAACTGGCGAAGCAGAATCAGGATCCAGGATGAACGCTTCGGCGGCGGCAGCTCGTTCCGCCCGTCGCGGGCGAGCCGCGCCGCGGCCTCCTCTCGCGTCAGTCCGTCGAGCGAGGAGCCCAGACGCTTCAGGGATTGCTCAACGCTCAGAGTGTGAAACGGCGCATCCATGCCCGCGGATGTTAGCCGCATTGGGCGTGGGTTCTATCCAATCCACGCCAACCACGAGCTCAGCCCAGCCGCCGGTCGATCAGGGTGTTCGCGCATTCCACCGCCGCCTTCTCCGCGAGCGATGTCTTTACGCCCCCGCCGACCTCGCTGCGCAGTTCGCGATACAGGTCGATTGCGTTCAGAAGAGCTTCACAGGCCTCATGCCAGTCGTATCCGGCCGTCGTGCCCTGCAGCGACTGGAAGTGGCGCGGCGCCAATGTCTCCAGGCGGCGCACGCCCCGCGGCAACTCGCCGTGCGCCAGCAGCGACAACGGGCCGAGTACCTGCTCACGCAGGAATGCCAGTGCGGCGAGGGTTTCGAACAGCTCTCCACGCCCGATCTTCACTGCGGTGTAGTGGACCCATACCCAGAAGCGGTCCTCGATCCACTGCGCATCGGGCTGCGGGTGCACGGGAGGTGTGTCCGCCATGCGCTTTGTCAGCACGCCGTCGCGCTCGAACAGCACGCGGGGGTTCTCGATCCGGTCCCCGAAGCCCGTCAGCCCGACGAACTTCAGATCCACGTGCAGCAAGGGGGCGGCGTACAGTGCGATAGTCATGTTCGGCACGCCGACGTGCTCGGCGGTGAAGGCCGCAAGCGTCTCGCCGAGGCGCTCCGCTGTCTGCCTGGACTCTGCGACCAGTGCAGCATGGTCGTCGTCGCCGGAAACGATCACGAGGTCAAGGTCTGAGAACTCGTCCAGCGTATGGCTGACCAGAGAGCCGCCCGCGGCGACGCCGAGTATGCGCGAGTCCGCCTGCATGATCGGCAGGGCACGGTCCAGGAAGCGCTGGTGGGGGTCGGGCAGCTGCATGCCGGCTAACGTATCGTTGTTTCAAGACAAGACAACGCCGGCGGTCGCCGGCGTTGTTCATGGTTCCGATGAGCGTTTCTAGCTTACGGCGACTGCGCTGAAGTGCTCAATGAGGACATCGCGCGCTTGGTCGATCAGCCAGTTTGGTGTGCTCGCGCCGGCGAGCACGCCGATGCGCTTGGCTTCTTTGAGCTTGTCGAAGCTGATGTCTTCCGGCTTTTCGATCAGCTGTGCCTTCGCACCGTAGCTTTCCGCGACGATGGCGAGCTTCTTTGTGTTCGAGCTGGCTTTGCCGCCGATCACGATCACGTGATCGTTCTGCTTTGCGATCGTTTCCGCGTCTTCCTGGCGCTCGGTGGTTACGTAGCAGATCGTGTTGAACACGCGTACTTCCTGGGCGCGCGCCAGCAGAGCATTCACGATCTCGTTCACCTTTTTCAGGATCAACGTGCTCTGCACAACTACCCCTAGGCGGCGTTTGTTCTTGGGAATCTTGTCGATGTCGTGCATGCCCTTGATGACCGTGCCTTCGCCCTTGGCGTAGGCCAGGATGCTGATCACTTCCGGGTGCTTCGGGTCGCCGATGATGACCACGTGGTACTTCTGCTTGTGCAGCAGCTGTGCGTAGTTCTGAGTCACGCGCACGTACGGGCACGTCGCGTCAATCACCTCCGCGCCGCGCTCTTTGAATTTTTCCTGCACTTCCGGCTTCACGCCGTGTGTACGGATGATGACGGTGGCGCCTTCACCGGCGCGCCCGTCGTCGACGTCTTCGATGTAGTCGACGCCGTATTCCTTGTGAAGCAGGTCGATCGTCTGCGGATTGTGAATCAGCGGGCCGAAAGTGTAGACGGGGCCGTCCTTGGTCTTGGCGGTGGCGACGGTTTGCTCGTATGCGCGATCAACGCCCCAGCAGTAACCGCTATGCTTGGCGATGTTGATCTCTACATTGCCAGCCTTGTACTGCGTGACGTCACGCAGGTCGCCGGTGTACTTGTTGTGACCCATCTGCGTCCTTGTGCCAGTCATAACGGGCTCCGCCAGGTGCGGTCGCCCCCCACACGCAACTCATCGTATCAGAACGCGCGGGACTGGTGTACTTTCCACGGAAAATTCTGGATTCAATTGGTCCAGTTTAGCCGAAAGGCATCCTCAGGCGTTACATACCAAGGAAGAGGGGCGCCTTTTCCGCTATACTGGGGGCCGCCGGAGACCTCATGAGGCTGGCCGACAGGCTCAATTCCTTTCCTGTGATCGCCGTCGCTGCACTTGTTGTGGCGCTGCTGATCGGCTTTTTGATCGGTATCGGCACGACCTCCAGTGTCGCGCCGACCATTCCGCAGTCTGAGCTGGATCAGTCATCGCCAGATTCAAACAAGTCGGGCGGGCCACTTTCGGCGCTTCCCAGCGGCAAGTCGGGCAAGACCAACCGCGGCAGCAGCACTAACGGAGGCAACCGTCGCAATCCGGCGGGCAACACCGGAAACGTCGACCCCGACCGGGACCCCAAGGGCACGGGCGGGACGACGACTACCAACCCTCCCATCAAGGCCGGCGGTGAAGTCCGCAAGCTGCCCGAGGGGCGCGTGGACGAGGTCCTTACGGCCGAGATGCTGGTGAAGAACGGCTGCGCGATCGACGTGGACGTTTCGGACATCAACAACAACCCGGTACCGTTCGCGCTGCTGGCGTTGGATGTGAACTCGGGTCCGTTGGGATGGCAGACCGTACCCAAGCAGCCGCAGGCGCAGCCGGAGACCCGCGGGCTGTTCCGCTTCAGCGAGCTCTACCCCGGCGAGTATCGAGTCCGCTCGCTCCAGACCAACTACAAGCCGGTTGAGAGCTCCGTGCGGCTGATCGGCGAGGAGTCGTCCGAATCCGTCAGCATCGTGCTGGAGCCACTGGACTACAGCCAGGTGGAGATCTTCGTCCACTTCGAAGACGGAAGCTCGCCGGACGAAGTCGACATGAGAATCCTGCGGAACGGACAAGACGTCACGCCGAACGAAGGCCGTTTCGGGACGTATGAAGACACCGGCTCGGCCGTGCCCGGCGGCGTGATTCCACCCACACGCTATCGCCAGAGGACTGCGGGCGGGGGCATGGTCAAGATGACCTTGCCCGTAGGCCAGGCTACGCAGATCGACTTCAGCGCGTGGCGTGACAACCAGCAATACACCGGCAGCACCTCGGTCACTCCGACGGCCGGGTTGAGCCAGCAGACGGTTACGCTGATGCCCGGGGCGACTGATCCCAACGGGCTGCCGCAGGGCCCGGTTGAGTTGGGCAAACTGGCGCTCACGCTCACACTGAAGGGCAAGGTTGCCGAGTTCACGCGCGTGAACCTTTACAAGGATGTGAACGACTTTCAGTACCGTGCGCCGAACACAACGGAAGTGAACAAGTATGTCTGGCAGAACATCCTGACGGGGACGTGGTTCCTGGTCGCCGAGTCGACGGAGTATCACGCGCCGTTTGTGCAGCAGGTCGAAGTCGAAAGGGAGACTGTACTCGATGTCGACATCCAGACTGGCCATCTGCGGGTGAACGCCACGCGTGTCGCGGGCACTCCTGATCCCGAGGGCGGAGAAGCGCGCTACCGCGTGCGCCTTCGCCCGATGGGCAGCGGCACAATCGAGCGCGCCTACAACGGCAACCTGACCGGCAAGCAGGCGGATTTTATCGATTTCTACGTGCCGGAGGGCGACTACGACGTGCGCGTCGAGAGCCCGGAGAATTATGCCAAGCTTGCAGTGACACCCGACAAGCAGTCGTTCACCATGAAGCAGGGAGGCGACGAAGCTGTGGGCTTCACCATCAGCGCGGCGACTACGCTGAAGTTCAAGGTTGTGAACAGCGGCGGTTCACCGATTCCGAATGCCGAGTACCTGATCACGTTCCACGCTGCCGGAAGCGTACCCGAGAGCGAAATGGGCGGCGTCGAAAAGGGCGGCTACGACGGCGTGTGCGAGACAGCGATAGCCCCATCCGGCCCCGTCTACCTGATGATCTGGACCGACAGCACCGACTGGAACAACCCCGACAAGGTGTTCGAGCTGGACCTCCCCGCCTACGGCACCAAGGATCTCGGCGCCGTAGTCGTTGCGAACTAGTGGATTGCCGATCTGACAAACGCGATCAGAAACAGCACGCCAAACCCGATCACCGGAATTCCGAACACCAGGCTGAGTATGAGCAGGGCCCCCGGGTCTTGCCCCTGGCGCTTCGCCTCGCGATAGCCAACCAACCACACAATCGGCGAGACCGCGCCGCAGGCGAAGAATGCAATCAGCCCGTAGACCAGGTAGCGCGACGCGATGTCACGGCCCGCAAGCGAGCTGAGTCCCTGCATCTGCGGTTGGGGTGCGACCGGCGGTTGAGGCGGGTAATACAGTGGCGGAGGCGGCTCCGGCGGCCGAACGTGCGGGCGCATGTCGAAGCGCGGCGCAAACAGCGTTCGGCAATAGTTGCAGCGAAACATGCCCGGCGATCGGGGCTGCTGGACGGCGTCGTTCGAGCCGCAGTTCGGGCACTGGATTTCCGCCGCCTCTGCCATGCCGCTCCCGCTCAGGACCGCCCGATTGTCCAAGCGAGGCGGTTGTTGGGCCAGTGCAGAATCGGCGCATATTTGGAGCGGCCTAGCCGATCTGGCGCTTCAACGTCTCCAGCGTGTTCTTGAACAGGATCTGGGTGGTGACGCTGCCGACGCCGCCGGGCACCGGGCTTAGCCAGCCTGCCACTTCATTCACGCTGTCGAAATCGCAGTCGCCCTTGTACTTGCCGTCCTCGGTCGCGATGGTTGCTACGTCCACGACCACGGCGCCCGGCTTGATGAAGTCGGCGTTGATCATGCCGGGCTTGGCGCCCATGGCCGTTACCAGGATGTCGGCTTCGCGCGCGATTGCGGCCATGTTCTCTGTGCGCGAGTGGCACACCGTCACCGTGCAGTGCTTGTCCAGCAGCAGCAGCGCGCACGGCTTGCCGACGATTACGCTGCGCCCGAGCACCACCGCGCGCTTGCCCTTGAACTCGATGCCGCTCTCGGCTGCGAGCTCAACCGCGGCGCGCGACGTGCACGGGATGTTGCGGTACTGGTTCATCACGATCAGACCGAGGTTGTCCGGGTCGACGCCCTCGACGTTCTTCTCGGGCGTCATCACCTTGGCCAGTTCGTTGCCGTCGATGTGCTTGGGCACCGGCAGCTGCAGGATCATGCCGGTGACGCCCTTGTCGGCGCAAATCTCGCGGACCTTGTCGGCCGCTTGCTCAAACGTGCTGTCGGCCGGGATGCGCTCGGCCGTGTACTTCACGCCCAGCTTCTCGGCCTGCTTCTTCTGGTTGTTGACGTACCAGTCGGAGGATTCGTCGCTGCCGATGCTGAGGCTGACGAGGTGCGCCTCATGGCCCTTTTCCTTCAGCGCCGCGAACTCGGCCGTGAGTTCTTCGCGCAACTTGTTCGCCAAAGCTTTGCCATCAAGCAGTTTCGCAGCCATGTCCGCCTCCGTTGCTGGGGGCGCGAATCCTAGCAAGTGGTCCGTGGCTGTGCACCCGTCAGCCTGCTACTTGGTCAGTAGCGCCTTGAATTCGGGGTCGTCTTTGAGCGCGGCGAAGTCGGCGTCTTCGGCCAGCCCGGACAATTCGGCGCCCAATGACTTAGCTGTGTTCAGACATGCGAGCGCAAACTTCTTCCACCCATCCGCAGCTTCCAGGATGCACACGCGTGTGTCTTCGACAAGTCCCTCGGTCGTGGCGGTCTCTCCAATACGCTGTGCGTCACCCCTGGCGGTCTCGTAGAGCCCAAGCTTGCAGAGACAACGCAGGCGCAGCTTCAGTGCAGACATGTCGCCGGACGACAAGGCGATCAGGCGATTGAGCGCAGCCACTGCTCCCTGCGAGTCACTGTCTGCGAAAAGTATGTCGGCCAAGAGTCGCCAGTAGTCGGCTTGCCGGGGCGCCATGCGGCAAAGGGACCGTGCGTTCTCCGCGGCAAGCTTGTACTTCTTTCGAGTGAATTGAACTCTCGCCAGTCCGAACCATGCGGCTTCGCAGTAGGTGTCCTCCATGCGAGCGCTTGAAAACTCTTGCTCTGCGACGTCCAGCTTTCCGCCTGCCAGCGCGACTTCGCCAAGCCCGGCGTGGCCCGCCGCCGCAAATCCCTCGATCTTCGTCGCGGCCTGGAAGTCGGTTGTCGCCATCTCCTCGCGCTTCCACGCAAGCCATGTGTAGCCGCGCCCGATGCGGGCCTGGGCATACTCCGGCTTGAGCCGCAGCGCCTGGCTATAGTCGCGGACCGACTGCTCCAAGTCTCCCATCAGGCGCGCGGTCCAGGCGCGGTTCACGTAGCCGCGTGCGTTCTTGGGGTCGAGCTCAAGGGCGCGATCGAAGTCGCGAAAGGCGACGTCGAATAACTGCTTGTCCACGTAGATCAACCCGCGGTTCTCATAGAAGGCGGGTTCGTCAGGCAATAGCTTGATGCACTGGTCGAAGTCGAGCAGCGCTCGGTCGGTGTTGCCCGCGTCCTGCCACGCGACGCCGCGGTTCTGGTACATCTGGGCGCGACCGCCCGTGTCTACGCGCCGGTCATCGGCCGCGTAGGCGATGGCGGCCGTGTAATCGTCGATCGCAAGTTGGAACTCGTCGCGCAGCCAGTGCAGGTACCCGCGCGTGTTCCAAGCGAGGCTGAAGGTCGTGTCCAGCTTCATTGCTTCGGCAAGGTCGGCGTCCGCCTTCTCCGACTCCCCAAGCGCGACATAGGCCGCGGCTCGGTACGCATAGACTTCGTCGTTCTCGGGCTGAGCTTTGAGCGCCGCTGTGAAGTGCTCGACGGCCTTTCCCATCTCGCCTCTGGCAAAGGCCTCTTCACCGTCAAGGATGTCGCTCTGGCCCGCCTTGGGAGCGGGCTTACGAACCGGGTCATCCTGCGAACAAAGAAGGGGCGCGCAAATCAGCGCGAGCATCAGCATGAGCCGCATGGGAATCCTCCACGCGGAGTTTAGCAGCGGCAAGTGGCATGCGCATCTTGCGCATGCGTCCCGCCCGCTTCCAGCTGGCGGGCGGCGCCTGGAAGGCGCCGCGACTCATCGACTGGAAGCCGATGCCACATCCGTGCCGCTCTGGACGGCCCACAAGTCGGCGTACGTGCCGCCTTTTTCCACCAGCGCGTCGTGGCTGCCTTCCTCTTCGACGCGTCCGTCTTTCAGCACTACGATGCGGTCGGCACGGCGGATGGTGCTTAAGCGGTGGGCGATCACCAGCGCGGTGCGCCCGGCCGTCAACTCTTCGAGGTTCTGCTGGATCATGCGCTCGGTTTCGGTGTCGACGCTGCTGGTGGCTTCGTCGAGGACAAGGATCGGAGCGTTCTTGAGCAGCGCGCGCGCGATGCTGAGCCGTTGGCGCTGGCCGCCGGACAGCTTGATACCGCGCTCTCCGACGATGGTCTCGTAGCCGCCGGGCAGGCTGGTCACGAAGTCGTGGAACTGGGCGTGGCGCGAGGCTTCTTCTACCTGCTCGTTCGTGACGTCCACGCCCGGGTAGGCAATGTTCTCGCGGATCGTTCCGTGGAACAGGAACACGTCCTGGCTCACCAGCGCGATCTGGCGGCGCAGGTCGTGCTGCGCGAGCTTGCGGATGTCCACGCCATCGATACGGATCGCGCCTTCATTGACGTCATACAGGCGCAGCAGCAACTTGATCAGCGTGCTCTTGCCCGCGCCGGTGGTGCCGGCAATACCGATCATCTCGCCGGGCTTTACGCTCAGGCTTAGCCCGTTCAGCACCGGCTCGCGGTCGCGGTATTTGAACTGGACGTTGTCGAACTCGACTTCGCCATTCGCGCGCTCCATTGGCTGCGCCTGCACTGGGTCCTGCACGCGGCTGGGTGTGTCCAGCAACCCGAAAATGCGCATGGCACTGGCCCGCGCCCGTTGGTACTCGTCGAATGTGCTGCCCAGGCGCGTCAGTGGCCACAGCAGGCGCTGGATCATCATGCAGAACAGCACGAGCTCACCGGCTGACATCTGCCCGCGCGTGACCCACCAGCCGCCAAGCACGATCACGGCCGCGAAGCCGAGCGCAATGGCCATGCGGATTACCGGCACAATAACGGCCGAGAGCTTGATCGCGTTGCGGTTGGCAGTGCGGTACGAATCGCTGGCTGCGCGAACGCGGTCCGCCTCGTACTTTTCGGCCGTGAAGGACTTGATGACAAGAATGCCCGCGATGTTGTTCTCAAGGCGCGCGGCAACTTCACCGACGCTTTCGCGCACGCCCTTGTAGCGCGGCTCCAGCATCTTGCTGAATTTCAGGCTGCCGAAGACGACGATGGGAATCGTTACCAGGCCCACGATTGCCAGTGTCGGTTCGATGCTCAGCATCACCGTGCCTGCGAACAGGATCAGTACCACCAGCTGCACAATCTCGTTGAATGCGTTGTTGAAGAAGCGCTCAAGCTGGTTGACGTCGTCGTTCAGCATGGCGAGCGTCTTGCCGAGGCGATGCTCTTCAAAGAATCGAATCTCCCGGTCCTGCATGCGCGAGTACGCGTCCAGCCGCAGGCTGTGCTGCATGTCCTGGCTGACGGTCATGAATCCGTAGCCGTAGCCCCACTGGGACAGGCTTTCCAGCGCGAAGATCACCACGGTCAGCACCGCAATGAACACAATCTGGCCCATTGTCGTCGTCAGCCCGAGGCCCGCCCTCATCCAGATTGGTGCGTGGCCGGTGACGCTGTCGATCAGCCACGCGACAAGGATCGGTGGGGCAAGGTCCAGCACCTTGTTGCAGACAGAGGAGCCAACGCTGAACCCCAGCCGCCCGCGCATCGGGCGCAGGTAAGCAAACAGCCGCCGCATGGGGCGTTCGATGTCCTTGATCGTGAGATCGTCAGCCATTTTGTCTGTTTACCAACAGAGGCACAGATGAACACAGATGGACACGGATAAGCCTGCCAAGTGGCCTGTGCCGTCCGTGTTCATGCGCGTGAATCTGTGGTTTAAGTCGGGCATGCCCGAGTTGCCCGAAGTGGAGGTCACGCGCCGCAAGATTGCGCCCCGGCTGGTGGGGCGGGTCATTGCGGGTGTGCACACCGCGCCCGACAGCTACTTCTTCCTTACGAAGCCGCCCGAGCTGAAGCGGCGGCTGGTCGGGCGCGCAGTCGCGGGGCTTGAGCGGCACGGCAAATATCTCGTGGCGGCGCTGGATGACGCCTCGCGCCTGTTGCTGCACCTAGGGATGACCGGGCAGCTCTTTGTGCAGGGCAGCAGCAGCTTGCGCCTGCTCAGCAGCACGTCGCGCGCGACGCTGAAGCCGGAAGACCAGACGGCGTTCACGCCCGATGGGCATACTCACCTGCGACTTGCTTTCGAAGATGGCGGGCCGGAGGTCTGGTTTCGCGATGTGCGTAAGTTCGGCAAGGTCCTCTGGATCGCGCGCGGTGCCGACGACGAGCGCCTTTCCAGACTCGGCCCGGATGCACTCACGGCCACGGGCGACCTGCTCTGGGCCGCCAGCCGCGGCAAGACTGTCGCCGCCAAGAACCTGCTGCTGAACCAGTCGGTGATCGCCGGCGTCGGCAACATCTACGCCGACGAGGCCCTGTTCCTCAGCGGCGTGCGACCAACGCGCAAGGCCGGCAAGCTAACGCGGAAAGAGTGTGACGCGCTTGCCGCCAACATCCGCAAAGTCATGCAGCGCAGCATTGAGACGGGCGGCAGCAGCATCAGCGACTACATCAGCCCGGACGGCGCAGACGGCAGCTATCAGGATGAGCGTCAGGTGTATGCCCGCAAGGGGCAGGCGTGCAGGGTCTGCGGCACACCGATCCGCAAGATCACTCTGGGCCAGCGCGGCACGCACTTTTGCGGGGTGTGTCAGAAGTAGCGCTGCGGGCCAGTGGCCAGCACCGTGCCCCTTTCGTAAGCTTCCGCAGTCCACTAGCCGGTGCCAATGCTGTCACTTGCCGAAATGCGCCGCAGTATCCGTTTGCTCGAGCCGATGGTCGTCGGTCGTCGGGTCCAGCGCCTCGTGCAGCCGGACGACGACACGCTGGTGCTTGAGTTGTACGGCTGGGACGACGAGGCAGAGACCGGCAACAAGATCTGGCTGGCACTGAGTGCGCACACGAAGCTGGGGCGCATCGGTGTGTTGCGTGACTCGCCGACTGCGCCGCCATGGCCGCCGGAGTTCGCTGCATTCCTGAAGGCGCGCGTCTCGAGGGCGAAGCTCGCGGGTGTGCGCCTGGTGAACGATGATCGCATCGCCTCGCTGATGATCGAGGGCAAGGAAGGCAACCTTGAGCTGGTGTTGAGCCTGATGGGCCCGCGGAGCAACCTCTATGCGCTTGATGCCGATGGCAAAGTTCGTGCGGCGCTCAAGGACTCCGGCACCAGCGTCGGTGAGACCTGGCAGAACCCCGCCAAGCCGGACAAAGCCGGGGAAGGCGTAGACCGCTGGGCTTCCGTCGACGACGCCGACTATCTCGGCGCCGTGGCCGCCCACTATGAAGGGGAAGCGGGCAAGCTACAGGCCGTCGAGTTGCGCAAGCGCCTCGAGACGGCGTTGAACAAGGAGCTGTCGTTTGCCACTCGCCGCTCGGACAAGATTGCTGTGGAGTTGCAGGACGCAAAAGATGCGCGCGACAAGAAGCGGTATGGCGAGCTCCTGAAGCAGGTGATGACGAACGTACGCGAGGGCGACACGCACGTAACCGCGAAGGATTATGAGACCGGCGAAGAGGTCAAAATCCCGCTCGATCCGAAGCTTTCGCCCGGTGAGAACCTCGACCGCTATTTCAAGAAGTACCACAAGGGCTTGATCGGGACGAACATGCTCGGGCAGCACCTCGAGATCACCAAGTCGCATGTCGCAGATATCTTGAAACTGCAAGCCGAGTTGCAGGCGACGCACGATTATGAAGGCCTGTGCGACTTTGCCGCACGGCCTTTGGTGAAAGAGCTCTGCGACAAGCATTGCCCTCCGGACGAGCCGAAAAGGCCGCCAAAAAAAAAATCTGAACGAAAAGACATCCCCGGAAGAATGATGCCGCGCCGCTACCGCACGGCGGACGGGCTCGAAGTCTGGGTCGGCAAGAGCGACGCGGGCAACGACTACCTGACCACCAAGCTGGCGGCCGGCAACGACTGGTTCTTCCATATAGAGGGCTACCCCGGCAGCCACACCGTGCTGCGCACCGGCGGGCGCAAGGACCCACCGCAGGAGAGCGTGCTGGAGGCGGCCGAGCTGTGCACCCACTTCAGCAAGCTGAAAGACGCCAGCCGCGTGGACGTGCACGTCGCGCCCATCAAGCACGTGCACAAACCCAAAGGCGCCAAGCCCGGGCTGGTGCACGTCAGTAAGGGCAAGACCATCGGGCTAAGGCGCGATCCCAAGCGGCTCGAGCGAATCTTAGAGGCCCGCATCAAGGAATAGGCGGGAATTCGTTCGGCGCGAGTTTCGCCATTTCCTAGCATGTGGATATCCCGGACCGTCCCCTTGAGGCAGGCCATGAGACGGCTCATCTACCCACTTGCGTGCATCGCCCTGACAATCGGCGCGTGCGCCTCCGACCACTGCCCGCATGCTGACCAGGATGGGGGCACCACGCTCGGCCCGTGCGGGCTGACATTCCGCTCTCAGGACTACGAGACAACCGGTGAACGCGCCGCCGCAGGATTGACGCCGGACGAGCGTGATTCGATGGGGGCGGGCTTGGCCGATGATCCGTTGCTTCGCAAGAGCGTCGAGCCTGCTGACCCATTCACCAATGCGGCCGTGGTAGATGACCTCCTGCGGGGACTTGGAGCTCCACGGGTCGAAGGGCACACAATGCAGGACTGGCGCGCCTGGGACACGGGCCAGCGCCTTGACGGACTCAAGGATTTGACCCGTGCGGGCAACCCTTGGGCGAGTCAATTGCTCGACGCGATCGAATCGGGCGAAAAGCCAGCCGGCGAGTTGGACGGCGAAGCGCTGCGATACGAAATGAACTTCCGTATCCAGGCGGCAAAGGAGAACGGCACTTACGGCCTGCGGTTGGCTAGCCTTCCGTCCGGCCCCAGCGTGGAGCCAATGCCATTTGGCGATTCGATGTTCGGGCCATGGGATACAGGCTCCGCAGAGAGGTCCCCTTGATGAACGTGCGCTGCGGACACTTTGTTGTGCTCTCGTTGATTGTCGCGCTGGCGACGATCAACGTTTGGCTGGTCAGCCGTTCCGCGAGGACTGTCCCGTCAGTACCTGACATCGAAATTCCCGAGCCTCTTCAAATGGCGACATTCACCAAGCTGCCGGTTGAGCGCCCGTCGTCGCCCAAGAAATACAACACAATCTGCCGTTCGGACCCCAACTGGAACCCGGCACCGATCGATATCAGCATGCTAGTTGAGAAATGGACTGCTGATTTGAGTCTGCGCGAGCATCCAGCGCCTGCAGAAGCGGATCTTGCGTTGGAGCCCGCTTCCCCTGGCCGCGAATTCAAGATTGTCCTTCCAAGGCGGACCATCAGCGGGGTGGAGCCGATGCCGTTTGGAGGATCCATGTTCGGACCCTGGGACGTCGGACGGAATTCCTCAGCGACCGGGCCGTAGATTGGAATCACATACGCAGCTCAATTGTTCCTGTGATGGAAAGGGGGTGTGCCATGACTTCCCTGACTACATCACTGCGCGACGGGCGCGATGCCTACCTTGAGGCAAATGGCTTCTCAACGGCCGCCTACACCGACAAGTTCGTTCACTTCAAGTTTGGGCCGATCTATCTGGCCTTTCCGTCCACAAAGACGCGCCGCGCGGCGATCCCGTTCCATGACCTGCACCACGTGCTCACCGGCTACCAGGCCACGCCCATCGGTGAAGGCGAGATTGGCGCGTGGGAAGTAGCGACAGGCTGTCGCAACCTGTGGGCCGGCTGGGTGCTGAACCTGTTCGCGATGGGCTTTGCCATGCCGTTCGCCTCGCGACGTGTCTACCGCGCATTTGTTCGCGGGCGTCACAGCCGCAACCTTTACGGCAGCGAGTACACCGAAGAGCTGCTTGCCACTGGCATCGATGAGATGCGCGGCAAGCTCGGGCTGTCTGAAGAGGTGCCCAAAGCGACCGGCGCCGACAAACGCGCGTTCGTCTTCTGGCTGGCGCTGAGTGCTGGCCAGTACGCCGCGCTGGCGCTTTCCGTTCTGGGTCCGCTGGCCCTGCTCATCTGGTGGATCTGGCTCTAGATCACGCCCTTTGAGCGCAGGTCCTTGGCGACGCGCCAGCCGTAGCTGATGAACACGATCAGGAATAGCGGCTGGGCGAAGAACACGAACAGGGCCATCTCGTAAGGGCCAGGGTGGATCGCGAACGCGGCCGTGATGAGCAGGGCGATGATCGCGGCCCAGGCCTGAAGGCGCAGTCTGGTCATTTCTCGCCTCCCATGAGCCGGTCATAGTCATCGCTGCCCGGAGTGCGCGCGGCGCGCGGCGGGTGGGCGCGCCCGTGGCAGTTCAGACACGACAGTGAACTTTCCTCTAGGCGTGCACGCACGGTCTGGTGCGACTGCACCTCCTCCCACATCGGCGTGCCCCCGTGGCACTTCAGACAGTTCTGGTTGTGGAAGCGGCCCTTGAACTTGATGGGCTCCTCGTAGGTGTTTGTCGTGTAGCGCGCGAGGTGTCGATAGCCTTCCATCTTCGCCGCAACGTCACCCGCCAGCCCGTAGTCGCTGTGGCACTGGTAGCACTGGTCCTTGGGAATCCAGCCGTTGCGGTAGTGCCGCGCCGCGAGCGTGTCGCTGTCCGGGTCGCGCATGTCGGTCGCCATGGGCTGCATCACGTGGCAGCGTTCGCAGCTTTCGACCGCGTGTACGCCCTCGAACGTCTGGTAGTTGGCGAACGTCAGCGCCCCGACCGGCACCGCAAACAGCGCCGCGAACGCCAGCAGCTTGAAGAACGCCATGCCTGACAGCGTCGCGATGCCGACGTGAATCTTGCGCTCAGGGTCTACGTTGCGGAAGTTCACGCGCCCGACCCAGAAGCACAGCCCCACGCCGATCACGCACAGGACCACAGTGAGAATGCGAGGCAGCGGGCCCAGGTCCATCAGGCACCCACCTTTGCGACGCTCACGGCCGTCACCTTGTATTCGGGTTCCTTGCTGGTCGGGTCGAACCAGTCAGCCACGGCGTTATTGACCAGCAGTTTCGCGTCGTAGAACGCGGCGAACAGTACGCCCTCGCGCGGGGCGTCATCGAGCACAGCCTTGCCGCGCACTGTGCCGAACGCGGACGTCACCTCGATATCGTCGCCCTCGGCGATGCGCAGTCTGTAGGCGTCGGCAGGGTTCAGGTGGAAGCGCGCGGGGCCGGCGGCCTGCTTCAGCTCGTCAATCCGGTAGGTCATCGTGCCGCTGTGCCACTGCTCTAGCACGCGGCCGGTCGTCAGGTACATCGGGAATTCTTCAGTGCACTGCTCGGGTGCCTTGACGTACGGCCGCAGGAAGACGACCGCACGCCCGTCCTTGTTGCCGTAAAAGTCAAACTTCTTGTCGCCCCGGACGAAGGGGTCGCCGGGTACAAACCGGCGTACTGTGCCGGGGTGGTCCTCGGTCGGGCAGGGCCACTGCAGGCCGGGCAGGGCCTTGAGGCGATCGTAGGTGATGCCTTCGAAGTTGTACTTGCTGTGGGCGCTGAAGTGGCGCCATTCGTCCCAGACCTCGTTCGGCGTCTTTGCCTTGATGAGCTCGCCGTAGCCCATGCGCTCGGCCAGCTCGACCAACATCGAGAGGTCGCTGCGCGCTTCGCCCGGCGGGTCGATCAGCTTCGGCACGAGCTGGTAGCGCCGCTCGCCCTGCCCGAAGACGCCTTCCTTTTCGCACCACAGCGCGGCCGGCAGCAGCACGCTGGCGGTCTTCGCAGTCTCGCTGTCGCCGACGATTTCGCTGACCACCGTGAAACACTTCTCCATCCCGCGCATGTACCTCTCGCGGCTAGGCATGGTAGCGCCGGGATTGGTGCACATGATCAGCGCACCCTTCACGTCGCCGGCTTCCATGGCGCGAAACAGCGCCACGGCGTGGTAGCCGGGGCGCGCGCTGATGGTGCCCGGCTTGACGCCCCACAGCTTTTCGCACTCTGCGCGATGCTCCGGATTTGTGACGGCGCGGCCGTTGGGTAGCAGGTGGGCCAGTGAGCCGGTGTCGCGCACGCCGCCGCACGCATTGGGTTGGCCGGTGACGCTGAACGGCGTCGCCCCCGGGCGCCCGAACTGGCCGGTAATGAGGTTCAGCGCGTTGAGCATGTTGTTGAGGAACGTCCCCTGCGTGCGCTGGTTAATGCCCATGGTCCAGAGGCTCATGGTCGCGCGGCTGCGGGCGAACAGGTAGGCGACGCGCCGGATTTCGTTTGCCGCGACGCCAAGTTCACTTTCAACCTTCTCCGGCGTGTAGTCTTTCAGGAACTCACGGAAGGCGGCGAAGTCCACCGTGTTCTGGCCGTCGCTGAAGCGGATGTGCTCGCGAACGAAGTCATCGTCCGTCAGGCCCTCTTCCACAATGACCTGGGCCATCGCGTTGAGCAACAACAGGTCCGTGCCGGGCACGGGCTGCAGGTGGATGTCGGAATGCTCCGCCGTCGGCGTGCGGCGCGGGTCGACGCAGATCACGACCACGCGCCGGCTGCGCGCCTTGTGGCGCATCACGCGCTCGAACAGGGGCGGGTGGCACTCGTACGGGTTCGCGCCCATGATGAAGTAGCACTCGGCGTGGTCGAGGTCCTCGTACGCGCCCGGCGGCTCGTCCTTGCCGTACACCTGCGTGTAGCCCGCGGCGGCCGAGGCCATGCACAGGCGCGGGTTGCCGTCGACGTTGTTGGTGCCCAGGCCTGCCTTGAACAGCTTGTTCGCGGTGTAGGATTCCTCGGTGTAGAGCTGGCCGCTGCCGTAGAATGCGAGCGCGTCCGGGCCGTGCTGGTTGCGGATTTCCTTGAATCTCTCGGCGATCAGGCCGAGCGCTTCATCCCAGCTTGCTTCCTTCAGTTTGCCGTTGCTGCGGATCTGCGGCTTCGTCAGGCGCCCCTCAATCTGCGGCAGGGAGCGCAGCATCGATCCCTTCACGCAGATCACGCCCTTGTTGTGCCCGTCTTCGTGGCCGCGGATGTCGACGACCTTGCCGTCGCGCAGGCCGACATTGATCGTGCAGCCCGTCCCGCAGAACCGGCAGACGGCCTTGTGCCACTCATCGGCCGTGGCCGCGGGGATCATTGCCTCAAGTACGCCCCAGCCTCCGAACGCGGCGGCTGTAGCGGCGCCCAGCCCGCCCATCGCCCACAGGAACTCGCGGCGCGAGAAGTCGTTGGGTACAACGCGGGTCATTCGCCCGGACGGGCTTGCTGGTTGTTCGTCGTTCACGATGCCGCCTCTCGACCAGAGCGTGCATTCGATAGGGCGTCAAGGAAAGACGAATTCCAGACAGGCGAGACTGAATTGTCACATCAGCGCAATGTGCGGATGCCGTTTACGTTCTTGGTTACGCCCTGGGCGTCGAGCCATTCCAGCAGCGGGATCAGGAACTTGCGGCTGGTGGGGATGATCTCCTTGAAATCCTTCGCCGCGGCTTCACCCTTGGCCTGCAGGAATTGGGCGGCAGCTTCCTTTACCCACGCCAGCGCCTTGGTGCTGAACAGCACGCCGCCTCCCAGCACGTCCGCGCGGCCGCTGCCTACCAGGTAGTCTACTGCGTTCTGAGTAGCCTGCGGGTTTGCGCCCGCGGCCTTGGCCAATTCCTTGAGCGTTGGAGGGTTAAGCTCGGCCTGCTCCAGTTGGATCGCGACGCGCTCGACCACTTTCTTGTCGTCGTCGCTCAGCTTGCCGCCCTGCCCGGGCAGGCCGAGCAGTGCACCGCGCTGGTCAATCACCCCTGTCTCCAGACCTTTTTCGAGGATTGGGGCGAAGGTGCGGGCGTCCACACCCAATTGCTGCTGCACGCTGGGGATCTTCATACCCAACTGCGCCGGGTGCGTTTCGTGGTGTTTCTGCAGAATCTCCACCAGGCGCTTTTGCGCGCGCGGCCAGGCGTCTTTGTGCACGAGCGCTTTGCCGGGCCCGAACTCACTCAGCACGCCGGCTTCGATCAGTTTTTGCGCGATTTCCGCGATTGCATCGCGTGCGAGTTCAGTGGCCGGGATCAGCCGGTCGCGCGTGATGCCGCCGGGGCCCGCATCCAGCGCGGCCTGCTCGACTCGCTTGGCTGGGTCATCGGCCGAGGCCGCCCAGGCGGTCAAGGACTCGAGCAGCGCTTCGTCCTTTCGCGCCAGCTTGCCGGCCTCACGCCGGACTACTCGGCCACCGCCGAGCGTGACGGCCGGTGACGGCTGGCGCAGGATGAAATGGTCGCCGATACCCGCCACAACCGGGTCCTCAAGCATCACCTCACAGATGCAGCATTCACCGGGATTCAGCAGTGTACGATCCAGGAATTGGATATGACCGACGACCTCGCTGGTGCCCACGTGGAACTTGACCTCGGCGCGATGCTTCATCGGCCGTGCGGCGCTCTTCAGAAGACAGAGATCCAGACTGAAATAGCGAGACGGTTCAAACACACCCGGCGCGCAGAGAGTGTAGCCGCGCTCCACCTTCGTGTGGTCAACGCCGGTTAAATTGAAAGCCGATGAGTGCCCGGCGCGCGCTTCCTCGATGCTGGAGTGATACGCCTGGATGCTGCGGACTTTCGCCTTCTGCTCACCGGGCATGACGACCAGTGCATCGCCGACCTTGATGTGGCCGCTGACCGGTACGCCGGTCAGCACTGCGCCTTGACCCTTGGCAGAAAAGACTCGCTGCACGGGCATGCGGAACACGCCCTTCGTGTCGCGGGGCGCGGTTTCTTCAATCACCTCACCGATCGCCTTCCACAGGTCGTCGATGCCGGCGCCTGTGATGGAGCTGAGAGGCACCACCGGAGCGCCCTCAAGAAACGTCCCCTTCACGAGATCGCCAATGTCTTCCTTGGCCAGCTCAACTGTGTCCTCATCGACGGTGTCGATCTTGGTGAGTGCCACCAGCCCGTGGCGGATACCCAGCAGCGTCAGGATTTCCAGATGTTCGCGCGTCTGAGGCATGACGCCGTCGTCGGCCGCAACCACCAGCATCACGATGTCGACGCCGCTGGCGCCGGCGACCATGTTTTTTACGAATCGCTCGTGTCCGGGGACGTCGATGATCCCGACCCGGAACTGATCCTTGAACAGGAAGTTCGCGAAGCCCAGGTCGATCGTGATTCCCTTGTCCTTCTCTTCCTGCCAGCGGTCCGGATCAATGCCTGTCAGCCGCTTCACGAGGGTGCTCTTGCCGTGGTCGATATGCCCGGCTGTGCCGATTACGACGTTGCGGATTTCAGCGGAAACGGTCATGGCCTGATTGTCGCCCAGTTCTGCGGAAGGGCAATAGACAGTGGGCGCAAGCAGAAGCGCAAAGAAATGCTGGCTCGAATTCAGCCCACGAAGGCCTTACACTAGGCGCAAGCCCCCCATTGGCTTAGACTTCCGTTTGTGAACAAACTCGTCTACGAGTCTGAGGGTAAGTCGGTCGAAGTACCGCTGACGAATCGGCCGGTATCGTTTGGTCGTTCCGATGATGCCGACCACCCACTGCCGACGAAGACCGCCAGCCGTATCCACGCGCAGGTGTTTCCGCGTGAGCGCGCATGGTGGATTGAAGATCTTGGTTCCAGCAACGGCACTCTCGTAAACGGCAACAAGATCGCCAAGCCAATGCCCCTGGTGCCGGGCGACGTGATCACCGTCGGCGACGTCAAGCTGACATTTCACGGAGATGCCGCGCCCGACAAGGGCCCACCGGATCACCTGATTGCCCGGGTCGTGTTTCAGGGCGACAAGTCCAAGCCGCCCCTTGAGACGCTGATCCGCGATCGCATCACCATTGGCCGCAAGCCCGACAACACGCTGCAGATAGAGAACAAGGCAGTTTCGGGCCATCATTGCGAGTTAATCAACCGGCAGGGCGCCTACGTGCTGCGAGACCTGGGCAGCAGCAACGGAACGTACATTTCCGGCAAGGCCGTAACCGAGCACACGCTGCGCAACGGCGATGTTCTGATGCTGGGAAAGAAGGTCCCCGTCTACTTCATTGACCCGGCGGGTCAGGCAGCGCAGCAGCCGGCTGCCGGGGGACCTCCGCCGGCCCAGGGACAACCGGAAGTTACGCCGGAGCACATTCCACCTCGCACCGCACCCAAGCCCGCGTCGTCGGCGGCCGGTGCCAGTGACCGCGGCGTATTCAAGCCCGTGGGGGAAGGCCAGGCCGCGAAAAAGAAGCTCAACCCGCTGCCGCATGTCGGCGTCGGCCTCGGGCTTGCATTGCTGTTCGTGCTGGCGGGCTGGTTGCTTGGAAGCGTGATATCCGGCGTAAAGAACCGCCCGAAAGACGACCCGAACGTACGAGTACCGGAGGCGGCATTGGCCGATCCCGCAATGAGCTTCGAAGGCGAGATCGACAACGGCGGCAATCCCGAAGGTTGGACCGCCAGCTTTGAGGCCGCGGCGGGAACGAAGACTGAATTGCTCGCCGATCCGGAGGACCCGTTCGACGGCACACGCAGCCTGCGCGTAACGGCCGAAAACATGAACGGTACCGGAACGCTCGTGCTGCAGACCACCCAGGCGCGCAAGCTCGACCTTGGTGGCGCATTTCAACTCAGCCTGTGCATGAAGGGCGAGGGTGCGAGCAAGGTTGCGGTGGCACTGTCAGCCCTGAATGAGAAGGGCGATGTGGTTACCCTCGCGGCCGGCTCGTTCGTTGGAATCAAGGGTACAAGCTGGCAGCAGTTCACCATGAACGGCATGACGCTGAATGCACCTCCACAGGAGGCCCAATTGCGGCTCCTCATCGCCGGCTCGTTCTCACGTCTCTGGATCGACCGCCTGGAGCTTGCCAAGACCGTGGACGACCTTGCCACGAAGCCGTTCCGCGACCTGGATGCCCCGAATCTCCAGCTCACGTTCAACGATCGCATGGCGGCGCAGGCCGTGGTGACGAACGGCGACGGGCGGTCGGCGCGGTTTCAGCCAGTTCTAACTTCGTTCAATGACAGGCAGCTTTCCGAGAGTGAGCTGTGGGCAGTCAGTGCCGTCAAGCCGGACAGCGTTACGTACTCCGCGATGATGCCCTCCGCCGGCGACGCGGCTGCCGCGCGCGTTCGGGCGGTAGGATACAGCAACGGCTACTTCAGCGAGCACGGGCTGCGCGTGGAATGGGAGATGACGCAGGGCTCGGCCTCGGCGCTGGCGGTCCAGATCATTCTGCCGATGCCGCCTGGCGCGACCATTGCGGTTGCCGACCGTCGCGGCTATCCGATGGCGCTTGAGCGAAATGCAATTCACGCATATCCATATTCGACCATTAGCGAGCTTATGGTGAACGGCTCCGGTCTCAGCGTCAGTTTCCCGCGCGGCGCCGTCGTGTGGTTTGACCTGTCGCAGCCGGGCGAGTTGATCGCGACGGTACGCAGCGCCGCAGACAGCGATCGCAAGAGCGTGAAGATCGACGTCAACACCCGCCCGCTGATGTTCGCGCGACTGTATGAGCGGCTGCTCGACGAAGCAGCGCGCCTGCAGGAGGCTGAGCACTACTCGGCCGCTGAGGCGCGACTGAAGTACCTGACGGACCCAGCGCGCGCTGATTCCGATCTTCCTGCGATCGGCACAGCGAGAAAACGCCTGCAGGACATCGCCGTGCATCGTGTCGATTTGCGAACGCGCACTGACGACGCGTGGGATGCCGTTCAGTCGGCGCGGAACAAGAGCAGCGTGAACGATGCGAAAAGTCTGGTGATGCAGTACATCTCGCAGTTCCCCGGCGACCCTGTCATCGACGAGATGAACAAGCGCCTCGATAGCCTCGACACCTGGGCGGCAGAGATGAAGCTGCAGGCGCGTCCGCCGGAGGAGATGAAAATCGCGGAAACCACTGCAAAGCAGCTGTACGACGCCGCCGATGAAAGCGCGAAAGGCCAGGACCCGAACCTGTTGCTCGCGCTCGTCATGCTGGAAACCATCATGCGCGAATACGCGGACACGTCCCAATACAACAACGCCAAGGCGCTCAAGGCCGAAGTCGAACGCCGCCTGAATGATCCCGCTGAGCAGGACCGCGTGATCGACAAGGAACTCGCAGGCATCGACGAGGACATCAAGTTCCAGGACTGGAATCGTGGACGCAAGCGGTGCCAGGACCTGTTCAAGCGCTTCCCGAACTCGAAGCGCACGCGCGACATCATGAAGCGCCTGAAGACGATTGAGAACGCGTTCGATGGCTAGCAACCCTCAGCCGTTACAGCAGGGCCGCCCGCTTGACGCCAAAGGGGCCACTGCTAGCGTGCGCGCCACAAGGACCGTTAGCTCAGTTGGCTAGAGCGCTACCTTGACACGGTAGGGGTCACTGGTTCGAGTCCAGTACGGTCCACCACCTTGAAGCAAACGCCGAGGCCCTAAACCTCGGCGTTTGCGCGTTTCCGGACGATCCCATCCAAGTCTAGTGTGGTCAGCCATGGTCGGAAATGGTGTTACAAACTGGTGTTACAAGGTGCTGTTTGCCGCCAAGAAAACGTGCTAGTTTTTGTCGTGGAGGCGGCGCGCAACGATGGTACGACGGCAGGGCAGCGTAAGCATCAAGCGAAAGCGCAAAACGCTGGACGGCGTGTTTGAAGTGACGTTCCGTGACCCGCGACGATGGCAGGACCCGAAAGACCCTAGCCGGGGGCGGAAAGTCGTCCGCAAGTCCCTGAGAACGAACGATCTCGGCTTGGCCCAGAAGTACAAGGCCGACCTTGAGCGTCTCATCAACGACCGCAACCTCTGGAAGGTTCCTCCCGACGACATGCCGCTGGTCGTCCGCGAAATCTGGCTCGGAGCACGTGCTGAAGTAGAGGTTTCCACCAAGCACGGTGAAGTTCGACTGCCGTGGTCGAGCGAGGTCAAAAGGCCAACAGCGTTGAAGGTCAACGCACCCGATGATTTCACAGCTGTCGCAGACGATGACGGCGAGTGGCCAGGCCTTGTAGAGTTCGAGTTGCCTTACCCGGAAGCCGCAAAAACTCTGACCGTGGCCGAGGCGTACAGACTCGCGGTGGCCGAAATCGAAGACTTGCGGAAGGCCTACGAGCGTCAAGCATTCGAACTGAGGGACTTGAAGGAAGAGAAGGCGGCTCTCGAGGTCAAACTTCGGCGGTACAACAAGCGCGCTGCGAAGGCTGCGAAGGTTGGGACGCTGGCAGAGGAAGCTGAGAAGTACCTGAAGGACTACTACACCCGGAAGGTTAGCAAGAAGCGACACGGCATCATGCGGAGCACAATCAACCGCTTCGTCGAGGACATGGGAAGGGACAGAAAAGCCGACGACATCAGCGAAGCTGACGTAACCAAGTACGTCCAGAGCTACCACGCCGCGGACGGGAAGGCCATCACCGAAGAACGACGCCACGCGATTCGACTCGCCGTCTGCACCTTCATGGAGACCGTTACGGACGGCGTGTTTGATCGCAAACGAGTGAAGCGCGTATCAACCCACTCCGTCGAGCGCGAACGTCGCACTCCCGTCTACCTGGAGCCGGCCGAGGCGGCGGCATTGCTGAAAAAGATGGAAGAGCTTCACGGCCGGTACTGGCACGACTTTGCCGCGATCCAACTTCACATGGGCTGGCGGCCGACCGAAGTCGCGCTGCTGCAGAAATCCAACGTCACCAAGACGCATATCGAGCTCATGCCAGTCAAAGATGAAAACTTGGGGACGTGGCATGCCAAGACGGGACGCCGAGTTGTCCAGATCCATGATGATGTGGCGGGCGTGGTGAAGCGGCGGATGAAGCAATCGGATGGCCTGCTCCTGTTTCCCTTTCCCAGGACGAAGTCTTCGAAGGGCAAACTCAACAAGAGGCGCACCGATGCTAAGGGCCTTCTTGAAGAGGCGTGGGACCCGGACGTGCTGTCGAAGCAGTATCTGCCCAAGTTGAGAGGCGCCGCGAAGGCGGCCAAGCTCCAGAAGAAGGTGGACTCGCGTACGCTTCGCAGGACATTTGGAAGTCTTGCCATACGTTCCGGCGTGTCAGTCGAAGCCGTCGCGACGATCATGGGGAATCGGCCGCAGATTGTGCGCAAGCACTACGCCCGGCTTCTTCCCGACGAAGTATCGCTCGACGGCATAACTTTTGCAGCGGGCACCAACGAAGAGTAGTCCAGCACTTCCGATATTAGGCGACACCAAACCTGCCTGACAACTGCCCAAGGGGTGGGTGCTTGTCAGGTGTTGTCGTCTGTTACGCCATAGATCGCCATTTGCACAGATTGTCTAGTTCCACCTCGCGCAATCACCCGTCGTGAGATTGCTCATGGTCAAGCCGCTGCAGAACATGAAAAGGTATTTACTCAGTCCTTCTCCAGTGTCCGAGCACGATTGGCGTGCCCGCTCTGGAGATAATCGCAATGACATATGTCCTCCGCGAGGCTGACCTTGAGCCTCTGCCGCCCCTACTCACCTTCGAGGAGGTCGCGGCAACGCTTCACGTAACCGTCCGATCAGTTCAGCGCTATGTCCAGCAAGACCGTCTGAAGATCGTCCGTACCCACCACGGTCAGCGGGGGAAGCCACTCGTACCCCGTCGCGCGCTTGCTGCTTTTCTCAGTGAGGGAGAGCGAGTCTCCGACGCTCGCCCAAACATTGTACGGATTGCGGATATCTGCCGGTCCATGCCCGCGCAACGTCCTCGGCCGTACCCCGATCCTAATGTCCCAACACTAAGGGGCCAAAACGATGAATAGACTTCCTTATAACACTGGCGAGCGAAGCGCTTTGCCCCTTGGGGTGGAAACGGCTCTTCATGTACTGGGAGTGGCGTACTCGGCTCCCCTCGAAGTCACGGCAGAGCTTGTTGCGGCGCTTACTGCCCGGATACGACGGGTTCGGCAGCGTTCCTTGGAGCGTTACTTTGCCAGCGATTGGGCGTTCTGTGACAAGCAACTGCTGTTCGAAATCTTCCGCTTAGTAGCTTCACGCTTCTATGTCAGCGGCCAAGGTCGGGTCGAATTTGCCGCGCCCGGCGGAGACCCTGAAAGGGTCTTGTTTGAGGTGCTTAGACAGCTCTCGGCCGACGCCGCTGTTGAGCTGCAATTGGGTGCCTGGCACGGATTGCCGGTCCGATATGCCGAAGTCTGCTCGGCGGTCACGCCGGTTGGAGCTGCCAGCTTGGCTGCCAATCTCGGCGCGCAGGTCGAGCCCCAACTCACCAGGGCCAATCGCATGTTTCTATACGCGTGGCCGTGGCTGTGGTCGCTTGGAGACCCCGCGCAGACGTTGATTGCCGAGTTGGTTGTCTACCGACTCCTGCCTCACCTTGATCGCACACATGGCGTCACCAAGGTTGAGATCCGGCCGCTGAGCGCCATGAAAGTCCGCTCAAAGGACCGCTTAAGCGATGTGCATGCGGGGTGGAGCAGCTACGAGGACTGGCACGTGTGCTGTTCCTGCTGGGCTGACTGGTTGAGGGGCGTTGTTGCTGCCCACGATCCCTGCCCTGTTCCGACGAAGTGGAGGACCGCACCGTTCGAGCCGTTTGGCCCGGCTCCGCAGGTATGCGGGAAGTACTTGGGGCAGGCCAACGGCGGCGGTGGATCGGCACCGCTGAAGCGGGTTCCGTACCATTGCCAGCCACTCACTGACGCCGAAATGAAGGGTCTTACCAAGCGCCGAGGTCGGGGACGCGTGATGATGCGGCTACGCGGCGAAAGGAGGGGGAAATGACCAGCCCCTTTCGCCGTAGCTTGACGCTACGATGCAGCGTCCCAGAGACACCTGGCGGCCTTGTCCATCAAGTACTGCGCCGCGCAGCCGAAGAGTTTCACGATTGGGAACTCGGGATAGCGGCGAAGGAAGGGCGCGGACGGCAAGGTGTCCACCGGCTCATTGCCAGCGCTGACGAGGTCGTGCTGTCCTATCGTGCCCTGCTGCGAAGTATCGGAGCGACAGGGCAGCGACTTTCGTGCATGCGGGACGGTGACGGCTCTTGGATTCTTGAGTTTGACGGCACCGGGGCTGATCCAGAGCTCCAACTCTACACTGTCCTGCAAAAACTCCAGTCCGGCGTAGCGGGCGGCTTGCAATTCCAAAGTTGGTTGGTCTTGCCGCCGCCGAATGTCGAACTCTTCATCGCAGTACCCTCAGAGACCTGCGAACTCTTCGCTGCCGAGGGTCGATTTAGTATCGATCCTCAGGTCAAGCGTCCGGGCCATCGGGTCCTACATGCGGCGCGGATGACGGCGCACTTGGCGATTCATGAAACACCGATTCCGCTTGAATTCGTGATCCTTCAACCCACCGGTCGGCGCAATCGGACCGGATGGGTTGCCAAGGCGCAGTGGACGTTCCGACTGCGGCCAAATAGTTCCTACCCGATTCATCGTTGTCCTGGGCTCCCACCGGACCTCGGCCCGTGGGGTTGGTGGTACGTGGCATCCGGCATCTGCAAGAGTGCTCACGATGTGTACCTCCAACTTGGCTGCGTTCCGCCCCCTCCGCAATGGAAGGCAGTCCCCTTGGACTTCTCGCAAGCACCGCGCCCCGCCTGTGGTCGCTTGATTGGCAGGGAGCAACCGCAGCAGCAAGTACTCACAAGCGGGCAGTGTGTCCGCACAACATTTCAGGTACTTTCACAGGAGCTGTAGAAATGATGGGCAACAATTACGAATCGTTTCATCCGGAATGCCTGGAGGATGAGGCGCAACTGCTGTTTGATCTAGGCTACTGCATTCTTCCCACAGGCGAGGGCAAGCTGTCCGTGGAAACACCGAATGGTACGGAAGCATTGTCCGAGTTGGAGTTCGCGGTCGGTCACGCGAAGGAGCAGCTATTCGACGACCTCCTGCATGACCGCGTGCCGCGCGAAGTGAAGGAGCGGGCGTCCTTCTGGCCTGCACTTGATGGACTCTTCGGGGAGGACACTGAGTACCAACGATACCGTCATGCTCTCCGCAACATGGAGTACGAGAAAGAGGTACTCGACGACATGTCACTTCGGGCAAAACCCGGCACCATGCGGGAGCAATTGGAAGACGCTTTGGGCTGGTACATTGAAGGCTAATGGACGCAAGATGTTCGAAGTGTGAGTTGCTACAAGCCCGCGAAGCTCAGCTTCGCGGGCTTGTGTAAATCATACTTAGAATAAGTGAGAATACTGTAAAAGAGCCTTCGCATGTACTGTCTCAGTCGTGTAGGTGTTCTGACTCCTCACGGCGGAGACTTCCATGATCCGACTTCATGCAAACTATGGGCGTAAGGCCCCGGGCGATTCTCAGTATTCGAGTGTGCAGGCATCCGCCAGCATCGACTTCGAGATCGCCGACGGTGAGATCGGTGAAATCCGTACTCGGCTGTCAGGCGCGTGGGCGATGTTGCGTGACGCTGTTGAGGCTGAGCTTGCTCATCAGCAGAGCGGGAACCACGTCACCAATCGCCTCAACCCAGACCCGTACAACCCCGCCCTGCCCTTCGGGCACAATCCCGGTCAGACGTTCCAGCAGAACCACCATGCCTACCCCGGAAACGGAAATGGCCACGGTGGCAACGGTCACCACGGTCACGGTGTTCCCGCACCCTACCCCGGTGTTCCCCATCACGGAGCGCCGAGCAACGGGAACGGAAACCAGAACGGCAACGGGTACAACAACAACGGCATTGGCGCTCCGCCGTTTAGCCCGAATGCTCAGGTTGCCGCTCCCGCTGCTGTTTCGAATCCAAACCCGGATGCCAGGGCGACCAAAAAACAAGTTGGCTTTTTGCTGGCCACGGCGCGACGCACCCGCAACTGGGCAGCGGATCAAGTCAAAGGCTGGGTAAACCAGCAGTTCGGTTGCGCGCTGAATGACCTCACCAAGAAACAAGCCAGCGAGCTCATCGATGCCCTGCAAGGGCGCAACTAGAGCGACCGAAACCTTGCTAGAAAACGGAGTCTTCGCGATGCCACATCAAATCACGAACGAGGCCCCCGCGTTGCCACACGTCTCGCACACGAGGCTCTCAACGTGGCTCGACTGCCCGAAAAAGTACGAGTACAGCTACGTGCTGGAGGCCGAGGAGGATGGCACCAGTGTTCCGTTGGTGTTCGGCTCCGCGATTCACGAGGCGGTTGCTGCTTTCTTTGAGGGCCTCAAAGCAAAGGCACCCTTGATCCTCGACGAGGTTCATGCGGTGTTTGAGCGAGCCTTTGCGGATGAAGTCTACGTGGCCGAAACAATGGGATGCCCCATGGAGTGGGGCGACACCAACTTTGAGGAGACCGTCGAGAAGGGCCAGAAGATGCTCGCGTGCTTCGTTGACAAGGTTGATCGCGACCTAGACGTCATGCACACCGAGTACGCCTTCGACGTGAAGACTCCCGAGGGTTGCGTGCTCAAGGGCTTCATGGATTGCGTCGTCCGCACGGGTGAGAACAGCTTCAAGATCATCGAGCTCAAGACGGCCAAGCGAACCTACACCCAGGACCGTTTGCTCTACGACCTTCAGCCAACCGTCTACATCGCTGCCCTGCGCGAGATCGTACCCGAAGCCGACAAGATCGAATTCGAGTACTGGCTGTTGATGAAGACCAAGGAGCCGGACCTCAAGATTTTGCCAGTGGTCCGAAACGCCGGCGACCTTCAGGAACTCAAGGATACCATCCGCGGATACTTGCTAGGAATCAGCACGGGCGCGTTTCCCCGTCGTCGCGGATGGCTGTGCGACTACTGCGGCTACGCGAAGGCCTGCCGAGCCTCATGCGATCAACCACAGAGCCAGCAAACCGGTAGTTGACTTTAGCTAGTTTTTACCTGTTTCCAGAACCCAGGAGAGAATCGTGCTAGGAACCGAACAAATCCCGACGCTTCGGGAGAAGCCCACCCGTACCCTCGACGAACTGCAGGACCTGTTGGCTGACGTAAGCCGGGGTCATCACGACCACATCGTCAGCCCCAAAGACCTCCACGTTGATGAACGTACCGGCACGCTCGCCATCCGGCCGATCTCCCGGGAATACGACTTCAAGCCGCTGGCCCTGAGTCAGATGGCGACCAAGCTGAACATCCCGGGCAACTACCTTCAGCGTTGTCCGTCCGAACTCCGGGCTGCCAACGTCAACCACTGGCTGGAACGCCAGCGGTCCAACCTGCTAGTTCGCTGCGATGGCAACCAGGTACGCGCGATCCTTTCCCACCGGTACGCGATCGTGAACAACACGGACATCGTTGCGTGGATGCGTGGCGCGCTCGGTCCAGAGACGAACCTCCGCTTCGAGGTCACCGAAGGCTACATGACCATGCACGTCGTGCAGCCAAAGGACTTCTCAGCACGACCTGGAGACCGTTTGAACAACGGTGTTGCCGTGCGGAACAGTGAAGTCGGGCTGGCGTGTGTCGAGGTTCACGGGCTGATCTACCGACAGATTTGCTTGAACGGATTGATCCTTGCCGGTCGTAACCAGCAGTGGCGAAAGCGCCACATAGGGAACGGCGACCTTGCCAATCGAGTCAAAGAGGCCGTCGTCCGTCTACGCGATGCCGCCCCAACGGCGATGGAAGGTTTCACGGCGCTCCACGGAATCCGCGTGCCCGACATGCCGGGCCTCTTCAAGAAGGTCGCCACCCGGTACTCGCTCACCGAAGCCCAGTTGCAGGCCGTCAGCGATGCGTTCGTGATCGAGCCGGGCGACACGATGTATCACGCGGTCAACGCGTTCACGCGAGCGGGCAATGCCGAAACCCTGCCCATCGAGTACCGCCACAATCTCCAGGAACTCGGTGGCCGCATCCTCGAAAACAGCACCAACGGAACTGCCTGGCTCAACTAAGGGGTCCGGTGGGGCAGAAACCGTGCCATACGGGTTCGAGACATCGCGCAGAATCTCGAACCACGGCCGGGTTGGTGTGTTGGGTTGTCGCGAATCGAGACTCGGGCGGATAGGCCGGGAGCGAATTCATAGTTGTTGTTTCAAACCGCAAATAGCTGCAGCCGTCACTTCGATGGCAAACCGAAAAGGAGCAGCTATGTCGGACGTAATCAAGCACGTTGGTGTAGTAGATCGTGTTTACCGGGAAATATACCACGACGGAGAGTTTGACGTGGTGGTAGCTACTACCGACGACGGTGAAAGAACCGGCGAATTCGTAAGCCTCAAGTCGTTTGCAACGTACTGCGGGTTGACGGTCTGGGATATCACTGGCGAGGCGGTGAAACGCGGCTATTCCTACTACTACGTCGGCCCAGCGGTGGGCGGCGTTTGCCTGCATCGAGAAGATTTCGAAAGAATGAAGCTGTGGTGCATTCGTGAGGGTATGAAGAAACTTCTTCGCAAGGCAAGAGCAAGAAGGGTGAAGCGTAAGACTTGAATAGGCCACGGCTTCGATTGAGAGGCTAAGAGGGTTACGATTCCAAACATCCTCCCGGAGCGGGTCCGCTCCGGGAGGTGTCCTGTCGACCTAGATCGCTCGAAACACACAGCGCAGCTTGGCAGAACAATAAAGGGGCGGGCGGCGCCGAAACCGGTCCTTACGGGTTCGAGACTTCGCGCAGAATCGCGAATCTAGGCCGGGTGGTGTGTTGGGTCGTTGCCGTTTTGAAGCGGGTAAAACGGCGGTGCGTTCCTCTTGTCTGAGGTCGTGATCCTTGACGGAGGTATGCATGCCCGATCAACCCATCATCGCAGTTCCGGACATCCATGGGGGAGCGCAACGGCTGGAACGCTTGCTCGACCTTGTTCACCGCCATTGGCCTTCAGCCAAGCTGGTGTTCCTCGGCAACTACATCAACCACGGCCCGGATTCTGCGGACGTGCTTCGGATTGTCCGGCAGCACGTTGAGCGAGGGCACATTGCCTTGCGGGGCGCGGCCGAAGAAACCTTGCTAGATTTTGCCCTTGGCGTGGATGAACGGCTGTTGTCCCGAGACGCCGGCGGCTGGCAGACGTTGCGATCCATTGAGCGAGAGGCTGGAAGGTGGTTCGACGAGCCAGCTTCGTTGGCGAGCTACCTCAGACAGACCGGCATACTTGACTGGCTGGAAAACCTCCCGGTGTTCTGGCGAGAAGGAAATCTGGTGTTCTCACCAGCGCCTGTACCCGGTGATTGCTGGAATCGAAAGGGTGAACCAGAGCGTATCCTAGCACTCAATGGAAGCGTCGGGGGGCTTGATGAAGAGGCCTATGCCCACCAACTCGGAGCACCGGTTGATTGCTTTGCCGTCTGCGGAAGCGAACGAGTGCTTCCGCGTCGTCATCGCGACGGAACGTCCGCTCCCATCCCGGACGCCAAGACGCCCGTTATCGCATTCGTCACGGACAAGGGCGACATCCTACGGGCAGGAGAAGCCACCCACTGGCCGAAGGACTGCGGCAACTTCGGCCCCATGCTGTTTTCGCACGGTCTCTATCTCGACTGCGGATGCGGAAGCCATGACGACGGACCGTTGGTTGCTGCCATTCTTCGTTCCATGGCCGCTTCCTACACAGTACCGTAGCCATAGAGCAGGGCCGAATTCACTGTGCCTACTCAAGGCACAAGCGGCCGGTGACCGCGAACATTCCAACAACTTGCAGCACCACACGACACGTTCACGCGGACTGTGTTCTCCTGCCATGCATCAGTGGTACGATGGGGTGCGACATGACGTCAGCGACCTCTGTGGCTGGCTGAGAACAATCAAGGAGACAGGAGCCCGGCACAAGTACGGGCACCACGAGAACAAGGCAACGTAGCGCCAAAACTTCGTTTCTGCGGCCAGCTCAAACCCGCCAGGTTTTTTCGAAGACCGCAGATGCGTGCGGCGCCCCGATTGGGGCGTCCCGCGTCTGCTTCTTCATGGGCTCCTGGCGGGGCCTGAGCTGGGGTAGCGTGTGGGCGCTCCTCCCCTTTAAGAGCATTCCTACGCTCTACCCGGCTGAAACCTTGCTAGTTCCGCGACGTTTGCCGATGCCTACTGGAGGCAGGATGAACGTACGCGAAGCACTCAACCACTTGCTAGCCTCGCCGCTGTTTGCGCGATACGAGGCAGCACTTCAGCACAACTCGATCTTTGACGTGCTGGCGGTTGGTACCCGAGAGGTTAGCCATGCTGCTTTCCTTCGGTGGCTGATGAACCCGCAGGAAGGGCACGGAGCCGGCGACGTGCCTTTACGGTTGTTTCTCATGCGGGCCGCGTCGAAGGCAAGTCCCGAAGGCGGCGCGGTCAGCCCCTTGGACGTAGACCTGCTAGATTTCGATGGAGCAAGTGCCGAGTGTGAGGTGCACGTCACCGGCATGGTCAACGGCAAGGACACGCCGGGCAGGCTCGACATCCTTGTTACGTTGCCGGGTGCGGAAGGGTCAACGCAACCGCTGCTGATCGTCGAGCACAAGGTGTATGCGGAGCAAAGTGGCCAGCAAACCGAGGTCTACAAGGACTGGGCATCAAAGAACCCGCTCAATCAGCCGCAGCTTGACGGAGTCCGCCAGCCGCTGCTGACTTATGTTTGCCCCGACATCACGTTGCAGAGTGCTCCACCGGTTGAGCCGTTCATTGTGATCGAGTACGCGGACTTGTCCGGGTGGCTGGATGATGTGCTCGCACATGCCGGTGTTTCTGAACGGGCGAGGTTCCTCATCAACGAGTACAAAGCCTGCCTCATCAGGCGCGATCTCTTCGACAATCCCCAGGCTCGTGAACGCCAGGAAGAACTTGAAAGCGACAAGCAGTGCTCCGAAGCGATCAAGACGCTGAAGGCCAGTCCGACCGAACTGCGGGGCTTCGACGGTCACGTGAACCGTCACGCGAAGGCGTTCAAGAGACTCGGGATTGTCCTCAGTCGCGTGGCTTCTCGCGGTGACGCTGCAACGGTTGTCAGGTTGCGAGAGCTTGCCGAGCCGGTATTCGCGGGGAGTGACTGGGGTATTCAGGGGGGCACTGGATCGCTGACCGTTTACTACAAGCCCCTTGGGCGCAGTATCCGAGCAGCCTTTGACGAAGATGAACTCAGCCAGCTCGGAAGCCCTTATCTTCAGTTCTACTTCACCCGCCCGGAGAACGAGGTTGGTGTTCTCGATTTATACGGCGGGATCGTTGGTGGAACGGCCGATGCGCGAAAACCGATGCAGGAGTGGGTGAAGAACTTTTGCAGTGTTCTGCGGAAGCGTGTTCCCGAAGTCCTCGACAACAAGGCAAAGCGGGGCAACGGTATCGCGAAGATCCGTTTCGACTTCCCCGGCATCAAGGAAACCGCAGACGATCAGTCCGAAGTCGTAGACAAGTACGAAGCGGAGCTCCGCGAGTGTGTGAGCACGATGGAAGCACTCAAGGCCGTCATTGAGCAGTGGGGAGCTACCGATCTCCTGCCTTCGATCAAGACCAACTTTACTGGAGTAAGCCCAAATTGACGGGGCTAGTCCCCTGTCTACGTGCAAGACCTTCCAGTTCGTTACACACCTAAGGAGAGGCAATGAACGCGACACGACTCATTGGAATCGTGCTAGGAATGGCCGCCGGAGCGGGGTTAGGCTACTTCATCTCCCAGAGAACACTGTTTGGTTCCTTCAGATTGGAGCTCTATGTCCTCGGTGGAGCTGTCGTCGGTGCTGTCCTTGGGTTGATGGTCAAGCCGTCGAAGAAGATGGCAGACCGGCCAGAGGACGGTGCAGACCCCTCAGCAGAATCCGAAGAAGACTGACCGAAGCACCCGGATCGACTTGGCGCGATCAAGCCTTCGTGTTTCGGCAAGCCTCCAGTGTTCTGGTGTTCTAACGGAGGCAAAGCAATGCAAGACAGCGCATCACGACCACGCGCAACACGTACGGTCAAGATCGGCGATAACCACCACAAGCTTCTCCGCATCCTCGCTGACCTGTTGAAGGTAACCCAGCAAGAAGCCTTCGAACTCAGCGTCGAACAAACCCTGACTGCCTACCTCGATGGAGAGCCTATCCCCGACCTGCCGTTCAAGCAGTGGCAGCAGACGGCACTCCCAACTCCAAACGCCGGCGGCTGAGCCCCACATCAATGTGACAAGCGCTCCTCTGTCCACAAGCCATCCAGAGCAGCGACCTCTGTCGCAGCCATCGCTATACTCCGCGAAACCTTGCTAGTTCCTAGGGTGGGCCATGCGGCAGATCACGATCGAGAACCCCGTTATCAACTCCCCGTTCGAGGAGCCTGCTCGCTACTTCAAGTTTGACGAGGAGGGCATCACCAACGAGATCGTTGATGGCCGACGACCTAGTGCCTACTTCGTACCAATCCCTGCGTCACGGAAACGTGGTAAGCAGCACGTCATCGATACCGAGTGGACGCAAGAGCGACTGAAGGAGTCGGACTGGATCAACAAGGTTCGTGGACGAGTCAGCCAATGGCGGGCCAACGGCTACAAGGGCGTCACGAACACTACCGCACGACTGCTGGCGTATTGGTCAAGGCTCGAACGCGAAAAGCGGTTGTTCTTTGCCCAGATCGAAGCACTCGAAACGGCCATTTACGTTACCGAGGTCGCAGCGAAGCAAGGCGACGCGTGGATCGAAAACGACCTGCGGACGTTCAACGAACAGGCCAACCCGGGTCTGAACCGCATCGGGCTCAAGATGGCTACGGGCAGCGGCAAGACCGTTGTCATGGCGATGATCATTGCGTGGCAATCGCTCAACAAGCTTGCCAACCCACAGGACGCACGCTTCTCCGATGCCTTCCTCATCGTCACGCCAGGCATCACGATCCGCGACCGGCTCCGGGTGTTGTTGCCCAACGATCCTGAGAACTACTACCAGGCCCGCGACATAGTCACCAATGAAGACCTACAATTGCTCAACCGGGCCAAAATCCTCATCACCAACTACCATGCGTTCCTCAGGCGCGAAAAGGGCGATGCTGGGAAGCTGACCAAGGCCATCCTCACACATGGGCTCGATGAGAACCCCTTTGTTGAATCACACGCAGAGATGGTCAGGCGTGTTTGCCGGGAGCTGGGCAACAAGCGCAAGATCGTGGTGCTCAACGACGAGGCGCACCACTGCTATCGCGATAAGCCGCCGGAAGAGTCCGAAGAGGAGGGCAAGCTCAAAGGCGACGAGCGTAGGGAAGCCGAGAAACGCAACCAGCAGGCGCGTGTCTGGATCAGCGGTCTTGACGCCGTAAACGACAAGCTCGGGATTCGTGCTGTTTTTGATTTGTCCGCGACACCTTTCTACCTGCGTGGTTCGGGCTACGCCGAGGGCACGATGTTCAATTGGATCGTGTCCGACTTCTCGCTGATCGACGCCATCGAGTGCGGGATCGTGAAGGTCCCTAGAGTGCCGGTGTCCGATGACAGCATGACTGGGGAACACCCAACGTATCGGGAGCTTTGGTCACGTATCCGTGAAGACCTGCCCCGCAAAGGGCGTCGAACAGAGGCCACCACTGGCGACCCGGTGTTACCAGCGGAACTTGAAGGCGCCCTGAGAAGCCTCTACTCCAACTACGAGAAGTATTTCACAGCTTGGGAAGAGGACACGGAAGCCCAAGCCAAAGGGGCCACTCCACCGGTGCTGATCGTGGTTTGTAACAACACCAACGTTAGTAAGCTGGTGTTCGACTGGATTTCCGGCTTTGACAAGCCCGCTCCCGGATCCGACCCGGACGACGCGGAAGCACCGAAAATCGCAGTACCAGGCAATCTGCCGATCTTCAGCAACGTATCCGGAGGCCAGTGGCTCCATCGACCCAACACGATCCTCGTGGACAGCGAACAGCTAGACTCGCCCGATGCCATGAGCAGCGACTTCAAGAAGATCGCTGCTCACGAGATCGACGAATTCAAGGCCGAGTACAGACGCCGATTCCCCGGCCGATCAACCGACGATCTCAGCGACAGCGACCTGCTACGCGAAGTCATGAACACGGTCGGCAAGTCCGGCAAACTGGGTGAGCACATCAAGTGCGTCGTCAGCGTTTCGATGCTGACCGAAGGCTGGGACGCGAACACCGTCACGCACGTGCTAGGCATCAGGGCGTTTGGTACACAGCTGCTCTGCGAGCAGGTCGTCGGACGAGCGCTTCGCAGGCGAAGCTATGCGGCACAGTCGTCAACGGTCAGCTACAACGGCAAGACGGTCGAGATAGAAGCCTTCCCGGCCGAGTACGCGGAAGTCTACGGCGTGCCGTTCTCTTTCATCCCGACAGCTGGTTCAGCGACCAACCCGACTCCAGGGCCTACGCCGACCTCGGTCAGGGCGATGCCTGAGCGCGATCACCTTGAGATCACCTTCCCCCGTGTTGAAGGCTACAGGCACGAACTTTCGGATGCTCCGCTGACTGCCAACTTCACTAAGGACTCACAGCTTGTCTTGTCTTCGGAGGAAGTTGCCACGGTCACTGAGAACGCACCCATCGTTGGTGAGACGGCCGTGCACACCCTCGACGATCTCAAGCAGTACCGTGAACAACAGGTTGCTTTTGAGATCGCCAAGCGTGCCCTGCAGAAGTACTTCACCGACGACGAAGGGGCCATCAAGTCCTGGTACTTCCCGCAGTTGGTTGAGATCACCCGTCGCTGGATGACCGAGTGCGTCACCCTAAAGGACAATGCCTTCATCCAGTTGCTCATGTTGGCCGAAACCGCCCACAACGCGGCAGACAAGATCTACCGTTCCATCGTGCGTGACCAAGAAGGCCAGCACGTCCTCAAGCCGATCCTTGCTAGTTACAACACGGTGGGATCAACCAAGCACGTCCACTTCGACACAAACCGCAACGTCATGGTTACCCGCGAGGACAAGTGCCACCTGAACTTCATGGTGGCCGACACGGAATCTTGGGAGCAACGAACGGCACTGGCCTTGGAGGCAATGCCCGAGGTCAAGGCCTACGTGAAGAACCATAACCTGAGTTTCCTGATCCCGTACACCATCGACGGCGACCAGCGGGATTACATCCCCGACTTCATCGTCAAGATCGACGACGGCCAGGAAGACTTGTTGAACGTGATCGTCGAGGTCAGCGGCCCCGACAAGAAGGACAAAGCTGCCAAGGTGGCCACGGCTGACACCTTGTGGGTACCAGCCATCAACAATCACGGAGCGTTCGGCCGCTGGGCGTTCATCGAAATCAAGGACCCCAGCAGCACGACCACTGAAATCAGGGCGATGCTCGCGAACCGGCCTGTATCGCAAGGTAGTGCAAGTTCCTAACGAGGTTGAGACAAACCGTGCTCGGCCATTGCGTTCACCCTAGGGGTGAATACAATTTAAGAGGCGACGACGGGGTGAGCATGCGGATCGGCGGGCTGACGGCGTGGACATTGTTTTCGCAAACGAAAAGCTTGAGAAGTTGTGCAATGACCTCAAGGCCCTCACCAAAGCCTATGGGAAGGACTCTGCGAAGAAGATTCGCCGAAGATTGGATGACATGAAGGCGGCGGCTGACCTCGAAGTGTGCCGCAAACTACCGGGCGGGTATCACGAGTTGACCGGTGACCGAAAGGGACAGATTTCGTGCGATGCCGGAGGCGGGCTCCGGCTGATTTTCAAGCCCGCAAGCAACCCCCCTCCGGCGAAACCCGACGGTGGCTTGGATTGGTCCAAAGTAACCGCGGTGATTGTTCTGGAGATCACGAACTACCATGGCTGAGAAGATCGCAAACCAGTACATCCCGGACGAAGTCTCTCCACCAGGCGAAACCCTGCAGGAGACGCTGGAAATGCTTGGCATGAGCCAGGCGGAACTCGCGGAGCGTACGGGCAGGCCCAAGCAGGCGATCAATGAGATCATCAAGGGAAAAAAGGAGATCACGGCCCAGACGGCTATCCAGTTTGAGCAGGTGCTCGGAATACCTGCTAGTTTCTGGCTTGCCCGCGAGCAGAACTACCGCGAAGCCCTCGCCAGGCATGCTCAAACCGCTGACTTGGCAGACGAGACAGAACTCCTCCGCCTGTTCCCTGTGAAGAAGATGGTCGAGTTTGGTTGGCTGAAGGCAGCCAGGTCCAAGATCGACCAGCTGCGGGAGCTTCTCGGATACTTCGGAGCGGCCGGGCCGGAGCAGCTGAAGACCCTCTGCCTTCACCAACAGGCCGCTTTCCGTAAGTCCGATGGATTTGAGGCTGACACGGGCGCACTGAATGCATGGCTGAGGCAAGGGGAGCTTCTAGGTCAGCAGACCGAAGCGAGGCCCTACTCGCATGAGCGCTTCATGCGGGCCTTGCAAGAGGCGAGGCTGTTGACTCGCAAAAAGCCATCCGAGTTTATGGAGCCTTTGCGAGAGTTGTGTGCGGATGCTGGTGTTGTAGTAGCGTTCGTTCGAGAGTTGCCCAAAATCAGAGCCAGTGGAGCAACTCGTTGGTTGAAGCCCGACAAGGCGCTCATTCAACTAAGCCTCCGATTCAAGTGGGCAGATCAGATCTGGTTCTCGTTCTTTCACGAAGCCGGCCACATTGTCCTCCACGGCAAGACCGAAGTGTTCCTCGATTTGGCCAAGGGAACAACGGGAGAACGCGAGGACGAGGCTGATCGATTCGCTCGCAACTTGTTGATCCCGCCAAAGGATTGGGAGCACTTCGTAGGCATGGGATACTTCGGAGCGAAGTCAGTTGTGGAGTTTGCTAACCGACTGGGTATCTCACCGGGGATCGTCGTCGGGCGTCTGCAGCATGAAGGGAGAATCAGGTTCAGCGAACTGACCCACCTAAAGCCGAGGTTCGCCTGGGCGGAATCTAGATCATAGGTCTTAGATGCCTTCCCTCGTTCAAGAGCAAAGCTGGAGTCGAATTGATGCCAATGTTTGAGCGCTACATGTTCGCCGACTACAGCGGAGACCCTGATCCGAAGAAACAGCGATGCTGCATTGCCTTATGGCATTCAAACGGAAACGACGATCCGAGACCGTACAAAGCGGATGCAGGACTGGATAGAAATCGGCTTCGCGAAGCGGTCATTGAATCGCTCAAGGAGGCGACTGAGGCGGGTGACCGAATGGTGTTCGGATTCGATCACCAGTTCTCATGGCCTGTTGATCTTTGGGATGCGGCAGGAATCGACGACGCTAGCTGGCGAGACCGCCTAGCAGAGCTCGGTAGGGGCACAGAGGGAAGGCCAAAACTCGGCTGCGACGTGAACGCGCTGGACTTCGCAGAGTCTTTCAACAAGTGGAAGTCAGGAAGTGCGACGACCGGTCCGTTCTACCTACAGGTGAGCTCAAGTTCGCGGTTGGGCAAAGAGATCCCGAAAGGCTGGCAGTCGAAGCGAAAGCGATTCCGTTTGACGGAGCTAGATTGTGCAGATGGTTTCCCGGCGATGGAACTCGGGAAAGATCGAGTGGCTGGCCAGACGCTGTGCGGACTGCCGCAACTCAACCAGATGATCAAAGATATAGAGGAAGCAGGGCTTCGAGTGGCCTTTTGGCCGTTCGACGGTCTGGACGTTTCTGATGAAGCCTACAAAGGGAAGCATGTCGGAGTTGAAGTGTATCCGTCTATTTTCCCAGATGATGGTTGGCCCATAGAGGGGCAAAACGCCGACGACAACAATGCACGAGATGCGTGGAAAACAGTCAAGGGAGTCGCAGCTTGGGATAATGCTGGTGAGCTCGCGGCTCAAATGGACCTCTCCCAGTTGACCGACGGTGAGAAGTCTCAAGTCCAGTTGGAGGGGTGGATACTGGGAGTGCGGCCCCATGTCAGATGAAAACGTGGCGAGCGGAGCAAATGAACCCAAGAAAGCGAGCATCGAGCACCAGCACAAGATGAGCTTGTGGTGGAAGGCGGCAATACTCCTCCTGATGGTGCTTACTCTGGTCTCGGGAGGCATGTTTGTGTACATGCTCTTCCAGTTCGGCAAAGAGGGCGTTGCTGCGGCGTTCGCTCAGGCGACTGCTGTTCCCGCCGCATTGATAGCCATCATTTTCCAGTTTCACGAGCTTCGTTACCAGCGGATTGAGTTGCAAGAACTCTCGACTTCGAATCGTGACCAAGCTGATGAATTAAAGCGAACTGCAGATCTTCAACAGAAGCTTGTGGATGCCCAAGCAGCGGCAACGGAAGCCCTTGGGGAGAGTCAGCGAATACAAGCGACAGCACTATTCGTTGACGGCTGGCGTTCCAAGCGACGGGATGTCGAGTCGATTCGGGATGCCTTCATTCAACACATCGAAGACGCCAAGAGTCGTGCTGGCCACAGTCCAAAGAAGCATGACCCTATGCGCGATCAAATCAGGGAAATGGATGGCGTGATTGACTCCATCGACGCGCTCATCAAGAACGAAGGGTTGAAGCACGACGACAAGTGGCTGGAGCGCAAGGTTGAACTTGAAAGTGCAGCGGTAGAGGGCATTGAGAAGGCCCGCAAGGCACGTGACGTCATGTCAGCGAGCATCTGAGGTAGGTAAGCAAGGATCGCAAGTGGCCAAACGCAAGAGCACCAAACCAAAGACGACCAAAGCAGCCGCGAAGAAGGCGACTCCGAAGACTGCTTCGAAGGCAAAGGGCAAGGGCAAAGCCAAGCCCAAGGGTGATCCTGTGCCTTTGGAGGCGATTCGGCACAAGGATCGGCGGGTGAACATTCCCACCGAGGAGCTCAAGGACTTTGTTCCGGATGAGCACCGCAAGCCGCAAACGAAGCAGTATCCCCGCGGGCTCTACGACCGCTCCACGGACGGCACGGTCTACAAGCGCGATCCGGCCTTAGACCCCCAACTTGTCTGGCTTGGCAAAGACCAGCAGGATTCGGAGCCCTTCAACGTCCCCATTGTCCCGGTCTACATCCAGGAGAAGGTCCACCCGCAGGCCATCATCGAAAACGTCCGGCGCGAAGCGGCACGGGAAACTCGCAGACAAGGCGAAACGAAAGACACCAAACGTATCGGCCAGACACAGGCCAAGCTGTTCGACGACTTCAACGGTATCAAGTTCGAGGAGATGATCGACTTCTACCGGCACGACCAGCACTGGTCGAACCGCATGATCCTCGGTGACTCACTGATGGTCATGGCCTCGCTGGCCGAGAAGGAAGGTCTCAAAGGCCAAGTCCAGATGATCTACATGGACCCGCCCTACGGCATCAAGTTCAACAGCAACTGGCAGGTCAGCACGAAGAACAGGGACGTTAAGGACTCCAAAGTATCCGACGCAACGAGGCAACCGGAGCAGGTGAAGGCGTTTCGGGACACCTGGACCAGAGGGATCAACTCTTACCTAACCTATCTGCGAGACCGCTTCATTATCGCCCGTGAGTTACTCCAGACGACTGGTTCAGTCTTTGTTCAGATTGGTGACGAAAACTTGCACCTCGTACGCTGCCTTCTGGATGAGGTGTTCGGGGCTGACAACTGTGTTGGTGTAATCACGTTTCTCAAGACAACAAGTACGACGGGCGCACATCTTGCCGGGACCGCCGACTACATTCTCTGGTACGCAAAAGAAAAGGCCGCGCTGAAATACAGGCAATTGTTTCAGATCAAGGCCATTGGCGGTGTTGGGGGGTCGTCCTACTCGCAGGCTGAATTTGAAGGCGGAGAAAGGCGGAGACTTTCAAAAGACGAGTTGGCAAAACTTGACTCGCTCCCGACCGGAACAAGGTGTTTTACGCTCAGCGACCTAACGTCTCCTCGCGTTCGAGAAGCGCGAACGGGTTACTATCCTATTGAGCTTTACGGCAAAGAGTTCCTTCCAGGAACTGGTGAGTGGAAGACACACAGGGACGGAATTCGCAGGCTGAAGGCTGCCAATCGAATTGAGGCCGCCGGTCGAACACTTCGGTACGTTAGGTATTTCGATGACTTCTCAGCGTATCCCCTGGCCAATGTCTGGACAGATGTTGGCGGGGCGCCCGACCGGGTCTACGTCGTCCAAACCAACACACAGCTTGTCGAACGCTGTATGTTGATGGCTACGGACCCGGGAGACCTCGTACTCGATCCAACATGCGGCAGTGGCACAACAGCTTACGTGGCCGAGCAGTTTGGGAGGCGCTGGATCACGACAGACACAAGCCGAGTTGCCTTGGCGTTGGCTCGCACACGTCTGATGTCTGCTAGATTTCCGTTCTATCAGCTGATGGACTCGCAGGAGGGCAAGAAGCACGAAGCCCAACTCACCGGCCAACCTATCCCAGATGGCAAGAGCGAGCACGACGTCCGTAAAGGCTTCGTTTACAAGCGCGTCCCTCACATCATGTTGAAGGACATTGCCAACAACGAAGAGATCGATTCCATCCACGAACGTCATCAGCCCGAGCTTGAATCGCTGCATGCCGAACTCAACAAGCTGTGCAAGGCCAAGTGGGAGGAGTGGGAGGTCCCACGCGAGATCGAGGACAAGTGGTCGGCAGAAGCAAAGAAGACCCACGAGAAGTACTGGGCGCTCAGAGGTAAGCGTCAGGCCGAGATTGACGCGTCAATCGCACGCAAGGCCGACGTGGAGTACCTCTACGACCAGCCCTACGAGGACAATAAACGCATCCGCGTCACCGGCCCGTTCACGTTTGAGAGCTTGAGCCCGCACCGTCAGGTGTCCCCGTGGTCCAAAGCCGAGGAGTCACGGGCAATGCAGTCGGACACGTCACGGCGCGTTCGAGCGCTTGGTCCCGACGACTTCGGGCACATGATCATCGACAACCTCCGCAAAGCCGGCGTTCAAAACACCAAGAAGGGTGAGCGACTGGAGTTCGAGACCTTGGAGCCACACGCAGGTGAATGGATCCACGCCAAGGGCAGCTACAAAGAAAAGGACGGCACTGAGAAGTCCGTGGCCGTTTGCATCGGCCCGGAGTACGGCACCGTTGGTTCGGACCTGATCAAGTACGCGGCGATGGAGGCCGTGAAGGGTGTAGGCTTCGACGTGCTGGTTGTGTGCGGGTTTGCGTTCGACCCGGCCGTCAACGAGGAGACGAAGCGATACGGGAAGCTGGCCGTGCTGATCACTCGCATGAACCCAGACCTTGCGATGGGGGACGAGCTCCTGAAGAAGACAGGGGCGGCAAACCTATTCATGGTGTTCGGTGAGCCGGATATTGCCATCGAGAAGCAGAAGGATGGCAAGCTGGTGGTCGAGGTGAAAGGCGTGGACGTGTACGACCCGACGACGGGGGAGATCAGGTCAAGCAGTACGGACGACATTGCCTGCTGGTTCATCGACACCAACTACAATGAGGAGAGCTTCTTCGTCAGGCAGGCCTATTTCTGTGGAGCCGACGGCAAGGACGGCGGTCCATACGACCGGCTGAAACGAGCCCTAAGGGCCGAGATCAACGAAGAAGCCTGGGCAAGCCTGTACCAGACCAGAAGCGCCCCGTTCGACCCACCCAAGCCCAAAGAAGGCAGCAAAGGCAAAGGCAAAGTGGCCGTAAAGGTAATCAACCACTACGGCGACGAAGTCATGCAGGTGTACGAGGTGTAGGGCAGCATGAGCATTGAATGAGCGCACCGCAACCCGATCAGGTAGATGACAGATCAAGTGCAGCGAAAGAGTTGCGCAGCTTGGTCTATGATCACGACTGTATTGCGTTCGTGGGAAGCGGACCCTCCACTGGTTCCCAACTATATCCTAGCTGGAACTCACTACTGGCAAGCCTTGCGGCAGCTTGCCTTCCACCACCATTGCCTGAGCTTGAGCAGATGAGTGCTGAGGAAAAACTCCGCCTTGCTCAGGAGTGTAAGGACGCAGAGCCAGAGAAGTACTGCAACTGCCTGACTCAACTATTTGCGGTTTCTCGATCAAACCGCCCACAGACTTACGTGGAATTGATGAAGATGCCCTTCAAGGGCTATCTGACAATCAACTTTGACCCCATTCTGATGTCAGTCTTTTCAGATGCATCCAAGGGAAACAATAACATCGGCCCCACCAAAAGCTTCCCCCAGGGCTTCGGCCAGATTTACTCCTATACGCTACGTGACTTGCCCGGGCGAAAGCTTGAGACTCGTTCATTATACTACCTCCATGGGCATGCCACCTCGGAACAGCGGGTGAAGCTAGAGGACTTAGTACTCACTACTAGGGACTTTGAAGAGGCGTACCACCAGTCATCTCCTTTGCCGCACATCCTCCACCAGGCTTTTGCGGAATACAGCGTCGTGTTTATCGGGTGTTCGCTTTCAGAAGAGCCACTCCAGCACGTGCTGAGAAATTGTCGGGCAATCCGAGACAAAGCGCGTGACATGGCAAACAGCGTCGGAAGAGAGATACGGTTGCCTCGTTTGGTGAGGCTCGTCGAGACCCCTGCGCATCAGACAAAATTGGAAAGCGAGCTAGGCATCGAGGTACTGGAGTATCCACGAATGGGAGATGACCACTACGGCCTTGTGCATCTGTTGCGCGAGGCCTTGGGCAGCAATGCGCCTCCCATTGTGGCGTCGGGATATGACCTAGTCGGAGAAGCGAATGAGCTCTGATCCGTACTACAAAAGGTTGAAGCGGGCCGAGGCACTAGTCCTTGGGGATCCCAGCCAGGATGCGGCGTCCGAGCTGATTCGGTTGTTGAAAGATCCGCAGTTAGCATCCCAACTGTTTTCGTCCACGCTCTCTCGTGACTGGCTCACGTGTCTAGCGGACGCACGCTACTTCGAAGGGGTGGAAGCACGGATTGAAGTGAAGCCCAATGAGTACCGGTTTCCCACTTGGACGCCGGTATTGGCGCTGCACGCAAGTGCGCCAGTGGAACCGGAGGTGGTGTGGGCAATAATGCAGGCGATTCCGAAGACAGATAATGATTGGGTGAATGGCCACCTGATGGACATTGCTCTCAAGTTGCCGACGAAGGAATTGGCTGCAAAGTGGGCGGAGCGTGAGGCGGCACGATTGGAGGGTGTTGGTTCGCTCCATTTGTGGTACCCAGTCGGTTGTCGGAAGATGGTCGAGCGTCTTGCAGAAGAGCACGAACACAAAGCCTGCCTCATTTTAGCCGCTGCTCTCCTTGAACTGCGTGCTGTGGCTGACCCCAGACCGGCGCTTGGGGAATCGCTCGCGAAGGCGCGGGGGGCAACTTTCGAGGGCGAGCGCAGGACCACCGTTATGAAAGTCAGCCAGCATGAGTACGCCGAGATTACGGCAATCTTGGTAGACAAGCTTACCCCCCATCTTGGAATGCAGGTTCTTGATGAACTAGCCACGCTTCTTGATTTTGCGCTCGCGAACGACGGCTATCCCAAAGAACCGCCCGACGATCACAGTTACATCTGGAAGGCCTCAATCTCGGAAGATGAACGACACTACGCAGGCGATGCCCACGAGTTGCTCGTTTCCCCGGTGCGGGACGCAGCACTGAAACTTGCCGACAACGCCGAGCAGACAACGCAAGTATTGGCTTTTTTGTTCGAACGAAAGTGGAGGGTGTTCTGGCGAATTGGGTTGTACGTCGCTGCCAAGACCATTGATCCGGACAACGACGACATGCGAAGACTGGTCATGGATCAGCAGTGGGGCCGCGACTGGGCCAAGTATCCTGAATACTTCAATCTGTTGCGCCACGCGTTTTCGGGGATGACCGATGAAGAGAAGTCGCACTGCCTTGCTTGGGTAGAACAGTACCCCAACTTGGACACCTGGAAGGCCAACTTCAAGGAGTCCAGGCGGCGGGACCCCACAGACGATGATGTGAACGAATACAAGGCCTACCGCAGTGTTCGCGCGCTTTGGCGCATTCGGGACATCCTGCCTCCCGACTGGAAGGCGAAGTATGAAGCATGGTCGTCAATGCAGGGTGGTGGAGAGGCGGCGGAGATCGAGAGCATGCCGAAGGGGATTCGCACCGTTGGAGGCCCAAAGCGTGCTGACGAACTTGAGGAAATGACGGTCGATGAAGTGCTTGATTTCCTAAATACATGGGAACCGGATACGAGCTTTCACAGCTCTTCTCATTGGGCCCCAGACTTGGCAAGGAACGTCTCACCGGACGTGAAGCGGCGCCACCGCGATTACATGGAGCGCTTTGATCGCCTGCTTGAAATGCGGGACCCGACTTGGTGTGCCGCTGTGATGAGTGGATTGCGAGATGCTGAACTCGACGATGTCGAGTGGGCATCCGTGCTCCACTTCTGTGGACAGCTGGTGGCGTGGGGACCGGACCAAGCCAGCCCCAAAGCAGAACAGTTTCCCAACAGCGATTTTGCGCGCAGCATGATGTGGTGCAGGATGACGATTTTGGAGTTCCTGAAGCAAGGTTTGTACACGACCGATGACCACCCGGGACGTCCCTTTGCTCACAAGGATGAAATTTGGGAGATGCTCAAGGAGCTTTCCAAGGACCCGGACCCGCGCGCCGATGACGCGGTCATGCGCAATGACGACCCCGACTACGACATGACGGCCCTCAACCGTGTAAGGCCGCAGGTAGTGGAGACGGCAATCTGGTTCGGAATCTGGTACGTCCACAATACGAAGTCGCCGGAAGAACGAAGCGAGCGGGCGAAAGGCTCGAGTATCGACGATGTACCGGAACTCGGTGACCTTCTAAGCCATCACATCAACAAGAGCACGGAACCCCATCCTTCGGTTTGGGCCATTTACGGCCAACACTTTGCTCGCCTGCTGTACTTGGGGCGCGACTGGGTGGAGGAGCACCTGGACGAAATACTGCCGACCTACGAGGCGGATGACCGCAAGCGGTCAATCGTTTGGCGGTCCTTCATCAAGCATTACCGAGGTGACTGGACGACGAGTGAGTTCATGCACGGCAAGTTCCTGGAGGAGGTTGAGCGCCTGGATTCCGAACCGGATGAAGCGACGGATGATTCAGGGCGCGAACTCGATAACCGACTCGCGTTGCACTTGATGGTCATGTTTTGGTGGAGGGCGATCAATCTGGACGGTCAGCTTCTAAGCACGTTCTTTGAGCGCGCTCCTGATAGTGTTCGGGCGTACGCGATCTGGTACTTGGGCAACCAGTACAACGACTTCTTGAAGAATCCAGACAAGAAGAATGATGCGACCGATCTTCTCAGGGAACTATGGGTAGCCAGGAATCAAGCTGCGGAAGCAAAGGGCGGGAAGGGATTCGAGCAGGAGATGGGAGCGTTCCTGAAGTTCTTCACGGCCGGCGGTCCTGTGCACACCGGGATTTACTTGGACCGCGATGGAAAACGAATCGAGTACGCTCCCGAGGGGTTACCGCCCTTTAATCGTGACCACTCTTGGGTACTAGATCGGCTGATCGAGAGCCTGACGTGGGCAAAGAGCAGCAGGGCCATGTACGACACGGACGTTGCAAAGAAGTTTGCCAGCTATGCCGATGGCGACTTGAAAGGAAAGGCGATTCGAGCACTGCGGCTCTTGGTAGAGAGCCATCGGGCAGACTTCGGATTGCCTTACTGGCTGGCCGACGCCGATGACCTGATCAAGGCAGCGGTCGAAGCGGACGACGAGGACGCAAGGGAAGAATGCTACCGACTGATCAACGTCTTGGGTTCGGTTGGCATAGATAAGTACCGGAGCCTACTGCCTCAGGACCGTGGTGGACTTCGCGTCGCAGAACAGCAACCGGAAGCCAAGCCGAACAAGCCCGCCAGGACGCGTGGAAAGAAGTCGGGTGCTAGTCGGCGGAAGAAATCTGGTCGCAAAGGAAAGAAGGCGTAGAAATGGGTGTCGGAACCCCACTTGAATTCCACGGGCTGTCTGCGGGGATGCCGTTCCTGCCGTTGAACCGTATGACGCTGGCCAGGAAGAGCGTTGATGGTGAGACGTTCGATGAGGCATTCCTGCAACGGATGGTTCACGAGGTGCCGGCGATTGTGCCCGTGCATGAGTACTTCCTGGGATCGACGTAGGTCGTATCGGTGTTTGGAGGAAGCATTGTGAAGACAAACCAACTCAGTTCCGCAACACTGAGGCGCATGACTGAAGCGACACTGTCCATGCCCCATGCCGGGGGCCGTGCAGTCGTGATGCGTGGTGGCCTGATAGTGACAGCGACACACTGTCTGGAAACGATGGGGGCTGAATCGTGGGCAGGAAGTGCTGCGCTAGGGGAGTATCACATTGAGCGGCTGGTTGCTCACGACGGTAGTGAGTTCGTGGCACAGGTTTTGGCAGCGGAAGCCATCTCAGACATTGCAGTCTTGGGTCCACTAGACGATCAAGAAGCACCGGACCACGCACAAAGATATGCCGACGTATTGGCAAAGCTACCGTCTCTACCGCTCGTTGAACGACTTCCGCGTGTAGGCTCGACAACGCCACTGTGGGTACGGAACGCCGCGGGCGACTTGGTTCAAGGCGAGATGGAGGTTACTTCAAGCCTGGTGGTTGGGCGTGGGATGTTCTCGATCCGGTCAACAACCCCTGTGGACTCCGGTTCGTCCGGCGGTCCGGTCATCACGAAATCTGGACGATTGCTTGGTGTAGTAAGCAACTCGTTCGGTACTCCACTTGGCGAGGTCCACGTTTCGTCGCTCCATCTAGCCTGCATGGCGTTGCCACCATGGGCGATCACACACATCAGAAGGGGCGACGAGGAGTATTTCATCCCCGAGTCGTGACCCGGGCAGCCTCAGGTTCGAGACCAGATTTCACTGGCTCCACAGGGTCGAGACTTTGTTTCTCATTGCGACTCAAGGGTCGGGTGGGGTGTTGGGTCGTGGGTGGTCGTCTTGGAGCGTCAACTGTTCGACACAACACTAGGCGTCATTTCCGACTGGAAAGCAACCCGATCAGCAGGGCGGCGATTACGACCCCAACTCCTGCCCCAACCAGTGCCGCCCCTGCTCCTGATCGCTTCGACTCGGCCGGTGGGTCCGGCAGTTTCACGAACTGGCGCATAGACTCAACAACTTCGACGGCCGTAGGCCTGTCTCCGGCGGATGGCGAGGACATTTTCTTGATGTACTCCCGCAGCTCTGGCGGGATACGAGCACCGCCAAGCGCGGTCACTGAACGACTGCCGGTAAGCACTTCGACCGCGGTAATGCCCAACGAGTATACGTCTGCTGCGGCAGAAAACGGATGGCCATGATCAAGCTCGGGCGCCATGTAGCCGGGAGTACCACAAGCTGAGAAAGTAAGATTGCCGTACACGGGCCGGTTGTTGCGGGCGACGCCAAAGTCCCCCAGTTTTGCAATGAACTGACGACTTCCGGGGACGGTCTGCAGTAGGATATTGGCCGGTTTGACGTCACGATGGAACGACCCCAGAGCGTGAACAGAGCTCAGTGCGGTCGCAACGTGGCCAACGACGTTGCAAACGTCCCGCCATTGAAGACGCTTGATCATCGAGTGAAGCGTTCCGCGATCACAGTACTCCAGGACGATGAAGGGTCGCGGTGTACCAAGGTTCATATCCAAAATTCGAACGACATGTTGCTCGTTTGACAGCCTCTGCAACAGTTGCGCTTCTGACTGAAACCTGTCGAGCGCGAGTTCCTGCTCTCGCAGCAAGAACTTGATGGCCACCAAGCCACCCGTCTGATCCTGCACGCCACGAAAGACTTCTCCGAAGCTGCCTTTGCCGAGAAGCGAGACCGTCCTGTAGGTGAACGTCATGTTACTTGCCCTTCCGCGACCTACCCGATCGCCGTTTAGAGGAACCCTTCGAGCGCGAACTTCTACCGCGCGAATCTGTGTCTTCGAACAACTCGGCAAGCAGCATGGCAAGCCCGACTCCTATCATCCCGCCGATCAGAGCTCCAAGGACACCGCTGGACGACGATGGCTGCGGTGTGCGGGTCGCTTCGGCAGACTTTTTCAGCGCTCGCTGTGCACGCTTTGCGGTAGCGGGTTGCTTTGCCATTTCGTGAAGGCGCTGGAGAACTACCGCGTCATAGCGTCCGGGCTGGGCGATGCCTCGCTCCCAGTTGTAGACGGTCTGCTCTGTTACGTGCAGGGCCTTGGCAAGTTGCACTTGCGTGAGCCCTAACTGGGACCTGAGTCGGCGTACATAAGTTGGAACGTCCTTACTCATGCCTAAACAATTTAGGGCGTGACCCGTGCCAAATCAAGCTGGTACCCTAAACATCTTAGGGTACGTCGAGGCCAAGCCAGGAGCGCAGAGTTTCGGGTAAGAGTTCCGAAGGTGTTGGCAAGGCTGGATTCCCCAAGACGTGCAGGGGACGAAAAGTTTGGTGGGAATGCTACGGCTGACCGATCATTCGGGCAGGTCACGCCGATTTCGTGCCCGTCACTGGCAGTCATTCGACCGTCGTCCAAAGGCTGGCCCGTTAGCATGAACCTGAGAAACACGGATTCGGGGTTGGATTCCACCGGCCCCACTGGGTCGAGACCTCGTTCCTCATCGCGACTCAAAGGTCGGGTGGGGTATCGGGTTGTTGCTGGTGAGCGAAGAGGCAAGAGCTACCAAACAAGCATTACTCATAGTTGTTGTCTGAATGCTCCTTGGGCATGCGGAACTCAATGGTGATGTCCGCATCTAAAGGAGCATTCGATGACTTTTCCGAAAATAGCATGGCCCTTCCAAAGGGAGTTGAGCAACCGCTACGTAGTAGGAACCTTCGCGAGCTACGTGGCGGCAGAGAGTGGTAGCCCAAATGTTGCTGAGGGCCAGGAGTACGTTGACCTCACTGGGTACGCCAAGTGCTGCAAGTTGGACTGGTCAGAAGCCGCTTCCACTTGCCTTCGATGGAACGTAGAGATCTTCAAGCACCCGCTGAACGATGACGAACACAGGTTTTTCGTTCGTTACGAGGACTTCAAGAGAGTTGAGCCGGAGCTTCTGCTGCGCAGTCTTGCACAGTCACACAACCGGCTGGCGGCGATGGAAAGAGAGTTGGCTGCTGCGGGCAAACCATCTGCCAAGCGCAAGCGGAGCAGGTAGTTGATGGTGTTACAAGATGGTGTTACAACGCCGCTGCTGCCGCCTCGAAACCCGCTTGAAATGTGGGTTTGTGCGATATGTCTCTAAATTGACACGGTAGGGGTCACTGGTTCGAGTCCAGTACGGTCCACCACAAACCCGCCTGTAGAGCCGTCCGGAGCTACAGGCGGGTTTGTTTAATGGTGTTACAAACTTCATCTGCTTCGCAAGCCGGTGTTGGCACTCCTGTCCCTACTGAAAATGCAGCCATGGCAGATTCGTAAGCGAGACCAGTCGAACAACCGAAACATCAAGCTGGGAGTGCAGTTACCCAGAGGGCCCTCAGAGGTGGACCCTTACGCCGACAAGCGGGTGGCGGATGTCCATCTCGGCGAACCCCAATTCTCAAGCAAGCAGGGGGCCCCGCTATCAGAGCACAGCGCCCGGCCGAACACGGCCGAGTGCTTCTATCTTCCTGGCCACATTGGGCTTAGGAAGTCGCCCAAGTCGGTGGTTCGGATCGCCTTCCTCAGTACCCTGCTACCGAACCTGAAAGCTCGCGTGTTTAGCAGCGGGCACTGAGCGCTACCGCCATGCTGGCTGAAGATGCTGTCTCGCCGCCTTGACTGGTTGCAGGTGCGAGACAACCACTGCCGCTGACGATGGTAAGCCAACAGGCAGATTCGATTTCCAATGGCTAGCCCGAAGCTCAAGAACATTCAGGTAAGGACCCTACAGAGTTGCCGGCAGGGACAGGGAATAGCGCTGAGAGCCTCGCCGTTTCATAAGAGGATAAAGATGTCTTTTATGGAGGGCGTGCGATGTACAGATTCTCGTTGATGGCTGGCGCAATGGTTCTGATCACGGCGGTGCTGGCGGCCAGCAGTTGCTCGGAGAACAACCAGTCCTCCAATGAACCGCACACTCACTCTCCGGCTGAGCTGACACTGAACGATGGAAAGAAGTGGCAAGCGGACCAACACACGCGGGAGAGCATGCGGGGTATCCGCCAAGCCATGACAACGAAGTCGGTCAATTCGCCAGACGAGATGCGTAACCTAGGCCTGGATTTGCAGCAACGTCTCAAGGAACTCGTGTCCGGCTGCACCATGACCGGTAAAGCGCACAACCAACTGCATGTGTTCCTTGAAGAGTTCATGCCGGCTGCCGACTCGCTTGCATCACAGCAGGACGAGGAAAAAGCCCGCGAGACACTGGCGGAGATGCACCACTTGCTGGAGCGCTACTATGAACACTTCGAATAGCGCCGGGGTGGCCGCTGATCCAGGTCTAGTATCGGCCACAGATGAGGACGCGTACGCGCTACACTGGTGAGAGTTCGTGGCATGCAGTGCAACCGTTTCGGAAGTGGCTTCCGTAGCGGAGAGGATTTGACGGGCATGCGCGCGCCTGCCCATGACCAAATGCGGCGCTTGCAGGACCATCGGGTCGTTTTGCGGGGGAGACAAGAATGCGGAGATGGCGAAGTGCGGTTGTGGCGCTGCTGGCAGTGGCTGCTCTTGTCACCGCGATCTGGATGCTGGTTTTCAAGCCGGTGCCCGTTTTCGAGCACAAAGTTGAGATCGGCGACGTCGTAGAGCACATCCCCGGCACCGGTTCTGTCGAGTATCGCCGGATCGTCTCTCCGGGTTTCGAAGTCACAGGAAGGATCACGCGTGTCCTCGTCGACCAGGGAGACTTGGTTACCGCCGGGCAGGAACTCGCCCGCATCGATGACGAAGTTTACACGGCCGAAGAGACAGCCGCCCGCGACCAGGTGGAATTGGTTCGGGCATCCCTCGATCGGCTCCGTGCCGACATTCAACGAGCCGAAGCACAGCAAATCGGCGCCATGGCACACGCTCGACGACAGGAAGATGCATTCAAAAGCAACACGATCCCGCGCGACGTACTGGACCAAGCAACAGAGCGCGCAGCCGTGGCCGATGCCGATGTGGAGCGTGCGAAGGCGTCCCTTGTTGAAGGAGAGCGGCACCTCGCCGCGACAATTCGCACCCATGAGGTGGCCCAGGCCCGCCTGCAACGAACCATCCTCCGAAGTCCACTTGACGGCATTGTGCTTGCGCGGCTGATGGAGCCCGGAGACGTAGCTGTGCCCGGTGGCGCGGCACTCAGGATCGGTGACAACACGGCCGTCTGGGCCAGTGTCTGGGTCGATGAAACTTTCCTTTCGCAACTCCAGCCCGGTCAAAAGGCGACGATAAGCCTGCGATCCACGCCTGGCAGCGCCTTGGATGCGGAGGTTGTACGTGTCGGACGCGAGGTGGACCGTGAGACACGCGAGTTGCTCGTCGACTTGCGAATCATCAAAGTACCTGAGCAACTTGCCGTTGGGCAGCGGGCCGATGCCATGATCCATGGCCGCACATCGACTGGGGTGACCCGTGTCCCCTCCGAGTACCTGGTCATGAGTAGTGACGGCGCGTTTGTATGGGTGGTGCAGGGCGGCAAGATCGAACTGCGGACAATTGAGCCAGGGATTCGCGGACGCGATTGGGTCGAGGTGACCCACGGTCTGGCCAGTGGCGATTCGATTGCTCGCCCCACACCCGGGGTGCGCAAAGAACTGCAAGATGGCGTGCGCATCACAGTACAGGAACCAACGCCATGATGGATCTCGCGATCCGCGACATTCGCCAGGACCTCGGCCGCTTTGTGCTGACGGCAGCGGGCTTGGGGATGTTGATGTCCGTCGTGCTTGCGATGACGGGTATCTACAACGGCATGGTCGTCGACGCGACGGTGCTGCCCGACACCTATGGCGGAGATTTGTGGGTCGTCCAGAAAGACACCCAAGGTCCATTTGCCGAAAGTTCTCGCGTACCAGCACTGCTGGTCGACCGCATTCGCGCTGTCCCCGGCGTTGAGCGCACGCGCGGCTATATGACACTGAGTGTCCAGCAACAGCTACCGGACGGTGAAACGCTGCGCTTTACATTGGCTGGGCTTTCGTGGCCCGATGACCTTGGAAACAACCTGCCACTGGAGCAGGGGCGCGCGCTGCGTCAGCCCCACTACGAGCTGGTCGTCGACAACGCCTTGGGACTGCCGCTCGGGACCGCCCTGCTTCTCGGCCGGGACCAGTACACGGTCGTTGGCATCACCAGCGGCATGGTCAGTTCAAGCGGCGACCCCTTGGTGTTTGCCAGTGTCAGCGATGCCCTGCGGATTCAAAACGACCTCGCCAATGAAGCCTTGAGGCTTGAGCGCGAATCACGCGTCTCCCGGGTGAAACGCAGCCCCTACGGACGCGACCCCGCAAACCTGGCGCGCGCCGGAACCCAGGGGACTCTGCCGGCGACCGCCCCGCCGCCGGTGACGGCCGTGCTGGTTGATGTGGCTCCCGGGCATGATGTCCAGAAGGTTAAGGCGTCCTTGAGCCAGTGGTCCGACATCAGCGTCTACACCATCGACGAGCAGCGCGAGTTGCTGGTCAAAGGTGTAATCGACCGCGCACGCCGGCAGATTGGGCTGTTTCGCATCTTGCTCGTGGTGATTTCAGCAATCGTGATGGGACTGATCGTATACACGATGACCGTGGACAAGATGCTGTCGCTGTCTCTGCTCAAGCTGCTTGGGGCGAAGCGACGAGTCATTTTGCGCCTGATTCTTGAGGAGTCGCTGCTACTTGGGCTGTTCGCTTATCTGGTTGCGTTATTGATCGGTGAGGTAGCTTTCGACATGTTCCCACGCAGAGTGCTGGTCCAGGACATGGACCGCCTAGCGTTGCTTGCAGTTGTGGCGGGGATCTCTGTGGCAGCCGGATTGGTGGGCCTGCGGAAGGCGTTGTCAGCCAATCCCAACGAGGTGCTGGCCTCATGAATGAACGCCTCGGAAAAACTGTCTTGCATGTAGAGGGGCTGTCGAAAGTGTACGGCGAAGGACCGACGCGGCTTGAAGCTCTGAAACCCACGACATTTGACGCCGTGGCGGGCGAAGTTGTCGCAATTCTCGGTCCGTCGGGTTCAGGCAAGTCGACGTTGCTCACCATCGCCGGGCTGATCAACCCGCCGACAGCCGGCTCGCTGACTTTGAATGGCAAGCTCGCCATCAAGGATGGGCAGCCGGTCGCCAACCTGTCGACCTTGAGACGGCAAGAGCTTGGGTACGTATTCCAGCGTTCCAACCTGATCCCGTTCCTGAATGGCGAAGAGAACGTGCGCCTCGCGTTGGAAATTGACGGTGTCTCAACTCGTGAGGCAAGAGAACGCGCCCGCACGCTGCTTGACTCGCTGGGTATGAGCGGGCGTATGACGGCAATGCCGGCCAAGCTCTCCGGCGGTGAACAGCAGCGCGTGGCGATTGCCCGCGCAATGATTCACCAGCCGTCGGTTGTGCTGGCGGATGAGCCAACTGCTGCGCTGGACAGCTCACGTGGCCGGCAAGTAATGGAGCTTTTCCGCGACTCCGCACACGAGCACGGGGCAGCCGTCTTGGTGGTCACTCATGACCACCGGACACTCGACCTCGTTGATCGCGTACTCGAAATGGAAGATGGCGTGTTGGCCGAGCAGGATGTGGCAGCCAGAACAACCTGAAGCTAGAACCCTTCTCAAAAACGGCGTAGCAGAATGGTGATGCAGCCGAGTTGCAGGAAGCTCAGGAAGTTCGCCGCATGGTATTCGTAGCGCGACACCAGCCTTCGCAGGTTCTGCAACCAGGCGAACACGCGCTCCATCTTCCATCTACGCACGTAACGCCGCAACTTCCTTCCGTCCTGGGTCTTCTTGCGCTTGCCACGGTTCGGCGCAATCAGCTCGGTGCCGTACTTCTCGGCCAACCTCGCATCCAGCCCGTCGCTGTCGTAGGCCTTGTCGCCGATCAGCACGGAGGGCGCAAAGGGCAGCACCACGGCATCGAGCGTCTTCTCGACCAGCTTTACTTCGTGCGGCGACGCGCTTTCGATGTAGACGCCCACAGGAGTACCATGGCGGTCCGCGACTGCCATGATCTTTGTGCCCTTTCCACGCTTGGTTTTGCCGACTTTGTCGCCCCTTTTTTCGCCGGCACGAAGCTGCCGTCGATGAAGGCCTCGGAGACATCGATGGTGCCGCGCTCGGCCAGATCTTCGGCCAGCTTGCGCATAATCTTCTCGATGGTCCCGTCGCGGGTCCACTGCTGGAACCAGCGGTGCACGGTCTGGAAGGGCGGGTACCGACTGGGCAGGTCAGGCCAGGGGGCGCCCGTGCGGAGAATCCACAGGATGGCCTCCAGGATGGGTCTGGGCGGCGTGGGCGGACGGCCCTTGCCATCGGCCCGGCGACGCTTAATCGGAATCAGCGGCTCGATCAGAGCCCATTGCGCGTTTGTAAGGTCCATGCCAACTGTATCGGCATCCGCAACCCAGCTACTTTGGAGTTTTCGAGAAGGCTTCTAGTCTTCTGCCATCTGATCACCGTCGCCAGCTGAACCAGGACAAGCGATTCCTTCCACTCCGACCAGTACTTGGACAGTGACGCCAAGAAGCGTCGGTCTATCGGCTTCAGCCTAGGTCGACCAACTGATCGCTGCAGAAGGGCAGGCTGATGCCATAGAGCAGCGTTCTCCAGCACCAACGACCTCTTCCCGCGAAGGTTCAGCCTCAGCAGAGCCATCATCAAGAAGATCATCTCGTTGTCCCATCAGGTTGTGGGGCGCGAGACGACCATCGCCGCCGGCGATGGGAAGACGGTGGTTTGCTACAATCTGGAATGGATCGGATTAGTCCCAAGAATGCCTCGAAATTGGCTCGATGGAATTTTCGGAAGGGGCATGGGACAACAGCATTTTTGAGACCGCTTCTAGGCTGCGCTCCGCTCCGCCCCTTGAAGCTACTATTGAAGCCTCAACTTAAAATAATGGAATCGTCAACCGACACTCACGCCTGCCGGAAGACGCAGGCACGATTGCCCGTTTAGTGTGGTGACAATGTCCTTTAACACCATTACGACGGAGCAACCATGGAATCGGCGACCTCAGCCAGCGAGCCTCGACCGCTGGCGTTGCGTGTCTGGCACTGGCTCAACGCTCTCGCGATGTTCGGTGCGCTTGGCACGGTGCTGCTGCGTAAGACCTTCCTAAGCTGGCGGACCAACGCTGAACTCATTGAATCCCGAACGCACGAACTCGGCGGCAGCATCACGGCTGAAGGGGCGGTACACATAGCCAAGGCAATCCGTGCGCCTATGTGGGAGTGGCACTACATCTTCGGCTTCACGCTGATTGTGCTGCTGGTCTTCCGAATAGTAGTGGCGCTTGCAGACCGCACGCAGATGCCGCTGCGCACAGCGTGGCAGGCCTTTACGCAGCTGAAGTTGCTCCCATCCACGCGCAAGGGGCGCGGAGTGCATACACTGATGGTCAAGATGGGTTATGTTGTATTTTACTTCATGCTACTGATGATGGGCATCTCCGGGACTATCATGTACTTCGCCAAACCGCTGGGCCTTTCGGAGGCACTGGTTTCCAGTATCAAACAGAATCACGAACTGGCGATGTGGTTCTTTGTGGTGTTTGTCCCCGCGCACATCATCGGTGTAGTGGTCATGGAACTGCGCGGTGAGCGCGGCTTGGTGTCCAACATGATCCACGGCGGCAAACCGAAGGCCTGAGCCGCAAAGAACGCTGTCGTTACCGAAAATGCCGTCATGGTAGTTCTGGCGACAGAGCTGGGTGTGGTGCGAGTCAGCCAGGATATTTTGGCATCGCCCGGAAAGCCTTCAGCAGTGGGAGCTTACGCCAACAACCGCACACCCGACGCCCATCGCAACTCGACTCTGCACTCAAGTGCTGATCGGGCCCCCGATACCAACTTCTGCAACGCTAAGGAACGACTGCTCATCGTGCGTTGAGAGTCTGTCCGATGGTGTTACAAGTTGGTGTTACAGAACGAAGCGCACCGCCTCCAAACTGGCATGAAATGTGGATTTTGTATCTAGACCCCTAAGTTGACACGGTAGAGGTCACTGGTTCGAGTCCAGTACGGTCCACCATCATCAAAGCCGCCCGCAGAGCTGGATTCAGCTTTGCGGGCGGCTTCTGTTGTCTTGACCGGCCGATTGCCTACTTCTTCGTGGCCCTGCGTCGCCTGCCAACGCTGACGAGCGCGATCAGCCCGAGCAACGCCCATGGGCCGGTGCTGGTCGCGGCTGTGCAGCCGCCGGACGCTGCCCCTGACTTCTTTTCGATGTAGCCGGTGGGTGGCGAGACTGCGAGTTCGATCAGTCGCTCATCCACGCCGCCGAGGGCGTCGGTCACTTCGACACGGAAGTGGTACATGCCGTGTGAGCCGGTCGGAGTTCCGGTGATGGCACCGTCGGCTGCCAGCAACAATCCGGCGGGGATTGTGCCGCTCGTGAGCGCCCAGGTGTATGGGGCTGTACCACCGGCCGCGTGCATGTGGACCGTGCCGTAATCTTCGTCCACCTGCGCGGGCGTCAGCACCGTGGAAGTGATCAGTACACCGTTCGGGTCGACTCCCATGCCGGACAGGTCGAACGTGAACGGGTTTGCCACAGAAGCGTCGTTGTGCGTGATCTGCACCGTTGCCGCTTTGGGCCCTTTTGCAATCGGGTCGAACCAGATGCTGAAGCTGGTCGACTGGCCCGGCGCTATGACCAGGAGTGTTCCGGTTGTGTCGATCCCGAAGTCGCTGGAGTGCGTGCCCGACAATGACGGTAGCGAGCCGAGCTGCAGGTCCTGCCAGCCATGGTTGCTGATGAACACAACCAGCGCGGCGCTCGCGCCTGCAGAGACGTCCAGCGGTGCGAACTGGGTTGCCCCTCCGGCCGGAGCGCCGGCGCTGATCACGTTGCCCATAGGGCTGCCGAGAGTTACCTGAACGATCGGCGCGTTGATGATTCCCTCACCTGCGACCGCGAAAGTGAACGGCGTCGAAGTACCTGTGTCGTTGTGTGTGAAGCTGACCGTTTCGACCACAACGCCAATGGTAGACGGAGCGAACACGACGTCGAACGTGGTGGTCGCGCCAGGAGCGACGGTGCTTGAAAACGAATTCGTATCGAGCAAGTACCCCGCACCACTTGCCAACTGAGGCATGCCGAGCACGAGGTTCACGTTGCCCTGGTTCTCGATCTGGATCGTCAACACCCCTGCCGCGCCATATATGTCGATCATCCCGAAGTCGAGCCCGCCGACGGCGCCGGAGCCATTCGGGATTACACCGCCGGTGCTGGTGTCGAAGACGCGCAGTACCGGCGCAGAACCCGCACCCGAGCCCCGGACATCAAAGCTGAACGGCGTGCCCGTGTTCGTTGCAGTGTGGTCGAATGTGACCGTGGCGTTCTTGACGCCGAGCCCGGTCGGCTTGAAGCGCACGTGGAAATAGCAGTCGTTCTGTCCCTGGTGTGGGGTGTTGTTCCAGGTGGTCGGAGTGTAGAGCTCGAAATCCGCTGCGTCGGCGCCGGTGATCGTCGGCGGGTCGACCGTGAACGGATTGCTGGTGTTGGTCTTGCAAATGATCAGGGTCCAGGCGCTTGCGGCGCCGACTGCGACGCTTCCGAAGTCTCGCAGGCCTGCCGCCGCGCCCCCGTTGTACACCTCGGTCTGGCCAGTCGAGGCCGGGGGGCCTTCCCACACATGCAGGCCCGGCTGCGCGTTCGCCGAGAAGGCGGCCTCGAGTACGCTTGTCGCTTCGAAGCTTCCAGTACCTGCCGACCCACGAAGGTACAACTTCAGCTCAAAGACCTGGTCGGCGCGGAACAGCGGCACCCCTGTGCACAGAAACTGCCCTTGCAACTGGATGGTTGCGCCGGCCGGTACGGTGACGGGCAACGGTGCAGTCCAGGTGCCGACGTCGTACCAACTCGTGTGGCTGGTGTAGCCGATGATGTCATAGGCGGTGGCGCCGGGCTGGATGGGGACGGTTGCGCCGACTTCGCACTCGCTGATGGTCAGCGGAGTCGCGCCGGTGTTCGTGACGTCAGCAGTCCAGGTGTGCAGGGACCCCGGGTAGAGCTCTGGATAGGTCAGTCCATTGATCGGGTGCAGCAGCGACCCGGTGGTCTGCACGGTAAAGTTGCTTGCCTGCATGGTGGTTGCGGGCGTCTCAATGACCTCGACGTCATCGAGGCACCAGCCGGCGAAGTCGTCGTAAATTGTCGCGATGTACGGGTTGGCTTGCGTGGAATCGACCGCCGGGCCGATGCCGAACCGTACCTGTACCCGGGGCTGATTGGCGGCGATGGCGCTGATGTCGCAGGTCGTGAGTGTCCAGGCGACATCTACGAGGTAGCCCTCGTTGGATTGCATCGACGGGCACCAGACGGTGGTCCAGGTAACGCCATCGTTGCTGGCTTGCACCCTCACACGGTCCTCGGGTGTGCCGTAGCCGGCGGCCCGAACCGTGCTCAGCCAGCGGCGGAAGCGAAGCTGGACGGACGTGAGCCCGGTGCAGTCGACTACCGGCGAAGTTGCCCAAAGCGTCTGCGGCATGAAACCGCCGTACACGAACCATGTACCGAGCGAGTCTGCCAGAATCTTGTTGTCCGTCGTTCCCGGTGTGTAGTCGACGCCCGGCTCAGTTGTGACCTCGCCATAGCGATTGAAGCCTTGCCCCGTGTAGGCAGTGGCAACGTCGCGTGTCCAGTTGCCGTCGCGCAGCCAGCCCCGGTCCGTGCTGAAATCATCCTTGAAAGGTGCGGCTACGGGCGGCGGTAGTACGCGCAGGTCCAGCGTTCGCTGCGCGGTCTGTGCAAGTGAATCTGTGACCTGCACTGTGAATGAATAGGTCGGCGCGCCAGTGCCTGCGCCCGTTGAAGGAGTCCCGGACAGCAGGAACTTGTCGGCCACCTGAGTCAGGCTCATGCCCGGCGGCAATGAGCCGCCGATCATGGACCACGTGTACGGCGCTGTGCCATGCACGGCCGAAATGTTCGCGGACTTCGGCACGCCCTCAACGCCGTCGCGTACAGCCAGGGTACCGACGGTGAATTCGACAGGCGCGACGTCGATGAGCCAGTCCTCGATTTCGCCGCAGAAGAAGTAGCCGCTCGGCTGAAGGTTCGGCCCGGCGCCGAAGTTGTCCTGTAATTCAATTCGTACGCCAACTTTGTTGGCGCCGTTGCGAGAGAAGTTCTGCTGGGCGGTCAGAGTGATGCCCGTGAATGTGAAGTCCGCCGGGCCTTCAACGTACATCGGTGAATATCGATAGCGCTCGGTGGCGTCCCAGTGGCCGTTGTCGTCGGCGTCGACCCACAGGATGAGCCAGCCCATTCCCTCGACATGCACAGTCAGGGTGTTGTCGGCGGACCAGGGGTCCCAGTAGGGCGAGCCCACAATGCCGTCGTCGTTGTCGCTCACCCAGTCACCACCAACGGGATTCGTTGTGTCGTCGTTTGCCTGGGTGCCAAGGGAACCCTGACCCGGGCCGGTCAGGTAGGAATAGATTGTGCCATAGCTGGCAGGCGCATCACCGGAATCCTGGGCCGACAGTCCGCCGGCCAGCGCGATGACTGCGATCAGTGCAACGATCTTCATGTGATCCTCCGTTGGTCTGCTTCCTCGAAAATCAGAGTACCGAAAACGGAAGAAGGCGATTAGACTCGCTCTAAACATCTCTTCCGTTTTACGAAGGACCGAGGGCCAATTTGGAAAATCGGAAAACGGTCGAGCCAGCGTCGGTTTACCAGCAGGCCGTGCGGGAGCGCCTGAACGAGTTGCGTGACCGCTACGGGCTGTCCGACATCGCCCGGCGCACGAACACGCCGCTTACGAACGTCCATCGCTACATGCGCGAAGGCAAGGTTCCGGCGGAGTTCTGCGCTGCGCTGGTGGATGCCTACGAGGTGAATCCCGCGTGGCTGTTGACGGGGGCGCAGGGAACGCTGCTTTCAGAGGTCAATCCGGACACGGCCCGCCTTGGCGGCGATCTTCTCGAGCTGGTCAACGCGATGAACGCTGTGGCCCGCATGCGCATTGGTGCGCTCGCCGGGCGTGAGCAGGAAAAGAAGCTGCGTGAGCTGGGCGACGCACTCGATACGTACGAGCGCCTGCGCGAGAAAATGAATTCGAAGTCGCGCCCGTTGCTTTCGGAACTGGTTGACCGACTCGTGGAGTGCAATGCCGAGATGCAGCTCGAGCGCAGCGCACGCGTGCGAAAAGCCGCACAGCAGGTCTCCCGCTTTTGTGATGACCCCGAGTTGCTGCGCCGGTTCGACAGCGCGCAGGCATTCCACGAGCATCTTTCCGGGCATGTCGACGCGGCGCTCGCCATTCATCAGCGGTTGTTTGCCAGCAGGCTGGCAGAAGGCGGCTTGCAGGACGTGCAGGCGTGCGATGCGGCCGCGAACTATGTGCTGGCGCTGCGCGACAGCGGCCGGTTTCGTGAAGGGCTGCGCGTGGCAGAGGCCGCCATGCTGCTGGTTTCCGACGACGTGCGCGAGACTGACCTGTTCATCGAGCTGGAGTGCATTGCCGGCGCATTCCAGATGGAACTCGGGGATTTGAGCGCCGGGCTGGCCCGGATCCAGCGTGCCTATCAGCGCACAACGCCCACCCAACGCGGGTTCGTAGCCATATTCCTCGCGCGCGTAGAGTTGCTGGCGGATCTCGCAACGTTGCGTGATCTGCGCATGCGCGACTTCCCTTCGCGCGGTCGGACACGCATGCTGATCCGGCAGGCCGCGTTGCTCGAGGATATGGATGAGCTGTCAACGCTATTGAAAGACGGCATCGGAGACGGCCCCGAGCAGGTGCCGGCAAACGAGTACGAGTCCCGCCGTGCCAAACTGATATCGGCTTTGCTCGCGGGGCGCAGCGGCGAGCATCTGTCGGCCTATCGCAAACTGATTGAAGAGGCGCCGCCGCCTGTTAATTCGCCCGAATTGCGCGACGTGCTTTCGCGAGTGCATCTGGCCCAGGCGGCGCGACTTGCAGGATCGGCCAGGCAGGCGGAGAAGACTACGCTTGAGGCTCAGAAGGCGATTGACGGGATTCCGCCGGACAGGGCGCTGATGGTTGATCTGCTGGGACTTCACGCACGGAATGTTCGCCTCGGGCTGAAACCCGCGAAGTACAGGGCGCTGCACGAGCGCTGGAGCAGCTACATTGCAGAGCACATCCGCGCGGGATATGGCTTTCTGCGCCACTTCCAGTGACTACGGGTTGGTATTGAACGCCCGACGGTAGCAATAGACGAAGCCGGAGCGTGCCTGTTCGCCGATCGTGCAGCCCTTCTTGGCGAAGTGGTCGTTGACGCCGGCGGCGCGCTCTTCCGTCATGGCGTTGACGTGGAAGCAAACGTGCTTGTCCTTGTTGACGCCGTGAAGCTTGAGCGTTGCCTCAAGGTCACCTGTGACGCCCACTACGAACGCATCGTAGTCACGCCCGTTGCGCTGAATGAAACCCTCGATCTGGGTGATCAGCGTTTCGGAAATCAGGGAACGTTTTTGCTCCTCACTCATGTCCTGAGTTTGCCTAGACCGGCGGTTGGGTGAAAGCGGCTGCTGTTTGCCTCGCGTCACTTGTTGGTATGCTTCGCACATGGCTACCGACTCGCACATCACCTTGACCGAGTGCCCGCGCGATGCGTTTCAGGCGTTTCCGCGCTTCATTCCAACAGACCGCAAGACGGCTTACATGAACAGGCTGATCAAGGCCGGCGCCCGTCGCATCGATTTCGGCAGCTTCGTCAGTCCAAAGGCTGTGCCGCAGATGGCCGACACCGCGAGCCTGTTCGAGAACATGAAGGCGCCGCCCGGGCTCTACCTGATTGCAATTGTCGCCAACCTGCGCGGCGCCGAAGGGCTCGCCGCCTGCAACCACAAGTTCGGCCACACGGGAAATCGTCGGATTCACGCCGCGGGCTATCCGATGTCCGTCAATGAGACATTCCAGAAGCGCAATACCAATAAGTCGCTGCACGAGGCGTGGGACGAACTTGGTCGCATTGCGGCGTTGTGCAAAAAGGAAAAAGTCGAGCTGGTGGTTTACCTGTCAATGGCGTTCGGCAACCCGTACGGCGAGCCGCATGAGGCCGCCCAGGTCACGGAAGCCGCCAAACGCGCACAGGACCTCGGTGCGGCGACCGTACAACTGGCTGACACGGTCGGCGTTGCGACGGCCGAGGAAGTGGGCGAGATGTACCACGCGGTGAAGTCATTCCTGCCCGATGTGCAGCTCGGGGTCCATCTGCACGCGACGCCGAGTACGCTGAAGGCCAAGGTCACGAGCGCGCTGGATGCGGGCTGCCGCCTCTTCGATAGCGCGATCGGCGGCATCGGCGGCTGCCCTTTCGCGGAAGACGAGCTGGTCGGCAACATGGACACGCTGCAATTGCTTCCGCTGTTGGAGCAGCTTGGCTACAAGACGGACTACACAATCGACGCGCTGCTTGATTGCGCGGCCGAGGCACAAGAGCTGCAGCGAAAGTACGGAAACGGCGGCGCACACTAGACGGAGGCCGGGATGTCCGGATTCGACGCGATCAAGATTGAACAGGATGACGAGCTCGGCGCGGCCACGATTGCCCTCAATCGCCCTGAGAAGCGGAACGCGCTGAACGCGGAGGTCATCAGCGCGCTGCGCGCCGAGTTGAAGACGCTGCGACACAAGGATGAAGTGCGCAGCCTGTTCATCAAGGGCAACGGCCCGGTGTTCTGTGCGGGCGCGGATCTAGAGGAAATCCAGGCACTGCAGCACGCCGGCGTCGGCGACAATCAAAAGAGCTCCCACGAACTGCGAGAGTTCTTTGTGGACCTCTACAGCTTTCCCAAGCCGACCTGCGCCGTCGTTCACGGCGCGGCGCTGGCCGGTGGCTGTGGACTCGCCAGTTGCTGCGACTTTGTGATCGCCACGCGCGATGCGACTTTCGGATACCCGGAAGTGAAGATCGGCTTTATCCCCGCGATTGTCATGGTGCTGCTGACGCACCAGATCGGCGAGCGCGCGGCCCGAGACCTATGCCTCAGCGGCCGAACCATCGACGCCGAGGAGGCACACCGACTGGGACTGGTCAGTCAGGTCGTGGTGCAGGCGGACCTGGAAGGCGCGGTCCACAAGCTTGCAAAGAGCCTGCGAAAGAATGCTCCACAGGCCATGGCAACGGTGAAGCGGATGTTCTGGCGCCTGCATGGCATGAGCCTGGAGGACGGGCTGGTGTGGGCGAGTGACATGAACGCCATGGCGCGCAGCACCGACGAGTGCAAGGAAGGCATCGCCGCGTTCCTCGAGAAGCGCAAGCCCAACTGGGCGGAATAGGCCCTTCCCGGCGGTTGTTTTCGCGCCATCAGCATCGGTGATCCATGAGCAAAGTCGAAGGAACCTGCGAGCCTCAGCACGGCTGGTGGCAGAAGCCCCAGTTGCACTTTGAGGAAGAGCAGGGCGCGCACCGCAAGGTTACCTGGCTTGAGCTCTTTTACGACCTCGTCTTCGTAGTGGCGATCGCGCAGATCGCTCACCAGTTTGCGGGGCATCTCGACTGGAGCGGCGCAGGCGAGTTCGTAATGCTGCTGGTGCCGGTCTGGTGGATCTGGATTGGCGGCACGATCTACAACGAGCGCTTCGAAAGCCGTGGCATCGAAAACCGCGTGTTTTTCTTCCTGCAGATGCTGGGCGTCGGCGGCATCGCGTTGTTTGCCCACCACGGCACTGGCGAGAACGCTGTCGGGTTCGCGCTAAGCTACATCTTCGCGCGGGGGCTGATCACGTTCCTGTTTCTGAGGGGCGGATTCCACAACCCGGTGTTTCGCCCGGTCTCGAACCGCTATGCGACCGGGTTCATTCTTTCACTACTGTTGTGGACGATCTCGATCTGGGTCCCCGCGCCGGGCAAGTTCTTCCTGTGGTACGGCGGCGTGGCGCTCGAGTTGGCTGCGCCGTGGTTTACGCTCAAACAGCAGGCAAGCCTGCCGCGCTTCAGCACCAGCAAGATGCCCGAGCGCTACGGGTTATTCACCATCATCGTCTTGGGTGAGGGGATTGTCGGCGCGATCTCCGGTGTCGCTCAACACCACCACCCGAGCTTCGACACCATCGTCCAGGGCGCGCTGGCGCTGCTGTTGTCGTTCCTGCTCTGGTGGACCTACTTCGATTTCGTCGCGCGCCGCGTGCCCCGCCCGAAGACGCTGAACATCATCCTCTGGAGCTACGCGCACCTGCCGCTCGTGCTTTGCATAGTGGCGGTGGGGGCGGCATCGTTGGAACTCGTCAGCGGTGAGCCGCACGCCAAGATGGCTGAGAATGTTCGTCTGCTTTTCGCTTGCTCGGTGGCCGGAATGCTCTGCGCGACGGCATTCCTTGAAACGCGCCTTGCCCCGGCGCCCAATGAGCCGACTCACCCGGTCGTCAGCCCCGTCCTCAAGGTTCTCGCGGGCGCGGTAGTGCTTGCGATAGGGCTGCTTGGTGTACCCGGCAGCGCCGTCGGGTTTCTCGTGTGCGTGCTGTGTGCGGCGGCGATCAACCCGCTCTACGCGGCCTGGGCCTGGTTCCGCAGACCGGAGGCTCACGACGCGGGTCACTATGTAGGCTAGAGGATCTGCTCCGGAATCCAGCCGCCGTTGACGTCGATCTGCGTGCCGTTCACGTGATCGCTGTCCGGGCCTAGAAAGAACGCGAGCGCATTGCAGAGGTCTTCCGCCCGGGCAAAGCGACCGGCCGGAGGATCGATCGGTTTCACAACACTGTTTTCCATGATGCCGATACCGATTGTGTTGATCGTGATGCCCTGCTTGGCCACAGCGGCGGCCGCGCTGCGCGTCAGCGTGCCGATGCCGGTCTTGGCGATGTGGTAAGGAACGGTCAGTCGGTTGAACGTCGGGCGTTCCCCGGCTGCGTATCCGATGTTCACGATGCGCCCGAATCCGGTCTCACGCATCATCGGCACGGCCGCGCGCATGCAGAAATAGGCGGTGTAGAGGTTGCTCTCCACCTGGTCGCGCCACTCGTCTGGCGTCAACTCGAACAGGTCCTTCCTTAGATAGTTGCCTACGTTGTTTACGAGCAGACTGAGGTCCCCCAGGGCGGCCGCGGCTTCGCCCACGACCCGCGACGCCTGGTCAGCATCACGCAGGTCACCCTGCACGGCGGGGCCGCCGGTCTTTGCCGCAACGGCCTCCGCCTCGGCCCTGCTGTTCATGTAGTGGATCGCGACTTTGACGCCTTGGAGCGCAAGCCATTCGGCCAGTGCGCGTCCGTTGCGGCGGGCGCTGCCCGTGACTAGAGCGGTCTTAACACGTGGGTCGATTTTGTTCACAGGCTGTCCCAAGGCGTATTCATGCATTCTGGCGCTGCTAATATCCGCGCCTGATGAAGATCTATACCAAGACAGGTGATGATGGCTCAACGGGGCTCTTCGGCGGCGGCCGGGTGGCGAAGCACGATCTCCGCGTGGAAGCCTACGGAACGGTCGATGAACTGAACGCGATTCTAGGTGTTGCCCTTTGTGAAGAAGGCGATTCGGATATCAAGGCCGCGCTTGAATTTCACCAGGCGGAGCTACTGGCTCTTGGCGCAGTGCTCGCGGACGGGCGTGCCACCGGCGCGCCGAAGTCGAACACGGAGCTGCTCTCGGGCATGGAGCAACAGATCGACCAATACACGGCCGAGCTTGAGCCGCTGAAGAACTTCATTCTGCCAGGGGGCACGCGGCTGGCTGCGCAGTTGCACCATGCGCGTACCGTCTGTCGCCGGGCAGAGCGCTGTGTCACGCGAATTCGCGTCGAGCAGCCAAAACTGGCCCAGCGCGTAATGCCTTGCATTGTCTACCTGAATAGACTCTCTGACTGGCTGTTCACCGTGGCACGGTTGGCCAACAAGCGTGCCGGTGTGCCCGATGTTCTCTGGATACCGAAGGACTCCTCATGAGATGGATTGGCAGCACATTGATTCTGCTGGCGACCGTGGCGACGCTTTCGTTTGCATCCGGTTGCCGTGACGCGGGCGAGTGGATGAAATTCACGGGCGGCCCGGAAACGGACGACGGCTGGGGTGAAACGTTCGAGTACCCCGCCGCTGACGTCTGGGAAGCGTTCCGCGTCGTTGCCCGTGACAACGGAACGATCGAGGAAGAAGATCCCGTCGAAATGAGCCTGCGTGGCGAAAGCAAGCCGCACGACTCCAGCGACTGGGACGGCATCAGCATTCGCGGCCGTGTGTATGACAAGTCCGAAGACGGAGTTGTTGCCTCCCGCCTGATCGTGCATGCGTGGTATGCGAAGAATGCCAATGACCGTGCGCGCCAGGACACGGCTCGACAGTACTGCAATACAGTCTTCCGCGTTCTCAAGGAGTGGAAGGGCGAAGACCCGGACGAAGACCCAACCGTGACCACGAGCTCAGAAGATCCGGTCAAGGCCGACGAGGCAATCGGCTTCTTCAAAGTGAAGCCGGACCAGGCCTATGCGGCCTGCAAGGCCGTGGTCGCCAAGTATGGCAGCGTGGAGCAGGACGACCCGAAGGGGCTGTACCTGCGGGGCGTGAAGAGCAACGCGCTGGAAGCGACCAGGGACGACGTGCGCGTGTTCGTCTACGACCGAACCGAGCAGGACAGTATCCGCAGCAAGGTGAGCGTGCGTGTGCGTGCCGGCGAGGACAACGCGGCAATGCAGGACGTTGCACGCAGCTACCTGACTGAGATCCGCAAAGAACTAGAGAAGCAGTACGGGCCGCAGGAGTAGCGTGAGCGACGACGGGGTAGTGGCCGCCGGTGCACCGCAGGAAGGGGAAGCTGCGCTGACCCCTGAAGGCATTGCCGCCGACTCCGTCCGCATCGAAGAAGAACAACGCAGCCAGAGAACGGAATCGCCGGGCCGGTCTGTAATCGGCTCGGCGATTCTTGTTTCCAGCGGGACGCTGTTGTCGCGTCTGCTGGGGCTCGTTCGCGATGTGATGATGGCGGCGGTGTTCGGTTTCAGCCGCCAAATGGACGTCTTTATCCTGGCGTTCACGATCCCGAACCTGTTCCGCAAGTTGTTCGGCGAAGGGGCGCTGTCCAGTGCGACGATACCGGTACTCACGCGCTACCGCATTCGTGGCGATATGGATGCAACGCGGCGATTGCTCGGAACCCTGTCTGCACTGCTCGCCATAGGCTTGAGCGCCATTACCGTGATCGTTCTCGCCGTAACATGGCTGCTGCCCGCGAGGATGTTTGGGGATGCGGCGAAGTTTGTCGAGTTCCGCGAGTACCTCACGATCCTGCTTCCTTACGTTGTGTTCATTTGCTTGGCTGCACTTCAGGCCGGGACGCTGAACTGCTGGAATCGCTTCGCGCTGCCCGGTCTGATGCCCGCGGTGGCAAACGCGATCTGGATTGTGCCGCTGATCTTCATCGCGGCTTCGCCGATGCGAAACGACCCGCACACCGCGGCATTGTGGATGTCGGCGTCGGTGCTGGTGAGCGGCATCGTCCAGTGGGGCCTGCAGCTCATCCCTCTGAGCCGGTTGAAGCTGCTTACCCCGCCGCGGTTGGCTCTGCGCGAGCCGGGCATCCGCGAGACGTTCAAGGCGATGGCGCCGATGCTGTTCTCGCTGGCCGTCTTTCAAATCAATACGTTCATGGACCAGGTGCTTGCGGAAGTTCTGATCCCCGGTGACGGCGCCGTCAGCAGCTACAGCTACGCTTCGCGCCTGTTCCAGTTCCCGCTGGGGCTCGTCGGCGTCGCGCTCGGCACTGCGATGTTCCCACTGATGTCTCGCTTCGCGGCACGGAACGAGCTCGAGAAGCTGACTGCCAGCCTGCTCAACAGCTCCCGCTTGATCGCGTTCATTGCGTTTCCGGCGGCGCTGGGGCTGGCCGCGTTGTCGTATCCGATCACTCACCTGCTGTTCGGCGGCTCACACGGCGGCCCCGAGTTCGTCGGTCGTTCCGCGCGTGTGGCCGCGCTGCTATGCATCAGCCTGCCAGTAGTCAGCCTGATCAGCCTGCTGACGAAGACATTCTACGCGATGCGCGACTACCGCACGCCGACTCGTATAGCCCTGCTGGCCGTCGTCGTGAACGTCGCGGCCAACGTGATTCTGCTACAGACGCCGCTGCTGGAGTCCGGGTTGGCGCTGGGCACCGCAATCTCGGGGTTGATGAACCTCGGGTTGCTGGCGTGGGTGTTGCGAAAGCGCCTCAAGGGTACAGTCATGGAAAGCATGCGCGCCGCGGCGATTCCTCCCAGCAGCGAGCGCCTGGCACAGCCGCTGACCCCCAGCACGCTGCGAGGCATTCCGGTTTCAATTGTTCGCAGCGCACTGGTTTCGTGCGTAATGGCCGGTGGGGCGTGGCTCGTTCAGGAGCGCCTGTATCTGGCCTTTGGTTTGGCCGGGCGCACCAGCCGTATTGTGTCCGTCGGCTGTGGCGTGCTGGCGGGCGTTGTGATCTACACCGGGCTTTCCATCCTGCTGCGTGCGCAGGAAGTGCAGCAGATACTCAACCTCCGCAAGCGCCGTCCGGGCTAGATGTCCACGGGTAAGACCTTCACCAGCTCAAGCTGCTTCGGTGTGAACTTGACCTGAAGCGGAATCACTTCGACGCCAGCCTTCACGGCCTCGCGGAAGAGTTTTCCATAACGCTTGTCGATCTCGTCGGCCGGTCGGAATGCCTCGGTGTCGGTTCTACCGCAGAAGTAGACCATCGCCGCGCGCATGCCCTGGTCGCGCACCAGCCACATCATTTCCTCGAGGTGCTTCTGGCCGCGCTCGGTGACCGAGTCGGGAAACACCGAGTGCCCGTCGGCGCGCATGGAAGTGTTCTTTACCTCCACGTAGCAGTCGGCGTGTTTGCTCGGCTTGCAGCGGGGAACGGGTTCCGGGTCTCTCTTGCGCTTCTTCTCTGGTGCAGTGTTCGTCAGCAGCAAGTCGATTCGGCTGCGACCTTCGCGCCCGTACTTCACCTCATTCCGAATGAACGGGTAGCCGGTCAGACTCGCGATAGCGTCGTCATCCACGAACTGGCGTACTGTTCCGTTTGGAATGCCGGTGTTCACGTTGACCCAGGTCTTGCCCATCTGGATCATTTCCCAGGTGTAGCGATACTTCCGTTCAGCTTTCTCACTGTCGCTGAGTACCACGGGCCGGCCCGGTTCATTGCAGGTCTTCATGCTGCCGGTGTTTGCACAGGCGGCAGTCAGTTTGCTCCCGTCTTCCAGCCTGATGTCGGCGAGAAAACGATTTCGTCGGGCAATGAGCGTGCCCTTCAGCATCGGTTGCGCGTGTTTGATGATCGACATGGTTGCCTGCTCGTGTATGACTCACGGCAGACCATAACACGGATGGCGAAATGGATGCAGATGCATTGAACACCGAGCTGGCGGGTATGGACATCCAGCTGCTCGACCAGGTTCTTAAGGGGCGCTTTCCGGCCGGCGGGCGCATTCTCGACGCCGGCTGCGGTGGTGGTCGCAACATGGTCTGGTTCGCGCACAATGGCTTTGAAGTCTACGGCGTGGATGGCAGCGCAAAGTCGGTCGAGAAGGTTCGCGCGGCCGGAATTGTGCCTGCAGAACAGGTGATCGAATGCTCTGCCACCAACCTGCCGTTTCCGGATGCGCATTTCGACGGCGTCATCTGCAACGCGTTGCTGCATGTACTTGAGAACAAGGCGGCTTGGGAAGCGGCCCTCAACGAAACCTGGCGTGTCCTCAAGTCCGGCGGCGTTTGGTTCGCACGCCTCGCAACGACCCTGAGCATGGAACAGCACGCCGAGCCGCTGGGCGACGGGCGTTATCGCATGCCGGGCACCCAGTGGGACATCCTTCCAGTTACCCTTGATGAGATGCTGAATCGCACGAAGGAACTCGGCGCAACGCTGCTGGAGCCGATCAAGACCGTCAACGTTCAGAACCAGCGGGCGATGGCGACCTGGGTGATGAAGAAGTAGCCGGGAGCAAGCTCTGTCACCGCGCAACACTGGCGGCCTTCCCGGCTGAGCGGGGCGAGTCGATGGTGGGCCCGCCGGGATTCGAACCCGGAACCAAGGGATTATGAGTCCCCTGCTCTAACCGTTGAGCTACAGGCCCACAACAGCGTATTTCAATATGGTTCAGGGCCGACTAGTGGGGTTGAAAAAATCTTCCGGGTCAACCAAAGAGCCAACCAATCAAGTCCGAAACCAGGATAAAGTCCCATGCCTGACAGCCAACATGGCGGCTTCAGCCGTCGGGCGCGCCATACCCTAAACGGGTGCCTGCGTCACGTCCACAGTAGGGCACGTAACACCTCCATACCAATCCGGTTTCCGAAGCTGCCTTGGCCGTCGTAAGCTTTGCTAACTTGCAACTTCCCACCGTTGACATCGGGTAGCGAGAGGCTGACCGGGCACTCGGCGGATGCGTGGAACATGACCAAGCCAAAGAGGAAGAAGAACCGCAGCCCGGAAGGGACTGGGCCGCTAGAAGGGCACTTTCGAGAGGGAAAGAAGTTCTATCCGCCCTTGGCGCACTACGGCAATGTCGCGCCCGGCATCCAGTGGGTTCGTTGGTGCCTTCCCGAGCTCTTCTGGATTGCTCTTGTGGTCGATGCCGTCGGGTTGCGAGTCGCTGCCAAGCTAGTTCCAAAGATCATTGCTTGGAGGCCAGCCACCGCTGAGTCGGTTACGTTGTATGCCAGCGACTTCGGTCGCCTAGCCGACAATGAGCGAAGTCAGCTCTTGGGCACGCTGGATGCTCCCATCAAAGATGCGCTGGGCGAGTCCTTTGCCACTTTCACAAAATTCTATCCGGGCTTTCCCATGTCGTGGCTCGTGCCAGAGAGAGCGAGAGACGATGCGCCTGCTGGCATGGAGCAGCTTGAAGCGATCAAGCACTTGGTTCGCCGGCACGAGGATCGGAGAGGGTACGACGCAATGGCCCTCCAGGTGCTCGCATGGGTCGGCATTGGCTCGGCGGGTGCGGGCGTCAAGTATCCTTCTGCAGACCTCGTTCCTGATCCGAATGAACTACTGCTCAATCCAGGCTCGCGGCGAAGCAAGCGAGACGCGAGTAGCTTGCGTGCCGTCCTCAACTTCCAGCTGGCGAAGACAAATGAATCTGCTTGGGCACAGGCCTTTTGGGAACAGGGGCGCAAGATTTCGGAGTGCGTCATTAGTGTGCCAAGCGGAGGGGGAGAGGTGACGATGAACCAGTTTGGTGAGCCGATGCTTCGTAAGCTAATGGTAGCCGGGCGACGGTTTGCGGCGAAGGCAGGAGAGGAACTGAACGAGATTCACCAAGCCTTCTTGCTTGACGCCGGCAACCCCGCGCGAGGCGAGGTCTTGATGGGCATGCTTCAGCGGCAATTGACGCTTGCGCAAGACGTGATCAGCAATCCGTTCTACACATTGCCACCATGGGCAGAGTTCGTGGAGCGAGCCATGGTCGAAACGTACATCCGCGCGAAGTGGCTTGTTCATCGGGACCGCAAGGAAGACTACGAGTGGTTCGTCAACTATGGCCAAGGTCAGGTCAAGTTGCGGATCACACAGTTGAGGGAACTCGCGAAGCGCGATCCTGAACTCACCGAGGCGGCCACCGCAGAGGCCGAGATACTGTTGAAGTGGCTCGACTCGCAACACTTCGAGTGGTTACAGGTTGTCGATGTGGGTATGGGTACGCACGACAAGAGCCTTCGAGACCTGGCAATCGAGGCAGGTTGTGCCGAGCAACACAGCCTACGGTTTCAGTGGCTATCCGGGGTTGTTCATGGCCATTGGCATGGCCTCGTCAGAGACAACCTCACCTACTGTCAAAACCCTCTTCACGGGCTTCATCGGCTTCCATACGCGCCTGAGCGTGCACTTCAAGCCAGCGTCATGCTCAACGCCATGGAGGCATACGGCGCTACCTTCTTGGCGATCCGCCGGCTATCCAAACCGGATCAGACGACTTGTGCTTCAGTAGATGCTTGGCTGAAGGAGGGTGAGGAAAACTATTTCTGGGGGCTTGCGGAAATTGAACCAGAGCCGCACGACGAGGAGTAGTGGTTGCCCAGCGACGGCCACGACCCGCCCTGCCGTATCCTTGGTTGTGTTTGGAATCCTGCCATTGCAGTCAACTTCCGGATGGCATCCGAACACAATCTTCCGTGATGAATCGAGAGGAGTCTTCGACGCACGGCGGGAGCCCCGGAGCCGTTATCTCCTCTCCCTCCGCCTCCTGCGCAGCGCATCGGGCATTCAATTCCAAGAGAAACGCCAGCGGGTCGGCCTTTGGTTTCATCCCGTATGCATCCGCGACGGCCGCGTCTAGCGTTGCGTGCGCTGACTTGACTGCATTCACGCCGGGTTGTTCCGCGATGCGATAGAGGTCCCTCAGGGAAAGGTGCTGGTCCGCCATCGTCTTCCTGCGGATCTGTCGGAGGGCGACGGCAGCGGAGGCAACCGCGCGGACGTGCTTTCGCTTGGGGTTCTGCGGCCAAGGGAACGTGTCAAAAACGGTGTTGGAGGTGTAACGGAAATCAGCTTTCAATGTCGAACAGCGAGCGATGAACCACTCCCAGTGTTGGCGCGACTGAAGCACGCCGAACGAGTAGTCATCTGCCAGCGGGAAGACCTGAAGCGCGTCGTTGGGATGAATGGTTGTGCTAATAAACTCGAAAATCGGACGTTTGGTAACTCGACCGCAGGCGATGTACCGGGGGAGCGTCTCCAGCTCCCGCATTAGTTCCTCACGCGCGTAGGAAAGGAGCCACCACTTAGCAAGAAAGTTTGCGTGGTGACGGTTCACTCTGGCGTCTGGATTTTCCGACAAGGCTTCTTCGTTGCGCTGTTTCTCTCGTCTTGCGGCTGCCTCTCTATCGGGCAGCACTTTCTCTTGGATACCGCTGAACAGTGCAGAGTACCGTTGCGCCTCAAACACGCTCTTGGGATGGAAGTCAATAACATACCTGTTGGGTATGCCACCATCTTCGGAAAGCAACTCGTCGGCAGTCAGGAAAGGAAACAGTACCTCTGAGAGCTTGTTGTCCTTGTTCAACAGCCGCTCAGCCTTCTGTCTAGTCACAAGGAATGACTCGTTCCCGTGAGTTTGACCTTGCGCGCAATAGAGTCCGTCTGAGCAGGCCTCAAGAGTCTTTGCGGCCGTTACATCAACCTTGGGAGAGAGTGAAGCGTTGATGGAGTCAACCTCGTGAACTGTCCAATCCCCATCTTCCGATTGTGAGGAGAGCCGTCGCTTGCCCTTCACCGAGCCCTTTACCCAGTTGACAATTGCGACATAGACAGCCGCATCCCCGGACCAGAGCTGAGTAGACACAGCTTCCGAAATGGTCCCGCCTGTCTTCACGATGTGCTCTAGCCCACCCTCGCGCGAGTAGTTTTGGGTGATGGTATTGGTGCCGACTAATCCTGCGCGTCCGCCCGCCTTCAACTGGTCATGAGCCTTGCGGAAAAAGTACACGCAGTAGTCGGCGCGCCCCGGCACCTTAGGAAATGCCGCACGCAACTTATTCAGGTACATCCGCCCATACTCGGCCTGCATCTTGTTTTTTGACTGGTATGGCGGATTGCCAATGATGGCGTCCGCCCTTGGCCACTCAGTGAGAAGCGCGTCATCGCAACGGATGTTCTTGTCAAGGTTGTCCAGGGGCAAGGCCGCGTCAAAGTCTAGCCACTTCCGGTGAGCTGCAAACTCGCGTTTCTCTTCTGCTAAGCTCAGTTCTTTGGCCAGCAGAAGCGTCACTTTGGCCAATTCCACGGCGAACGGCAGGATGTCCATTCCGTGAAACTGAGTGACAGCCACTCGGTCGCCGCCAGCGACTCTCTTGGCCTTCCGGAATGGACGGATGCGCAGGATGAGGTCCATTTCGAGCCGGCGTAGCTCGCGAAACGCGACGTAGAGGAAATTGCCGCTCCCGCAAGCCGGGTCAAGGACTTGGAACTTGTGTAGGTCGCGTTTGAGGTCCAGAAGTTCCTTCAGAGTCTTGGCGGAATCCAGCCGCTTGCGCCACGGGTGAACGATCGTCGGGTTTACGACTTTCAAAATGTCCGCTTCGCTCGTGAAATGCGCCCCGGCGGTGTGACGTGCGGCGTCGCCCATGCTGTGCTGAAAGATGGTCCCGAAGATCGCAGGATTCACCTTGGACCAGTCTTCCTTCGCGGCCGCGTGCAGGTGCTCCAGCTCTTCGAGCGTCAATTCTACGGGGTCAACCGTCGCAAATAGCCCTCCGTTGAAATAGTCCACTTCCTTGAAACGTCCGCCCTTCGCGCGCTTCGGTTCGTTCATTTGCCGGAAAAGGGCTGAAATCAAGTCGAACGCCAACGCTGAAGGATCGCGGCTCTCCAGGCACTCGTGAAGCAGCCTCGTGAAGAAGTTGCGCGGTAGAAGGTCCAAGTCTTCCGAGAACTTTGCAACGACGCACTGCAAGACGAACCGCTGCGCCTGATCTCGGTCGATCCCTCTTTCGACCATTGAATTGAAAGCCTGCGCGACCCGGTCGGCGGCCTCCTTCGTTACCTCGATGCGGTTGACGTCAAAGAGAGGTTCTTCAGGCTCTGGCTTGAGGAAGGCAAGCGCAACGGCCCTGCGAGGCAGGTCCGCAAGCAGTAGCTTCTCCATTGGCTCTTCGACTTGAGCGTCAAAGTCATAGATCCAAAACTCGTCGAAGTTGCATAGCACGACCCACCTTGGCCTGTGAGGCGTGAGGTAGACCCAGTAGTCGAACGCTTGCCGGTAGTGCCTCTCAAGCCGCTCGCCACGCTTCTTCATCTCCACAAGCACACGGGCAGGCCAGACAAGATCGGCGAACTTCGTATGTCCGCGCTTTCGGACCCGCATCTCAAGGGTCGCACCCGTCTCAGCTAGGCTCTTGTGGCCAAATGCCTGAAAGAGATGTTCGAGGAACACTTGTGCTTCGCCGCGCTCATCCCCTTTGAGCCTTCCGGCATACGCAACAAATTCAGCGAGCGCGTTGGCCTCTTCGGTCATGGAGCCGGCTCCTCGTGTAGCTACGTGATTTCGACGAATTCGCGGCATCCTAAAGAATCTATCGGGAGGAACGACTTGAGGCGAGGGGTTCCACGATTTGCGCCGGTAGAACAAACGGCCAAGTCGTGTGCCTCATGCAAGTATGGCGAATGAGCCAAGCGACCCTGACGCGCGGCGTCGATGTCGCGCAGCCTGCTACACTTCTCTTCATGGACTTCACCGACCTCGAACAACTCCACGGCGTCGACCTGGCCCGCCAGGTCATGCGCGAAGTGTACGAGCGCGACGCAGAACCACCACCACCGACGCACGACCACGGCGGCTTGCCGATCAATGGCACGTGGGCCTTCCGCACGTTGCAGCTAGCACGCGAGAGGTACAGTATTGCGGCAGTGGGCGGTCGCTTGCCGGAGTTCAAGTCGGGAACGGTGAGCTACAACATGCAGATTGCCTACTTCGGCGACGGCACGGAGATACGCACGAACCACGCCGACCAGTACGAGGCTCAGTGTGCGCAAGCGATTGTGCTGCTAAGGCTGGCCAAGACGTGACCGCATGGCTGGTCACATGGCTTTGCATGCTGGTCATTTGGGTACAATGGCAATTCCTTTGTGGGCTGTCTTCAAAGCCTCCTCTCGCGAGTTCATCTATCTTGGGCTCCGACAGCCGGGCCTCCAAATCGGCGGACGTAACACTCACCTCTGGCGCGTGTAGTCATTTCGCGAATTCGCATTCCGTCACTTTGGCGTTGGCAGTTGAGCCGGTGCGCAAGGTCTTTGTCCAGCTGATGAGCGAACCTGGTTCTATGCGCTTACGGGCAAGAAATGGCTCGTCGAACGCATAGATCCCCTGCCGTCCAGAGATGGAGGCAGTCACAAGTAATGCGCGGTCGGGATGGGTGTTTTTGAATTCTACAGTGTAGTTCGAGTATCCGTCAGACCGCATCTTCGAGTACGACTGCCGAACGAGGTACGTGATCGGCGCCGGCTCCTCATCGGCCCATTCAACATCCCCAACGTCTCTTGACTCCGATACAGCCGTGTAATTCTGTATCATGGGTTCATTGGGCGCAGCGCTCTCACAGCCGAGCAGCGCAAGCACCACTACAACGAAGTGGACCCAAACGCCAACGATTCTCGGCATACGGTTTGAGCAACTTTGGGCCAACGAAACTGTGTTGCCAAAGACCACGGGCGACACTGGCATCGTGACCAGCGCCCCCATCTCAGGCGGGCGCAAGCCTACACTCCTATTGAATAGCTTGCAATCGCACCAAAGTGACACGTGCCGCGCTTGTTGATCAGCAACGTGTCCTCGACATGCGGAAACTCCATGTCGTTGTTCGCCCTGACCGGAGCAGGCTACAATCCCAAGTTGACAGATTCCGCTCGAGTGATGTGTCTCGGGACAACCAAAGAACTGCGTCGTTGTGTGCGAGTGCCTGACGTAGACGCTTGGCACTCGCGGTGCGCAACGAAGACGACAGAGAGGATGAGAGATGGCGCTGCAATGGGAGAGGTTGGAGGGGGGCGAACATGGTGGGGTGGCGCTGGTCGAGCGCGCTTGGGTCCCAGGGGGGTGGCTTGTGCGATCCGTTTTAGTGCGAGGCGTTCCTCCCGCGTCAGAGCGCGTTACAGGAGTTGGGGTGGGTCTTGGATTGGCATTCGTGCCCGATCCAAACTGCAACTGGAGCTTAGAATAGCGCTGCAGCGATTGCTCGCTGCTCAGCACAACCCAACGTAGTTCAGGGGCGGAATGCGCAGGCGCGGTGACTGCGCATGACCCATGGTAGGTCGCCGCGCCGTGCGTCGAACCGAATGCCGCATTCCCTTTCGTGCGCCTTGCTCGCGTGCTGACCAAGGGCGTACACGGGGGAGGCGACGGCAACTGCCGCCAGACCGGCCCCATCACCTCAACGACTTTGGGGTATCAAGGAGAACTCTACCGCAATGACGCTGAACAATGTGAGCTAACGTGGATGCCTCTGGCCTGTCTCCGCGAACGCGACCAACTTACAAAACCACTTTCCCAAAGCGTTAGCAACCGCCATCGGGCGGAGTTGCAGATTCTGCTGGGCGGGCTCTAAGTCCATCCTTGTCACTCGACTAACACGACCAGCACTCCCACACGATACGCCCGTTACATCTGAGCTTTGTTCGGTTTCCTCGGCACACCGTTTCGCATCCCTCGTAAGCTCTACACGAACCACATCCGTAGATCACCTCTATCTTGCAGCCCGTCGAGACAACGCCCAAGTCGACCATCTGCTTCAGGAATCGGTCGGGCATGTCTTTGGCTTCAATAACTGCCTTCGGGTTTTCGCGCAGATCCCCGAACAGAGCCGCGATTGCGCGTTTCGCCGAAGCCGACAGATTGCGAAAATCGGCCCCTCCCCGCCTATTCGCCGAAGTACTAGACCGCCGTTTCGTGGAAGGCTTCTTGTTCGGAGTTGTGGTTGCCTTTGACCGGGCGGCTTGCCTTTTGGCTGCCATAAACGCCTTTCCTGATCGCGGATATGAGTGGGGGGCCGTAGAACGGTACAGGGGAAGTATCGGGGCGGCAAGAGCGCATCTCGCGCAGGGCATACGTCCGCAACTATGCCAGCCCTTGTGGGTCGGGATCGTCAAATTCGGTGAAGACGTCAGTCGTGCCGTCGGAGCTGACGTCTGCGAAGGGGTCAGGCTTGTCCGGCAGCAGGTACTTGGACAGCCAGGCGCGGGCAGTCGCGTCGCCCTCGCGTGCCTGCTCGATTGCCTTGTCGATGATAGCGCCCCAGTCGGCGTCGCTCACGCTTGCGTCCATGATTCGCAGGCGCGAATACTGAACGCGGCGTACACTGCGCGGCCGGCCGTCAGGGTTGCCGGATTGCCCCTTACGCCAACTAGTGCTTGTCGCTTGTCCCATTGCTTCCTTTCGTTGCCTGTTCCTTGCCTGCTGGCAGGCTGACTTCGGCCGCCAGTTCGCGGCAGGTTTGATCGAAGGTGTCAGTGCCGAATGCCGCCACCAGCCTGTCTGCCCGTTCCTGTGTAAGCACCGTCCCCAGCTTCAGGCCGCGCGCCTCTGCCATCACCAGCACCAAGCTTGCAAGGCTCTCTTGAAAGTCTGCGGTCTGTTCGGGCGTCCATTGATCCACTCGGGAAACTGCTTCATCGAGGTCGCGGCGCGCATCGGGTGTGTTGAACGCAGCCTGTACTTCACTAACCCAAGCCAGGTATTCGGGGCGGCCTTCCTGCCACCAGCCGGATTGGAGTTTTTCGATACCGCGATACATCAGGGACAGGCGATCATGGGCCCGGCACAGGCGCTGATAACTGTCCCACAGGTCGTTGTAGGCGTGCCAGCCCCGCGCGGCGTCCAGTGCCGGCGCGTGCTTGGCGCACCAGTTCGCGGCGCGTTGGTCGCCAGCCATGGCGCGCGCCTGCTGCCGTCGCGCGAGTGCAAGCCAATCGTCAGGCGGCGTCGTGTTCATTGCGCGCCTCGGCATTGGGCTTTTGCTCCATCCACAATCGCCTCTAAGTCTGCCTCGTTGAAAGGATCGTCAGTGCCTGCCCGCGCACCACGTGCACCTTGTGCGCGAGGCTCTACATCTAAGGCTTCGTCCGGGTGCACGTCCGGTGCGCTAGGTGCACGTTGGCTATCTGTACGCGCACCGCCTGAATCGCCTTCATTGCGCGGCTCATGCTCTTGGTGCGCGTGGTGCACGTTGTTTCCGGCGTGATTCTCCAAGATCACAACTCGCTTTCCGTTCCGGGTTGTGCGGTGAACGACTACGCCGACGTTCTCAAGCAGTGGCTCAAGTCGGCGTATCGCGTTGCCCAGCGACCGGGCTGTTTTAGGTAGCCAGCGATTCACGTTCCCGTGAGAACCTAGTTTGTGGTGCAGCTCGCCCACGGTGCCCTCGAAGATTCCGGCAAGGCTGATGAGGGCCTGAGCGAGTTCGTCGTCTTCGAGGTGGCTACGGCGCGACTTGTCGCGTACATCCGCCAGCAGCTTGTTGAAGTGTCCGGGCTGCCATCCCAGTGCAGGGCCAGCAGCTTCTACGGCGGCGTCGAAGTCCGCCATGCGTGATGTACCAGCCACTTCCGCCTGTCGCCGGATGCTGCAACCAAGCGCATCCAGCAGACCGCCCAAGATACCGGGGCGGGCCTCATTAAAGCGTTCCCACAACTTGCGCTCCGGCAGATACTCGCCATCGCGCAGAGGGCGTAGCTGAACAGGAAGGGCGCGGTCAGCGAGGTCACCGCGCGTGATGTAGGTGCCGATGCCCGTGAGAATCACCGGAGCCTGAACGTCGAGAATCACCGCTTCGTCGTCAGTGTAGAGTTTCCGCTTCGCAGCGCCTCCGCCAGTGGCGAGCCGGCACAGCGCATCACTCAGCGCAGAGGACAAGTTGCTCACGTTGTCGAAAGCGATTAGGCGCGAATGCTGCGCGGCCACAATCATATCGTCCTCGCTCTTGGGCTCGCTTCGCAACGGCGCTTTGTTCGGGTCGATCAGCCCAGCCAGCAGGCGAGCGGCGGTACTCTTGGCGCTGCCCTGACGACCACTGAGCGACAACACCGGATACGGGCCACGAGGTTGAATGGCTCCGATCAACCACGCCAAACAAACCTGAAAGTCCGCATCGTCAACGACGTTGAGGAAGTCGCGCAGGGCGTGCACGTCGCCTTTGACCGGCTCCGGCAATGCCAACATACCGGTGCCACGGATGAACCTGACGGGTGGCTCGTTGACCAACCGCCATCCGTCGCCGGTCACTTCCACGGCCTGCCACTTTTCATCGCATAGGTCGAGGTAAACGCGGCTGTCATGTTCGGCAACGCGGCGGTGAACCTGTACGAGTTCGCCGTCGTGTATGGCCTTTCCCTCAAGCGTCGTCAGTGCCTCTTGCATGGCGTTGTTCGACGGCACAAGGTCAAGCCGACGATACGCCATCCATGCGAGCCAAGTCTTGAACGCTGTCGTTCTAAGCCGGTGCGTCTGTCGCGCCCCTTCATGTATCCATGTTGCGTATGCGGTGTTGTCAGCGTCGTGCGTAAACTCCACGTCACCGCAAAGCCCTAGAAGCAACTCCGCCTGTTTCTCCGGCGGGCCTGCCTTTTCCTCAGCCTGGGCATTCGCTACTTCATCGGCCTGAGCCATGATCTTGATCAGGCGGCGCTGAACATCGTCCACGGCCAGCCCGGACACTTCCGCGATCTTCGCTGCCAGTGCTTCCCGCTTGTCGCTCTTGGCCAGCTCCACAAGGTCAACGTGAAGTGTGTCCTCGCCTAGGTACGTGGAGACGTAATACTTGATCGGCGTCTTGCGCTCGGCTTCGATCTTCACTTCCGATGCACCGGCAGCCTTGACTAACTCCTCGGCACGCCGAACAGCAGCAGCGCCGGGGTTGTCGCCCTTGAACGAATCGGCCACGCGCTCAACGTCGTCTAACGTGCGCTCAATGTTCGGCTCGCCCATGTCTTCAAGACAACGGGTCAGCCCATCACGGTTGATCGGCTCGCCCAGGTTGTGAAGGACTACCAGCGACCGCCATACGCGACCGGGCTCACCGATCATGTAGGTGTCCGACTCGCCTAGCACGTCGATCAGCGCCGGGATTGCATCGGGCTGCCGATATGCAGCGGCCACAATTTTCAGCGGGTTGTATGCACTTGTCACGTCAAGAGGTACACTGGTTGTGGACTTCGCGCCCGCGTCGTCTGACTTACCGGCCCCGTCCACCACGACGGGGCTGATTTCTTGAAGTGCGTCTCCACTGGACGCGCTAGTTGGCAAGCCCCCTTCATTTCCAGGGGTGTTCATTGTTCACCTCCTAGCAGCGCTAGCAGGCTGCTTTTCAGAATCAGTGTGCGGCCACGGCCAGCGTCGGGATGTGTCTTGGACGCCTTCAGCCGGCCTTCCTCTAGCCAACGAGAAATCGTGCGCGTCGTGACGTGCGCGAAGGCAGCGGCCTGCTGACGTGTGAGAAGTGGTGGCAAGGCGACGGCGGCTTGCGCGAGTTCAGACCTAAGCGTTTGCATTGATTGCTCCCAGAGGGTTTCAAGAGTAGCTGGGAGCCATCGTGTGTCGGTGGGCGACAAGTTGAGCGACAAAGAAGTGTTGCGAAGCATGAGCACGCCCGGGAAGCCGCCTGATGCAAGACTTTGCGGCTCACATGTGCTCGCAGCTAGTGTCGCTTCATGCCAACTACGGCAAGTCGGCGCGGGTCTTCAAGTACTTGTCGAAGCTGCAAGTAACTCCGGTGACCCCACGCTTGAACTTGCGGTTCAGGAACTTCTGGATCAGAGGATTCCGTGCAGCGCGGTTGTGCCATTGGGCCAGCAGGTCCGCGCGTGCGGGGCGGTCGCCCTTGGTGAGTTCCCATTCCTGTTTGCGGGCTTGGCGTGCTGTTCGGTCACTGGCAGCCTTGCCAGGGCCCTTTGGCGGGGAAGTGCTGTGGTGTATGCAACGGACTGTACGCCGGTCGCCTACAAAGAAGTCCCCGCAACCAGGATGGCGACAAGATTTCAGGCGTGCATTGAAGCCCCATGACTCACCAGCGCGCGAGAATAGCAGGAACGTCAAGAAGCTGCCGCAGGAGGCTCTTGCGGCTTCGCGGATGATAGTTGGCCAGTCATTTGCCTCGACCAAGGCCTTTGGCTTGTATGAGAAGCCAACGCCGTCGAAATCGCCAGGTGAGGGTGGAGTGTCCGACAAGTCTGCGAACTGGATAACTGGGGCTGCACTCAGGATGGATTGCCAATTAGCCTTTGGAATGCGATGTCCATTTTCCCAAGCGCGACATGCGCCAAGCAGAGCAGTCATGGTGCTCTCGAAAGAGCGCATCGCATTTCTTGTCGCGGCCGATTTCCAGCTGCCTGCGACGCCGTTGGGTCGCCAGTCTTTGCGTGGATACAGGGTGTTCACCGGACGGAAGGCTAGCGTGTCGTTGTCATGGTGGGAAAGCATGCCGGGGGGGCCAGCCTGAATCTCGAAAGCAATTTGTAGGGCCTTGAAGCGTATGGAGTCGGGGGCTGCGGCCCATTTGGCTTCGGCGGTTTGCTCAAAATCTTGGACATCAGTTCCATCCGATTGCACGACCGGCTTCAACTTGTTGGGCGCGCTTGTCAATTCACGCAGTCTTCGATTGAAACGGAGCCAACCTTCGTGCGTCCCGTCGTTCAGGCGGGCCAACTCCCTCTGCTGTTTCTTGGTAGGCGCGTGGCCCGTAACGTCGCGCCCGCACCACAGCTGCCGGCCGGCGTGACGATGTAACGTCCAGCGCCATGCGTTCACCATCCAGTCAAATCCAAAAGCCTTCCATGCCATGCAACACCCCTCAGTCCTAGCGCACTACAGCCTACTTCAAGCCGTTCGTACTGTCGGGGAGCTGACCTCTGCGAACGTGGACCGGAAGCGGTCCGGGCAGCCCAAGGCGGCTTCCAATGATTCGGCGTTCGCCAGCACGTCCTTGGCGCGGCCCGTGTAGTGCGTTTGCGCCACTTGAATCGAGTGCCCCAGCTGCAATGCCGTTTCGTGTTCGCTGCCACGACCGTAGAGGCTGCTGCATACGCTGTAGGTGCCACAGGTTGCGCGCAAGCGGTGCCAGGTGAACGCCGGCGCGTTGTAGTGGCCTTCCTTGCCGCCGATCAGGCGGGCGCGCGCCATGCGGGCGATGGTGAACGTCAAGTGTGGGAACACGCGGGCATCGTCACTCGATGCCAGCTTGCCACGTTTCAACCAAGCCCACAGCGTCGGCAGCTTGTCCAGGCGAACAACGCGCTCCGTGCTGGTCTTGGTGCGCTTGGCTGCCAGCGTGATTTCGCCGGCCTCGGCGTTCACCTCGCCCCAGGTCAGTTCGGCCAACTCGTTGAAGCGCATCCCAGTCAGCAGGCAAGCCGCCGTGAACGGGGCGATAGCGGCGTGACCGTCGGCGTCGTGGCGCTGGGCATCTTCCAGCAGAGCATTCACTTGCTGCGCGTTCAGGAAACGGCGCTTGGCGCGTTCCTTCTTTACGAATTGCAGGCTGTCCACGATGGCGTCAGAGTCGAACGCCGGCAGCTTGCCTTCCCGGCGCAACTGGGCCAGCACCACGCGCAGGCTGTTCAGGCACTTGTTTTCCTGCGCCGGCGACTTCGGGCGCGTGCCCTCGATGCGCTTGCCCTTGCCTACTTTCCCTTTGGCGGGGACGTGTGCCGGCCGGCCTACAAACCACTCGCGGTACTGGGCCAGCAACGGGGGCGTCAGCGACTCGATGAACGCCACGCCATGCGCGGCGCACCACGTCTCAAAGGGGCGGGTGCCTTGCAGGTAGGCTTTGAGGGTCGCCGGCTGTAGCTCGCTGCGCTTGGACTTGTAGTAGGCTTCCAACGCCTTCTTGACGGGCGTCTCACTGGTGACGGTTTCGCCGGCGGCAACGGCTGCTGCTTCTGCCAGCAGGTTCTTGGACTTGGACTTGCACCACGTCTCGCGCGCCTTGACGGTCTTCTTGCCCATGGCGTCCAGGCTCTTTTCCACCCAGACGTACTTCATGCGGGTGCGCAGCCGGCCGTTTGGGTGGCGCATTGGTTGACCGTCGGGGCCGATGATCGGCTCGGGGCGGGACTTCACCGGATCGGCCCAGCGGGCGAAGTAGACGGTGCGGCCGGCGCGCTTCTTGGGGACGATCTTCACGCCGGGATGTTTGGACTCGCCCTTCTTGGTTTCCTTCGGCCTGCCCACCTTTGCCATGACTGTCCCTTGTCGCGTCAAGGGCGGTTTGCAGGTCAACCAAAGGGCCAACCAATAAAAAACCGCCAGTGTCCTTCTACGTCCCTCGCGCCAGTGCCGGCTGAATGCCCATAAGCCGCTATACCATGGGCGTCGAGAGACCTAGAGAGACAATACGGGACAGAGGGGTGGGAGGCAAGAAAAGGATTATGAGTCCCCTGCTCTAACCGTTGAGCTACAGGCCCACTCTGATACGCGCCGAGAGTGTGCCACGCTTCACCGCGTGGACAAGTCATGGCGTGCATTCGAACGAACGGTGGCTTCAGGACGCTTTCCCCGCGCGGGCTGCGGGGCTATGGTCGCGTGCGGTGCGCTGATGCAGGAGCATGTGATGGTTCGACCCCTGGTGATTTCCCTATTGGTGCTGCTGACACTCCTTCCGAGCGCGGACGGAACCTTCGTTGCGCAGACTGAGCCCCAAACGCCGCAGAGTATCGAACTCACGGACTGCCTGGTCCTGCCCCGCGTGGGCGTTAGCTCACGGAGTCCCGTGCGTACGGATGCGCTGGAAGCATTGATGGTGGCCGGTGCATTCACGGCGCCCAAGGCCGGCGACAAACTCCAGCTGGCCGATGGGTCAAAAGTGGAGTGGTCCGGCGCGGCGGCAGACGAAGAGGGTTGGGTCGGCGGCGAAGGTGGCTCCTACGTCTACTGGCGGGCCGAGAGTCCGCGTGACTGCATTGCGCTGTTGAAGGCGCGCGGCCATTCACTCGCATACGTCAATGGCGAGCCGCACTACGGTGACCCCTACAACTACGGGTACGTGCATGTCCCCGTTGCGCTCAAGAAGGGTGCCAACAACCTTCTCTTCTTGCTCGGCCGTGGTCGCCTCAAGGCGAGCCTGGAATTTCTGCCGGGTGCGGAAGGCGAACTCCGGATCGGGACGGACTGGACCATGCCGGATTTCGTCATCGGGCTGCAAGCCGGCGGATCCATGCTGGGCGCCGTAAACGTCATCAACGCGACGCCCAACAACCTGGATATCGCACCCTTCGTCACGGCGCTGGATCCGGCACGCCCGAATGAACACTACGCGGCGCAGGCGCAGCGCATTCCGGCGATGGGCATTCGCAAGCTCGCTTTCAACATTCCGGTTGTGGAGCAGGTTGCCGACAAGGAGTATCGCTATCGACTGGATTTGATTTCCGCATCCGGTACGTCGATGCCTCTTTCAAACTCGATGGCCCAGGTCGAGTTTACCGTCAAGTCGGTTACCAAAGCGCAGCCGCGCCGCGTGACGTTCCGGAGCGCCATCGACGGCAGCGTTCAGTACTACGCCGTGCGCCCGGCGGTGCCGTTGCCGGGCGATACCGACAAACCTGGCATCGTCCTTTCGCTGCACGGCGCGTCGGTAGAAGCGATCGGCCAGGCGAGGGCCTACGGGGCCAAGAGTTGGTCCCACATTGTATGCCCGACCAACCGACGTCCCTTCGGGTTTGACTGGGAGGACTGGGGACGAATGGATGCGTTGGAAGTGCTGGCGCACGCACAGGCGACTCTTGCGAACGACCCGACGAAAGTCTGGCTGACCGGCCATTCCATGGGTGGGCACGGAACATGGACCGTGGGGGCGCACTTCCCCGACAAGTTCGCCGCCATCGGCCCGAGCGCCGGTTGGGAGAGCTTCTACAGCTATGCCGGAGGCGTCGAGGTAGCGGCGGCTGACCCTGTCGGGGCGATGTTGAAGCGTACTTCCAATGCGAACCGCACCCTGCTTCACAAATACAACTACAAGCAGCTGGCCGTGTACGTCCTTCACGGTGATGCGGATGACAACGTGCCGGTAAGCGAAGCGCGAGCTATGCGGGATGCCTTGAAGGAATTCCATACCGATCTTCAGTATCACGAGGAGCCGGGCGTGGGGCATTGGTGGGATCGTGAACACGACGACGGCGCCGACTGCCTGGACTGGCAGCCGATGTTCGACACGTTCGCTCGGCGCCGCCTGCCGCGTGCCAATGAAGTGCAGGCGATTGACTTTACCACCGTGTGTCCTGAGCACTCATCCGACGACCACTGGTTGCGCATCGAAATGCAACAGAGTCAGTTGGCACCGAGCCGCGCGCAGATCGTAATGTTGCCGAATAAGGGAGAATTCGAAGGTACGACTGAGAATATTGCCCGCATGTCGCTGGATGTTGCCGCCGCGATGTCCCCCAAAGCCGGCATCACTTTGAGGCTCGACGGCAGTGAGTTGAAGGATGTGGCCTGGCCGGCGAACGGCAGGTTGACTCTGCGTCGAGCGGACGTCGGCTGGCAGGTGGAGAACCCTGCGCCTCCTGACTGGAAGGGACCACAGCGAAGCGGCTGGCTCAAGAACGCCTTCAACCACCAGTTCGTGATGGTGTACGGCACTCGCGGCTCCGCGGCTGAGAACGAATGGGCACTGGCCAAGGCTCGCTACGATGCGGAGCAATGGTGGTATCGCGGCAACGGGGCCTGCGACATTATTCCGGACAGCGAATTCAGCGCCGCCAAGTATCCCGATCGCGGTGTGATCCTCTACGGAAATGCCGATACCAATTCTGGCTTTGGCGTCCTGCTAAAAACGGCGCCCGTGCAACTCAGAAGCGGCGCGATCGCAGTAGGAGAACGCACACTGACTGGTGATGATTTGTCGATTGTATTCACCTTTCCGCGTGCCGACAGCAAGACAGCAAGTGTCGTCGTTGTCGGAGGCACCGGGATCAAGGGCATGCAAGTCACAAACAGGATCGGATACTTCATCTCCGGCGCATCATTCCCCGACCTGCTGGTATACCGGTCGGATACGCTTGAAACAGGCATCGGCGGCGTCCTTGGCGGCGGCTACTTTGCTGAGGACTGGGGTGCGGCAGATGCAGATTTTGTGTGGCGCGAAACTAAGTAATTGAATTGTTCACTTTGAAGTTGGATTTCCGCTTGTGATCCCTAAATAGTCAGTCTGCATTTCCATCAATCAGGAGTTGAAAGTGGCGAAGAAACGTTCGCAGGAAAACACCAAGCAGAAGCAGGCCTACATCGCCGAGCTGGTGAGGGCTAATTCAAACATCAGCATGAACGAAGCCGGCAAGAAGGTGCGAAGCAAGTTCGGCACGCAGCTGGCCTACGACAAACTTCGCGAGGCGTTTGCTGGTGCGGGCGGCAAGATCGATACGCGCCGCGGCCCCGGCAAGGGGAGCAAGCGCAAGTCGGCCAAGAAGGCTAAGCCCGCCAAGGCCGGGCCGCGCAAGTACGGGACGCGTTCGCCCGCCGCGACCAAACGCAAGCAGGAGTTCGTAGCGGAACTCGTGAAGGGCTCACCCGAGATCACAATGAATGAGGCCGGCAAGAAGGTGCGGAGCAAGTTCGGCACGCAGCTGGCCTTCGACAAGTTGAAAGAAGCGTTCAAGTCCGCCGGCGGCAAGGTCGGCAAGCCGGGGCGCCGTAAGGGGTCGCGCAAGCACGTTGATCGGCGCTATGGTCGACGCGACAGCGACCGCGCATATGCCAAGATCAGCAAGACGCTGCAGGGCATGCCCAAGCATGTTGTCATCATGCATGTGAAGGGGCTGGTGGACACATCCGAATTCAACACCCGCGAGCAGGCCGTCGCATTCTCGCGCAGCCAGGTGCTTGCAGGCGTTCCGGTTTCGGACATCGCTTACTATACTCGCCAGCCGCTCGAGATTTCGGTCGGCATCTAGTGATACCTGAGGGCCGGGGTCCCGCGAGTCGGGGCCCCGGTTTTTGTTTGATATGCCATTCGCGATCGAATTGTTCTTTGACCCGCGCTGTGAGTCGCGGCTGCGGCGGCTGATTTCCGGGCTGCGCGAGACGCAGTTGGGAGGCACGGTGCTGATCGAGGATGTGAAAGCTCGCTTTCACATCACGCTGGCCGTTTGCGACCACGTGCGCGAAGACGTGATGTGCGAGATCCTGCAGGAGATCGCCGACGGCACGCCGAGCCTGCCGGTGATCCTGTCATCTCTTGGGATGTTTCCGGGCAAGGAGACAGTGATGTTCCTGGCGCCGGTCGTGGATCAGGAGTTGCTGGAGGTCCATCGAGTGCTTACCGAGCGAGTGGCGGATTTCAGCGAGTCGCCTTGGAAGCTCTACCAGCCCGGCCGATGGGTGCCTCACTGCACGCTTGCACTCAAGCTCCCGCGCGATGGCGTTCAGAAGGCTCTGGAGTTGCTGATGGAGAGCACCTTTCCGATCACGGGTGAACTGATTGAAATCGGCGTGTCCGAGTTCGAAGCCGGCGTGGTCAAACGCTACGTATGCAGCTACGCGCTGCAGTAGTCAGAAAAAGGGCGGGGCAACGCCCCGCCCTCCGGACTCTGAATTGCCCAACTATGCGGTCGCCAGCAGCTCGGGCTCTTCGGCCGCTCGCAGGTCCACGCTGACCTTTGTGCTGGTGCCCGGCTCCTGCATCGTTACCCCATAGAGCGTGTCGCAGGCTGCCATGGTTTTCTTGTGGTGCGTGATGATGATGAACTGCGAGTACTTGGCGTACTCCTCGATCACGCTGCAGAAGCGATCGACATTGGCTTCGTCGAGCGGCGCGTCCACTTCGTCCAGGATCGCATACGGCGCCGGGTTGGTTTCATAGATCGCAAACATCATCGCGACGCTGATCATGGCGCGTTCGCCGCCGCTGCGCATGGCAATGGGCAGCGCTTCCTTGCCCGGCGGTTTGCAGATGATCTCGACGCCGCTGGCCAGTGGCTCTTCCGGATTAGTGAGCATCATGTCCGCGCTGCCGCCTCCGAACATGCGGCGGAACAGACGCTGGAAGTTTCCGCGCACGGCCTCGAAAGTGGTCATGAACATGCGGCGCGTTTCGGTCTCGATGCGGGTGATGGCATCGGAGAGCGTGCGTTTGGCCTTGAGCAGGTCCTGCTCCTGACGCGTATAGAACGTGTTGCGCTCTTCGGCGTCCTTGAGCTCGTCCATGGCTTCCATGTTCACGTTGCCCAGGCGACGCAACTGCTCCTCGACCGCTTCCAGCTCGTTGCGTGACTCGGCTTCGTTCACGACGTGTGTAGCCGGGTCGTAGTCGCGATAGAGCGTATCGATGTCCGCGTTGAAGTTCTCGGCAAGCCGACGGCGGATCGCGTCCATCTTCATGAACAGCGTGTTCTCGTCGATGCGTGCCTGCTGGACGCTCTCGCGTTCGCGGTACAGTTGTTCCTGCAACTCACCGACGTGGTTGCGCGCATGCTCCACCTCGCGGCGGCGCTCGGACAGCACGCCGTCGCCGGAGCCGCGGCGCGTCTCCAGCTCAGCCTTCTCACGTTCCAATTCTGCTTCGACTTCGACGCTGCTGCCGGCCTGGTGCTCGAGGGTGCGGATTTCCTTCGCGTGTGCTTCCTGCTCGCCTGCACTCAGCGCAATTTCCTCTGCGTAGCGCGTCAGCGCCTGGTCGATGCCTTTCAGCGAGTCTTCGGACTGCTTCAACTCGGTTCGGCGGGAAGCCTCCGTCACGCGTGCTTCTGTGAGTGCGCTGCGGGCCTCCTGAAGGGATTCGCGGCGCTGGCCGACTTCATCGGCGAGTCGCGCGAGGTCGTGCTCACACTTGCCCTTGGCCTCTTCGGCCGAAGCGACCTGCTCTGTCAGCTCGTTGTGGCGCTTGAGGTCGGCCGCGAGCTGTTCATTGAGCTGACTGATCTCGCTGTCGATTACCGCACGTTCCTCGTTGAGGCGCCTGTGCTCTCTCGTCAGCGACTCCAGTGCCACGCGCTTGCCGGCGGCTTCCATGCTGGCGTCGTAGATATGCGCCCGGAGTTCACTCCCGGCCGCGGAGAGTTTGTCCTGCTCGTTCAAGGCATCGGCGAGCTTCGCCGCCGTTTCCTCAATCTCGGCGTCGAGTACAGCAAGGTCGTGCCCGAGGCGCTCGATTTCCGACTGCTGTGTAATCAGCCCGGTATTTGCCTCGCCGCCGGCCAGCGCGAAGCTGCCCGGCAGGCTGAACATCTCGCCGGTGGGGGTGACTATGCGGTAGCCCTGTGAGCCCTTGCTGAGAAGCTTGCGGGCGACGGTGCGGTCGGCGACGAGCAGCACGTCGCTCAGCAGGGCGTCGGCGAGCCCGCGGAACTCTTCGGATACGCGTACTTCATCAAGCAGCGGGCCGATCACTCCCTTGCCACCCGGCAATTGCGGCGCCCTGGCCGGCTTGAACTCGGACTGAGCCAGGATCGTCATGTTCGCGGAGCCGCGACCTGCGAGCCAGTCGAACAGGTCGTGTGCATGCTCAAGGTTGTCGACGATGATCGCGGTGCCCAGGTCCTTCAGCACGCGCTCAAGCGCGGCCGCGAAGCCGAGGTCGATGCGCAGCGCGTCGGCGAACACGCCTTTGATGCCGAAGCTCTCGCAGCGCTTGGTGTCTTCCAGCAGCGCCCTGGCGTTGTCGTCGAGGCCTTCGCGCGCGGCGGCCATGCTTTCGAGCATGGCCTTGCGTTCCAGCTTCGCGCCGCGTTTCAGCTCAAGTGCGTGTTTGCGCTGGCGGGCCTCGCCGGCCGTCTGCGCGACCGGGCCGAGTTGTTTTTCTACAGCTGCCAGCTCGTCACGCACGGCCTTCAGCGCGGCTTCTTCTTCTTCGCGGGCAGCCCTGGCGGCCTCATAGCGCGTGCCTACATCGGCGGCCTCGCGTTCCGCCTCGTTGGCACGGGATGACAGGGACTCAAGGCGGCGGCGCGTGCCGCGCATTTCTGCGTCGAGACTCATGCGCTCGTTCAGGCCCTGATTCGCTGCCGTGATCGCGTCAAGCAACTGCGTGCGCACGTCCTTGAGCTGCGCCTCCATTGCCTCGGCTTCGGCGCGGGCGGCTTGTTCGTCGGCGGCGAGCTTGGCCACGTGGGCGGTCAGCTCTTTCATCTCGGCGCGCCCGGCTTCGGCGGCCGCTGAGATTCCCTCGCGGCGCGTCTTCAGCCCGGACATCTGCTCACGCACGCGCTGTGAATGCTCCTTGGCGCGCTCGACGGCCTGGCGCAGGCTCTCGACGCGTGCGAGCGCCTTCTCGCGCTTTGCCTGCTGCTGGTTGATCTCCAGGTCGAGCTTATGAATGCGCTCCGACAGGCGACGTTCCTCGTGCTCGGCATCAGCGAGTCGGGTCTCGGCGTCCTCAAGGTCCATCCTGGTTTTGGCCAGTTCCGCCTGGATGGCGCCTTCACGCTTGCCCGCCGCGCTGATCGTGGCGAGCAATCCTTCACGGTCCTTGTCGAGCGCCGAGAACTGCACCAGCCCCAGGTTCTGGTGAATGACACGGGAGCGCTCTTTCAGCTCCGTGTACTTCAGCGCGCGGCTGGCCTGCGACTTGATCTTTCTGAGCTGTCCCTTCACTTCACCCAGCACGTCCTGGAGACGCTCAAGGTTCTGATCCACGATCAGCAGCTTGGCCTGTGCGGCCTCCTGCTGTTTGCGCATCTGGCCGATGCCCGCCGCCTCTTCGAAGACGACACGGCGGTCCTCGGCCTTGCTCTGCAGCAGGGCGTCCATCTTGCCCTGTTCCATGATGCTGTAGGCGCTCATGGCCGCGCCCGTGCCTTCGAACAGCCCGCGCACGTCGCGCATCTTGGCCGGCTCGCCGTTGATCGCGTAGCCGCTGTCGCCGTTCTTTTCGAGGCGGCGTGTGACCTTCACGTATTTGCTGGAAAACGGCAGCAATCCGTCGCTGTTGTCGAAAGTGATGCTGACCTCGGCGTAGCGGGCGGGTTTGCGTGTTGCGCTGCCGCTGAAGATGACGTCGGTGCTGCTCTTGGTACGCAGCGATTTGCGCGACATTTCGCCCAGCACCCAGCGCGTGGCGTCGACGACGTTTGACTTGCCGCAGCCGTTCGGACCGACAACGCCCGTGATCTGGGCCGGGAACTCAAACACGGTGTGTCGGCCGAAGGACTTAAAGCCGTCCATCTCCAGCTTCACGATGCGCATGGGATAACCGCCGGTTGCGTGTTTCCGGGCCATACCCGGTATTAAAAGGAGTAATCGGCCGAGCGCAGGACCCAACTTTGTCGAAAACCCCGAAAAGTAGGGCATCCCAAGGCAAAAGTTAGGGTCTTGTGAGGGCTTTGGCGAATGTGGACGCCTGTTGGCAGTTTGTGGTCGTGACCGGGGTCGCAGCTAGCGGTTGCCGTCCTGCTTTTCGATCAGGCTTTCGAGGTCGACTTTTCGATAGTTGAAACCGAGCTCGGCCGTGAGTGCGAAGCTCTGCTGGGCCTCGACCACGAAGGCCAGTACGTCGCGCGGACCCATGCCCTTGGTCCACAGGAAGCGCAGGACGTCCGTAAAGTCGGAGCTGTCGAGTTCGTCGACGCCATCATCCAGGCGATCGCCATCCTTGTCCCAGGTGCTCCAAGTCAGGCGCACCTTGCCTTTGTGTCCGTCGGGCGTCACACCGCGCCGTATGTCCTCTGCATCGGGGATGCCGAACTTGCCGGACCGGCCCGGATCGGCCCGTTCCAGCACGCGACAACTCACACGGAACGGCAACTGGTAGGGCTTGGCCTGCGTGCGCGTGAACGGGTCTGTCGTCAGGGCGACCGTGTCCAGCAGGAAACGATGGCGTACAGGGCCATAGACGGCGACGCGGAATCGCTGGTCGTCAAACACGATGATCACATCATTGCGCGGAGTCAGCGTGACCCGCAGCCCTTTCACGAGCTCGAAGATCTGTCGCAGGGTCTGTTCCCGCACGCCGATGGGTGTGATGACCAAGTTGTCGCCTTCTGCGACGACTTTGACCTCGACGCCTTTTTCACGCATTTCTTCGCGGATGCTGTTGATGGCATCCGGCAGAAGCTCAGATGACAGCGTGCGCTCCTTCTTGATGCGTCCGGCTATCTCTACTGTTCGCACCATTGGCAGGATGATGTGGTCGGCCACCAATTCATCGTCTGCCACATCCGCGACGAGTTTGCACCCCTTGCGCAGAATGAAGCTGGTGCCGCCGACTGCATCGTGGCGTTCCAGGTTGCGGGCGTCCTCGATCTGCTCGCGGGTAAGCGGTACTTCGTCCTCTTTCAGGGGTGGGTTCGGAAGAATCTTTCCGTCTTCGTCAAAGTACTTGTCGGCGTTGAGCGGCAGGTAGCCCCGCTCCAGGATCGCGACCGTTCGACCCAGCTTGTTGCGCAGGGGTGTAGGGTAGACGAACCCGGCGCGAATGTCGTAGGCGTTGCCCTGCAGGCGGATACGTACGGGGATGTAATCGCCCGTCTTGGCACCGGCCGGAATGCCGATCGACTCCACTGTGATAAGCGCCATGTGTCCGGATGTTGCAGACTCGTTGACGATCTCACTCTCGGGCCAGCCGTTCTTGATGGTCAGCTCGGCCGCGCGATCTACGGTTGCGTCGAAAAGCATGCCGGTGTCGCCGGTTGAATCGAGCTGGAAGACGATCGTGTCGGCCGAGAACTCACGCGAGATCAGCTCTGCCTCTGCGGGGTCGAAGTAGTTAACGAGCCCGACCGCCAACGACGGATAGCGGCGGATGAAATTCTTCGCCTCGGTCTTGCTGTGGGTCAGCTTGGTGACCTGAAGCGGCTCTTCACCGCCATCTTCGGGGATCTCTGCGCCGTCGTCAGGCCCGCCGGTGTTGTTTGCCGGCGTCGGGTTGGTACAGGCGGCAACGAGAAGCAGCAGGGCGAGGCTGATGAGAATGCGAAAGTTCATGGACCACATGAGCGGGGCAATGCAGGGACGGGCGATGATCATTCCTGCGGCTGGATTGATCAATGGGGCGTTTCTACTGAAACAGCGACTTCTGGCCCGGCGGAACCGCCCAGGCAGTGCTTCCGCAGACGGGGCAACTGTCGCGATTTGCGGGGTAGCGTGCGCCGCAATCGCGGCAGGTCCGGCTGCTGACCACGACGCTGAGCTTGCTCGGTTGCGGCCCGCGTTCGGACACGCAGTCGCGCACGAACTCCAGCACTTCGGCGGCTGTGAGTGACTCCGCCCGGCCGCTGGCCACGGTTGCATCACGCCCGAGCAGGCTGTGCAGCGCGCTTTCGCATTCGAGGCGATCGCTGAGCGTGAGTGAATCGTCCAGTGCGGCGCCAGGGCGATAGGCATCTTCACGGCTGAGGCGAAGGCGCAGGGCGGACTCGGGGTCATCCTTGGCAACCAGGGCGACATCTTCGCGCGCGAACCGGGTGGCGACCTGATCCTCTAGGCGCACACCCAGGCGCCCGTTTAGCCCGAGGCGCGATGCGCGCTCACGGAATTTGAAACCGAGATAGCTGAGGATCTGTTGGGCAATGCGCTGCGCGGCCGGGTCGGCTTCACTGTCGGCGCCTGCCAGCAGTGCAGCAGTCATCCCGAGGCCCATCGGCGCGAGTTCGACGGCTCGAGATGCCCCAACCAGCGCGCGCAGCATGCGGCTGGAAGCGGCCACCGGCTCAGGCATGTCACGCATGGCCACGCGTTCGAGATATCGTGCCCGCGCGGCCAGGCCCTGCGCAGCAAGCTCAACCGCCGGGTCCAGCCGCTCGAGGTATGTGTTCAGGTCGGGCGCCTTGAGCAGCGGTCGAACCAGGTTGATGGCCGCACGAGCGATGACGACGTCGTGGGCGAGACCCGCGCTTTCGCCGAACAACCCGGCCGGGCGCTCAGGCAGGGGCTCGCGCAGCCTGAAGTCCGGGACTCCGCAGAAACTGGCGGCACTTGCTGCACGCTCCAGCAGCGATCGGCGTGCGGGGTCGGCAAACGCGCCTGCGTTGGCCGACAGCTCCAGGCGTACCTGGCCCCGAAGCGAGCCGTCGGCGGCGGCAAGTGTGTCGATCAAGGTACGGACGACCATGTCGCGTGCGGGAGTCCCCGGAGGGCCAACTTCCAGCAGCAACCCGGCAGGTGCCTGCGCCGCCAGCAGTCTCAGTCCGTCCTGCAACTCGGCTCGCTCGATGCGATCCGGCTCGTCCTGGGCCTGTTGCGCAAGGGCACGATCAAGGCCCCTCAAGGCGACCGGACCGCTGGTGAATCCCGCAGCTGCACGTATGGTCGTTGCGAGCCGCGCCAATGCCGCGCCGACGCCGGCCGTGCTCTCGGCGAACATGCGTTGAAGTCCGAAGCCCGCCCCGGCGCTGAACAGCGCGCCGACATCAAGCCTCGTGTCGGCCACGGCGGCGGGCGCGTGCAATGCTTCGAAGTGCAGGCGTCCGCTCACGTGCGCTTCGCGTGCATCGGCCGGCAGGATCGAGTGCAGCGAATACTGGCTGAGCACCCGGCGGGAAGCGCGCTCGGACAACTCAGCCTGCTCGCCGACCGGCGGCGCGTCGGTTTCTTCGCCGGGGAAGACCCATTGCTCAAGGTCGTAGCGGGGAATCGAGACGCTGCCCGGCTCCCGGATCAGTCCGCGCGAGAGCAGCTCCACATCGACCAGTTCGCGGATCAGTCCGGTGGTGACGGTCGGCAGGTCAAGCTCGACGACCTTTTGCTCGACAGTTTGGGCCACGTCGCCTGCGGTGGCGGCGTCGAGCTTGAGCTCGCGCATAACTGCCGCTGCAATGCGGGCGCGGTTCCAGCCGCCGAGGCCCTGATCCGGTTGCGCGACCTGGGGCCCCGCCGCGGGCTCGGCCGCGATGGTTTCTTCTAACTCGCGGATTTCCTGTCGCTGCTGACGACCGGCAAGAAACGCCTGGGCGATGGCGTGCAGATCGGGTGAAGACAGCAGCGCCTTTTCAATCATGTCATCCACGTCGCCTGCGTGGGGCGGCTCGGTCGCATCGCCGTGCTGCATGTCCAGGAAGTAGACCACCATGTCGGCCAGCTTGTCCGCGATCCACTCATCCTTGCTGCCCGCCGAGCGCACGGCGGCAAGGATCGCACGGACGATCCGGTTGCGGCGAAACGGTACGATCTCACCGTTGCGGTTGATTACCTGGGTGACTCTTCCCATGGCGCGAAGGTTCACCACCGGCTGCGACAAATCAACCGGTGGCAGTCAATTTTGGAATGGGGAGAAGGTGTCAGCATCGTGCTGTTCCTCAATCCGGCCGGATCGTGCTAACCTGCACGCATGTTCCCGCTGAAGACAACCGAGAAAGTGAATTCGTGGCCGGTGGTCACGTGGCTGCTGATTGCGATCAATGTCTTTGTTTTCACGCAGCAGCTTACGGTTGACGACCCATCGGCGTTCATTCGGCGGTGGGGGCTGGTGCCCGCGAACTACCCGCACTTGTTCAGCAGCAGCGCGCATACAGACCTGATGAGCCTGGACCACCTGCTGCCGTTCGTGACCTGCATGTTCCTGCATGGCGGATTGTGGCACCTGCTGGGCAACATGCTGTCGCTGTTCGTGTTCGGCCCGAACGTGGAAGACCGCTTCGGGCACATCGGCTTCTTAATCGTCTACATGGCGTGCGGGCTGGCCGCAGGGATCACGCAAATCGCCTTTTCGGCCGGCGCGGACATCCCCACGGTCGGCGCGTCAGGCGCGATTGCGGGCGTGATGGGTGCGTTCTTTGTGATGTACCCCAAGGCGCGTGTCGTCAGTGTCATCCCGATCATTGTGATTCCGCTGATCGTGCGTGTTCCGGCGTTCTTCTATCTGCTCTTCTGGATCGGCATGAACGTAATCAATGCCCTGAAAGAGATGCAGCTCAGCATGAATGACACCGAAAGCGCGGGCGTGGCGTGGTGGGCTCACATCGGTGGCTTCGCCATAGGTATGATTTACGCCGCGATACTGGCGAAGAAGAAGCCACCGCCTGAGAGAGACAGCTAGGCCCGCGCGCGTTCTTTGTTGATGTCTTTGTAGACGTTGAGGCACAGCTCGGCGAGGCGCGCCGGGTTGTGACGCACGACGTGATCGGCCTTTACCAGGTCGCCGGTAATAATGCGCGGGCTGCCCTTCAGCGTCGTCAGCTTGTCGAGATCGGCCGCCACGGGCGTTGAATGCTCGGCCGCGTAGGCGGCTGCGAGCGCGTCAGGTACTTTGCCCGTATTGACGACTACGAAGTCGATCAGGTTCTCGTTCGTGTGCTCGATCAACACTTCGACATGGCGGCTGGCGGAGAAGTCCTGCGTCTCACCCGGTTGAGTCATGATGTTGCAGATGTAGCCGACGACGGCCGGTGTTTTCATCAGCGCGTCTTCGATTTCGTGAATCAGCAGGTTCGGGAGCACACTGGTGTAGACGCTGCCCGGCCCCAGCAGCACGAGGTCGGCCTGCAGGATGGCGTCGACGACATCTGTGCCCGCGGGTGAGTCTTCGGGCTTGAGCGACAGGCGCTTCACCGGCTTGGTGACCTTGCCCACGAGTGACTCGCCGGTAGTCTTGCTGCCGTCATCGTGCTCGGCGATCAGGCTGATCTTTGTTGCCGTGGCCGGAAGCACGCGCCCGCGCACGTTCAGTACTCGGTTGGCTTCGCGGACGGCCTGTTCGAAGTCGCCGGTCACTTGCGTCATGGCGGCGAGGAAGATGTTGCCGAACGGGTGGCCTTTCAGGTCGCCTTCTTCAAACCGGTGCTGAAACAGCTTTTCGAGTACCGGTCCCGCGTCACTCAGCGCCGCCAGACAGTTGCGGATGTCGCCCGGGGGCAACATGCCGAACTCTTTGCGGAATCGACCACTGCTGCCGCCGTCGTCCGCGACCGTGACCACGGCCGTGAGCTTGTCGGTATGTTCCTTCAGCCCACGCAGCAAACCGCTGGCCCCCGTGCCGCCGCCGATGGCAACCACGGCGGGGGAGCGCCGGAAGAGTCGCGGGAACAAAGCCATGCTATGTCCTGCCAAGAGGCGCGCTGCGCCGGGGGCCCTTACTCGTTCTTTGCTTCTTCGTACGTGGACTCTTTGTCGACGCGGGTCGAGAGTCGCTTCACGTCACGCCCGAGCTTCTTGCGGCGGTCGCTGCCCTTGTGGCTCTTGAGCTTTTCCTTGATCTTGCCGACCTGGCGATGGGCCTTGTCAATGCAGAGGTCAACGGCCGCGTGCATGTCTTCCTGGTTGCGGACGATCGAGCTGAGCTGGTGGTGGGTGTCCGTCGAGATGTTGATTTCGCAAACGTTGTCCTTGCCTTCCTGGTCCAGGATGACGGAGATGTTCGCGATCCGGTTGAAGTAGCGCTCGAGCTTTTCCAGCTTCTCGCGCGCATAGTCCTTCATCTTGTCGGTGACCTTGACGTGCTTTGCGGTGATGGTGATACGCACCGTTTCTCCTTCTCATGTTGACTGCGTGGCACTCTAGCAAGTTCGCCCGTTGGTAGGATGCCCTACGCAGCGCATTTGGGTCATGGGTTTTATGAGGATTGGGCGGCGACGCCAGACCTTGCCTCCGCCAAAATGCGGCATGCGGGGGCATATTGCTACATCCCCTGTTCGAGTCGGTCAGCGTTGTAATCGTCAAGGTCTTTGAGCGCGCGGATCTTCTTGGCCGTGACTGTTACGTCATATTCGACCCGCCGCCAAATGAACTTCCTGTCGTCCCAGATCACGTAGCAGGCGCGGATGTCGCGGTCTCGGGGTTGGCCAACGCTGCCTACGTTGATGACGTATTTCTTGCCCTTTTCGGGTTTGAACTCGTACTCCAGGGACTTCTCGGTCATGTAGTTGAACGACTCGTCCATCACGCAGGGAATATGCGTGTGCCCGACGATGCAAAGCCCCTCGAACTGGCTGAAGATATCGTTCATCTTCTTGACCGCTTCAGGAACGTTTTGAGCGGCGCCCAGCGCGTCGTGCTTCAGGATGTACTCAGTCGTCGGCTCACGCGGGCTGCCGTGCACAAGCAGTGCGCCATCTTCACGATGGGTCAGCTTCAGGCCCTTCAGGAAGCTCATGCGCTTCTTGTTTCGGAAACCGAAAATGCCGCCCTGCAGCGACTTCTTGGTCCAGCGGATAGCTGTCAGGGCCCGGTAGTTGAAGCCGACCGGCTCGAACACGACCGCTTCGTCATGGTTGCCCATCAGATTGACGCGGAACTCCATCGCCTGGTCGATGACGTCGATCGGCTCCGGGCCGTAGCCGACGAGATCGCCTAGCGAGATGATGTCTGTGATTTTGTGGGATCGAATGTCTTTCTGGACCGCTTCCCACGCGGCGATGTTGGCATGGATGTCCGAGACGATTGCCTTCACGCCCAACCCCAATATGCGCCGATGCTTACGTTCAAGGCCTCGCGAGGCTAGCCGCGCTCCGGGGGGTGTCAAGGCAACCACCTCCCGCTCATGTTATCGGTCAGAGCGGCGGTAGATCGTCTGTGCTTTCCCGGTTTTCGAAAGGCTCGGGGGGATAGTCTACACGAACGAGCGCCAGACCGTGAGGTGGTAGGTTTGCGCCCGCCTCACAGCGGTCCTTGCGCCCAATGAGTTCTGTCACCCAATGCGGTGGCTGCTTGCCGAGCCCGACTTCCAGCAGCGTGCCGGCGAGAGCCCGAACCATGCCGCGCAGAAAGCCGTCTCCCTCGACCTCGATGTTCAGCAGGTCGTCGGTTTCAACCAATGCGGCACGTGACAGGGTACGAATGGTCCCCTTCGGCCGCGGCTTGCGCCACGGCGGGGGCTCTGTCGCCCCGGAGGCGACAGCGGCCGGGCCGATCCTGTCGGCCGTAGTCTCGGGCGCGTCGTCGGGCGTGGGCTCGCGTTCGGGATTGGTCTGAAAACTGGCGAAGTCATGTGTGCCGACCAGCAGTGCGGCGGCCTGCTGCATGGCGCGCACATCCAGCGGTCGTGGCACCTGGTGGGCGCGGTCGCCGAGCAAAGGACTGCGCGCCCTGTGACGCAACAGCGTGTACCGATAGAGTTTCGTGACCGCATCAAAGCGGGCGTGGAAGCGCGGGTCCACTTCGCGCACGCGGCGAACGGCGAGGTCGTGCATCAGGCGGTGATTCAGTGCAGGCATGATTTCGCGCGGTGCCAGCCGCGAGTCGATGTCTACGTGCGCCGGCATGGCGAGAGCGTGCACGCCACGGTCCGTACGCCCTGATGACTGGACGCTGACTACGTGGCCGACGAGGTCGGCAATCGCAGCCTCCAGGGTGCCCTGTACGGAACGATCCGGGCCTTGCCGCTGCCAGCCGTAGAAGCCCTTCCCGTGGAATTCAATATCGAGGACAATCCGGCGCATGGCCCAGAGATTCGTCATCCTCGAGCACACCGTCAACGGGGAAGCTCACTACGACTTGATGCTGGAGGTCGAGGGGCAGGAGAAGCTGCGCACGTTCCAGCTTGCGCGCTGGCCGCTGTCGGTAGGGGAGTCGTGTCTATGCCGTCGGCTGGATGACCACCGTCGGGCATACCTTGACTACCAAGGCGAAGTGAGCGGCGGTCGCGGAGTCGTACGGAGGGTGGAGTCCGGCACTTGGTCGGGTGATCCGCGTCTGCAACTTTCCGGAAGCGAGACGTTCACGTTGTCACTGGGTACGGAGACAGCGGAACGCGTCGAGTAGCCCCGGCGAGACTCGTTGTGCGGCGGCCGAACCCCAGTACACTGAAACAGTCGCTCACAGCACAGGGGTACGCGTCTTCATGACGATGGTTCCGTTTTCACTGGCCCGCATCATTCTCTCGAACACGCATCCAACGCAGCGCATCATTCTTCGCGAGATTGGCGGTCAGCGCCACTTCACCATCGAGATCGGCGAGCCGGAGGCTGTTGCCATCTATCGCCGGGCCATGAAGCGCTACCACCCTCGCCCCCTCACGCACGACCTGCTCGACAACGTCATCGCAGGCATGGGCGGAACCATCAAGGCGGTCGAGATCACCTACCTCAAGGATCACACGTACTACGCCAACCTGGTGATCGAGACTGCGGACGGTGAAGTCCGCGTAGATGCCCGCCCGAGTGATGCCATTTCACTGCTGGTCGGCGGCAGCGTCGACCTGCTGGTGGACGACGAGCGCGTGCTGGAACCCCTGTACGGCGAAGAGCTGTAGGAGACGACATGTCACGATTGCTGCTGGCCGCGTTGGCGATTGCCCTGTGCACGTGTCTGAGCGCCGAGGAGTGGGTCGATTTCCATACTCCCGCATTTGGTGCGGGCGGCGTCGGCGTCATCGCCCGCGGCGCGACGGCGGCGCGCTATAACCCGGCGTTCGGTGCGCTGCGCCCGTGGGAGCGTACGGAAAACGACCCGACTACGCTGGAGTTCTGTCTGCCCACGAACATGTCCGCGTCCATTCACGGCGACGACTTTCAGAAGATGTTCGACGTCGTGGAAGACGCAAACGATGCCTTCGACAGTTTCCAGTCCGGCGCATTCAACACACCCAGCTCGGCCACTCTTAGTGACTTCAGCCAGGTCTTCGACATCTTCAACAAGCTGGACATCCTGGATAGCTTGAGCGGCGATGGCGTGTATGCGACGTCAGCCACCGGCCTGGGCATGCGGCTGGGCAGCCTGTTCTTCGGCGGCGATGGGCTGACAGTCACGACCGGCGGCTTTGCCATCGCCGGCGCAGCCACAATCGTCGACCTCGACAGCCTGCGCAACTTCCGCTTCGTGGATGAGTCCGGCGCCCAGTGGGACACGATGATCAGTGTGGCGGCCACCCTCTCCGGGCAGGCCGGCGCCACGCCGACGACTTCCGGTGGGCAGCAGTTCAGCGCGGACCTTCAGGCAGCCGGCTACCCGGCGAATGAAGCGAACATCCTTGCCAAGACGGCCGAAGACTCCGGCGTCAACTTTGGCGGCGTGGGCGCAGACATACTGTTGGACTTCCTCATCAACACGCAAAACGGGACGGGACAAAGCCTCGAGAGCGGCGCTAACCCGCTTGAGGGGAACGGCTCAGGCTTCATCATCCGCGGGCTGGCATTCTATGAGGCCGGCATAAGCTACGGGATGCCGCTGCCGATTCCGGTGCTCGGTGACTGGCTGAGTCTCGGGGTGACCGTCCGCTTTATCCAGGCGTACACGTTCAGTCACTTCCTCGCGGTCGAAGACATGACCAGCGACGGCGTGAAAGACATGCTCCGCAGCCTCGGTCGCCAGACGCAGGACGCGTACAAATTGAAGGGCGAGTCGCGCTTCAACGTAGGGATCGACGTGGGCGCGGTGTTCACGCCGCAGATTCCTTTCCTCGACACGCTCTCGATCAGCTTTGTCGCGCGCAACGTGAACGGCCCGGAGTTCAGGTGGGACCCCGCAACACATCCCGAGCCCAACTTCATCCGCTTCGACCCCCAGTTCACGGCCGGCGCGAGCTACACCTGGTTTTACTCTATCGGTCTGCCGCTGACCTTTGCCGTTGAAGGCGACCTGAACCGCGTCAGCAGCGACATCCTGCCGCGCTACCACACGCAATTCGTGCGAGCCGCACTCACGTTTGAGCCGCAGTTCGGAGGCTTCGGATTTGGCATCCGGCTGGGTGCATTCAAGAACCTGGCCGACGCGGAACAGTCGATTACCCTGACGACCGGGCTGGGGCTGCGGCTGTGGTTCTTCCACATCGACTTTGCGGGCCAGGTCGGCCTGACGACGCAGGACTTTGGTACCACCGCGGACCCAAAGGCAATTCCGCAGCGATTTGGCTTCGGTGTCGACATCGGCATCGACATCGAGTTCTAGGAGCACACATGCGCAGATTCTGGATGCTCGGGCTGCTGCTTCTTGCGGGCTGCTCGGCCGGGCCGAAGGCCATGCTTGGGGAGACACGGCAGGAAGTGCTCGCCGATGTCGATACGGCCGACATCATCGTTGATCGCGGCATGGAATTCGGCAAGGGCAACGTGGCCATGTATGCCGACTTTGGAGCCTTCGCCGAGGACAAGGCCCTTACCGGCGGAATCTGGACGCCGCATCTACGCAACTGGAGCGACGAGTTGGCCAGCCGTACCAGCGTGCGCTTCACCAACGTGGTTCAACGTACTCAGGAAGCCCGCGCGGGCAACGGCGAGGCCGAGGGCACTACATGGTACTTCTGGGACGAGAACGAGCGGCTGGTGGCCATGCTGCGCGAGAACTGGAAGTAGCGCTGAGCCAAACGCAAACGACCCGGGCGAAAGCCCAGGTCGTTTCTGTGGGATTGTCTACAGGATCGACTACGCCGACAGCTTGCTGAGCTTGTCGCGCAACGCGTTTTCCTGCAGCAAGCCGACGTGCTGGTCGACCATTTCGCCGTTCTTGAAGAAAACGAGCGTGGGCACGCCCATGATGCCGAATGCGCCGGCGACGTCGGGGTTCTTGTCAATGTCGCACTTGCCGATGCTGACCTTGCCAGCGAACTCCGTCGCGAGCTTGTCGACGATCGGGCCAAGCACCTGGCACGGACCGCACCATGTCGCGGTGAAGTCAACCATCGAAACGCCCTGCTTGAAGTCGTCCAGGTTCGCGCCGGTGACTTCCTTGGTATTCGGTCCAGCCATGATTCGTTCTCCGTAGTGCCCCAGGGGCGCCTTATCTCGCGCCTCTGCGCGTACGCCCCAATAACAACGGGCTATCTAGCATTATTCCGCGACCGGAAAAACCGGCAAGCGGATTATCCCGCGCAGGCCAACATGTTGTCGAGCGCGGTCTTGGCGAATGCCTTCTCGGCCGGGTCTGGGGTCACCGGCTCCCATGTATCCAGGTTCTCAAGGCAATCGCGCAGGTCGCCTGTGCTGATCTTGAACATGTTCGGGCACAGGCTGCGTACCAGCGGGATGACCAGCCGGTCCGGGTACTCCACGCTGAGCCGGTGGATCATGTTCACTTCGGTGCCGATGGCGACCTTGTCGCCGGGCTTCATGGTGTTCTCGACGTAGTTCTGGATGAAGCCGGTGCTGCCGCTGAAGTCGGCCGCGGCTACCGTTTGCTCGGTGCACTCGGGGTGGACGATGACCTTGATGCCCTCATGCTCGGCGCGGACCTTCTCGATCATCTCGACGGAAAAGCGCGTGTGCACATGGCAGTAGCCTTTCCAGAGGATCACTTTGCTGTTGGCGATCTGCTCATCGCTCAGCCCGCCCTTCGGCAACTTCGGGTCCCACAAGACGATCTGGTCGCGCGCGATGCCGTACTTGTTAGCGGTGTTGCGGCCGAGATGCTCATCGGGGAAGAAGAAGATCTTCTCGCCTCGCTCGAAGCACCAGTCGAACACCTTGCCCGCGTTGGAGGAGGTGCAGACGATCCCGCCCCGCTCGCCGCAGAAAGCCTTCAGGTCCAGGTCGCTGTTCATGTAGACGACCGGCACGACCTTGGCAGTCTCAACGACCTCGCCCAGTTCCTTCCAGCTCGTGCGCACCTGCGGCAGGTTGGCCATGTCGGCCATTGGGCAGCCGGCGTTGCGGTCGGGGTGATAGACGATCTGGTCCTCACGGCAGAGAGTGGCCGCGCTGGTGACCATGAAGCGTACACCGCAGAACACGATGTCGCGGGCCTTGTCGGTGTGTGCGGCGGCCTTGCAAAGGTGGTAGCTGTCGCCGACCACATCGCCGCAGGCGTGCACACCCATTCGCTGGTAGTGGTGCGCCAGTATGATCAGTGAGTCGCCACGCTCGTTCTTGAGCTCGCGAATGCGTTCAATGTTCTCGGCTTCGTCTTCCTCAACCCGAATCGGGGAGGGCATCACAGTGCCGGCCATGGTCTCACCTCAGTGTCCAATCCACACTTACCTAACGCGTTCATTAGAGCATTATATGCCCGGAATTCACAGGCGGGCGCGGCGTGGGCCGGAATACAGGCAGCACGCGAGCGGTTAGAATCGCGCCATGGTCCAGTACGCGTTCATGCTGATCGGCTTTCTGGTAACGGTGCTCAACCTGTTGCTGTTTTTGGCCGTTCGACGCCGCTTGAAGCTGGCCTTTGCGAAGAAGGGCGGGCTGATTGCCGCGATCGTCGCCGCGCCGTACTGGCTGCTGCTTCATCCGTCCATCCTGATGATGTTCGGCGGCGTGTCGGCGCTGATGGTGCTGCGCAACGACGCGCCGCAGGCGCTGCTGATCACCAGCATGACCTTCCAGATGGCCGCGTGGATCTACGGCGGCGTGCTGCTGATCAAGGGCACGCCCGGCGCGGTGATGGACGGCGTTCGCAGATTGCGCCGATTGCTCAGCAGCGAAAAGACCGGTACCGAGCCGGAGCAGGAGCTGGCCATCGACGAGCGCCGCCGCGCGCTCGCCAAGGCCGGGCTGGCGCTGCCGGTCGCGATCAGCGCCACGGCCGCCGGGGGCGCGGTTGCCGCGCGGCAGACGCCGGTGGTCACGCGCCTGCGCCTCAAGGTGCCGCGCGAGATGACCAATCTGCATGGCGTGACAATCGCGCAGGTCAGCGACGTGCACGTCGGCAGCTACATGGGGCCGGAACGCCTGGACGAATTCCGCGACGCGATGAACGCGCTAAAGGCCGACTACCACGTGATGACCGGCGACCTGCTGGACAACCACATCAGCCAGATGGAGGAGGCCCAGCGCGTCCTGCGCGGGCTGAGCCCCAAGCGCCAGGTATTCATGTGCATGGGCAACCACGAGTACATCGTCGCGCGCGACAGCGACGTGGGGCAGATCATCAGCGGACTGCGCGAAACAGGCGCGCAATTGCTGATCGACGAGGCGCAGAAGATCAACGTCGGCGGCGACCACCTGTGGATGGGCGGCATCGACTACCCGACCAGCCGCGGCATCCCCGGCGACAGGCGCACTCGGCGCGAAAGCCTGGAGCACACCATCGGACAGATGAGCGACGACGGCGCGCCGCGCATCGTGCTGGCCCACCACCCGGCCAGTTTCTACGACGGGCGTGAAATGCAACTCGACCTGATGCTCAGCGGGCATACCCACGGCGGGCAGCTCGTGCTGGGGCGCATCGGCGACTACACGTTCAGCCCCGTGCTGCCGTTCGACCTGTACCACAACGGGCACTACGACTTTGAGGGGCGCCAGCTCTACGTGAACCGCGGCGCCGGGGGCTGGATGCCGGTGCGCATTAACTGCCCGCCCGAAATCACCTTGATCGAGCTGGTCAGCGCCTAGGAAGTACAGCTCCCGCGCCAATGGGCGCGGGAGCCGTACCACGGGCCAGCTACTTCTCCTGACGCTTGAATGCCACGTATGGCTCGTCCTTGTGGTCACCACCCACGAATAGCAAGTCGTTGTCACCGTCAGGGTCGCGAACGAATGACACCCGGACGCTTTCCCAGTCCGTCTTTTCGCCGTCGGACTCCAGCACCAACAGCACCGGCTCGCCCCACATGCAGACCTGGGCGAAGTCCACTTCGTCCTTACGCTCCCCACGTTTGATGATGAGTCGCCCGGTGCAGAACACGCCCTGCGCTGCCCGCCGAATGAAACCGGCCTCTTCGCCTTCGCTGTCACCGGCTTTCTTGACGGCGGCTTCGAGCGCCTTCTTGATGCGCCCTTTCGAATCTTCGTCGGACTTGAACTCGAGGACCATTCCGTCCTTTGGAACCTCATGGGCGGTGCGCTTCGTGAGGTCGTCGTCCATCACCCATGTGCCCCAGATTTCCTTTCCCAACGTGTTTTCTTCGGTGTCGACAAAGGTGACCGACTCCGGCTCGGAGGCGTCTTGTCCGCTGGCGATTCCTCCAATCGCCACAACCCCGGCAGCCAAAGCCAGGACGATGGCGGAAGCCCAGATGCGTGTGTGCATATTCTCTCCTTTGCGTTGCAGAAGTACCGACCCGAAGAATCCGAAGCGCCCAATTATCGGCTAGTGTCGAGCGACTTGGCGAGGGCTAAGTGCTGCCAGCGCTTGCGAACCTCTAACCCAAGTCCCACACCGGCTTACTGACACACCCACTTCGTCTTAACAAATGCGCGCTATGGTTCTCCCGGCTGACAAGGGAACCAACCAACCGGTGCTGACACCGCTGCGATCCGCCTCACCGCCTTTGCGAGGAAGACTCCTCGACGGCCGCCAACCCGCTATTCGAACTGTTCACGCGCGCCACTTCGGCGCGCGCCTCTGCTTCTATGGAGCATCCATGGACCTGCATCACCGCGAAAAGCGGACGACGCGGCTCAGCGCCGTGCTCAATCGCATTCTCATTCATTCGCCGGGTTCGAGTCTGTTTCTAGGGGTTCGACCGCTGCCGCCTGTTGCACGGAGGCGGACCTGATGCGCTGTCGCTCAACCTGCCGACGCAGCTCACATCTTCGCCCGCGCAGCACTGTCGTTCGCAAGACTCGCTGGCGCGACCCCAAGATCGTTCGCCGGAGGACCACATGAGCGCCCCACAGTGGATCCAGCAGGCCGAGGGTTGGTGCGCTTCCGTTGAGAACTCAACCTTGGGCGTCATGTTCATTGGGGCGTTGGTTACGGCCGGAAACGTGCTGGTGTTTCGCCCGCTGATGAATCGGCTGAGGCATGCGTTTCCTCAAGGCGTTGGGCTTCGCTGGCTTGTGGGCGTCCTGTTCTGGGTGTTGCTGTCGCCGATGATTGCAATGGCGATCGGCGGCACCGCCGCTGCGCACTTGTTCCACAATGTGGTCCCTACGCCCCTGGCTGTTGCGGGGATGGCCTTCCAGTTCGCGGTCTGGGTCTACGGCGGTGTGTTGCTGCTGGTTGGCGTGCCGGGGCGGGTCGTGAACGTCCTGCGCCGTGTTGTGGACCCACCTGCGCTACCGCTCGAGCACGAGCTGGCTGATGCGCAACGCCGCGACCTGCTGCGCAAGGCCGCCATCGGGATGCCGGCGATCATCGTGACTGCCGCGGCGGCCGGGGGCGTTGCGAGCCAGTTGCCGCCGGTGATCCGGCGGGCGCGGCAGCCTGTACGCCCGGATTTCGGGCACCTGCGCGGGTTCACGTTCGCCCAGTTCAGCGACGTGCACATCGGCAGCTACCTTGAACGCGACCGCCTGTCCGAGATCGCTGGCATCATCAACGCGCACCGCCCGGACATGGTGGTCTGCACCGGCGACCTGATCGACAACGACCTCGAGCAGCTCGAGCAGGGCACCAAGCTGCTGCGCGCGCTCACGGCGCCGCACGGAGTCTACATGTGCATGGGGAACCACGAGTACATCGCCGCGCAAGGCGACGAGGCCGGCGTGCGCAAGGCGTACAAGGATGCGGGCGCGACCATGCTGGTCGACGAGGCACATCGGATTGATGTCGGTGCGTCACACTTCTGGCTGGGCGGCACGGACTTCCCGGGCGTGTCCGGTGGCGCTCTTGGAGATCGCCCGACGACGCGCCAGAGCATGGACGCCGTGCTGCGCGAGATGGACGACGACGGCGCGCCGCGCATCGTGCTGGCGCACCACCCCAAGACATTCTTCGAGGCGCGCGAGCGGCAGATTGACTTGATGCTCAGCGGTCACACCCACGGTGGGCAAATCAGCCTCGGGCGCATCGAGGACTGCGAGCTGACGCCCAACCTGCCGTTCGAGTTCTACCACAAGGGACTGTACGGATCTCAGGGCCGTCGCCTGTACGTGAACAGCGGCATCGGAAGCTGGCTGCCGGTGCGTCTCAACTGCCCGCCGGAAATCACCCTGATCGAATTGGTCTGACGCCGGCAGGCCTCGTATCATGGGCCCATGCGGCTACTGCTGATTCTGCTGGCGATCAACGGGCTTATTTTCTGGGGCCTCTGGGCCCGCGTCTCGGCGGTGTTTCCCAGGCGCAAACTTCTCGCCCGTGTCGTGCTGTCAGCTGTGTACTGGCTGTTGTTGATTCCGACCTTCCTGCTGCCGTTCTGGCCGGACGCGCCCTTGTGGCTTTCGTTGCCGAGTATGACTTGGCAGTTCGCGATGCTCTGTTTCGGCATCTGGATCATTGTCTTCAGCTTTCCCTGGCAGGTCGCGAGGCAGGTACGTGCAAGGCTCAAAGCTGCTGACACCGTGGATGAACGCCGCCGTGAATTGCTCAAGCGTGCCGCGCTGGTTCCGCCTGCGGTGCTGGTTGCGGGGTCGATTGCCGGCGCGACCGGTGCGATGGCTGATCCGGTCGTGCGCATGATTTCACAGCCGACGCCCAAGGACATGACCAGCCTGCACGGGCTGCGCATTGTCCAGTTCAGCGACGTGCACATTGGGCGCTTCATGCGCCCCGAGCATCTCAAGGAGATCGTCGCCGCAGTGAACGCGCTGAACGCAGATATCGTGGTCTGTACCGGAGACCTGCTGGACCATGACATGGAGCAGCTTGAAGACGCCCAGATGATGCTACGCGGCGTGAAGCACCGGCACGGGCTATTCATGTGCCTTGGGAATCATGAGTACTACGCGGCCGGGCAGAAGTTTGACCAGTTGATTGCCGGAGTCAACGAAACTGGCTGTGTCATGCTGCGCGACGAGCACCGCCGGGTGGACTTCGGCGGCGACCATCTCTGGATGCTCGGGGTGGATTACCCGGGGCGCCGCCAGCCTGCCGCCAGTTTCGACGAAGCACTGAAGGACGTTGCGGACGACGGCGCCCCGCGCATCGTCCTTGCGCACAATCCCAGCAGCTTCTGGGAAGGGCGTACGCGCCAGATCGATCTGCAGCTCAGCGGCCATACGCACGGCGGGCAAGTGAGCCTCGGGAGGGTCGGGCAATATGAGCTGTCACCTGTGCTGCCCTTTGAGCTGTACCACGCTGGTGAATACGAACACGACGGGCGCAAACTCTACGTCAACAGCGGCACGGGACAATGGATGCCGATCCGTGTGAACTGCCCGCCGGAAATTACGGTGATTGAATTGGTGTAGCCACGACCTCGCAGGTGGCGCGCGGATTCCTACGATCCCCGCATGGCATTTCCCTGGATGGGCAAGCAACTCGACTGCGTGGCGTTCGACATGGACGGTACGCTGCTGAACTCGGGCGAATTTGGCGCGCGGGCGATCCGGTTGGCGTTCGAAAGCATGATGGCCGCGGGCGAGCTGCCGGGCCTGGATGCACCGCCAACGGAGGACGCGATCCGCGCGCAGATCGGTAAACCGCCTTACGTCTTCTATGCCGAGTTGCTGCCTGAGCCGCTGAAACACAAGGCGATGGACCTGCACCGCGCCGCGAGCGCAAATGAAAAGCAGTTCCTGAACGACGGCAGCGGAAAGCTGTTCGATGGTGGCCGCGACGTGCTCGTGGAGCTCAAGGGTCGCGGGCTAAAGCTGTTGCTGGTAAGCAACTGCAGCCAGGACTATCTGGACGCGGTCGTCGAGACCTTCGTGTTGGACGAGCTGCTCGATTTCCGAGCCGCGGCCGGGCGTAGCCAGGACGTCAGCAAGCCCGGTGAACTCCAGCGTGGCCTGAACGAACTGGGCCTGAAGACTGGCATCATGGTGGGCGACCGAGTCCACGATGGTGACGCCGCCAAAGCCTGCGGGCTGTGGTTTATCGGCTGCACCTACGGCTACGGCCCGCGCACAGAGCTATCTTCCGCAGACGCACTTGTAGATGACATTCGCCAACTACCGCCGCTGCTCGCCTGACCGAATTCCGTGTGCACCAAGCCAACTACCGGGCACGCGCTCGCATCACATCGCCGATTTCGCCCCAGGTCATGAAGATCATCAGCACGATCAGCACACCCCCGGGTACGGCTAGCCAAACGACATTGTCCCCAAGTTGGCTCTGGAACAGGAACGCCGCGGCAGCCGGTGATCCCGCGATCGCCCAGCGCAGCCATAGCGCGAGTCCGTTCCAGCGTGAACGCAGACTGTGTTTGTTCTGGCGTGAGTTCATGCCTCAGTCTCCAGGTCACCCTGAGGTCATTGTCGCCGGACTCAGTTTCGAAACGCGACTACGGTCGGTGCACTGGTTTGTAGCGGGCTGACTGCCTATTCGCCCATCACCTTGATCACCACGCGCTTGCGGCGCTTGCCGTCGAACTCCGCATAGTAGATCTGTTGCCAGGTGCCCAAGTCGAGGCGTCCATCAGTGATTGGCACCATCACCTGGTGGTGCACCAAGATGCTCTTCAGGTGGCTGTCGCCGTTGTCTTCGCCGGTGCGATGGTGTTTGTACTCGTGGCGCACGGCCTGCACGGGGCCCTCCTCGCCTTCCTTGGGCCACTTGATTTCGGGATAGGCGCCGTAGGGCGTCAGGCTTTCCAGCCAGTGATCGATGTCGTCCAGCAGCCCGTCTTCAGCGTCGTTGACCCATACGCCTGCTGTAATGTGCATGGCCGAAACGAGCACCATGCCCTCGCGGACGCCTGATTCCTGCACGGCGTGCTCGACCTTGTCGGTAATCCGGACGTACTCACGCTTGTTGCGTGTGTTGAAGTAAAGGTAGTCGGTGTAGGTTTTCATTCCTTCCCTTTGCTTGACACCCGCCGGGCGCGCAAGTGTACTGAATGAGACCTATCAAGTCCGCTATTTCGCGGGCATCGGAGTCGGTGTGATCTTCAGCAGAAAAAGTGACTACGGGCTGCGCGCGTTGATGTACCTGTCCGACCGGCGCGCCAAAGGACCCGTGACCCTGACGGAGATCGCTGAAAAACTGATGATCCCCAAGGCCTTCCTGTCGAAGATCCTGCAGCAGCTTGCCAAGAAGGGTGTGGTGCGCAGCCTGAAGGGTCCGAGCGGCGGCTTCGTGCTTGCCGTTGAGCCTTCGGAGATCACGCTTCAGGAAATCCTGACCGAGATCGATGGGCCCACGCGCGTCTTCGAGTGCTTCGCGACTGAGTCAGACTGCACACTCTACGGCGATTGCCTGATGCGCGAAGTGTTTGGCGAAGTCGAGGACCAGATCGGCAAAGTGCTGGCCGGCTACACGCTGGCGGACTTTCATCTCACTCCGCGCGCGTCGGAATCACCTGCCAAGGCGTAACTCCCCCATTTGCGCCCGCAACTTATAAAAGGCATAGTCCGCGCCAATGAGGCTCCCGCAGCGGGTGCAGTCGCACCTTACGGAGCCGACGCACCACGGGTTGGGCACGTCAGGACATTACATGACCACTCGCATCACGGGACGCTACAAGTCCGCCTCGAATCGATACAACGCCTACGAAGCCGTCAATGAGCTCTTCGACAAGGCGGCCGACCGACTGGAGATGGCCGAGGAACTGCGCCAGATCCTGAAGACGCCGTTCCGCGAGATCGAAGTCGCCGTGCCCGTCCGCATGGACAGTGGCAAGATCCACGTCTACGCCGGCTACCGCGTCCAACACAACGGGGCTAGAGGCCCCTGGAAGGGCGGCATCCGATATCACCCGGAAGTGGACAAGGATGAAGTTCGCGCGCTCGCGAGCCTCATGACGTGGAAGACCGCGTTGATCGACGTTCCGTTCGGCGGCGCCAAGGGCGGCATTGCGTGCGACCCCATGAACATGAGCATGACCGAACTTGAGCGCCTGACGCGCAAGTTCACGGCACGCATCGCCATCGTGCTGGGCCCACACCGCGATATTCCCGCGCCGGACATGGGCACGGACGCCCAGGTCATGGCCTGGCTGATGGACGAATACAGCTCGCGCCGTGGCTACAGCCCGGGTGTCGTGACCGGCAAACCGGTCAGCCTCGGCGGAAGCTTGGGACGCATCACGGCGACGGCGTTCGGCGTCGTGGCCGTGGCCGATGCGTTCTACAAGTCCCGCGGAGACAAGATTGAAGGCAAGACCTGCGCCGTGCAGGGCTTCGGCAACGTCGGCAGCTACAGTGCTCACTTCTGGCATGAGCGCGGTGGCAAGGTCGTCGCCGTGACGGACGTGAAGGGCGGCGTTTACAACGAGAAGGGCCTCGACGTGCCGGCCCTGTTCGAGTGGTTCAAGGAAAAGCGCACCGTTGCGGGCTTCCCCAACGCCGACGTGATGAACAACCAGGACTTGCTGGCGCTGCCGGTGGACTGCTTGATCCCGGCCGCGATCGGCGACGTGATCACCCCGGACAACTGCGGCCACATCAAGGCGCCGCTGATTGTGGAGGGTGCGAACCATCCGACCATGCCGGAAGCGGACGAAGAGCTTCACGAACGCGGAATTACGGTCATCCCGGACATTCTGGCCAACGCCGGCGGCGTGACGGTCAGCTACTTCGAATGGTCGCAGAATTTGACTCAGTTCTACTGGGACGAAGACCGCGTGAACCAGGAACTCGACCGCAAGATGCGCAAGGCGTTCATGGATGTGCACACGCTCGCACGCCAGGAAAAGTGCAGCAAGCGCACGGCCGCCATGATGCTCGCCCTCAAGCGAGTCGGCGACGCCGAGACCCAGCGCGGCAATTAGCTGTCGGTTGTCAGTTGTCAGAAGCAAAACGGAAGGGCGGAAGCCCTTCCGTTTTGCTTCTGACAACTGACAACCGACAACTGCCTACAGCAGCTTCATTACGCGGTCGTTGAGTCCGCCTCCTTCGCCGAGCACTACCGTCAGGTTCGACTTCTCGGCGATCTTCTCGAGCACCTCGAGCTCACGCAGCTTCATGAGCACCGGCTGATTCTCGAGAATCTTGGCCGTGTTTGCCTGCATGCGCATTGCGGCCGTCTCCTCGCGGCGGTTGATGAGCGAGGCCTCGGCGGCCTTGCGAGCCTCCGTTACCTTGTTCATCAGCTCCTTCATCTCGCCCGGCAGGATGATGTCGCGGATGCCGAGCGAGCGGACCTCAAGGCCAAACTCCGGAGCCTTGGCCTTGACCAGCGCCTCCAGCTCAGCGGCCACGGCATCCTTGTCCGTGAGCAGCGCATCCAGCTCACGCGCACCGACAACGGCGCGCAGTGCGAGCTGCGCCTCACGGTACAGGGCCTGCGCCGCGTCCTCCGTGACCGTGACCGACTTCAGCGCGTCCGCGACGCGGTAGGTCAGCAGCGCGTTCATGCGCAGCGTGACCTTGTCGTTGGTCATGATCTCCTGGCCCGCGATGTCCAGCGTGCGCTCGCGCAGCTCAACCTGCAGCAGCTTGAGCTTGCCGACACCCGTCCAGAAGGCGTGCGTGCCCGGCTTCAGCACGCCGCCCAGCTTGCCGTCCACAAACCACAGGCCCAGCTGGCCGGCCTCGATCGTGAACTGGTTGAGCACGTACTGCGAGCCCGTCTGCAGGATCGCCGAGAGCTCACGGTGGTTGAACATCACGCCCGAGGCGTCCGCGACCTCGACGCGCACGTCGCTCAACCCCTTCCACAGCAGGTACAGGCCCGGGCGCAGGGCGACACGGAATCGGCCGTCAACCCAGACCAGACCGCGCTGGTGGTCGGCGAGGTCCAGAACCGTGGCCTCGTCCTCAAGCGTGTTGCCGCGCGTGATGCGCGGCAGATCGGCCGAGGCGTATACCGGCTCGCGCGTGTCGACGACATCGACGCGGACCTTGCGCAGGGCAACCCACAGGACGTGGAGGCCCGGCTTCAGGACGCGGTCGAACTTGCCGTCAATGAACACGAATGCGCGCTCGTGGTCGGCGAGATCAACGATCTTTACTTCGCCGTCGAGGCTCTTGCGAAGCAGGAACTCGCGGGCGAGGACGTCGAGGTTCTCGTGCTTGAAGTAGACCTCGCGCAGGCTGATCTTCTCGACCTTGAGCTTGCGCAGCGGGTCAAGCAGCTTGTGCTTGCCCGGCATCAGGACGGCGTGGAACTCACCCTCGTGGAAGACAAGCGCGCGCTCGTGCGACGCCACCTTGAACTTGCGGAACAGGATCATCGTTGCCCCCTTTCAACAGGGCGAGTATTGACACGTCAACAGAACGGGGCGGAGTTGCAGGGAAGCTATTGGCTGTTAGCAGTTAGCTGTTGGCTAACAGCTAACAGCTAATGGCCAACAGCTGATTCGGCCTTCCAGGGGCGGATCGGCGTTCGGCCGCACGTCTGAAACGGAGCACTGCTTGAGACCGCGCTAGTGGGGCGTTCGGCTTCGCGCTTTGTCGTGCTCCCCCGCACGACCCGGCGCGCTGCGTCCCGCCGGTTCGTCGCCGGTCGGTATCCGCGTGCTGCAGAGTCTCTTCTCGTGTTGTCGCCGAACTGCAGCGACGGGCCTCGCGCTTCACCACCCCCTTCCGGCACAGGAGTTTCGGCCTTCTGGGACCGATACAAAGCCAGCATTAAGGGCTGGTGTCCGTTATCAGCGGACTGGGCTAGTTAGCGGGAGTCGAACCCGCGACTGCCGGATCTCAAATCCGGTGCTCTACCTCTGAGCTATAACCAGGAGCGATGCTGAGTTCACCACCGGTCAGAACCCGGACGCGGGACGTGGGGATGCACGCATTCCACGCCGCCCGGCTCGGCAGCTCGTTCAGCGCCCGGCACGGCACACACCGCCCGGGCACGTCGCATGGTTGGAACGGAGATTGGTTTCAACCGCCAAGACGCCAGGCCGCCAAGAACTGCAAATGCTACCGGCCTTTCTTGGCGACTTGGCGGTTCAACCAGCGTGGCACTTCTTGAGCTTCTTGCCGCTGCCACACCAGCACGGGTCGTTGGGCCCGAGATTGTGCTTCTTGCTCTGCTGGGACGGCGGCACGACCTGCAGGCGATCAAGGTGCTGCTGATAGGCGCGCTTGCGGTCCGGCCAGTCCTTGGCCTCGATCAAACCCTTCTTCAGCGCAGCAATGGCTTCGTCCTTGCGCCCCATGCCCTCGTAGCAACTTGCGACGAAGCTTTGGTCAAGCGGCATGGATTTACTGAGTTCGAGGATCATGCTGTGGTCGGCGATCGCGCCCTCGAACATTCCCAGCTTGAACTTGGCCTGTGCGCGCAGGTTCCAACCTTCCAGGTGCTGGGCGTCCACGGCAAGCACCTTGTCGGCCCAGCCGATCGCAGCCGCGAAGTCGTTGTTCTCGAACTTCGTCACCGCCAGCCGGAACAGCAGCTCCGTGTCACTCGGCTTGTTCTTGTGGGCATCGAGAAGCATCTGCAGTGCGTCGTCGGCGCGCCCCATTTCGCTGAGCAGGTCGGACGTGTCGATGATCGCCTGCGTGTCGTCGGGGCGTTCTTTCAGCTGCTCGAGCTGGAACTGGTAGGCCTCGTCGAAGCGCTTGAGTCGTGCCAGAGCGATGCAGTAGAGCCGCCCGATGTCCTTGCGATAATGCGTCGCCTGCCCGTTCTCCATGGCGCGCTCGGCATACCGCAACGCGTCTTCATGCGAGCCCGCATACAGCATGCACTGTCCCAGCGTGAAATTGGCCAGCGTGTCGCCAGGGTCCAGCGTGACTGCATGTTTCAGCGTAATCATGGCGAGCTTCAGCTCGCCGAGGCGGTAGCTGAGCTGGCCCAGCCACGCCATCAGGCCGGGGTCGTTCGGGTTGGCGTGCATGGCGGGCTCGGTGAGCTGCGCCATTTCCGGGGCGGGCACCCCGAGCTGGTCCAGCACGTTCAGCAGACGCAGAGCGTTCTCGGCGTTCTGCTTGTCCGCCAGATACGCGGCTTCAAGCTTCTCGCGCTGGGTCTGGAGCGCGAGCCGCTCATCTATCGCTGATTCTGCTTCCAGCCAATCAATGCTCATGATGGTGCGCGTGTTCGTCGTCGTGATCGTGGTGATGGTGCCCCTCGTGTTCGCTCGCATCGAACTCGAGCCCGGTTGCCTCCAGCTTGTGAATCAACTGGTGGCGATCCAGGTCTTCACCGATGAACACCAGCACGTCCGGCTTGGGCTTCAGGATTTCCGGGCGCGGGATCAGCTCCCAGTGACCGGCCGTCCACTGCAGGATCGCCTGGGGCTCAACACCTTCGACTTGCAGGAAGCCCTTCAGGCGCAGCAGCCCGGGCACGCCCTCGTTCAGGAAGTCATTCAGCTTGGCCTTGTCGGCCTTGCCCTTTGGCTTGACCGTGAAGCTGAGGTAGTGGTCGTGGGCATGCGCGTGCGCGTGCGCGTGTTTGCGATGGTGAACGTGGCCATCTTCACTGTGCTCGCAGTGGTCGTGTTCGTGGTCGCGTTCGGAGTGGTCCTTGCCGTCGTTCACCACTTCCGTTCCCGACGCACCGATGACCAGATCCGGCTCGATGGCCGCCCGGACCGTGCGGTGCAGCCTGGCGCGCTCGTTCAGTGCGCGGACCTGCTTTTCGACTTCATTCGTGACTGCCTCGCCGGCGACGTCGGTCTTGTTCAGCAGCAGGATATCGGCGAACCTGGCCTGACGTTTCATCAGTGCTTCTGCCTGGGGAACCTTGCCCCAGCGGGTGGCGTCGACCACGCTGACGATGGTGCGCAGCTCGATGCGCTCCAGGAGGTTCGGCAGCGTGCAGATATCCAGAATCTCGACAGGGTCCGCGAGCCCGGTGGCTTCCATCAGAATGCTGGAAGGCGCGTCATGGGTGACGATGTCGTAGAGCGTCTTGGTCAGCTCGGTCTTGGACGTGCAGCAGATGCAGCCGTCGATCAGCTCGCGCATCTGCGCCTGCGAGCCCTCAAGCAATTCGTTGTCGATATTCGATTCGCCGAACTCGTTCATCAGCACAAGCGGCTTCTCGCCGTTGGCGTTGAGATGCTCCAGCAGGCGCTTCATCAGCGTCGTCTTGCCGGAGCCGAGGAAGCCGGCCACCAGGTACACAGGTACAGTCATCGTGATCTCTTTCTTGCCCGGGCCACTGACAATAGCGGCTTACAAGCGCCAGACCATAGGGGGCGTATTCCACAGGCTTGATTCTCAAGTGTCGCCACCCTATGTAGACTCGTTCGCCGGAGCATTCATGCCCGTCACCGCCGAAGTGGAATTGCTGAACAAGTACGGCCTTCACCAGCGTCCTGCCATGAAGGTCATCGAGACCGCGTCGCGGTTCGGTGCCGATGTGTGGCTGATCCGCGGCGACCAGCGCTGCAACGCCAAAAGCATCATCGATGTCATCATGCTGGCGGCCGAGAAGGGCACCAGGCTCACCGTCGAGGCCGACGGCGATGACGCCGACGCGGCCGTGAAGGCGCTTATCGAGCTGTTCAAGAACAAGTTCTATCTGTCGGAAGACTAGGCGCGAGTCGCCGATCCGCAATTCGCGGGCATGCCGATACAAATCCGCCAAGCCTTGCTACGCCAAATTTTGCCGATCCGCCATAGTGCGGGATACGCTCATTGTGCGTAGACCCCGTCTTCCCCTTATCGGGAAACCTTCATGAAAGCTCTTCATCGTACGGTCTTTAAGGCCGCGGCGGCGCTTTGTGTTGTCGCGACCGGCGCCGGTCTGTCCATCCATGCGGACGATCCACCGGATGCCAAACAGCCCGCGCCGCAGGCCGAGCAGCAGGTACTGGACCTTGCCGAAGCTTCGATCCCGGTGAACCTGCCGAGCGGGGCGAACTACGCCGGCGACGCCCGCCCGTTTATCGTCGGGCATACGACCGACGAAGCCTGGATGGCAAAGGTGGCAACCGGCAACCCAAGGTCACCGGCCGCACAGGATGGAGTCGTAGTAGTCGGCTCCGGCTCGGGCGCCAACGTATACGGCTACGAGCAATCCTCAGGCAAGCTGAAGTGGACGGCCACGAGCAAGGATTCGGGGATTTCCAACATCCTGATCTCTCTTGGCCACGCCTACTACACAACCTACAGCTGCACGCTTGAGCGCGTCCGGATTGCCGACGGGAACACCAGCTACAGCAAGTACCTGGCGCCGACGGTCACGTGCGCGCCGGACGTGAAAGACGCACTGGTCGCCGCCTCGTACCGCAACGGCTCAAAGTGGAACGTGTCGCTGCATTCATCGGAAGAAGGCAGCCAGAAATGGAAGGTCGACGTTGGCGCAGAAACTGTTTTGACCGCGCCGGTGCTGACTGATGATGGCGTGTTCATTGCGTCCGCCGACGGAGGCGTCACCTGTCTGGAGGAAAAAAAGGGCAAAAAGGCATGGTCGGCCGAGTTCGGTGCGGTCTCGGCCCCCGTGCCCACCAAGTGGGGGCTGCTGGTCACAACGACCTGGGACGGTCAGGGTGGCGAAGGCGCACGACCGGCCGACAAGCCGATGACGGCCGAAGAGCGCAAACGACGCGAACGCGAGACCGTCACCACCGCCGAGGCGCAGGTGGCCCGCACAGTGGTAGCGGCAAGCAACAGACGCGTCGCCATCGTGGACGATCCGAAGCAGAAGCCGGCCGGAAAGAGCGCGGCGAAGCTGTCTGGGCCGAACAGCGGGCTCGACTTTCAGGGTCTGCGCCCGGGCGTCGGCACCAGCCGCATTTACTTTGCGCACGCGGGCAATCTGGTTGCCGTCGACCCGATGTTCGGGCGCGCCGTCTGGAGCGTGAAATTTGCAGACGAATCGAGCGAGTTTACCCGGCCCGTGGTTGCACGAGGGCTTGTGTTCGTGGCCGGTACCAACGGGATCGTGAGCGCATTTGAAGAACGCAAGGGCGCCATGGTCTGGTCGTACAAGTTCCGGGACACGCGCTTCCTGGCTGAGCCCTGTGTCGATGGCGACCAGTTGTTCCTGACGACGGCGGCGGGCCAGTTGATCCAGATGCCCATCGGCAGCGAGGAGCGGGCGTTCCGCAACGTGGTCGATGACGAAAACGACATCGAAGGTGCGGCGTCGATCTATTGGAAAGTACAGCAGGCGTTCCGCCGCGTGCGCAACATCGTCCGCGAAGTCGAAGAAGTGCCGGAGCAGCCGGAGAAGCCGGCGCCGGACGCCAACGACAACAACGGGCCTCAGAACTCGGGCCCGAACGGTGACGGCGCGCCGCGCGAAGCACTGCCGCCGCGCGAGGACGAAGAAGAAGAGCTCACCAAGGGCCAATGGGAACGCCGCGAAGACCGCAAGACCGAACGCGAGCGCCCCAATGGCCGTGAGTACGAGAAGAAGCCCTTCAGGAGATAGCAGCGGAGGGTGGAGTACCAGGGGCGGGCCGTGGGGCCCGCCCCTTTTGTTCGCCCCGGCGAATGCTAATCCATCCCGATGGACGTGGTCTTGCAGAGAGGCCGCGAGGGGTCGCTGCTGCGGCGCCACCCCTGGGTATTCAGCGGATCGATCGCGGTCGTCACCGGCCGCCCCGCCCCGGGTGAAACCGTTGAGATTCTGTCCCATGACGGCGAGTGGCTGGCGCGCGGCGCCTGGTCACCGGAATCACAGATTCGTGCGCGCGTGTGGACGTTCGATCCTGACGAGGCCGTCGACGAAGTCTTGTTCCGGCGCCGCGCAGAGTCTGCGCTGGGTTTGCGCAGGGCGCTCGGGCTGACAGAGCCCTCGGCAGCGTTTCGCCTGTGCAACGCTGAAAATGACGGTCTTCCGGGTGTCATCGTTGACCACTACGCGGGCTGGAGCGTGGGGCAGTTCCTCAGCGCGGGTGCCGAGCGCTGGAAGACTCAGATCGTGGACGCCTGCAATAGTGTCTTGCCGGCGCGAGGCTTCTTCGAACGCAGCGACACGGACGGTCGACGCAAGGAAGGTCTGCCTGCCAAGGCGGGGTTGCTGGCAGGAGCAGAGCCCCCGCAACTCATTGAGTACCAGCAACTGGGAATAAAGCAGCTGGTAGACGTGCGTAGGGGGCACAAGACCGGAGCCTACCTCGACCAGGCCGAGAGCCGCGCGTACTTGCGTACCCTGATCAAGCCGGGGGCTAGCGAGGTGCTGAACGCGTTTTGCTACTCCGGCGGCTTCGGGTTGCACGCAGCGGCGGCGGGCGCGGCGCGTGTTGTCCAATTGGACCAGTCCGCAGACGCACTGGAGGGCGCCAGGAGCGCTGCGGAACTGAACGGACTCGGTGCGGCATGCGAGTACCTGCACGGCGACGCATTCCGCGAGCTTCGAACCCTGCGCGAGAAGGGACGCGCCTTCGACGTCGTTGTGCTCGACCCGCCCAAGTTTGCATCCACCGCGGCGCAGGTAGAACGGGCACTCGGTGCGTACCGGGATATCAACAGGCTCGGCATCCAGCTGCTCAGGCCGGGAGGCTGTCTCCTGACGTTCTCGTGCAGCGGCAATGTCAGCGCGGAGCTGCTGACGGGCGCTGTGGCCGAGGCAGCGGCCGATGCAGGACGAAGCGCGCGCATTCTGAACCGCCTTCGGCAGGCACCAGACCACGCAGTGGGGCTCAGCTATCCTGAAGGCGAGTACCTGAAGGGGTTGGTTCTCCTGGTGGACTGAGACTCCGGCCAGATTGCCGAGCGGAATCATGGATGTGTCCGAACTTCGCAGGCGACTCTTCGTTTGGGACGGTCGCTGAGTCACCCGTTCTGGGAATTCGAACCGTGAAGGACGTCGCCCGCACAGTTGATCTGCTCGCGCTTGCATTCGCTCTGGGTGCGACGCTGTGGTTCTTCTTCGTGCAGTCGCCGTTGCTGTTCAAGCAAATGGGGCGTGCGAAATTTGTTCCCTTGCAGATGCGGCTGACGAAGGTGCTGTTTCGCAGCTTGAGCGTGGCGGTGGCGCTTATGTCGGCCGCGACCGTCTTCCATCACGCCGCTGTTCCGAGCATGCCGGTCTGCTCGGCCGTGGCCGGTCTGGTTGGTGTTCTGGTCAACTCGTTCGTTGTGATTCCGCGTGCGCTGAAGGCAGGTGCGGCGTCGATGCAGGACGGACACTCCTGCGGCGGCGAGTGCGCGATGACGGCGTTTGCGAGCGAAGGCGGCGGCAACACGACACGTTTCTGGCATCGCATGGTTGTCGCACTGGTGGTCGTGATGCTTGGCGGCCTACTGCCTCACGCGTATGCGATTGCGTCGGGCTAGTCTGACGCCTCTACACCGGCGCGGCTGTTGCTGCTAACGTCTCGCCCTGATGGGCAAACGTTTCTTCTTCGGCTTCTCCATGTTCTTTGCGCTGATCGGGCTGCTTGCGCTCGATCACTATCTCCACGTCACATGGGGGTTTTTCGCACTGTGCCTGCTGATGTGCTGGGGCGGCGTCTACGAGATGGGCCGCATGTTCCGCGGGCGCGGGCTGCCGCTCGATACCGGGCTGCTGTACGTCTCGGTCGCAGTGGTCATGTGCTACGTGCAGCTTGTTGCCGAGCCGCCGCGCATCGGGGCCTTCAAGGCGCTTTGGGGCGAAACAGCGCCGCACTACCTGTTCTGGGTGCCGGTCAGCTTTCGACAGTTGACGCTCGTGCTGCCGCTGCTCGCCGCCGTGATCTACTCGCTGGTGGGGCTGGTACGCACGGACGTGTCGAACCTGAGCCCGCGCATCAACAACAACCTCGGCATGTTCCTCTACCTGATACTGCCGATCGCAGTGATCCTCTGGATTCGGCGGATCCCGACCTCCGGCGAATGGCTGGTTTACTTCCTGCTCGCTGCCAGCCGCCTCGGCGACGTGGGCGCGTACCTGATGGGCAGCATGCTTGGCCGCCACAAGTTGATCCCGCACCTGAGCAAGGGCAAGACGGTCGAGGGCGCGATCTTCGGGCTGCTGTTCAGCGCGGGTGGCGGGGCGATTGCCTTCCTGTGGGGGAACTGGGCCACGGGCGGGGCTTTGAAACCGGTGGTCGTTGAGTGGTGGTATGGCGCGATTCTCGGCGGCTTCGTCGGGATCGCGGCGCAGGCAGGCGACCTGGTGGAGAGTGGCTTCAAGCGCGCCGCTGGAATCAAAGACAGCGGGCACCTCGTTCCTTCCTTCGGCGGCGTCATGGATATCATGGACAATTTCATGTTAACCGGGCCGTTATTGATCGTCGTGCTGGCCCTCTGGCCGGCGTAATAGAGGGGGGCGGAAGCGCTACGCACAGCCTGTCCACAGGCGGCTAACAGCCGGAAAGTGGTATGGCAGAAAGTGGCGTTCGGGAATAGAATAACGGCATGGGAAAAACACTCGAGCGGCACCGCTCCAAACACCCTTCCTCTCACGGTTTCATGGAAAAATCGATCCGGCTGCGCGACAAAGAAGAGGCCTACGCCCTCTTCGGTGAGCGTGATCGTCACCTCAAGATGATCCGCGGCCACTTCGACGTGAAGGTGTTTGCGCGCGACAACAACCTCCGTATCGCAGGCGAAGAACAGGGCGTGCTTGACGCCTATGTCGCGCTGCTGACGCTGATCGAAAAGGTCCGCAAGTACGGCCAGATCCGTACCCAGGACGTCGAGAGCGCGCTGCTGCGCCTCGACGCGCCGGACGTTTCCAGCGACGGCGAGATCGCGCCGCTAGGGCTCAAGGGTGCTAAACCCATGACGCCGGGGCAGGCCGCGTACATTGAGGCGATCCAGACCAGCAACGTCGTGTTCGGAGTCGGCCCGGCCGGCACCGGCAAGACCTTCCTTGCAACCAGCATGGCCGTCGCTGCGCTGATCCACGGCAACGTGAGCAAGCTTGTGCTGGTGCGACCGGCCGTTGAAGCGGGCGAGAAGCTCGGCTTTCTGCCCGGTGACTACCAGGCGAAAGTGAACCCGTACCTGCGCCCTATCTTCGACGCGCTTGGCGCGATGCTGCCGATGCAGCAGATCCAGCGCTACATCGAGCGCGACGTCATCGAGGTTGCGCCATTGGCCTACATGCGCGGTCGCACGCTGGACCGCGCGTTCATTCTGCTGGATGAAGCGCAGAACACGACGCCCAAGCAGATGCTGATGTTCCTGACGCGCCTCGGGCGTCGCAGCAAGGCGGTGGTCACCGGCGACATCAGCCAGACCGATTTGCCGGATGGCCAGCGTTCGGGCCTGGTGGATGTGGTGGATCGCCTCGACGGCGTGGAAGGTGTCAAGGTCTGCCGCCTCGGCAACAGCGACATCGTCCGCGACGACATGGTGCAGCGCATCATCGACGCCTACGAAGCCAGCGACGCCAAACGCAACGGCGAGAAGTAGCGCGGTCTGCAGTTTCAGGCATCCGAGTTCAGTGGCGCAACGCGAGCGGTTTCGCAGCTGCGAAGCATTTCTTCCGTAACTTCAGTGAGTGCAAGAGTGTCGCCCAGTTCCTTTAGGATCGACTCTCCGCGTTGCCAGTGATCACGGGCTGACTGAACGTCGTCAAGCGCCAGGTACAACAGGGCGAAGCGGCAGTTGGCCGTGCCTTCGCCCCGCCTGTCCTTTAGTGCGACGGCGACTTCAATCGCCTCAGTGAATGCCTGCAGGGACTCGTCATGGCGTCCTGATTTGAGATACAGCCAGGCCAGCCCGGTCAGGGTCGAGCCAATCGCCCTGCGATGGTCGGCTTCCCGGTGTGCCGCCATGGCCAGGTTGTAAAGCTGTTCGGCCTCGCCGTAGTTGTGTTTCTGCGACTGGACCTCCGCGAGTATCTGCAGCACATGGCCTTCTCCGCGCCTGTTCCGAGAAGCGCGGTAGTGTTCCAGTGCTGAAGTGGCGGCGCGTTCCGCCCCATCGAGATTGTCGGTCTGCGTGTAGAGCACTGCCAGATTGCCGCGAGCGCTGGCCACGCCACGCGCGTCGCCCAGCTCCTGGTTCCCGGCGATTGCTTTCAGATAGGTCGGCTCGGCTAACTCGGTTCTGCCCGTGTACTGGTAAAGAATTGCGAGGTTTCCGAGCACCATGCTTTCGAACCTCCTGTTGCCGACTTCGCGATGAATTTCCAGCGCCTGCCGGTATAGCTGCTCAGCCCTCTCGTACTGCCCGGTTACCAGAAACGCATTGCCCCAGTTGCCGAGAGTGCAACCTTCCATCTTTCGATTGCCTGCTGCGCGAAGTCGGATGATTGCTTGCTCATAAAGTCCGGCGGCTTCTTCGTGCTGGCCTGTCTGGTCTTTCAAGAGTGCCAGCCGGCCAAGATCCACGCCTTCCCCATTGGCGTTGCCAAGCTCTCGATGAATCGCCAATGACAGCTCAAGTGTTTGAACGGCCAACGTAAGGCGGCCGGTCGCGTGGTAGATGCTGGCGAGATTCCCAAGCATTTCGCCCTGAGTGCGCCGATCCCCCGCCTCTCCGCAGATGGAGGCGGTTTCGGCCATTGTCTTCTCGGCAAGCTCGTACCGTCCGGTGTCCATGTATAGGACCGCGAGATCTCCCATCGCCCAGCCGTAGAGTCTTCGATCGCCTGCCTTCTGCTGCTCGGTCATTGCTTCCAGCGCTGCTTCTTCGGCAAGCGCTGTCTGGCCGGATCGGGCGAGTGCTGCGCTCATGCGCCTCAGTGCTTCACCGCGCTTTCCGCCGACGGAGATTTCTGCCAGCTCTCGCCATTTCAGATGCTCATCCTTGTGCCAGTTTCGCCTGGCGTGAAGGGCGGCCCGGTGCAGATACATGCGTCTGGCATCCATCAGATGTTCGCCTGCGGCGTGCGCGTGGCGGCAGAGTTCCATCGCGATGTCATCGGTAGCGTGAGACGCAAATCGTCCATCCGGCGCCGGCGGGTCCGGTGCGCGGCCGCCGAAAGCCGCTTCGATCAGGTGGAATGCAAGCTCGTGCAGCCTGGAGCGGTCGGCGGGCAACTGCAAGTCATAGGCCGCGTCGCGCAGCAGTGCGTGGCGGAACAGATAGGCATGTTCGGCTGAGAGTTGGTGCACTTGAGCAGCTTAGCTGGTATGTCGGCAACGGCCTAGTTGTCCCCATTTCAACTATCGACCGACACCGTTGGACCCGCGCTTTTAGCGGGATATATTTTCTATCGTGCAGCGCGGTGATACAGCACCGGGTTGAGGGTGATGAGCCTGCAAGCTTGTTGCCCGGGTTTGGCCTCGCGCCTCGAGCGCAGGGAAGACAGAAGACGAGAGTCAGCTGTTGACCGGTCAAGCCTCATCGGAGTCGACTCCGAGCAACCGCCAGCCGGCCGAAAGGCCGGGACGTGTGAAGGGAATAGCCGCCCCGATCGCGTTTGAGTGGAAGGCTGTTTCCACGACGCAGGCCACTGGACATCCCTTCGGGCGTCACACCCTGAAGGCACAAAGCCCCCGCTTGCGGGGGCTTTTTGTGTTCCCGGACGGTCGTGCGGCACAGAGCGATTTGGCCTCGCCCCACGGGTATGCGATCAAAAGTGGACAACTTTTTGAAGCAAGTTTTCAGACGCTGGACGTTTTGTGCGTCTTGCGAAGATGTAGCAACTGCCGTCATGATCATAGGTTATGGGGTGGCAGCGAACATCGTGAGGCAATTGTCGCGGGAAATGGATGCGATGCTTGTAGGATGCAAAGATTGAGATTGAAGATATCGAAGGTGTGAGTAAAACGCGCCACAGAATTATGCGACACAAACTCAAAGCTGCACGCTCAGCAAAAACGCGCGATACGGGCATGGCCTTTGCCCGCCAGGAAGGTCCGCGCACCCCGCTCAACGAGTGAAATCAGGCGTGAGAATACCGGGCATCTCGGGACAACTTATGACCCGAGACACTGTGTGTTGTTACGTCGGAGATCACTGTGAACCGCGACGAGTGGGTTCAGAAGCTCAAGAAGATGGGCCTTAGCGGCTATGAGGCACAAGTCTATCTCGCACTGCTGGGCGAGACCCGTGCACCCGCGTCTCGCGTGGTCCGCAAATCGGGCGTTCCTCAGAGCAAAGTTTATGGCGCGCTGAATAGCCTTGTTGAGCGCGGCTTCGCCGAGCAGGTTCTCGGCGACGTGAAGCTGTATCGAGGCATTCCTCCGCAGCAGGCGTTCGAGAACTATCGCCGCAGCGTTGAGGAATCGCTGACCGAGTCTCTGGCGGACATGAAGGAACTGGATTCCAAGGCGCCGGACACACCAACCGACGATCCGGGAAGTCTTGGTATCCGCCTGGTGCGGTCCGGACAGATCGTAGGCGTGGTGGAAGACGCCTTCGACGCAGTAGAGGAAGAGCTGATCATCGCGGTTCGCGCGCCGATGGTCATGGGGCCTGACACACCGACCGACAAGCGCATGCTCGAGCGCGGCGTGAAGCTGCGCTACCTCATAGATGAGGAAATCCTTCACGATGCGGTCTACGGCCCGCAAGTCGTGCAGAATGCGGAAGATTTGGGCGACAGCGTGCGTTTTATCAAACACGTGCCGCTGCGGTTCATGGTGATGGACGGACGTACCGCCATGATTGAACTGGCGGAGGAAGACAACTCCACCATGGGCCTCGTGGTCCCGAACAAGGGCCTCGCCGAGAACATGCGCATTCTGTTCGACGGGCTGTGGGAGCAGGCGAAGACCATCAGCCAGCTTCCGGACGAGCTCCGGCAGCCGGAGGCAGCACAAGGGTAACGTGCTTTGGGGGCCGGTATCCTTGATTCGGGCGCGTGGGGCGACCGAACTGTGTCAATGTCAGGTGCGGAGAATACATGTTTTCATTGGGAATGACGGGACGCGTATGCGTCCTGGCAGCGATCACGCTTCTGTTTGCAGCGGGTCTTTCCGCGCAACCGCCGTATAGCGGCTACGCCAATTCGGTGTACTCCAATACTGGTGTAACAGGTGACTGGGTCTCCAGCATGTGGCTGAAGCAGGGCTCCACAACCCTGATGCAGAACCTCAGCCAGCCGGAATCGTCGACGGATAACCTGTTCTGGAGCGGAGTCACGCCCGCGCAACTCGCACCTGGCACCCAGTACACACTTCAGTTGCAGACCGGCAACGCGACCTGGTCTGAGGGCCTGATGGCGTGGATCGATTACAACAACGACGGCGACTTCTACGACAGTGGAGAGGCGATCGGCTACTACCCGTCGCTGGTGAACAGCTCGACAATCGCGTCGATCAACTTCACTCCGCCGTCGACCGCATCCGGGTTTGTTCGGCTGCGCATTCGCTGTGTTTACTATGTAACGCCGCCCTTTGACCCGGTAACGAGTCAGACCTACGGGCAGACGGATGACTACATCCTGAACCTCGGCTTCTCGATCACGACGCCGTCCCCATTGGCCTCTGCTGCACAGAACAGCGCGTACAACAAATCCATTCAGGCCGCGAACGGCACGGTGCCGTACACTTGGAACACCAGTATCTCAGGGCTTCCGGCCGGAATCACTGCCTCGCAGGTCAACAACGACCTGGTTCTTTCGGGAACGCCGACGAGCTCCACGGCCGTCGGCCAATACACGTTTACGGTAAACGTTACCGACAGCAGCAGCCCAGCCAAGCAGGCGCAGAAGACGTACGTTCTGAATGTTGTACCTCCCCCGGCATCCATGCCGTTTCTCGATACGTTTGCAAACAGCAACCTGGGTTGGCAGTTGGGTACGACATGGTCAATCGGGGCCGCAACAGCATATGCACCGACATCTACTCCCCCGCGGAGTGAGCCAGGTACCGACGCCACGGCGGGCACGACTGACAACAAGATCCTTGGTGACACAATCGGCGGTGACTATCCCGCAAGCCTGGGGGCCACGTACTACGCTGTTTCACCGATGGTGAACTGCAGCGCTGCATCCACGGTTCGCGTGCGCTTCTGGCGCTGGCTTGGCTGCTCGATTGGAACTACCGCGTCGATTGAAGTGAGCAACAACGGCACCACCTGGTCACCGGTCTGGTCCAGCACGCAAAGCTCCAGCCAGACCACGATCCGCGACACAGTCTGGACGTCGGTGTTCTATGACATCACGTCAGTCGCCGCCGGGAGTGCGACGGTACAGGTGCGCTTCAGCATCGGGCCAACCAGCTCAACGATTCACACCGGCTGGTGCATTGACGACTTCCAGATTGAAGAGCCGGGTCCCGACCTTGAAGTTCGCGAAGGCGGTGTGACCGGCACGCTGATCACCGACGACCAGGCTGTCGGCGGGTTGCGCGACTTTGGCCAGGTCAATGTGAGCACCCAGTCCACGCCCCTCACGATTGCAATGACGAACGTCGGCCCGACGACGATCGACGTAAGCAGTGGCATTACCAAGAGCGGTGCCAACCCCGCCGACTTCTACATCAACGCGAGCGCATTCCCTGCCAGCATCGCTGTGGGCCAGACGGCGACGTTTACCGTCACATTCTATCGGACGACTCAGGGTGTCAGTACGGCCAAGCTCTCGATCGCTCACAATGCGTCGGGCTCCGGCACAACACCGTTCGAGATCAATCTGATGGGCGAGGCGATTCAGCCCATCCCGGTGATTGAGGTTCATCTCAGCACGGCAGGGGGCACCATTATCCCGCACCAGGATCCGGCAACCGGTACGATTCGCGACTTCGGTAACCAGGACGTCAGTGCGGGCGCAACGACGCCGATTACAATTTTCATTGTTAACTCGGGAACGGGCTCCCTGGGTCTTTCCACCCCGGATATGGGCGGGACGTGGTGGGACCAGTACATCGTGAACACCACAGGAATGCCGAGCATCTTGGCGCCCGGCGCGAGTACAAGCTTCACTGTTGCATTCGATCCCAACAGCGTGGGCTCGAAGGACGCATACGTGCGTATTCCGCACACGGACGGTGCGCAGCCGACACCTTACTACGTACCGGTTCTCGGGAATGGCACATCACCCGGACCTACGCTCAACTTGACCGAAGGCAGCGCGACCGGCCCTTCGTTTGTGAATGGCGCCGCGGCTTCAGGTGGGCGCGACTTCGGCTTCCGGCTTGTTTCTGCCGGGCCGACTGCGGCGCTGACAATCAGCGTGAACAACACTGGTACCGGCACAATGACAGTCGGAACACCGACTCTCGGCGGTGCCGACCCTGGTGAATTCGTGCTGAACACGACGGGTATGACAAGCCCGGTGATGCCGGGAAACTCCACCACATTCACCATTGCATTCGACCCCAGCAGTGCGGGCCAGAAAGACGCCACAGTCAGCTTCACCCACAACGACACGAATACGGCCACTCCGTTCATCATCAACGTTACGGGCGTCGGCACGCTGACGTCGGGTGTTGTGACCGTTCGCGAGACGAACGCTTCCGGTGCCGCTCTGACAAACCCAGCGCCGGCGAGTGGTGTTCTGGACTTCGGTGGTTGGGACATCAACTCGGGTCCGAGCGCTCCCGCCACGATCTACGTCGAGAACACCGGTACCGGTCCGCTGACGGTGGGAGCCCCCGTGTTCAATCCTGCGTCGTCGGATTACCAGATTCAGGCGACCGGCTTTGCAGGCGTTCTTGCGGTTGGTGCGAGTGCGACATTCACGATTACATTTGACCCGAGCGCGATAGTTGCCGGCATCACCGCAACGATTGAATTCACTCACGATGACCCGACGAGCGGCAATCCTTTTGTGCTCAATGTGACCGGCGATGGCATCCTCAACTCCCCGCTGGTGCAGGTGCACGAGGGCTCGGCCGGCGGCACTTCCGTGGCGAGCGGCGCGCCTGCCCAGGTTGGCGGCGGTCGCGATTGCGGCTCGATCAATGTTACGGCAGGTGCTACGGCGCCGATCACCCTGTTCATCGTCAACGCGGGCACGTTGGACATGACGGTTGCATCGCCCTCCATCACCGGCGTCAACGCAGCGGACTTCACGTTGAACACAGGCGGCTTCACGACGGTGATCCCGCCGGGCGGTGCGGCTACGGTGTCGATCACGTTCGACCCGATCCTTGGTGGAATGAAGGACGCACAGTTTGAGTTCGTGCACGACGACTCGACGCAGCCCAGCCCCTTCATCGTTCCGTTGATCGGGACGGCCGTCGATCCGAATGGTGTGCAGATTACGACTGCTTCTGTTCCGTCGGGAACCGCCGGCGTCGTGTACGAGACAACGACGTTCACCGCGGTGCAGGGCAGCGCGCCCTACACATGGTCGCTTTACACCGGCAACCTGCCGCCGGGCATCACGATCACTCCTGCGGGCGTGCTGCAGGGCACTCCTACTGGCTATGGCGGCCAGTTCAAGTTCCGCATTCGAGTGACCGACGCTACGGGTGCGACAAATGAGAAGCAGTTCGCGATGACCGTTGTCAGCAGCCTGGCAGGCCGTGGACGCGCCAAGGGCGGCGGTTGCGCATCGACGAGCGATGCGGGCCTGCCGCTGGCACTGCTTGGTTTGCTTGCGACGCTCGTTGCAGGTGTACGATTCCACACGCGCAGACGCGCATAGCAAACGAGTAGAGAAACCATGCAGCCCGCCGTAAGTACGGCGGGCTGCATGCGTTATGGTGACCTCTGCTGCCGCCCTGCGACTAATACATTCGGGCAAGAAAAAGTGTTTGTGTAAGTCCTGGCAGTGGTTAAGCTTATCGGTGCGTAGAAGCCGTTCAAAAGAGGTCGGTTCTTCAACCACGGCAAGCCGGGAACGTGGAGGCGCGTCTCGGCAAAGTTGTGGTTGAGCGAGTTAATGAACCGCAGTCCTGGGAGGAGACTGAAATGAGGCTAACCCTTAGTTCCATCGCTGTTGCCGCGGTGCTGGCGTTCTGCGCAAGCACTCTCTCGGCACAGAGCCCGCCATACGGTGGGTACACGAACCCGTCGCACAGCTACCTGAGCGGCTACGGCTTCCACATCGAGAGTTATCAGCTGAAGCTGGGCTCTAGTACGCTCCAGCAGAATCTGAACTCCGGCGGCACGACATCGCCCTGCTACCATGACTACACGGCGTTGACGCCGGCCAACCTGGTGCCGGGCAGCTCTCACACCGTCATCATCACCTTTGGAACGGGTAGCTACACCTATCCAATGGGTGCTTCGGTGTGGATCGACTACAACAACAACGGCAGCTTCACCGACAGCGGTGAGCGCGTTTGCTTCATGTCGAGCACCGTGAATCAGCCCGGTCCCGGCACGATGACGTTCACTCCGCCGACCGGTGTGGGTGGCGTGCGTCGTCTGCGTGTCGTTTCGAACTACTATAGTGTTCCGACGAGTCCGATTGGTTCACAGACCTACGGTGAGACTGAGGATTACCTGGTCAACCTCGGATTCGCGATCGCAACGCAGTCTCCGCTTCCGGCGGGCGCCCAAGGCACGCCCTACCAAACGGACATCGTGGCGGTTAACGGCACTGCCCCGTACACGTGGCAGTACTCCGGACAGGGCTACATCAAGAGCGGATCACTTCCGCCAAACCTTACCGCTTCGACCACCGGCAGCCCGGCCATGCTCCACATCTCCGGCAACCCGGGCACGCCGGGCACGTACACCTTCACGGTGGAAGTCACGGACAACGCAGCAAAGACCTCAACCAAGACTTTCCAGATAACGATCTTCCCACCTTCAGCCGCCTTGCCGTTCTCGGACGATTTCACGACCGACAAGGGCTGGCAGCTACTGGGCCAGTGGCAGCGCGGTACGCCGGTTGCATTCACCAGCACCGCACCACCGCGCACGGAGCCCGGGCAGGACCACACCCAAAACGGGTCCAACAAAGTGATGGGCCACAAACTGGGCGGCGACTACGCAAACAGCATGTCGAGCACCGAGTGGGCGACTTCCCCGCCCTTTGATTGCTCAACCGGCAACCCGCAATACGTACGTCTGCGCTTCTGGAGTTGGACCGGTTTTTCACCCGGCGACAGCGGAGTCATTGAAATTTCGAACAACGGTGGATCTTCGTGGGTCAATGTTTGGAGCGCTCCGTCCGGTGGCACGTTCCAACAGAACGCCTGGACCTCGATGTTTGTGGACATTTCTTCGCAGGCGGTTGGTAACGGTGTGGTCCAGGTTCGCTTCGGCGTAGGCCCGACCGACAGCTCGATTTCGAACGTCGGCTGGACCATCGACGATCTGCTCGTCGAAGTACCTGGCTACGACCTGAAGGTTCAGGAAACCGGTTCCACGGGCACGCAGTTCTATGACAATGACCCGGCCGTGGGCGGCAGGAACTTTGGCACGATCGCGGTCAGCACCCAGTCGGCGCCGTTGACCGTGTACATCACGAACCTCGGCCCGACCAACGTGGTGTTCACGCCTACCATCAGCAAGACAGGTGCTAACCCAACCGACTTCTACCTCAACACGTCGGCCTTGGTGAACCCACTACCGCCCAATCAGTCCACGTCCTTCACCATTACCTTCTACAGAACAACAGTGGGGACAAGTACGGCGACCATAAATGTCTTCCACAACGCGGCGTATTCAGGCACGTCACCATTCGAGATAAATGTGACGGGTAATGCCATTGTGCCGCAGCCCATCATTCGTGTGAACCTCGGCTCGGCGACCGGTCCGCAGATCAGCCACCAGCAGTCACCGGCGGGTACGCCGCGGGACTTCGGCAACCGCGACATCGGGGCGGGGCCGTCTGGCGACATCACTATCTTTGTCACCAATGCCGGTACCGGTACGCTCGCCGTGTCGACTCCGGACATGGGCGGCACGTGGTGGACCGAGTACAACGTGAACTCGGCCGGTATGACGAGTTCGCTGACGGCAGGCCAGAGCACGAGCTTCAAGGTCAACTTCGACCCCGGCTCAATCGGTCAAAAGGACGCGTACGTCCGAATAGCGCACACAGACGGTACGCAAGCAACGCCATTCTATGTACCCGTGACCGGCAACGGTACGTCTTCCGGCGGACCCACCATCGGAGTTCACGAGGGGACGGTGACCGGCCCGACACTTGCGTCGTCGGATCCGGCCGCTGGTGCGCGCGACTTCGGCAGTGTGCTGGTCGGTAACACATCAGCACCTTGCACCATTACCATTGAGAACGTGGGTGGCGCAGCAATGACGCTTGCCACACCGACGCTTGGTGGTACGAATCCGGGCGAGTTCTCGCTGGTCACGACTGGTTTCCAGACCAGCTTGACGCCAGGAACGTCGACGTCGTTCACGGTGGCTTTCGCTCCAACTTCCGTTGGCGTGAAGTTGGCGCAGGTGACGTTCACGCACAACGATACAGCAGCGACCAACCCGTTTGTGGTGAACTTCAAGGGCAACGGCGTGACGACCGTTGCGGCAATCGAAGTCCGCGAGACAAACGCCACGGGCAATCTGCTGACCAACCCAGCTCCTGCCACCGGCATCCTTGACTTCGGCACGCAGGACGTGAATGCGGGTGCTACGGGTGTCTCGACGATCTATGTCGAAAACGTAGGCACAGCTCCGCTGACCGTCGGGCTGCCGAGCTTCCAGGCACCTCAGACGGAGTTCCAGCTCCAGACAACTGGCTTCGCCGGTACAATTGCTCCGGGTGCCAGTGCTACCTTCGGTATTCTCTTTGATCCGACCGTGGCGGGCACTCACACCGCAGTTGTGCAGTTCACGCACAATGACACGACTGCAGGTACGCCCTTCATCCTCAACCTGACCGGTGACGCGGTGTTGAATGCACCGATCATCGAAGTGCGCGAGGGCACCACAATCGGAACATTGATACCCAGTGGCGCGTCTGCCGTAGGCACAGGGCGTGATTGTGGCACGATTGATGTATCGGCCGCCAACACGTTCCCGTCCATCATTGTCATCATGAACACCGGCAACCAGACGCTGAACCTTGGTACGCCGACTCTTACGGGTGTGAATGCGGCAGACTTCATCTTGAATGTCGGCGGTATGTCCACCACGGTCGCCCCGGGTGCCAGCACCCAGTTCGACGTTACCTTTGACCCGGTACTCGCGGGTATGAAGGACTGCCAGGTCGAGTTCACTCAGGACGACCCGGGCAACGCCGACCCGTACATCGTCAAGTTTGTTGGTACGGGTACTGACCCGAACGCTGTCCAGATCACCACCCCGATCCTGCCGGGTGCCATCCCGTCCGTTCAGTACGGGCCGATGGCGATGGACGCTATTCAGGGCACAACGCCCTACGTGTGGTCCATCTACAGCGGCAACCTGCCCGCAGGTGTCGGCCTGACATCAAATGGCATCCTTTCCGGAACGCCGTCAGGCTTCGGTGGGGTGTACGCGGTGACCATCCGTGTTGCGGACGCGACGGGTGCCACCAATGAGAAGACTTACAACATTGTCCTCTCAGGCAACCTGTCAGGCCGCGGCAAGGCCAAGGACAACGGGTGTGCAGCCAGCGACTCAGGCTCGAACCTGACGTTGGCTCTGCTGGCTGCCTTGGGCATGCTGGCTTGCGGTGCTCGCTTCATTCGCCGCAGGGCGTAGGTGCAACAAGTGAATCAAACCGGCCCGCCGTGAGGCGGGCCGGTTTCGTTGTGATGTGCAACTGGTCGACCTTCACTGTGTAGGTAGAATATCGTGCCCATACCGCAATTGGTGGTGATCGCCCCATGCGCAAGATTGCAGCGATCTCGGCAGCCTGCATTCTCCTCGGGTGTCTTTCGGACACTCGCCGCCCAGTTCTAGTTGCACAGGGCACTGACAAGTTCAAACTCGAATGGCAACTGGCAGTCCGTGAATGCCTGTTCTACGACAGCGTCCTGGGTAAGCCTGCGGATACGCCGGACGGCCAGCCCACTCCATCCGGCGGCGCCGAAGACCCCCTCATGGGGGAGGCGCCTCCCGAGGCCAGGACATGCAAGCCCGTTGTTCTGTTCGGCTACGAAATCGACGAGCGCGGGCGCCGAGCCAGCGCATATCCGGTACAGGATCTCGAGCAGGCGGTGCTTCAAGCTGCATCACTCATGCCAAAGGGCTACGCCCGCGCCGGCACCAAGTGGGAAGAAACCTGGCAGTTTGACGGCTGGCGCAGTCTGACGCCGCCGGGGCTCGAAAGCAGCTACGAGCTTGAGGAGTTTGCCAACCTCGAAGACCACGGGCTCTGCGCCAGGATTCACGCAACCCACATGCTGGCCCGCGCCGAAGCCGGCTTCGCGCCCAAACGCTGGGAAAGCCTCAAAGTAACCACGGACTCGTGGTTCAGCATTGAGGGGCACTACCTGGCTCGCAGTGAGGCCACCGTGCTGGGCCTTACCAACGTCCAAAAGAACGAGGCGAAGCCACCCGTGAATGACCGGCTTACCTGGGTAATGGCCGGACGCTGCGACTCGATGGAGACAGCGTCGCTCATTCGGCGTTCCGAAGACGCGCTGCTCAGGGGCGTCGAATACCTGTGGTCCAAGCGCACCAAGGAGGGCACCTGGAACCCCTGGTTCCGCCCAAGGGGCGGCACCTCACTGGCGCTGGTGACACTGCTGAGCTGCGGCATGCGCGCGGACGACCCTCGGGTCATAGAGGGCTTCAGGGGCCTGGCTGAGTTGAAACTGGAGCGCACCTACGAGGCCGCCGTAAGCTGCATGGCCTACGAGGCGCTGTTGGTGCGCCGACGGGCAGATACCGGCGACGAGACGGCCGGGCTGTCCCGTGAGGAAGCGCGTGAACTCACACGCGTCAGCAACTGGTTGCTGGATGCACGGAACAGCAGCAACGAGTGCTGGAACTACCTCCCGGCGACGCCCGACGGCGGCCGCTGGTTCAGCATGTCCATCCTGGAGTGGGCCGTTCGCGGGCTCGCCGCGGCGCAGCGGTGCGGGGTTCCGCTGCCGATCACGATGGTAAAGCGCATCTGCGAGGAGGTGTTGAGTTTCCAGGCCGCAGACGGTGACCCGATTCGACGCGTGACTTCCGGTGAGTACCGCAAGAACAGCGTAAAGGTCAGCCGTGCGAGCAGGCCGACGCCGGCACGTGGATGGACCTATGACAGGAAGGTGGGAACGGGCGGCGACAAGAACGCTGCCAAGGCGTACGGATCCATGACCTGCGCGGGAATCAATTCCCTCGCCGGGTTGCTTGAGGTGGCGCAGAACGCAAGCAAGGCGGAGCGCGGCGAGGTGTTCGGCAAGGACGGTTTCAAGCCCTGGAAACAGCAAATCATGGATGCCGTGGAAGGCGGGCTCGCCTGGCTGGAACAGAACTACATGATCACCCGCAACCCCGGCGAAGGCTACGCAATCGACAACCAGGGTCAGTACTTTTGCTACCTGCACGGGCTCGAGCGCTGCTGCACCTTCAGTGAGACGGACTGGCTGGGCGAACACAACTGGTATGACGAAGGCCGTGCAGCACTGTTGCTCACGCAGAACAAGGATGGCAGTTGGGTCCGCCACAGCATGGATGGCGCAGACACGGTCGAAGACACGTGCTTCGCCGTGCTCTTCCTGAAGAAGAGCATTCTCAAGCCGCACTGGCCCGTATTCACTCAGAAAGAATCTGAGTAGGCGAACGCCGCTAGGCGCTGACCGCGACCTTGTTCAGGATCTTGCGAATGATCTCCTGCCCGGCCTTGCCGCCGCGGCGGTCAAAGCTTGCGCGCTCGATCACGCGATGTGACAGCACTGGGACCGCCAGCGCCTTGACGTCGTCGGGTACCACGAAGTCGCGTCCTTCGATCATCGCCCACGCCTGCGCCGCCCGGAACAGCGCGACGGAGCCTCGCGGGCTGGCACCCGCCACGAGTTTCGGATGTACGCGCGTTTCGTTGACAATCTCAAGGATGTAGTCGGCGATGCTGGGCTCGACGCGGACCTTCTTGACGGCTTCCTGAACGACCAGCACTTCCTCGCGGCTCAGTACGCGCTCCACGTGCTGCAGGGTGTCGCCGGCCGCGTGATCCTGCAGGATGCGCTTCTCATCTTCACCACTGGGGTAGCCGACGTCGAACTTCAGCATGAACCGGTCGAGCTGGGATTCCGGCAGCGGGTAGGTGCCCGCATGCTCGATCGGGTTCTGCGTAGCGATTACAAAGAACGGGCGCGACAGCTTGCGCGTCTGGCCCTCAGCGCTGATCTGCTGCTCGCTCATGGCTTCCAGCAGGGCCGATTGCGTTCGCGGCGTAGCGCGGTTGATCTCGTCCGCGAGCAGGATGTTCGTGAACACCGGGCCTTCCCGGAATTCGAATGTGCCGTCCTGCTGGCGGTAGACACTGGTTCCGATGATGTCCGTTGGCAGCAGGTCGGGTGTGAACTGCACGCGTTTGAATTCGCAGCCGACCGCGCGGGCGAGTGCGCGGGCGAGAGTCGTCTTGCCCAGTCCCGGCAGGTCTTCAATCAACACGTTCCCGCGCGCGAACAAACCCGTAATGAGGTAACGGACGACCTCGGGCTTGCCGATCAGTGCGCGCGACAGTTGTGAAGCAAGCTTGGCTGCGAGGGCTGCAGGCATGCCATTACGATAAGCGGGGCCACGAAGGGGGTCAACGCTACCCTTTGAACGCCAGGCGCGTCCGCGAGTTCACCGAAATCCTTACAGCGCCTCGGCTTTTGCGATGGCTTCTTTGCCTTCTTCTTCTTTGCCCGCTGCCTGCAGGGCGAGCCCCAGCGTGTTCCAGTACTTCTTCAGGCGGACCTTGTGGTTCTCGTCCTCGGCGTTGCTCTCCTGCTCCAGGTCGCGGGCCTTGGTCAGTGCATCCAGCGCCGCGTCCCATTTCTGGCCGCCTGCGAGGCATTCGCCCATGGAGTACCAGGTCTTTCCGAGACTGACCTTGTCGGCCTTGCCCTTTTCCTTGAGGCTGAGCGACTTGCGGTAGCTGTCGATCGATTCCGGAACCTGGCCCATCTCTCGCTGGGATTCGCCAAGCCCGTGGTACATGTAGCCGAGCTCAAGCGGGTCCAGTTTCTGCTTTTCGGCCATCTGGATGAGTTTCTTGCGCTGCATGACGCCCTTCACGTAGCGCCCGGCGTCGTGATAGGCCTCGGACATGCTGCGCTGAATCTGCAGTTGGAAGTCCTCAGGCATCCTGGCTGCTTCGGCAAGTTCCTTGGCCCGACGGTAAAGCTCGATCGCCTGTTGGAACTCCACCTCGAGCTGCTTTTCCAGCACAGCGATCTGCGGCGGCGGGGACATCCCCTGCATGCCCTTCTGGACACGCACACTTGCCTGCATCGGGCCGATCTTGTGCTTGATGGACTCCGCGCGGTACAGCACCAGTGTTGCCATGGTGGCATCGTCCACGCCCGCTTCCTTGGCGAGCTCAATCGCATTGTCGAACTGCTCCCCGGCCTCCTTGTAGCGCCCGCTGCGGAACATGCATTCGGCGTAACTGTAGGTCAGGTTCAGGCGGCTGGCCGTGGGGGCCTTGCACTCCGCTTTCATCTGCGTGGCCTTATTGAAGGCCTCAATGGCTTCGTCGATCTCGTCGGTCTTTGCCAACGCCTCTGCCAGTTTGCCCCAGCTCGTGGCGTGTCCGTTCGGGTCGGCCTGGCCCTTCTCCTCAAGCTCGACCATCTTGCGGAACGCCTCAGCCGAGCCCTTGGCGTCTTCGCGTGCGAGTTGAATGCCGCCGATGCCTTCCCAGTAGGCGGCTTCATCGAGTGGCGCAAGTCCGGCCGGCGGCTCCAGCTTGCCGCCGCCGATGGCCTTCAGGGCCGTCTCGGCGCCGTCGGTGTCGCCTGAGTAGAAGGTTTCCAGCGCCGCGTCGATCTGCTCATTAGCCATTGCGCCCTCGCCTGTGGTGTAGTCGCAAGCCTACCCGACGGATGGGGAAAGCCAACCCTGAACTAGGCTTCGGCCTGTTGCTCCAGCACTCCCCACAATCGCTCGCGGTGCGCGGCGGACTGGGCGATGCCGTGCGCGCGGCCTTCCTTGAAGCGGACGTAGTACTTGCCCGTGATTGCGTCCCACGAGGGCTCGCTTGCCATGCGGACCTGGGGCTGTGCGCCCTTCTCCGGGCTGAGCATCAGCAGGTTGATCCAGAAGCGTATGAAGCCCGGAAAGTTGCGGAACAGGTTCGTCCCGACGATTCCCGGGTGTAGGCAGTTGGCCGTGACGCCCCCGGACTCGCGCTCGGCGAGCGTGAAGGTCTGCATGACGAGTGCAAGTTTGCTCTGGCGATACGCCAGTGCGGGGTCGAAGTGGTGTTCATGCTGCAGGTCGGCCCAGTTGATGAAACCGTGAGTGTGCTCTTCAGAGGCTACGTTGATGACGCGGCCCTTGGCGGCCCGCAGCGGCTCAATCAGCAGGCGAGTCAACATAAATGGGGCAAGCGCGTTGACCATCCAGGTGCGCTCCAGCCCGTCGGGCGTCGCCTCGCGCTTGCCCAACCAGAGACCGGCATTGTTGAGCAGGACGTCGAGCTTGTCGTGGGTCTCGCGGAACTTGGCTACGCCCTCGCGAATCGCCTGCTTCGATGACAGGTCGATCGGCAGGATCTCGGACTTCCCGCCATCCTTGGCAATGGCGTCATGCACCGGTTTCACCCGGTCCTCATTGCGCGCCACCAGGACCACGCTGGCGCCCTTCTTCGCCAGCGCCATCGCCGAGACCTTGCCGATCCCCGAGCCCGCGCCCGTAACGATGACCGTCCTGCCTTCCATGGCGCGGATCATGGATAACCCGGGCGTTCGCCGCAAGGCGAACCCGTCGGATTGTGCACGGCGCCTGGCCTTGCATGCATTGACGTGTCAAGAAACACTGGTACGTTTGCTGGTATGAGCACGCGACTGAACCAGTCCCGCTCTTCCCGCCATCGACCGTGATCCGGTTGCTGTTCCCTATTTGATGCCCATGGGCGGCCTTTGAAGGCTTGCGCCCGGGGCGTTTTCAGCAACAATCCGCGCGGGCGTGAGGCCCGCGCTACCGGAGCTATGTCATGGCTAAGAACATCAAGACACGTGCGGAAGACTATTCGCAGTGGTACCTCGACGTCATCAAGGCCGCCCAACTGGCCGACTACGCGCCCGTGCGCGGCTGCATGGTCATCCGCCCCGAGGGCTTCTCGATCTGGGAAGCCATGCAGCGTGACCTCGACCGTCGCTTCAAGGAAACCGGGCACGTTAACGCGTACTTCCCCCTGCTGATCCCCATGTCGTTCATGTCCCGCGAGGCGCAGCACGTCGAAGGCTTCGCGATGGAATGCGCCGTCGTTACCCACCACAAGCTGCAACAGGACGGCAAAGGCGGCTTGCAGGCCGCCGGCGAGCTGGAAGAGCCCTACATCATCCGCCCCACCAGCGAAACGGTGATCGGGCACATGTACAGCCAGTGGATCCAAAGCTACCGCGACCTGCCCGTGCTGATCAACCAGTGGGCCAACGTCATGCGCTGGGAACTGCGTACCCGCCTGTTCCTGCGCACGGCCGAGTTCCTGTGGCAGGAAGGGCACACCGCGCACGAGACGGCCGAAGAAGCCGAGCAGGAAACGCTGCGCATGCTGGACGTCTACGCCAGCTTCGTGGAAGAGTTCATGGCGATGCCCGTGATCAAGGGCCCCAAGACCGACAGTGAGAAGTTCCCCGGCGCGGTGACGACCTATGCCATTGAGTCGCTGATGCAGGACGGCAAGGCGCTGCAGAACGGGACGAGCCATAACTTGGGCCAGAACTTTGCCAAGGCCTTCGACATCAAGTTCCTCGGGCGCGACCAGAAGATCGAGCATTGCTACACCACAAGCTGGGGCGTGAGCACGCGGCTGATCGGCTCGCTGATCATGATGCACAGCGACGACGACGGGCTGGTACTGCCTCCCCGCGTAGCGCCCAACCTGGTTGCGATCGTGCCCATCTTCAAGACCGACGAAGAGAAGGCAAAGGTGGCGGCGTATATCGAGAAGATCGTCGCGGCATTGTGCGGCGACGACGAAGTGGCAGCGGCCAAGAACCGTCTATCGAGCGGCGACATCACCCGCTACTTCTTCGACAAGCATACAGGCCAGGGGGTGCTGGTTGACTGGCGCGACAACCGCCCCGGCGACAAGCAGTTCCACTGGGAACAGCGCGGCGTGCCCTTCCGCATTGAAGTCGGCCCCCGCGACGTCGATGGCTCCGCCATGGTCGTGAAAAAACGCCTCGACCGCAGCAAGGACGTGGTGAAGCTTGAGAACGTCTCGGCCGCATGGCTGCGCGGCATGTGCGAGTCCGTGCAGGCCGAGATGTTCGAGAAGGCCAGGGCCTACCGAGACGCCAACACACACCGCGCGGAGAGCTACGACGAGCTGAAGTCGATCCTCGCCGGCAAAGGCGGCTTCGTGCGCTGCTTCTTCCAGCCCGACCGCGAGGCCGAGGCGAAGATCAAGGAAGAGACCAAGGCAACGGTGCGCTGCCTGCCCTTCGACGCACGGGGAAAGACCGGCCAGTGCATCTACTCGGGCAAGGATGGCGCACCCGAGGCGCTGTTCGCGCAGGCGTACTAGACGCATCAAGGCCCCGGTTGATACCGGGGCCTTGACTCGTCAAGATGTAGCGATCACTACTTCTTCTTGGCTGCCTTCTTCTTGGCCGGCTTCTTCTTCGCCGCCGGCTTCTTCTTTGCTGCCGCCTTCTTCTTCGGTGCTGCCTTCTTCTTTGCCGCTGCCATTTGCTTCTCCTTGACCTGGACAGAATCCAACAGCTTGCACTTCCTACGAAGAATTGTGCTGCCGACTCAGCCCGACAGGGAGGTGTTGGCTAAAAGTTGAATTCCCTGTGGATACTTAATTATGGGGAGTGCGCCGTTCCGCTTGGCGATCAGCATCGCGGTGCAGTGCAAGTGGTCCATTCGCCTGCGCGGTGCACATCATTTCGATGCGCGTGATGTTCACGTGTGCCGGCTGGGAAGCGGCCCAGAAAGCGGCTTCGGCGATGTCTGCAGCGACCAGCGGCTCGACGTTCTTGTACACATCGCTTGCGCGATCTGCGTCGCCCTTGTAGCGGACCAGGCTGAATTCGGTCTCGGCCAGCCCCGGCTCCAGGTTCGTCACGCGCACGCCGGTTCCAATCAGGTCGGCGCGCAGGTTCAGGGAGAACTGTTTCAGGAAGGCTTTGGTACCGCCGTAGACATTGCCGCCGGGGTACGGCCAGTTGCCCGCCGTCGAGCCGATGTTGATCACGTGGCCGCGCCCGCGCTCAACCATGCCGGGAAGGATCGCGCGCGTCATGTAAAGCACGCCCTTCACGTTTGTGTCGACCATGGTCTCCCAGTCGTCGAGGTCCGCAGCCCAGCTGGGTTCAAGCCCGAGGGCGAGCCCCGCGTTGTTTACGAGCACGTCGACTTCACGGAACTCGGCCGGGAGCTCTGCCAGGGCTTCGGCGACGGTGTCGCGTTCGCGAACGTCGAGAGGCAGGTCATAGATCGGCACGTCAAGCTGCTCGACGAGCTGTTTCAGGCGGTCGACACGGCGTCCGATCAGGATCAGCGAGTGTTCCTCCGCGGCAAAGCGCCGCGCGATGGCTTCACCAAAACCGCTGGTGGCGCCGGTTACGAGCACGATCATGTTTTCTCCTGCAGGCGGACAGTGCCGATCAGCGTGCCATTGTAGGTAAACCCGCGCTCGCGGATCAGGGCCTCGATCTCGGAGTACTCCTGCCGGTCAGGATCGCCCTCGGGCAGGGCATCGAGCAGGGGGCGCGACAGATGGTCAATGGACTGCGCCGGGATCGCCGCAACATGGCGATAGTGCTCGGACTCGATGTCGTATCGGCCGGCAGGCAATGCCGCTACCAGCTGTTGCAACGACAGGCAGGGTTTGTGCGTGTCGCCTGCGCGTTCGTGCTGGCGCTTCCACCAGTGGTCCCAGCGTTCGGCGACTTGCTGGACCGGATCGCCAATGTCGAACCAGGGCTCGGCCATCAGCAGACCCTCGCGCGCCACGCGAATGCATTCGCGCAGGGCCCCCGGCAGATCCACCAAGTGGTGTGGGACGTGCCGCAGTGTCACCCACTCAAACGAGCTGTCAGGAAAAGGCAGGCTTGTGGCGTCGGCCTTGATGACCTGGGGGTCTTGCCCCGTCGCGGCCGGATCAACGCCGGTGGCAAGAATTCCGTCGTTGCACAGGAGCGAGACCAGTACTCCGCGCCCGCAGCCCACGTCCAGCACGGATGCCGGCTGCAGCTCTCGCAGGCGCTGCTCAAAACGGTCGAACAGTCGCTGCCACTCGCGTTGGATTGCCTCGTCCCGGGCCATCAGGGACCCGTGCGGCGGTAGATGCGCCAGATCGACGTGAAGGTAGAGACGTAGAGGCTGCCATCGGCGGCCTCGAGGATATCCAGCGGTTTGTTGGCGGTGCCGGTGTTGGTCATTTCGCCGAACACCTGCTCGGTGCTGATGTTGACCGGCGGAGTGCCGTCCATGACGAAGCGGTAGATCTTGGATTCATCGTAGCTGCAGATGAACAGGTTGCCGGCGTACCCGCTCGGGAAGCTGTTGCCGCTGTGATAGGTCACGCCGGTCGGCACGATCACCACCGGCCAGTTGCGAATGCGCACGCCGATCTGTGAGCCGGGAATGCCACCGGTGCTGCCCCACTCGTAGTTATTGCCCTTCACGAGGTAGTTCAGTTCATCGTTGTTGTTCGGGCCATTCTCGACGCCGATCAACGTCCCGGTCGCGGGATGCAGACACAGCCCGTAAGTGTTGCGCAGCCCGCGGCACCACTCGTACTGGTCGGAGCCGGTAAACGGATTGTCGGAAGGCGCGCCGCCTGTGGCCGTGAAACGCAGTACGCGCCCCGCCAGCGAGCCGTTGGTCTGTGAGTTAGCCGAGTTGTTTGCATCGCCCACGGTCGTGAAAAGCGTGCCGTCGGAAGCAAACAGCAACGCCCCCGCATTGTGGATGTTTGCCGTTGGCAGGTTGTCGACGATGACCGTCGGGTTCGTCCCGACGCCCGCCACTTCCTCGTAGCGAATGATCTGCTGTACGTCCGAGCCGTTGTTCACGCAGGCACGGACGTATACGTAATGATCCGTCGCGAAGCTCGGCGAGATTGCGATTCCCAACAGCCCTTGCTCACTCCCGTTCAATACCGTGAGCGTCGCCCAGCTGGTGATGTTGTAGGGCGCTGCGGTATCTACCGTGATGATCTCGCCATCCAGCAGGCTGACGAACAGGCGGCCATCAGGCGCCTGGTCCATCTTGCAGGGCATGTTCAGCCCGTTCTGGATCAACTCGACGCTGAAATAGTAGTCCAGGTCAACCCAGGCACTTGGCAGCGGGTTGCGCGGGCCGGGATCCGGGATCCCGCCGCCACCTCCACCACCGCCGCCGCCTCCGTCGTCCTTGCCGGAACAGCCGGTGGTCAGCGTCAGCAACGCAGCCATCAGGATGTACGCTGCTGTTTTCATCAAACCACGTTGATTGTGGAGCTGAGGGGTTGCGCCTCCGGGAACACGGCCGACAGCTCTGAAGTGTTGAGGCCCATGTGATTTGCGCCCAGCAGGCTGCGGTAGATGTCGCGGAAGTCCGTTGAGTACGGCAGGTACTCGGCGTTCACATCGGCATCAACCAGCGGGTCGCCGTAGATACCGCCGTTGACCGGGCCACCGAGCACGGTCACACAATTTCCGTGTCCGTGGTCCGTGCCGTCGGAGCCGTTTTCATAGTTGCGTCGCCCGAACTCGGAGATGATCACGATGGTAAGATTCGGCCAGATTCGGTCGCTGGCGGTGCCGAACGCAGAGTCCTGAATCGAGATGTCCTGATAGAACACGCCGATCGCGTCGTCGATCTCCTGCAGCAACTCAGCGTGGCGGGCGGGCTGGTCGGAGTGCGTGTCGAACCCGCCGATGCCCGTGTAGAACACACTGGTGTCGAACCCACCGTAGATCAGCAGCGAAATGTCCCGCATGCGGCGACCCATGTTCGTCAAGCTTGTGGTTGAGCCTGCCCGCAGCGGATACTGGATCGAGTTGGTGGTTTCGTACGTCTCATAGTCGGCGGCCGCGACCCCGACTTGTGCAGCTGCGTTGTAGGCCGCTTCGGCGGCAGCGGCGATCTCGCCGCGAATGCCGGTGGCGGGCTGCATCGACAGGATGTTCTGCACGACTTCCTTGCGCAGCGTGTGGTTGTTCGAGTAGTGCCAGTCTGTGTCGTAGGCAAACGACGACACGCTGTTCACAAGGAACGGGTTGGCTGTCGAGCCTTCAAAGTCAAGGCGTCGCCCCACGCCGATCGACACGAGCCCCATCGGTGAAGGCGCATGGTTGTTGCCAAAGCGTGCAAGCCAGCCCGGGGCGGCGCCCGGCAGTGATGCCAAACCGTTGCGCGCGCCGTAGCTCCAGATGTCTTCGCTGACGAAGTGGCTCAGGTTCTGGCTGGGGTAGCCGACCTTCTGCACAAACGCCGCGTCGCCCTGATTCCAGAGGCTCTGGATGTTCGCCAGTGAGGGGTGGATTTCGTACGCACTGACGCCCGGCCCCCCGGTCAGGGAAAGGCCCTGGCCGGGCGCAAAGCCGATCGTGGGGCGGTTGGACTGGTAGATGCTTGCGACGCTGCCGGTCACAGGAATCAGCGTGTTCAAGCCGTCGTTGCCACCGAGCATGTTGATGACAATCATGCGCTTGTGCGCGGGCAGCGCCGCCGCCTTGGCAGGCTTGGCGGACAGCGGCGACACGCGGCTGTCCAGTGCGCCGAGGGCGAGTGCACCGGCGCCTGCAGCACCTACGCGCAGGAAGTTGCGGCGTGAAGTATCGAGCGTTTGCTTGATCGTGTTCATGGTCTTTCTCCGATCAGCGAATCTGGTAGGTCGGGTGCTGCCCGAGAATGTAAAGCAAGCCGCGGATTTTCTTGTCGCGGTCCACTGCATCGTTGAAATTCCACGGGTCGGCAAAGTTGCCCGAGCCGTTTCGATCCGTGTTCAGGTAGTCGATGGCCGCCTGCCGCTGGTTGGTCTCAAGGTCCACCTGCAGCAGCCAGGCCAGCTGGTCCACGACATCACCCGCGCTCGTCTTGTTTGCGGGAATCAGTGCCAGCCCCACGTCGTAGCCCGCCTGCGGCGATTCATGTGAGTAGTAGATGCAGTCGCGCAGGAAGTTGGCGCGCTCCACCAGTGCCTGGCTGGACAGCCAGAAGCCGCCGCTGGGCCAGCCGTTCACGGTCGGGGGTTGGCTTGGGCGCTGGGCCGTATCGACCAGGCCGTTGTCGAGGCGCGAAACAAAGACGTTCAGCCCGGTAGCGCGAATGAAGCCAACATGGTGCTCTACGGGACTCTTCACCAGGCCGGCCTGCGCGGTCGCTGAGAAGAACGCCTTGGACATGAAGATGCGCTTGAACAGCGCCTTCAGGTCGTAGCCGCTGTCGCGGAAGCCTTTTGTCAGGTTGTTGAGCACGGTCGTGCTGGGGTTCAAGTAGACAAACTGCTCCCAGACCTTTTTGCAGATGAACTCGGCGACGGGGGCATTGGCCAGCGTGATGTCGACCATGTCGCGGTATTCCGACAGCCCATTGCCCGGCAGCGTCTGGCCGAGGATCGTCTTGCTTGTGTAGTCGTGCCGGTTGGTGTCGAACACCATCACGAACTGGTCGCGCCCGGAGCCTGCAAGGTTGGGCTCAAGCACGCGCCTGTAGCCGGTAAAGGCGCGGCTGGCCTCTACGATATCGGCCTGGGTGTAGCCGTTGTCGGCGCCGAGCGTGAACAGCTCCCAGAACTCGCGCGCGAAGTTCTCGTTCGGCGCGTTCTTGGTACTGACGTAGCCGTCCAGCCAGATCAGCATGGTCCAGTCGCGGGCCATGGCCTCCAGCAGGTCGGGCAGCTTGTCGGTGCCGTGCTGGCGCCACAGGTTGATGTGCTTGAACATCCACCACATGCTCTGCGCATCGAGCACTTCGTCGCTGGTGGCGAAATGGTCGTGCCAGAACATGGCCAGTAGTTCCTGGAACGGGTTCGGGTTGTTGACCATCAGCCATTCCCACCAGCGCGCGATCTCGGTGGTGCTGGGGTAGTCCGGGTCGGCAACCGTTGCGGCCAACGCCTGGCTTTCCAGGGCCGGGTCGGTTTCCAGAGTGAGCATCCAGTCCAGGTAGGACTCGTAGCCCATCTGGTTCAGTCGTTGCAGCTCGCTCGGCTTGAATGCGAAGTGCGTGCGTCTGAGGAAGTAGATCCGCTCCGACTGCGACAGCGTGTGGACGGACGATAGATCCTGATCGGCCGGCGGCAGCGCCTTCTTGTCGTCGCTGCTGCAGCCGCTGCCTGCGAGGCTGAGCGTTGCGACAAAGCTGAGTACGGCAGACAGGCCAAACAGCTTCTTAAGCATTGGTGTCTCCCCCGAAAGGTGAGCGCATGGAATTCGACTGTCGAGGACTCTTGTACATTGTGCGTTACGGGCCCGAAGCCCGCAAAGTAAACTCGCTGCGAACCGTCGAATACCGCCCGTAGCGTGTGCCGATTGGGCATTCTGCGCTGTTTCGCCGGGGGTGCTTGTGACTTCACAACGTTTCTGCAACGCGATTTCGAAGCTCCTTGTTATCGAGGCCTGATTCGTGAAAATCGGTGCATGTCCTTACACGACCTGCTGATCGGTAACTGGACGAAGCTGGGCGAGGTTGCCCCGGATTCGCTGAGCGGTGCGCGTCTTCAAGCGCACTTCGCGGTGCAGGTTGTTGCGGCCGCAGGCAAGAGTCTGCTTCGTGCGCGCGACGATGACAGCCAGACGGCGACGGGCTGGTTGGATCGCGTACAGGCGCTGGTGGGCGATGAGATCCCGGGCGGGCTGCGCGTCGGACTCCGCATTCGCGACCTGCGCCTGTTGCTGCTTACAAAGGACGGCGGCGATCTGGCTTCCTTCGCGCTGGACGGGCGAACGCTGGATGACGGCATCAAGTGGTTGACCAGCCAACTCGCCGACGAGACTGGCACGAAGGATCGCCCGGCCATTGTGCGGCCCGACTACGAGATGCCCGAACATGAGCTGGCCAAAGGCGGAAAGTTTGAAGCAGAGGCGGAGAGGCTGGGCGCGCTTTCGCGCTGGTATGCCAACGCAGACCGCGCGCTGCAGTTCGTGGCGGCGAAAGAACGTGACGCGCTGCAGGTGCGCTGCTGGCCGCACCACTTCGATATGGCGACGCTGCTGAACCTGGATCCGTATGAGCCCGCCGAAGACGCCCGCACGATCGGTGTGGGAATGTCTCCGGGTGACGGCAGCTACAAGCAGCCCTACTACTACGTCACTCCGTGGCCGTACCCGGATGCGGACGATCTTCCCGGGCTTCCCGGCGGCGGTACCTGGCATCGCCAGGGCTGGACTGGCGCGATTCTGACCGGCGCAAAGCTGATGTCCGCCACGACCGCCGAGCGTCAGGTTGAAATGTTGACCGAGTTCCTGGAAGGCGCCATTGCGGCGTGCAAGGAATTGCACTTCAAGAGCCGCTAGTCCGCCTTGGAATAGCACATGGATTGATCCCGTTACCCCTGAAGAAGAGATTCAGGAGGCTACCCCATGTTTACTCTGGTTGGAGGACCGATAGGCCCGGCAGGAATACTGGTGATTGCTTTCAGCGCGTTTGTGGCGGGCGCCATTGCCGCGTCGCTCGTGGCGGCTTACGTATGGCAGGCCCGCACGACGGCCGGGCGCGAGAAGCTTGAGCGCTATCGCGACCGCATCCGGTCACGTTTTCAGCGGAAGGGCACAGAACACTAGCTATTCGGCGTGCGCGGGGTTTCCTGTGCGCCGCAGGTTCGAACGGAAGGTCGTCCAGCCCGGGCCTTTGCCCTTCAGCTTGATCGCCATTGCTCGACCGTAGTTGTGGACGAAGTTGTCATTGCTGGTCCCTACGCCGATCACCAGGAAGTACTCCATCACGCCATCGCCGTCGAGGTCGGCCACAATGGGTGCCGACGAGATCTCTTCCCACTGCTCGTCCTTGTAGGTCGCGTCAAAGCGGAACGTTTCCTTGCCGTCCTTTGCGTCGAGGGCGACTACGGACTTCTGGTCGTTGAAGATGACATCCAGGTCGCCGTCGCCGTCAGCATCGGTGAATGCCGCGCCGCGGTCGAGGCCACCCGTGAGTCCCTGCTTCCACAACTCAGCACCATCGCCCGCCGCGAGGCAGTAGATGTTGTGTCCGCCGAAGACGAGCTCTTCTTTGCCATCCTTGTTGATATCGCCAACGCTGATGGGCGCGAACAGGTAGTCGTCATAGTGCTTGTGCCACTGCTGCTTGCCCTTGCCGTTGATTGCGTACACGTCGCCCTGGCAGGTCGTGACAAACACGGTTTTTTCATCCTTGGCAAGTGCGACGCCGTGGTAGATGCCCATCGACTTTTCGTTGCCTTCGGTCTTGAAAGACCAGAGCTCGGTGCCGTCCTTGCCGTTCAGCGCGTGAACGCAGTTGTCGCCGCGCCAGGTCGTGACGATGGCGTCGAGCGTCTTGTCGGCATTGAGGTCCACCAGCACAGGCTCGGACTGGATGCAGCCCTTGAAGCGCGCCTGCCAGAGCTGCTCCTGGTTCTTCGCCGAATAGCACGTCACAGCCCCTTTGCCGTCGCGCTCCCACATGCTGCCGATGACGAATTCCTTTACGCCGTCGCCGTCGAGGTCGGCGATCGCAACCGGCGAATCGGTGCTGTTGGGCAGCTTGAACTTCCAGTTCAGGTCGCCATTAGGCGCGACGTCGTAGAAGTGTCCGGATGATGAATCGGCGCTGAACACCTCTAGTTTGCCGTCGCCATCAAGGTCGATCACGGCCGTGGAAGCATCGAGCGGCCCGGCATCGGACTTGTGCTTCCAGACCACTTCGCCGGTCGCGCCGCGCACGCAGAAGAGGTGCTGCTCGCCGAAGTAGCTTCCGAACACGACCTCCGGCTTGCCGTCGCCGTCGAGGTCGGCCACGGTCGCGGAGCCCTTGAGATCCGACTTCATGTCTAGGGTCCAGAGCACGCCTTCGGGTAGCTGGTTCCCGCCGAGCTCGCGTTTCAGCTCTTCAAGCTCTTTGCGCAGCTTTGCCGCCTCGTCCTCGAGCTTCTTGAGGCGCTCTTCCAGTTTGCCCAGTTTCTGGGCCGGCGTTTCGGATTCCTGCGCGACAATCGCGCTCGCCAGCACCAGCAGTGCCGTCAGTACGCAGAGTGCTCTCATGGTAACCCCCGGCCGCATGATACCTTTTAAGGCCGTTAAAGGCGGAAACGCCCCGGCATTCACCGGGGCGTTTTTTTTTGGAGGGGCGCTTACTTCTTTTCGTCGGGCTTCCACTTGAGCCAGGCTTCGACCTTCTCGTCGAAACTGACGCCGGTCAGCTCCATGACCACGTCGCCGTTCATTTCCATCTTGATCACCTTGCTGAACCAGCCATTTTCAGCCGTCCAGGTCTTGGTGGTGTTGCCGTCGGACTTGACGATCACCAGTTCGCCGTCGAACTTCTTGCCGGCCAATTCGACCCCCTTGAAGTCTTCCTTCAGGACGATGCCGTTGAACTCGGGCGTGGTGCCGCCGTTGGTGTCCTTCCAATCCATCACTTCAATTTCCTGCGGCTCTTCGCCCGGCTTGCCGATCCAGGCCCTCTTGACGTTCGGCTTGCCCTGCTCGGCCCAGGCGTCGACCTGGTAGGCGAGGATGTAGCCCTGGCCCATGTCGTTCTCGACGATGAACTCGCTCTTGGTGCCTTCGGCCTTGGCGGCCACCTGCCACTTGTTGACGCTCTTCTGGCCGCCGAAGCTGCTGGTGACTTCCCAGTACTGGCCGACCGAGACGAACTCGTGCAGCACAACGAAGGGCGAAGCCTTCTGCTGGCCTTCGGTGTACATCTTGATCATCATGTCGGCCATGTCGGTGCTGCCACCGCCGCCGTTGCAGCTGCCGCCGCACGCGCTTTCGCCGCACGCGCCGCCGCTGCCGTTGTCGGTCTCGCCGCTGCCGGAGCTTTTGCAGCCCACGAAGGCCAGCCCGGCGATCAGCAGTGCCGCGAGCATCACAAATGTTTTCTGCATGGTTAGTGACTCCGTAAGGTCTGGTTGATCGAATCCGTTGCCGTGGAGTCTTGTAGCAGGGGGTCTTAAAGGCCGCGTGAAGATCGTGTTGGGCGGTCATAAACCCGTTCGGCGAAGCACTTGAGGTTCGTGCAGACTTGAAACCACTGGTCATCATCAATGTCGTCGGGCTGACGCCGCGCCTGCTGAAGCACGCGCCACGACTGCGTCAGTTGAAGTCGAGCCCCATGACCGGTGTGTTTCCGGGCGTCACGATGACTGCGCAGGCCAGCATGCTGACGGGTACTGCCCCGAACGTGCACGGGGTGGTCGGCAACACGTGGTACTGGCGCGAACTGGGCGAGGTGCGCAACTGGGTGCAGACGAACGCCCTGATGCAGGCGGAACCGCTGTACCGCGAGGCGCAGAAGCTCAACCCCGAGTTCAGCTGTGCCAAGATGTTCTGGTGGTTCAACCAGGGCAGCGGCTGCAAGTACAGCGTGACGCCCAAGCCCCACTACGGCAGCGACGGCAGCAAGGAGTTCGACATCCTCACCGAGCCGCCGGAGTTGGCAGAGGCACTGAAGGCGTTGCATGGGGAATTCCCGTTTCAGGCCTTCTGGGGACCGATGGCGGGACTGCCGAGCAGCGAGTGGATCGCGCGGGCGACCGCCACCGTCATGCGCGAGAAGAAGCCCACCTTGACGCTGTGCTACCTGCCGCATCTCGACTACGACTATCAGCGTCTCGGCAGCGCAGCCGATGACGCGAAGCTGGTGGGGGAAGTCGATGCGTGCGCCGCGACGGTGCTCGCCGCCGCGGAAGACCTTGGCGCAAACGTCCTGGTCGTCAGCGAATATGGGCTGAAAGCTGTGAGCAAGCCGGTCTACCTGAACCGCGTGCTGCGGCGCGAGGGCTTGCTGCGTGTTCGCGGCGGACCGTTCGGTGAGATGCTGGATGTGCACGAGAGCCGCGCGTTCGCCGTCAGCGATCACCAGGCCGCGCATGTCTACGTGCGCAACCCGAACGACGTTGCGCCGGTGCGCCGGCAACTGGCGGCGATCGAGGGTGTGGCGCGCGTGCTGGATCGCGAGGCGCAGGCCGAGTTGCAGATCGACCACGAACGCAGCGGCGAGCTTGTGGTGCTAAGCACGCCCGATGCCTGGTTTGCGTATCCATACTGGATGGACGACGACCTTGCGCCGGACTTCGCCCGCAGCGTCGACATACACCGCAAGCCGGGCTACGACCCGTGCGAGCTGTTCCTGGCCGGGAGCAAGGCTTCCATGGGCGTGACGCTGCTGAAGAAGAAGGCCGGGCTGCGCTATCGCTTCAAGTCGTGCCCGCTGGACGCGTCCATCGTGAAGGGCAGCCACGGACTGCCGGCCGCGAGTCCGGACGACGGACCGGTGATCGCAGGCAGCACGTCGCTGCCCGAAGGAATGTCCATGCTGGATGTAAAGAGCCTGGCGCTGCGGCTGATGGAGCTGGGCTGAAAATGAAAAGCCCCCGCGAGTGCGGGGGCTTTGTGTTGGTGACGGGTTTACTCGTCCTTCTTGCGCTCGGCCGTCTTCTTGGTGACTTCCTTGTTGAACTTGTCCCAGAAGTCCTTGTACTTGGCCGGCTCGCGCTTGTCGTCACTGCTGGCGCCGTCCTTCATGTCCTTGTTCTTCTTGTCAGCCTGGAAGCCGCCTTCCTTGGCGCGTTCGTACTCCTCGACCTTGTCTTCCGGCTTCATTTCGCCTTCGCCGGGTTGATAGCCTTCTTCGGCGCCCTTGCTCGGCTTCTTGTTGTTGCCGCCTTGCGGGTTGCCTTCGCCTTCCTTGGGGTCCTTGGTCTGCTGGCCCTTGTCGTTCTTCGGCTGACCCTGTCCCTGGCCCTGACCCTGGCTTTTGGCCTTGATGTCGTGCGCGAGCTCAAGCGAGTCGTCGAGTTCTTTCTTGGCGGCCTCGACGGCGTCGTCCTGCTTCTTGAGCGTCTCTTCAATCTTCTTCTCGGCCGCCTGCTGTTTCTGGATGATGCCGTCCATCGTGTCCTGGCTCTGGGACAGCTTCTTCAGCAGCTCGGGGTTCTTGCGCAGCAGCTCAGTCAACTCGTCGCTGCTCTGCGCGATCTTCTTGATCTCTTCGTTGCTTTTGCCGGTGGCCTTGGCGACCTCTTGCGGGTTTTCCTCGATCTGCTTGCGCAGGCCTTCGGGCATTTCATCAAGCTTGCCCTGCTCCATCGCTTCCTTGAGCTTCTTGACGCGCTCGGCGATGACGTCGGCCTTGGGCGAATCCAGCGATGCCTTGGCAAGCTCGTTCTCGAGCTCGCCCATTTCGTCGCTGGCCTTCTTCATCAGCTTGTGAAGCTCGGCGATCATTTCCTCGACGGACTTGCCGCCCTCTTTGGCTTCGCCTTCCGTGCCTTCTCCACCCCATTCGCCGCCTTCACCACGGCCGCCGTCCTGGGCATTGAGTGCGGCAGGCGCTGCGAACAGCCCGGCCATCGCGATTGCGAGCATCAGCTTTTTCATCGTCTTCTTCCTTGGTTCGGTCCTGTCGACCGTTGTCATTCTATCGGTTTAACGCTGCCCATTCACTGCAGGTTCCTGCCTATTCCGGCTGATAGCCCGGGATCTGCTTGCGCAGATCGTCCCAGGTCTTCTTCAGCGCGGCCTGCTCGGCCGAGTAGCGCTCGTAGAGCCGGCGGTAGTAGTCCGGCATGTTGTCGCGGTCGTACTCCTTGGCCATTTCGCCGAGGTTGCGAATCTTCTCGCCGAGCGACTTCTGCTCTTCGTACACCAGCTCCATTTCGGCGAGCTTGCTGACCAAGGGCTCGGCCTGCGGCTGCCCCTGGCCCGGGGGCGGTGAGCCCTGGTCGCCTTTTTCGCGCTTCTTGGCGAGGCGTTTGCGTTCGCCTTCGACAGCGCCGAGCATGCGGTCGAGCTTCTCGATCACTTCCTGCTGGTCGAGCTGGGTGCCTTCGCCGACCTCGCGGCCCTCGATCTGGCCCATGATCTCGTTCAGCAGCTTGTTGATCAACTCCATGTTGTTGGTGAAGCCGCCGTACTGGCCGGTCTTGAGCGCCTCGAGGCAATCGTCACCGAGCGTCTTCACTTCCTCCTGCTCTCCGTACAGGGCCTTGGCCTGGCGCTTGAGCGCGGTGTTCCAGTCGCCGCCGCGCTGGCGGACCTGCAGGTCAAGCTCAACGGTGTCGCTGTTGGCCTGAAGCTGCTTTTCCTTCATGGCCTTGAGCGTCTCTTCGACCTTGACCAGCATCTGTTCCTGCTGGCTCTGGACGTACTCGTTCTTTTCTTCCTTGAGCGCGTCGCTGGCTTCTTTCAGCTTTTCTTCGGCCTTCTTCTGCTCTTCTTCGGCTTCGCTGCTGTTCTGCTTGTTCAGGTCTTCGCGGGCCTTCTTCATGGCGCGCTGTGCGTCCTGCGCGGCCTTCTGGGCCTGCTGGTTCTCGTTGTTCTGCGGGTTCTTGTTGAATTCCTCGAGCTTCTTCTCCAGGTCCTTCTGGCGTTCCTCGAGCTCGACGAACTTACGACGTTCCTTTTCGTCGATGGATTCGTTCTGCGCCTCCTGCAGCTTTTCGATGGCCTTGTCCATCTTCTCGACGGCCTTCTGCTGGTTCTCGCTGCTCTTCTTCGGGTCGGCCTGGTTCAGGTTGTCCGAAGCCTTCTTCATTTCCTCTTCGGCCTGCTTGAGGTTGTCGCGTGCCTCGGCCTCGGACGGCGTCATTTCCTTGCCGTCGGGCGTTTTCTCAAGCTGCTTGGACAGGTCGTCGACCTTCTCGGACAGCTTGTCCTGGTTCTCGGCGAGCTTCTTGGCGGCGTCGGCCTGCTTCTGGTCAAGTTGGGCCTGCTCCTTCTTGAGCTGGTCGATGGCCTTGTCGAGTTTCTGCTGCGCCTGCGCCTGCGCGTCCTGAGCCTTCTGCATCTGCTCAGAGCGCTGCTGCTCGCCGGACTTCTGGTCGCCTGACTTCGGATCACCAGACTTGGGGTCACCGGATTTCGGGTCGCCCGACTTGGGATCGCCTGACTTCGGGTCACCGGACTTGGGATCGCCGGATTTCGGGTCACCAGATTTTGGATCGCCCGACTTCGGGTCGCCGCTCTGGCTGGCCTCGGCGGCCTTCTTCAGGGCCTCGGCCGCTTCCTGCATGGCCTTGGCGGCCTCGCTGGCTTCCTTGCTGGCCTGACCGTTGTTTTCCTTGCTCTGGGCGTTGCCGGCTTCCTTGGCCATCTTGTCGAGGGCTTCGGCGGCTTCGGCCGCGCGGCGAGCCATGTCGTCCTGCTTCTCGCTGGCGCCTTCGAGTGCCTTGGCGCCACGCTCAGCGTCGAGGCGGCGCTGCAGGCCTTCGCGGGCCTGGCTGATCTTGTCCAGCGCGTCGGTTTCATTCTGCACGCCGGTCTGGCCGTCCTGCTTCTCCATGGCCTCGGCGGCTTTGGCCGAGTTTTGCGCGGCTTCCTTCAGTCCCTCGCGGGCCTGGCGTGCGCCTTCCTTCGCGTCCGCGGCTTCCTCAAGCATGCGGGCGACGTCTTCGGCATCGCGCGCGGCCTTCTGGGCTTCCGCACCCGGGGCGCGCTCGGCTTCGCGCTGCATGGCGCGGGCGAGCTCGGCCGCGTCGCGCATGGTTTCGGCAGACGCCTCGCCGTTTTCCTTCATTTCGTTCTGGAGCTGCTCCAGCTTCTTGTCCATTGCCTTGGCGTTGCCGCGCATGACGCGGTCTTCCGATTCCTGCAGCGGCTTGGACGATTCGCGGGCGCGATCAATGGCCTGCTGGATGCCTTCCTTGTCGACCTGCGGCTCGGGCAGCTTGTTCACGTCATTGGCCAGGTCGTCGAGCTTCTTGGCCAACTCGTTCTGCTTCTCGGCCGCCTTGCTGAAGTCCGGCTTGCCCTGTGAATCCATGCCCTCGCTGCTCTTGAGCTGGGCTTTGGCTTCTTCAAGACTCTTCATCGCCTCGGCCATCCTGGCTTCGGCGTTATCGGTTTCCGCGTTGTCGAGCTTCTCGGCCGCCTCCTCCATGGCCTTCTGGGCCGCTTCCAGTTTCTCCTGCGCGTAGTCGGCCTCGCTGGCCTTGTCGGCGTTTTCCTCGCCGCGTTCCTTGCGCTGCTTGGCGATCTGGTTGGCGAGCGCCTTGAGGTCCTTGTTCAGCTTCTCGGCGTTGGCCTTGGCGTTCTCCTCGCCGGCCTTGGCGCGCTTGAGGTCATTGTTCGCCTGCGCCGAGGGCTTCAGCGCTTCGGAGGCTTCCTTCAGCGCCTTGTTGGCTTCGTCCTGCGCCTTCTCGGCGGCGTCGGGATCGCCCTGGTCAAGCGCGTCCTGCGCCTTCTGGCTCTGCTCGGCCGCGCGGTCGAGTGCCTCGCGCGCCTTGCGTGCCTCTACGCCTTGCGGGGCGTCCTTGGTTGCTTCCTTGGCCTGCTCGATGGCGTCCTGCGCGGCCTTCTGTTGTTCCTCGAGGCGGTCCATCACCTCCTTGGGCAGCTGGGTGTTCGCGCCCTGGCGTTGCGCATTTTCGGTGCGCGTGCTGCGGTAGGCTTCGAGCTGCTTCTCCTCGGCGCGCTTGATGGCGTCGAGCGCCTTCTGGTTCGGCTCTTCGCCCGCCTTCTCGCTGTTCTTCTTGACGTCCGCCTGGTCCTTCATGAGGCGGTCGAGGTCCTTGCTGATCTGGTCGAGCGCCTTGAGGTTCTCGTCCTTTTCCTTGGCCTGGCGGGCTTCCTGCTCGAGCTTCTTGACCTCGTCGAGCGCCTTCTCAAGGTTCTCGATGTGCTCCTTCTGCTTCTGCTGCTCTTCGGCCTTGCGTTTCTCGAGGTCGCTGGATGCCCGCTCCTGGTCGTCCTTGAGGCGTTCCAGCTCGTTGATCTGCTGCTCAAGCTGTTCGCGCTTGGCCTGCAGGTCGTCGGTGTTGTCCTTGAGCTTTTCCTGCTCGGTCTTGAGGTCGCGCACGGACTGCTCGATCTCGTCGAGGCGGCGGGCCTTGTCGTTGTCGCGGGTCTTTTCGGTGTCGGAGCGGATGCGCATCTGGTCATCGCGCATGGCGTCAAGCGCGGCGATGCGGCTCTCGAGTTCCTTGATCTTCTCGTCTTCGCCGATCTTGGCGCCGTTTTCGAGCAGGTCGATCACCTCGGCAATCGCCTTTTCGATGTCCTTGCCCTTGGCGAGCGCGGTACGAACCTGGCCTTCACGGATGTTCTCTTCCGTGGTGCCCATGTCGTCTTCGATCTTCAGCTCATTGAGGCGCTTGAGCGCGGCCTGGATCTGCGGGATGCGGCGACGCTCTGTCAGGTCGTCGCTCTGCTCAAGCTCCAGCAGCAGTTTCTCAAGGCGATCGCGCAGGCTGACCAGCGCCTGGCGCGCGGCCTTCTGCTTTTCGGCGATCTTCTCGAGTCGGTCTTCCTTGCTGGCGGCGGCCGGGTCGTCCTTCTTGCCGGCATCCTGCGCCTGCGGCGTGCGTGCGAGCATGACGGACATGGCAATGGCGGCTGCGAGGCTGAAGAGTTGCTGCCAGTGGCGGGCGCGACGGCCGAGTCGGTTGAGCTTCATTGGGTTCTCTCTATGTGCGAGGTCTGCCGGAAACACTGCGCTACACAGGTATTACGCAAGGTCCGGCAGTGTGGTTCACACAGTAAAGGAAGAAAAACCACACCGTTTTCGGTTCCCGGCGTAAGTTGTGTCCAGCCAGGTACTTGTGATGGTTTCATGGACCGCGCGCAGAGGCGCGCCAGCTGGCCGGGACACGGAAAGAAGCGGGGCCCGCCGTGGCGGGCCCCGCTTTTGGGTTTGGGCATGCTTAGTCGCCGCCGCCGACTTCCTTCTTCACGTTGTCGTTTGTGTCTTTCTGCGTGTCGAGCAAGTTGCGGAAGCCATGCAGGATGTCGTCGAAGCCCTCCCACTTCTTCACCTGGTCCTGCACCGCGCGGATGATGTCGATGCTGAGTTCCTGCTGCTTCTGCAACTCAACCAGCAACTCGCGACGCTCATTCGGCTTGATGCCGACTTCCAGCAGGCTTTCGTACAGGCCACGGGCGCGTTCCATGCTGCCCGGCGTGAACAGCCCGGTCTCCTGGATCAGCTTGCCGAAGCTGTCGGCTGAAAAGGTCGAGTCCGGCTGCGCACGGACCAACTCGGCGCTCAGGTTCGCGATCAGCTCGCCGGCGTGGCGGGCGATGTCCGTGTCTTCGGCTTCTTCGAGGCGCACGAGCGGCGAGTTGATGCGCTGTTGCAGCTCGCGCTCGGCGGCTGCGATCGCGAGCAGCAGGCGCACAGTCTGGATGCGCGATTCCTGCGGCTTGTCGAGGTCTTCGCGTTCCAGACGGTTGAAGCGGTAGACCTGCGCGAAAACGCCGAACCGGTTCAGGACTACCTCGGCGTCACGCAGCATCTGGTTCTGGCGCTTGTAGGCCTCGTCGAGGTCGTTGCGCAGCCGCTGCCCGTCTTCTTCACGGAAGTCGAGCAGGTTGGCCTTGTCGAGCGCGTCCTTGGTAATCGCGATCAGGTCTTCCTGCAGGCTGGCCATGCTGGAGATGGTCGTCTTGATCTGGCGGATCTGGCTGCTGACCTTTGCCCGCAACTCGTCCATCTCATAGAGCTCGTAGGTCAGCACCGTGTGATGCTTGCTGCCCTGGAACTCCGGCGGAGCATCATCGCTCAGCTTTACCTGGTTCAGGTCGTAGGCCTGGATGTAGACCTCAATGGCCTGGCGCGTGCCGGTGGGGATACGTTCTTCGCCGACAAGTTTCGCGAAGTCGAGCGTATACGTGGTGTTGATGTTCTGCTTCGGGCCGCTTTCCAGGTATTTGAACTGCTCGGCAAAGGCCCGGTACTCGCGATACTCGGTCTCGATCTGGAAGCGCCAGAACATCTTTGCGCTACCGATGCCGTAGTCGTCCACCATCTCAAACTCGATCGGCAGGATCGCGTCCTTGGTGATGTACACGAGCTGATTCGAAACCAGCGGGTCGCCTGAGAACAGGATGCGCACATTGGGCGCCGTGTCTTCCTTCACCGACATGATGTCGCCGATGTTGTTGGCGTTCTCGATGCCCTGCTTGTCCACGAGTTTGAAACGGTAGTGCGACATGCCCAACTGCAGTGCCGGGATTCGAGCCTTGTAGTGGTTGTCGCCGGCCGCGCCGTCCGTATCGATCGGGTACTTCTGGCTGCTGCCTACATTGAAGTCGACCAGCAGCGCACTGGCATCCGGACCTTCCAGCATCAGTGGCTTGCTGGTGCTGAAAGTGAATTCGACACGTGTCCCCGCTACCGCATCGATGGCGCGCTCCTGGGTCGTGCGCGGCGGGAGCACGAGGTACTCGGGGTAAGTAAACGTCAGCTCAAGCGCCGCATCCAACTCCGGTGCCGGGATCATGCGCAGGGTGTACGGGCCGGCCGTGGCGTCGCCAGCCCGGATGGTGATTTGCTCAAGCGGGTTGATGATGCTCATCTTGTTGTACGAGAAATACACGACTTCGTTCTCGTCGCTGCCGGTGATCGTCGAGCGCTCCATGGGGCGGGAGATTTCCTTGCCGACGCGAATGTAGCGCCCGCTGTCCGGGTCTTTCTGGTAGGTCGTGATGACGATTTCGGCCTTGTCGGGGATCGCGCCGCTGGGGCGGGCGATGAAGCGCAGGTCGCTGTTGCTCGCCACCTGGTAGACGCCGCTGACCCCTAGTTCCGGGATCTTCTCCTCGGGGTCGAACGTGAAGTTCACGATCAGCTCTTCATTGGTCGGGTATTGCGCGATCTGGTCCTTGTTCAGGATCAGAACTTCAAGCTGGGTGTCCGTCGGCCACTCGGGGCCGCCGCCCAGTGCGCGCTTGACCCAGATACTCATGGCGTCGCGGGCGATCCATGCGTGCCCGAACAGCAGCACCATGGCGACCAGGCTGCCCATGACCATGTAGAGCAGGCGGCGGGAACGGACGGCCTCGTTGAACTGGAGCCGCCCTGCGATGTCGAACGATTCGCTGACGACGGCGCGGATCATGTCCTCGCTGCCGGCGTCCTTGTAGCGCTCCTGGTTCTTGAGCATCTGGAGCGAGCTGATGAGGCGGTCATTGAGCAGCGGGTACTCGCGCTCGACCAGCAGCGCCAGGTCTTCGTCGGAGAGGGTGCGTGACAGCGGATAGAACAGCGAACGTACCGCGATCACGGCCAGGATCAGCAAGGCGACAACAAGGAAGCCGACGCGCAACCCGCCCGGCAGCTTCAGCAGCAGGTCGGTGTAGAACAGCCACAGTGTCAGCCCGGCAGCCCACATCGTGAGCTTCGCGAGGCCCCACGAGAAGAACATCAGGCGGATATGGCCGCGCAGCTGTGAGAGCTTCTTTTCAATCAGTGTCAGGCTCATCTAGCGCTTCCTGAGATCGAGCTTCAAATTGTTGCTTTCAATCCGCACGCGGGCTTCGCCCGGAGGGCCGTACAAGTCGCCGCGATACTCAACACGCAGCCACAACTCAACCGGCGGCGTGCTGACGAGCAACGAGGAGATGTCGAAGGTAAAGCGGTAGTATTCGCCCTTGTCGAGCCAGACTTCGCCGCTGTGGTCGCTCGCCTGCTCCAGTTCCGTCTTTGGCGTAACGGGCCACGGCGGCAGCGTGACGTTTTCGGGTACGCCCTCTTCAGGCGAGTACTGCGAGGAGTGCGAGGCCTGCATCATGTAGATCGGCTCGGGGAAGACGTTGTCGGCGTCAATCGCGCGCCGCACGCGAACCGGCACGTAGCCGTCGTTGGCGAGCGTCACCTGGATCAGCGACTTATTGTTCGGCACCGAATCGAGCGTGAGCTTCAGGACCGGGCGGGCCGGATCCGGCAGCTTGCCGCGCTCTACCGAAGTGCAGTAGCCGGCCGGCACCGGGAAGCTGCGGTCCGAGTCCAGCCCGTAGACGCGCGCCGTACCCGCGGCCACGCTGATTTGTGTTTCAACGCCGTCGCGCGTGACTTCGAGGCTGAGGCTGCCCTGGTCCACCTGCACCTGGCAGTGCGGCGTGACGATCACGAAGGGGCCTTCGCCCATGCCGCCCGGCTGCACGTCGAGCCGCCGCAGCAGCCCGCGTGTCACTTCCACGCGGCGGGTCTTGGTGAACTTGAACTCGGTGTTCTGGCCCAGCTCAATGGTGCTGTAGGTGTTGTCCACGCCCGTCGGCAGCCAGACGAATGCGTCGTATGCGCCGGTGTTTTCCGGGTCGTCCGCTTCGCTCTTCAGCGTCAACTCGCGGCGTTCGACCTCCGCGCGCCGCTGGCCCATCACGAGCGAAGGGTTGTGGTACACGATCTGGCCGATTACGTCCGGCGCGGAGGTTGATCCGCTGGTGGAGCCGACCGCAACCAGCGTGACGATGGCAGCGATACCCACAAGAATTGCCAGCATGAATGAGCGCCGCAACATGCAGTGCACACCGGGGATCGCGCCCTGGAACGCGCCATCCTTCTTCATGTGGGCGCGCAGCCGCTCGAAGCTGCCGCGGCGGGGCGCCACTTTGCGGACTTCCTGGTGCAGCTTCAGGTGGGCACGAATCTCCGCCAGCTCGTCCTTGAGGGCAAGATCGGCCTCGATTCTCTTTTCGAGCTGCTGCTGGGCGTCAGAGTCAAGCTCTCCGAGTGTGTACGAGAGAAGCTGCACGCCACCCAGGGGTTGAGTGACCTTGTCGTCATCAAGCATTCTTCACCCCCTCCGGCTGCTTGCCGACGAAGCGCTTCAGCTTGTCGCGGAGTTTCTTCTCCGCGTAGTAGACGCGTGACTTGACCGTACCCAGCGGGATCTCGAGTGCCTCCGCGATCTCCGTGTAGGTCATTCCCTGGTAGAAGCTCATGACGAGCACCAGCCGGTGCATGGGATCGAGGTCGAGCAGCCCGCTGCGGACGCCGTCTTCAATCTCGCGCTTCTCCGCGCGGGTGTCTGGCGACTCTTCCTTGCCGGCCGCCATTTCTTCAATCAATTGCACCGGCCTGACGGCGGCGTAGCGACCACTGGTGGTCGCGCGCGGGTCGTTCTCGGAAAGGGCATCCACACGCCCGGAATCGAGCAGGCTGTCGCTTTCGATGTCGACCGCGCGGCGGACGGACTTGCGGCGCGCCTCCAGATCGATCCAGCAGTTGCGCCCGATGCGGTAGATCCAGCTGGAGACCTTGAGGTCGTCGCGAAAGGTCATCGCCCCGCGCCAGACGCGCATGAAGGTCTCCTGCAGCAGGTCTTCGGCGCGCCCGTCATCCCAGCTCAGGCGATAAAACAGGGCGTAGAGGCGGCGGTAGTACTTGTAGAAAAGCTGCTCGAACGCCTCCATGTTGCCGCGTTTGATCGCGGCCATCAGCTTCAGGTCCTGGTTTTCGGAGGCGGTTGACATCCTGCTCCTGCTGCCTGTGCAAAGGTAATACGCGTGGGCAGGGCCAACGGTTCGCGTAAAACCCCTCACCCGTCCAATTTAGGCGTTGGACAGCCCATCCACAAGCGGGCCGCGAAGCTTGACGGGATCAGCGTGTGCCGGTTTGATGGTTTCACTCATGACCAGCACAATGCGCAAATTGCCGTTGTTGGGCGTGGCACTCGCCGTGACCGTGGTCGCCACTGTGGCCATCAAGGCGCAGCTCGCCCCCGCGCATCTTCCAAAGCCGGTGTATGCGAAGTCCGTAGCCTACAAAGACGGCGAATGGAAATGGGCGGATGCCAAGAAGGGCACGGTCAAGGGCACGGTCAACTTCAGCACGCGTCGTCCCCAACAGCCAATCGTGATTTACCTGGTACGCCAGGGCGAAGACGGCAAGCCCGGCGAGCAGGGTGTCTACGACGCGCCCGCAGAGATCGAAGTCAGCCAGAGCGGCGGCAAGTTCGAGCCCAGCTTCGCCGTGCTGGTGCGCAAGCAGAAGGTCAAGTTCCTCAACGACGAGGAAAAAGAGATCAGCCACAACGTGTACTTCCTCGGCGACATCGAGGCCGACCTCGGCATCTTCGACCAGGGCGAGAGCCGCGAACACGACTTTGAAGAAGCGGGCGAAGTCAGCGTTCACTGCAGCATTCACAAGCGCATGGACGCCAAGTTCTACGTTGCACCCAGCCCTGCCTTTGCCCTGCTTGAGGCCGACGCATCCACCTTCGAAATCAAGAACGTGCCGGCCGGCAAGTACACGCTGCACACGTGGCAGAAGCAGAAGCGCTTCAAGGATTTCGAAACGACGGTGGAAGTGACGGATGGCGGAACAACGTCCGTGACAGTGGAGATGGCGCGATGAAAACCGCCGCATTCTCCGCATTGGCAATGCTCGCCCTGATGATGGCCGCGTGCGCCAGTGCGCCCAGTTATCCGGAGCCGCAGGGAAGCAACGGCCAGATCCTCGTAAACCTTCAAGGCGAAGCCAAGGAGGGGGTCCGGGGCCCCAAACGCGAGGATGTTCGCGAAGATTACAGCGTACGGCGCACGAGCATTGAGAAGGGCGAAGCGTTCGAGCGTGTCGACTACGATGACATGCCGGACGTGGTTGTCGTCGTAAGCGGGGCGCCCGTGCTGTCAGCCTCGCCGGCGGCGTCGGAGCTTGAGCTGAACGACGACGGTTTCAGCCGCGACCAGTTGCTGGCGACCATGAAAGGCGCATCCGCACAGTTCACGCTGCGCAACACCCGTGGATCCGCCGTGCACGTCTACGGATTCAATGAAGGGGATGGCTCGTTTGAGGCCGAGGTGGGCTCCGGCGCACTCGGCACCGTCAAAGTCTCGGCGCCCGGGCGATATGACGTGTATTGCGATGAGGACGAGTCCCTGCACTGCGTACTGTTTGTCGTGGACTCCGCGGCATGGGTCGGCAGTAGTGAGGCCGGTGCGTTCTTCAACAACCTCCCGCCCGGTGATTACGAGGTCACGGTGTACCCGCCGCGACTTCCTGATTGGTCCAAACAGGTCAAGGTGGCGCCCGGCAAGCGCACCACGCTCACGGCCGAGCTCACGGTCAACAACCTGCCCAAAGTTGGTAAATGAGTCTTCGCTACAAGGCGTTGATTGCGGTGATCGTGCTGGTTGCGTTCCTGACCGGCTTCCTTGTGGTCAGCAGCAGCAGCCTGTTCGAAGAAGACGCCCGGCGCCGGATCAACAACGAGCTTCACAAGGACCAGAAGATCCTTGAGCTGCGCATCGACAACGCGGCCGTCATCTCGCGAACCGGCATCAAGGCCAGTTCCGCCAGCAGCGAGCTGGTGCAGTTGTTCAATGATCGAGGCATCACCACCCTCGCAGAAAATCTCTACCCGTTCGCGCAGGACTGGCGGCGGGACGCGGACGGTGATGTCGCCCTCGCCGTCATCGACTCTTTCGTAGCCGAAGACCGGCAGGCCAGGTTGCTGGCGTCGGCCGGCGACGCGCTCGCATTCGTTTCGATCGCCGAGCGCCAGGCCAGCACGCCGGAATGGCGGAAGGAGCTGTTCGCTGACAAGGAATTGCTGGGATTCATCGGCAGCTTCTACGACCGGGCTTTCCGGCAGGGCGATGCCGTCGGAATGCCCGACAGCGAGGTCGCCGTGCTGCCGGTGGCCGGGCGCGTCTACCTTGTGGTGCAGAATTACCTGTGGGAGAGCGTCCAGGACAAGATCGTGATCGGGGTGGCCGTCGTATTGACGGAGTTGTCGCGAGACTGGCTGGAACGCACCGACATGGAGGACCAGTCGGGCGATCTGGATAGTATTGAAAAGATTGTGTTCACCGGCGACGTTGTCGCGTCTTCGACTCTCGGCACGGCGGACGCGCCGGACATGCAGGCTGCCGAAGAAGTCGTGGCGCGGGCACGGGAAATCGGCGCAATCAATGAGCAGCGCGGCCGCAAGGAATTCGAGTTCTCACGCAGCGGGGAGACCTACCTCGGTGTCGCATTCAGCAGCGACCTTTCGCCGCCGGCCTTGGTGAATCGGCCGGGGTTTGTTGCGTTCAAGAGCCTTGATGCCGAGCTGATGCCGTTCAAGGACCTGCGAAAGCAGGTGTTCATGATCGGCGGGCTGCTTGGCCTGGTTGCGGCGATCATTGCGTACTTCGGGGCATACCTGGTGATCCGGCAGCTCCGGCGCATGCAGGAGGCGACGTTCAAGATCCGCGGCGGTGACTTCGACACGCGCGTTAAAGTCCGCGGGCGGGACGAGCTGGCGAAGCTCGGCAAGGCGTTCAACGACATGACATCCGGGTTGAAGGCGCTCGGCATGTACACGCACGACACGCTGGCGCGCAGTCTGCTCGACAACCCGGGGATGATGCAGTCGGCGAGTATTCGCGAAGAAGGCAGCATCTTCTTCAGCGACATCAAGGGCTTCACCAGCATCAGCGAACGGCTTGAGGCCGAGGCGCTGACGGCGCAACTCAACGAGTACTTCACGGCGCTCGGCGAAGAGCTCCGCGAGCAGAAGGGCTACGTCGACAAGTTCATAGGCGACTCGATCATGGCCTTTTGGGGCCCGCCATTTGTAAAGGACGGCGACTACGCCGTGCGGGCGTGCGAGACGGCCATCGAGTCATTCAAGGTCGCCGCGCAACTTCGCGAGGAATGGGCCAGGCAGGGCAAGCCGTTATTCTTTCAGAGGATCGGTATTGCCACCGGTGAAGTCGTGATCGGCAACATCGGCACAGAGACGAAGAAGAACTTCACCGTGATCGGCGACAGCGTCAATCTCGCCAGCCGCCTCGAAGGTGCGAACAAGCTCTACGGTACCGAAGTGCTGGTCGATGAGCGCACGCGCGACCTTGCGAAACAGTTCGTTATCTTCCGCGAGATCGACCAGATCCGCGTCGTGGGCAAGTCAAAGCCGGTGCGCGTATTCGAGCCGCTGGCGATGGTCGGTGGCGAGACGGCCGTGTACTCAACCGAGTACATGAGGTACGAGCAGGCTCTCGCCAACTATCGCAAGCGCGAGTTTGACCAGGCACTCACACTGCTGGATGAGATGCTGGACTGGAAGCCGGAAGACGGCCCGTCGAAATGGCTGCAAGCGCTCTGTCGTGAGCTGCAAACGGGCGTACCGGAGGGATGGGAGCCTGTGACCACCGCGACCAGCAAATAAATTTCCGGAACCGGTGAACCTTTCCGGGCGTCTAGTTGCTGGCGGGCTTGAGAGCCGCCGGGACGAGAACCATGGCGCTGACGACTGAACAAATGGAATTGCTGCACGCCTGGGTCGACGGTGAAACCACGACGGCCGACGGTGAAATCGCCCGGCAGCTGATCCAGCGCGACGACCTCGCCCGCCTCTACGTCGAAGAACTGAAGCGCCTTCGGAAGCTGCTGCTGACGCACGGCTGCGTGCAGGCGCCGGACGGGCTGCGGGATCGAGTCTGCGCCGCGCTCAAGGATGAATTCGCCGCGCCCGTGATCCCGCTGCCGCGTGCTCCGTGGCGATTGGCGCTGACCGCAGTCGCGGCCGCCGTTGTAGTGAGTCTGGCGCTCATCTATGGCCCGGCCACAGATACTTCCGACAAGGTGGAGTCGCCTGAAGTTGCGCACGGCAGCAGCTCAGAGCCAGATCCTCACTCAGCAATCGGTCCGGGCAGTGAGCCCTTCGGCGGCTTCAGCAGGGACGCCGCCGGCGACACTGACAAGGGTGCGGGGGCCTGGACATCCGGCGAAAACGGCACAGCGTCACCCGCCGAACAAGGGGGGAACCCTTCCGGCCCCACTCCGCCGAAGCACGCCAATGACACGTCGCCCGGCGAGACTGCACCGTCGGAGAATCCGGTAGATCGCGCCGAGCAGTCTGCGGCGGTACTCAGCCTCGATCGCGGAGTCGATCTGCCCTTCGAGCTTAGCCTGAACATGAACCGCAGCCGTGAGGCAAGCGTGCTGCAGGTGTACAACGACCTGTTGATCGTCAGCAGCATGTACGGTGCGGCGCGCCTGGCTGATTTTGAGCCTGCGCAGGATGAGAAGCGCGCCGAGCGCGCAACCGGGGAACCCCGGGAACCTGACGAAGACTTCGTCGGCACAGACTTCAGCAGCTTTGAAGGGGTTGAGGTTGAGCTGGCGGCTGACGAAGTGCCACAACTGCTGGCGGCACTCAACCGACTGACGGCCGAGCAGCAATACGGCGAAGTCATCGTCCCGGTTGACTTGCGGAAGTCGATCCAGACGACCACCGACACAGTGGAAGAACTACAGAACATCGCGCGTGAGGTGGAACGCCTCGTCCGCTCTGACAACGAATTGCCCAAGGCGGCCGATTCAGGCCCCGTGCTCGGCGGCGCTCGTGCCTACCTGCCGCCGGACGTGCAACGCGATTGCGTGAACAAAGACGTCGACGAGCTGGTCGGGCCGGACAAGAGCGCCAGGCTGGACAAGATGCTGAAACGGGTTGCGTTAGGCGCGCGGTCCAATGACGACGCCAATTCCGCAGCGGACCTGCAGGAAACAAAGCAGCAAGATGAGCGTAAGATCAAGCTGCTCATACGGTTACGCTAAGTGCGGCGAGCCCTGCAATTTCTTCAAATTCGTGCTGAGCAGGGGAACCGGTACACGCCCGTTGCCGTCCAATGAAAGTGACAGGACCCCTTCCTGTCGCGTCCGACTGGTTCAGTCGGCACGTGGGGAAAGTAAGGTGCGGCGTACGTCGTACCAAGGATCAGGACAGCATGGACACCCCTCTGACAGAGGAGCAGCAGCAACTGATTTCGGCCTGGCTCGACGGAGAAGTCACCGACGCCGAGAAACAGGTCGTAGCCGAGTTGCTAAAGCGCGAGGACGCAAAGCAGTACCTTGAGTCCCTTCGCGCAACAACCGCACTGGTTGCGGCGCACGGTCCCGTACGCGCCCCTGTTGGCCTCTCCGGCCGCGTACTCAGCCAACTTGAAAACGACTTCAAGCCCAAGGCCATCGGGCCGGGCAGCGAGCCCTTTGAATCCATCCCGACAATCTCCTGGCGGACGCCGCTGTACGCAGTCGCGGCCGCGGTGATTGTCAGCCTTGGCATCATGTTTGGCCCGTCCCTGTTCGGCCCCGGTGAGGCGACGCCATCCGGTGTTGCGCGCGGCGCGCTGGACAACCTCGCGCCGACCGACCAGGCGGGCGCAACTCCGTCGGACGAAGTTTTTGATCGGGACTTGGCCGACGACTCTCTCGAGTCACTGATGAAAGACGGCGGGCCCGCGGGTGCCGATGCGCAGAAGATGCGCAAGGATCTGCGCGAGCTTGAGGAATCCGCGACGGAGAAGATGGCGGAAGATCAGCTCGACGGACGCAACAGTGACGATGAGAAGGGATCGTGGGGTGGCGGCTCCGGTGCGGGCGACAACCTCCGCCGCGCCGACAAGTCGAAGGAAACCCAAGACCCCCAGCAAGATCCAGCGGAGGCTGAGAATAACGATGCCGCACGCGAGCCCGGGGATTCCGCAGGTCGGCCCGCTCAGGGGAAGACTCGCGATGGCAACCGGGCGGAATCCGATGGTGGCGACGACCGCGTAAACGACCTTGCCAAGCCAAAGGCCGATCAGCAGCCGCCGGCCGGGAATGCACCAAATCCTGAGAGAAGCAAGAAGGAACCGAACGCCAAGAATGAGGGCGGCGAAACCGACAGCAAGACCGGCGCGGCCCGCGGTGGCGAGCGTGATCGCCGCATCGGCGGCGGCAAGTCCGAGAGCGAGCCGTCGAAGAAGTCGGGCTCGAGTGCTCCGTCACCCGCTCCGCCGGAGACCCCCTCAACGGAAGACGGCGAAGACGGCAAAGATGAGTACGGCAAACTCGCCGCGGAGAGCGTGCGCATCATCGAGATCAGCGACGCGCACACGCTTACGGCGCAAACGGACGTCCTCTGGGTCAGCAACCTGTACGGCGAAGCGAGCGTCTCAGACGAAGAGTCCGACGTGGAGAGCATCAGCGTAGAGGTCGACGCGGACAAGGTTCCCGAACTGCTGGCCGCATTGCGCAAGCTGGCCCACGACCAGGGCTACGGCGAGGTAGACGGCGAGGCGCAAGAAGAGAATGAGCATGCTGCCGACAAGGGGGAAGACAGACGCGCGCAGGGTCGCATCACGGGCTACCTGCCGCCCGACGACGAAGCAGCCGGGGAAGCGCCGCGGCTTGCGAAACCGGACGCGCCTGCCGAGCCAACCGCCAAGGCAGTCGAGCGTGTGAAGCTGGTCATTACGCTGAAGTAAGCGACACAGATCCAAGCGGCCGGCCCTGCGCCGGCCGCTTCGCATTTTGGGCCGCCGGTGTGTAGATTCGAGCCGTGACCGAGCCCGACCCACGATCCTTCGATTGGCCGATTCCGGAGCCCGGCAGCCCTGAAGAAGAGGCGCTGCAGGAGTCGTTGCAATATGCGTCGGAAGGCATCCAGGAGGATCTGCGCGCGTTGCCTTCAGGTCAGGCGGTGGACTTCGTCGATCTGTTGTCACGCACATTCGACGATTCGCCTGCGCCGACGGTATCGGTTTCGGCGCTCGAGCGTCTGTTTTACACGCAAGAGGACGCGATTGCCGAGTTTGTGGCCGCGGCACTGGCTGATCCCGCCGCGTTTCGCCGCCTGTTCGTCCTGCTCGGGCACTCACGCCATCTGGGTGGCTATCTGATCCGCGAGGGCTGGCGCGACTTCCTGCGCACGCCCCCCGAGGCCCTGGGGCGTCCCGTCACGGCCGGCGAGGTTGCGGCCGGCGCACGCGCGAGGATCACCGCAGGGCAGGACGTCAGCGACGCGTTGCGCCTGAACCACCACGCCTTCGCTACGCGGGTGCTCTACCACGAGACGGCGCTGTCTCGCCCCTTGGAAGAAGTCGCGCGCGAGATCAGCGAACTCGCTGACGCCGCGCTGGAAGTGGCGCTGGAGCAGGCCTACGAGACGTTGCGGTCCAAACGCGGTCTCACGCGCGCCGAAGACTTCAGGCTTTGCGTGATCGCCATGGGCAAGCACGGGGCGCAGGAGCTGAACTATTCGTCCGACATCGACTTGATCTTCGTCTACGACGGCGCGGGTCCGGGGCGAATGGACGCGCAGACCTTTGCGGTCAAGCTGGTCGAGACACTGATTCCACTGCTGGACTCGGTCACTGAGCAAGGCCACGTGTTCCGCGTTGACACACGCCTGCGCCCGGAAGGCAAGCGTGGGCGCCTCGCGCGTCGCTTCGAATCCACGGTCGAGTACTACTACAGCTTCGGCAGCACGTGGGAGCGGCAGGCGCTGATCAAGGCGCGTGCCTGCGCCGGCGACCTGGCGCTCGGCGAGCAGCTTATTGAGCGGCTCCAGGGCTGGGTGTATCGCAAGTACCTCACCATCGAGGAGATCAACCAGATCAAGTCGCTGAAGCGGCGCATCGAGCAGCGAACGGAGCAGCGCGACGAGCAGTTCACCGACGTGAAGACCGGCTTCGGCGGCATTCGCGACATAGAGTTCGTGACCCAGTTCCTCCAGTTGATGAACGGCGGGCGCGTGAGCGAAGTGCGCGTTCGTGCCACCCTGCCTGCGCTCGAGAAGCTGACGGCCGCCGGCGCCCTGAAGCCTGCCGAGGCCCAGACTCTCGCCGCGGCGTATCGGTTCCTGCGCGGCGTGGAGCATCGCCTGCAGGTCTGGGATGACGCGCAGACACACACCGTGCCCGCCGTGCCCGCCGAGCTGATTCGCCTCGGGCGAGCCATGGGGTACCGCGGCAATCAACTGATGGACCCGGCACGAAAGCTGGTCCATGACTTGCAGGTGCACACCATGAAGGCGCGCGGGCTGATGCTGCGCCTGTTCGCGGACCTGTTCGACAACCAGGGTGCGTCCGCGGAGTCGGAGCTGGTGCTTGACCCGGACATGACCGCCGAGCAGGCGGCGCCGTTGCTGAAGCGCTATGGCTTCCACGAGCCGGACGCCGCCTACCGGGCGATCCGCGAGCTGTCGCGAGAGTCGGCAGGGCACGCCATGTATGAGGCCCGCGCGCGCAAGTACCTCGCGTCCATGATGCCCGCCCTGCTTGAGTTCTGCGGCAACTCACCGGACGCCGACTTCACGCTGCGCAATTTCGAGCGCATCACAGGCGCCCTGGGCGCAAAGGCCATCCTGTTCGAGCTCGTCGCGGAAGACCCGCGAGCGCTGAAACTTTTCGGCTCGATCGGCGCTCATTCGAACTGGCTCACGGACATTCTCGTGCGACGCCCGGGACTGGTGGATGAGTTCGTCGAAGAGCTGCAGACCATGCACTCGCTGGACCGCGCTGCGTTGCGTCGCCAATTGGCCGAGCGCATGCAGGTCGCCGCCGACGTGACCGACGCGCTGTTCTGGGAGCGCGACGTCGAGATGCTGCGCATCGGTCTGTTTGACCTGACCGGGCGAACGCCCCTGCCCGAGACGCTTCGCGAGCTGTGCGCACTGAGCGAAGTGCTGCTGGACGCCGCGCTCGATGTCGCCGTTGCCGACGTCGCCGAGAAACAGGCCGCCCCGCTGCGCGGAGATCCCCGCGAGTATCTGGTGGTGATCGGCATGGGCAAGCTCGGCTCGGGCGCGATGAACTATGCCAGCGATCTCGACTTGGTATTCGCGTACGACCCCGGCGCGTTTGACGACACTGCCGCCGCGCAGACATTCTACTCACGCGTGGTGCGCCGACTCCTGACGCTGCTCAGCTCAACGGGCGAACGTGGTCGCCTGTATGAAGTCGACATGCGCCTGCGGCCTCGCGGCAGTGCCAGCACGCTCGCGGTGACCCTCGACGAGCTGCAGAACTACCTGACTACCGAAGCGGGATTCTGGGAACGGCTGGCCGGTTGCCGCGCGCGGGTCCTGAACCCCGATGCTCCCGCAGCAGCGAGGGCGCAGCACATTCTGGAGGAATTCGTGTACGGCACCGGCGCGGATGCGGAACAGACGCGAGACATGCGGGCGCGGCTGGAGCGCGAGTCCCCCCGCAACGCGCTGAAGCGCGGGCCCGGTGGTACGCTCGACATCGAATTCCTGTTGGCGCATCTGCAATTGAAACACGCGGCGCAGGTGCCTCAACTCAGGCAACCGGACCTGTGGGAGGTGCTGGCAGTCGCGCGCGACAACTCCCTGATAGACGCCCGCAGTTACGACGCGATAGCAGGCTCGTACGCGTATTTGCGGCAGGTTGTGAACCGTCTGCAGATACTCGACGGTGTTTCCCGGCACGAGTTGCCCGAGGGCGAAGAGCTGGAAGTATTTGCCCGCCGCATGGGCTACAGCAGCGGTGGCGGACTTGGTGCAACCGATCAACTGTCCGAAGAGCTGGCATGGCACCGGCACAACGCCCGGCAGATGTTCGACAAGTACGTGGTCTGAGCGCTACCGGCTGTAGCTCTCCCCTTCCTTCAATTGAAGGGTCTTGCCGTCCTTGCCGGTGAGGGTGGCGATCATGATCTCGTGGGTCGCGCCGGGGAACCTGAATTCGATCCTCACGTCGCGACCTGCCACGTCCTTGAGCGGTTGGCCCGCGCCCGAGTCGATCGTGAGGCTGGCGTTTTCGCTCGATTCGGCGACGCCGATTGCCAGTTTTGTCAGGGTCGGGCCAAGCCGGAAGTCCTCGACGGAATCCAGCTCGTTCACGTAAGCCAGGTCGCCGATGGCGTCGCCTGTCTTCTGCACGAACTGGGCAGACACGCGGGTCCCGCGACGGAACAGGACCACTTCAAACAGCGCACGGTCCAGTGATCCGCCAAGAAACGTAATCTTCGCGCTGCCACCGACCAGGACTTCCGCCGGCTCGGACAGCGCACTGTGAAGCGTCCCCTTGAGGGTCTGTACGCGGTACTGATAGGTCTGGCCAAGCGTCACGGTCTCGTCGGTAAAGCGCAGCAATGAGGCGTCCACGCGCCCGACCTCGGCGAATTGCTGGCCGTCGCTGGTACCCCGGTAGATCACCACGATTTCCGGCTTTGGCTTTGGCGGCAGTCCCCAGACGATGCTGACACTCTCGCCTGCGGCCATGACCAGCGGCGCATCCGGCTTCGGCAGCTCGGGCGTCTGTGCGCTGGTGTGCAAACCGAGCATCGCGGCGATCGCAATCACCGTCGGCAATACCAGATATGCCACGAATCCCTTCCGCATCGGTGTAATTGTGGCTTGTGGTAAGGGCTCGGGGAATGCCAAATCCCTGCCTCGGAGAAAGCGATGGTCCTGGGCAAGCTGATTACGCCCGAAGTTGAAGAGATGCTGCGCACCGGTGACTACACCGGCTTCCGTGCGTTGTCGGAAGAGCTGCACCCGGCCGACATGGCCGAGATCATCGAGTCCGTCCCCGAACAGCGCCTGTTGGTGGGCTTCCTGGCGGTTGCCCGCGAGTTTCAGCCGGACGTATTCGAGTACCTGTCGCCGGATGCGCAGGCGAGGCTGCTGCACGAGTTCAAGCCGGACGTGATGTCGCGAATCCTGAACGATCTCAGCGACGACGTGCGCACGGAGCTGCTGGTCGAGCTGCCCGGCCAAGTGACGCGCCGACTGCTGGAGTCGCTGGAGCCCGATGAGCGCAAGAGCGCGCTTGCGCTGCTGGGTTATCCGCCGGACAGCGCCGGGCGCCTGATGACGCCGCAGTTCCTGCACGTGCGCGCCGATGCGACGGCGACCGACGTGCTGGAGAAAGTCCGCCGCCTCGCCGATGAAGTCGAAACCGTCTACGTCATCTACGTGATCGACAGCCAGAACCGTTTGACCGGCACCGTCAGCTTGCGCGATGTCGTGATCGCACGCGCTGACCAGAAGGTGAACGAGTTCATGACCGAGGCGGTCATCTCGGTCAGGACGACCGACGACCGTGAAGACGTGCTGGTCAAGCTGCGCGAGTACGACTTGCTGGCGGTGCCGGTCGTGGATTCACAGGACAAGCTGGTGGGCATCGTGACGTTCGACGACCTGTCGGACGTCGCAGTGGAAGAAGCGACGGAAGACATTCTGAAGATGCACGGTGTTGCAACCGCGCAGGACGACTACTTCACTGCCAGCTACGCCAAGCGGTTCCGCAGTCGCGTCGTCTGGCTGGTGGCGCTTGCGGTCGTCGGCACCGGCAGCGTCCTCGTCCAGCAGGCCTACAACCCGATCATCGCGCAGCTTTCGCTGCTGGCGGCGTACATCTCGCTGCTTACGGCATCCGGCGGCAACGTGGGCACGCAGAGCGCGGGCATCCTGATTCGCGCGATTTCGACGGACGAAGTTGATGCCAAAGAAGTGCGTCGCATCTTCCTGGGCGAAGTGATCATCGGGGTCGCGCTCGCGCTGACCCTGTCCGGCATCGCGACCGTGCTTGTTCTCACGCGTGGCGCCGAGCCACAGGTGCTGGGCGGGCATGCCGTCGGCGAAGTGGCGATCATCGTCGGCGTGTCGATGTTCATGGCGGTGTTGACCACCAACACGCTGGGCGCGGCTATCCCAATCATCATGCGCAAGATCGGCGTTGACCCGGCCGTGACAGCCGGTCCCTTCATCACCACGGCCGCAGATATTCTGACCGTGCTGGTCTACTTCAATATCGCGCAGGCAATCATTCTGGATTGAACCGGGAGCGCTCTAGGAGCGCTCGGACAGGTTCAGGATGATCGCGGTGACGACCACCAGCGCCAGGCTGAGCGGGATCAGCTTCTTCCAGCCGAGGTTCATCAGCTGGTCAAAGCGGAAGCGCGGCAGCGTCCAGCGCACCTGGATGTAGAGCCACAGGAAGGCGCCGACCTTCACGCAGAAGATCAGGGGACCGGCAAGGCTCGCGACAAACGTGTCGGCACGCGGGTCGATGCCCGGGAAGGTCCAGCCGCCCAGGAACAGCAGCACGACCAGGCAACTCTGGATCACCATGCCGTAGTATTCGCCGAGAAAGAACATAGCGAACTTCATGCTGCCGAACTCGGTGTGGTAGCCGCCGATCAGCTCTGCTTCCGCTTCCGGGAAGTCGAACGGCAGCCGGTTGCTTTCCGCGTAGGCGCAAACCGAGAAGATGATGAACGCCAGCCAGCCCAACGGCCCCCGCACGATGCCCCAGCCGTGGTCGGCCTGGTTCAGGGCCATGTCGCCGAGGTCCAGCGTCCCGTAGGTCATGATCATGGCCAGGATCACCATGAACATCGCGGCTTCGTAGCTGATCAACTGCGCGCCCGCACGGACGGCGCCGAAGAGGCTGTACTTGTTGTTGCTCGCCCAGCCGCCAAGTGACAGCCCGTGAACCGCCAGGCTCAGAAACGCGAGCGCAAACAGCACACCCACGCCGAAGTCGGCGATCTGGTAGTTCACAAAGAAGTGGGTGCCGTCCTCAAACGTAAAGGTAAAGCCATGGCCCCACGGGATGACGGCAAACGCCATCGCGATCGGGGCAAACACCAGGGCAGGCGCCAGGATGAACAGCAGGCGGCTGGCACGACGCGGCACGAAGTCTTCCTTGAGGATCAGCTTGAACATGTCGGCCAGCGGCTGCAGCAGCCCGAACATGCCCCAGCCCGCCAGCGGGCCGAAGATCTTCCAGTTGGGCAGCCCGACCTTGGTCGGCCCGTCGCGTAACTGGATCCACGCAGCCATCTTGCGTTCAAGCCAGATCATGCCCGGAATCACGGTCATGATCACGCCGAACACAACCAGCACCTTCGCCGCGTTGAACAGCAGCATCAGCGCGGTCTGGCCGGTGGTCAAATCTTCCGTACCAAGAAACATCCATACCCCATGGATTGCGCGGTTACATTAGCGCCGGTAAGGATGGATGCAACGGGTTTGATCCATGGCAACCGGCCTCGCAAGTTGACTGAAAACACACTGAAACAAGCGATCCTGCAGGCTGCCAAACGGCTCGGTTTCGAGCGCGTTGCCGTGTGCGCTGCCGAAGCGTCGCCGCATGCTTCGTACTTTGACGACTGGATCGCCAAGGGCCGGCACGGGACGATGGAGTGGCTGGCGAAGTATCCCGCCACGCGCAAGGACATCCGTTCGCGATATCCGTGGGCGCGCTCATACATCGTGCTCAGCATGGATTATGCCCACGAGTTGCCGGCCAAGCTGCCGCCGAAGTCGGCGCTGCCCGGCATCGCGCGCTACGCCCGCGGCGCGGACTACCACGAGACACACAAGGACAGGCTGAAGAAGCTCGAAGAGGAAGTGCTGCGTATCGGCGGGCCGGAATCTCGCGCCCTGTGGTACCAGGACACCGGCGCATTTCTTGAACGCGAGCTGGCCGCAAAGGCAGGATTGGGCTGGGTCGGCAAGAACACCATGCTGATCGACCCGCGCCGCGGAAGCTGGACGCTGCTGGCGCTGGTGGTGACCAGCATCGAATTGCCGCCCGACGCCCCCGGCACGGATCATTGCGGCACCTGCACGAAGTGCCTCGACGCGTGCCCCACGAACGCGTTCCCGGCGCCCTACCAACTGGATGCCACCCGCTGCGTCAGCTACCTCACGATCGAGCACGACGGGCCGATCGACGAGTCCCTGCGCGGGGGAATGAGCCAGTGGCTATTCGGCTGCGACATCTGCAACGAAGTCTGCCCATGGAACAGCAAGGCCCCGAAGCTGGCGCCGGACGTGCCAAAGGGATTGGCTGACCTGACGCTGTCGAAGATCTTCACCGGCAAACCAGAGCATCTGGAGAAGCGCATCGCCGGAACACCTTTGCAGCGAGCGGGCGTGTCAAAGCTGAAGCGCAACGCGGCGATTGTAGCGGGCAACCTGCAGGATGAGTCGCTGCTGCCGTCACTCGAGCAAGCCCTGATGACCGACGACGAGCTGGTGCAGGAGGCCGTCATCTGGGCGCTCACGCGCTATGGCGAGAAGGCCCGCGGAGCACTCGCCCGCGCGCAGAAGTACGTCGTCAGCGACGAGCTGCGCGACAGGATCATCTCCGCGCTGAAGGCACAAGGATAGGGCTTCCTCCGCGCAGCCCTTCTTGCAAACCGCGCTGCTGGAAACGGGCGCAGCTTCGCTAGCGCTGCGCCCCGAAAATGACGTCGTCCAGCCAGATACGGTCGTCTTCATAGTATTCAGCCACGATGGAAATGAAGCCGATCGACTTGAGGACTTCCCTGACGTCGTTGTTACTGGCCGGACGCGGAAAGTCTTTGTCGTCAACCAGGCGCGGCAGGCAGTCAAACGTCCAGCCGCCGGCTGCGCTGAGGGGAATCTTGTAGTCGGTCCATTGGGAACCGTACATCCTTCCGATCGAGCGAGTCAGCGTGATCTGCTTCCCGTTGACCTTGCCGCTGATCAGCAGAGTAAAGTCGCGTTCGGAGGCGGGCGCCTTGCGCGCGCCCGATGCGTCGCCCTTCAGGCGGAATCGCAGGTAGCGACCGGAAAAGCGCGACAGGTCGCCGGTGAACTTGGGAGGGGCGAAGAATACCCAGTCCTTCTCCGTGGGATTGGCTCTGACGGCGCCGTCCTCCCAGAGCAGTGGCTTGCTGACGCCAGCCTGCACCCAGCCGTCGGTGTGCTCTTCAAATCGGCTCATGATGACGGGGCCGAAATCCTCGATCTCAAAAGCTCTGGCAGCGTCCTCGTACATGAGCCCAAGTTGGTTCACGATGTTCTCGGCAAGCGCAATTTCGACGGAAAACATCTCGCTGGTCGAATAGCCCTGAGGAAGGTACTTGTGCTCCTTCTTGTTCAGCTGCAGGTGCAGCGTGCCCAGGGCATCCACGGCCTTTTCGACCAGTCGCTCAAGATTCTCCACCCTCGCGAGATGGCGGGTCGTCGTTGCCTGCTGCAGCACTACTTCGAAAATCGTTGCTGCTTCCGCCGACAAGTTGCGCTTCAAGTCGAGCACGTGTTTGAGGCGCATATTGCGGTCGTGGCGCAGCCACTCGAGACCCAGGGATCCGACAATCGCGCCCAGGTTGTGCAGTGACTTGCGGCGCTGGCCCTGTTCACGAATCCGATTGACCAGTCCGATCGCATCCGTTGCGCGCGACTTGATGAAGTTGTTCGACTTGTAGAAGTCCCCGAACAGCTCCGGATCCAGTTGGTAGACGCGCTCTTCCGATGCAAGGTGGCGGAGTGTTCGTAGCGCCCCTGGCAGCGACTTGAGCAGGGCCTCACTGCCGGAATCCGAGTTCAGGATACCATCGATCCGGCTGTCAGGTGTCGGCGCGGCCCGGTTCTTCCATGCCTCGCGCATTGAGTCGCCCCAGTCGAGCAGAGAGGCGAGGTCCAGCAGGCATGACGCCCCGTCCATGATGCCTGTCTGCCACCTCAGCAGCGCATCTACTTTGTCGAGTCGCTGGCCGTTCTCCGCAAGGTTTGCGCGCAGGTTGTTGGCGTGCTTCTCATACGTCTGGTTGGCGGTCTCCAACGTGCGCTTCAAATAGTCCAGCGCGGCGGCGAGATCGGCCGCAGTTTCAAGCAATTCCTCCAGCAGCAGTGGATCGATACTGGGCGTTTGCATGTCGCCGGCGGAGGCGCACACTTGAAGGATATGCCTGGACACGGCCTCCCATGTGATCAGCTTGGCATCAAAGTAGGCGGCGCGGATGTGTGCACATGGAACGTCCGAAATGTAGGTGGCCACCTTTCTCAAGTCGCTCAACCGCGCCTGATTTACGTAGCCGCTTTCAAGGGCCCGGCGTGCCGCTTCGCCCGGACTGCGGGCCGACCCTTCCCCGATGCCGCGCAGCAGCAGCCCGGCCTGCACGGCGTTCAGTCCCTTGTCCTTCAGAAGTTCTTCCACCTGCCGAAGGCGCCAGTCGAGGTAGCCCGGCATCACCTGTGCGAGCATCCGTCCCGCGATCAGGTATCGCCCTTCGTCGTGCAGCTTCTGGTCTACGTAGCGCGGAGGCTCGTTGGCGTCTCCGGGGTTCTTGCGCTTCACTTCCAGGGAGTCGTGCAGCAGCAGCAGGTCCGCGAGCGCAGCGTCGGCGCCGTCGCGCTTGTACACTTCGCGCCCGTAAGACTTCAGGACTTGCCAGCGCGCTGCACCGACGTCGTCGTGCTCGCCGGGTTTCAACCGGGCTTGCATGTCTCGAACCACCTGACGGAATGCGTTGGCGTCCAGCTTGTCCTTGGCCTGCTGCTGATAGGCCAGCCAGCCGGCTTCCATCGCGGCCTGATAGCTTTTTCCGGCCGCTTGTGCCTCGGCGGCGGCGTCTGCCGGAGTTTGTGGTGCAGGCTGGCTGATTCCGGAAGGGACGGCAACGCAGATCAGCAGTAGGGCAGGAATCAGTCGTCGCATCTGGCCTCCGTTCAAGGAACTTCAATGATCCGCAGGCTCTCGTAGCGGATGTTTGCGTCGAGCTGGCCGGGGATGTAGCGGTCGTTCATCCACATCAGGCGCACCGTGTGCTGGCCGCTTAGACTGCCGAGGGGCAATTGCCCGATCTGCTGAACGCCCGGGTCGGAGCCGATGTTGAGCGTGCCCACCTTCTTGCCGTCGACGAACACATCGACAATGAACTCGTACTCGTTGTCCAACGGCAGCGTGCTGTAGGTATGGTTCGTGACGCCGAGCGCGAGGTCGAAGTCGTTCGCGTTTTCTCCGAAGTTGAAGCTGTATTCCACCCAGTGGTCGTCGTCGAGCGACCATAGCCCTGGCCCCTCATTCTCATCCACGTGCCAGAGCCCTTCGTTCTGCACGGCGTCGTAGTCGCGCGGCCGGCGCTCAAGCACCAGCCCATCCGTCATGCGGATTTCGAGCGACGCGAGCTGGTCCTCGGTATCGGCTTCCACCGGCTGCAGTCCCGGGGCCGTCACCCACAGGCTGAGCAGCGGCTTGTCGTTTTCGAACAGGTAGACGCCGGTCGCCGATTCCATGCGGCGCGTCTGCGTGCCCGGATGCTCGTCAATGATGGGCGTGGTGTTCGGCCACGCGGAGAAGCGGAACCAGACTTCGGTAACCGGCGTGCCGTCGCTGTCTCTCACAACGGTCAGCGTCATGCGCGGGCGGCGGTAGTCGAACTGAATCTGCTTGTCCGTGACGCCGGGCTGCACGACCTGCTCAACGTCCACATAGAGGTCGTGGCTGACCGTGAGCTGCAGCGGCTTGTCCGGCAGCGCGCCGAACTCGAACCAGCCCGTGGAATCGGTGTAGCTGACGCGCGGCTCCGCGTTCACGAGCAGCTTCAATACGGCACCCTCGACCGCCTTGCCGTCAGGGTCGACGACGGTGCCGGAAAAGCTCAGGTAGCCATCATTCGGAAATTGCATCGGCTTGAACGGCGTGCCGATCTCGGACACTTCCGCAAGCGGCACCTCGTTGTCGTCCTTGCCGTTTTCTGATGGCTCTACCACCGGGGCCTGCGGCTCCTGTTCCGGCAGCTTTTCGCAGCGTTTGGTCAGAACGGGCGATCCCGCACGCAGCAGGGTCACGAACGGCGGGTCGGCGAGGAAGTCCCAACTGCCGATCACCTTGGTCCCGGCGGCCGCCATCGGCTGAACCGAGAACGAGGCGAAAACCTGCTTCGCGCGGCGCGATTCCCAGCGGCGCGGGTCGATGCGCCCGGTGGGGGCCACGATCAGACCAGGCTCCGGGTTGCTGACGGAGACTTCCAGCTCGTACGGCTCCTCGGGCGCCCAGAAGATGCCGATCTCGTTGGCCTCGCCCGCGCGCAGGTTGTCGTACGGCGCGCAATCGATAATGCGTTTGTCCTGCCAGTCACAGCTCAGCGCGTAGCGCGGGTAGTCGCTGGGCCAGCTCTTCGGCGTCGGCAAGTCCGCTTCGAAGAAGCCCTTCTCGTCGGTCGCCGCCTCCGTCATCACCGGCAGCAGCGGCCCGTTCAGGCGGCTCGTGGCCGGGAAGAACGTGTAGATGCGCACCTTTGCGCCGGGCACCTGGGTGTTGGTGAGCTGGCTCATCAGCTTGCCGCGCACGGGCGTCTTGACCATGGCGGGCGGGCTGTAGCCTTCGCGCGCCCAGTACTCGGCCCAGATTTCCGGCTCGGCCAGCTTGGCCAGGTCCAGCGGCAATTCTTCGCTGGACTCCTGCACAGCTTTCGGCGCGCTCACCTTGGTCGGCAGCCCGGCCGATCCGTTGTAGCGCTCGCGCGCAGCCTTCTCTCGGGGTGTGGGGTCGCGGGCGGATCGCGGGATGACTTCGGCGGGTTTGGCGGGTGGCTGTGTGGTCGGCTCCGGTGACTGGCCTGCCGGGCTCGGCCACGTTCCTTCTCGCGAGGGCGGTGTGCCGGACGGTGCGTCAGAGGACCTTGGAGAGTCGCTGCTTCGCGGCGTGTGCGGCTGACCCGCGCGCCTCTCCGGCACGCCGGTCAGCGGCAGCGCGGTCGGGTCCTGGGGCGAGTCAGACGGAGTGTGCTCGGTGCCTTGTGCGCCGTTGGGGGCAGTGTCGAACACGTCCAGCGGCCCGTCGCCCCTGCGTGACTGGTGCGCTTCAGCGACATCACCCGCGTGGGGCGCTGTGAACGCACCCAGATCGGACAACACCCAAGCGACCGCGCCGCCCGTGCACAGGACGACGGCCAAAGCCACGTACAGAAGTCGCGCTCGAGGATTCATCGGCCACCAACACTACAAACGCGAGAACTCGTCGGTAGTTTCGTCCCGCTCACGCTTTGCGGCGGCGCAGAAGTGCTGCCGGCGCCAGCAGCGCCAGCAGCCAGATCGCCCTTGCGCCCTGCGCCGCAGAACAACCACCGCCGCCCCCGCCTCCGCCACCGCCGCTGCTGCTGTTGCCGCCGCTGGTCGTGACGTTGAACGAGTTGCTGGTCGCACTGGTCAGGTTCACGGCCGAGAAGGTCAGGCTGTAGCCCGCTCCCGCCTGGTTGATCGAGAGATCGCTGAAGGTCGCCGTGCCGTTGACGGCCTGTACGATCAGGGTGCCCGAGAGCGTCCCGCCAGCGCCACCGTTCAGGCTTACGGCGACGAAGTGCGTCGCGCCGATCACCTTCGCGCTGGCAGCATCCTGGATTTCCACCACCGGCTGCGAGGTGAACAGTGCACCGGGCGTAGCGCCGCCGGGTTGGTTCACGATGGCCAGTTTTGTCGCCGTCTGCGGCGTGCCGACGGTGAACGTCGCCGAGTTTGTACTCGTGTAGCCACTTGCCGTGAACGTGAGCGTGTAGCCGGTTCCCGCAAGGTCGATCATCAGCCCGCTGAAATTCACCGCGCCGCTCGCGGCCTGCACGGTGAGCGAGCCGCCCGGCCCCAGCACCGCGCCGCTGGTGCCCGTGCCGCCGGTGATCGCCACGGTAACCATCGTGGTGCTGTCGCCGGTGATCACCGCGCCGCCCGCCGTCTGCAACTCGACGATCGGCTGGGTAGTGAAGGCCGTTGCCGGCTGCGCACCCGCCGGCTGCTGCGAAACAACCAGCTTGTTCGCGCCGCTGCTCGCCACCGTCTGCGTCGTGCCGACACACGGGCTGCCCGCCTGGTACAACACAACCGGGTAGGTCAGCATGCCGACATCGGCAGTGGTGACCTCGAAGTTGAAGGTTGAGCCAACGGTGGCAGTAGCCGAAACATCTACCGAGATGTGGAAATTGTAGACGCTGTAACCGCCGGGAATGCCGAAACCTAGACCGCTGATCGTGACGGGGAAACTGCTTGAAGATGCAGTTCCAATCACCTGGTCCGGCCCCGTAGGCTCAAACGTGTCGCTGTCGTTTTGATCCCACCAGACCTGGATCTGGGTGTAGTCGCTTGCGCCGGCCGTGCCATTGTTGCGTACGGTCAGCGACTGGAAAGTATCACCGAAGCTCGACAAACGGATGATCGCAAATGACTGGCAGTGACGCTGGGTCGCACCCTGCGGTACCGAACCAGCAGCGGGCTGTGTTGTCGGCGCAATCTGGTTGTCATCGGAGACGGTCTGGGCGTACAGCCCGGCGCACGCCAGCAGGCATGCGGCGACAAGCAGCAGCTTCATGGAATCCTCCCCACGTCAGGATTCCGGCATTCTGACAACCATGTGAGTAAATGCACGAACTAATGCTGTGTCGCGATTCTGACTACGGCTGCTTTGCCCACAGCCCGATCTTCTCGCGCTTGGCCATGTTCTCGGCGGCCTGCATGCGGTCGCGCAGGTCGGTGCCCTCGAACTCGCGGACGTCGCGGATGCGCACCAGCCCCTTGCTGAGCAGCGCCATGTTGACGTTCACGTAGCCGCCGGCGATTTCCTTGCCGGTGTCGGGGTCGCGGGCGCGCAGGTAGACCATCCCGTAGATGGTGTCGCTGTCGAGGTCGCTGTCGAGCGACGGCTTGATGTAGATCTCGTCTTCCGGCGCGAGGTATTTGGCCATCCACTCCTGCGCTTCGGCATACGTGTTCGGCGCTTCGTCTTCCGGCAGGCCCTCTACGCCCAGCAGGCGAATCTCGCGCTCGGTGGGGGTGTCGCCGTTCACGATCATGCGGTCCGGCGGGTAGATGTGCGTCGGGCGGGCGATGATCCGCCCGGAATCGTCGATCACCAGCTCTTTCTCAAGCTCAACCGGCTTGACCGGGTTGCCACGGTCATCCACCTGCTGGCTGATGCAACCCGAGAGCAGGAACACGGCTATGATGATGAGCAATGCGCGCATACGTTTCCCCGATCGGTGTAACGCTTGAACCCTGCCTACGTTGGCAACAAGGGCCGGGCAGGGTAGCATAGGTTCCAGCCCCAAGTCCCCCCAAGCCAGGGTATCCATGGCATCCGACAATTCGGCATTCAAGCTGATCGGCCAGTCCATCGGCGGCTGCAAGATCAAGAAGCTGCTCGGCACGGGCGGGATGGGCGCCGTCTACCTGGCCAACCAGGAAAGCCTCGGCAAGGAAGTCGCCCTCAAGATTCTCGATGAGCGCTGGGCCGCCCACGAGCGCCACATTGAGGGCTTCCTGCGCGAGGCCCGCCTCGCCGCCAAGCTTGAAGACGAACACATCATCCAGATCTACGACGTCGGCACCGATCGCAACTTCAACTTCATCGTCATGCAGTTCGCGCGCGGCGAGAACCTGAAAGATCGCCTCAAGCGCGGCCCGCTAGAAATTGAGGAAGCGCTCGGCTACATCGAAGGCGTCGCGCGCGGCATCAGCGCCGCCCACAAGCACGGCATCGTCCACCGCGACATCAAGCCCGGCAACCTCGTCATCGGCGACGACGGCATCATCAAGATTCTCGACTTCGGGCTCGCGCGCCTCGAAGAGGGCGAAAAGGACAAGTCCCAGGGCCAGTTCATGGGCAGCGTCGCCTACATGGCGCCCGAGCAGTCCGAGTACATGCCCGTCGATTCGCGCACCGACATCTACAGTCTTGGCATCACGGCCTACCAGTGCTTTACGGGCACGCTGCCGTTCCGCGGCGAGAACAACTTCGACCTGATCGTGAAGCACCACTGCGAAGAGCCGCCGGCCCCCAGCGTCGTGCGCCACGACGTGCCGCTCACGCTCAGCCGCGTCATCCTGCGCATGATCGCCAAGAACCCGGGCGACCGCTACGCCAACATCGACGACGTATTGCTGGACCTGAAGCTCATGCGCCGCCACCAGCTCCCGGCCGCGCCGGAGCCCTGGTCGCGCCGCCCGCTGAACCCGCACCCGGTGGACCTCACGGCCATCAAATCCGAGGAGATGTACCGCAACGCGCTCAAGGCCCAGCGCGCCTGCTTCGTGGACAACAAGCCGGTCGTGCCGATGCGCGAGCTGATGCCCAAGATGGGCGTCGTCTACCGCGCCAGCAACGACCCGGACCTCGTGCCCGCCAGCTTTCTCGAGGTCAAGGGCGGCGAAAAACGCATGCCGCTCGCGTTCGCGGCCATGAAGCAGTTCGAGCTGCGCGACGTGAAGGGCGACCTCGAATACGCCGAGCGCTTCCGCATTTTCAACCACGCCGAGCGCCTCGTGATCCGCGTAAAGGGCCAGACCAGCCTCGGCATCACCGAGGTGCAGCGCCTGTTCGATCTATTGGAAGCCCTGCCCGCCGAGATCCGCAGCATCGCCGTCGCGCTCGAGCCCGAGTACTCGGCCATGGGCAGCGACATCCGCTGGGTGGTGGACACCTACAACATCCTCGACAAGCGCAACTGCGCGTTCACGCTGATCGTGGGCTCCATGGAGAACCACACGACGTTCGTGAACCTCGGCATCGACAGCCACATCAAGCTGGAACTGGAACTCGAACGCAGCGCCAGCATCAGCCTTGAGCGCCTCAAGCCGGACGAAAGCGGCGTGGTCAGCGAAGTCGGACAGGACTCCGGCTACGTGAAAGGCAGCGGCGAGCCCGACCTGACCCCGGGCGCATGGGCCCTTGTCGGCCAGATCCGCGAGCTGCTGAGCAGCAACGAGCCCGTCGAGGCAGCGCGCGCCTGGCGCCGCCTCGCCGCCGAGGGGCTGGACCGGCTGCAGCTTCACTCGCTGCACGAGTTGAAGGGAAGCATCTACGACGCGCTGCTGGCGATCGCGAAAGAGACCTACGACGCCGACGACTTCGAGAGCGCGACCGAGCTGTTTAACCAGCTGATCGACCTCGAGCCCGGGCGCTACGAGGGGCACTACTATAAGGGCCTGCTGCTCAAGGCCGACGGCAAGCTGGAGTACGCGCAGGCCTTCCTGACGCAGGCGATTCTCGCGGCCCCCGACGAGGCCGACCTGTTCTACCACCGCGCCATCGTGCGCAGCCGCGTGGACGACCTGGAGGGCGCCCTGCGCGATTTAGACATGTGCCTGACCCACAACCCGAGGCTGGTGAACGCCTACTACAACCGCGCCAAGCTGCATAAACGCATGGGCCGCGACGACCTGAGCAAGCGCGATCTCGTGATGTACGAGCGCCTGAGCGGAAAAAAGGCCACTCGAAGCATCAAAGCCCCAACCACCAGGCCACCCACCAAAGCCGCCGAGCCGGAGTAGGGGAATTGCGCAGACTGGACGGCCTAGAATGTGCCGAGGCCGAGTTGGCGAATCTCCTCATCCACAACTTCCGACCACTCGCTCGAATCACGCTTTCCTGGGCCTGCGTGTCCCGACAACAAGAGTGAACGCAATTTAGTCATTCTGTCGGGAACGTGAGCTGTGCGATTCTTGCTTGTGACGACATTCGCCGTGTCATCGAGCGCGATAAAGGCATGCAAGCGAATGAGCGCACCAATGTCAGAGGTATCGAACTCAAGGGCGTCCAACGCCTCGCCATAGCGGCCTTTGCTCACGAGAAACCCAGAAAGGCTTCTCCGGAAAACTGATCGGATGTGCTGAAATGGTGATTTCTCGCTACCTAAGCGCAATTGGGATTCGCCCGGCTTCCACCGACCGATCCGTAGCAACCTAAGGGCGTCCAAATGAAGTGCAAGCCAGTCCCATTGAGAGCGAGGATTGCCTTCATAGCCCTTGAGCCTTTCGACCTCCTTCTTATTCCCAGTTAGTTGCGCGAGCGCACGCGCAGCAAAACCTGCCTCGGTACTTTCGGGGAACTCATCCACAACCCTCTTGTATGAGTCGACCGCTATTGCAAGTTCTCCAAGTTCTTTGAATAAACTGGCGCGGGCCATCATTGCTGTGAAGTTCTTTGGGAACTCCGCAATTAACTTGTCTGCTGCGTTAAGGGCTGCCCTTTTCTGACCCATGCGCCGGAACACGTCGATTCTCGACACGTAGGCGTTCGGTCTACGCGGGTCCATGCTTATCGCCTGCTCTAGGTAGCGAAGGGATGAATCAAAGAGCAACTCGGCTTTTGCCACGTCCGCAAGGCCTTCTAGGAACGTGACAACCAGCGGATACTGAGCGTGGGCCCATCTGTAGCGCGCCGTTGCTTCAGAAAACCGATGCAGGATTCGAAGTAGATGCGCATGGGAGGAAATGGAGATGAAGTCTTCAGGGTGTTCCCGCGCGGTTCTGGAATACAATGTCAACGCGGATTCATCATCCCCTTGCAGATGATGTGCGTGGGCGAGTCCATTGCTGGCAATCGGATCACTTCCTACCTGCTCCAAGATCAGGTAGTACATGGAAATTGCCTCGTCGATGCGGCCAGCATCAACGAGTGTCGATGCTAGTCCGCAGCGCGCAACTCTGTCTTCCGGGAATCGTTCCGCTACTTCTCCATACGCGTTGAGGGCGTCGTCAATTCGATTCAGTCGACGATGGCACTCGGCCCATTGGTTCCAAACAAACGTGTCCGCTATGCTCTGCCGCTCGTGGTCAAGAAGATCGAGAGCGGCTTGGTACCGCTCGTGTGCCATCAGGATGCGCGCTAGCCCACTCGTTGCATATGCCGCTTGCCCCCAAATTCGTGCATGCTCCAGTGACTTCTTCGCATCGTCGAACTTACCTAGGCCTATGAATCCGTCCGCCAATTGGCAGTAGGACCAGCCGTCGGTAGGTGCAACTCTCGTGGCCCATTCGGCAAGGGAGATCTGCATATGCAAGTTTCCCAGCTCTTTGGCGCGTTGCGAGAGGTCACAGAGTGTCTTCGCGGCGTACTCACCACCTCCGTACTTCATTTGCATGTCGATAAGCTGCTGCGTGTAGCGAATTGCTCGTTCGCGCTTTCCCAAGCGTAGCAGCGGCGTGATATCTGCCTTCTGTTTGCCAACGCGATCGAAGATCGTTCTCCGATCGTATGTGTCGGTTCCCTTTGTCCCCTTGGCTTCGCTATCGCCTGCTTGGGTATCTCGCTCGCCTTCAATCAGTTCTTGCATTGAAGGGATGTCCAATGCTCTTGCCCCAACCGCTTTGAACCACTCGACAACTAGATCCCTGAAGTTCGGAGTGCCCTTCAATAGGCGCATTGCCTCCATTCGCTCGATCCCAAGTTTGTCAAGTTCACCTGCAACCATCTTCTGCGCCATTCGCCCGGGGATTCCTGAAGCGGCGACAAGTCTCTTGGTACCTTCGCCGAGTTCCTGAGCATTGGCGGCAAGAGCTGCGCCGTCTAGTGCACCGTAAACCGTGTGCAGTGCGGGAGCTTGGCCCTTGATCGTTGCGATCAATGAACTGACTTTCGAAACGCCCTCAAATTCGGGGATGTCAGCCAAGTATCTGGCCGGAATGAGCGCAGAAGTCACCAGATCACTGAACCGGATTGCGGCGGAAGAGGACAGGAGGATTTCGTTCAGTTCCCGAGCCGCTCCTTTTTTGCATCCCAAAGACAGGTTGGGGTCAAGGATGCTCACATACAGCATGAGCCCATCGGCGAGATCAACTCTTTCGGTTAGACCCCGCGTCACCGCCTCATTGTTGTCAGTGTCTAAGGGCGTCAGGTCATCTGTTGGCGAGAAGAGAAGTCTCAGGTACCTGTGTGGGAGCGTTTGTGGCTCTTTGTTAGCCCCATACTTCCAGAGTCGAACCGAGTCCGCATCGATACGGACGGCTACCCTTGCTGAGCCCGACATGATGACTTTAGTCAAGTCAACTCCAGCGGAATGTTTGCAGCTTCTAGGTACTCTGTGACCGCCTGTAGCATCACTGATTCGCGACCTGTGTCTGCGTTCGGACCGCAGACCTTCTCAACCGAATACAGACTTAGCGAGCCGTGAATGTGCGCCTCAATGAAGTCCTCCTTCTCAATTGAGCCGGCGTTCAGCAAGACCAATGAGGCAAGCTCATTTTCCGGAATCTCAGCCGTGAGGCGAGGATGGAGTTTGGCAGCAGCAAGCAGCGCGCGTTCTGCCCACGTCGCACGGTAACCAACGGGCACTTTGTCACCTGGGGCAATCTTGTGCTTGTCACGAAAGAACACCAGTGAGTTCTCTTCAAACAAAGATGTCCGGTCGGAAATGGCAACGTCATTTAGGAAGATGCTGTAGGGACCATATGACGTAACACCGGCATCGGTCGCAGTAAGGGCGCCAAACAGAATGTCTTGGTAGTAGTGCGGGAAGAGACGAGAATCAACAGAAGTTCGAATATCGTCGAAAGCATTGTTCTCTGGCAGTCGGCCGCCTGAACTCACTTGACGATAAAACGATATCTGGAGGGATTGGCCGGCGGTTACGAAGTGGTAGAGCGCGTTTAGGTTTCGGCAAATCGCAACCTTTGTGGTTGAAGTGATGGCCTCCAATCGAGCTAGCTCCGATTCCAGGTTCAACGCTTTGCAGGATGCCTGTGCGTCTGTGTAGCGCTGCAGCATCGCTTGACGCTCTTCTTGACGCTGCGCCTGGCGAACATTTGGGTATCCCCAGTCCATGCCACAGCCGGGACATATGCGCAGCGAACTTGCCACTGGGGTGGCACAACGCGGGCAGTTAGCAAGATCTGGGTCGTCTAGGCTCAGGGCCGTTGCTCCATCGTGTGCAGCAACCTAGGTCTCCAGTTGCGCGCAGTAACTCCAACGCCTGGGAGCTCAGATTGATTCGATCCGTTCCCAGTTCTGGCATCCGTAGAGCCCGTCATGGTACCTAACATCCTCTCAGCTAGGTACGACCCGTTGGGACACGCCGACATCACTTTCTCTACAAGAACAGCGCCGAGTCTAGTCTGCCACACGGATTTTATGCTTTCGTGACACTTTGCACCCTTGATTCGCTAGGCTGCTGGCCTGTAGATGTGGGGGTTTGATATGCGACGCCTGGCCTTTGGGTGTGTGTTCCTGCTTGTGCTGGCCGTGGTTGCGCGGGCGCAGAATGCGGATTCGGTGGCGCTGCTGAAAGACGCCGATCCGGACCGGCGCGTGGAAGGCGCCAAGCGCCTGCTGCAGGACGGCGACAAGAAGTCCATCAAAGCCGTCATGGAAGCCCTCGTCGCCGAGCGCGACGGCTTCGCCGGCCGTGAAATGGGCCGCGGCTTTGCCGACCTCAAGTCCAACGAAGGGCTCAACCAGGCCGATTCCTCGGTCATGGGCTGCAAGAAAACCGAAGAGATGTTTGCCGCCTACTGGGCGCTGTGCGGGCTCGCGCTCGGCAACACGCCAGAAGGCACCGGCACGCTCAAGAAGGCGCTCGACAAGGCCGACAAGAAGAACGTCTCACTGCGCGCCTGCGCACTCGAGGCCATGGGCGAGGCCGGGCGCGACGACCTGGCCAAGCTTGCGATCGACATCGTCAACGCCTACACGGCCGACTGCGACAAGGGCAACACGTTTGAAAACCTCGCGGCCATCACGGGCGTGCGCAAGCTGTGCCCCAAGGGCGACGACCGCGACGCACAAAAGCCGTACATCGAGGCACTGATCCACGTGCTGGAGGCCAGCCAGGACGACCGCATCAAATACTTCGCGGCGCTGGGCCTGAGCCGGATCAGCGGCAAGCAGGCGTACCTCAGCGCCGGCTGGTGGCGCGCGTGGCTGGCGGGCAACGTGGGTGACGATGCGGGCGCGGGCAAGACCGTCGCGTTCTTCGACGCGATTGCCGTCGGCACGCGGGTGATATTCGTGATCGACGTCAGCGGCAGCATGGACTGGCCCGCGGACATGGAGTTCGCGCGCGACCCGGTCACCGGCAAGGGAAAGGAAAAGGGCCCGGACTACAGCCAGGTAAAGAGCAAGCTGGACCTCGCGAAGGTGGAGCTGCTGTGGACGCTCTCCAACCTGCCTGAGGACTACTACTTCAACATCATCACCTACAGCAAGGACCACCAGCTGATCCTCGCCGACGAGACCGAGCTGGTGGCGGCGACCGACGAGAACAAGCGCAAGTTCGCGACGGCCGTGTACGGGCTCAAGGCGGGCGGCGGCACGAACATTCATGGGGCGCTGACGCAGTCGTTCGGCGTGGTGCGCAAGGGCAAGGTGAAGGACGACCCGGCGCTGGACCCGAAGGCGATGCTCGAGGGCGTGGACACGATTTTCTTCCTGACCGACGGCGAGCCAAGCTGGAGCGACGACAGCACCGGCGAAGGCTACGTGCACCCGAAGTGGGGCAGTATCGGCAACGGGCGCTACGTGAAGCCGGAGAACATCCTGGCGGACATCAGCCGCGTGAACACGTTCCGCAAGGTGGTCATCCACGCGATCGCGGTCGGCAAAGACGCGAACATGGACATGATGGAAAAGCTCGCCGAGCAGAACCACGGCAAGTTCATAAATAGAGGCTAGCGTAGCGCAGGCGTCCCGCCTGCCGCCCCGTGGGCATCTTGCCCACGGGCATGCTGCGGACAGGATGTCCGCAGCCGGTGCAGGCGAGATGCCTGCGCTACGCGCCATTGTGCAGCATCAGCCATCGGATCACGTCCGATTGGCGCAGCAGCCCGACGATGCGCTCGTCCTTCACCACCAGCACCACGCCGTAGTCGCTTTCGGCCAGGCGCTTCATGATTTCGGTGCCGGGAAGGTTGCCGTCTACGAAATCCACGGCCGACAGCGGGCGGGCAATCTGGCCGAGCTGCACCATTGGGCGGGCCTCGGGCGGCACTTTCGCGATGTCGTCAACGCCCAGGATTCCGGCCAGCGCCCCGTTGTTCAGCACCGGCCAGACCGACTGGCTGCGGTGCAGCAAGCGCTCGCGGGTGAAACTCTCGACGTCATCGGCTGCGTCTGCGAACTCGAAGCCGGTGTCCATCAGCTCGGACAGGTTGTGTCCCTGCAGGCTCGTGCGCATCACGGTTTCGCTGTAGGCGGCCTTTGCGGCGCTGAACAGGAACCAGCCGATGAAGATCAGCCACAGCCCGTTGATCCAGGCTCCGCCGACGATCTGAAGCCCGCCGATCGCCATGAATCCGAATGCGATCACCTGACCGGTTATCGACGCCCAGCGCGTGGCCTTGGACAGGCTGCCGGAAATCGCCCACAGGATGGCGCGCAGGACGCGCCCGCCATCGAGCGGGAAGCCGGGGATCATGTTGAAGACCGCGAGGACCAGGTTGATCGGGCCCAGCCACAGCAACAGGGTCGGCAGCGCGCCGAGGCCCTTCATGGCGGCCTCCGGGTCGGCCTGCAGGTTCTCGACGAAATTCGGGCCGACAAATGCGGCCGCAACGAGGATTGAGCCAAGCCCGATCACACCGCTCATGAGTGGGCCTACGATCGCTACCAGGAACTCTACGCCGGCGGTCTTGGGCTGGGTTTTCAGCTCGGCCATGCCGCCGAACAGGAACAGCGTGATGCGGTCGATCTTGAGGCCCTTCCACTTCGCGACCAGCGAATGGGCGAACTCGTGCGCCAGAAGCGACACGAAGAACATCACGGCCGCGGCCAGCGCGACGCCCCAGTTCAGCCCGGGCGACCAGTCAGGGTGCCAGCCGGGAAAGGTAGAGCTGGCGAGGCTGTAGGCGATCAGCCCGAATATCAGCAGCACGGAAAAGTGCAGGCGCACCTCGATGCCGAAGAGCCGCCCGATGCTGAGCCCGCCGGTTCGGCGGGGTGGTAGTGCGTTGCCCTGCGCGCTTGGTTCCATAACAGACGAAACGCTGCCCGCGCCGAATGTCATCCACGCCGCTACTATCGCGCGGACTTGCCGAACGTATCTTCATGCGCCGAACTGCGGCGGGAGCCGCTGTCAAAACCCCGGCGGGAGCCGGTGTCTGGAGCAGTCATGACAACTGATGAAGCGGGCAAAGAACGCCTGCAGAAGATTCTCGCGCGGGCCGGCTATGGTTCGCGTCGCGCCTGTGAAGAGCTGATCGTCGAGGGGCGCGTTACGATCAACAACATGGCAGTCAGTGTGCTCGGCGTGCGCGCCGACCCGTTCCGCGACATCGTCGCGGTCGACGGCGAAAAGGTGCACCTGCCCAAGCCCGCCTACTGGATGCTCAACAAGCAGGAAGGCACCAGCTTCAACGACGCCGAGGCCGAGCACGCGCTGCAGGACCTGGTCAAAGGTGAGTACGGGCGCCTGTTCACGGCCGGTCGCCTCGATCGCAGCGCGCGCGGGCTGATGCTGATCACCAACGACGGGCGCATCGCCAACGTGTTGACGCACCCGCGCTATCGCGTGCCGAAGGTCTACAAGCTGACCGTGCGCGGCAACGTCGAGCCGATCGCCGCCAAGAACATGGAACGGGCGCTGTACTACGCGATGGACAGCGGGCACTTTCATCCCATTGAGATCGGCAAGCGCGTCGGCGGCAAGTCGCAACTGACGCTGACGGTGTATGAAGGCCTGCCGCAGGCCATTCGCGACATCTGCCTGAAGTTCGGGCACGGCGTGAAACACATTGAGCGCATCCGTCTTGGCCCGCTCGAGATGGATCACATGGCCGGCGGGGCGATCCGCAAGCTGCGCGGCGATGAGATTCGTGACCTGCTGGCCTACGCCGACGAAGCCGAGGCCGGACGCCTGAACTATGAGAAGGACCTGGTGAACCCCGCCCGCTTCAAGCGCGACGACGAGGTGACCGGATTTCGGCGAAAGAAAACCGGCACGCGCGGGACAAGCACTGTCGGCCAGAAGAAGACATCAGCCCGCGTGAAGATGGCGGGTAAGGATCGCAAACCCCGGCCGGAAGGCCGGGGCGATGATCGCCGGGGCCAGCGTCGTGATGACCGACCCGGCGACCGCCGCCCGCGTTCGGATGACCGTGGACCGCGCCGGGATCGCGCCGACAGGCCGCGCGGAGATCGGCCGGACAGGCCGCGCGGTGACAGGCCGGATCGTCCCCGCGGCGAGCGGCCGCGAAGCGACAGGCCACGAGGCGATCGGCCGGATCGTCCCCGTGGCGACAGGCCCAGGAGTGATCGGCCCAGGAGCGACAGGCCGCGCAGCGACGGACCGCGCGACAAGAAACGTTCCGGCCCGCGTACCGGAAGGCCTTCGGGCCCCGGCGGGCAAAGGCGCGACGGACCGCGCGGCGATCGCCCGAAGGGTCCGCGCGGGCCAAGGCCGGGAGGCAAGCGCCCCGGCGGTCGCCCGAAGAGAGACAGAGACTAACGAACGGAGAGAGCCATGACCCGATTCCTGCTGCCAGTCTTTGCGATTGCGTTGATCGGCGCTACGGCGCTGCACGCGGATGACCGCGGCGACAAGCTGCGCGACCTGCACAACAAGTTCAGCGACAAGGTCGTCGTCCTGACCTGGACCAGCACGACCTCGGCCATGGGCCAGACTATCGAGAACACCGGATCAACCACCGGGCTGCTGGTCGGTAAGAACGGGCTGATCGTGGTTTCCGCGCAGCCGCTCAGCAATGCAGTCGGCGGCATGGCCAGCATGTTTGGGCGCGGCGAAAGCAGCGGGCCGGAAGGTTTCAAGCTGCACACGGCCGACGGCAAGGAATTCGATGCCACGGAAGCGCTGAAGTCAGACGACCTCAACCTGCGCTTCTACGGCGTGGGGGCCGGCTTCGCTGCAGGCGCGGCCGAGTTCGGCGACAAGGCGGCAACGCCCGAGCTTGGCGACGAAGTGGTCGTGATCGGCGCGTACGACGAGACGCTCAACTACGCGCGTTTCTTCCATGTGGCACGCATCAACTCAGTGGTGGAGGCGGGCAAGTACTACGGGCTCGACGGTTCGCTCGGCGATTGCCTGGGCGGCGTGGTGCTCAGCATGGACGGCAAGGTGCTCGGGATCGTCGGGCAGAAGAAAGGCAAGGAATCGGGCGGCGGCGGCGGCATCGGGCGCATGCTCGGCGGCTTGAACGACCCCAGCAAGGCGCTCGGCAACCGCGTGCTGATGACCAGCGGCGTGTTCGGCGACTCGCTCAAGACGGCACAAGAGGCCGTGCTCAAGCCGGACTTCGGCGGCGCCAAGACCAGCGACCCGACCCCGGAAGTCAAAGAGCCCGCGCCGGCAACCGAAGGCGGCTTCAGCGGTACCGTCGCCAGCGTGAAGTATCGCGACGACAAGAAAGATCTCTACGTTCTGATTGACGTGCCGGAAGGCGTGGAAGCCCCGGCCGCCGATGCCAAGCTCGCGATCTATGGCGCCGACGGCAAGCAGGTCACCGAGCTGGTGATCACGCGCCGCTACCGCGTGAACCCGATGGACGAAAGCTCGCGCATCGAGCAGGTCGGCGGCTTCATCCCGGACCCTGAGAAAAAGCTGAGCATCGAAAAGGGCATGAAGGTCGCGGTGCCCCAGCCGGTCGCGGGAGACAGCAGCAGCAACGGCTGGCGCGGTATTGAGCGCTTCACGAAGATGGGCCCGGACGTCATCAAGGACAACTTCGGCGGCCTGAAGGCCGGCTACAGCGTCAGCCAGATCCCCGAAAAGGGCAGCGCCTGCCGCGAAGCGGGCGTCAAGAACGGCGACCTGATCTACAAGGTAGGCGACACCGAGATTACGGCCGAAACCAGCCTCCAGGACTTCCTGAAGCTGCTGGCCGACGCCAAGGGCGACGTCAAGCTCAGCATCGCGCGCAAGGATGGCGAAAAGGTCGAGATCACCGTCCCTGGTGAATAGCTGATTTCAAGCGTATCCCGAGCGCGGGCGGCAACGCCCGCGCTTTCTTTTTTGCACCTGCGGCGAGCGCGTTCGTTTAAGCTGGGACTACGAACGGAGAGTGGCGCATGCGCCGAGCAATCCTGCTGCTGGTTCCACTGCTCATGCTGTGCGTTGTGCAACGCCCGGCCGTTGCGGCAGATGAAGAGCTTACCGACGCGGAGTCCGGGTGGCTGCAATCGGTCGTAGCCGCCGGTTGGTCCGGCAGCAGCGAAGCTGCCGGCGTTATCATCACCGCCCGCAACGCCGCCGCCTGGAGTGAGCACTTGAAGCCGGTGTTGGCAAAACAATCAACGCTGACGGACAAACAACGCGAGGCATTGCTCGACCTCGTCCGCATCGAAGTTCCTGAATCGGGCTGGCTCGGCCACTTCGCCGTTGAGCCCGGGCGCTATTCGATCGGGCTGCGGCAGGGGCCGCACAACCTTCAACTCATCGCACACGACTCGGCCGGCAAAGTGGTCGACGTGGACGGCGCCTACGTCAACGAGCCCACGGACGACAAACCCCATACGACGGCCGAGGCGGCGGACGGCGTCGTGACGGCCGCAGCGTACTGGGGCGGCATCAAGCTGAGCTGGAAGTTCGTCAGCACCGCGACGCACAACGACGCGCTCGGGACCTTGACCGAACGCAAGGCCGGCCGCGTGTCGGTGTTTTCCGATCTGCCCGAGCAGGCGCACATCCAGCAGATCGCGGATCTGTGCGCCAAGGCGGTCGCGGTGAACGAGCGCCTGACGGGCGGCAAGCTGCCCGACAGGTTCCGCTACACGCTGTACTTGCTTGGCGATCACGACCGGTTCAAGGCGATCGACACCCTGCTGACATCCGGCAAGTTCGCGCGCAACGGCGCGTTCACCGCATGGCTGACGGCGCGCAGCTATGTCTTCTACTACACGCATTGGGACGGCGAATTCGCGCTGCCCAGCAGCCTGCTTGAGGTAGTCATCCACGAGCTTCACCACCAGTTCGTCTATCACGCCTTTCCATCGATGCGCTACAGCGCCGACTGGTGGCAGGAAAGCATGGCCGAGCTTGCCGCGCAGCTCGGCTTGGAAGCCTCCGACAAGCAGGCCGCAACGAACTACCGCAAGCGCCGCCTGACCGACCTGGCGTATGCCATGCGGGCCGGTCAGCTGACGTCCGCCGAAGACCTGCTGGCCGGGCGCGACTCCGAGACCATCGGCAGCTACTACACGGCTGCTTGGACGCTCGGGCAGGCGCTGAACGCGCAGCCGAAAGACGTCGTCGAGATGTGGACCATCGCGAGCGCGCACAACCTGGCAGGCGGCGCCGATGAAGCCCTGCGGCGTGAGCTGGACCAGCGCTACACCGCGCCGCGGAAACTGTTCGAGAAAGTCCGCGCGAAAGCCGCCCGCGACGGCGAATGGTTCCTCAAGTGGAACACCACGGTGGATGAACGCGACGGCGTGCTTGAGGTCAACACCGAAGTGGGACTGGGCGGCTTCGCCGTGGTGAACCAGCCGGTGCAGGGCAACAGCGTCACCCTGAGCGGCGAACTCCGCTGGGATGCGGACGACAAGTCGCCGCAGGCCGATCTGGTGTTCGCCTATGCCGCTGGCGCCAAGGCACTGCGCTTCATGAAAGTCGCCCTGATGCCCGCGCAGGCCATGCTGTTCACATACGACGACGGACATTGGGAGACGCTGTCCACAGTCGACTACGAGACCAGCCTCAATGTGGTCGCGGATGGCAAGCCGGTCTGGCACACCTTCAAGCTCGTGTATGACGCGGCTTCCGGCCAGGTGCGACTGGACACCACGGGTGGGCGCTGGGCCGAGTTCAACGTTAAAACCTACACGCCGTGCAAGGACACGCTCGCCGGCGTCGGGACATTCGACGCCGTCGCATGGTTCAGAGACGTCAAGGTGCAGTAGCTAGCCCCACGGCCACGGGCGCTGGCCGGCGAGAATCTGGATCTCGAATTCGCGTCCGGCGCGGTTGATAGTCAGCGTGACCTGCTGGCCGGGGATGACACGATCCTCAAGCATCAGCACTTCGTGAATCCCGTACAGGTCCTCGCCGTCGACCTTGATGATCACGTCCCCCGGCTGAACACCCGCCATCTGCCCGGGCCCGTTCGGCGCCATCGCGCCAAACACCGCGCGCAGCCGCCCGAAACCCTGCGGGAACACTTCCGTCGCCTGCTTGTACTCATCCGCGCCGAACCAGCCGTGCGTCGGCGCGCGCCCGTGCAGGAACGCTTCGGCCTTCTCGACCAGGATGTGCGTCGGGATGGCAAACGCGACGCCGCTGTCGCCGGGCGTTTCGCGCGTGGTGGTGATCAGCGCGTTCAGACCCAGCAACTCACCGCGTTCGTTGAAGATGCCGCCGCCGCTGTTGCCCGGGTTGGTGGGGGCGTCGTGCTGGATCGCATCGAGGTACAGGCGGCCGGTGTCCGAGTTCAGGTACGTGCGGTGCACGGCGCTGACGACGCCGTGGCCGACGCTGGGCTCGCCGCCGTAGCGCGACGTCCCGAACGGGTTGCCGATGTTCCAGACGGCCTGCCCCGGGCGCGGCGCCTCGGTGCACAGCTTTGCCGGGCGCATGCGATCGGTCAGAAGCGTCTCGGCCTGCAGCAGTGCGAAGTCGGAGATCGGGTCCACCCCGACGACGTTCGCGCGCACGGTGTAGCCGCCGCTGATCAGAAGCAGGATGCGGTCCGCGTCTTCAACCACGTGGTGCGCGGTCAGGATGTGGCCTTTCTCGTCGTACATCACGCCCGCGCCAAAGGCATCGCCGGTGTCGCCGTGCTCGACCACGATGGCGATGACGGACTGCGCCGCCATCTCCACGCTCGTGAGGTCTTCCGGTGCATGCTCGCCGGGCAGCGGATCGATCGCCCGCGGTGCGGTGCATGCGCCAAGCAGCAGCGCCAGCATTGCGCCCGTGGAAAGCGTCGCGAGTGTGCACCTGTGACTCATACAGTGGTTTCCAGGCTGCTCGCGAGTTCGAGTATCAGCGAATCCAGCACCATCAGGCCATCCGGCGTGGCGCGCACGTGGGTGGGGGAGATCTCGATCAGGCCCTGGCGCTCGAGCGCGGAAGCCTTTTCGCCGCACAGTGTCGCGAAACTCGCCCCGGCCCACTGCTCGAAGCGCGCAAGCTCGACGCCGCGGGTCAGGCGCAGCCCCATCAGCAGGAGCGTTTCCGCACGGCTGATGTCGGCCAGCTTCTCGCGCCGGCTGAACGGCAACGTGCCTTCACCGATCATGCGCGTATACACCTTGTAGTCCGCGGCGACGGCCGTGATCTCGCCGCCGATCATGCCGTGCGCGCCGCTGCCCAGCCCGTGCCAGTCGCCGAGCGTCCAGTAGACAAGGTTGTGACGGCACTCTGCGCCGGGTCGGGCGAAGTTGCTGACCTCATAGCGCTGCAGGTCCGCGGCTGCGCAGGTGTCGCCGACCAGCGTGAACATTTCGCGCTCAAGCTCCTCGGGGCAGGGCTGCAACTCGCCGTTGAGCAATTGACGCGTCAAGGGCGTGTCGTCCTCGTACGTCAGCGCGTAGAAACTCAGGTGCTCGGTTCCGTGGGACAGCGCCTGGTCGATGTCCTCGCGCAGCTCTTGCAGTGTCTGGCCGGGCAACGCGAAGATCAGGTCCATGCTGATGCGTCGGATTCCGGCCGAGCGTGCCATCTCGACGGCGGCCGTGGCGGTGCCCGCCTCGTATGCACGCCCCAGCCCGCCGAGATATTTCGTCTTGAACGACTGCACGCCGAAACTGGCGCGATCGACGCCCATTGCAACCAGCGCATCGGCTTTGTCGGGCGTAAGCGTGCCCGGGTTGATTTCGCAGGTGAACTCGCGGCAGTCCGACAGGTCCACGCGCGCGTGCAGCAATTCGCCAAGGCGCGCCAGTTGCTTCGCGGACAGGCGCGTCGGCGTGCCGCCACCGATGAACACTGTCGCCGGCGCGATACGATCCGAAAACCGCAGCTCGAACTCGCGCTCCAGCGCGTCGAGGTACGCGTCAATGTCCTGCTCGGTCGCGACGCCGCTGTAGAAGTCGCAGTACTCGCACTTGCGAATGCAGAACGGGATGTGGATGTACAGCGAAGGCCGCATGGCTCCAGCATAGATTCGCCGCCGCCGCCCGTCGCGGGCTTGCCGCCTTGGGCCGGTGGGCTTACATTCGCCCGCCATGACGCAGAAGCCGTCCATTCTGGTTGAGCTGTTCACCCGCAAGGGCGTGTTCTGGATCGTGCTGCTGGTCTCATTGATCGCCGACATTGCCACCAAGGCCTGGGCGGATGTCTATGTGCGCCCGACTTCGCCGCACGTCACGGACATCATTCCCGGGCTCATCGGCTGGAAATGGGCCGAGAACCAGGGTGCGGCGTTCAGCATCCTCGACGGCAAGCCGCTGCTGCTGGCCGCGATTGCCAGCGTGGTGCTGCTGGCCGTGTTCGGCTACGTGCTGAAGGCGGACCCGAAACGGCGCTGGTTCCTGTCGGCGCTGGCGCTGGTTGCCTCCGGCGCGGTGGGGAATCTGTATGACCGGCTGCTGCTCGGCCACGTGCGCGATTTCATGTTCTTCACCTTCGACCTTCCTCTATATGGCAAGCAGATCCCTTTGATCGGCTGGACCATCCCGCAGAAGTACCCGGTGTTCAACGTGGCCGACATCGCGATCATTGCCGGCGTGCTGATCCTCGTCGCCATGTCGTTCAAGAGCGACAAGAAGAAAGAAGCAGCACCCGAGGAAAAGCAAGCCGAGCCCGCCACGCAAAAAGAACCCGAGCCGGAGCCGCAGGAGGCCGCCCATGGCGCTTGATTTCAGCGTCAAGCTGGGGCCGCTCGAGCTCTCCACGCCGCTGATGACCGCCAGCGGCTGCAGCGGCTACGGCAAAGAGCTGGACCGCTATCACGACCTTGCCTGCTATGGCGCGCTGGTCGGCAAGAGCATCAGTCGCAAGCCGCGCCTCGGCAACGACTACCCGCGCACGGCCGAGACGGCGGCGGGCATGATCAACGCCATCGGGCTCCAGAACGAAGGCTTTGACGCGTTCGTCAAGAACACGCTGCCCAAGATGCGCGGCTTCGGCCCCAAGGCGGTGGTGAACGTCGTCGGCCACGACTTCGATGAGTACGTCTGGCTGTGCGAGCGCTTCGACGCCGAAGAAGGCATCGCCGCGCTGGAGCTGAACCTGAGTTGCCCGAACGTCGCCGAGGGCCTGCAGTTCTCAAGCGAGCCCGGCCCGTGCGAGAAGCTGGTGGCCGCATGCCGCAAGGCCACGCAGCTTCCGATCATCGCGAAGCTTTCACCGAACGTGGCCAACATAGCGAGCATCGCCAAGGCCGCGGAAGCCGGCGGCGCCGACGCCGTCAGCGCGATCAACACGCTGGTCGGCATGGCGGTCAACTGGCGCAGGAAGGAGCCGCTGGTCGCGAACTACACCGGTGGGCTCAGCGGCCCGGCCGTGAAGCCCGTGGCCCTGCGCTGCGTGTGGCAGGCGGCGAACGCGGTCAAGATTCCGGTGATCGCCATCGGCGGCATCAGCAACGCGGACGACGTGCTCGAGTTCATGGTCGCCGGGGCCTCGGCCGTGCAGCTCGGCACCATCCTGTTCGTCGAGCCCGATGCGGGGCAGACCATCTACAACGGGCTCAAAGAGCGCATGCTCGACGCGGGCGTGAAGCGCATCGCGGACATTGTCGGCACGCTGAAGCAGCGCGCTTAACGGCAAAACCTCGCGAACGCTTGTGGGAGCGCCCGCGAGGTTCACCGGTGCAAAGAGCTATGCCCGTGCGCGACGACGCGCGACGGCAATCCCGCCAAGCATCAGAAGCAATGCCAGAGCAATCAGCGAGCTGCTGCCGGTGGCCACACATCCGCCGCCGCTGCTGCCCGAGCCTCCCCCGTTTCCGCCGCTGGTCGGCGCGCTCGCGCTGCCGATGACGTCGAAGGTGAACGGAGTGGCCGTGCTGGCGTCGTCATGCGTGAAGCTGACGGTTGCCCCGAATGTGCCTTCACTGGCCGCCATGTAGGTCACAGTGAAGGTCGTGCTCTGGCCCGCCGGCACAACGTTCATCGTGCCGGAAGCGTTCACAACAAACTCGGAAGCGCCCGGGCCGCTCAGCGTGGGTGTGCCGAGGGTCAGGTCGGCATTGCCGACGTTCTGGACCTCGATGGTCAGAGCAGCAGAGGGGGTGCCGACAAGCAGGCTGCCGAAGTTGCGGTTGCCGAATGCAGCCGCACCGTTGGCGATGTTCACGCCGCTCTCGCGTACCACGATCAGCGGGACCGGCGCCGGCGTCGTGCCGACACCCGTCACTTCGAACGAGTATGGCGAGCCGATGGATGAATCGTTGTGCGAGATCTCGACGTTGGCGACCTTGCTGCCCGCGCTGGTGGGGTCGAAGGCCACGGTGAACTGGGTGTAGCCCGAGGGCGCAACGCTGCCGCTTGTCGTGCTGGTGTTCAGCACGAAGTGCCCTGCATCGGATCCGGTGAGTGCAACACCGGTAACCGCCAGGTTCGCAGTGCCGCTGTTGTAGATCACTACGGTCAGAGCGGCCGTCGGGCCCGCGGAGACAAGCTGTGAGCCAAAGTCGCGTCCCCCAGCGGCGTTGGCGCCGTTGGTGATCGCTGCTCCACCAACGGCGTTTTCATACACCCCGATGGAAGGAGTCGGCGCAGCGCCCACAACCACGTCGAAGCTGAATGTGGCGGTGCCGCCGTTGCCGTCGTCGGCACTGAGGTTGAACGTGTGCGTCGTGCTGCCTGAGTTGAAGACGCCGGTGGTCGGGTAGAGAACGTATCCCGCCGCCTGCGCGGTGCTGCTGAATTCACTGGCGAGCAGGCCGGTGGCGCCGACGTTGGTGATGCTGCCCGTCAGGCTCACGTTGTCGCCGTCCGGGTCCGTCACGGAGATGGCCAGTGAGAGGCTCGCGAGGGTGTCAGCATGGGCCACAGAGATGGTGCCGCCGGCGGCGATTGTGCCGCTCGATGATGACAGGGCAATGGATGGCGCGTTGTTCGGCGCAACGCCAACGGCGATGTCGAATGCAAACTGCGTGTTCTCAATTCCGTCCGTTGCCGTGAGCACTACATGGTGATTGGTCGAGCCCTGATTGAACGTGCCGCTCGTCGGGTCGATCGTGTAGGCCACGGCCGTTGCGGCGTGCGCGAATTCTGCCGTCTGCATCCCCTGCGTCGTGAGGTTGCTGATCTGTGCGCTGACGCTGACGGTGCCGCCGTTGGGGTCGTTCACGGTGAAGTGCAGGTTCAGGCCGGCAAGGGTCGTTCCGTAGGACACGTTCAGCGTGTCATTGTTGGAGAGCGCCGAGCCGTTGGCGGTAGCGGTTATGGTCGGCGGGTTGCTGCCGTTGATGCAGATGCGATCCGGCATCCCGACGTCGAGGTCGCCGTCGCCATCCACGTCCGCAAACGCCATGGAGTGCGAGGTCCCGACCAGATTGATGCTGCCGTTGAACTGCCCGCTGCCGGAGTTTGTGCGCACGTAGCTTGTACCGGATTCGAACCCGATGCCCAGGTCGAGATCGCCGTCGCCGTCCACGTCGCCTGCTTCAAGCGCGTAGGGTACGTCCGCCGCCGTGAAGACGGTGGGGCTGCCGAATGCGCCGGAGCCGTTGTTGAAGTAGACGGAAACGCGGTTGTATGTGCCGTACGCCGACTGGCCAAGATGCCCCAGCGCAATGTCCACCCAGCCGTCGCCGTTGAAGTCGGCGGTTGCCATCGATACCGCAATGGCGGTGGCGCCAAGGTCAAGGCGGCTGGTGTAGAAGAAGTTGCCGGCGCCGTCGTTCAGGTAGTAGTAGGACTGCACGGGGCCGAAGCCGAAGTTGCCGGTGAACACGTCCAGGTCGCCGTCATTGTCGATGTCGGCCAGGCGGATGGCCCAGCTGTTGTCGGCCACTTCGGCCGTGCTGCCGGAGACATAAAGGAATGCGCGACGGGTGAAATTGCCATTGCCGTCGTTGATGTAGATGTCGTTGGGGATGTCGGAGACCCCGCCGTTGGAAACGACGAAGTCCACGTCACCGTCGCCGTCGATGTCGCCGGCGTCCACGTCGATCGAGTACTCATTGCCGGTGCCGAAGTTGGTCGTGTTGCTGAAGCCGGCGCCGCCGTCATTCCGGTAGATCAGGTTCTGGCCGGACCAGGTGCCGCTGGTCGTGCCCATCGGCGATCCCACCATGATGATGTCCAGGTCGCCGTCGCTCTCGACGTCGGCCAGCGCGCAGTGATAGCTGCCGTAGTAGTTGCTGCTGAGCAGAGTGGCGCTGAACACGCCCGTGCCGTCATTGATCAGGATGTAGGACTGGCCGTTGTCGATCGCGACCATGTCGAGATCGCCGTCGCCGTCGAGGTCGCCGAACTCGGCATCCCAGCCGCTGGCGACGCCTGTGGACTGCACAGCGCTGGTGAAGGCCGTCGGGCCTTGAGCGGCTGCACCGCGGAAGCGCCAGTTGAAGCCCTGCGCCAGACCGCCGCCGCCGGAAGCCTGAATGCCGGTCGTGAGCGTGGCCTCGATCTCCTCGCCGGGCAGCAGGTCGGTGGACGGGTTAAAGGTAAGGCTGCTGGTGCCGCCGCCGCTCAGGCTGCCCGTAAGCCAGCCGCGCAGGTTGCTGCGAACCCGGAAGTCGCCGCTGCCGGGTGCGGCCATCGCTGCCGAGAAGCCCGCGGTCAGGTTGCCGGACAGGGCCGCGTCGGTGTCGTGGCGTGTCGGGCTGACCGAGGTGACGGTCGGTTGCGCCGCCATTGTCGCGGCCGTCAGGGTAATCAATGCGATCAGGCAATGGATTCTGCTGAACATGCTCACTCCTCCGTAGGGAATCGATATGCGCATGGTGTACCTGAATGGTGACGAAATCAGAAAAGTCTTGATTGAATTGTGTCCCGCAACTGGTACAACCGGTTTGTCCACAACCGAATCAGGGACAGGAGGCAGCCATGAACACGGCCGTTGATCGCAACACAGAGCGCGCGGAAGCCATCCAGAAGCGCGTCGCAGAGCTGGCGGAGACGCACTCCCAGGCCGAGCTGTCCCGCAAGACCGAGTTCTCGCGCAACAACGTGAGCCGCTACGTCAACGGCACGCGCATGCCGCTGGAGTTCGGCGCCGCGCTGGTGGAGGGGCTGGGGATCAACCCGTCGTGGCTGCTGACGGGCGAGGGCACGCCGTACCTCTCAGACATCAACGCGGGCACGCAGAAGATGGCCGGCGACCTGCTCGCGCTGGTGGACGCCATGGCGGCCGTGAACCGCATGCGCCTGGGCTCGCTCACCGGCAAGCACCACCTGGGCGTGCTGCGTGAGCTGAACGAGACGCTGAAGAACTACGAAGAGTTGCGCGGCAAGCTGAACGCGCACAGTCGCAAGATCTTCCTTAAGTTGATTGAAGACGTGCGCGACGCGTTGAAGCGCCGCGATCTCAACCGGGCCGAGACGCTGATGCAGGCGCTGGACCAGGTGTCGCGGCTCACGGATGACCCCTTCCTGCGCGCGCAGTATGAGGGCGCGCAGTCGCAGTTCCACCACTACAACAACGACCCGGAAGCCGCGCTGCCGCACCAGCGGGCGGTGTTTGCTTCCTTCCTTGTACACCACTCCCGCTTTGACGACTGGATGAAGCCGGAGGCGCACAACTACGTTGCCGTTCTTGAGCACAACTACCGATTCGTGGAGGCCCGCCGCGTGGCCCGCGCCGCGGTCGAGATGTGCGACGGTGAGGACCCGCCGATGCAGCATCGCGCGGCCGTGCTGGATATCGAGCTTGGCGACCTGCAGCGTGGGCTGAACGATCTGCGCCGCCTGATCCCACTCGTGGATGAGCGCTACGGATACAACCTGCAGCAGTCGCTTGCGCGCGGACAGGTGCTCGAGGGCTCAATGACCATGCCGCAGGCGATCACCTTCGGCGGCGATCTGCCCGCGAAGTGGGGTAGACTGGCCGGCACGGCCGTGGCGCTGGAGCGCGAGCCCGACATCGAACTCATACTGAAGAAGGGCGTGGGCAGCACGCCCGAAAGGGTGAACACTGAAGACGCGCTGGCCGTGCACCTGTCCTGCCTGCTGGAAGTGCTTCGCGATGGCGGCGCGACGCCGGCTCAACGGTTGCTGGTTCACATCGAGAATACGAAGCAAAAGCAGGATGACGTCACGCGCTTCCGCGAGCAGTGCATGGTCGCCCAGCTGTTCCGCCTTGGCAACCAGCGCAAGCAGGCGCTCAAGCACCTGCGCCTCGCCGTGGAAATTCTTGCGTCGTTGAAGGTCGGCATCACACCACCGGTCGAGTACCGGATCCTGCACGCGCGCAATGTGCTCGCCTTGATTGGGCCAGATGAGAAGGACGCGGAACTGAAGGCTTGGCGCGAGATGGCCACGGCGTTTGCTAAGGACTTCCATGGTCGCGGCTATCACAGTCTGAGAGGCTTGGTCTAGTGTGGCCCGCGCCATGCCGCGTGTTGGTCTCGCCTGCCCGTGGTCCGAGAGAAACAAGATTGGACCCACGCGAGCCTTCGCCTATAAGTGCGGATATCCGATACAGGAGATGAAGATGAAACGCGTAGCCCTGGTCCTGCATGACAATGGGAACGTCGCCCCGGTCGATGATGCGGCAAAGCACTTCGAGCGCGTGGACGTGTATGAGGTCGACGGGAATGCCATGAAGAAACTCGACCTCGAGTTCGACCCGAAGGCGGACGATTTCGATCTCGCGGAAGCACTGGTGCTGGAGAAGGTCACGGACGTGATCGGTCAGCACTTTGAACAGGGTTCGTTCGACAAGCTGAAGGCGCGCGGCATCCACCTCTGGCTTGAGGCGCCCGAGATCAAGTCGGGAGTCGCCGTGGAAGCCTGGAACGAGAAGCATCTCCCCGAGGCCCTGGTCGGCGCACACGCCGTGCATGGGCCGGAAGGCGGTGCGCGTATACGCACGCACCACGCGCACGGTCGCCACGTGTCGCGCACATCAGAACGGGGAATGCAGCCGCCCGCGCACGGCCCGCAGGTATAGCTACTTCAGATTCAGCTTGGGCAGCTTGCCGTGCAGCGCCTTGATGGCGTCGTCGTGGAGTACGCCGTTGCTGCACACAACGTTGCCGGAGTAGATCGTCGGCTCGCCTTCAAAATCTGTGAGCTTGCCGCCGGCTTCCGCCAACATGGCCGCGAACGGCGCGATGTCCCACTCGCGGATCTTGGGCTCGAAGCTGATATCCATGCGCCCGGTGACGACCAGCAGATGGCCCCAGCAGTGGCCGAAGCCGCGGTCCTTGCGCGTGGCGTCGCGCAGCTTCAGGAATTCGCCGACACGGCCTGAACGGTGGAACGCTCCCTGGCCGGTGGTCGTAATCATGGCCTGTTTGAGTTCGCTGCATGGGCTGACCTGTGCGCGGATGGCGCGCTCTTTCAGCGTCTCGATGTCGTAGGCGTGCGTGGTGTCCTGCACCCACCAGCAGCCCTGGCCGCGGGTCGCCCAGGCGATTTCTCGCTGCGCGGGCATGAAGCAGATGCCGCCGACCAACTCATCGTTGTACTCAAGGCCTACCAGCGTGCCGAAGATCGGCAGTTTGCGGATGAACGCCTCGGTGCCGTCCAGCGGGTCGATGATCCATTTGAAGCCGCTGGTGCCGTGCTCGTCTTCATGCTCTTCGCCGACGATCGCGTCGTCCGGGAACACGGCGCCGATGCGCTCGCGCAGGATTTTCTCGGCGCGTTCGTCCGCTTGTGTCACGGGGCTGCCGTCGCCCTTCCAGACCACGTCGATGGCCATGTCGAAGTAGAACTCGGCGATGGCTTTGCCCGCGTCGAAGGTTGCGTCGAGGCCCAGCGCCAGTCGCGATGCGATTGCCTTGTCGGTCATGGCGGCAAGATATCCGAAAACCGCAGGCCGGGCGAGGTGTCAGACTTTTTGCACTGCACGTCCAATGCGGGCGGCGTATGCTTTGCGCTCGCTCGCATGACGGCCCACGTTGGGCCAATTCTCTGGAAAGGATCCCCGATGAACCGCAATCAGTTTCTGATCGCCATGGCCGTGATGGGTGTGATGTCCATGGCCGGCAGTTTTCTCGCCGTGTACGCGCTGCAGAGTGACAAGCCCCTGAACGCTCAGGAAGGCGCCGCGGCGGGCGTGGTCAAAGCCACGGCGTTCGAGCTGGTGGACAAGGACGGCAACTCGCGCGCCTCGCTTTCGATCGGCGACGACAACGGCGTGCAGCTGACCATGCTTGACGACAAGGGCAACGGGCGACTCCAGCTGAATTCGGGCGGCGACCGCGCCTACCTCGCGCTGCTGGACCGCAAGGGCAACATGCGCTACCTGGTCGGGCAGGACGACACCTCGACCATGCAGACCTTCAACGACGGCAAGGGCAAGAGCCGCATCATCCAGCAGTTCGAAGACGACGGGAACATCCTGTTCTCGTTCCTCAATGCGGAAGGCAAGGCCAGCATGACGCTGCTCGCGGGCAAGGAGCAGGCCAGCACCCTGATCCTCGCCGACCCCACCGGCAAGAACACCGTCACCATGTTCGCCAAGGACGACCAGTCCAGCCTGCAGCTTGAGGCGGGCAACGGCAGCCTGCTGAACGCGGTGCTCGGCGACGGGCGCCCGGTGTATGCGCTCAGCAAGGACAGCAAGCTGCGCCTGCGCGGCATGCTGGGCGAAGACGGCACGCCGGAATTCATCTTCCTGAACGACAAGAAGGAAGCGGTCTGGCGCGCGGGTAAGTAAGTGCTGCGATGCGTGCGGGCGCGCGGTGCATGCCGCGCGCCCGCAACCTTGATACGTTTGTGTGCATGATCGAGCTGCCGAACATCCGAGTTGCCGAGAGCGAGCTGGAATTCAGCTTCGCCCGCAGCGGCGGGCCCGGCGGGCAGAACGTCAACAAGGTCAGCAGCAAGGTCGTGCTGCACTGGGACGTGAACGCCTCGCCCGGCGTGCCGGATGCCGTCAAGCAGCGCTTTATCCAGACCTTCCGGACGCGCATCAGTGACGCGGGCATGCTGGTGATGGACTGCGACGAAACCCGCAGCCAGCACACCAACCGCGAGCTGGTCATCGAGCGCCTGAAGCAGATGCTGCAACAGGTCGCCAGGCCGCCCAAGCGACGCATACCCACCAAGCCGTCCAAGGCCGCCAAAAAGAAGCGCCGCGCGCACCGCGAAAAGCACGCCCAGAAGAAACAGTTGCGCAAGAAGGTCGACTACTGATCCGTCGGGAACGTGGTGGTCAGTTCCTCTTTGGTGTCGGTGTTGCTCAGCAGCATTTTCACCACAAGTGTGTCGCGGCTGGGGAAGTCACGGCAGCGCGGGCACAGACGGTAGAGCACTGTGCGTTTCTGGCCGCGCTTGGCGCCCACGCGTGTCTGGACCTCGGAGTGGGGGATGTGCAGCCCGATGAACCCGTCTTCGCCGCGAGTGCCGCAGAACAGACAGGGGCCTTCGCTGGTCTGGATCACCAGTTTGGTGGCCCGGCGGATGCCGATCGGCTTGCCCGCGCGCTTGAAGCCCGCCACGCGCTGGATGATCGGGTGTTGTTCGATCCCGTCCATGCGCAGATTTAAGCACGCACACCGGGGATTGACCATCGAACACTGAGCATTGATTATTGCCGAGCAGGCTGGCGCGCCATAGCGTCAGCGACGAGTTGCCGGGATGGCGGAATTGGCAGACGCGGTGGATTCAAAATCCACAGTCCTTCAGTGGGCGTGAGGGTTCAAGTCCCTCTCCCGGCACCAAAGCAAGAGGTCTCGGCTAACGCCGAGACCTCTTGCTTTGTCCTGAGCCGTTCGACGGTCTCACCGCAGGCGAGCACAGCGAGTCGAAGGGCAAGCTACTCTTGGCGCAGGTCGAGCCCGGTGTCGAACTCGGATGCAGCCGCATCAGGTAGCCCGCCAACCATGATGCCCAGCCTCAGGCTGAGCGATAGAAACACTCCCACCCCCGTTGCGAGTACGTCCAGAAAGGATTCAAACAGGATGCACCTCCACCATCAGAACGGGCAACGTGCGAGCGCTTGTGCCGCGCCTAGTGCGCGTGGTGTGCGTCGATGCCTTCGCTCGGTTTTCGGTGGGGGATGAACAAACCAGGCGCTATCAGGAACAGCAGCCCCGCGACAATCGCGAACACCACCACGAACAGCGTCACCGCAACATCAAGCAGCGCCCCGAAAATCGCGCCCGCGATCCTGAGCTTGCTGCGGAACATGGCTGCACCTGGCTGTGAGGCGAGACTACGCTCTCACAATCAGAACACCTGCGGAGGCTGGTCTGTTCCTTTGTCACCGAGGAATCCGCGGACGGACTCGCGTCGCAAGCCGGCTAGCGCCGCCGCTTCTTGTACTCATCCAGCATCTTGCGCATTTCGGCCACTTCCTGTGCGAGGTCGGCCTCAAGCGCCACGGCGAACTCCGCCTCCATTCGTGCTCGTACGTCGGCCTGCGATTGCGCGAACTGCGAGACGTCGCGCGCGCGGAACAACTTCACCAGCTCCGGGCGAATGGACTCTGTCGACTGCCGCAGCAACTCCGTTGCCCGCGCCTTGGCTCTCCTTTGCTGCTCATTAAGTCGCGGCTGGGGGTACATCTCGCGAATGATCGTGTTCTGGAGTGTGTCGATTTCGCGGTTCGCTATCTCCACGCTCGCGGCGTTGTCAGCTGCGCCCTCGCCTGCCTCACTTGCTTCGCCACCGCAGGCGGCCAACAGCAGCAACATCAGCCCGATCGTGATGGTCTTCAGCATGCCCATCCTCCTGATATTGAAGCCGCTATTGTGACCTATGCGCCAGGAAAACCAAACGGTCTGGCCGCTTCCTGACTGCTTTTCCAGCCTGTGGACAAGCCCCCTAACCCCACCCGAACCAACCACTTGCGCGCGCAGCCGGCGTATGGAATCGTCGCGCCGCTGCGGAGAATTTGATACAAACTCCGATTCGCTAATCGCCCGGAACGCAACACGGTACGACATGCCCCGAACCAAAGAAAAATCCAAGTCCGCCAAGCTGCCGCCCAACTACCCCGGCCACGAGCGCGCCTGGCACCTGCTCTATCTCGGCCGCCTGATCGACAACGAGGCCCCCAACTTCCTGCGCAAGGCCATGGGCTGGAGCTATCACGCGCCCAACGCCGGCCACGACGCCATCCAGCTCGCGCTCGGCTGCAGCTTCCGCGCCAGTCACGACCACCTGTTTCCTTATTACCGGGATCTGACCACGGCACTCGCCGCAGGGCTCAGCGCACGCGAGATCATCCTCAACGGGCTCAGCCGCGACGAAGACGTCGCCGGCGGCGGCCGTCACATGAGCAACCACTTCGCCAAGCCCGAGATCAACGTCCACAACGTCTCGAGCTGCGTCAGCAACCACATCCAGCACGCCGCAGGCTTGGGGCGCGCCGTGAAATACTACAAGTCCGATGCTGTGGTTTACGCCAGCTTCGGCGAGTCGTCCGCATCCGAAGGCTACGTCTTCGAGGCCCTGAACGGCATTTCCCACGAGCGCCTGCCCGTCGTCACCGTCATGCAGGACAACGGCTACGGCATCAGCGTTCCCAAGAAAGACCAGACCGCCAACGAATTCACGGCCGACAATTTTAAGGGCATCGACGGGGCCAAGATCTGGCACGTGGACGGGCGCGACGTCATCGCCTGTTTCAAGGCCATGCACGAGGCCGCCGAGTACGCGCGCGAACAGCGCGGCGTGCCGATCGTCTACGGGATGTGCGTGCGCATCGGCAGCCACAGCAACAGCGACAACCACCAGCTGTATCGCGACGAAAAAGAGCTCGCCGAGGCCAAGGCGCACGACCCGCTGCCGATCTTCCGCAAGTGGCTGCTCGACGAAGGCCACCTCAGCGAGGACGACCTCAAGAAGATCGAAAAGGCCGCCGAGGAAGAATTCAACGAAGCCCGCAACTACGCCGAGCAGGCCAGCAAGCCGGACCCCGCCACTGCCATGGCGTTCGTCTTCCCGCCGGCATTTGAGCCCGACAGCAGTGGCACCGGCAATCCTGCCGGTGGCCCACTCGTCCAACACCCCGAAGACACCAAAGGCCGCGGGCTCACCCTCCGCCAGGGCATCAACGCCGGGCTGCGCGCCGAGTTCCGGGCGAACCCGGACACCTTCCTCTGGGGCCAGGACATCGCGAACAAGGACAAAGAAGGCATCTTCCTCGTCACCAAGGGCTTTCAGGCCGAGTTCGGGCACGAGCGCGTCTTCAACGCGCCGATCGCCGAAAATTTCATAATGGGCACGGCTAATGGGTTCTCACGGTACGACCAGAAGATACGTGTCGTCGTCGAAGGCGCCGAGTTCGCCGACTACTTCTGGCCCGCTATGGACCAGTACGTCGAGTGCAGCCACGAGTGGTACCGCACTAAGGGCCAGTTCACGCCGAATGTGCTGATTCGCCTCGCCAGCGGCGGCTACATCGGCGGCGGGCTCTACCACAGCCAGACGATCGAAGGCGCGCTGTGCAACATCCCGGGCGTGCGCATCGTGTACCCGACGTTCGCCGACGACGCCTACGGGCTCGCGCGAACGGCCATGAAGAGCCGCGGCCCGACGTTGTTCATGGAGCCCAAGGCGCTCTACAACGACCCGCGCACCCGCTGCCAGATCCCCGAGGATTTCCACGTCCCGTTCGGCAAGGCCCGAGTCCGCCGCGAAGGCACCGACGTAGTAGTCTTCAGCTACGGCAACGCACTATTGATGGCCCTAAAAGCCGCCGAAGAGCTCGGCAGTGGTGGCACCGACAATCCTGTCGGTGGTGCCGACGCAGGAGGCACAAACCCCATCAGCGTAGCCGTCGTCGATTTGCGCTCCCTCGTCCCACTCGACACCGACACCATCCTCGAGTGGACCAAAAAGACCGGCCGAGTAGTGATCGCCCACGAAGGCCCCGAGTTCGGCGGCTTCGGCGGAGAAGTGGCAGCCCTGATCGCCCGTGAAGGCTTCGAGTACCTAGACGCCCCAGTCCAAAGGGTAGGAGCCAAATACGCCCCCATCCCCTTCAGCACAGCCCTGGAACCCGCCATCCTCCCGCAACCAGCAGACGTGGCGAAGGCCATCCAACAAGCCGCCAGTTTCTAGCTCAAATCAAAGCCCAGCCCGCAAGGGCTGGGGGTGCAAGCCCCGATTCAACAACTGCCTGTCGCCCCCCACGGGGCCCTCTACAATCGCTGCAAGAATCCCGGGGTTCACCGAGTCACGGACGCCCCAGCCGCACAGCCGGCCGCGGATCAGATCCATGCGCACACGACGAGATCGTTCACTGGAACTGGTCAGGGAATTCGTCTCGGACCTGGATTTGGCTAGGGCTCGTCGTACGCGATCTCGATGGAGGGAAACTTGGCGCGGAGGGCATCAACCTCGGCAGGTGTTACGCCGGTGGCCCAATGAATCCATTACTGCCGCAGAGTCGGAATGCGGCACAGGCGGTCGAGCGCAGCACTACTCACGGCGGCGTTCGTGAGGTCAATATGCTCCAGCGAATCCGATTCGGCCAGGGCAGCCAGGTCTTCCGCGCCGATGCCCGTGCACGTTGACAGGTCCAGACTTCGCAGGGATTTGTGGGCGGCACATCTGGCCAGCAGGTTTCGGTTGATCTTGCAGCCACTGACGTCGAGCATTCTCAGCTCGGGGTTGTTCTCGAATGCGTCGTCGGAGAGTTCGTGGATCTGCGTGTCGCCAAGATCGAGACGTTCGAGCCCGCCCAGCTTTGCAAGCGTTTGGGATACGCCGTCGTCGATGTTCAGCTGCGGTACAGCCAGACTATCCAGGCCTGCGCTGTGTTCCAGCCCGACCAGGCCCTTTGCCGTGATCTTGGGGCATCGCACTACTCGCAGTTGGCTGATGGAGTTGTTCTGCAGGAACGCGGAGAGTTGATCGTCCGTGAGCTCCGGGTCCGAGATCGAAACGTCATTCTCATACCAGGGGACGTCATCCAGATCGGCAGCGGAGCCGACAGGGTAGGTGCTGTGCCCGGATCGATTGTGGGGTGGCCACCATTTCCGCGGCAAGAACTGGTCCCCAAAGCGAAGCAGGAGCAAGAACACGAAGCCGAGAAGGCCGATCAGCAGCCAGGGCCAAACCTTCCGTCGCTTTCGGGCGTATTCCATGGCTGGATCATACCCGGTTCAAAGCGTAGGAGCCAAATACGCCCCCATCCCCTTCAGCACAAACCTCGAACCCGCCATCCTCCCCCAACCCGCGGACGTGGCGAGGGCGATCCAGGCACCGGTGAGTTCTTAGGCCCGTCGTCATGCGCCTCCAGAGTGCCTTACTACGTAGCGCAGGCTTCCAGCCTGCACCGGCCGTTGGCATCCTGCCGACGGCAGCTTTGACGCGGACAGGATGTCCGCGCCCTGTGCAGGCGAGACGCCTGCGCTACGCACTGCGTCACGCTAGAATCCGGGCATGACTGAACATCGCATAGATGCGCCTGCGGGCTGGCGGGAGTTACCAGATGACGATCTGGCCTGGCTGGCGATTGAGCACCTCGTTCCTGTCGTCTGTCACACGGAAGACCTTGAGGCGATTCTCACCGCGATGACGCCGGGCCAACGGGCGGTCTATTGCACCCACTATTGCGAGGCCGACGTGACCAACGGCGGCTTTCACCAGTATCTATCAAACTCGACAGGTGACACTGCGCCAGAGGCCATCGGCGGCTTCCGGCTCCTCGGCATGCATCAGGACGCTGACGCTCTCAAAGCGGCACTCAAGTTCGCCGGGCTGCAGCCCTTTGTCCGTAACAGGGAGCAGCGCGGGGCCGCCCTGCCCGACCATCGCCAGCACCGCGACGAATGGGAAAAGCTGGACATGCGAGCCAGCAGCGACATCGACCTGCTCACCAAGCGTCAGGCCGACTACATCCGTGCCCACCCTGATGAGTTCTTTGTTTTGTGAGTGGCATTGGCGTCTCGCCAATGGCCCGGGCCATCGGCGAGACGGCCGTGCCACTTTGGGCTAGAATCCGGGCATGGACTTTCACCTCTCTGAATTCCTGGACACGCCGGACGCTGATGGTTGGCTTGGCGGGTTGATGGATGAGTATGCCCGTGCCGCCGTCAACTTCTGCCGGGAGCTTGAGGGTCGTCCAGCCGCGCTGCCGCGCGAAGCGCTTGTGGATTGGCTCTACCCCTCGTTCAGCCGTCCGCCACTGCTGATGACGGGCGGCATGACCATGCTCGCCGCCCGCTTCCTTACCTATGAACCCCAACCCGCCCGGACGTGACAGACCAACCGCCTTCGACCTAGAATCCGGGCATGGTTCGTTCTGCTTTGTTGCTGCTGGGTTTGATGTTTCTAACGTTCGCCGCTTGTGGAACCGACGAGCCAAACGGCCCGTTGCTCAACCACACAGGCGCACCGTCGAAGTCGTGTGCGAAGTCGAACGAGCCTTCGCCCGAATTGGTTGAGGAGAAAGCGTCCGTGGCCGACCATCGAATTGCAGCCCCCGACGACTGGCGCAGCTTGGATGACGAAAAGCTTGCATGGCTTGTTATCAAGGAGATCTGGCAATGGGCGGATTTCTATGGCTACTACGCGTCCTTCCGTGACCAGTTGGCCGAATTGACGGCAGGCCAGCGCGCGGTTTACGCGACGGCTTGGCTGGACTCAGAGGTAAAGAACGGCGGCTTCTACCAGTTCTTTCAAAACGGCACCGGGATGCTCGGACCGGAAGCCTTGGAAGGTTTCGCGCTGATAGGCATGGACGATTCCGCAGAGAAAGTCCGCGACGCCTTCGAGTTCTACAAGATGGAGCCGTATCCACGCGAACGGGACGAGCGGACGGCCCGCCTGCCCAACTATGACTCCACGAAGGACAAGCGTCGGGAGATCGACAAGGCCTACTACGAGTCGACCTACGACAAGACTTCCGGGAAAAAGCGCGATAGCATTCTTGAACGCAAGCAGGCGGCCTACATCCGTGCACACCCCGACGAGTTCTTTGTTTTGTGAGTGGCATTGGCGTCCCGCCAATGGCCCGGGCCACGGCCGAGACGGCCGTGCCACTGTGGGCTAGAATCCGGGCATGGACTATAACCTCTCTGGATTTCTGGACACACCCGGCGCCGCTGGTTGGGTTGGCGGGTTGATGGATGAGTATGCCCGCGCGGCTGTGGACTTCTGCCGGGTGCTTGAGGCTGTGCCGGGCACGCGGCTTGTTGAACAGCGGGCTACTTCGGACCCGGATTGCGCTTCCATCCAGAACCTTTGCATCCACGTGGTGCGGGCCGCGCACGGGTATGCCAACCTGATCCTGCGCGCGCGCGAGCTGCCCGTGCCCGAGACGCCGCCGCCCGGCCCCGACGACATCACCACACCCGCGAGCGTGCGCCCGCTGCTGGCCGTCGCGCTCAGGCGCACCGAGGCCATCCTGCACGACATCGCCAAACTGCCGGAGCCCGAGCAAGAGGCGATCACCATCCGCGCGCGCTGGGGCCTGCCCATGCAGGTGGACCTGCTCATTGAGCACGCCATCGTCCACCTGCTGCGCCACCGCCGCCAGATCGAACGCTGGTAGCATCGGCTTCCAGCCGATGTGCATTACATGGGCTGGAAGCCCATGCTGCGGCTCATGCCACTTGAGAAACGGCGGCTGGAAGCCGCCGGAACTCATTCGCCGGCAGCGAATGCCACTTCTCTTGATGATCCGTGTGGTATCATCTCCGCGGGCAATCCTGCCCTGGAGTTTCCCACATGTTCTTTCGGCCTGTCGCGGCGCTGGCGTGCTGCGCTCTGCTTTTGCTTGTGGCGCGCAACCCTGTCACGGCCGCGCCGGAAGTGCCCAGGGTTGTGCAGGACACGCAGATCATGGACTGGGTGTTCGCCATGCCCGAGGGCTGGCGCGTGGCCAACAGCCGGTTGAATTCGCCGATCACCAAGCTGCTCGCCCTTGAGCACACCGAGCGCGCCGAGGATGCGCTGACCCAGGTCACCTTCGGCCGTCCCTGCGCCATCGAGGGCGAGTTCCGCAAGTGGTTCGACGGCCACTGGAAACAGTTGAACAAGGACTACACCTTCGCCGAACCCGACGAACCGACGGAGACCGAAATGCCCGACGGCTACAAGGCCGTCGCGGGCGCCGGACTGACGCAGATGGAGGGCGGCAAGGCGCGCGTGGTGATGCTGATCGGGCTGAACAAGGGAGCATACGGCGGAGTGATGTGTTTCCTGACCGAAGACCTGGAGCACTTCGAAGCAAACGTAGCGCGCATGGATGCGCTGCTGGCGTCGGCCACGTTCGCGAGCCTGCGCGGCAAGGATGAGCCCGCGCCGAAACTCAGGACGCACATCGACCCGGACTGGACGCCGTCCTTCACGTGGGAGACGGCACCCGGCTGGCCGAAGGGCGATTCCCCGCTTGAGGGCCTTTGGGGCCAGTACGCGATGCTGACCGATCAGCTCTTCAACTGGGGTTGGACATTCCGCCCGGGCTACTACTACCTGCTGTTCTTCAAGGACGGCACCGTCGTGACGCGCATGCCGCCAGAAGGTCTGCTGAGCCTGAACCCGGAGTTCCTGAAGCAGGAGTTCGCGGCCAACTTCGGCACCTACACGGTGAAAGATGACGTCGTCACCGTGACCACCGGCAGCGCCGACGCGCCGTACGTAACCACCTACACGCGCAAGGGCGGCGAGCTGAAAAAGGGCGACGCCGTCTACAGGCCCGTCAAGGACGACAAGCCGGTGCTCAGCGGACGCTACATTTACAGCCGCTGGGGGGCCCGCGACGAGAAGTACCGCAAGAGCATCACATTCAACGAAAACGGCAGCTTCGACGATGAGGGTTTCAACGTGCTGCTCGCCGCGCGCTGGTGGTGCGGCGACGCCTACTGGCTGTTCGAGCAAGAACCCGAACCCGGCAAGGGCACCTGGCGCGTCGAGAAGAACACGCTTGAGCTGATCTACGAGGACGGGCGCAAGCGCCGCTACGGCTTCCACATCCACGAGGAAGATGGAGGCAAGACCAGGAGCCTCGTGCTGAACAGCAAGCTCATGATCCGGCTGGACAAGTAGACGCGCCGTGTGCTTGAGGGTGTGCCGTGAAATGGGGTCCGCTTCGACCGGCTCCGGTCAGGCCGGCTCGCGCACAGTGCCTGACCCCCTTTCGCACGTGCTGGCCTGCGCACCTGCCGAGCTTGTAACATCGCGCCTATGTGTGGACGCTTCTGGATTCCTCGCGAGGCCGTTGACCAGGTCGTGGCATTGCTGCCCGACGACCAGCAGGAGGCTGCGCGCAAAGCCATCAAGGAATGGGTCGAGTACATGAACGCCCAGCGCGGCACCCATGACGTTCGGCCTACCAACCGGGTTCCCGTCATCACCTCCACGGGGTTTCAGGCCATGCGCTGGGGCTTCAGGACCGACAAGAGCAATGCCGTCTTCAACGCGCGTGTCGAAAGCATGCGCTACCCCATGTGGCGCGAGTCGCTGGTGATGCGCCGCGCGGTCATCCCGGCCGGCGGCTTCTACGAATGGACGGGCACCAAGGGCAGCAAGCAGGCGCACGCCATCGAGCGCGCGGACCATGAAGTGATGCTGTTCGGCGCGCTGTGGTCGCCGGATGATGAGCTGGGTCCGTGCGTCTCGATCATCACCACGCCGTCCACCGAGTGGATGACTCCGCTGCACGACCGCATGCCGATGATCCTCGAGCGTGAACAGGTCGCCGAGTGGCTGGACCTCACCAGCAAGCCGCCGCAGATCAAGGCGATGATCGAGCCCTATGCGGGCAAGCTCGAGGAGTTCGCCTGCGCATCACCCAGCCGCGATGTGCCGCCAAAGCCCGACAAGGGGCTGTTGTTCTAGGCGTGGCTCCAAAGCCGTGCGCATGTTGTAGGCGCGGCAGACGGCGTGCGTGGTACACTTGAGGTATGCACGTCTACAAAGGCTTCGAGAACCATGTCCTGAACCTGCCCAAGGGCTACGCGAACGACCGCGTGAACAACATCTGGGGATTGATCTTCCTGCCGTTGCTGATTCCTCTGGCGGTGTTTGTTGTCGTTGCGATCGGCGCGCTTGGCTACGTGCTCTTCGAATGGATCTTCAAATAGGGCTTGCATGTGGCATTCGCATCTTGCGAATGGGTGGCACGCGCTTCCAGCGCGTGCGGCGGCTGGAAGCCGCCGGTACTCATTCGCTGGAAGCGAATGCCACTCCGGCCTGATCGCCCGGGGTGTGTCGCATGCCCTTGTAAGCTTTCGGTAACTCTTACGGAGGCTTACTGATGACTACTTCGGAATCTACCTACGGTATCAGCGACGATGACGCGGTGGCGACGCTGCAACTGGCTGTCGACATCGTGCAGGACGTGCTGGGGCAGGTACAGCTTGCCCTCAAGATGGCGCACGTCGACGACGCCAACTACCTGCACCAGGCCGAGATGCACGCCCAGCGCCTGCGGGCCGAGCGCATGGGCGTGAAGGAGGGCGAGCGCGCGATCCTGAAGGCGCACCCGCTGTTCGGGCTCTGGAAGACCGCGCTGAAGGCGGGCGCGCAGATCGAGCGCCTGCTGTCGGTCACCAACCCCGGGCTGTTCACGCGGCGCACCATCGCGATTGACGCGGCGCGCGAGCTGAAGCAGGCGCGGCAGCTCGAGGCCACGACCAGCGCGAGTTAGTCGTGTCGGTTGATCCGCCCCGCGCTGTCGCACGGGGCGGGTCGGAAAAAGTGACGGCGATCAAGCGAAGCCCGTTTTTTTCGAACGCCGGAAAAGGGTTCAGGCACCTTCGGGGCCGGACCCCTTTTCCTGCACGAGCGGGCTGAGGTAGAGGTCGAGGTCGGTTGGCTCGTACCCGGCCTGGCGCTGTGCCATGGCAACCTGTCCGCGATGGTGGGCCGAGTGCAACAGCACGTGCGTGAGCATGACCCGGCGCGTGAGCGTGTACGGGTTGCCGAAGCTGTCGTGGAAGGTGACCTGCGCGTCTAGGTCGGCGGGCGTCGCGGCGTTGAGCCACGCGCGCCAGTCGGCGCTGACGTGCTCGTGCAACGCGCGGCAGCCGGCGGCGTCGAGGCGGCGGAAGAACTTGCGTCCTTCGGTCGATTCGTTCTTCACGCGCAGCAGCCAGATCTCGCGCGCGGCCAGCAGGTGCGCCATGGCTTTCAACGCGGCCGGGGCGGCAGCTTTGATGAGCCCGTCCAGGTGGCCGGCGTTGGCCCAGTCGTCGTACTCGAACAGCTTGCGGAAGTAGGGCAGGTCCATCAGTCGCTCAACTCGCGCCAGCCCTCGGGCAGCTTGACTTCGCAACCCAGTTGCTTCGACAGCTGCTTCACGGCCGACTCGCACACGTTTACGCGGGCGTACCACTTGCGAACCGCGGGTACCACGTGCCAAGGCGCGTTGGACGGGCTGGTCTTGGCGAGCATGTCTTCGATGGCCTTGGCGTATTCGTTCCAGCGCTCGCGGTTGCGCCAGTCTTCCTTGGTGATCTTCCAGTGCTTGAACGGGTTCTGCTCGCGCTCCTTGAAACGCTTGAGCTGCTCTTCGGGCGAGATGTGCAGGAAGAACTTGAGGACGGGCACGCCGTCGTCGGTCAGCAGTTTTTCAAACGTGTTGATCTCGTCGTAGGCGCGCTTCCACTCGGACTTCTTTGCGAACCCCTCGACGCGCTCGACCAGCACGCGCCCGTACCAACTGCGGTCGAAGATGCAGACGCGCCCCGGCCCGGGGAAGCGCTTCCAGAAGCGCTGCAGGTAGTGGACCTGTTTTTCGTCGGGCGTCGGCGCGGCGATCGGGTGGACGACGTAGCCGCGCGGGTCAAGGCACTCGATCACGCGGCGGATGCTTCCGCCCTTGCCGGCGGCGTCCCAGCCTTCGAACAGCAGCAGCGCCTCGCGCTTGTGCTCATACATGAAGCGCTGGATCATCAGGAGTTGGAGCTGCGCCTTCTGCAGGCGCTTCTTGTACTCCTTCTTGCCCGAGAGCTCCGCGCCCAGGTCAACGTCTTTCAGCTTCATGGTGGCCTCCCTGCTCGAATGTATACTCACGCCCGAGGGCGCGATGAAGAAGGCAATAAGTGTATTCGCGATCGGCATCGTCAGCATTTCGCTGCTGACGCTGGTGATTGGGCTGTTCCTGCCCGACCACTGGGAGGCGGAAAGCACGGCCATCATCGACGCACCCGCTGACCAGTTGCTGCCGCGCGTCAACTCGTTCAAAGAGTGGGAGAGCTGGGCCACCTTCGAGATGCGCAAGGCCGACCCGAGCCTCGAGGTCACCTACAGCGGCCCGGACAGCGGCAAGGGCGCGACCTTCAGCTGGACCGGCGAGCGCATGGGCACCGGGCGCCTGACGATCACCAAAGTGGAAGAGCGGACGGTGTACTACGAGTCGGCGATTCAGTCGGAGACGCCCAACGGGCAAGGCTGGATCAAGCTGGAGCACACGTCGGAAGGCACGCGCGTCACCTGGCACGATGAGGGCAAGCTGCCGCCCGTCTACGGCGGCTACTTCGCGGCGACGATCGAGCAGAACCTCAAAACCCAGTTCAGCGCCGCGCTGGCCAAGCTGAAAGAAACCAGTGAGCAACCCGAGGATTGAACTGCTGCTGGTTTCGCTCTCGCGCGCGTTTGAGGGCAAGTCGTGGCACGGCCCGACGCTCAAGGGCACGCTGCGCGGGGTGACCCTGAAGACGGCGGGCGCGCGCTACGGCAAGGCGCGCAACTCGATCCGCGACCTCGTGTATCACTGCGCCTACTGGAAATACATCGTGCGCGGCTGGGTGAATGAGGCGGCCGGCAAGGATCGCGGCCCGAAGTTCCCGCGCAGCCCGGCCAACTTTCCCGACCCGGAAGAGAAGCTGACCGAGAAACAGTGGAAGGCCGACCGGCAGACGCTGAACCAGCAGCACAGGCTGCTCGTGGCGGCGGTCAAGGCGCTGCCGCCTGGCAAGCTGGATCGCAGCGGTATTCCGGGTGCGCCGACGTTTCAGGATTTGATCCTCGGCGTCGCCGCGCACGACCTGTACCACGCGGGGCAGATCTCGCTGCTGAAGCGTCTTGGATAATTCCTGTAACGGCTCATGCGCAGGCTCCGTAACGGTGGGCATGAACCCCTTGCCCCGAACCCGGAGAATATCGATGCGCGTGTTCCTGATGATCGCCGTGATGGCCCTGGTGTCTGCGCCGCTGCTTGCGCAGGAGTCTGAGTCGAAGAGCGAGTCCAAGAGTGAAAGCAAGTCCAGCTCGGCCAAAGCTGAGGTGAAAGTCGTAGGCGCCAAGGGCGTGCGCGTCGTGAAGACCGCCAAGGCCTGCGGCGAAGATGAGGGCGAAGATTGCGAGGCTGAAGCTGAGATCAAGCTGCCCGCGGGCGTGCAGAAAGTGGTCGATGCCATCCGCGAGAAGATGAACGCGGCCGACGAGATCGACATCGAGGCGGAAGTCGACGGCTACACCATCCACGCCACGAAGCTGACGAAGGAAGACGGCAACGTCGAGGAATCGCTCGACATCAGCCACAGCGAAGAAGGCGCCGAGGAAGTGAAGATCGAGGATCTGCCGGAAGACATCCGCAAGATCGTCGAGGCCGCCATCGAAGAGTGCAAGAAGGCCGCCGAGGCTGAGGCCAAGAAGACCGAAGGCAGCAAGTAACGAAGCCTGGAGGGGACGGGAGCGGGCGCGAGCTCGCCCCTACTTCAGGTCTTTCAAACCCTTCTTGGCTTCCTTGCGCACGGCTTCGTTCTCGTCGTTCAGGGCTTGCTCGAGGTACGGGCGCGCGGACTCCAGTTTCATGCGGCGCAGTTGCTTCACGGCCTCGCGGCGCTCGGTCGCGTCGCTGCTGAGCAGACGCCCGCCGAGCGTCGGCACCCAGCTCTCGGCCGCGTTTGTATCCCCGATGCGTCGCAGTGCGACCGCGGCTTCAATCGCGACGCGCTCATCCTCATGCCGCGTCAGCAACTGCAGGTCGCGCGTTGCGGGTTCATACTTCAGGTCGCCGAGCGAATCCGCGGCTTTGCGCAGCACCTTGGCGTCGGCATCCGCGAGCATACTGACCAGCAATGGCCCGGCCTGCTCGGCGGGCAGCTTGCCGAGCGCCGCCGCGACTTCCGCGCGCACGCCGGGCGCTTCGTCGGTTGCGGCCTCCTGGAGCACCGGCAGGAACTCGGCCATCCCCAGTTTGCCCAGAGCTTCCAGCACGTCTTCGCGTACCTCCGGGTCGGTCGATTTCAGCGCCGCCAGCAGCGCTTCCTTGGCCGAGTCGTCACCTTGCTGTGCGAGCGCCGCCAGCAGCCCGGCCGCTTCGCGTCGCTTGTCGCTGTCGCTCCCGGTCAGGTCGGACTTGTTCTGCTCGAGCAGGTTGCGCGCCGCCTCCGTGTCCTTGTCGCGCTCGGCCAGGATGGCCTCAATGCGCTTCTGCAGCTCGGCTTCGCTGGCGGCGTTGTCCTCCTGCTCTGACTCTTCCTCTATTACTGTGCGCGACGGGGCGGGGACTTCCGGCTCCGACCTGGCGGGCGCGTGCGCAGGGCGATTGCGCAGCACGGACAGCTCATCTTTCACTTTCGCAAGCTCGTCTTCAAGCTGCGCCACACGGTCCTGTGTCGCCGAGTCATCCAGGGGCGCGGCAACCGGCGCCGGGCGCGGCTCTTCGCGCATGGTCGTGTAGATGCCGTAGGCTACGGCAGCCGAAAGCAGGCTGCAGGCTAGGCACAGGAACGCGACAGCGGCGGGCTTCATCCCATGAGTCTGCCCGCCGCCGCGCGTGTTGCCAACGAAAACCTGCTACTCGTCGAGTTCCTGAAGCGCGCGCTCGGCTTCACGGCGTACGCGCCAGTCGGAGTCCTGCTTGGCCTGCTCGAGATACGTGCGCGTGCTCTCGAGCCCCATCTCGCGCATGTAGCGGACGGCGCGCCGGCGCTCACCGGCGTCGTCGTTGCTCAGGCGTGCGCCCAGCGTCGGCACCCAGTTCTCGGCCGCGCTGGAATCGCCGCAGGAGTTCAGCGCAATGGCGGCGCTCAGCGCGACCTCTTCGTTCTCGTGGCGGCTCAGCGGCAGCAGGTCGTTGATCGCCGCCTTGTACTCAAGGCTGCCCAGCACTTCGATTGCGCCGATCAGCACGTCCGGCTCGCTGTCACCCAGCATGCCAACCAGCAGCGGGCCGGCCTGGTCCGCGGGCATGCTCTCGAGTGTTTGGGTGATCTCCTCACGAACGTCTGGTGCGGGGTCGTTCATCAGGGCCTTCAAGTCCGGCAAGAACTCGACCAGACCGGTGCCGTTCAGGGCCTCGATGGCCCATTCGCGCACGTCGGCGTCTTCCGACTTCATGGCGTCGCGCAGCGCCTGCTTGGCCGCCTCGTTTCCCTTGGCCGCTTCCTTGCCCAGGTACGCGGCCGCCGCTTCCTGTTCGCGCCCGTTGCCGTTCTTCAGTTGCTCGACATAGAGCGCCAGCTCGGCCGCCTCGCGCTTCTCAATCTCCGCCAGGCGCTCGGACAACTCGTTGACTCTCTCCGGGTCGAGTTTTTCGTCCACCTTGGCGTTGACCTTCTCGCGCGACTCGCTGGTGGACTTGCCGTCTTTCGGGGCAGGCAGATAGCGGACTTCCGGTTGCAGTTTGCCCAGCTCATCCAGCCGGGCGTGGATGGCGCCAAGCTCGGACTCCAGTTGGGCAATGCGCGCGGATTCATCCTTCGGCGGCGTAGTGACCGGCTGGGTCGGCTGGGGGCTCAATTGCGTCAGCGCGTACGTCGCGCCCGCGGCAAGAAAGCTGCAGGCAAGGCAAAGCAGCGCGGTGTGCAGTGGCTTCATCGGAACCTCCTCGGAGACAGCCGGGTACCCTAGCAACCGGAACATGAGCGTCGCATGAGAACCGCCCCCAGTTTGCGGCTTCCCGGGGAGCTTGCAAGCGAAACCGACGGGCCTGTTGCGTTCCGCCTTGCGAAATACAATGCTCGCACCGGAGGCAGATATGTCTGACGAATTCACCGTTTCCGCGTTCATTCCCGCGCTTCCGCTGGCCGTCTACCTGGCCTGGCTCGACGGGACCAAACATTCCGAAATGACCGGCGCCGAGGCCCATTGCGAGCCCGCGCCCGGCGCAGCCTTCGACGCCTGGGACGGCTACATCCACGGCACCAACGTCGAGCTGGAGCCCGGGCGACGCATCGTGCAGCGCTGGCGCACGGCCGAGTTCCCCGGCGATGCGCCGGACTCGATGGTCGAGATCACGCTCGCGCCCGAGGGCAACGGCACGCGCCTGAATCTTTCGCACACCAACATCCCGCAGGGGCAGGGGCACCTGTACCAGGAGGGCTGGCAGGACCACTACTTCCGCCCGATGCAGGAGTACTTCGTGCACGCGGGCATCGGCGGCGTGCCGCACGGCGCGCGCGTGACCGAGGTGATCCGCAAAGTGCAGCTCGGCGAGGCCGCGCCGCTGCCCGAACACGGCGACCAGGCGCGGGAAGAGCCTGCGATGTCCGAAGCCGCGCCGAGCAGCCACGGCGTGGAGGCCGCGACGCCGCCCGAAGTGGGCGCGCCGGAGCCGGCGGAAGTGGAATCAGCATTCGAGACGGAAAGCGAGCCGGAGCCCGCGCCAGCCGAGCCGACGCCCAGCGAGCCTGTCAGCAGCAGCGGGTTCGAGCTTGCGGACGACAACGAGGAAGACCACTTCGACACCAGCAAGTCGAATGAGCCGACGCAGGGCGAGGACTTCTGGAAGCACCTCGAAGCACCGCCCAAGACTGCGCCGATTGAGAAGACACCGGAGCCGGAAGTCGATGAGGCCACCGGGCGCAAGCCTGCGCGCCGCAAGTTGCCGGCCGGTGCAGGACGCCCCGCGCGTCGCAGCAAGCCCAAGACCGGGCTACGCCTTGCCGCCCGACCGGGCGGCAAGGCTGCCGCCAAGAAGTCTGGCGGTAGAAAGGCTCCTTCGAAGAAGAAGACAAAGCCGGCCGCCAAGGGCGCCAAGCCCGCCAAGAAGAAGGCAGCAGTAAAGAAGAAGGCAGCAACGAAGAAGGCAGCTGCAAAGAAGAAGGCTGCGCCCAAGAAGAAACCTGCTGCCAAGAAGAAGGCCGCACCAAAGAAGAAACCTGCTGCGAAGAAAAAGGCTCCTGCGCGCAAGAAGCCCGCTGCAAAGAAGAGGTTGGCGGCCAAGAAGAGGCCGGTAGCGAAGAAGAAGCCCGCTGCAAAGAGGAACGCGGCGACCAAGAAGAAGCCGGCTAAAAAGAAGAAGCCTGCGGTCAAGAAGAAGGCGCCTGCGAAGAAGAAATTGGCGGCGAAGAAAAAGCCCGCCGCCAAGAAAAAGCCGGCGCCAAGACGCAAACGCAAATAGACACCCGGGCGAGGCGACTCGCCCGGTCTCTTTTGGTCGGGTGTGTCGCAGAGATGTGGTAGACTCGCCCCATGCGCAAGGCGGGACTCATAGCCGGCGTGATCCTGCTAGCGGGCGTCTTTGCGGCCGTGTGGTTTACGCTAGGCCCGGGCGGTGGGCATAACACCAGCGCGCCTCAGATTGCCGACAGCTCCGTAGCGGACCTTGGCGGCAATCCGCTTACTCCGTGCAATCCCGAGCAAACTCAAGACAACGTGGACGAGCCGCTGCCGCCGGGCGGCGTCCAGCCCGGCAAGGACTCGATCAAGGGTGAGAGCCGGTCAAGCGAGCGGCCTGATCCCAGCGTCGAAGTGAAGCAGGGCAAGCAGAGTCCAGGTGAGACAACCGGCCCGGGCAAGTCTTCGCCGTCGGATGGAGTAGAGGTACCTGTGCCGTCGCCGGGCGTGCCGAACCCGCCGCCTCAACCCACGTCGTTCATCAAGGGGCATCGGCAGCCGCCGGGGCAGAACCTGGGCAACACGCGCCCGGGAGCGCGCAGGATCGGCAAGCCTGCGGGTGTGAAGCAACTGTCGGATGTGACGCCCAAGTTGATGCAGGATCGCCGCGGGCTGTACGCGCAGTACTTCCGCATGGACAGCCCGGATGTGACCAAGCTTGACACGTCAACGCCCGACATGGTGCGCATCGACCAGACGATCTACTTCCCGAACGCCGAGGCATTTGAAGACCTGCCGATCCCGCTGGAGAACTTCGCGGCGGAGTGGACGGGCTTCCTCGTGATCCCCGAGGCGGGCGACTACTGGCTGTTCTGGGGCGCGGACAACGGCGGGCGCGTCGAGCTGGACGGCGAAACGGTGCTGCTGCAGGACGGCATGGTGCGCTACGTCGAGGTCAGCACGGTGCTCACGCTCGAGCCCGGGCTGCACCCGCTCAAGATCGAGTTCGCACAGGCGCACAACGCGGTCGCCGACTGGGCCAAGTGCGCCGCCAACTTCATGTACGTGCCGGAAGGCCAGACCAAGCCGGTCCCCGTGCCGCCCGAGATGTTGATGGTCCCCGAATGGATGTGGAGCGACAACGCACCCATCATCACCAGCCTCAGCAAGACCGAAGGAGAAATCGGCGACGAAATCGCCATCAAGGGGCAGAATCTGGGTGCAGGAAAGTCCCAGACCATCCCCATGGACAAATGGGTTTCGCTGACGAGGAATGGGAGTTGGCTGCGGCCCGAGCAGTCCCTGGATCAGGCAAGTACACCTGAAAGGCTAGTTTCAGTTACCGTCGCCGGGCAACTTGCCGAAGTGCTTGAGCAGTCGGACACGAGCCTTCGAATTCGGATTCCCATTGGTGCTCGAACCGGCGACGTAGTTGTGTATGTCGAAAAGTACAACGGTTACTACTTCCGTACGGGCATAGGTGTGATCGGCTATAGCGATCCGGTCCCGTCAAATGACCTGCCATTCACCGTCACCACCCAGTTCGGACTAATGGCGAGTTGGCACAAGCTAGACGGCTGGAGCAATTTCGATTTCGAAGTACTCGACTCACGCGACCCGGAATTGACCCGCCTGGAAAGCACTGCCGGTAAACAACCGGGACCTGCGGGGTACGGCACCTGTGCAGTCCGGTGGGAGGGGCGACTAGGGATACCGATCGAACACTCAGAGAATCGAAAGGGTGGGGGCACGGCACTGGAATTCTGGACCTACGCGCCGGGTCGAATCACCTTGGGCGCGGTAACCAGCCTGACACAGGATGTCGGAGACGGAATGTATGTGGTGGCGATGCCCGCGGATGCGCTGGAGCCTGGCTACGTCCCTTTACGCATCGAAATGACTATGTCGCAAATTGAATCACCGCAGTGGTTCGTCCTGTATCAGTGGCAGTCATTGGCTGAGATAGAGGAGGGAGAGATTGGCTCAGTGACAGATTCCATTGAGCTTCAGGCTCAGTACTTCTTTCCCGCATCTGTACCGCCGGAGCCGCCGGTTATCTCGAATGCGAAGGCGGTATGGCCGGAAGAAGAGCAACCGCCGGTTCCGCCCTATGACGTGGACACTTCGCGTCCGTCTGTGAAAGTGGGGCAGGAGTTTACGTTCTCGATCACCACTTCGACGCCGCCGGAGATTGATGAGCCGCCGCCGAGCGTCACGATTGACGGCGTCACGCTCAACTTCGACGCCGAGAAAGACCCGCTGAGCCCGCACATGGGCAGGTTGATCTGGATCTGCCGGGCGACCATGCCGGACGGCGTCGGCGAGGGGCGCATGGTGGCGCGGCAGAGTATCGTGTCGAGCGAGCCTTACTTCATCGACATCGCCAACCGCGGATTGGTTGCATACCTCTACGACATCCCTGAAGGCAGCGGGCTGGACGTGTTGCCGGAGCTTGACCCGTTGACCTGCTTCAAAGTCCGCAAGGATCGTGCGATCAACTTTGAGGACACGGCCGACTTTGACCTGCCGTTCCCCGCCGAGACGTTTGTGATTGAGTGGCTGGGCGGGCTCATCATAGAGGAAGAAGGCGACTACGAGTTCATCTGCCGCAGCGACGACGGGATGAAACTCTGGCTCGACGACAACGTGGTGATCGACGCCAACCATCGCCAGGCGCCGGCCGAGAACAAGGCGACGGTGCACCTCGTGCCCGGCACCTACCGCTTCCGCATGCAGTTCTTCGAGAACAACCAGCACGAGGTGTGCGTGCTGGAGTGGCGCGCCACACGCGGCGAGGGCGAAGCGCAGGAAGAGTTCATCCCGAGGCAAGTGATCCCGGCGAAGGCCTTCACGCTCGACATCCACCCGCCCTTCCCGAACAAGACTTCCACGGGCAAGCGTACCGACGGGTCGTAGCGCAGACGTCTCGCCTGCATCACCCGTGGGCGTCCCGCCCACGAAATGCCGTGCGCCAGAGGCACGCGGCCGGGGCAGGCTGGAAGCCTGCGCTACTCTTGCATCGCTTCGATCAGCGCGGGCTCGAGCTTGTCGTATTCTTCCGGGCGGGTTCGCTGCAATTCAGCGATCACCGCGTGGCGCTGGGCGGCGGACATCTCGCCGGGCAGGTAGCCGTTGAACAGCGGCCATGAATCAGAGCCGGCGGCGGCCTTGATCGCCGCCAGCGCCGCGTCGATCCCGGTGCGCAATCCCTGGCGTGATTCTTCCGCTTCCTGCCCGAGCGCCAACTCGGCCTCGCTGACCACGGCGCGGGCGCTGTCCACGTCACGCTCGGCCAGCGCGGCGCGGGCCAGCGTCGGCAGGATGTGCTTGATGCGCATGGGGCGCGACGGCGCACAGTGCTTCTCGATGCGCGCAACCATCTCGCGCACGGGCGCGACCTGCCCGCGCAGCAGTTGCAGGTCGGCCCAGTCGGTCAGGAACTCCGGCGCCATGGTGCCGTTGCTGTAGCCGCGGGCGAACTCCAGCGCTTCGTCGAACGCCGCGTGCGCCTCGTCGAGCTTGCCCTGCTGCACAAGCGTGTGCCCCAGCTCGCGCAGCACCCGCTTTTCGGACTCCTGCGCGCCGGCCTTGCGGTGCTTCCTGATCGCGCCGCGGATCACCTGCTCGGCGTCGGCGGGTCGGTCGAGCTTGGTGTACAGCTCGCCGAGGTTCACCTGCGTCATGGCCGCGTTCTGGTGGTCGTTCAAGCTGTTGAACAGCTCGATGGCGCACAGCAAGTGGCGCTCGGCGTCGCGCAGACGGGCGCGACCGGAATTCATCACCACCAGCCCGAGCGTGTTCAGCACGCCCGCTTCACCGGCGCGGTCCTGCATCGCGCGCTTCTCAGCCAGGACCTTGGTGAGCAACGCTTCGGCTTCATCAAGGCGGCCTTCGTGGCGCAGGATCGCAGCGATGATCATCTCGGCGCTGCTGACCCCGGGTTTGTGGGCTTGCGCCTCGAACAGGCGACGAGCAACCTCGGCGGCCGCGTGCGCCTCGGTAAACGCGCTGCGGCGCAGAAGCACCTGCGCGAGCAGGCCCTGCGCGCGTGCTTCGCCCAAGGTGTCGTCGAGTGACTGAAACAGCTCAATCGCAAGCGCCGACTCCGTCTCGGCCGGCTCGAGCTCACCCTTGCGAAAGTGCAGCACGGCGAGGTTGCGGCGGATCTCGGCCAGCCCGGGCAGGTTCTTGAGCTGCTGCATGACCTCGAGCGATGACTGAAGCCAGAAGCCGCCGTCTTCAAGGTCGCCCTGGCTGATGCGCATGCTTGCCAGCTCGCCCAGCAGGCGGGCTTCCTCGCCCCGGTCGCCGAGTTTCAGGTAGCAGGCCAGCGCGACGCGCAGTGCGCTTTCGGCCTCGCCCATGCGCCCGACGGCGCGATGCAGGCGAGCGAAGGCTTCAAGTACGACGGCTTGCGCCCGCGGCCGGTGAAGGTTGCGCAATGAGTCGAGCGCGAAGTTGAGGCGGCGCATGGCCTCATCGGGATTGCCGTCGCGGACCAGTGCGTCTGCTTCGGCGCAGAAGGCGGCGACTTCCTTGGGGATCTCTGTATCTGTCTGCGTCATGCGGGCGCGGCTCGATGTATCAAGCCCAGTATAGCGCGTCCGCCGAGCTGTGGGCGGGCGTTAACGAAAACCGGGCCGTTGCCGGCCCGGCTTGTGCGTCGTCACGATTACTTGTTGCGCTTGACGGCCGTCTGCAGCGGCTCAATGCATGCCTTGGCTGCGTCGCGCACCGGCTGGATTTCGCCGGTCCTGGCCAGCTCGGTGACCCAGTCGAGGCTCGCCTCATACGCGGTCAGTGCCAGCGCTGTGCTGATAGAGTTCACTTCGGCGGGCATGATCTTGAGCGCGTCCACCAGCATGCGGGCGCATGCTTCGCGCACCTCATCGCCGGCGGCTTGCAGCATCGGGCCGCGCGCCTTCCAGGTCCATGAGCTGCCGAGCAGCCCGACGCCGGTCAGCAGTGCGCGTTGCAGCTCGGGGCTCAGACCGTCGCCGGTGAGGCGCGCCTTGAGCGCGTCAGCCGACTTGATGTCCGCCACACGCCCATAGGCCCAGCCGCAAGCTTCGCGCACCGAAGCATCTTGCGAGGCGTCATCGAACAACTCATTGAGCGTCGGCAGCGCGTCGGTGCCGCCTGTCTGGGCAAAGCTGACAGCCGCAATCTGGCGCCAGGCGGCCGGCACATTGGCGTCGCGCAGGGCGCTCTCCAGGGCGAAGCGCGCGCGGCGATCGGCGTTGAAGCCCGGCGCGAACAGCAGCGCCTTGGCGTAGCACTCGCGTTCGAGCTTGCCGTCTTCGCCTTTGCTGAACTCGTAGATGTCGAACGTCCAGCGCCAGCGCTCGAGCATCAGCGGCGTGCCGTCTGCGCCGAGGTTCTTCAGGTGATGCTGGCAGTGCGGCTCGGGCTTGCGCATGAGCTTGTACACCGCCGGGTCGAGCCCGTTGGGCTTGTCGACGGCCTGCGCGACTTCGGGCTTCTCGATGCGCAGGCGGCAGGTTTCAGCGACGAGCGCGCGGACCCAGCCGTCGTTCGTCCAGTTGGCTTCGGCGCCTGCGGCCAGCAGATCAGGCAGCGCAGCTTCGCCGAGCGCGGTGATTCGGTCACGAGCGGCTACCCATGCCTTGCTGTCGCCAGGCTTCACGCCCGATGCTTCATTGAGCAGGCTCTCGACGTCTGCCGCCAACAGGGCCGGTGCGATCAGCAGGGCCCCGAGGATGATAGCGATGGTCTTCATGGTCTCTTCCTCGTCTCTACTTGTTCCACCAGTCGTCCGCGGGCGCGGTGCGCACGAAGTTCGAGCCGCAGTGCGCTTCACCCAGCAGGTAGTGATAGCTGTAGAAGACGTTCACGAATCGGATGTCATAGGGCTGGCCCGTGGTGTCGAGCGCGTTGAGCTGGTTGGTAATGTCCAGCTGCCACTGGTCGACGCCGCTGATGTCCGGGCCTTCGGGGTCCGGGATCACTAGGTAGACCGTGTTGTTGGTCGACGGCAGGCAGACGAGGTTGACGTCGCCCGGGTTGTAGGCCGCCATTTCGTTGCCGCCGACGTCTTCGAACAGCACGGGGAATTCGATGAAGTCCGCGTCGGTGAGCCCGGTGGCGTTCTTAATTTGTGTTCGGGCCTGGTCGATACGCGTTTGCACCTCGTTGTTGAGGGTGGCCAGCGCCGAGTTACCGAGGATGGTGCTGACCGTGGTCTGGTACGAGCCGAGCGAGCGTCCGGCAAAGACCGTCGCGCTGCCGTAGCCCGCGTTGGCCGTGGCCTGCAGCACCTGGTAGGCGCGGTCGGGCGAGGCGATCAGGCAGACCCAGCCACGGCTGGTGTTTGGCGCCGGGATGAACATCGTGAACTCGTCCACGTGCCCGACCGCGAGCCATTCGCTGGTGATCTCGAAGTGGGTCTGGATTTGCGCGGCGTCGAAGAAGTCCCGGTAGGCCTGGACCATGTGGCTGTTAACCGTGGTGCTGGTGCCGATCAGCACGCCGTTGCCGCCGCCGTTCATGACGCGCCCGTAGGGCTTGCCGGTGTGCGGCGGCACAACTTCGAAGTTGCCGCCGTAGTTGTGAGAGCTCTGGTTGGTGCTGAAGCGTGCGAAGAAGTCGAAGTTGGGGCCCATGTGGTAGTCTTCGCAGAAGTCATCGCACGGGCGCCAGCGGGCGAGCTGCGTGTCATGGTCGATCACGCGGCGCGGCCCGCTGCTGCTGGGAAGCTGGACTACGGCGAACTCGGACGAATCCTGCAGCCAGCGGTCGTTGCTGTAGCTGCCGCCCGGGGCTTCCAGATAGGTGAACCCGCCGGCCGTGCAGACCGATTGCATCTCGGTGCGTAGCGCGCCGTTGCCGTAGGTTCCGTTGCCGACGTTGACCAGGTTGTACTGCTCAGCTACCCAGAGGTTCGTGCTGTAAAGCGGTGGCGCGGAGCGCAGGATGACCGCGTCGCTGGCAACCACCGCACTGCCGCTGTCCTTGACCTCAAGAGTGAGCGTGACGCGCCCGTCCCAACTGGGCGACACGCGATCACGCGCTTCAATGCCGAGTTCGATGTCGCCGGCCGCGATCTCAGTCGTGGACAGGCTGAAGCTCGCGCCCGCAGAGTAGACCGACGACCAACTCCCGCCGGAATTCTTGAAGACGCGTACCCGGCCCTGCGCGGCCGTGCTTACGTTGACTTGAACGCTGCCGCCGGTCGGCGGATACGGGTACTGGCGGACGATGACGCTCGCCAGGTCAAGGTTGTCACTGCCGGTGCTGGTGGTGTCGTTGTAGTCCCCGACGTTGTTGCTGTCGTCGTCGTCCAGATTGAAGTAGAAGACCGCGCCTTGCGTGGCGTTCCAGGTGTCTTCGTTGGCGTCGTCTGCAGATGTGATGCTGCCGTCACGGTTGCTGTCCGCGTCGATGTTAGCGGTGCCCGGCGGCGCGGTGACGGTGACGTAGCTGTTCTTCACTACCGAGCTGGAGCCGGACGCGTTCGAGGCAATCATCGCGACGTTGTAAACGCCCGGTGTGGTGTACGTGTGTGTCGGGTTCTGCAGCGTGCTGTCGAAGGTGCCGTCGTTCTCGAAGTCCCATTGCCAACTCGTGGGTGAGCCGGTGGAGAGGTCCGTGAAGTTGACTGGCGTCGACTGGTCGGTCGTTGTGGGCGTCGCGCTGAAGTTCGGCGTGGGTGCCGTTCCACTCCCACCACCTCCACCGCCGCCGCCCGAACTGGAGCTTGAGCCTGATCCACCACCGCCGCCGTCTTCGTTCTTGCTGCAGGCGACGAGAAGGACCGTCAAAATCGCGATGATCGCACACACATAACCGGCGTGTAGCTTGCCTTTGCGCACCTTGTACTCCTTGTGTCCGCTGCCCAGCGTAGACCAGTTAGTAAAGCTAAGGAAGGAATCCTTACGCGGCTAAGAAAATTGAACCACGAACCGCGCCATCAGGCATTCAGAAACCCGGACCCCGAATCCTGTTTCTCAGTACCCTTGCCGGTGGTGACTCTCACCGGCGCAACGAGCGTGAGGTGCGGCGATGTCGAAGCGCAACTGGGTGGCACTTGCATTGATAGTTCTGGCGATGGCTGCGTGCGGTGGTGGAGGCGGCGGCGGTGGTGGAGGCGGCAGCTCGGGCAGTGCGCTGCAGATCACTACAACCACCCTGCCGAACGGCGCGCTCAACCTTGCATACAACGCGACCATCAACGCGACGGCCAGCGGAGCCACTTACACATGGTCCGTGACCGGCACACTGCCGCCCGGGCTGGCCTTGGACACGCTGGCGACGGGCTACACAACCACGCTTACGGGCACGCCCACTTCGGCGGGCACCTACAACTTTGATGTCAACGTCGATGCGTCCGGGCTCAGCGCGAGCCGCCCATACACCGTGACCATCTCCGCCAGCGGCTTTCCGTCGGGCACGCTCGTAACGGACGTGACTGTCAGCAACACCGTTAGAGTCAGCAACGTGAAGCGGCTTGGCTTGAACGTCGGCGGGCACGACCGCTGGGGCGCCGGCAAGATCCTCAAGAATCAGCTTCCCAACCCGGGCTTTGAAGCGGGCGTATTCGGCACCGTCTGGCTGGCTGACTCCAGCTCAACCAACAACCTCTACGTCCCGCGCGACTGGAACGTCAGCACCGGCAGCCAGCCCTCGGGCTTCTGGGACGGCGCAGAATACGAGATCGTCTACGGCCCTGGCGCGGGCACCAGTGGCACCGTCAGCGCGTTCACGCACAACGGCAGCAACTACAACTTCGACCTGGGCAGCAACGGCGCGGTTTCTCTCAACGACCGCGACGTCATGTTCACGCGCAGAACCTTCACCGGCACGCAGGGCATGAACGGCGGTGTCGGTACGGCCGATACTTCGAACCCCTACAGCGGCACGCAGAGCCTGCGCCTCGCGCCCGGCGACAACTTCGACTACGTGCAGGACACGGCCTGGCGCGACGGCGACCAGAGCAGCCACAAGCTGATCGTCGTGGAAGGTGACTGGCGCATCCGCCTCAAGGCGCGCGCGGCCAACGCTGGCGACCAGGTGCAGGTGCGGCTCTATCGTGACGGCGGCGCGCCCTACAACCCGACGTTCATGAACCAGACGTTCAACCTGACGGGTAGTTGGGCGACGTACACCTTTGACCAAACTGTCGCCGCAGGCGCAGACCAGACGCCCGACCCGTGGCCAACCGGCACGTACCGCCCGGCGCTGATCTTCGCGATCGATGTCCCCGGCGGCAACGCGGGCAACGTCTGGATCGACGAAGTCGAGCTCTATCGCGTGGACGACGCGACGAACCCGACTGCCTTCAGCGACCGCTTCGTCGGGCGCCTGCAGGACTACAACGCCGGCGTGCTGCGCTGGTGGGCGGGGCAGCTCGGCGAAACGCTCGAGAACATGACGCGCAGCTGGCAAGACCGCGGCACCTGCGGCTACAAGCCCAGCAGCACTACGCCCGGCACATGGAACTACGGGGTGCCGGACTTCCTCGAGCTGTGCGACTACGTCGGCGCCGAGCCGTGGATCGTCATGCCGCCGACCGCCAGCCAGCAGGACCTGCTGAACTTCATGGAGTATCTCGCGGGCACCAGCGGCACCTACGCAACGCGGCGTATCAACCAGGGCCAGACAGCCCCCTGGACCAGCGTGTTCAACAAGATCCACCTCGAGTGGGGGAACGAGCTGTGGGGCGCAGGCACACCCGGCGACCCCTTCGGCGGGGCAAGCGTCAGCGGCGGCGTGCGCCTCGGCAACCTCGCCGATCGCGCCTTCACCATGATGAAGGGCAGCAGCTGGTACGCGGGCGCAGCGGCCAATCTGGACTTCATCATCGGCGGGCAGTCCGGTTATGCCGGGCGCCAGCAGGAGATCGAAGCCAACGCCAACGACCACGACAGCACAGCCTTGGCACCATATTTCGGCACGCTCACCAGCTTTGCCAGCGACGCGCAGATGTACCTGCCGCTGTTCGCCCACCCGATTTACGAGGCGCTGAACTGCGGCGGCATGAGCCAGAGCAAGGGCTACCTCACGGGCGGCGGCAACGGCACCGAGCTGAGCATTTACGAAGTCAACTACCACACAACGCAGATCATCAGCGGGTTGCCGACGTCGCTGCGCAACGAGTTCGTGGCGGGCGCCAGCGGCGCGATCGCGCTGCCGCTGAACATGCTGGTCTACATGACCGAGCTGGGCGCCGTGAACCAGTGCGCCTTCCTCGCCTGCGGCTACTCGTTCCGCTTTGACACCAGCGGCGGCTGGCCGCCCCAGCAGGACCAGTTCGTGCAGGTCTGGGGCATGCTGCGCGACATGTACCACTACGACATCCGTCGCCCGACGTGGATGGGCGTCGAGCTCGCCAACAAGGCGATCATGGGCGACGCGATTACCACGACCCAGACCGGCGACAACCCCAACTGGACGCAGAGCGCTATCAACGGCGTCGGCGCGCCGACTACGGTCAATGAAGTCCAGTCGTTCGCGTTCCGCAACGGGAACCAGTACGGCATCGTGCTGATGAACCTCAGCCTGACGCAGCAACAGGGCATACGCCTGCATGTCCCAGGTACGCCGCAGGCCAACGCGACGATTCACATGATCGAGCCGGCGAACATCAACGATATGAACACGACCAGCGAAGTCGTCACGCTCGATACCCAGGCCGTCAGCAATTTCCAGGATGCCTACGAGATGCTGATGCCGCCGCACAGCATCCGCGCAGTAGTCTGGAGCGATTAGCTGTTAGCCGTTAGCTGCTGGCCAACAGCTAATGGCTAACGGCAGCAGCCGTTCCTATTATTGCTGCCCGCATGTCCGAATCCATCGAATGCCAAAGCCGCATCAGCCGCGTGGTGGTCTACGCGCGCGGCGCTGTCGTGACCCGTCTGGTCGAGCTGCCGGTTGGTCTGCCGACCGAGGGCTGCGAATTGGTGGTAGGGGACATCACCCCGCTGGCCGAGCCCGGAAGCATCCGCACCGGCGTCGACGGCGAGCGCGCGGTGACAGGCATTCAGGCGCCTCTGGCGTGGGCAAAACCCGAGCAACCCAAGCCCGTCGACGAAGACGCCGTGCGCAGCAGGCAGCGCGAGGCGCGCCGCGTGCAACTGCGGCGCGAGCGCGTGCAGTACCGCGTGAACTATCTGCAAGGCATGGCCATCCAGTCCGATCTCCAGGTCAAGCGCCGCCCCGACCAGCCGCCGCCCGGCATCAACGAGCGCCTGGGCGCGGCGATGGGCACGGCCGACCTCGTGCATGACCTGCTCGCACAACTGGAGATTGAGCAGCGCGAGCTGCAGGACAAGGCCGAGAAGCTGGCCAATGAGATCGACGCGCTGCGCCGCCGCCCGCCCGTGCATCAGCCGGACGGCCCGCAGCGGCAGGTACGGGTGAACCTGGCGCCGGGCAGCGACCATCTTCGCGCGCTTGAGATCAGCTATCGTGTAGATGCCGCCCGCTGGTGGCCGGCCTACTCGGCGCGCCTGACCAACGGCGGCAAGAACACGGAGTTCTCCGTCGAGGCGTTTGTCGCCCAGTCGACGCTGGAGGACTGGAAGGACGCGCGCATATCGCTGTGCACGGCCGACATGGTCAGCGACCTGACGCTTCCGGAGTTGCAGTCGCTGCGGCTCGGGCGTCGCCAGCAGCCGAAGCAGACCGGCTTCCGCGAGCCGCCGGAGGGTCTCGATGCAATGTTCGAGGCGCACGACACCGCGTTCGGCGGGCCGGGCAGCCAGCCCAGCGGCGAAGACATGATCGTGTTCGGCGAGCCGCCTGAGGACATGGACGAGGCCATCGCCGAGGTCGCCGTTGGCGCGTCCGCGCAGTTGGCCGACGCGGCGATGGATGACTACTACGAAGAAGAGCGCGAGGAATCCAAGAGCAAGCGGGGGCGCAGCGGTGCGCCTGCGAAGAAGGCGGCCAAGGCGGAAATGGCGCCGCAATCAGCCCCGGCGCCCGTGGCGATGTCGCGCAGCATGGTCGCCATGGACGGTGCCTTCGGAGGCGGCGCGCCGGCGGGCAATGCGATGCCGGCAACGGAGCCGGAGCCCGAGGCGCAAGGCGTGGACGAGCAGTGGCTGGACTACGATTCGCTGCGCCTCGCCGGCCCGGAGAGCCATCGTCGCGGGCGTCTCGAATACAGCGATGCGGGCAGGTACCAGTACACCGCCCGCGCCCGCCACACGATTGAGGCCACACCTTCGCCGCGCGGCGCGGAAGACCCGCTTTATTCGCGCGGGATGTTCGATCACCAGTTCGATGCGGACGGGCTCGTCGAGATCGTCTCCACCGGGCGTGCACAGCGTGTGCGGCTGCTGGCCAAGCCGGCCAGGTCACGCATGGCGTTCCGCTGCGTTCCGCTGGAAGACGAGCGTGTGTTCCGCGAGGTAGAGATCGAGAACCCGCTGGAAGCCCCGCTGCTGCCGGGCCCGGTGGACGTGTTCATGGATGGCGCGCTGCTGATCACCAGTGAAGTCAACGCCGTGGACCGCGGCGGCACAATCCGCTTCGGGCTCGGCGAAGAGCAACGCGTGCGCGTCGTGCGCAACGTGCGCGCGCGCGAAGAGACCAAGGGCGTGTTCGGCGGCAAGATCGCCATGGACCACGACATCAGCTTCGAGGCCGCGTCGTCACTTGCCGGCGACATCGAGCTCGAGCTGGTCGATCGCCTGCCCGTCACGGACGACAAGGACATCGACGTCGAGCTGCTCAAGAGCGAGCCCAAAGCCGAGAAGTACGCACAGGACGAGCGCCACAGCCACGTGCGCGGCGGACTGCGCTGGAAGCTGCCGTTGAAGGCGGGGGCCACAACCAAGGTGCAGCTGACCTACCGCATCGGCTTCGACAAGGACTTTGAGCTGAACGGGGGCAACCGACGTGACTGAGCCGGTCGCCATCCCGACAGCAGCAAAACGCGTAGTCTTCTTCGAGGACCGCGCCGAGGTTACCCGCACGGCCAGGGCGACACTGACCGAAGGTCGCCAGTGGGTGCGCCTGTCCGGCCCGACCGCGCTGCTGGATGACCGCACCGTGCAGGCACGCGTGGGCGGCGATCGCGTGAAGGTGCTGTCCGCACGCGTGGTGCGGCGCACGCGCAACGTCTCGGCCGTGGAAGACTCCGAGGCGGAAAAGCTCTACGCCGCGTACCAGGCCGCACAGCGCGAGTCGACGGACATCCAGACCGAGCGCCAGCGCCTCGGGCGTCGCACGAACTACATCCGCCAGGTCATGCAGCACTGGTGCAGTACGCTCGCGCAGGTGCCGGCACCGGGCGAAGACAGCCCGCCGTCGGATTGGGCGACCGCGTGGCAGAAGATCGTGCAACGCGACGACGAATATCTTGAGCAGGATAACGAGATCCTCGACCGGCTCGACGAAGCCAACGAGCGCCAGCGTCAGGCGCAATTGCGCGTGAATGAGGCTGGCGTCACGAAGACGGTCTTCGAGTGCTTCATCGAGGTGCAACTTGACTCGTCAAGCATGGACGAAGTCGATCTCGAGGTGAAGTACCGCACGCCCTGCGCGCTCTGGCGGCCGGAGCACATGGCGCGGCTGGACCAGGACAGCAAGAACCCGCACAACGGGCGCATCGAATGGACGACGTGGGGCGTCGCCTGGCAGCGCACCGGCGAGGAATGGGGCGACGTCGAGGTCGCGTTCAGCACCGCGCGCCCGGCGCAGGTGGCCGACGCGCCGGAAGTCAGCGACGACGTGCTCAGCAAGCGCAAGAAGACGGCCGAGGAACGCAAGCAGATCGTCGTCCAGATGCGCGAGGAGACGGTCAAGGAAGCCGGAAGCCGCGCCGAAGCCGAGATGCCGGGTGTGGACGACGGCGGCAAGCCGCTCGAGTTCACGCCGAAGGGTCGCTACAAGCTGCCCGGCAACGGCCAGCCCACACGCGTCGAGATCGGCAAGCGCGTGCTGACCGCCGCCGTGTCGCGCGTGCTGTTGCCCGAGCGCGCGCAGACCGCGTACCTGAAGGCCGTTGCGAACTGGGAAGGCGACAGCCCGATTCTTGCGGGGCCGCTGCACCTCGCCCGTGGCGGCGCGGTCGTGGGACGCTCGCGTACGAAGTTCGTCGCCAGCGGCGAAAAGTTCGATACCGGCTTCGGGCCGGAGGACGGCGTGCGCTGCAAGCGCGCCGTCAGTGAAGACCGTGAGACCGCAAAACTCACCGGCAGCCAGACCATCACCCGGGACGTGACCCTGCGCCTGTCCAACCTGGGCGATGCCGAGCGCGAGCTGGAGATCACCGAGCGCATCCCGGTCAGCGAAATCGAAGGACTCGAGGTGAAGCTTGGGAGCGCCGAAGGCTGGAAGCTCGACCAGGACGGCTACCTCAGGCGCAGCGTAAAGCTCGCCCCGCGTGCGCAACTCACGCTTGCCTTCGAATACGAGATCAAGGCCAAGTCCAACGTCGTCCTGCCGTTCTAGGCGCGATCAAATCGCAAACACCCGGCGACCCAAACCCGCCGGGTGTTGCGTTCACTGGCCGGTGCGAAGGGACAGTGATGGATCAAGGCACTGGGCGAATCGCCTGACCCGTTTGGTTGACTGGCTCCGGAAGACGCCTCCTTCCTTTGTGTGCGTGCAGCCCGCCCCGGGCGCGGCTATGGAAGCACGTGGTTCTTTAGATTGTTCCAGATTTGGCTCAGGTGCGTGGTCGTGTATGTGTGCCCGCCGCTGAACTCTGTGTAGTGCAGGTTTGTGCCGAGCGTCCAGCCGGCTGACTGGAAGCCCGCCTTGTCCTGCTGCGCGTAGCTGAGCAACGAGTCGCTGGTGCCGATGTGAATGTCGACCGGAATCTTGCGCGTGGCCCCGGCCGGAGCGCCTGTTCCCGCCAGTGCCGCAAGCACACCGGCATTCACACCGTACGCCGCAAAGAACGTCGAGTTCTGCAACGCCAGCGCATGGATGAAATGCCCGCCCGCGGAGAAGCCCCAGGCGTAGATGCGCTTCTGCTCAATGTTGTAGGCGCCGAACACGTCCGTGATGATCGCGTTCAGGACGGCCGAGTCACTGCTTGCCACCCAGCCGCCGCCGCTGCCGGTGCTGGCCTGTGCGACGACGATGAAGTTCTGCGTGCTGGCGACGCTTGCCCAGTCGTTGCGCGCGGCCTGCGCCGCGGCCGGGGAAGTGCCCGTGCCGCCCGCGCCGTGGAAGGCGAACATGACCGGCATCGGCGTGCCCGGCGTGTAGCTGCTGGGGATGTACAAGTAGTAGTCGAACGTGCCGAGCCCGCTGACAGTAACCGTGCGCGTCTGGTTGCCCGGCGCCGCGCCGCCGCTGCCGCCGCTCGGGTTTGAGCTGCCGCCGCCGCCGCTGCTGCCGCCTCCGCCGGAAGTGTAGGCCGAGTTGACCGGCGTGCTGAAGCTCGCCGTCGAGAGCCAGCTGTAGACGCTGCTCGGGCTCTGGCTGCTGCACAGTCCTGAAAAGCTATGCCCGATCCCGCTCGGCCAGGCGCTGTTGGTGCTGTGGCCCGCAGCGGTCCATTCCGCCAGCGCGGCCTGTGCGCCGCTGTAGCCGGAATCGGCCGTGCCGCAGATGCCGTAGACGGGGATGTCGCGGGTCACGGGCATCGGCTTGCCGGTCACGCCGCCCGCGTAGGTTGCCACGGCCCGAAGCTGCTCGTTGTACCAGTATGCCGCGAGGTCAGTGACGACAGCGCCCTCGCTGAAGCCGATCATGTAGATCTTGTTGGTGTCGACGTTGTAGCTCGCGCCGACGCCGTAGTAGGCGGCGTTGATGACGCCCGCGATTTCATCCGACGTCGCCTGCGAGTCGAGCGCGCCGGTCCCGGTCAGGTGCAGGAAACTGGCGCGCGAAGTGTTCATGTGCTGCGGCGTCATCAGGATGAAGTTGTTGCTGGCCGAGGTGCTGGTCCAGCCGGTGCCGGAGAGCGTCGAGTGGAAATTCGTCCAGGTATCGCCCAGCCCGTGCAGTGCAATGACCAGCGGGGCCGGCGTGGCAGCGCTGTAGCCGGTGGGGACGTTGAGGCGATAGCTGCGGCCCTGGTAGGTGCCGGTGACCGTTCCCGTGCTTCCGCCGCTGCCGCCCGTCGCCGCGCCCGAGCCGCCACCGCCGCCGCTCGTGCTAACCGTTATCGTCCATGACTGCGAGGCCGAAACCGTTCCGTCGTTGACCTCCAGTGTCACGCTGTGGCTGCCCGTCTGGGCGCTCGAGGGTGTCCACTGCACCAGTCCCGAAGAGGCGTTGACGCTCATTCCAGTCGGCTTGTTCGTAAGGCTCCATGTCAGGGGATCTCCGTTGGGGTCGCTGGCCGCGGCCTGGTAGGTGTAGGTTTGGGTTGCGGTCGCCGTGGTCGGCGCGCTGCTGGTGATGACGGGCGGCTGGTTCGGGCCGCCGGCCGCGCTGACGCTGATCGTCCAGTTCTGCGAGGTCGAGACCTGGCCGTCGCTGACGTCCAGCTGAACGTTGTGGCTTCCGACCTGCGAACCTGCGGGCGTCCAGCTGACCAGCCCGCTCGCGCTTACGGTCATGCCGGCAGGGAATGTGATCAACCCCCAGCTGAGCGAGTCGCCGTCCGCGTCGGTTGCCGTGGCCTGATAGCTGAACGCCTGGCCCTCGACGGCGCTGGTGGGGGCGGTGCTGCTGAACGCGGGCGCGTGGTTTCCGGCGCCGCCACCGCCCGGGTTGAATGCCGCGCCGCCGCTGCTGCCTGCTCCGCCGCCGCATGCACCGAGCGCCAGCACCGACAGGCCGATGATCGTAAGCGTGATGAACTTCTTCATTTCATTCTCCTGCCAAGTTTGGGTTGGCTGTCGTTGGGCTAGTCGAGGCGATACAGGTGGCCGTTGGTCGAGCTGCCGACGTAGAGCTGGCCGTTGTAGCTGGCGATGCTCGGGCGCCCGTCCTGGTTGCTGGGCGGCTGCTCGAACTTTGCGCCGGCCGCGCCGTAGAGCTGCGTGAAGTTGCTGCCGTCGGTGCTGCCGAACACGTAGTCGTTGGTGCCGTCCCACGCGACGGCGTAGTAGTTGCCGTCGGTGTGCTTGATGACGTCCCACATCAGCCCGCTGATGCCGTTGATGGCTGCGATGCTGCCGCCGCTGCTGACGATGATGTTGTTGACGCCAATCGAGCTGCCCCAGACGCTCATGTAGAGCTTGCTGTCGATTTCCTCGAGCGCCGAGATCAGGTTGCCGCCGCCCGTGCTGAACACGTAGCCGGACTGCGCCATCGCGCTGTTGACCTTCACGAAGTCGGCGCTGCTCGCCGCGGCGGTCTTGCTGGACCAGATCTCGTTGTCCAGCACGCCCAGGTATTTCAGGCGCGTGTTGCTGCCGGCGCTTGCCGCGTCCCACGTGTTCGTAGAGGCGTTGAACTTGTTCAGTACGCTCTGGCCGCTCAGGTTGCTGCCGCTGACGTAGAGGCTGCCGTTGTACTGGACCACGTCAAAGTTGTGCACGGCCGCGGTGACATCCGTCGCCAGCGGCGTGCTGCTGCCGGGCGACCAGATGTAGACCTTGCCCGGGTCGTAGCCGTTGGGGTCGCCGTCCGGGATGTAGAGCTTGTTGCCGTAGACCTTGCAGCGCAGGAAGCCCTGTGAGGCGCTGTCGTAGAACGCCGTCCCGATGCTCGTGCCGTTGAAGGTGTACACGCCCGCACCGAAGGGGCTCGTGAGTGGGGCGATGCTCGCGGCGATGTAGAGCTTGCCGTCGAACTCGACCATGTCGCTGAGCACCTTCATCCCGTTGGGAAGCGCGCCCATGTCGGTCAGCGTGACGCTCGCGGGAAGACCGCCGCTTCCACCGGCCGCGGCCACGTTGATCACCCAGCTCTGCTGAGCGCTGGCGACCCCGTCCGTGACCTGCAGGGTGACGTTGTGCGCGCCGACTTGCGCGCTTGTCGGTGTCCAACTGACCAGCCCGCTTGCGCTGACGGTCATGCCGGTCGGCTTGACGGACAGGCTCCAGGTCAGCGGGTCGCCGTCGGCGTCCGTCGCGGCGGCCTGGTAAGTGTAGGCTTGTCCCTCTGTCGCGCTGGTCGGTGCCGTGCTGGTGATGACTGGCGCGGCGTTGCCGCCACCTCCTCCACCACCACCGCCTGCCGGCGTGTTGTACGGAAGCCCCGCACCGCTGCTTCCGCTGCCGCCGGTGCAACCGGCCAGCAGGATCATTGAGAGCCCCGTGAGGATCGCGAGGCGTGCTCGCCCGCGTGTCGCACTCTTTCGCCCCGTCGTTTTCATTTTCTACGCTCCTGCGGTTTGGGTGTGCAGGAGAGATGCGCCGCTTGTGCCAACCGACGCGTGCGAATGCTGGTGACGATGTAACTATCTGTAGAATAAATTCTTACGACAAGATCGCAAATATTGCGGTAACTCACTAACCTGCTAGAATCGTTCAATATCCGAACGAAAGTTGAGCCCGCGTGGCAACCCTTCGAGGAACGGCAACCAACTTACCGGACTGGTCCGAGCGCCTGCGCAAATATCTCCCCGCACGTGTCGGGATGCGCGAGCGCGACGCGGGTGTGTTTGTTCGTGCCCAGCGCCAGCTGTTGCGGGCTCGTCCGGTTGCCGATGGGGAATTCGCCCTGCGCGCGTTCGCACCTGCCCTGTTCGGGCGTTGTGTCGGCGTGCTACCCGACAGCCACGGCTCCTTCCTTATGGAAGCTCCCGCGCGCGGGCGTCGCCTCGACCGATCCAGGGGTGAAGCGCGCTATCTGCAACTGGCCTTGCTGGTCTGGGGACTGCACTGCGCCGGGCGCACGCCCGAAGACGTTGCGTTGCAGCGCATTCTCGCGACCGACTCCGGGCTGAAACTGCTGACGCCACCCGAACCGGGCGATGAAGCGCGTGCCGCCACCGCACTCGCCTGGGCGCGCGCGTTCGTCACCGGGCGCAAGGCCACGGCCGGGCTGCGCGCCGATCGCCTCGCGCCGCTGGTGCTGCGGGTGCTGGGGGGTGAGGGGGCCGCGCCATCCATGCTGCGGATGCGAATGGGCGCGCTGCCGGATGTCGAATCGTGGCGGTCGGCGATGAATGCCGCGCTAACCCGTGCCATGACGGCCGAGATTCCCGTCATCGTCGTGGCGGGCGACGCCGAGCAGGCGGCGGCAATCCATGCGTTGATTTGCGAGGCGGCCGTCGGTGCGGGAGTCAGCGCAGGCGACGGCGCGCTGTTTTCCCGCGCCGACCAGATGCTGCGCCTGATCGGCCCGCTCTCAATCGCGGAGTGCGAGAGGCGGCTCGGTCGCCTCAGCCCGGGACCGACCCTGGCGATTGTTGTAGGTGCGCCGCTCGACGCAAAGCGCGAGCTGGAACACGTCGGTGAAGTTGCGGCGCCCGTGCGGACAGACGGGCGCGGGTTGTTCGATTGGCTGCGTCCGCTCGGTGTTGAGCCGAGCCTCGCGGTGGAAGAACTGACGCCGGTGCTTGAGCGAGACCCCGCCGGCGCGCGTCAGTTGGTCGCGGCGCTGATCGAGCGCGCCGGGGCGGTGATGACCGACGACGGGCCGGTGATTGCGCCCGACTGGGTGGAGCATTGGCAGGCGATCCGCGGGCGGCGCAACGCGCTCAGTGTGCTGCAGCCGGACGCGGCGCGGGTAGCGCACTTGCTGGCGCTGTCGCCGGGCGGACTGTGTTTCGAGGCGGTGGATGACTCGCGGGATCTCAAGCGAGGCGCGGCGATGCTGCAGGACATCGGCATCGCGATTCGGGACCGTGGAGTGATAAGGGCTGCGGACGGTGCGCGCATGACTCCCGCCGACACGGCAACGCGCCGTGCCCTTTTGCAGTGGCTGGCGGAGCGCGACCACTTTGCGCCGGACCAGCAAGCCGACGTGCGCGAGGCCTGGCGCATCGGGTTGCGGCTGCGTGGCGGCGACCTCGCCTGCTGGTATGACGATCATGCGGAGAAGCTGTTGCACAGACTCGTGGAGCGCCATGCGTACGATGAGGCGCTGCAACTGATCGAGGCGCACGCGGCGGGGTCGGTACGCTCGCCGGCCGGCCCGCCCTCGATCGACGTGCTGTACACCGCGCGCGACCTGGGGCTTTCGCACTGGAAGCCTCGCAGGCTGCGGCGTGCGTTGCGCATGTGGTTGCGGAGCTACGAGGGCGAGTGGCGCGCGGTCACGCTCGCCGTGCTGTCGCACGTGGAGAGGTTGCTGGGCGGCATTGAATCGTACACCGGGCTGATCGACGAGTTGGAGCACCGCTGCGAGGATCTGCCGCGCTTCGCGCGCGAACAGGCGCTGATCGAGGCCGCGCACTGCTGCTGTCTCGACGACCCGGCACGCGCGCTGAGGCTGCTGGAGGGCGTCGCCGCGCGCCCGGCGCGGGCGGCAACGTACCTTTGCGAATCCCGCATGCTGGCCCTGCGCGCCGAGTGCGAATTTGTCGCCATACGCATTGAGGAATCCTTTGCGCTGGTTCAGCAGGCGCGTGAAAAACTCTCCCGGAATGCGAACCGGCTGATGCGCGCCCGCCTCGAGGCCGAGATCGAAGTGCGCCACATGGTCTGCCACAGCATGCTCAGCTTCTACAAGACGGACGCCGAGGTATTGCTGCAGCCCGTGCGCGCGATCGAGGCGGAGCACAATTGCGTCGGCGACATCCTGCGCGGCGCTATCGTCAACGACTACCTGATGCGCATGCGCACCTGGGAAGTCGGGCTGATGACGCCCGAGCAGATGAATTTCGTCCTGGCCGAGGCGCGCCCCGACAATCTGCGCGGCTACCTGATCGCGCTCTATCAGCTGGAAGAGAACGCGATTCACCGGGGCGAATTCGGCGTTGCGCGCAAACTGTCGGCTCGCATCGCGGCGCTGAACCGCACCGGCGACCACAACCAGATCGTCTACTCGGCGTGGCGCAGGCACGATGCGGTCACGCACGCGCTCGGCGGAGACGTGCGGGCCGCACTGCAGTCATGGACGCTCGGGCGCAGCTGGCACATCACGGAGCCGTGGCGGACGCGCACACGGATTCTGCGCAGAGGTGAGTGGGGCTTCCTGTTGATGACCGGCGGCAAGTGGGACAAAGCCGGGCGTGCCTTCCAGGCCGCCTTCGACGGTCTGGCGGCGATGTCGGCGCGCGGGCGCGGCTCGGTGTACCTTATGTGCCGGCTCATTTGTGACTTGCTCGCCGGACGGGACCCGGGTCAGGAGCTGCGCGACTACCTGACCGCGTTTGCCGAGCGCGGCTACATCCTTGCGCGGCTGGTGCAACTGATCTTGAACGCGTGCGATGCACCCGCCCAATGGAGCGTGCTGGCGGAGCGTGTCGAGGAATCGCCCGCGCCGGAGTTCTGGAAAACGCTGGCGCTGTCATTCGGCGCAGTGCTCGCGCGCCGCGCACACACGCCGGTGGCGGAGCAACTGGCGTACGCCGCACGCGGCAAGCTGCGTCGCGACTGGAGTGTGCTGACCCGTTGGCTGGATCGGGAATTCCCGGCGCAGCAACCCGTCGGCAGCGAACTGTCCGCCACAGCCCTGCGCGCGGTGATGGAGATGCAGCAACCGGCCCAGTCCGGCCAGCGTGCCTTCGCCGAGCTTGCCGACGCGGCATTGCGCAAAGCCTGCGGCGGGAGCGCGGGCGTGCAGATTGGACTGGACACCACCGTGTTCACCAACGCGCGCGCGGACGCCGAGCTGGCCGGGGCACTTGAGCGCGCGCTGCTGGGCGAGACGGTCGATGAGCCGGGGCTGTGTGCGCTCAGCCTGCGCACACCGTTCGGGGCGATCGCATGCAAAGGCGGGAGCTGCAGCCTGCCGGTCCTGAAGGCTGTCTCCCGGCGGCTTGCGGAGCTGCATGAACTAGCAGACGCGCGGCAGGTCCGGAACTCACGGCGCGTCCATGCGCGCGATGCGGTACGCGCGGCCTGGGCGCTGGCATCCGGTGACCCGTCGCCTGCTGCGCGCCTTGCGGCGCTACGGACCCTGGTGATGGCCGAGACGGGCGCGTCCGACTGCGAGCTGACCGTGCTGCGCGGCGCCGCCGGGTTGCTTTCGTCCGGCACTGTCGCCGCGTGGTCCGGTGAAGCGAGCGCCGCGATTGACACATCGTTGCGCCTGCGGACTCGCATCGCGGGCGGCGACCCGCTGGAACTTGACGAGTCAACACAGCGCGCCGCCCGCACATTCGCGGCGATTCTCGAGCAGGCGCCGGAGCGGCTGCGGATGGAGCTGGGGCGTCCGGGCGACGGCGAAGAGCTCGTGGTCGCCGGTGAGAAACTCGGACTCAGCCCGGCTTCGCGCCGCCTGTACGATGACATGCGCCGCTTCGCCGACCTTGACCTGTCCGTCGTCGTGATCGGTGAAGCGGGCAGCGGCAAAGACCTGGCCGTGCGCGGCATGCAAGCAATGTCGACGCGTTCGGCCCAGCCGCTCGTGGTGATCGACTGCCCGACGCTGCGTCGCGAGACGGCGGCGAGCGAGCTTTTCGGACACGTTCGCGGCGCGTTCACCGGCGCGACGCAGGACCACGTCGGGCTGCTGGAGCGGGCGGCCGAGGGTGTACTGCAGGTGGACGGGCTCGGCAATCTCGACACGGCGATCCAGGCAATGCTGCTGCGCGCGTTCCAGGTGCGGAGCTTCCTGCCGGTGGGGGCGACCGGCGAGCGGCAATTCCGAGCGCGCATCGTGGTCACGAGCGACCGTCCGCTGGGCCGCCTCGTGGACGAGGGCCAGTTGCGCGAGGACCTGGCCCAGCGGTTGCAGGGCGTGTCACTGAACATCCCGCCATTGCGCGAGCGCGGGGATGACGCCCTGCTGTTCGCGCGTGAAGTGCTCGAGACGCAGGGCCGGCAGCTCAATCGCCGGCTCAGGCTTTCGCGCAGTGCGGAGCGGTTCATTCGCGACCACGACTGGCCAGGCAACGTACGTGAACTGAAATCGGCCGTGACCCGCGCCTGCGTGATGGCGAACGGCGACGAGATCGGCGTCGATGACTTGTATGCACCCGACGTTGGCACGGCGCCGACGGGGCTGGTGATGCCGCAGGATGCGCCGGGGCTGAACACGTCTTCGCGGCTGATTCTCGCGCTGCTCAGGCAGCTCGGGCAGGCGCAGCCGTCGATGCTGGTGAGGCGCCTGGGAATTTCGCGAACCACCGTTTCCACGACTCTGTCTGAGCTGGCGCGACTCGGCTTTTGCGAACGATATGGCGCAGGGCGAGCCACCGCATATCGAGCGACGTAGTCCTCCTCTCGAGGACGGGTTTTGCTCCCAAATGCATGTCCGGCCGGCGTGTTCCCGGGCTGCCGTCGGCTGAAAGAACACGGCTGGTCTCATTGCCATTTGAGCTATTGCTTCCGTTGCAAGATATGGAATTATCCAGATATCAAGAGTCGGTAGTCCGAGTAGTTGACCGTGGGAGGGCAGTGAGATGAGCGACGATTCCAAACCACCCGGTGCAACGGATGAGCTGGGCCTCGTCAAGTTCCATATCATCGCGGCAATCTGCTGGCTGTTGGCCGGCATGGTCGCGGGCACGTTTATGGGGCTTCGCCTCTCCGGCTCCGAGGCTGCCCAGTGGATGGGGGACTATGAGTTCCTGTCTTTCGGGCGTATTCGAATCCTGCACACCAACATGGTGGTGTTCGGGTGGCTGAGTAATGGCTTTTTTGCGTTCTCCTACTACGCCATCCCCAGGCTCACGGGCCGACGGCTGATCGCGAGGGGAATCGCCAAGGGCAACGCAATCTTTGTGCAGATCGCCGTGTTGCTTGGCGCGATCGGCATCATTGCAGGCCATGCGGAAGGTGTGGAATACGCGGAAGCGCCCTGGTGGGCGGATGTCGTATTCGCGATCAGCTTCGTGCTGATGGTGCTGGTGAACGTCGGCACCATCCTGACGTCGCGCGTACGCAACATGTACGTGACGCTCTGGTACCTGATCCTGGGATTCATCTTTACGACGCTGAACTTCGTGATGGCCAACACCATCGTGGCGCACGTCGCGCCGGGTGCGGCCGGTGCCGCGCTGGAGGGCCTCTGGATCCACAACGCGGTGGGGCTCTGGGTAACGCCAATGGGCGTGGCAATTATCTACTACCTGCTGCCGGTGATCCTGAAGCGCCCGATTGCCAGCCACAAACTGTCGCTGATCGGCTTCTGGACGCTGGCGTTCTTCTACCCGCTCGGCGGCAGCCATCACTTCTTCTACAGCCCGACGCCCTGGTGGCTGCAGATCCTGGCCGTGCCGCTGACGTTCGCGCTGATCTTTGTGGTCTACACGGTGGTCTACAACTTCTTCGCCACCATGAAGGGCAACTGGAAGATGATCGCCAAGAGCATCCCGCTGCGCTTTCTGTTGTTCGGCACAATCAACTACATCATCACCTGTACACAGGGGCCGTTCCATGCGTTGTTGAACGTGCAGCAGGTGGTGCACTTCACCGACTGGATCGTGGCGCATGCGCACCTGGCCCTGTTCGGCGTGTTCAGTTGGTGGCTGTTTGCGTTCATCTACTGGATCTGGCCGCGCATCACCGGCCACGGTTACAGCCGCGCATTCGCCGAGTGGCACTTCTGGATCACGCTGATTGCGTTCTGGGTGCTGTACTACATCGCCGACACGATCGCCGGTCTGATGCAGGGAATGTTCTGGCTCACCACGCTGCCGCTGATGGATTCGATTGAAGCGGCCGAGCCGTTCTGGGCAACCCGCGCGATCTCGGGCGTGCTGATTGTGATCGGTACGATCTGCTTCGTCATCAGCCTGATGAAGAAGGGCAACGAGGGACTGGAGGTGGCCGATGTCGGCGAATAAGGATATCGCGGCGGAAAGGCCCATGTTCGTGTTGTTGTTTGCCGGTTTCGGCTGCTTCCTGCTGTCGTTCATCGGGATGGGTTTGGGTCCGTGGATCAGCCTGAGATCCACGATGAACCCGCCCGAAGAGATGGCCAAGTCCAACCCGTACAAGGACGAAAACGGCGAGCTGACCGACATCGGCCGCGGGCGTGAGACGTACATCCACGAAGGCTGCTGGCACTGCCACTCGCAGTTCGTGCGGCCGGTGGCGAACGAAGAGTTCCGCTACGGCCCGGTCAGCCAGGCGTGGGAGTCTATGTACGACGTGCCCAACACCTTCGGCACGCGCCGCATTGGTCCCGACTTGAGCCGCGAGGCCGGGCGACGCAGCAACGACTGGCACTACGCCCACCTGTGGAACCCGCGCACGACGGTGCCGCGTTCGATCATGCCCAACTACCCGTGGATGTTTGAAAAGGACGGCGACACGTGGAAGCCGGGTGAGAAGGCGACGGACCTCGTCGCGTACCTGCAGTACCTCGGCGGCAATTTCAAAGAGGACGTGCGCAGGATGGTCTGGCCCGCGCGCGTCGAGACGCTGGGCGCACCCGCACCCAGCGACGCGCACTCGAAGCGCGGCGAAGAGCTGTTCAACAAGCACTGCGTGGGATGCCACGGGGAAAAGGGCGACGGCATGGGCCTGGCAAAGGACTTCCTGAAGCCCAGCGCCGCCGACCTGACGACCCGCTACCTGCCGCGCGAAGAAGTATTCCGCGTGCTGTTCATGGGCAGCGAAGGCAGTGCCATGCCCAGCTTCGCCGAGCTGACCGAGAAGGACCTGTGGGCGCTTTCGCAGTACGTTCATGAGATGGGCAAGGACGCGCGCGAGCCTGCGCTCAACGCGGCCAAGGACGCGGCGGCGGTGGACCGCGGCAAAGCCTTGTTCGAAAAGAGCGGCTGCATGAGCTGCCACGGCAAGGACGGCATCGTGCCGGACAGCATCGACTCGGCGCTAAAGCCCGGGCCCAAGCACTTCCCGGACCGGTTGTACACGCCCGCCTACATCGCGAAAGTGATGGCCGAGGGGCGCCCGGGATCCGGCATGGCGCCGTACCCCGGAATCAACGGCAAGGACGCCGAAGACATGGCGGCATACCTGGGCAGCCTGTTCAACAAGGCCAAGTACAAGGAGGAGAAGTAGATGCGCTACGCAATGCTGATCGCCTCGGGCATGTTGCTCGCGACGCCCGCGCATGCCTGCTTCTTCTGCGAGGAAGGCGCGACGAACACGGCGCTGTTCGTGATGGGATTCTTCGGGATGTTCATGCTGGGCATGCTGTTCATCTGCCTGGCGTATGCCAGGGCCGGCGCCTTCAAGGGCGAACACAAGCTTGAGCTGCGCGTTCTCGAGGCCGAGGGCATCGTGCCGGAGGGCAAGTAATGAGCGAAGAGACGACAAAACCGGAAGGGAGTCCGGCTGCCGCGCAGGAGACGAAATCGTCGGAGGCGGGCCTGCCCGCGGAACAGAAGGCGGAAACGACGATCCCCGACACCGGCGAGCTGAAGGTGCCGCTCTGGATCAAGCTGATGTGGCTGGGCTTCGTGATCTGGATTATCTGGTACGTGGTGATGGGGCTTCAGTCGTCGCCCGACAGCTGGGCATAAGAAACAACCGGCTCCCGCCGAGGCGGGAGCCGGCTTGCGTTGCGCTCAGTTATCGCCCGTAGCTGGCCACGGCGACGACATCGTTCAGCGAAGTCAGCCTCACGAGCGAGTTGGTCAGCGCGTTCCACTGCCACAGGTTGCCGAGCACGATTGACTTGCCGGGAACGGTCTGCAGGGTCACGAAGCTGGCAATGCTTGCGCTCTTGTCCACGCAGACGGAAACCATGCGGTGCCCCGCAAGCTGCGGCCAGGCGCCGAGCAGCGTTGCCTGCTTGTTCTGCGGAATCGCGATCACCAGTGCCGGGGCGCCGTACAGCTCTTTGCCCATCGTGTTCTCGATGCCCGCCGTGCAGACCCAATAGCCGTCCGAAGTCCAGGCGCCTTCCGCGCCGAAACTCAGCGTCGCGTTGGCCACGTCCGCGTGCCAAAGGTGCTTGCCCTTGGTGTCGAACATCCACACCGATCCCGCGCCGCCCGAAGAGTCGCGGCAGAACGCCGCCTGCTTGCCGTCGGGACTCACGGCAAAGCCGCCGAACAGCAGGGTCAACTCACCGAACTGGACCTGCTTCCAGCTGTGCTCCGGGTAGCCGACCTTGTAGCAGCTGGTCCAGGCGCTTTCGTTGATCCATAGCGTGTCGCCGTCCCAGTTGGGGCGGTCGACGCCGCGATCGCCATAGTGTGTCTGCAGGCGCACTTCGCCGAGGTTCTTGCCATCTTCGTCAATCAGCAGGCTGGCCATACTGGTTCCGGCGGTGCGGGCCATAGAATCCGTGCCGCCACGAGGCTTGCCGTTGGTGAAATTGAACGGCAGCGAGCCGCGGATCTCGAGCAACAGCGCTACGCCGACGGGCACACTGGTCACCGTAAATGTCCCGTCGTCGGCAACCCGCGCAATGCAGGGGGTCTGGTCGATGCGAACATAGCCGGTGAAGCCGTCGTTGCGATCGCGGTTGACCTGAGGGTCCGTGTCTTTCCAAACCACTCGACCAGTAAGCGTGGCGGTTTTGCCCGTACTGATCGGCTTGGTGATGCCCTTGTTGTCGGCCCAATGCGGACTGACCTGGTTCACTTCGCCGGTTGCAAGCTCAAGCACAAACACGTTCGTTCGATTCAGTGAGATGAGACCGTTCAGGCTTGACGCGAAGGCGACGCGCTTGCGATCCGGCGACAGCGCAAGGTTATTGAGCGTGAAGCTGCCCGGCATCACCATCAGCGTCCTGACAATCTTGCCTGTTGACGGGTCAAGTACCTGGATGCGGGCGATCTTGCCGTCGTTGCGGGCGATGACCACGTGGTCCGGGTCCACGGCGGCGGACGGGAACCCCTTCACCTCGGTCGCTTCGCCGGGGCCGGCGCTGCCGTTGTCCACCGGCTTGTCGGTGATCATGCCGTAGCTGTAGTCGTCCGATTCGCTGAACTCGGCCGTGCTGGCGATGTCCGAGCCCTGCCAGCGCCCGCGGCTGGTTGCGTTGCCCGTCCAGGCATAACCCAGCATGTGCCCGCTGGTGATGTTGAAGATCGCGCCGCCGCTGAGGCTCGCCTCGGCCGTGAGGTCGGTGGCGTAGTCCGCGCCCATCGGGCTGGCGGCTTCGGTCTTGAAGTTCACGGTGCCGCTGACGGTCAGTTGCGCAAGCGTGTCGCCGTTGTCGGCTTGCTTGGTGCCCTTGAACGTCACCTTGATGTCCGAGCTGGTGATCTTGTCATCCGGCCCGCTGTACGCGATGAGCCCCAGCCCGCCTGCCGGCGCATTCCAGGATTCGCCGACCTTGACCTCGCGCCCGGGCAGCAGGTCGGCTTCGCGATCAAGCTGGATGTAGCGCCGGTCGCGTTCGCCGACGAAGTCCCATGTCTCGTGCGTGATCTCGCGCGTGCCGTCCTTTGCAACCTTCATGGCCACGGTCTGGTCGCGTTTCCATTCGGTCGCGGGCGTCGTGACCCTTTCGGGGCCGTTGCCAAGATCCGTGTAGGTCACCTCGTTGGCCGTGATTGCCACGTAGCTGCGCCAGACCTCCGTCGCGCGCCCGTCCTGGACGCTGCGGTTCCATTCGTGAATCAGGCTCTGCTTGTGGACTTCGAGGTCGTTGGTCACTGCGTACGGCGTGCCGGGAGATATTGTGAGGCGCAGCGTCACGTCGCGCTTGGCCTGCACGCTGCGCACGGCGCCCTGCTCGACCTTTTCCTTCAACAGATGGGCTCGATCCTGGGCTACAGGGTTTGAGGTGTGCATGCAGGCCAGCAGGGTGAAGCATGCCGCGGCGCCGAGCGTCGTCAGTCTGGTCATCGTGCTCTCCGGTTAGCGTTTGCGGGGCCTGGCCTCGTAGCTGTCGTAGACCTTGCCTGTGTCGGTGACGGATTCGACGGTGAGCGAGTCTTTGGTGATCGTCAGCTTCTGGACGTGCAGAGTGCTGGCCGTCATTCCGCCGTTGAAGTACCAGCGGTCATCCTTCGGCGTTCGCTGCTTGACGCCCAGCCCGCCTTCGCCGATGTAGACCACGCCGTCATCCGCCCTCTTGCCATTGCGGATCCTACAGGTGCGCTTGAGCGTGTGCCCGTCGGATTCAAACGCGACGTCGAGGTTGTACTTCTCGAACAGCGGCACCCAGTGCTCCAGCGCGCTGCCGGGGCTCTTGACGGCGGGGTACGCCGGGCGGTGATAGTTCGCGCACTGCCAGCGCACCTTCTCGTTGTCGCTCAGCACGGTCTCAAGGAAATCGGCCTGGTCGCCGCCGGCGCTGATGTTGCTGTTCAGCGTGACCAGCAGGAACTGCTCGCCGATGCGCGTGCGGTAAAAGTTGCCGCCCTTCTTGCCGGGGGTGTTGAAGATCTGGTCGAACAGGGGCCCGCTGGCCTCGTGGTTTCCGCGCGCGGGAATCAGCGGCAGCATGCGCCCGTCTTCGGTGACCGTCAGCTCGTGGTCGGTCAGCCACTCGTCCCAGTCCTCCATCTCCTCGCCGTTGGCGACGTAGTCACCGCCGTGCGCGAGCGCGAGAATCTCCGGGTCTTCCTCGAGCAGCGCGCGCATGCGCCGGTTCATGGTGCGTCGCGCGTCGCGGTCAGAGCGCGAGTCGCCGCCGTAGAGCAGCTTGAAATCCGCGTCGCCCTCAGGGCCAGTGACGAAATGAAACTCGCGCGAGGCCGCGCCGTCGCTGACCATGACGAACCAGTAGGTGGTGTCGGGCTTCAGCCCGGTCAGCTCCGCGTGGTTGTACCAGGTGTGGACCTCGTCATCCGTGTACTGCCCAATGGTTGCGTCCGCGTGCAGGCGATACCCGGTGACGTCGCCCCGGCGCGCCTCGGTGTCATACACCAGCGTGCTTTTCTTGGGCTCAACGGCCGTCGTCCAGCTGATCGTCGCCGCGTGCGCCGGATCCTCTTCCCAGGTCAGCCGCCACTGCGCGGGGGTGGTGCCCTCGACCTTCGTGCCGACGTAGCTGCCGTCGGGGTTGCGATCGGCCGCTCCTAGCCCTGGAGGCGCGGTCAGCGCGCCAACCAGCACGCCCGTGCCGACCAGTACCGCCGTTACCAGCAGCGCAACGCGATGGTTATTCAGTCGCTTCATCGGTGGGTTCCGGGCTGTCGTCGTTCCGTACGCCGAACTTTGACCACATGAAAAAGAGTGTAAGCGGGACCGCGCCGTTCGTCACGCGGATTAGGCTCTCCGGCCAGTTGCCCCATCCCATGTAGAGGATTCTGGCGGCGGCCGTCAGGAAGCCCCAGAAGGCCATCCACAGGGCGACGGCGCGCCAGCGGTGCGGGACGATGGTTGCGACGGCAACCATCACGTCGAGCGCGCCGATGAACACCAGCATGTTCTTGACCGCGTGTTCGCCGAAGCGCGCACCCATGAGGATCGCCCCGCCGCGGATGACGTAGTCGATGAACTGCGGATTGTGAAACAGCGCTTCCAGCCCGTGGCAGAAGAACGTCGCCGCGATGCCGATACGCAGCAGCCACTCGCCCGTTCGCTCGCGCTGAAGTGTCAACGCGACGAGCGCCACCGGCGCCAGCCAGCGCGCGGCGAGTGCCCCGGGCGTAAGCTCACTGTGCCACGTGCCGATGACGGTCTCTGCCAGCGTGGCAAACAGCAGCCAGCCTGCAACCAGAATCAGCGACGGCCATGCCTTCTGCCACAGCGCCAGCGGGGCACAGGCAAGCAGCCCGAACGCGGCCGCGTGCTCGAGTCGCAGCGCCGCCTGCTCGGACCAGCCAAGGCTCAGCCACAGCCACGACAGCACCGGGCCGCCGAACATCAACATGCGCGAAGCCACGGCCACGCAGGTCAGTGCAACGGCCGTGCGCAGCGTCCAGTGTCCGGCGTTATCGGCGGTGAAGGAGGACATATTCCTTGCTGTTGAAGTCGGCGGCGGCGCTCTCGTGAAAGCGGGCGCGGAAGTCTTCCGGCAGGTCGGTCCAGTCCTTGCGGAGTGTCACGACCCACAACGGCCCGGTGAGATCGGTGATCACGCGCTTGTCCGGCTCGCGCTCGGAGGGTGCCTCGAGGACCAGCTCGACGCTCTGGATATCGCAGTAGTAGGTGACGATGCCGTCCTTCTGAGGACCCAGTACCACCAGCGGCTCGTCGCGATTCCAGTTGCGGTTGACGGCCTGGCCGAATGTGGCGGCACTGCGCGGCGCGTCCATGGCCGGGATTACACTGAGCTGCAATGCCGCGTGGAAAATGCCGATCAGCGGCACCATGAGCAGCAACACCCCCGCTTCTGTGCGCGGGCGGCGCGACAGGCTGAGCAGCATCGCGCCCCACAAGCCGGCAAACACGCCGCCGCCGATCAGGATGCCGAGGCCGGCCGCGTCAATGCCGCGAAGCAGCTCTCCGGCGTCGCCGGGGATGCGCGCCAGCGCCCCGCCGGGGATCAGCGCGAGCAGGAGCGCCGCGACCGCCAGCAGCGCGCCGCCGACCGGCCCGATGCGGACCATCACGGCCATCGGCCACTTCAGCCAGCGGTCGTTCAGCACCTGCATGCGCGCGACGCCCCACGCCAGCCCCAGCGCCAGCGGCGCAAACAGCGGCAGCACGTAGCCGGAGCGCTTGCCGGAGATGACCGAGAAAAACACCAGAATCACCAGCGCCCACGCGAACGCGCCCAGCGCGGCGCGCGCGGGCGGTGAGTTGCGCATCTTCCACGCCGCACGCACGGCGCCGGGCAGAAACACGATCCACGGCAGCGCGACCGGCAGAATGACTCCCAGGTAGAACCACGCCGGCTCGGCATGGTGGGCCTGCGCGGTGGTGCGGTCGGCCGACTGATCGATCAGCAGGCGCTGCAGGTACCAGTCGCCGACCTGCAGGCTTGCCAGCCACAGCCACAGCAGCGTGAAGCCGCCGCCCGCGAGCGCGCCGATGCCGATCGCGCTGAAGCTGATGCCGCGCCGCCCCCGCCACGTAAAGCCCAGTGCCAGTGCGCCCAGCACCGGGATCACCAGCGCTACGGGCCCTTTGACCACACAGCCATAGCCCAACGCGCCAACGGTCGCCGCAATCCAGCCGATGCGCCCGCGCCAGTTTTCCGCCAGCGCAGCGCGCAGCATCGTCAGCACGCCGAGCGTGGTCCACATAAGGAGGAAGGAATCGATCAGGCTGCGCGTGCCGCGGTCGAGAATGAACACGAACGTCCAGAAAAACCCGGCCGCGAGCCAGCCGTACGTGCGCTGGCCAAACAGCACGCGCCCGAGGTGCACCAGCATCAGCCCGGTGAACAGCGCGCTGAGCGTGGCCACGATGCGCCCGGAAACCAGGTAGCTCGTACCGGTCAGGAAGTGGATCAGGCAGATCGCCCACGAATAGCCGGGTGGCTTCTCGCCGTAGACGTCGCCATTGAGCCGGGGAACCAGCCAGTCGCCGTATTCACCCATCTGGCGGGCGGCCTCGACGTAGCGCAGGTCGTCCACGTGCCAGGGCCCGCGCGCGAACCACGCCGGCACGAACAACAGCACGAACGCGGCCAGCATGATCCAGGCAAGCTGTCGCTCGTAGCGGGCGGTGGAATCTGCGTCCATGATCAAACGATAACTTTGCACATCGGTTCCACAACGCGGGCGATTGCGGCTGCGGGCGTATGCTGTTTAGCTTCTCGCTTTGCCGCCGGACCACTCGTGCAGACGCTGCTCAATTCCGACCTGCTGAACCCCAGGAATGTCTTTTCCGCCATCGGCATCTCGGGGCAGGTGCTGTTCACGGCGCGTATTGTCGTCCAGTGGTACGCCAGCGAGAAAGCCAAACAGAGCGTCGTGCCGAAGAGCTTCTGGTGGCTGTCGGTGATCGGCACGCTGATGCTGCTGGTGTACGCGTGGTTCACCCGCGACCCGGTGTTCCTGATCGGCCCGTCGCTCAACCTGTTCCTGTACGTGCGCAACCTGATGATCGCGGGCAAGGGCCGGCGCTTCGGGTCGATTGCGATTCTTGCGCCGCTGGCGCTGGTGATGCTGATCAGCGGCGGCGTGGCGGCCTATCTCACGGCCGAGGAAAAGAACATCATCACGGTGGATGCGTCGCCGTTCTGGCTGGTGATCGGGTTTACCGGCACGGCGCTCTGGACGCTGCGCTTTCCGGTGCAGTGGATCATCAGCGAACGCGTGGGCAAAAGCGTGCTGCCGCCATCGTTCTGGTGGATGAGCATTTTCGGCGCTGCGCTGCTGACGGCGTATGCGGCGTACAAGCCGGACGTGGTGTTCGTGTTCGCGTACGTGCTGAACCCGATACCGGCCATCCGCAACCTGATGCTGCTGTACCGCAAGCCAAAGCCCAGTGAAGGTGGCGCGGACATTCTTGTCCGCGGTCGCGACGAAGGCGCGACGACTGTAGAAGCAGACACGGACAAGAATGTCCGTGCCACCGAAAGTGCAGATGGATAAGCCCGAAGTGTCAGTCGTGATTCCCGTCTACAACGAGGTCGACAACGTCGGCCCGCTGGCCGATGAAGTGAAGGCGGCGATGGAGACGGCCGGCAGGACATTCGAGCTGATCTACGTCGATGACGGCAGCACCGACGGCACGCCCGGCGCCTGCGACAAGATCGGCTGGGTGCGCTGCATCGTGCACAAGAAGAACGCGGGGCAAAGCGCCGCCACCATCACCGGCATCAAGGCCGCGCAGGCGGACCTGATCGTAACCCTCGACGGCGACCGCCAGAACGACCCGGCCAGCATTCCCGACCTGCTGGCCGCGCTGAAAGACGCCGACGTCGCGCAGGGCATCCGCAAGAAGCGCAACGACAAATTGAACCGCCGCATCGCCAGCCGCACGGCCTACATCATCCGCAACCTGTTCCTGCGCGATCGGATCAAGGACATCGGCTGCAGCCTGCGCGCATTCCCGCGCGAGGCCGGGCTGATGCTGCCCCAGTTCAACGGCGTGCACCGGCTGATGCCCGCGATCTTCGTGTTCATGGGAATGAAGGTCGCCCAGGTACCGACCGAGCACCGCGCAAGAACCGCCGGAGTAAGCAAGTACGGCAACCTGAAACGCGGCGCCCGCGGCCTGCTCGACCTCATGGGCCTCTACTGGCTCAAAAAGCGCATCTACAAGTGGTCGCAAAGGCAGTAGCGTCCACGAATCTCCACGAATCCCCACGAACAAGCGCATTGTATTCGTGCCAATTCGTGCCAATTCGTGGAGAATCGTGGACGGCTTGCACTCCAGAACGCAGAAGCCCGCCCATTTCTGGGCGGGCTTTTTGGGTTAGTGCGGGCGGGACGCCCGCGTTCCTTTAGCGCATGCCGTTGCGGCGCATGCGGCCTCGGCCTCGGCGTTTGGGCTTGGGCCAGCCGCCGCGGGTCTTGGGCTTGGCGGCCTGGGTCACCTGCGCGATGTACGCGCGTGCGCCTTCCGTCTCGTGGAACGGGTGGCTGTCGTCGGTCATCAGCGCCGTGTCGTTGATCTTCTCGATCGCGGCAAGCTTCTTCAGCTCTTCGCGGTCGCAGAAAGAGATCGCGACGCCACTTGCCCCCGCGCGGGCCGTTCGCCCGATGCGGTGCACGTGGTTCTCCGGCTCATCGCTGAGGTCGAAGTTGATCACGTGGGTGATGCCGTCCACGTCGATGCCGCGCGCGGCGATGTCCGTCGCGACCAGCACCCGTGTGCGCCCGTCAGCAAAGTCCGCCAGTGCACGCTGGCGCGCGCCCTGGGTCTTGTTGCTGTGGATTGCGCCTGCACGGATCTTGCTCTGCTGCAGCTTCTTCACGATGCGGTCGGCGCGGTGCTTGGTGCGCGAGAACACGAGCACCATTGCGCTCGGGTCATCCTTCAGCAGGTGCACCAGCAGGTCCTGCTTCTTGCGCTGGTCCACGAACATCACCTTCTGCTCGATGCGCGGGCGCTCAATCGGCGTGGGGTCCACGTCGACGCGGGCCGGGTCCTTGCAGAGGGTGTTGGCCAGCTCGGCCACTGCGGCCGGCATGGTGGCGCTGAAGAACAACGTCTGGCGGTTCTTCGGAACCTGCGTGCAGATGCGGCGCACGTCATGGATGAAACCCATGTCGAGCATGCGGTCGGCCTCGTCGAGTACCAGGACTTCGACCTTGTCGAGCTTGACGAACTTGCGCTCCATCAGGTCGAGCAGTCGCCCGGGAGTCGCGACGAGAATATCGACGCCACGCTTGAGAGCCTGGATCTGCGGGTTTTCGCCGACGCCGCCCATGATGACGGCGCTGCGAAGCTTGTAATTGCGCCCGTAAGCGCGAAGTGCTTCCTCTACCTGCAGCGCTAGCTCACGCGTGGGGGCGAGGATCAGTGCCCGAATGCCGCCCGGCTTTCCTTTGGAAAGCTTCTGCAGCAGCGGGATTGTGAAGGCAGCGGTCTTGCCGGTGCCGGTAGGTGCGATGGCGAGGACGTCTTTGCCTGCGACCGCGTGGGGGATTGCGAGCGACTGGATTTCAGTCGGTCGTGTGTAGCCTTCGTGCTCCAACGCACCAAGGATTGCCGTGTCCAGGGACAGGGCAGCGAAACCATCTGACATGCAATTCAACTTTCAGAGCCCTATTGGCTCACAGACAGGAATGTCTGTGCTACCGGAGCTCAATGCCCGAGGGGAACTAGCGGCAAAGTCTCGAGGCATTCGCCGGAGGAACCCGGCCGAGTCTGACGCGTGTAACCGTCGGAAGATGTATCAGGCAGTCACTACTTTGGACTGCATCATCTGACAAACGCCATCATATCAGGTTTTGTTGCATGAATAGGGGGAATGTCAGTAATTCCGCCCGATTCCGTGCGGGCTTTACACAGGTTTGACCGGATTCTAAACAGGAATAAGTTCCTACTTGCGTATCGTTCGCAGCTGATTCAGGCCACGGTCCAACCCATGCCGAAGACAAAACCCGACCCCATTGAGCAACGGCTGGAACACATCAAGGCGGCCGTGCGTGAGGCCGGCATCAAGCTGACCCACCAGCGGCTCGAGATCTTCCGCGAGCTCGCCGCCACCGAAGAGCACCCGGATGCCGAGGCCATCTTCGAGGCCGTGCGCGAACGCGTCCCGACGGTTTCGCTCGATACCGTCTACCGCACGCTCTGGCTGCTGCACGACCTCGGGCTCGTGCGAACCATGGGCCAGCAAAGCAGGGGCATCCGCTTTGACGCGAACCTCGACCCGCACCACCACTACGTGTGCGTGCGCTGCGGGCTGATCCGCGACTTCACCAGTGACGAACTCAATCGCCTGCACGTTCCCGGCAGCGTCAAGCGGCTCGGCAGCATCCTCGACGCGCACGTCGAGGTGCGCGGGCTGTGCGACAAATGCCAACGGGCGAAGAAGGCGAACAAACTTCCAAAACAAAGGAGCACCCCATGACCGACACAACGACCACACCGCCGATCGGCGAAGCCATGTCCAACCGCGACTGGTGGCCGCACCAGCTTGACCTCGGCGTTCTGCGCCAGAACTCAAGCCTGTCCGACCCGATGGACCCGGACTTTGACTACGCGAAAGAGTTCAAGAGCCTCGACCTCGACGCCGTCGTCAAAGACCTCACCGCGCTCATGACAAAGTCGCAGGACTGGTGGCCGGCCGACTTCGGGCACTACGGCCCGCTGTTCATCCGCATGTCCTGGCACGCCGCGGGCACCTACCGCATCGGCGACGGCCGCGGCGGCGCGGGCGAGGGCCAGCAGCGTTTTGCGCCGACCAACAGCTGGCCCGACAACGCCAACCTCGACAAGGCCCGTCGCCTGCTGTGGCCCATCAAGCAGAAATACGGGCGCAAGATCTCCTGGGCCGACCTGCTGGTGCTGGCGGGAAACGTTGCGCTGGACTCCATGGGGTTCAAAACCTTCGGCTTCGGTGGCGGGCGCAAGGACGTCTGGGAATCGGACCAGAGCGTTTACTGGGGCTCCGAGGGTAAGTGGCTCGACGACAAGCGCTACAGCGGCGAGCGCAAGCTCGAGAACCCGCTCGCGGCCGTGCAGATGGGTCTCATCTACGTCAACCCGGAAGGCCCGAACGGCAAGCCCGACCCGCTGGCAGCCGCGCACGACATCCGCGAGACTTTCAAGCGCATGGCGATGAACGACGAGGAAACCGTGGCGCTGATCGCCGGCGGCCACAGCTTCGGCAAGACCCACGGCGCGGGCCCGGCCGACAACGTAGGGCCTGAGCCTGAGGCCGGCGCGATTGAGCAGCAGGGCTTCGGCTGGAAGAGCAAATTCAAGTCGGGCAAGGGCGCCGACGCCATCACCAGCGGCCTGGAAGTCACCTGGACCACTACGCCGACCAGGTGGAGCAACAACTTCTTCTGGAACCTGTTCGGCTACGAGTGGGAACTGACCAAGAGCCCGGCCGGCGCGCACCAGTGGACGCCGAAGGGCGGCGCGGGCGCAGGCAGCATCCCGCACGCCTTCGACAAGGACAAGCGCCTCGCGCCGTCGATGCTGACCACCGACCTGTCGCTGCGCTTTGATCCTGAGTACGAGAAGATCTCGCGGCGTTTCTATGAGCACCCGGACCAGTTCGCCGACGCCTTCGCGCGCGCGTGGTTCAAGCTGACCCACCGCGACATGGGCCCGCGCGCCCGCTACCTGGGCAAGCTGGTGCCGAAGGAAGATTTGATCTGGCAGGACCCGATTCCGCCCGCGCCCAAGCCGATCGGCGCCAAGGACATCACGGCGCTCAAGGAGAAAATCCTCGCCAGCGGGCTGTCGGTCTCGGCGCTGGTTTCGGCCGCGTGGGCCTCGGCGTCAACCTACCGCGGCTCGGACCATCGCGGCGGCGCAAACGGCGCGCGCGTGCGCCTCGCGCCGCAGAAGGACTGGGAGGTCAACCAGCCGCAGCAGCTTGCCAAGGTGCTGAAGAAGCTGGAGGCGATCCAGAAGGACTTCAACACGGACAAGAAGAAGGTGTCGCTCGCGGACCTGATCGTGCTGGGCGGCTGCGCGGCCGTAGAGAAGGCCGCGGCCGACGCCGGGCACAAGATCAAGGTTCCGTTCACCCCGGGCCGCGCGGATGCCACGGCCGAGCAGACGGACGCGGAGAGCTTCGAGTATCTCGAGCCCAAGGCCGACGGCTTCCGCAACTACCTCAGCGGCAAGCAGTACATGAAGCCGGAAGAGCACCTGGTGGACCGCGCCAACTTGCTGACCCTGACGCCGCCGGAGATGACGGTGCTGGTCGGCGGGCTGCGAGTGCTGGGCGCGAACAGCGGCGGCAGCAAGCACGGCGTGTTCACGAAGAGCGTCGGCAAGCTGACCAACGACTTTTTCGTCAACCTGCTAAGCATGGACAACGAGTGGAAGCCGGCCGCGGACGGCACCTACGAGGCCCACGACCGCAAAAGCGGCAAGGTCAAGTGGACGGCCACCCGCGCCGACCTGATCTTCGGCTCCCACGCCGAGCTACGCGCACTGGCCGAAGTCTACGCCTGCGAAGACGCCGGCAAAAAGTTCGCCCAAGACTTCGCCACCGCCTGGAACAAAGTCATGAACCTAGACCGCTTCGATTTGAAGTAGCGGGCAAGAACGAGGCGGGGCTGGTGGCCCAAGGGCGCCAGCCCCCTCCTTTCATGAACTGGCTAGAACAGAACCTGACGGCGCTAGGCGGCAGGTCTTCGGTACGGGCGGCCCCGAAGTACTCGCGCACGTCAAATGGCATGGCGTGCGACGAACCGGTTCCGTCTACTCAAGTAGCTTCTGCGCCGATCACGTAAGTCGGTGTCTTCGCTACGGCTTGAAGTGCTCGCGGAAGACATTGATGAGTGAACGCTCACGATGGAAATTGAGCCGTTCTAGTACGTCGTCGCCAGCCAAGAACCTCACAGGCTGTTTGCGGTGCTTTTCTTCGAGTTTGGCAATGAGCGATCGTGCGTCGGGCGTGTAGTCAGTGGACGAAATGAACTCAAAGCGGCGTACAGGAGGTAGTTCGTCAGATCGCCCGATCCATTTCTTAATCTCGGGCAGTTTACTTCTTTCCCACAGTTCAATTTCCGGTGCGTCGACGAGGTTGCCTGCCGCGTTGCCCTTGCATTCTACACAGACCAGTTCTCGCCGGTCCTTGGCCTTAACGTCGACCTCGGCCAGCACCTGTCCGTGCTGACGAATCGGGAACCGGATGTCGATTGTATAGCCCCGTGACTTGTATAGATGCCCGACGATCAACTCCAACACCACGCCGCGCAAATTCAGTACGGCGCCTTCGATCTTTGCCATTCGCTCGATTAGCGAGAATAGTGACGCAGGGTCGTTCACCACCGCCGCGGCTGCGTTTTCGATTGATGCGACCAGTTGTTTCAGGTCTCTTGCGACTTCCTCGCCGAAGAGCACATTGGGGATGCACACTAGCGCGCCCTTCTTGCGGAGCAGCATGAGCGCGTCACCTTCTAGAAACTCTGCGACGAACATTGGCTGGAATCGGGTAGATCTATCCTGTGCTGCCAGCGAATCCCATTTCGATAGGAATGGGCTGAGGTCGTTCAATGTGATCGCCCGATCCAGTACCACGTCGCCGACGATGAACCCGACCTTCTGCTGCCCTTTTACATAGTTGACCAAGCCCGACAGATAAGACGGGCCGACGATATCCCATGCAAACTGACCAAAGTTCGGTGGAGAACCTTGATTTCTTACTGCTAGGGTGCCTGTCGAAGACCAACCCAACTTGATGAGCCATGAGCGCATTGCGGAGAGCAGTATTCCCTCGGCTATTCGCACGGCTCGGGCGCGATGCGAGTACGCGTCGGCATCCCACAAGGCAACCATGGGCCCGTCACCAGGATCGATCTGTTCAATCAGCCCAAGGTCGCGAAGCTTGTCGCTGACTACCGTGTGAGGAATCTGTCCCTTCGCCGGCTTGATCGCGAGCCCGCTAGCAACGGTAAACTGATTTGCGGGGACAGAACCGCCTCTCGCGATCAACCCCTGCAGGGCGCGCCCATACGCACTTCTTGACTGTATCAGTGCCGTAGAGAGGCTCTCCTTCCAAGAGTCCTTCCCGTATTGCCCGTCAAGAAACAGAAAGGCTTCGCGGTTTGGGAGTCTGAGTCCGGCCAAGCGTTTTACGCTTCCGCGCGCGCGACTAACCCTTTGCCGGGCCGCCGCTGGCGTTAGACCTTGGGCTACGAGAAGCTTGACTGGTTCGGAGGAAAGAGTAGGGCCGGTGCGCAGTATGAGTTTTTCAACACTGTCCATCGCAATGTTCCACCTGCGTCACACCGCGATATTTATAACCAAATACCTACAGGGCATCAAGCCAAATTTTCGCTACGCGTAAGTAAAGCAAACCAAAGTAGTTGTAGCAACACCTCGGTTGTGTCTGTCACAGGTGGTCTCACGCTGAGTTCTTGTTTTCGTGTCCCACACAGCTCACCGTGGTGACGTAGGCCATCGCGGTGTCGTCGGCTCGACTTCGCCAGGGCTTCATCGGACAGGCGGCGCAGCCGGTGAAGAGGCCGTGGCCTCCGGCTATTTCGTGTTGTGGCCGTCCCGGCCGCATCCGGCGCGAGCGTCTCGCTCGCGCCAATATCCTGGGCGAGACGCCCGGGACGGGTGCAGGCACTCCCGGCGTCCGCCATGCGGACCCGGGTTCATTCGCTTTGCGAATCCCACAACACGCTGCGGGCAGGATGCCCACATCACGGGCTATCCCACCTTGATTACGCAGGCCATGGCGGTGTCGCCGGCGGCGCAGCCGGTGAAGAGGCCGTGGCCTCCGCCGCTTTGTGCCAGCTCTTCGATCATCTCGATGATTACTCGCATGCCTGTCGGGCCTTGCGGGTGGCCGTAGATCAGGGGGCTGCCGTTGTTGTTGAACTCTTCGAGCTTCTTGCCGGTCTGCTTGGCGAAGTAGACGTCGTTCACCGCGAACGGGTTGTGCGTCTTGATCGCCTTCATGTCCTTCAGCTCGACGCCCGCGGCCTTCATTGCCTGCTGTGCGGCCGGCAGCGGCGCGGTGGGCATCATGCCCTTGCCGACGCGGCACTGGCCGAACGCCAGCACCTGCACCGGGATGCTCTTGTCTTTGCTGAGCTGCTCGGCGCGGGCCTTGGTGGTGATGATCATGCCGGCGTTTCCGTCGGCCGGGTGGGTCTGCGCGCCGAAGGTGACGCTGCCGTCCGGCAGTACCGGCTTGAGCTTGGCGAGCCCGTCCTTGGTCGTGGGGAACACGCCGTCGTCGGTCTCGATCAGCTGGGCGCGCTTGCCGCTGCCGACCTCGATCGCGAACGTGGTGCGCTTGCGCAGCTCGGCGCCCTTCTCGTACTGCTCGTGGCGGATCAGCGTGCACTCGTCCTGCTCTTCGCGCGAGATGCCGTGCTCCTTGGCGACGTTCTCGGCCGTCTGGATCATCGCGTTCTTCGCGTACGGGTCCTTGTTGAAATTATCCATGACCCAGTTTTCGCTGTCGGCCGTGCCGCCCGGCGCGTTCGGCGCGGGGTACACGACGTGCGGGCCGTTGCTGCAGCGGTCGAAGGTCAAGCCCAGCACGGTTTCGGTGAGGCCGGCTTCGATCTCGTGGGCGCTGCCGGCGATCACGCGCGCGCCGGTGGCGCACGCCTGCGCGTACATCGGGCCGGTGATGCCGGGCGCGCCGATCAGCCCGGCGACCCAGGGGGCGCCGTAGAAGCTGTGTTTCTGCGGCACGGTGAAGCCGAGCGCGATGCTGGTGAAGACCTCCGGCGAGATTTCGCGCGCGGCAAGCCAGCGCGCGGCCGTGGATGCGGCCAGCGTGACCGAGTTTTCACTGGCGAGCGAGCCCTGCCATTTGACGAAGGGGCTGGCCCAGTAGCCGCCGTAGGGGATGTAGACGTTCTTGAGTGCCATCGGTCCGCTCCTGATTCGCGCTGATAATGTTGAACGCCGGGAGTATGGGCGCTGATTCCGGCCGGGTCAACGAGGGGTCTTGAACCGCCAAGCCGCGAAGGCGCCAAGAAAATGCAGGCCGTACTTTGCGGCTTGGCGACTTGGCGGTTGGCATGATTCCCGCCTTGCAAGGCCTGCTCCAGACGCTAAACCCGGGGCTCTTGTGAGGGGATAGCGATGGCTTACACGTTGAAGAACTGGTCGGTGGACAAGGTTGGCGTGATCGGCTCGGGTCAGATCGGGCCGGACATTGCGCTGTTTTTTGCCAAGACGCTCGCGCCACACGGCGTGAAGATCGTGGTGATCGACGTCAGCGAAGACGCGCTCGCCAAGGGCAAGGCCAAGCTGGAAAAGAAGGTCGCCAAGGGCGTCGAGAGCAAGGCCTTTAAACCAGATCAGGCCGAGCAGATGACCGGCGCCATCACCTGGACCAGCGACTACAACGAGCTCAAGGGCGCCAAGCTGGTGATCGAAGCCGCCACCGAAGACCTGAACATCAAGCAGAAGATCGTGGCCGCGCTCGAGCCGGTGGTGGCCGACGACTGCATCATCGCCAGCAACTCCAGCCACATGGAGCCCGAGGTGATCTTCGAAAAGGCGAAGACGCCCGAGCACACGCTGGTGATCCACTACTTCTTCCCGGCCGAGCGCAACGTCATCGTCGAGGTCGTGCCGAGCAAGCACACGCACGACGTCGTCACCGACTGGCTGATGGAGTTCTATGAGCAGATCGGCAAGGCGCCGATCAAGGTGGGCTCGCGCTACGGCTACGCCATCGACCCGGTGTTCGAGGGCCTGTTCCTCGCCGCGGCGCTGGAGGCCGAGAAGGGCTCCGGCAGCGTGAAGCAGGTCGACGCGATCAGCCAGAAGGCTCTGGGCCAGGGCATCGGCCCGTTCACGGCCATGAATCTGACCGGCGGCAACCCTTTGACCGCCGTCGGGCTCGATCACTACACGACCAAGATTCACAAGTGGTTCCGTACGCCCGCCAGCCTGAAGGCGAAGGTCGAGAAGAAGGAAAACTGGGAGACGGCCGGGCGCGGCGAGAAGGTCGAGTACACGGAGGACGAGTTCAAGAAGGTCGCCGATGCCATGACCGGCGCGTACTTCGGGCTGGTCGGCGAGATCGTGGATTCGGGCATCAGCAACGTCGGCGACATGAACATGGCGGTCAACACGGCGCTGGTGATCCGCGAGCCGTTCGCCTGGATGAACGAAATGGGCGTGGCCAATGCGCTCAAGCTGGTCGAGAAGTACGCGGCCGACAACCCGGGCTTTCCTGTGCCGGAGTGCATCAGGAAGCAGGCGGCAACCGGCCAGCCGTTCGAAATCCCGATGGTCTTCCGCAAGGACAAGGACGGCGTGGCGGTGATCAAGATCCGCCGCCCGGCTGTGCTGAACGCGCTGAACCTCGAGGTCTTCCGGCAGCTGCGCAATCACTGCGAGGCGGTGGAGGCCGATGAGAGCATCAAGGGCGCGGTGATCACCGGCTTCGGCACGAAGGCGTTCGTCAGTGGTGCCGACATCGATATGCTGGCCGCGCTGAAGACCGCGGCCGAGGGCGAAGACAACAGCCGCCAGTTCCACACGACGCTTGATTACATCGAAGACATGAAGAAGCCGGTCGTGTGCGCCTACAACGGGCTGGCGTTCGGCGGCGGCAACGAGCTGGCGATGGCCTGCCACGCCCGCATCGCACGCAAGGGCCTGAAGATTCTGGCCGGTCAGCCGGAAGTGAATTTAGGGATCATCCCGGGCGCAGGCGGTACGCAGCGTTTGCCCCGCTGGATTCCGTTCGACAAGGCGCTGGAGCTGATGCGCACCGCGCGGCCGATTGACGGCAAGACCGGGCTGGAGCTGGGCCTGATCTCTGAAGAAGTAGACGGCGATTTGACAGACCGCGCCGTGGCGCTCGTCAACGAGTACGCCAGCGGCAAGACCGAGCTGAAACGCATCAACCGCGACCCGGTTGCCGGCGTGCCGGACAAGGCGCCGGAGATCGAGCTGGGTCACCTGTCGAAGAAGATCGACCAGATCCTGTGCCACACGATCATCGAAGGCTGCAAGAAGCCGCTGCGAGAGGGCCTCAAGCTGGAGAGCAAGGCCTTCGGCGAATGCGTCGAGACCGAGGACATGCACATCGGGATGGAGACCTTCTTAAAGGAAGGCGCCCGCGCCAAGGCCGCGTTCGTCCACAAGTAGCATGGCCGCAGGCCTGTCCGTACGACATCGGCGAGACGACGATACTACTCGAAATCTACAGGCTGGCGCAGTTCGCTGGCGACCGGTGTTCCGTTGCGCGTGGCGGGCTTGTATTGCCCGATGAAGAACGATTGCAACAGCAGCTTGTCGAGCGCGGGTTTGCCCGTGCCCTTTTCCAGTGTCACGCCCTTCACCATCCCGTTTTCATCCAGCGCGATCACCGCGAGAATACGGCCCTCAAACGAATCACTGACGTCTTCCGGGGCGGCCCACTTGAGCAGGCGGGGCGCGTGCCACACAACCGGTCGGGAGACAACTTCCTTTGCCTTCACCGGGCCGCCGGCGACGGGCTGAATCGGCTTGCGCGGCTCAGCGTTCGGCGCCGGGCGAATCAGAATCGGGCGCGCTTCATGCCGTGGCGTGGTGGAGTCCGCGTCGGCTCGCGTGGCGAGTGGCTTGGGCAGCACCGGCTCAGGCTCAGGCGCAAACATTGGCATCGCGTCGCCGGCATCCAGCAACGCGGGATCGGCGTCGTGGTCCGGGCGGGCGATCGGCTCAGCTTCAATGAACTCGGTGGTTTCGGGCGCGACTTCACCTGCGGCCGTCACGGTTTCGGAGACTTCGGCCTGCGTGGTGACAGGCAGCGCCGCGACGCCGGCCTGAATCGACACGATCGAACACGCAAGCGCAATCGCACCCGCGTGCAAGGAAGCGGCAATGAGCAGGCCTCGTGTCTTCATGCCCAAAGAAAGTACGTCCTCGGCGGCGGTCCTGACAGCAAAAGTGGCCGGCGGGGGCATGGGTCCCGCCGGCCACTTCCTGCGCAAGAGAGTCCTAGAACTCCCAGCCGATGACGACCCAGGTGCGGAATGCGGGCGAATGTCCGCCGATCCCGACGTATGCCACGATGTTCACGTGCATCTGCGGCAGCGGTTTTATCTGGATGCTTGGGCCCAGCAGGTGCTCGTTCACGAAGTCGCCGCGGTCTTCGGCCGTGTCGACGAATTCGTTCTCGGTCTCGAGTCCGATCGAGAAGAACGAGTCGATCAGCGTGTAGCTGATGCCCGCGGTGAGCGCGTAGATGTTGTCGTGATCGCCGCCAAGTACGTGCTCAAACACGAAGTTGAAGCCCCAGTGCAGCCCGTCGATGATCTTGTCGCCGAGCAGGATCTTGCCTTCCACCGCGTCCGGCTCACCGTTTTCCATGGTGTATTCGAGGTACAGCGTCGGGTTGGTGTAGATGAAGCCCCACTTGAACGGGGCCCAGCGCACCTCGAACTTGCCGGCCTGGAATTCGAACGCGCCTTCGGAGCCTTCCTTTCCGAGCTGAAGATACATGTCGAGCTGGAAGCGCAGGGGCAACCCGAACTCCACTTCCAGCAGGAAGCGGTTGTCCACCGCCTCGGAGCCGTGGTTGCTGCGGCGCGGCACGGTCATACGGTGCCAGTATTCGATCTCGACTTCGCCTTCGGGGATGACGTAGGTGCGCGTGCGGTTCCAGCGACGGGCGCTGGTCCAGCGCGGCTGCTCGTTGCTGCCGATCAGCTCTTCTTCCTTGAGCGTGGGCTGCTTGCCTTCGACCTTGATGGCCGGTGCATCCCACGAGTGCGTTCCAGTACGCGGCGTGGCGTTGTCGCCGGGGTCCGCTGCATTCTCGTTCTCTTCACTCTGGTTCCCTGCCTCAGCCGCAGGATCTACCGGTGCGGCCGTCAGCGCACCGGACGCGCTGCAGCACACCAGCAAAGCCAGTACCGCGATCCAGACTTTCATGCTTACCCTTTCCGTTGGTCAATACGAAACCCATACGGCAGGCCGGACTTCGCCGGGAGTCGAAGGCCAGCCTGCGCACAGGCAAAGCAGGAGTTGTTACTTGTCCCCGGAGCGGCCGGGGTTGCGGCGACGGCCTGGAGCGATGGGAGACCGCCCTGATTCAGCTACCGTCACGTGAAGGTCCCGCAAGCCCGGTGCCTCTGACAAAGAAAATATGCGGCTTATTGGATTCAGATTCGGGTGCGGGGGGGCGTTCGGTGCTTGGAGAAACTGTATCGCGCGAAGACGCGAAGTCCGCGCGGAGACGCGAAGAACTGCAACTGCGCCAGCCACGGAGTTCACGGAGTTTCGCGGAGCACAAAGAACGGTGCGTCTCCGTGTTCCTCCGTGAACTCCGTGGCTTTGTCTTGGTCTTTCTTTGCGTCTTCGTGCAAGCCCGGGGGCCAGACAGAAACCAGCCCTAGCTGGCATCGCCTTCGCCGGCGGCTGCGCGTTCCTTGGTGGCGTCTTCTGCGGCGGGGCCGACTCGTCCCGTGGCGTGGGAGGCGGCGGATCTCAGCGCGCCGCTGCTGTGGCGCGGCGACAGGACGTCGCCCTCAACCGCGAACTCGGGCTCTTTCTCTACGTCTTCCATCGCGCTGTACTGCAGCTCGTACAGCTTGTGATAGAGCCCCTTGTGCGCGAGCAGCTCCTGGTGCGTGCCGCTTTCGGCCAGCTTGCCCTTGTGCATCACGAGAATCTTGTCGGCCTTCTGGATCGTGCTGAGGCGGTGCGCGATCACGATGCTGGTGCGCCCCTTCGTCAACTTCACCAGCGCTTCCTGGATCAGCTCTTCCGTGTGCGTGTCGATACTGCTGGTCGCCTCGTCGAGGATCAGTACGGCCGGGTCGAACACCAGCGCGCGCGCGAAGCTGAGCAACTGGCGCTCGCCGGCGCTGAAGGTCTTGCCGCCTTCTTCGACCTTGGCGTCGTAGCCGCCGTCTAGCTTGCGGATGAACGGGTCCGCGCCGACGTATTTGCAGGCCTTCTCGACCTGCTCGCGCGTGATCTTCTCGTCGCCCAGGCGGATGTTGTCGAACACCGTGCCCGCGAACAGGAACACGTCCTGATGCACGGTCGCGATGTTGCGGCGCAGCCCGTCGAGCGTCCAGTCGCGCACGTCGTGGCCGTCCACCTTCACGTAGCCACCTTGAATGTCGTAGAAGCGACAGACCAGGTTGATGATGGTCGTCTTGCCCGCGCCGGTGTGCCCGACGATGGCGACGGTCTGGCCCGGCTCGATCGTGAAGTCCACGCCGCGCAGCACCGGCTCGCCGGGTTTGTACTCGAAGTGCACGTCCTCGAATTTCACTTCGCCTTCGACGCGCCCGAAGTCCTGCGCGCCGGGCTTGTTCACGATCGTTTTGGGCTCGTCGATGATGGTGAAAATGCGCTCGGCCGCGGTCATCGCGCCCTGCACCACCTCGAACTTTTCCGTCAGGTCGCGGATCGGGGTGAAGAACAACTCGGTGTAGCCGATGAACGCGAACAGCAGCCCGACGGTGAACACTTCACCGCCGGAGACTTCGAACTTGCCCATGGCCGCCGCGCCGCCGAAGGCGATCACCAGCGCGATGCCGAGCGCCGACAGCGTCGTGTTGACCGGCCTGAACACCGCCCAGGCCGTGCGTTGATCGATGAAATGCTTCTTGTAGTCCTGCCCGATCTTGTCGTAGGCCTCGTCGTTGCGCTGCTCTTTATGAAACAGCTGAACAACGCGCACACCGCCCAGAACCTCGGCGGTGAAGGCGTTGATACGTGACAGCGCGGCGCGCCATTTTCGGTAGGCGTTGCGCGCGTACTTTCGGAATATCAGGGTCGCCACCACCATCGGCGGGACGACTGCCATCGCGATCAGACCGAGCTTGAGGTTGATGGCGAGCAGCACCACCACGATGCCGACCAGCATGGCGCAGTCTTTCAGGATCATCACCAGCGCGGTGCTGAACATCTCTTCCATCGCGCCGACGTCGTTGGTGGTGCGGGTGACGAGACGCCCCACCGGGTGGCGGTGGAAGTAGCTCAGGCTCAGGTTGTGCACGTGGGTGAACAGCTGCATGCGGATGTCGTGGATCACGCGCTGGCCCAGTCCCGCAAGCAGGTAGCCGTTGCCCCATTCCGTGAAGAAGGCGCCGAGGCGCATCAGCAGGAACAGCGAGGCCATCACCCACAGCTTGTGGATGTCGCTGAAGTTCGCGAAGTCCGGCAGGAAGAACGAGACAGCACCGCCGATCATGCGCGCCAGGACGCTGTTGTCCTGCGTGAACACGATGTCGACCGTCGCGCCCATCAGCGCGGGCGGCAGGATGGCAAAGGCGGCCACAATGAAAACCAGCAGCGTGCCCGTCAGCACGCGCAGCCAGTAGCGGCGCGTGTAGCCGGCCATGCGGCGAAAGAGGACCGGATCCCAGACGTTCGTCTTGATCTTGTCTTCTAATAAGTCTTCTTCAAACGTGTCGCTCATGTGTCAGTGACCGGTGTTCAGTGGCCAGTGGTCAGGAACGGCAGGCGGTTGCAGTGCTGACCACTGACCACCGTCCACTGACCACTCGTTTTCACCCCTGCTCGTTCAGTTCGACTTCCAGTTGCTGCTTTCCGTGCAGCTCGGCGTAGTAGCCCTTGTTCTTCAATAGCTGTTCGTGTGTGCCGCGCTCGGCGATGTGGCCGTTGTCGAGCACGATGATTTCGTCCGCATGCTCGACCGTGCTTACGCGGTGGCTGACGATCACCGTGGTGCACTGCTGCATGACTTCCTTCAGGCCCTTCAAAATGGCCTCTTCCGTCTGGGTGTCGACGGCGCTGAGGCAGTCGTCCAGCAGCAGGATCGCCGGCTTGCGGGCGATGGCCCGCGCGATCGCCACGCGCTGCTTCTGGCCGCCGCTCAGGTTCACGCCCTTTTCGCCGAGCAGCGTGTCGTACTGCTTCGGGAACGCAAGCACGTCCTGCTCCACCTGCGCGATGCGGGCGCACTGCTTCAGCCACTCGACGTCGGCGTCGTGCGCCTTGCCGGCCGCGGCGACCTCGTGGTCGTTGCCCAGCGTGCCGAGCGCGATGTTCTGCAGGATGCTCTCACTAAAGAGGAAGGTTTCCTGCGGCACGCAACCAATCTGCGTGCGCAGCACGTCCAGGCTGATGTTGCGCACGTCGTGCCCGTCCAGGAACACGGTGCCGGACGGCGGGTCGTACAGGCGCGGAATCAGCCCCAGCAGCGTGGACTTGCCGCTGCCGACCGGCCCGACGATCGCCAGCGTCCTGCCCGGCTCGATCTTCAGGCTGACGTGGCGCAGCGCCCAATCAGGCTCCTCAGGCGCTTCTTCCTTGGAGTCACCGACCACTGCGCTGACGCTCGGCGCCGGGAAGTATTTGAAACTCAGGTCTTTGACCTCGACCGCGCCGCTGAGCTGCTTCACGTCGGCCGGCTTTTCGGGCTCGACGATTTCGGCCTTGACGCCGACGATGCGCTGGATGCGGTCCATGCTCACGCGCCCGCGCTGGTACAGCATCACGACCCAGCCCAGCCCGATCATCGGGCCGCTGAGACGGATCAGCCACTGGAAGAACGCCACGAACGCGCCGACGGTGATCTCGCCGCTGATGACCATGCTGCCGCCGTAGATCACGACCACGAGGTCCGCCAGCCCGAGCATCAGCACCAGCAGCGGGTTCTCAAGCGCGACGACCTTGGCCAGGTGCATGCCGCGCCGGAAATACTCGCGCGACAGCTTGGTGAACATGCGGACTTCGCTTTCCTCCTGCACGAAGGACTTGATCACCTTGGCGCCCGCGTAGCTTTCGCGCGAACGCTCGGCGACGATGGCCCATTGCACCTGCAGGCTGTCGTAGCGGTCTTCAATCGCATGGGCCAGCTTGGCGACGATCAGCGGGATCAGCGGCAGGCACAGCGCGCTCGCCAGCATCAGCTTCCAACTGATCGAGGCCATGTAGACCGGCACCATGATGAAGTAGAGCGTGGTATCGATAATCAGCAGCAGCCCGAAGCCGAAGAAGTTGCGCACGCTGTCCATGTCGGCCGTCGCCAGGCTCATCATTTCGCCGGTCTTGGCGCGGTCGTGAAAGCGCGAGGCCAGCCGCTGGATGTGCCCGAAGAAACGCGCGCGCAGGTCGTGCGTCAGGTTGATGCTGGCGCGCGCGTACGACAGCGACATGTGGTAGCGGAAGTAGCCGGTGATCGCGACCACCAGCACGAAGCCCACGGCGTAGATCCAGATGCCGCCGATGAAGCCACTTGTCAGCGAATCACCGAACACCGACATCAGCGGGTTGCCCAGGCGCTCGTAATCTTCGGGCGTGCGCCCGGAGGTCAGGTACTCAATATGGTTGATCGCCCACTGCACCAGCTTGGGCGTGAAGGTGTCCAGCACGTCCACGAACACCAGCGCCAGCGTGCCCACGAGATAAAACCGCCAGTAGGGGCGGCCGTACGACACCATCTTGATGAAATTGCGTAACACACCGGCCTCGAGGTGCGACGATCTTGCCGCGCAACGGATTCTGTCGATTGGTCTGGACGTGTCAAGAGCTGGTTGGGCGTGGGCACTCCCCCGCGCCGCCCCCCGGAGCTATAGTCACACCCCCGTGCAAGGAAGACCCAGGGCTTCAGAATAACCGAACCCCCGGGCGTTGCACGGCGTCTTAACGGTTGTCGTTCACTCACGGTTGCAAGGAAGAGAAAATGAGACTTGTGAAATCTGGCCTACTGCTGATCGCGTTGAGTGGACTGTGCGCTTCCGCGCTGCAAGCTGTTGAGCCCGGGGACTTTGCACCGCGCGGCTCGTTGCTTTACACGCGCGTGAACGACCTGGCGGAAGCCGCCAGGAAGCTCGCCGGTGACAACTGGCGGGACGAAGTCGAGCGCATGTTGCTCGTGCGTGACCAGCGCGACGTCGAGGAATCCGAGCCGATCATCAACGAAATCCGCACCTTCGCGGACTTCCTCGGGACCACCGAGTTCATCATCGGCGACGTGATGATCCGCGAGCCGTTCATCCAGAGCGCCACGGTCGTCCGTCTCAAGGAAGGCGCGCCCACCGAGTTCAGCGAGGCGTTCCGTGACTGGATCAAGGACAACGACCGCAAGGCCGAGATCAAACCCGCCAGCGTCAGCTTCGACGGCGCGACCATCCGCATCGCCAAGGGCCACCTGATCGTGATCACCGGCGGGATGATGGACGCCCACATCTCCGACGTGCTGGACGGCTTCAATGACGAAAGCCTCAGCAAGATCGAGGGCTTCGCCAAGTGGAGCGCCAAGGCCAAGGGCGACATCGTGATGTACGCCGACATGAAGGCCTGGCGCGCGGCGATTGACCGCTTAGGCGAGGATTTCAGCAGCGACATGCGTTTCGCGCTCGAAACCGTCGAGTGGCAGAAATGGGAGCTGATCACCGGCAGCGTGAACCTGCCCGGCAAGACCGGCGGGCTGAACATCGACGTTTCGCTCAGCCTCAACCAGCCGTTTGAAAAGGTGAGCGCCTTTCTGAAGCCCGCGGGCGGCAGCCGCCTCGTGAACGTGCTGCCCAGCGAGTGCGTTGGCTTCGTCAGCGCGCAGCTCGGGCGCGACCACGAGCGCACTTACAACGACCTGCTGAAGTTCTTCCACGACTTTGACCAGAGCGAGCGCCCCAACCGCATCCGCCGCCAGATCCGCTGGATTGAGGACGACATTCGCTGGAGCGAAGAGCAGCTCAAGCAGCTCGAAGAGGAAGACAAGGAAAACGACAAGGACGGCACGCCCAACCCGCAGGCCGCCGAGCCGAAGCCCGTACCCGTTCCGCGCGAGGACGGCGAAGGCCCGACGCTGGAAGAACGCAAGGCCGAGCTGGTCGCCCAGATCGCGCGCCAGAACGAGGAAAAGGCGGCGCTCGAGAAGCAGCTGGAAACCTTGACCTATCGCCCCTTCCAGCCGGACCCGGAGCAGCGCAAGGATCGCCCGACGGACGCGGAGGAGTTCCACGACGGGCTGAAAGACATGCTGGAGCGCAAGATCGGGCTGACGCTGCAGGACACGCTCAATGCCATCGGCCAGGAAGCCGTCATGGGTATCCTGAACCTGCCGGACCCGAACTTCGACCGCAACGACCTCGACCGCGCCTACGAAGACATGTGGTTCGTACTGGTCGAAACGGATGAAGGCTGGCCGCAGGTCAAAGAGAAGCTGCTGGACAGCATCCTCGCCCGCAAGCTGCCCGAAGACATGCCGCAGGAAGACCGCGAGCGCGCCAAACGCCAGGCCGAGAAGACCATGTTCAAGCAGGTCGAAGGCGGCGAGCTGCTGCGACCGAAGGGGCTGCGCGCCGACTTCTGCGCGTTCGCCGGCGAGGGCTTCGTCGGGTTCGCGCCGAACGAAGACGTCGCGCTGCGCATCCTGAAGGCGGGCATCGGGCAGGGACGCATGGCAACCGGCAACATCCCCGGCGGCACCGTGTCCGGCAGCAAGTTCGCGTACGTCAACCTGCGCGACATCCTGCAGAAGCTGGTCGTCGGCGAATGGAATCGCAACGTGGGCAACAGCCGTTTCCCCGAGCCGCACTTTGACCTGGCGAAGTACCTGCCGGGCGGCTTTCACGTCAGCCTCGCGACTGATGAGGGCAGCCAGGGAATCTACCTGTCGCTGCGCACCGGCGGCGAAAACCCGGCACCGGTCATGACGATGTTCGCCGACGCCATCCAGCGCCACAAGGCGTACCGCCACGATCGCGACATGCTGTACGGGCTTTCACGCGCGATCAGCGACTGGCAGGCCAAGCACGCAGGAGCCTTCAAGGAAATGAGCGACACCGAGCGCGCACGCATGATCAAGGCGCTGACGCCGGAGAGTCTCGTCGCGGAGCAGTTGTTCCAGCCGGAAGACGGCTTGCGAAGCTGCTTCGACCCCGCCATGGCCGAACGTTTCCAGGCCATGCTGGAGGCTCACGCGGAAATACTCGGACCGGCCAAGGACGCGCCGGATGACCTGTCGGATTCCAGCTTCGAATGGTTCGGGCTGCCCACGGACCTGCAGTACAGCGACGAGCGCGGCTGGTTCCGCGACGACGACAAGAACCCCTGGATCATCTGCCAGATGAAGGGGAACTGGGCGCTGGACGGGCGCGTATGCCTGATCTGGTCGGGCAGCAGCGACGTTCGCTGGCTGTCGGTTGCAGAGCAGTCCAGGCTGCGCACCGCGGTCGCAAGCGGCGAGAAGTGGGAGCCGTTTGACGCAAGGAACGCGCCGCAGCCGGAATGGCGTGCCCGCAAGGAGATGGCCCGCAAGCAGTGGGAGATGGAGAACCTGCTGATGAAGCTGGCCGAGCGGCGCGAGGCCCTGAAGGCGGACGGCCAGGACGCCCGCCTGAAGTTCGACGGCAAGCTTGAGGCCAACGCGGCTGCCAAGCTGCGCGAGCTGCTGGGGCTGACCGAAGACGACTGGTTCAACTTCGAGAGCGCCGGCGACCTGACCGTCGAGACAACAACCGACGGCAAGGTGAAGGCCCGCTTCGAGAAGTGGGGGCACTGGATCGAGCTCACCGAAGGGGAGCCCACCGAAGACAACAACTGGGAGCCCTACACCATCAAGAGTTCCTTCGACGAGTAGGCCGCAAGCAAGGCGTCACAACAGCCCGGCACACCTGTGCCGGGCTTGTTTTTCTCTGCGCGCGTCCGGAATTCTTAAACTTTCTTTTGGGCTTCCGGGGCGGGTTTGGGGGCGGTGCGGGGATTTTTCTGCGCGCTTGGGTGTTCCATTGAACGGGATGGGTGAGGGGGATGGAGCCCTCGCCTGTGAACGATCGCGAACTACCAACTCACGAAGAACTGCTCAACGGGCGCATGGCCGATGGCTCACAGCCGCCGCTGAGATCGGCCGAGCTGACGCCGGAGGCCAGGGACGTCCCGGGCGAAGAGGACAAGTCCCCGGCCGAGATCGAGCGCGACCGCCTGCACTACGACATCGACCGCCAGCACCTCGACGACCTCGACCTAGTCTGCAACTTCGCCCGCAAGATGGTCAACTTCGCCAGCCACGCAATCGACCACCCCGAAGAGTTCACCAACAACACGTCGCCCCGCCCCGCCCGACAGGGCGGGGATGACGACAGCAACACGGAAGCGAACTCCGACTCACCGAACGCCGAAGCCAATGTCGTCGGAGCAGATGGTGATGACGACAGCGAGTCAGCATCAATCCCCGCCCTTCCGGGCGGGGCGGGTCGTGGGGCTGGCGGGCGCCCGAACTACAGCATGAACGGAACGTTCCGCAGCGTCGGGGCCGCCAACGTTCCGCACCCGCCCCACGACGGCGGCGACGCCGACATGCAGGCCATTCACAAACGCGAGGCCGAACTCAAACGAACCGTCCGCCAATACACCGGCGCGAGCAACCCGCCCGCCATGCCCAAACCCGGTCAGCTCAAGCTCGAGCAGGCCGTCGCCATCGGCGAGCGCGGCAGCAAGCTGCTGATCGTCGCATCCTCCAAGCGCGCGGCGATCGCGCACGCGCTGGTTGAGGTCGCGCTGCGGCTCGACACGCGCAAATCGTTCATGCAGAACCGCGCGATTGCCGTGGTGTACGCGACGCTGCTGCACCTGGATGACAGCTTCCAGGAGGTCGGCTTCGGCGCGTGGATGCCGTTCCGCTTCCCCGACCAGTGGCTGGCCTTCTGCGGCATCATGCGCCGCGTGCTTGCGGCCAACGGGCTGATCCACTCGAAGCACGCGGAGATCTACCGCAAGCTGCTGGACGAAACGCCGCCGGTCGAGACCGAAGACGACATCGACGAGCGCATCCGCCAGGCGCACATGCCCGCAAACCCGGCCCTGTGCGCGCGCAACCAGAGCGTGAAGTCGATGTACGAGCTGGCGAAGAAGCTGAATCTCCCGATCCCGCCGCCGTAGTCGCTGGCGACTGCGAACTGCCACTGCCACACGCCACGACGCAAAGAACGCCACGGTGCAACGAGGGCATCGGCAAACGCATGCGCGTTACCAAAGCGCTCGTGGCGTCGTGGCGGCTTGGCGTGAGGCAGTTTCGCGGATCAGGCGCTGCCGCGGGCGATGACTTCAGGTCAGGACGACTTTGCGTTTGCCGGTGCGGATGTGGCCGATGACGTGGGTCTTGAGCGGCGCGACGCCCTTGGCCCTGTGCTTCTCGAGCTTGTCGGCGACGGCGTCCACGTGGTACGGGCTGCAGATCACCACCATGCCGATGCCCATGTTGAACACCTTGTACATCTCGCGGGTGTCGACGTTGCCGCCCTGCTGCAGGATGCGGAAGATCGGCGGCACCTGCCACGACTTGGTGTCGATCACGGCCTCGCAGGTGGGGGGCAGGATGCGCGGGATGTTCTCGAGGAATCCGCCGCCCGTGATATTGGCGAGCCCCTCCACGATGCGCTTGCGCTTGTAGGTGTTCAGCAGGGAGCATATCGGCTGTGCGTAGATCTTCGTCGGCTCAAGCAGTTCAAGCCCGAGCGGGCGGGAAAGGTCATCGAACTTGCGCTCGAGCTTCCACTTCTTCTGCTTGAGTATCTTGCGCACCAGGGAAAAGCCGTTGCTGTGCAGACCACTGCTTTCAATCCCGAGGATCACGTCGCCGGGCTTGATGCCTTCGCCTTTGATCACCTTGTTCTTGTCTACCACGCCGACCGCGAAGCCCGCGATGTCGTACTCGCCTTCCGGGTAGAAGTCGGGCATCTCGGCCGTCTCGCCGCCCAGCAGCGCGCAGCCGGATTGCTTGCAGCCGTCCGCCACGCCGCCGACCAGGGGCAGCAGGACTTTCAGGTCCTTGCGCCCGGTGGCGATGTAGTCGAGGAAGAACAGCGGCTCGGCGCCCATGCAAAGCATGTCGTTGATCGACATGGCGACGCAGTCGATGCCGACCGTGTCGTGCTTGTTCATCTCGAACGCTAGCTTGAGCTTGGTGCCCACGCCGTCGGTGCAGGCCACCAGCACCGGGTGCTTGTAGTTGCGCTTGAACAGCGAGGTGTCGTGGTCGAGGCTGAACAGCCCGCCAAAGCCGTCCTCAACGTCGATCACGCGGGGCGTGCGGGTGGCGGCGATCTTCTTGAAGATCTGCGTTACCAGCGCGTTGTGCGTCTCGAAGTGAACGCCCGCGTCGGCGTAGGTGAGGCCCTTCTTGCCCTTGGCTTGCTTGCGCGCCATCTCGGTCCCGGCCGGAAAGGGCGGGATTGTAGCCCGGTGCATTGCGGCGCGCGAGCCTGTGGAAAGCGTGAAGACTGTGGGACCGGGGTACCTCGTGTGCACCTGTCATTGTGCGTCCGCCCTCGCTAGCCTATGGCGATGACCACCCCGCTAGTCAGTCGCTTCCAGTCGATGCTCGGCTATTGGCGCGGGCCCAACCAGCTCGAGACGGGGCGGCACGGGCTCCTGGAGATGCACTTCCACAGCCACTTCGAAGGCGAGCTGGTGCAACTCGATGCCTACACCTGGGACACCGTTACCGGGGAGACGTTCAGTGCCGGCACAGGGCTGTTCGCGCTGAAGCACGACGGGCGGCTGATCGAGAATCTCTACGTGGGGCGCTTCGGCTTCTGCATGCTGCACGAAACGGATGACGAGCCGGACGTGCTGGCCCTGCTGGGCGACCTGCCGGGCGGGCGGACGATGTCCGTGAGCCTGCGGCTTGAGGACGACGAGCTGCTGCTGACCAGCCAGCTGAAGGCCGGCGTGGTCGGCAAGGACTTGCCGCGAACGGTCGCCCGGCTCAAGCGCTATGACCGACCGCCGGGGGAGGGTGCCTGATGAGTAACCCCCTGAGTCGTTTTGCCGGCTGGATCGGCGATTGGGCCGGCCAGGGCGAAGTCGCGGACGGAACCGAGATACTGTTCCGCATGCAGGTCAGCAGCAGCGTTGAGGGCAATGCGCTGTGCTTCCACATGGAGTCGTGGGTTGGGCAGATGCAGCTGCTTCACGGGTTGCGGCTGATCCTCGCGCCGTGTCCTGACGGGACGCTGCAATGCATGGGCTTCTCCACGCGCTTCGGAATGGTGAACCTGACTCCCACCCCCGACGACGAGGACGTGCTGGCGCTTGCCGGGCCCGCGACCGGCGGAATGCAAATCAGCTTTTCGCTGATTCAGCAGGAAGAGAATACGCTGATCGCCACCGGCATGGCCCGTCCCCAGGATGCCCCGCCGGGCTTTGCCGCCTCCGGGGGCACACACGGCATTCTGCGGCGCGTTGCGCCGTGGCGGCCGCCCGGCTCTTGAGCGCGACTCCGGCACAAGTGTAGGCTGGCAGCATGCCGACCCCTCTCATCACGCGATTCGCCGAATGGCTGGGCACCTGGCGCGGCAAGTGCGAGTTTTCCGACGGCCGGGAGGGGCTGATGCAGTTCCGGCTTACCTCCATCTTTAATGGCGAAGCCATCCAGGTGGAGACGGCCTCCTACGTATCAGACAGCGGCGCCCCCATGACGCGAGGCAGCGGCTTCTTCTCGCTGGACAGGCAGGGGCGCGTGGTGAACAACATCTACGCCGACTACCTCGGCTTTGCCGTGCTGGTGGAAACGCCCGATGACCCGGAAGTGCTGTCGCTTGAGGGCGGGCTGCCCGGCAACAGGACCTTGGCCGTGACGATGAGCGTGGCGGACGACCTCATGACGCTCAGCAGCCGCGTCGGGGAGGGCTACAAGTCCGCTGCCGGCCGACCGCGGACCTACACACAGATGCGGCGCGTGGGCTCGTTCCCGCGGGCGGAGGGGGTCGCGGAATGAACAACGGGATCGCAGACTATCTGCCCTGGGTCGGCGTTTGGGCCGGCGTCGGGGATACCCAGGCCGGGCAGCAGACGGCCATCCGGACGGACTTCGTCCCGGCGCTCGATGGCACCGGTCTGCAGATGCACTTCGAGGCGTGGGACACGGAATTCAAGACGCTCTATCACGGCGTTCGCGCGGTGCTTGCGCCGGCGCCGAGCGGCGTGCTGCGTGCGCTGGCGTACTCCACCATCCACGGCCCGCTGCTGCTTGAGCTGACGCCCGACGACGAGGGCGTGATGGCGCTGGCGGGTGAGTCGCTTGGGCGCAATCACATCTCGGTGACGTTCGTGCAGGATGCGCCCGCCGAGTTGCTGTTCATGGCGTTCTGGCGGCCGGCCGGCGGGAATGTGCCGGACGGGGACGACCCACGCATGACCTGCAGGCTCAAGCCCGCCACACCGTGGAACTCACCTACGGTTTGACCAGCACGACGGCGTCTTCGGCGTCGCCGCCTTCCTTCAGTCTTACGCGAATGCGCTGCTTCAGATCGGTCTCGACCTTGAAGCCGGTGTAATCGGCGCAGATGGGCAGCTCGCGATGGCCCCGGTCAACCAGCGCACAGAGCTCGACGCGGCGTGGGCGCCCGTAGTCCGCCAGCTCGGTCAGCGCGGCCCGGACCGTGCGCCCGGTGAACAGTACGTCGTCGACCAGCACCACGCGGCGGCCCTCGATGTCGAACCGGATCTCGCTGCCCAGGACTTGCGGCAGGGCCTTGCCCGCGAGGTCGTCGCGGTAGAGCGTGATGTCGATTGCGCCAAGCTGGGGGCGCTTTCGCCCGGCCGCTTCCATGGCATCGGCGAGGCGCGCGGCCAGCGGGACGCCGTGGGTGCGGATGCCGATCAGCGCCGGTGGGTCCGATTCGCCGTCTGCGATCTCCGCGGCCAGCCGCTTGATCTGCGCGTCGATCGCGCCGCCGTCATGGAGGATGCTGTCAGTCACTCTGCTTCCCGAAATGAGAGGCGAAAAGTGTCGTTTGCAGGGCGAGAGGGCGCAAGCCTAATCGAGCCAAACCCGCGCCGCTTCGGGCGAATTGCCGAGGTCTTCACGAAGCCGCGGGTGCAGTGCGAAGCGGCGCTCCGGCGGCAGGCGGCGCAGGGCGCCGAAGAAGTGCTCAAGCAGGCGGTCCTTGAGCGCCTGAAGGCTTGCGGGATCGTGGATGCTGACCCCGGCGCCCGAGCCTTCGTCGGCCCGGCTGGGGACGACCCAGCCGCCGTCGGGCGAAGCAGCCTCCGCTCCGGGCGGAACAAGGTGGATCGTGAGGTCGGCCTCGCGCCGCCAGGTGTCTGCCAGCCGCTGGGCTTCGGCGTCGAGCTCGCTTCCGCCTGTCCAGACCCCGGGTGCGTCAAACAGGCGGATGGTGAACCCGGCGTGCTCGCACTGGCCCTCGATTACGTCGCGGGTCAGCCCGGGCTCAGCGCCGACGGCCGCGAGCGGGCGACCGCACAAAGCATTCAACAGGCTCGACTTGCCTGCATTCACCGGGCCCCACAACTGCACCCGCGGGGGATCGAACAGGTAGCGTGCAGCGCTCGATTCCGAAAGCAGGGAAGGTATGCCGGAAGGTTCTATCAGGGCGCGCCGCAGGGCCTCGCGTTGACCGGCGGCCTCGAGCACCAGCGCCACCGCACCCGCGCCCCTGGCCTGTGGCAGCAGGCTGAGCGTGCGGGCCGCAAACACGCCCCGCCCGAACGGGAAGGCGGGGGCTTCCTTGATACCGGCCGCCGCCAAAGCCTGCTCCATGGCGCGGCGAACGGCCGGGCCGCCGTGCAGGGTGAGCAGGCAGCCGGACCCTTCCCTGCAGGCCATTGCCTCGTCGATCCGGTTGCCAGTGTCGTCTTTCAGCCATACCCGGCGGGGGATGTTATCCACATTGGCCAGCGCGCCACCGAAGGCTGCCGGCGGGATTGGACCGTCAAGGAAGAGTAAAGACAGTGCCGCTGCGCCCGGCGCGGTCTGCCACTGGAAACATGCCGCAGACGCCGTTGCCGGGCTGCTCGAATCGTGTAAGTCGTTCGATATAGGCATGTTAGTAGGGGCTAGGAATTTCGACGAAACGTCACAATCTTGTCAGATTGGCTCATGTTGACTCTTGCGCCGGGTGATTACTGGCCCTAGACTCCGCTTCCTCAAACGGGGGAGCTTAGTCGCTCAGACTCATTCCACTATATTCAGGAGTGTTGATTATGAAGAAGTTCTTTGGGTTTCTGATGTTCGTCGGCGTGATCGCTCTGGCTGCTTGCGGCTCAACGGGCGGTGGCGACGACGGCAGCGGTTGTGGCGAGGCATGTGGCGGCGGTAGCTGTGGCGGCAGCTCCAAGATGGACAGCAGCCAGAGCACCATCGACATGTACGTCAACGGCACCATCAAGGCGCAGTACTGGGTCCAGGTCCACGCTGAGCCGAAGGCCGGTCAGTACTGGGAGACCGCAGGCGAAGCCTACGGCACCACTTCCACCCAGCGTTGGCAGGTTGCCAAGGTTGACGGCGACATGGCCGTGATCGAGTGGGAAATGAAGTCGGATTCCGAGTACGCGATGTCGGACTACGTCATCGCCTTCCAGGTTGACCTGTCGGTGACCACCGCCGGCGACGTCAACGTCAGCAAGGCATGGATCGGCAAGCCGGGCGAAGCCGGCGCCGAGATCGCAGTCATGGAAAAGCCGGACGCCACCTGCGGCGGCGCGACCAGCGACTACGAGATCACCAACGAGGACTTCACCGACGTCGAAATGGGCGGCGGCAAGTGGTCCGGCAACCTGCAGACCATCAAGGGCGAAGGCTTCGAAATGAAGACCTGGACCGCGAAGGACGGCTGGTTCAACGGCGTGATCAAGACCGAAATGAACGGCGCCACCCAGTCTGAGCTGAAGGCTTTCGGCGAAGACGCCACCCCGCTTCTCAAGTGGTAAGTGGTACCGAACAAACTCAACCGGCGCGGGCAACCGCGCCGGTTTTGTTTTAGCCGGAACGCCCGCTCGGGCTACACTGGCGGACCGACCCCGACGCCCCGAACCGGAGAGTCCCATGTCACGTCTCGCGCCTGCCGCAGTGCTCATGGTCATGTTCTTATGCGGCTTCACACTCGTACCTGCCAGCTTTGGTCCGGGCGGTGGCTCAGCCCCCGCACCGGTGCCCGAGCCGGAAAAACCCGCGGAAAAGAAAGACGACCGCCTCGATTCGACGGACATGATGATCGAGATGTACACCAGCGGCGAGATCAACGCGACCTGGTGGGTCACGCTGCATGAAGATCCGGCCGCCGGCCAATTCTGGGAGACATCCAGCGAGTCTTACGGCACCACCACCACCCAGCGCTGGCAGGTCGTGAAGGTGGAAGGCCAACGCGCCATCATCGAGTGGCAGATGAAAACGGAAAGCGACTACGCGGTCTCCAACTATGTCCTCGCTTACCTTGTGAGGCTTGGCGCAGAGGCGGGCGACGTGAACGTGCTGCAGGCATGGGTGGGGCGCCCCGGCAAGAAGCCCGGTGACATTGAAGTCATGGAAAAAGCCGAGAACGTGGAGCCACCATCCGAGGACTATGAGACATCAGAAGAAGAGTTCAGCGACCTCGAGCTGGCAGGCGGCAAGTGGTCGGGCAAGGTCCTGACGGTAAAGGGCGAGGGCTTTGAGGTGAAGACCTGGACCGCCAACGACGCCTGGTTCGGCGGGGTCATCAAGACCGAGCTGGTAGGCGGCGAATACGTCTCCGAGCTCAGCGCCTTCGGTGACGACGCAAAGCCGCTGCTGAAGTGGGATGACGTCGAATTGCTGAAACTGATGAAGAAGAGCGCCGCCGAAGACGTGCAGGGTAAGGACGCGAAGGACCCGCCCGCAAAGGAAGATGCCAAGCCAGATCCCCAAGGCGACAGCCCGAAGAAGGAAGAGAAATAGCCCGCATGGCCTTCCGCTTCCTGCCACTGGTCTGCCTGCTGCTGCTTGGCTTTGCGCCCGATGACGAGCGCCCCGAACTGCCCGTCACGGATACCACAGACGCCACCATCAAGGCCTACAAGGACGGCGAATCCAAGGCGCCGTACTTCGTGCAGCTTCACGACAAGCCGGCCGTCGGCCAATTCTGGGAAACCGGCAGCGACAGCTACGACATCGACACCAGCACCCGCTGGCAGGTCAGCAAGCTCGACGGCCAGACGGCCATCATCGAGCAGCAGCTGAAGGTCGATGCCGACATGTTCAAGTCGGACTACGTGATCGCCTACCGCGTGCGCCTCGACGCGGGCGAGGGCAAGCCCAACGTCAGCAAGGCCTGGATCGGCAAGCCCGGTGAGGACCCCGCCGAGATCACCGTCCAGGAGGCCCCGCCCGATACCGAGGTGCCCGAGGAGAAGCCGGCTGAAGACCTGGACGAAACCATCGAGGACTTCGCCGCCATGAAGCTCGGCGGCGGCACCTGGGCCGGCAAGCTGTACACCCGCGTCTACGGCAAGGAGATCAGCCAGATCTGGATCGCCAGTGAGGGCTGGTTCGGCGGTGTCATCAAGCTCACGGCCGGGGACTACACCAACCAGCTCCGTAGTTTCGGGTCAGACGCCGAGCCGATCCTCAAGCTGACGGACGAGATGCTGAAGGACCCACCGCCCAAAGAAGACTCGAAGGACGGACCCGGCGACGACGAGCCCGCCAAGGACGACTGATGGCGATTCGTGCCATTCTCATCACCCTGCTGGCCTTCGGCGTGGCCGCGTGCGCATCTCGACAGAATCGTGCAGATGAGCTCAGCAACGAGTACGTGCAAGCCCTCACCAAGGCTGGCTATGACGTGCACGAGTACGTGCCGGTCCACCCTGCCCCCAACGTCGGCCAGTATTGGCAGTATCGCGTCGTATGTCGCGGAGTGCCCGGGACAGGCCGATTCCAGGTGACAAAGGTGTGGGAAAACAGCGTGCTCGTGGAGTCATTGGTTGAGGTGCAGCTTGAGCCGGATATGCGCTTCGGCCATGTGTCCGCATGGCGCCTTGACCTGAATGCGATGCCCGGCGAGCCCAACATCCTGCAAGCATGGGTCGGCGTAGAGGGAGGCAAGCCGATCGAGCTGCAGCCGGTCGATCACGGCACTCCTGACCAGGCACCGCCGGAAGTTGAAGGCAGTATCGAGTCGTTTGACGGCCTGGCACTCTGCGGGCGAACCTGGTCTGGAGTCGTCGTGGCGGCCCGCGCCAACATGCTCACCGGTGACCTCAACTCGCCCGATGGCTCACAGGCCCGTACGTGGATCGCCGACGGCGGCTGGTTCGGTGGGGCGCTACGCATCATGCAGGGGGAAGAGGTAGTGGGCGAGCTGTCCGCGCTGGGGGAAGACGCCTTGCCGTTGATGGACTGGGAAGACTAACACCGTTCCCTTATCGCCTGTCCGGCATATACTCGCGCGCTTCACGAGGCGCGCCATGACCGAAGCCCAACTGGAAGATTGCGTCGTATGCGGCAACCATGCGGTTGAGACCAGCCTCGTGGACGGCGAGATCGTCAAGGAGTGCGAGGTCTGCGGCAACCTCTCCGGCTCGCCGGAAATCGTCGAGCTGATGGAGCTGCAGCGCGAGGCGGAAGGGCTCGGCGTCAGCATCTACAGCTTTCCGCTGGCGCAGTTCATCGACGGCCTGCCCGGCTTGAAGCTGCAGGGCGACAGCGGCGGCGAGCGATCGGCCGGGCGACTGCCGTTCATCGCTTTTGAGCTGATCGACCACCGGACCTACCAGCTTGAGAACATCGGCCAGAGCCTGCGGCTCTTGCGCGGCGAGCTCGAGTGCGAATGGAAGATCGAGTTCACCTTCGAGTACGAGCTAGGCTTCGAGTTGCGCCCGCGCGCCAGGAAGGACCAGCCGCCGGAGCAGCAGGTCGAGGCCGCGCGCCGCGACATGATCAAGATCTGGCGCCGCCTGCAGTCCTTCAAGGGCCTCGCCTGGTGGAAGCAGTAAGGGCGGCCAAGCCGCAACCACCAACCGTTTCCAAGCCGGTGCGACCTGTTACACTACCCGCACGTCCCGGTAGCTCAGCTGGATAGAGCAACGGTTTCCTAAACCGTAGGTCGTGGGTTCGAATCCCGCCCGGGACGCCACCTTCAAACGCAAGCGGAGAGCGGTTTTTAAGCCGATCACCGTTTTGTTGACCACGAAAATAAATATTGTGCGCCACCCTAAACGCCACCTAAGTTAGACTTTGGGCATGGGAACCAGACTGCCAGCACGAATGCTCCTTACTCTGGAAGGTCAACATCCACACCGAGTTCCTGCGGCTCATACGGACAACTTGGCACCCATTCCCGGCCCAGCTCCGTGTCCTCACTCAGCGCTACGAATCGAAGTCCAATCGGATCATACGGGGCATGTTGCACTCGCAGCCTGCCAACGGCGACGCCAAACACGTCGGCAAGCGGATACTCGGCCCCCTGCGTAACTCGGCCAATTTCTTCGCCATCAGAAGACTCCACAACGGACACAACTCTGGGTAGCTGGCCAGGGACACACTCGCTGAGGCGGAATAGCGCGCCGAACTCTGCGTACTCTTCAGAATTCGCCTGACTGCGATGCAAACAACTCAGGGGCCTATGAACGTGCAGGCAGTTGAACTCATCCATGCGCACCTCTTGGCACGGCAAGATGAAGTCGAGTTTGGCCATTTGCCCTCCTTCAGGCATGGGTGTGCTCCCGCTTCGGGGGGCGTTGTACTATATGCGCGACGACCAAGCGCGGAGTCTCCGTGTACAAGTGGCATCCAGTTTTTAGAACGCCGGCGGCGCGTACCGTCTTGTGGCGGTACATGGACTTCACGAAGTTGCTCTGGTTACTCGAGAACAGCGCGTTGTACTTCGCGCGTTCCGACAGCGTTGGTGACCCATTTGAGGGGTCAGTCCCGTCCGGGGCCTTAGGTACGTACGGCTTAGGTGCTATCCCACTCTGGGACCCGAAGGCGAAGCGTCCGTCCGCAATGAATCAATTGCGAATAATGCGACGGACGGTCTTCCTGAGTTGCTGGCACAAGAGCAAGGTTGAATCTGCTGCGCTATGGTCACTCTATTTGAAGAGTGACGAGGGATGCGCCGTCAGAACGACGGTCGGCAAACTGAAGAGGTGCCTGACGACGTACGAAGAAAATGACATTCAACTTGGGGCGGTTCACTACATTGACTACGGGAAAGACGGGTTTCGCAGCGATAAGAATAGGGGTCAGAACTTGCTTTCGCCCTTTGTACACAAACGTCTCAGCTTCAAGCATGAGCAGGAAGTGCGCGCAGTGTTGTGGGACACGGACTCATGGACGGCGCACCACGAAAACCTAGACCACCAGCCACCTGAGAGTCACTCTGTCCCGGTCGAACTGCCTTCCCTAGTTGACGCCATCTACGTTTCGCCCACTGCAACAAAGTGGTTTGTCGATTTGGTGTCGGCATCGGCAAAGCGATACGGTCTGCCGGGCGTCGTTCGACAGTCTGACCTAAACCGCTCACCGTTCTACTAGACGATGTGCTCAAATCCGGCACGCCCCAGCCCCCCCCCCTCAGGGGGTGCTTTACTATGGGCCAACCCGGCCAGCGCCGGAGTCACAACGTCCCTGCCGGAGTCACTTGAGTCCCGAACCGCCGGTGCGACTCTAGGTCGGCTTGCCAGCGTCAGTCCCTGCGCTTTGCTTTAGCTCGAACGCCATCATCTGCTTGCTGCGGGCAAACGCGTTGTGGATGCGTTGAAGCAGCGGTCGTGGCCACTCCTTGTAGACGCCGGCGTGATAGTCTCGGAACGCTACCGTGCGAGGTTCGTTGGGGTAGTGAAAGGTCTGGGCCGGGGGTCCTTCGAACATATCCTTCACCAGTGGCGGCTGGCCCCAGATCAGGGTCGCCTTCTGATTCCAGTCCCGTATCCATACGTCGGTCGGCACCTTGGCGCACGGCGACGGTGCGGTCGCGGTCATAGCTTGCTCGGCGTTGAGGCTCTTGGGGCGAGGGATGATCCGCTCAAGAACGTCAGGTCCAAACAGGTCGAAGCAAAGGTCTCGCAGCAATGTCAGCTTAGACTCAGGTGCGTGCTCAAGCCATTCGGCCGCAAACAAGTCCTCGGGCGTTGCCAGTTCCTCATCCGATCCACCAAACGTGGCGGCGATTACAACGCGGACACGGTCCTCTTGCCTTATCTCCGTAGCCTTCTTCGTGACTCGCTGGTACAGCGAGCGGATGCGGTCCGGTGTGGCTTGCTTGTACGCGTCTCCGGCAACCTTTGAGTGGGCAACGCAACTCATCGCCGTTAGGGCACGCAGCTCAGCGTTCTCCGTGTTGTTGTTGTGTAGGTCATCTACGGCGTACTTAACCGAAGACGTTATGACCTTGGCGAATGGACTGGGCACTCCCAAGTAGACCAGAAGTTGTTCGAGGCACGGAAGGCCGTACTGCACTGCAATAGCCTTTGCCTGATTCGCCAAGGCCTTTACCTCTGCGAGTACCTCTTGGTTGACCTTGTCAAGTTCGCCCATTGTGTCCTCCAGACCGTCAATGCTACCGGGTGCACCCTCCACTCGGTAGGATGTTGACGGCTGGCCATGCTGGCCGACAACTTTGTTTCGCGGCGGACTGCCTCAAACTGCGACGCTTCACCATCGTCCTGCCGCACGCGACGCCCTTCGGGCGCGTCAGCGTGCGTTGCATGGACGAGGGGTGTCGCAGCCCTGAGGCAGGCAAAGAGCTGGGCGCGCTCGTTCCGCGTCCGCCCCGTCGCCATGACGGGAGCTAGCCGTGCCCACCGATGAAGACTACTTGCGCATGGCGCGCGAGAGTTTGGAGCGGGCAGAACAACTCCGTACCGATCAGCCAGAAACGCAGAAGCAACCCGAACCTCACAGCACTCGAAATGAGGCAGAGGGTTGGGTGCCCGTGGTAAAGGACGGGCGGCTGACAGAGGTGCGCGGGTACCCCTGCCGCGATGTCTATGGCAATCACCGCATATGCGAAACGAAGGCTGAAGCTGACAAGTACGACGCAGAGCGTGAATTGCACGAGGCTAGGCAAAGCAATCTGAACCTCAAGATGTGGTTGGGGTTCTTCATTGTCGTGCTTGTTTTCGTGGCGCTAAGCCGCTGCGGCAAGTGAAGTACAACACCCGTGGGCAAGATGTAGGGGGAGTCTGGCAGGGCGAGTTAGAGCCTGTGCCCAAGCATGTGGGCTCCACGCGACAGCGCGCGGCGTTGCGGGTCTATCTACAGGCAAACTGCTTCGCGCGCGCGAGGGTTTCATCAGCCTGTCAAGCTTGTCAGCCCTGCAAGCCGTTCAAGCCCTTCAAGCAATAAAAGCCATTCAAGTCCGCGTGCGCTAATTTCGCGCGTGCATTCGCCCGCTCGTCGCTCCGCCGGCCTTTGCGGGCCAGCGGGCGACGGCGGAGAAACGCCTTCTGTGTCATGCACACAATCGCTCGAACGCGGCGCCGTCGAACATGTACTCCAGGGCCTTGTGCTCAGTGTAGCTCCACTTCCCGTCCACCGGCCGCAGGATGCCTAGAGCAACGAGCTTCCTGACGTACTCGCCGGCGGCCTGCGGGGTCACTTTCAGAGCTTTGCCAAGCCGTCCACGGGGCAACGAGATCGGCCCGCCGCCGGTGTGCTGGTACAGGTTGCGTGCCTGCGCGGCGACGATACATAGTCGCTTGCCATTGTGGGGCTTGCGCAGGGGCGCGGGCTTGATGACAGCTTCCGTCCAGCAAACCGTGAAGGCGTCCTCTCCCTCCGGCGTGTGTACCGATTCCCACCGCGACTCGAACAGGAGCCACGCGCTTTCCGCGTCCAGTTCGATTTCGCACTGGCGTATGAAGTCCTCGAACATCGTCTTCAGGTGATGCACCGGCATGGAGCGCGCGGCATAGCTCACAGCCTTGAGCTTCCGTGCGAGGTCAAAGAACAGCCGGCCGAAGTCCGCACCCCAGTCGGCGGCGTTGTCCGCACACTCGGCAAGAACCTGCTTGATCCTGTTGACCGCCGCTTCTTCGGCGGAAGGCTTGCGTTTCCTGCCGCGACTCGGTAGGCTTGACTCGTCAATACCATCGCCCGCGTCATGCGGGTTGCGCGCCGGATCGGACCCCGGCGCGCTTTCATCTCTGCCCACGGCTATCCCTCCCCGCTCAGGACGCGCTGAATGCTTGCGCGCGGGACCAGCACCTTGCCGTTGCGTGAGGAATCGGCCTTGGTGGTTTGCAGTCGGCCGGCGGCGATCAGCCGGCGCAGGGTCCGCGTGGACAGTCGCATGAATTCGGCGGCTTCGCTCAGGGTGAGGATCGGCGGCAATTCTTTGATCGCTGCTGCGAGGTCTGCTTGAAGCGTCTTGCTGCTCATGTTCGTTACTCCGGGTGGATACCTCCTTGGTTTGCGCTGGAGTGTCCCGGTTCTGCGGCGTGTCCCGCGCGGGTGCCATGGGTTCCAACTGGTTCTGCCGGATCGGGTGTCGGCTGGTCTGTCGGCCGGTCGCTGCGGCAGTCCTTGGACACAAACGTCGCACAGGGGCGCGCCCTTGCAAGGCAAATGCAAGTGCGCGCAATCCCTACTTTTTCGAGAATAGGTTGTCGGCCGGGATCAGGCTGTGGAAGCCAGCCCGGCGGGAATTGAGCCGGTCAAGCTAACGCAGAGTTTTTCGATATGCATGGCGGCTTCTAGGGTCCTTGCATCGGCCGGGATGTTGGTGATCGCCCCGAGGTAGTGTTTCTCCGCGACGGCGACACCGTGTCCGAGTCGCTTGGCAGACAGGAAGGCCGATGCCGCCCCGTAAATCGCCGGCGCGCAGGTGAGGTAGGTCCCGCACGTCCTGCGCAGGTCGTGCCAGCTCCACTCAGCGGGCGCGCCGAAGTCACGCACCAGTCGCCGGCGTGCGGCCTCTGCAACATCACGGGACAGCGGCGCACCTTCGGCAAACAGGAACTCGCGCTTGCCGGCGCGGAGCTTGAACGACTTCAACAGCGCGGCCAGCGCCGGCGTTTCGGCAAGGCCGATCCGGCGGCCTTGCCCGGTTTTGGTAGCGTCGTGCTGCAAGGTGATTTCGTCGGCCTCAAGGTCCACGTCCTTCCAGCGCAGGGCTGCCGCTTCGCTGAACCTCATACCGGTCAACAGGACTGTCAGCACGAACGGGCCGATAGGCGGGTGCGTATGGCCCCTGCCGTCGTTCGACTCGGCGTCGTGGCGCTGGCAGGCTTCCAGAAGGGCGCGGATTTCGGCCGGCTTGAGGAAACGGATCAGCTTCATTTCTCCCTTCACGAACGGCAGGTGGTCGCGGATCGCGTCCGAGGTCAGGGCCGGCGTCAGTCCCCGCTTTCGCCAATGGTTCAAGACGGTGCGCAGGGACCGGATGCACTTGTTGATCTGGCCGGCGCTGCGCTTGCGCTTCCCGAGTTTGCGGCTTCCCCGCTTGCCGCCCTTCGCCTGCGCGTATGCGGGGCGCGCGACAAACCAGTCACGGAAGGCAGTCAGCTTTGGAGGGGTCAGGTCCTCGATGCACGCCAAGGCGGCCTTTTGCGCCCACTGCGCGAAGGGGTCAGTGGCTTCGCGGTAGACAGTCAACGTGGAGTCTTTCAACTCCGCCTGTTGCGTCTGGTAGAAGGTCTCGATAGCCGTAGCCGGCGACGTGCAGGAGATAACGGCGGTGCCCGATGCAAGGGCTGCGCGGCGTTCGGCCAGGGACTTGGACTTCTTGACGGCCCAGTCCTTGCGCAGTTCCGCGTTGGTGAGCCGGAGGTCCGGCGTGGACAAGCTCAGCTCGACGCGCCGGCCGGTGTCGGGATCGGTCCAGCGCGCAAGGTAGACGGTGCCGGTTGCGCGTTCGCGCTCAAGGACCACAACGCCGGGATGCGGGCTGCGCACGCGGCGCTTCTTACGCTTGCCTTCGGTGTCGGTGTGCGTTGCCATCGGGAAACCTCCGTAATCGCCCTGTGCTGCGTTCGTGAGTGGCAAGCCGGCCTCTGACACCATCCCGGATGCTGGCGCGCGTGTGGACCGCGCCGGCGCGTTGCTGGAAGGCATTTCAGCGGCCGATACCGCGCCACCCTGAACGCCACCCTAGTTTTTGCAAACTGTGTCCGGGGGGTGTCAAAGAGCCCTTGCCCTCCAAGTCCCCGTAAGCCTCTAGACGAACGGCTTCCAAGGACACAGCAGGACAATACGCGCCACGGTCCAAAGTGACAAGGACGTTTTCCTAAACCGTAGGTCGTGGGTTCGAATCCCGCCCGGGACGCCACTTTCATCTGAAGGCACGGATTGAGCGTTCGAGTTCGGCTCAACCACACCGTTGCCAAACGGCAGGCGTGCAGGCGATTCGTCTCTAGATGTCGAATGTGTGCAGTCCGACGTTCTGTCGCATGCTGAAGTTTCCAAGTCGGCTCTACAGTCGAACGCTCCCACACAAAGCCGGCTGATCCCGCCACCAGTATGGCATCCACGCAAGCTCTGTTCGACTGGTGCACTCTCAGTTGTGCGGTGCATGAATGTTACAACTAAGATTCAATTTGTGAAAAAACACATCATTGGTTTAGTCGCACAATAAGTCTCCCGGCGCGTTGCGCGAACAGTGCGCTCGCAGCACGGGCTGGCCGCAATCGGCGGCTTGGGAACAACCATAGTTCGAAAGGGGATTGCAGATGAGATTCGTCCGGCGAAGCTTGCTCTTCGGGGTGGTTCCAATGGCGGCAGTGATGGCCGCCGCAACGGTTATCCATGCCTGGGAAGGTGGGTCTGAGGCCAGCCCATACCCACCGCAAAGTGTGACCAAGGATGATGTAACCGGTACCATCACCTGGGGTGACTATGCCTACGGTACCGGCAGCGTCGAAGACAACGAAGACACCATAGGCACGGCCGACTGGGGTGGCCGACTCAACTTGAACCTCAAGTTGCTCGAATACAACGGTTCCACCGACTGTACCAACGAAGGCGGCAAAAAGGTCTGGGTGGAGGACGGGGGCACTTGCGCACTCAGTCTGGACAATGCCACTACCCACGACACCACGTTCAGTTGCACCGGCAATCCGCCGGACGGCGGCGGCTGCAACTTCGAATACACGTCAAAGGTGTTCGGTCACTGGAAAGGCAACTACGAGGGCGTTGACGCCAAGCTGAACGCCGCCGGTTCGTTTACCGCAGTGTGCATGGCCGGCGTGCCACACAACGTCAATCTGACGCTGGCGAGCGCCAACGGACAGACGACCATTGCGGACATTGTGCGGATCGAGGTCGAGGGTGGTGACGAACACACCGGCTCGGCAGAGGCCGGCGGAACCGTGAAGGGCATCCCAGTCAAGGCGCTCAAGGGGTACAAGGCGCAGAAGGCGGTATCCGTTTCCCGCGAAATCACCATCACGACCGTCACGACGGATGCCACCGTATGGGACCGGACCTACCTCATGCTGACCGACTACAAGCTGCATCTTGCCGTAAACGCGCCGTCCGTCGTGCGTCAGCGATCGCTGACCTGGTCGTGGAACCAGAACTACAACGCGTTCCGCATTGATGAGGACGGCGATCCTGTGGATACGGCTATCCGCCGAGGCAATACGGAGAAGGCGCAGTGGTACATATCCACGCCGGGCTACAAGATCATGCCGTACGCCGGCAAACTGCCGCCCGACCAGGGTTACAACCCCGTGGGCGACCCATCGCACGTGCCGGAAATCCCAGGCAAGAACATGGAGCGCGACGCACTGATTTACGTTCCAGCTGCGCAGGGCGATGAGCCGTTCCTCATCTCTGTGCAGGCGATGGAACCAGCGGTGGTTGCCCTTGCAAACGTAACTGTTGAAGAAACGGGCATCGTCGAAGACTTCGACGCGACGGTGGAGTTCGATCCACTGGAGGGCACAGCCCTGATAACGTCCACGGTTCCTTTCGTGCTTCGCCTGAGCTTGCTGGGAGTGGACTACGGTGCAGGCGTTGTTTCCCTCACGCGAAAGGGAGGCATGCCTGCTGAGGAGTCCCCCATGCTGGAGCCGTACCTTGGGTTGCTCGTTCCTGTCGTGAACCGTGGTTTTATCGTCACCGAGTATGAGGGATGGCCGGCGGGCGACGTCGCTTCGCTTGCGGTCGAGCCGCAGAGTGCGTTCCCCATCGAGATGGCTGTCGGCACGACCTTGGGTCTGACACTTGAAACTGGTGATCCTGATGCGCCTGGGCGCGACATCATTGTCGAGGGGCCGCCCGAGGGCGTCGTCACCGTCAGCGCGCCATCAGGATTGCTCGACGGAGAATCCTCGGCTGTGATCTGGTTCTTTGCCGAGACTCCGACATCCGAAGCGGGAGAGAGTTTCCATATCACGCTGAACGGGCGCACCGTGGAGGTAACGGTCCGGGTGACGGAGACGGAGACGGAATAAGGCCGGCAAACGCTGCAATTGGTGCATGTGTCGGCGCTCACCGCTAATTCTTTGACCGGGCAGACCGACCTGTTGTTGAATCAAGAGTAGGCAAGGAAGGAAATGGGCGGGACTCACCGTCCCGCCCATTTCCGAAAGCTGATCCATGAAACACCGACTGCCTTTCCTGGTTGTTCTTGCGGTGCTTGTCTTGGCCGGACTTTCAATTTGTCTGTTCTTCTTGCCGAAGGACGGTGCATCGAACGCCGACGGTGGACATCCGCCCGGCAAGCCTTTGCCCGCACCACAGACGGAACGGATTCATTCGGACGACGCTGCCGAATTGCTGGATGCTCTCGGAAGAGAGGGGATACGCGTCGTCCCCGCCGTCAAGTCCAGCGGAGACGGCTTTGTGAAGATCACTGCAGAGCTTGTCTCAGTGGCGGAGCTGGATCGACCGGTGGTCGTCGCGGGCGTGCCAGGCGCATCCGAGTTTCAGAAAGTGGAGAGTACGACAGCGGAATTCTGGTTCCCGTCGGGTGCGACAGTGCTGATCAGCGGGTCAGCGGCAGGCCATTTTGCCGCGCGTCGAACGATCACCGCTACGGAGGGACTGCACTGTGTGCTGGAGATCGGTCCCTACGGTGAAGTATCCGGCATCGTGCTCATGCCGGACGGCTCCGGTGCGGAGGGCGCCTATGTGGAGCTTGGTCCGGCCGACGAATCTGCGGAATTGAAGATGCGTACGACCATGGCGGAAAAGGGCGGCGTTTTCATCTTCCGGAAGGTGCAGCCGGGAAGATACGTCATCCAGGCGCGCAAGCGCCCACTGGCGCCGTCCCAAACTCGCGTGGTTACAGTTCTCGCACTTGAGTCGATTCAGAATTTCAATCTGCAGCTTTCCGATATGCCCAGTCTGCAGGGGCTCGTGGTGGACGCCGAAACCGGTGCGCCGCTTGCATTGGCACGTGTGGAGGCGGTGGCCGCGGATGGGCCGACAATCGGCGAGGCCGTCACGAATGAAGATGGCGGGTTTGATTTCAGCTTGCGGCGAAAAGCCGACGCCGTACGCCTGGCAGTCCAGCGCATTGGCTATGCGGCCGTCGTTCTGGATACGCCCCTGCCGGCAAGCGGTGATTTGCGCGTAGGTCTAAGGCCGGTGGGGGACTCGCTAACCGTGAAGGTCCTGGACAAGACCTCCGGGATGCGGCTGGCGGGTGCCGAGATATCACTGACTGCAGAGGTCCAGGCCGGAAACGATGGCCCACCGGCGCTGACAGCCACCACCGGTGCCGACGGGCTGGCATTCTTCCCGCGAATCGGCATTGGCAATCATTGGGCAGAGGCAACTCTGCCGGGGTACATTTCGAACGAGCGTCGCTTCACGGTGGACCAGGGAATGGGCGCCGTGAGCGTTACCCTTGAACTGCAGCCGGAGAGCACAGTCCATGTCGTCTTCGCCGATCCCTCGGGCCGCCCTCTGGCGCGGGAGGTAAGCAACACGTTCTGGCTGCTGTATCCGAGAGCCAGACAATTCGACCGCAAGCTCGATCTACCGGCGGATCTGGCCTTTGGCGCCGGGCGGCAAGGGTTCGAGTTTGGCGCGGTTCCACCCGGCGAGTATGACCTTTACGTTTTCGCCGCCGGGTTCCTGCCTGCGCGTCACCTCATTGTCGTGCCGGAGGGGGGCGCAGTGGACACTGCAATTGTCTCGCGCCTCGTCGCCCGAGAGCCGCACCCCCTGACGATCGAAAAGAGCGCCGAATTGAGTGTCCTCCGGGGCGCGCAACCAGAGTTGCCGCCAGCGCGCAAGTCCGGCGACTTGCGCGGTGTGAATACGCAGCCGCTGATCATTGAGGGGTCCATAGAACGCGGTGCGGCCCGGATGGTCGCGCGCATGCTCGCCACTGGCGAATTCTCTGACAGCTACTCCGAGGTGCCGGTCGCCTGGCACGAGGGTTGGACGAGTACGCCGAAGCTCGATGCGCGAGATGGAATTACCCTCGTAATGCCAACCGGCCACGCAATCGTGTGCCACCCCAAGGGAGACGATTCGTCCAGGGTTGAGCCGGTGTTTGCGGGTTTGGCGTCGATCTCCGGCACGTTGGACTTGTCGGGTGTCTCCTTGCAAGAGGGCGAAACGCTGCTGGTCGCCGCTTGCCCCGTGGGCAGCGCGAATGAGCCTCTTCCGGCGATCAATGCGATGGACTGCACTTGGACGCCGGTTGCGCGCGATGCAGCGGAGTATCGGCTGAATTACTTGCCGGCAGAGGACTACGTCGTGCTGTTGTTTACGGCGCCGACCGGGACACCCGATGGCACGCACACCTGGAATGGAACGGACTATTACGTTCCAGTCACACTCATGCCCGGTAGCAACCAGCGAGTCGACCTGCCCAAGTGAGTGAGTTCGCAAGCCCAGGGGTTTGGCCGGCAATCCCGCATGCTGGCGCAGCTGTCCGATCGTCGTAGAGAAGCGTTTAGGCCCGAACGAAAGAAAAAGGGGCAGCGGCATGGCCGCTGCCCCTTTGTTGCTGAATTGCTTCTAGGCCTGCTTGCGTCCGCTGACCATGCGGATGCTTACGGCCAGTGTCGCCAGTGCGCCGAGCAGCAGCAGCCAGCTTGCGCCGGTGCCCTCGGTCGTGGAGCACTTGCTGTCGTCCTTGCCGCCGGTCTTCTTCTTCACGCCCGTGCCTTCGATGGTGATGTCGAAGTTCGGAGTGTCCGGGTCGTTGCTGACAATCGTGAACGTCACGCTGAACGCGCCGCTTGCGGACGGCGTGACCGACAACATCACTTCCGTTTCCGAGTTCGGAGCAACCGGCGATGCACCCGCCGAAACCAGTGCGCCGACGCAGTTGGTTTCAAGCGACGGCGTCACGGCCGTGATGCTCAACTGGCCGGTGCCGGTGTTGCGCACGAACACGGAGATCGGGCGGGCCGCGCCGTTGGTGGAGTTGCCGATCTGGATCACCGCGCCGTTGGTCTGCGGCGTGTACTGCGGGTACTCAACCTGGATGTCAGGCTGCGGGCCCGTACCGGTGATGTTGATGTAGTACTGCGACTCGGTGCTGTCGTTGCTGTCGACGCGCAGGATGGCGGACAACGCGCCCGTGCTGAGCGGCCTGATGCCGATCAGGAACGTGTCATCGTCCTGCGGGGCCACGTTGCTCTGCGGCATGGCAAGGACGTGGACCTCGCAGTTGGTCTCGCCGAATACCCGGACCGGTGACGTCAGGTTCAAGGTGCCGGTTCCTTCGTTGCGGATGCGGTACACGAAGGTCGAGAACAGGCCGGCCGGCAGGTCGCCGACGTCGTCGGTTCCGCCGCTCGCGATGTCCGTACCGTTGCGGTCGATGGTGATCTCCGGCGCGATGGTGCTGGTGCCGAGGCCGACGACCGTCACCATCAGCGGCGATTCGTCTGCGTCGTTGGTGACCAGCACGAAGTCGAACTGGAAGGCGCCCGGCGTAAGCGGCTGGACGTCGATCCCGAACGGCGTCATCTGGCCGGCCGTTACGGTTGAACTCGGTGTGACGGTGACCACCACAACCGCGTTGATCACGTTTGTGATGCTGATCGGGTTGGTGACGGTCATCAGGGCCGAGCCCACGTTGCGTGCCTCATAGAGGAAGGTTGTGTTGCTTCCGCTGGGGATCAGCCCGACGTTTTCGGTGTCGCCGGGTGACAGGATGCGTCGGCCGAACAGCTCGAGCTCAGGCGTCGCCGAGGCTGTCGCGGTGCCGGTGGCGTAGAACACGAAGCTCGCCTCATCCGGGTCATCGCTGTCGATCTGGATGATGTAGGAGAACGGGCCCGGGACTGACGGCAGGATGTCCAGCGTCAGGCTGGCGCTGCCGCCCGAGGCAATCGTGGCCGCCGGCGGCGTGGCAACGACCATGCAGTTCGTCTCACTCACGACCGACACGGCCGGGGCGCCGAAAGTCAGCGTGCTTCCGCCGACGTTCTTGATCGTGTAGGTGCGTCCGCTGGTGACGCCGGCCGGGATGCTGCCGACGGTGTCCGTGCCCTGGTCCACGATGTTGTCATAGAAGCCGCGGCTGAGCTGGATGTCCGGCGCGTCAACGGCCGTGCCCTGGACGCTGACGTCGTACGGGTTTTCGTCCGCGTCGTTGTTGGCAATGCTGACGTCGACGCTGAAGTTGCCGGCCGACAGCGGGCGCAGCCAGAGCACAAAGGTGGTGCTCGAGGTTGCGCTGATCGGGCTGATGGCCTGGTGGGTGATGTAGGCCTCACAGTTGGTTGCACCGCTCAGCAGCACCGGGTCCGGCGTGCTGGTCAGGTTCAGGACGCCGTTGCCGAGGTTCTGCACGGTGTAGAGGAAGCTGTACGGCGTCAGGGCGCCGAGGCTGCTGCCCACGGTGTCGATCGCCCCGTCGGCGATCGGGTTGCCGGTGACCCGGAACAGTCCGATTTCGCCGGCCGTGGTGATGGTGATGTTGAAGTTCTGCGGGGCGCTGGTGTCGGTGCCGCCGCCGTTATCCTGCAGCTCGATGCTGATGCTGGCGGTACCGGCGACGTTGGCGGCCGGCGTGAAGGTCAGTGTGCCCGCCGCGCTGATAGCGGGCTGCGTGGCGAACAGGCTGGGGTTGTTGTTGCTGATGACGTTGAACGTCAGGCTCTGGCCGGATTCGTCCGCCGGGCCTGCGCTGATGGCGGTTGCCCAGCCGGCGATCGACTGTGCGCCCTGGTCCCAGGCCACGGTGATGTCCGAGCCCTTGGTGAAGGACGGCGGGTCGTTGACGGCCGCGACCTGCACCTGCGCCGTCTGCGGCGGGGTGGAAGCCAGCGCGCCGTCCCAGGCGACGATGGTGAAGGCGTTGATGACGCCGTTCAGGTTCGACGGCGGGGTCCAGACGAGGGTTTCACCGCTGGCGATCGTGGTCGTGCCCGGCACCACAGGTACCGAGTTCTTGGTCAGGGTACCGGCGATGACGCTTTCGATGCGGAAGTCGATGGTGGCGTTGTCCACGTCGGCCTCGTTGCCGGCTGCCTGCAACTGGGCGTAGGTGATGGTGTGGGCGGTGTCTTCGGTCGCGCCATTGTTGAGGATGGCGAAGGTGGTCATGGTCGGGGCGTCATTCACCGGCGTGACCGTGAGCGTGAACACGGCCGACAGCGCCGAAGTATCCGCGCCACCGTTGGCCGTGCCGCCGTTGTCCTGTACCTGCACCTGGAAGGTGGCCGAGCCGTTGGAGTTCAGCGCGGTCTCAAAGGTCAGGGCGCCCGCCGCGTTGATGGACGGCGCGGTGGTGAACGTCAGGCCCGTCGGGGTCAGGTTCTGGATGGTGTAGGCGACGGCCGCCTGCCCTGACTCGTTGGCCGGGCCCGCGTTGAGACCGACGAAGTTGGCAAAGGTCTGCGGACCGGCGTCTTCGTTGATCGTCGGGCTGCTGCCGCCGGTGACGCTCGGGGCGTCGTTGACCGGGTTGACGGTGATGGTGAATGTCTGCGGGGCGCTGGTGTTGACGCCGCCGTTGGCCGTGCCGCCGTCGTCCACCAGCATGACTTCGAAGGTGGCCGTGCCGAAGGCGTCCGCCGCGGGCGTGTAGGTCAGGTCGCCCGCCACGCTTACGGCCGGCGGGGTGCTGAACAGGGCGGCGTTGGTGAGCACGTTGACGATGTAGCTCTGGGTGCTCTGGATCGGGGAGTCTTCATCCACCGGGCCGTAGTCCACGCTGGTGATCCAGCCGTTGACCGTGGCCGCGCCGGAGTCTTCGTTTACCGCGGCCGGGTTGCCCGCAGAGGTGTAGGTCGGTGCGTCGTTGACGGCCGTCACCGTGATGGTGAACGGGCCGATGACGTTGGAGGTGTCGATGCCGCCGGTGGCCGTGCCGCCGGTGTCCTGGACGGTGGCCGAGAAGGTGGCCGTGCCGTTGGTGTCGGCGGTGGCGGTGTAGTGGAGGTTGCCGTTGTTGTCGATCGTCGGGCCCGACAGGAAGGTCAGGTTGCCCGAGGTCGTGGTGACGCCGCTGACGACGTATGCCAGCACGGTCTGAATCGTCTGCTCGTTCGGGCCGGCGATGAAGTTGGCCCAGTTCGTGACCGTTACCGCACCCGCGTCCTCAAGCGAGGCGGCCGGGTTGCTGGCCGTGAAGCTGGGCTGGTCGTTTACGCCCTCCACGAAGATCTTCACCTGCACTGCGCCGTTGACCGGGAAGCTGGAAAGCGCACCGTCCCAGGCGGAGATGGTGAAGGCGTTGAGCGTGCCGAACTGGTTGGAGGCCGGAGTCCAGGTCAGCGTGTCGGTCGCGCCGAACACGTTGCCGACAGCCGCGCCACCGTTGAGCAGCAGCGTGCCGCTGGAGATGGCCTCGATCCGGAAGTTGATCGGCGTGCTGTCGATGTCAGCCTCATTGGCCGAGGCCTGCAGCACGGCAAACGGTACGACGATCGGCGAGTCTTCCGGCCCGCCAAACAGGGTGCTGACAAAGGTCAGGGTCGGCGCGTCGTTCACGCTGCTGACGCTGATCGTGACGTTCAGCGGGGCGCTGGTGTCGACGCCGCCGTTGGCAGTGCCGCCGTCGTCCTGAACGGTGATGGTCACCGTCGAGACACCGGAGGCGTTGCCGGCCGGCGTGAAGCTGAGCTCGCCGGTCGTGGGGTTCAAGCTCGGGCCGGCGCTGAAGAGGCCGCCGTTCGTGACGTTCGTGATCGCGAAGGCCAGTGCCGACTGGCCGCTTTCAGTGCCCGCGCCGCCGGCAGCCGCCATGGAGGCCCATGCCGTCGGACCGTAGGCGCCGCTGTCTTCGAGGACGTTGATGTTGGAGGCGGCGACGGTCGGGGCATCGTTCACCGCGGTCACGTCGATGCTGATCTGGACCGGCGCGGCCGAAGTCGCGCTGCCCGGGGTGCCATCGTCGATTGCCTCAAGCATGAAGGCCGCGATGCCCGCGCCGTTGGCATTGGCATCGGCCTGCCAGCGGAGGATGTCGCTGCCGTCGATGACCTGGTTGGTGTAGGCCACGAACACGAGGCCCGTTCCCGTCTGGTCAATCTTCAGCGTGCCCGAGGTAACGCTGGTCGCGCGGAAGCCGACGACATTGCCGTCGACGTCGCTGGCCCCGGTTGTGGTCTGCAGGTCGCTGAAGACCATGTCGAACGGCGTGTCTTCGAGCGCGGAGGCGGCCACGGTGCCTGCTGACAGTGTCGGCAGGTCGTTGGTCGGGGTGATGGTGATGGCGAACGCAAGCGGTGAGCCTGCGCTGCCCAGCGTTCCACCCGCACCGTCCAGTACGTGGAAGGTGAACGAATCGCTGGTCGTTTCGCCGGCGTTGTGGGTGTAGCTCAGGTTGCCGACGTCGATGTCGCTCTGCGTGAAGGTGTTGCCGACGCTCAGAGTGCCGGGGCCGACCAGGTCAAGCGTGCCGTTGGCCGGGACGCTGTCTAGCACGTACTGGATCGCGCCCGGGGCCTGCTCGGGGTCAGTGACCTGCAGGCTGGTGTTCGGGATACCGACCGTGCCGCCTTCGCTGACGGTGGCGCCGGCATTGACTGCCAGCACCGGGTCGTCGTTCGCCGGCGAGACGTCCACGGTCACATTGACGGCCGGGTTGCTGGAATCCAGCAAGCCGTCCCATGCGAGGATGCTGAATGCATTCAGGGCCGCGCCGTTGGCGTTGGTTGCGGGGGTCCACTCAAGCTGGCCGCCGCTGAAGATGGTGGTGCCTGCGACAACCGGGTTGCCGTTCATCGTCAGGGTACCGGACAGGATGTTCTGGATGCGGAAGGTGACCGCGTCGCCGTCTACGTCGGCCTCATTGGCGGCCGTCTGAAGGGCGGCGAACGTGATCACGTACTGGGTGTCTTCAGTTCCGCCCGCGAAGTTGGCGACCGAAGTGAGTGTGGGCGCGTCGTTCACGCTGGTGATGGTGATGGTGAACGTCTGCGTCGCGGAGGTGTCCGTGCCGCCGGCATTGTCCGTCACGCTGACCTTGAAGGTGCTGGTGCCGTGGGCGTCGGCCGCCGTCGTGAAGGTAAGGTCGCCGCCATTCGTCACATCCGGCTGCGTTGAGAACAGCGCGGCGTTGCTGATTGCGCTGATGTTGTAGTCCAGAACCGCCTGGCCCGATTCATTCGCCGGGCCGGCCGTGAAGCTGTTGATCCAGCCGATGATCGAGACAGCGCCGGCATCTTCGGGCACGGTCACGATCGTGTTGGCCGCCGATACAGTGAAGCTGGGTGCGTCGTTTACCGGCGACACAGTGAGGGTGAAGACGGCTGAGGGCGCCGAGGTGTCGACGCCGCCGTTGGCCGTGCCGCCGTTGTCCTGCACGGTGACCTGGAAGGTGGCCGAGCCGTTTGAATCCGGCGCGGTCTGGAAGCTGAGGGCGCCGGCCGCGTTGATGGTCGGTGCGGTCGTGAAGGCCAGGCCGCCTGCCGGCGTCAGGTTGACGATGGTGTATCCCAATGCCGCCTGTCCAGCCTCGTTGGGCTGTCCGGCCGACATACCGACGAAGTTGGCGATGCTCTGCGGGCCTGCGTCTTCGTTGACGGTCGGGTTGCTGCCGCCGGTGACGGTCGGCGCATCGTTGACCGGGTTGACGGTGATCGTGATGGTCTGCACCACCGAGGTCGCACCCGGGGCGCCGTTGTCCGTGACGGTCAGGTCAAAGGTCGAGGTGCCGAAGGCGTTTGCCGCCGGCGTGTAGCTGAGCTGTCCGGCCAGGTTGACCGTCGGGAGCGCGCTGAACAGTGCCGCGTTGCTGATGTTTGTGACGTTGAATGAGGCAGGCACCTGCGAAGCCTCATCAACGCCGCCGCCCGGGTTGAAGCCGGCAGGCAGCGTGATCAGGGTGTAGCTGGCCGCGCCCGAATCTTCGTTCACGGCGGGCACAGGCGTGTTCGCCGTCAGCAGCGGCACGTCGTTCACGGCCGCGATTACCAGCGTGAAGGTGGTCGGGTTGAGCCAGGTGTCGACGCCGCCGGTTGCGGTACCGCCGTTGTCCCGGACCGTCACGGTGAAGTCAACCGCACCGTTGGCATTGGCCGCGGGGGTGAATGACAGGTCGCCGCTGTTGTTGACCGTAATGCCGCTGGTCAGCAATGCCGCGCCTGAGGTGATGTTGACGGTGTAGCTTAGGACGGACTGCAAGCCCTCATTGGCCGCGCCGGCGTTGAATACGGCCCAGCCGGTCTGGGTCTGCGGGCCGGCGTCTTCCAGCACGGAAGTCGGGTTCAGCGCGGCGAATGACGGTGCGTCGTTCACCGACTCGACGAACACGCGGCCTTGCAGCTGCGTGAGCGAGGGAAGCAGCCCGTCGTGTGCGCGTACGTCAAAGGCGACGATCGTGCCGTTGGTGTCCGCCTGCGGCTGCCACTCGAGATAGTCGCCGGGGAAGAACAGTGAGGAAGCCCCGACTAGCGCGCCGTTTACCCACACGGAGTTCGGAAGCGCCGGGAAGATCTGGAAGCCGACCGGTGCGCTGTCGACGTCGGCCTCATTGGCGGCCGCGGCGAGGGTGGCAAAGTCGATGTAGATCAGCGTGTCTTCAGGGCCGCCGAACACGGTGTTGAGCACGCTGAGCGTCGGTGCGTCATTCACCGGAATCACGGTGATGGAAGTGTTGCGGGTGTCGGACATTGCGCCGCCCAGGCCGGAAGCGCCCTGGTCGTTGATCGTGAACGCGGCGGATGCCGGGCCGTTGTAATTGAGGAAGCCGCGATAGTTCATCGTGGCAATCGCAGCCTGGACGTTCGCCGTACTGCCCGAGAAGTCGAGCAGCGAGGTGCCGTTCAGCGTACCGCCGTTGAACGTGAGCCCGGTGGTGCTGGCAAGCGTGATCGTGCCGTTGGTGCACGACAGCGTCACGCGGACGGGGCCAGCGCCGCCGTCAACGTCGGTGAACGAGTATGACAGCGGGATATCCGTGTCTTCGTTGCCGCTGGTGTTCAGCGTGCCGCCTGCAACCGGGGCGTCGTTGATCGCCGTGACGTCAACGGTCACCTGCACGGTGTTGATTGCCGGGTCGATACCGTCGTGCGCGCTGACGGTAAATGCGTTCAGCGCAAGCCCGTTGGCGTTGAAGGCCGGCGTCCACGTTACGGACTGGCCCGGGCCGACAATCGTGATGCCGAAGGTGATCGGGCCGCCGCTGTAAGTCAATGAGCCGGAGCTCAGGGCCTCAAGCCGGAAGCCGATCGGGTCGCCGTTGGCGTCCGCCTCGTTGCCGTTGGCGATCATGTCTGCGTGCGTGATGACAATGGAGGTGTCTTCGTTGATCGGGCCGAACGTCGCCATGGTCGTCATGGTCGGCGGGTTGTTGTAGCCGAAGAACACCAGGCCAACGCGCGCGTCGTCCACCTTGTGGAAGACCTTGCTTTCCAGTGCATTGCGCTCGGCCGTATTCATGGCCGCCGGAAGCACGCCGTTGAACGTGTTGTTCGAGCCGTCGAAGTTGGTGTCGAAATCGCCCGGCGTCGGCGGAGTGCCGCCCGCGATGAACGTAGGCGCCAGGTAGAACGGAGAGCTGCCGGTCTGGAACTGCAGACGCAGGTACTGGGCCAGGGCGCCGTCGAAGATGTTCGGCAAAGCAACGGTGCCCATCGTGATGGTGCCCCACGCGCTGCCGATGTCGTCGTTCTGGTCCTGGAAGTCAACCGCACGGCCCGATGCGCCTGCGGCGTTATTGAATGCATTGCCGCGGATCGTGATGTCGTTGGCGGGGTTTGGGTTCGGCGCACCGGCTGTCTCGTAGCCGCTGCTGACCAGGATGTGTGTGAAGTTGGTTGCGCCCGCCGCCGGCGTAAAGTTGTTGCTCTGGATGTCGACGGTGTCGCTTGCGCCGCTCAGGATCGCCACGTTCTCGTGGCCGGTGAAGGTGTTGCCGATGAAGGTGACAGCGGCCTGATTGACGAACTTCAGGTACGCGCTGGTGAAAGTCGTCGCTGCGCTCAGCGGTGCGAAGGTGTTGGCGGTGAAGTCGACAGTTGAGATCGGGTCGAATACTTCGACGCCGGCGCCGTTAAAGGTGTTGTTCGAAATCTGCAACCCGCCAACGGCATTGGATGAATCGGTCAGCAGGTCCCGCCCGAATGCACGGATCCTGTTGCCAAGAACGGGTGCACCGCCGCCGACAGTTCCGCCGTTGCCGATCAGGAGCAGCCCGGTTTCAAATGACGAAGTGCCGGTCACGATTTCATTGCCCTGGATTGTCGGGACTCCCAACGGAGCGTTGATCCGCACGCCGTAAGTACCGGCGGGCGTGCTGCCCGGCGTAACGCTGTCGTTTGCGGTGATGAGGTTGTTCGACAGCATCACGAAGCCGAAGGTCGACTCGATGCCGCCCGCCGCGAAATTCACGTCCACGTCGAGCGCGAAACCGTCAATCGAAACGTTGTTCGCCGTGATCGTGAACAGCGCGACACCCGGCGCACCGCTCGTGGAGGTAAGGACCGATTCGGTCGCCGAGCGCCCGACAGCCGTGACGCCGGTCTGCGCGCCACGCAGCGTCAGCGCCTTGTTCACCACGACCTGCTCGTCGTAGGTGCCCGCTGCCACATCGATCGCAAAACCGGCTGTGGCCGCGTTGACGCCGCGCCCGATACCGAGCGTGTTGGTGGTGACGTACAGCCTGCCGGCCATCCACAGCACGCGGCCGGACGTAGCCTGGTCGAGCGTGTGGAAGACGCGGTCTTCAATGCTGAATGCATCCGCGAGTGTTGCCGGTACGAATGTCGTTGCGTCTTCCGTGAACGTCACACCACTCGTGACATCGAGGTCGGCGGTGCCGGCCTGGTTGCGGATGAAGCTGCCACCCGCACCCCGGATCTGGAAGGTATTGCCGCCGTTGGTCGTGACGTCGAGCGTGCCGCCCTGGATCTCAACGCAATCCTGGTTGCTAGCCGCGGTGCTGTCCTCGCGCACGGTTACGCCGTCGAGGATCAGTGTGCCGCCCTGAAGCAGGATGGTCGGGAAGGCGGTGTTCTGGTCGAGGTCGCCGCCGGTGATGGTCAGCGTGCCCGCCGTGTGCGTGATGACCGGCGAGGCGCCCTGAAGGACCGAGCCCGCACTGAGGTCCAGCGTCAGGTTCTTGCCGACGCTGGCGCCGATGTACGTGCCCGTAGTGACATTGACGGTGTCTCCCGCGGTTGCTGCGTCTACACCCGTCTGTACGCCGAGCGTATTGGTCGTGACGTAGACGTTGTTTGCGACCCAGGTGCACAGCCCGCTGGTTGCGTTGTCGAGGTAGTGAACGATGGCGTCCTCGATCGCGTAGTTGTCGGCAAAGGCTGCGCCGCCGTCCTGCATGGTAACGCCGGTCAGGTCGATCGCACCGGTGGTCTGGTGGTCGATCAGCATGCCCGCGCCCTGGCGGTTGATGGTTACGCCTGCACCAAAGGCCACGGTGCCGCCGGTGATCCGGATGGCGGCCTGGCTGAAGCTGCCGCTCTCGACCACGGTCGAGTTGTCAATCGAGAGGTCGCCGCTCTGGATGAGAATGGTCGGGTCGTCCGGCGTCGGGGCCGTGTCGACCTCGAGCGTCAGCCCGGTCACCACAACGCCCGCGGAGTTCACGGTCAGCGCCGGAGAAGCGCCGCGCAGGCTGGTTGTGGCCAGGCCCGCACCAGTGAGGGTGAGCGGCTTGTTCACGGCAACGCCCGGATACACCGCCGCGGCCAGGCGGATGTTCCCGCCGTCACGGGCGAAGCTAAGCGCCGTGCCGAGGTCCGCGAACGCGTCGATGCCGTAGCGCTGTGCCGGGCCGGCCGGGTCGTCGCCGTAGTTCAGCGTCGAGTAAGCCGGGTCGACCCAGATGTCGCTCTGGTACGAGGAGATGATCAGCAGCGCCGGCGGCGATGATGTGTCCAGCCCGCCGAGGGCCGTTCCGCCGTTATCCTGCAGCGTGACGTTGTAGACGGTGAAGCCGGTCGAGCTTGAGTCCAGCTCAAAGGTCAGGTCGCCGGTCATCGGGTCGATGCTCGGCGGCGTGATGTAGGTGACGGTGCCGGAGGTCTGCACCGGGGTGAGAGTGAACGTGAGGTTCTGGCCGGATTCGTCGGCGGGGCCTGCGCTGATCGCACTGGCCCAACCAGCCACGTTCACCGGGCCCGCGGTCGGCGCCCATGGCGCCTGGTTCGCGCCGGCGGTGAAGCTCGGGCGGTCGTTGACGGCGGCGATGTTCAGGGTCATCACGCTCGGGGTTACGCTTGTGTAGGTGCCGTCTGCGGCCTCAACGTCAAACGTCACGTATGGAGTGCCGTTGCCGTCGGCTGCGGGGACAAAGATCAGGCGGCCTGCCGCATCCGTCACGAGGTCATTCGCGTTTACCTGCGCACCGAGCGCGACACCGTCCGGCGTCTGGTAGAGAAGACCGGCTGAAGGTACTGCAACTACGCGCAGCGTAACGGAGGACGAGTAGGCGCCGCTGCGGGGCATGGTGATCAGCAGGTTGGTGTCTTCGGTGCCGCCCAAGGTCTGCGGCGCGGTGTACACAAAGTCGTTGACGACGTGGACGGTGGCCGTGTCCGTACCCTGGCCGCCGGTGCTGTCCGTAACCAGCAGGCGGATGACGTACACGTTGCCGGCTGTCCAGTTGCCCGGGCGGTCGGCCTGCATGATGAACGGGGTGGCGCCGGTCAGGTCGCCGAAGGTGCCGTTGTTGTCGATGTCCCAGTCCCAGCTGACGATCGAGCCGGACATGTTCGGGTCAAACGAGTCATTGCCGTCCAACTGCACGCCGCCAGTGCCGATGACCGTTTCCGTGGCGATATTGTACACGTACTCGGCGAACAGGCCGGGCGTGCGCGCGGCCGGGAAAGCAACCGCAGTCGCGGAGTCCGCGACCACGAGCACCGTGGCGCTGTCATATGAGTAGACGCCGAAGGTGTCCTGCACCCGCAGCGCGACGGTGTAGATGTTGCCGGCGGTCCAACCGGGAACCCAGGTGGTGCGGTCGCTCTGCACCATGATCGGGTTTACGCCGGTGATGTCGCCGAACGTGTTGTCGTTGTTGAGGTCCCAGTCGTAGTTGGCGATGGAATCGTTCGGGTCGTAGGAAGCCGACGCGTCGAACTGCACGCCGCCCTGCGCGAGGGTCTCGGTGGACAAGTCGTAGGTGTAGTCAGCCGTCGGACCGGAAGCGCCCGGCGGGATGGCGATTGCCACCGGGGGGACGTTGGATCCACCGGCGAGAACGGTAACCACGAGTGAGCTGTCGACAGACTGCTGGCCGATGTCGTCCGTGACGCGCAGGCGGGGCGTGCGGCTGCCAACGCCGGTGCCCACATTGAAGGCGTAGGTCTGGTAAAGGTTGGGGGTCGAGAACTCGTACGTGCCGTTGTTGTCTGCGTCCCATTCAAACAGTACCAGCGTACGCCCGGCATCAAGGTGGTAGGAGTTGCTGTGGTCAAGCTGTACGACCTGGTTCTCGAGGCACGTGTTCGGCGAAGCGTCCGCAACCGCAACAGGCGGCTGAACCAGGAAAGTAGTCTCGAGGATTTCGACGCCCATTGCTGTAATCAGTCGGGGGTTAACGGCGCCGAGAGGGCCTATCGCGCCTGCTACTCCGCCCTGCCACCTACCGTCAGTCTGCTGGCTGCCGAGCAGGAATGTGCGGCACAGGTCGTACCAGTCGAAACTGCTCGTACCTGCGGTGTTTGTGAAGGTCACGATGGCAGGGCTGAAGGCACGGCAGCCCTTCATTATGGAGTACATGAAGTAGAAGTCGCCAATGTCGTTGCCCGGTGTCCCGCCGGTGCCACCGGTCATGTTGCCCATGTTGTCGCCGATCCAGTGGAACGCGTTCTGGACCCGGGTGTCGGTTTCTGTGTAGCCGAGGAATTCCATCGTCGCGAGGTTGCCGGCTGTCTTTGCCTTGTTCAGCCAAGAATTATTGGCGTTGTAGCCGAACGCTCCGTTGGCGTTCTGCGAGTTGATGACCGATGTGTTGATCAGCCCGGTTTGTGTATTGGGGTCTGCAACCCAGGCGGGAACGGTAGCCCCCATTGAGTTCACGCTCCAGTTGAGCGCGGTTACCGCAAAGTGCTGCTGAGAGCCGTCAAGGCCGCCGCCGTTTGGCCCGTAGTACCACGAGCCCGTTCCAGCGCCAGTGTCGTTTATCGCCCAGCACCACCAGTCGACGACGTCCTGAACGATCGCTGCATACGTACGACCTGCAACATTGGCCGGGAGTCCGGCCGGTGCGACCTGGGCCGGTGTGTTGGATGTAGACAGACCGACGGTTGCCAACGCAGGGCCGTAGATGGCATTAGATGTGAAGCGCAGCCCGATGCCGTTACCATTGACGTCCGGGTCGTTCCCGTTTTGTAGTCCGATCGCAACAGTCACCAGGTTGCTCAGCAGCCAGTTGTGCATCCAGGTCACGTCATCGACGTACGGGTTCGTGGAAGAACCATTGATGCGGTGGCCTTTGTTCTGGAATGCCTGAAGGCCGACGCCCGTAGCACCTTCATTGTACTCCGCGTTGCCGTCGTTGAGATATGCAGTCTTGTTGCCGCCGGAGATACCGAAAATCAATTGGGTGTGCAGGTACCACAGCCCGTCATCGATGGCCTTGTCCGCGCGGATTGGCGGCGTCGCGGCGACGATGTCGTGGACGCGAATCAGGTAGTCATGTGTCGCGATGGCGCCGACGTTGTCGGTCACTCTCACGCGCGCAACGTAGTCACGGGTGGCCGGCACCGAGTACGTGGTTGTCCACTGGCAGTTCTGGCCGACCGCGGCCGTCGGTCCGGTGTCGTACGTGCCGTCGCCGTTGAGGTCCCACTGGAAAGTATAGGGAGCCGTTCCTCCGTATATCACGGCCTTCAGCGTGGTGGCTTGGCCGTGCCAGGTCACGTGCGGAAGCGCCGGGTTTGTGCCCACGCCCGGCGGGACCTTCACGGACAGCTGCGCATCGAGGCTTGCGGCGCAGAGAAGGAGGACTCCAAGGATCGAGATCGTTGATACGAAGCGGCTTGAATTGTGCAGCACTTGTCGCTCTCCCGGACTAGGCAGAAGATTTCGAAAAATTGTCGGACGCAGAACCAGATTGCTTGTCAGACGCCAGTAATGAATGGGACGAGACCATACTCTAGGGGTGCATAATGTGCAAGTCGGAATTCTCACCGAGAGTACGTGTCTTAATGTAAGATTATTCTGGCCGGGTTGAGTGACACCAGTCCCGAGTTGTCACATTCTGACTACGTCTCAAATCTGGCACGAAACGATATCTGAGCCCGCCGGGCGCTTGGCGCTCGGCCCCAGCAGCCCGCCCTGCGGACTCAGCAATTCAGAACGAAAGTTGTCCAAACGCGAGGAGGCGCCGGGCGTTCCATTGCCATTGACACCTCACCTCCAGGAGACCCCCATGCGCGTTGCCGCCTTGCTGTTGCTGGCCCTGCTTCCGGCCGCCCTTCCTGCCTGCATGCACCCGGGAAGCAAATCCAACGTAATGGATGAAGATTGCCCCGAGCTGCTGCTCGAGGAGGAGATGGTCCAGGGCGAACGCCTCACGGACGAGAGCCTCGAGGGAAAGGTCGCCCTCTTCCTCTTTTACCAGCGCGACTGCGACGGCTGCGAACGCATCGCGATGCCGCGCATTCAAAAGTTGTACGAGGAGTACAGAGGCCACCCCTGCGCCATGGTGTTCGTGATCAACACGGCCTTCGACAAGGACATCTATCCGACGCTCGCCGACATAGAGGAAACGCGCCGCCACCTGATCCGCATGGACTGGACCATGCCCGTGGCGCGCGATCTCGACGAGCAGACCAACGCACTGTTCACCATCGACGACGAGTCCGGCACGCCGCAGGCCGTCGTCGTGAATGAAAAGGGCATCGTCTGCGCCCACGACTGGTACTCCGAAGACAAGGAGATGGACGCGGTCGATGCGCGCTTCCGCACCCTCGCGGCCGGCATGAACTGCCACTGCCGCCGCATGCCGCGCGAGGTCTGCGATACCTGCACGCGCAGCCGTGACTACATCAAGGAAGGCGACTACGAGCGCGCCTGGGATGAAGCCAACACGATCTGCAAGAGCTACGGCCACACCGAAAAAGAGAAGGCCGACGCGGAATACCTGCGCAAGTGGGTCGAGGACACGGCGAGCGAGCAGTTCGAGTACCTCGAGCGCGAATTCGAGGTTGACCCGGAAACGGCCGTGACTCGCGCCGAAGAGATCGCGAAACAATTCAAAGGCGTGACCGGCAGCAAGGACTTCGCCGCCAAGCTTGAAGACTGGCGCAAGTCAGACACGTTGCAGAACTTCCGCAAGGACCGCACGGCACTGGAGAAAGCCACGGCCGACCTTTCGAGGATCGACTCGAACAGTGATCGGCGCAGGGAAGTGGTCGGCCGCCTGAAGAGCATTGCGGAACGCGCAGGCAACAACAGCGTTGGCGTCGCGGCGCGCAAGCAGCTTGAGAAAGCGGGCGAGGTCGTGAAGTCCGATACGGGCGCAAAGGACATCAAGTCATCGTCGAACGGTGGAAGCTCATTGGGCAGGACGTCCGCGTCCGGGCCGAGCGGTGCGAACGCAACAAAGACAAAGCCCGCCGGCAACGCGGTGAAAGAAAAAGCCCCGTCCACCAGCAGTCGCAACCGGCAAGTACGCCAGTCACGATAGACATCCGATTTCGGGGGCCATCAAAGCCGGGGCGCACCAGCGCCCCGGTTCTTCATTCAGCTCAAAATCAAGAAGAACTGGCGTGCCCGGGAGGACTCGAACCTCCGACCGGCTGCTTAGAAGGCCGCGCAATCCCGTGACTGCCATGAGACGGCTCTACCCACGAAACCGGCTAGAACCACGTCAAAGGGCGGACTGAGGCCGAAATCGACTCGGCCCACTTGCATGTGCTTCGATTGAGTGTCACTCCATTTGCGGTACAATTGCCGGTACACTACAATCGCGCAAGGTTGCGTGCGCAAACGCGACGCACTGTCCGGAACAAGCGTAGTAGGAAAGCTCGAATGGGGAGACCGCGCAACCCCGCGCACGTTCGACTTTGGCGCGGGAAGTACTACCTGATCTATTCAGACTTTCGGTCCGGGCGAGTTCGCGAGGTCCGGAAATCGTGCGAGGCTCTAGGTGCGACTACAGCGGCTGCACGATCCGACCTCGTGAAGCGCTACATGTTGCAGGAGCGGCTGGACGCTGCTGAGGTTGCGCGACGCGGTGGTCGCCTGGCATACGATTCGAGCCTGGTGGCGTCGCTAGAGGAGTTTCTTGCGAACTGCCGCGAGCGGGCCCAGGCCAGGCTCGCTAATCCAAAGGCCCGCAATGGAATCAGTTCCAAGACGGCCGGGCTCCTTGAGAACGCCATCCGAACGTTCGTTACTTGGCTCGAAGGTCGGAGTCTCGGCGACCTCAAGACGGGCGAGCTTGATGGCAACACGCTCACCAGGTTCTTTGACTTCGTAGCAACCCAAAAGACGAAGTTAGGGAACAAGTCGGTGACACGCCGTGCATCCACGGTCAACCAATATCGACGGAATGTGCGCGCAGCACTGCGCTGGATCAATCGCGCACGACCTCCACGCTTCCCCGATTTCGAGAGCTTTTCTGAGGCATTCAAGCCTACTCGCGGGGACGCGGACCCGCCGCAGGCGTTCTCGCCGAAGCAGCTGAAGTTGTTCCTGAAGACCGCATTGGAGCGTGAGAATCCAGAACGGAAGGTGAAAGTCGTTCGCTTCAAGCGTGGGGGAGTGAAGGAACGTTTCGAGCAAACTGCGAAGGCGTCGGCCGCGACACCGGTCAGCCGGTTGTTCGTCATGCTTGCACTTACCGGCGCACGCGTTGGTGAGGTACTGAACCTGAAGTGGCAGGACATCGACCTTGAGCGCGGGCGAATAGTCATCCGGGCTCAGAAGACAGGAATGACGCGTATCGTGCCGCTCACCGGTGCGCCCGAAGGGGAAGTTGCACCTGCCCTGGCTGACCTGCTTCGTAGATGGCGCCTTGAGGCGGGGGACAGGGCGTATGTGCTGCCGCACGCTGAGTTGCCGCGACCAGCGTTCCCGAAGTCGGGTTGGGAGATGACTGCCAGGGCGGTGAAGGGCGACCGTATCGGTCCGCAAGCACTACGGCAGAACTTCACCAGCTACGCGGCGTCGATCGGCATTCCTGCCGCAGTGTCTGCCATGTGGCAAGGACATGCATCCGCTGTTGCGGAGAAGTACTACCGTGCGCAGGTTCTTGATCGAAGTCCAGGCAACACCATGGAAGACGCCATGGGGCTCCGCGAACTCTTGGCTTTGGTGGCCGGTGCACGCGGCAATGGTCAGTCGGGATAGGGAAGTGCGTGCAAGTCAGTGCAAGCGCGCCTGCGATGTCTGTGGATGGCCGGTGCATTGCATGTGAATCCTCGAAAGTTCGTTTGACCTTGGCAGTGCCGCGGTGTTCTTTATGTGTACGCGACAGGTCCGGGCAGGCCTACATTCAGCGCGTGGTGCCAGCGTCATCCCTTCTGGCCAGTGAAAGCAGAAGCTTCAGGGTGGCGATATGGGCAAGAGACGATCCCCTGCCCGGTCTGATCGCCACCGTCCTCGTGGCCTCAGGGTCACCTAAGGCGAGGCTCGGACAGTCCCGAGACTCGATCTCTTTGTCGTGGAAGGGCGGGCGGCAAGAAACGGTTTTTTGGGATGGAGGAGTTTGAGTTTCACCCACTCAATGAGTGGGAGTTGTTGTTTCGTGGGGCCATCAAGGCTTCGACGCTCCGCAAAGAAGTGCTGGCAGGGAACATCCGCGCGATTCGCTCCCGACCCGGCTGCAACGCGAAGATCCTGATCTCGGTCAAGGAAATGAAGCGCTGGCTCCAGGAGGTGGCCAGCAAACGCACCATTGCCCTTTCTCCATCCATGGCTGCTGAAGCCAACCGGCGAGGGAGGTGCGGCCATGGAGAGTAAGTTCGACGGTGACATCTTTGATGACCCGCGCATGATCGCGGCGCGGAACCGGGTCATCCTCGCTCTGGAGAATAGTCCCGCGCCGTACACGAAGCGCTTCCGGGCGAAGTTGAACGGGCTGCGACAGTGCGGAGACTATCCAGTTGCGTTCATCCTTTCGCAGGGTCGAGTGACCCGGGTCTTGCGCAATCAGTGTGGAAACCGCGGCTGTCCGGTTTGCGACTCGCTTCGTGCCGCACGAATTCGTCGCGGGCTGGGTGAGGTAGTCGCGGAGCGTATGAAGGCTGGCGCACGATTCTCGCTCATCACGTTGACCATGCCCCACCGGCGCGGAGACATGGCACAGAAGCTTGTCTGCCATCTCACAGCGGCCCTGCGGAAGTTCCAGCAAACTGAGGGGTTCAAGCAGAACGTGAGATCGTGGGCGCGTGGGATAGAAGTTCCGTGGTCGGCGGCAACCGGCTTCCATCCGCATGCGCACTACATCGTAGAGGCGAAGTTGTGGCCCAAGGACGAGATCAAGCGACTGTGGATAGACTGCATGACACGGGCGGGTGGTCCGGCAGTCTTGCCCAACGGAGCGCACGTAAAGGGAGTCAAGGATGCGGGCAAGGGGCTGATGGAGGCTGTTGGGTACCCATTCAAGGTAATGGACCTGAACACCATTCCATTTCTTGAGCTCGTTGAGTTGCTGTACGCGACCCGGAATAGGCGGCTCGTGTCGGTGTGTCGGACCTGGTCCCATCGGATCAGACATCTTCTTGAAGATCGCGCTGCGGAATCGGCTGGTCTGGACTTGGCCGATGGTACGGATTGGTTGTCGTTTGCGGAGGTAAGGCTGAGGGCGCGGACGGGCGACAGGGCAGCTCTGCGTCTTATGTTCGAAGCTGCGGAGTTGCTTGAGAGAGGTGCTGGAACTCGAGCCCTTGCACAAGGCCTAAGGCTGTTGATCAAGGGTGAGATGGGGTCTTGCGCACCCAACGCCGGACGGAACAGCGCTGGCGGCCGTCAAAGGGAGTACTAGCGCGCGTCTGCGACGCAACGCCGAGGACTGCGGGCGATCGCGGTGTACCGTGTCCAGGCGGCCGGGCCCAACGGGGCCCGAGCCGCCTTGGGCACACCGGACACGACCGCAATCTGCCCGCAACATGACTCGCGGTTCGCGCGGAGCGGGCCGGAGGCCCGTGTGGTTCTGATATAGAAACAATTGCAAGTTAGATGATGGGACGCATGCGTTCCTTATTGGGTCTTCCGCCACTCCAACCAGGCTGACATTGCCGTGGGAACTACGAACAGGGTCAGTAGTTCGATGCACATGCCGCCGAACACTGGAAGTGCCATCGGCTGCATAACGTCGCTGCCCCGGCCGGTTGTCAGCAGTACCGGTACAAGCGCGATGATGGTGGTCATGGTGGTCATCAATGATGGCCTAATACGGCGCGAGCCTGCCTCGATGACGATGCGTCTGACTTCAGCCCGGCTTTGCGGCTTGCGCTTTTCGTACAGTTGCTGGATGTAGGTGCCGATCACGACGCCGTCTTCAACCAACACGCCCAGCAGCGCGATGAAGCCCACCACAACGGCTACGGTTACGTAGATCGGCGGGCCCTGCGGCTCGCCCGTCAGCAGGTGCTGCATCCACGGCCAGTAGCGCACCATCAACGCGCCGCCTGCCGCACCCAGCGGCACGCCGGAGAACACGATCAGCGTCGTGCTGGCGCGTTTGAAGTGCAGGAAAACCAGCAGGAAGATCACGCCTAGCGCGACCGGGATGATGATGGACAGCCGCTTATTGGCGCGCTGCGCTTCCTTGTACTGGCCAACCCAGCGGTAACTGTAGCCTTTCGGCCACTCCACTTCTCCGCTTTCGATGGCCTGGTTGACGCGCGCCTCCACGTGCTCGATCAACGTGGTCTCATCGATGTCTACAGGGTTGAACATCACGTAGCCGACCAGTTGCCCGTTGACGCCGCGAATGGCAGCCGGGCCGACCACGCTGCGAATGTCGGCGACTTCGGTAATGGGTATCTGTGCGCCGGCCGGTGTCGTGATCAGCACGTCGCCAAGCTCTTCAAGGTTGTCGCGCAGCTCGCGCTCATAGCGAACTCGAACCGGATAGCGTTCGCGGCCTTCGACCGTCGTGGTCAGGCGCTTGCCGCCGAGCGCGATTTCGATGGCGGTGTTCACCTGCTGGATGCTGACGCCGTAGTGCGCCATGCGTTCACGCTTGAGCTCGAACTCGACGTACGGCTTGCCGCCCGTGCGCAGCGCCGTCACGTCGGCCGCGCCGTCGACCTCCTTGACGATCGGTTCCAGCTTCAACGCCAGCTCGGCAAGAGTGTTGGCGTCGGCGCCGACGATTTCCAGCCCGATGCGCGCGCGGATACCGCTGCTGAGCATCACCACGCGCGTCTGGATTGGCTGCAGCCAACTAGGTGCCACGCCGGGCTGGAACGTCTTCAGGCGCAAATCGGAGATCAACTCCTTCTTGCTCAGGTCTTTGCGCAGGTTAAAGATCACTTTCTCGCCGAGCGTGAACTCGGCCGTCTTGCCGTCCTCGAACAATTCTTCAAGGTCGTCAACTTCGCGTGCGTCGCGAAGTTCCTGTAATAGTTCGTCAGTGGACAGGCCATCGGCGACGGCCTTGTTGAAATCGTTCTTGGCGTTGCCTTCGCGCATCTCGCGCTGCAACTCCTTCAGCGTCATGTCGGTTTCAAGCCGCTCCACGAGCTGGTCGCGCGCAATCGCCTTGCGCCATTGCTCTTTGGGCTTGAGACCCACGATGGTTTCGATCATGCCGATAGGCGCTGGATCGAGGCTGGTCTCGGCACGCCCCAGCTTGCCGACAACGTCTTTGACTTCCGGTACCGAAGCGATCTGGCGGTTCTGCCACTCCATCGCCTCCAGCGTCTTGCCTAGCCCGGCCTGTGAGAGCAGGGACGGCATGTACAGCAGGCTACCCTCATCAAGTGGCGGCATGAACTCGTGACCAAAGCCCGGATAGTGCTCATCCAGTGCGGCGAGCGGACGTACCGAGTCCGGTGCGTCAAATGCACCAAATAGGGGCGCCAGCGTCGTCCGCGCCCCGAAGGTTGCCAGCGCCCCTAGGAAGACGACAGCTACATATACGATGCCCAGGATCCACTTGCGGCGCAGGAAGAACATCAGCGTTGGCTGGTAGCTGCGAACGATGCCACGTGCGATTGGGCTTTCGTCGATCGGTGTGAGCTTCTCGTTCCACATGCGCAGGACCGCCACACCGGAAAGCAGAAACACGAGCAGCGCCACGAAGCTGGCGCGAATGCCCACGTGTGATTCCATCCAGGTGTCGAAATGCAGAGTCAGCCACGCAAAGAGCGACGCCATGCCGACGGCGCTGACCCAGCGCAGCCCCTGCCGGGTCATTCGCGCCCGCCGTGATTGCGGCTCCGGCCGCCCGCCGAGGAACAGGTAGCAAAGCACTGGCACAAGCGTGATGGCGATCAGTGCGGATGCCAACAGGCAGAACGTCTTGGTCCAGGCAAGCGGCGCGAACAGTTTGTAGCTCTGGCCTGGCAGGAAGAAGATCGGCACGAAGCTGATCACGATCGTCAGCACCGACGTGACGATTGCGCCGCCTACTTCCTTCGCCGCACCGTGGATGACCTGCAGTCGGTTGGATCGCCCGCCGTCTTCCTGCAACGCGCGGTAGATCGTCTCGGTCATGATGATGGCCATGTCCACCACGACGCCGATGGCGATGATGATGCCGCCTAAGCTCATGATGTTGCTGGGGATGCCGAGAGCTTCCATCGCGATAAACGTGAGCAGCACCGACAAGGGGATCGTCGCGCTGATCAACAGCCCGCTGCGCAGGTGCAGCAGGAAGACGATCACCACTAGCATAGTCACGAGGATTTCGGCGATGATCGTGTCCGTGAGGGTCCAGAGTGTTTCGTCGATCAGTTGCGTGCGGTCATAGAACGGCTTGATCTCGACACCCTCCGGCAGGGCGGGTTGGAGCTTGTCGATCTCGGCCTTGACGTTGTCGATGACCTCCTGGGGATTAGCGCCGTAGCGCATGGTGACTATGCCACCTACCCGTTCACCCTTGTCGTCAGCGAGCGCTCCGCGGCGGAACTCGGGCCCGAGCTGGACGCGGGCTACGTCCCTGAGCAACACAGGCACGTGCCCGTCGTTCTTGAGAACGATCTGCTCCAGGTCGCCGATCTGTTTGACGAAGCCGACGCCGCGAATCAGATACTCGAGCCCGCCCTGCTCAATCGTTTTGGCACCGACGTCCAGGTTGCTCTGCTTGACCGCCATGACGACGTGTTCAAGCGTGATGCCGTGTGCGCGAAGAGCGTCCGGGTTGACCTCCACCTGGTACTCGCGCACGTAGCCGCCCACCGTGGCCACTTCGGCGACGCCGTCTGCGTTCTGTAGCGCATAGCGCACGGTGTAGTCCTGCAGGCTGCGCAGTGTCGCGAGGTCATACGGACCCTCGACGGTGTACTCGAAAATCTGCCCGAGCGAAGTTGCATCTGGGCCGAGTGCGGGCTTCACACCGTCGGGAAGCTTCCCCCCGGCAACGGCGATTCGCTCCAGCACGCGCGAGCGTGCCCAGTAGACGTCGACGCCGTCTTGGAACACAACGTAAATGCGAGAGAAACCGAAGCCCGAAATCGTGCGCACGTCGACGACCTGCGGGATGCCCTGCATGTCTTGCGCCAGCGGGTAGGTGATCTGGTCTTCGACGTCCTGCGGGCTGCGGCCCATCCACTCAGTAGAGACGATGACCTGGTTCTCGCTGATGTCGGGAATCGCATCCTTGGGGTTGTCCTGCAATGCGTTGAAGCCGAACACGATCACCACGCCGGTTGCGATCAGCACCAGGAGCGGCGTCTGAAGGCACAATTTGATCAGGCGGTCAATCATGGCGTCTCTCCTGCCGTGCTACTTGCGCAGTTCTTCCAGCTTGTGCTCGTACTCGGCCTCGCTGATTTCGCCGCGGGCGTAGCGGCGCTTGAGTTCTTCTTCTGGAGATTCCTGGGTCGGCGCTTGTCCTTGCTGCATGGTGCGCAACACGACAAAGACGATCAGCACGACGCATATCGCGCCGCCGAACCAGCCGAACCACATCCATCCGCCCATGTGTCCATCCCACCACATCACACACCTCCTGCGGCCGTGGCCGCGTCCTCAAGCCTCGCGCGTCGAAGCCGAAGCGCGTTGCTGATGACGGAAACCGAACTGAAGCTCATGGCCGCCGCCGCAATCATCGGCGACAGCAGCAGCCCGAACATCGGGTAGAGCACGCCCGCGGCGATCGGCACGCCGAGCGCGTTGTAAACAAACGCGAAGAACAGGTTCTGCTTGATGTTGCGCAGCGTCGCGTTGCTGAGCTGCCGGGCCCGCACGATGCCGCGCAGGTCGCCCTTCACCAGCGTGACATGCGCGCTCTCCATGGCGACATCGGTGCCCGTGCCCATGGCGATGCCGACGTCGGCCTGCGCCAGCGCCGGGGCGTCATTCACGCCGTCACCTGCCATGGCGACCACTCGCCCCTCGGCCTGCAAGCTCTTTACCTTCTCGGCCTTCTGGTCCGGCAGCACACCCGCGATCACATCGTCCAGGCCGAGCTTGGCCGCTACGGCCTTTGCCGTACGTTCGTTGTCGCCAGTGAGCACTACCACGCGCAACCCCGCTTCGCGCAGTTCGCGGATGGCATGCGGCGTGGTTTCCTTGACGGGATCGGCGACACCGATCAATCCGGCCGCCCGGCCGTCGATGGCGACGAACATTGCCGTTTGTCCGTCGGACCGCAGCTCGTTCGCGCGGACCAGCAACGATTCCACGTCCGCGCCGACCTGTTGCATCAGTGCGTCATTGCCGAGTGCGATCTTGCGCCCGTCCACTTCCCCGGTTACGCCCTTGCCGGTGTGGGATTCGAACTGCTCGGCCTTGCCGGCTTTCGCCCCGCGCTCTTCCGCGCCTTGGACGACGGCTGTTGCGAGCGGGTGCTCGCTGCCATTCTCAAGCGACGCGACGAGTTTCAGGAATGTACCTTCGTCGATGTCTCGCGGCTCGACGCTGACGAGCTTCGGTTTGCCCTCGGTCAGCGTGCCCGTCTTGTCGACGACGAGCGTGTCCACCTCGCGCATACGCTCAATGGCTTCGGCGTTGCGGAACAACACGCCCAACGTCGCGCCACGCCCGGTCGCGACCATGATGGAGATCGGTGTTGCAAGTCCAAGCGCGCAGGGGCAGGCGATGATCAGGACGGCAACGGCGTTGACCAGTGCATAGGCCATCGACGGCGCGGGACCTATCACAGCCCAGACGATGAAGGTCGCGACGGCGCACAACACAACCGCGGGCACGAACCAGCCGGAAACGGTGTCGGCGAGTTTCTGGATCGGTGCGCGGCTGCGTTGCGCCTGCGCGACCATGTCGACGATGCGCGAGAGAAGCGTGTCACTGCCGACCTTGCGGGCTTCGATGACCAGCCCGCCGGTGCCGTTGACGGTGGATCCGATCACTTCATCGCCGGACTGTTTCTCGACAGGCATCGGTTCACCGGTGACCATGGACTCGTCGACGCTGCTGCTGCCTTCGAGCACTTCGCCGTCCACCGGGACCTTCTCGCCCGGGCGAACCCGCAGCTTGTCGCCGACGTGGATGTGCTCAAGCGGCACGTCTTCCTCTGTACCGTCCTGTTTGATCCTGCGCGCAGACTTCGCGGCCATGCCCAGCAGCGCCTTGATGGCCGCGCCGGTGCGACTGCGAGCGCGCAGCTCCAGTACCTGGCCCAGTAGAACCAGGGTCGTGATGACAGCCGCCGCCTCGTAGTAGACGCCGACCTGCCCCCCGTGGCCGCGGAACGATGCCGGGAACATGCCGGGCGCGACCGTCGCGATGATGCTGTAGGCGAACGAGACGGAGATGCCCAGCCCGATCAGGGTAAACATATTCAAGTTGAAGCCGCGCAGCGACTTCACGCCGCGCACGTAGAACGGCCAAGCGCCCCACGTGCAGACCGGCAGCGCCATCGCGAACTCGATCCAGATCCGAACTTGCGGCGACACCAGGTGCGAGATCGGACGCGAAGGCAGCATGTCCACCATCACCAGCGTCAGCAGCGGCGCGGCAAGGATGAGGCTGACCCAGAAGCGGCGGCTCATCGTCGCGAGCTCCGGGTTGTCATCCTCTTCGGCCGAGGGCGTCATCGGCTCTAGGGCCATCCCGCAGATCGGGCACGAGCCCGGCTCGTCGCGCACGATCTGAGGGTGCATTGGGCAGGTCCACTTCGTGCCCGGCTTTGTGGTTTGCTTCACCTGGGGTGTACGTGGCTCGAGCGCCATGCCGCACTTGGGGCAATCGCCGGGGCCGTCGTGCGAGACTTCAGGATGCATTGGACAGGTGTAGTCGTTGGCGGACGCCACGGCTGCAGGGCTGCCGCCGGAGTGGTTCTCGTGATGGCAGTGCTCATGCCTGTGTGAGTCGGGTTCTGTTTTGGCCGCATGGTGGTCATGCGAGTTTTCATGGTTGTGGGTATGGCTAGTCATGACTGGCTCCTTTCGCGCCACCCAACAACCCGGAGTTGACTCCGTGCTTCCGCACATTCCGGAAAATCCGCCTGCCTGAAACGTTGCACTGTTCGTCCACGCGCATGCCTAGCCTCCGTGCCCTGCGTGCGGGTTTGCCGACTTGCCGCCTTCCGAGCGGAGCAGCGACGGCTTTCCTGTCAGTTCCATCTGGCTGTCGATGAGGAACTGGCCGCTGGTGACGATGCGGAAGCCGACCTCGCCGTTCGGCATGGTCATGCCGGTTGGAAGCCCGCCCAACAGTGGGTAGTACTCACGCAGCTTGTGACGCGTGCCATCCGGCATGATGTGGTACTCCGCGGCCAGACGGCCGAGCTGTACTTCGAAGCCCTGGTACTCCGGCTCGTGGATCATCTCGAGCGGAGGCGCAACGTCGGCGTCGTGCGGGGCATGTTCCATCTCACGCACCCACCACTCGACGTAGATCATTGTGCGCTTGCCGGTCGAAAGCACGGCCTCACGCGGGATTGCCCAGAGCTTCTGCACGGCCACGCCGTGCTCGTGCTGGTACGGAACCATGCGCATGCCGCAGATCTCGCACTCGGCGTCCGGGTCGCTGCTGCGCTGCAGCGGGTGCATCGGGCAGGCGTAGTCGCCCGTCAGCTCGGGGCGCGCGAGGTCGCCGTTGCGCCCTAGCTCCGCGAAGATGGTCGCCGTGCCGTACATGCCGGGCTTCAAGTCATCGTCGGCATTCGGAACCTCGACACGTACACGGACGGTGCGCGTCTTCATGTCGAGCTGCGGGTCGATGAAACCGACGCGGCCCTGAAAAATGCGCCCGGGATAGGCATTGACCTCGACGTTCACAGACTGGCCGAGTGCGACCAAACCCAGATCGCGCTCATGCACCTCGACGATCAGCCACAGCATCGAAAGGTCCGTGATGCGGAAGACCGGCTGGCCTTGCTTCACGTACATGCCGACGTGTGCGAGTTTCTCGGTGACTACTCCGCTGTCAGGCGATGGGATAGTGACCGTCAGGTTCGGCTCGTCCAGACCTTCGATGTAGCCGACCTGCTCTTCCGATAGACCCAGCAGGCGCAACCTCTCTCGGGCTGTCTTCAACAGGCGCAGAGCTTCCGCTTTCGTGCCTTCGGTACCGCCCGTACGCTCGTAGGCCTCCCGCGCGACGATCAGCTCCTTCTGCGCCGCGTACAGGCTGGGGCTGTAGAGGTCAAACAGGTGCCACCCTTTCTCGACGGGTACGCCGGTGAAGTCGGCGTAGAGACGGTCGATCCGGCCCTCGACCCATGCTGCGACGACTTTCTGGCGCGTCTCGTCCGGCTCGAAGTCACCCAACGTACGGATCTCAACGGCTAAGTTCCGGCGCTGAATCGGCTCCGTCTGAAGCCCGATGCTGGCCCGTTGCCCCGGGGCCAGCGGCATACGAGCGCCTGTATCGACGAACTTGGTCATCTCCATGCCGCACACCGGGCACGGGCCGCCGTGGTCCGAGCGCGTACAGAACATCGGGCAGGCATAGAATTCCTGCGGCTCGCCAGTCGCGGCTCCGCCGGTGCCTGCCTGCTGCTCGGCCGGCCTGGGGACGAATAGCCAGTCGCCGGGCATGGCTAACGCGAAGACCAGGCCCAGCAAAGCTCCTGTACCGACCACGGCCGGCCAGAGCCACCGAGGCGGGGAGCCCGCCTTTGCAGGCTCCCCGGTTGGTTCAGTTGATTTCGTTTCGTTCATGGTATTGACCCGTCAATGATCTACTCAGCCTTGGGTTGAAGCTTGCCGTCCTTCTCTTCCAGTCCGTATTCGCCGTAGTACTTCGACGGCTCCTTCAGGAACTTCTCCCAACAGCCGTTCCAGCAGCAGAAGTAGATGCGGTAGCCACGATGCAGGATGTATGTGCCGTCTTCCTTCACGATGTCGCCGCCCATGATCGGGCAGGTGGCCGGAATCTTCGGCGGGTCCTTGAACTCGTCGGGGTCGACTTTCTTGATCTCGCCCTCGGTGGTGCGTTCAAGTCCCAACGCCGCGCAGTACTGGATGGGGCGGCGCTTGAACTTCGCGATCGACTTATCTTCCGAGAAGTGGACCTTGAAGCCGTGGTAGACCACGCTGTGCTTGGCGTCCTCGCCGATCTTGTCTCCGCTGACCGGGTCGGTTTCATTCTTGAGGTCGGTCTTCACTTCACCGTCCCACTCCGACTCCTCCTTCTTTTCTTCCTTCTTGTCGCCGTCGTTGCCGTGCGCGTCGTGGCCTTCGTCCTTCTTGTCGCCCATATCGTGGCCGTCATGCCCGTCGTCCTTCTTGGGATGCTCTTTGGCGTCGTCCTGATGGTGCTGCGGGGCGGCGTCGGCTATCGGAGCTTCCCCGGCCTGCACGCGGACGAAGGCCGTGGTTGCTGCGACGAGTGCGAAAGATGCGATGAATGCGAGTGCGTATTTCATTGGTTTCTCCCTATTGGACTGAGTCCAGGTCCTTTGCGATGAGTGATTCGATGCGCGCGCGCGACTTCAGCAGGTCCACGCGCGCGTTGATCTGGGAAAGCTCGGCTGCGAGCAGTGCACGCTCGGAGTCGAGAACGTCGGTAAGCGTTGCCCGGTCGGCCGTGAAGTCGCTGCGCACCAGCTCCAGCGATTGGCGGGCCTTCGGCAGGACGGTGTTTTCAAACAGATCGACGAGCCGCGAGGCGTCCACGTACGAGAACTTTTGCTGCTCCAGCCGCGCCGTGATATCGAGACGGCGCTGTTCCACCATGAACTTCGCCGCCTGCCGTTCCGCCCGCGCCATGTCGCCGCGTGCAAGATTTACGTGGAACTGCCAGGGGATGGTGATGCCCACGGTGACCGAGACCGCATCTTCACCGTACTTGTCCGGCAGCATCGGCACGTCCGGCTTGCCGACCATCTGGTACTCGAAGCCGAAGAACATATCCGGCACCCACATCCAACCGGCCTCGTTGACCTTCGCGTCGGCGATGGCGACCTGGGCGAAGTCCTCCTGCACCGATGGGTGGTCGACCGCGAGTGCCAGCAGTTTTGCGTCTTGCGGCAGCTTCTCTGTGCTCGCGGCGGGAAGAGGCGGCGCCTTGGCGTTGGGGGCGATCTTCATGCCAACGACGGCACTGAGCGCGGCTGCTAGTGCGGGACGCCGCTTCTCAAGCGTGGCTGCGTCGCTTTCCAGTCGCTCCGCCTCGACCTGCACCCGCAGCAGTGCGGACTGCGGAGCCAGATTGGCTGTCACGCGCGCTTCGAGTACTTGCTCAATCGCGCGCAGGTCCTTGGCAAGCTCATCGAGGATGGTCTTGCGGGAATCCAGTGCCTGGAAATCGATGTAGGCCAGCAGCAGTGATTCGCGCAGTCCGAGCCGTGTTGCCTCGAAGTTGGCACGCATTGCGGCGGCGCGCCCCGCTGCCTGCTCCTCACGCGCAACCAGCTTGCCGGGGTTTGGCACACCTTGCTGGAACATGAAGCGCCGCTCGATCGGCCCGAGTCGCGTCTCGATCGAACGGATAAACTCACTGTAGGCAAACGTCGCGTCAGGAATCGCCGTGGATGCGGTGATGCCGCGAACGGACCCGCGCCACTTTTCGTAGGCAGCGGACAGCTTCGGGCTGTGTACTTCGGCCTGCCGGATTAGCTGTTCAAGGTCAAGCGTTCCCGATAGCTCGGAGGGCTCGCCGCCGGAAGATTCAGCGGGCAGTTCCTTGAAAACGTCTGCGAGGCTGGCGGCTCGGCCGTCGTCATAGGTGCTGAACACACTTCGTTCGTGTGACGCCGCGGACGTGCATGCCGACAGCAGCCAGCCGCAAACCAGCAGTCCGGCCAACAACGGTTGTATGCGCATGATTCTGCTCTCTCGGGTTAAAGGGCTAACTCACCGGCAGAGCCGGTGTTTCCGAGAGGCACTCTATAGAAGAAGGAACTGGGTACGAACGACGATCAATCCGAATGGGTCCGGTGGCGCACGAGGTGTGGCAACGCGGCGGAAAGGCGGCGCAATGCTAGGCGTCCAGGTATCCAGTGCGGGCAATGCAGAAATGACCGGGGCAGTCGAAGCTGAGACGTCGGGTTGCGCTACCGCACCGTTACCAAGCTCTGGCGCGAGGGGCTGCTTGCAGGGCTTCTTCTCTGGGCTTTCCGGTCTGTGCTTCTTCCCGTTCGGTTTTGGCGTGGTGTGGTGACAGCAGTGGCCGCAGTCCTTGTGTTTGGCTGAAGGCTTCGCTGGCTCCGGAGCGGCTTCGGTGCCGCAATCGCAGAACAGTTTGAACTCGCCGTGCGCACATGGGCGCACGTAAGGCACCACCAAGAGCATGATAATGGCGAGGATGTTGGTTGCGAAAGCCATACACACAGGATGCACCCGTACCTCACTACGGGTGCAAGCCTGATTTCCGAGTCGCTTCGAATTGGCCGCTGGTGGCTTCTATACAGGCTTCTTCTGCGAACGCGGAGCCTCGCACGTGAAAGGCCCTGCATTGAAGATTCGCGGTACAATTTGCGGTACAGTAGCAGTCGGTGAGCCCGGCGCTACCACTAAACAGACGCTAAATCCGCTCTACTAGCCGAAAAGAGTTGGCGTGCCCGGGAGGACTCGAACCTCCGACCGGCTGCTTAGAAGGCAGCTGCTCTATCCACCTGAGCTACGGGCACGCGATTGCCTGCGGGCCTTATCTTCGCCGGTGCCGTTGACGTGTCAATAAGGCGGGCGGACGGATCACTCTTGGGCCTCCAGCACGCCGCGCGCCATCTTGTCGTCCGTTGCGGCCATGCCGTGCGCTTCGCGGCTTGCGGCGATCAGCCCGATTGTGTAGGGCGGCGGAAACACCGCCACCTCGGTTTCGCAGGCGGCCTGCGGGTGCATGCCCTCCGCGATCCGCATGTAGACGCGCATGCTGGCGAGTCGACGGATGATTTCTTCGCCATCGCCGGTGGCGCAGACGGCCCCGTGCTCACCGCACATGGTGCCCGCGCCGAACAGCGGTGAATCCCCGACACGCCCGCGCAGCATCATCGAGGTGCCGCCGGTGCTGCATGACACCGCGAACGTACCGTCCGCGGCACGCGCGACGGCGCCGATCGTGCCGTGCATGTCGCGGCCTTGCCATTTGCGCTCTGTCGGGCGCAGCTTGCCTGACTTGAGTCGCTCCAATGCCGACTCGAGCCGCTTCCGGGCCTTTTCGGTCACCGGCGGGTCGTCGGCGATGCCCCGGTGGTGCGCAAACCGGGTCGCGCCGTCACCGCACAGCATGATGTGCGGGCTGTCCATGACAAGCCGGGCGACGCGGATCGGGTTCCGCACGCGCTCTATGGCGGCAACACTGCCGATGCGCCCGTCGCTGGTGGCGAGAATCGCGTCCATCTGAAGGCTGCCGTCGAGGCGATAGTTCGCGCCCGTGCCGGCGTTAAAGCGCACGTCGTTTTCCAGCACCACGGCCGCTTCCACGACGGCGCGCAACGCGGCATCGATCTCGCCGTCGGTGAGGAACTTCAGGCCCACTTCGCAGGCTTGTTGAGGGCCGTCGGAGTCTTCGTTTGGGGCGCCCGCACCGCCGTGGGCGAGGATTACCGGTAGGGTCATGAAATGCCGCGCTTCTCGTCGCTGAGGAACACACCGATGACCAGACCATATAGCAGGAACCCGATGCTGAATGGAAGCAGCCGGCCTACCCACGCGTCTGCAGCGGCCCAGGGATGATCGGCCGTGAGGTGCGCCAGAGGCGGCTTCTGTCCACCGATGTCCGGGCACGGCTCCACCCGCGTACGACTCATGGCTTCGTCGTAGCGCTCCGTAGGTGTTGCAATCCCGCGGCCCTGGTAGACCACCTGGGTGTTGCCCACCAAACCTGCAAAGCCATTGAGCACGGCCGGGAGAACCCAGATTGCTCCGACGGCAAGGATTGCCCCCAGAATCAGACCGCGAATCGGCCCGGGGCCAGGGATCAGGTTGCCCAGCCAGCGCGCGTACATGAACGCCACCAGGAAGCCGAAGATGATCAGCACGGTGAGCCCGGTAACGTACTGGGTAGACGGTGACAACCACGCGCCCAGCCACGCGGCGTAATTGACGTCGAGTACCCAGAGTGTCGCGAGCAGCAACAACAGCGCGGCACAGGCTGCACCGATAATGCGTGGTACGGGCATCGCTTCCCCGCTGGAACTTCGCCTCAATTGTATCGTGAACCGTGCCGCAGCGGGCTACTTTCCCGGCTTTGCCAGCAGCTGTGTCAGCACACCAAACAGCGCGAATGCAAGCCCGAACGGCAGTCCTCGACCGCCGAAGTCGTTACGGGACCACCAGTCGTTTTTCGCCAGCCCGTGCAGTGGCGGGTCGAAGCCGAGGTCGGGCAAGGCCGGCACCAGGTGTGCGCCGAAGGCTTCCGGGAACACATCGAAGCCGGTGCCGCTGCTGAGGCCCATGCTCGGGTTGCCCGCGATGGCGCTGAACAACAGCGGGACGATCACCACAAACAGCAGCGCGACGCCAACGCCGTAGACCAGCCCACCCGCGGGACTGGGAAGTTTCTTCAGCGGGGCCTGTTTAGACAGGACGTCTGACCAGAGCACGCCAAGCCCCGCCCCGAAGCCGGCGGCGAGAAGTATGCCCACCAGCCACGCAGCGCCCGGCGCGAACCATGCGCCCAGCCAGCCCATGAAGTTCACGCCCATCAGCCACAACAACGCCACGGATGCAAGCATCGCCATCAAGCCCGCAATCGCTCCGCTTCCAGGTTTCATGACGTCTCCAGGGGTTGCCCATCTGAGAGTAGCAGCAGCCCGTTTGCAGGTCAGCAGCGTCCGGGTCGCACAAAGGCGCGCCATCGATCAGTTTTCTTGGCATGATGCGCGCCGCTGAATGGAGGCATGAGATGAAGCTTTGCATCGCGATCCTGACCCTGCTCGCGGCCGCGCCGATGGCCGCGCAAGAGACTGTCAAAACCGCGCCGATCTACGACCCCGCAAAAGGTGAGCCCGGTGCGCGCCGGCCCGACGTCTCCGACGACGGCAAGCTGGTGGTGTTCAGCCTGTGGGGAGATATCTGGCGCTGGGACGCGGAAAGCGGGGCGTGCACGCAACTGACGATGCACGAGGCATACGACAGCTATCCCAGGCTGTCCCCCGACGGCTCACGGATTGCGTTCAGCAGCGACCGTGACGGCAACTACAACGTCTACACCATGGACGTGCGCGGCGGTGTGCCGACACAACTGACATGGCATAGCTCGGGCGACTACGTCGCCGGCTGGTCGAGCGATGGCCAGACCGTGTACTTCACCAGCCGCCGGATCGATGAGCACGCGCTGTGGGAGATCCCGTCCGGGGGCGGGACCGAAGAGCTGGTGCTCGACGATCGGTTTGAGCCGGGCGAAGTGAGCATCCGCGACGGGTCGATTGCATACAGTTCGGGCGTGGTGTCGCACTATCGTCGCGGCTACCAGGGTTCGGCCAACGAGGACATCTACCTGCTGCGCGCCGGGCACGAGTTGCCGGGCGCCCTCACCGACTTTGAGGGCAACGATCGCTGCGCACAGATTCTGCCGGACGGCCGATTCCTGTTCACGCGCGAGTTGGACCGGCACTTCCAGATCATGGTGATGGACGGCCCGCGCGAGCAGGCGCGCCAGTTGTCGCAGTTCAATGACGTCGGCGCCGACGAACTCAGCGTCTCCGCCAACGGCGAATGGCTGGTGTACCAGCGCATGCATTACCTGTACCGCGCGCGCGTGGCAGCCGTGCTGAGCGGGGAGGCGGCCGGCGAGCTGGTCAAACTCGAAATCAAACAGGATGCACGCGGCCCGCAGACCGAAGAGCGCACATTCTCCAGCGGCATGGAGAACCCGCACCTCTCGGCGGGCGGCAAAGTACTTGCCTTCGAGCTGCGCGGCGCGATCTGGGTCAGCGCACCCGGCGGCGGCGAAGCCCGCAGGATTACGGAGCCGGGCAAAGGCGACTCGCGTCCTCGCGTGAGCCCGGACGGGCGGCTTGTCGCCTTTCAATCTACGCGGTCGGGCAACAGCGACATCTGGCTGGTCAGTGTGAACGGCGGCGAGCCTTCTCGCGTCACCACCGACCCGGCCGACGATTTCTACCACAACTGGTCGCCCGACGGCTCTGCGATCGTGTTCTGCAGTGAACGCGCGGGCAATCGCGACGTCTGGTTGAAGAAGATCGACGGCTCGCCGCCCGTGCAGTTGACGACGGATGCAGCCAGCGACGACGACCCCAGTTTCAGCCCGGACGGTCGCTACATTGCATTCGACAGCGGGCGCCGCGGAACGGCCGACATCTGGATCATGGACGCCAACGGCGGTAACCAGCGCTACGTAGCAGGCGGGCCGGATGTCGAGCAATCGCCGATCTTCAGCACCGACGGCGGGATCCTCTACTACGAGCGCTACGCGAACGGCGAAAGCAGCACAAGCATCTTCGTGACGACACCCGCAGGCGGCGGCTCGGTGCTGCTGGCCGGCAATGCCAACTCTCCGTGTGAGACGCCCGACGGCAAGGACGTCATTTTCGCTTCGGGCGGGACGATCCAGTCGCTGCCTGCGCCGCGCCAGGTGCTCGATGCGCGCGTGATTCCCATTGTCGCGCATGAAACTGTTGACCTTGCGATTGAGCGCGTACAGCTGTTCCTGGAAGCGTGGGAGATGATGAACACGCGCTTCTACACGGATAACTACCACGGTGCCGACTGGCCCGCGATCAAGGAGAAATACCTGCCGCTTGTGGAGCGGTGCCGCACCATCGAGGAATGCTACTACTACATCTGGATGGCGATCGGCGAGCTGAGCGCCAGCCATACGGGCGTCGGCGGGCGCAGCAGCGGCGAGGGACGCAGCAGTACGGCCGACCTCGGCGCATTGCTGACGCCCGTAGTCACGGAGGATGGAAGGCAGGCCATGCGCGTCGACAAGCTTGAGAAAGGCGGCCCGCTGGATCAGGTCTGGGTGCGCGAGGGCGACTACATCGTCGCGCTGAACGGCAAGAAGTTCGGCAAAGACGAAAACGTCTGGGCGCGCTTCGACCTGTGGAAGACGACCTACAACCTGAAACTCTGGGTCAGTCGCGACGCCTCGCTGAATCTTGCGCGCGAAGTCGCCATACACGCGGACAACGTCAATCAGGGCAACGCGCGCCGCTACGCCGCGAAGATCGCAGAGAGGCAGAGCAAGGTGGCCGAGCTGAGTGAAGGCCGTGTGCTGTACATCCACCTGACGGCGATGAACGACGCGAACCTGCAGAACTTCCGCAACCTGCTGGCTACGCCCGAAGCCGAGAAGGCCGAAGGCCTGATCATCGATTCGCGCTGGAACAGCGGTGGGTTGAGCTACATGGAGATCATGGACCTGCTCATGGCCAAACCCTACCTGCACATCAAGCCGCGGACGCGGCCCGAGTGGAAGCAGCCGCGCCTGTTCTGGGACAAGCCCGTCACTGTCATGTGCAACGAATACAGCAACAGCGGCGGTGAGTGCTTCCCGTGGGCGATCAAAACCACCGGTCGTGGCAAGGTCGTGGGCGAGCGCACGCCGGGCAACGTGATCGGCACGGCCTGGGAGAGGCTTGCCGACGGCAGCTACTTCGGCGTGCCGACGGAAGGCTACTTCAGCATGGACGGCAAGCGGAACCTCGAGAACGATGGCGTGCGCCCGGATGTGCGCGTTGAAGTCACGGCGCGCGATCGCGTACAGAAGCTCGATCCGCAGCTGGATGAGGCCGTGAAGACCATTCTGAAAGAGATGCCGGCCAAGGAAGGCAAGTGAGCGAAGGGGATCGGGATTCCGAAACGCGTGAGACACGCATGCTGAATGAAGCAAGCGTGCGCGGCGCGTCTGCGGACACCCCGAAGCCGGAGGAGTCCGGGGAGGGCAAAGAGAAGGTCTCCAGCGACACCGGCCCCGTCATGCGGGCAGGCATCAAGCTGATCGAGACGGCCTTCCGCAGCAACGCCCGGATTGGCAGCGACGACACGGACATCTTCGACCCGTCCAACTTTCGGCAAGTGAAGAACAGCTGGTGGCTGGACCGGTTGCTGCCCAGCGGCGTGAAGTCGTATTTCCTGACGACCTATGTCGTCTGCACCAGTGTCTGGCTGATCGGTCTGGGACTAAGGCTGACGGCGCTGGGTTGGCAGAACGTACCGCACGAGATCTGGGAGTTCGTCAAAGACCGGCAATGGCAGATGCAGCCACTTCTGCTGCTGGTGCACTTCATCTGCCTGCGTCTATTCAAAGGCATCTATAGCCGCAACTTCGATCGAGCGTTCAAGCACCTGGATGTCCGAAAGACGGAACTCACCGATTACAAGCAGTGGTTCCTCGGGCACCGCGTGAACTTCATGGCGTTGGCGTTGGCCGCGCCCTTCATCGTCTGGGAAGTCATCGAGTTCGCCACCAAGCCCGACTTCTACGAGACCATATTCGGCGCAACCTCTCCGTACCTGCAGAAGATTGACGTGACCGCGCGAAATGGCGAGGCCGGGTTCCTGCTCGTGCTCTGGATCTTCGAGTGGCTGATGTACGGCTACTACTGCTACCTCATGATTTCGGGCGCGTTCGTGGTCCGCAGCATCCTGAAGCGCCACCGCTTCACGGACTCGGTGGACCTGGTCCTTACAGAGCGCCAGTACAGGCCGCTGTTCAACGTGACCGCGCAGGCGGGCAGCCTGGTGTTCTTCTTCGGGTTGTTCCACGCGGCGTACATGTTCTACACGAAGAGTACATGGACGGACGCGGCCGGCCTCATCCTCCTCGTGATCCTTCTGGGGCTCGCGTTCAGCATGACCTGGAGTGCCGTGCGCGGCGAGCTGAAAGGGCAGGTGTTTGGTGCGCTCGAAGAGCTAGAGAAGAGCTACCGCATGGCGCGCGAGAAGCTCGGGACCATGCGCGACGTGCCGGGTATTGAGGATGACATCCAGCGCATCCAGGTGCAGTTGAAGATGCAACTTGCACTTCAGCAACTCGACTATCTGCAGACCAAGTATGAAAGCCTTGGGCGCAAGGAGTTCCTCGGCCTCGTGTTCAAGATGCTCGCGCCGGTGGGGAGCGTGTTGGCGCGCGTGATCCGGTGGGGGAGCCTGCTGGCAGCGATCGGGCTCGGAGGCGCAGCGGCGATCACGGGCGGCGCGGACAAGCAACCCCCGCAACCCCCGGTCGTTAAGCAGGCGCCGGCCAACCCCGGCAACACCGGGCCATAGGCCCCGGGACTTGCGGGGCGATGGCCGGTTGCTACTTTGTCGCCGCATCAAATGGCTGGGTAGCTCAGGTGGTTAGAGCACAGGATTCATAACCCTGAGGTCGCGGGTTCGACTCCCGCCCCAGCTACCAAATTCGAACGCGGCCGTATGCCCCACGGTGTACGGCCGCTTTGCTGTTATCCACATCCGACTGCGAGTCGGGCCCGGCGCGGAACCACAGTCTGGCAGGCAAGTTGCAACATTCTTGGTGATCGGACTGTCAGGTTTTACACGGTCTTTGCACGATCTTGATCAAGGCGTCCCCGGACGGAAGTACATGGGGTAGTGGGCAGTAGCCGTACCGCATTTCGCGTGCGAGCCCGGGAGCACTCCGATGCGCACCGTCCGCAAGATTCCGTTCAACGCACCCTCAGACCTTCATGGCCATATCGGTGCATTGCAGCTTGAAGTGCGCGTCGACATGCGCCACGCCAACCAGGGGCTGACCAGCAGCGCCGGCTCCGGCAGCGTGATCTTCAGCGGCGACAGCTGGGAGGCAGACGTACTCTGGACGGCCGTGCAGGTTCTCGAGCACGACCTGGGGCGCGACAAACAGTCGATCATCGCCGCGATGGAACAGATCATCGATCGCCTGAAATCCTGACTCACAGTGTTGTGAAACGATGTTCTACGCGCGTTTAACCGCTGCGCAAAAGTCACTGATGTGACAACTCGGATCTCGTCTGAACGGTAACTCCCCGAAATTGACAGGGGAGTCGTTCGCCGTCCGCGGTCCCAACTGCGTGAAGTCGCCCGCGCTGCGTGGCACGGTCACATTTCGCCGACACCATCATTCCTGGTCCAGTCGCCCGTAGAGCCCGTAATCTAGGGCGTTTGGCGCATACGCTTGCTCCGATCCCATTTCTCAGATCGGAGCAACAATGCGCGTTCTCGCACTCACCGCAGTTCTTTCACTCGCCTCGGCTCCTGTCGCCGCGGCAGAACTTTTCATGGGCGAGCGTTCCGTCGACCCGGCCGTGCCGCACCGCAACGCCGCCGAGGTAGCACCCGGGATACGCCTTGCCAATGGCTCATTTCACTGGGAGCAGACCGACCTTGCCACGGCCGGGCGCGTTAGGGGGCTGTCCATGCGCCGGGTTTATCGCAGCGACATGGACTTCGACGGGCCACTCGGGCAAGGGTGGACGGGCGACTACTTTCAGGCCGCTTGGCGCGAGCCGTCAACCGGCGACATCAAGTGGCACGACGCCGACGGATTTCTGCATACCTTCGTGGGGAGTGGCAACGCGTTCGTCTCACCGCCGGGTGTCTACGTTCGCGCGACTTGGGATGCAGGCGCCGAAACCGTGAAACTTCGGCGCGCCGACGGCACCGAGCTCGACTTCACGAGCGGCGGTCAGTTGAGCGCGATCACCGATCGGCACGGTAACGCCGCGACATGCCAGTACGACACCAACCACCGGCTGACGTCGGTTACGGATGATCGCGGATGCTCATGGGAATTTGAGTACGACGGCAACGGGCGCATTTGTCAGCTCGTCGATCATGTTTGGGAGACGTCGTCACGCGCGGCGCGAGTAGTCGAGTACGCCTACGATTCGGCCGGGTGCCTGGCGACTGTCAAACTCCCGGAAACGGCGGGCTACAACGAAACCGGCGAGAACAGGGTCTGCTGGGCCTACGGGTACGACGCGGACGACCGTCTTTGCGCAATCACCGCTCCCAATGAGGTTCATTCTGTCGGCCCATCGCAAGTCGATGTCGAATTCAACAATGCAGGAAGAGTCGTCAGCTTCCGAGTCGGCGACACCGTCGGTCGTCACTACTTGCGCTGCCCGGGCGGTGGCAATGGAACGCTAGTTGTGCGCCATGTCGACGCACGCGGCATGCGGACGGACTACACGCTTGACGTCTCGGGACATGCCATCAGACAGGAGCAGTACACCGGGTACTGGGCCGTTGATGAAGACGTTGATCCCGATCATGACTATATCGTCCAACTGGGCGCAAAGCTGCGTAGTTCCGACCCTGACGTATTCGCCCTCAATCGAACATTCAACTCAGGCCATGAGCTGACACGTTTGGTTCGACCGTCCGGCGCCAGCGAGGAATATGCATATCCACTTCCCGTCGATGTCGCGCACGGTTCTGCAACTTCCATTGATGGCACAACGCTCTTCTTTGATCGTGCAGGTTGGGCCTCCGGCGCATTCGCTGGAGGATTCTTGCGGCTCGGTGCGGGTCTTGCCGACTTTGAGTATTTCGAGGTCTCTGGAAACACAGAGGACACGCTTACCGTCGTAGGCGTCGACCTCGAGGCCGAAGGGTGGAGCGACGGTGCCAGCTTCGTCGTCTTTAGGGAGAACCCCGACCCCGTTGCCGGCGGCAACCTTCTGGAGCATCGCCGCAAGTCATCTGACACGGGCCAGACAGACGTCGTCCGCAGTTGGACCTATGAGCCATTCTACCAGCAGGTACGCAGCGAGACTTCTCCTCTCGGCCAAGTCACAACCTACGAGTACGAGTTCGATGCAACCGGCGACCCGCAGGATGGCGACCTCACTTTCAAGAGATCACCTGAAGTCACGGTGCTCCTGCCAAACGGAAGCACCGGATCCGGCGTCTATGAAACCGCCTTCACGTGGAACTCGTATGGGCAACTGACCGCGACCACGGACCCCGAAGGCTCGGTCGAGGTCCGCCACTACTACGCCTCAGGCGACCTCGCCGGGTTTCTTGAAGACATTGTGCGCGACTATGGGGGCCTGAACCTCACAGAGCGATTCGAGTATGACAAGACCGGGGTCTTGACCGGTCAATATTCGCCGCGTGCATTTGAAACCGGCGCCACGGCAAGCGACTTCAAAACCAGTTGGGAGGTCAACGAACTCTCGCAGCGCTGGCACGAGAGCGGCCATCTTGTCGCAGGCGGCGAGCGCACCGACATCTATCGCTATTTCGACGCCACCGGAAACGAGGTGCGTACGTGGAGGGAGTACCTGACGTCGACGGGAAGCGCGCCGCCCGCGCCCTCCGACGTTGATGACCCCGACAGTTTCTCAAAGTCCGCTACCCCGATGGCGGCTACCTGGGTGGAGACGGCGCGGACGTTCGACCCCTTCGGGCGGCCGGTCTCCGAGACAATTGACCTTGTTGCCGGCTCTTCAGTTGAGACAGCAACTCGGAGCTATGAGTACGACGCATCCGGCAACGAGATTGCGCGAATCAGTCCGTTGCTCGCTCGCGTTGCTTTCGCCTACGACGAGCGTGGCTTGGTCTGGCAGCGCATCGAGGGCGCGACAAGCTCTGTCGAGGGCACGTTTGAATTCGACTACGACCTGGACGGCCGACTGGCCGCGGAGCGCACACCCCTTGGCAACGAAACGCTGCACATCCACGACGGGCACGGGCGCGAAGTCGAGATTGCAGACCCGGCCGGTCATTCGCGGCTGTTTGCCTACGACGCGGCAGACCAGCTGACCTCGGCTACGCAGGTCGACGACCAAAGCAACGTGCTCAATCAGACTGAGTTCGAGCACGACGAACTCGGTCGTCAGATCATCGTCCGGCGGATCGCGAAGAACGCGCAAGGCTCAGATATCGAAGGCGGCGCGGAGGAAGCGCGCAGACAACTCGACGGACTCGGCCATACATTGGCTCTCTGGGATGGGGCCGGGCGTGTAACCACATTTGGCTATGACGCCGCCGGGCGTCCCGTGACGCGCGTTGATGCAGCGGGCAACCAGGTAGCGTTGACGCTGGATGCGGAGGGAAACCCGACTCGAGTTGACTACTCAGACTACAACCAACGGACCGAAGCCAGTGAGTCGGCTCATTGGGAGGCAGACTACAACACCCTCGGGTGCATCACGGCCATTCGTGACCGCCGCTACTCCGCAACAGCGTGTGATAATGAAGTTACGTACGCCTGGGACGGCTTGGGGCGTTTGGTCGGCGAATCGCACCCGGGCGGGCTATCCGTTGCCTACTCGTACGACTTGTATTCCCGGGCGACAGGCCGCCAGGAATCCGACGGCATCCAACTCATTGCCCAGACCAACGCTGAGTGGGATCGCGATGACCGCTGCATCACCACCGACACAGAGCACGGGCCGACGGACTTCCTCACGGTCTATGCCTATGACGCCCGGAACAGGTTGATCGGTGCGACCAGACCGGACCAGTCGACTGTCGTTCTCGACTACGACCTTGATTCAAACCTGGTAGGCCGCATTGACGAGAGCGGGACTTCCGTCGAACAGCAGTTCGACGCGCGCGGCCTACTGATTGGACGCGACATCGATCAGGACGGCGGGACGCGTGGGGTTACGTGTGAGGCATTCGAGTATGACGGTGCGGGGCGACTCACAATGTGCGAGGCGTACGGAGGCGAAGAACTGATCGCCCGCAGTGAGTGGACATGGAACACTCTGGGCAAGGCGGAAACGTTCACACAAACCGTGGGTGACGGAAACGGTGCCACGCTGGGGCAGTGGACGACCGCAGCGCAATTTGATGTGCACGCGGTCGCGGACGAAGTCACATTCAGCAACAGCACTTCACTGGACATCAGCCGCGACACTCTCTCCCGCGTGGCGACTATTGCTGACGGCAGTTCGAGCCATGTTCTGGCGGACTGTCTCTGGGCCGGGCCGGCCCGCCTTGTGTCCCGTGGGGCGGACAATGGCGTCAGCACGGAACTAACGTACCAGACGGGCAATGAGGGGCCGGTCGCGCGTGTGGCCCACACTCGGGGCTCGGAAGTGCTTTGGGGCTGTGACCGGATGTATGACGTTCGCGGGCTTGCGATCAGGGAGAGACGTGACCACGAAGGTGGCGCCGGGCGTGCATTTATCTTCGACGGGCTGCGTCGGCCGGTCGCGGCTCGCATCGGTGCGGCACTGGGGGGCACGGCCTTTGAAAGCCCGTACGAGCCTGCGGATTACGGCATGCTGCCCAGCTTCACGCTCGATGTTCCCGGCAATCGCACGGGCTCGACTGGCGTCGCGGATCGGACTGTTGCAGACGATCTGATTCTCGGTCGGGAGTACACCATGGCGAACTCCTCGACGAACCAGTACGGAACCGCAGACGACTACTCTCAAAGCTGCGATGCCGCGGGCCGCACGAGCTCGGATGCGGCCGCCGGCTTGTACTACGCCTGGGATTTCCGAGGCAGGCTGGCGTTGATGGATGATTCGGCCGACTTCGCGACTCCACTCAGGCATGTCGCCTTCGACGCGCTAGGGCGCCGGGTTCTTGAGACGGAATCAGACTCGTCCGGTGTCATCTACCGAACAGTGCTCCTGTACGGTCCTGACGGCGATATGCCGATCGAGGAGATCCGCCTGAGCCCCCAGGGCACTGAGGTTGCACGCGTTCAGTATGCACTCGGCCCCACCGCGGCAGGGCCTGGCATAGTCGCTGAAAGGCGTGCAGGCGGGTGGGTCATTCATCACGAAGATCAGGACGGGAGCCTGATCGGGCTGACCGACGAAGACGGCAACCGCGTCGCCGAATTTGACTACCTTCCGTTCGGCACACCTCTGCGGCGTGGTGTCTTGCTCGATGTGAGGGCGACTGACGTTGAAACGGTCGAAGAGGATACACCCGTTACAGGGTCAACTCGCATCACGTTGTCATCCGGAGGACTAGCGACTGGAACCCTTGCAGGGCGCGAGTTGGCGATTTCCGTCCCCGGCGCGGCGTCGAACCGGTATCGAACTGCGGCGGTGTCTGCGAACGGCAGCGACACGATTGACGTTTTGGACGAAGCCGGCCTGATTGCGGGTGCGCTTCTGAGCGAAGGCGCGGGATTTGTTGTGCTTGCAGCCAGGCTTGCGACGGGCGCTCCCTCTTGGTCGTACGACGCCCCGACCGATACTTCCACATTTACGGTCAGCGGCGCGGGATTTGGCGGCTGGCTTCTTGGCGGTCAGCTCACGCCGGACGTTACGCGACCTGCGTATCTTGAGATCATTCAGGTTGACTTGAACGGCAACTGGCTGAAGGTGCGCGGCGATGCCACCGGAACTTCGGATTCTGGCGATCACTACCGCGCCCTGCCTCCCGTTGGTGTCTCACAAGAAGATGGCTCCGCGACGGGCGCATCGGGGCGCTACATGTTCCGCGGCCATCGCTACGACCCTGCGGTGAACCTGGCAAGCTGGTCAACTGGCGTGTGGTCCAGCCGCTCCGGGCTGTACGTGATCGACGGAAGATCGTATGAGCCGCGGATCGGGAGATTTCTGACCCCCGGCGACGACTGGCGCAACGAGTACGCGTTCCATCTCTTTGGATCGCTGGAAGCGCTCACCCCTCCGACTGCCGCTCGTGCGATCGCCGGAATAGCGTTGCCCAGCCCGGCATGTCCAGTTCAACGAGGCGAGCGGCCGGCGTTCCGGTGCGTTGGGCCAGGCTCGCGGGCGTGGTTTGAATGATCTTCAGGTCCAGTAGGTCCTGGGTGACCAGCGTGATCCACACTGACTGCATCTGTGGAGTGCCGCTGTTCAGCAACACATAGAGTTCATGATCGAGGAGGCGGGCTTCGCGGTCCGCCTCCTCGAAGAACCGGGCCAGTGCGTAGGCGATCTCCAGATGATCCGTCGGGTTGGCCAGTCGCAGCACTCTGATTTCCGTCTGGGCCGGTTTCGGGACGGTCATCAACTCACGGGAGAGTCGTTCGGAATCGGGAAGTGTTTCCGGCACCGCCAGCAGGAAGTGACGGTCAAAGAAGCCGGCGTACTCAGAATCGCGCAGCAACTGCAGATGCGCACCGGGCTCGGACTTGCCGCCGCGGAACGTGAATGGCTCACGCCCCAGCCCGCTCCAACTCAGGAGAATCTTCTGCCTGCTCACGTTGTGATCCAGCCAGCGAAGCTATCAGCAAACTAGCGAATGCAGGCACTGCGGCAAGCCAGAGCGTCGAGGCGCGCAGCAGGCTGAATGAGTTTGCGCCGGTCAACTCGGTCCACTGCCCGAGGTAGAGTACCGGCCGTCGCAGCGGGTCTCCGCCGAACGCGTCGCTGGAAAAGCCCAGCCAGGGACATCCCTGCAGCGCCCAGGTCTCGGCTGTGTCCGTGAACACGGGCAGTCTGTCGTAGAAAAAGGGCAACCCGTTAAGAGCGAGCCATGCGCACGTGGAAAGCAAGCCTGCAGCAAACGATGTCGACCCAATAGAGGCGCCCAGCAGGGCGGCCGCAATCGTCCAGGAAGCCGTGCGCAACCATAGCCCGGGCTCCGCAATGGTCAGCATCGTCGCGAGCGCAACCGCCGCAACAACGGCCGTGATCCCCAGGCCACTCGCGTCGCGCAAGTCGTTCGGGCGCCGCGAAACAAACACTCCGAGGGGGAATGAGACCGTCACGCCGAGCAGGGCCAGCGACGGGCGATCCGATGCCGCGAGGGGAGACAGACGCGCGGCAAAGCAGACGACGATTGCGCAGCCGAACCCGAAGGCGAGTCCACGCAGCACGCTACTCGTCGTCGAATTCGTCTTCAGGAACGGGGACTTCAAGAAGGTCGTCGTCGTCATCTTCCTTGTCGAACTCTTTCAGCAACTCGGTGAGCGCGGCCTTGGCGGCACGCTGCTCCGCTTCCTTCTTATTACGTCCCACACCGGGGCCGAAACTGACACCGTCAACAGAGACGACGACGTGGAATTCCTTCTGGTGGTCGGGGCCGACTTCGCTGACGACCTTGTATGCGGGCGCTCGCTCGCTGCGTGATTGCACCAGGTGTTGCAGCGCGGACTTGTAATTCTGCTGAAACTGGTGGCTGGTGATGCTCTGAATGACCGGTCCCAGATCCTGCTCGACAAAGCGCCGCGCCTCTTCCAGCCCGCCTTCTTCGTAGAGCGCGCACAGGATCGCCTCATACAGGTTGGCAAGGATACTGGTTGGTAGCTTGGAGCCGCCCTCGCGCCGCACGCCCTTGCCCAGGTACATCAACTCCGCGAAGCCCATCTCGCGCACCCGGTCGGCCAGCACGGCGCGCGACACGGCGACGGACTTCACGCGGGTCAGCTCGCCCTCCGGAAAATCCGGGTACATGCGATACAGCATCTCGCTCACGATCAGCCCTAGCACGGCGTCGCCCAGGAACTCCATGCGCTCGTTGCTGGGGTGTTTGTTCGACTTTGCGCTGCTGTGGGTCAGCGCGTGGCGCAGCGGCTCCGTGTTCTTGAACGTAAACCCGAGCAGCTCGGATGCGCGCTCAATGCGTTCTGCGTCACTCTTGGATTGTGCCGCCTTCTTGGCGGACTTCGGCCTTTCGGCCGAGTCGGTCGTCATGCAATTCTCCTCACGTCGCGTGAGGAGTCCGAGGCGCCCCATCAAGGGACGACTCGGACAACTCACAGCGCGTATGCTAGGGAGGCGGGCCGTGCCGCACAAGCCTAGGCGGCCGACTCCACCCCCTGCGGCGCGACCTGCTTCTCGGCAACAGTTCGCGTCCGGTACATATAGGGGAAGACGATCATCTCGACGCCGATCGCAACCACATAGCAGGCGATGGTTGCGACGAACACGTACAGGAATGTCCCGTCGGCCAGCAGGATCAGCGGCGCGGCGATGAAGTTGCCGACGGTCCAGAATATGTGGCGGGATGTGTGCTGCACGACCGCGACGGCGTTGCGGTCCTGGTCGCTGACGACTTCCTGGCAGAATTGCTTCATCACTGGCGCGTTCAGGTTCATCAGGTTGTTGCGCAGGATGAAGGCGGCAATCGCCAGCCAGAGGAAGTGCCCCATCGCGAGCTCAACGAAGAACGGCAGGCTGAGCAGCTGGCTACCGATGATTACCTTGACCGGCCCAAAGCGCTTCACCAGCGCCGGCGCCAGCAGGAAGCTGATCACCTGCAAGGCGGCCATGGCCGTGAACACGACGCCAATCTGCGTCGGGTCGAGTTTCCACTGGGTCTGGAAGTAGACGTTGAAGAACGGAATCGTAAGCCCGGCGCCCAGCCCCACGATCATCTCCGGCGAGCTGAGCAGTAGCAGGCGCTTCTTGTCATGTATCCGCATCAGGTCGCGTATGCTGCGTTTGTTGCCGGTGGTGTCTTCGCGCCGGATCAGCAGGATCGGCAGCAGTGCCGCAAACATGAACGAAGCGGCGAGAAGCAACGCGACCTGATAGCCGAACAGCTTTCCTGAGGTCTCGCGTCCGAGAAAGGTGATCGTCTCGCCGGCCCAGCCGGAGGCCCCTCCCTGCACGAGGCCCGACATCAGGCTGCCGACAACTCCCGCAAGCGGGTTGGCCACGACGGCCTGGAAGCTGAACGCAAAGATGCGCTCGGCATTGCCCGTGTTGCGCATCAGGAATGGCGACGCCAGCGCCATGTTCAGGCTCATGGCGATGCCGGCAAAGAACGCGCTGCTCAGAAACACTTCGAAGCTGCCGAACACACCTTGTGCGGTGAACGCCAGTCCGTTTGCCGCCGCGATGAACAGCAACAGTGTGCGTGCCCGAAACCGCCCGATCAGGGCGATGGCCGGAATCGCAATCAGCAGACCGCCGATGCTGTTGAAGCCCTGGATCTGTGTGTAGCGCTCGCCCATGCCCAGGTCGACAACGTACTGGTTGCGCAGCACGCGGAAGATGGCGTGGCCGATGCCCATCAGGAATGCCGCGACCATGTAGGCCCAGATCGAGCCGCTGAACATGCGCAGATGCCGGATGTAGTTGCGTATGCCGCCGATCATGCCCGGTCCGTATAGCTCTCAATCGCCGCTTCCAGGGCGGCGGCCTTGTCGAGCGATTCCTGCCACTCCAGTGCCGGGTCGCTGTCTGAAACGATGCCGCAGCCCACGTGGTAGCTGACGCCGGTCGGCTCGCGCAGCAGCGTGCGGATCAGGATGTTGCTTTCAAAGCGGCCGTCAGGGGTCAACCAGAACATGCTGCCGGTGTAGGGCCCTCGGCGTACCGGCTCGAGGTTGTGGATGATCTCCAGTGCGCGTTTCTTGGGCGCGCCGCTGATCGACCCGCCCGGGAAGGTTGCGCGGATGTACTCGCTTGAGCTGACGTCATCGCGCAGCTCACCCTGCACGGTTGCTTCCAGGTGGTGCACGCGCGCGTACGTCTCCACGTGCATGAGGCTGGGCACAGAGATTGTGCCCGGCTTGCAGACGCGCCCGAGGTCGTTGCGCTCAAGATCCACGATCATGGTCAGCTCGGCGCGGTCTTTCTCGGACGCGAGCAACTCGGCCTTCAAGCGCGCGTCCTCAAGCTCGTTCGGGCTTCGCCCGCGAGTGCCCTTGATTGGCCGTGTCTCGATAACGCCGTCGCGAACGCTGACAAAACGCTCGGGAGAGCTGGAAAGCACGGCCCGTCCTTCGCCGCAGTCGAGGAAGCCCCCAAATGGAGCAGAGTTGGCATCGCGCAGGTGCATGTAGAGGTCCGCCGCGTTCGCGTTGCCCTCCCGCCGAACCATCCGCGTCAGGTTTGCCTGGTAGATTTCCCCTTCGTAGATGGCTCGGCGCACTTCCTCGACGGCGCCGATCCAGCCCTTGCGGTTGGTGGACCATGCGGGCTCGCCAAGTCGCGCGGGGGCACCGGCCGGACTGCGGGCGAACAACCCGGCCAGGTCCGCCGCAAGTCGCTGGATGTCTTCCGGGCCGCCCGGCGCGCCGTGCAATAGGCGCAACTCACAGGTGTTCGCGGCGTGATCAAAGCACAACGTCCACGGGTAGAAGCCCGCCTGCAGGTCCGGAAAATGCGGTCCGTCCGGCTTCGGTGGGGCAAGCTTTTCAATGAAGCAGCGCAGGTCGTAGCCCAGCAACCCAGCCCAGCCACCGATGAATCCGGGGGCATCCACCGGGTGTCGTAACGGGCACTCCTGGCGGGCGAAGCCTTCGACACGCTCAAAGATGTCCAGCGGGCTGCCCTCAAGCTTCGAGGCGTGTCGCCCGCGTTGCCAGACGGCGTCGCGGCCGGTGCACTGCAACAGCATGACCGGCGCGAAGGATGCAAAGCTGTGGGTCGCCATCTCGCCCGTCAGCGCACTGTCAAAGATCGCCGCAAATGGCTGGGAAGCGGCGGCCTGCAGCAGGGCCGGCCAGCCAAGCGGCGGCTCGAAGGGGACGGATTGGTACTCCATCGGCAGCATGGCGGCGGAACCTACCAGAAACCACCGGCCGAGGCAGGTCCGGTTGCGTGCGCGCGCCCGGGCCACTGTTTTCCCGGAACTTTGCAGGCCGCAGCGGCGCTTCAATCGTATAGTAGGTGGAGTTTCCCGGTTGGTGCGCCCCAGGGGTCCGGCATGAGCAGTTTGAAACGGTTTGCGGCAGTTCTCGCGATACTGTTCGTGGTTACAGCCATGTGCATCGCCCAGGACACAGAGTCCGGCGGCGAGACCGGTGGTGAAGGCAGCGGCGGCGCGGAAGCCGACCCGTCCGAAGCGCCCGCGCTGCGGATGCTGAACAAGAACTACATCAACGAAGACCTCAAGCAGGGTGTAAAGAAAGGCCTCAAGCGCCTTGCCGAGCTGCAGGACGCGAACGGCGCCTTCACCAAGGGCGGCGGGCAGAACGTCTCCATGGCGGTTTCTTCGATGGCCGGGTTGGCGCTGCTGGCTTCGGGCAGCACGCCCGAGAAGGGGCCTTATGCGGCGAACATCCGCAAGGTGCTCGACTACGTGCTGTCGATGCAGGACCCGAACAGCGGCTTCATCACCGGCGACAACGACGGCAGCCGCATTCACGGACACGGCTACGCAACGTTGTTTCTGGCGCAGGTGTACGGCGCCGTCGAGGACGAAAACAGCAAGAAGCGCATTGAGAACGCACTCAAGCTTGCCGTGAAGATCATCTCGCTCGGGCAGACCGCGTTCGGCGGCTGGGGCTATATGCCCAACGACCTGACCTGGGATGAGGGCAGCACCACCGTTTGCTGCATCCAGGCCCTGCGCGCCGCCAGTGACGCGGGCATCACCGTCAGCAAGAAGACCATCCAGAATGCGATCAAGTACATGTACGACATCGCCGAGAAGAAGGTTTTCATGCACAACGGCGAGGAGCATGTCGGGTACACGTTCAAGTACTCGCTTTCCAGCGGCTGGAACAGTGACAGCTACGCGCTGTGCGCGGCCGCGATCACTACGCTCAACGGCATCGGCGTGTACAGCGAAGGCGCGACGTGGAAAGAGCACGACGTCGGCAAGGTCTATGACGGCGGGCTGCGCTGGTTGCGCTTCAAGTTCGACGACTTCATCGGAAGGCGCAAGAGCGGCCAGGGAAGCCTGGACGTGAGCCACTTCTACTACGCCCACTTCTACGCCTGCCAGGCCATGTGGAACGCGCCGGAAGAGGTCTACTTCGACGAGTATTACCCGAAAATGCGCGACCTGCTGCTGGAAGAACAGAAGCGCAACCCGAGCAACAACGGTGGCTGGCCCAGCCAGAGCTACGGCGAAGCCTACACGACGGCCTACGCGTTGATGATTTTGCAGGTGCCGTACCAACTGCTGCCGCTGTTTGCTCGGTAGTTGCGGTGACCAGGCCAATAAAGCCCGCGGCTCTTGCCGCGGGCTTCACATTGCGGCGATCTGCAATCGGAAGGTAAGTATCGCGACACCGGCAAATGCCACCAGCGCGCCGACCACCGCGCGCCATGTGACCGGCTGCTTGTACACCACGCGCACGATGGGAATCACCAGCACCGGCGAGATTGCCATGATCGTGGCGGCAACGGCCGTGTTGGTCCATGCGACCGCGGCAAGGCTGAGCGTCACGCCGACGAACGGCCCGAATACGGCGCCCGCGGTTGTTTGCCCCAGCGCCTTGCGGTCCTTGAGTTTCCCGACCGTCTCTTTCAAACGCCCGACGGCGGCGCAGTACCCAACCAGCAGCACCGTGCCGGCAAGCATGCGAATCAGCGTGCCGTAGAGCGGACTGATGGACACAACATTTGCGGCATCAATGCCACTGAGCGAGTTCAGCAGACCAGTCGGCTGTGCCATTCCGAGCCCCGCCTTGCTGAGGATCAAGCCACCGGCCTGCCCGAGTGCACCAAGCACGCCCATCCCAATGCCGAGTAGGAGATTGCCCTGGATCTCGCCCGGCTGGCCGCGTTCCAGCACGACCCACATCACGCCGGACAGCGTGATCACCATCCCGGCGATACCGACCCAGCCGAGCGATTCGCCCAGCAGCGGCACCATCAGCAGCGCGGCAAAGCCCGGCGAGAGCGCCATGATGAGCGAGCCCCGGCGCGGACCGACGATCTGGAGGCACAAGAACAGGGCGGCGTCGCCCAGTGTCAGCCCGACCAGCCCCGAAAGCGCCAGCAGCACCAGCTGCGCCGTCGGCGCGAACGAATACACCCCGAGCACCGCGCATGCTATGGCAAGCATCACGCAAGCCTGCACCAAACGGATCTGGTTGACGTGAAACTGGCCGATGCGCCGGGAAGCCGCACTGAAGAACAGTGCAGTCATGGACCAGCACGCGGCTGTGCCGAAGGCTGCGGCCGCTCCCTGCGCGTCAGTGGACAATGCTGCAAACATGGCCGGGAGCATCGGGTGCGCGGCTCGCCCGTCAAGCCCGCGCCGGGGTGGCCTGCGCTAAGTTGCGGCGCTGGCCTGCCCGCGATCGACAATCGCCTTCAGCGTCGAGCGCAGAATCGGGTCGCAACCTTCGGGAGCTATCGCCAGCGCCTCAGAGGCGGATGCGGCCGCCGGGCCGAAACTGCTGTGCGCGAGCGCGGCCTGCGCGTGCAGCGACAACAGGCGGAAGCTGGTATCGCGCGCAACCGCCTCGCCCGCCTTTGCCCTTGCAGCCAGGCCGGATTCGGACCAGCGCAACTGGTCGGCATACTCGCCGCGCTTGAATGCGGACTTGGCGAGGTCGGCCCAGCACTCCGTAGCGTCCGCATGGGCGCCGACCGAAGCGAATGCAAGCGCCGCCTCCTCCACGACTGGTTCGCCGCGAACCTGGTCGTTCATTTTCAGCAGTGCCAGCCCGCGATAGTGGATGTTGCATGCGCGATTGTAGCCCAGCCCGCACTCCTCGGAGATGCGCTGCGCTGTCTGGTACAGGGAGATGGCCCGGTGGCTTTGTCCCATTCGCTCATGGCAGTCAGCGTAGTTCATGTAGTTGCGCATGGTGCTCGGGCGATCGCCAAGCTCGCGGAACAGGTCGTCGGCCTCTGCGAAAAGATCCAGCGCCTTGTGGAAGTTGCCCTGATCGCGATACAGCACGCCGAGGTTGCCGAGGTGTCGTGGGATGCCCTCGCGGTTTCCGACCTCGCGGTCGATCTCCAGCGCCTCGCGATAGCAGGCTTCGGCTTGCTCAAATCGGCCCTGGTGTTTGTGGACCAGCCCTTCGTTGCCGCGGCAGGTAGAAACGCCCCGTAGATGTTTCATAGCGCGGAAGAGCGTCTCTGCTTCCTCGTAATGCTTCAGCGAGTGCTCGCGTTGCTCAACTGCCGAGGTGAGGTTGCCAAGGTAGCCGAGCGTGCGGGCTTCGCCCAGGCGGTCCCCGCCCGTGCGGTAGATGTCACGGGCCTTCGGCAACTCGGTGAGCGCGTCGTGGAATCTTCTTCCGGGCATGTAGACCGTCGCGACCCGGCACAGGATGCGATTGGCTTCCAGCTTGGGATCGTCCGCTCGTGCGGCGATCCTCTCGGCCTGTTGCAGCAGCAGCGGTGGCGCCTCGAAGTCGCCCAGCATGGCGGACATCTCCGCCGCCTGGAGCGCCGCGTTGTGCCGGGTTGTGATGTCGGCCGCCGTGAGGTCCATGAGGCGTTGGGCGTATTCGAGCGCCAGCCGGAAGTTGCTGCCTAGGCGGGCCTTTTCCATCGCGCGTGGGAGCCATCTGCTTTCGCGCTCCAGCATTTCCTGCCGGCGCCTTGGGTCTGGCTGTGACAATGATGCAAAGTGGGCGTGGTCAGCCAGCTCAAACACCAGGTGCTCGGCGTCCGGCAACTGCTCGATGATCGCGAAGGCGTAGCCATGCAACTCCGAGCGCGATGTCAGGGGCTGCAGCTCATACGCCGCGAGGCGCATCATGGCGTGGCGAAACAGGTAGGCAGCTTCGGCTGACGGCATGCAGCGATTGTGCGCAACGGAGCCGCCTATGCCAAGCGGTTGGCGACGGCAATGACGTAGCCGTCACAGTCCATGAAGTAGGCCGCGCGTTCACCCCAGTCGCGTTCTGCGAGCGGCGAAGTGCAGCGCGCGCCGGCAGCCTGCAGGCGCTGAATCACGGATTCCAGATCGCGAACGTGAACGTACAGCTCGGCGCGAGGGCAGCCATCCGTCGGCGTGAGTTTGCCAACAACATCGCCCAGGAAGTGACGGGTGTTCTCCTGTGGCATCAGTCCGAGGCGAGCTCCGGTGTTGATTCGGTATTCAACGTAGGCTGGAACATCGACGGTTTTCTGGAACGCGAACGCCGCATCGTAGAACGCGGCGGCCCTTGGCAGGTCCGATACATACAGGATAGTGAGCGCGAGATCAGCGTCTGCCATGCAGTTTCCGTGGGTTTAGCAAGGCAACAGAAGTTGCTAGTGCACTCCGAGTTCGATGCGCTTCAGCTCCCGGATTTCATCGCGCAACAGTGCGGCCGTCTCGAAATCGAGTGCCTTGGCAGCCTCGTACATCTCCTTTTCGAGGTTGGCGATCAGCTTGGGCACTTCGGCCGGCGTGACCTTCCGCTGCACGCCGGCGGGAGGATCCTCGCGTTTGATCTCGGGATATTTGTCGGCGAGGCGCTGCTTGCGGCCTTCCAGTGCGCCCGCCTTCTCGGCCGCCTGCAGTGCGCGGCGTGTGGCGAAGTTGCTTCCGCTGCCCTGCACCTGGCTCTTGCGCTGTTGCTTGGCCCGGCTCTTTTTCGCGCCCGGCCAGTCGTAGTGCGTCACCGTGGCGTCTTCATCCTCGACCGTCACGTAGTCAGCCTCGAATATGCTGCTGAGCACTTCATCGATCTCGTTGATGATGGTCTGCGGCGTGATGTTGTTCTGCTTGTTGTACTCAAGCTGCAGGCGGCGACGGCGATTGGTTTCCTCGATCGCCGTGTTCATGCTGTCGGTCATTTTGTCGGCGTACATCACGACGCGCCCGTTCACGTTTCGCGCCGCGCGCCCGACCATCTGGATCAATGACCGGTGCGAGCGCAGATACCCTTCGCGGTCGGCGTCGAGGATGCAGAGCAGGCTGACTTCCGGCAGGTCGAGGCCTTCGCGCAGCAGGTTGATGCCGACCAGCACGTCGAACTCGCCCTTGCGCAGGTCTTTCAGGATTTCCATGCGCTCGAGCGTGTCGATTTCGCTGTGCAGATAGCGCACCTTGATGTCCAGCGAGGCGAGATAGTTCGACAACTCTTCCGCCATCCGCTTGGTCAGCGTGCACACCAGCACACGCTCGTTGCGGGCGATCACGGGGCGGATTTCGTCGATCACGTCGTCGACCTGGCCCTTGGCCGGCTTGATCTCGATGGGCGGGTCGATCAGCCCGGTCGGGCGCACAATCTGCTCGGCGATGTGGCCCAGCGACTTGTCCAGCTCGTACGGCCCGGGCGTGGCGCTGACGAATATCGTCTGGCGCTTCACGGACTCAAACTCTTCGAACTTCAGCGGGCGGTTGTCGCGCGCGCTTGGAAGGCGGAAGCCGAAGTCGATCAGCGTGTCCTTGCGCGCCTTGTCGCCTTTGTACATGCCGCCGATCTGCGGAACGGTCACGTGCGACTCGTCGATCATGATCAGCGCGTTCTGCGGCAGATAGTTCATCAGGGTCGGCGGAGTGCTGCCGGCCGCGCGGCGCTCAAAGTGGCGCGAGTAGTTCTCGATGCCCTTGCATGTGCCGATCTCGCGGATCAGCTCGACGTCGTACTTCGTGCGCTGCTCGATGCGCTGGGCCTCCAGCAGCTTGCCCTGCGTCTTGAAGAGTTGCACCTGCTCGGCGCACTCTTTCTCGATGTCGGCGACGGCCGCGTCGACGCGCGTTTCCGGTGTGACGTAGTGCGTGGCGGGGTAGATGGTGATCTTGTCCAGCTCGCCCAGTACTTCGCCGGTGAGCGGGTCGATTTCCCAGATGGCCTCAAGGTCGTCTCCGAAGAACTCGATGCGCACGACCTTGTCGTCTTCGTAGATCGGAAAAATGTCGAGCACGTCGCCGCGCACGCGATAGGTGCCGCGTCGCAGGTCGAAGTCGTTGCGTGTGTAGGCGATCTCGGTCAGCTTGCGCACGGCTTTCTTGCGCGAGAGGGGCACGCCCTTTTCGGCGTAGAGCAGCGCACCTTGGTAAGCCTCGGGCGAGCCCAGGCCGTAGATGCAGCTCACGCTGGCGACGATCAGCACGTCCTGGCGATCCAGCAGCGAGCGCGTTGCCGAGTGGCGCAAGCGGTCAATGCGGTCGTTGATCGCGCTGTCTTTCTCGATGTAGGTGTCGGTCTGAGGCACGTAGGCCTCGGGCTGGTAGTAGTCGTAGTAGCTGACAAAGTACTCGACCGCGTTTTCGGGGAACAGCTTTCGGAACTCGCTGAAGAGCTGCGCGGCAAGCGTCTTGTTTGGCGCCATGATCAGCGTGGGGCGATTTACGCGCTCGACGACGCTGGCCATCGTGAACGTCTTGCCGCTGCCGGTAACGCCCAACAGGGTCTGGAACGGCGCGCCCTCGGCCAGCCCTGCGACGAGGGCATCAATCGCCGCCGGCTGGTCGCCCGTCGGCTTGTTTTTCGAAACCAGTTTGAACGGTATCTGCGGCATGTCGCCAGCATAACAACGCCTGCGACACACCTTGGCAATCCCGGAACTACATTTGCCGTCAAGGCGCTAGGCAAAACAGTTTCTTGGCTTACTTGGCGTTCAGACGGCCATATCATGAGTGCCGGGTCGACTGATGAGACGTTTGTTCATTGCGCTGCTGATACTGCTGCTCTTGCCGCTGGCCATTGCCGCCAAGGACGAGGGGCAAGAGTTCAAGATTGCCAACGAGTCCGCCCACGCGACGGGCGTGAAAGTGATTCAGCTGGACGCGAAGGTGGGGGCAAAGTTCGCGGTGCAGGGCCCCGACGGCAAAGATGTGCCGGCCTGGTACGACAAGAAGGCGAAGAAGCTGCTGGTGCTGGCTTCGATCCCGGCCAGTGGGGGGACCTTCATTGTAAGGGACGGCGAGAAGTCGGGCGCCAAAGATCCGAAGTGGATCAAGCCCAAGACCAAGAAAGAGGGCAAGGTCAAGCTGGGCAAGACCGTCGAGCGGGTCAGCGGCGAGTTTGAAAACAACCTGTTGCGTGTGAGCGTGCCGGCTGAGAAGGCCGTCCACGGTCGCGTGCGTATCGAGGCATTCGTAGGGGGCTACAAGCTGGAGCTGTCGCCGCTGGGCTGCAGCGCCGGATGCGTCGAGACAGAAGAGATCGGCAAGGAAGTCGACGAGTCCTACAAGGCCGGCCAGCAAGTCCACGACGAAGTCTTCGTGATCTACCCAAGCATCGCAACGGACATCGAGGTGCTTGAGCCCAATCCGTTCCAGCGCACAATGCGCGTCGAGTGTTACGCCTGGGCTCGCAAGAACAACGACAAGACGCTCGACCTGTTTGACGAGGCGAGCTTCGAAATCACGCTGACGTGGGGCTCGCCGGTGGTGAAGATCCACAGCCTGCGCAAGCTGAAGACGACCTACTGGAACCACAACGGCGTCGACCTGAACGAGATCTACATCGACCAGCAGCCGCCGACATTGCAATGCGACGATGAAGAGAAACCGACGGAGCGGCGCATTACCGGCAAGGTGCTGGACATTCCGTTCGAGAAGTCGCTCCGGCTGCAGGACAAGAACGGCGCCACGGTCGTCTACCAGCCGGACTTCAAGGAGCTCGCGATCTACAAGGAGTGCATGGTGCTCTCACAGGACCGCATCATGACGATCCTGAGCCAATCATGGCACGAAGGCTGGAAGCCCATCGAAATCAAGGCCGGCGACTACGAGGACACCATGTTCCTCGCCTGCGACGTCGCAGAATCCGACAAGCCGCTCCAAGATTGGGTCGCCGAGTTCGACTAGATGTCCAGGTTCTTCACTTCCAGTGCGTGACGCTCAATGAACTGGCGGCGTGGCTCGACGGAGTCGCCCATCAGGATGGTAAACATTTCGTCGGCCGCGTCGGCGTCTTCCATCGTCACTTTCAGCAGCACGCGGTTGGCCGGGTCCATGGTGGTTTCCCATAGCTCGTCGGCGTTCATTTCGCCCAGGCCCTTGTAGCGCTGGATGCTGATGCCCTTGCGCCCAGCCTCGCGCACCTTCAGCAGCAGCTCATTCAGGCTCAGCACCGGCTGCTCTTCTTCTTCGTCGAAGCGCAGCATGAACTGCTCGGCCTGGTTTTCGCGGCCGTTGATGGTCCATGCGGGGAAACCGCGAACCTCAAGCTGGCTGATGACTTCTGCCGCCTGTTCGGCCAGCTCGGCGACTTCGATGCGCTCTTCCACCTTGTCGCGGTCGAGGCTGGCGGCGAGGTCCGTCTCGCGGTTTCCGATCTCGGCCGGCGTCAGCACTTCGAAGCCCTTCTTGAGACGTTCGCCGATGAACTTGTTCAGCTCCGGCTCCTGGTGATCGTGGAAGTAGCGCGCCTTGTCTTCGCTGAAGATCACCGTGGTCGGCAGGGATTTCGTCTCGCTGTTGAACTGGGCGTAGTAGCGGTTGGGGTTCAGGCCCTTCTTGCTGATCTTGACCGCCATCTCTTCCAGTTTGATCAGGCGCTCGAAGATCTCGCTGCGCATCTGAGCGCCGCTGAATTCACGCCCGGCCGCGCCGATGTCCATGTCCTTGGGAACGCGCGTATTGGCGCCCTCGATGCCCATGCGCATCAGCGTGTCATTCATTTCGCGATCGCTGCGCACGTATTCGGACTTCTTCTTGCGTGTGACCTTGTACAGCGGAGGCTGGGCGACATAGATGTTGCCGGCGTCGATCAACTGCGCGAGCTGGCGGTAGAAGAACGTCAGCAGCAGGGTGCGGATGTGGCTGCCGTCCACGTCGGCGTCGGTCATGATGATGATCTTGCCGTAGCGCAGCTTTGAAATGTCGAAGCCGCCCTTGCCCGGCTCTTCGGTGCCGATCCCGGTGCCGATGCTGGCGATCAGGTTCTGGATTTCCGTGTGCTGCAGCATCTTCGCAAGCGTGGACTTCTCCACGTTCAGGATTTTGCCGCGCAGCGGCAGGATGGCCTGGAACATGCGTTCGCGGCCCTGCTTGGCTGAGCCACCGGCCGAGTCACCCTCGACGATGTACAGCTCGGCCTCGTCGGGTTTCTTGGACAGACAGTCCGCGAGTTTACTGGCGAGGAAGCCGGTTTGCAGCGCGCCCTTGCGGACTACTTCGCGGGCTTTACGCGCGGCTTCGCGGGCGCGGGCGGCGAGCAGGCTGTGCTCACAGATGCGCTCGGCCGACTTGGGGTGTTCCTCGAGGAACGTCTCCATGGCTTCGGCAACGACCTGGTCCACGCCGGTTTCCACTTCGCGGTTCAGCAGGCGGACCTTGGTCTGGCCTTCGAATTGCGGGTTCTTCACCTTCACGCTGATGACCGCGTAGAGGCCCTCGCGGTAGTCGTCACCGCTGGGCATGGCGATCTTCTTGGTGTCCTTGCCCTTCTTTTCGAGATAGCGCCCGAGATAGCGGCCCAGCCCGCGTGTCAGGCCCTTACGGAAGCCGGTCAGGTGCGTGCCGCCGAAGGGGTTGTTGATGTAGTTGCCATAGGTGTGAGTCGGCTGTTCGCCCTCGCCGTCGCACCACTGGAATGCGGCCTCGACGTCGACTTCGTCATCCGCGCCCTGGTTGACGGTCTTGTGAACGTAGCAGACTTCTTCGTTGATTTTTGACTTGTTGCGGTTGTGCCAGGCGACGAACTCCTTGATGCCTTCCTTGAAGTGGAAGATCTCGTCCTTGCCCTCACCGCGGTGGTCGTTGAGGTGAATCTTCAGGCCTTTGGCCAGGAATGCCAGCTCGCGCAGGCGCGAAGCGACCATGGCGTACTTGAACTCGATAGTGTCGAAGATGGTGGCGTCCGGCATGAACGTTACTTGTGTGCCGGTCTTGTCCGCGTCGCCGGTGACCTTCAAGTCCTTGGTCTTGTTGCCGCGGCTGAACTCGATTGTGTGTTCCTTACCCGCCTGCCAGACGACAACGGTCGTCCGGTCGCTGCACGCATTCACAGCCTTGAGGCCGATACCGTGCAGACCGCCGGCCGTGTTGTAGGCCTTGCCCTCGAACTTGCCGCCGGCGTGCAGGTCGGCCAGCACCATCTCGACGCCCGGTTTGCCGGTCTGCTTGTTCATGCCGACAGGAATGCCGTGGCCGTCGTCCGTGACGGTGCAGCTACCGTCCTTATTGAATTCCACGGTGATGTTGTTGCAACGTCCGGCCAGCGCTTCGTCGACCGAATTGGCGACGATTTCGAATACGAGGTGATGCAAGCCGTTTACGTCGCGCCCGCCGATGTACATGTCGGGGCGCTTGCGGATGCCTTCCAGGCCCTCCAGCTTCATCAGGTCGTCTGCGCTGTACACTTCTGTTCTCGTTGCGGTTTGCGATTCAGCCATTGGATCCTCAAAGACACCTGTGGACTTGCTACTTGCGACGGCCGCCGGTTTTCACCTGCAGCTCGGAAATGGAATCCTTGCCCTGCAACAGCGCGCGCATGCGTTCAAGCAGCGCGTCGCGATAGACGACACCCAACTCGTGGGTTAGCGCCGGGCTGTCTACGGTTACGCGAACGGCGCCGGATTTTGCAACGCTGACGACCTCGGCGCGCTTGGCGGCAGCGCTTACACCCTTTGTTTGCTCCAGCGCCATTTCCCACGCGGCCTTGATACGCTGCAGCCGGGAGCGGTTGACGCGCTTCTGCTCAGTCAAAAGCACCGACAGCGCCTGCGCAAATGGGACCGGCATGACCGGCCGGCGGGTGTTCTGCCGGAGCCGCTCAAGGGGGTCCTTGGCGCTTTGCTGGGGGCTGATTTTGGGCCTTTTGACCAGACGTGTCGTCATCTTTCAGAGTATACATATCGGCGCGACATAAGGAAGCCGGATCGGCCCCGAATATGCTTGAAATAGGGTGTCGGCGGCGATTGGAGGGTTTGGGCATAGGGTGTGGATAAGCTCGTCGATGCCTTGCCCGGAAACGCTGCAACGTTATGATTCGCGACCTGCCTTGGACGCTGTGCGGGCCCGAGGGCGTTTGGGAAACGGCTCATAGAGCCGTTTCCCAAACGGAGGGGTGACAGAGTGGCCGATTGTGCTCGCTTGGAAAGCGAGTGTGTCGCAAGGCACCGGGGGTTCGAATCCCCCTCCCTCCGCCACTGGCAGACCCCGCTTCGGCGGGGTTTGCCAGTTAATAGGCTTGCCGCATCAGCTAGGCTGGGCGTGTGTTAACCCTCATTCGAACGATCCATACCGTTGTCTGGGCCTTCTTCGTTGGCGTCATTCTGGCGATGCCGGTGCTGGGCTGGTACGGACACTTCGGTTGGGCATGCGCAGCCGCCGGGCTGATCTGCGTCGAGGGGGTGATTCTGATGGCCAACCGGGGGCGCTGCCCGCTTACAAACCTCGCCGCGCGCTATGTCGACGACCGAAGGCCAAACTTCGACATCTACCTGCCCCAGTGGCTTGCGAAATACAACAAGGTGATCTTCACGACGCTGTTCTTGCTGGGAGGCGCGTTCGTGCTGTGGCGCTGGGCGGCCGCTCAGGGATAGTGGCGCGGCCGGTTCGGTCAGGCCGGGCGAGCTATATCGCGCGGGCCTGCTTCCCACGGCCAGCCTGCGAACTAAATTGCCTTGGGGCATGCTTACATTCCTCCAACACTTCCTGATGCGGTTCTTCCGCTACTCCGGCCAGCACAGGCTGATGCTGGCGATCGGGCTGTATGCGTTCACCTGGGCGAGCGGGGCCGGGGTTCTGTACCTCATCGGCCACCAGTTCATGCAGCCTGATGTCGTGTCCACGCGCTGGGGCGTTCTGGACTGCCTGTACATGGCGGCGATCACGCTGACGACGGTGGGCTTTGAAGTCGCAGTTGACATCAACGCCCTGACCCCGGATGGCCAGTCGGTCCTAAAAGTGTTCCTCACGATTTACACACTGACCGCGTACGTCGTGGCCCTGTACAGCACCGGCGCTATCATCAGCGTCTTCGTTGAGGGGGCGCTTCTCAAGTACCTGAAGCGCAGGCGCATGGATCGCGAGCTCGGAAAAATCGCTGGCCACTACGTGGTTTGCGGCTGCGGCACAACGGGCATCCACATTGTGGATGAGCTGGTCAAGCTAAAGCAGAAGGTCGTTCTGATCGACAACGATCAGGGCAACCTGAAGCATGCGCACGATCACCACCCCGGGATCATCATCCTTGAGGGCGACGCGCTGGACGACGAGGTACTTGAGTCCGCGCGGTTGCAGGAAGCTCGCGGGCTGTTTGCCGTGCTGCCTGAAGATCGCGACAACATCCTGCTTACCGTGTCTGCGCGGCAGTTGAACGCCAAGATGCGCATCGTCGCCCGCGCGACGCTGTTCGAGAATGACGCCAAGTTCTACCGCGTGGGCGCGAACGCCGTGATCAGCCCCAATCACATCGGCGGACTGCGCATGGCAAGCGAGATGATTCGGCCGATCGTTGTCGACTTCCTCGACACCATGGTGCGCGATCATGAGCACGTGGTGCGGTTCGAGAACGTCACGATCAAGCCGGGCGGCAAGGCTGACGGCAAGCAACTCGGTGACGTCGGGATTTTCAAGAACCTGGGGCTCGCGGTCATCGGCATCATGCGCAGCAACGAACGCGTCGAGTACAACCCGGGCGGCAGCACGGTGCTTTACGCGGGCGACAGCGTCATCGTCATCACCGATCCGGATCGGCGCGAACAACTGGACGGGCTGCTGAATTAGCTACTTGGCCATCTGGCGCAGTCGGAACAGCATCGCCCCGAGCGGCAGCAGCAGCAGCGCCGCCAGCAGTCGCTGGCCCCCGGCAAGCAAGGCGTCGCCCGGCACAACTCGTCCAGCCAGATACTCGTCGAAGTAAGTGTCGGGCAACAGTTGGGGTAGCGCGTCGGCACGCGCCTCGAGTCGTTCGACAAACTTCGATTCGCGGGCATTTTGCTCAAGTGCGGCGCGACGGTCATGCGCCATGCGCGAGGTCGGCGCGAGGCTTGGCAGCAGCGTCAGTGTGGCCAGCAGCAGCAGTCCGGCCAGCACGGCCGTCGGTGCGGTGGAAAGCGAGCGGACGAACAGCACCACGGCAAGGCACAGCGACGCGGCGCAAAGCGACAGCAGCAGCAGTCGGAGGATGCTCGCGTACGGCGCAACCTGGGCAACGTCGAAACGCACGCGCTCGGGCGACGTCCCGACGATCAGCACCGGGTCCGTGGGCTGCAGGACCAACGAGCTTCCGGCAACGTAGTCGCCTTCGAACAAAACCCGGTAGCGAGATTGCACGCCCGTCGCCAGCGGCGTACGCACGGATCCGTGTTGCAGCCAGACCGCGACGGGCGACCGGTCGCGTGGGGGAGATTCGCCGGTCCAGACCATCTGGTACTCGATCGTGCCCTGCAGTTTGCCGTCGATCTCATCCGGCAGACCCAAGACCAACTCTTCGCCGTACCGCGGATTGGCCCAGGCGGAGGTGCCCGGCTTACCCTGCGCGACCTGATGCTGGCCATTGAGCGTACGCTGCTTGCTGATGCCTGCAGCGGGCAGCGTCAGCCTCAGGTCGTCGTTTGCCGCAATGGCCCCGCCCATGGTGAAGAACAGCGCTCCGAAGGACAGGACGGCAACCCCCGCAACGGCCGCACCGATGAAGTACTCCGCGCGCCGCGCGGGCAGGACGGTCCATCCCTGTTTCAGACCGGGCTTAAGCAGGAAGCCTGCGCCAACGATGGCTGCAAGCGGAAGAATCGTTCGGAGCCCCTCCGCAAGAACGCTCCGGCTCAGCCATGCACGCTGAGCGGCGTCGTCTGAAAACATCTGCGCGATCAACGGGACGGCAAACACCAGCGCGGGAACGGCCAGTGGAAGCAGGCGGGAGCGCCGGGCCTCGTGAATGCCGGCGCCGGCAATTGCCAGCACACGGCCGATCATGCGTTGTCCCTGTCGCCCAGCACACTGAGATAGAAGGCTTCCAGCGACCGCATCGGCGCGCCGGAGCTCAGCACCTGGAGGCCCTTTTCGCGCGCAAGTGCTTCGAGTGCCTGCACGGCCTCCGGCGTGGGGGGGCTTACGCGCAACTGGTGGACTTCGTGTTCGCGCAGCAACTCCTCCAGCGTGCCCTGCTTCAGCAGTTTGCCTTTGTTCAGGAAGGCCACGCGATCGCAGACGTTTTCGAGCTCGCCCAGCAGGTGGCTCGAGATCAGGATTGCCTTGCCCTTGCCGCGCAGCTCGGCGATCAGCTCTTTCACGCCGACCGCGCCCAGCGGATCCAGCCCGCTGGTCGGCTCGTCGAGGATGAACACGTCCGGATCCGCGATCAGCACGCTGGCGATGCCCAGGCGCCGTTGCATGCCCTTGGAGAATCCCTTCACACGGCGCTTCGCCGCATGCTTCAGGTCCAGGCGTTCCAGCAATTCTTCGGATTTGGTTGCCGCATCCCTGCGGGACAGGCCCGCGAGCGCGCCGTGAAGCTTGAGTGTCTCGTGCGCGGTGAGAAACGGCAGCAGCGTGCTGTCTTCCGGCAGAAAGCCCGTGGCCTTGCGGGCCGACAGGGTTCCCGGTTTCGCACCCTGGATGGTGACGCTGCCGTCGCTTGCGCGAAGCAACCCGACGGCGATCTTGAACGTGGTGGACTTGCCGCTGCCGTTCGGGCCGAGCAGCCCGAAGACTTCTCCCGGTTCCACAGAAAGAGAAAGGCCGTCGAGCGCTTTCACGCGGCGACGGCCAAAGAAGTCACGAAAGGTCTTGCTGAGGTTGGTGATCTCAACCGCTGACACGACTAGAGCTGCGACAGGTAGGTGGCCTGCAGCTTGCGCTTCAGTGCCTGGCGCTTCTTGCGGTTGCGGGTGACACTCGGCTTCTCGTAGTACGACTGGCGCTTCATGGCACGCGTCAGGCCTTCCTTCTCGCAAGCCTTCTTGAAGCGACGAAGCAACTGGTCAACCGATTCCGAAGAACGCGCCTTGATCTTCACCATACTTAACCCGAGTCCTTGCTGCGATTTGCACCGGCACATCGAAGGCCGTCAGACAATAAAGAACGAAATCCCGCTCAGTGGCGGGGCGACAACTATAGCGCGCCCTGTTTTGACGTGCAAGCGGCCGATGTTTTGGAAAAAGCGGGAAGCTATTGAACGTGCGGTCAGTTAATCGATGGAAATACCTACCGTACGGTATATAAGGCCGGGCATGGCAGCCGACTCCACAACTGAAGCCGATACCCGCTCCGCCATCTTGCGCGAGGCGGCGGGCCTGTTTGCCGGCCGGGGCTACGACGCCGTCAGCGTTCGCGAGATTGTGGAAGCGGCCGGTGTCACCAAGCCGGCTCTCTACTACCACTTTGGTAGCAAAGAGGGCGTCGCGGCGGCACTGATTGCGGAGTTCCTGGCGGCAGCGACTGAAACCCGCGAACGTGTTTTTGCCCAGACGACGAGCGTTCGCGACCTGCTTGAGCTGTACACGAGAGAGATGCTCGCGCTGGCACAGCAGTATCGCAACACGCTCGCGTTTGCTTTCTCCATCTGGTTTGGGCGCAGCAGCCTGAAAGATCTGGTCAAGCAGGCCGAAGAGTACGACTGCAAGGTCGCCGAAGAATGGATCCAGCTTCTGCGCGCGCGCGGCATGTCTGAACGCGCTGCAAGCGTGACGATCAAGGCGTTCTGGGCGATGTTGATGCACGAATTAATGAAGGTGGTGCAATGTCCGGAATTCACCGGTTGCGCCTACTCGTTAGCTGACGAAATAGCAACGCTCGTGCTGCACGGAGTGGCAGCCTTTGACGAAGGAACAGAAGCATGAGGACGCGAAACATCGTGATGCTCGCCTTGCCCCTTGTTTTGGCAGCGTGCGGAAACTCCGGGGCACCGGAAGTCAACGAGTCCAAGCAGATTCGCAACGTAATCGTGCAGCTGGTGAAGCCGCAGCGGCTGGAGGTCAAGATCAAGCTGCCCGTGGTGATCCGCCCGCGCGAGGAGCTGGTTCTGCGTGCGGCCGCACCGGGCAACATCGTCGCTCTTGCCTATGACGAGGGTGAAGTGGTCCCGGCGTCATCCATGCCAGAGGCGAAGTGGCTCGAAGTGGAAGAGTATCTCGCCACACTGCCGGCCGACGCGCCGGCGCCGACCGAGGATGAGCTGGCGTTCCGCAATCTGCGCCATCTTGTGGACGTGCCTTGCTTCGCGCGCATTGACTCGGCGCAACTGCGCGAGAGTTTCCGCGAGGCACAGGCGAACTATGACCAGGCCGTGCGCGATCTCAAGCGCGCGCAGGACTACCCCCAAACCACCGGTGCACAACTCGACCAGGCTCGCACGCGACGCAACATCGCGCGTGCCGCGGCCGGTCGGATGCTCGCCATGATCGAAGACACCTACATCATGAACCCGATCGAGGGTGTGATGACCGACCGCATGCACAATGCCGGTGAGTACGCGAACGGCGGTGAAGTACTGGCGCACATTGCAGTAATGGACAAGCTGGTCGCCGAGCTGGAGATTCCCGAGGCACATCGTCAGTCGCTCACGTTGGGCGAAGACATGAATGTCGTCATCGGCTCGCTCAAGGGTGGCGACGGCAAACCGATCGAGCGCAAGGCCAAGATCACGCGCATCGACACCGTGGCGCACCCTTTGACCCACAGCTTCACGGTCGAGATGACCATTCCGAACGAGGACATGAGCCTCCCGGCTGGCATCTTCGGCACGACGCAAGTAACCATCTACAGCAGCCCGGACGCGATTGTGGTTCCGCTGAGCGCCGTGCGACTGAACGGCCAAAGCAAGTCGCTGTTCGCGATTCCGGCGTCTGGTGGAGATGTCGTAAGCGAGTTGAAGGACATTGAGCTTGGCCAGTTCTCAGACCAATGGGTTGAGGTCCGCGGCGACAAGCTCAAGCCCGGCATGCGCGTCGTAACATTCGGCGCGCAGGCCCTGGCGGACGGCGACGAGGTGCACTGGACTGATGACGATCCGTACGTCGTCGGCAGTGGCGGGGAGGCCCGGGAATGATAGTCACCAACTTCTCCGTCAAGCACCGTGTGGCAGTCTTCGTGCTGATGGCCGGCATCGCGTTGCTGGGCATGTTCAGCTACATGACGCTGCCGCGCGAGAGCAGCCCGGACATCAAGGTTCCGCTCGTCACGATTGCTGTCCCTTGGCCTGAGGCCAGTCCGGCCGACGTCGAGCAATCGATCACGCTGCCACTTGAGCGAAAACTGAAGAACCTGAAGGGCCTTGATGAGCTGACCAGCGTGTCTGTTGAAGGCGCAAGCATCACCACTTGCAAGTTCGACCCTGACATTCCAGTCGAAGAGGCGCTCCAGAAGGTGCGCGAGAAAGTCGACATCGCCAAGGCCGAGTTCCCGGTCGATGCCGAAGATGAGACAGTCTCAGAGCTCAGCTTCTCCGAGTTCCCGATCATGATCGTGACCCTGTACGGCGCCGAAGTGCCCGTGCTTGAGCACATCGCGGAAGAGTTGCAGGACCGGATTGAGACAATCCCCGGCGTACTGAGCGTCGGCATCAACGGCGGCCTGGAGCCCGAGATCGAGATCGAAGTCGATCCGGAAAAGCTCGAGGGCTACAAGCTTCCGGTCAATGACCTCATTGCGAAGCTTCGCGGCGAGAACGTCGACGTTTCTGCAGGTGGTGTGGACACAGGCAGCGTCAAGCCGTCTGTACGTATCCCCGGCGAATTCAAGACGGCCGCTGATGTGGAGAGTTTGCTGATTCATTCCGTTGATGGGCGGCCGGTGTACCTCAGGGACGTTGCTCGTGCGTACCTGAGCCACAAGGACCCGATCAGCTACGCTCGTCGCGACGGCCAGCCGGCCGTGCAGTTGACGATTCAGAAGCGCGCGGGCGCGAACATCATCCCGATCACGGACGCGATCAAGTACGGCATGAAGGAAGCCAAGAACGAGTTTCCTTCGGGAGTGGATTACGCCGTGCTGCAGGACGAGTCGGACAACATCCGCAACATGATTGCGGACCTTGAGAACAACATTCTCTCGGGTCTAGTGCTGGTGCTCATCGTGATCTTTTTCGCGCTGGGTTTGCGCAATGCCATCTTCGTGGCACTGGCGATTCCGCTCAGCCTTGCGATGAGTTTCTTCATCCTGCAGGCGATGGGGGTGACGCTGAACGTGGTGGTGCTGTTCAGCCTGATCCTCGCGCAGGGCATGCTTGTCGACAACGCCATCGTGATCATTGAGAACATCTTCCGACATATAGGCCTCGGCAAATCACCCATGCAGGCCGCCCGTGAGGCGACCGCCGAAGTGGCCTGGCCGGTGATCGCTTCCACGGCAACGACCCTTGGCGCGTTCTTTCCGATGGTCTTCTGGCCGGGGATCATGGGCGAGTTCATGAAGTTCTTGCCGATCACGGTGATCGTAACTTTGGCGTGCAGCCTGTTCGTCGCGCTGGTGATCAACCCGACGGTCGCGGCCGCCTTCATGCGCTTCCGCAAACCGCGCGAGAGTGTGCTCAACAAGAAGGTCGAAGGATTTGGCAACAGCGTAATCAGAGGCTATGAGCACATCCTTCGGCTTGGGCTGCGCTTCCCGAAGACGTCCCTGATCGGCGCATTCGTTCTGCTGATCATGACGATTGTGGTCTATGGCAGCCTTGGCCACGGCGTCGAGCTGTTCCCAGAGGTCGAGCCCAAGCTCGCGTTCGTCAACATCACCGCACCCGAAGGTACAAGTCTCGCCAAGACGGACGCCCTGGCGCGCGTCGTGGAGTCACGCATTCCCCAGAATGAAGACATCAAGGGCATCGAGACAACCGTCGGCGGTACCGGTGTTGGCGGCAACCCGATGGAAGGCGGCGCCGATGCCACGCACCTCGCACGCGTCACAATGAGTTTCAAAAACCAGGAAGATCGCGTCGGCAGCCCGGCCAAGTATCTCGACGAACTGCGCCCGCTGATCGCCGACCTGCCGGGTGCAGAGTTCGAGATCAAGCGCCAGTCGATGGGCCCTCCGACCGGTCCGCCCATCAACGTCGAGGTGCGCGTTGCCGATGAGAAACAACTTGCGGACGCCGTGAAGAAGGTTCGCCGCATTGTCGAAGGCGTGCCGGGCGTCATCGACCTGCGCGACGACCTTCGCATCGGCAAGCCGGAGTTGCGGGTGCGGGTTGATCGCTCCAAGGCGGCCTTGCTGGGACTGAATACGCAGTGGATCGGCAACTTCGTGAAGATGCTGATCGCCGGCCAGCGCATCGGCGGGTACGACGACGGTCGCGAAGAACGCGACATCATCGTCCGTCTGCCTGAGAATCGTCGCAATGATCCGGCCGTGCTCGACTCCATCCGTGTCAGTGACGCGTTCGGCAACGCGATTCCGCTCTCAACTGTCTGCACCTGGGACTACGTCGGCGGCGCGGGCACGATCCGGCGCAAGGACGGCGCGCGCGTACTTACGGTTTCCGCTGACGTGGCAGAAGGCTACCAGGCGCGCGAGCTGCTGGCCGAGATCGCCAAACGAATCGAAGTCGAGAAGTCCACCATGCCGGCGGGCTTCGAAGCGACGTTCACCGGCGAGAACAAGGATCAGGAGGAGGCGTCAGCGTTCCTGATGAAGGCGTTCATGATCGCGCTGCTGGTGATCATGTTCATCCTCGTGCTTCAGTTCAACAGCGTGCTGCAGGCCGGGATCATTCTGAGCAGCGTGATTCTGTCGCTGGTGGGCGTGATGGTGAGCCTGATCGTGCTGGCCCAGCCGTTCGGCATCATCATGACCGGCGTGGCTGTCGTGGCGTTGGCAGGCGTGGTGGTGAACAACGCGATCGTGATGATCGACTACATTAACCAGTTAAGGGAGTTCCACGGTATGGATGTCTATGAAGCCGTGGTGGAAGCCGGCAAGACACGCTTGAGACCCGTGCTGCTGACCGCGATAACCACTGCGTTAGGCCTGCTGCCGATGGCCTTGCAGTTCAGCTTCGACTTCCACAACTTCACCTGGGTGTTTGGCGGAGAGAGTTCCGCGTGGTGGGCGCCGCTTGCCACGGCCGTGATCTTCGGGCTGATGATTGCAACAGTGCTGACGCTGGTGCTGGTGCCGGCGGCGTACCTGGTGACGGCCGGGTGGACGGATCGCTTCCGCGCATACTTCCGCCGCGCCTTCGGCAACCCGGACGACCTGTCGGACGAGCAGAAGCAGCCGGAGTCGTCGCCGGAGGATGAAGACCGCAAGCCCGAGGACAGCGGCATCCACGAGATAGAACCCGAGCCCGTTCCGGCGTTCGATTAGCATTCAACAAGACCCCCGGGCGACACCGGGGGTCTTTGCTTATGACAGTGCGAATCGCAGCAGCCCACCGATTCCTGCCAGCGTGACCAGCCCGCCCAACGCGAGGCGAAAGGGGCGCGGTTTCAGTCGCGTGTGTGCCCAGATGCCGGACAGCAAGGCTGCCACAACCACAGGTGCGGCCCAGCCAAGCCACACGAAGTGCCTGGTTGCGTACACGCCGGTCAGCCCGAGAGCTACCAGCCGGGCAAGCCCGGTTACGTTCGTGATCAGAATGGTGCGCCCGCGGAACTCTCCGGGATCGTCACCGGCGCGGCTCAGCAGCACGAACACGACCGGGCCGCCCATCCCGAACAACCCGCCCAAAACGCCGGCCAATGCGCCGGTCGGCAGCGCCCACAGGCTGAGTGCACGCCTGGAAGCGGGCGGCAGGTCCCGCCGGGCCGCCAGGTAAACTCCCGCGCCGATCACGGCCAAAGCCAGGATCAGGGACAACCAGTGAAGATCAAGCGCGGGCAGCAGGACGGAGAACACAATCGTGACCGGGACCATGGTCGCCAACATCAGCAGCGTCAGTTTCTCGAACTTCACCTGCCGCCATAGCAGCGCGCCTAGCAGGGCGCTGGAGAGGAAGTCCGTCAGGGCAATCCAGTAGAGCCCGTCGCGCAGCGTCAGCCCGCCGTCCAGCCCGAGGGCGAGCGCAATCAGCAGACCGGCGTTGAACACGATGGCACTGGCGGCACCTGTGACGCCTTTGGCGAAGTAAGCGAAGACGCACAGGACGCAGATGAGGATCACCGGTATCATCGCGGGCGATAGTGGCAGCGGGCGGGGGCTGTGGCTAGTCGCGGGATTCGCGTTCCGCAGCCCTGGCGGCAGCCTTCTCGCGCTTGGCCGTGTCGCGGGCGATTAACTCGGCCCGGTCTGACTCGAAGTGCGTGAAGATCGCCTCGGCAAGCTTCGGGGTGATGCCTTCAACTTGCGCAAGCTCATGTTGCAGTGCGAGCTTCACGCCACGTGGCGAGCCGAACTTTCGAATCAGCGCTTTCTTCTTCTTCGGACCAACACCCGGGATGGCGTCCAGGCTGCTCTTGATAGTGGACTTGCCCTTCAACTGCCGGTGGAACGTGATGGCGAACCGGTGCGCCTCGTCGCGAATGCGCATCAACAGGAACAGTGCAGGGCTGCGCTGGTCGAGCGTGACGGGCTCGTCGCGCCCGGGCAGAAATATCCGTTCGTTCGTTCGCTCGACGTCTTCGCCCCAGGCGGTCTCCCAGCCGGGACGCTTCTTGTCGCGTGACTTTGCCAGCGAGATCAGGTCGATTCCGACGACATTCATCTCGTCGAATACGGCCTGCACGCGGTTCAGTTGGCCGGTGCCGCCGTCGATCACGATCAGGTCCGGAAGATTGTCCTCTTGCATGCCGCGTTTGAGCCGACGCCGCAGCACTTCTTCCATGCTGGCGAAGTCGTCGTTGCGGTCGTGGGTCTTGATCTTGTACTTGCGGTACTGGCTCTTGGCCGGCTCGCCGTCGATGAAGCAGACGCTGCTGGCCACCGTGTCCTTGCCGCCGCCGTGCGAGATGTCGAAGCACTCCATGCGCACGGGTGTACGTTCCAGTCCTGCGGCTTCCTGCAACGCGGCGAGCAACTGCTTGTTTCGGTCTTCGGTTTCCGCGCGGACTTTCTGCGCATGGCGCGCGTTTACGTTGGCCATCTCGGCCTGCTTGGCGCGCTCGCCGCGCTGGGGGAACAGCACCTGCACTCGACGCTCGGCACGATCCGATATCCAGGAAGCGAGCGCGTCCATGCCCTCCAGCTGGATCGGCACGACGACCTCGTCGGGCACGAATGTGGCTCGGTCATAGTACTGCTTCAGGAATTGGCTCAGGATTTCGTCGTCTGGCAGCAGACTGGTGAACTCACGTGTGGCGGATTCCTCCAGCTTGCCGTCCCGGTACATCAGCGTGGCGATGCCCAGTCGGTCCGCCTCGCGGTATATGCCGTGGACGTCGCGGTGCACGGCCTTGGTCTGGCCCACCTGGGTGCGCTGGCGCATGGTGGTTTCCTGCACGGCCAGCATCTTGTCGCGCAGCTCAGCGGCCCGCTCGTACTTCAGGTCGGCCGCGGCTTGATTCATCTGACCCTCCAGCAGCTTTACGACGCTTGCGTCCTGCCCGTTGAGCACGTGGATGAAGCCCTTCAAGATGTCGGCGTAGGCCTCCTTGCTGATCATGTCCTTCACGCATGGCGCCTTGCATACGCCGATCTCGTGGTAGACGCACGGGCGTGAGCGGTTGGCCATCACGTGGTCGCTGCACAGGCGCAGCGGAAAGACGCGCTTCAGGACTTCCAGCGTCTTGTAGAGCTTGCTGGCGCTGGAGTACGGGCCAATGTACGTCGCGCCGTCATGTTTGTACTTGTGAACGATCGTCGCGCGCGGGTAGTCGTGACGCATATCGATGCGGACGCTCACGAACGTGCGGTCGTCGCTTGCCAGCACGATGTTGTAGCGCGGGCGGAAGCGCTTGATCAGGTTGTTCTCGAGGACCAAGGCCTCTTTCTCGTTGTTGACGACGATGAACTCGACCGTGGTCGCCTTGCGCATCAGGAACGGGATGTGGGCGCGCCCGTCGGCATCCGGCCGAAGATATGCCGGGACGCGGTTGGCGAGGCTGATCGCCTTGCCGACGTACAGCACCTTGCCGCGTGCATCCTTGAACAGGTAGCAGCCGGGCTCATGCGGTGCGGCGTAGATCTGCCGCTCAAGCAGTGTGGTCTCTTCAGGCATAGCGCGGGGCGTCTTCGCGATACAGTGCCCAGTGGGCGAACAAACCGCCCTGTATGTCATACACCGCATGCGCAAACATGGACACCCACAGGCTGCCCGTGACCAGATACAGCACCATCAGCACGCCGCCGACAACCGCCGTGCTGACGATTCCCTTGACGCCCTGGTAGGTGTGCGCAAATCCGAACATCACGACCGCGATGCACGCGGCTGCCCACAGCGGCAGGTACCAGTTCAGCGCGGCCAGCAGGAAGCCACGGAAGAACAGCTCTTCGCCGATGCCGGCGTGGACCGATACCAGCAGCCAGATGCGTTTCTGGCTCTTTGAGCGCGGAATGATCCAGTCGTAGCGTGCGATCGCTTTGCGCACCAGCTGTCGCCCTTCGGGGTGCTTGCGAATACCGATACGCTGGAAACCGATGAAAGCCAGCAGCCCAATGGCCGCAACCGCGCCCATGGCCAGCTCGGGGAGCCTCTCGACTTGCAGCGAGAGACCGAGTTGATCGAGCGGCAGGTCTCCGAACAGGAAGTGATTCAGGGCCACGAATGCGAGCAGCCACTGCAGCGCCATCGCTTCAATGTAGAAGCGCGGGCGAATGCGATCCTGCACGTCGGGCGGCAGAGCCCGCATGCGCGGCATCGTGAAGAAGGTTGTCCACTGGGGTAGTACGCCGACCATCACCGCGACTGCAATCATGTCCCAGTAGCGTGGCTCAAATGCGGGATCGATCATGGCTACTTGTCGCTATCGCCGGTTTCGGGGCCGGCCACGGCGAAGCGATCCTTGCGATCAATCGCCTGGCGTGACCATGAGTAGTCACGCAGCAGCACTCCCCACTCGCGCTTGGCCTTCTCCGGTTCGCCTTCGTCCTCGTAGCTCTGGGCAATCCAGAACTGCGCGTCGTCGCAGATTGTGCTGCGCAACTGCTCGGCCTCGAGCACCTGGCGCATGCACTTGCGCCCCTCCTCGTACTTGCCGGAGCGGATGAGCAGCTTGCCCAGGCGATAGCGCGCGTTGGCCTTGAGCGGGTGACCGGCATGGGTCTTCAGCCAGTCAGAGTAGAGCGCGATGCCTTCGTTCCCGGCCCAGTCCTTGTCCTTGGCGTTCTTGAAGTCGGCGCTGCGGATCTTCAGAAATTCGTCCTCGGCATCGCCCAGCCGATCATTGACCAGTTGCAGGGCATAGGCCGCCGCGGCTTCAAATGCCTCTTCGAGCGGCTTGCCTGACAGTTTTGCGAACAGCTCGTTGCAGTCTTCGCCCTGCAGGAGGCGCCGGCAGAATTCGTGGACGGAGCCCTTCTTGACGCTCTCGAGCCACATGAACGCGGCCGCATCCTCGAGATAGTCGTTCGTGTTGTGATCGGCGTCGGCGATGCCATCCAGCAGCTTTCGCGGGTCACGCCCGGAAAACGTTTCGCCGCCGACCAGCGCCGCCAGCCGGTCCTCAAACTGCTCAGCCCCGTAAACGGCCAGTCCCTCGCGCACCCACTTCGGCAGATCGAGGTAGCCAGCGCCCATTACGTCACGAAAGGCCGCGTGTTTCAGCTCATGTGTCACGCGGCTGCGGAAGTCCTCTTCGCTCACGACGATGTGCTCGGCGTAGAACACCATGCGTGTATAGGGCTTGTAGTCCACGCAGATGGTCTCGGTGTAGGCCCGGTTGCTGTCGCGGCTGAAGCCCTTGTCTTTGAACTCAAACACGACTTGGGCGCCCTTCAGATCGACACCCAGCGTGCGTTTGAGAATTTTCCAGGCATCCTTCACGTAGCCGGGGAGGTGCTTCAACGCAGTCTGGTAGCGGATATCCTTTACGAACTTGCCGTCATATCCGCTCACGATGCCATCGGCGTCGACGTTGAGCGCCGGATTGATCCGTTCCAAGTAGTAGCTCGCAGAGCTGTTGTATTCGGACTTCGGGAAGTCCTTCCGGAACGCCTTCAGGTCTTTCTCGGCCTGTTCAAACTGCCACAGCCGGAAGCGGCACTGTCCGATCATGTAGGTCCAGCGGTCGCGCTTGGCGCCCTCGGGCTCGGCCTCCAGGTTGGCTTCGCACTGCGCGATGCACTCGGTCAGCCTGCGGTCGGCGTCGAGCAGGGTGACGAGCTCATCGCGAGCCTTGCCCGCGTGGCGACTGTCCGCATGGTCCTTGAGCAGCGCACGGTAGAGCGCTTCACCGCGGGCGTACTCCCCGGCGTTGAGGCCCGCGTTTCCGCCCATGTAGTGGACGGCATCGGAGTACTTGTACTCGGGGTTGGCGCTGACGAACTTCTCGGCTCGATCGAGCGCCTGGGCGTACTGCTTGGCCTTGAAGGCCTCCAGCAGCGACTGGTAGTCAGCGTCTACATCCGCCGCAAGCGGAGCAGCAAAGAGCAGGGATACAAGCAGCGCGCGCATTAGCATGGTCAATCCTGTACGTCTCTAACGGACTCAGCGCCCTGATTGTCACCCAGAACTTCGAGCACGTGCGCGTACAATTCGCGCGTACGTTTCCAATCGTAGTCCCAGTAGTTGCCGTGCTTTGAACGGTCGAGTTGGTCGAAGGGTCTCGTCCCTTCGCGCGCCTTCAGATATGCAGGCCAGAGAACCTGCATGTGCGCTCTCGCGGCCTCGGCAGCCTGCCTGGCGTCTACCCCTGCCTTTTCAAGCGCGTCCACCTGCAGCAGGCGCCATGGCACATACTTGCGCCAGCCGGCCGATGGCCCGCAGTGCGTTATGGTCGTGTTCGACGAAGCCTCAAGCTCGGCCAGCCGGGCGCACGTCTCGGCCAGCGCGACGTGTTTGCCTGCCCGGGCGTACAAGTCTGCCAGCAGGACGAGCGTTGAGGTGAAACCGCGATTGACGGCCGTGCGTTGTTTCTCGCTGAACGCTTCGCGGCGTGCCTCTTGCTCCGAAATCCTGGCCGCGAGTGTTGAGGCAAACCACGTCAGCTGGAAGTCCTCCATGCGTTTGCCGGCGGGTTGCGCGAACTTCAGCGGCGTCGTGTCGGTGCGCTCGAACAGCTCCGCCGGAAGGTCCGCATAGTGGACGGTGATTGAAACGCTATCGGGAAGCGCAGCGAAGCGTCGCAGGTGTGCCAGCGGCAGGGTGAGGCGACGCCGCCCAAGCGGATGCAGTTGAGGCAGCAGGGTGGTCCCCCCTGTGTACGACCAGCTTAGGTCAACTTGCTGGCCGGCGCCCAATTCCAGTGTCCAGCGGTACTGGCCATCAGAGTCGGATTGGGCCGGAAGTGCCTTGGTGTCGACGGTGATCGCGAACTCTTCGTTCTTCTTTGTGGGTATTGAGTCGAGGGGAATTCCAAACTCGAACGTACCCGGCTCGCCGTCATTTCGAACGACGACGTGGAATGCGATTTCTGCGGACACGCCCTTCTCGTCCGGCCGTAGGTGTACTTCAACGCTGGCCGACACGAGGGCCGGCGTCGCCTCTTGCTCAGCGGCCAGTAGTGGTGCCGAGTATAGCAGTCCCAGGAGGAGAATTCGGATCATGCAGACAGCATAGACGAGGTTGCGACACCCGCAAAAGCAAACCGGGCGCCCGAAGGCGCCCGGTTTTCGATGAGTTGTCTACTTGGTGTAAATCCACTCAAACAGCCAGGGCAGCAGCCCGCCGCCCTTGTTTACGGCCAGCACGAGCGCGACCGTTGCCACAGCGACCATACTCATGAGCTTCACGAGAATGTTGAGCGAGGGACCCGACGTGTCCTTGAACGGGTCGCCTACAGTGTCGCCGACCACCGTTGCCTTGTGCTCGGGCGAGCCCTTTACGTACTTCTTGTACTTCTTCTTGGACGCAACGCCTTCCGCGGGCTTCACTGCAGCCGGCGCAGGTTCCGACTTGGCCGCTGCTGCGGCGACCGGTTCTTCCTTCGGCTCCTCTGCGGGAGTCTCGTCGGCAGGGGCCTCTTCCTCGTGGTCATCCGTAGCGTCGGAATCGGCGTCAACGGTCTCGTCCGCTGCTTCTTCCGTTACTTCTTCTACTGCTTCTTCGCCCTTGTCTTCGGCCGGCTTGGGCGTGGCCTTCGTCTTGCGCGAGCTGGAGCCCTTCTTCTTGGCCGCAGTGGCCTTCTTCTTGGCGCTCGATTTCTTCTTGGTGTCCTTCTTCCCGTCCGGTCCGCCCTGGTCGCCGGCTACTGGTGCCAACGCCGCGTCCTCAACGTCAGGGTTGTAAATACCCTCCTCGATGAACTTCTCGGCCAGACCGCCCTTTTCAACCCACTTCTTGGCGTTGTCCCACGCGCCGCCGGCGTTGGCCATCATGACGGCCATGGCAAAGCCCGCTGCGAGACCGCCCGCGAGCAACCCAAACACTGCGCCGGCGCCGAACAGCACGCCCGTGACAATCGGACCGGCGACCGCCAGCAGCGACGGAATGAGCATCCGCTTGAGCGCGGCCGTGGTTGAAATGTCGACGCAGCTTGCGTAGTCGGGCTTGCCTGTGCCTTCCATGATGCCGGGGATCTCGCGGAACTGGCGGCGAACCTCTTCCACCATTTCCTTGGCCGCGTCACCGACGGCGCTCATGGTCAGCGCGCCGAACACGAACACCAGCATGGCGCCGATGAACAGGCCGATGATGACCTGCGGCGCGGAAACGCTCATGCTCTCCATCAGTGCGCCCAGGGCTTGTGCATTCGCCATCTTGTCCTCACCGGACCGCAGCAGCCCGATCAGCGAGTCCTGGTAGGAGGCGATCAGCGCGAGCGCGGTAAGCGCCGCGGAGCCGATCGCGAAGCCCTTGCCGATCGCGGCCGTGGTGTTGCCAAGGCTGTCCAGCGCGTCCGTGCGCTCGCGAACTTCCGGCGGCAGACCGGCCATCTCGGCGTTGCCACCGGCGTTGTCCGCGATGGGGCCGTACGCGTCCGTGGCGAGCGTGATGCCAAGCGTGCTGAGCATGCCGACGGCCGCCAGCGCCACGGCATAGAGACCCGCGGGCATGCTGGCGAAGCCGCCGCCGAAGCCGAAAGCGAGCAGCGTCGCAACAGCAACCGTCACGATCGGAATCCAGGTGGACATCATGCCGACCGCGAGACCGCCGATGATGACGGTAGCCGGGCCGGTGACGGACTGCTTGGCGACGCTCTGCGTCGGCTCATAGTCGTAGGCCGTGAAACGCTCCGAACCCCAGGCGATCACGAGACCGGCCGCGAGCCCGACCACAACCGCCGCCCACATCGAGGTGCCGAGGATGAACCCAAAGCCCAGCCAGCAGATCGGAAGGGCAAGCACACCCACTCCGAGGGATGCCACGTTGACGCCCTTGTGCAACGCCGCCAACAGTTCATGCAGTGTTGCACCGTCCTTGGTCTTCACCAGCTTGGTGCAGCCCACCGACAGCAGGATGCCGACGGCCGCAATGCCGATGGCCGCAAAGACGAAGCCCCAGGGGTTCTTGCCCAGGCTGACGGCGGCCGTCCAGGAGAGTGCGATGGCTGCGAGAATCGAGCCGACGTATGACTCGTAGAGGTCTGCGCCCATGCCCGCAACGTCGCCGACGTTGTCACCGACGTTGTCGGCGATGGTTGCCGGGTTGCGCGGGTCGTCTTCGGGAATGCCCGCCTCAACCTTGCCCACGAGGTCCGCACCGACGTCTGCGGCCTTGGTGAAGATGCCGCCGCCGACGCGCGCGAAGAGCGCGACCAGCGAGGCACCGAGCCCGAAGGTAATCATGATGTTGGCGATTTCATTCAACGTGATCTTGGTGTCGATCGCGTCCACGATTCCGGCCATCACCAGCAGCCAGAACGTAATGAAGGCCATGCCGACGCCAACCACCATCAGGCCCATGACCGCGCCCGCCTTGAACGCGACCTGCAGGCCGGCGTTCAGCCCGCCCTCTTTGCACGCCCATGCGGTTCGGTTGCTTGCCATCGTGGCGGTGCGCATGCCGAACCAGCCGGTGGCAAAGCTGCAGAGCCCGCCCGTGAACAGACCTACGAGTGCGAAGATCGCGAGGTAAGGCACGGCGCCGAAAAAGTTGATGGCCATGATGACCAGCGCTACGCCCCCCAGCACCGGCAGCACAATGCGCCGCTGGCGGACGAGGTAGGCCATCGCGCCGTCGCGCACGGCGTCAGAGATCTCGACCATGCGCTCGTTGCCGGGCGCTGCCTTCTTGACGTCGCCGAAGAACTTCTTGGCCGTAATCAATGCCGCGGCCGAGCCGATCAGCCCGAGCAGCACGGCGAACACGCCGTAGTACCAGTTCTGCCAGAAAGTGGTGTCACCCTTGGTTGTGCCTTCCCAGACCTTGTCGCCGGTATTGATGATCCCGTCGCGTGCCGTGGCGATCTGGACCGGTGTCTCGGACGTCTCAAGCCCGACGGACTGTGCAACGCCGTCCAGCACCGGTGCCAGGTTGAAGAATGCAGCCGGGCCGCCGTCGTGGGTGATGGCCGTGAAGGCCAGTAGCACGCCCGCAAGGATGAAGCCGACTGCGGTCAGTAACTTGCGGGGTGAAACGGACTGCGACCTGCCGCGGAGGGAAACGATCATTCGTGAATCTCCTGCTGCGCTCGTTCGATCAACTCGGGGGGCAGCAAATCAGGCTGACCCTCGAAGTTGAACTTCATTGCGTCCACAAAATCATCGGCGGCTTTCCGCCCGCCGATACGAAGGGCGTTCTCTATACCCGAGACGAACGCTTGTGCAACTGCTTCCTTATAACCGCGTTCGAAATCTTGCCGTGTTTCGGGTGCGAGCGTCGGCGGAATACGCAGGTTCGCCAGCCGGACGGCGTTCAACAGGGCGCTCTCGACCGCCAGCCCATGTGGCTTTGCCTCCAGCGCGGGAGTGATTGCCAGCACCATCGCGTGCAGCCGACACCAGTGGGCGACCGCCAGAAACGCCAGCACGTCAGGCGTGAGGACCAATAGGCTGCGCATCTGCTCCCGCTCATAGGGCTCGAAGGCACTGCCCAATTCGCCCTGCTCGGCGGGGGAGAGTTCCTCGAAACCCGGGTCCAGCAGCCGCTCGCGGTCGGTCGCGGACAGCCCGGCGTAGGCATCGGCCGTGTCGAACAGGTTGATCTGCAGCCCCACGTTCTCGAGAAAGTCGTCAAGTGCCGCCGCATCAGCGTCAGACAACTCCTTGCGGAGCCTCAATGCGACGTCGACGACGCGTTCCCACGTCTCGGCCGCGCCATCGAAGTGGTCGCGCTCCGCCTCAAGGATCGGCGCCGGGTAGCTGATTGAGCGGTTCAGGATGAAGTTCCATTCATCGAGCCGCAAAGAAGCATCGTCCGGCAGGCGACGCTGGCCTTCAAACAGCGTTGTAAGGCCCAGCACAACCCAGTAGGCGCGGCGTTCCCGTTCGGGAAACTGGGCCGAGATGTTGTAGGCCTGGTTCCAGGCGAGGTAGCTGTAGACGGCCGGATTGCGTGGCTGCAACTCACGGATCAGCTCGTAGGTGGCAAGCGTCTCGTACAAGTCGCCTCGACGATAGGCGTCACCGGCGCGGAGCCAGAGCGCGGTTGTTGCGTAGCCGCGGGTCGCGCCCAGCACGCGCACTCCGGTGGTGCGGGCGACCTCGCTGACATCGGCCTGTACGGGCCGATCCGGCGTCGGAAGCAGTACCGTGACGACCACGGCCGCTGCAATGACCAGCAGATAGGGGGCGAAGCGCCGCATGGGGCGGAAGTTAGCAGAATCCCCCGCGCGTTGGACAGAAAAGCACAGACCGCCCTGTTGTGCTTCGAGGCGGGCGAAAGTACCTTTCGCGCCAGCCTTTGTGGGCCGATAGCTCAGCTGGTAGAGCATCTGAATGGCATTCAGAAGGTCAGGGGTTCGATTCCCCTTCGGTCCACCATACTTCGCAGCCCTCAATCCGCGTTCGCGGCTTGAGGGCTGCTTCGTATGGCAGGCCAGTCTTTGAGAATCATGCCTCGCTGCGGGCTGCGAAGTATGGTGTCCTCCGAAGCCTTGGCGAAGGAGGACTCGTGCGAATGTGGTACGTCTACATTATCCGCAGCACGTCTCACCCCGATCGCATTTACTTCGGCATTACGGACGACATTCAGCGGCGCATCAAAGAGCACAATTCCGGCAATTCGAAACATACGGCAAAGTGGATGCCCTGGGAGTACGTCGTCGTTCTGCGCTTTGGCGATGAGTCCAAGGCACGGGAATTCGAGAAGTATCTGAAAACCGGCTCGGGCAACGCGTTCGCGAAACGGCATTTCCTGTAGGGAACATCAGTTGCCCCGCCCGGAACGAAAAGCCATGCTGCCGGCGTTCCAAGCCCGTCAGGGGGCGAGCGTGGCCAAGCCGGCGATCCTAGTTGTCGATGACGAACCCGAGGTGCTTCGCGCCATTGCGCGCGATATCCGCCAGCGCTATGGCGAAGACTATCGCGTTCTGAGGGCCTCCTCCGGACGAGAAGGCGTTGATGCTTTGGCGGAGCTCAAAGAGCGCGGTGATGCGGTCGCACTAGTCCTGTCCGACCAGCGCATGCCAAAGATGGACGGCACGCAGTTCCTCGCGGAGGCGCGCAAGCTCTATCCAAGTAGCAAGCGAGCCCTGCTTACGGCCTATGCTGATACCAACGCCGCGATCGCCAGCATCAACGAGTCGCAGATCGACTACTACCTGCTCAAGCCCTGGGATCCGCCCGAGGAGCGGCTCTATCCGGTTGTCGATGACTTGCTCGATGACTGGCGCGCCAACTATCGCCCCGGATATGGCGGCATTCGGGTGGTCGGCCATCGCTGGTCGGCGCGGACGCACGACGTGAAGGAGTTTCTGGCCCGCAACCAGGTGCCCTACCAGTTCTTTGACATTGAGGAGTCCGTCGAGGCTCGAGAGCTACTGGGGGCAGACCCCGAAGCCGCCTGCGAACGTCTTCCTGTTGTGCTGCTCCCGGCCGGCAAGCGCCTGCATGCACCGGACACAGCTGCGCTCGCAGCCGAGATCGGAATGCGCACGGAAGCCGCGGCCGAATTCTACGACCTCGCCATCGTCGGGGCCGGGCCAGCGGGCCTCGCGGCAGCAGTGTACGGCGCATCGGAAGGCCTGAAGACGGTGCTGATCGAGCGGCAGGCGCCGGGCGGGCAGGCCGGCACCAGCAGCCTGATCGAGAACTATCTTGGGTTTCCTTCCGGGTTGACCGGGGCCGACCTCGCGCGGCGAGCCGTCACGCAAGCTACGCGCTTCGGCGTGGAGATTCTTGCACCGGCGGAAGTCAGCTCCATGGCTGTCGACGGCCCTTACAAGCGCCTCACGCTGGCCAGCGGCAAGGAGATTGCGTGTCACGCGTTGATGCTGGCCATGGGGGTGACGTGGCGCCACCTGACGGCCCCCGGTGCGGAAAAGTTTGCCGGGCGTGGTGTGTTCTACGGCGCAGCAATGACCGAGGCGATGGGATGCAAAGACAAGGAGATCTACATCGTCGGCGCCGGCAACTCGGCTGGACAGGCGGCCATGTACTTCTCGGAGCACGCCTGCAAGGTTGTGATGCTCGTGCGGGGCGACTCACTCGCCAGCAAGATGTCCAACTATCTGGTTGAGCGCATTGAGGCCCATCCCAAGATCAGCGTGCTGACTGAGACTGAAATCGCGGAGTGCCACGGCGAGCAGGGGCTTGAAGGACTAACGCTGCGGAACCGTCGCAGTGGCGAGTCCATGCGGGTCGAGACCAACTTTGTGTTCAGTTTCATTGGTGCGGAACCCGGCACAGCGTGGCTGAATGATTGCGTCGCGCGAGACGAGCGCGGCTTCATTCTGACTGGGCCCGCACTCGGAGCCGAGCGTCTGAAGGACTGGCCGCTCAAGCGCAATCCGTTCCTGCTTGAATGCAGCGTACCGGGCGTGTTCGCCGCGGGGGACGTGCGCAGCCAGTCGATCAAGCGCGTCGCCTCCGCGGTAGGGGAAGGCTCCGTTTCCGTCGCCTTCATCCACCGTCACCTGGCGGAGCTCTAGCGTGCGAATCACACCTGGAAACGACTTCTCTCTCGACCAACTTCGGACACTGCAGGTGTTCGAGGGCCTGAGCGAGGATCAGCTCGAGTGGATTCGCAGCCACAGCGAACGCCTGGAAGTCTCGGCTGACGAAGTGATCGCCCGCGCAAATGATCCCGCCGATCACATGTACGTGCTGGTCTCCGGCACCTTTCAGTGGAAGTTCGGCGTCGGCGGCCAGACTACGGTCTTCAACGAAACCCGCCCGGGAACGGTCGGGGGCATGCTGCCGTTCTCGCGCGCGACGAAAAATACCGGTGAGGCGCGTGCCGTGACCGATGCGGTAGGCCTGCAGATTCACAAGGACCATTTTCACGAGATGCTGCACGAGATCCCCGTGTTGGGGCAAAGGCTGGTCTCGATCATGTCGGACCGAGTCCGGCGCAGCACACAGTTCATTGATCATCGCGAGAAGATGTCCGCGCTCGGCAAGATGGCGGCGGGGCTGGCGCACGAACTGAACAATCCGGCAAGCGCGCTGAAGCGTTCGTCCATGGAATTGCGCGACCGGCTGAACAACATGCTCAAGATCGGGAGCGCGCTGGTGAGCCTCGACGCGTCGGCGGAAGACATCAAGGCCGCGGCGGAGCTGCGCGACAAGCTGCTGGTGAGAACACCGAAGGAGTTGACGCCGGTCCAGCGTGGTGAGCGCGAAGATGAGATGTCCGACTGGCTGGAAGCGCATGGCATCCCGGAGCCTTGGGTGCTGGCCGAGAACCTTGTCGACGTCGGCGCCACGATTGAAGAGCTGGAGCAGCTTGCTGACTTGATCGGCCACGTCGAGGGTGGGCTGGTGCTGGGGCTAAGGTGGATCCACGGCAGCACCAGCATGCACCGCATGGTGGGGGAGATCATCTCCGCGTCGGAGCGGATCGCGCAGCTGGTGCAATCCATCAAGGTGCACGCCCACATGGACCGCAACCCGGACAAACAGCCGGTAGATATTCGTGACGGCATCGAGAGCACACTGACAATCCTCGGGCACAAACTGCGCAAGAAGGCCATCAAGGTGAAGCGCGAGTACGACGAGCAGATGCCCAAAGTTCCGGCCTATCCGGGTGAGCTGAACCAGGTGTGGACGAACCTGTTCGACAACGCAATCGACGCCATGGACGAAGGCGGCACGTTGACGATCAAGACCGGCAAGGACGGCGGCTGCGTCTGCGCACGCATTTGCGACAACGGCGCGGGCATCCCCAAGGATGTGGTGGGCCGCATCTTTGAGCCGTTCTTTACGACCAAGCCTATGGGTGAGGGCACCGGCATCGGGCTCGACATCGTGCACCGGATCGTGACGGTCCAGCATGGCGGCGACATCAAGGTCGAGTCCGAGCCCGGCAACACCTGTTTCACTGTCTGGTTCCCCATGACGCCGACTTCGCGGTTGCCGGCAAGCCAGGCCTAGCTTGCCGCGTACTCGCGGGCCGGTAGATTGACTGCAATGGCTGGCACCCACATACGCCGCTATGACCACCTGCGCGACCAGCGCAAGTTTGCGGCGTTGAACTACGCGACGTTTCGTGACTCCATTCCGCGGGATGAGTTCGTCGACGAGGACGAGTTCAAGCAGCATCACGCATGGCTGCTGCGCCACTTCGCGCCGCACGATCCGCGCAAGAACACGGTCTTCGTCGCCGAAGTGGACGGCAAGTACGCGGGACACTGCTGGCTCGGCCAGCAGACGGACTTCTTCACACGTCGGGTAGATCCGTGGATCTTTGACCTGTCCGTGTACCCGGAATTCCGAGGGCGAGGGGTCGCAAGGGCGCTGCATGAGGCGGCCGAGCGGTTCCTGCGCGAAGCCGGCTACACACAGGTAGGACTGCAGGTGATGGCCCACAACGAAGGCGCCGCCGGCCTGTACGACAAGCTCGGCTACAGGCCGCGCGCCATCAGCCTGAAAAAGCGCCTCTGACATTCCGAAATACCTCCCGGCCGGATGGGGATCGCTTGCGGGATTGCCGTTTGGCCAATACTATCTCTGCAGTCACTTTGTCTCAGAGAGTAAGATGACCACTCCCATCCCGAGACACATCGCCATCATTATGGACGGCAACGGCCGCTGGGCCGAGGCGCGTGGCATGCGCCGTGTGAAGGGTCATGAGGCCGGAATCGATAGTGTTCGCGCTATCAGCGAGGAGTGTGCGCGGCTTGGCGTTGAGCAATTGACGCTCTATGCATTCTCTGAGGAAAACTGGCGTCGCCCCAAGCTCGAGATCGAGTTCCTGATGCGCATGCTGAAGCGCTTTCTCGTCAAAGAGCGCGACACGCTGATGCGTAACAACATGCGTTTTGGCGCCGTCGGGCGGCTGGATCGCCTGCCCAAGGACGTCCGCAGGGAGCTGGACAAGACCATTCAGCTGGCAGCGGGCAATACCGGCACGCTGCTTTGTCTGGCGCTCAGTTATGGCGGCCGCGCCGAGCTGGCGGATGCAATGCGCGCGCTGGCCGACAAGGTCGTTGCCGGCGAGCTCAAGCCGGAGCAGATCGACGAAGCGGCCATATCCGCCGAGCTCTACCAGCCGAACATGCCGGACCCGGACCTGGTCATCCGCACGGCCGGCGAAATGCGCCTCAGCAACTTCCTGCTGTGGCAGATCAGCTACGCTGAGCTGTACGTCACCGATACGCTCTGGCCCGACTTCCGCGAAGAGCATTTGCAGGCCGCCATCCAGGATTTCGCCGGGCGGGAACGCCGCTTTGGCGGACTCGTCGACCGCGCCAAGTCCCAATCCGCCGCCAGCTAGCCGCTTGCCTGTACATTGCGCTCAGGGCACCGTATACGCGGGCTGACGGGGGGAGCCATGCTTACGCACGTTCTGCTGCCAGACACTCACTGTGTTACGTATCCGGCGATGCAGTCGCGCCTGAACAAACTACTGAGCCAGCGCGCGGCCGCGGGGTCGGATCGTGAGGCGATCGACGCCCAGATCTGGGATCTTTACGGCGAGCGCTGGGCCGTCATGTTCACCGACCTGGCCGGATTCTCACGCCACGTTGCGAGCTTTGGCGTCACGCATTTTCTGCAGGTGATCTACGAGTCCTTTCGCATCCAGATTCCCATCATTGAGGACCACAGCGGGCTGCTGCTGAAGGTCGAGGGCGACAGCATGATGGTGCTGTTCCGCCGCCCGCAACTGGCCCTGCAATGCGCCGTCGCCATGCAGCAGGCAAACACCGTGTACAACAAGGACCGGGACGACGCCGAGAAGCTGTTGCTGAGCATCGGGCTGGGCTACGGCGATGTGCTGAAGTTCGGCGATCAGGATGTCTACGGCAGCGAAGTCAACGTCGCCTGCAAGCTGGGCGAAGACCTCGGGCGTCACTGGTGCATCCAGTGCTCGCAGGATTTCTACGACGCTGTGAAAGGCGACTCGCCATTCAAGCTGGCCAAGGCAAAAGAAACGCCGCTCGGCACCTCCCAGGCCTGGGAAGTCGAGTACGAGCGGTAGCGCCTGAAATGAAAGACGCCCGGCACCAGGCCGGGCGTCTTGATAGATCAGACAACTACTTGGTTTCGCCGTCGTCGAGCACGTCGACGCGCTCGATCACGATCACCTTGTTCGGCCAGCCGTCATACTGCTTGACGGTGCCCACGATGCCGACCTTGCTTCCCATCAGCTTGCTGAGGTCGCCCTTGTCCCAGCGCAGATCATAGAGGACCTTGCCGTTCTCATCGAACAGGCGGTGGCTGGCGGGAGTCTTGGCTGACTTGCCGGTGCTGCCTACGGTGCCGGTGACCAGGTACTCAACCGGGCCCTTGGGCTCTTCCTTTTCGGCGGGCTTCTCGGTGGCTTCCTTGTGGATGCGCTCGATCTCCGCGAGGCGATCCGCCTCCGCCTTGGCCTGGCGTTCCTTTTCCGCCTCGATCAGCTTGACCGTTGCGTCGATCTTCTCGATGTAGCTCTTGGCCTTGTCGCCGATCTTCTTGTCGAGTGAGAACTCGGTGAACTGCTCGAACATCTTGCGGATGTCGGTCAGGTTCACTTCTGCGGCCGGCTTCTTCAGCTCGTCCTCGAGCAGGCGCTCAAGCTCAACGAACGTCTTCTGCTCGTCTTCCAGCTCGGCCTTGGTGGGCTCATGCTTCGGCGTCTCCGCGACCGGGTCGTTGGCCGGCTTGTCTTCCGCCTTGGGAATCAGGCTGCCGGTGTCCTTCGGGGTGCTTTCCTTGGCGGGCTCAACCGGCTTCGGCTCAGCGGCCTTCTCCGGGGCGACGTTCTTGACCTTCTCGATCAACTCCTTGGCGATGCCGCCGTGGGCGTTGCTGGGCGGCACGACGCGGACGTAGCCGTCCTGCGCCATGGCTTTGCCGGTGCTGCCGTCCATCACGGCCGTGAGCTGTGCGCCCTTTTCGGCCTGCCCGACCGGGAAGAACTTGGTGTCGGCGCTGACGCGCAGGTTGACCTTGTCGCCGGTCACGGTCCACGCCTTGCCGTCGTCGGTTGCCTTCACGAAATCGGCCGAGATCCAGCACGGCGCGTCGGCGGGAAGCTGGACAACCGCCCAGCCGTCCTTTTCACCGACGACTGTCAGCTCGTCGCCTTCATTCATGACGGCGACAGGCGGGTGGGCCAGACTGCAGCCGCCGCGGACGCGGACGGAGTCGCCCTTGACCTTGGCGATGTAGGGGGTGAAGGAGTCCTGCGCCAGCATCGGCATGGCAAGTGCGGCAAGCAGCAGCAGGCTGAGGGTTCGAAGCGAGTTCATGTCGTCCTCCGGCTCGGAATATGTGCGGGCTGCATACCGCGCAGACCGCACGTCATCGGCCCTATCGGACGCAATGGTGGTGGGGCTTCAGGAAATCCCTGATTACCGGGCGTTGCCCAAATGAACACAGGCCGGGTGAACCCGGCCTGTGTCTGGGTTTCTGCGATTCGCTACTTGGCTGACGCCTTTGCTGCCGCGCGTGAAAGCCCGAAGATCGGCAGGTAGATACCGAGGATCACGACCAGCACGACGCAGCCGAGGCCGACGATCAACGCCGGCTCGATCATCGAGGTGATGGCCTGCACCTGGCTGGACACCTCGTCTTCGTAGTATTCCGTCACGTCGCCAAGCATGTCCGGCAGAGCACCGGAGTCTTCGCCGACTCGCACCATCTTGGTCATCAGCCCGGGGAACACGCCGGATTCGCTGAGCGCCTGGTAAAGGCTGTAGCCCTGGATCAGCTTCTGGCGCGCATCCAGCACCGTCTGCTCGAGAACGATGTTGCCGAGCGTCTTGCTGGTGATTTCCAGCGACTGGTCAAGCGTGATGCCGTTACGGATCAGCGTGGAAAGCGTCATCGTAAAGCGCGACACGCCGGATTTCAGCACCAGCGGCCCGAACAGCGGCGTCTTGAGGATGAACCGGTCCCAACTTGCAGCACCGGCCGGCGTTCGCCGCCAGAAGATGAAGGCCGCGACTGCGCCGCCCAGCGCGGGCAGGGTGATCCAGTAGTAATGGACGATGGCGTTCGAGATCAGGATCAGGACCTTGGTCAGGAACGGCAGGTCTGCGCCGAACTGCTTGAACAGGTCGGCGAACTGCGGCACCAGGAAAGTGAAGATGCCGGTTACGATCAGGATGAAGAAGCCGCCCACGAACTTCGGGTAGGCGGTCGCCGCCTTGATCTGGCTCTGCAGCTTGTGGCGGCGTTTGAAGAACTGGCCCAACTGCTCAAGGATCGTGTCGAGTGAACCGGACACTTCACCGGCCTCGACCATGCTGCACATCAGGGCGTTGAACACGGCCGGGTACTTTCGCATGCCGTCCGACAGCTTGCTGCCGGCCTCGACGTCCGTCATCACGGACTCGAGGGCTGACTTGAAGACCGGGTTGTCCATCTCAGCCGCGATGGTTTCGAGCGAGTCGAGCAACGAAAGACCGGCGCGGAGCATGGTCGACATCTGGCGGCAGAACGCAGCCATGTCGCTGACTTTGATCTTGCGCGCAAAGATGCTGCCCTGTGACTTGGCAACGGCCTGCGCCTCGGTCGGCGCGGCCATCGGGCCCCCACCACCGCCTGAGCCGCCTTCAGACTTTACGCCGATGACAGTAAGCCCGGAGCGGCGAAGCTCAGCGACGAGGTCGCCCACGGAGGGCGCGTCCTTTACCTGATTTATCGTGCGGCCGGACGCATCACGCGCCGTGACGGTGTAGAGCGGCATAGGTGGCCTCGCGGGTATAGATTCGCGTTAAAGCCTACAAGTTATGGGTTTGCGTGGCTAGCGAAACCTGTCGGGCCGGCCTAGGCCGGACGCATGGCAGCATCGGCGCCGCCACCCGTGGCCTGGGTGCCGCCGCCACCGCGTCGTCCGCCCTGCTGAAGCATGCGCTTCATCTGGTCCATGTTGGTGGACCGGTTGAGGGCGATTTCGCGGCTGATTTCCCCGTGCGTATACAGGTTGAACAGCCACTGGTTCATGGTGATCATGCCCTCGCGGCTGCCCGTTTCGAGGATGGTGTAGATCTGGTGGACCTCGTTCTCGCGCACCAGGTTTCGGGCCGCGGCGTTGATCTTGAGGATTTCCATCGCCAGCACGCGCCCGCCCTTCACACGCGGCAGAAGCTGCTGCGCCACGACGCCCAGCAGCACGAATGAAAGCTGAACGCGCGCCTGCTGTTGCTGGTTGGTCGGGAACACGTCGACAATACGGTTGATGGTCTGCACGGCGTCGGTGGTGTGCAGCGTGGCGAACACCAGGTGGCCGGTTTCGGCCATGGTCATGGCGGCTTCGATGGTTTCCAGGTCGCGCATTTCGCCGATCAGGATGACGTCCGGGTCCTGGCGCAGGATGTGGCGCAGCGCCGGCGCGAAGCCCATCGTGTCATCGCCGATCTGGCGCTGGTTGATGATGCTGCGCTCGTGCCGGTACAGGTACTCGATCGGGTCTTCCACCGTGATGATGTGGCACGAGTCGTTCTGGTTGATGTACTGGATCATCGCCGCCAGCGTCGTCGACTTGCCCGAGCCGGTCGGCCCGGTCACCAGCAGCAGGCCCTTGTCGGACATTGCGAACTGCTTGGTGATCTGGGGCAGCCCCAGCTCGTCAATCGTCGGGATGGTCGAGCGAATGACGCGAATCGCCAGCCCGATCGAGCCGCGCTGCCAGTAGACGTTCAAACGGTAGCGCCCCGCGCCGCGACGGCCGAACGACAGGTCAAGCTCACGGTCGGCGTCGAGAACGGCCATCTGCTTCTCATCCAGCAGCTCCATGGCGAGGCTGCGGGTATCGGCGGGCATCAGCGGCTTGAAGCCTTCAATGGCGCGAAGCTGGCCGTCAATGCGCAGCACGGGCGGGACACCCACTGTCAGGTGAAGGTCCGACACCTCAGCACGGCGGGTAAAGACCAGCAAGTCGTCTAGGCGGACAGCGGATTGGCCGGACATACAGCTCTTCTCACTCGGTGCTGCAACAGGCGGCGCACCCGGGAGGCAGGTGCCCGCCGTGATTCGTTAGTCTTCGTAGAACAGGCTCACCGCTTCTTCCACGGTGGTAAGCCCGTCCAGCAGTTTGAAGAAACAGCTCTGGCGCAGTGAGCGCATCCCGTTGCGCTCGCACTCCGCTTCGAGTTCGGTTTCCGGGCGCTTGTCGAGAATCATCTCGCGCAGCTTCGGCGTCATGGTCATATATTCGTGCACGGCCAGTCGACCCTTGTAGCCGGTCTGGTTGCAGAACGCACAGCCATTGCCGCGCCACAGGTCGATCTCGACGCTGGGCTGCCGGAAGCTGTTCGCCAACTGTTGCTGCAACGCCTGGCTGGGGGTGTACGGCTCTTTGCACTTGGGACAGATCATGCGGATCAGTCGCTGACTGATTGCGCAGATCAGCGCCGACGTGATCATGTAGCGCTCAAGACCCATGTCCGCCATACGAGTAACGGTGGCGACGGCCGTGTTCGTGTGGATGGTGCTGAACACCAAGTGGCCCGTGAGGGCCGCTCGAACGGCAATCTCGAGCGTTTCCTGGTCTCGCATCTCGCCGATCATCACGACGTCCGGGTCCTGACGCAGGATGCTTCGCAGGGCGGCGGCGAAGGTCATGCCGATGTTCGCGCGCACCTGCACCTGGTTGATGCCGGGCAACTGGTACTCGACCGGGTCTTCGACCGTGACGATGTTGATTTCGGGCGAGTAGATGTGCTTCAGGAATGAATACAGCGTCGTGGTCTTGCCCGAGCCGGTGGGCCCGGTCAGCACGACTACGCCGTGCGGCGTCTGCAGCACGCGCTTCATTTCCTTCAGCGTCATCGGGTCAAAGCCGAGGCTGTCGATATCCATGGACGTGGCGGACTTGTCCAGGATTCGCATTACGACCTTCTCACCGTGAACAACCGGCAGGGTCGAAACACGCATGTCGACGACGCGGTCACCGAGTTTCAGCTTGGCGCGACCGTCCTGCGGCAGGCGGCGCTCGGCGATGTCGAGACCGCTGATGATCTTGATACGCGACACAACCGCGTTCATCAGGCGCTTGGGCGGAGCGGTCACTTCGCGCAGCGCGCCGTCGATGCGGAAACGCACGGCCACTTCGCGCTCGAACGGCTCGAAGTGGATGTCCGACGCGCGTTGCTTCACGGCTTCCATCAACGTGGCGTTGACGTACTTGACCACGGGCGCGTTGGACGCGGCGTCGACGGCGTCGTGGTCCATGCCGAGGTCGTCGTCCATGTCCTCAACAAGTTCGGCGTCGACGCTTTTCAGGTCTTCGCCCATCTGGTCGAGGCTGTACTGCTGCGCGTAATGCTTGTCGATGGCGTCGGCGATCGCGATCCGCGAGCCGATGTGCACCTTCACGTTCTTGCCGGTAAGCGACTTGATTGTGTCGATGGCGATCACGTCGGCCGGGTTGGCCATCGCGACCATCAACATGTCTTTGTCGTCATCAAGCTGGTAGGCAATCAGGTTGAACCGGCGCGCCTGGCGCTCCTGCACCATCAGCACGGCGTCGGACTGGATCTGCAGGTTTTCGTCATTCAAGTCGACGTAGTCGACGCCGAGATTGATCGCGAGGTACTTGATCAACTCGCTTTCTTCGACCAGGTTGGTGTCGACCAGTACGCGCCCCAGCTGCTTGCCGGTCTGGCGGTGGATCTTGAGCGCGTGCTCAAGCTGGTCCTCGTCAATGACGTTGGCCTCGAGCAGCAACTCGCCGAGACGCTTGCGCTTGCCGCTGGCACCTACACGCGACGGCAAGGGCCGCGCAACCGACGGGGCGCGACGGGAAGGCCCGGTGGCTGCGGGATCACTGGCCGGCTGCGATGTCTGGCCGGCCACAGCGACGCTGCGTACGTAGCGGACTCCGGTGGTGGGCGGCTTGCGCGACTGGCCCGTGTTGGCCGGATTTTGGGGCGTACCCGCCATTCAACTACACTCCTCGCGATGTGTGCCCTCAGGCGCACGGCTGCCCGCCAGAACAGTCTGCTGCGCTATCCTTCTGACCCTTCGTCACCGCCATCCTTCGGCTGTGCGGCTTTCATTCCGGCGTCCAGCTCGGCCTGAGTCTCGGCCGGGATGGTGCCGTGGCACTGGACAGTGATGCGATCAAAGCAGGCCTTGGCCTTGTCCCACTCAGCGCGCGCGATGTGGCACTTGCCCTGACGCAGCAGGTAGGCCGCAAGGCGGTCTGTGTCGACGTCGGTCGAGAGACCGGAAGTGGTCTTGCCGTCCGGCTTTGCAATCAGGTCAACGGCTATGTCAGCCTGCTTGAGAGCCATTTCGTAGTTGCCCTTGGCCATGAACGCTGCGGCCAGGTTGTAGTGAACCATCGGGTTGTACTGGTCGCTCACTTCGGCCTTCTGAAGCGCTGTGATGGCTTCATCAATGAGGCCGCCGCGAAGGTACGCCGCGCCAAGGTGGGCGTTGTACAGTGCGATCGACGCGGTGGTGTCCGCGGCGCTCTCGCGCGCTTCGTTGCCGTTGCCGATCATGTCCTTGGACTCTTCGGCCGCCTGGACCGCGAGCTCGTAGTGCTCGATCGCTTCCGGAACCATGTTCAACATGTCGTAGATCAGGCCAATGTTGAAATGGCCCTGCGCGAACCGGGGCTCGTCGTCCAGAACCTCGCTCCATGCGCGGATGGACTCAAAGTAGTCCCCGTCGTCCTGGAGCTTCAGCGCCTCGTAGTACTTGTCGGCTTTGATGCCGAATTCTTCGCCGCCCTGCTTGATCGACATGCTGCTTGAGCATGCGGTCATCAGAACGAACACAGTCAGCAGGCTAGCAGCCGTTGCCAGTTTCTTAGTCGCGTTCACTTACGCCCCCCGATTTCTTGCTCAGTCTACGTGCTTTGCCTGTACGAGGTTAGGTACAGGATATGCAATCAACAAGATAGTCCGCCGAATTCAACCGGGTCAACTACACAGCCGGCCCGGTGTGCCTAACAACTTTTCTTTCAAACTGTCCGGCGGCGACGCCGAAGTGCCGCAAACGCCACAATCAAGCCGCCGAACAGCATCGGCCAAGCCGGGCCGCCTTCGGTGGCGAGATTGCATGAATCGTCTTTCTTGTCCTCATCCAGCGGGTCGCCCGGAAGCGCGTCCACCAGCGTGATCGTGCCGCCTGTGACGGGCGTGCCCGACACCGAGCTTCCGCCATTGACGTCGGCCACCGCAATGTCGGCCACATAGGACGGCTTCGGAGTGGGGACCGACGTGCCCGCGAAAGTAATCGCGAGCGTGAAGTCCGCTGCCGAACTCGCCGTAATGGCGGAGCTAAGACCGGTGAAGTTCAAGGTGATAACGTTGCCGCCCACGGACCAGCTTGCGCTGGTCATCGTGCCGAGCACCGTGCTGCCGCGGCGCAGGGAAATCGACGAGATCGCCGCTACGGCGACGCCACCCGTGTTGTTGATGGTGGTAACCCGCGCCGTGACGCTGGTGACCGTGAACGTGCTGCCGCCGCCGGTTTCGGCAAGGCGGAAGCCCAGCGCGGTCTTGGTCGTGCCCGGGTTGGCGTTCTGGCTGCCGGGGTTGCCCGACGCCGACAGCGTGACGGCCGCAGGGCCGGCAATGCTGCCGCTGACGTTGACGTTCTGCGTCGTGGCGCCCGTGCTGGTGTGGGCGATCACTTGCGAGTGGGGACCTGTGGTGGTCGGGTTGTAGCGGACGAAGATCGTGGTCGTGCCAACCGTGCCGCCCGTCTGCGTCAGCACGATCGGCGTGGTGGCGAAGCCGCTGCCGGAGGTCTGCGAGATCTGGAAGTCTGTCGGCGGGGTAATCGTGATGTCGGCCGTGAGGTTCGAGCCCGCCACGGTGTAGCTTTGCTGGGCGGACGCCACGCCCACGCCGGTGGTAGTGAACGCGGTCAGGCTGGCGGTGACGTTGATCGTTGGCGTTCCTGCCGTAGCAATGGTGATCGTCAGGGTGTAGCTGTCGTTGCCGCCGTTTCCGTCACTGACAGCGATCGTGAGCTGGATGGTACCTGCCGCGGCTGCCGTGCCGGTAAGCGACACGCTGTGCGGCGAAGTGGTTCCGGCGGGCGCAAATGGGAAGCTCTCGTTGAAGCCGGCTGCCGCACCGCTGAGGGTGCCGCCGGTGACTGACACCGTAGTCGTCAGCGTGTCGCCACCGTTTGAGTCTGTGGCCTGGAAGGTGACAGCCAGATTGCCGCCGACCGTTGCAGTGCCTGTAAAGGAAGGGTCTGAGCCGCCCACGGTGATGCCGACGGTTCCGGACGGCGCCGCAAGCACAGGGTTGCTGTTGCCCGCCGTGATGTCGAACGTGCTTGAGACGGCGGTGGTCAGAGAGGCGTTGGTAAATGTGAGTTCGTTGCCTGTGCCAACGGCGTCGATCTGCAGATCACTGAAGGTAGCCACGCCGCTGACGGCCGCGACGGGGGTGGTGCCGGTGAGCGTTCCGCTGCCGGCCGAGTGCGCGACGGCGACGTTGCCGGTGAACGACGTGTCAGTGTTACCGTTGCCGTCCTGGGCTTCTACCACGACGCCTGTGCCTGAGTTGATGTTGGTGCTGACGGTCGTGGCTGTCGGCTGCGTCGTGATGATCAGACGATCGGCCGTGATGTTGAAAGTTCCGGACACTGCGGCGGTCAGGGGCGAACCGGCCTGGTCCGTGAAAGTGAGCTGCTTGGCGCCGATCGTGTCCACGGTGAGGTTTGCGTAGCTCGAGGTGCCGCTGGTCATTGTGACGCCGGTGGTGGTCCCGCCCAGCGTGCCGGTGCCGCTCGACAGCGTTACGTTGATGGTTGTGTTGTAGCCGGTATCCGTGTTGCCGTTGCCGTCCTGGGCCTCGACCGTGATCGACGAGATGTTCGCGTTGGCCTGCGTGTCCGTCGGCTGCGCCGTTACGATGAGGCGGTCGGCGGTGATGTTGAAGCCGTTGGAAACGCCGTCAGTAAGCGCGCCGTCCGTAAAGGTAAGCACTTTGGCGCCGATGGTGTCGATCGTAAGGTTGGCGAAGGATGCGGTACCACTGGTCATGGTAACTCCAGTGGTCGTCCCACCCAGTGTGCCCGTGCCGGTGGTAATCGAAACCGACAGCGTGGAGTTGTAGGTGGCATCCAGTGTTCCGCCGCCGTCCTGGGCCTCCACGGTGATGCTGGCAATCGTGGCATTGGCGCGGGTGTCAACAATTGTGGTGGTCACTACCAACTGCGTGGCTTGCGCTGCCAGTGTGCCGGCGCAGATCGCTGCCAGCAGGAACAGCGCTGAAATGGAAACAGTCCGCATGATCTTCCTCCGCCCGCGTCAGGTCGTCATGGCGATCCATCCCGCGGCCGTTCCGCGGGTTGACATCAGCACCCGAATTCGTTTCTGCTAGTTTTGAACGCGAAAAGCCTACCGAAGCAGCCGTTTGCGCGCAAGCCCTTCATTTTCAGCAGGTTCGAACCAGCAGCCCGGGCTTGAACGGGCATTGCAAGGCCGGAATGATGGCTCGAAAACCGCTGTTTCGATCCGGGGTTTGCAATGAAACGACTCGCACTGTTGCTGGTTGTGCCTTTGCTCGCTGGATGTGTGGCAAAACGCCCTGTTGAGCCTCTCAACGGGCGAAATGAGGTGGTGGTGATGGGCATGATCCACTCCGGCCACCTTCGCAGCGAAGAATACAGTCTGGCCGTCGTCGAGCAGTGGGTGCGGGCAATCCAGCCCGACTACGTGATGGTCGAGATCCCGCCCGATCGTCTGCCAATCGCCATCCGTCAGTACGAACAGACCGGCGAAGTGACCGAAACACGTAGCCTGGTCTACCCGGAGTTCGTCCAGGTGGCTTTGCCGTTGCGCGACCAGCTACACTACGAGCTCATCCCCGTCTCGGCCTGGACCGCCGAGATGTCGCGCGACCGGTCCACCAAGCTCGAGATCTGGAAGCACACTCGACCGGACGACACGGCCGAGGTCAACGCCGGCTACTCCTGGCTCGCGGACCATACCAGCGACGACCCATTCGAAATTCATACGGACCGTTACGACGAGGCCGTCCGACGCGGGCTGGAGCCCTACAGCCGGCTATTCAACGACGACCTTGGCGCCGGCGGCTGGGAGAACATCACGGGTGCGCACTACGCGCTGATCACGTCCGAGCTGGATGAACACAAGGGCGAGGAGAAGCGCTTCCTCATCATGTTCGGCGCCTGGCACAAGTACTGGTTTCTCGATCACCTGCGCCAGCGCAAGGATATCGTGCTGCGCAATCCGACCGAATTCGTGAAGTAGTGCGGACAAATGGAAAACGCCCGCGAGTCGCGGGCGCTTGCTCAATTCAGCATGGCTAGACGCCGACCACGGGCAGACGGTCACTGCTGCCGATGCGGTGGCCGCGCTTGAGTGCCAGCTTCACGCGATCGCACAGTTCGCTGATCTTGAAGCTGCCCTCGAACACGTGGAACACGCCGAGTTTCTTGAACTGATCCTGCTCCCATTCGCTCACGTCGCGAACGATCAGGATGACCGGCGCATCGGCCTCAGCCATCAAATCGGCCAGACCGTAGATGCCCGCCGCGCCAAAGCGCTCAAAATCTGCGATTACAACCTGTGGACGCTTCTTGCGAACGAAGTCCATCGCGTCATGCGCGGTTTCAAAGCGCTCAAGCCGGACCTGGTGCTGTTCAGCGAGGGGTTGGGCTACCAGCTTTGCCTGCCTCTCGCTTGAGAGAAGCAGCCCGAGTCGAAGATGAACGTATGAACCCTTCACTACTTCGTACCTCGTATGTCGATCGCGAAGGGAAAGACCCTATGAAGACGGGCCCAATGTGACAATAAAAATCACAATCCTAATTTGCGGCAATTTGAGTGCCATGAAACGCCGGAATGAGGGCTTTCAGGCGCAATGGTTGCCCTCGATGGCCGTTGGGTCGACACCCGGCGGTATGTGCAGGCGCGCCAGCCCGCCTTCGCTGGTTTCACGATAGCGCTCCTGCAGGTCTTCGCCGGTGGCTTTCATGGTCTTTACCACCGTGTCGAACGGAATCTCGTGCTCGCCATCCGACAGCAGTGCGTAGTCCGCGCAATCGACCGCCCGCATCGCACCCACCGCATTGCGCTCAATGCACGGGATCTGGACCAGCCCGGCCACCGGGTCGCACGTGAGCCCGAGGTGATGCTCAATGCCCATCTCGGCCGCGTACTCGATCTGGCGCTGGTCGCCGCCCATCAACTGGGCTGCCGCTGCCGCCGCCATCGCGCAGGCTGTGCCTACCTCGCCCTGGCAACCCACAGCCGCTCCGCTGATGCTCGCGTTGGTCTTTACGAGGTTTCCGACGATGCCGGCCGTCGCCATAGCCCGCAGGATCTTGCGGTCATCGGCATTCAGCACTTCCTTCAGGTAGCGAAGCACGGCGGGCAGCACGCCGCAGGCGCCGCATGTCGGTGCCGTCACGACGGTTCCGGCGCTGGCGTTTTCCTCGCTGACAGCCAGGGCGTAGGCCGTGAGGAGTCCTGTTCGTTGCAGCGGTCCCGGTCTGCCCTTGGCCTGCTCGTAGTGGCGGTGGGCCTTGCGGCGTAGCTTCAGGCTGCCCGGCAACACGCCGTGCGCTTCGAGCCCGCGGTCGATGGCCTCCTGCATGGTTCGCCAGCATTCAGCGAAGTAGTCCCAGATGTCTTTGCCTTCGCGTTCCTCTACGAACTTCCAGAGGGGCTGATTGGACTCGCGGGCGTAAGCCAGAATCTCCTTCATGCTCCGGCGGATGTAGACATCCGGTGGGGGCGGGCTGTTCTCTTCTCGCAGGGCGCCGCCGCCAACGCTGTAGACTTCCCAGCTGTCGACGACGTGTCCGTCGGCGTCCAGCGCCTCCCAGCGCATGCCGTTGGGGTGCAGCGGCAGACGGTCTTTGGCTTTCCACTCAATGCTGAACGCGCGGGCGTCAAACACCTGCTGCATTGCGACGTCCGTCAGGTGCCCCCGGCCTGTGGCGGCGAGGCTGGCGAACAGGGTGACACGCCAACTGGCGGCGTCCGGTGTGCGCTGCAGGAAAAGCTCGGCGGCGCGCTTCGGGCCCATGGTGTGGCTTGCCGAGGGGCCGGCGCCGATGCGGTAGAGTTCGCGGAGGGATTCCATAAGCAACTCCGGGCGGATCATCCGCCCGGGTTGAGAACAGTACGTATGCGGACTGTGGCGTCTATGGGGCGACCATCACCATCACCTGGCTGGGCGCGATCTGCTGCCCCGCCGGTACGTTCGGGTTCGAGCCGTTCTGGCCAACCAGCGACGTCACGTAGCAGATCGGCTTGCCTTCCGCCGTGACCTTGGAACTGCCCTTCTTGTAGGTCGCGGGGCCCATGAAGACACCCGAGATCACGCCGCCGAGCGTGCCCGCCTCGTCGCCGTTGGACATGGTGATCTGGCTGTTCACCACGATGATCGGGAAATTCTCGATCTTGGCCGTCATGGTGCAGGTGCCGGGGTTGGCCATCATGCACTGGGCGATGTTCGGGTAGGGGATGGGCACCGGCGACGGCGCGGCCGGCGTCTTGCAGACGTCCGGGTTGCCCATGCACATGCCGTTCATCTTTGTCGAAGCTGGAAACATGACTCAACCTCCGTCTCGGTTCGTGTGAGCGAACGAGAAATCCTACCCAAGGTGTATACGCTCGCCGTTTACGCGTACATCCTTCTTGGCCTTGATCACGCGCCGCTCGCAGCGCTCATAGCTTGCGCCTGCCACGAGATTGCGCGAGCGCCCGGACTTCACCTGCACCAGGTCGGTCACCCAGCGGAAGGCGTTGCCGAACTTCTCGGTCATGGTCCTGGCCAGCAGTGTGATCTTGCCGCCGGTCACCTTGACCTCGCCCGCGTGCATGTCGATTTCCTGCCCGCTGTGCAGGTTGATCGAGCCCTTGGGCGCGCGCAGGTTCACGTTGGCGGGGAACGTCATCGTGAAGTCGCCGCGAGTCTGCAGCACGCCGATGATGTAGTGCGCGTCTTCCTGCGCGATCAGCAGCACGACGTCGCCGACGGCCGGAGTCCAAGGAAACGCAATGGCGTTGATCGCCGAAACGGACAGTCCCTCGAACTGGACGACAGCACGGCCTTCCTCTACGGAAGTGACGGTGCCGGGGCCAAGCCTGGTGGCTGCGTCTGTCTGGATCATGACTGTCCTCCTTGTTTGGCGTTGTGATTCTCGGCTTCGAGCAACTCAGGGTCGGTGCGTTTGACCTGCTTGAGGTTCGCCTTGTCGTACTTCGTGTTGTCTTCGATGGCCGCGTGCAGATCCGCGCCCAGCAGGTCGGCGCCGGAAAAGTCTGCAAGGCGCAGGTCCGCGTGGGTCAGGATGGAGTAGCAAAGCTGCGCGCCGTCAAAGCGCGTCTTGACGCAGCTGGCCGTGTCCATGAAGCACTGCTGCAGGTTGGCCTTACGGAAGTTCGCCTCGGCCAGATTGGTGCCGATGAACATGCCCATGTGCGCGTCTGCGTTTTCGAAACTTGCCCCGGTGGCGTCCGCGCCGCTGAAGTCCGCCGCAACGAGCAACGCACCTGTAGCCACGACGCCCGTGAGATTCGCCTTTTTGAACATGCACTGGGTCAGGTCCGCATCAGTCAGGTTGGTGCGGGCCAGGTTCGCTTCCTCGAAGTCGCACAGCGGGAAGTGCGCGGCGCGCAGGTTCATTTCACCCAGGTTGCACTGGCGGAATTCGCAGCGCAGGAAGTTGCCGCCGGAGATGCCGACCTTCGTCAGGTCCACGCCCGCAAAGCTTACGCTCAGCAACGATGCGCCCGAGAAACTCGCACTCTCAAGGACGGCGTCGTGCAGTGTTGTCTCTTCCATCTTGGCGTTGATGAATTTGCAGCCGCTCGCGTCGGCTTGCATCATGCTGCCGTTGTTCAGGTTCGCGTTGCTGAAGTCCGCGCCGCTCACGTCGGCCTGTGAGAAGTCGGCCCCGTCGAGATTGCAGTCGCGGAACTTGGCCCCCTTCAGCCGGCTGCGGCTGAAGTCTGCGCCGGGCATCTCCAGCCCCGAGAAATCGAAGCCCTCGAGCTCGATGTCGTCGAGCACCACTGTTTCGAGCTGGGTGTCCTTGATCGTCCAGCCCTTGAGTGTCGCGCCGCTGAACATCGCGCCGGTCAGGTCGCAGCCGGTGAAGTCGTGTCCCGTCAGGTCGCAGCCGCTGAAGTCGGCCGCGCTCAAGTCGGAGCCTGCCAGGTTCGCCCCGGTCAGTGTCGCATTGCCGAAGCGCGCGCCGGGCGCCTCGCACCCGCTGAGGTCGACGCTCGAGAGATTCGCGCCGCTGAGTGAAGCGCCGGCCAGTGTTGCAGCCTTCAGGTTCGCGCCCGACAGGTCGCACTTGGATAGATCGCAGTCGGTCAGGTCGCGGGCCGAGAGGTCCAGGCCCGAAAGGTTGCCGCCGGCGAAGCTGCCGGAAACACGAGCAGGCAGGTTCTTCGCGCCCGTGAGTTGCACGTCGTAGGCGAACACGCCTTCGAGCTTCGCATCGGCGAAGTCCACACCCGATGCCTGCGTGCCCATGAATTGAGTGCCGGTGATGTTTGCGTTGCAGAACTTGGCGTTCGTCAGCTCCGAAAGGCTGAAGCCCGTCTCGGTCAGGTTGGCGTTGGTGAAGTTCACGTCGGCAAACCCGGCCTGGTCCGCACCCGCGCTGAACAGGTTGGCATCGCTGAAGTCGGCGTCGCGGAAGTCGCAGCCTGTGAGGATGGTCTTGCTCAGGTTCGCGTTGCGGAAATCCGTGCGTGCGGCCTTGCACTGGATGAGTGCCGCGTCCTCGAGCCTGGCGTTCGAGAAGTCGGCCGCTTCCATGGAACAGGCGATCAGTTTCGCACCTGTCAGGTCCGAATCGCCGAGCTTGGTCCCGGTCAGGTCGCAGCCCTGCAGAATTGCGCCCGCAAGGTTGACGCCTTTCAGGTCGCGCCCCGAAAGGTCGAGTGCGGCCAGCATGACGTCGAGCGCGGGCTCGCCGGACTTGCGGAACTGCTCAAATGCCTCGACCGTCGTCAGGTTCATTACTTGGCCAGTATCGTTCGCTTCAGGTTGGCACCGGCAAAGTCAGTGCCTTCCGTAATCGCGTCCATGAAGTCTGCTTGAAAGAAGTTTGCGTTCACCATCGAGGCTTCGGTCAGGTCCGCCATCTCCAGCATGGCGCGGAAGAAGTTCGCGTTGCCGCACTTGGCGCCCTTCAGGCTGGCGTTGCGCAGCATCCCGCGCGTGAGGTTCGCGCCGTACAGGCGCGCGCCGGCGAGGTTCGAATCCGGGAACAATGCGCCGCCAAGTTCGGCCTCGCCGAAGTCGGCTTCCACCAGGATTGAGGATTCCCACACGCTGCCCGTCGCGTCGGCCTTTTCGAACCTGGCTTTTGTGAAGTCGCTCGCCAGCCCGCCGCGGAAGCCATGCATTTTTGCACCGCTGAACACGGCCTCGGCGGCCTGCACCTTGTCGAACGAGGCGTTGTCGAGCGTGGCGCCGGTGAAGTCGGCCTTGGCCAGTGCGACCTCAGAGAAGACGGACTGCGTGAAGTCGCCGCCGGAAAAGTTGCCCCCGTCCGCCTGCATCTCGGCGAACGTCGCCCCGAGAGCCTTTGCGCCCTTGAACGACGCGCCGCCCGCCTTGGTTTTCATAAGTACCGCGTCGGACAGGTTTGCTTTGTCCAGGAGTGCGCCGGTCAGGTCCGCCTCGGTCAGGTCCGCGTCGCTGAGGTTCGCGCCCGTGAGGTCGGCCTTGGTGAGGTTGCTGCCGGAGAGTGACGCACCGCTGAGGTTGGCGTTCTTGAGATTCGCGCCGGAGAGGTCCGCGTTGTTCAGAAAGGCTTCGCTCAGGTCTGCGCCTTCCAGGTCCTGGTCTTTCAGTTCCGCGCCGCCGAAGTCTCCGCCTTTGGCCTCGCCGGATTTCATCATCGCGGCGAGCTGCGGCGGGGCCGGGCGCGTCGGTGGCTTCATCGACTGCTCCAGCTGCATCAGCTCCTGCATGTGCGGGTCGGCGGCCGGGCTGAAGTCGTTGGGCGAAACGCCGGGTGGCAGCTTCGCGCCCGTGGCGCGCGCCCAGTTGGAGTTTGCCGCGCTCACCACATGGCTGAACTCGGTCTTGGGCGCATTGGCCGCGTGCTTGACCGGATCGAACGCCTCGCCGCCGACGCGCTTGATCGCGCTTGCGACGTCGCCTTCCGCCTTGGCCGCGCGAGCCTCAAGCTCTTTCACCAGCTTGTCGATCGCAGCGTTTTTCTGCTCGAGTGTTTCCTGTGGCTCTTCGCCTTCTTCTGCTTCGCCCTCTTCGGGCTCATCCTCGAAGAGAGGCAACAGCTCTTCGTGCGTCGCCTTCCTGTCTTCCAGCTTCTCGGAGACGATCAGGATGTCGCGGCACGCCTTCCAGTCGACGTCTTGCACGTTCGTGACGCCGCGCCACAGCAGGTAGAGCTCCTGTTTGTCGGCGTCCACATGCAGGGTATCGAGGTTCATCGGCACTTCGCGCAGTGCCAGCTCGTCGCCCTCGCGCACCAGGCAGCGCACGCGCAGCCCCGGCAGCGTCGTCGTCAGCTTTGCGTGCTGCGGGTGCAAGTTCTCAAGCACGACCTCTTCTGCACCCAACAGGAACGAGTCCAGCTGCTGGTCTTCCGGGGCGGCGTTGAAGTACGTCCAATCGAGGTCCTTGGCCCAGGCCGGGAAGCGCTCTTTCAGCCATTTCTTGTCGTACGTGCCGAGCTTGCCGGTACGCAGCTTCCATGACCGGTGGATCGGCCCGAAGCCTGCCGGTTTCGGCTTGTCGCCCGCGCCGCCGATCAGGTTCTCGGGGTCTTCAATGTTCGGCAGCAACGCGTCCTTGTGCCCCTTGCCGGCCGGGTTGGCCGCGATCTTCGGGCCGCCGAAGGCGTTCTGCCAGCTGATCGCGACCTTTGTGAACGGCTCCGGCTCATTCATGCTGGAGCGGATCAGTCCTTTGTCCCACGTGCGGTTGCCGATGCAGGCGACCGACTTCGACCAGTCGCCAACCCGGAACGTCGCCGTGAGCGCCGTGACGGCCTTGCCGCCGGGCGCATAGCACGTGCCCGTTAGCATCACGTCCGCCTTGGGCTTGAACTGCGCCATGTCCGCGTCGTAGCGACACTCGGGCACTTCGGCCGCGGACATGACGTCGCCCTCGATGCCGGGCTGCTCTTCCAGCGGCTCGCAGACGCCGTCTGGCATGATGCGGAACCCGGCCTTGACCACCAGCGTGGCCGAGCGCGACGGGAAGTTCACCCAGCCCATGACAGGCGCGAAGGCAAACGGAGTACGGTTCTTGATGTCCACGAGACCGACCCCTATTTGTACTGCCCACCCGGCGTACCCTTGGCCGACAACGGGCCACGGGACTGGATGTTGATGTTCGATCCCTTGATCTGCGTCATCGACGGGCCGAGCGTCGTGCGTGAGCCCGCAGCGCCCGCGCCGCTGGTTATCTTGATGCCGTTCGGCGTCATTTCGATCTTGCTGGCGCCGCACTCGAGCACGATCTTTGTGCCCGCCGAGATCACGACCTGGCCGGCGAGCGAATCGATCTTCACGTTGCCGAGCTTTGACTCGATCGACTTGTCGTTGAGCACTACCAGCTTGCGGTCCTTCATGTCGAGCTCGACAGAGCTTGACTTGTCAAGCTTGTAGGTCTTGCCCCAGGTCGCGGCAAAACCGTCACCGCGCGTGACGCTGGCTGAGGCGGCGTAGGCGACCTTTACTTCCGCGCCGATCTGCGCCGCGGCGCTGATGCCGATCGATGTTGCCACCGAGGCCGATGCCTTGAAGCTGAACCAGTCGCCGTACTTGTACTCGGCGCTGGTGTCATTGTTGGTCCATGAAGACGCGCCGGCGATGTGCTTGTTTTCCTTGCCGGTGACTTCGACGTTGAGGTCGCCCCCGACGAGCTGATTCAGGTCCTTCTTTGTGCCCATCCAGATGCCGTCGGTGTCCGTCACCTTTCCGGAAGCACTGGAGCCGCCGCCGGATTTGCCGAGGCGGATGAGGCTGTCTTGCTCGTCGCACTTGATGGTGATGCGGTCGTCGCCGTCGAGCTCCAGCTTGTTCTTCGGGTTCTGGATGGTGATTTTCTCAGAGCCGTCGGTGCCATCCATGTAGATCTTGTTCTTGTCGTCGATCGTCTGGATGTGGATGAACTGGCTGCCGACCGTGTCGTCGAGAATGATCTTGTTGGCGCCCGGCGTCGCGATCACGTTCTGCGTCGAGTTCGCCTGGCTGACCACCGAGCCGTTGTTCGAGTTGAACATCGCGCCCGCCACGACCGGGCGGTCCGGGTCACCGTCCACGTGCGTCAGGATGACTTCCGAGTTCTTCAGCAGCGGGAAGTGCATGCCCTGGTTCGGCCCGGCGTACGGCTCGGACTTTCGGATGTACTTGCTGGCGCTGCCGTCCTGGCTGGTGCCCAGGTCGATCGGCATCTTGATCTTGTAGCGGCCCTTGTCGTCGAGCTGCGCGTAGGGCGTGCCGGCGTCACCGCCGTCAACCTTGGCGTGCATGACGCCCTTGATCTGCGGCCACTTGGTCTTGAACTCCGGGCGGAAGGTCTTGTCCTTCAGGATGGCCGTATAGGTGTTCGAGTAGCTGGCGCCGCCGCCGGATGCCGTGCCGAGTGCGACGGCCTGCGTCGCGCGGTGCTTGACCTCGACCAGCAGGAAGTTCGTGTTCATGCTGTTGCGGAAGTGGTCTTCCATGCTGAAGACCATGCCGGCGCGGTAGCCGCGGCAGTCGGACGTTCCCTTGAAGACCGTCTCGCGGCAGTTGATCTCCTGCGCGCGGATGTCGGCGAGCTTCTTGCCCTGCTCCTTGGTCTGGTAGTGGTTGTTGTACTTGTAGACGATGCCGACGCCGTCCTTGTGAATTTCCGATTCGGACTTGAGGTCGGTATCCGGGTCCTGCCAGTTGTAGTCCTTGAGGATCACCTTCTTCGGGAGCTGGTTGGTTTTGGCCGAAATCGAGGTAATGACCTCTTCCTTGAACCAGTCCTCGGCGGCGTCTTCGGTGTCGCCTGCCTCGACGCGGCTTTCCTCGTCGGGCGAGGGCTTGTAGCTGAAGGTCGAGTTGCCTTGCATGCTGCCGTAGCCTTCCGGCGCGTCGGCGAACACGACTTTCTCGAAGTCTTCGCTCTGGACGAAGTAGTAGAAGATGCCCTCGTGTTCCATCCAGCGGTGAATGAAATCGAGGTCGGTCTCTTCGTACTGCACGACGTACTCGCGCTCGTCATAGCTGCCGAGCTTGCTGAAGTCCGCCTCTACGCTGTGTTCGTCGCAGATCGCCTTGATGATGTCGGGGATCTTCTTGTTCTGGAAAATGCGGCTCTGGTGCTGAAGCGCCAGACGCTGCAGCTTGGGCACGATCACTGCCCGGTACTTCACCAGCTCGAGCTCTTTGCCGACTTGCTCGAAGCTCTGGACCACGCCGTGGATCTTGAGCGTCGTGGCCGCGCGCGTGTTCTGGCCCGCGAGCTGGATGCCCTGCTTGATGCCGATCCAGGCGCCCTTCTTGAGCACTTCCGCATGGTCGATGTCTGTCTTGGTGGAAGCCAGCTCAAGGTGGAACTCGTAGGGGCGGTTCATGCCCTCTTCGCCCTCGAGTTTGGTGATCTGCAGGTCGCCGTCGTCTACAGCGTCGGAGTGGAACTGCATCACCTGGGTTGTCGCGATGTCTGCCATGGCTCGATCCTCTTGTCAGTTCCCGCTGTGAGCGATCACTTCGGGTCCGTACTTCTTTAGGCGAAGGCGAACGAGAAGTCGCCGCTTTCGCCGATTCCTACCTTCATTTGCGCGGGCAGGTCGCCCTCGCTCATCTTCTGGAGTAGCTGCGTGCTCATCTGCGGCAACAGCGTGCCGCGGATGATGTGGTCGATGTTGCGTGCGCCGGTTTCGACTTCCTTGCAGCGTGCGGCGATCGCCTCGGTCACCTTCTCGTCGAAGGCGAGTGTCATGCCGTGCGTGGCGTGCATCTGGCGCACGATCTTGTTGAGCTTCAGGTTCGTGATCATCTTCATCGCGCCCTGGTCGATCGTGTAGAACGGCAGGATGCTCATGCGTGCCAGCAGCGCGGGTTTGAAATGCGCGCTGAGCTGCGGGCGGATCATGCTGACCAGCTCGTCCATGTCAGGCCGGTCGCCGTCGCTGCAGGCCTCGGTGATGATGTCGGTGGCAAGATTGCTTGTCAGGAAGATGACGGTGTTCTTGAAATCAATCTCGCGGCCTTCGCCGTCGTTGAGCATGCCCTTGTCGAAGACCTGGTAGAACAGGTTCATGACCTCCAGGTCCGCCTTCTCGACCTCGTCCAGCAGCACGACGCTGTAGGGGCGCTGACGGACTGCTTCCGTGAGCTGGCCGCCTTCACCGTATCCGACGTAGCCGGGCGGGCTGCCGATCAGGCGGCTTACCGTGTGCTTCTCCTGGTACTCGGACATGTTGATCGTGGTCATGAAACGCTCGCCACCGAACAGCAGGTCGGCGACGGCCCGCGCGGTCTCGGTCTTGCCGACGCCAGACGGACCAACGAACAGGCTGACGCCGATCGGTGCATCCGGGTTACCGAGCCCGGACTTGTTGGCGCGGATCGTCGTCGCGATAGCCCTCATCACGTGATCCTGGCCCTTCACGCGCTTCGTCAGCTCCTGCTCCATGGTCAGCAGGCGTGCGGCCTGATCGGAGACCATGTTGCCGACCGGAATACCGGTCCAGTCGCCGACAACCTTGGCGACGACTTCGCTGGTGACTTCCACCGGCACGAGCGGGTCCTTGCCCTGCAGCTTGCGCAGCTCGTCCAGTGACTGCTCGAACATCTTCTTGAGCGCGTCGGGATCGTCCGGCAGGTCGAGTTTCGGCTCAGCGGGTACTGTCTCGGGCTTCTTGTCGCCCTTGGCTTCCGCCTTGGCCTCTTCCTTCGTCTCTTCTTTCCTGGGGGCCGGCTTGGAGTCCTTGGGTGCGAGCACGTCGTTGAGCTTGTTGCGAACGGCGACAACCTTGTGCGCGGCCTCGCGCTCCTTCATCCAGCGTGCCTTGAACTCCTCGACCTTCTTGGCTGTTGCCGCGACGCGCTCCGCGATCTCCTTCATCTGCTCCGCGTCGTTGGCGCCGCCGGTGTCAGCGTCGCGCTTGAGCGCGTTGAGCGTGCGGTTGTCCGTTTCGATGCTGCGCTCAAGATCCTGCAGCTCGGCCGGCTTGCTGATGAACGCGACCTTCACCCGCGCCGCCGCCGTGTCGACCAGATCAATGCCCTTGTCCGGCTGCTGGCGTCCGGCGATGTAGCGCGAGCCAAGCTCGGCCGCGGCGACGAGAGCTTCGTCGCGAATGACCACCTTGTGGGCCTTTTCATAGTTCGCCCGCAGACCGCGCAGCATGGTGGCGGTCAGTTCGGGTCCCGGCTCGTCGAGCTTCACCAGCTGGAAGCGACGTGCGAGTGCGGCGTCCTTCTCGAAGTACTTCTTGTACTCAGACCAGGTAGTGGCCGCGACTGTGCGCAGCTCACCGCGCGCGAGCGCAGGCTTGAGGAGCTGGCCCGCGTCGCCGGTTCCGGCCGCGCCACCCGCGCCGATCAGCGTGTGCGCCTCGTCGATGAACAGGATGAGCGGCTTGGGGCTGGCTTTGATTTCGTCGATCACGCCCTTGAGGCGCTTTTCGAACTCGCCCTTCACGCTGGCGCCCGCCTGCAGCAGCCCGACGTCGAGACCGATGATGTCCACATTCTGCAGCACTTCCGGGACGTCACCTTCGACGATGCGCATGGCCAGGCCTTCGACGACGGCACTCTTGCCGACGCCCGGCTCGCCCACGCAGATCGGGTTGTTTTTGCGGCGACGGGCGAGGATGTCGATCATCTGGCGGATTTCGGCATCACGCCCGAAGACCGGGTCAAGCTCGCCGGCGCGGGCGCGCTCGGTGAAATTCTGGCAGAAGCGCTGCAAGGCCGTTCCGTCGCGGCTCGGCTCGGCGCCGACGGGACCGCCGCTGCTGGGGGCTACGCCCGCTTGCGCGGCTGTTTCCTGTGAAGTGGAGGTGATGTCGCCGAAGTTCTTGCTGAGCTCGGCAACCGGGATCTCGGTGAGGATGTCGATGTAGTCGCCGCTGGCGAGGCGGGCGGGGTTCGACAGCATGGCTTCCAGCAGGTTGCCGCTGCGGATCTCGGCCTGGTTGTGCTCAATGCTCGCGATCAGCCAAGCGTTCTGGAACCACGAAGTCAGCAGCGGGCTGAACACCGGGCGCCCTGCGTTGCCGGTCTTGAGCCCGTCTATGTCGCGCGTGAGCTGCTTGGTGACGCGGCCGGGATCGATTTCGAACTTCTGCAGCGCTTGCTGGATATCCGCATTGGGATCTTCCAGCATTGCCTGCAGCATGTGCTCAACCGTGACCTCGTAGTTGGTGCGGGACACGCAGTTGCCCGCCGCCGCTTCGAGCGCGCGCGTGCAGAAGCGGTTCAGCCGCCCAACGAGTCGCTTGAGATCAACCTCGACCATGTTTCCATCCTTTGAACTTGAACGTGACAGTCTCGTCGTGGGGGGACGATTCGCCCAGCCAGCTTGACCAGCCGAGGCGGGTGTGGTCGCTTGAAAGCTGCGCGCGTTTCATGCTGTCGCCGCGCAGGATCATGGTTACCTCATAGTCGAGGCAGTCGTTGTTGAACAGGTCGGTCAACTCGCGCAGTTGCGCGATGTTCGCGCCGTCCGGCAGGTATTCGAGCCAGGTATCGAATTCCATCGGCCCCAGGTTGATGCCGAAGTTGCCGGCGCGATCGAACACGGCCGCGCCGAGCGTTGTGTCCTGCCCCAGCGCGCAGTTCGCCTGCCCGAGGCGATTGCGCTCGCGCTGGTCGATTTCGCACCAGCGCCCGCGGCATTGGTCGATGCTGACGGGCACTTCTTCAAAGTGGTCGGCCAGCAGCGCCTGGAGCGACGCCGCACTGCGCGGCTGCTGGGTCAGCAGACCGGCATAGGCCAGCAGACGGCCGGGCCGCATGGACTCGCCGCGCGGAAGGAACTCAAGCGTCGCGCCGATCAGCGTCAGCAGGCGTTGTGAGTAGTAGTCGCTGGCCTCGGCGTCGTACTGGACCGTGTGGCGATACTTCTCCCAGGTGCGGAACAGCAGGCTGAACAGGCGATGGTGGAACAGGTCCAGGAAGCCGCGCAGCAGACTCTCGTCGTTTTCGAGGCGGATCAGGTCCTCGGTGTAGAAGCTGGGCAGCGGGCTGGCCGAGCCGTAAAGACCCATGAAGGTGACGTCGAGCTGGTAGCGCTCGGCGCCGTCCGCCATCTCTTTGGACTCTACGTGCGCGATGTCGGCCGACGGGAAGCTCATGCTGAGCAGCGGGCGGATGCGAATGCGCTCAAGCTCGGGCGGACCCTGGCGGCCAAGCTTCGGCGCGTCACGGTGCAGCCCGTGAAGCAGACGCACCGCTTCATAGAACGAGAAATGGTTCCCGTTCTGCAGAAGCTGCTTTCTGGCCAAAGCAGCGCTTCGGCCAGAAGAGGCACTCTCGTGCCCTAGAGGATGGCGCGTTTGCCAATCCGAGCCAGCCATGCAAAAACCTCTCCACGTTTTGCGCCCTTTACGTTCAGGCGGCTGAAAGAATTCAGCGACACGTACTGCGTGAAAAACTCGTTCAGGATCGTGCCGAACAGGAAGGTTTCGCCTTCGCCATTCAGCAGGTCTTCGTCCACGGTTACTTCGACGTCGAGGCCTCGCACCGGCACGCCGTCAACCAGGATCGACGTCGGCGCGCCCTTCACACCCCTGATGCCTTCGAGCAGGCGTGAGTGGGCCTGTTCGGTCTGGCGGTCGATGCGCGCGCGGAAGTTGTACAGCCCAATCACGCTGCGCAGCGCGTCGACGCTCAGCAGCGACATATAGTTCAGCGACAGGTGTGAAATCAGACGCCAGTGCAGGTCATCGTTGAGCGGCGGCGGCACGGTCGGCGTCGGGCGCGTGATGTTGCGGTACTTGGCGAAGATCGGCGCATTGCCCGTCTTCACGGAGATGTCGCCCGCATCCAGGCGTGACGGAAGATGCCCGTTCGTGCAGGTCAGGTCGATCGTCACGGTCTCGACGTTCGGGCGAGCATCCGGGTCCTCGGGGTCGAGGAAAGTGATCATCATTTCGCTGCCGGTGCCGGCGACCGCTTCGCGGCGGCGCGCGTGGTAGAACAGCTCGTTGCGGCGGCCGGTGCGGGCCAGCTTGAATTGCGGGCTGTACTCGCGTTCCTGGGCGCTGCCTACCTCCAGCCCGTACACGCGATCAATCGAATGCACTTCGAAGTGGCGGGGGTCGTCGCCGGCCGGTCGCACGGCGTACTCCGTGCGACCGCGCTCAAGGCGCACCGGATCGGCGTCGTGTTTGAACAGGTTCACGGCCGGCACGCAGTTGAGCTGCAGGTTCGCCTTGCTGACGGGTGGCATGTTTTCGGGCAGTCGCGAGAACTCGAAATCGACCACGAACTGGTGCTCTCCGCCGAATGCGGCCGTGCCGTCGAGGCGGTCGAGATCGATGAACATAAACTTCGCCGGCGCCGTGAAGTACTCCTGCAGCAGGCGGAAGCCCGGAAAGCTTGGCCCGGGGCCACCGAGCAGCGATTCACTGTCATCGAGCCCGACCGGCCGGATCGCCGAGGCGGGCAGCTCGTAGCTCTCGGACCCGTCGGCGCCGTCCCCCTTACGGATCACCACGCGACGAACGTGCCGCAGCAGCGCTACGTACAGAGACCGCGTGACCGCCGACTCGCCTGAAAGATGCAGGCGAATGGACTTTAGCCCGGCCTTGCCGAGACCCAGCTTCTGCGGGGCGGCAAGGCGCAAGCGCAGGCGGGCCGGAGCTTCCCGGCGCAGCTGCACGTCCGTGAGTTGCAGTGGCAGCAGGTCAAAGCCAGACGTCGTCCGGAATCGGCAGCGCGTGCCGTCGACGGGTGCGCTGTCAATTTCGATGCCGGCCGCGAGCTGCTTCAGGTCGGCCGTTTCCTTGTTGGTGTGCTCAAACTGAATGATGGTGGTGCTGGGGATCGGACGCAGGTAGTGCGGCCAGAACATCTCGGCGAGAGAGTGTGTGAACTCGGGCAGCTCGTCGTCGAGCTTCTGGCGAAGCTTTGCGGTAAGGAAGGCAAAGCCTTCCAGCATGCGCTCAACGTCGGGGTCGCTGCCGGGCTCGGCGAGGAAGCGTGCGGCTTCCGGGTTCGCGGCGCTGAATTCGCGCCCCATGTCCCGCAGGAAGACCAGCTCGTCTTGGTAATACTTGTTGAACACGCCCTACCGTCCCGTTGTCGGGGCGTTGCGCTGGCGCATCAGGCGTTGAGGTTTACGTGTCCGGAGGGGTCCATCAGTGTGTCGAAACTGACGTGCCGCCCTTCCTTTGACGTAGCCAGACGCGCTGAAACCTGGAAGCGCACCGCCAATCGAATGTCGTCGCTCTCGATCTGCAGAACCTGTACGTCCTTAAGCCTTGGCTCGTAGCGCTCGATGCACATGCGGATGGTCTTCTGCATCGTCGTCAGGGATTCTGGATAGCCCTGGGCGATCTCACTTGGTGAGGGAATACCGAAGTCCATCTGCGCGGGCGCCTGGCCTACCCTTGCGTTCAGAATGCGCGCGAGGTTGCGAAGGATCGACCGCACTTGCGCGTTGGTGTCTTCCTCCAACGTGCGTGCGGCGGTTCCTTCCGGGTTCTTCAACCTCTCGAACAGCGTGCGCTTCTGGAACATCGGGCAAGGCTCCCACCGGGCATGGGGAGGGCTGCTGCCCTCCCCGCCCGGCAGAGATCATTAGGCGTCCGGGTTGCTGAAGTCGAAGGTGGTCGGAACCTGACCGCCGCTGAGCCACGTCCACTCAATCTGGCGGTAGGCGAAGCCAACGAGTTCCATGTGGCTCATCGCGTCTTCGGCGCCCGCGCCGGCACCGGTGGGCATGTAGGGCTTGGCCTGGACGACGCGGCAGTCCTTCAGCTTGATGGTGAAGTACTTTTCGCTGCCACCCTCAGTCGGGTTGTCGCGCCAGAACTCGATTTCGACTTCCTTGACCTTCTTCTTCTTGGCCAGGGCTTCGAAGATCTTGGGCGAAGCCTTGTCGATTTCCTTGCTGACGCTGCAGGCGCCGTGCACCGGCTCGCCGCGACCCTTGTTCTCACGCATGTCGAACGGGTATTCCATCGGGTGTTCGAAACCGCGGACGTCGCACCAATCCGAGTGGTCCTTGTCCTGGCTGCTACCCGGCATCCCGTCAATCTTCATGAACACTTTCATGCTGGCCATGGCTGATCTCCTGGTGAATACTGCGCCTAAATCGTACAGTTCGGTTAGTTTTGTGGTCTCTTGCGCCACGTCGGCGACACTAGAACAATACGCCGCGTCAAAAAGGTCGACAAGAATGAAACAAAATTAGTTAGAACGTAAAAACTATAAAACAATCTTACGCTTCTGACGAACTCTGGGGCTCTGACCCTGCAGAGTTGTGCTTCCGGAGCCAATACCGTGCTTCCGAGTGTCAAGTTCGGCGACTGGTTCAAGCCTCGAGCAAACCGGTCCCGACTGGACACGCCTACTTCTTGTCCAGCTTTCCGACCAAGCCGAGCGTGAAGAATGCGCCCATGTACTTGAAGTGCGGGCGCACCTGCATGCTGACCTTGTACCAGCCGGCTTCGCCCGGCACGTCGTCAACAAGGATGCTGGCGCTGCGCAGCGGGCAGCGTGAGCGGATCGCCGGCGACGGGTTGTCCGTGTCGGCCACGTACTGCCCGATCCACTTGTTCAGCTCGCGCGACAGGTCATCCTTTTCCTTCCAGGAGCCGATCTGCTCGCGCTGCAGCACCTTGATGTAGTGCGCCAGGCGGTTGACGATAAACAGGTACGGGAGCTGCGTGCCGAGGCGGTAGTTCAGCTCGGCTTCCTTGCCCTCGGCGCTCTGCCCGAAGCTCTTGGCCTTCTGGCAGCTGTTTGCGCTGAAGAAGCAGGCGTTGTCGCTGCCCTTGCGCATGGTCAGCCCGATGAAGCCCTCTTCGGACAGCTCGTATTCGCGCCGCTCCGAGATCAGCACTTCGGTCGGGATCTTGGTTTCGATCTCGCCCATGCTGTCGAACTGGTGCAGCGGCAGGTCCTCGACCGCGCCGCCGGACTGCGGGCCGATGATGTTCGGGCACCAGCGGAACTTGGCGAAGCTCTCGGTCAGGCGCGTGGCGAACGCGAACGCCGTGTTGCCCCACAGGTAGGAAGCGTGGTTGTCGCGGACGTTCTCTTCATAGTTGAACGCCTTGACCGGCTTGGTGTTTTCGCCATACGGAAGGCGCAGCAAGAAGCGCGGGCAGGTCAGCCCGACGCTGCGGGCGTCTTCCGACTCACGGAACGACTGCCACTTGGTGTACTGCGGGCCTTCCATGATGGACTTCAGGTCCTTCAGGTTCGGCAGGCCCTGGTAGTCCTCCAGCCCGAAGAACTTGGGGCCGGCCGCCGCGATGAACGGCGCGTGCGACATGGTGGCGACAGCGGCGACCTTGCCCAACAGCGCAACATCCTGCGGGCCGGGTCCGAAGTCGTAGTTGCCGATGATCGCGCCATAGGGCTCGCCGCCGAAGGTGCCGTACTCGGCCGTGTAGACGTGCTTGTACAGCCCGGACTTCTGCAGCTCGGGCGCGTCCTCGAAATCCTCCATCAGCTGTTCCTTGCTGATGTTGAGCATTTCGATCTTCACGTTCTCGCGGAAGTCGGTGCGATCCACGAGCATTTTCAGCCCGCGCCAGGCGCTTTCGAGCTTCTGGACTTCCGGGTTGTGCAGGATCTGGTCGACTTGCGCGCTCAGCTTCTTGTCGATTTCGCCGATCATCTGGTCCACGGCGGCCTTGTCGGCCTTGGCGAACTTGCTGTCCGGCGCAAGGATTTCCTTGAGGAAAGCCTGCACACCGAGCTTGGCGACCTCGTAGCCCTCGTCGGCCGGCTTCATCTTCGACTGCGACATGATTTCATCGAGCAGCGAGCCTTCTTCGGCCTGTGCTTCGCCGGGTTGCTTCTGCTGTTCAGCGTCTGCCATGACTTGCTCCATTTCGGATTTTTGATTTTGGATTTTGGACTGGCTGGTTGCGCCGAGTCCAAAAACCGAAATCCGTTTCGCTTTGCGTTAGTTCTGCCGGATTTCGGTTGGATTGGGCATCAATCCAAAAGCCAAAATCCAAAATCTAGAATCAGCTTTCGCCGCCTTCGCCGCCGCCCTTCTGGATTTCGCCGAGGATCTTCTCGCGGGTTGCCTCGTCGGTGATGATGGACTGGATCTTCTTGCGGAAGGCCGGGAAGTTGCCCATCGGGCCCTTCAGGGCGGCCAGCGCCTCACGCAGCTCGAGCATCTTCTTGAGCTCGGGCACCTGGCGTGCGACGGCGTCCGGGTCGAAGTCCTTGAGGTTCTTGAACTTCAGGTTGGCGGACAGCTCTTCGTCGTCCTTGCCCGACAGGGTGTTCTTCACGTTGACGTTGATGTTGATGTTCTGGTTCTTCATCACGTCGTTGAAGTTGTCCTTGTCGATGTTGACCGGCTTGCGGTCCTCCAGCGGCGTGTCGTCCTGGCCGAGCGTGAAGTCGCCCATCACCAACAGCTTGAGCGGAAGCTCTTTCTCTTCCGCGGCTCCGCCGGTGGCGGGCTTGTAGACGATGTTGACGCGTTCGCGCGGCGCTACAGATCCTTCTTTGGCCATGACTTACTCCTTTGATGCCCGTATGGGCCTTAGTTTTCGTCGTCTTTCTTGATGCCCAGCGTTTCGTACACCTGCCTGCGTACATCGTTGTTCTTGACCAACTCGCCGATCACGTTCTCGAGGCTCATGTCGCCCCACTTGATGGCCCGCCCGATCAGGTAGGCGACCGGCGAATGCGGCTCCGTGCGCTTCAGGAAGTCCGCGACTTCGCGCAGGCGCTCAAACGCCACTTTACGGTTGGTAATCGGGCCGGCAGGCCCGGACGCGGCCGATGCTGCGGGGGTATCCACGGCTCCACCTGTCTGGGCGGCGTCGCCCGATGCGGCCGGTGCGCCGCCTGCGCTCTTTGCTGCCAGTGCGCGGCTGAATGCCGCGAGTTTTGGGTTCGGTGCTTCCAGCTTGGGGTTCACGAAGGCGGCGATGGCGTCCACGGTCTGGACGGCCTGCTGCAGGATTGCCAGCTCTTCGCTTCCGGGCGGCGGCGAGCTTTCGAGCTGCGCGGTGACCCGGTCAATCAGCCAGTCCAGAGCCGAATCGCGCGCCTTCATGCGGCGAATTTCCGGGAACAGGCCTTCCCAGTGCGTCTGGCACATGCCGTTGATGGTGCCCAGGCCTTCCAGCAGGCCCTGGTAGCCCTGTTGCTGCAGCAGGGCGTACGAGTAGTAAGCGGCAACCAGCAGATCCTTGGACTTTTCGCCCAGGATCGTCTTGCTGAGGCTGACGACGTCGGGCCACTTGATCTCGCCGCCGGCCGGGTTGCCCAGTTTGCTGATTTCCGCCTCGAGTTGTTCAAACTCGGGTTCATAGCGCGCGGAAGCGCCTGCGGGCTTATCCCCGGGTATGGGGGCAGTGCCCAGCGGGGTTGTCATGCCTTCTGCCACGCAGCCGCCTTTCTAGCGGGGTTTCTGAGCCAGGTTGTCTAGCGGGCCGGTCAACATAGCCGTCCAAAAGCCCTAAATCAAACCTCTTTGGAGCGAGGCAATCTTTGCAGCAGGTCCGACAACTTGAGTGAAGGCTCGCTCAAGACTTCCTCAAACTGGGTCCGTGCGCGATCCAGCAGGGACGCATCGACCGACTGCTGCGCGCCGAGATCTTTCACCAGCCCGCCGACGCGCCCGGGCAGCACGAACGGCAGGAACGCCGTCGGGCTCAGCGCCCCGAAGCAGAGGTGCAGCCGGGTTGGCGCGGCCGACGAAGGCTCGTTCCAGAATGCCAGCGTCGGCAGCTGATTTGCCGCGCTGAAACGCCTGCTCAAATCGAGCCAGAAGGCCGCCTCGGCCTCCGGCTCGCTGACGGGCAGGCGCAGGGACTCACTTTCGGGCGGGCGCAGATCGGCGCCCCATGCGGCGAGTTGAATGGCGGCGTAGCGGCGCGGGTCGTCGCTGCTGCCGAAGTTTGCCGTCCAGTAGTCGCCGGAGTTGTGCCCGAGCACGTACTTGGCGAATGACTTGCGTGCCTCGGTCAGATCCAGCGTGAAGCGGAAGGTCTCGAAACTGCGCAAAAACGTGTTCAGGTCGATGGCTGAGTCGCTCCATGCCGCGAGCTCAATCGCCTTGGCCAGGAACGGCTCCATCGCCCAGGGCAGGTATGCGGAATCATTGCCGAGCGCGCCCGGCTCAATGACCGTGTACACCATGAACGGGTAGCGGCGCCCGGCTTTGTCGACCGATGGCTTGAACAGCCCGGCCAGGATGCGCCGCGTCTTCGGCGAACAATAGATGAAGCGCGATACGGGCGCGGCGTCGAAGCTGCTGTCCCACTTGCTGTCGAGTTGCTGATAGCCTTCGTAAATGCCCTCCTGCACCCAGGTGTCGAATTCGCGTACCTCGGCCAGCGACGCGTTGAAGCGTATGAAGTCGCCGTGCAGGGGCAGCTTTCCGAGACATCCCGTGGGGTAGTCGGTCACTTGCTCACGGCCTCCGCGAGCGAGAAGTTGGGGAACAGGTCATCCTGGAACGGGTTGATCTTCTTGCGCGGCGCGAATTCCGCCTGCAGGTAGAACAGCTGGCCGTCGGCCGACTTGAACTCCCACAGGCATCGGTACACAGGCGTTTCGCTGGCTTCGTCCTGTGTGAACGACAGCGCATACGGGCGATGCACGAGGCGCAGCAGGCCCCATTCGTCGTCGAGCTGGCCTTTGCCCGGCAAGGGAATCTTGCGTTCGGTGTACTTGGCAGTGACACGCGCGCCCATCTTCGAGCGGCCCGTGTTGTACTGCGCCCAAGTGAAGTCGCGCGTCTGGTCAGGGTACTTGTTGTACGGCAGGGACTCGACGTTGCCGTTCTCGTCGGTACCAATTTCGATCAGGCTTTCAACCAGCAGCCCGGCCTGCACCAGTTTGACCGAGAACTTCACCTTCACGTACTCGTCGTTCTCGGTGTCGTACATGGCCTCGCGGATATCGGTCGCAAGGCGGATTGTGTTTTCATACTCCTGCGTCAGCGTCACGAGTCTGCGCCCGCCGTGGAACGCGATCTTCTGGACTTCCCGCACTCGCTTGTCGACGTTCCAGATCGAGCCGGACTTCGGGCTGAACATGCGCGAGAAATTGACCATCGACACGGAGTCCTTGGCCTTGGTGTCGAACGGGTACTTGCTCGCAAAGCTTGACTTCCAAAGGCTCTGCGGCCCGTCCGTCCAGAACTCCTTCACTTCCGCGTCGGCTTCGGACTTCAGGGCATCGAAGCTGACGTCGATGATCTTGAGCAGTGCGACCTTGACCGCGTCGTCGCGAGTTGCGAAAGGCTGCGGCACATCCTGCGCTGCTGACAGGAAGGCCGTTGCCAGCGTCGGCAGCGGAACCTTGTTGTCGATGTAGCTCATGACGCGTGAGCCCTTGCGCCCGCCCGTGCTCCAGAACGTGTTGTACGCCTTGGAGAAGGTCTCAAGCGCGGCGAAGGAGGTATCGAGCGCCTTCAGGTCGGCTTCGCTGGGGCCGTCGATTTTGTTGTCGACCGCTAATGCGAGCTGGCGCTTGGCCCATACATTGCGAATCAACTCGCGGTACGGCGACTGGTCACTGACCAAGATCTTAAGCGCCTCGTTGGTGTCCTTGACGTTGCCGAACAGGCTCGGCTTGGGGAACACCTGCTGCAGGAAGACATTCCAGACGTCAATCTGCGCGGCCAGGTGGCGCTTGTAGAGATCAGCGCGGATGTCGCCGCGCGTCTTCTTGATGCCGAGTTCGTTGTACAGGGCCTCCAGGTCGATGCTGCGGTCGTCGATCAGCGACTTGATCTCGGTGTCCCAGGCCTCCTGCGTGAAAGCGTTCAGGCGGCTGAGGTTGGTGCCGGCCGTGTCGTTGGTCCGCAGCTCGACGTAGGCCGAATTCGTCGGTACCAGGTCCTCCAGGCGCAGCGGTTTGCGATTCTCGCTGGTGTGCTGGATGATCGCCTCGTAGGCCGAGACGGTCCAGAACGCGTTCTGCAGCTTGTCGGCCGCGCGCTTGTCGAGTTGCGGGTCCAGCGTGACGTACAGACCGTACTTATCTTCGTCCTTGTTGGTTACCGCCAGTTGCGCCGCGTAGAACTCCAGTTGTTCGCCGGAAAGGGCTTCGATCTCGTCGGTGTTCATGCCGCCGAGCATGCCGCTCCAGCGGTTTTCCTTCTTGAGGATGTTGCTGACGAGCGCGGCCTGCGGCTCAAGCTTGCCGCCAATCATGCGGTACACGCGCCAGAGGTCGAGCAGCTTCTGATATTCGTTGGAGGGCGAGTTCGGCTGCAGTGAGCCGACCAGCCGGTCCAGTTCGCGCTCTACCCGTTGCCCGCAGGGCGCTATGTACAGGGGGCGCAGGCGACGGAAGTACACGTCGGCGCCGGCGTCAAACATGGCGTCGCCCTTGTACATCCCGAACGACAGCCTTATCGGCCGCCCTTCGCGCTTGAATTCATCAAGGTGCGACAGCTCCCGCCGCAGCGCATCGAGCGACTTCAGCTCTTCCAGGTCGGGGCGGCTGTCGAGTTCCAGGTCGCGGACGCCCACACCCGCGGTCTCGACCTTCTCGATGATTTCGTGGTTGCCGAAGAACGACTGCAGCAGCGCCCAGCTCATGAGCGCGAGGGCGAGCAACGATGTGATCTGCAGTGTCAGGCGGGCGGCCCGGCGCTTGCGGAGTACGCGGCTGCTGCTGCGCGCCAGCGTCTTGTCGTGGAAGATTACGTTCGTGAAGAGGTTGTGAATGAAGTAGCTCTTCTTCTCAACGCGGTCTTCTCCGCCTGTGGAGCCCGCTTCGAGACCCATGGCCTCGCCCATGCGGGCGAGAATCTGGTCGATGGGGGTGCCCTTTTGCGTGCCACTCGTGAAGTAAATGCCGCGCAGCATGGCGCTTTCCTGGAACGCGTTCGCATGGAACAGCGCCGCCAGGAATTCCTTCATCTTTACCTGCGCAAGCGCGAACTGGCGCGGGAACAGGTAGATGCTCTGTTTCTTGGCCGGGGGGCGCTCGGTGGCGAGCAGGTCAAGCTGGCGGGCGTTGATGTTGCCCGTCATCTTGGCGACCTGCTCAGCGAACACTTCCGTGTACTGCTTGTCGGGCAGCGAGTAGGGGAACGTGAAGCCCCAGACCTGCCCGCGCTGCTCCTTGTTGAAGTCCTCGTAGAATTCGACGAAGCCCTGAATCAGGTCGCACTTCGTGAACATCATGTAGACCGGGAACACCGCCTGCAGGCGCGCGGCCAGCTCATCGAGCCTGTTGCGCACATCCTTGGCGATCTGGTCCAGCTCGGCCGCTGTCGCGCGGTGCAGCTCATCGATGGCAATGGCTACGATCGCGCCGTTGATCGGCTTGTCCTTGCGGCTGGTGCGGATCATCTCCAGGAACGCGAACCATTCTTCCTGGTCTTCAGCGACGGTGGTGTAGCGCCCTGCCGTATCCAGCAGGATGCCGTCCTCGGTAAACCACCAGTCGCAGTTGCGCGTGCCGCCGATGCCCCTGACCTTGGCGCCGCCCTGCGCGGCCGGGAAATTCAACCCGGACTCCTGCAGTGCGGTCGTCTTGCCGCTGCCCGGGGGCCCGATGATGATGTACCAGGGCAGGGTGAACAGCGCGCTCTTGCCGCCCTTGGTCTTCTTCAGCGCTTCCAGCGACTCGTTGAAGTTCTTGGACAGCGTCTCGATTTCGGCCTTCTTTTCGGCGTCTGCGCCTTCCAGATGGCTTCCGGACTGCGCCTTGAGCTGCTGCTCGATCTTCACGGCGCTGCGAACCGCCATCACCTTCTGGATCAGGAACAGCACCAGGAAAATGCCGATCAGCACCGCGATGATCGCGATGCGGGTCTTCAGATATTCGTTCGGTTCAGACTCGAGGTACATGCCGCCGAACCACACCAGCAGGCACAACAGGATCAGCACGACCACGCTGATCACGCCTTCCTTCATCAAAGCGGAGAGTACCTGGCGCATGTCTATCCCCCCTGCCCGGTGAGGGCTTCGACGGCACCCTTCGACATGAACTCAGTGGTCGCGGCCAACGCGATCAGCAAGGCGATCAACAGTACCAGGCAGACGGCGGGCACCAGCCAGGACGGCGTCGAGCGCACCAGCGCCGGCAATTCATCAGGCGGCTGCCACGAGGGGGACATCTCGACAGTATTGCCCGACTGGCCTTCCTTCAGCTCACGCGACAACTGCTCCATCAGGTTCTTGCGCTCTTCCATGCCCTTGAGGTCGATGTACATGCCCTTGAAGCCATGCGTGAGGGCGAGGAAATAGACCTGCGTCAGGTCGCGTTTGTCGGAATCGCTGCCGCCGCGGATCTGCTTGAGCTTGTTGTAGAATTCCTCGCCGGCCGCGAAGTCGTTGAAGTACTCGAGCTGCAGCGGGCTGCCGGCCCACTCGTCCTTCATCGGGAACTTGCTGGCCAGCACCGTCTCGTCGATGAACGCTGCCAGCGCATACTTGGCCGTCTGGGCAGTTTCCGGCTTGAAGCCCGCCGTGCGGGCTTTCTGTTCGAAATCACTGAACAGGGTGCTGATCTTGGCCTTCACGTCGGCTGCGTTGCCCGGGTCCTTGCTGGCCCGAAGCTGGAACGCAAACGCGAAGACCTCGCAACACAGGTCGGCAAGCAACGGCCGCTGTTCGCCTTCTTGCGGCATCATCTATTCCTTTACTGCCATCAACTCGAGCTTCAAACCCTGGAACTCCGGCGGCAGGTAGAACGCCATGCTGCGGGAGCTGCGAATCGCCTCCCAGTGATCGCCGGTCTTGTCGACCTGGAAGTAGTTGCGTCCCGGCTGCACCGGGATCTCCGGCGGCGGCGCCGGTATGTGTCTTACGGTGATCCCGCGCAAGGCAGCCGTAATCAGCTGGTCTACGCGGTCCTGGCTGCTGATCTTGAACTTCAGCGGCGCTTCGCGGACGACCTTTTCCGCCGGGACTTCCGCCTGGATGGCGACATAGATGGCGCCTTCCGGCTGCAGCACGCGGTCGTCCTGGATCTTTGCGACGAACATGTTGTCGCGCGTCTGCTGCAGCTCGATGTTGGTGCACTTGGTCGGGATGATCGTGCCGAGCAGCGCCACCAGCTTCTCTTCAAGGCGCGCGAAGGTGCCTGCGAGATCCTCATGCTGGTAGCCTGTGACGTCCTTCGGGTGGCCTTCGCCCGCGAAGGTGTAGAGGTAGCCGGTCATCTGCGCGAGCGTCAGGTAGACCTGCTCCGGATGATGCGTGCCGGAGCCGTACATGTGCTGCAGCGGCGGGATGAACCCGTTCACCGTGTGGAGCAGCCAGAAGCTGGCGCTCTCGCTGGTGCTGAAGCTGGCAAGCCCGGCGCCGCGATTGCGCCGCTGGCGGGCGAACTCGGTGCTCTTTACCGCCAGGATTTCGAGAATCTTGCGCAGCCGCGCCATGAGCTGCGGGGAAGCGCCCATGTTGATGCTGGGTGGGACGTAGTTCTCATCCAGCGCAAACCCGCCGGTACTGCCTTTGCCCAGCTCGGCGATCTTGATCCAGACGTGGTCGTCCAGCGCTTCGCCCTCGAACATGATGCGTGTGTTCTTGGCCGCGACCTGAATGTCGCGGCTTGCGGCCTGGGCGTTCTCGTCCCGGCTGGTGACTGTTTTGCCGCGGTAGCGGGTCGGGCGACCGTCGTGATTGCCCGTGGGATCCTGCGCCACGCCGCCTTCCGGCACCATCGGTGACGCCAGATAGACAGCCAGACGTTCTTTCTCGGCCGGGAACCTGTCGCCGACGTCGCGAGCCGGGGGTGCGTCGTCGCTGACCGGTGCGTCAATCACCAGCCCGTCCGGCATGACCGCCGAGACGCGCGACAGCGCAACCTGGCCATTGGCGAGCGCTTCTTCGTTGATGGCAAGCTCGCGCACGCCCCACGCGAGTGGAGAAATGTTGCGCAAGCGCTGCTGCAGCAGGTGCTCGTAGTAGCGGTCCCACTGCTGGAAATGGTGAGGGGTAAGGAACATCCCCTCGGTCCACAAGACTTTCAACTGCTGCTCCACGAAGTCCCCCGCTGCTACTGTTGCTTGATGGTGATGTGGTAGCCGGTCAGCTCAAACAGCACGTCATCGGCCTGGTCGAGCGGCACGACGACCTTGCGCTCGCCGTCGTCACTGTTGCTGAACAGGGCGAGGATGCCGATGAACTTGGTGCCGGCGTCGAGCGGATCGATCGTGATCTGTTTGCCGTTGGCCTGTCCGTTGGCGTCTTCCGGGAAGACGGATTCGCCCAGCTTGACGTCGATCATGGAGTCGCCCAGGGCACCCTCGGCGTTGGTCCAGACGTCCTCAACCGTGGCGGCCTTGAACTTGGCGTCGTCCTTGAGCTGGTAGACGCGGACCTCGACGACGCGGCTTTCGCCGTCCGTGGCGTCGCCCACCTTGCCTTCGTTCACCGGCTTCAGTGCCACGAAGTTCATTGTGACGGAGGTGCTGGTGCAACCTGCAAGCACTGCAAGTGCCACAGCCAAACCCAAACCCAGCAACATCAACCTCTTGCGCATAGCGCCTCCTGGTTTTCTAGCCGTCTTTCGGCGGCTCATCACTCTTCAGGTCTTCGTGCGAGAAAATATAGCCCTTCCGGATGCTTGGATAGATCAACTCGTTAAAGAGTTTGCTGCTCTCGGCGAATGTATCGCCGTACAACTCCGAGTAGCGATCCCAGGCTTTCTTGCTTCCGGACAGCAAACCGCTGCCCGCTTCTTCTTTGATTCGCTCCGGATTCAGCCTGTCCTGCAGCACTTCAACAAAGCGCTGCACGCCTGCCAGCAGCCCGGTCTGATGCTTTACCATGTCCGTGTGCGCGTCACGCATGGTTTGCTTGATCTTTTCGAGATCGCGCTCGTCGCGCCAGTCCAGCAGGAAGCTTGCGATCGTTGACAAGTCCTGCATTCCCTTTACCGGGTTCAGTGTGTGGGCGTAGATCTGGGTGACCGGGGCGGAAAACTGGTCCTGGAATTCCGCGCGCCCCTGCAGTGTAGAGCTCATCCACTCGATCGAGATTTCGATGGTCAGCTGCAACAGCGCCTTGAAGCGGCGAATCTCGCCCGGGGTCTTGAAGAAACCCTCACCGATGAAATACATCGAGAGGTCCTTCAACGCCGCATGCGCCATGGCCTGCAGGCTGGTCTGGTTGCCGGTCTCGGTGCTGATCATGCGCGTTGATGTCGGCACGTCGCGCTCCGTGCGGGCCGGCTTGGTCGAGCGCTTGAATTCGAAGACCAGACCGGCCGAGAGCAACCGTGTGCCGTCCTTGACGTGAAACTCGGAGCCGGCCTCGTAGCGCTTGCCGTCGACGGCAAAGCCTTTGCCGCAGGTGTCGCGAAAGAAGTAGCCATTGGGCCCGTACGTCAGTTGCGCGTGTTCTTCTTCAAGCTCGTAGGCGGTGATGTCGTTTTCCGGCGCGCTGCCGAAGCGCAGCCCTTCGAAGCGCTTTTCACGCCCGAAGACGTACTCGCCCAGCACTTCAGACTTTCCTGCCTTGGACACAGTGATCTGAAGTGCCATTGGGGGCCTCTGGTCGTGTCTGCGCAGTTTGGGCGCGCCTGCCGAGTGCGTCAAGCAAGCCGGTTTCCGGGCGGTGCGAATTGGTCAATTGGCGTCAGGCGTCGCTTTGCACATCTTCGTGCGAGAAGATGTAGCCCTTGCGAATGCTCGGGTAGATCAGCTCATTGAAGAGCTTGCTGCTCTCGGCGAACGTCTCGCCGTACAGCTCCGCGTAGCGCTCCCACGCCTTCTTGCTTCCTCCGAAAATGCCGCCGCCCGCATCTTTCTCAATTTGCTGTGGATCCAGCTTCTGTTGCAGATCGCTCACGAACTGCTGCACGCCGGCCAACAGCCCCATCTGGTGCTTGGCCATGTCGTTGAACGTGTGCTGCAGCGAGCCCTTGATCTCGTCCAGGTTGCGTTCCTCGCGCCAGTCCAGCAGGAAGTTCGCAATCTGGCTGATGTCCGTGCCCTTCTTCACCGGGTTCAGGCTGCGCGCAAAGATCTGCGTCAGCGGCGCGCTGAACTGGTCTTTGAACTCCTCGCGGCCCTTGAGCGAGCGCCCCATCCACTCCATCGCGACTTCGAGCGTGAGCTGGATCAGGTCGCCGAAACGCTCGACTTCCTCGATGGACTGGAAGTTCCCCTCGCCGAGAAAGTGGTTGGAGACGTTTGAGACGAGCTTGTACGCGGCCGACTGAATGTCCGTCGCCGCCGACGCGTCCGGCGCGACTTCCACCACGGGCTCGCGTCGAGGCGTCTCGCCACGGATGAATGCCAGCGTGAAGTTGCCGACCCCAATGGATGTACCGACCGTAACCTGAAAGCTTGAGCCGGATTCCTGCACCACGCCGTCGGCCGTGAAGCCCACGCCGCCGCCCAGGTCCACGTAGAAGTATCCGGCTTTCTGGCGCTCGACGCGCCCGGCGTGGTCCTTGGTACCCTCGAGAACGATGTCGTTCTCTGCTGCCGAGCCTACGGATATGCCCCGGGCACGGGCCTCTTTTCCGAACGTATGTTCAGAGACCGGCTCGGTGGATCCAACCTTCGTGACCACGACCTTAAGAGCCATGCACCCGCCAAATGAATAGGGCAGGCAGTATTGGCAACGCCTCCCGGCGCGTCAAGCGCTGTCAGATTCGTCGGCTTCGCTCACCACCTGCGCCGCGTTTTCGGCGGCCTTTGCGGCGGCCTGGGCGGCCTTCTGCTGCAGATCCTGTGCGGACTGCATGATGCGGGTCTTTTCCTTGTGGCTTAGCAGGTAGCCCTTCTGCAGGTTCGGGTAGATCATGTCGTTGAACAGCTTGCTGCTTTCGGCCAGGAACTCGCTGTAGGTGTCCAGGTATTCCTGCCATGCGACGCGCGCCTTGCTCATGCGCCCGAGCAGGCTGGCCTTGCCCATGGCGGCCTTTTCGATCTCCATCGGGTCGAGGCGCTTGATGATGGCTTCCAGCACCTGCTGCATGCCGGCAAGCAGTCCCATCTGGTGCTGGCTTACGTCCTTGATGGCGCGCTCGAGCGAATCCTTGACCGCCATGACGTCCGAGCCGGTCTTCCAGTCCACCGGGAAGCGTTTGAAGCGCTCCAGCTCTTCCATCATCTTGATGGGGTTCGCCTCGCGCTGGAAAGCCATCGTGACGTTCGCGTCAAACTCGCCTTCGAACTCCTTGCGCGCCGAGAGCGTCTGGAACAGGCCCTCCAGCAGGATCTCGAGGCTGACCCGAATCATCTCGCCGAACAGGGTCAACTGCTCCGGCGTCTGGAAGTCGTCTTCGCCGAGCAGGCTCTTTGAGATCGACCGCATCGCCCGCAAAGCCGCTGCCTCGCGCGGGTCGCTCTGGATCACTTCACTTCTGCTGCGCCCGTCCGTGTTGCCGGACTTGCGGATGGCCTGCACCTTGTCGCGCGTGTTGTTGTCGAGGATCACCGCCTCGACGACCATCTCGACCGAGCCCATCTTGACTACGTCCTGCTCGTTCAGCGGGTGGGTACTGCTGGGCGGGATCTGCGTGTCATTGAGCAGCGTGCCGTTGCGGCTGCCGAGGTCGACCAGCAGGTAGCCGCCCTCGCGGCGCTCCACCCGTACGTGCTGGCGGGACACCCTTACTTCGTCGCCCGGCAGCACCAGGTCGCACTCCGGCGAGCGCCCGACCGTGATGACGGCGCGGGTGAAGGTGTGGTCCGACACGTCGACCGTGGTACCCCGGGGGACGCGAACCTGAAGGCGAATGGGCATGTAGCGGATGCTCCGAGCCTGGGTGCACTACCATAGTGGCTTGGCAGGTCGAAGCGTCAACGGCCCGCGGCGCGATCAGTCATCTTCAGCCGGCGGGCGCCATGCCGTCTTGGGCTGCTCCTTGCCCGCCTTGAAGTCTTCGAGAGTCTGCCCGGTGCCGAGCTGTTTCTGGGCATTCTTCATGGTGTCGACCAGGCCGGTCACGTCGTCGCCGCTCTTGCGAAACGCGTCCTCGCCGATCAGGACGAGCTGATCGGGCTCTTCCTGAAGTTCGAGGTGGGGATTCAGCGCAAACATCCCGGGGCTGACCGTGAAGTTGCTGATCTGCTTCGGCACGACCCGCACATTTACCGTCCGGCAGAAGTAGTCGAAGGTATCGTGCAGTTTTTCGGAGCGGCAGCCGGGGTAGAGAATGCTGGCGCCCTCGGGCGGGTCCACCGGGTCCGCGCTGCCGTCGCCGGCGTTGTGACCGACGAGCAGGACGACATTGTCGTTGATGAACTTGATGAACTCCGGATCGGTAAACACCTGGGCCCGGGTGCGGTCGCACTGCCCGCAGGTTTCGTAGGCGAGAAACAGCAGGATCGGCACGTTGCGGGTGCGGGCCTCCTTGAACGCTTGATCGACATCGTCGTGGATGCGAAGCACTGCCTCGGATTGCTCGCCGATCGCCTCAAGCACCTTGGCGTCACGAATCACGCAACGAAACCCGACGGAGCCTTCGGCGGCGTCCATCGGTTGCGCGCAGCGATCTATGGTGCGCAGGTTTGCCCAGTGCGGCGAGACCCAGCTGCCGCCGCGAATCATGCGCGGCACGGAATTGGGGTCGATCTGCCGGTCAGTCTCATACCAGTAGCAGCGGTCGTAGACGTTGCCGGCCATGTCGTAGAGCCCGTAGGGTGAAACCCCGTCGGGATAGCTGCCCACCGGCATCGGATGCTTCGGGCCGTGCAGGAAACTGTTCGCGCGCGTGCTGTCGGACGGCGCGTCGCCCCACGGAAACAGCAGCCCGGATGGGCCGGCGGCGGCCTTTTCCCATTCGTAGCCGTAGGGCAGGTCGCCTCCAACCCACTTTGCGAAAGCGAGCGCAAGGTCGCCGGTCGTGCCGACGCTCGGGTATTTCTCGAGACCCGGGCGTTCGGCAAGCTTGCCGTCCGCTATTTTCAGGCCCCAGTTCTGGTCGCGTGCGAGCAGTTTCTTGCCCGTGAACACGCGGTCGCCTTCGAAGCGCAGGTCCTTGGCCTGTGCGAAGTACTTCGCGACCTGCGCGTTGGTGACCTCATACTTGTCGATCAGGAACGCGGGCACGCTCAGGCGGTAGGTCCTTGCCTCCGCCGTCGGGTCGCCGATGTAGGTCTGCTTCGTGAACCAGCCGCCCGGGACAACCACCATCGTCGCGCCGTCCAATTCACGGCGCACCTCGCGGTAGCCCTGCGCGTTCAGCCCGAGGTCGGTGAACTTGCCGACCGGCGTGTCGAATACCCTGGCCGGCTCTTTCTCGACTTGCTGCCCCTGCCCGCTGACGGCCAGCAGGCCAAACAACAAAGCTACGGCCGTGATCCGTATCGTCGCGCGCATGGCAGTCTCCGGTTACTTGTAGAGCTTGCTGTCCTTGATCGCCTCCGCCATGGCTTTGGCTTCGTTGGCCGCGGCCGTGCCCTCGTTCTTCTCGTAGAACTTGTACAGCGCGGACAGCTTGTCTTCCTTGGACTTGGCCTTCTTGTTGCCCGCCAGCACTTTCGCCAGGTCCTTGCGTGCCTTGATTTCGGCCTTCGCGTCCTTGTCCTTCTTCAGTTCTTTGGCTTCGTCGCCGGCCTTGTCGCCGAGCTCTTCGCCCTTGAAGTGCGACGCGAGATTCTCGAGGGCGTTGATTGCCTGCTCGTAGCGCCCGTCGGCTTTGGCGGCGTCCGCTTCCTCGCGCCACAGCTTGGCCAGCTTCTCGCAACGCTCGATGATGTGCTTGGCGTCGGCGGCGACTTCTTCGGCGGGCTCGCCGGCAGCGAGCGCGCCTGCAAGCGTACGGGCCATTGCGTAGTCGCCCTTGGCGAACGCCTCCGCGGCCTTCTCGCAGTCGCCTGCAACCTTGCTCTTGCCGAGGTTCGGGTACGGTGCGTCTTTCAGGCAGGAATCGATGTATTTCTCGTAGTCGCCGTCGCCCTGGAAGACCACGCGGCCAAAGGCGTTGATCACGAAGACGGCCGGCATGGTGACCACGTCATAGCCGGACATCTTGCTGTCGGCGAGGGTGACGATCGGGAAGCTGTAGCCCCATTCGCCGGCGAAGGACTGGTTTTCCGGCATCGAGAGCCCGTCGCCTTCGAGCGCGAAGAAGTGCACGCCCTTGTCCTTGTACTTCTTGTAGGACTCCTCGAAGTGCGGCAACTGCCGCAGGCAGGGTCCTCAGGTAATGCCCCAGATCTTGATGACCACGATGTCGCCGGCCATGTCCGACAGCTCGACCGGGCCGTCACGGTTCACGACCCCGCCCATGGTGAAGGACGGCGCGTCCTTGCCCTCGATGCGCTGAGCTGCCAGGCACTGCGCAAACAGGAGGAAGCAGATTGCGGTCAGGAAGAGAACTCTCATGGCTGCTCCAATACGGTCGCTCGTGGGGCTGCATCTTGTGTGGCTTGAGCGGGCCCTGATCTTACACGCCTGCAGCCGGGCAAGCCTAGTCGACGGGGCGAATCGTGAACAGCTTCGCGTCGAGGGGACCGCGCGGTACTTCCACGGTAATCTCGGTGCCGGCGCGGCTTATCTTCATCGTTGCGTGGGTGAGGGAGTCGTCGGCCGTGTCGGCAAACTGCTGCCAGGTCCAGCGCAGGGAAGAGTCATCTACAGGCTCGGGGTCGTAGTTCAGGCGCTCTTCTTCGCCCATAGTGATCGAAAGGATCATGTCGCCCGGCTTGAGCCCGGCGGACGCGGCATTGGAGCCATCGGGCACGGCGGCAATCACGATCCGCTGCCGCCCCTTGGACTGCTTGCGCAGCTCTTTCCACACAATGCAGCGGTTGCGCACGCCAGCAACTTCCGCCCGCAGCCGCTTGTCCGCCAGCTGCGCCGCGGCAAGGTCTGCTTCGGCGATGGCTTCGTCGTAGCGCCCGGACTCTTCCAGCGCGCTGACCCGGCGCAGGTACCAGTCATCAAACTTGTAGCCGGCATCGCGCGCGGCCTGGAAGCGCTGCAGCATGCCCTCGTAGTCACCTTCCATCCCGACCAGCCTTGCCCAGATCATCTGCAGTTCCGCGCGCTGTACCGGCGTAGCCCTGTCGAAGTTCTGGGAGAGCAGCCAGGTGGCATTCCAGGTGTCGCGCAGCTCGGCGCAGGCGCGGCAGTACTCGCGCAGCGCGTCCATGTTCGTCGGCTGCAGCTGGAAGGCGTTGTTGTAGCACGTCTGGGCCGTGCGCCACTCGCCGCGCTGCATGGCGGCCGCCCCGCGATTCATCAGCGCGCGGACGCGCACGTTGAACGCGTCGGCCGCTTCCCGGCGGTGCGCGCGCAGCCAGGCGGCAAGATCCACGCGGCCCTCGGGCTCGCCGATGTAGTTGCCCTCGGCGTCCTTTTCCCGTGCGGGAATCGCGACGCGCGTTGTAGACAGATCCGGCTCGAGCACTTCCTTGTAGCGATAGCCTTCAAACATGTTGGTCCACTCAAGCGCCGCGGCATCCAGGCGCGTGGCCCGCTGCGAGTTGCCGCCGCGCAGGAAATCGCGCGCCCGCGCCACTTCCGTGCCCTGCAGCCGCGGCACCCAGTTGGGCAGCACGCCGCGCAGGAACTCGGGGGCTTTGCCGTCGGGGGTCTTCCAGCTGAATCGCCCGGTACGACGCGGCAGCGCGATGGTCTCCAGATTGTCCAGGATCATGCCCGACAAGAGCTGCGCCATGGCGATCACGGTCTGCACGTCGAGCATGGCCAGCGCGCGGTTGCGAAGCAGCACCGGCCCCATGCTCCAGCGCTCGATTTCTCCGGTGCTGGCGGCAATCAGCGCGAAGCCGCCGTCCGGCGATAGTGCGCCGCGATTGACGTAGGGATAGCCGAACCACGTCCCGGCCAGCTCCTGCCCGGAGTTGATGTCGACGACGGCGGCCCCGCCTCCTTCCGTCACGTAGAAAAGCCTGCGCCCGTCCGCGAAGAACTCCATGCCGCAGATGTAGTTGGGGCGCACCTTCAGCGTGCGCAGCCTCTCGCCGGTTTCGGAGTCATGGATGCCGATCAGCCCGCGATCGCGCATCAGCGCGACGACCGTGCCATCCGGCGAGATGGCGTTGGCGTGCGAGAAGTAGGCGCTGCGCTCAAAGCTGGCGAGCACCTTGCCGCTTTCCAGGTCGATGCTGCGCGGCTCGCCGGACTGGGAGATCTGTAGCGCCCGCTTGCCGTCGGGGAACGGCATCACGTCGTAGTAGCCTTCCGTGCTGCGATGGCGCAACAGCAACTCGCCGCTTTTACTGTCGTAAATCTGCAGCCCGTAGCACTGGCCGTTCACGATCAGGCGCCCGGTCGCGTCGAACACCACGCAGGTGGGGGAGTCGTGTACCTGCAGCTCGTGCAGCAGCGCGTGCGTGGCGACGTCCCAGACCAATACGCGTCCGCCGGTGTGGCACGCCGCCAGCATCGCGCCGTCCGTTGAGAACGCGAGCGACTGCACGTACCAGGGCAGCACGTCGAACTCGGCTTCGGTATCGCCGGTCTCGCTGTCAAACAACCTGATCATCCCCGAGTCGGACACGCTGGCCGCCAGCTTGCCGCCCGGCGCAATCCGGATGTCCTGCGGCGTGGAAGTTCCAAACTTCCAATACGACGGGTACATCAGCGACGGCGCATCCCACGCGAGGAACTCACCGTCGACGCCGGATGTGATGACGTCGCGGCCGTCCGGCGATACGGCCGTGCCGGTGATCGCCGCGCGGTGCGCGCGCTGGTGCTTGACCACCTTGCCCGTGCGGGCGTTGGCAAAGCACAGCAAACCGTCGGCCGTGCCGCAGGCAAAGAAGCCGGAGCCCGGCCCGAACGCGCAGTTGGTGATCGGGCCTTCACCCATGCGGGAGTAGTACAGTTGCGCAAACGGCTCGGTCTGCCAGCCGAGGATGTTGCCGTCGTCGAGCGCGATCACGCCGATCTTGCCGTCCGGGCTGATGGTCGTGGTGTAGACCGTGCGCGTGCCCTGCACCGTGAGCTGCCCGACTTTGGCAGGGGCGTCTTCCGTGTCAAAGCGCCAGTCCCAGACCGTCAGCGAGCGGTCGATGAGCCAGACCCGGTCGATCAGCGGGTCGAAGCCCAGCGCAATCACCGCGCTTCCGTTGCCGAGTTTGAGCGAACGCCGGACCGTGGCGGACTTGGTGTCGATCAACTGGATCGGGCCGTCGCTCGTCGGCGCGATCAGGAAACGCCCGTCCGGGCTGAATTTTACGCAGTAGGCGTACGCGGGCTGCTTGATGAAGCGCAGTTGATTTCCGTTGGATGTGTCGAAGAACGTGATTGTCCCGTCGCCGGCATACACGGCGAGCAGCGTGCCGTCAGGGCTGAACGTGACGCGCAACAGGCTGTTCTTGCTGGCTTCGCGGCTCCAGACGGTGGTGCCGTCCGCGACGCGGCGCAGCAGCAGGCGCCCGGCCTGGTCGCCGCTGGCGAAGGTGCGCCCATCCGGGCTGATCTCGACCGCGAGCGAGCCGAGCAGGTGGTCGAAGGCGCGCTCCATGAGCGGCGTGCCGTCGAGCGCCAGTACGTCAAAGCCTTCGCCCTTCAGCGCGACCAGCAGGCTTTGCCCGTCCGGGCTGAAGGTGATGCCTTGCAGGCGGGCGTTCTGGCTGGTTCGTTCAAGCACCAGCGCGGACGTCTTGTAGTTGAACAGCTTCCAGCCCTGGTCGAACATCCCCACGACCAGGTACTGCGCATCCGGGCTGACTTCGAGCGAGCCGATCGCCCATGCCCATGACTCGAATGCGCGTACTTTGGTGGCGGTGGCGACATCCCACAACTGGATTTCGGCGCCGGCCAGCCCCACCACCAAACCCTCCGGGGAGAAGCACAGCGCGTTCACCCGGTCTTCCAGCATCGGCAGCTCACGCGGGGGCTCCTCGCTTTCGAGGTTCCACACCAGCACGCTGCCTTCGGTCCCGGCCGCAAGCTGCAGCCCGTCCGGCGACACAGCCAGCGCCGTGTATGTCGCATCCTTCATCTCGCGCGAGCGCACGGCCGAGCCGTCGGTGAAGCTCCACTCCCAGACCTTGCCGTCGTTGCCGGCCGTGAAGAAAGCCTCGCCGTTTGGGGCGGGCACGATCAGCGGCGTGTCGCCCCAGGGGTAGAGCGCGCGGCTTGCGATCTCGTTGCCGGTAGTGATGTCCCACAAACGCAGCGTGCCGCTGGCTTCCAGCACCGCGAGCCGATTGCCGTCACCGCTGAACGCCATGCGGCGATTGATGGTCGTCTCGGTCGAGATGCGGCGCAGCAGGGTCGCGCTGCCGACGTCCCAGATGCCGATGTCCGGCAGGGCCGTCGCGTTGGCGTTGGCGCGGATGTCGTCGATCAGCTTCGGCGGCTTGTACATGGGCGCGGCGCAAAGGCGGCGGTCCTGGCTGAACGTGGCCGCGCCGGCCGGCAGGTCGACGTAGCTGCGCGAGCGCCAGACGGGAAACGCGGTCTCGCTCAGCGCCGAAACAAGCTGGTCGCTGCTGACCGTGGACGGGTCGGCCGCGTGCGCGGCGGCAAGATGCAGCACCTGGCCGCCCGGCTGTCCGCGTTCCTCGGCGAGCGTTGCATAGCCCATGTGCGCCTGGGCCAGGTTGCGCTTGGCCTGCTCGAGCGCGCGGGTGGCGCGCTCCTCGCTCTGGCGTGCTTCTTCGGCTTTCTGTGCCGCCTCGGCCGCCTTGTCGTCGGCGCGCTTGCGCTCGAATTCAGCTTCCTTGGCCTTCTGCTCGGCGGTGGTCTTCTGGCGCTCGGCTTCTTCGGCCTGTTCCTTCGCGATGCCCTTCTGGCGTTCGGCCTCGCTGGCCTGGTCTTCGGCGATCTGTTTCTGGTGCTCGGCCTCGATGGCCTGGTTCTCGGCGATGGTGCGCTGGTTGCGGGCGTCGGTCTCGGCCGCGAGGGCCGCGTCGCGCTCGCCCTTCACTTTCGTGTAGGCATAGACGCCGCCGGCGATCATCAGGATCAGCGCCAGCGCGCTGACGGCCACGGCGCCGCGGTTCTTCGCCACAAAGCGCTTGAGCAACTCGACCGCCGAGTAGCGGTAGGTGCTGACCATGCGCCCGTCGCGAAACGCCTGCACTTCGTCGGCCAGCTCGCGCGCGCTCTGGAAGCGGTCTTCGGGGCGGCGCTCAAGGCAGCGCATGACCAGTGCCGCAAGCTCGGGCGGAGTCTCACCGTTAATATCGTCGACCCTGCGCGGGTCCTCACTCAGGACGCTCGACAACACCTGCTTGGCGGTTTTGCCGACGTAGGGCGCCTCGCCGCTGACGATCTCGAACAGCACCGCACCGAGCGAGTAGACGTCGCTGCGTTCGTCCACGTGATCGAGCTTGCCCGCGGCCTGCTCGGGCGGCATGTATGCGGGCGTGCCCATCACCTCGCCTTCGAGCGTCAGCTCAGGGCTGACTTCGTGGTTCGATTCCTTGCTGACGGCTACGTTCTCGCCGCCGATGACGCGCGCGAGGCCCCAGTCAAGCACCATCGCCTCGCCGAAGTCGCCGAGCATGATGTTGGCGGGCTTGATGTCGCGGTGGATCACCCCGCGCGAGTGCGCGAACGCGATCGCATTGCAGATGTCCACGAAGCCGTCCAGCAGCTTCATGCGCTCGGCCTGCTTCTGGGCGGGCGTCAGATCGACGTCGTTGCGGATCGCGCGCAGGCGGCTGGCCAGCGTGCGCCCCTTAACGAACTTCATCGTGTAGTACAGGCTGCCGTCTTCGCGCTGGCCGATCTCATAGACCGGCACGATGTTCGGGTGCTCAAGCTGGCCGGTGACGGTAGCTTCCCGAAGGAAGCGCGCGGCCGCCGCCGTCGCCGTCGCGCTGGCGGGTGTGGCCTGCAGCGGGCCGGTGATCGGCGACGTGCCCGACGCGCCCTTGAAGGGCAGCAGCTCCTTCAGCGCCACTTCGCGCCCGACAACCTTGTCCTCGGCGACGAGAATGCGCCCCATGCCGCCGCGGGCGTGCTCGCGCAGGATCTTGTAGCGCTCGTCCGTAGAGGTCTTCAGTTTCGGGCGTTCAATGATCGTGGTCGCGCGCGTGGGGGCGAGGCTCAGCAGCGTGGCTTCCAGTTCTTTCTGGTCGATCTCGCTGCTCAGGCTCAGCAGCGTTTTCTGCACCTCCGGCGCGACGCCGGCCTCGACCAGCAGCTTCTCCGCCTCGACCGTGTCTTCGGCGAGAACGGTGGCGTCCTGGCGCAGCTCTTCGGCCTGGGAGTGGGGCACCTGCTCGTAGATGGTCGCCGCGCCGTCGGGCTCTTTTTCGGCCTGCTCCAGCAGGTTCATGCCTTCCTCAGGCGAAACGAAGCCTCGTTTCACCGCGAGGATGACCGCCAGCAGCGCCTTTCGATCCTGAGCCATGGCGCCATTGTGAGCAGGTTTCGCGCCGGGTAAAGCCCCCTCCCGGGTCACGGCATCGGGACGCCCCAGGTGAGTTGCGCGAAGCCCGTCAGCGGCACCAGCCCGTCTTTCAGGTGCGGCTTCACCAGCTCACGCACGCCGTTGTCGAAGGCCGTTGCGTCGTCGCTCGCCATGCGCGTGCGCGAAAGCCCGTTGCGCGAATGGAAGCTCTCGATGTAGTCGTCCACCGGCTGCAGCCGCGCCTCGCGCAGCGTCGAGAGCGAGCCCTTCACCCGGAACAGGCGGCGCTCGCGAAGCTCTTCCACGATGTCGATCTGTGCGAATTCCCGGTTGGTCGAGTATTGCCCGATCAGCGCACCCAGTCCGGATGCCCAGGGCGGCGGCGTCTCCACGCGATACAGCAGCGCCAGCAGCGCATCCGGCGCCAGTACCTCGGCGATCCTTGGGAACGTTGTCTGCCAGTCCGTCCAGTGGATGCTCTCGGCCGCGACGGCCAGCCCGTACGGCGGCTCCAGCTCTGCTTCCTCGAAGGTTGACTGAATCCAGCGAATGTTGCGCCCGGTGCGTCGCGCGGCGACGCGCAGCATCTCGGCGGAAGGCTCGACGGCGTCCACCCGGTCAAAGCGCCACGCCAGCTCCAGCGTCGCGTCGCCCGTGCCCGCGCCGATCTCGAGCACCGGGCCGGGCTGCGCGAGCTCTTTGAGCTTCGCAAACACCAGCGCCGGGTAGGGTTGCCTGTGCTGATAGGCCGCAGCCATGCTGCGGTCCTGCCACTGTGAGCCGTACTTCGGCCCAAGGTGTGCGGGCTTCGGCTTCATGGTTCCATTGTACAAGGGATAGCAACGGAAACGCCTGCTCGTTACCCTTGCGGCCCGAAATCGCCCGGAGCAAGCATGCACAGCAAGCCAGCCAGAGTTCGCGTAGCCCCCAGCCCGACCGGCGACCCGCACGTCGGCACCGCTTACATGTCGCTGTTCGATCGCGCGCTTGCCGACAAGACCGGCGGCAAGTTCGTGCTGCGCATCGAGGATACGGACCGCACCCGCTACGTTGCCGATTCAGAGCAGAAGATCTTTGAGGCACTGGCGTGGCTCGGGCTGTCGCCGGACGAAGGCCCCGGCGTCGGCGGCGAGTACGGGCCATACCGCCAGAGCGAGCGCCTGCCCCTATATAAGGAAGCGGCCGACAAGCTGTGCGCCGCCGGCAAGGCGTACAAGTGTTTCTGCACGGCCGAGCGATTGGCCACCCTCCGCAAGATCCAGCAGGCCGAGAAGGCGAGCCGCTTCGGCTACGACGGTCTGTGCCGAGGCCTGAGCGCTGAGGAAGCGGCGGCCAAGGAGGCGGCAGGCGAAGAGTACGTCGTGCGCCTGAAGATGCCACGCGAAGGAGAAATCGAAACGCGCGACCTGTTCCGCGGCGTGCTGAAGTTCGACGCCGCCGACCAGCAGGACGCGGTGATGCTGAAGTCGGATGGCTTTCCCACCTATCACCTGGCGATGGCGGTGGACGACAACGCCATGAAGATCACCCACGTGATCCGCGCCGAGGAGTGGCTGCCGAGCACGCCGCTGCACTTCGTGCTGTACGAGGCGCTGGGCTATGAGCTGCCCGTGTTCGCGCACATGCCGCTGCTGCGCAACAAGGACAAGAGCAAGATCAGCAAGCGCAAGAACCCGACCAGCCTGTTGTGGTACCGCGACGCGGGTTTCCTGCCAGAGGCGCTGCGGAATTTCCTGTCGTTGATGGGTTTCAGCATGCCCAACGACCAGGAGATCTTCACGTACGAGGAGTTCCTGCGCGAGTTCGAGCTCGAGAAGGTCAACACCGGCGCGCCGATCTTCGACCTGCAGAAGCTGCACTGGCTGAACGGTGAGTACATGCGCGCGCTGCCGCCGGATGAGCTTGAGAAGCGGCTGGTGGAGTACGCCAAGCTGCTGATGCATCGCGAGAAGGAGTTCGCCGACCTGCCCGAGGACCAGTTGCCGACCGAGCAGTTCCTGCGTGAGTTTGAGGTCAAGCGGCGCGTTCGCTCGCGCACGCTGGGCCAGTTGGCGCCGGAGTTGATGACGTCCTATGAGACCAACCCGAAGCTGCTTGCGCCGATCATCCCGCTGATCCGCGAGCGCATGCACACACTGAGCGAAGCGGCCGACTACCTGCCGATGTTCTTCACGAACCGGTTCGAGTACACGCCCGACGACTTCGTGCAGAAGAAGGGCACTCTGGAGGACGCCAAGAAGTCGCTGGCCGCGATGCGCGCGATCGTGGACGCCGCGGACTTCAACGACCCGGAGGCCGCGATCAGGCAGCTCGATGAAGCTTCGCGCGCAAAGTCGGAAGAAATGGGCATGAAGCTCGGCTCATTCCTCGGCCCGGTACGCATGGCCATCACCGGCAGCAAAGTCAGCCCCCCGCTAATGGAAAGCATGCTCGTGCTAGGCAAAGAAGAAACCCTCAAACGCATGGACAACGCGATCAAGTTCCTGGGCTAGGGCGTTTGAACCTCTCGCCATGTCCGCCAGGTTCGCCATTAAGTGCAACGCCAAATGGCGGACTTGGCGCATTTGGCGAGAGGCTTTCCGCGCGCGACTGACTCGCCCCGAAATTTCTTCGATTTTTCGTCCCGAAATCGGGTGAAAAAGCATTCGCTTCGCCGGGAGTAATAGGGGCGGGGTTGGCCCGTCTCCTGATTCTGGAGTTTGCGATGCCTGAACCGACTGACACCGGCGCGGACGCGCCCGAACCATCCCTGCCCTTCCGCGACGGCGACGGGCTCACGCCTGACTTGCGCTCGACGTTTACCCTCCGCCCGGGAACCGACGTCGACGACAACGAGGTTCGCTTCATGCTCGATGCCGCGTGCCGCCTGCTCTGGCAGATCACCGCGATCACTTCCGGCGTGCTGGAAACCGTGCGCACGGCCGACGTGCGTGCCATCTGCGCCGGCGACCTGCCACTGTCGATGGGCAGCATCGACGGCGACGGGCGGCGCGCGCCGGACACTTCCGTCAGCGCTTCCGAGGCGACCAAACCCGCGCCTTCAAAGCCGGAGCGGGACCCTTCGACAGGCTCAGGGCGGGACCCTTCGACGGGCTCAGAGCGGGATCACCGCAAGGCGCCGCGCGGGCGTGTACACCCGCTGTTGATGCTGGTGCGTCTGGGCGTGCAGGCGGCGCGCCTGCTGCGGCAGATCGTGGGCGGCACGCATCCTGGCGTGCAGAACATCCTGACGCTGGATGAGAAACTGGACCTGAACGCGGACAAGTCGCGCCTGGCCTGGGAACGCCTGGACCGCCGCGGCCCGTACCACATCTGAATCGGCATCCCACGGGGAACCCGGCCAGCGCGCCGGGTGTTGGCCATTTAACACTTGCCTGAAAACGCGCATTTTAAGGGCTTTCGACGGTGCATGCGGTGCGATCGCGGGCATGCCCGCGGAGTCTTTGGCAGGTGAGCAGGCGCAAGAGAAAACTCGTTAGGTGACCTCGTTCACGCAGAGAAGTTGTGCGCCGGCGGACTCAGCCCGATGCGAGTTACGCCTTGCCTTCCCGGGCGCTTCCGCCCTAAAACGCCAGCGAACGATTCGCGGCTCTAACCGGAGTGTTGACGTGGCGCATAACCTGATCGAGTGGTGCACGAACGAAATCAACGGGCTGAAGGAACGCAGCCTGTTTCACATGCCGAAGGTTCACCAGTCGGCCGTGGGCGCGCGGGTGATGATCGAAGGCAAGCGCGTCATCCAGCTTTCCAACAACAGCTACCTCGGGCTCAGTACCCACCCCAAAGTTGTGGAAGCGGCCAAGAAGGCGATCGACAAGTACGGCGTCGGCAGCGGCGCGGTGCGCCCGATCAGCGGCACGATGGACCTGCACGTCGAGTGCGAAGAAAAGATCGCGAAGTTCAAGAAGGTCGAGAGCGCACTGCTGTTCCAGAGCGGCTATACCGCCAACGTAGGCGTGGTCAGCACGCTGAGCGTGGCGGGCGACCACATCATTTCTGACGAGCTCAACCACGCCAGCATCATTGACGGCTGCCGCCTCTCCAAGGCCACGCGCGCCGTCTATCGCCACAAGGACTACAACCATCTCGAGGAACTGTTGAAGGACGCCCGCGAGAAGCAGGGCGTGAAGGGCAAGATTCTCGTGGTGACCGACGGCGTGTTCAGCATGGACGGCGACGTCGCCGACCTGAAGGCCTGCGCCGACGCCTGCGAAAAGTACGACGCCATCACCATGGTCGACGACGCGCACGCGACCGGCGTGCTCGGCGAGAAAGGCCGCGGCACGGTCGACGACCAGCACATGCACGATCGCTGGGACCTGACCGTCGGCACGCTCAGCAAGGCGATCCCGGTGGTCGGCGGCTACTTCGCCGGACCCAAGATCGTGAAGGAATACCTGATCGCCAAGGCGCGTCCGTTCCTGTTCAGCGCCAGCGCGCCGCCGGCCGTGGTTGCGGCGATCAGCGCCTGCGTGGACGTGCTGGAGAACGAGCCCGAGCACCACAAGCGGCTGTGGGACAACACGAAGTTCTTCAAGGAGGGACTGCAGGCGCTGGGCTTCAACACCGGGAACAGCACCACGCCGGTGACGCCGGTGATCGTCGGCGACGGCGCGAAGGCGGCCAAGTTCAGCCAGATATTGCTTGAGAACGGGGTGTACGCGCAGGGCATCTACTTCCCGATGGTGGCCGAGGCGCTGAGCCGTGTCCGCACGATCGTGTCGGCTTCGCACAGCAGGGAAGACCTGCAAGAGGCGCTGGACGTGTTCAAGAAGTGCGGCAAAGAACTGGGGCTGATCTAGCAACAGCCGCACGCCGCAAACTAGAATGCTGGCATGTGGAACTATCTGGCAAACCACAAGCGCTTCACGTACGGGCTGATCATCGCCATCGTGGTGCTCGCGATCCTGATGTGGATCCTGTTCCAGAGCATCCAGGCGGCCGGGGCCGTGATCCTGTGCGCGGTCTTCGGCTTCGCGATGGTCTGGCTGTGGCAGCTTGGCGATGAGTAACCCCGCCCTGCTGTTCCTGCTGCAAGAGTCCCCGACGATGTTTGGCATCCGCAACGAGATCATCGTTGCGTTCGTGCTGGGCGGGTTTGCGATTCTGGCTTGTATCAGCGCATATTCGGCGCAGCGCTGGGCGCACCGCTGCTACGTCGAGCTGAAGCAGATCAACGAAAAGCTGGGCGCGATGAATGCCGACCAGGGTTTGCCACGCCCGGACCTGCCGGCGAGTTACCTCGATCGCAACGATTCGGAATCTTCGAGCGCGGACTAGTTGCTCGCTCAGGGCAGGCCCATCGGCTTGCTCTGCTCGCTCAGGGCAGGCACAGCATCGCGTCTCCGTAACTGAAGAAGCGGTACTTGTGCTCCAGCGCTTCGAGGTACGCGCGGCGCGTGAGGTCCACGCCGAGCCATGCCGCCACCAGAAAGATCAGCGTGCTGTGCGGCAGGTGAAAGTTGGTGACCAGCGCGTCCGTGCAGCGGAAGCGATACGGCGGGTAGATGAAGAGCTGCGTCGCGCCGCTGCCCGCCTGCGGGATGCCATGCTCATTGGAAACCGTTTCGAGCGTGCGGCAGCTGGTGGTGCCCACGACAACGATGCGCCCGCCATTCGCACGCGCGTTCGCCACGCCCGCCGAAGTCGCGGGCGACACTGAGTACTCCTCCGTGTGCATCGGGTGCTCCGCCAGCGTTTCGGACTTCAGCGGGCGAAACGTTCCCGGCCCGACATGCAGCGTCAGGTACTCGTGCCCGATGCCGCGCGCGGCGAGCGCCGCGAACACCTCGGGCGTGAAGTGCAGGCCGGCCGTGGGGGCGGCGACAGCGCCGTCGTTCTGCGCGAAGACGGTCTGGTAGCGTTCGCGGTCGAGCTGGAGGTACTGGTCGTCTTCGCGCTCGCGCTTGATGTACGGGGGCAGCGGCATCTTGGCGGCGCGGTGGACGTAGTCGTCGGCTTCGGGCGCGGGCATGTCGAGCCGGATGGTCCAGTGGCCCGCCTCGTTCTTTTCGAGCAGAGTCGCGAAGCCTCCGCCGTGGGGAAGCTCGACGCGCGCCCCGTTGGGCACATTGCGCCATGAGCCGGTCAGGGCTTCGTACAGAGTCGCGCCGCCGCCACCCCCGAGGCGCCGCAGCAGGAACAACTCGACGTGTCCGCCCGTGCCCTCGCGCTTGCAATGCAGGCGGCAGGGCTGGACGCGCGTGTTGTTCAGCACGAGCAGGTCCTGCGGCTCAAGCAACTGCGGCAAGTCGCGAAAGACATGGTGAGAGATTTCGCCGGCGCCCCTGCGCACGACTAGCAGGCGGCTCTCGTCGCGGCGCGCGGCCGGCTCCTGCGCGATCAGGGACGGCGGAATCTCGAAGTCGAAGGTGTCGCTGCGCATGGCGGGATTATGCGCACGCAGCGGGGTTGCGCCAGCCGATGCTAGAGGCGAATCACCAGCGCGGCGTCGCGGGCCATAACCCCCTCGGCATCCAGGTCGAGGCGCACCCACGCGACATGCCAGGCCAGCGACTCGATGCTGTCGCGGGTGACGACGTCAAGGTGGTCGCGCACTCGCAGGTGCAGCTCGTACAGCTCTGCGCATACGCCGGATTCGGGCAGGATCTCCAGCAGCGCCTTACGGATGGCCTCGTAGTACCAGCGCTCCATGCGCGTGGTGCGGCCGCGCGGGCTGCGGCATTCGACGATCTTCTCGGTGACTGCTTTCGGCATCGCTCTCAACTGTTCGAAGAGCGGGGGCCTCATTCGGTTACATCAGTGATTCATACAGTTCAAGAACCACCGCAAGGGGCTATTCATCGACGAACAGCGCGTACTCCTGTTCAAGCAGCTCAAGCCCGTTCTTGCGGTCGTCGCGGGGGTAGCTGTCTTCGCCCGCGCTGTCGATGAAGATGCCGAAATTCTTGGCAAGCCGACCGCCGCCGTACTCGGCCCGTCCGGCGTTGCCGATGCTCGAGTTGGCACCGCGGTAGGTGTCCTTGCCACCCGCATCCCAGAAGATGCCGAAGCCGTTCTGGGCGCACGCGCCCAAGCCGAGCCCGTCGCAGTGGTAGTAGTCGTCCCCCGCGCCGTCGTAGAAATAGCCCGTCACGATGTCCCACACGCCGGCGATGCTCGCGGCCGTCTTGCCCTCGTAAATGTCATTGCCGCTGTCGTCCATGAAGATGCCGCAGGCGCAGTGCGCGGCGGCGGCGAGCCCGTAGCGTGAGGAGTGGTAAATGTCGTCGCCCGCGCGGTCGCGCACCGCGCCGATGCCGAGGAAGTAGCCGCACGCCAGCCCGAACTCGCCGGCGTCGTAGATGTCGTTACCTGCCGCGTCGTACACTAGACCCGTGCCGCCGGACGCCAGCGTGCGCCAGCCGAAGCCGCAGCCGATGCCCGCGCCGTTCCATTCGCCCTTGGTGCCGTAGCCGCTGGGTTCTTCGCCGTTGGAGCGGTAGCGGTCGTCGCCGTCGCGGTCGATCACGACGCCGACGCCGCCGGGCTGGCCGCAGCCGACCGAGTAGCCGTGGGCGTCGTAGACGTCGTTGCCTTCCAGGTCGATCACGCCGCCGACGCCGTAGGCCGCGCAGCCGATGCTGTTCGTGCCGCCCAGATAGCGGTCGTTGCCGCGGCTGTCGATCAGCAGCCCCACGCCGCCGAGGCACGCGCCGATGCCCCAGTCCGGTGCTTCGTAGACGTCGTTGCCGTTGCGGTCGTCAATGATCGCGGTGCCGAGCACGCCCGCGGCCACGCCCCACTTCTTCGTCGCGCGGTAGTGGTCGTTGCCGGCCAGGTCGATGACTATGCTGACGCCGCCGTTTGTTGTCTGTCCGCAGTCGACGTAGTCGTCGTCGCCGCCGACGTCGACGATCAGGTCGACGTGCGCGTCGCCCGTGATGCGGTAGCGATTGGTCTTCGCCCCGCCCAGCACGATCGTGCGCCCGCCTGCAACGATGATGCGGCAATCGCCCTCGACCTCAATGGCGGGGTGCGCGGCTTCAACGGCCGGCAGCGCCGAGAGTTCCTGCCAGGCATCGCGCCCGTGGCCGGCGAGGCGGACGCGAGCGACATCCGCGCACTGCAAGGCGGGAACGCAGTCGATGCCAAGCTCACGGATGTCCTGCACCACCTGGGCGGACTTCTCGAAGGCCGGGTCGCCGCGCCACGCGAACACGAAGTCGCGCACGCGCGCCGCGACTTGCGGGAAGTTCTCGTTCTTGCGCGCCGCGGCCAGCGGGTCGAGTGCGTCGAGCACTTCTGCCAGCGCCTTGCCCCAGGCCTCCGAGCGCGCGGGCGCACCGTCGCCGTCCTTGCTGACCTGCGGGAGCGGAAACTCGACATCGCCCGGCTTGCGATCCAGCAGGCGGCACAGCCCGTCGAGCGGGATCGGCTGGAATTCGGTCGCGGTCATGCCGTCGCCGACCTCGCTGATCCACTGGTGTGCCGACAGCGGGTCGCTCAGCAGCAGCTCGCAGCTTGTGGTGCTCTCGTAGCTGTCCCACAGGTCCAGCTCGCGCTCCTGCGCGGCGAGCAGGTCGTCCCACGCGCGTTCCAGCTTGTGCTTCTGAATGCGCGGCCACAGCTTGTCGCGCAGCGGGCCGCCCTTGGTTACCCCTTCCTGCGCCCGCCAGTTGAAGTCGCGACGACGCTTGTCGCGGTTGACGTAGAGGTCCTTGTAGGACTGCTTGGGGTCGGACAACTTGATCTTGACCGTCAGCGTCTCGCGTTCGTCGGTGTCGCCAACGGGGCGCGAGATCTCGACTTCGCAGATGTCGCCCGGCTTGGTCGCATAGAGGCAGCGGCAGAAGTCGTCCAACGTCTTCAGCTCCGTACCGTCCCACTTGAGCAGCCGGTCTTTCTCCTTGATGACCTGTTTGCCGTCCGCGTCCAGGGCGCCGCCCTGGTAGACCGTCAGGTCCTCGCGCAGCGCGACGCCCATGCTGCCGAACGTCCACTTGCGCGGCGGCTTGAACTCGGCGTCCTGCGCGGTGACCGCGAACATCGGCATCAGCATGGCAGCAATCAGCAGCAGCGCGATTCGGCGCATGGAACTTCCTTTTTCTTATCACCTGTGGCGTCGGGTCGTTAACCTTGGTAACGATTCGACTCGACGCCAACGGAAATCTGAGAGTTCAGGCATGAGCCAGAGGACGCTTCTGATCGCCCTCGCCGTGGTGGCACTGTTTGTGTTGGCCGGCGTCGCAACCTTAATCAGTACCGGTACGTTCAACCTGCTGGGCGGCGAGAATGCCAAACGCCCGAGCAATGTCGTTGCGGCCGGTGGCGAGGATGATCCATTCGCCGAGCAGGCCGACGCGGAAACGCCCGTCCACTTTGACGGCACCGACGAACACGGGCGCTACATCAACGGCCCGAACGGCGAGCACATCTACATCGACAGCAACGGGCGCCGCTACATCCTCGGGCCGGACGGCAAGCGCGTCTACGTGGACCCGCAAGGGCGCCCGGTCGGGCCGGACGGCAAGCCCCTGAAGAAGCTGCCGGGCGACGCCGGCGGGAGCGAAAATCGGAGTGGCTCAAAGACGGGCAACGGCGCCGAGCAGGACCCCGCGAAGCAGGACGACAAAGAGGAAGCCGCCAAGCCCGCCGAGCTGTCGGGGCAGGTCGTGGACGATTCCGGCAACGCCTACGAGGGCGCACACGTGACCGTGCAGGTCACCGGCGGCGAGTCCCGCAAAGCCGCCACGGACGAGAACGGGACGTTCAGTTTCGCCGACCTGCCGTCCGAAACGGTGCTGGTGCTGACGGCGAGCGACGACTTTGGCAACAGCAGCAAGCCTTACAGCACGCGGCTTGCGCCGGGCCCGACCAAGCTGAAGTCGCCGCTGGTGCTGCCGCGCGACACGGCAATCCGCGGCGTTGTACGCGACGCGGAAACCGGACTGCCACTCGACGGCGCGCAGGTCGTGCTGTTCAGCCCGAGCAATCTGCGCGACGCGCAGGCTTCCCAGAGCGCTGACTTAGGCGGCGCGTTCGCGTTCCTGAAGCTGCTGCCGGGCGGCTACCGCATCGAGGTTTCGCGGAGCGGCTACGCGCCGCGAATTCTGAACAGCGTCGAGCCCCCCAGCAGCCTCATCGTCGAGATGTCGCCGGGCGCGGTCATCACCGGCAGTGTCAGCGACACCGGCGGCAACCCCATCGCGGGCGCACAGGTCAGCTGCGACTTCCGCGCCGAACCCGCGCAGTACTTCCACACCGAGGCCCTCAGCGACGAGTTGGGCAAGTACGTCGTGAAGTGCCAGCCGGAGAGCCAGCACAACACAGTGACTGTGCTGGCCGCAGGCTATCACGAAGAGCAGAAGACACTCGTCAAGAGTGGCAGTGTAGGCATCGACTTCACGATGCGTCCCATGACCGGTGTGGTGTTGGTGCGCGGGCGCCTCCTGCTCAAGTCGGGCGCGCCGGTGACGACGGCAACCTTCACGTCCTACGACGCCGACGGCAAATACCGAGGGATCCTGCAGCGGTCAGGGCCCAATGCTGACGGCCGATTCTGGTGCGGTCTGGACGACACCGCCGCCGAGCTCCGACTCCGGAGTCCGCCTCTGGCTGAGTTGCGCATTCCGATCAATGCCGGCGACGGAGGAGAGATCGACCTTGGCGACCTCTACATGGACACCGGCTACACGGTGTTCGGCGTCATCACCAGGAAGGATGAGCCGGAAACCAAGATCGAGAACGCCACCGTTACCGTCGGCGCGGCCAAAGCCACGTCGGCCAAGGACGGCAGCTACCGCATCGAGGGCCTGAGCGCCGAGGAGTTCATCGTCCGCGTACTGCATGCCGCCTACCTCGGCACGGCCGTGAGGGTCACGCCCACGCCCGGGCAGTACGAGATCGAGCTGAACCTGGAACTCTCGACCGCGAACTTCGACGCGCGGGTGCACGTTACCGACGCGCAGACCAGCCAGCCGCTGGAGGGCGTGAAGATCACGCTCAGCGCGTACGGGCAGACTTTGTTCACGGATGCCGAAGGCAACGTGCACGTCGAGGGGCTGTCGTCGATGAAGGTCGACGCGCGCATCGAGAAGCAGGGCTACGCGACGGTCAACACCAGCATCCTCGCCGATCAGCCCTCCAAGACCGCCGAAAAGCCGCCGCAGGAAATCGCGCTGCTGTACGGCAACACAATTCACGGCGTATGCACCAGCAACGGCGCGCCGTTGCCCGCCGCCAGCAAGGTCGAGATCTGGGGCACGAGCAAGCTTGAGGCGACCGTCTACACAGACACTGAGGGCAGCTACTCGACGGAGAGCCTGCCGGTCGGCCAGTACTTCGTCGCGATGCCGGAGTACCACTACGCCGCCCGAGCGGTTGAATTGACTGAAGAGGGCGCCGAGTTCGACATCGCGCTCGGGGCCATCTGCCACCTGCGCGGCAAGCTGCTGCGCGCCAACGGCCAGCCGCACGCCAACGCGGGCATCTACATCTACCGCCGCGACAACGTGTACTGGACCGCTACCGCGCACTCCGGCCCCGATGGCAAGTACGAAGTCACCAACCTGTTCCCCGGCGACTGGGTGTTCTGCGCGCTCAAGACGCAGGGCGACACGGCCGCGCAATTCGCCGTCAACGTGAACGTCACCAACGCCGGCTGGAACGACGTGGACGTCCAGCTTCCCGCGATTACCGGCGTCGTCACCGGGCGAATCACGTATCCGAGCGGGCTACCGGTCAAGAAAGCGCGCGTTGCGGTCACGAACCTGACGGCCAATTTCCCGCGCGCGCTGCTGGCCGCATACGTGGTGACGGACGACGACGGCAACTACACGGCCGAGCGCCTTGAAAATGGCGCGCAGATGCAGGTGCGCGTCGGGGGCTACCAGGATGAAGCACAGACCGGCACTGCGTTCAGCGAAGTGCTGACGATCCCGAGCGACAGCTCGCCGGTCGAGGCGAACTTCGTGGTCGCGGAAAAAGGGGTGACGGTCCGGGCTAGCATGCACCGCGCGGACGGCGGCCCGATCATGAGCGGCGGCCCGTTGTGCTACCTGTACGACGAGCAAGGTCGGCTCAGCGGTTTGTACTTCGGCGGCGGCACCTACAACGGGCACATCGACATGTACGACGTGGTGCCGGGAACGTACACCTTGGTGGTCTGCAACCGCGGCATGAAAAAGGCGGAAGTGCAGTTCAGCGTCGGCACCGAGCCGATCAGCACGGGCATCGACGTGGTCGTCGAGCCCGAGGACAGGAGCAGCGGCGAATGAGCGGCAGGAACGGATTGATTCTCGGGCTGGTGATCGGCGTGACAGTCGGGCTCGTTGCGGTACTTGTTACCATGCACGTGCTGAGCGAGCAGACGGTAACGAAGCAGGCCAGCGCCTACGACCAGGGGCTGAAGGACGGGCTGGAGATGGCGCAGGACCCGGGCGTCGGCATCGACATCAGCGGCAAGGTCAACACCGGGCTGATGGATGAGAATCGCGCACTGGCCCGCCAGATCGACGCCGCACGCACCGGGCTGGAAGCGTTGCAGGGCCGCGACGACCTGACGCCGCAGGCGAAAGACCAGGTCGCGCTGATCATGGAAGGCCTCAAGTAGATGAAGCTCCGCAAGCTCGACGTGGCAGACATCCAGCAGCTCGCGGCGCACGCGTCGCTGAAGGGCGAATGCCTGTTGCTGCCGGGCACGCTCTCTGCACGCGCCGAGCTGGAAGAGCTGCCCAAGGAGCTGATCCCGAACCTGCCGGGCGTGATCCTGTGCAAGGCGTGCGGCGCATACATCGAGCGCCTGCTGAACGAGCGCGGCGTGGTCGTCACGTCGCCGGCCGACCCGGTCGATGCCGTACCGGACGGCGCGGATGTGGAGTTGGACCTGGTCGGCGGCGCGCTGACCGAACTCTCTTCGGGGCGCAGGTTCGCGCTCTCGGCGCTCAAGCCCGACCATCTGAAATTCGTGCGCACCCATGGCTGACCGGCTGCTGTTGCTGGGGGCGGCGGGCACCGTGGGCAGCCGCGTGGCGCTGGCGTTTCTTGAGGCCGGCTACGACGTGGTCTGTCTCGCGCGCAGCAAAGGCCACCGCAACCTGATGCTGGTCAAGGACTCCGGCGGCGAAGTGCGCTACGGCGACATGAACGATGACGCGGCGCTCAAGGACGCGCTGCAGGGTTGCCGCTACTTCGCGCACGCGGCCGCGCCCTACCCATGGAGCGGGCTGCACCTGCGATTGAGCGGCTATCGTAATACCTGGGTGCCACAGGTGAAGCGCCACCTGGAGCTGGCCAAAGAGGCGGGCGTCGAGCGCGTCGTGTTCACCAGCAGCCTCAGTACAATCGGGCTGGCCAAGCCCGGCGAGCTCGCGACGGAAGAGCTGGCCTACGACCCGAGGCGACAGGGCGGCGGCAACTATTACCCGATAAAGCATGCAATCGAGCAGGCCGTGCTTGAGACCACCACGGGCGACAACCCGAAGGGACCGCCGACGGTACTGGTGAACCCGACCGGGCTTGTCGGGCCGGGCAGCCGCAACGCCGAGCTGTCGGGGGCGTGCGTGTTCTTTCAAGGGCTTACGCCGTTCATGGTGGACGCGAATCTCAACTTCGTCGACAGCCGCGACGTGGGGCGCGGCCACGTGCTGGCGCTGGAAAAGGGTACGCCCGGCGACCGCTACATCCTCGGCGGCGTGAACTGCCGCCTGCGCGACTTCGCCGAGCAGGTGACGCAGATGGCGGGGATCAAACGCCCGATTGTCGTGCCGCGCGCGCTGGCGAAGATGGGCGCGTATTTCGCCGAGTGGTGGGGGCTGATCGGCGGCAAGCTCGGCGCGCTGACTCTGACCAGCTACTATCACCTCGAGTACGGGCAGCACTACAGCAGCGCGAAGGCCGAGCGCGAGCTCGGCTACAAACCCACGGCGGACCTTGCCTCGGCGATTCGGGCCGAGCTGGACTGGCACGGGGTGTACGCCAAGGCAGCGAACGAGATTTCAGGCCGCGAGCCACAGCCGGACAACGCGTGAACTACCTTGCCCACATGGTTGTTTCCGACGGCACGCCCAAGGGGCTGGTCGGCAACCTGGCGGGCGACTTTGTGCGTGGCGTCGACGTTGCGAGCATGCCCCGGCATCTGCAGGACGGCGTCGCGCTGCACCGCGCCGTGGATCGCTTTACCGATGCACACCCGCTGGTTATGCAAAGCCGCGCCCGCCTGCCCCAACGCTGGCGGCACTATCGCGGCGTGCTGGTGGACGTCTTCTATGACCACTTTCTCGCGCGCGACTTCGAATCGCACGTCGGCGAGCCGCTGGACGGCTTCGCAGGGCGCGTCTACACGGCGCTGCGCGACCAGCACGAGACGCTTCCGCCGCGCCTGCAACGTGCCGCACCGGCGATGATCGAGCACGATTGGCTGCGCGCCTACGCGCACGTCGAGGGGCTGGAAGCCGTGCTGCGCGGCATGTCGCGTCGTGCGAGGCGCGAAGTTGCGCTGGATGCAGCCACCGCTGACCTGCGCGAACACTACGCCGCGTTCGAGCGCGACTTCGCCGAGTTCTTCCCGCAACTGCGCCGATTCGCCTCCCGCGCATCCATGTGATACCCTTGGGTATAGTCTGAACGTGAGGAGGCCGGGCATGCGGATTCTTTACGACAAGCAGACAGACACGGCCTACCTTGAGCTGTGCGGCGTGACCGACAAATCGCGCACGCACGCGTGCGACCCGATGGAAGTGAACGGCGAGATCAACCTGGATTTCGGCCCCGACGGCGAATTGATCGGGCTCGAGATCCAGCAGGCCATGCGCATGCTGCCCGCTGAATTGCTGGCGAACGCGCACAAGCGGCGGATCAGCAGCCGGATCGCACCCCCGGCCGTGCCACCGCCGGGTGCATGATCAGGCGTCCAGCTTGAACAGCAGCGGCAGCAGGCGCTCGATCGGCAGCCCCATGATGTTGGCGTAGCTGCCGCGCCAGGATTTCACAAAGCTCTGCCCGCTCTCGATGCAGAGCGCGCCGCACTTGCCCATCGGCTCGCCGCTGGCGACGTACTCCGCGATCTTGTCATCGGGCGCGTCTTTCATCTCGACCAGGCTGGTGTCGTCGAACGTCCAGCTTTGCATGTCGTTGGTTTCGATTACGCAGACGCCGGTGATCACCCGTTGCAGGCCCGAGGTGCATGAGCGTTTGATCATGCGCCTGGCGTCATCCTCGTCGGCGGGCTTGCCGATGATGTCGCCGTCGATCGCGCAGATGGTATCGGCCGCGATCACCAGCTTGCCCGCGCCGACCCTGGTCGCGACGGCCTGCGCCTTGCGGGTCGCCAGATCGCGGGCGTAGGAGACAGGCTCGGCCTTGGGTTGCAGGCTTTCGTCCACGTCGCTGACGATGACGGCGAACTCCACGCCGACGTCGCGCAGGATCTGCGCACGGTACGGCGAGCCTGAGGCCAGCACTACTTTTCGAGACAGCAATCCCATGGTGTGCGTCTTTGCCTGCTTCTATTCAACGCCGTTGCGCCTGCGGCCATCCAGCTCGTTTTCCAGTTGTGCCTCTATTTCATCGCAGGGCACGTGCGTGTCTGCACCGATGCCCGGGCACTGTTCCGCTTCTCTGGCCCAGGTTTCCGGTGCGCGAATGATGCTCGGCCAGAAGGGGTAGGTGCGGCACTGCGTCGGTCTGACTTCGTAGATACTGCAGCCGCCGTTCTCGAGGAACACGCAGTCCTTGTTCGGTTTCTCAATCAGGCTGAAGGCGTAGTCGATCTGGCGAATGTACTTGCGGGTGAACGTGTCGAAATCAACGCCTTTGAACTTCGCGATGGCTTCCATTTCGTCGGCGTTCAGCCAGACGTAGCCCTCGCCCCGCTGGCCGGAGCAGCACGCCGAGCATTCCGGCGCCTGGCAGCGGAAGTTGACGCCGTCGGCGTACCATGCGCCGGCACGTTTCGCGCGTAACAGCGCCTCCGCCTTTGACTTGCTCTTCCCGTCGGCCATGGGCTCAGCATAGTGCAGTGAACGCTTTGCGGCATCTGCCCGTTTTGAATGGGGTCGTATTTTCCTGTTTTCCCCGTCAGGCGGCAGTCTGGCCGGGAACCTTTCACTGGACAAACGTGACTGGCGCACCCGACGACGAGGCATTGATCAGGCAGGCGCGGCGGGGCGACCACGAGGCCTTTGGACGCCTCGTTGAGCGCTACTACCGCGCTGCGTATGCCAGTGCCTACGCGGTCTTGGGAAACGCCGGCGATGCCGAGGAGATCGCCCAGGAAACGTTCGTCCAGGTGTATGAGAAGCTGGACCGGCTGCGCGAACCCGGCGCGTTGACAAGCTGGATCTGGCGGATCGCACGGGATTCGGCCTTGAAATACATACGAAAGAACAAGCGCATCAAGCCCGTGGGCGATGCGCCGGACCTGAAACTCGATGAGGACCGCCCGCACGAGCCGCTGGTGGCCGCCGAGGACAAAGAGCAACTGATGGCCGCGCTGACCGAGCTGCCGGACGAGATGCGCGAGGCGGTGCTGATGCGGTACTGGGAAGAGCTTGAGTACGAAGAAATGGCCGAGCGCACCGGTGTGAGCGCTACAGCGCTCTATCAGCGCGTTTGTCGCGGGCTGAAGCGCCTGCGCGAAACGATCGAACGCAAGGATGCCCTCGCATGACGAGCAATCACGAAGCCGAAGGCTACGACAACACACCCGAAGGGCGCGAGCTGGTTGCGTTGCTGAAGCGCCATGCCCCGCCGGCCGTGAACGCGCGTGCGGGCGCCGAAGCCGTCATGAAGCGCATCGGCAAGCCGCGCGGACGATTGCTGCGCGTCGGCACGTGGCTGCCGCCGTTGGTCGGTGCGGCTGCGGCGGTGGCCCTGGCCTTCGTGATCTTCAGCCCCAAGCCCGATGTCCAGCCGACCACCCCGCCCGAGGTTGCCGCGAACAAGGTCGCACCGGCGCCGACGCAGGCGGAAATCCGCCACGATCGCAGCTTCCCGGAGATTGTGGCATTGGTTCGAGGCAACAGCGGCGACGGCGTGCTGATTGACGCCGGACTCAAGGACGGGCTGCGCGTGGGGGACATGCTGCTCGGGTCGGGCGGCGTGAAGGCGCGGGTGACGGCCCTAGGCGTGTTCGATGCGCGCGTGGCGGTCACGGGCGGAGTCCCGGTAAAGGGCGCGGAGCTGCGGACCCCGGTCACCACCGAGGCGCAGTCGCGTGCGGCGAAGTACGCCGACTTCGGCGGCGATCCCGGCGCGTTCCTCGAATTCGGCGTGTTGCTGAGCGCCATGCCGCTGTCGGAAGCGCGCATGCTGGGCATCTCGGACGGCGCAGCCATGCGAGTCGATGAGACCATACCCGCGCTGCTGCGCGATCCTGCTTCCGCCCCGCAGGCCACGCTTGCGGCGCAGCTCGATCTGCGCGCGGGCGACGTGCTGGTTGAGGTGAACGGCGCGCACATCGGCTCGTCCAACGACCTCGGCAACGCCCTTGGCTGGAGTCTAGACCCGAAACTGCTCACGGTCCGCATCCTGCGCAACGGCAGGCAACTCGACCTGAAACTTCGCTAAGGCAGATTTTCTTCGGAATCTTGAATACTCTTGGCCTCCCGCCCCCGGTTAAGGGCGATGGAAGCCCTGTCGATGGAAATCGTGCCCGACCGCGAGACGCTGGTACGCCGACACCATGTCGGCGTCTGGCGCTATCTGCGCTTTCTCGGCGCTGATCGCACGCTGGCCGACGACCTGACGCAGGAGACGTTCCTGGTTTTCCTGCGCAAGCCGTTCACGTTCCAGGGACATGAGCCCACGGCCGCCTACCTTCGCGGCATCGCGCGCTTCACGTACCTCGAGGCTCGCCGCCAGCAGTCGTCGGAGTCAGCCATGGAAGCGGCCGATGCTGTCTTCGTCGAATATGCCGGGGACAGCCAGGGTGACGCCTATCTGGACGCCTTGCAGGAATGCGAGCGCACACTGGCGGGCAAGGCCCGCGAAGCGGTGCAGCTGCAGTATCGCGACCAGCTTGGCCTGGAGGCAATCGGCGCGGCGCTGGGGATGAAGGCCAACGGCGTGAAGACGCTGCTGCAGCGGGCACGACAGCACCTGCGTGATTGCATCGAACGGAGGCTGCGATGACCGAAAACAGGGAGCGATACCTGGAGACCGCCCTCGACGAGCTGTACCACGGCGGCCCCTCGGAAGACCTGGTCACCCGAATTCTGTCACGCGAGGTGCAAGCGCCGCTTGAGACCGCGAAGCACAAGCCGCGTCCGCGAACCTGGCTTTGGCTGCAGGCCGCAGGTGTGCTGCTCGCGATCGGACTGGTTGCACTGGTGGTCCTGCCGCGCCAGGCAAACCCATTGCCGGACGGCGTCGCAGCGTCAGGCGGTACCTACGAGTTCTCTCGGGGCAGGCTCGAAATCAATCAGGGCTGGTACGCGCTTACGGGCGGCGCGCCGGTCGTCTCACGCGAAAACACACAGATCGAACAAGTCACCGGCCGGGTACTTGTGAAGGTCGGGGAGGTCCCCGACGAAACGGAGCTGCAGGCCCAGAAGGACTGGCTGCGGCGCAATGGAATGGAGAATGCAATGAACTTCAAGTGGATTCAGGCCGGCGGGTTGGCCATTTGCGTGCTGGCCGGCACGGCCGTCGTCGACGGCTCATTGATCGAGGCACAGAAGGTTGAGGCGCAGGACGATGCCGCGAAGAAGAAGGACTGGTCGGCATTCGAGAAGGACATCAAGGCGGACAAAGCCCGCCTGGAGGAAGTCGAAGGGGAGATGCGCGATCTGAATGCGAAGATCGAAAGCGCCGACAAGGACATCAAGGCGGCCGAGAAAGGCGGCACGCCCGAGCAGATCAAGAAGCTCAAGGACACGCGGGCGCAACACCAGGCGGACTACGACAAGCTGGAGGATGAGTACTACAAGCTCGCCCGGGGCACGAACATCCGCGAATACGAACTCAAGATTCACAACCAGGAAGAAGCGCTGGCGGAACTTACAGAGGCTCTCAAGAGGAACCCGAACGACCGTGACGCAAAGCTCGAGGTGACAGAGGCCCAACGCGAACTCGACGAGCTCAAGCTGGCATTGAAGACCTACAAGGAAGAGGCCGACGCGGCGCCGAACGGTTTCAGGACCGATCCAGATGCGCCGATTACCGTTGACTTCATGCAGAAGGGCATTCACGAGGCGATGCACTACATCGCGCTGCGTACTGGCCTGCAGCTGGCAATCGAAGGAGAGCTCGACACGAAGATCACGATCAAGATGGAGAACGCAAAGCCCCGCGACGTGCTTCGAGCGATCTGTACTGCGAACGGCCTTGTCATGATTGAGGATGGCGACGTGATCATCCTGAAGAAGGCAGCCGGTGAGTCGAGCACCCCGGATCGGAACGCTGATCCGGAAACGCCGATCAGCGTCAACTATCAAGACATGCTGCTCAGCGACGTGCTGATGGATATCGCCAAGCGAAGCGGGCTGGATATCCAGAACGAACTTCCCGCCGGCGAAGACACGGCCGTCACGCTGTCGCTGTCCAAGATCAAGCCTCGGCAGATTGTGGAGCTGATCTGTGATGACTGCGAGTTGCGGCTGCTGAAGCGCGGCGAAACGCTGATCGTTCGGCAGGCGCTCGGCGACATGACACAGGAGGCGCTGAAAGACGAGCTGGAGAACACCACGTCGGAACGTGATGCGCTGAAGAACCGCCTGCAGTTCCTGGAAGTCGCCATCGAAGCTGCAAAAGAAGAAGGCGACAAAGAGGCAATTGCCGACTACCAGAAGAAGAAAGACGCGCTGCTGAATCTGCGGGCCGAGCTGGAATCAGAGATCGAGGCGCTGAACGACGCAATTAACGGCTAAAGTTTCTCGAGCCTCGCGAACTCCAGCGCGAGGCTCTTTTCACCCCAGCCCTGGAAGTGCACCTTGATTCGCCCGGTGTTGCTCATGTCCAGCACCTTGCCGACGCCGAACACGGCGTGCCTTACGCGGTCGCCATTCTTCAACTCACCGGGCTCGGCCGGATCGAACACGGGCGGGCGCGCCGACTTCACCGCGAGGTGGTCGGCGGGCCCGTCCTCAATCTCCGGCTCGTTGCTGAAATCAAACGGGTCGTCCTCGTCGTCCTCGCGCGTGACTGGCTTGACTGCGCGCCCGGTGAACCACGCCGAGAAGTCTTCCGCGCCGTAGCCGCTGGCAGTCGCGGCCTGGTCGTCCACCATTGTCAGCTCGGGCGGGATCTCCGTAAGGAACCGGCTGGGTGGATTGCGCTGGCTGCGCCCAAACGCCTCGCGGTGCCGGGCGAGACTCAGCGTCAGGTACTGTTGCGCGCGGGTGATGCCGACGTAGGCCAGCCGGCGCTCTTCCTCAAGGTCGCCGTCGCCCTGGATGCTGCGCGCGTGCGGCAGCACGCCGTCTTCCAGACCGGTGAGGAACACGGCCGGGAACTCGAGCCCCTTGGCGCTGTGCAGGGTCATGAGCTTCACGGCGTCTCCCTGGATGTCGAGCCGGTCGGTGTCGTTGACCAGCGCGATCTGTTCCAGCCAGCCGCTCAGGTCAAGCTCCGGGTTCTCTTCCTCTTTGCTGCGCGCGTCGGACAGCAGTTCTTTCACGTTCTCAAGCCGGTCGGCCGAGCGCGGGTCGAGGTCGGTCTCCAGCGCGCGCTTGTAGCCGGAATCTTCAATCACCGTCTCGATCACCGCCTCGATCGGGTAGAGATTCCCGGCCAGGATCCTGGTGTACATGTCGGCCAGGTCGCCCAGTGCCACGAGCGCTTTCTTCGGCACGCGAGAGATGCCGTAGGCCTTCGGGTCTTTCGAGACTTCCAACAGGCTGACGTCATGCTTGATGGCGGCTTCGTGAAGCTTGTTGATCGTGCCCTCACCCACGCCGCGAGAAGGCCGCGTCAGCGCGCGGGCGAAGGCTACCGGATCGCGCGGGTTCAGGATCAGCCGCAGGTATGCCAGCACGTCCTTGATTTCCTGCCGCTGGTAGAAGCTGACCGCGCCCACGAGCTGGTACGGAATCGTCCGTTCGCGCAGGGCTTGTTCCAGCACGCGCGACTGGGCATTCGTACGATAGAACACCGCGACGTCGCCGTAGCCGACGCTGCTTTCGAGGTGCAGGCTTTCAATGCGGGCCGTCACCGCCCGCGCCTCGTGCGTTTCGGTCTGGCATTTGAGCACCGTGATGCGTGCGCCTTCATCATTGTCAGTCGTGAGGTGCTTGTCTTTACGGGCCACGTTGTGGCGCACCAGCGCGTCGGCCGCGCGCACGATGTTGCGCGTGCTGCGGTAGTTCTGCCCCAGTACCACGACTTTGGTGTCGGGGAAGTCGCGCTCGAAGTTGAGGATGTTCTTGATGTCCGCGCCGCGCCAGGAATAGATGCTCTGGTCCGGGTCGCCGGTGACGCACAGGTTCTTGCTCTCCTGCGCCAGCAGGCGCGAAACGCGGTACTGGATGCTGTTGGTGTCCTGGTACTCGTCGATCATGATGTGAGTGAAGCGCTGGCGGTATTTCTCCAGTACTTCCTTGTGCTCGATGAACAGCTTGAGCGGCTTCACCAGCAGGTCGTCGAAGTCCATCGCCTGCGCTTCTTTCAGGGCCTCTTCGTAGCGTTCATAGATTGCGGCCACGCTCTTCGACTGCACGTCGTAGGCGCCGGCCTTGTATGTCGGCGGGTCGATGCCGCGGTTCTTGGCGTCGCTGATGGCGTAGCCGGCCGCGCTGCCGCTGATGAAGGCGTTGTCGATCTTCAGCTCTTTCATGATGCGGCGGACCAGGCTGTCACGGTCATCGGCGTCGTAAATGCTGAAGTCGCGGTTGTATCCCAGGTGGTCGGCCTCACGCCTCATCAGCCAGGCGCCGAAGCTGTGGAAGGTGCTGATCTGGAGGTCTTTGACCGGGTAAAACTGCTCGACGCGCCGCCGCATCTCGGCCGCGGCCTTGTTGGTAAACGTCATGGCCAGGATGTTCCATGCCGCAATGCCGTTCGCGAGCATGTACGCGATGCGGGTGGTGATGACGCGCGTCTTGCCGGAGCCCGGCCCCGCGACCACCAGCAAGGGGCCTTCGATGCTGGTGACGGCCTCGCGCTGTTGGGGATTGAGCTTTTCCAGCAGGTCCATTCCGCGAGAATACCGCGCCCGCCACGCGTGTTCTACCCGGGTTGTGGTAACCAAAACGGAGCCTCATTCGTATACTCATGAGAGCCCATGGCCCCTTGGGAGGTTGCACCGGATGGCGCGCATTTTCATGGCAGCAATGCTGCTCGTTGTTTTTTCACTGGCCGGTGTCGTCGCCCAGGAAGCGCCGGAGTTCGGGCCGCCTCGCGGGGAGGACGAAGTCCGCGACCCGGAGCCGACGCCTCAGGACCTTGAAGTACAGAAGGTCGTCGACAAAGGCCTGGAGCACCTGGCAAGGATCCAGAACAACGACGGAAGCTGGAGCAACGACGTCGGCAACAAGCTCGGCAACAGCTACCAGCGCAACATCGACGGCATGGGCAAGCCGCACCTCGGCGTCACGGCCATCTGCTGCATGGCGTTCATGGCCGCCGGGCATACGCCAGACCGCGGCGAGTACCACCGCAACGTGTCCAAGGGCCTCGCGTTCGTGCTGTCCAACATCGACCGCGACACCGGCTGGATCAGCAACTACGGAACGCGCATGTACAGCCACGCGTTCTGCAGCATGTTTCTGGCTGAAGTTTACGGGCAGACGCGCGACCCGGTCGTGCTGAGCAACCTGCGCAATGTGGTGCGCTTCATCGTGGAGTCGCAGAACCGGCAGGGTTCATGGCGCTATGTGCCGAACCAGGCTGACAGCGACATGTCGATTTGCGTCTGCCAGCTGCAGGCGCTGCGCGCGGCGAGCAACGTCGGCGTTGTCGTGCCGAAGAAGTCGATCGAGGATGCCAAGGACTACGTCCGGAAGAGCTACAACACCTATGCCAGCCCCGGCAGCTTCAAATACCAGATCGACTGGGACGACCGCAGCACGTTCGCACTCACGGCCGCGGGCGTCGTCGCGCTGCAGAGCCTCGGCGAGTACGACACGCACACCTACATCGGGCCGAGCGGCCAGACGCTCAAGCTCGACCTGAACAAGAGCATCAGCTACCTGATCAGCACGCGCCCGGACCGCGTGGCAAGCTGGATGGTGCCGGGCACGCGCGTGTGCGACTACGGCTTCTGGTACGGCCACTACTACGCGGCGCAGGCGATGTACCAGTACCAGTTCGTCAGCAAGCGCACGTGGGAAGAATGGAACAAGAAGAACCGCGAACACTTCATGCGCCTGCAGCACCCCAACGGCGCCTGGACGGACGAGATCGGCGGCTTCGAACCGGAAAAGAACGCGTTCGCCACTGCGATGGCGTGCCTGATCCTGAGCATTCCGCGCGGCTACTTGCCGATCTTCCAGAACTAGTGGCGGCGCCTCCCAGGCGCTGAATTCCATCGGCTTCAAGCCGATGGAATGGCCAATCGCGGCCGTGCGTTCCTTCTGGTGCCCTGCAATCTGGTAGAATTCGAGCCGGGGGGCAAAGCCATGATTGAACAGTTCGACCCACGCTACACGGTCAAAACCAAGTACTGGCACAAACTGCCCGACGGGCGCGTGCAGTGCGACATCTGCCCGCGTGAATGCAAGCTGCGCGAGGGCCAACGCGGCTTCTGCTTCGTGCGCGCCAACCAGGGCGACGAGATTGTGCTGACCACGTGGGGTCGCAGCAGCGGCTACTGCATCGACCCGGTCGAGAAGAAGCCGCTAAACCACTTTCTGCCTGGCACGCCGATCCTCAGTTTCGGCACGGCCGGCTGCAACTTGGGCTGCCGCTTCTGCCAGAACTGGGATATCAGCAAGAGCCGCGAGACGCACACGCTGACCGACCAGGCGAAACCAGAAGTCATTGCCAAGGCCGCCGAAGAGCTGGGCTGCCGAAGTGTCGCGTTCACCTACAACGACCCGGTGATTTTCCACGAGTACGCAATTGACGTCGCCAAGGCCTGCCACGAGCGCGGCATCAAGACTGTCGCTGTCACGGCGGGCTACCAGTGCGCCGACGCGCGCAAAGAGTTCTACCAGTACATGGACGCCGCGAACGTTGACCTGAAGGGCTTCACGGAAGAGTTCTACGAGCGCGTCTGCATCGGCAAGCTGGAGCCCGTGCTGGAGACTCTGAAATACATCAAGCACGAAACGGACACATGGCTGGAAACCACCACGCTGCTCATCCCCGGCAAGAACGACAGCGATGACGAGCTCAAGCGCATGTGCGACTGGTTCGTGCGCGAGCTGGGGCCGGACACGCCGATGCATTTCTCGGCTTTCCACCCGGACTTCAAGATGACGGACATTCCGCCAACGCCCGCAAGCACGTTGACCCGCGCGCGCAAGATCGCCATGGAAGCAGGCGTGCGCTACGCCTACACCGGCAACGTGCACGACACGGAAGGCGATACCACGCTCTGTCACAACTGCCACGAACCGCTGATCGTCCGCGACTGGTACAACCTGCTGAAATGGAATCTCAAAGACGGCAAGTGCCCGAAGTGCGGTACCGCCTGCGCGGGTGTGTTTGAGGCCAGGCCCGGCAACTGGGGCGCGAAGCGCCAGCCTGTGCGCCTGTCAGACTTCGCGGCGTAGTGGCACAGGCAATCCTGCCTGTGGGGCTGAGCGAAGCGAAGCCCGATTCGTCGCTGCAACTTCGCCGCGACCACCGGCAGGATTGCCGGTGCCACTGCAAGCCTCTACCTCACCTTGATCCAGCCCTGCTTGATGTACCAGTCGGCCGTTTCCTGCATGCCGGTTTGCGGGTCGATCTCCGTCTGAAAGCCGAAGGTGTCCTTGGCCTTCTGCCCGCTGCAGACCCAGTAGAGCGGCATCAACTCGCGCATCTTGTCGCTGTTCGGCAGCATCGGGCGGCGCGTGATGAACTGCATGATGTCGATAAACCGCGCGTACGACTTCGCGATCCATACGGGCGGCTTCATGATCTTGTTCTTGCTCGGCTTCAGGATCGAGCGCACCCGCTCCATCGTCCAGGCCAGGTGGTACGGCTGCGGGTCGGTCAGGAAGAACGTTTCGCCGATTGTGCTCTCGTGCATGGCGGCTTCCACCAGTCCGCGCGCCAGGTCGCGTCCGTGGATCATGCTGAACACGCGCTCATCTTCACCGAATTGCAGACTGTAGCCCTTCGACATCCATTTGAAGAACTCGAGGATGCCGGTGTCGCGCGGCCCGTATACCGCCGGCGGCCGGATGATGGTGATCGGGAATTCCTTCATGAACTCGCGCGCGAACTTCTCGCCAAGCAACTTGCTGCGCCCGTAGTACGTGATCGGGTGCGGCAGCGACTCTTCATCGATCACGTGGCGGCTGTCCTCGCACGGGCCGACGGCTGCGAGGCTGCTGCACAGCACGAAGCGCATGACCTCGGATTTGTCCACGGCCTTGATCGCCTGCAGCAGGTTGCGGGTGCCGTATGCATTCACCTTGTTGAAGTCGGCCTGTGTGCGGCCCTTGAGCAAACCCGCGACGTGGAAGATGTAGTCGACGTCGCTGACGGCCTTGGCCAACTCAGTGGGTGACTGCGTGACGTCGCCCTTGACGATGTCGTAGCCCTCGCGCAGCTCGGGAAACAGACGCTTCTCATTGCGTACCAACAGGCGCACGGTGTGCCCGCGCGCCTTCAGGATTTCAGCAACGTGGCTGCCAATGAAGCCCGTCGCACCTGTAACCAGTGATCGCATGGCGGGAAGTTAGCGTGGACGGCCGCGTGCGTCGATACGGTGGGGGACTCTACTTGTCCTCAAGGATGCCCTTGCGCTTGAGGTAGCGCTCGATGCATTCGCCGATCACGGGCGAAACCTCTGCGCCGAAGAGGTCGCTGTTGGCGGCCAGGATCACGAACGCCACCTGCGGGTCATCATACGGCGCAAAGCCGGCGAACCAGGAGTGGTCCGGGATGCCCTTGCCGTTCTCGGCCGTGCCGGTCTTGCCGGCGCATTTGATGCGCTTGAGTACAGGATAGTCATTCGCGGTGCCGTACTGGCCGAACACGACGTCCCGCAGGCCTTCGTGCACGAGGTCCCAGGTCTCGTTGCTGACGTCCAGTTGCTGCGGGTAGTAGATGCACTCCTCGGTGAGGTGCGGCACCACCAGCGTGCCTCGGTTGGCTACGCAGGCGTAGACCCTCGCCATCTCCAGCGGCGTGGCTTCCATGCGCCCCTGCCCGATCGCGAGCATGGCGAGGTTCTGCGCCCAGACCTGGCTGCTGTCAGGCAGGTTGCCGCGCTTGGCGCCATACAGGTCTCCGCCCATTGGCTGCCCGATGCCGAACTGCTCGGCGTAGTCGTGCAGGACTTCCCAACCGGCCTGCGGCGTGTCGGCGAACTCCTGCGAGAAGTAATAGAAGAAGCCGTTGGCGCTGTGCTCGAGCGCCGAGACGACGTTGACGTTCGCGCCGGCCGGGTGGCCGGTGCGCCCGATTTTCTTGCCGTTGTAGTAGATGTCGTTCGACTGTTCGTCGTAGCGGCTTTCGGCGTTGATCGTGCCGCTTTCGAGCAACGCCACGGACGTCAGCGCCTTGAACGTGCTGCCCGGCGCGTAGCGGCCTTGTGTCGCGCGGTTGAACATGCGCGCTTTCTGGTTCCACCAGGGGTAGCCCTTCTTGCTTTCGATCTCCTGCTCCAGCTTGAACTGGCGCTGATACGCGCGGTCTTCGGGCGAACGTCCGATCAGGCGGTCCGGGTCGTAGTCCGGGAAACTGACCATGGCGAGAATCGCGCCGGTTTTCACGTCCAGCACAACCGCGGCGCCGCGCATCGTCCACTTGTAGCGCTGCCAGCGGTCGTAGTCGGTCTGCCCGCGCAGCAGCATTTTGGTCGACTTTGCCTGCGCGACGCCGGCGAGCAGTGGCTCCCATTTCTTCACGTTCTGCTGGATGTCGCGCTGCAGCTCGATGTCCAGGGTCAGCGTCAGGGCTTCGCGATGCTCCGGCGCCTTCTCGAATTCAATGCTGCGGATGCGCCCTGCCGCGTCGCGCATGCTGACGCGCCCGCCGTACAATCCGCTGAGGCGCTCGTCGTAGACGCGCTCGATGCCGCCCGTGCCGACAACCTGATGGGCGACCACGCCGTCGAAGCGCTCGACAAACTTGCTGCGGTCGCCGTCAAACCACTCGTCGATGAAATCCTCAAGGCCGTCGCCGAATTCCGGTCGGGCAAGAACGCGCTCGAGCATCGCCGGGTCGGGCAGCCCTACGCCGCCAATCACGTGGGCCAGCTCGCGGGCGTAGTCATACTTGCGCGAGGCACGCCGTACGCAGATGACTCCCGGCAGCAGGTCGGAGTTCACCTTCAGCAGCTCCACGACGTCGCGCGGCGCGTCGCGCACCAGCAGCAACGGCGACTCATCAAACTCATAGTGCTGCCAGCGCTTCTGCCAGTCGTCGATGTAGCGCTCGATGGTGTGGCGCTGCAGGTTGTCGAGCCGGTTGCGCGTCTGCTCAATGAGTCCGCCTTCCCCGGTGAGTTCCAGAAAGCGCTCGGCGACTGCGGCCGTGTTGCCGCGGACTCCTTCTTCGCAGGTGTCCGCCAGCCGCTGCCATGCGGCATGCTCCTCAAGCAGGATGTCCTGTGCCTGCGACAGCGTCAGGTCGCCCTCGTCGGCTTCCAGGCTCAGGGAGTCAGCCTTTTCGCGGCAGGTCTGCATGGCCTGGTAGCAAAGGTCGCGGAGGCGCTTGTTGTCCTCATCGGCGGCGTCGAGCAGGCCTTCGAGGTAGCCGGCTTCTTTCTCAAGCCACTCCAGCCGCGCGGCGAGCACAGGCGCGAAGTGCAGGCTCTTGGGGAATCGTCGGATGCGCTCCCAGTACTCGGGGTCGTGCAGGCAGGGCTCGGCGCGCAGCCAGGCGACGCTGACGTCGCGAGCCTCGGCCGTGAGGGGGTCGCCCATTTCCTTGACGAGCGTGTCGACCTCGACTTCGATCTGGCTGAGCTTCAGGTCAAGCTCGCCACGCGTCAGCCCGGTCACGAGGCACAGGCGCTGGGCGCAGACGTCGAGGTCGTGGCGCGCGGCCGGGTCCTTGCGAAGCTGCCAATAAAGGAAGAAGCGGCGCCGCCCGCTGGGCCCGGCAAGTGAGGCCTCCTGCACGGGTTTCAGCTTGTCCTCGAGGAACGACTGAACCTCGGCCGCGTCGTACCGGCTGGGCGACGCATGGGCGCGTTGCAGCATGCCGCGCGGGTCCGCAAACTTCTGGTAGTCGAGGAAGATGTCCCAGACGCTTTCGGTGTGAGCCACGACCGTGCCATCGTTGAGCACGATGTCGGCGCGTTGGGGTTCCAGCAGGGTGATGCTGGTGCGCATTTCGGTCGCGAGGCCTTCGTAGTACTCGTGGTTCACCACCTGCATGTAGGCGAAGCGCCCAAGCAGCAGCAGGAAGACCAGCGCCATCCCGGCCGTTATGTAGTTGACCTTGCTCTCGAACATGCGCGAACCCCGGTTGTAATCGGCAGATTCGGGCGCCGGTCTGAACGCGATGGCCTATAGTGGACAAAAATGGTCCGTAATCTACTCTCTGGACGAGTGTTGAGGCCGCTGTAGAGCGGGTTTTCATGAGCTGGACCGAAGACGACATCAAGGCTGCCCTGAAGGGCGTGCAGGACCCGGACCTGAAACAGGACCTGGTCGAGCTGGGCATGATCAAGGCGATCAAGTCGGAAGGCCAGACAGTCGAGTTGACGGTTCAACTGACAACCCCGGCGTGTCCACTCAAGGACCAGATCAGCGGTGAGGTAAAGGCCGCGCTGAAGAAACTCGGCGCCAGCGACGTGAAGGTCAACTTCAGCGCCGACACCAGCCGCATGCAGACCGCCAGCGACCTGATCCCCGGCGTGCGCAATGTGGTGTTCGTCGCGAGCGGCAAGGGCGGCGTGGGCAAGAGTACCGTGGCCGCGAACCTCGCAATCGCACTGGCAGAGTCCGGCGCGGCGGTCGGGCTGCTGGACGGCGACATCTACGGCCCGAGCATGCCCACCATGTTCGGCGTGCATCACCAGCCGACGGCGACGGACGACAAGCGTATTATCCCGCACGAGAAGTTCGGGCTGAAGATCATGTCGATGGGCTTTCTCCTTGAGGAAGGCCAGCCGGTCATCTGGCGCGGCCCGATGCTGGATTCCGCCCTGCGCCAATTTCTGGGCCAGGTCGAATGGGGCGAGCTGGACTATCTGGTGGTGGACCTGCCGCCGGGAACCGGCGACGTGCAGCTTTCCCTCAGCCGCATGGTCCCGCAGGGCGTTTCGGTCATCGTCACCACGCCACAGGATGTTGCTCTGGCCGACGTGCAGCGCGCGATCGGCATGTTCGGCACGGTCAACATCCAGGTGCTGGGCGTGATCGAGAACATGAGCGGCTTCGTCTGCGGACACTGCGGCGAGAAGACGGACATCTTCGGCAAGGGCGCAGGCAAGCGCGCGGCCGAGAAGTATGGAATCACTTTCTTCGGCGGAATTCCGCTGACGGAAAAAGTCGTTGAAGCGGGCGACGGTGGCACGCCCGTGCTGAAGGCCGAACCGCAGGACCCGGCATCAAGGGCCTTGCGAGAGGTCAGCCACAAGGTAGCCCAACAGATTGCAATTCACGCGGCGGCGGCACAGCCGGCGACCGCTTAAGGAGAACCGAGATGCCTTACCCTGAAGAGATGGTCGCACCGATGCGCGCTGAGCTTGCCGACAACGGTGTCGAAGAACTGCGCACGGCTGACGACGTGAAGAACTTCCTTGAGCGCAACAAGGACAAGAACGCGATGGTGATCGTGAACTCGGTCTGTGGTTGCGCCGCCGGCGCCGCCCGTCCGGGCATCCTGCTGAGCCTCGAAGGCGACAAGAAGCCGGACGCGGTCGGTACCGTGTTCGCCGGCAACGACACGGAAGCCTGCAACTACGTCCGCAGCCTCGTGCCGCAGGCGCCGCCCAGCAGCCCCAGCGTTTACCTGTTCAAGCAGGGCCAGCCGGTCAGCTACGTGCCGCGCCACGTGTTTGAAGGCGGCTACCCGGAAGCGGTGGCCGAGCACCTGCGCAACCTGTACGTCAAGCTGTAATGGAACAGGACCCGGCAAAGCGCCTGAGGGAATTCCACGGCAAGACCTGTGTCGTGGAAACCAAGCTCGACCAGACGTTCGTCGGGCGCTGCTCGCGATTTGAGAAAGACAACCTGATCATGGTCGACCTCGACCACTTCCACGGCAACTGGGACAAGAACGCCGCGAACCTCGACAACGCCATCAACATGGGCCACTGGCCGACGATCAAGAAGGCCTTCATTCCCAAGGCCGACATCACTCGCATGGAACTGCTGGTGAAGGAGCCGTGGAAGGACAATTCCGGCGAATTCTCCAAAGACCTTGCCGCCGCGCAGCCGGCGCCGGACGAGAAGGAATAGCATGGGGACTTTTCACAGCGACAAGGGCGCGCTGCACGGCATCACCGTGGTCGTCCGCACGACCGGCAGCGCCGTCTACATCGGGCGATGCGACACGCAGACGCCGCACGCCATCTTCCTGAACGACGCCGACAAGCACGAAGAAGGCCAGGACGGAAAGACCAACGACGAGTACGTCCAGACCGCCGCCCAGTGGGGCCACTGGCCGCGCATCCCGCAGGTGTCTGTCCCGGCGAGTGAGATCGCGTCTGTCGAGAAGCTGGCGGAGCTCGCAAACTAGCTGCCGAGGAAGCGCACGGCCTGATCCATCAGTTCCGGCATTTCAATCATCTCCGCCAACTCGGCGGCAAGCCGTTTGACTTTTCTGCGATCCATATCGGGGTTCGCGGCGACTAATTCATGCACATCGGCTTCGTCCCGCGGCCGGGACGCGAGCAGCTTCATAAGGACCAGATGCTCCACGGTGATGACCGGCACCGTGACGCCCGCGAAGGGAACCTGTTGAGCTTCGCCGACGAAGTCCTCCTCAATCGGCAAGCGCGCCAGCATGACGTCAACTTTGACTTGGCTGCTCGCGTGAAGCAGCACCAACACGCTGCTCCGCGTGGCGATTTCAACGGACTCCTTGAAGAACTCTTGAAACCCATAGGGTCGCAAGGAAACGAGCAACTCGTCCGGTTCGTCGATCGAAACCAAGAGTACGTCAATGTCTTGGGTGGAACGGGGTTCGGCGTGGCTCGACACGGCAAGTCCACCGACCAGGGCGAAGCTGTGCCCGGTGGCCCCCGCCCACTCAACGATGGCCGATAACGGCTGTTTGAAGCCGCTCAGATCAGCCACTCGCGGTGTCCTTCATTCTCTTGAGAAGTCGTTCGCGCCAAGAGTAGTCGCTTGGAGTCGGCTTGTGCCTTGCGGAACCCGCTACTCCCAGATTCCGAATGTCAGAGCTGAGTTCCAACGCCGCTTGCAAGCGCTCACTCTGTGATTTGCTGGCGGCTTGCTTCAACTGCCTGTGCCGGACCTCGTTGAGTGCGTCAGAACGGGCCTGCCACAATGCCTTTAGACTTGGGCTCTTCATGCGACTATTGTAACTGAATCTGATGGAGATGGCATGCCCGGCCGCCTGATTCAGGATCCAGAAGACCTCGCCGCACACCTGGCGCACTTCGGCGTAAAGGCCACGGCCGCTCTGATCAAGAAGTGGGAACCGTTGTACAACCTCGCGCCCAACAATGACGCGCTATGCGTTCGCCAGCGCGGAAACAGGCGCGAGGCGGTGATGCTGCGCTGGGGCTTGGTTCCGTACTGGGAAAAGGATTCGGCAACCGCGAAGAAGCCGATCAACGCGCGGTCCGAAACAGCCGACCAGCTCAAGACCTTTCGCGAAGCCTTCCGCAAACGCCGCTGCATTGTCGCGGCCACCGGCTGGTACGAGTGGACGCCGGGCAAGCTGCGCAAACAGCCCCACTGCATCCGCCCCGCGCACGGGCTGCCGCTGGGTTTCGCCGGGCTGTACGAGAATTGGGACTCCGGCGTGGGCGTAACGATCGACAGCCTGACCGTGCTGACCTGCGAGCCCAACACCAAGATGGCCCAGCTGCATCACCGCATGGGCTGCATTCTCGACCCGGCGCATTACGACGCCTGGCTCGACCCGAAGAACGAAGACGTCGACGCGCTGAAGGACATGCTAAGGCCTTGCCCGAACGAGTGGCTGACCCACCATACGGTTTCCAACATCGTCAGCGACCAGCGCAACAAGGGCGCGAGCTGCATCAAGCCGGGGAAGATTGCCGCGCGCTGGGCGTAAGGCTATTCGAGCTTCGCCAGCACCGCGTCGATGGCGCCGTCGTTGACCAGCCCGCGAATCGTGGCGAAGTCCTCATGCAGGACACGGTCCTGCTTCAACGGTTTCACACGCTTGCGTAGCGCGTCCACGACGGCCTCCACCAGCTTCCCGCCCTTCAGCGGCTTGTGGTAATCGAGCGCGAGACGCCCCGCCAGCAACTCGATGCTCAGCAGGTGCTGCAGATTCTCGTAGATAGTGCGGGCCTTCAGCGCGGCCGTGACGCCCATGCTTACGTGGTCTTCCTTGTTCGCCGAGGTCGGGATGCTGTCGACGCTGGCCGGGTGGCTGAACACCTTGTTCTCGCTGGCGAGTGCGGCCGCGACGACTTGCGCGATCATCAGCCCGCTGTTCAGCCCGCTGCCCTCAACGAGAAAGGGCGGCAGGTTGGAAAGGTCCGGGTTCACCATCTGTTCGGTGCGGCGCTCGGAGATCGCGCCCAGTTCGCTCATCAGGATTGCCAGGAAGTCGAGCGCCTGAGAAAGCGGCTGGCCGTGGAAGTTGCCGGCGCTGATGACGTCGCTGTCATCCGGGAACAGCAGCGGGTTGTCGGTCACAGCGTTCAGCTCGCGCTCAAAGATCGTCTGCACGAAGTCGAAGCCGTCGCGCGCGGCGCCGTGAACCTGCGGCACGCAGCGCAGGCTATAGGCATCCTGCACGCGATCATCGCCTTCGCGGTGGCTCTCGCGGATCTGGCTGCCCTTCAGCATCTTCAGCATGTTGCGCGAAACCAGCGCGTGGCCCGGGTGCGGGCGAATCGCCGCCACGCGCGGGTCGAACGGCGAATCACTGCCGCGCAACGCCTCGAGCGAAACCGCGGCCGCCGCGTCGCACAGCTTGATCCAGCGCCGCATGCCGCAGATCGTGCGCAGCCCGATCGCCTGGATGATCTGCGTGCCGTTGATCAGCGCCAGGCCTTCCTTGGCCTGCAACTCGATCGGATTCAGGCTCGCCTGCTTCAATGCGCCGGGTGCGCCGACCAGCTTGCCCTTCACCCAGACCTTGCCTTCGCCAAGCAGCGCCAGCGCGATGTGCGCCAGCGGGGCAAGGTCGCCGCTCGCGCCTACGCTGCCTTTGCTGGGCACGAACGGCACGACGTCGCTGTTGAGCATGTCCACCAGCGCATCCACCACTTGCTCGCGCACGCCGGAGTTGCCCTGCACGATACTGTTGATGCGCAGCACCATGGCGAGCCGCACGGTCTCAACCGGCAGTGGCTCGCCGACGCCGCACGAGTGGCTGCGGATAAGGTTGGTTTGCAACTGGCCAAGGTCCGCATCCGGGATGCGCATGTTCGCCAGCTTGCCGAAGCCGGTGTTTACGCCGTACACCGGGCGATGCTCTTTCAGCAGCTTCTCGACAAACTTGCGCGCCTTGCGAACGGCCGAGCGCGCCCCCTGCGAAACTTCCACGCGAACGAAGCCGCCATGCAGGAACTGGTCCACCTGCGCCAAAGTCAGCGACTTGCCGTCGAGTACGAGTGTGTTCTTAGCCATGGGGCGGGAAGTTAGCGCGAATCGCCGGAGAGTAACAGAGCCCATCAACAGGAATGGGCTCGGCACAGACTTGGCGATTGGCCACTACTTGAGCTTGGGCAGCGGATGGCTGGCGAGCCATTGCCAGAGGCGCTTGGCGCAGAGTGAGCCGCTGGCCACGACGCTCATCAACGTGCGCGTGTCGATGTTGGTGCAGTCGCCGGCGACGTAGATGCCGCCGAACATGGTCTTGCCGCCTTCACCGTGGGCGAAGTAGCCCTCATCCTGCGGCATGCGCTCGAGCCCCGGAATTGGCGTCTTCGGCGCGGGGCCCAGCGCCACCACGGCAGCATCCAGCGGCAGCCCCTGCTCTTCGGGGATGCCCTTTTCGACGAAGAACAGGAAGTCCAGCGCGTCGTCGCCCTTCACGGCAACGACTTTCGTGCCGGGGATAATGCGAACCTTCTGGCCCTGCGCGCGCTCGACCAGCAGCGGCTCGGCCGTCGGCTCGTCGTCCGGGCAGAGCACCGTGACGAACTTGGCGTAGCGGCTCAGGAAAATCGCCGCGTGCATGGCCTCGTCGCCGCCGCCGATCACCGCGACGCGACGGTCGGAGTAGATTTGTGCGTCCACCTGCGCGCCGTAGCGAATGCCGCGGTTCAGGAACTTCTCGACGCCTTCAATCTTGAGTTCGCGCTGCGCTGCCCCGGTTGCGATCACCACCGCGCGCGCCCAGAAATTGCCCGACGTGCTGTGCACGCGCTTGAAGGCGCCCTGGATGCGAATGCTGTTCACCTTGCCGCGCATCAGAGTCGCGCCCACGTGGCGGGCGTGTTCGCTGAAGTTGGCGGCGATGTCCGCGCCCGGGACGGCTTCGTCGAAGCCGACGCCGAGGTACTCATCGACGTCGGTGAGAGGCAGCAGGTGGCCGCCCGGCTCATTCTCGTCCAGGCCCAGCACGCTCAGCCCGCCAAGCCGGCAACCGTGGCAGGCCGCCAGGCCCGCGGGCCCAAGGCCGACGACGATCACGTCGAAGATGGTCTGGCCGCGCGACTCGAGCTGCTCGATGTCAAAGCGCACGCCGGTCGCCTCGAGAAGTTCTTCCTGCGTCGGGTCCGGCAGCCATTCGTCGTTGACGTACAGCACCGGCGAGACAGGCGCCCCGCACAGCTTGCGGATGAACGCGTTGGCTTCCTGATCGGTGGAGATGTTGCGCTCGTTCCAGGACATGTGGTGCGCCTCAAGCGCTTCCTTCGCGAGCCGGTTGGATTCCGACACGCCGTCCGAGAACATGATGATCTTCGCTGCGGGCATACGCCTACCTGCACGAGCGCGGCCTGCGGGGGGATGCGGGCTTATCGCTCAATTCGAATCGCAACGCAAGCCAGTTGACCCCAAGCACTTACTGCCGCGGCCAGGCTGACTCATGTTCGCTGCGAGGGCAGCACTTTCCTCACAATACGGCGTGCTGTCAATGAGTGGATTCGGTCGGGAAAACCTGTCACCCGGTCCCGTTTGTCGCACCGCGCGCTATCATCGCCGGCATGCTGACACCGATCACAGACGTGCTGGAAGACCTGCGGCAGGGCAAGCCGGTCATCCTGGTTGACGACGAAGACCGCGAGAACGAAGGCGATCTGGTCATCGCGGCCGAGAAGATCACCCCCGAGGGCGTGAACTTCATGGCGCGCGAAGCCCGCGGGCTGATCTGCCTCAGCCTCACGAATGAGACGGCCGACAAGCTGGATTTGCCGCCCATGGCCGCGCGCAATGAGGCGCCGCTGGGTACCGCATTCACTGTGAGCATCGAGGCGCGCGAGGGCGTTACGACGGGCATCAGCGCACACGACCGCTCGCACACGATTCTCACGGCCATCCGGGACGACGCCAAGGCGCGCGATCTGGTCCGACCCGGGCACATATTTCCGTTGCGCGCACGCGACGGTGGCGTACTGGTCCGCAACGGGCAGACCGAGGGCAGCGTCGACCTGGCGCGGCTTGCGGGGCTCAAGCCCGCGGGCGTGATCTGCGAGATCATGAACGACGACGGCACCATGGCCCGCATGCCGGACCTGGAGAAGTTCGCCGTGAAGCACGGGCTGAAGATCTGCAGCGTGGCGGACCTCGTGCAGTATCGCCTGCAGCACGAGCGCATCGTAAAGCGCATTTCCGGCGCGCGCATGCCGACCGAGTGGGGCTACTTCGACGTCCACGTCTACCACAGCCTGGCCGACGACAAAGACCACGTGGCGCTCTGCAAGGGCGTGATTCCCAGCGACCTGCGCGCGGCCGACATGGAGTACAGCAACGAGCCGATCTTGGTGCGCGTGCACAGTGAATGCCTGACCGGCGACGTGTTCAGCAGCCAGCGCTGCGACTGCGGCCAGCAGCTTCACGCGGCGATGTACCAGGTGCAGCAGGCTGAGCGTGGCGTGGTCATCTACCTGCGCCAGGAAGGCCGCGGCATCGGGCTGACCGAGAAGATCAAGGCCTATGCGCTGCAGGACCAGGGCTATGACACAGTTGAGGCCAACGAGATGCTCGGGCATCGCCCCGACAAGCGCGAGTACGGCACCGGCTGCCAGATCCTGATGGATTTGGGCGTCAAGAAGATGCGTCTGCTGACCAACAATCCGGCCAAGCGCGAGGCGATCAACGCCTACGGGCTCGAGATCACCGAGCGCGTGGCGCTGGAGTTGCCGCCGGGCGAAGAGAACAACTTCTACATGCGCACCAAGCGCGACAAGCTCGGCCACATCCTCAAGCTGCCCACCGATTCCGGCCGCCACGAACAGATCCGCAAAGACCGCGGGATTGAGTAGGAAGCTATCGGCTGTTGGCTATTGGCCGTTAGCTAACCGCCAACAGCCAATGGCCAATGGCTGCCCTCGTCGGTAAATAAACTGCATGGACTACGCCGTTCGTGTCAGCCATTACGTTGATCCCGCGACGTTTGAGATTCAGCGCGATGTGATTGTGCTGATCTCGGGCGCGCATGTTGTCGAGGTGATTGTCGGCGGCGAGGTCAGTGGGGGACTCGACGGGCTGGCGCGTCAGACGCTCGAATTCGACAACGCGGTCTGTCTGCCCGGCTTCGTGAATTCGCACGCGCACCTCGATCTTTCACACTTGCATGGCCAAGTCCCCAGTGGGCTGACATTTCCTGAGTGGGCGCCGGCCGTGATTGCGGGGCGCGGGATGCCGCAAGCGATGATCGACGCCGGCATCGACGACGCCTGCCGCATGATGGTTGCGAGTGGCACCACGGCTGTGCTGGACATCAGCGTCGGCGGCGACTCGGCCGCTCACCTGGCTAAACATGGGCTGCGCGGCAACCTCGCGCTGGAAGTGCTGGGCTGGTCGGGCGATGCCGCCGAGAAGGCCATGGCCCGCGCCGACGAGATCGTGCGCAAAGAGTTCGAACTCGACGCCGAACGCCTCGGCAAGGACGCAGGCGACGCGGCAGCCCCGGCCGTTCGCGACGGCATCGACTACAGCTACTCGCCCCACGCGCCCTACAGCACGAGCATGGAGCTGTATCAGCACGCTTTCGGGCGGGCGTTCGGCGAGGGCCGCGTGTGCACCACACACGTCGCGGAATCTCCCGAAGAAGAAGCGTTCATCCGCGACGGCACCGGGCCTTTGCCGGAGTTGCTGGGCAAGCTCGGGTTGGACCTTTCGGGCTTTCCGGGTTTCGGGACTACGCCGATCTCGCTGCTGCTCGGCGACTGGCTGATGCCCTGGCTGGGCGCGGAGAACCATCGACTGGTGCTGGTGCACTGCAACTACGCGCGGGAGGCCGATTTCGAGCATCTCGCCGTGACCAAACCGTCCGTCTGCTGGTGCCCGCGCAGCCACGCCTGGTTCGGCCACGAGCCGTGGCCGCTGGCCCGGATGCGTGAAGCGGGCGTGAACCTTGTGATCGGCACCGACAGCCTGGCGAGCAACAGCGGACTCGACATGCTGGGCGAAATCCGGCTGGCCGCCCAGCACCCGGATGCGGATGTCACCGAGCTGTTCAAGGCCGCGACAGTGAATGGCCGCAAGGCGCTCGGTATTCCTGCCGACGCGGCCGACCTCGCTATCTGGGGCCTGCCGGCCGGTGCCGACGACAACCTGTTCAAGGCCATGCTGGCGAACGAAGTACCGCTGTACGCATCATTCAGCCGCGGCAACCTGATCGCCCGCGCGATCTGAGGACAGGAGCCGGGAGCGTAAGCGACCGGCAAGTATACGCCCAGGAATCGCCTGCCAACCCGTCGCTGGCGCTCGGGGCTCCTGTTTCCTAAACCGGCAACTTCTGATCGTTCGATAGCGGTGAAACATGCTCGACATCAAACTCATTCGCGACAACGCCGAGGCGGTGAAGACCGGGCTGATCAGCCGCAACGCCGACGTCGACGCCATCGACGAAGTTCTCAAGCTCGACGCCAACTGGCGTGCGAAACAGACTGAAGCCGAAGAGCGCCAGGCCGCCCTGAACAAGGCCAACAAGGCTTTCGGCCCATGGATGGGCGGGCGCAAGAAGAACCCGGACATGCCCGCGCCCAAAGAGCTGGTGGAGCTATTGGGCGAAACACCGCCCGACCCTGAGACCGCCAAGGAAAAGCTGCGCCTGCTGGGCGAAGAGAAGGACAAGCTGCAGGGCGAGGCAGATGCGATCCTGAATGAAGTGGAAGGCCTGCTGATGCACCTTCCCAACCTGCCGAGCGCGCACACTCCGGTCGGCAAGTCTGAGGCAGACAACGTCGTCCGCAAGGAGTGGGGTAACAAGCGCGAGTTCGACTTTGAGCCGAAGGCGCACTGGGACCTCGTCGGCGACCGGGGGTTGGACCTCGAAATCGGCGGACGAATCAGCGGCAGCGGCTTCCCGTTCTTTCGCGGCAAGATCGCGAAGCTTGAGCGCGCGCTGATCAACTTCTTTCTCGAGCTGCACACGGCCGAGCACGGCTATACCGAGTGCTGGACGCCGTTCATGGTGCGCGGCGAAACCCTGCGCAACAGCAGCCAGTTGCCGAAGTTCTACGACGAGCTCTATCGCGCAGACGAGCGTGACGACCTCTTTCTGATCCCGACCGCCGAGGTGCCGCTTACCAGCGTGCACGCGGGCGAGATCATTCCTGACGAGAACGCCCCGATTCGGTATTGCGCCTTCACGCCCTGCTTCCGCCGTGAGGCAGGCGCGGCCGGCAAGGACACGCGCGGCATCCTGCGCGTGCACCAGTTCAGCAAGGTTGAGCTGATGGTGGTGACCACGCCCGAACGCAGTGAAGAAGAACACGAAACGTTGACACGCTGCGCCGAAACTGTGCTGGAGAAGCTGAACATCCCGTACCGCCGGCTCGAGCTTTGCACGGGCGACATGGGCTTCGGCGCGGCGCGTTGCTACGACCTTGAGGCGTGGGCGCCCGGCGTTGGCAAGTGGCTCGAGGTCAGCAGCTGCAGCAATTTCACCGACTTCCAGGCCCGCCGCGCCAAGATCCGCGTGAAAGACAAAGACAAGAAGACACGACTGGCGCACACGCTGAACGGCAGCGGTCTGGCGTGCCCCCGCACCATGATCGCGATCCTGGAAAACAACCAGCAGGCCGACGGGACGATCAACATTCCACCGGCGCTGCAGCCATACTACGGCGCAGAAGTGTTGTAACCGCGAAGAGCCGCAAAGGACCGCGAAGGGACTGCGCCGGCTATGCTTGGCGGTCCTTAGCGGTTCAAGCCCTATCCAATCCAAAATCCACAATCCACAATCCAAAATCACATGGATCGCTACCTCGTCTCATTCGACAGCAAACACATCAGCCACGAAACCGTGGACGTGCTGGTCATCGGCACGGGCGTGGCGGGCATTACTGCGGCCATCGCTTCGGCGCGTGGCGGTGCGGCAACGTTGATGGTCAACAAGGCGGTGCTTGAAGAATCCAACACTTCGCATGCCAAGGGCGGCATCGCGGCGGTCGTCGCCAGGGACGATTCCTTCGACTCGCACGTGCAGGACACGCTGGTCGCGGGCGACGGGCTGTGCGACGAGCCGGCCGTGCGCGCGATTGTTGAAGGCGGCCCGGCCGGGATCGAGTTTCTGGTTTCCTGCGGCGCGCAGTTCGACAAGGCCGACGGCGGGCTCGACCTCGGACGCGAGGGCGGCCATTCCGGTCATCGCATCATCCACGCAGGCGGCGACGCCACGGGCGCCGAAGTCAGCCGCGCGCTGCTGGCCGAGGGCCTGAAGACGACCGGGTTGCGCGCCTACAAGAACACGTTCGTGCTCGACCTGCTCACGCACGAAGGCGATGAGCGCGGTCCAGGCCGCAAATGCCTTGGCGCGATCATGATGCGCCACAACGAGCCGCACATTGTCTGGGCGCGCACCACGATTCTCGCCAGCGGCGGCGCAGGCCAGCTCTATCGTGAGTCGAGCAACCCGCCGGTGGCGACAGCCGACGGGCACGCCATGTGCATCCGCGCAGGTGTCGAGATGCGCGACATGGAGATGGTGCAGTTCCACCCGACGTTGCTCTACGTCGCCGGGCTGGACCGACGCCTGATTACCGAGGCGCTGCGCGGGCACGGCGCGTACCTGCGCAATTCCATGGGCGAGCGCTTCATGGTCGGGCAGCACGAACTGGCCGAGCTTGCCCCGCGCGACGTCGTCAGCCGCGCGATCAACCGTGAGATGCACCGCACCGGCGACCCGGCCGCGTTCCTCGATGTCACGCACCTCGACCAGGCCGATCTGCGCACCAAGTTCCCCAGCTTCATGCAGGCGTGCGACGATGCCGACATCGATCCCGCAAAGTCATGGGTGCCGATCCGCCCGGGACCGCACTACATGATCGGTGGGGCAATGGCGGGGCTCGATGGCACCACGAACGTCGAAGGTTTGCTTGCGGTGGGGGAGGTCTCCAGCACCGGACTTCACGGTGCAAACCGATTGGCGAGTAACAGCCTGCTTGAAGGCCTCGTTTGTGGTGAACGCGCGGGCAAGCTCGCGGCTTCGCGCGGCGAGTTCGTCGGCAAGCCCCCGCGGATTACTTTCGAGCGTCCCCTGCGCAGCGCGCGGCGGATTGACGTGCCGGACATGACGGCTTCGGTCAAGGGTGCGATGTGGCGCTACATGGGTGTCGAGCGCGACGAGCGCGGCATGCTCGAGTTCCAGCGCCAGCTCACCGGCTGGTCCCGCATGGCCTCTGAGCAGGAGCGCCGCTTTCCCAGTGAGTGGCAGCTTGAGAACATGCTGGAAGTAGCGCTCGCCATGACCCGGTCCGCGCTTGCACGAAAAGAGAGCCGCGGCGTGCACTTCCGGCGCGACTTCCCGGATCACGTCGATGCGCTCGCCGGCAAGCACAGCCAGGTTGCAGCCGGCGGCGAGATTGCGCTGGTCAGTCAATGATCGACAGCAGGTTCGAGTAGTCGTCCGTCCACGGGCGAATCTCGGGCACGTCGTCCACGCTCATCGGGCTGCCGAAATTCAACGGCCAGTAATCGTCGTCGCCAACATCTTCGCGCGGCCAGTTTTCGCGAAGCGCATCGAAGCGCGCGGCTATGGCGTCCATGCGCTCGTCGCCGTCGCACAGGATCATCCAGTCGGCGCGGCTGGTGCCTTCGCGTTCGTTGCCGGCGGACAACCAGCCGACGTACTTGAGTTTCTGGCCCGTGGCGCCCTGGATCACGATCGGCCGAAGGTCGAGGTAGCGGTTCGAGATGTGCACGCAGATCACGCCGCCGGGCTTGAGGTGGCTGCGATACAACTCGAACGATTCTGCTGTCAGCAGGTGAACCGGTATGGCGTCGCTGCTGAACGCGTCGAGCACGAGTACGTCGAACTGCTGCGGCGCCTCGGATTCAAGCTGCAGCCGCGCGTCACCGATCACGACCTGCAGGTCACCGCGACAGGTCTCGATGAACCGGAAGTACTCCTTGGCCAACTCAAGGACGTGCGGGTCGATCTCATAGAATCGGTACTCGTCGCCCGGGCGCGCGTAGGTGGCGATGGTTCCCGCGCCCAGCCCGACCACGCCAACGCGAAGCTTCTGATCATCAGGGTACGAGCCCAGCACGACGCCGACGCCGGAGTTCGTCCCGTAGTAGCTGGTCGGAATACGGACCCGCCCCTCGCCCATGAACTCATGCCCGTGGAGCGTGTTGCCGGACTCGAGTATGCGCTCCCAGCGCGTGCCTTCGGGTGATTCGCGTACGCGATAGACGCCGTAGAAGCTGCGGCTGGTGTCGATTGTGTTCTCAAGGCTGTCGAGAACGCCATAGCCCAGCCCGCCCATCGCACCGACGGCTACGATCAGGATCGCCAGCCAGGCCCAGCGCGGCTTGCCGTCATACAGCCTGGACGCCGGGTCGCGCGCCAGCGAAATGAGCACCAGCGCCCCCGTGGCGAGCACACCGGCCGGCAGCTCGACGTACATGGTGAACAGCAACGGCGAGAGCACGGCGACGAACACGCCCCCGATCACGCCGCCGATCGAAATCGACAGGTAGAAGCGGGTCAATCGCTGAGGCGGCGGGCGAAGTCGGAAGGCCTCGCCGTGGCAGACCATGCAGAACACGAACAGGCTGGCCAGATACAACGCGACGATCCACGGCAGGGAGAGATGGAACATCAAGCTGGGGCCAAGTGCCGTGCCCAGCATCGCCACGGGAAGCAGCAGCAAGAACACCTTGCGCGGGTACCAGCGCTTTCCGGCAAATGTGAACACGAAGGACAGCAGATAGATGCTCAGCGGCAGGACCCACAGCAGCGGCACACTGGCAATGTCCATGCACAACTGGTTCGTGAAGGCGAGCAGCAGGCAGCTTCCCGCGGCCGCAAATGCAATCCAGAGCAGAGTGTGGCTGCGGCCCGGGACTGCATTCACTTCCGAGGGCGCATCAGCCACTGGCTCGGCTGCGGCTTTCGGCGAGGCGCGGAACGCCGAGATGGCTGCCACCGCGCACAGAATGCTGAAGCCGACGTAGACCCACGTCCAGCTCCAGGCCTGGTCCATGCGCCCGAGCATCGGCTCGATAGCGAATGGGTAGCTCAGCAGCGCCAGCAGCGAGCCGACGTTGGAAAGCGCGTACAGCGCGTACGGAGAACGCTCGGGGAAGCTGCGGCTGAACCATGCCTGCAGCAGCGGCCCGGTTGACGACAGTGCAAAGTACGGCAGCCCCACGGATGCTCCGAGCAGCAACATGATGCGCAGCGTCGGCGCGCCCGCACCGTCCGGCTTCAATGACTCGGGTGGAATGATCGGCAGCCAGAATACGCACAGCGCCAGCAGCGCGAGGTGAACGCCGAGCTGCGCGCCGGGTTTCAGGCGGGCGATGCTGAAGTGCGCGTAGGCATAGCCTGCCAGCAGCACTCCCTGAAAGAACAGCATGGCAACCGACCACACGGCCGCCGTGCCACCAAACCACGGAAGAATAAACCGGCCGATCAGCGGCTGGACCTGAAACAGCAGAAACGCGCTGACAAAGATGGTGGCGGCGTAGCGGATCATTGAGACGTCAAGCTACGCCTCGGGCTTCGGGGGCGCAACGGACACGCCGTCAGGCCGTTTTTTCTTCCACTGGCGAATGTCGCGGCGGATGCGGTCCATGTCGTTCCGGGCGTGCTCGGCGATGCGGCGGTAGCGCAGGATGTAGCTCACGACGACCAGAAACAGCAGCCCGGGGGGCATGGCGATCAGCAAGGCATACGGCTCGTTGTTGAACACGATCAGCAGTGCGGCGCAGACGGCGATGAGCAGCAGTGCGACTAGTACCAGCTTCCCGGCGGTTGCGGTGGACGACTTGTCCTTGGCGCCGGCCTCTTCCAATTCGGCGTCCAGTCTCGCCGCGAGTTCGGACCACTTCTCGGCGGTCAGGTCAGTCATTGCTGCCCTCCCGTGCGCGCCTTTGCTTCCAGCGCTTTCAACTCACGCTCAATGGCGTAGGACTCTGTCTCAAGGGCGCTCTTCTTGCGGAAGAATGGCCAGGCGGGAAGCAGGAGAATGACAAATACCACCGCGCCGAACGCGGGTGGCCCGCCACCGTAAAAGGCGTTCACCCCAACAAAGCCGAGTGCGAGCACTACAGCCACGATGGCAACGCAGAAGCCGATCTTGCCGTTCCGTGCCGCCGCGCGGCGGCACTCGGCATGGCGCTCCTGCAGCGCGCCGACGTTGCCGTAGGGTGTCAGTTCCACTTCGCTCGCGCGTTCGTTACTCACCCAACAGCCTCTCAATCAGCTCCAGATACCGCTGCATCGCGCCGCGTGATGCCAGCAGCCTTGCCTGTCCCGCCTTGCCGATGGCGGTGCGGGTGGGCTCATCCGCGAGCAGGGACTTTAGCTCGCGTTCGAGCTCCGTGGCATTCTGCACTTCGATCGCGCCTTTGCACTCTTTCAGTTCACGCACAGTTGCCTTGAAGTTGTGCGTGTGCGGACCGAAAAGCGTCGCCTTGCCCAGCGCCACCGGCTCGGCCATGTTCTGGCCGCCGTGGGGGATCAGCGAGCCGCCGATGAACACGACGTCGGCGACGGCGTACACGTGGGCAAGCTCGCCAACCGTATCCAGCAGGATCACCTGGTCTGGTGCGGCCGGCGAATCCGGCTTCAGCGCGCTGCGGTTGACCCACTTGATCCCGGCCTTTGTCAGTAGTTCCCGTACGGACTCGTAGCGCTCCGGGTGGCGCGGCACGATCACCACGCGGCAGCTCAGGCGCGGGATCATGTCCACGAGAATCTCATGCTCGCCCGGGTGCGTGCTGCCGCACACCAGCACACGGTCAGATTCCGAAAGCCCGAAGATCTTGCGGAAGTGTGCCGTCTTCTCGGCGTCCGGCTCGCCCTTCAGTGAGTCGTACTTCAGATTGCCCGCGATCTCGACGGCACCCGGCGATACCAGAGGCATCGACGCGTCACTGCCGGCGGCACCACCCGGCGAGCCCATCGGGCGTGCGGCAAGTTCCCTGGCGCGTGCCGCGTAGGCTTCATCCTGCATCGCCCAGATCGTGATCGCTTCGTACGCCGGGCGCAGCAGCCACTTGAAGCGCTTGTAGTTGCGGAAGCTCTTCTCGCTGATGCGCCCGTTCGCGAGCAGCACCGGCACGCCCTTGCGCCCGGCGTGCATCAGCCAGTTCGGCCACAGTTCCAGCTCGACCAGGATCAGCAGCGCCGGGTTCAGTACCCGGAAGAACTTCGCCACCACCCAGCTCAGGTCCACGGGTGAATAGCAGTGGTAGTAGTCGGTCAGTTCTCTGCGCGCAATCTCGGCCGCTGTCTTGGTGGTGTACGTGACGACGATGTCGTGACCCGGGTGCTTTTCTTTCAGCGCCGCCAGCAACGGGCGAATCTGCAGCAATTCACCGACACTGACCGCGTGCACCCAGATGGAAGGCTTGTCGCTGCTGCGCGGCGGCAGGCTGCCCAGTCGCTGCATCAGTCCCGCGCGGTATTTGCCGGTCGTGAGCGCCTTAAACAGAAACCACGGCCAGATCAGTCCGGCAAGCCACAGGTATGCCCAGTTAAACAACCAGCGCCGCATGAATGCCTTTGAACCGCTTGCGCAAGCAGTTGCGGTTGTAATCGCGCATTGCCGCAAGGGTCAAGGCGCGGCAGTATCAGCCCTGGGAGGCGAAGATGCGATACGTACTTGCGATCATTCCGATTCTTCTGGTTGCCGGTTGCGCCGGCAGCCGTGTGCCGGCCGCGCGGGCGCAAACGGAGCGCGAGCCGGCAAGCGTACCCCAAAAGGAAGAATTCTTCCGGGAAGTGGATCGGGCGTGGGCCGCCGACCAGCTCAAGGCCGCGGACAAGCTGTTCGCGCAGGGCCAATACGACGAGGCCCGCAAGAAATACGAAGAAGCCACCGAGTCGGCGTCCGGGGCGCGTGACAACAGCGTGCTGACGGAAGCCTACGCGCAAGTCGCGCGCATGTACTCAAGCCAGACCAAGCACGAAGAAGGCAAGCCGTGGCTCGCCAAGGCCGGGGCGATTGCCACGCCCGATGAGCCGCTGGGCTGGTCGCGCTATCTGGGCGTGCGCGGGCGTTTTGAGTGGCAGGACGAAAAGGACAACGACAAGGCCAAGGCCACGTTCATCGAGATGTATGACTACTGCAGGAAACACAAGCTGTTCTCGCGCGAGCTGGATGCCGCCCACATGGTCGCCATCGTCGGCTCTCCTGACGAGCAGGTGGAGTGGGCCCTCAAGGCCATCGAAGCCGCAGAGAAAGGCGGCGAAACCGGCTGGCTTGCACCGCTGTGGAATAACCTGGGCTGGACGTACGAATCACGCGGCGAGTACGACAAGATGCTCGACGCGCTCCTCAAGGCCCGCGAGTACCACTACAAAGGCGCGCTTGAGCTGCCCAAGCTGATCGCCGACTTCGGCGTAGGGCGAGCCTACTGGCGCAACGAGCGTTACAAAGAAGCCCGCATCTGGCTGACAGACGCGTTCGACCGCGCCAAGGCCGCCGCCGAGGCCAACCCGGACGACGCCGAGCAGGCCGAGTGGGTAGGCTGGGGGCACGTCTACATCGGCGACCTGCTGGTCAGCGAAGGCAAACCGGCGGAGGGGCTGAAAGAGCTAAAGGCCGGGCGCCCGATTCTCGTGAAGTCCGGCATCGAAGAATGGTGGCCGGAGGCATTGCAGGAGCTGGACGACAAGATCGCCAAGCTCGCGGCGGATGCTGACGAATAGTCCCCGGGCTGGTAGCATTTGTGTCCCTGAATTCCCCTGCCGGGTTTGCGATGAATCGCTGCCATTGCCTTTTGATGGTGTCTGCACTGTTGCTGCTGGCTGCGTGCAACAACGACCGCGGCGGGCGCTGCGGCAATACCGGCAGTGTGATCGTGCCTCCCGACACCGTCATCGGGCCGGAACCCGGCGGCACAAAAGACCCGGATGGCGGCACGCCGGTCAATCTCACCATCAGCGGCAACGTCAGCTACGATCGCCTGTTGGTCACGGCCGCGGGCCTCGACACAGCCAACCCGGTCAACGAAGTCGCGCAGAATGTGCTGGTGGAAGCGGTCGCCTGGTACGACCTCAATACGGTGTTCGCCAGCACAGCCACAGACGCAGCAGGCGATTACACGCTGAACTTCAGCACGATCACTGACTACTTCATCCGCGCGCGCGCCCAGACAGGCACCGCGCCGGATGTGGACCGCGTCTATCACTCACAGACCTCGCCGCCGATTGTGCACGCGTTGCCGAGCCCGCTGCTGAACCGTGCAGCCGGCAGCCAGACCGTCAACCTGCACGCGACGCCCGACCTGCCCAGTGACCGCGCCGGGGCGTTCGCCGCGCTGGACACGGTGCGACGCCTGCGCGCTGCCGCGGCCGGCAGCTTTGCGAGCCTCGGCCCGCTCGATCTGTTCTGGGCGCCGGGCAATATCGGTACGCGCATTCTCAAGAACGGCAGCGGCCAGACCATCACGATGACGACTGTGACAGGCCTCGACGGCCCGATGGGGAACCCGTCCATCTATCTCATCGGCGGCTCGTCGGCCGACCCGCTGAACAGCGACCACGACGAGTTCGACGAAACCGTCATCGCACACGAGTGGGCAAGCTTTCTGCAACTGACCCAGTCACGTGACAACAACTTCGGCGGTGAACACTTCGGTGAAGAGCTTCTGCCTACGGCCGCATACAGTGAGGGTGTGGTGACGGCCATCGGGCTCGCGCTGTTGGGCACATCGCTCTACCGCGACACGCTTGGCTACATCGGCGGTACGAATTCCGTGCAGTTCGAATTCGACATGGAGTCCGGCGTCATCCCCGGCACAGGCGTCGGCTACGGCAACGAGTTCGAAATCACCCGCGCCACCTGGGACCTGTTCGACGGCGGCGCCGGCAGCCCGGCCGACGGTGACGGAGACCCATCCAACATCGCGCTCGCGGATTTCCTGACCAGCTTTGCGGCACTCAAGACGCGCTCGGCGCCGTACGAAGTCGCGTGGATGGCCAGCCTGCTGCAGCAGTTGATCGACGACACGTTCCTGAGCCAAACGGACGCCAACACCATCATGACCGCGCAGGGGGCCCAGTTTCCTCCCCCGGGTGGCGCAGACCCGTTTCCGCCGCTGTTGGTCGTGGGCGCGGGCGCGACGTCGGGCGGGCTGGATGCATGGTCGGGTACGGACCCCAACCCGATTCTCGGGCCGCAAGCAAACGCCGTGTTCCGATTGGAACTGGCCAGCGCGCAAAGCGTTACGATCACTGTGACCAACACCACGGCGGGCTACAGCGCGCTGGCGCACCGGCTGGATCTGTCCGTGCATGACCTTGAGCGGAACATCATCGGGCAGGACGTCGGTCCTTCGTCGAACAAAACAGTCACGCTGAGTCTCGCGGCCGGGACTTACGTCATTCGCGTGCAGCATTTGCCCGCCACACAGGCGGACTCAATGCCCGTCACGTTCACCGTCCAGGCGCAGTAGCCGCCTTGTAATTGGGTGTATCTTCGATAAACGGTAAGGTTGATATGCTACGTAGCCTTTGGAACTGAACCGTGTTTCATGACGAAACACGGTAGCGCAATGCCGTACCTCGAAATCAAACTTGGCCCGGACACACTGCTCCTGCGTTTCGTGGGCCGCATTGACTATGTTTTCGGGCGCCTGCCGCGTGCGGACGTGCAGTTGCGTGACATGAAAGTCTCGCGGCTTCACACGCAGTTCTTCATCGACAGCCGCGGCAGCGCATTCGTGCGCGATCTTGGCAGCTCGGGCGGAACCTGGATCAACAACCAGCGCCTGCGCCGCGGAGTGATTGCCCCGCTGAATGAGGGGCTGAAGATTCGGGTCGGCGAGTCGCGGGTTACGTTCTACGACGGTGAGCCGCCGGTGAACGCCATTGAGCCGCCGGGCGCCAGCAACCCGCGCGGGCTGATCCGCACCAATGCCCGCGAACGCTTTTTTGAGGCCGAAGCCACCGTCCTTGCAATGGACAAGGTAGACCCGGAGACACAAAGCGGCCCGGCCGAGGCGCCGCCGGAGGTCAACCCGGCCACGTTCGCGGACAGCCCGAAAGACCTTGAGCAGAAGCCCAAGCCGCCATCATCAACGGCACAGGCGGCACCTGCGCCGCGGATGCCGACCAAGCGCAACACCGGTATCGTGGAAGCGCCGTGGGAGAAGCCTAAGTCCGGGCCTGTGGGCCCGGGTGGCGAAAAGCGAGTTACGATTCCGCCGCCGACGCGTGGCGGCGCCAGGCCGTCTTCCCGCACCGGCGCCGTGCCGCCGCCCCCGATGCAGACGGCGGATATCGACGAAGAAGGCAACTTCCACGCGCCGGCGCAGCAGCCGGCAGCAGCATCCGCGCCGCCGCCTGCGGCCCCGAAACCGCCGCTGCCGATTCCGCCGCGCACTCCGCAGCCGGTGCCGCTGGATCAACTGGACGAAACCGGTCGCACTTCGCGCGAGCCGGTGATCCCGGATTCCGGCGCGTTCCAGCCGCCCAAGCCATTTCACGGCGACCTGCCGGAAGAAGAGCCGGAAGAATCCAAGCCGCGCGTCGGAATGCCCACCGTGCGCCTGGAGCGTCCTGCCATTCTCGACCGGCAAAAGGAAATCGAGAAAGAGGAGGCCGAAGAGGCAGCCCTGCTCAAGATTCCGACGGCCGCTGTCAAGCCCGGCGCCGAGCCGCCGCCCGACGAGCCTGAGCCGGAGCCCCAGATCGGCGTCGCACCGCGCACGGACACTCCCGTCGCGCAAGATGACGAAGAGCGCGACCTGACGGACGAAGAGATCGCCGTCTACATGGGCGGTACCCTGTCGGGCCGCTATGGCGACGTGGACTTCGGTGAAGAGGGCGGGTCGTCAGAGTCCGGCGCGGAAGAAGACGAAAGCGAAGAAGTCAGCTTCGGCAGTGCCGCGGCCAAGGTCAGCCTGGAAGGCGACGACGACATTGACCTTGAGGACGACGATTCTGCTGCCGATGCGCCTGCAGAGGCGGAGGCGCAGGAGCCCGTCGATGAATCCGTCGAGGAATCTGTCGAGGAGCCCGCGCAGCCCGAAGAGCCTGAGGAAGACCACTCGGAGTACAAAGAGCCCAACACCTCGATGCTGGGCCAGACCACGGCCATCTCCGAAGACCCGGTCGATGACGAGCCGGAGCCTGCGCCCGAAGAATCCACCGGCGAGGACTCGAGCGGTCCCGTCGAGGACGTCCCGACCTACGAAGACACAAAGACACCGCCACCGCCCACGCGCGAAGGCGCCACCGAGGACCGCACCTTCAAGCCGCGCAAGACCCGCAAGCTGATGAAGCGGCGCAAGGACACGGCGAAGATCACCGACAAGTCCAACCCCACGCCGTTGCCGGAAGGCGCCAAGACGGTTCACGTGCCGCCGCCGGGCTTCGACGCGCCGATTGTCGCGGGCGCCAAGACCATGTTCATCCCCAAGCCGGAAGACGCCAAGATCTCGCGCCCGGTGCCCGAGGCGGAGCAGGAAGACGAGACCGGCTCCGAATCGAAGTCCGATAGCGAAAAGGCGACGGGCAAGCCCAAGATGATGGCCGAAAATCGCGAGCGCAAGACGCTCGACGACATGGCCGAGGGCCCCGGCGGCGACACCGTCGCGCTGCCGCCCGCCATGATGCGAGAGATGCAGGCCGAGCTGCGCGCCAGTGACCCTGCGCTCAAGTCGGCGAAGGACGAGCCGCCGACCATCGGCGACAATCCGACGGTCAAGGTCGCCGGTGACGAAGAGGAAGAAGAGGACTTCATCCTCGATGAAGACTACGCCTTCTTCACGCCGCCGCCCGCCACCCGCAAGGCCCGCGAAGCAGCGGCCCGGGCCGCAAAGGCCGAGGCCGGCGACGTCATCAACGCCAACGATTTCCACGCTGAGACCGACAACCTGCCGGGCGACAAGAAAGCCGCATCAAAGGAAGACCCCGACACGTTGGTAGATTGACCCGGGCGAAACGAGTACAAGCGACGGCCCGGTGAATGCCGGGCCGTTTCATTCCACGGAGCAGACATGAAGAATCGAACGCACCGCTGCGGAGACCTGCGCACTGAACACGTCGGCGAGACCGTCACGGTCTGCGGCTGGGTGGACACCAAGCGAGATCGCGGCGGCGTTGCGTTCATCCTGCTGCGCGACGTGGCGGGCAAGGTGCAGCTGACCTTCAGCGAAGAGACCGATTCCGCGCTGCTGGCCCAGACCAAAGAGGCGCGCGGCGAGTTCGTGCTGTCGGCGACCGGCAAGGTCCGCGCGCGCGAAGAGGAGAATCGCACGCAGACCATGGCCACTGGCGACATCGAGATCGTCGTCGAGAAGTTCGAGATCCTGAACACGGCCGTGACGCCCGCGATTGAGGTCCGCGACGACCTCAAGTGCGACCCGGAGTTGCGCCTGAAACACCGCTTCATCGACCTGCGCCGCCGCCCCATGCAGGCGATGTTGCAGGCGCGTGCGAAGCTGGTGTCGTCGGCCCGCGCGACGCTGGAGGCCGAGGGCTTTCTCGACGTCGAAACACCGGTGCTCTACAAGCGCACCCCGGAGGGCGCGCGCGACTTCATCGTGCCGAGCCGCGCCCACCGCGGTCAGTTCTACGCGCTGCCGCAGTCACCGCAGCTTTTCAAGCAGCTCTGCATGATCAGCGGGCTGGACCGCTATTTCCAGATCGCCCGCTGCTTCCGCGATGAGGACAAGCGCGCCGACCGCCAGCCCGAGTTCACGCAGATCGACATCGAGATGAGCTTCCCGACGATGGACGACGTGATCGAGCTGTTCGAGAAAGTCGTCGCCGCCATATTCGACGGCATCCGCAGGGATGAGCGCTTCAAGGACCAGTCGTGGCCGGTGCTCAGCGCGGGCGACGTCAAGCCGCCGTTCGAGCGCATGACCTACGAGCAGGCGATGCGCGACTACAGCATCGACCGCCCGGACCTGCGATCGCGCGACCTCAAGCTCACGGAGCTGAACGAGTGGTCCGCCGGTTGCAGCTTCAACGCCTTCAAGGGAGTCGCCGAGAAGAAGGGCCTCATCAAAGGCCTGCGCTGCCCCGGCATGGCCGGCGAGTTCAGCACCGGCCAGCTCAAGAACCTCGAGCGCGACGCCAAGGGCATGGGCGCGACGGGGCTCGCGAACCTCAAGGTGACCGAAACCGGGCTCGACGGCGGCATTGCCAAGTTCATCCCGGAGCCCGAGCAGAAGGCCATGATCGAAGCCTTCGGCGCCAAGCCCGGCGACCTGCTGCTGATCTGCGCGCACGAGAAGCACAAGGTCGTGCACGCGGTGATGCACAACATGCGCCTGCTGATTGCGGACAAGCTCGGGCTCAGCGACCCGCACAAGTTCGCCATCTGCTGGGTCGTGGATTTCCCGCTGTTCGAGTACCGCGAAGAAGACGAGAAGCTGTTCGCCAGCCATCACCCGTTCACCCTGCCGCAGGACGTCCAGCGCGTACACGAGTTGGCGGAGATCTCTCGCGCGGGCAAAGAGCCGCACCCGGTCGCGCGCATGTTGCGCGGGGGCGTCGAGATCGAAGAGGTCATTGCGCTGCGCAACAACCAGTACGACCTGGTCTGCAACGGCATCGAGATCGCCGGCGGCAGCATCCGCATGCACCGCACCGACTACCAGGCCGACGTGTTCGAGTTGATCGGCATCAGCAAGGAAGAGGCCGAAAAGAAGTTCGGCTTCCTGATGAGTGCCCTTGCCCACGGCGCCCCGCCCCACGGCGGCATCGCCAGCGGCGTGGACCGCCTGCTCATGCTGCTGCTCGGGCTCGACAACATCGCAGACGTCATCGCGTTCCCAAAGTCCGCCACCGGGCGCGACCTGATGATCGACACGCCCAACGACGTCGAGCCGGCGCTGCTGGAAGAACTCGGCGTCAGGATGGTCGCCAAGCCCGAAAAGTAGAACACCGGAACGGTGGGCCCGACAATCCTGTCGGGCCCGGCCGCGAAGCGGCCGGAATCACGTGCGCTCCAGTGGCTCAATCAGGATATGGACGTGGTCCGGCATGACGACGGCCGCGAACACGATGTTGCGCTCGAGATGAAAGTGTCGGACGCAGTCCATCACGTCGGCGCGATCCGACTTCTCCAGAACAAACGGTTTGAGGCAGCGCCAGGTCACAAAGAGGGTGTTTCCACCGGCGTGGAAGTGCGGCAGGTGCCGCCGCCATCGGACCATGTCACGGTTGATTTCTTTGTACTGGTCTTCCGTATCCACGTATGAAGTGTAACAACGTTTCGCGCTGGCACGGCCGGCGCGGCCCGACAGGATTGTCGGGCCCACCACTGAGGGTCTATGGGCGCATTATTCTACAGCATCTGGCATCGGCCCTATGTCTTTGTCTTCCTGCTGGCGTTCTTGGCCTTCAGTTGGATGGAGCAGGGCAAGCTGCGCACCGGCATCTGGCTGGTGACCGGCTACCTGGTCGCGCTCACGGCCGAGTGGTGCAGCGTCAACCCGGCCATACGCATTCCATTTGGCTACTACGTCTATCACGACGATGTGCTGGCCAACGACCTGACGATCTTCGGCGTGCCGTTCTTCGACAGCCTGTCGTTTGCGTTCCTCAGCTACGTCAGCTTCTCGTTTGCGCAGTTCTTCATGTCACCGCTGTGGCGGCGCGGGTTCGATTTCCAGCGCGTCACTTCGCGTGGCATCCGCAATTCGCCCGTCACGCTGCTGCTCGGCGCGGCGCTGATGACCGTCATCGACATCGTCGTGGACCCCGTCGCGCACCTCGGGCGGCACTGGTTCCTTGGCGACATCTACCACTACCCTTCGCCCGGCTACCACTTCGACGTGACGATGGCGAACTACGCGGGCTGGTTCGTGGTCGGCTGGGTGATCATTTTCATTAATCAGCGCGTGGATGCGATTCTCGCCAACCGCGAGCTCACCAGCGGGCGCGAGCTGAAGCTGCCTTACGTGCCCGCCAAGGGGCTGTTCGCGCCTCTGTTCTGGGCGGGCATCCTGATTTTCAACCTTGGCGTCACGGCCTGGCTCGGCTGGGCGTACGATCCCGGCGACCTCGAGTTTGACGCCATGGAAGTCCGCAAGCTCTTCCTCGCCGGTTGCTTCGTGGTCGGTCCGATCCTGCTTCTGGCTGCGATCCAGCTGATGAAGCCCGCCAACCGCCCGTCCTATGAAGATTTGACCGCCTGGCTGGCCGACTACCCCAACCCGAAACTGAAGGCCAGGATTCGCCCGGACGCCGGGAACCCATCCTGACGAATTTCGTCACAACACTGGCCATTGGCACTCGTTGATAGATAATCGGGCTCAAAGCTGAGCCCTTTCCTCAATTCCCCGGGGTTTCACAGAAACGGGAGATCGACATGCGCAAGACACTGATCGGCGCGGCAATGCTGGCGCTGCTGGCCGGCTCACTGGCGGCACAGGATGAAGAGCCCGTACCGGGCGCCAAGATTCTCGAGCGCACCAAGGCGGATGCCATGCTGCTGCTGCCGCAGGCGGGCACCGGCGGCTCGGCCAAGGTCCGGCTAGAAGTCGATGAGCAGAAGCAGACCGAGATCAAAATCGACGTCGAGGGGTGCGAAAAGCTGAAGGGCTACATCTCGACGCCGTTCGGTCTCGACAAGTCCAAGAAGTACCCGCTGGTGCTCGCGCTGAACGGCGACGGGCTCGATACGCCTGAGGATCTCAAGAGCGCTGCGCGCCTCTCCAATGGCAGCGATCCGCTGATTCTGGCCAGCCTGATGTACTGCGGCGCCGAGGATGCAGGCCAGGGCATTCGCCTGATCTCGCCGCTGGTCAAACAGGAGAAGCTGATTGAGGCGCTCACCTGGTTCCTGAAGAAAGTGATGGCCGACCAGCCCATCGACCCGGATCGCGTTTTCCTGTTCGGCGGACGCGGCGGCAACGACCGCGCGGCCGATTGGGCCGAAAAGCTCTGGGAGGATGACCCGGACGCGTTCCCTTTCCGGGCCTGCCTGTACGACGGCCCGATGTGGAACTTCGACGTCGAGAAGGCACCGCCCGTGGCGACCGTGTTCTCGGTGGTGGATTGGGATCTCGAAATGTCGGGCGGCGACAGCTTCGACTCTCCCGCAAAGTGCGCCAATGAGCTGCTCGCGCGCGGCGTGCCCGCCGAATACCACGTCTTCAAGGCGGACTTCTTTACCTCCGAGCCCGACCGCCTTTTCCAGATCCATCGCGCGGCCATTAACCGCCTCGGCGGTCCCGGCGCGGAAGAGTATCCGCCGGACGAGAGCCGCTACCTCGGCGCCAAGGTCCCGGCCGACGACATTCCTTGGAAAGAGCACAAGGACCCGTGGGCCAACGAAGTGATCGCCTACGCGCTGGCCGAAGACTGGAAGGGCGCATGGGAGCGCGGCAACGGCATCCTCAACGACAAGAACATCAAGACGAAGGAAAAGCGCGACCTGAAGGACTTCATGAAGGAGTTCGAAAAGTACGTGAAGGACGAGTGCGACCGCCTCGACGCTTCGATCCAGAAAAGCATCAAGGCCGACTTCTGGCCCAACACGTGGCACTGGGAACGCCTCAAGGCCATGAACCGCGCCTTCAAGGACGAAAGCTGGTACCAGAAGAAGGGCTATTCGAAGACACTCGAAACGCTGAAGACCTACGGCCCCGCCCAGCGCGACGCCGCACGCCGCGAGAAACTGATGCAGGCCGTGAAACTCGAACTCGAGGGCAAGCGCGACGAGGCCAAGAAGATCTACCAGGACGTCGCCAAGGACAAGAAGGAAGACGGCGGCGTAAGCACATGGCCCTACGCGGCCGAGTACCGCCTCAGCTGGTGGGAAGACATCGGGTAGCCGGTCGAACCAAAGCAAAGAGGCAAAGGTGAGGCGTGTGCCCCCTTTGCCTTTTTACTTTTGCCTTCGCGGTGAAGCGCACCGCGCTTCACCGCGCTGTCATCTCTTTGTCGAATCGAACGGATTCCTTGCCCGACGCGTCGCGCGGTGCATGATGACTTACCGCGTGCGGTGGTTGTAGCTGGGGTAAACATGACTGGGCGAATTCTGCGGTGGCTTCCGGCCGTGCTGTTGCTGTTGAGTCCGCTGGCGCTGGCCCAAGACGCGCCGGAGGCCAAGCCGGGCCAGAAGTTCATCGACCGCGCGGCGCGCGACGCGGCGAAGCTGCTGCCGCAAACCGGGCTCGGCGGCGACGACAGCAAGAAACTCAATTCCGCCAAGCACAGCTTCGAGACGGTGAAAATCGAAGTCGAAGGCTGCGAGAAGATGGAAGGCTACATCAGCCTGCCGGAGAACCTCGACAAGTCGAAGAAATACGCGCTCATGTTCGCGTTCCACGGCAACGGCGACGTGGGCAAGGGCCGCGTGAAGAACGTCGCGGGTGCGAGCACCGACCGAGACCCGGTCATCACCATCGGCGTCCAGTACCAGGAACTTACCGAAGACGGCAAGGGCAAGATGAACCTGCCCACGCTCGCGACGCCGCAGAAGATCATCGAGGGCTCGCGCTGGCTGCTCGACAAGGTGATGAAGGACCAGCCCGTCGATCCGGAGCGCGTGTTCGTCAGCGGCTTCAGCTGGGGCACAAGCTGGGCCAGCGGCTGGGCGGGCCAGGAGTGGCGCGACGACCGCAAGCACTTCCCGTTCCGCGCGGTCTTCCTCTACAGCAGCGGCGGCGCGGTGACGGAAGCCGACTGCCCGCCGTGCCCGTGGATCTGCACCGTCGGCGAAGACGAAACGGCCGTGCTCGGCAGCATCAACGTCGTCGCCGCCGTGCGCAACTATTGCAACGCGCTGGCAAGCTGGGGCAAGCCGGTGCTGTATCACGAGATTCCCGGCATGGGCCATGCGGTGAACTACCGTTGCATCCAGATCACGCGCGACGTGATCAACGATCTGGGCGGGCCGGGAATGGTGCCGTACCCAACGGGCGATGAGGGCACGCGCCCGGAGCCGCTGCCTTTTGAGCCGAGCGACGATCCCTACGTGAAGGAAGTGATCGAGCTGTGCAACGCCGACGAATGGCAGGCCGCACTGGCGCGCATCGAGGCGATCGACGACGACAAGTCGATCGGCAGCAAGGAGAAGCGCGCCGTGAAACACTTCGACAAGGACGTCGAGAAGATCGCGAAGAAGGAAGTAAAGCGCGTGGATGACCTGGTCGCGGAAGCCATCAAGTCCGAGACCATGCCGGCCGCGTGGCAGATCAAGCGCCTGCGTGCGATCGCTGCGACCTGGGCCGAAGAGAGCTGGATCAAGGACAAAGGCTACGACGAGCGTCTGGCCAAGCTGGACGGCGACTTCCCGCCGGCCATTCGCGAGCGCGAACGAGAACAGCAGATGCGGGATGCCATGCAGCTCGAATCGCAAAAAGACAAGCGCAGCGAAGCGCGAAAGTTGTACGAGGAACTTGCCAAGCGCGAGAATGAAGACGACGGCAATTCGATCTGGCCCAAAGCCGCGAAGTATCGCCTGAGCTGGTGGATCGACGGCTAGCCGAAACGGGGACAGCCATGCGTACGGCACTCATTCTTTCACTGGCGATCACGGCGACGGCGCTGCTCGCGCAGGATGCGGACGCCAACAAGCAACGCATCGAGCAGCAGGCCAGGGGCGATATCGCGCTGATCCTGCCGCAGCTCGGGCTGGGCGGCGAAGACACGGACACGCTGACGCCGCTGAAGTACTCCCCCAAGGAATGGAAGCCGGCCGATGCGGACGCACCTGACCCCATCGATGCCGTCTGGTGCATCCCCGACGGCGTTGACGCTGGGCACAAGCTGCCGCTGCTGATCACGCTCCACGGCGACGGCGGCAACGCCAAAGGCCAGGCCGGTGCGGTGGCGCGCGTGAGTACGAAAGAGGACCCGGTCTTCGTCGCGGCCGTCGGCTGGCAAAACGGCGAGCGCAGCCTGCGCGGCGGCGACGTCGCCGGCTTTGTCGCGCAGGTGCGTGAGATGGTCGCGGCGATCAAGAAGGACTACACGATCGACAGCAGCCGCATCTTCATGCACGGCTTCAGCGCCGGTTGCACGGTGACCGAGTTCTACCTGGCCGAAGTCTGGGAGAAGAACCCGGAGAACATGGACATCCGCGCTGCGTTCTTCAGCAGCAAGGCGTTTGACCCGCGCAAGAGCTACCCGCCCATCCCCATGATCCAGACCGTCGGCGAAACGGAAGACAACTTCTACGGGCAGGACCAGCGCGGCTACATACGCCAGTTCTGCTGTATGGCGCGCAAGGCCGGCATCGCCGTGACGTACCACGAAATTCCCGCCCGCGGGCACGAGCTTGCGCCGCGCGTGCTGCAGATCATTCGCGACCACATCCAGGCGTTCGGCGGCCCCGGCTGCGACGTTTACCGCACTGCCCGCGGCGCGCAGGAGCCGGCCGAGGCGCTGCCGTTCGCGAGTGATGACGCGCTGGTCGCTGAGCTGATCGCGCTGTGCCGCGCCGACAACTGGGCCGGTGCACTCAAACGCGCGCAGGAGATTGACGACGACAAGGCGATCAAGTCGCGCGACAAGAAAGAGGCCAAGAAGTTCCCCAAGGAGATGGAGAAGTACGCCAAGAAGGCGCTGCCTGAGCTGGAAAAGAAAATCGAAGAGGCCATGAAGGCTGAGAATTTTCCGCCGGGCTGGGCGGTCAAACGCCTCAAGGCGCTAAGCGAAGCCTATGCCGAGGAGAGCTGGGTAAGCAACCGCAGCTACGCCGAGCTGTTGAACAGACTGGAGACAGAGTTCGAACCCGCCAAGCGCGAGCGCGAACGCGAAGAGTTGTTCATCAGGGCGGAATCGCTGGAGTCCGGGCAAGGCAAGTGGGCTGAGGCGATGAAGCTCTATGAAGACCTCGCCGCGCGCAAAGACGAAGACGGCGGCGCCAGCATCTGGCCAAAGGCCGCGGCCTATCGCCTCAAGTGGTGGGTGGACTGAGTACTGCCTTTCGCGCGAAGACCCGAAGTGCTCGCGAAGACGCTAAGAACTGCAACTGCAGATTTCGCACAGAGACCACAGAGTTCACAGAGAGGCTGTCTCCGTGAACTCTGTGGTCTCTGTGCGAGTTGCCTTTCTTCCTGTCTTCTTGCCTTCGCGCAAGGCCATGAAAGCACTTCCAATCGAATCGCAACCAAACGCGACTACCTGTGTTCCATGTGCAGGAGAAACACATGCGCCTGATTGCTGCTGCGATACTCACACTGTTCGCCGCATCGTTCGTCAACGCCGACGACACCACCACCGAAGAGCCGTGGCAGACGTCGATGAAAGACGTCGCCATCCCCATGCGCGACGGCAAGTCGCTGGCGGCCAACGTGCTGCTGCCGGACAAGCGCGGCAAGTACCCCTGCGTGCTGGTGCAGACGCCGTACAACAAAGACCGCATGGGCCGCGAGTACGGCGATGACAGCAAAGCCGGCGAGGCCGGCCGCGGCAGCGAGAAGGCCTGGTCGCTGTTCGACCGCGAGCACTACGCCTACGTCTTCGTCGACTGGCGCGGCTTCTACGGCAGCAAGGACGCCATGCAGGGCGTGAACAAACGCCAGTGGAAACGCGGCCAGGACGGCTACGATTGCGTCGAGTGGATCGCCAGCCAGACCTGGTGCGACGGCAAAGTCGGCACGTGGGGCGGCAGCGCGCTCGGCAAACAGCAGTTCGACACGCTCGCCGAGCAGCCGCCGCACCTGGTGTGCGCGGCGCCGCTGATCGCATACCAGGGTTCGCGCTACGAGAGCTACTACGAAGGCGGCGTGCTGCTGGAGTCGCACGTCAAGTCGCTCGACCGCCTAGGCTTCGGCGTCAGCAAGTTTGTCACCGACAACCCATTGCCCGGGACGCGCCTGTGGAAGTTGGCCCGCACGCTTTCCTACCACCCCGAGAAGACACAAGTCCCCTGCCTCATGATCAGCGGCTGGTGGGACAACTACCCGCGCGACGTGGTCGAGCAGTATGCGGACATCATCGCCAAGGGCAGCGGCAAGGCCAAGGAGAGCAAGCTGGTGATGGGCCCGTGGTCGCACACCGCCATCGACATGCCCGAACAGGGCGACCTGAAGTACGGCGAGGCCGAGAGCTACTCCACGAAGATCACCATCAAATTCTTCGACTACTACCTGCGCGGGCTTGAGGACAGCGGCTGGAAAGAAGTGCCCAGCGTCAGCGCGTTCCAGTGCGGCGACAACAAGTGGGTGAGCGGCGACAGTTGGGAAAAGCTGTGCGGCCAGGCCACCTCCATGTACCTGACGCCCGACGGCAAGGTCAGCGCGGACAAGCCGGGCGCCGCCGGCGACGAGCAGCCGATGACACGTCAATACAAGTACGACCCCAAGAACCCGACGCCGACCATCGGCGGCCAGAACCTGCCGCCAATGACGCACGGACCCAAGGACGTCAGCAAAATCAGCAAGCGCGACGACGTGCTGGTGTACACAACCGACAAGCTGGCCGAGCCGCTGGCGGTTCGCGGCGAAGTTGAATTGAAGCTCTACTTCAAGTGCAACCGGGTCGACACGGACATCCACATCCGCCTGTGCGACGAAGCCGCCGACGGCAAGCAGTATCTGGTCAGCGAGACCATCCAGCGCGCCAAGCTGCGCGACGGCGAAAGCGTGCAAGCGCTCAAGCCCGGCGAGACCTGCAGCGTGACCCTGCGTCTCGCCCCGCACGCCTACACGTGGGTGAAGGACCACAAGCTGGTGCTGGTCCTGACCGGCGGCAACGCCCCGCGCTACGAGCCGAACACCGGCGACGGCAGCGACCACTTTGACAAGGCCAAGGCGCTGGACGTGGACGTCACAATCTTCCACGACGCGGACCACCCGGCCGAGCTAAAGCTGCCGATTGTGAAATAGTGGCATGCGCTTCCAGCGCACAAGTTCCGCGCGCATCCTGCGCGCGGCGGCGGCTGGAAGCCGCCGGCACTCATCGCCTGGAAGGCGATGCCACTTACTCGGGGTCGCTGCCGTCGGAGCGCTTGTGCGTGCTCGTCTTCTGCGGCAGGGCCGGGTGCTGGTCCCACGTGAAGTACCGCTTGGGGATCACGCCGCGCTGGATGAACTCGCTCTGGTCGTTCGCTTTGTCGGTGCGCGCGTCCCACTGCAGCACGCACACCTCGTGCACGTTGTTCTCGAAGAACTGCATGCGGAAGTTGTATGTCCCCGGCACGAGGTGCACCCAGTCGCCGGTCTTCTCGCGCTGGTAGTGCAGGTTGTCGTCGGCGAGCACGAGGTTCTCGTCCAGCCACACCAGAATCCCGTCGTCACTGCGGCAGGTGAAGCGGTAGTCGCCTTCCTTCTCGATGATCAGCGCGCCGAGCCACTCAATCGCAAACGTCTCGGCCGGGAAGGGCAGGTCGAACTGGTTCGCGTTCTCGTAGTTCACCCACGGCATCTTGCGGACTTCAAAGCAGGTCAGCGGCTCCGGGTCGGGCATCTTGCCGTAGCCCCCCGGGTTGGGCAGGTCGTACAGGTAGGCGACCAGGCCCTTGTTCTGGACGTCGATGTAGAACGGGTCGCTGGTGACGACCGTAAGTCGAGCAACAATCGCGCCTTCGCCGAGGCCGCTCGGCAGCGTCGCGACGCAATGGCGAAGCTGCTCGCCGGGTTTGGATTCGCCGGTGGTCGTGACTTCGTAGACCAGCGGGATGCCGTCCACCGTGATGTTTACCGGTTGCGCCTGCACTTCCGCGTCGCCGTAGACGATCATGGTGAACTCGAACTGCTGGCCTTCGCGGATCGATGGCAGCGTCGTGCGGATGTCGTAGGGCAGCACGGGCGGCTGCTCGCCTTCGGTGAACATCGGCGCGGCCTCGATGATAAGTGGAGGCTTCGGCGGCACGACGGGCGGGAAGAACAACTGGTACGGCAGCGTCTCGACCTGCTTCCATGTGATGCCGGTGCTGCCTTCGCCCTCCGTGACGACCCCGTCCTGCACCATCTTCACGATCGTCAGTCCGGCCGGTCCGCTTTCGCTGGTCCAGTCAATGCTCATGGGCAGGTAGTGCTCGGTGTTGTCGCGTACCTCGAAGTCGAGTGTTGTCAGGTCGAACGTCGCCCCGGTCGGCGAAGTCGTCTGCTTCATCACTTGGTCCAGCTTCACACGCAGACGCCCGTAGGTCTGGAAGCGCACCAGCGCTATCTCGCCCTCTTTGACCCAGCCGGCCGGGATGCCGAGTTTGCCTTCCCAGTGGCAGGCGAGCGGGTTGTTGCGGAAGGTGAGGTCAAGGTCCTGGCGCGTGTCGAACATGAAGTCGCGCTCGAGCCGCACGACGTCCGGCTTGTGCAGCGTGTCGTCAATGAAGTCGTAGTTCGACCAGCCCTGCAGGTTGTGCCAACTCGCGAACAGGCCGAACTGTGTAGTGACGGTGAAGTCGACTGAGTTGGACGGAATCGGCGGAGTGGTATCGGGGATAGGCACAGGTGACTTCTCATCGTAGATGCGCTTCAAAACAATGAGTTTCCCCGTCGTTGCTCCAACCGGCACTGTCACGACTAGCTCATTCTTATCAAGGATCTGTATCTGCGCGCGTTGTCCCGAGAACTGAACAATCGTCTCCCAACCTGGCGTCTGCTGCGACATGCCGTCTACGTCCTGCATCCGTACCAGATTCTGGCCGTAAATGGTGATTGTGTCGCCGATCTCTCCCTCGTAGCGACTCAACTTGGTGATGATTGGCGCGTTGTCGCTCCACAGCGCCTCCGGCAGCATCAGCATTTCGGGTGGCACGGGGATCGGCTTGCTCTGGCCCTCCGGCACATACATGAAGTTGCAGGCCGCCAGCGGGTCCACCGGGCTGCCGTTTTCGCCCTCCATGTAGTCGATGCGGATCGGGTGCAGCCCGCTGCTCAGCGTCAGCACGGTGCTGACTTCAGTGTAGTCGCGCATGTCGTTGTACAGCACGGCCTCGCCGTCGAGGGTCACCACGCCGGTGTAGTCCGCGCCAAGGTACAGCCAATAGTCCGCGTCTTCTTTAATGACCAGAAAGCCGGTCCAGACGCCCATGAAATTGCGCTTGTCGAACGGCAGGTCGGACCACGCGTCCTTGCTGGGGAAGTACACCCGCGGGTCGATACGCGTGATCTCCGGTGTGCGCTGATCCAGCTCGGGCTTGTTGGGGTCGAGAATGTCGGCCAGCGGCAGCTGGTCGAAGGCGTAGTACTTGGCGTACAGACCCCGCCTGTCCTGTAAGAGCTTCGGCGTGACGTCCGCCAGCTCCTTCTTGCCCGACTCCTGTTTCAGCTTGCGGGTGCGCGGGCGCGCGTTGCCGAGGCTCTGGTTCGGCGGGCGTTTAATCGCCTTCAGCGTGTCGATACGGCGCTGGCGTTCGGCGTCGAGCGCCTTCTGCTCTTCCGTGCGATTGTCCGGCGGCTGGCTGACGGGCTGGCCGGGCTGTGGGGGCGTACCGGGGTTGTCCGCGCCGTTCTTGGCCTTCGCTTCTTCCGCTTCACGCTCGGCCTCGATGCGGGCTTCTTCTCGCGCCTGCTTGATCCGTTCGCGCTCGGTTTCGTCGATGCCGGTCAGCAGGCTGTCGTCTTCGACATTGGCGGGCGGCGCGTCTTCCACCGGCTTGCCGCTGTCATCGAGGCGCGGCGGGTTGCTATTCAGCGGCTTGTCGGCGACCTTGTTGGCCGCTTTGTCTTCGCCGCCCATGAACGACAGCAATGATGAGCCTTCCGGGCGCAAGGCAACCCACGCGCCTGCCAATAACAGCAGGGACAGGGTGGTAACTACGACCAGCAGGCGGTTGCGACTCATGAACTTGACAGCCTCATGCCGAAGCAGGATACAGGAAAAGACGGGTTTTAGGTTTTGGGTTTTAGGTTTTAGGGCTGGGTGTGGAACATCTGTATCCTAGAACCTAACACCTAGTGCCTGAAACCTTTGTGCCGACGGCAACGCCGCCGACACTCTAGGAGTGGAATGAGCGACGCCCCGAATACACTCACCCAGCGCCTGGACGAAAAAATCGCCCAGGGAATGAGCGAAGAACGCGAGCTGCTCAAGAAGCTGCGCGATCTGCTGATCAAGCAGGACTTCGAAGACGAAGTCATCGAGCAGATCGGCGGGCTCACGCATCACCTCGAAGAGCTTTTCCTGCTGGTCGTCGTCGGCGAGGTCAAGGCCGGCAAGAGCACCTTCATCAACAGCCTTTTGAACGCGGAAGTGTGCAAGGTCGGCGCGATCCCGACCACCGACAAGATCCACGTGCTGAAGTACGGCGACGTCGAGAAAGAGCGCATCATCGAGGAGTTCCTCGTTGAGAAGCAGCTTCCGTTCGAGCCGCTGAGAAACATCAACATCGTCGACACGCCCGGCACCAACAGCATCGTCGCGCGCCATGGTGAGATCACCGAGAGTTTCATACCTCGTTGTGACCTGATCCTGTTCACGACCAGCGTCGACCGCCCGTTCAGCCAGACGGAGCGCGAGTTCCTCGGCTACATCTTCGAGGGCTGGGCGAAGAAGATCATCTTCATCATCACCAAGAAGGACATCAAAGAGCCGCACGAGCTGGTCGAGATCGAGGAGTTCGTTCACGACAGCGTGAAGAAGTTCTTCGAGTTCGAGCCGCAGATCTTCCTCGTAAGCGCCAAGCAGGCCCGCAAGGCCAAGGCCGACGGCGACGATGCGCTGTATGAAGAGTCCGGCTTCAAGGCGCTTGAGCAGTACCTGTTCGAGAAGCTGAGCGCCGGCGAGAAGCTGCAGCTGAAGCTCGAGAGCCCCATCAACAGCGCGATGACGATCTGCAACCGCGCCGGTGAATCGCTCGCCGCGCGCATGGAACACCTGAAAGACGACAAGCGCGTCCTGGAGAACATCAAGGCGCAGCTCGGCCAGAGCGAATCGGACATGTCCGAAAACTTCGGCCGCTTCATCCTCGAGATCGACAACATCGTGCTCGAGATGGAAAAGCGCGGGCGCAACTGGATCGACGACAACGTAAAGCTCACCAACATGGGCATGCTGAAGTCGCCCGAGCGCTTCCGCGGTCGCTTCAAGGAAGAAGTCATCAAGGATTACGAAGTGAAGATCGACGACGTGCTCAACAAGGCCGTCGACTGGTTCATGAAGAAGTACCTGAAGGTCTGGCAGGATACTACTCAGTACTTCGCGGATCAGGCCGCGCTGCGCCCGCACGAGGGCATGGTCGGCAAGGTCGGCACCAAGTTCGAGTACAACCGCGAGAAGATCTATGACCTCGTGCGCGCCGACGCCAAGGACAAGATCAAGAACTACGACTATGAAGACCAGATGCGCAAGTTCATGGGTCGCGCGGCGCTGGGCATCAACGCGGCCATCGGCGGCAGTCTAATAGGCGTGGGCGCTGGCGTAGCCGTCGTGGCACTAACCACCGCGGCCGGGTTTACCGTCGTGGACGTGACCGGCATCCTGGGCGGGCTGACGCTGCTGACCGGCTCATTGCTGGTGCTGCCGATGCAGCGTCGCAAGATCAAGTCGGAGTTCAGCAGCAAAGTCGTTGCGCTGAAGGCTTCGCTGGCGCAGGTGCTGGAAGAGCAGATCAAGAAGGAAGCGCGCGAGGCGATCGAGAAGATCAACGAAAGCTTCGGCCCGTTCTTCGACTACGTGAACCGCACCACCGGCACGGTCGAGGACGCGATCAAGAAGGTGAAGGAAATCCGCGAGGGCTTCCAGCAGCTCAAGCTGAAGTTCGGGATGACCCTCGAAGAAGAGAAAGAAGCCCTCAAGGTCAAGGACACTCGCGAGCACAAAAAGCTGCCGGATCCGGAGGAAGAGGCCGAGGAAAGGACGCCGGAAGAAGCCTCAGACGAAGAGTCCGACCACGCTGCGTCCGAATCCGACGAGCCCGCCCAGCCCGCCCAACCCCCCGCAGAAGCGTCTGCGGAGCCGGAAGCTAAGGCAGACGAGCCGGCAGGGGCCGACACCGAATTCAGCGAGAAGCCGCCGGAAGCCGAGCCCGAACCCGCCGAAGAAAAGCCGGCCGAGTAGCTAGAAGATCCACTGCAGCTGCAGGCGGATTTCCTGGAAGTTGCGCCAGTCGCTGATTCGGACCGTGCCCGCCAGCGCGCCGCTGCGCGACCGCCCGTGCGGGAGCTGCTGGGCGACGTAGCGGTAGTCCAGTTGCAGCTTCAGGTTGTCGCCCTGCACGAACCAGGTCACGCCGCCGCCGTATTCGTAGCTGTCCGCGCCGAAGCTGTCGCCGTCGATGCGGTTGCCTGTACCGGCCTGGCGTGACTTGAACTCGTCGAAGTCCACGACGCTGAAGCGCGCGGCAATCAGCAGTTGATCGTGCAGGATGAAGTAGCCGACGTCGATCGTCGCGCCGCGGTCGGTCACGCCCTTGGCCAGCGCGGTGTCCTGCGCCAGGTTCTGCTGCGCGAGACGCCCGGTTGCCGAGAAATTGACCGTGCGATAGTGCAGCGCCCAGTTGACGCTCAGCCCGATCCAGCGGAAGTGCCCGTCGGCCGTGATATGCAGGATCTGTGCGTCGGCGCGCTTGCGTCCGCTGGCGGGCGCGGATGTCGTGCCCGCAGTGTTGTTGCTGTAGTAGATGGCGTTCAGGAACGTCGTGAAGCCGTCAACCCGCGCGCTCATCCAGTTCGCGGCAAGCCCGACCATGAAGAACCACGCGGCCGAATCCTCCGTCGAGCCAAGGTCGACCATGTGGCGGAACACTTCGCCCATCGGGTGAAACTCGACGCGGGCCGCCACCATCATCTGCCCGTCGACAAGTTGACCGAAGTCCTCGGCGTTGATCTTCCAGTCGTTGTTGCGGAAGCCGCCCTCGAAGTGTTCCGTCTTCCTCTGGTCGGCGACGCGGATACCGCGGGCATTGATCGTGCCGCGGCCCTGCGCGCCGTCGGTGCTGGCGATCACGCCGTTGAAGATGCCGACTTCCCAGGTCAGCAGAGCGTCGTCGAATGCGGCTTTGTACAGCTTCAGACGCCCGGCAATGCTGACGCCTTTGCCCCAGCCCTGCGTGAATGCCTCGTCGGCGATGGCGCGGTCGGGCAGCCCGGTGCGTTCGTGGTCAACGAGGTATTCCCACGTCGCGGGCACGCGCATCTGCCCGACGGTGAGGTTGAAGTAGTCCTCGGGCGCCCAGCGCACGAAGCAGTCCTCAATGCGAACGGTGCCCGGCCACGACCAGACCAGCCAGAGCCGGTACTGGAACGACGGCCCGAAGAAGTGCCCGTGAATGAACGTGCGAATGCCCGGGAAGTTGAAGTTGACGTAGTCGCGCCCGTTGTCGCCGCGCGCGCCTTCTGCGCGTGTGTCGTGGTAGGTCAGGCGGAATTGCGTGGCCGTCGTCAGGTTGATCTTGAACCAGTCGTCGGAGGTGCCGAGGGTCAGGCCCTTTTCGCCCAGCGAGGTGTCCGTCTTGACGGGCGCCACGAAGCCTTCATCGGCAGCAAGCAGGACCGGGGCCAGCAGCAGGACGGCCGCGAACAGCAATACGCGCATGTGGACTCCTTTTCCGAGCCGTGATGATAGTAACGCCGGCAGGCGGACGCATCTTTTGTTCAGGGTGTGTAAAGGCGGTGCGCCAAAAGTTTGTCGCATGCCTTTGTATGGTTTGAGTGTCTCTCATACCAACGAGGTGATTTATGGGCAGGAAGTCTCGAAACAAACGGATGCGAAAGCTGCTGCGCCCGGCCCCGGCAACCGCCGTCGGGCGACGCGCGGCCCCGCGCTCAAGCGCGAAGGCCAAGGTGATGAAGCTGCTGGAAGCGATGGTCGACGCGGCGCAGGAAGACCTGACCAGCAGGGCTGACAAGCCCCGGGTCAGCTACGGGCAGGCGCTGCGCGCGGGCGAGTTGCTGGTGCGCTATGAGGCCGAGGAAGCAGCCGAGGAAGCCGCAGAGGAAGCGGTAGACGAGCCGGAAACGGACGAAGAGTTCGACGAAGCCGCCTTCGCCGCCGAGCTCGACGCGCGCTACCAGGTTCCCGCACTCAGTGACGAACAGAAGCAGGAACTGATCACGCGCCTCCGAAAGGGGGTGGCGGCCGAACAGCAAACGGCCCAGACCGGATAGCCTGGGCCGCTCTTTGAAAACTGTGCCGCTGCTCAGACCTTCATGACGTCGGCGGTCTTCTTCTCGAGGACCTCTTCGATCTGCTTGTTGTACTTGTCGGTCAGCTTCTGGATTTCTTCCTTCAGCCCGCGGTGGTCGTCTTCGGTCAGGATGCTGTCCTTGAGGCTGATGTCGCCGTGCTTCATGGCTTCGTGGCGCGCGTTGCGGACGCCGACCTTCGACTTCTCGGCGAAGTCCTTCAGTTGCTTGGCCAGCTTTTCGCGGTTTTCCTGCGTCATCGGCGGGATGCGGCAGATGATCAGCTTGCCGTCGTCGCTCGGCGTCAGCCCGATGTTGGCCTCGAGGATCGCCTTGACGATGGCTTTCGTCTGGCTCTGGTCGAACGGCTTCAGCGTCAGGGTGCTGGCGTCCGGTGTATTGATGCTGGTCGCCTGCTTCAGCGGGGTCGGCGCGCCGTAGTAGTCGAACTTGATGTTCTCAACCATGGCGGGGCTGGCTTTGCCGGCGCTGATGCCGACGAATTCCTGGCGCAGGTGCTCAAGCACCTTTTCCATGGCTTCTTCGGTTTCGAGCATGATCGTGTCGTAGTCGCGCGACATGGCTTACTCCGTGGGTTGCAGGCCCTAGGTTATAGGTTGCAGGGCACATCGGTAAACGGGCAGCGGCCCCACAGGCGGAAAAACCAAACGGTTAGCAACTTGGCCGCGGGCTGATACTATGGGAAGTCTGCGGAGATCCCCATGCTGCTCCGAGCCTGGCTGTTCGGCCTGATTTGCGCGACTTCGCTCGCGGCGGGCGACATCTACGTCACGACCACGTCGATGACCATCGACGTCGCCGGCGCGGCGTACATCAGCCAGGATTCCAGCGGGCGCAGCGGGCTGTATGACCCCAACACACTGGCAATCAGCGACCTGCCGGGCACGGACGGGCTGATCAGCCTGCCGGAGGCGATCATCGCCGCCAACAACACGGGCGGGGCGGACACCATCCATCTGGATGCCTCAACGTACACGGTCAGCGCGATCCACAACTACTGGTACGGCCCGAACGGGCTGCCGCCGATCACCAGCGATATCACGATTCAGGGCAACGGCGCGGTCATTGAGCGCGATACGGGCGCAGCGCCGTTCCGGCTCTTCTTCGTGATGGGCAGCTTCCAGACCGGCGCGGGCGGCAAGGTTGCCGTCGGTGCGGGCACGCTCATGCTTCGTAACTGCACGCTGCGCAACGGGCTGGCCCGTGGCGGCGACGGCGGGCAGGGGCGCGAAGTCACGCCCGGCACGACGCTGCTGGCCGGCGGTGGCGGCGGTCTCGGCGCGGGCGGCGCGATCTTCAGCCAGGGGACGCTGACGCTGGATGGCTGCACACTGCATGACAACACGGCGCGCGGCGGTGACGGCGGCGACGTGGTCAGCGGCAGCGCGACAGCCGCGGGCGGCGGCGGCGGCATGGGCGGCAACGGCGCACAGGCCGGCTCGGGCAGCATCGGCGGCGGCTTCTACGGTTTCGGCTTTGTAGGCAATGAAAGCGGAGCGGCCGGCGGGCAGAGCATGTTCGGCGGCAACGGCGCGCAGGCGCAGGCCTCGACGGCTGACGGCGGCGGTGGCGGCTTCGGCCCGGGCGATAATGGCAGCGGCTACGCCGGCACGAACGGCGGTGGCTATTCGGGTGCGGTCAACGCAAACGCCAACGGCGGCGCATTCGGCGGTGGCGGCGGCGGAAGCAACGGCAGCAGCGGCGGCGGAATCGGCGGCGGCGGTGGGGGAGCGATCTCAACAAGCGGCGGCGGTGCGGGCGGCTTCGGCGGCGGCGGCGGCGGCGGTTTTGCCGGCGACGGTGGCTACGGCGGTTTTGGCGCAGGCGGCGGCGGCGGCGGGTTGATGGCCGGAACGCCGTCACAGGGCGCATCCGGCGGCTGGGGCGGCGGTGGCGGCGGCAATGCAGTCAGCGGCGGCGCGGGCGGCGGCGGCGGCGCGGGCATGGGCGGCGCACTGTTCAACCACAACGGCAGCCTGACACTCATCAACTGCACGCTCACGCAGAATTACGCCATCGGCGGCGACAGCACCGGCGGCGAAAGCGGCGGCGGGCTCGGCGGCGCAGTATTCAACCTGAACGGCAGCGTGCTGGCCGTCTGCAGCACGATTGCCGGCAACACCCGCACATCGGGGGCCAGCAGTCTCCAGGTCAGCAGCCAGAGCGGCGGCGGCGCGGTCTACAGCCTGGGACTGACCGGTTCGGGCGTGCAGGCCTCCGCAAGCGGCGCGGTGTTGACCCTTGAGAACAGCATCCTTGCAGGCTCTACCGACGGCAGCGCGGCCACAGTAGCGGACGTAGGCGGCGGCGGAACCATGAACAGCGACGGCGTCAGCGTCGTCCAGGCCGGCTGGCTCGGCACCGGCAACCCGCAAGCCGTTGACCCGCAGCTGACGGCGCTCGCGGACAACGACGGGCCCACGCTGACGATGCTGCCCGCCGGAGGCTCACCCGTCATCAACAGCGGCAACAACTCCGCGGCGAACCTGCCCGGCACCGACCAACGCGGCGTGGTTCGCATCGCGGGCGGATTCGTAGACGTCGGCGCGGTTGAGACCCGCGGCAACATCGCGCCGCAGATCAGCTCACCGGCGCCAGTTTCGCTGAATTTCGGTAACGACTACACCTTCGGCACGGGCGAGATCGTCATCAGCGATGATGCGGCGCTGGGCGAGGAGTTGCAGCTCACGCTCTACACGCCGCACGGTGTGTTCACCCTCAGCCAGGTCGCGGGTTTGACGTTCAGCGTGGGCGACGGCGCGGCCGACGCGAACATGATCTTCACCGGCACACTGCCGGCCATCAACGCGGCGCTGGACGGCATGGTGTACTCACCGGCCAGCGGGCTTACCGGGCAGGGCATCATCTCGATCGGCATCGACGACCTTGGGCATACGGGCGTGGGCGGCGCGAAGCAGAATTCGGCTTACGTGTTCATGAACATCGTGAGTCCGCCCGCCGAGATCGAGATCAGCCACTCCACGTTTGTGACGCCGGACGGCGGGGGCGAGATCATCCCGCTGACGGTCGGGCGGGCCAACGCCTTTATCTGGACGATCAAGAACAGCGGCACAGCCAACCTGATGATCGGCACGCTGACGATCTACGGCATCTACAACTGTGTCGTGAACGTCACCAGCCAGCCGCCGGACACGATCGGGCCGGGCGGGACAGGCCATTTCATCATTGAGGTAACGCCGGTCGGCGTCGGCGGCTACGGCTTTGAGATTTCGCTGACCAACAGCGACGCGGACGAGAACCCGTACGACATCAGCGTCCTGGGCTACGCCAGCGCACCCGTCTTCGAAGGCCGCCGCGCCAAGGAAAACTGCAGCACCGGTGAGAACACCGGTGCCTTGTTGTGGATCCTGCTGGTGGGGTTGGCCAGCCTCATGGCGGGGCGAACGATCAGCCGCCGTCTCGACAGCTAGCTTTCGATCAGCGTGCCGACGTCTTCGCCGCGGATGGCGCGCTCGATGTTGCCCGGCACGTTCATGTCCGTGACGAACACCGGCATCTTGTGCTCGCGGCACAGGGCGATGGCCGTCTGGTCCATGAAGCGCAGGTTCTTCTCGAGCGCTTCCTGGTACGTGAGCTTCTGGAAACGCTTGGCGTTCTTGTTGGTCTTCGGGTCGCTGTCGTAGACGCCGTCCACCTTCGTCGCCTTCACGATCACGTCGCAGCCGATCTCGATCGCGCGCTGGGCCGCGGCCGTGTCGGTGGTGAAGTGCGGGTTGCCGGTGCCGGCGGCGATGATCACCACGCGGTGCTTTTCCATGTGGCGGATCGCGCGGCGGCGCACCCAGCGCTCTGCCACGCGGGGCACGTCCAGGCTGCTCAGTACGCGTGTTTCCAGCCCGATGCTTTCGCAGGTGTCCTGCAAGGCGACCGCGTTCATGACGGTCGCCAGCATGCCCATGTAGTCGGCGCTGGCCTTCTGGATGCTGGGGATGTTCAACTGCGCACCCCGGATGAAGTTGCCGCCGCCGACGACTACCGCCAGCTCGACGGGGATCTCGATCACGCTCTTGATCGTGCGGGCGATGGCCAGCATGCGCTCGCCATCGATGCCCATGCTGCCGGACGGGCTGAACGCCTCGCCGGAGAGTTTTAGCAGGGGACGCCTGAATTTCGCCTTTCCCATATGGCCCGCGTTCTACAGGGTGGAAGGTGCGGCGGCAACACCCGGGGTACCCCGCCCGAAATAGCGCCACTAAGCGGGTTCGCGGCGCTTGCGTGGTCTACTTCGGGGGCTAGAATCTCCGCTCACTCGCACGGAACGCGCAGACTCAAGGGACCGGACATGGCAGAAGAGAACAAGCCGCAGATCGCCTACGGGCTGCAGGGCGTCGTCATCGACGACACCCACATCTGCAAGATCGACGGTGAAGTCGGCAAGCTCTATTACTACGGCTACAGCATTGAAGACCTGGCCGAGCATTGCAGCTATGAAGAATGCGTCTACCTGCTGCTGAAGGGCGAGCTTCCCAACGCCGCACAGCTTGCGGCCCTCAAGAAAGACCTCGTTGCCGCCCGCGGCCTGCCCTATGGCGTGCGCGACGTGATCAAGAGCGCGCCCAAGACCAGCATCCCGATGGACGTCCTGCGCACGGCCGCCAGCGCGCTCGCGTTGACTGACCCGGCGCCCAACGACAACACGCCCGAAGGCCGCTACAACAAGGCCATCCGCCTGATCGCGCAGTTCCCCGAGATCGTCGCGGCGGACTACCGCCTGCGCCGCGGCCATGAGCCGATCGCGCCCGACCCCGAGCTCGACCACGCCGCCAACTTCCTCTACCTGCTGCACGGCGAGAAGCCGGGCGAGGCGGCCGCGCGCACGATGGATTGCGCGCTGGTGCTGCACGCCGAGCACAGCTTCAACGCCAGCACGTTCACGGCCCGCGTGATCGCGGCGACCCTGTCCGACATGTACAGCGCCATCACCGGTGCGGTCGGCGCCCTGAAGGGCCCGCTGCACGGCGGCGCGAACGAGGGCGTGATTAAGAACCTGCTCGACATCGGTGAGCCCGCCAACATCAAGAACTGGCTGGATGAGAAGTTCGCCGAAAAGGGCTTCCGCCTGATGGGTTTCGGGCATCGCGTCTACAAGGTGCTCGACCCCCGCGCCCGCATCCTGAAGAAGTGGAGCGAGCAGACCGGCAAGGAATACGGCACCACCAAGTGGTATGAGATGAGCGACGCCATCGAAAAGGCCATGCTCGCGCGCGAGAAGCCGCTCTACCCGAACGTCGACTTCTACAGCGCCAGCACCTACTACATGATGGGACTGCCGCCTGAGGTGTTCACGCCGATCTTCGCAGTCAGCCGTGTCAGCGGCTGGGCAGCCCACGTGATCGAGCAGCAGGCCAACAACAAGCTGATCCGCCCCAAGGCGAACTACATCGGCGACATCGACCGCAAGTTCGTGCCCATGGCCGAACGCTAGGAAGCTGCGCAAGAAACTGGAGCCCCGGACGGAAGTCCGGGGCCCTTTTCATTTGCCTCACCCAAAGCCGCGAAGCGCCGCATGTTGACGGGCGCGGGTCCGAGCCTGCTGGACGACCTGGGGGTGCAGGCGGGCCTGCCACACCCGCATGTGACGCGGCGCTTTGCGGCTCCGCGCGAGACAGTCTTTACGGATGCACCGCGCCGCGCTAGGAATAGCCCATGGCACGAACCAAAGTCCTTCTTCTTGGCGCATCCGGCAGCATCGGCGCGAGCACGCTTGATGTGCTGCGCAAGCATGCCGAGCGCTTCGAGTTGGTCGGCGTCGCCGCGGGCAAGCGCTGGGAAACCGTGCTCGAGATCGTGCGCGAGTTCCAGCCCAGCGTCGCGGCCGTTACGCACGCCGACTCCGCAAAGAAAGCCATGGCCGCCGCGGCCGAGCTCAAGGACAGCAAGACGGAGTGGCTGCTCGGCGGCGACGACCACATGGTCACCATGGCGCGCGAGTTGGACTATGACGTGCTGCTCGCCAGCGTGACCGGCGCGGCCGGATTGCCCAGTGTGCTCGAGGCCGCCCGGCGCGGCAAGCGCATCGCGCTCGCGAACAAGGAATCGCTGGTGATGACCGGGCCGTTGCTGACGGCCATCTGCAAGAAGACCGGCGCGGAGCTGCTGCCGGTCGATTCCGAGCACAGCGCCATCTTCCAGTGCCTGCGCGGCGAGAACCACGACGAGATCAAGCGGATCATCCTGACCGCATCCGGCGGCCCGTTCCGGACGACGCCGATTGCGGACCTGAAGAACGTCACCCTCAAGCAGGCCCTGAAACATCCGACCTGGGACATGGGCCCGAAGATCACGATCGACTCCAGCACCCTCTTCAACAAGGCGCTGGAAGTGATCGAGGCGCGCTGGCTGTTCGACGTGCCACGCGCAAAGCTCGACGCGGTGATTCACCCACAGAGCGTGATCCACTCGATGGTGGAGTATGTCGACGCCAGCATTATCGCGCACCTCGGCCCGACCGACATGAAGATCCCGATCCAGTACGCCCTCAGCTACCCGAACCGGATCGAGCAGGCCGTGCCAACCTGGCCGTGGGACCGCATGAGCAACCTGACTTTCGAGGAAGTGAACTTTGAGCGCTTCCCCGCGCTGGCGCTCGGCTTCGACGTGGCCGAGGCCGGCGGCACGCTCGGCGCCGTGTTCAACGCGGCCAACGAGGTCGCGGTCGCCCGCTTCCTGCGCGAGGAGATCGCCTACCTCGACATCTACAAGACCGTCCGCAAGGTCGTCGACCAGCACAGCAACATCGAGCAACCGAGCCTCGAGCAAGTCCTCGAAGCCGACCGCCACGCCCGCGAGCTGGCCTCCAAATCAGTCTGATCCGCGAATTCGCACGAATCGCCACGAAGAGACGATCTTATTCGTGGCGATTCGTGCAGATTCGTGGACAGCCTTGCTGTTCGTTGCACATGAGATGATCTCGGATAGGATGCGCCGCCATGACTGCAACCATGAAAGCGGTGCTGGTGCGCGAGCACGGCGGCGTCGACAAGCTGCTGATCGAGGACGCACCCAAGCCCAAAATCCGCGCCGACGAAGTCCTCATCAACGTCAAGGCCGCGGGCATCAACCACCTCGACCTCTGGATTCGCAAAGGCGTGCCCGGGCACAAGTTTCCGCTGCCGATGATTCTTGGCACCGACATCGCCGGCGTCGTCGCCGAAAAGGGCGAACTGGTCGAAAACGTCAATGTGGGCGATCGCGTGGCCGTCATGCCCGGCTTCGCCAGCCCCACCAGCGAAGAAGCGCTCTCTGGTAACATCCACCTCGCGCGCGACTACGGGATCTTCGGCGAAACCCGCAACGGGGGCTGCGCCGAATACATGGACGCGCCCAGCGTCAACATGCTGCCGATGCCCGACTGGATGAGCTTTACGGACGCTGCCGCGTGCCCCCTGGTGTTCCTGACCGCCTACACCATGTTGCAGAAGGCCGCGCTGCAGCCGGGCGAAACCGTGCTGATGCACGCGGCCGGCAGCGGCGTGACCAGTGCCGGCATCCAGATCGCCAAGCTGCTCGGCGCGACGGTGATCACCACGGCCGGTAGCGACGAGAAACTTGCGAAAGCAAAGGCGCTCGGAGCGGACTACACTATTAACTACAAGACACAGGACTTCGTCGAAGAGACCAAGAAGATCGCAGGCCGAGGCGGCGTGGAAGTGATCTTCGACCACGTCGGGCCCGATACGTTCGCCGGCAACATGAAGGCCATTAAGTGGGGCGGACGTATCGTGATGTGCGGCAGCACAACCGGCGGCGAGGTGCCGCTGAACCTGCGGGCGGTGTTCTTCAAGCGGGTCAGCATCATCGGCAGCACGATGGGCCCGAAGGCGGACCAGCTGACAGTCTGGAAGTTGCTGACGCAGAAGAAACTGAAGCCTGTGGTTGACCGGGTGTTCCCGGTCGGCGAAGTGGCCAAGGCGCACGAGTATGTGGAGTCACGCGCGGCCTTCGGCAAGGTAGTGCTGGACCTGCAGAAATGGTAGGCGGCGAGGTGGCTTGCCCGACGGAGCCTTGGCGAAGTCGGGTGCTGGATCTGGCCAAGTGGGGGGCCTGATGTACTGCCAACTAATCAAGGTGACATGCCAACAGGGTGAGGAGCCCGACACGCGCTCCGCGCTTGATCGCTACATCCAGGCGGCGAAGTTCAACCCGGGCTTCGTGCACGGCAGCTACTTCGTACCGGAGCCGCACCCCGGCGGCGAAAACCCGGGCGGCTTCAGCATCAAGGACCGCGAGCGCACGTTCTTCATTTACCTCGCGTTCCGCAGCCCGCGCGACATGCTCAAGCACGTCGAGAACTATCACGGCGACGAAATGAGCCTGTTGCCCAGCCCGCACGACTACATGCTCGGCAGCTTCATCGAGAACGAAGACGTCGACGTTGAGAACCTGTACGAATGAAGATCACCGGCGTTGATCATGTGCAGATCGCTGTGCCGCCTGAGCTGGAAGAGGCGGCACTCGCGTTTTACGTGGGCGTACTGGGCCTGAAGCGCCTGCCAAAGCCGGAAGGCACAGGCGATACGCGCGGCGCTTGGCTTGGCGCGGGCAACTTACAGGTCCACATCGGCATCCAGCAGGACTTCACGCCCGCGAAGAAGGCGCACGTTGGTTTTCTCGTGGACGACCTCGCCGCCACCGAAGCCGCACTCAACGCCGCGGGCGCGCCGATCAAAGCTGCCAGCGACCTGTGCGGCTTAAAACGCCTGTTCACCGAAGACCCCGCCGGCAACCGCCTTGAATTTCTGCAGAACGCCTGACAGCAACCATAGGTGAACATCGATGAGCATGTTCACCTATGTCCAGGGATGGTTTCCGGCCGAAGGCCGCTTGCCATCGTCGGCCGAGAACACACAATCCCTTCAAACCTGAAGGATTCGCCATGGCCTACAAACTCATCAGCGTCGAGCGCGACGAGGACAACCCGCGCATCGTGATCGTCACCCTCAAGCGCCCCGAGGTGAAGAACGCGATCAACAAGGCCATGGTCGCCGAGCTGCACGCCGCTTTTGACGCGCTGCGCGAGGACACCGACGTCGGCTGCGTGATCTTGACGGGTCAAGGCGACGACTTCGCCGCGGGCGCCGACATCGCCGAGCTGCGCGAGCGCAAGGCGCTCGAGAGCCTCGCCGCCATCAACAACGCGCTGTTCAACAAGATCGAGTTGAACCCGGCGCCCGTGATCGCCGCCATCAAGGGCTACGCGCTCGGCGGCGGCTGCGAGCTGACACTGGCCTGCGACATCCGCGTCGGCGGCCAATCCGCCAAGATGGGCCAGCCCGAGGTCAACCTCGGAATCATCCCGGCCGCGGGCGGCACCCAGCGCCTGCCGCGCATTGTTGGCTTGGGCCGCGCCAAAGAGCTGGTGCTGACCGGCTTCATCATCGACGCGACCGAGGCGCACCGCATCGGGCTGCTGAACTACGTGGTGGAAGACGCCGAGGTGATGCCGCACGCGCTCAAGATGGCCAACACGATCTGCAAGAAGGGGCCGCTGGCGATCCGCGTCGCCAAGCAGGCCCTGAACCAGAGCAGCCGCACCGGCCTCGATACCGGGCTGCAATTTGAGAGTGTCGCGCAGGCCATGCTGTTCGAGAGCGAAGACAAGATGAAGCGCATGACCGACTTCCTGGAACGCAAGAAGTAGAGCCCCGGCTGAAAAGCCGGGGAGTCGCCGAACGCGACAACGGAGCAACCATGATCAACAAAATCGCAGTCATCGGCGCGGGCACCATGGGCCACGGCATCGCGCAGGTCGCGGCCATGGCCGAGTACCACGTGGCGCTCTACGACATCAAGCAGGACTTCGTCGACAAGGGCATCGACAGCGTTCGCAAGAACCTCGCCAAGGGCGTCGAGAAAGGCAAGGTCGCGCCCGAGGTGATGGATACCTCGCTGAGCCGCATCACTGGCACCACCGATCTCGAGGCCGCCGCGCACCAGGCGCAGCTTGTGATCGAGGCGATCCCCGAGAAGATCGAGCTGAAAACCGACCTGTTCGGCAAGCTCGAGGCGCTGTGCGACGAGGGCTGCATCTTCGGCAGCAACACCAGCAGCCTCAGCATCGCGCGCATCGCGGCCGCCACCAAACGCCCTGACCGCTTCATCGGGATGCACTTCTTCAACCCGGTGCACATCATGAAGCTGCTGGAGATCGTGGTCGCGCCGGAGACCAGCGATGCCACGCTGGCGGCCGTGAAGGAAGTCGGCGGTCGCCTCGGCAAGGAATGCATCGTCGTGAAGGACTTTCCGGGCTTCGCAACCAGCCGCCTGGGCGTGTGCCTCGGGCTGGAGGCGATCCGCATGGTTGAGCAGGGCGTCGCAAGCGCCGAGGACATCGACAAGGCGATGACGCTCGGCTACGCGCACCCGATGGGCCCGCTGCGCCTGACCGACCTGGTGGGGCTCGACGTTCGCCTCAACATCGCCGACTACCTGCACAAGGAGCTAGGCAGCGAAGTCTTCAAGGCGCCAGAGCTGATGCGCCAGATGGTCAAGGAAGGCAAGCTCGGCAAGAAGTCCGGCCACGGCTTCTACAACTGGGATGCATAGCAGGAACCATAGCCCATCGCGTGAGCGATGGAGCCGCCTTGCAAGATGGGTGCAATGGCTCCACCGCTAACGCGGCGGGCTTTGGTACCATCTACGCATGCGGAACCTGGCCTGCATCCTGCCGTTGCTGCTGCTCCTGCTGAGTGGATGCGGCGGTCAGACCGGGAACGGCGCCGATCCCGCAAATCAAGTGTCTTGCGGGGCCGGTCACCCAGAGCCGGAACACCCAAAGCGGCTGGACATTGCGGTGCCTGCGGGGCTTCAGGACATCCTCGAGAATCCCGATTCGGCGTCGCTCGCCACTCTTGCTGCGGATAGCGAATTCAAGCTGCACAAAGAGCTGAAGGGGATTGATCCGGCCAGCCTGGAACTGGTCGGCGAGTACCGCGTCATCGACGGGGCTACTCTCGACGAGCACCATCTGAGGGTCCTCGTGGAGTCATTCAAGAAAGCATTCTTTGCGGGTGAAATGGAAGGGATGTTGTGCTTTGAGCCCCACCACGCCCTGCGGCTCCGCAAGGACTCCCGCCATTTGGACATTCTGATCTGTTTCTATTGCCACAACTACAAGGTGTTGCCGTACGGCGGTTACAACAACGTTGTCCTGGACATGGATACGGGAATCGAGAATACCTGGCGTACGTTGGTGGCAAGATATCGACTTCTCGACATCAGCGGAACGGACTCGGACTAGCCACGCGCGCGAAACCGGTGCGTTGCATAGCACTGCGCTTTCCCGCGACGACGCCAGAACTGTGCTATCATCCCGCCATGCGAAAGATGATCTACGTCCTGCCACTCGTGCTCCTTGCCGGTTGCGCGACTTCTGCCAAGCCCAAGCCGGGAGAGCCGCCTTCGCCGCTGGCTTCGGTGGAGCGGTTCTATGCGGCCCCTGTGGTGTATGACTTTGATGTGCCCGCAGACTGGGAGCTGCCGCCCGGGGAGTTTGAGGGCAAGCACAAGGATTTCTCGGAAGCCTGGCTGAAGCGGCTTGAGGTCACGCGGCGCGCGCCGATCTCGCGCCTTGACGGCGATGTCCCGCCCGGCGGCACCCTGATTCAGCTTGTCGTCCACGAAGTCGACCTCGGCTTCTTCGCCGGCATCATCCGCAAGCCCGCCATCTGCAAGGGCGAACTGTTCATCGACGACGCAGAGGGCAACAACCTGATGCACTGGGACGTCACCTTCAAGACACCCGGCGACGCAGGCCGACAGTGGTACACCTACGGCGGGCGCGTCGAGTCCGCCCACGACGCCTTTGCGGTCGAGGTGATCAGCTGGATCCAGCGCGAGCGTTCAAAGTAGTTTGACGCTGCTTGCCGCCCTGGTCACACTGGCGGCACACGTTCGGGGATAAACCATGAATACTACGCAAGTCGGCGCCCGCAGGGGCGCGGTGGTCGCGTCGCTTCTGCTGGGCGCGCTGGTGTTGGCGGGTTGCGGCGGCTCACTGCGCGTTACGACCGCCGAGATCGACGACTCGGCCGCGATCGCCGGACAGTCGGCGTTTCACATCAAGCCCGTCAGCTACGACTTCCAGCGCGACCCGGAGTGGGAGATCTCCGACAGCGACTGGCCGACCAAGACGAGCGAGTGGTCCAACGCGTTCGCCGGCGAGTGCACCAACGCCGACAAGACGGTCTACACCCTCGGCCCGGGCGCCGAGGCCAGCGAAGGCGCGATCGTCGAGTTCACGGTGACGGACATGAACCTGGGCACCTATGCCTACTTCTACAAGTCGCCCGGCCGGATTCACGGCGTGCTGACGATTACCGAAGCCAAGAGCGGGCAGGTGATCTTCAAGGGCGCGGTGGACAGCCCCGGCACAACCGACGGCTACGACCGCTTCTCTTACGAGGGGCGCATCAAGGTCGCGCACCTGCGTGTAGCACGCGACGTGGAGTGGCTGATCAACAGGAAGCTGGACTAGCCCGGCGCATTGCCCGCTTTCCACTTGATGTTGCAGCCCGCGCTCGGGCGCTGTTTGTCGGCGATCGGCTTGCCGGCGAGCAGCGCGTTGATGGCTTCCCGCAGATCCTTGCCGGTGACCGGGATGTCGCTGTTCGGGCGTGAGTCATCCAGCTGCCCGCGGTAGACCAGCTTGTGCTGTGCATCGAACAAGAAAAAGTCCGGCGTGCAGGCCGCGTGGTAGGCCTTGGCGACCTGCTGTGACTCGTCATAGAGGTAGGGGAACTGGTAGCCGCGATGCGCCGCCTCTTCCTTCATCTTGTCGGGCGAGTCGGCCGGGTGGGTGGTGACGTCGTTGCTGTTGATGGCGACGATGGCGATCTTGTCGCGGTAGTCCATGCCGATCTGCGCGAGCTCCGCGGCGACGTGGATGACGAAGGGGCAGTGGTTGCAGATGAACATCACCAGCAGCGGATAGCCCGTGTAGGTCTCGCTGGAGACGGTGTCGCCGGTGATGTCAGGCAACGCAAAGGCAGGCGCAGGCGTGCCCAAAGGCAACATGTTCGAAGGCGTCACAGCCATGGCAGTCTCCATTCGGTGGTGGGACTCAACCTACCCAACAGCGGCGGCAGGTAAAGCATTTCTGAAAGACGGGAAACCACGAATCGACACGAATCCTCACGAATGAAGGCCAGGTGATTCGTGACGATTCGTGGAGATTTGTGGCCCAAAGCAGTTCAGGCGCGTTTGACGGTCCAGAGCTGCTCGGCGCCGTGCTGGTAGGGCTGGCCTTTAAAACCGCCTTCGAGCTTCACTACTTCGAGCCCGCTTAGCTCGAACAGGTGTTCCATCTCGTAGCGGAAGAAGTAGCGCAGGTGGATCTTGTGGGCGCGGCGCCAGACGGACTTGCCGCTGCGGTCGAACTTCTCGTAGACGATCGTTTCCTCAAAGCGCTGCTCCTCGGGGCAGGTGACGCGCGAAGACATCGCCACGATGCGCTCGCCCTTCGGCAGCGCCGTCTCGCCGAACAGGCGCGCGGCCGTGCCGTTTACGTCGAGGTTGTTGCCCAAGATGCGCAGGTTGGGGTCAAACAGGTCGATCACCAGCGTGCCTTGACCCGTCAAGTGCTCGCGGCAACACTCGAGGCACGCGCGCTGGTCCTTCACCTCGTGCAGGTGCTGGAAGGCGCGGAACGGGATCACGATCAGGGGGAATTTCTGTTTCAGGTCAAACGCGCGCATGTCGCCCTGGTACAGCTCGACGCGCTTGCGCACGTCCGGCTTCTCTTTCTCCAGCTTCTGGGCGGCCAGCTCCAGCATCGGCTCGCGCAGCTCGATTGCCGTGACCTTCGCGCCCGCGCGCGCCATCGGGATCGTCACGCGCCCCGTGCCTGCCGCCAGCTCCAGCACGCGCTTGGCCTTGGCGGCCTGCTTGGCGAACCACGCAGCGTCACCGGGCACGCCGTCCGACAACAGGTCGTAGAGGTCGGGCGCGGTGTACAGGTCGTTCTGCTCAGCCATCCGTGGGTCTCTTGATGACGCTGATCGTCAGGCGGCGAATCCGCGGGCCCTCGGTGGTGAGCACCAGCGTTCCCGCGCGCTCGTCGGGCTTCTCGGCCGTGGCGTAGATGGCCGTGGCCTTGTTGCCGTCGGCCGTGACCGAGTTCAACGCCAGCTTCTTGACCGGCGGGCGCTCGCGGAATGCGGCGGCGATCGCGTCGTGGCCGACGAACGGGCCAAACTCGATGCCGACGAAGTGCAGCTCGCCGTCCGGCTCGAATAACGCGATCAGGGGCGCGAAGTCTCCGCTGTCGATGGCCGAGTTGTGCACGTCGAGATAGAGCTGAAGGGTTTCCTGCGTGATGCTCATGGCTCCACCTCTTCGGGCTCGGCCACTTCGTTGCGCAGCTCGCGCACGGTGTTGACACCCTCGGACGCAAACACGCGCTGCTCTTCAGTGCCGGTCAGCTTCAGGGTGATTCCTTCACTCGGGTGAATGCGCATCACGGTGCCGCTGAATTCCTGCCCGCCCTGCTGCAGGCTGACCTGCTTGCCGCCCATGTGCACGAACTCGGACCAGGCCTCGGCCAGGCGATCCCACTTCTTCTTCTTGATCTGCAGGTAGACTCGCTCGAGGTAGAACAGCAGCGGGCGCAGCACGCGCACGCGGTTCAGCGGGCGCGCACCCGGGCGCTCGAGACGCAGGCTGGTGGCGGTTTCGCGCAGGTTCTCGGGGAAGTCCGTCCGCGCCTGGTTCACATTCAACCCGATGCCGAGCACGTAGACGTCCGGGTGGTTGCTGCGGGCCTCGACGAGGATGCCGCAGACTTTGCGCCCGCGGATCATCACGTCGTTGGGCCACTTGATCTCGGCCGGCAGGTGAATGAACTGCTGCAGCATGTTGGCGATTGCAAGTGCCGCGCCGCTGGTGAGGAACGCCAGCTTGTCGCCGGGAATGCTGCACTTGAGGATGACCGACAGCCACAGCCCGGAGCCCGGCGCGGAGTGCCACTCGCGCCCCATGCGCCCGCGCCCGCGGGTCTGCGACTCGGCCAGGATGACCGTGCCGTCGCGGAACTTGGGCTCAGACTCGACGAATTCCCAGGCCGATTCGTTGGTGCTGGTGACCTGGTCATAGATCTTGAGTTTGCGCCCGACGGACTTGGTGTTGAGGTGGTCGCGGATTTCGTGCTTGAGGAAGCGGTCAGGAATGTCGAGCAGCTTGAGCCCGAGATATGGATGAAACTCGATGGAATAGCCCTGCTCGATCAGCGCTTCGACGTCGGTGAACACCTGGTCGCGCCCGAGTTTGAGCTTCTCTTCAATTTCGGGCACAGGCGCAAACTGCGACTGCTTCTTCAGGTATTCGATCAACTCAAGGTTCATGGGCCGGAAGGATAAGGTGGCTGGTGGTTAGTGGCTAGTGGCTGTGCCTCCCGGCGCGGGCGTTGCGCGTTATGATCGCGGCCATGGCTGAGCTCGACGTCATTGTTGTTGGTGGCGGACATGCGGGGATTGAGGCCGCGCTGGCTGCGGTGCGGCTGGGGGCTTCGACCTGCCTGGTCACTTTCACCCGCGACGGCATTGGGCGCATGTCGTGCAACCCGGCCATTGGCGGCGTCGCGAAGGGGCAGATCGTTCGCGAAATCGATGCGCTGGGCGGCGCGATGGGGCGGCTGATTGACGAAGCCGGCATCCAGTTCCGCATGCTGAACACCAGCAAGGGCGCCGCGGTTATCTCGCCCCGCGCGCAGGCCGACAAGGACGCCTACCAGCGGGCGGCGCAGCAGATGTGCGAGGCGACGGCCGGTTTGACGATTGTTGAGGGCGAAGCGGTTCAACTGTTGCTGCAAGGCGGCAGGCAGCAGGCGGCAGGCGGCGGGGAAGGAACTGCAGTGACTGCCGCCTGCCGCCTGACGTCTGCCGCCTCTGTTGCGGGCGTGCAACTGGCCGACGGGCGTGCGCTTCACGCGCCGCGCGTGGTGCTCACGACCGGGACGTTCCTGGGTGGCTTGCTGCACTATGGCGAGGACAGGATTGAGGGCGGGCGCGCCGGCGAGAAGGCTTCACACGGGCTTGGCGATCAACTGCGCGCGCTCGGCTTCCGCACCGGGCGGCTCAAGACCGGCACGCCGCCGCGCCTTGATGCGTCAACCATCGACTGGAGCGCGGCCGACGAGCAGAAGGGCGACGACCCACCGGTGCCGTTCTCGTTCATGACGCGCGAGATCACGAAGCCGCAAGTGAGCTGCTACATCACGTACACCAACGCGAACACCCACAAGGTGATCGCCGACAACCTCGCCCGCAGCCCGCTCTACAGCGGGCAGATCGTCGGGGTCGGCCCGCGCTACTGCCCGTCGATTGAGGACAAGATCAAGCGCTTCCCGGACAGGGAAAGCCACCACATCTTCCTCGAGCCCGAGGGGCTCGACAGCGGCGAGGTCTACCCGAACGGCATTTCCACATCCATGCCGCGCGACGTGCAGGACGCGCTGGTGCGCACCATACCCGGGCTCGAGCGCGCGCGGATTGTGCGCTACGGCTACGCGGTCGAGTACGACTTCATTCCGCCCACGCAGGTCGATGCGACCTTGCAGACCAAGCTCGTGCGCGGGCTGTACCTGGCCGGGCAGATCAACGGAACCACAGGATATGAAGAAGCCGGCGCGCAAGGCCTGATGGCGGGCTTGAACGCCGCACTGACACTGGGCGGGCGTGAGCCGGTAGTGCTGCGGCGCGACCAGGCCTACATCGGCGTGCTGATCGACGACTTGACCACGCGCGGCACCGACGAGCCGTACCGCATGTTCACCAGCCTTGCTGAGTACCGGCTGCGGCTGCGTACGGACAACGCCGATCGCCGCCTGACGCCGCTCGGGATTGAGCTTGGCTGCGTCGAGCAAGAGCGCCGGCAGAGATTTGAAGCCAAGCTCGCGGACTACAAGCGCGGGGAAGCGTTGCTGCGCGAAACCATGCAAGGCGACAAGACGCTCTACTTCCGACTGCGCTCGCCGGAATTCCCGTGGTCGAAGGTGCTTGAGCTGGCGCCCGGGCTGGCAACGCTCGATCCTGCTGCGCTGGCGACGCTCGAGATCGACGCCCGCTACGACGGCTACATGGGGCGCGAAGACGCCGAAGTCGCCCGCATGCGCGAGCTGGAGACGTTTCGGCTGCCGCCCGGATTGCATTACGCCGCAATACAACCGCTGCGCAAGGAAGCCCGCGAAAAGCTGGCACGCGTGGGCCCCTTGACGCTCGGCCAGGCCGCGCGCATTCCGGGCATCGGGCCGGGCGACCTGACCGTGCTGCGGGTGTGGCTGAAGTCCTCACGAGGATCGGCCGCTGCGCAGTAATTGTGGATAAACCGGGTCTACTTTGTCTTGATTTTTCGCGCTCATGGGGTACGTTCAAATGGTCGGCGGGCGGAAGCCTGCGGACCAAATCTGAGCAGTACCCAACCCCTCTTAGCCCGGGAGGGGATTGAGCGAAGCCCTCGTGATTGCCCCGCGAGGGCTTCAAACTTAAGCCCGTTATGGACGAGACCGGCACCTACATCTGCGACAGCTGCGGCGAGGAGATCGAAGTCAGCCTCGACCCAAGTGCAGGCCGCGACCAGCGGTACGTAGAGGATTGCCCGGTCTGCTGCGTGCCCAACGAGCTTCACGTGTCCTGGGACGAATACGGCGCCGCGACCATCCGGGCAGAGCGCGAATAAGTTTCCGGTTCTGCTTTTCAGCACACTGATTGTGACTATACTACGCCACTCTCCGGTGGGCGATCTGGGCAATGGGCGAACGCGAGCGCGAGGCACTCGTCATTAAAGAGGACTGGCTCCTCGCAAACGTGCCATTCATCTCGTTCGTCTGCGAGAACGACGCTGCGTACTCGATGCGCTTCATGACGGCGCCGGAAGGCAAGGCGTTCGGCTACAAAGTCGAGGACTTCGTCGACAACAAGCAATACTACGCGGCGTCCAGCCTGCATCCTGACGACGTCGACTTCGTCGACAAGGCGGCCGAGCAAGTGGCAGCGGGCGCCTCGCCGGTCGCCTACCGATACCGGATGGTGCGTGCGGATGGTTCGTCAGCTTTAACTCTGGGCGTCGGAAAGGCCGTGCTGGACGAAGCAGGCAAGTTCCAGGCGATGGCCGGCTGCGCAATCGAGATTGACGCCGTCCCGGCGTTGCACGGCCCGCCGGGTGTGCTGTCGGAGCCACACAAGCCAGCCCGCCGCAGGCCGCCGGCGAACAGGCCGAAGAAGATCGACGCGAAGTGGGCGGCTGCACAGCACCCGCTGCTGACGTTCTTCACAGAAAACGACGAGGCGTACACTGTGCGCCACATCAGCGGATCGCTGGAGGAGCTGATGGGGTACTCGGCCGAGGAGTTCGTCAACGCGCGCCACTACAAGCCATCTAGCACCGTGCTGCCCGAAGACCAGGACATCGCGGACGCCTACATTGAGGGCGCGGCGCGCGGCGTGGGTACGCAGACCGTCGCACGCCTGCGGCTGCTGGATTCGGAGGGCAATGCCTTTCCGGTGCTGATCTTCGCGCGCGGCGCGCAGCCCGAGGGGCTGGACGCGGTCGGCGTCGCGGGTGGCGTGCTGGATATCCGCCACATACCGGCCTTTCAAGGCAAGTCCGGGCTGCTTCTGAAGTAGCCGATTTTCGCGGCATCAAAGCACACTATGATCAGCCCGGGAGGCGCCATGGGCCTGAAGCTGGTCATCGTGTACGCCAGCACGGGCGGCAACACCAAGGAGACGGCCGAGCTGGCCGCCGAGGGCGCCGCCGGCGCGGGCGCGGAAGTGGACTCCTACAACGCCTATGGTCTTGACGCGTCAATTCTGCTGGAGGCGCAGGCGATCCTGCTTGGCGAGCCTACCTGGGGCGACGGCGACCACCATGCCGACTGGTCGCCTTTCGATGAAAGCATGGCCGACCTGCTGCAGGAGCAGCGCCGCCTGGAGGGCGTCCCGGCGGCCGCGTTCGTCGGCTGCGACCGGGCGTACCGCAATTTCGGGCGCGCCGTCGAGCTGATTGAGTACCGGCTTGAGGAGTGCGGGGCGAAGATCATGCAGCAGGGCCTGAAGATCGAGCTGAAGCACAACGACCACAGCCGTGTCTTTACACGTCAATGGGGCGCCGACTTTGTTCGCCGGGCGACGGGCGAGCTGCCCCGCCAGCCGCACCGGCCTGCCATGACCCGTGAACAAGCCGATGCCGTGATGGGCATCAGCGCGACGGATCGGAACGATCGAGGCAAGCGAGGGCTGCGGTAGCGGGGCGGCCCCTACTTGGGGTCGCGGTCGCGGACGACGCCGCGCCTGGTTTCGCGGAAGAACTTGACCCAGTGCTGGGCCTCTTCGCTGTCGGCGAAATCGGTCTCGAGTTTCGCGAGCAGGGTCTCCAGCGTTTCGGAGCTGCGGAACAACAGCTTGTACGCCTCGCGCAGGCGTTTGATCTTGTCGCGTGCGACCCCGGCGCGCTCGAGCCCGACCGCGTTCAGCCCGTGAACCGCGCAACCGAAGCCGAACGCCTTCACGTACGGCGGGATGTCGAGGCTGGTGACGCTGCCGCCGCTGACCATGGCCAGCTTGCCGACGCGCGCGAACTGGTGGATCGCCACCAGCCCGCCGAAGACGGCCCGGTCTTCGACCGTCACGTGGCCCGCGAGCTGTACCGAGTTGGCGGCGATCACGCGATTGCCGATCTTGCAGTCGTGGCCGACATGGCAGTAGGCCATCAGGAAATTGTCGTCGCCGATCGTGGTGGTCTGCGTTTCGGTCTTGCTGCTGCCGCGCGAGAGCTGCACGTAGTCGCCGAGAAAATTGCGGTTGCCGATCGCGAGCTTCGTCGGCTCGCCCTTGTAGCCCAGGTCCTGCGGCGGCGCACCGAGACTGGCGTGGTTGCCGATGCGGTTCGCTTCGCCGATCGTCGTCGGGCCTTCGATTACTGTGTGAGGCCCGATGCGGTTGTCCTTGCCGATTATCACGTCCGCGCCGACTACGCAGTACGGGCCGACCTCGCTGCTGGCGTCGATCTGGGCCTTGGGGTCGATGATGGCTGTCGAGTGAATGGGCATGTGGGTTGAGTGGCCAGTGTTCAGTGGCCAGTGGTCAGTCGAGGGGACGCTTGCCCGTCGTTACTGACCACTGGCCACCGAGCACTGACCACAATCTTTACCGGCGCTGCAGGATGCTGAGGATCGCCGTAAGCTGGGTCTTCTGCATCTCGAGCTGTTCCTTGATGGCGTTGATGTCCTCCGGGTTGCCGCCGCCCCCTCCGCCGCCGCCGCCGCCGGCGACGATACCTTCGCCAACCTCGGTGCCGAGCTTGAGCAGGTCGCCGTACCAGCGTGATTCCGGCAGGCTCGTGACCAGCTTCTCGGTGAGTTCGCGACCGGCCTTGCTGACGCTGCTGAGGTGCTTCAGGACCTGGTCCATCTGTTCATTGGCGGTGTCGCCGAACTCGACCTTCAGGCCCTTCTCGCGCGTCTTCTTCATTTCTTCGCGCAGGTTCTTCATCTCGTCGCGCAGGCGCCCGAGCATGTCGGTGACCGGCCCGAGGTCCATGTTCACGGTTACCTTGGCAGGCCCGCCGCCGCCACCGCCGCTGGAGACGGCCGGTGCCGCCTGGGCGACCGCCGCGGCCCTTGGCTCCGGCGAACTGACCGGCTCGTCGTCGACCGCCGCGGGAGCGGAGCCGCCACTCAGCGGCGACTGCTCGTCATTCACCTTCGGCGTCGAGGACTTCAGGCGTTTGGAAAGGTTTGCGAGCTTTGCAAGGTCAGCCATGCCACATCACCGTTTGTGGACCAAAAAAGAGCGCGCCCGGTGGAAACCGGGCGCGCGTCACGGTTTGCCAAGGCTAGAAATTCTAGTCCTCGTGGCTCAGGGCCGCAAGCAGGCATCCCTTGCTGGTGGCGTTCAACTGGTCTTCCGCACGGCGAATGTCGCTGATCTTGATCGGGAAGCGGTTCGCCATCTTGCTGAACTCGTCCTTGAACACCTCGACGAAGCCGCCGACCTTGCTGGTGCCGCCGGAAATCGCGATGGGCACCGGCTTGGGGAAGTTCGGGATGTCCTTGGTGACCTCGAACTTCTTGATGATGTTGTCGAGGCTGTACTTGATCAGGTGGCGGTAGTAGATGACGATTGCTTCTTCTTCCGGAGTCTTCGGCGCGTTGATGTCGACGCCGCGCTCCTTGACGGCCGTGATCTTGCTGGCCGCGCAACCCATCACCTGTGCCGCCTGCTGGTCGATCCAGTCGCCGCCCTTGGCCGTCGAGAAGCTGACGACCGGCATAGAACGGAAGGTCACGCAGACGTTCACCATGCCGCCACCGCAGGAAATGCCGATGCCGGTGAAATCGTCGTCACCCAGCTCGCTGAACACGACGGCCTGACCTTCGTTGAAGGGGTGGCCGCGGTATCCGAGGCGGTCAAGCAGACCGTTGGCGATGTTCGTGTGGTACACGATGTTCATCGTCGAGTCGACCGGGTCCGCCGGGATTGAGTAGTAAACGATCTCGCCTTCGCTGCGCGGCGGGCCGAGGATCTTCTTGAACAGCTCGACTTCCATCGGCATCGCGTCGACGTCGGTCGGGCTGATCAGACCGTTCTTCATCGGACGGCGCATTTCGCGGTTGAAGATGTTCGCCAGCTCGAAGGCGTCTTCACCGATGATGAAGAGCTTGTTCTCGCGCTTGATGTAAGGGACGCCCTGTCCCTTCAGCATCTTCAAGGTGTACGGGTCTTCCGGCACGTCAAGGAATGCATTGCGTGCAGGGAAGAACTCGATGCCGCCTTCTTCATCCATGCGGGACGCGACAAGGTTCGCAGTTCCCACGTCCAAGCCGCGCCCGAGCGGCGCACCCGAATCATCACCCACGGTGGATACCTCCGGCTGTTCAGAATAAGCTTCGTTTGGTTCCGCAGGCACCGAGTCTTCCGAGACCGCCCCGGAATCTTCGTCGCCCGTATCGCCCGCGTAATCATCTGCGGACGTTGAATCCTCTTCCCCGCCTGCTGCAGCCCCCAGGTCGAGTTCGTCGGATTCGCTTTCTTCGATCTCGCCGCTATCGCCCGCGGCGTTCAAATCCAGTTCGTCTTCTTCGGTGCTGTCCGGCCTCATGCGGGCTTCCTCCCCTTGCGCCGACGAAACACCCCGGGTGGGATCCTCGAAGGCACCATCCTGCGGTGCCGAATTCGAGTCACCCGCTGCCGGGTTCTGCGCTGCGGGGGGAGCTGCGCCTGAGTCATCCAGGTCAGTGCGTTGTGGACTGTTATCTATCAGTGAATCCACACTTTCGCCAGTGGGATTTTCTGCATGCCCGCTGACTTTATCGCCTTGCGTATCAGCATCTTCCGCGATGTTAGATTCCATTTCACGTGCGGCCAAAGTCATCGGACCAGAGCCGCCCAGTGCGTCAGAATCTCCCGCAGAGTCACCCATGGAAGCGCCGGTCAATGTAACACTCGGCACGTCGGTGTCGTCGCCTGAATCATCGCCGGGCGCGCTTTCCATCTCCATGGCGGCCATGGTCATCGGTCCCGACTCCGCCGAGGCTTCGTCGGACAGGCCGGAACCGCCGCCGATGCGGTCCTCGGGCGAGGCCGCCACGATGCGCTCCGTGTCGCCGCGCTCCTTGACGCCCGAATCGCCCTGCGACATTTCGAAGGCCGCCATTGTCATCGGGCCGGCCGTGATGGGCTTGGACTCAATGATTCCGGCGAGGTCCAGTTCTTCTTCGATGCGCGTGGCCGGGCCGGGGAATGAGCTGTCGTAGTTGCCGCCGTCGAGCGTGGATTCGTCCAGGTCGCCGATGTCGATATCGTGGTCGTCGACTACTTCGTGGCGCCCGCTGGCCGTGATAACGACGCTGTCCACGTCGAGGTCGTCTTCGTCGTTGATGATGTCTTCGTCTTCGACGATCTCGTGGCGCCCGGAAGGCGTTACATTGACCGGCGTGTCGTGCCAGTTCTTTTCCTGCTGCCTGGTGGTGCGGCGCTTGGCGGCCTTCTGCAGACGTTCGCGCACCGTCTCGCGCTGGGGCGGCTCGTTGTGGAGGTCGGACAGGTCGAGGTCGTGATCTTCCTCCTCGAACACATGTCCTTCGTCGTCGTTGGGGTTATGGGGCACGATCTGGTTGCTGCCTCTGGATGCCTTAGTTTTAGCGGTTTTACGCGGACGGATAGAAATTGTAGCGCAGCCGCGCCCGCACACAAGGGGTCGCAGTGCGCGCGTGCCGAGCGCTCCGCAGGATGTCGTCGCATGTGGTATACTGAAAAGCATGAGGGCGAGAGCGCAATGCAACTGCGGCTGGCAGCGGGAACTCAGCGAGTTCTACGCCGGCAAACGCATTCGCTGCCCCGAGTGCTCGCGGGTGCTGGATGTGCCGGGCCAGGCCACTGCCGGGCTCTACAATTCGCCGCTTCCCGCGCGCAAACAACCCGCCGCAAACCCCGCACGCAGAGGCAGTTGGGCAGGCGTGCCCGGCACGTGCGGGCCGCGCAGATGCTGCGGCAGCCCGTGGCTGATGATCGTCATCGTCATGATGGTTTGCGGCATGAACCTCTGGCGGCAACTCGACCACAGTCGGTACGAAACCGAATGCGTGCAGCACTACGAGATCGAGCCTTACGAGTACCCGGCACCGGCCGAGCCAAGCGTGCCCGCGCGATCACAAGCCGAGCCCCGGTCTGAGCAGGAACATCCGGCAGATCGGCCCGCACAAGAGCCTGCAAAAGAGCCCGCAGAAGAACCGGCGGACGATTCCAAAGTCGATGAGTTCTAGGCGCGCCGCCCCCGCCTTTTGCCTTTTGTAATTCGATTTCGTGGCTAGGATTGCCGACCCCGTTCTACAGGAGGTTCGGCATGGCACGATGCATTGTGGCGGGCGTATGCCTGGTGATGATCCTTGCGCTGGCCGCTTGCGGCGGCGGCAACACGGCGGACAACACGGCGCCCCCGCCCGAGAACAAGTGCAGCGGCGGTGGCGACGGCGGCAGCGCCAAGTCGAACAAGCCGGACGACACACCCAAGGAAGATCCCGATCTCTGGAAGAAGATCGTCATGCCCACGCCGACGGGCTGGGACAAGCTGGCCAAAGACGGGCAGGCCGAGCTGCGCAGCGACAAGTATGACCTGCTGCTGAAGCCTTCCAGCGACTTTGCACTGCTGGAAGCGTACAGCGACAAGGCCGCGCCCCACGCCAGCAGCGGCACTGACGAAGAGTGGGCCGACTGGCGCGCCAACGTCTCCGCGGTCTTCATCTATAACGCGACGAAGACCAAGGACGACCCGGTCGCGACGCTCAAGAAGCACGGCGCGGCGTTCATCACCGGCTTCGACGCCGCGGTCGTGCGCGAGATGTCCGGCATCGCGCTGTACGTTCACAACGACGCAAAAGACAAGTGGGCCGCTTGCGTAAGTAACGAACGTGGTACATACATTCTGGTCGCGCTCGTGCGGAACGATGACGCGAGCAAACTTATGAAGCCGTATCCAGCATCCATCAAACCGGAGTAGCCATGGGTTACAACAGCAGCAAGAAGGGCCACCTCAAGAACAAGCGCCGCAAGATCGCCAACGCCCGCAAGCGCAAGAAGATTGAAGGCAAGGCCGCCAAGAAGGGCTAGCAGACAGTGGCCGGTGGTCAGTGGTCAGTGATCAGTCGCTGCCGGCCGCAAGGGCCACTGATCACTGACCACTGACCACCGGCTGTTTCCATGCATCGCGTCTGGGCCGATATCGACAAGTCCGCCGTGCGCCACAACCTCGGCGCCATCCGTCAGCGCGTGGGGGACACCCGCGTGATGGCCGTGCTGAAAGCCAACGCATACGGGCACGGAGCCGTTGAGATGGCGCGGCTGCTGGTTGCCGAGAAGATTGACGCCATCGGCGTCGGCGACAGCGGCGAAGCACTTGAGCTGCGCGACGCGGGCATCACCGCACCAATCCTGATCGTCGGCGGCATCATCCCAGGCGAAATGCCGCGTGTCGTCGCCAACGACATCGAGGTCAACCTGCACACCGTGCAGATGGCTGAAGAGCTGAACGCCGAGGCCGAAAAGCAGGGGCGTAAGCTGCGGGTGCACCTGAAAGTAGACACAGGCATGGGTCGCCTCGGCATGCAGCCGTTCGAGGCCGTGCCGTTCCTGCACAACATGCGCCGCCTGCGCAACCTTGAGCTGGTGGGCATGTGCACCCACTTCAGCCTGCCGTACGAGCGCAACCCGGCATTCACCACGCGGCAGATCGAGCACTTTAACCTCGCGGTCGAAGTGGCCGAGCGGCTGGGCTACAGGGATCTCACGCTGCACAGCTCGTCGTCGCTGGCGGTGTTCGGGCGCGACGATGCCTACTTCAACATGGTGCGTACGGGCATCGCGTTGTGGGGGCTGCTGCCCGGCGACGCGCAGGGTAACGCCGATCAACTCAAGCCCGCACTGGAACTCAAGAGCCGCATTCTCTTCATTAAGGAAGTGCCGGAAGGAACGCCGATCGGCTACTCGCGCACCTACTACACTCCGGCGCCCGCGCGGATTGCGACATTGCCTGTCGGCTACAACGACGGCTACCGCACCTCGCTCAGCAACAAGGCCGAGACGCTGGTGCGGGGCGTGCGCTGCCCGGTCGTCGGTCGCGTCAGCATGGACTACACGACAATCGACGTCAGCCTGGTGCCGGATGCCGCCGTCGGCGACGAAGTCACACTGATCGGGCGCGACGGCGAAGATCAAATCAGCCTCGCGGAAGTCGCCGCGTGGGCGGAAGCAATCCCGTACGAAATACTCTGCGGATTAGGCCGCCGCGTCGCGCGCGTTTATATGTAGGACGGAGCACCGGGCGGGAGCCCGGTGTGGGGGAGTGTCAGGCGGTCGCACCGGCAGCTTCCGCTGCCGGCTCTGGTTTCGAAGCCGGTGCTTGCGTACGTTGCAGACAAGGAGGCAACTCATGGCTGATACACCGCCGGACATCCAGGCGCTTGGGCGCGTGCCCACGGGGCTCTACATCGTGACGGCCGAGAACAACGGCCAGCGCGCGGCGTTTCTGGCCAGTTGGGTCTGCCAGGCCGGGTTCTTTCCGCCGGCCGTGAGCGTGGCGATCAAGCAGGACCGCCCGATCATGCGCCAGCTTTCGCGCGGGGCACACTTCGCGCTGAACATCCTCGGCACCGACGACAAGAAGCTGATGGGTCAGTTCGCCAAGGGCTTCGGCATCAATGAAGACCCGTTTGAGAACGCCAACATCGCGCGCACGGACAACAACACGCCCTATCTGCCGGACGCGCTCGGCTTCATGGAGTGCCGCCTGATGCGCGTGCTGGAGCCAAGCACCGAGCACAATCTCGTCGTCGGCGAAGTCATCGGCGGGCGCATGCTCAAGGAAGGCGAGCCTTGGGTCCACGTGCGAAAGAGTGGCGACCACTACTAGGCAGGTGTTTGGTGTCTGGTGTTCGGTGTTTGGATATAGCGCCGAAGTCCCCTCACCAAACACCGAACCCCGAGCACCAAGCACCAATGGATACCGCCTGCGAAATCCTGAAAGACGCTCGCCGCATTGCCGTGCTGGGCATGTCGCCGAAGCCGCATCGCACCAGCCACGCCATCGCGCTGTACATGCAGCGGGCGGGCTATGAGATCGTGCCGGTGAACCCGGGCCACGACGAAATCGAGGGGCTGGCCTGCTACCCCCGCCTGGAAGCCATCCCGGACGCGATCGACATCGTGGACGTGTTCCGCGCCGCCGAGCATGAGCACGAAGTCTGCGAGCAGGTGCTGGCCATGAACCCGCTGCCGAAGGCCGTCTGGTTCCAGCTCAACGCCGGCGGTTTTGAGGTGGAAGGCAAGCTGCGCGACCACGGCATCGAGGTATTCGTCGACAGCTGCATCAAGGTCGTTCACAGCGTTTGCGCAGGCAAGGGCTAGCTTGCAGGTTTTAGGTGCTAGGGGATGCCTACGGCGCGGCGACAACCTAAAACCTAGAGCCCGGAACCCGAAACCTCGCGGAGCGCCTTGAACCGCCTCTTTGACGAAGTGCACGCCTTCATCCGCACGACCGACCTGTTCGATCGCGGTGAGGGCATTCTCGTCGCCTTCTCCGGCGGGCCGGACTCGATGTTCCTGGCCGAGGCGCTGACGCAGATCAGCCAGACCTACAAGTACGGCTGGAACATCGTGCTGGCCCACCTCAACCACGGCATCAGCGAACACGCGGACGAAAACGAGAAGTTCGCGCGCCTGATGGCCGAGGATCGCCTCAAGCTGCCCATCGTCGTGCGCAAGGTGAACGTGCCGGAGATGCTGAGGTCAGGCAAGTTCAAGGGCATGAGCATCGAGTCGCTGGGGCGTCGCGAACGCTACCGCCTGTTCGTCGACACCTGCGCCGAGAAACACATCACCAAGCTTGCCACAGGCCACCAGCTCGACGACCAGGCCGAGACCGTGCTGATGCGCGCCATCGGCGGAAGCTGGCTGACCGGCATGTCGGGCATCCCGGTGCGCCGCCCGCTGTCGCGCAACTCGCGCGCCGAGGTCGTGCGCCCCATGCTGCGTATCGGGCGCGACCAGATCGACGAATGGGTCGAGACCGAGAAGATCCCGGTCTTCATCGATTCGACCAACGAAGACCCGCGCTACGCCCGCAACAAGGTGCGCGCCAAGCTGATGCCGCTGCTGATCAAGGAATTCAACCCGGCTGCCAAACGCCATCTCGCCGCGCTGGGCCAGCAGGCGCAGGAGCTGGAAGAAGAGCTTTCGCAGCTCGCGGAAGGCTTCCTTGACCCGCCGAAAGAGCGCGGCAGCGAAACCGTCGTGCGCGTGTCGATCGAGAAACTGCGCGCGCAGGGGCCGCTTGCGCAGCGCTACATCCTGCGCGCGGCGCTGGCATCCGCCGGCATGCCGGTGCGCGAGGTGACGCATCGTCGTGTGGAACGTGTGCGCGACCTGCTGGGCAGCGAGCGGCGCGGGCTGGTCGTGCGCCTGTCGGACGGCGCGAGCGTGCTGCTGGATGACCACGACGTGGTCGTGAAACTCGCGCACACGACCACGTTGCCCGAGTTCATCACGCCCGCTGAATTCCAGATCAGCCGCGACGGAAGCTGGGTGGCCGACGTGGACCGCGGCCCGGTGGCGCGCATCACGGCCGAGATGATGGCGATGCCGAGCGGCGGCGTGGCCGAGCTGATGGAAACCAGGGGCGACGAGGTCGAATACCTGAACGCCGAGGCGGTGCTGTTCCCGCTGTTCGTGCGCGCCCGCAAGGACGGCGACCGCATTCGCCCGCTGGGGCTGACCGGCGAAAAGAAGCTGCAGGACCTGCTGGTGGACAACAAAGTCCCGCGCGACCAGCGTGACGTGACGCCGCTCGTGTGCGACAGCAGCGGCGTGCTGGTGGTGTGCGGGCAGACGATCGCACACCGCGCCCGCGTGACGCCGCAGACCGGCCAGGTCATGAAGATCACCGTGATCCCGCGCGCAGGCAGCAGCGACGCCAGCGGCTTCCTGCCGCCGGTTACGTAGCATCGGCTTCCAGCCGATGAGTCACAGCGGCTTCAAGCCGCTGAAGCGCCTGCTGGAAGCAGGCGCAACACATGCGCTGGAAGCGCATGCCACTTACGAAAGCTCCTTCAGAATCGCGCGTGTGTGGGGCCCGTAGAACGGGTCGTCCTTGAGGTCTGTGGCGCGTGCCTTGACGTCAAACGCTGCGCCCTCGATTTCGAGGTGTTTGATACCCAGCTCGGCCGGCAGCTCGAGACCCTCAAGGTAGATCGCGATGTCATCCACCGTGATCAGGTATTCGCCCAGCCCACGCAGCTGGTGAATCACCTTCTCGGTGAAGACGTCGGCGTCCTTGGCGCTGGTGGCGGCGGCCCAGTGCTGCACGGCCTGCGCCGTGAGCTTGCCGGAGTCCCAGTCCTTGAGCACCTTGCGAATTTCCTTGCGGAGTGTGTCAGACATAGCCGAAGTATCCTGTGAAACTGCAGCGAGCGAAAGAGAAAAGACGAACAGAGGTAAGTCGGACCTCCGGCTGTTCATGGAAGACCTTGCCGAAATCCTCAAAGGCGCCGAGCCCTACACGAGCTACCGCTACGTGCTGGGGCTGGTTCTGGCCGGGTTGACGATCTACTTCATCGTCACGTCGATCCTGTCGCTGCGCAATCTTCAGGGATTGCTGCAGGACTTGAACCGCCAGGCGCGTGAGCACGGGGTGTTCCACGATGTGCGCCTGATGATCGACCCGGAATACAAGGCCACCAGCAAGCCCCTGCGCGCGAAGCCCGGGCGGATCATCAAGCTGTCGATCCTCTCGGCCTGCCTGCGGCTGATCAGCTTCCGCACACTGGTGTACGTCTTTCCCGAGCTGATGGGCGTGATCGTGATCGGCGGCGCCGCCGCCGCGGCCTACTGGTACGTGTTTACGGCCAAGTTGTAGCCCGGCCGGCACCTGTCCGACGAAGCCTTGGCGAAGTCGGAACGGCCGGGGATCGCAACGGCGCCACGTCGTGTGTCGTCGCGCATGCGTCAACGCCTGTGAGCGCCTTGGCATTCATGCCCCCAGCTCACGCCGGGGGCTACGTGCAACCCTCACCCCTTGCAAATCGTTCACCTGCTGGTAGCTAGAGCGCGCCAAGTGGGGCGGGCAGCTTGCCCGCCCGGGCAGGCTGGCAGCCTGCCCCACAGTACAGGAGCAGCCATGCCGGCCAAAAGTCTTGAGCAAGTACGCAACCTCTGCATGCGGCGCGGATTCGTTTTTCCGGGCAGCGCCGCATACGGTGGCGTGGCCAGCTTCTGGGACTACGGCCCGCTCGGTGTGGAACTGCTCAACAACGTAAAAAAGGCCTGGTGGCAGGACGCCGTCTACGCGCGCGACGACATGGACGGCCTCGACGCCGCCGTGCTCATGAGCCGCAAGGTCTGGCAGCACTCCGGCCACGAAGCCACGTTCAGTGACCCAATGGTCGACTGCAAGAAATGTCGATCTCGCTTTCGTGCTGACGATCTAGTCGGCGCGTGGGTCTCAAGTGTCCGTGACGAGGACATGCTAACTTCCGAGACGTGGTCAAAACACTTCAAGGCACACGAACGCGTGTGCCAAGCAATGCCTGAACCTGCGCGATCGCAGGGTGTCGCGGTAATGCGAGAGATTCTCGCGGCGCATGAAGCGTGGTGGCCACTGGGTAAGTTGTTCCTGAAATTCGACGCCTCCGGCGACGAGTCTGCCAAGAGAGAGATGGTAGCTGATTCGGATACAGTGAAGGCGAACCAACGCCTGAAGGCCGCCACTGACGCCCACCACAAGTTCATTACCGAGAACGCTGTTGCCTTTACGGCAGCTTCGTTCACGGCGTGTGAGGTTACATGCCCGAAGTGTGGGAGCAACGAATTCACCGAGCCTCGCCAGTTCAACCTGATGTTCCAGTCGCACGTCGGGCCGGTCTCGGCCGCGGCGGGCACGGACGAAGAAGCGGCCGCGCGCGTTTACCTTCGGCCGGAGACGGCGCAGGGCATTTTCATGAACTTTGCGCACGTGCAGCGCTCACTTGCACGAAAAGTTCCGTTCGGCATTGCCCAGATCGGCAAGGCGTTCCGGAACGAGATCACGCCGGGCAACTTCATCTTCCGCACGCGCGAGTTTGAGCAGATGGAGATTGAATTCTTCATCAAGCCGCCGCAGTTCGTGGCCGAAGGCGAAAAGAACGACGAGCAGTGGCACGAAGAGTGGGTACAGCAGCGCTATCGCTGGTGGCTGCGCTATGCCACGCCCCCCTCAGCCGGCAACGAAGACATGGAGCGCATCGCAGCCCGCTTCCGCAAACGTGCGCAGGCGGCCGATGAGCTGGCCCATTACGCCAAGGCGACGACGGACATTGAGTATCTCTTCCCGGGCGCGCTTGGCTGGGGCGAGATCGAAGGCGTGGCCAACCGTACCGACTTCGACCTGAGCGCCCACAGCAAGGACGTGCCGGAAGAGGACCTGAAGCGTCTGAAGCTTGAGGCCAATAAGGACTCGAACGAGAAGTTCGATTACTTCGATCCGGACGCCAAGGCCCGCTACATCCCCTGGGTGATCGAGCCCTCGGCCGGCGCGACGCGCGCGGTGCTGACGTTCCTGTGCGAGGCCTACCACGAAGAGCTTGTGAAAGAGCCGACGAAGCAGGAGATCGACCAGATCAAGTCCGACGCGGCCATGATCCGCAAGAACGCCGAGAAGAAGATCAAGGACGCCCGCAAGGACATCGAGGCCGGCAAGGAGCCCAAGCACCAGCCGGACAAGGTCGAGGCGTTCCTGAATCAGCTCGACGACGTCGTCTCGCGCCTGCCCGCGTCGCTTGACGAGGTGCTGCTGGCGCTCGATCACGAGGGCGCGCAGAACCTCGAGCCCGTAAAGAAGTTCCGCCCGCCGACCGAGAAGTTCATCGAGGAGTGCACGCGCACAGTGCTGCGCCTGCACCCGGCGCTGGCGCCGATCAAACTGGCCGTCTTCCCGCTGAAGAAGAACAAGCCGGAGATCGTGGAGCTGGCGAAGTCAATCAAGCAGAAGTTCCAGAAGCACTTCCGCACGGTCTACGACGACAGCGCCGGCATCGGGCGTCTGTACCGCCGCCAGGACGAAATCGGCACGCCGTTCTGCATTACCGTGGACTTCGAGAGTCTTGAGGACGGCACGGTGACGGTGCGCGAGCGCGACAGCATGGCGCAGGAACGCGTGGCGATCGACGAGCTGCACGACTACCTGCTGCCTCGCCTCGAGCTCTGAACGCGGCTGTAAGATTTCGCGACGAAGATGAGCATTGCCCCGCAAGTGCGGGGCAATGCTCATTGATGCACGCCAGAGCCACAAATCCCTCGCATACAGTGCTTATGTTGGTTGGCGGGTGCTGATGCTACAAGAAGTGCGATGCTCTCTTCGTGCAATGCGTAAGGTCACTGGATTTTGGGTCACCATGGAATATTACATGACACCGCGTATACTTTTGAGTGGCCAATCTGTGCAAAATTCGCTAATATTGCTTTGTCCGAACCAATTCTGAACCGGCGCAGGAGCCACTTGAAAGAGCGGTGCGGCCCTCTTCCTCTGGCTTGAATGCCCGGGCCGGACAAAGCGGGTACGTCAGCACGCTACTTGTAACATCAGTGAAGATATCAATTTCGAGATGTTTGGTATCGCTATAAACGGCGTGAAACTAGACTGTTGCACAGGAAAGTGAGCTTCATCGGAAGGCACTCTCAACAGCTGGTTAGTTAGCAACTCGCACTAAGTGCACCCGGGGCGCATTGGGACGCAAACATACAAACGAGTTGATTGCCGCCGGCATCGTCGTCCTGACGTCCACCCTCACGATGGCCGGCTGGCTGCTGCGCGTGGAGTGGCTCGTGCGCCTCGCCCCGGACGAGGCGGTCATGCAGTTCTCGACCGCGCTGGGGATGCTGATCGCCGCCGCCGCCCTGATCCTGGCACGCCTCGGCGCCCATCGCGCCAAGCTCGGCGCTGCCGCGGTGCTGGTGTTTCTTTGCGCGTGGTCGATCTACGGCTACCTTGCGGGTACGGCAATCTGGCTCGACACCGTCGTCGGCACACCCTTTGTCACGGATCGTTTCTCGCCGCCCGGTCGCAGCTCGTTGTTCACGCTGGCCGGGCTGCTCGGGATTGCGGTGTCGGTCTTCATGCTGGCGGGCAACGCGCGGCGCTCGTGGCAGACGACCACCGCCGCCATCGCAGGCTGCATTGCCCTCGGCATCGGCACGACGGCCGTCATAGGATTCATCGCCAGCCAGGTGACGGGGCTGGACTGGGGCCGGCAGCACGGCACCAGCGCACAAACGGCGTTGTGCCTTACCCTGCTGGGGGTAGTACAGCTGGCCCTCGCATGGCGCAGGGCACCCAAGGGCAAGACGGGCTATCCTGCCGCTTTCCCGATGCCTGTTGCGGTTGCGGTTTTGGCGGCGACGGCCGTCACCGTTCACTCGTTTTCCAACCTTGAGCACCAGACGGCGATGCGTTTCGCTTCCGCGAAGGTGGAAGAGTCGGCGGTGGTGCTGGAAAACCGTTTCAGCGCGACGAAGGACACGGTCTACCGCATCGCGTCGATCCTGGCTGAGCAGCAGGACATCACACAGGAGGAGTGGACGGCCGCCACGAAGGGATACCTGACCGACCTGCCCGGTCTGCTCGCTTTCGAGCTCGAGAGCAACGGCAGCAGGCGTCATGCGTCGGTGCAAGGATACACCGGAACGCGGCATGCGGATGCGTGGGACCTTGCTTTTGCCGGTGAGGGGCCGGAAGCGCGGGGCGAGATTGGTTTGCTGCCGACCGCAACGGAAACAGCGCATTTCTATGTCGCCGCAGCGGCGCGCGGCGCGCAGGGACAGCAGTTGCGCATCCTGGCGCTGTTCGATCTTCCCGCCTATCTGGACCGTGCGCTGTCGTCGTCCACCATGCGCGAATTTGCCATTAGTCTGAAACATGGCGAACGGCAACTGTACTTCCACAGCGTCCCCGAGCTGGCGGACGACGAACTGGTCGCCCACATCCAACCCGGCAGTGACGACTGGACACTGACGATGACGCCGACGCTGGCGTTCATTCGAAAGCGCCAGACGGCTTTGCCGTGGACGATCGCGGGCGCTGGTGCACTGGTCGCGCTGCTGATGGCGTTGAGCACGCACCTTGCGGTCATCGCCAGTGCACGCAGCGTCAACCTTCAACTGGCCAATCGCGCGGTTGAACGCAGCCGCGAGCGCATGGCCAGGCTCGTGGGCTCATTGCCGGACGCGGTGTTTACAGTTGCGGGCGACGGCAAAGTCGAGGACGCCAACCCCGCAGCGGAATCGATCTTCGCGGCTTCCACGGCTGATCTGCTTGGGCGAAACATCGAGGACTTGCTGTCTCCTTCTGAGGCAGGCGCCATGAAGCTCCGGGACACGCGGCGGGTGGAGGGCATGAACGCGCTGACCGGGCGCAGCTTCGACGCACAGGCGCAGCGCGTAAACGGCACGCCGTTCATCGCCGCGATTCGCGTCAGCGAGTTCGAGTCCGAGGAAGGCACCAAGTACGTCTGGACCATCCGCGACATCACCTGGCGCCGCGAGGCCGAGAAAGAGCGCGAGCGCCTTGTCAGCGAGCTGGAGGCGCTGGTGGCCAGGAACCGCGAGCTGGCGGCGCGCTACTCCGCGCTCGTCGGCTGCAGCTCCGTCGGGATGACGGCCGTGAGCCCCGACGGAATCTTCACCGAGTGCAACGAGGCGTTCGCGCGCATGGTGGGGTACAGCGTGGATGAGCTGATGCACAAGAGCTTCCGCAAGCTCAACCACCCGGAGGAAGACGGCAAGACGACCGGCTTTATTCGGGAAATGCAGGAGAGTGGACGCGAGTCCTACAACTACGTCAAGCGCTACATCCGCAAGGACGGCAAGACCATCTGGGTGGACGTCACCGGCGCAGCCCTGCGTGACGAACAGGGGCGAGTGGTCGAGGTGGTGGGGATTACCCTCGACGTCACGGAACGATTGGAGATCTCGCAGTCGCTCGAGCGAGCCGTAGCGGCGGCCGAGGAAAATGCCGTTCGCTTTGAGACCCTGGTCGCCTCGGCGCCGGATGCCACGTTGATGGTCGACGAGCGGGGCAACATCGTCGAGTACAACCGCCAGGCAGAGCACCTGTTCGGGTGGTCCCGCAACGAAGCGCTGGCGATGAAGGTCGAGTCGCTGTTACCGGAGCATCTGCGTGATGCACACGTCGGTCAGCGTGAAGCATACCTGAGAGATCCCGAGATACGCGCCATGGGCGTCGGCCGCGAGTTGTACGCGCTGAACAGGAACGGGGCAGTGGTGCCGGTCGAAGTGACCCTGAGCCCGGTGAGGATGTCGGGTCACGTGATGGTGGTGGCGTCCGTGCGCGACATTACCGAACGACGCGAGGCGCAGCAGGCACTTCTCCAGAGCGAGCAACGTCTCAAGCAGGTGAACAAGGAACTCGAGAGCATTGTCTACGTCGCCTCGCACGACCTGCGTTCGCCACTGGTGAACCTGCAGGGCTTCAGCCGCCAGATGGCGGAGTCAGTCAGCAAGCTGGACCGCCTGCTCGGCAACGGCACGCTGGCGGACGATCTGCGGAAAGAGGTCCAGCCGCTGCTTGAGCAGGACATACCGGAAGCGCTCGGCTACATCGACTCCAGCACGCGCAAGATGGACCGTCTGATCAAGGGGCTGCTCAAGATATCCCGTCTCGGGCGTGTGCTGCTGCACCCCAAGCTGGTAGACGCGAACAAGCTGATGCAGGAAGTGATCGACGCAATGCAGTTCGTCATCACCCAGAACGACGTGAGTGTGCAGGTCGATCCGCTGCCGCCCTGCTTCATGGACGAAGACCAGCTCAGCCAGGTCTGCTCGAACCTGCTCGACAACGCGATCAAGTACCGCTCGCCCCTGCGGTCGCCCGAGGTCCATATCAGCGGGCGGGAAGTGGACGGCATGGTCGAGTACGTGTTTGCCGACAACGGGCTCGGCATTGCCGCCAACCACGGCGAGATCATCTTCGAGGTATTCCACCGCCTCAACCCCAAGGACGGAAAGGACGGCGACGGGCTGGGGCTCGCGGCCGTGCGCCGCATCCTGGAACGCAGCGGTGGCAGGATTCGTGTCGAGTCGCAACTGGGAAGCGGAAGTCGATTTATTGTCACCGTGCCTGCACCGCTCGGGATGGGCCCTCGACAGACGCCAGTAGGGAGCACCAAGAATGACACAACCAATGCCTGACCAAAAACGGAGGACCCACACCATGGAAATACTGCTCGCTGAGGATGACACCGGCCACGCCACGTTGGTGAAAAGCAATCTGCGCAATGTCGGGATCCGCAACAAGATTCGCCACTTCGAGGACGGACAGGAAGTGCTCAACTTCCTCTCCGAGAAGGAGAACGGCGGAGAACACATTGACTATGAAAACGCCTACATGCTGTTGCTCGACATCCGCATGCCGAAAGTCAGCGGCGACGAGGTGCTGCGCCAGGTGAAGCAGAACCCGCGGCTGCAGTTGATGCCCGTGATCATGCTGACCACCACGGACGAGCCGCAGGAAGTGCGGCGCTGCCATGAACTGGGCTGCAACGACTACATTACCAAGCCGGTCGACTACGACGAATTTGTCGAGGTGATCCGCCGGCTGGGCATGTTCCTGCAGATCGTCTGCGTGCCACCGCTGGAAGAGTAATCGTCAACCCGAAAGGAAGGTCGCGCATGGACGCCCCCAAGGTCCTGATCATCGAAGACGATTCCGGCGTCGCCAAGCTGGTCAGCAATGCCGTGGCAAAGCTGAATTGCCAGCCGGTCACCGTTTCCACCGGTGGTGAGGCCGTGCAGTGGCTTTTGCAGTATGACGCCGATCTTCTGCTGATCGACAACGTACTGCCCGATATGCACGCGACCGAACTGCTGCAGGAACTGGACAGCCACGGGCGAAGCTACCCGTTCATCATCACAACGGGCCAGGGCAACGAGTCGTTGGCCGTCGAACTGATGAAGCGCGGCGCAGTTGACTACGTGATCAAGGACAGTGAATTCCTCGACAAGCTTCCGCCCGCACTTGCCCGCGCGCTCGAAGTCGTGCGCACGCGTCGTCGCCTCACGGAGGTCGAGGCGGCACTGCTGCAATACACCATCGAGACAGAGGCGATTCTTGAGGCGGCCGCAGACGGCATCGCGACCTTCGACCGGGACGGCCGGATCGTCACCGCCAACGCCGCGATCTGCGAGATGTACGGCTTTGAGCGAGAGAAGCTCGTGGACGCTGCCGTGGACTGTCTTTTCCCGGGTGATGAATCCGGCCCCGTGCTGCCGCTGCCCGGCCGGGCCGGCACGGGCGACGTGCGGAAACAGTTGCGCGCCCCGCGTGAGTTCGTCGCCATCCGCGCGGACGGAACGCCTTTCGATGCCGAAGTGACGATGAGCGAGGTCGAAGGCAGCAGCAAACGGCTTTATATCGCGGTGATCCGCGACATCAGCGACAAGAAACGCATCGAGCGCCAGCTCCTGCATGACGCCTTCCACGACAAGCTGACGGGGCTGCCCAACCGCGCGCTGGCGATGAACCGGATCGCGCACGTGCTGAAGCGTCGCGAAAGTGACGGCGGGCAGCGTTGCGCGGTGCTGTTCGTGGATCTCGACCGCTTCAAGATGGTCAACGACAGCATGGGCCACTCGACCGGCGACCAGATGCTGGTCGACGTTGCGCACCGGCTAGTCGCGGCCGTTCGCCCTTCGGATACTGTAGCGCGCCTCGGTGGCGACGAGTTCGCGATCATCGTCGAGGACGTGCACGACCTGCGAAACGCAATCCAGCTTGCGGAGCGCATACTGCAGTCGCTCGAGCCCGAGATGAACGTGAAGGGCGCAATGGTCAAGACAAACGCCAGCATCGGCATCGCACTTGACCAGGAAGGCTCGTCCGACGCGGAAGACCTTCTGCGCCATGCGGACATCGCCATGTACCGCGCAAAGGAAAAAGGCCGCGGGCGGTTTGAGGTCTTCAACATCGAGATGCACAGCCAGACCGTGATGATGATGCGCATGGAGACGGCTCTGCGTCGCGCGATCGGCAGCGACGAGATCGTCGTCTACTACCAGCCCGTCGTTGACCTCAGCAAGCGCGTTGTCGCCGGATTCGAGGCGCTGGTTCGTTGGAATCGGCCCGGGGAAGGCATGGTCAGCCCGGCGGACTTCATCCCGCTTGCAGAGGAGACCGGCCTGATCTGCGCGCTCGGGCGCCAGGTATTGCACATGGCCTGCCGACAGAATCGCGCCTGGAAAGACCAGTTCGGCGAGCCGACAGTGATCAGCGTAAACCTGTCGTCGTATCAGCTTCAGCGGGAGGATGTTGTCAGCATGGTCCGCGACGTGCTGCAGGACACAAAACTTCCCGCGTCGTGCCTGAAGCTGGAACTCACGGAAGGCGTGTTCGTTGACTACGCGAAGGGGCAACTGAACGCATTGGACGAGCTGAAGGCTATGGGAGTCGGTCTCGCGATCGACGACTTCGGCACCGGCTACAGCTCATTCAGCTACCTCGGGAAGCTGCCGATTGAGGTCATCAAGCTCGACCGCTCGTTCATCACCGGGCTTCCGCACGACAAGGACCACGTGGCAATCTGTACTTCGATCCTCGCGCTTGCCCAGGCCATGAAACTGCGCGTGGTTGCAGAGGGAGTTGAGCATACCGGCCAGCTCAAGTTCCTGTACGAGCACGGCTGCCGCTGGGCGCAGGGCTTCCTGTTCGGGCGCCCGGTATCGCCGGACCAGGCCGAAGAGCTGCTGTTTTCCAGCATTGACGTGAAGTTGTAGACATAGTCTTCTCTGATCCGGAGCCATGGACATTCCACCAGAAGCAGTGCAGGCACAGAACCCACCGCGCCTTGTCAGGCGGTGGGTGTGGATTTTCGTCTGCGTGGTTACGTGCCTCTGGACCTTGGGTGCCTGCGCGCTGATGTGGGGGAACCGCACTTACTACAAGGACTGGACAGCCCCGAGCGTCTGGTATGGCTCGAAACGTCGCTACGAAGCGCGCACCGAAGAACAGCGCGAGGCCTGGCGGAGTCAGCCCAGGTGGAATGCGGCGGTGATGCGGAGGGCCCGCAAGGACATCTTCGATGGTCTGCATGAGGAGTTCACGCTGGGCATGATCCTGGTCGCCGAACGCAAGGACGAGTCTTTCAAGTCCAGCGGCATGTCCTCCAGCGGCGGCAGCATCTGGACGTTCGAAGAGCACTTTGCCCTGCCCGGCCAGCCCGAAACCCGCCGCACTGGCGAAGTGACCATGCACGTGATCCGCGTGGGCGAAGTTGAGTACCCGATGTCGCGAGGCCGGCTGGTATTGATCGACTCCTTCGGCAACGTCAGTCAGCACAGATTCGAGTCCAGCGCGCAAAATGAGTCCCAGCTGGACGCCGATGTGAGGATCTTCCTGGCCGGTCTCGCCGGCCCGTAGTCCACAATCCATCCGCAACTTGCCAACGGGCTGTGAGGCCCTTCACAAAGCGCATTCGCGCCAAATTGCCTGTACGTGAAACCGCTTGTGCGCGCCGCCAAACCCGCTAAATTGCGGCGTCCGCAGAGAGGATCGCATGGCAAAGAAGGAAGCCGCAGCACCCACGCCGCCGTCCGACGGGCGTATCGAGCCGCTGAACATCGCCGACGAGATGCGCGAGTCGTACCTCACGTACGCCATGAGCGTGATTGTCTCGCGCGCGTTGCCGGATGTGCGCGATGGTCTCAAGCCGTCGCAGCGTCGCGTGCTGGTCGCCATGAACGACCTGAATCTCGGCGCTACCAGCAAGCACCGCAAGTGCGCCAAGATCTGCGGCGACACGTCAGGCAACTATCACCCGCACGGTGAAAGCGTCGTCTACCCGACCCTGGTGCGCATGGGCCAGGATTTCAACACCCGCTACATGCTGGTCGATCCGCAGGGCAATTTCGGCACCATCGACGGCGACCCGCCGGCCGCCATGCGTTACACCGAGGCGCGCATGACCCGCGCCGCCACGGACATGCTGGAGGATCTCGACAAGGACACGGTCGACTTCGTCGACAACTTCGAGGGCACGCGCAAAGAGCCGGTGGTGCTGCCGGGCAAGTTCCCGAACCTGCTGTGCAACGGCACGTCCGGCATCGCGGTCGGCATGGCGACCAGCATGGCGCCGCACAACGTCAATGAAATCTGCGACGCGATCACCCACGTGATCGACAAGCCGGACTGCGACGTCGACGCCCTGTGCAAGATCGTCAAAGGCCCGGACTTCCCGACCGGCGGCGTGATCTGCGGCGTGAAGCCGATTCGCGAGGCGTACAAGACCGGGCGCAGCATCGTCACCGTGCGCGGGAAGGTCGAGATCGAACAGGGCGACCACGGCAAGACCAACCTCGTTGTGACCGAGATTCCGTACCAGGTCAACAAGAGCACGCTGATTGACCGCATCGCGGGGCTGGTGCGCGCGGGCAGCATCACCGGCGTCGCCGACATCCGCGATTACAGCAAGAAAGACATTCGCCTCGTCATTGAGGTGAAGCGCGGCGACGACCCGAACATCGTCCTGAACCAGTTGTTCAAGCACACGCAGCTTCAGCAGTCATTCAGCATCATCAACATCGCCATCGTCGAAGGTCGCCCGCACACGCTGAACCTGAAGCAGCTCTGCGAAGCGTATCGCGACCACCGCAAGGAAGTGATTTTAAGACGCACGCGCTGGCTGCTGAACAAGGCCCGCGCCCGCCAGCACATCGTGATCGGCTTGCTGCTCGCGCTGACCAAGATGGACGAGATCATTAAGCTGATCCGCGCCAGCAAGGATGTAGCTGAGGCCCGCGAAAAGCTGATGGCGCTGAAGTTCCCGAAGAAGGTGAAGACCGAGGGTGGTCACACCATCGAGGGCAACGAGACGCTGACCCGCGTGCAGGCCGACGCGATCCTCGCGATGACGCTCAGTAAGCTCACCGGGCTGGAGCGCGACAAGCTGGAGGAAGAGTACAAGGCGCTGCTGGACGAGATCGCCGACCTGATGGACATCCTCGCCCGCGATGCGCGCGTGCTGGGGATCATCAAGGACGACCTCGAGGACGTGAAGAAGCGCCACGGCGACAAGCGCCGCACGGAAATCCAGGCGGCGGGCCTCGACGACTTCGACATCACCGACCTGATTCCCGACGAGCAGATGGTCGTCACGATCAGCGCCGAGGGCTACATCAAGCGCGTGCCGCTCGACGCCTATCGCCGCCAGCACCGCGGCGGCACCGGCTCAACCGGCAGCAAGGCCAAGGAAGGCGACTACGTCGAGCACTTCTTCATCGCCAGCACGCACGACTACCTGCTGGTGTTCACCAGCCTCGGCAAGCTGCTGTGGCTGAAGGTGTACGACGTGCCCGAGTTCGGCAAACAGGCCAAGGGGCGCGCGCTGGTGAACCTGCTGAATATCAGCAACGTCGAGAAGGTCAGCGCCTGTATCAAGGTGCGTGAATTCGACACGGGCCAGAACCTGGTGTTCGTCACGCAAAACGGCCAGATCAAGAAGACCGAGCTGAGCGCCTACAGCAACGTCACCAAGAAGGGCATTCGCGCGATCAAGCTGAACGAGGGCGACCGCCTGATCGACGTGATGCTCACGCGCGGCAGCGACGAGCTGGTGATCACCACCCGCAAGGGCTACGCCATCCGCTTCAATGAAACCGATTGCCGCACGATGGGCCGCGTCGCCGCGGGCGTGCGCGGCATCAGCCTGCGCAAGGGCGACGAGGTGATGGACGCGGCCGTGGTCAACCGCAACGCGGCGCTGCTGACGGTGACGGCCAAGGGCTTCGGCAAGCGGACGGTGTACGACGAATACCGCATCCAGAGCCGCGGCGGCAAGGGCATCATCAACTACAAGATCACCGACAAGACCGGCGAAGTGGTCGCGGCCAAGAGCGTTTTCGAAGGCGACGAAATCATGCTGATGACCCGCGGCGGCGTAGTGCTGCGCACGGCCGTGACGGACAGCAGCATGCGCGAAATCGGGCGCGCGACGCAGGGCGTCAGGCTCATGCGCGTCGAGGACGGCGACGAGATCAGCAGCGTCGTGAAGATCATGAACGAGGACGAAGCCTTCGATAAGGCCGACCAGGCCGAAGCCCAAACCCACGCCGACCAGGTGGTCGAAACGCTGATGAAGGAAGGTCTCGAAGGCCACGCCAAAAAAGTAAGCGGCGACAAAAAGGGCGGCAAAAAGAAGAAGGGCAAAAAGAAGTCCAACGGCGAAGAAGAGTAGCCGCGAAAAGCGATTGTCGCGGGGTCGGGTACCATGTGCCCGGCCCCGCTTCCATTGAAGGAGAATCATGTTCCTGCCCGACGGATTGCTGGATCTGCACCAGCGCACGCACACGAGCCTGCAGAAGCTGGTGGATCACTGTTCCGGTTTCAGCGCTGACGAACTGGCGCGTGAGCTCGAAGGGTTCGGCTACCCGTCGATCAGGCACCAGTTGCACCACGTGATCGGGGCTGAGCACTACTGGCTTGGGGTGCTGCGCGGCGAGATACTGGTCGATGAAGATCCAGCCGACATGGCCGACATTGGCGCCCTGCGCGCCTATCGCGAACGCGTCGTCGCCAAGACTGTCGCGTACCTGCAAACCGCCGACGAAACCGAGCTGAACACCCGCCGTAGAGTCACCGCATGGGGGCCGCGCGAAATCGAGGTCGTCCCCGCCCACGTCATCCTGCGCACGCAGACGCATATCTTCCAGCATCAGGGCCAAGTCGCCGCGATGGCGCGGCTGCTGGGCCGGCCGATACCGCCCGGCCTCGACTTTCCGCTGGCGTGAATCGGTCCTCACCACGGGCGGAGCGGTCTTTGATTTGCAGTCGCCGAGGCTAACCTGAAGCTACGAGGTGCAATCATGGCGGAAGCGAAAGTGTTGGGTCTGGCGGTTGGGCCGGAAGGCAACGATACGCCGATCTATCGCGAGGCGCGCGACAACGTGATGCTGGTCGAGGGCAAGGGCGTCGAGGGCGACAAGAAGTTCGGCAAGAGCCACGGGCGCCAGATCAACCTGCTGTCCGAGCGCAGCTACAAGTGGTTCGAGCGCAACTTCGGGCGCGAGCTGAACATGCCCGGCGGCTTCGGCGAGAATATCGTGATCTCGCGCGACCTCGACCTGGCCTGGCTTGACCTCGGTACGCGCATCAATATCGGTGACGCGGTCATTGAAGTCGTCACGCCACGTTCCCCCTGTGCCGGCTTCACCGAGGCCGTGGATGGCGTCAAAGTAAGCCACTTCGTGGGCCACGTCGGCTGGATGTGCGCCGTGGTGAAGGGCGGCACGGTCAAGATTGGCGACAAAGCCATCATTGAGGACGAAGAATAGTGGGCGTAGCCGTTCTCATCGCGCTTCTGGGTACGGCGATCGCGGGCGTCGCCATCGCCCTGTTCTTCCCGAACGCGCCGCACGTTCCGATCCTGAGCGAGGGCGACTGGCCCCTGCTGATCACCATGTTCCTCGGCGCGTCATGGACGCTGCTGGGCACCGTGCAGTTTCTGCGCTTCGGCAAGGGCTTCCTGGCCAAGGCGACGCTGGTGCTGATGACCCTCGCGTCGCTGTCCGGATCGGGACTGATTGGATGGTGGGTGCTCGATTTCAGCTACCAGTTGCCCGACCCGGTCGAGCTTCCCGCAGACAAGCCGGTGCCCGCGTTCGAGCTGAAGGACCAGCACGGCAAGTCCATCAGCGATGTCAGTCTGCGCGGAAAGCCCGTGATCCTGGTCTTCGGGCGCGGCGTCTGGTGACCGTACTGCATGAAGCAGTTGGCGGTCGCCAACTCGATCTATCCGGACATCAAGGAGCAGGGCGGTGAAATCGTCGCGATTACCGCGGGGTCCCCTGAAGAAGTGAAGGCCGCGGCGGACAAGCTGGGGCTCAAGTTTTCGTTCCTTGCGGACCCGGACTTTCAGGCCGTTGACGCCTACGGTCTGAGGCACAAGGATGCCATCCCCGGCAAAGATGCCGTGCGCCCGGCCACGCTGTTCTTGCGCGCTGACGGCACGGTAGCGTCTACGATTCAGACCGAGAATTACCGGCTTACCGACACGCCCGAGATGCTCCAGAAGGGCTTCGCGGAAGCTCTCGCCGCGCCCGTGACTTCGCCGTGACAGCGCGGCGCTTGTAACTGACGTGCTTGCGGATACATTACGAGACCCCCAAAGCACTCACGGTCCACGCCATGAAGACGATTTGTTTGCTCGTCCTGTTTGCGCTGTCGTTCCTTTCGTTCGGTTGCGCGTCGTCGCAGGAAGTGCGCCTGGCCATGGAGCCGCGCAGCTACGACGAGACGATGACCTGGATTCGCAAGGAAGTCGGCAGCATCGACAAGGCTGTGATCGGCGCCAACTACGAAGGCGCCGTGCCGGACGCCGAGCGCCTGCGCCAGTACACCAAGGCGCTTTCGCGCTTTGAGCCGCCGCGCATGGACAACGACTACGACACCTATGATGAATACTTCCTGCAGGCGCAGGACCTGTACCGCACCAGTGACCGCCTGCTGTTCATGATCCAGCAGCGCCGCAAGGAAGACGCCAAGGACCAGCTGGCCGAATTCGCGACGCGCTACAACCGCATGTCGGTGACCTACGGCCCGAGTTATGAGATCAGCGTACTCGAGCGCGGGCCCGAAGAATTCCGCGGGCTCGAGGACCTGAGCACGGACGTGCCCGGTGAGTTGAAGGGCAACCGCTAGCTTGAGTGAAGCCTTGATCGGGGCCGGGAATCTCCCGGCCCCGTGCCATTTGCGGCGCCAAGTGCGCAATTGTCATGTTTGTGCAACTGCCCGAAAATGCCGCGATGCCCCTTTGGCGCGCGGCCCGAAATCTCTAAACTTGGGCTTCCGCGAGTCATCAGCCAGGAGGACGCATGCCTCTCGCAACAAACTGCCCGAACTGTAACAAAGAGTTCACGCTGCCCGACGAGCTGTTCGGCAAGCGCATCAAGTGCAAGGCCTGCAAGAGCGTATTCCGCGTCGGCGGTGCTTCGGCGCCCCCGACAGCTGATACCTTCAACGAACACGACGCCGTAGACCAGACGCAGGCCGATGCGCCGGCAATCGCCGGGCCCAGCGGCCCCGCCCGCCTCATGCCGGGCAAGCGCATGGACGACTTCGCCACCCAGCCGCCGCCGACCCGCGGCGACGACGACTTCGCAACCCAGTACCCCGGCCAGCAGCCACAGGGCGACGACTTCGCCACCCAGTGGGGTGGACAGCCTGACGCCGCCGATGAGTTCGCCACCGCCGACATGCACGTGGACGACTTCCAGACGGCCGTTCCGCCCACCACCGGCGCAGTCGACTTCGGTGAAACAGTCCTGCCGCCGGCGGCGCAGCACGGCGAAGACACCATCGGCGACACATGGGGAGACACTTCGGCCGGTGACACGCAGGGCGGGTACTTTGCCGACTCCGGCGACACCGTGCACGACGGCGACGAAACCGCGATCGACTTCGACAGCGGCGACACCGCCCTCGACATGGCGAGCGGCGACACGGCCGTAGACATGATCGCGGCCGATTCAAGCGACACCGTGGCGGACCAGTTGCCGCCGGACACGATCGCAGACATTCCGGCGGGCGACATGGACGAAGCCCTGGCCGACGAAGTACTCGAAGACGAGGCTGCCGAAGCATCTGACGGCCCGAAGCTGCCGGGCAAGGGCTCCAAGCTTCCCGGCAAAGGCAAGCTTCCGGGCAAGGCAACACTGCCCGGGAAGGGCCCGAAGCTGCCGGGCAAGGGCGCGCTGCCCAAGGGCACCGGCAAGCTCGACAAGAAGGACACGGGGCGCAAGCTTCCGGTCAAGGCCGGCAAGCCGGGCGAAATCGGCGCCGCCAAAGAGAAGAAAAAGGGCGGCGGGCTGCTGGTGAAAGCACTGCTGCTGTTCCTGCTGCTGGACCTGGCTGCGTTCGCCGCGCTGGTCTACGTGCCGCAGGTGCGCGAGACCCTGGGGCTGCAGGACGCACCCTGGCTGAACGACATTGCCAAGATGGTCGGCGGCCCGGTCAATGAGCCTGCCCAGCCAAATCCGACACCGGCCGACGGCGGAGAGCAGCCGGCGACGGACAGCGGCGAGAAACCGCCCACGGATGGTGGGGAATCACCGACTCCGGACCCGACACCTGATCCCGACCCAACACCCGACCCGACGCCGGATCCTGATCCCACGCCAACGCCCGACCCGGATCCGACCCCGACGCCGGACCCGGACCCAACACCGACGCCCGACCCCGATCCGACTCCGACACCGGACCCCGATCCGGTGCCCGTGCCCGATCCTGATCCGACACCAACGCCGGACCCTGATCCGGTGCCCGTGCCCGATCCTGATCCGACACCAACGCCGGACCCTGATCCGGTGCCTGTGCCCGACCCTGATCCGACACCGACGCCGGACCCTGATCCGGTGCCTGTGCCCGATCCTGACCCGACGCCGACCCCGGACCCCGATCCGGTGCCTGTGCCCGACCCTGACCCGACACCGACCCCGGACCCTGATCCGGTGCCTGTGCCCGATCCTGACCCGACACCAACGCCGGACCCAGATCCGGTGCCCGTGCCCGATCCTGACCCGACTCCGACGCCGGATCCTGATCCGGTGCCCGTGCCCGATCCTGACCCGACGCCGACTCCGGACCCTGACCCGACGCCAACGCCGGACCCTGATCCAATGCCCACTCCCGATCCGGATCCGCTGCCGACCCCCGATCCCACACCGGACCCGACACCGTCGCCCGACCCGGACCCGCTGCCTCTCCCGGCGCCGGACCCTGTGCCGTCGGCCAAGGATGACCCGTTCAAGTCGGAGTGGCCCGCGTATGAGCGCCCGAAGCCGACGCCTGCCAAGCCCGGCCGTCCGGCCAACTATTTCGACGAAGACTTCGACAGCCCGCGCTATGAGTGGGACTGGCTGCCCAGCGGCGTAAGCCTTACGAAGGGAGTCCCCGGCGTGCCGGGTGCGCTCGAAATCGGCGCCAATAAAGGCTTCCAGAGCCTCGACAGCATCTCGTCAGGTGAGATTCGCCTGAAGGTGTGGCGCGACATGGACGAAGCCGACACGCGCAAGACCGGCGACGGCAGCAAGGGCTACGACGTCGTGTTCCGCTACACCAATGCCAGCAACTACTGCGCGCTGCAGATTCGCGGCGACGGCTTCTACCGCATCCTGCGCGTCTCCAATGGCGTTCCGACGGCGCTGGTAGGGGACAACAAGGGCGGCTTCCTGCCGATTCCGCGCTGGGACCGCGACTCGCTGTACGATGACGTCGTCGTCACCTTCAGCGACGAAACCGTCTCGGCCAGCTTCAACGGCCACAAGCTGCTCAGCAGCAACAAGGCCGGCACCGGCAGCGGCAAGGTCGGCGTGAGTACCAACAACGGGCTCAAGATCGCCATCGAGAAAATGAGCGTCGACGAAGTCAAAGCCGAGTAGCCATGGAATCACCAAACCGGGCGGCCTTCGGGCCGCCCGGTTCATTTTGCGTGGGCATGCGGTGCAACTTCTTCTCTTTAACTCAAGGAATGGCGCCACTTTGCCCGATACCCCCATGGCGAGATCGGCCCCGGGTACCCAACCGGTCCCTGACCGGCTGGGCGCCCAACTCTCGCTTTCCTCTATCACAGGACGGACCGCGCCATGCCAACCATCTTCGAAAGGCTCCTGGGCGTTTTCAGCCTGGACATGGGCATCGACCTCGGAACCGCCAACACGGCCGTGTGCGTCGGCGGCCAGGGCATCGTCCTGTGCGAGCCTTCGGTGGTCGCAGTCCGCAAGGGCACGACGGAAGTCCTGAACAACGGCGAGGCCGTGGGCAACCAGGCCAAGAACATGCTCGACAAGTGCCCGGGCAACATTGAGGCGATTCGTCCGCTCAAGAACGGCGTGATCAGCGACTTCGAAATCACCGAGGCGATGCTGTCGTACTTCATCAAGAAGGTTCACAACCGCGCCTGGGGCCTCAAGCCGCGCCTGATCATCTCGGTGCCGATGGGCATCACCGGCGTCGAGAAGCGCGCGGTGATCGAGTCGGCCGAGCGCGCCGGCGCACGCAGCGTCTACCTGATTGAGCAGCCGAAGGCAGCCGCACTCGGCGCCGGGCTGCCGATCAACGACCCATCCGGCAGCATGATCGTCGATATCGGCGGCGGCACGACCGACGTGGCGGTCCTCAGCCTGCAGGGCGTCGTGACGTACGAGACGCTGCGGGTGGCAGGCGACGAGCTGACCCAGAGCATCATCGGCTACATCAAGGACCAGTGCGGGCTGCTGGTCGGTGAGCAGACGGCCGAGAAGATCAAGATCGCGATCGGCAGTGTGGTGCCGCTGGAGCTGCTGGGCGGGGAAGAGATGCAGATGGAAATCCGCGGGCGAAACATCGCTACCAGCCTGCCGGCCCGCGCGGTGATCAACAGCATCCAGGTGCGGGAGGCGCTGATGCCGACGGTCAAGCTGATCGCGGGAAGCATCAAGCGGACGCTGGAGCAGACGCCGCCGGAAATCGCGGCCGACCTCGTGGACCAGGGCATCATGCTTGCTGGCGGCGGCGCGAGCCTTCGCGGGCTGGACTACTACCTCGAGCACGAGATCAACCTGCCAGTGCGTCGCGCCGACGAGCCGCTCTACTCGGTGGTACGCGGCACGGAAGCCGTGCTGACCGACATCGACGAGTTCGCCGAGCTGCTCGAGTCCGCCGAAGACATCTAGCAGACGGTCCGGAGTCAACTGCGGCCGAAGATTCACGGGCCCGTTTGCCGATGAGCAAGCGGGCCCGATGCATTTGACCCCAGACCCCGGACCATCCTCAATGCGCCGCACGCAGGAAAAACTCTCGCTCACCTGGCTGCTCAAGCACCCGCTGGTGGCGACGTGCATACTGCTGGCGCTGACGATCGTGCTGCCGTACTTGCGCGTAGGCGAACGCCTGAAGCTGCTGACATTTCTTCCGTTGGCGCACGCAAGCGGCGAAGTCAGCGAGACGCCCTACGAAGAGCTTTCCGAGGACGAGCGTATCCGCATCGACCTGCAGCGCGAGCGCGAACGTGTATCCGAGCTGACGGCCGAGAATTCTCGTCTCGCGCAGGCGTTGAAAGACAAGAATGCACTCGGCGATCCTGAGTTCGCCGTCACGCCGCTGCCGCCGGCGGTGAACGCACAAGTGATCTTTCACGGTGACAGCAGCTCATGGCGTCACTCCTGCTGGATCAACCGCGGGCGGGAATCCGGTATTGAAGAAGGCATGCCCGTGGTGGCCGGACGCACGCTGATCGGGCGCATCTTCATGGTCGGCGATGACCACGCGTGTGTGCAACTGATCACCGACCCCGGTTTTGCCTGCAGTTGCCTGATTGTCGACCCAGACAACGCAGACGAAAGCGCGGCCGATCGGGTGCGCGGTGTGCTGCGCGGCGATGGCTCTTCGATGCCGCACTTTCCGCGCCTTGAGCTCGAAGACGTCGCCGTTGGTGCAGAAGTGAAGCCCGGCATGCACGTGATCACGAATGACTACAGCGGCCAGCTCCCCCTGGGGCTCACCATAGGCGTGGTGCGCGAGACGATTCCCCAGGCGGGCTTTCTGGAGGTGCGCATTGAGGCAAGCCTTGACTTGTCAACACTGGAGGTCGTCCAGGTACTGCAGCACAAACGTCCCGAGCTGGAAGAGCAGGCATTGGCCCTGCTGAAGAAGAAATGATCCAGGCGATCCGCGTACGCAGCCAGACCCCGCGCTACCGCTGGCGCATCGTCGCGGGCGGCGGGTTGCTGCTGGCGGTGGTTCACACGCTGCTGCTTCACCGCCTGAAGCTCGGCGATTTTACGCCCGACCTGTATTCCGTCTTTGCGCTCTACCTTGGGCTGTTCGCAAGCAGGCAGGGGCGCTATGTGCCGTGCCTTGTGCTGGGGCTGATTCGAGACTTCTTCAGCATCGGGCTGATCGGCAGCTACGGCGTGCTGTTCAGCCTGCTGCACAAGGCCGCCGGGCGAGCGCGTGGCAAGCTCGACCCGGACAAGCTCCTGAACGTATTCATCATGTGCCTGATCGGCACGTTTCTCGTAAACTTCGGGTACCACGGAATGCTGGTGATCAGCGGCTATGGCATCGGCTGGTCGCGGGCGCTGGTGCGCTGTGCCAGCATCGCCGCCGCGAGCGCGCCGGTGGCGGTTCTCGTCTACCCCCTGGCGCATATGTGCCTGCACCGGCTTGGCGTCGGACGCGCGGGCGGCTACTGGAACATATAGGGAAGCAGGCGGTCTCCCGGCAGGCGACTCAGTCGCCGCGCGGTTGCGACGCGGTTCGCAGCGCCGCGAGGAATAGCGAGGTGCAGTATTCCAGCCACGCCGCGCGTGTTTCCGCCGCGTTGGGGTCCATCTGAAAGAGGTGCTGGATGGTCCCCTTCTGGATCACGAAGAAGTGCGTCAGTGCCATCACGGACTGGGCGACAAATCGCAGGTCAAAATTCTCCGCCAGCAGCCCGCGCCGGCTGACCGGCTCAAGCACAGTCTGGACTCGCTCAAGAAACACGCGGTAGGTGTGCTGGACAGGCAAGCGCGCCAGCGTACGCCCGCCCTCAAGATTCTCCCACGACAGCAGCCTCGGCCACTCAGGTACGGCCTCCATCAACGACAGATGCCGATCAAGGAAGCCGTGCACCAGGTCGTGAAGCCCGTCAATGGTCTCGGCCGTCGCGAGCGAACGGGAGAAGTTGGCACTTCGCTCGGTGATGGCTTCCAGCACCGAATTCAGCGCCTCGGCATACAGTTCCTGTTTGCTGCCGAAGTACTGGTAGATCAGGCTTTTGTTCACGCCGGCGCGCGCGGCGATCTCATCAACGCGCGTCCCGGCCGGTCCGCGCTGGGCGAACTCGGCTATCGCCGCCTGCAGGATCGATGCCTTGGTGCGTTGTGCGTCGCGTTTTCTGCCTGTGTTCTGCCTGACCACTACGCCTCCTGCGACGGGACCTTCTTGGACCGGTCGGCCTTTACAACGGTCAGCAGGCGCTCGAGTTCCTCGCGGAACTCGGTCGGAGTCTGCTGGCGCTCTTCCGGTCGCTTGGCGAGTGCCTTCTCTACCACCGGCCAGACCTCGCTGTGCAGGTTGGGCACGCGGTCGTTGAGGTTCGGTGGCGGTTTCTCGTTGATGGCTTCGACGAACTTCCAGACGCCGACTTCGTCAAACGGCGGCTGGCCGCACAGGCACTCGTAGAGCGTCGCACCAAGGCTGTAGATGTCGGCGCGCTGGTCGACGTCGCGGGTGTTCTCCACCTGCTCCGGCGACATGTAGTGCAGCGTGCCGATGCCTTCGCCGGTCTTCGTGATGTTCACGCTGACGTAGCGCTTGAGTTCCTTGGCGAGCCCGAGGTCGGTGATCTTCACCTCGCCTTCGCGGCTGATCAGGATGTTTTCCGGCTTGATGTCGCGGTGGATGATGCGCTGGCTGAAGGCGAACTCAAGCGCCTTCGCCACCTGGATGCCGATCTTTAGAGTGCCCTCAGCGGACAGGCGGCCTTTTTCATCGAGGATCTCCTGCAGGGACGATCCGTTGATGTACTCCATCGCAATGAAGTACGTCCCGTCCACCTCGCCGATCTCATAGACCTGCATGATGTTCGGGTGGTTCAGCTTGCTGCCTGTTTTGAACTCCTTGAGGAAGCGTTGCAGGTTTTCCTGGTCGACCGTTTCGCCGCGCTTGAGCACTTTCAGGGCCACGATGTCGCCGTTGCGCTCGTCGCGGGACTTGTACACCAGCGCCATGCCGCCTTCGCCGATGACGCTCAGCACCTTGTAGTGCTTTAGAGTCTTGCCGATGAGGCTGTTTTCCGCGGTGTAGGTGCCGTCGACGTCCGGGCGGTTCTGCACCACGAACTCGCGGATCATTTCGCGCGTGTGGGCGCTGTCGGCCTCTTCCAGGTATTCCAGCGTCACACGGTCGAGAGTAATCACGTCGCCGTGGACCAGCTTGGCCTTCTCAATGCGCAGCCCGTTCAGCAGCGTGCCGTTGCTGCTGCCGTTGTCGTGCAGCCAGTAGGCGCCTTCGTTCTTTTCGATGCGGCAATGCTCACGCGACACCGAGTCCACGCGCAGCACGAGGTCGCAACTGCTGCGCCGGCCAATGGTAACCGTGCCCTCGTCGGGAAGTTCTTTCTCAACCCCGGCATCTATGCCGTCTACGATGCGGACTTTGGCTTTCGCCATCCGGCGACTCCCCTGGTGCTTTAGGTGTGTGAGCGACTAAGACTAGCAGGGGCATATTAAAGAATCAAAACGGGAATCGCGCACCTCCCCGCTTGCTTGTGGCAGGGGGGGAAAGTGCTAGTATCCCGCGCCCGCAAAGGATGGGCAAAACGGGCGAAAGCCCGTGAAATATGGCTCGGAAGGTCATGGACATGCAGATCACAGTCGAAAACGCCGGCGGTTGCAAACGCATCATCAAGGCTGAAGTGCCTGCCGATGTTGTCACATCCAAGTTGAACGAAGGCTTCCGCGACATCAACAAGCAGGTTCAGTTCCCGGGCTTCCGCAAAGGCAAGGCCCCGCGCAACGTGCTTGAGAAGCGCTTCGGCAAGGAAGTCGCAGACGACGTTCGCCAGACGCTGGCCGACGAAGTGGTGAAGGGTGCGGTCGATGAGCACGCACTCAAGCTGCTCGGGCAGGTTGAGCTGATCGAGGCCGGCGAAATGAAGACCGGCGCGCCGGTCACACTGACGCTCGAGGCCGAGGTGTATCCCGAGTTCGAGCTGCCCGAATACAAGGGGCTGGAGCTTGAGCGTGCGGTGGCGAAGGTCGAGGAACACGAGATTCACGCCCAGTTGCGCGGCGAGCAGATGCAGAAGGGCGAGCTGAAGCCCGTAGAGGGCGCCTCCGAGAAGGGGCAGTTCATTCGCGCCAACGTAAAGGTCTCGGCCGACGACGAGGAGCTGTTCAGCCAGGAACGCGGGCTGCTCGAGGTCGGCTTCGGCTGGGTTGCTGGCCTAAAGCCCGCCAAGGCCGAAGAGCAGCTGGTCGGGCTGAAGCAGGGCGACACCAAGGAAATCAAGGCCAAGCTGCCGGCCGACTTTGGGCGCGAAGACGTCCGCGGCAAGCAGGCGACGATCAGCATCGAAGTGACCGACGTGCTGGCGTACGAAGGGCCGACACTTGAAGAGCTGTGCAAGACGGCGGGCTTCGAAGACCTCGATGCCTGGCGCGAAGACATTCGCGGCAAGCTGCTTTCCGGCAAGGAAGGCGAGCTTGACCAGATCATGGAAGAGCGCGCCCTGAGCAGCGTGGCCGACAAGACCGACATGGAGTTGCCGCAGAAGTTCAGCGAACGCAAGGCCGCCGAGCTGGTGCAGCAGCAGGCCTACCGTATGTACCAGCAGGGCGCAGGCGAAGACATGATTCGCGAGTTCCTGGACGCCAGTCGTGACAAGGGCGTGGATGAGGTCAAAACCATGCTCAAGCGCGCCTTCGTGACCGACGCCATTGCACGCAAGGAGCGCCTGGTCGTAACGGAGGACGAGATCCAGCGCGAAGTGCAGCGCCTGGCCCAGATGGTCGGTCGTACGCCCGACGAGGTGTACGCCCAGTTCCAGCAGAACGGAACACTTTCCGGGATGCGGGAAGAAATGAAGACCAAGAAGGTATTAAAGCTGCTGCGTCAGAAGGCCAAGTACGTCGATCCGGGTGCAAAGGCTGAAGGCGCCGAGGGAGAGGCCGAAAAGCCGTCCAAGCCCGCCAGGAAGGCAGCAAAGAAGGACGAAAAGTAGACACCCAAGGCCGCGCGCCGGTACGGAGAAAATCATGGGTTACCCCGTTCCATACGTGATTGAGAAGACCAGCCGCGGCGAACGCAGCTACGACATTTACTCGCGCCTGCTGGAAGACCGCATCGTTTTCATCCAGGGCACGGTCCATGAGATGATGTCCAACGCGGTCGTCGCGCAGCTGCTGTTCCTCCAGAAGGAAGCCAAGAACCAGGACATCCAGATGTTCATCAACAGCCCGGGCGGCGACGTGAACGCCGGGCTGGCGATCTACGACACCATGAAGTACGTGTCGTGCGACATCAGCACGGTCTGCATCGGCCAGGCTGCCAGTATGGGCGCGGTCCTGTTGTCCGCCGGCACCAAAGGCAAGCGCCACGCGCTCCCGAGCGCGCGCGTGATGATTCACCAGCCCTGGGGCGGCGCGGGCGGCACGGCCGGCGACATCAGCATCCAGACCAAGGAAATCCTGCGTCTTAAGAAGTACCTGAACCAGATCCTCGCGGATGCATCGGGCAAGAAGCTGAGCGCGGTCGAGAAAGACACGGACAAGGACTTCTTCATGTCCGCGGCTGAGGCCAAGGAATACGGGCTGATCGACGACGTGATTGAGCACGCCCCCGGCAAATAGCCGGCATGCAAGGCAACGACTACTACCTGTTTCGCCACGCGATAATGCGGGATGCAGCGTACCTGCTGCATCCCGTGACGTTGCGTGGGACGCTCCACCGTATCGCGCTGGAGTTGCTGGAGTCGCACTTCGACATGGATCTGCCGGAGGCCGGTCCGAATCTTGCGACCAGTCCGCTTCCTGTGGACGCGATCATGGCCGAGCTTGCCCGCCACGCGCGCTTTGCACAGGACGAGCCGTACGCCAACCTTGAGTTGCTGCGCCGCCGGGAAGCGCAGTTCCTGGCGCGCGCCGGCAACCACGCCGAGGCGAACTATGACCACGAGGAGTCGCTCGCCGTCTGGCGGCGGCTTTCCGAGATCATCGGGGGAAAGCAGCGGTTCTGGGCGTTGTATCGACTGTCGCAAGCCTGTCGTGCTCTCGGTCGCGCGGACGAGGCCCAGCAAGTCGCGGAGACCGCACAGGATCTGGCACGCGCGGAGTGCGGTGTGGAGGAAATCGTCGTCGGGCTTGGCCAGCTGGGGCTCATCCACTGGGGCAGGGGCGACCACAAGCGGGCCCGCAGTCTGCTGGAGCAGGCGGTCGAGTTCTTCGGGCAGGGCACCAGCAAGCGGATAGAGGCCAACACCATCGGCATGCTCGGCATGGTGCATGAGCAGTCGGGTGAAATCGACGAAGCCCGCAGACTCTATCTGCGCGCGATAGAGCTGCTGCGTGAGGTCGGCGATCGCGAGAACGAGGGTGTGTTTCTTCAGAATCTCGGCGGGCTCGAAATCGAGTTCGCAGATGCGGCAGAGGGGGAACGCCTACTCTACGAAGCTATCGCCGTGTACCAGGAGATCGGCGACCACACCAACCACGGAATTGCGCTGAACAATCTGGCGCTCCACGAGTCGTCACGCGGAGAACTCGCGCGCGCCGTGGAGTTCGCCGATCAGGCCATGCGCATGCACAAGAAGGCGGGCAACCGGCGCAGCCTGGGATTGGCGTTTGCAAACCGCTCCCATGCGCGGCGCAAGGCCGGTGACCTCGACGGTGCCGCGGCCGATCTTCGAGAAGCGCTGGCGATTCACCGCGAAGTGGGCAACGCCGTCAGCGAGGGCAAGGCACTGTGCGACATGATGCTGGTGGAGCTGGCGAGGGGAAACGTCGACCTGGCCCGCGAGTTCTGGAGTCGCGGCGTGGGGCAACTGCGCCGCGTACTGGGACCCAACGGCGGAGACTCAGAGGTTGCGGAGATGCGTGAAGCATGCACACAGGCGGGCTTTGAGCCCTTTGAATAGCGGGTCAGGTTTGTTCCAGCCAGAGCGCCCAAAGGGCCGATAATCCCGAAAGACCCGCAACCGGTGGGGGGCTGGTCCGTTTGTCGCAGGGTTTGTTAGCATGGGGGCGGCAAGAAAGCCCGTATTCAAGACGCAGGAGCAGGCATGGCGAAGTCAGGCGATTCAACCAGGGCGCGCGAAGTGGAGCGCTGCAGCTTCTGCGGCAAATCGCGCCGACAGGTCGACAGCCTGATCGCCGGGCCGCCCACGATCTATATCTGCAACGAGTGCATCACGCTGTGCAACTCGATCCTCGTCGCCGAAAAGAACAACACCAAGGGCAGCCTCGACGGGCTGTCGCTGAACACGCTGCCCACGCCGGCTGAGCTGAAGGCCCTGCTGGACGACCATGTGATCGGGCAGGACCATGCCAAGAAGGTTCTGACCGTCGCCGTTCACAACCACTACAAGCGCCTGTTGCAGCGCCGCGACGAGGACGGCGTCGAGCTTGAGAAGTCCAACATCCTGCTGATCGGCCCGACCGGCTGCGGCAAGACGCTGCTCGCCCGAACGCTGGCGGAGATCCTGCAGGTACCGTTCGCCATCGGCGACGCGACCACACTGACCGAGGCCGGCTACGTCGGCGAAGACGTCGAAAACCTGCTGCTCAAGCTGTTGCAGGCTGCCGACTTCGACGTGCCGCGTGCGGAGATGGGAATCATCTTCGTGGATGAGATCGACAAGATCCACAGCACCAGCAACAACGTCAGCATCACGCGCGACGTAAGCGGCCAGGGCGTGCAGCAGAGCCTGCTGAAGATGCTCGAGGGCACGGTTGCCAATGTGCCGCCGCAGGGCGGGCGCAAGCACCCGGAGCAGCCGTACATCCAGTTCAATACAGAGAACGTCCTGTTCATCGTCGGTGGGGCGTTCGTAGGCGTCGAGGACATGATCAAGACCCGCCTCGGCGGCACCACCATGCGCATCGCCGCCAAGCGCGACGCCAAGGAAGTCAGGACCGTCGGCATGCCGGCCGGTCTCGGCGAAATCGACGAGCGCAACGAGCTGCGCGCCAAGGTAGAGCCAGAGGACCTGGTCAAGTACGGGATGATCCCCGAGTTCGTGGGGCGGCTGCCGGTGATCAGCTCGCTGGACGAGCTGGACGAAGCGGCGCTGATCAACGTGCTGACCGAGCCGAAGAACTCGATCACCAAGCAGTTCCAGAAACTCTTCCGCATGCAGAACCACGAGCTTGTCTTCACGCGCGAGGGGCTGGTCGCAATCGCGCACCAGGCCATCAAGCGCAAGAGTGGCGCCCGCGGGCTGCGCGGAATCGTAGAGAAGATCATGCTCGAGACGCAGTTCGAGCTGCCGGGCATCAAGGAGCCGCGTCGCTACACGGTGGACGAGGAAGTGGTGAACGGCGACAAGCCGCTGCACAAGAACTTCGGCAAGGTGACGCCGGCGCGCCCGGACGAGGACGAGCAGGCGGCTGCCTAGCTGCCGCTCTCGGGCGTTTTCAGCCCGCGCCGGACCAGCTCGGCGTCATATTCATCAAGGAACGATGTGCCGTTTTCGCGCGCCTTGCGTATGGCGATGCGCGTGGCTTCCACGTTCTGCATCTGCCGCGACCCCGCCTCGCGCGCGGCCGCGGAGTCCGCGTCTCCCCGACGCTTCTCTGCCAGGGCGGCCAGTTGATCCAGCCCTTCCGGGTACTCGCCGGACAGCCCCTCGACCACGCCTTCGTACCAGTAGGCGACGGCCTCGTACTCCTCGCTCAGGTCGGCCATGGCGCGGCTGCGCTCGATGGTCTGCGTGCGCAGTTGGTCAAGTTTCTCGTCACTGGCGTTGGACACGCGGGCGCGGTCGAATTTCGTAAGGCTGTAAGTGGCCAGCCCGGTCACGACGTCTTCGCGCACCGGCTGAATCAGCAGCAACGCGGCCCCCAGCGTTACGGCGACGCCCAGCGCCAGTCCGCGCACAAGCTCAAGCGTGAACATCCGCTTCACCTCGGGGTGCGCACGCGTCATGACGATTTCGCGAATTCGGCGATCCAGCGAAAAGTGCCGCCAGCCGGACTTGCGCATGGCCGCAGGGTTGTCCATTCCCAGCTTCACGAATACCTGCGAGATCAGCTCGGGGCTCGTGGTGTCGGCCGCGAAGGCGTCGGCCTGGCGCTCGAACCGGCGGCTCACGTAGCCGAAGACGTGGTAGCCGTACAGAAGCAGCAGCGCGGTGGCGATCAGCTCGCCGTTTGTGCCGGCGACAAACATCGACATCCCGTGCGCGAGCCCCAGCAGGACGACGGTAAATGAAAGGATGAACGCCAGCAGCCACCAGAGGTGCCGGTGCTTCACGTGTCCCATTTCGTGGGCGAACACGGCAAGGATCTCATCCTCGCTCATGCGGCGCAGCAGCGAGTCGGTGATGAATACATAGCGGAACGGCGTAACCAGCCCGATCACGAACGCCGTGGCAAACATGCGTGAGCCGGTGCGCCAGACCAGAATCTGATTTACGCGCAGGTTGTTGTCGCGTGCGTAGGCTTCGAGACGCCGCCGCAGCCGCCCCTCCGGCAGCGGTCCGCCGGGCAGGATCATGCGGATCGCAAACGGGATGAAGAACGAGACGCCGATGACCATCCCCATCTGCAGCGCGATGTCCAGAAACAGGAACGAGTGGCGCAGGTCGTCCAGCCCCGGCACGTACCTTGTGACCGCCCAGAAGACCCCATAGATCAACGCGATCGGCAGGATCGTCATCCCGTTGGCGCGGGCCTGGAAACCAAGGAACCGCAACGGCCGCCAGTCCGCGCCGCGAATCCGGCGCTCGATGCGATACTGGCCCCACCAGCTCGCCGCCAGCATCAGGAAGTAGGGCGCCAGTACCGGCAACACATCCAGGTATTCGGGCACACGCAGCACGTCGGTCACGAAGTCGGCCCAGCCGAACAGCCAGGCGATAGCGATGAACTGGCCCAGAATCAGGGCGTCCACGCCATGCCGGAACAGGGGCACCCGTCGCAGCAGCAATTCGCGCTCGGCCGCCAGCTTGCGGCGCAGGTCGGACAAATCCAGCTCGGGCTCGGTTTCGCCCTTGATCTGGAGGAGCTTCAGGCGGTACTGCGTCAGCTCGAAGCGATCGATCAACTGCGACGCAATGCCGTGGGATGCCGCGAATGCAACCAACGCGCCGGCGCCGACGGCGACCAGGCTTTCCCAGCCGACCAGCACTCCGCTGTCTCGCGAAAGCGAGGCAATCATCAGCGCAATCAGGATGCCCAGTATGTTGAACACGTCACTCCTTGCCGCTACCCATTGTAACGTCGGCTGAGGGCCGCCGCTTCCCACAGCCCATTGCGGTTGCCCGTTCACTGCCTTGGGGTTATTTTCCTCGGCCTTGCGGAGGTTTCATGGCGCTCAAGCGCGTGAAGGAACAAACGTACTCGGCCGGCGACCCGATGGGGCTCGGCGGGATGGGCGATTTCGGCGTGTATGCCGAGGCCACCGACAAATCAGCGGAGCATCGCATGAAGGACTTGAAGGTCGCAGTCATCCCGGGCGACGGCATCGGCCCCGAGATCACGGACGCGGCCGTGGCCGTGATGCAGGCGGCGGCAAAGAAGTTTGAGCTGGGGCTCTCGTTCGACAGCGCCCCCGCTGCGGCTGCCGCCGTGGACCAGGGTTTGCCCCCGTTGCCCGACCACACGCTGAAGCTGTGCCAGGAATCGGACGCGATTCTCTGCGGCCCGTTCGGCGACCCCCGCTGGGACAACGCACCCCCGGCCGAGCGTCCGGAGCGCGCCAAGCTGACGCTGCGCAAGACGTTCGACCTCTACGCCAACCTGCGCCCCGTGAAGCCGGTGCCGGCGTTGATTGAATCCAGCCCGCTGAAGCGTGAACTGATTGACGGCACTGACATCCTGATCGTGCGGGAACTGACCGGCGGGCTCTACTTCAGCGAGCCGCGCGGCTACTTCGAAGACGAGAAGGGCCGCTACGGCGTGAACACCATGAATTACCACGCCTGGGAAGTGGAGCGTATCGGCAAGGTCGCCTTCGAGGCGGCACAGCTGCGGCGCAAGCGCGTGCACAGCGCCGACAAGGCCAACGCCCTTGAGGTGATGCAGCTCTGGCGCGAGACCATCCAGACTCTCCACGACGCGCACTACAAGGACATCCAGCTCAAGCACATCTTCATCGACAACTGCTGCATGCAGCTCGTCAGCTCACCCAAGGATTTTGACGTCGTTGTGGCGGGCAATATGTTCGGCGACATCCTGAGCGACATCGGCGCCCAGCTGACCGGCAGCCTGGGAATGCTTCCCAGCGCGAGCCTCGGCCAGGGCGTGCCGTTGTTCGAGCCCGTGCACGGCAGCGCGCCGGACATTACCGGCACCGGCAAGGCCAACCCGCTCGCCATGATCCTTACCGTTGGCATGCTCTTTACCCATGCCGCGAAACGCCCGGACATCGGCGAGGCCATCGACAACGCCGTAGCCAAGGCGCTTGAGGAAGGCTATCGCACGGCCGACATCAACCGCGGCAACGGCTTCAAGCTGGTGAACTGCAAGGAAATGGGCGAGGCCGTGTTGAAGCACCTGCAGTGATCGGTGCGCGCCCTCCATTGATATTGGGTGGCGAACATTGATCATTGGAACCCATGCCCGATCTATCCGCCATCATCCTCGCCGGCGGCGCGTCTTCGCGCTTCTGGCCGCTATCGGGCGATGCGCATCCGAAGTATCTGCTGAAGCCGGACGGTGATGCGACTCTGATTGAATCCGCGTGGCGTAGAGCTGCACTGTGCACCGACCCCGCGCGGATTCTGGTCGTGACCTCGGGCGCCCAGGCCCACCTGGTACGCGAAGCGCTGCCGCAGTTGGAGGCTGCCAACCTCTGCGTTGAGCCCGCGCGTCGCGACACGGCTGCCGCAATCGCACTCGGGTGCAAGCGCGTGCACGCACGAGACGCGGATGCCGACGTGCTTGTCCTTCCGGCCGACACGTTGCTGGATCCCGCGAATGCGCTTCAGCAGGGTGTCGAGTTGGCGCGGCGGCAGGAAGGCTATCGCGATGCCATTCACGTGTTTGGGGTCAACCCGGCCCGCGCTGAGGGCGGCTTCGGCTACATCGAGCCTGGCAAACCCGTGGCCGCGGGCGTCATGCAGGTGAAGGCATTCAAGGAGAAGCCGGGGCCGGAGCAGGCGAGCGAGTTCGCGGCGCGCGGCTATCTGTGGAACATCGGCAGCTTCCTGTTTTCGCTCGAGACCTTTGATCGCGAGATGCGTCGCCACCTGCCACAGCACAGCACGCGCCTGCGCGCAGCTGAGCCCGCGGAATTGACCGAGCGCGACTATGCCGAGCTCGATTCCATCAGCATCGACTTCGGCTTGATTGAGAAGGTGGAAAATCTGCGCGCGGTGAAGCTGGATGCGGGCTTCGACGACATCGGCACATGGGACGCGCTGATCGCCAGGCTGGAGAAAGCCGGGCGATCGCCCGAGCAGGCGATCAGCATCGGCGGCAAGGGCAACTACGCAGCAGGCGAGGCAACCAGCGTGGCCGTGGTGGGGGAGTCGAACCTGCTCGTGGTTGTCAGCGGCGGCAAAGTGCTGGTCCTGAAGCGCGGGCACGGGCAGGACGTGAAGACGGCCGCGCGCAAAGCCGGGGACAGCCATGGCTGAGGCACGGGGCCGCTGGCTTGGTGTTGATTTCGGCAGCAAGTACGTCGGGCTGGCCGTGGGCGACGACTCGGTCAGCATCGTGATGCCGCTGAAAACCATTGATGCCCAGCCGGATCAGTCGCTTCTCGATGAGTTAAAGAACCTCGCCGTCGAAGAGGGCATCGTCGGCTTTGTGGTCGGCGTCCCGATCAACATGGACGGCTCGGAGGGCAAGTCGTCCAGGCTCTGCCGCGAATTCGGAACCCGGCTTGCCGCACACACCGCAAAGCCCGTCGAATACTCGGACGAGCGCCTCAGCAGCTGGGAGGCAGAGGGCATGCTCATCGAAGGGGGCATGAAGCCCTCCGAGCGCAAACAGCGCGTCCACGCGGTCGCCGCCAAGCTGATCCTTGAGGCATTTTTCACGGCCCGCAAAGCCGCAGATGAAGCGGGTTCCGGGGGGTCTCGGGAACAATCCGATGAATAAGCCCGTTTGACAGTTCCTTAAAACCCTGCTTATCATCCCCCGCCCATGAACGAGCCCGAGAACAATAAGGAAGAAACCGCGCCGGAAACTCCGGCGGCGGATGCGGATTCTGCGGGCTCAAAGCCAAAGAAGGCGCCCGCGAAGAAGAAGCCTGCCGCAAAGAAGGCTGGCGCGAAAAAGGCTGGCGTAGAGAAGCCCGCGGCGAAGAAGAAGACCGCCAAAAAGAAATCGAAGAAGAAGGCCGCAAAGGGCAAGGGCGCCCGCCGCGGCAAGCCGCTGGTCATTGTGGAGTCGCCGGCCAAGGCCAAGACGATCAACCGCTATCTCGGTGACGGCTACATCGTGAAGGCCAGCGTCGGTCACGTCCGCGACCTGCCGAAGTCAAAGCTTGGCATCGATGTTGAGCACGACTTCGAGCCGCAATACCTGACCATCCGCGGCAAGAAGGACATCATCAAGGAACTCAAGACGGCCGCCGCGAAGGCCAAGACGGTCTATCTCGCGCCTGACCCTGACCGCGAGGGCGAAGCCATTGCGTGGCATTTGAAGGAAGCGCTCGGGCTCGAAGACGATCGCGCCAAGCGTGTCACGTTCAACGAAATCACCAAGAAGGCGATCCAGCACGCGTTTGATCACCCGCGCGAGATCGCCACGAACCTGGTGAACGCCCAGCAGGCTCGCCGCATGCTGGACCGTCTCGTGGGCTACAAGCTCAGCCCGCTGTTGTGGAAGAAGGTGTTCCGCGGTCTCAGCGCCGGGCGCGTGCAGTCGGTCGCGCTGCGCGTGGTCGTTGAGCGCGAGCGCGAAATCATGGCCTTCAAGCCGGAAGAGTACTGGACCGTCGCGGCGTTCCTGGGCAAGCAGCAGCTTGACGAAGCCGGCAAGGAGGCACTGGCGAAGTTCCTGGCCGCCTACCACGGCGTGACGCGCGAGGAAGAGGCCGCGGACAACAAGCCGGAGTCGGAGAACGACGAAGACACCGACGACGCGGCCGAGCAGACCGACAAGACGCCGACGGAAAAGCCACGGCTGCCGGACGGCGTGTTCCACGCAGACCTGAAGCAGTACAAGGGCGAAAAGCTGCAGCTCGGCAGCCAGGCCGACGTGGATGCGATGCTGGCTGACATCAGCGGCAAACCGTTCACGGTCAGCAAGATCGAGAAGAAAGAGCGCCGCGACCGCCCGAAGCCGCCCTTCATCACCAGCACCCTGCAGCAGGCCGCCAGCACGCGCCTTGGCTTCGGCGCGCGCAAGACCATGCAGATCGCCCAGAGGTTGTACGAAGGTATTGCCATCGGCGAGGACGGCCCGACCGGTCTGATTACGTACATGCGAACCGACAGCCTGCACATGTCGGACTTTGCGGTCGCCGACGCGCGCGAGATGATCCAGCGCGAGTTCGGCGAGCGCTACCTCCCCGAGAAGGGCGTTTTCTACAAGAGCAGCAAGCGCGCCCAGGCGGCACACGAAGCGATTCGGCCAAGCAGTGTCGCGCGCACGCCCGACAGCGTCGCGCGCTTCCTCGAGCGCGATCAGCTGCGCCTGTACACGTTGATCTGGGAGCGCTTCGTCGCCTGCCAGATGAACCCGGCAGTCTACGAAGTCACCACCATCGACATCGAGGCCGGCGACGCGCTATTCCGCACCAGTGGCAAGCGCCTGCTGTTCGACGGCCACGCGCGCATTACCGGCGTGAAGCTGGACAAGGACGAGCAGCTTATGCCCGAGCTGCACGAGGGCGAGAAGCTGATCGACCACCGCGTGCAGCCCGACCAGCACTTCACCCAGCCGCCGCCGCGCTACACGGAAGCCAGCCTGGTCAAGACGCTTGAAAAGGAAGGCATCGGGCGTCCCAGCACGTACGCCAGCATCATCGGCACGATCCAGGACCGTTTCTACGTGCGCGGTGACAAGCGCCGCCTGTTCGCGACCGAGCTTGGCATGCTGGTCAACGACATGCTGGTCGGCAACTTCCAGCGCATCATGCAGACCGACTTCACCAGCAAGATGGAGGCGCAGCTCGACAAGATCGAAGACGGCGAGCTGGACTGGGTCGAGGTGTTGCGCAACTTCTATGCGATCTTCGCTGAGGAGCTTGCCGAGGCTGAAGTCAACATCGAGAAGGTGAAGGGCAAGCCCGCCCTCGACGAGAATGGCGAGTTGATGCCCTGCCCGGTTTGCGGCAGCGAGATGATCGAGCGCTGGAGCCGCTTCGGCAAGTTCTACGGCTGCACCAAGTTCCCGGACTGCAAGGGAACGGTGCCGTTGAACCGCGACGGCAAGATCCTGCGGGTTAAGAAGGAAGACCTCGAGTGCCCGGAGTGCGGCAAAGAGCTGGTCGTGCGCATGAGCCGCCGCGGTCCGTTCCTGGGCTGCAGCACCTTCCCGGCCTGCCGCGGCACGCGCTCGCTCGAGAGTGAAAAGTCGCTGCGCCAGCTGAAGACCGAAGCCGAGTTCGCGGGGCTGACCTGCGACCAGTGCGGCAAGCCCATGAACGTGAAGTTCTTCCGTGGACGACCGTTCATCGGCTGCAGCGGCTATCCGGAGTGCAAGAACACCTACAACCCGACCAAGGCTCGCGAGGCGATTGAAGAAGGCACGCTCAAGCGCGACGAGGCCCGGGTCAAGGAAGCGGAAGAAAAGTACGAACGCATCAAGGCCGAGCGCGAGGAAGAAGAGAAGGCCGACAAGGAACGGGCCGAGGGCGCCGGCGAATCCAGCGACGAACCCAGCGAAGAGTTCGCCAAGTAGACGAGACAAGAGACCGGACCCGCCAAAAGCGGGTCCGGTTTGCATTTGCTCGAAACCCCGGGCGCGGAGTCTGCGTTATATATTGACAGGTCAAGTCTTGACGTGTAAAGTTCAGGCAAGGAGCAAGGCAATGGCAACGCGGACCTCGTATTCCACACTTACCGGCTCAGGCGCAAGCCTGCGCGAGTGTGTTGGTACGGGGTAACAGCGGCCGCAGCGCAATCAGGCCCGTTGCCCGCAAGGCAACGGGCCTTTCTCTTTGACAACTGGTGCGTTCACAACGGGGCGCGGTCGCGCGCGCCCCAAGACTTCACAGCTCCGTAGACCAATCGGGTAGGAGTCGCCTGACTCAGAATCAGGACAGTGTGGGTTCGAATCCCTCCGGAGCTACCAATGCAAGGCGCGAAGCCTGCCGGCCGATGACTGGTCCTGAGTGGACCGGCGTCGGCCGGGAGAGCGCTGTTCCCCTCGGCCGGCTGTAAACCGGCTGCCGTATGAAGGAGGGGTGGAGGGCAAGTGGTTCGATTCCACCAGCGCTCACCCGCAAACACATCGGCGACGCGAAAGCGGCGCCTTATGCCGGGGTAGCCCAACGGGGCAGGAGGCACACGGTTGAGAGCCGTGGCAGTGCGGGTTCGAATCCCGCTCCCGGTACCAATTCAGGAGAACAAACCGGTCGGGCGTACCGGTGCCGGTTGCTAACCGGTCGGCCGTGAAAGCGGTGTGGTTCGAGTCCACTGTTCTCCGCCATGTATTTGTGCTGAGCGAGCACGCGAGTCGAAGTACAGGCCGGCTTCGGAAGCCGGCGAGGCTGCAAACCTCGCGAAGCCGGTTCGACTCCGGCCCTGTACTCCAGGTCATGGAGGGTGGTGCCCAATGGTGGGCAACCGGTCCCGAAAACCGGGCCATCGGAGACGATGGGGGTTCGATTCCTCCACCTTCCGCCAATGCTGGCGGGGTGTTTCAAGAAACCTGCAACGCCGGCGCCGCGTTGGAATACCGACGCTAGAGTGCGCCCATGGAAAACACGCCATTGCTGATCCTGCCTCCCCGACACGGACCTGATGCACAGGCCCTGTGGCGCGCTGCCGTTCGGTGCGGCTGGGACATCCAGCGCCTAGGCAACTGGCAGGAGCCGATACAAGGTGATGGCAGGCGTGTGGTGATCTACGGTGAGCCGCTCTTCGCGCAGGCCGTTGCAGATCGCGCAGGCTTGGTGCTCGTGTACCCGCATGACAACTTCTTGCCGAGTATTGATCGTCGCTTCACTTTGAGGGACGTGACGCTAGCCACGCTTGCCGAAGCGCGCTCGATTGCTGACCGGCGCTTTGTCAAGCCAGCCAACGATAAGTCGTTCCTTGCGCAGGTCTACGCATCCGGTGCCGACCTGCCGGAGGGCGCGGGAGAAGACACGCCTGTGCTGGTGTCCGAGGTGGTGGACTGGGATGCGGAATTCCGCTGCTTCGTTCGTGAGCGCGAACTGGTGACCTACTCGCCGTACCTGCGGGGCGGACGTCTGGCAGATGGCCAAGACGAAAGCTGGCCGATCTCCGACGAAGAGCGCCTGCAGGTTGAGACATTTGTTTGGGACTTTCTTTCTTCAGAGGCGACGCCGCTTCCACCGGCGTTCGTATTGGACGTCGGCAAGATTCGAGGGAGCGGTCTAGCGGTGGTTGAGGCGAATACTGCTTGGGGCGCAGGCATCTGCGGAGCCGATCCGGAGATGGTACTCGAGACACTGAAGCACACCTGCTGGCCGCGCGACGCTGTGCCAGACGAAGCGATTGCATTCTGTCGCTAGGGCGTGCGGCGCGTCTATTTGCCCCAGGGCAGCTTGGGGATTTCGATGGGTGGGTCCTTTGGCGGGTCCTTGGGTAGCTCGGGCGCCTTGAACTTGCCTTCGGCGATGTCCTTGGCGACCTTCAGCCCGTCCTTCTGGAAAGCCGGGAAGTCGTTCGCGTACTTCTCGGCGAGCTTCGTGAAGTCCTTCTTGAAGTCGCCGATGCCGACCATGGTGCCGATCTGCTTGATCAACTCGGTCTCCGTCGGCGCGAGCAGCCCGGGCGCGTACTCGCCCTTTTCATTGAACAGCCGCAGTCGCATAGGCATGCCGGTCGGGCCGTAGCTGGCCTGCAGCTTGTTCCAGGCGAACGTGAAGTAGTCGGCCGGTATGCCGAGGATCGTGTTGACTCCGTCCTTCTTCGCGGCAAAGCCCTCTTTCAGCACGACGGCGATGGTCAGCCCCTTGAGGTCGTTGCTTCCGCTGTCGGGCCCGTCGATGCGGCGCACTTTGCCGTCCTGCTCAATGCTGCTTGCCGTGATGTTTGCCGTGTCCATGAGCTTGAACGGCAGGTTGAAGTTGTCGTTCAGCTGTACACCGGTGTAGCGCAACGTGCTGACGATGCCGTCCACGAGGCCGCGCGTGCCGGGTTGTTTCAGCGCAGGCGAGAAGTTGCTTTGCGCATCCAGCAGCGCCCAGTCTAACGCGACTCCCTTCGTGCCCTGCGCTGCAACGAACGAGTTGAACGCCGTGCAGAACTCCTTGGCCGGAATGCCAAGAATCGTGCCTTGGCCCGCCTTCGGGCTGACGGTGAAGTTGGCCGCGCGCAGGCGCAGGCGGAAGTTGCCGAGGTCGTGGCTGTCCGCGCCGGAGCTCCTCAATGTGCGCGGGTTGCCGGATGTGTCCACGCTTTCGCACTTGATGACCGTTTGCGGCGCGATCGTCAGCGGCAGGTTGAAGCGCGAGTTCAGTTGCGCGCCGGTGTACTGCAACGTGCCGGCGATCGAATCGACAATCCCACGCGTGCCGGGCGACAGAAGCTCAGGCGCAAAGTTGCCCTGCTTGTCGAGTATGCCCCAGTCAAATGCGAGTCCGCCGTCGCCCTGCGCCGTGATGAAGTTGTTGAAGGCCTGGCAGAAATCCTCGGCCGGAAGGCCAAGAATGTTCGGCTCACCTGGCTTGGGCGATACAGTGAAATTCGACGCGCGCAAGCGAATGCGCAGGTTCTTGAAGTCGTCGCTGTCAGCCCCCGGGCTGCGCAGGGTGCGGACGGTGCCGTCTGTCTCTACGCTCTCGCACTGGATCATGGCGTTGGGCGACAGTTTGAAGGGCAGCTTGAACTGGGTGTTCATCTGCTGCCCGCTGTAGCTCAGCACGCCCGCAAGCGCATCGACGATACCGCGCAGCCCGGGGCTCTCCAGCGCCGGGCTGAAGGTCCCCGCTTCGTTCATGATACGCGTGCGGATCGACAGGCCGTCTGGGCCGAGCGTTGCCATGAATGCGTTGAATGCACGGCAGAAATCGTTGGCCGGCAACCCGATGATCGACGTCTGCCCGGGCTTGGGGGCGATGGTCGTGTCGCGCAGGTTCAACCCCACCCGCAGATCATTCAGGTCGTGTCGCGCTTCGCCGTCAAGGCTCAGCTTCGGGTCGCGCACGGTGCCGTCGGCATTCATGCTGGCCAAGCCGAAGGTGGCGCTGCTGCTGACTTCGAAGGGCAGGTCGATCAGCGACTTGATCTCCGGTGCGGTCAACGTCAGCGCATTGATCACGGCGTCGATGAACGCGCGCAGGCCCGGCTTCTCAAGGTCGAGCGCGATCCGGTTCTTGCTGCCCTGGAAGCCAACGATCACATCCAGCCCGCCCATGCCGTCGATGACCCGGTTCAACCCACGCGTCACAAACGTACCGGGCAGCCCGGCGAGATCGCCTTCAGGGTCCGCGAAAGACAGCCCCTTCACCTGCAGGCGCATGTGCACCTTGATGCCGTCGTGCCAGCTGAGCGCGGACTCGGGCGTCGCGTAGCGTCCGTTGGAGTCGACCGTGCCGAAGCTGATCGTCGCCTGGTCGTTTGCCAGCTTCAGGGGCGAGCCCCCGGCCAGATCAAGGATCGGGTTAAGCGGGAAATCCTCTACCTGCACACTGATGCCACTCGGCAGGAACGCGGACGCGGTAGTAGTGCCTCTGAAGCCACCAAACCATAGTGAGAAGCTTGCTTTGGCCGTATTCTTGAAGTTCGGGGGCTGGATCGAGCCGCTGAGTTGCAGGCGCGTTCGCCCGGAAAACTCCGCATGGTCCGAGGCAAAGTGCGTCACCATCAGGCGCGCGTCGCTCAATGTTCCGCCGAAGACTTTCGGGTCGACGAGGCTGGAGATGTTCACCGTCTTGATGCCTGCGGTGCCGTCCACCTGCTCAAGCGTGACCAGGTCCTTTGGGTCAAAGCGCACGGTCAGTCCGAGCTCGACGCGCCGCTCGGCCAGTCCGTCGAGATTGCCCGCGGCCTTGACCAGCATCGGCTGCTTGTAGAGCACGGGGTCGCTGCTGACGGATTCGGCAGAGAGCTCCAGGTCAGTGACCTTGTAGGCGAAGCGATTCTTGTCTTCCCGCCCGAAAGTAACTGCCAGTTCGTCCAGACTTGCATGCTTGATGACGACTGTGGGCTCCGCGTCGATGGCCCCGAGCGCTTCTTCTACATAGGACGCTCGGCCGGATGGTCCGAGCTCTTCCGGCTCTTCTTGCGGGGGTGGCGGCTCTGATGGCTCTTCGTCTGGCGGAGCTTCCTTCTCTTCCATGTACTCGTGAAGCTTTTCCATCCAGTCGCGCAGACTGTCGATTTCTTCGCTTTGCAGGATGTCCTTCACCTGCTTCAGGTAGTCGTTCAGCTCGGGCTGATTCGTATCGGTGGGAACGTCGGCCGTTTCGGGCTCAGCCTTTTCTTTGCGCGGCCCCTGATAGCGGATCGCCGTTGCACGGATGTCGTTGACTACAAAGCGGCGCTCCAGCAGCGGCCAGAACTCGATGTCGAGCTTCGCTGAGCCGAGGTACGCAACCTCGTGCTCGCGCCCGTCGCCGAGGTCCTGCCAGACGCGCATTTCGTCGATCTCAAGCTTTGGGCCGAAGATGCTGAAGTGCACTCGGCCGACCTGCGCCTCTCCACCCTTGCCGGCGTAGGCTTTGCCCTGCGCGACAAGCTGGTCGGCGATCACGCCGTCGATCATCAGCCAGTAGACGATGATCGCAACACCGAACAGCAGGGGCAACGCGACCGCGGCCTTGAGTCGGAGGAAGCGGACTTTCTTTGGGGCCTTGGGCAGCTCCGCCTCGGGAGCCGCCTGCGGCTCAGTTTCCGAGGAAGACATACTTCAGTCCTTTGAAAATCCACACCTTGGAAGCCCACTTCAGCAGCTTCGACTTTTTCAGCTTCCTTTCCATCAGCGGGCGCCACCTGGCCCAGACGAAGGTCATCCCGACGAACAGCGGAATGGCGATCACCAGCCAGACGAAGATGGCGCCGGCCACGTCGAAGTAATCCAGCCGCAGCCAACTCAGAATGGGCGACCGGGCCGCGGCGATCAGGACGCCTTGGGGTGCGATATCCACGGCCACTGCGCCGGCCGGTCGAATCAGCGGGCCCTGCAGCGCCCAGCCGATCAGGCGAAACAGCCCGAAGGCAAACATGGCGCTGCCGAAGTGCAGGTTGACCAGGATGATTGCGATAAACACGCAGACCGTCGCCAGCCCGGGTGGCAGCAGCCCGGCAAGGGCGCCTAGCGTGAAGCCGAGGCCGACCTGCCACGGCCGCAAATCCGCATTGAGCGTTTTGTACAGCCAGCGGGTGAATTTGATGATTGTCAGCCACATGGGAGGGCCTCACGAAGCCTTTCCGGCGGGAGTGAGATGGTACCGCAGACGGGCGTAAGGGCAACCGTGGCAGGGGATTGGAATTCCCTCGTTCACCCATTGCGGAGTGGAAGCCTGTTGCTATCTTCTTCGCTCCAATTTTGGCGCGAGGCGCCGGCGTAGCTCAATGGCAGAGCACTGGTTTTGTAAACCAGCGGTTGCGAGTTCGAATCTCGCCGCCGGCTCCAGCTACCGGCTATGGCGGAACTCGCGCAAGTGTGTAAAGAGTGCGCCGCGGCGGGCCAGCAGTTGACTGAAACGCCCCGGCGTTTTGAAAACAGAAGACCGGCAGGCGCGGCAAAGACCGACGCTTGGAACTCACGGGCGGATACCCAAGCGGTCAAAGGGGCCTGACTGTAAATCAGGTGGCAAATGCCTTCGCTGGTTCGAATCCAGCTCCGCCCACCAGTATTACGGCCAGGGGTCGCGCCGCGAGCGAGCGCCGAAGCATGGCGCTGAGTCAGGTGAGAAGCAGCAAGCGGGCGTAGCTCAATGGCTAGAGCATCTGCCTTCCAAGCAGACGGTTGTGGGTTCGAGTCCCATCGCCCGCTCCACCGAATCGCCGAGAGTTTTCGGCAGGGCGCCGGCAGCCAGGCGCCGGACAGGATTGAGAAGGCTGCCCTAGCTCAGGGGTAGAGCACTTCCTTGGTAAGGAAGAGGTCGTGGGTTCAAATCCCATGGGCAGCTCCAGTAACCGCGGCTTGCCGCGAAGCCGGTCAGGCAGCCCTCCGGGGCGCCGCCGGCAAGAGTAGTAAGGAAAACTTCAAGCACGGCCCGTGGTGGGAACGTGAGAGTTTTTGGGACAGCCCGGTTTGGGCACTTAGGGTAAAGGTATATGCTATGGCGCGCGAAGTCTTCGAACGCACCAAGCCGCACGTAAACGTCGGCACAATCGGACACATCGACCACGGCAAGTCCACTCTGACTGCGGCCCTGGTTGCATACTGCGCGGCCAAGGGTCTTTCCAAGGCCAAGAGCTATGCCGAAATCACCAAGGGCGGCACGGTTCGTGACGCCAACAAGACGGTGACGATCGCCGCGGCCCACGTGGAATACGAGTCCGTCGGGCGTCACTACGCTCACGTTGACTGTCCGGGACACGCGGACTTCATCAAGAACATGATCACCGGCGCGGCCCAGATGGACGGCGCGATCCTGGTCGTCGCGGCCGACACCGGCCCGATGCCCCAGACTCGCGAACACGTGCTGCTGGCCAAGCAGGTGAACGTGCCGGCGCTGGTCGTCTTCCTGAATAAGGTTGACCTCGTCGACGACGAAGAGCTGCTCGAGCTGGTTGAGCTCGAAGTGCGCGAGCTTCTGAACAAGTACGAGTTCCCCGGCGACGACATCAAGATCATCCGCGGCAACGCCAAGGCTGCTCTTGAGAACCCGAGCGACGCCGCCGCGACCAAGTGCATCCAGGACCTGCTCGACGCGATCGACAGCGACATCCCGGAGCCCACGCGTGAAGTCGACAAGCCGCTGCTGATCGCGGTGGAAGACGTCTTCTCGATCTCCGGCCGCGGTACCGTGGCGACCGGTCGTATCGAGCGCGGCAAGGCCAAGGTCGGCGACAACGTCGAGCTGGTCGGCCTCGTCGAAGCCCCGATGAAGACCACCATCACGGGCGTCGAGATGTTCCAGAAGGAACTGCCGGAAGCGATCGCTGGCGACAACGTCGGCGTGCTGCTGCGCGGCATTGAAAAGAACCAGGTCGAGCGCGGCATGGTCATCTGCGCGCCCGGCAGCATCAAGCCGCACACCGAGTTCGAGTGCCAGGCCTACATCCTGTCCAAGGAGGAAGGTGGCCGTCACACTCCGTTCTTCAGCGGCTATCGCCCGCAGTTCTACTTCCGCACGACGGACGTGACTGGCGCGTGCGACCTGATGGGCGGCGCAGAAATGGTCATGCCTGGCGACACGGTCAAGCTCAGCGTCAAGCTCGGCAAGCCGATCGCCATGGAAGAGGGCGCCAAGTTCGCCATCCGTGAAGGTGGCCGCACCGTGGGCGCCGGCAACGTGACGAAGGTGATCAAGTAGCAATTGACGTCGGGAAGCGGCGGCGGCCGAGAGGCTGCCGCCGCTTGTTCCCGAGAAGGAAGCAGGCATGGCAGGCGACAACCGCGAATACGTGTTCCTTGAATGCACCGAGACGGGCGTGCGGCACTACCGCACGGAAAAACGCGTCAAGGGCCAGGGCATCAAGAAGATCGAGCTGATGAAGTACAGCGCGAAGCTTCGCAAGCACACGTTGCACAAGGAAAAGAAGAAGTAGTGATGCAGTTCGTGGCTGGTGGTTTGTGGTTGGTAGTAACTGCAAACCACAAACTTCAAACCACGAACTTGATCTACGGCGGTAGCTCAATCGGTAGAGCAGCGGTTTCCAAAACCGCAGGTTGGGGGTTCGATTCCCTCCCGCCGTGCCAGAAAAAAGACGCAGGGTAGAACATGGCGATGTTTGAGAGCTACAGGAAGGGTGCCGGCCGCAAACTGCGGACGTTTTCGACGTTCCTGCTGCTGACGTTGCTCGCCTGGGGCAGCTATGCCCTGCTTGTTTACGGGAATACGCGCCTTGACCGTCTTCTCGGATTTGAAGACCCGGTGTTCGGCAAGCAGCTGATTTCCGGTGCGGGCACGCTGACCGAGTGGATCACCTGGAGTGTGTTCATGGCGGTGGCGGTGTTCGTCGCCGGGTTGTTCGGGCTGAGGGCGTTCCTGAATCGTCCCAAGTTCGCGGACCTGCTGATCGAAACCGAGGCGGAGTTGAAGCGCGTGCGCTGGGCGCCTCGCAAGGAAACAAACCGCGCCACTGGCGTGGTGCTGTACTTCGTATTCTGGTTCGCGTCGCTGATGTTCGTCTACGACCTCACGTTTTCGATGGGGACGGAGATGTTGCAGGGCAAAGCCTGGAACGAGGCCGGCTGGGGCCGCATCGTGACGATGGTGCTCCGTTTGGATGACAAGACGCCGGAAGGCGGGAGTTAGACCATCGCGAACCGAGACCAAAAGGAAGCCGGCGCCATGAAGATGTGGTACGTACTCCGCGTACAGAGCTCGCGCGAGGAAAAGATCAAGGAGAACCTGGAGAAGCGCGTGAAGGCGCGCGGACTGGAAACTCTGTTTGACCGCATGGTGATCCCGACCGAGACGGTGCAGGAGATCAAGGGCGGCAAGAAGCGTGAACGCAAGCGCAAGGTCTACCCGGGCTACCTCTACCTCGAAGTGGAGACCCAGGAAGACAACAGCGAAGGCGCGGAGCAGCGTTGGAAGATCAACGGCGACGCCTACCACCTGATCCGCGAAACGCCGGGGGTGGGGGACTTCGTCGGGGACCGCAACCAGCCCGTGCCGATGAGCGAAGAGGACGTGAACAAGATCCTCCGTATCTCGGCGCCGAAGGAAGAGGGCGACGAGCCGGTGGTGAAGATCGAGTTCGCCAAGGGCGACGCGGTCAAGATTAAGGACGGACCCTTCGACGGCTTCGAAGGCAACGTCGAGGAAGTGGACCCGGAAAAGGGTCGCATCCAGGTAATCGTCACGATCTTCGGGCGAGCAACGCCCGTCGAGCTTGAATACTGGCAGGTCGAGAAGGTCTAGCAAAACGGGACACAGGTCCTTGAGGTAGAGAGTCATGGCAAAAGAACTGATGGCGAAGGTGAAGTTGCAGTGCAAGGGCGGCCAGGCCACCCCGGCACCGCCCGTTGGTCCTGCACTGGGTCAGCACGGCGTCAACATCGCCGACTTCGTGAAGCGCTTCAACGACCGCACCCGCGACAAGATGGGCGTCGTCGTTCCCGTTGAAATCAGCATTTTCAAGGACCGAAGCTTCGACTTCATCCTCAAGAACCCGCCCGCCTCGGTGCTGATCAAGACCGAGCTGAAGCTGCAGGCCGGCAGCAAGACGCCGGGCCGCGCCTCGGCCGGCACGATCACCCAGGCGCAGCTTGAGAAGATCGCACAGGAAAAGATGAGCGACCTGAACGCAGGCAGCCTTGAGGCCGCCGCTCGTCTCATCGCGGGCACTGCCCGCAGCATGGGCATCCAGGTCGCCGGCTAGAAACGTGAATCGCAAGCTGCGGGCTGTCGGCGGCGAGCGAAGGATGGCAGGAGACAGCAAGGCGAAGTTCCAGACTGCCGGGAGGGAGAATGGGCAATAGATTCAGAGGCAAGAAGTACCGGGAAGGCATCAAGAAGGTGGATGGCGGCAAGCGCTATTCCGTGCCGGAAGCGATGGACCTGCTGTCCAAGTTTCCGAAGGCGAAGTTCGACGAAACGGTGAACCTTGCCGTGAAGCTGAACATCGACCCGCGGAAGGCCGACCAGAACCTGCGTGGCGCCATCGCACTGCCGCACGGCACGGGCAAGCAGGCCCGAGTCGTGGCGTTCTGCGAAGGCGAGCTGGCTGAGCAGGCATTGGCAGCCGGTGCAACCGCGGCAGGCGGGGCGGAGCTGGCCAAGAAGATCGAGGAAGGGTGGCTCGACTTCGACAAGGCCGTCGCGCACCCCAGCCAGATGCGTCACGTCGGTAAGTTGGGCAAAGTACTGGGCCCGAAGGGCCTGATGCCCACGCCGAAAGCCGGTACTGTGACCGAGGACGTTGTAGGCGCCGTCAAGGAGTTCGCGGCGGGCAAGCTTGAGTTCCGGACTGACCCGGGTGGCAATATCCACATGCCGCTGGGAAAGCGCAGCTTCGATAACCAGAAGCTGGTCGAGAACCTTGAGCATGTCCTGACGCACCTGAAGACGATTCGCCCGCAAGCGGTCAAGGGTATCTACATCGAGAAGATCAGCCTGTCGGGCACCATGACGCCGGGCGTTCTTGTGGCAGTCGAGCAGTAGGAGAGATCGATGCCGAACATGTTAAATGAACTGCTGGTTGAGCAGTACCGGCGCGACCTCGGCGAGCTCGACAACCTCGTCGCGATCGACTACAGCGGGCTGAACAGCGAAAAGATGTCGGAGTTCCGCACGGAGCTGCGCAAGGCCAACCTCACCATGGAGGTCGTGAAGAACCGCATCGCGGTGCACGCCCTCAAGGAAGGCGCCCTGCAGCCCCTGCTGGAGTCGGAGCAGAGCAAGACTGTCTTCTCAGGCCAGACGGCTTTCCTGTTCGGGGGCGAGGGCGCGATCGATGCGGCCAAGTTCGCGACCAAGTGGCTGAAGGCGAATGACAAGACCATCGCGCTCAAGGGCGGCCTGATGGGCAAGGATGTGCTGGACGCCGACGGCGTAAAGCAGATCTCGACCCTGCCGGGCAAGAAGGAGCTGCTCAGCCAGATGGGTGGCGGTTTCCTCGCGCTGCCGCAGAAGCTTGCGGGCACGATGCAGGCCGGTTACGCGCAGGTTTTGTACGCGTTCAACGCGCTGGCAGAAAAGTTGGAAAAACAGGGGGCCTAAGGCCCGGAGTGATTTCAAAACAATCCACGGGAGTAAAGCTCCCTTTGACATAGAGGTAGAACCATGACGGAAGTTGCTGAGAAGGTACAGAAGGTCCTGGACGAGGTTTCCACCTGGAATCTCCTCGAGGTCCGTGACTTCGTGAAGGCGTTCGAAGAGAAGTTCGACGTCAAGGCGCAGGCCGCCGCTGTTGCGGTCGCTGTTCCGGCCGGCGGTGGTGATGCCGGCGGCGCCGCTGCTGCCGAGAAGACCGAGTTCGACGTGGTGCTCGAAGGCCTCACCGATACCGCGAAGAAGATTCCGGTCATCAAGGTGGTGCGCGAGATCACCGGTCTCGGACTGGCCGAAGCCAAGAAGCTCGTCGAAGAGGCGCCGAAGGCCGTCAAGGAAGGCGTGCCCAAGGACGAAGCCGAGGCGATGAAGAAGAAGCTGGAAGACGCCGGCGGCAAGACCTCGCTGAAGTAGCCTGATCCCGCGGGGACGGGGTTTTTACCCCGTCCCCGTGGAATACCACGCCTCAGCCGGGGCGTTTCATCCGGCTGGACAACCGACAGGAATTCGCCCGCAATCAGACGGGAGCCAGGATGGCCGTGGGGACGGCCGCCGAAACTCCGGGAACGCGGGTGAAAAGAGCAAAAGTGGCCAAGGCCACTCAGGGCACCTGGTTCCCCACCGGGCGGCCCCTTTTGCGTTTCAGGCCGGAATTTCGGCCTGCCTGGACCAGCGGTGATCAGCGCCGCCAACTGAGGGAAACGAATGCCAATCGAGCAGGACACCACACCAATCCGTCGCTTCGGCCGAAGCTTCGGGCAGGTCGAATTGCCGAACCTCGTGCAGCTCCAGACAGCTTCCTATGAGCGCTTCCTGCAGGCCGACGTGCCGCAGACGCGCCGCGAAGACTTCGGGCTGCAGTCGCTGATCAACGAGATCTTCTCGATCTTCAGCTACGACCAGACCATGAGCCTCGAGTTCCTGAGCTACGAGCTCGGTGAGCCGCGCTACACGCCCGACGAATGCCGCGCACTGAAGCTGACCTACGGCGCGCCGCTGGTCGTGAAGATGCGCCTGAACCGCGACAGCGAAGCGATCGACGAGGACGTCTACCTCGGCGAGCTTCCGCTGATGATCGGCGGCGGCGAGTTCATCATCAACGGCGCCGAGCGCGTGATTGTGAACCAGCTTCACCGCAGCCCGGGTGTCGACTTCGGCTTCGACCTCAGCCCGGACAACCGCAAGATGCACACCTGCTGGGTAATCCCCGAACGCGGCAGCTGGATCGAGCTTGCGGTGACCAAGAAGGACACCCTCAGCATCCGCATCGACCAGAGCGGCAAGTTCAGCGCGATGACGTTCTTCCGCGCCATGAGCCCCGACCTCAGCACCAGCGAAGCGATCATCCGGCAGTTCTACGAGACCACAAAGGTCAAGACGAACAGCAGCCGCGCGGTGAAGTCGCTCGCCAACCGCTACGCCGTAGGCGACGTGGTGGATACCGACTCAGGCGAGATCCTGGTGGAAGGCGCTACGCTGATCAGCGCTGACCTCGCCAAGGTGATTGCCGCCAACAAGCACATCAAGGAAGTGGAAGTGATCAAGGAGGTCGACGACCCCCTGATCCTCAACAGCCTGCAGGAAGACCCGACCACCGACCAGGAAGAGGCGCTTGAGCGCATCTACCTGCGCCTGCGCCCGGGCAACCCGGTCAACAAGGAAAAGGCCGCGGCACTGTTCGCCGAGAAGTTCTACGACGAAACGCGCTACCGCCTCGGGCGCGTCGGGCGTTTCCGCCTGAACCGCAAGTTCGGCGTCGAGATCGACGAAAACGCGCAGAGCCTTCTGCCGGACGACATGAAGAACGCGGTCGACTACATCCTCGCGCTTCGCCGCCCGGGCAGCGGCGCGACGACCGACGACATCGACCACCTCGGCAACCGCCGCGTGAAGACCATTGATGAGCTTGTCTGCGACGAGCTTCGCAAGGGCTTTTTGAAGCTTAAGAAGAACGTCCAGGAACGCATGAACCTGGAAGAGCACCCGACGCCGCGCAACCTGATCAACGCCAAGACGATCAGCACGGCCGTCGCTTTCTTCTTCGGCCGCGGCGAGCTGTCGCAGGTCGTCGACCAGACCAACCCGCTCAGCCAGCTTACGCACGAGCGTCGCCTGTCGGCGCTGGGCCCAGGCGGTCTTAACCGCAAGCGCGCCGGCTTCGAAGTGCGCGACGTTCACATCAGCCACTACGGGCGTATCTGCCCGATTGAAACGCCGGAAGGCACGAACATCGGCCTGATCTCGTCGCTCTGCACGTACGCGGAGACCGACGAGTACGGCTTCCTCGTCACACCGTATCGCGTGGTGAAGAAGGGCAAGGTCACCGACGAAATCATGTTCCTGCGTGCCGACGAGGAAGTCGGCATGATCATCGCGCCGGCCGACGCGCCGACCGACGACAAGTTCAACATGATTGGCGACCACATCCCGGTTCGCATCGGCCAGGACTTCCGCACGGTCAAGGCGGACGAGGTCGAGCTGATGGACGTCAGCTCAATGCAGATGATCGGCGTCAGCGCCTCGCTGATTCCGTTCCTTGAGCACGACGACGCCAACCGCGCATTGATGGGCTCGAACATGCAGCGCCAGGCCGTTCCGCTGGTGCAGACCGAGCCGCCGCTGGTCGGAACGGGCATGGAACGCCACGTCGCCCGCAACTCGGGCATGGTGGTGCGCGCGGTCAGCGACGGCGTCGTCCGCTACGTCGACAGCCGCGAAATCATCATCGGCGACGAGATCTACACGCTGCGCAAGTTCGTAGGGTTGAACGAGCGCACCTGCCTCAACCAGATCCCGATCGTGAAGGAAGGCGACCGCGTCAAGAAGGGCGACGTCATCGCCGACGGCGCGGCCACCCACTACGGCGAGCTGGCGCTCGGGCGCAACATCCTGATCGCCTTCATGCCGTGGGACGGCTACAACTTCGAGGACGCCATCCTGTGCAGCGAAGAGCTTCTGCACCGCGACGTCTTTACCTCGATCCACATCGAAGAGTTCGAGATCGAGATCCGCGAAACCAAGCTGGGCCGCGAAGAGTTCACCAACGAAATTCCCCACGTCGGTGAGCGCCAGCGCAAGAACCTGGATGCGGGCGGCGTAATCAACGTCGGCACCAAGGTCGGCCCCGGCGACATCCTGGTCGGCAAGGTCGCGCCGAAGTCCAAGTCCGAGCTGACGCCCGAAGAGAAGCTGCTGTACGCCATCTTCGGCAAGGCCGGCGAAGACGTGAAGAACGACAGCCTCGAGGTCCCGGCCGGCAGCTACGGCGTGGTCATCAAGACCGAGCGCTTCAGCAAGCGCATCGCCCAGACCGACGAGGAAAAGAAGCAGGTCAAGATCGAGCAGAAGAAGGCCAACGAGGAATACCTCACCGAGGCCCGCGAACAGCTCAAGATCCTGATCGCCGAGCTGGAAGAGTCGTTGGGCGAGAAGCCCAAGTCCGGCAAGAAGATGATCAAGGGCTTGCTGAACGAAGACGAACGGGCTTCGCTCACTCAGGACGAAATCGAGGACGTGATCGTCAACCTGACGCCGGAAGCCTTCGGCGCCAGCGGGCGTGCGGTGCGCCTTGTGGAAGAGGCCATCAACCGCTGCCGCAAGAAGATCCGCGCGGCGCAGCAGAAGCTGAACCGCGTGATCCAGAAGCTGACCCGCGGCGACGAGCTGCCGACCGGCGTGCTGGAAAAGGTCCGCGTCGAGCTCGCCACCAAGCGCCAGTTGAGCGTGGGCGACAAGTTCGCCGGGCGTCACGGCAACAAGGGCGTGGTCAGCAAGATTCTGAAGGTCGAGGACATGCCGTTCCTTGAGGACGGCACTTCCGTGCAGATGGTGCTGAACCCGCTCGGCGTTCCGTCGCGCATGAACGTTGGCCAGCTGTTTGAGCTGCACCTTGGCTTCGCCGCCAAGAAGCTCGGCTTCCGCGCGCTGACGCCGGTGTTCAACGGCGCCACCGAAAACGACATCACCGAGATGTTGACGGAAGCCGGCATCACCGAAGACGGCAAGTCCGTCCTGCACGACGGGCGTACAGGCACGCCGTTCGAGCAGAAGGTCAGCGTTGGCTACATGTACATGCTGAAGCTGCACCACCTGGTCGACGACAAGGTGCACGCCCGCGCCACCGGCCCGTACAGCCTGATCACCCAGCAGCCGCTGGGCGGCAAGGCGCGCTCGGGCGGTCAGCGCTTCGGCGAAATGGAAGTGTGGGCGCTTGAGGCCTACGGCGCGGCCAACATCCTTCAGGAATTGTTGACCGTGAAGTCCGACGACGTCGAAGGCCGCACCAAGATCTACGAGAGCATGGTCAAGGGCGAAAACATCCTTGAGCCGGGCACGCCGGTCAGCTTCGACGTGCTGGTGAACGAGGTGAAGGGACTGGCCCTGAACATGTCGCTCTACCGGCCGGACGGCAGCATGGTCTCCGACCTGTTCAAGGAGTAGGCGACCGCGGCTGGCCAGACTGGTGACTGAACAACAACCGCGGGAAACCGCGATAACAGAGGGAAAAGGCAAATGCCCGAAGCTCTATACGACAAGGTAAACGAAATCGGCTCGGTCGGAATCATGCTCGCTAGCCCGGAGGACATTCGCTCCTGGAGCTACGGCGAAGTGAAGAAGCCCGAGACCATCAACTACCGCACGTACCGGTCGGAAAAGGACGGCCTGTTCTGCGAGAAGATCTTTGGCCCGGAGAAGGACTACGAGTGCTTCTGCGGCAAGTACAAGGGCATCAAGTACAAGGGCATCGTCTGCGAGCGCTGCGGCGTGAAGGTGACGACGTCCAAGGTGCGCCGCAAGCGCATGGGCCACATCAACCTGGCCGCGCCGGTGGCGCACATCTGGTTCTTCAAGGCGATGCCGTCGCGCATCGGCGCGCTGCTGAACGTCAAGGCCAGCAGCCTTGAGCGCGTGATCTACTTCCAGGACTACATCGTCACCGACCCGGGCCCCAGCGACCTGAAGGCCAAGGACCTGATCAACGAAGAAAAGTTCCGCGAGATGCGCGGGCTGTTCGGCGACCAGTTCAAGGCCGCCATGGGCGCCGAGTCGCTCAGCACCCTGCTGAAGGACATGGACCTCGATGAGCTCAGCACCGAGCTGCGCCGCGAGCTGTCGGAGACCAACAGCAAGCAGAAGCAGAAGGACCTGATCAAGCGTCTCAAGACGGTCGAGGCCTTCCTGACCTCGGGCAACAGCCCGACCTGGATGGTGCTGGACGTGATTCCGGTGATTCCGCCCGACCTGCGCCCGCTGGTGCAGCTCGAAAGCGGCAACTTCGCCACGAGCGACCTGAACGACCTGTATCGTCGCCTGATCAACCGCAACAACCGTCTCAAGAAGCTGATCGACCTCAACGCGCCCGAGGTCATCATCCGCAACGAAAAGCGCATGCTGCAGCAGTCGGCGGATGCACTGTTCGACAACAACCGCTGCCGTCGCCCGGTGCTTGGCTCGCGTAACCGCCCGCTGAAGTCGCTGACCGACATGATCAAGGGCAAGCAGGGCCGCTTCCGCGAGAACCTGCTCGGCAAGCGCGTCGATTATTCGGCTCGCTCGGTGATCGTGGTGGAGCCGGAACTCAAGCTGCACCAGTGCGGTCTTCCCAAGAAGATCGCGCTCGAGCTGTACCAGCCGTTCATCATTCGTCGTCTTCGTGAGCTCGGCCTGGCCGACACCATCAAGTCCGCCAAGAAGATGCTTGAGCGTCGCGACGAAGAGGTGTGGGACATTCTCGAAGAAGTGATCGACAAGCACCCGGTGCTGCTCAACCGCGCGCCGACCCTCCACCGAATGGGCATCCAGGCCTTCGAGCCGGTGCTGGTGGAAGGCAACGCCATCAAGATCCACCCGCTCGTCTGCGGCGGCTTCAACGCCGACTTCGACGGTGACCAGATGGCTGTCCACCTGCCGCTGAGCTTCGAGGCGCAGATCGAAGCCCACACGCTGATGCTGTCGATTCACAACATCTTCAGCCCGGCGCACGGCAACCCGATCATCACGCCCAGCCAGGACATGGTTCTGGGGCTGTACTACATGACCGCTGACAACGCCAAGGAAGAAGGCGAAGGCAAGTGGTTCACCACGCTGGAGGACGCGATCAGCGCCTACAGCCACGGCAAGCTCGGCACGCACGCCAAGATCAAGGTGCTGATGCCCGCTCACAAGGTCGTCTACGACGCCGCGGGCAAGGTCACCAGCGGCCACAAAGAAACGCCCGAGGCGGACTGGACGCTCGGACTCGATCGCGACACGTTCGACGACCGCGACCTCTACGAGGAGTGGCTGGAAAGCAGCAAGGAATACACCAACTCGTTCATGGTGGAAACCACGCCGGGCCGCATCCTGTTCAACGATATCCTTCCGCTCGGCATGCCGTTCTTCAACTACCCGATCGGCAAGAAGCAGGTCAGCGCCGTGATCGCGCACTGCTACAAGCGCCTGGGGCGTCTCGAGACGCTGCACCTGCTCGACGACATCAAGGAGTTTGGCTTCAAGTCGGCCACCCGCGCGGGTTGCAGCATCGGCAAGGACGACATGCGCTCGCCGGAGATCAAGGAAGACATCCTCAAGAAGTCGCAGAAGGTTGTCGACGAGCTTGACCGCCGCTATCGCCAGGGCGTCATCACCGACCGCGAGCGCCGCAACCACGTCATCGACGAGTGGACCCACGCCCGCGAAGAGATTGGCCGCGCCATGATGGACGTTCTCAAGAACGACCAGCGTGACGGCAAGCCGTACCTGAACCCGATCCACATGATGGTCACCAGCGGCGCCCGAGGCAGCACCGAGCAGGTTCGCCAGCTCGCCGGCATGCGCGGCCTGATGGCCAAGCCGGGTGGTGAGATCATCGAGACGCCGATCAAGGCGAACTTCCGCGAAGGCCTGAAGGTGCTCGAGTACTTCTCGTCCACCCACGGCGCGCGTAAGGGCTTGGCCGACACGGCGCTCAAGACCGCGGACTCAGGCTACCTGACCCGCAAGCTCGCCGACGTCGCCCAGACCGTCGTCGTGAGCGAAATCGATTGCGGTACCGACCAGGGCGTCGACAAGCGCTCGGTATTCAAGGGCGAAAAGGTCGAGATCAGCCTGGCCGAAGGCATCCGCGGCCGTGTGGTGTGCGACGACATCCGCCACCCGCAGACCAAGGAACTTTTGATCAAGCGCAACTCGCTCGTCTCGGCCGACATGGCCAAGCAGATCGAGGAGCTCGGCTTCCAGAAGATCCGCGTACGCAGCGGGCTTACCTGCGAGTCGGACAGCGGCTGCTGCCAGCTTTGCTACGGCGCGGACCTGAGCCGTGAAGAAATGGTCGAGCTCGGGCTGGCCGTCGGGATCATCGCCGCGCAGTCGATCGGCGAGCCGGGCACGCAGCTGACCATGCGTACGTTCCACATCGGCGGCACGGCTACGCATGCCAGCGTGGACAAGGACATCAAGATCTCGCGCGCCGGCACCGTGAAGTACGGCGACAGCCTGCGCGTGGTGACCAACACCGAGGGGGAAAGCATCGCCGTCAGCAGCAAGGGCGAAATCTACATCGTCGACAAGGACGATGTGGTGCTCGAGACCTACCAGATTCCGCTTGGCGCGAGCCTGAAGCTGGAAGACGGCGCCAAGGTGGCCAAGGCCGGCAAGGTGCTTTGCGACTGGGACCCGCACTCGACGCCGATCATCGCGGAAGTCGACGGCAAGATCGTCTATGACGACTTGATCGAAGGCCGCACGTTCAAGGAAGAAGTCGAGCAGGAAACCGGCACCAAGCAGCGCGTGGTCATCGAGCACAAGGGCGACCTGCACCCGCAGATCCGCATCGAGAACACGAAGGGCGACGTGCTGGCGTACTACCCGCTGGCGGAAAAATCGACCATCGTTTCCAAGGACGGCCAGAAGGTGAAGGCCGGCGAAGTGCTGGCCAAGACCGTCCGCGAAATCGGCGGTACGCAGGACATCACCGGTGGTCTGCCGCGCGTCACCGAGTTGCTGGAAGCACGCAAGCCCAAGGAGCCGGCGATCATCACCAAGATCGACGGAACGGTTGAGCTGGCCGAGGACAAGAAGCGCGGCAAGCGCAACGTGCTGGTGCGCAGCGATACCGGCGAAGTGGCCGAACACTCGATTCCACCACGCCTTTCCATCAAGGTGCGCACGGGCGATCGCGTAAGGGCGGGCGAGCCGCTGACCGAGGGCTCACGCGTCCCGCACGACATCCTGGACATCCAGGGCAAAGACGCCGTGCAGGAATACCTGCTTGCCGAAGTGCAGAAGGTGTACCGCAGCCAGAACGTGGGCATCAACGACAAGCACATCGAGATCATCCTGTCGCAGATGCTGCGCAAGGTGCGCATCGTCAACGAGGGCAACACCGAGTTCCTGCGCGGCACGGTCGTCGACCGCGTCAACATCCGCAAGGAAAACAGGCGCGTCAGTGAGGAAGGCGGCAAGCCCGCCACCTTCAAGCCGCTTCTGCTCGGCATTACGAAGGCGAGCCTGCAGAGCGAAAGCTTCCTCAGCTCGGCCAGCTTCCAGGAGACCACGAAGGTCCTCACGGAAGCGGCGATCGCGGGCAAGCGCGACTTCCTGCAGGGCTTGAAGGAGAACATTATCCTCGGCCACCGCATCCCGGCAGGCAGCGGCTTCCCGATGTACCACCGCAACGAGATGCTGCGCGAAAACGTGGAGCGCGAAGCGGAAAAGGTCGCCAGCGGAGTCGCATAGCGATGCAGCAAACGACGCACAGCACAGTCACGGAGCCCGCGAATCGCGGGCTCCGTCTGCTGTTCGCCCTTCTGTCGCTGGTGCTGCTCGCCGCGTGCGCGAGCTCGAAAGGCGGGGGCGAACCGCCCGCCAACCCGGAGCCGCCGCCCCTCACGGACCGGACCGCGGACAGCGACTACCGTCTGCAGGATGTAGCAGAGAAGCTGCGCGACGCCGAAGAGCTTGAGTATGACGGGCATCGCGCCCTTGCCGTCGCGGTCGTCGGGACCGCGCAGCAGATGCTGCCCGCGGACTTCACCCGCGAGCATGACTACCTGGACGTCGTCAAGGCGACAATCTGGGCGCGCGAGGGCGACGGGCAGAATGCCGACAAAGCTCGCGAGCTGCTGGACGCGATACGCAAGTCGGCCACGGAGCGCAAAGACCGCCGCCTGTTGTCCGATGTCGAGCTGGTGCAGGTGGTCCTGCTGCTCTCCAGCGGCGACAAGGTCGGCGCGGCCCGCGCGGGCGATCAAGCTCTGCGCGACCTGACGGCCGAGGAAGCCCACGTACAGGCCATCCGCGCCGCACGCAATCTTGCCTTCCAGTTCAACCAGGCGGGCGACAAGCAGACGGCGCGCACGTTCGCGCGCCGGGCGTACGAGACCGCAGAGCGGATCGAAGATGACGAATTGTGGTTACAGACGTGTCTCGACGTGGGGCGAATCGAAATCACTTCCGGCACGAACGCCGAGCGCTACTTTCTTCAGGCCTACGAAGCCAGCTATCGGCTCAACAGCGTGGGCTGGCGAAACGTGGTGATATCACTGGCCGTGGACAGCTACTTCGGGCGGGATGACATGCAGGCATGCGTCCGCTGGGGCGATCGACTGCGTGACTATGATGAGGCCGAGCTGCCGAGCGAGGCGGATTCGGGCCTGTACAGCAGCGACTACATCATGGTCATGGCGCAGTACTCGTTCGCGCTGCGCCGCCTCGATGAAACCAGCCCACGCCGCCAGGAAGCCATTCGTAACGCGCTGAAGTCCATTGCCGCTTTGCCCAAAGAAGAGCAGGAGGGGTGGATGGGGCTGGCTGAAAAACTATCCGCTGGGCTCTTGCAACCTGAAGGGGAAAAGTAAACTTCTCGCCCTTCGCATCACCTTGAAAGCAGGAAACGAAAGCATATGCCGACCCTGAACCAGCTGTCACGCAAGCGCCGCAAGCGCGTCGTCAAGAAGAGCAAGTGCCCCGCGCTGGACGCGAACCAGTTCAAGCGCGGCGTGTGCCTGCAGGTCCGCACGACGACGCCGAAGAAGCCCAACTCCGCGCTGCGCAAGATCGCGCGTATCCGACTCAGCAACCAGCGTGAAATCACGGCGTACATCCCGGGCGAAGGCCACAACCTGCAGGAGCACAACATCGTGCTCGTGCGCGGCGGCCGTGTGCGCGACCTTCCGGGCGTGCGCTACCACATCGTGCGCGGCGCGCTCGACACGCAGGGCGTCGACGGGCGCAAGCAGAGCCGCAGCAAGTACGGCACCAAGCGCGGCAAGTAGGCAACGACATTGCAAACGCCCCGGCACCTGCCGGGGCGTTTTTGTTTTCATGCCGAATCTGTTGTCGCGCGGTTGTGTTTTTCCCGCGCGGGAATTCGCGACGCACGCTGGAACTGACAACTTGCCGTCGCCTGTCAAGCCCCGGAAATGCGGCATTTTCGAGCGGAAGAAAGTTGGAACAATCTTGTTTTCCCCCTGCTTGACGATGCAAGGCCCACTGCTACGATTCGCGCCCCTTACGCAAACCATAGGCGTTTCGGAGCAAAAGAGCGTATGCCCCGTAACTATAAGTCGACAGAACGATTCCTTCAGGCCGACCCGGTCTACAACTCGAAGTTGCTGACCAAGTTCATCAACTCGATCATGAACGAAGGCAAGCGCACCACCGCACAGCGGATCGTGTACGGCGCGCTGAATGTTCTCAAGGAACGGATTCCTGAAAAGGAGCCGCTTGAGGTGTTCAACGAGGCCGTGAACAACATTCGTCCGATGGTCGAAGTGCGAAGCAAGCGAGTCGGCGGCGCCACGTACCAGGTGCCGAAGCCGGTCGGTGCGAAGCGTCAGCAAGCGCTGGCATTCCGGTGGCTGATCAGCGCGGCTCGCTCGCGCAAGGGCAAGCCGATGTACCAGTGCCTCGCTGAAGAGCTGGGCGAGGCATTCAAGCGCGAAGGTGCGGCGGTCAAGAAGCGCGAAGAGACCCACCGCATGGCCGAGGCCAACAAGGCCTTCAGCCACTTCGCCTGGTAGAGTTGCACGGCGCGAACACTGCTGGAGTCTGGGGCCGGAACGCACGGTCCCGGGCTCCAGACTTTTGAAGCCGGATGGCTATTCCGCCCGTTGACTTTGGGCGGCGGAACCATACACTTTCGCGCCCGCGTCAGCGTGGGTGGAAAAATCAGCCGGCACACGTTGGTGACGGCTGCATAGAGGCCCCGAAGTATCGGGGTAGTGCTTGGAAAACTGCCTGCTTCGGCAGGAAAGTTCCGGGTGCCTGGCAAGCGGGAAAACCGCTTGGGCCGGCAGCCCGGGATGTATCGGGCGACCGGCCCGGTGAATTTTTAGGGGGCAGGCAAAGCCCGCCCTGGAAGACAGACGGAGATAGACGTGTCGCTACTGGACCTGGAGCACACTCGCAACATCGGCATCATCGCGCACATCGACGCGGGCAAGACGACCACGACCGAGCGCGTTCTGTTTTACACGGGCAAAGAGCACGACATCGGCGAAGTGCACGAAGGCGCGGCCACCATGGACTGGATGGCCCAGGAGCAGGAGCGCGGTATCACCATCACCGCGGCTGCAACGACGTGCGCCTGGAAAGACCCGCTGAACGACCAGCGCTACACCATCAATATCATTGACACGCCGGGACACGTGGACTTCACCGCCGAGGTTGAGCGCTCGCTGCGAGTGCTCGACGGCGCGGTCGTCGTGTTCGACGGCAAGGAAGGCGTCGAGGCGCAGTCCGAAACCGTTTGGCGCCAGGCGTCCAAGTACAAGGTTCCGCGCTTCGCGTTCATCAACAAGATGGACAAGATCGGCGCGAACTTCAAAAAGGCCGTCGACTCGATGGTCAAGCGCCTGAACGCCAACCCGGTCCCGGTGCAGATTCCGCTGGGCCAGGAGACCGAGTTCCAGGGCATCATCGACCTGATCGAGATGAAGGCTATCACCTTCGAAGGTGAGCACGGGCTGCAGCGCGTCACCCACGACATTCCCAGCGACTATGTGGAAGACGCCAAGATCGCGCGCGCGTCGATGATTGAAAAGCTGGCCGACATCGACGAAGAACTCGGCATGCTCTTCCTTGAGGAGCAGTTCGACGCCATCGACGACGCCATGATCCGTCGCGCCCTGCGCAAGGGCTGCCTGAACTTTACCGCCATCCCGGTCTATTGCGGCAGCGCGTTGCGCGACAAGGGTGTGCAGGAAGTTCTGAACGGTGTGCTTTGGTACCTGCCCAGCCCGCTCGACATTCCGCCGGTGGACGCCTTCGACCCGCAGAGCGACGACCCGCCCGAAAAGCAGGAGCCGCGCAAGCTTCCGCCGGACGTCAACGGCCCGCTCGCCTGCCTCGCGTTCAAGACCATGACCGAGCAGCACGGCGACCTTACCTACATTCGCATCTACTCGGGGACGCTGAAGTCCGGCTCAAGCGTACACAACCCGCGCTCCAAGAAGCGCGAGCGCATCAACCGCCTGCTTCGCATGCACTCCATCAAGCGCGAGAACATTGATGAGGCCGGCGCCGGCGACATCGTTGCGGTGCTCGGGCTGAACTACACCGTCACCGGCGACACGCTCTGCAGCGAAGACGATCACCTCGCTCTCGGCGCGATCACCTTCCCGGCGACCGTGATTGCCATGTCCATTGAGCCCAAGACGAACGCCGACCGCGAAAAGCTCGCGAACGCGCTCAACAAGATGGCCAAGGACGACCCGACGTTCCGAATCAAGCTCGACCCCGAAACGCAGCAGACTGTCATCTCCGGCATGGGCGAGCTTCACCTCGACATCATTCGCGACCGCATTTTGCGCGAGTTCAAGGTTGACGCCAACGTCGGCCAGCCGCGCGTGGCCTACCGCGAAACCGTCCTCATCAACGGCACGATCGAAACCGAAGGCGTCCACAAGAAGCAGTCGGGCGGCGCCGGCAGCTACGGTCACGTGAAAATCCGCTGGTCCAGCCTGCCCGAAGAAGAACGCGACAAGGTGATCGTCGAGGACGAAGTCGTCGGCGGCGCCATTCCGCGCCAGTTCATCAAGAGCGCGCTGGAAGGCATCAACGAAGCCTGCCGCACCGGCGGCCTGGCAGGTTACGCCGTGCAGGGCATCAAGGCCGAGCTGTACGACGGCAGCTACCACGACGTCGACAGCAAGGACTTCGCGTACAAGGACGCCTCGCGCCTCGCGTACCGCGAGCTGCTGGAGAAGGTCGGTACGGAAATCCTCGAGCCGATGATGAAGGTGGAAGTGCGCACGCCGCACGACTTCCAGGGCTCGGTCATCGGCGACTTGAACAGCCGCCGCGCCCGTATCGAGAGCACAGAGAAGGACGACGACATCACCATCATCACCGCCGTGGCGCCGCTGAGCGAAATGTTCGGCTACGTACAGGCGGTTCGCGGACTGTCGCAAGGCCGCGCCAACTACAGCATGGAGCCGTACCGCTACGAGATCTGCCCGCCGCACGTGCGCGAGAAGATCATGGCCGAGCGCGGCGGAGCCAAGGCAGGGGCAAGAAGGTAGCAGCGGACGACCGCTTGACGAAAGGGCAGCACAACGCTAAGTTTCGCGCCCTTTTGAATCGGACCTGGTGCATTGAGTGTAAGTCTTTAGGTGTCGGTGGGTTATGGCGAAAGAAGACAAGGTGCAGATCAAGATTCGCCTTGAGGGCTACGATCACGAGCTGCTGGATCAGTCGGCACGCCAGATTTGTGACTCGGCAAGGGACAGCGGCGCGCGGGTCAGCGGCCCGATTCCGCTGCCGACGCGCATTGAACGCTACACGGTGCTGCGCAGCCCGCACATCGACAAGAAGAGCCGCGAGCAGTTCGAGATTCGTACGCACAAGCGCCTGATCTACATCCGCCAGCCGAGCTCGCGGACGGTCGACGCGCTGCAGACGCTGAATCTGCCGGCGGGCGTGGAAGTCCGGATCAACACCTGATGAATGCAGCCACAGGCTGCGCCGACCAACGGCTTCGACCGCGTCGGTAATAGAGGAAGAAACATGTCAGTACACATGCTGTTGGGAACCAAGCGGGAAATGAGCCAGCTCTTCAAGGAGGACGGCGAGGTCGTGCCGGTCACCATCCTTGAAGTGGGCCCCTGCACGGTTGCCCAGGTCAAGACGGAAGAAACCGACGGCTACTTCGGCGTGCAGATCGGCTACGGCGACATCAAGCTGACGCGCGTCAAGAAGCCTGTGAAGGGTCACTGGAAGAAGGTCGGCGCGGAACCCCGCCGCCGCATTCGCGAAGTGCGCCTTGAGTCGGCATCCGAGCTGAAGTCCGGCGACGTGGTCAAGGTCGCGGACGTGTTCAAGGACGGCGACTTTATCGACGTCATCGGCCACACCAAGGGTCGCGGCTTCCAGGGCGGCATCAAGCGCCACGGCTTCAACAGCGGCCCGCGCGGCCACGGTACCAAGAACGCGCGCGAGTCGGGCAGCACCGGTGCGAACACGACCATGGCCCGCGTACTGAAGGGCACGCGCATGGCGGGCCACATGGGCACCAACAGGATTACGGTACGCAACCTCGTGGTCGCACGCGTCGACGCTGAGCGCAATCTGCTCTACGTTCGCGGCGCGGTGCCGGGCCACAACGGGGGCGAGATAGTGGTGCGCAAGGCCAAGGCCAAGCGTGCGAAGAAGGAAGACCGCGCACTGCGCAAGGGCAAGCAGCAGTAACGAAGCTTTTGACGCAGCTGTTTACGGGAAAGAACGATGATTGAAGTCCAGGTATACGACGCCGACGGCAAAGCGAAGGAGAAGATCTCCTTCGACGAGTCCGTCTTCGGCGACAAGGTCAAGACCCGCACCCTGCGCGAAGTGATCATCGCGTACGAAGCGAACCAGCGTCAGGGCACGGCGAACACACTCAACCTCGGCGACGTGCAGGGCAGCAACAAGAAGCCCTGGCGCCAGAAGGGCACCGGGCGCGCGCGCACCGGCCAGAAGCACGCGCCGCACCGCGTGAAGGGCAGCGTGGCCCACGGCCCGCACCCGCGCAGCTATCGCGTGCGGATCCCGGCCAAGATGCGCAAGCTGGCGTTGCACAGCGCGCTGCTTGCCAAGTTCAAGGCGGGCGCCGTGGCTGTGGTGGACGGGCTGAGCTTCGACAAGCCGAAGACCGCCAAGCTGACCAGGATGCTGCGCGGCGCCGGTCTCGACCACGGCTCGCTGCTGCTGGGCGTGGACAAGGAAGATCGCAATTTCTACCTGTCGGCGCGCAACATTCCGCGCTCGCTGGTTCGTCCGGTTGCGCAGTTGAACGCTTTCGAGGTCTCGCGCCAGCGCCGTCTGCTGCTGACCCGCGAAGCCTTTGATGCCCTGACCAGCGGCAACGCCGGGAAGGAGAAGAAGTAGAGATGCCGGTACAGCCCGAAATTCTCAACGTCCTGAAGCGCCCGCTGATCACGGAAAAGAGCAGCGTGCAGATGGCCGACGGCGTGTATGCGTTCGAAGTCGATCTGAATGCCAACAAGCTGCAGATCGCCCAGGCCGTTCGCGACGTGTTCAAGGTCAAGGTCGCAGGGGTTCGCACGATCCGCATGAAGGGTCGCAAGAACCGCCGCAACCGCTACGGCTACTTCAACGAGTCTGACTGGAAGAAGGCGCTCATCACGCTCGAAAAGGGCGAGTCGATCGAGCTGACCTAAGGATTTCAACTATGGCCGCCCGGGCCGAGAAGCCGGGAGATGAAGGTAAGAGACATGGCTATCAAGAAATTCCAACCTCGCACCCCGTCGCTGCGCCACACGCGCCTGCTCGATTATTCCGAGCTGAGCGACGTTGCGCCCCTCAAGAGCAAGACGAAGGGCAAGCACAGCACGGGCGGTCGCAACAACCGTGGTCGCATCACTGCGCACTATCGCGGCGGTGGTCACAAGCGCCGTTACCGCGAGATCGACTTCAAGCGCGCGAAGTTCGACGGCGTGCCGGCGACGGTCAAGTCCATCGAGTACGACCCGAACCGCACCTGCTTCGTCGCCCAGGTCTGGTACGCGAACGGCGCCAAGGAGTACATCCTCGCCCCGCACGGGCTCAAGGAAGGCGACGTCGTGACCAGCGGCCCCGATGCCGAGCCGCGTGTCGGCAACTGCCTGCCGCTCGACAAGATTCCGCAGGGCCTGACGATCCACAACGTGGAGCTTCAGCCCGGCAAGGGCGGCCAGATCGCCCGCGGTGCCGGCGCACAGTGCGTGCTTTCCGGCCGCGTGGACGACACCTGGATGGCCGTGCAGCTGCCCAGCGGCGAGATCCGCCGGGTGCACAAGACCTGCCGTGCGACCATCGGCCAGGTCAGCAACCTGGACCACATGAACATCGCGATCGGCAAGGCGGGTCGTAACCGCTGGCTGGGTCGCAAGCCGCACAACCGCGGAACATCCAAGAACCCGGTGGACCACCCGCACGGCGGCGGTAACGACCGTGGCGGTGGTGGACGCCAGCCGGTGGACGCGCACGGCAATCTGGCCAAGGGCCCGAAGACGCGCCGTCCGAAGAACCCGTCGAACAAGATGATTATTCGTAAGCGCCGCCGTAAGGCGAAGTCGAAGTAGGGCCAGTTAGCGCTCAGGAGAAGGCATGCCTCGTAGCTTGAAAAAGGGACCGTTTGTCGACGCGAAGCTCATGAGCAAGGTGCTCCGCGTCAAGGAACAGGGCGGGCGTGAAGCGATCAAGACCTGGTCGCGCGCCAGCACCATCATTCCTGAGTTCGTGAACCTGACGTTCATGGTTCACAACGGCAAGCAGCATCTGCGCGTGTTCGTCACGGAAGACATGGTGGGGCACAAGCTGGGAGAGTTCTCCCCGACGCGCAACTACAAGGGCCACACCGGTCACCGCAAGGCGTAACGCGACGCGCGGCGTTCCGCGCAGAAACAGAAGGAGACGGCTGTCATGGCCGAGGCAACAAAAAGAGAGTTCAAGGCTAGCGCCCGTAACATCCGCATGAGCGCACGCAAGGCGCGCCTCGTGATGGATGCGGTCCGCGGCCGTGATGCCGATGAAGCGGTCGTGCTGCTGCAGTTCGTCAACAAGCGCGCCGCGCCGGCGATCAAGAAGCTGATCGAGTCGGCCGTCGCCAACGCTGAAGAATACGGCAACCGCAACGGCATCGACATCGAGACCGACAACCTGGTGGTGGCGGAAGCACGTGTGGACGAAGGTCCGCGCATGAAGCGCTGGCGCCCGCGTTCGCGCGGTATGGCCAACCCGTTCACGCGCTACACCTGCCACCTGTTCGTCACGCTGGCCGAGCGCGAATTGCTGGAAGAGCGCGCCAAGGGCCGCCCGGCGTTCCGCAAGCCGCGCCGCCGCATCAGCCGCGAGGACCGGATGATCAAGACCGGTCGTGCACCTGCCAAGACCGAGGGCAAGGCTGAGAAGAAGGCTGAAGCCAAGGCGGAAAAGCCCGCCGAGGCCACGCCCGAAAAGAAGCCGGCCAAGAAGGCGGAAGCCAAGGCGGAAAAGCCCGCCAAGAAGGCTGACAAGAAGCCCGCCAAGAAGGCGGAAAAGAAGACTGAAACCAAGTCCGCAAAGAAGTCTGAAAAGAAGTCGGACAAGAAGAAGTAGACGATCAAGGGGACGCACCACAGGTCCCGGAGAGAACAGATGGGTCAGAAGATCAGGCCGTACGGATTCCGGGTGGGCATCACGAAGCCCTGGCGCTCGCGTTGGTACGCGAACAAGAAGGCCTTCGGCACCTACCTGGTCGAGGACTCGAAGATCCGCAAGCACATCCTGAATGTGTACAAGTTCGCCGCCATCCCGCGCGTTGAGATTGAGCGCAAGGGCGACGACAAGATCACGGTCTACGTGTTCACGGCCAAGCCCGGCATGCTGATCGGCAAGAAGACCAACCGCCTCAGCGACCTCGAGAAGGAAATCAGCCTGCTGACGGACGGCAAGCTGGTCGACATCCGGGTCATGGAAGTCCAGAAGCCTGAGCTGGACGCGCAGCTGGCGGCAGAGCGCATCGGCGAGCAGCTTGAGCGTCGCGGCAGTTTCCGCCGCGCCATCAAGCGCGAGATTGAGCTGATCCGCGGCGCGGGCGCGCACGGCTGCAAGGTTGTGGTTGCCGGCCGTCTCGGCGGCGCCGACCTGGGGCGTATCGAGAAGCAGACCTGGGGCTCGGTTCCGCTGAGCACACTGGATGCGGACATTGACTACGGTTTCGCAGAGGCCAAGACCACCTATGGCATCCTGGGTATCAAGGTCTGGATCCACCGCGGGCTGATGAAGCAGACGGAGGAGGCGAAGTATGGCCTTACTTCCTAGCAGGACCAAGTATCGCAAGCAGATGCGCGGCGTCGTCAAGGGCAACGCCACGCGCGGCAACTTCGTCGCGTTCGGTGACGCGGGCCTGCAGACCCTCGAGCCCGGCTGGATCACCGGCCGCCAGATCGAGGCTGCACGTATCGCGATCAGCCGCGCGGTCGGCAAGGCCGGCAAGTACTGGATTCGTGTGTTCCCGCACAAGCCGGTATCCGCCAAGCCGCTCGAAACGCGCCAGGGCAAGGGCAAAGGCGAGCCGGAGTTCTGGTGCGCCGTGGTCAAGCCGGGTGTGGTGATGTTCGAGGTCGGTGGCGTGAACATCGACCTGGCCCGCGAGGCGCTGGCCAAAGCCGCGAACAAGATGCCCGTGCGTTGCCGCCTGGTGGAACGCCACCACCGCGTTGGATAGGGATTTCACCGCCCGGTTGGGCGGACGGAGAATGAGCAATGAGCTTTGATGCGCTCAAAGGACAGCCGGAAAAGGAACTCACGGCCAAGCTGAACCAGCTTGCCGAAGAGAACTTCAAGGCACGTTTCACCACCGAGGCGATGACGTCTCAGCGCGGCGCCGAGATGTTGAAGCGCCGCCGCGACATCGCACGCATCCGCACCGTGCAGGCCGGGCGTCAGGCACTGGCCCGCGCCCAGGCGGATGAGAAGAAGCTGAACGCGGCGATCAAGGCGCTCGGCGCGCCGCACGAGGGCGACGAAGCCCGCAAGCGTGCGCGCACCAAGCTGCTGCGCCGCCTCAGTGAGGCCAAGCGCACGGTGCGTGAACTGGAAGAGCTGGCAAAGGGCAAGTAGCGACGGCGCTGCCGTACGCGGTTGGAGACTGGAATGACCGAAGGTACCGAAAAACGCAACCAGCGCCGCCGCCTTCAGGGCGTCGTGACCAGCGACAAGATGGAAAAGACCATCACCGTGTTGTGGGAGCGCCAGGTGATTCACCCGCGCACGCACAAGTACGTGAACCGCCGCAAGAAGCTGCACGCGCACGATGAGAACAACGAGGCGCACATCGGCGACACGGTGGAGATCGCGGCCACCCGGCCCATGAGCAAGATCAAGACCTGGCGCCTGGTGAAGGTCGTACGCCGCGCCCACGCCGGGCTGCGCGACGAGGCAGAAACGCAGGCGGAAGAGCAGAAGGCTTAGGGCACGAAAGAATAAGCAGGGCGCGGAAGCGCCAAGGAAGCAGAGATGATTCAGGAACAGACGGTCATGGACGTTGCCGACAACACCGGCGCCCGCACGGTGGTGTGCATCAAGGTGTTGGGCAGCAGCGGCCGCCGCTACGCGACGGTGGGCGACGTCATCGTCGGCGTGATCAAGTCGGCGACCCCGACCTGCGAGTTGTTCAAGAAGACGACCAAGAAGGACAAGAAGAAGCGCGTCGTGCGCTGCGTGATCGTGCGGACCCGCCGGGCCGTGCGCCGCGAAGACGGCAGCTACGTGCGCTTTGACCGCAACGCCGCGGTGATCGTCGACAAGGACGGGAACCCGGTCGGGACCCGCATCTTCGGCGCCGTCGCCCGTGAGTTGCGCGCCAAAAAGTTCATGAAGATCGTCAGCCTGGCGAACGAGGTGATTTAGCCATGCACGTGAAAGTCGGAGACGAAGTCCAGATCATCAAGGGCAAGGATCGCCCGCAGACGGCCGAAGACCGCAAGCAGCCCAGCGGCAAGGTCCTGCGCGTCGACCGCCGCTCGCAACGCATCATCGTTGAGGGCAAGAACATGGTCTGGAAGCACCTGCGCAAGAGCGAGGCCAACCCACAGGGCGGCCGCGTGCAGCGCGAGGCGCCGATCCCTGTCGCGAACGTAATGCTGTGGAACGAGAAGGCCGGCAAGCCCGAACGCATCCACTACAAGCGCGAGGACGGCAAGAGGGTGCGCTACTTCAAGAGCACCAAGACGGTACTGGAAGACTAGCGAATCAGCTGCCGAGAGGCGGCCGGAGCATAGAGATGAGCAAGCAAGAGCCACGCCTGAAGACCAAGTATCGCGACGAAGTCGCCCCGATGCTGCGTGAGAAATTCGGCATCGGCAACGTCATGGCGATCCCGCAGCTGAAGAAGATCACGCTGAACATGGGCATCGGCAAGGCCAGCAAGAACAAGGGCATGGCCGAAAGCCTCGCCGCCGAGCTGAGCCTGATTGCAGGCCAGAAGGCGCTCGTCACGCGCGCCAAGGTCGCAGCCGCGACCTGGAAGCTGCGCGAGGGCGACACCGTCGGCGCGAAGGTGACCCTGCGCGGCGACCGCATGTGGCTGTTCCTGGAGAAGCTGATCAGCGTGGCCGTGCCGCGCATCCGCGACTTCCAGGGCTTGAACCCCAAGGGTTTCGACCGCCGGGGCAACTACAACATGGGCCTCAGTGAGCAGTCCATCTTCCCGGACATCGACCTCGACAAGGTCAAGGAAGTCCAGGGGATGAACATCTCCTTCACCATGACCGGCGGGAACGACGACATCTCGCGCGAGCTGTTGTTGGGGCTGGGCGTGCCACTGAAGAAGCTGCCGGCCAAGAAGGGTTCAGCGGCCTAGCGGCCAAAGAGAAGTGCAGAATAGCCAGACCGGAGGATTTACGTGTCCAGAACGTGCTTAGTTGAGAAGTCAAAGCGGCCGCCGAAGTTCAGCACCCGGCACCGGAATCGCTGCCAGCTGTGTGGTCGACCGCGCGCGGTCTATCGCAAGCTGCAGATTTGCCGGTGCTGCCTGCGCGACCTTGCAAGCCGGGGCGAAATCCCGGGCATGCGCAAGGCGAGCTGGTAGCTGGAACTTTTTCGGATCGGCCAACTGGAGTTTCACCAGATGTCGATGAATGACCCAATTTCGGACATGCTGACAAGGATCCGCAACGCCACGCGTAACGGCGCTTCGGAGGTCAGCATCCCGTACTCAAAACTGAAGCAGGAATTGGCCAACGTGCTGCGGCGCGAGGGCTACGTGAACGGCGTACGTACCGAGGGTGAAGAGGGCAAGGGCCGCGCGCTCGTGCTTGACCTTCGCTACGGCCCGGACGGCGAGCACGTCATCCACAACATTGACCGCGTGAGCAAACCGGGCCGTCGCGTGTATTCGCCGGCTGGTCGCATCCCGCGCGTTCGTGGTGGCATGGGTATCTGCATTCTTTCGACCAGCAAGGGTGTGCTCAGCGATCGCGAATGCCGCAAGCAGCAGGTCGGCGGCGAAGTGCTTTGCAAAGTGGGCTAGCCCAGGACGGTAAACGAAGATGTCACGAGTCGGCAAACAACCAATTGAGATCCCCTCCGGCGTCAAGGTCGAGGTGGCGGGCAACAAGGTCAAGGTCAGCGGCGCCAAGGGCAGCCTCGAGACCGAATTCCGCCCGGAGATCAGCGTCGGCGTGGACGGCAACACCGTCAACGTCGAGCGCAGCAACGACAGCAAGCTGGCCAAGGCGCTGCACGGCACGACCCGCGCGCTGATCGCCAACATGATCGTCGGCGTCACCAAGGGCTACCAGAAGAACCTCGACATCGTCGGTGTGGGTTGGCAGGGCAAGATGCAGGGCAACAAGCTGGTGCTTCAGCTCGGCTTCTGCCACACGGTGGACTTTGTTCCGCCGACCGGCATCAACGTCGCGATTCCCAACCCGCAGCGCATCGAGGTGACGGGCATCGACAAACAGGCGGTCGGCGAGTTCGCCGCACGCATCCGCAGCTCGCGCAAGCCTGAGCCGTACAAGGGCAAGGGCGTACGCTATGACGGCGAGCGCATCGTCCGCAAGGCCGGCAAGTCGTTCGTCGGCGGCGGCAAGTAGGCACACGATAGAGGTACTGAGGTAAGAACATGAAAGCTCACAAGACTGCAGCCCGCCGTAACAAGCGCCGCGCGTTCAGCACCCGTAACCGGATTCGCGCCGCGGGCACGCGTCCGCGGCTGTCCGTGCACCGCACGGTCAAGCACATCTCGGCGCAGATCATCGACGACGAGAAGCAGGCGACCGTGTGCTTTGCCACGACCGTCGGCAAGGCCAATGCGGACAAGAACTCCGGCAACATCGCGGGCGCCAAGGCCATCGGCAAGAAGATCGCCGAGCTGGCGATTGCCAAGGGCATCAAGCAGGTCGCGTTTGATCGCGGCCCGAACCGCTACCACGGGCGCATCAAGGCCTTGGCCGACGCGGCGCGCGAAGCAGGGCTGGAGTTTTAGGCGAAACTGGAAACCTGGCTGCCGCGGCAGCCGTTAGGAACAGCAAACAGGATTGAGCATGGGTCATCGAATCTCGGCACGGGACCTGGATCTGGGCGAAGAAAAAGTCGTCCGCGTGAACCGCACTTCGGCGGTGGTCAAGGGTGGTCGCCGTTTCAGCTTCGCGGCCGTCGTCATCATCGGCGACCGCAAGGGCGTCGTCGGCTACGGCCAGGGCAAGGCACGCGAAGTGCCGACCAGCATCGAGAAGGCCGTCCGCGACGCGCGCAAGAACCTCGTGCGCTACCCGCTGCGCGGCGACACGATCCCGCACATGGTGGAAGGCCGCTTCCGCAGCTCGCGCGTTGTGCTGCGTCCGGCCGCGCCCGGTACCGGCATCAAGGCCGGCGCCAGCGTCCGCGCGGTGGTCGAAGAGCTCGGTGTTCGCAACATCCTGACCAAGATTTACGGCAGCCGTAACCCGTTGAACGTGGTGAAGGCAACGCTGGCCGGTCTCGACCAGCTGCTGTCGAAGCGCGAAGTGTTTGAGCGTCGCGGACTCCCGGTTCACCCGGACCGTGAAGGCCCGAAGCTCGAGCCGGTGGTTCTGGACGACGATCCGCGCCGCGGGCGCAAGGACACTCGCCGCCAGAAGGGCAAGGGTGGTGATCGTGGCGGCGCAGGCGGAGGCCGCGGTCGCAAGCCGCGCGCGGAAGGCGCAGCCGATGCCAAGCCCGACGAGGCAAAGCAGGCGGACGCACCGAAGGAAGAAGACAAGGGCGGCGAGTAGCTTCAGCCGCGGGATTTGGAACCAGGCGATGATGCCGAGTGACGCGGCCAAGAGCCGACGGAGCGAGCGATGGAACTGAGTGAAATCAAACGGCGGGGCAACACCCGCAAGAAGTCGATGGTCCGCAAGGGCCGCGGTCCCGGAACCGGCAAGGGCATGACCGCCGGGCGAGGTGGCAAGGGTGCAAGCGCCCGTACCGGCTTCAGCCACAAGTTCTACTTCGAAGGCGGCCAGATGCCGCTGGTCCGTCGTTTGCCGAAGGTCGGTTTCAACAACCGCTTCAGCAAGGACATCGTCGTGCTGAACGTCGAGAAGCTGAACGACTTCGATGACGGCGCGGCAGTCGGCCCCGAGGAGTTCCTCAAGGCCGGCTTGATCAACAAGCTTGCCGACGGCGTCAAGATGCTTGGCAACGGCGAGATCACAAAGAAACTCACGGTTCGCGCGCACCGCTTCAGCAAGACCGCCCGCCAGAAGATTGAAGCCAAGGGCGGCAAGTGCGAGCAGATCGCAGTCAAACAGGACTAGCGGAATCGCGGTACGTGTGTTAATCCCGGCGGCCTGATGGGGCGCGCCGGTACCGGGCAGAAACCCGGATCAGCGTTGAGGACGAGATGTCGCAGAATGCAGGGCCAGCCGAGCTATTCCTGAACCTTTTCAAGGTTCCCGAGCTGCGCAAGAAGGCCCTCTTCACACTTTTGATCCTGGCCGTGTTCCGCATCGGGCGCACCATCCCGGTTCCGGGCATCGACAATATCGAGTTCGCCAAGAGCTTCGCCGAGCAGACCAGCAGCACCTGGGTCTACAGCTTCCTCGGCATCTACAACGCGCTCTCGGCCGGCGGACTGACCGACTTCACCATCTTCAGCCTCGGCATCATGCCGTACATCAGCGCGGAGATCATATTCCAGCTGCTGACGAAGGTCGTGCCCAAGCTCGAAGAGATCCAGAAGGAAGGCCAGAGCGGCCAGCGCAAGATTCGCCTCTACGCGCGAATCGCGACGTTCCCGATCTGCGTCGTGCAGTCGTTCTTCACGATCAAGCTGCTTACCAGCCAGGCGAACCTCGCCTCGGCCGTCGTGTGGGACCTGACCACCTTCACCGCCATCGCCATGCTTACCATGACGGCCGGCGCCTATTTCCTGATCTGGCTCGGCGATCAGATCACCGAGCGCGGCATCGGCAACGGCGTCAGCTTGCTGATCATGGCGGGCATCATCGCCTCGATTCCCAAGTCCATCCTGGGCTTCGTGCAGCCGATGCTCGACAGCACGATCGCGCCGGAGGTCAGCCTCGACGCGTTCCTGAGCCTTTCCACCCTGCTGGTGATGTTCGTAGTCATCACCTACGGCATCGTGATGATCACGTTGGGCAGACGCGAGATCGTCATCCAGCACGCCAAGCACGTCCGTGGCGCCAAAGTGGTGGGGGGCCAGCGTCAGACCTTCCCGCTGCGAGTCGACCAGGCCGGCGTCATTCCGATCATCTTCGCCTCGGCACTGATGACGCTGCCGACGATCCTGTTCGGCAGTCTCGGCCACGCGGTGGAAGGCAGCCCGTTCTGGTCGTCCGCGTTCTCCGACATGAACGACGCCTTCAACAAGGGCGGCTTCAGCTGGACGATCATGTACTGCACGATGATCTTCTTCTTCACCTACTTCTGGGTGCAGCTGCAGTTCAACCCGATCGAACTCGCGAAGAACTTCAAAGAGTGGGGTGCGTTCATCCCCGGCGTCCGGCCCGGCAAGGACACGGTGACCTACCTGTCCGAAATCCTGCGCCGCATGACGCTCGCCGGCGCCACTTTCCTTTGCCTTGTCGCCGTGATTCCGAACGAGCTTCCGAACATCATGATCTTCGTGTTCGGCGACTCCCCGAGCCTGCACGAAAACCGTCTGTTCTTCCGCGTGATGGGTGGTACCGGTTTGCTGATTGTTGTCCACGTAGCGCTTGACCTGGTCCAGAAGGTCGAAGTCGCGCTGATCCAGCGCAACTACGAGGGCTACACCGGCATGGTCGGTCAACGCAAGCGCTAACGAAATCGATGCGCCACGGCGCGTCATGCAGCAGATAGGGGCGCGACCGTTCGCGCCCCTGTGAATTGGAGGACCCCATGCCCAAACTGATTCTCGTATTCCTCGGCCCGCCAGGCGTCGGCAAGGGCACGCAGGCGGCCAAGCTGGCGGCGGACCTTCATTTGCCGCACATCAGCACCGGCGATCTGTTCCGCGATCACCTGAAGCGCAAGACCGAGCTCGGGCGCAAGGCCGAGGGCTACATGAACGAAGGCAAGCTGGTTCCCGATGACCTGGTCGTGGACCTCGTCATGGACCGAATCGGCTCGGCCGACTGCGCCAAGGGCTTCATACTGGACGGCTTCCCCCGCACGGTGCCCCAGGACACGGCCCTGGAGAAGAAGCTGGACCTGCGGGGCGACAAGGTTGTCGCCGCCATGTACTTCGATGCGCCGCGCGAGGTCATCGTGGAGCGCATCAGCGGGCGGCGCACCTGCAAGGCCTGCGGCGCCATGAGCCATGCCAAATTTGCGCCCACGAAGCAGGAAGGCGTCTGCGACACGTGCGGCGGCGAGACCTACCAGCGCGCCGATGACGACGCGTCCAAGGTCACGGAACGCCTGAAAGAATACGACAACAAGACCGGGCCGCTGGTGCCGCACTATCGCGAGAAGGGCATCCTGCACGAGTTTGACGCGCGGGGCGGGGTGGACGAGATCTTTGAGCAGCTGAAGGCGGAGATAGAAGGGTTGAAAGCCTGAGCCCACACCCGTCAAGCTTAAAGGTCGGAATTTTCGACCCGCCGCTTGCAAGGGGAATGCGCCCATGCTACCGTGCCGCGCCCTGAAATCGGGAGGGGTGCGTTCCGTTGTGCAGGTGTGAACGTAAGCCGTTGTGAACGAAGTACTTCCATAAACTGGAAGGAGCCTGTCGGAGGGTTATGTCGAAGGATGATGCCATTCGAGTCGACGGTACGGTGGTGGAGTCTCTCCCGAATGCCATGTTCCGTGTCGAACTCGAAAATGGGGAAAAGGTGCTCTGCACCATCTCCGGCAAGATGCGAAAGCACTACATCCGGATCCTCCCGCGGGACAAGGTAATCGTGGAACTTAGCCCGTACGACCTTGAAAAGGGCCGTATCGTCTATCGCAACTAGGCAGGGCTTCAGCAGTACTTGGGGAATGAACGATGAAGGTCAAGGCCTCCGTCAAACGCATCTGTGAGGGTTGCAAGGTCATCCGGCGCAAGGGCGTCGTACGAGTGATCTGCAGCAAGAATCCGCGCCACAAGCAGCGCCAGGGCTAGATCCCGTCGCTTTTTGAGGCCGTAAGTTGGGGTAGCCGTACGGCGTTGAGCCCAACAGGAGCAAGAGAGAAATGCCGCGTCTTCTCGGTGTAGACATCCCGGGCAACAAGCAGTTGCCCTACTCATTTACCCACATCTTCGGCATCGGCCGTGCCGTCGCGCTCCAGGTCTGCGAAGGCCTGAACCTCGACACCAGCCGCAAGGCCCACACGCTGACGGACGAAGAACTCGCCCGCATCGCCGCGTTCGTGGAAAAGAACTACGTGGTGGAGGGTAACCTTCGCCGCCAGCGCACCCAGAACGTCAACCGCCTGCGCGACATCAAGTGCTACCGCGGGTTGCGTCACCGCGCCGGTCTTCCGGCCCGCGGGCAGCGTACTCGCACCAATGCACGCACTCGCAAGGGTCCGCGCAAGACGATCGCCGGCAAGAAGAAGGTCGCCAAGTAACGGAACGAATTCCACGTCGCTCAGCCGGAAGGCACGGGCGGCTTAGTCATTGCGGGGTACCCACATTGGTGGGGTTGAGCCCGCGGAGGAACCAAAGATGGCCAAGGCAGCGGCGCCCGGCAAGGGCGGCAAGGAAAAGAAGGTCAAGGTCAAGAAGGTCAAGCGCAACGTCCCGCGCGCGATCCTTCACGTCAAGAGCACCTTCAACAACACCATCGTGACGGTGACCGACCTCAACGGCGACACCCTCGCCTGGGACAGCGCCGGCAGCATGGGCTTCAAGGGCTCGCGCAAGGGCACGCCGTTCGCCGCGCAGCGCGCAGGCGAAAACGTGGCCGAAAAGGTCAAGAAGATGGGCGTGCGCGAAGTGGAAGTTCGCGTGCAGGGTGCTGGCGCCGGGCGCGAAAGCGCGGTGCGCGCCATCCAGCAGCGCGGCATCGACGTCAAGTCCATTGAAGACGTCACGCCGCTGCCGCACAACGGCTGCCGACCGAAGAAGAAGCGCCGCGTATAGCAGCGCACGATGCAGGGCGCGCCTGAAGTCGCGCCGGACAATTTTCGCCGCATTGACTGACTGAGATGCGCGGGTAACGGATGGTGCGCGGCGCACCGGGAAACCCGAGCAGAGCCAGGGAAGCAAGGAGAAGCCGTATGAGGATCCGCTGGCGTGGGCTAGAGCTGCCGAATCGACTGCTGTGTGACAAGGAAACCCAGACTGACGCGTTCGGCCGTTTCACGGTCGAGCCGTTCGAGCGTGGTTTCGGTACTACCATCGGTAACAGCCTGCGACGCATTCTGCTTTCCAGTCTGGAAGGAACGTCCCCGGTCAGCATGAAGATCAAGGGCGTTTCGCACGAGTTTGAGAGCCCCAAGGGCGTGCTGGAAGACGTGCCGCACATCGTGCTGGCCGTCAAGAAGCTGCAGGTCGCGCTGACCACCGACGCGCCGCGCACGCTGCACCTGAAGGTGAACAAGAAGGGCGAAGTCACCGCCGGCGATTTCGCGCCGGACCCGGAAGCCGAAGTCATCAACCCCGAACTGGTGATCTGCCACCTGACCTCCGCCCAGCCCTTCGAGCTGGAAGTGACGGTCAAGCGCGGGCGCGGGTACCAGACCGCCGAAGAACTCAGCCAGGGCAGCAGCGAGCTGGGCCTGATCTGGCTTGATGCCAACTTCAGCCCGGTGACCCGCGTGCGCTTCAAGACCGAGTACACGCGCGTCGGCAAGTTGACGAACTATGACCGCCTGATCCTCGAGATCTGGACCGACGGCACCAAGGACCCGGAGTTCTGCCTGGTGGAATCGGCCAAGATCATGCGCAAGCACCTGAACCCGTTCGTGCAGTACTACGAACTCAAGGACCAGCTGGTTGCCGAGGGCGCCAAGGTCGGCGACGCCGGCCGCAAGAGCGACGAGATGGAGCGCCTGAAGCAGTTGCTGCTGCGCCCGATCACCGAGCTCGACCTCAACGTGCGTGCGAACAACTGCATGCGCGCCGAGCGAATCCACACGATTGCGGACCTGGTTGGCCGCAGCGAAGACGACCTGCTTGAGATCCGCAACCTGGGCAAGACCACGCTCAAGGAAATCAAGAAGAAGATCGAAGACATGGGGCTGCACTTCGGCATGGACCTGACTGACTTTGGTCTGGGCAGCGAGGGCGGCGTCGAACACGGAAGCATGGCGGGCGCGATTTCAGACTAGCGCGCCAGGAGCAGAACAATGCGACATCGCAATCGCGGAAGAAAACTCGGTGTAAGCCCGGCCCATCGCAAGGCCATGGGCCGGAACATGGTCCAGGCGTTGATCGACCACGAGCGCATCGTGACGACCGTCGAGAAGGCCAAGCAGTTCCAGCCCCTCGCCGAGAAGATCATCCACCTGGGCAAGACCGACAACCTGAACAATGTGCGCCGTGTCGTGAAGCTGGCGGGCAACCGCAAGCTCGAAAACGAAGTAACGGCCACGGAGACGGCGGGCGAAGGCAAGGACAAGGTCACCAAGACGCGCACCCTCGCCAAGACCACGATCCAGAAGTTGTTCCGGGATATCGGCCCCCGCTACAAGGAGCGCAATGGCGGCTACACCCGCATCATCCGCATGGCGCGGACGCGTGTGGGTGACAACGCCACCCAGTGCATCTTTGAGCTGGTCGCCTCGCCCTGGACGAAGACGGAAAAGAAATAGGGCGACACTCGAGTCGCCGCGAGCGGCGACAGGTAGAGCCCGATGACGCTACGCTTTGACATCTTGACCCTGTTTCCCGCGATGGTGAACGCGGTGCTTAGCCAGAGCATCCCGCGCATCGCCGCAGAACAGGGCGCCGTGGAATACCACCTGCACAACTTCCGCGACTTCGCGGAGGGCGTCCACCAAGCCGTGGACGACCGCCCATACGGCGGGGGCGCAGGAATGGTGCTGAAGCCCGAGCCGATTTTTAAATGCATCCGGCACGTGCTGACGGAAGGTCCAATGCCGCACATGGTGATGCTGAGCCCGCAGGGGCGACGCTTCACCCAGCGCGTGGCGGAGGAACTGGCCGCCAAGCCGCGTATCCTGATGCTGTGCGGCCGCTATGAGGGCTTTGACGAGCGAATCAGGCTCGGCTGGCAGTGGGACGAAATCAGCATCGGTGACTACGTGCTGTCCGGCGGAGAGCTGGCGGCACTGGCGGTCACAGATGCGGTCGTGAGGCTGCTGCCGGGGGTGCTGGGGGATGAAGCCAGCGCCGACGAGGAAAGTTTCGGCAAGGGGCTCGAGGGCAGGCTGCTCGAGTACCCGCACTACACGCGACCCGTCGAGTTCGAAGGGATGCGGGTGCCCGAAGTGCTGCAGTCAGGCCACCACGGCGAGATAGCAAAGTGGCGCCTGGAGCAGGCGCGAAAGAGAACGAAGGAGCGTCGCCCAGACTTGCTGGACGGCGAATGAGGTAGGGACGCAGCATGCTGTGTCCGCAGAAGACGGGGCAATGCCCCAAGGAATGAAGTCATGAGCGGCTTTGCACACGAGCTCGAACGCCGTGAAGTCTCCAAGACCGACATCCCCGTGTTTCATGTGGGTGATGCGGTCGACGTCCACGTGCGAATCAAGGAAGGCGAAAAAGAGCGCGTCCAGATCTTCAGCGGCACCTGCATCGCCCGCAAGGGCGGCGGGCTGCGCGAGACCTTCACGGTGCGGCGCATCGTCGAGGGCGAAGGCGTGGAGCGCATCTTCCCGCTGCACAGCCCGAACGTCGTGAAGATCGAGCTCAAGCGCGCCGGCAAGGTTCGCCGCGCCAAGCTGTACTACCTGCGCGATCGCGTCGGCAAGGCCACCCGCATCATGGAAAAGCTGAACGCCACGCACCTCGGCAAGACCGACGACAAGCGCACCGCAGACGAGCAGGCCGCAGCACCGGCCGCCGAAGAGAAGCCGGCCGAAGAGCCCGCCAAGGAAGAAGCACCGGCCGAGGCCAAGGCAGAGAGCTAGTCGCCAGGTACAACCGATTGCTAACCTCACAGGGCCGCTAACGCGGCCCTGTTTGTGTTTTTGATCGAAGATGAGTCTGACTTGGCATCATGCGTTGTTGGTTGAGCCGTGTCCCGTCTGCGGAAAGCGGGGGCATCGGTTACCGTTGGATATTGGCGCGAACTACCCGGATCCCTACGCCCAGATGTCCGAGCAGGACCGTTGGGAACTGGGTTGGGTCTCCGCGAAGGAGAATCCCGACTTCTGCCGGATCAAGTATCCTGATGGTCAGATAGACCACTTCATTCGCGGCGTGCTGGAGATGCCTATTCTGGACGCGGACAGTTCATTGGTGCTCGGCGTCTGGGCAACTTTGTCTGAAGCGAATTGGAATCTGGCGCGTGCTACTTGGGATGAGCCGGATCGAACGCCTGAGCAGCCGATGTTCGGCTGGCTTTCAACTTGGCACAGGCTGTACCCCGACATCAATGAACTCGGGTGTGACGTCCGACTTCAGACTGACTCACGTCCGCTTATCCGACTTCACGACGCCAACCACCCGATGGTTCATGACCAGCATCAAGGGATCACGCGACTGCGATTGGCCGAGATCGTCCACTCTGGTCTTCCTGCCTACGAGGGGTGAGCAACGTGGTGGAGGCACGATGTTCTTTTTCGAGTTGATCGGCGCATACCTCAAGCAGCTTCGGCCGCGTAAAGCGGGGCCGCCGGGGCGGTCTCGGACGCGGGCGGTGGGGGATGCGGCCGAGGAGTTCGCGCTGGCATTCCTTAGGAAGGAAAAGGGCTTCCGGTTGGTCGAGCGCGGCATGATGGATGAGGACGGCGAGCTGGATCTCGTCGGGCGCATCAAGGGCAACGAAGGCCTGGTCGTCGTCGAGGTGCGCGCGCGCAAAGAAGGCGGGCTGCTGACGCCGCGCGAAGCGGTGGATGCCAAGAAGCAGCGCCAGGTTGTCGAGACCGCGCGCCGACTGCTGCCGCGCAAGGGCTTTCACGATGTGCTTCGCTTTGACGTAGTAGGTGTGTACCTGAACGACCGCGATGAGCCGGTGCGCGCGGAGCACTTCGAGAGCGCCTTCGACCAGTCGGTGCTGCGGAAGCGTTAGCCATTGTCCGGCGGCAACTCGCCGGTTGAGCGATACACGTGGAACTTGGCGACGGACTCGATCCACAGGCTGGCGTTGGTCGGCTTGTCGTCGCGCTTCTTGAGCTCGTTCAGCACCTCAAGGCTCTTGCCCTCTCGCAGCAGGATCCACCAGCGCATCGCCAGCAGAAACTCCGAGTCTTCGTCCTCTTCGCTGAGCCACGCGTCAATGCTGCCGAGGCACTGCTCGTTGTCGCGGGCCTTGAACAGCGCCATCGTCCGCATGATCCGCATGCCGTCGAGGTTCGGCTCGCGTACCTCCAGCTGCGTCAACTCCGCCAGCGTGATGCCCGGTGCGTTGAGCCGCAGCGCATCCTCCGCGCGCCAAAGCCGGATCACGGCTTTCATGCTACCGGGCGCGGGCGGCGCGCCGAAGTCGCTGGCCTTCAGCTTCTCTTCCGTTTCCTTCAACTGCGCCTCGCGCGCCGGGTCCAGCGCCAGCAACTGGTAATGACGCGTCAGGGTGTCCGGGTGCGAAGGCGACACGGCGTCCAGGCGCTGGAACCACGAGTCCACTTCCTCGGCCAGCGGGTCCTTCTCAGCCGCGGCGGCGGTCTGCACGGCGAGCATCCAGTGCCCGAACAGGGCGGCCCAGCGCAACTCGACGCGGTCCTGCGTTTCCAGCGTCTTCTCGAAGATCGGCTTCAGCGCCTTGCCATCCTTCACGGCCGTCACCAGGCGCGCCGCGTACTGCACGACGCCTTCGTAGTCCGGCTGCAGCTCGTACGCCTTCAGCAGGTGCGCGATGGACTCGTTCTCCAGCTCCTTGCGCAGGCTGAGCTCGCAGAGCAGCACTTCGGCTCGCGAGCGCCGCCCGGCGGGCGCCTTGGCGTCGGCGACCAGCTCAAGCGCCGCGGTGCGCGCTTCTTCGTCACGACCGAGGTCGCTGCAGGCGTAGGCGTAGTCGAGCAGGAACTCAGGCCGCAACTCGGGCCCCGCAAGCTCCAGGGTTACCCGGCGCTGCTCAAGCTCTTCGTCCTCCAGGTACGTCTGGTTGTACAGCCCGCTGAGGGCAACGCGCGGCTCGAGGCGCTCAGGCCCGAGGTCGCGCGCCGTAAGCAGCGACTTCTCGGCGCTGATCAGGTCGCCCTGCCATCGGTGGTACTGCGCCGCCAGCAGGTGCGCGCGATAGTCTTCGCCGTTGAACTTGAGCGCGTGGCCTACCGTGGTCTGCGCGCCCACGGCGTCGCCGTCCTTGATCTGCAGGCGCAGCAGGTCGGCGTGGGAGTCCAGATCGTCCGGGTGATCCTTGATCTGCGCGACGAGGTCTTCTTTCGGGTCAGTGACACCCTCGGGCAACTCGCCCGTTTCGTTCGGCATCAGCGTGCAGCCGGCGAGCAGCAGAATCAGCAGCACTGGCAGCAATCGCATCAGCGTCCCCTCGCGTCGGTGCGGGGCTTGATACCCAGTTTCTCAAGCAGTTTGCGTAACTCGCCTGACCCGTTCGGGCGCAGCAGAAACACGCCGGGTGCAAGGCGTCGATCAATCCAGCGCGTGAACTCGGCAAGCTCATCCAGCAACTCGGCCTGCTCGCGGTTTTCGGCCAGGAAGACCTCGGCGCCGCCGGCATAGGGGCGCGGGAACTCGCCACTCCAGGTTCTCAGCGCCAGGGCCAGCGGCGCGGACAGCGGCTTGGCCATGCCCTCGCGCACGCGACGCAGCAACTCGTCGGCCCCCAGCGCGGCGGCGGATTCGGTTACCAGCTCCGGGTCCAGCTCGTAGCGATCCGTCGACAGGTTGCGGCTGACCAGCCCCAGCAACTGCCGGGCGCGGAAATGCTGCTCTTCGCGCGGGGCCGAGAGCGCCGTCGTGTCCGTCGGTGAGATCACCGGCGGCAGTCGGCGCGAGTAATCCAACACATTGCGGCGCGGCGGCGCGACTTCGCGTAGCAGCGCCGCGTCGGGCGCCGGCACGGCAAAGTGGCCGCCCGTCAGCCGGGTGGGGGCAAGCTTGCTGAGCAGTTTCTCCGGCAGGGTCTTGGCGAGGTCTTCGACACCCTCGGCCTCGATCAGCAGAGCATCGGGCCAGATCTTGATGCGCTCGGAGAGCGCCGCCCAGTCATCCAGCGAAAAGCGCACGTTCTGCGGCAGCGGCGCGCGGGAGAGTCCCGCCAGGAAACTGACAAGCTCCGACGCTGATTCGCCGCGCCCGAGTGCATCGGCAAACGGCTTGCGCTCCAGCACGTAGGTGCGCACGCGACCTTCCGGGCGGGGCGTCGTGAATCGTGCCAGCCGCCAGAGCGCCGAAGGGTCGGGGCGATCGCCCAGCGCGATGGCTTCAAAGTTGGGCTGCACGACGACTTCGAAAGAGTGTTCCTCCGCCGGGCCATCGGTAAGCGGGGTCATGGCGTAGGAGCGCGGGTCAAAGTCGACCCAGCCCAGGCTGCTCAGCGGCAGGGCGACCATCAGGCGCACCACCGCGCCTTCGACGATCTCCCAGCTTCCGTCGCGCTCGACGTCTTCGCGCCCGCCACGCTCGCGGACTCCGCGGTAGTAGACCTGCCGCCATGAGCCGTCGTTGTCGTGGTTGATGAACAGGTCGCGCGCATGGCGCTCCAGCCAGTTCACGAACTCCGGCAGCGTGGTTTCGCTGTCGAGCGCTTCCACAATGCGGATGAGTTCTCTGCGTGACTCGACCAGGCGCTCGGCCGTCGGGAAGTCCGAAGTCACGTCAACAGTGCGCCCCTTGCGCAGGGCGGGCAGCTCGAGCTCCGGCGTCAGGGCGAATTCATTCAGGTCGCGCGATTCGGTCCAGGCGCGGCGCAGCTGAACCAGGCGCTCGTCCGACGATTGCGCAAAGAACTCGTCGGCCTCGGGCGTGACGTCGAGACGCCCTTCGACTTCCGCCACCAGCGACAGGTCGCGGGCGAGTGCAAGCCAGAACTCGACCTGCGCGAAGCCGATGCCGCCCGGCTCGTCATCCGGCTGGGCCAGTGACGCGTTGGCCGCGCGGAAGAACGCGAGATTGGGAAGCCCGTTCTTCAGCACCTTCGGCGCGCGCGCGATCACGACCTCCAGCACGCTGAGCAAATCAAGCTCGGCGGCCCGGAAGCGGCGGATCGGTGTGGCTGCGGCCTCGGTCATCGCATCACCTTCGGGTGCAGGCCGTTGGCTTCGAGCGCGCTGACGACCTTCTCGGCGTCTTCGCACTCCAGCACGGCCAGGTTCGGCGCAAGCCGTACCAGCACACGCTCCGCACATTGTGCGACGGCGAGCGCTTCGTTCAGGGTGATTTCGTCAATCGTCTCGACGACGCCGACGTGCAGGTGCAGCTTCACTTCACCACCTCCTCGGTCGGCTCCGGCTCGACGGGCTTGAATTCGCCCGCGAGCACTTCGGCGGCGTCCACGATGCGGTAGCGATAGCCTTGCTCGACGAGGAACAACTGGCGATTGGCGCCGAATTCCTGGTCGCGGGTTTCGCGCGTCACAATGGTGTAGAAATGCGCGAGCGTGCCGTCCTCTTTCGGTCGCAGGATTCGCCCGAGGCGCTGGGCCTCTTCCTGCCGGCTGCCGAACGTGCCGCTGAGCTGCACCATTACGCTGGCGTCCGGGAGGTCGACGGCAAAGTTGCCGACCTTGCTGACCACCAGCGTCTTGATCTCGCCGCTGCGGAACTGCTGGTACAGCTCGTCGCGCTTCCTGCTGGGGGTCTTGCCCTCAATGAGCGGCAGCCCGAAGCGTGCGGCGAGCTCGTGAAGCTGGTCCAGGTACTGCGCAATCACAAGCACGCGATCGTCTTTGTGCAGCTCCAGCAACGCGGCCAGCACATCCATCTTGGACGGGTTCTCGGCCGCGAGGCGATACTGGTCGCGCTGTCCGGCCAGCGCGTAGGGCATGCGCTGCGGGCTTGGCAACTCGACGCGCACTTCCGTGCAGTCGGCCGTGGCGATCCAGCCCTGCTTCTCCAGTTCGCGCCATGGCACGTCGTAGCGCTTGGGGCCGACCAGGCTGAATACGTCTTCTTCCAGCCCGTCTTCGCGGACCAGCGTGGCGGTCAGGCCCAGGCGGCGGCGCGACTGGATCGCGGCCGTTGCGCGGAATACCGGCGCGGGCAGCAGGTGGACCTCGTCGTAAATGATCAGGCCCCAGTCCGCCTTGTTGAAGATCTCGAAGTGGGGGAATTCCTCAGTCTTGCGCTTGCGATAGGTGACGATCTGGTAGGTCGCGACGGTGACCGGCGCGATGTTCTTGCTGTCGCCCGTGTACTCGGCGATCTGGTCTTCCTTCAGGTTGGTCTTGTCCAGCGCTTCGCGGATCCACTGGCGGACGGCCACGACGTTCGCGGTGAGAATCAGCGTGTGGGCCTTTACCTGCGCCATGGCCCCCAGTGCCACGATCGTTTTGCCGGCGCCGCAGGGCAGCACGACGACGCCGCTGCCGCCACGAACGCCGCCGCCGGCGTAGAAAACCTCGCCAGCCTCTTTCTGGTAGCGCCGCAGATCGAACGGTTTGCCCGCAACCGTCTGCTCCCGCAGTTGCACGTCGAGCGGCGTCCCCGGCGTATAGCCCGCGAGGTCTTCCACCGGGAAGCCGACCTTGACCAGCGCCTGCTTCAGGTAGCCGCGCGACGCCTGGCCGATCAGCGCCGTGTTGTCATTGAGGAATCCCTCGAAGTATTTCTCGACGCCCTTCTGCTTGCTGAGCATCTGCAGCAGCACTGTGTCGTCGCTGCGCAGCACGTAGCGCCCGTCATCCAGGTCCAGTACCAGCCGCCCGTAGCGGCTGATGTATTCGACCACTTCCGTCCGCACGAGATCCGGTACGTCGTAGCGCGAGTATTTCTCGAGGGCGTCCAGCACCTGCGCGGCCGAGACACCGGAGGCCGCGGCGTTCCAGAGGCTCAGCGGCGTGATGCGGTACGTGTGGATGTGTTCCGGGCTTTTTACCAACTCGCTGAACACAGCCATGGCGTCGCGCGCCGGCCCGTAGTCGGGGTGATCGACTTCGAGCAGGATCGTCAGGTCTGCCTGTACGATTGCGGGTCCGCGTTGTGGCAATGCCAACTCCAAAGGGGACAGGCACCATTTCGCTCACGACCTTCCACCGGGGCGCGAGAGTCCGCTGGGGCGAAGTGGAGCCAGTCCCCAGAAGAACCCGGCAGTCTAGCATGACAGGCGACTGCCGGAAATCTGGCAGTTCTGCCAGCGGAATCGACGGAGACCCGGCGCTTTCCGCCTTTGTCGAAATCGGGCCATAAATCGCAATCGTTCGTGAAGCGGCCATGCTGGCTGGTTCGCGGGCGTCGGCACATGCGGCGAACGGATTGGCACGCCGGGTGCTTTATGCAATCACGTCTGGGAATTGGGTTCTCAGGCAAATGAGTAAGGCAGCCGGCGGTATGGCCCCACCGACCGGCTGCCGCACTCATTCCAGGGCTGTGCGGGCGAAGCTTGTCACGTCACTGACACACCCGTACCCTAGTTGGCGCGGCCGAAACGGAAAGCGGCTGCACAACCCCTGCACCCCCGCTGGAGAAGTACCGATGGGCAAGTGGCTCGTCTTGTTAGCGATTCTGATGGGCGCGCCCCTGCTTGCGCAGGATGGCGGCTCCACCTCTCCGAGTTCCACGCAACCGGGCGGCGACGAAGAGGAAGTCGACCCCTGGAACGACTTCGACGTCGGCGGCGTGCAGGATGGCGAATACCTGCCGCTGACGCTCGGTCGTGACCGCACCGGGCTTGGCCTGCGCGCTCGCGCCTCGTTCGGCTGGGACAGCAACATCTTCCTTGAAGACAAGGACGACGACACCGGGCTGTACGGCGACGCGATGGCGTACGCGTACGTCGGCGCGAATCTCGGAATCGTCGCCCTCGGCGCGCGCGGGCACATCGCCGGGCGCCTCTACTTCGGCGAGGCCGACGCCGACATGTGGGACCTCAAACTCGGCGCATTCTTCAAGCTGCCGTACAACGGCGGCTTCGGCTTCGGCGTCAGCGCGGACGTGCTGTACCACCAGTTGCACTCGTACGAAATCACCGGTCCGCTGACCCGCCAGGATGACCTGCGCGCAAGCGGCGCCATCGGGCGCGCGTACGTCGGCTACCAGGTCAGCTTCGTGGTCTTTGAGCTGGGGTTCACCGGCCAGACGACAGACTTCACCGAAGAACGCGACGTTCCCAGCCTCGACTCGTGGACGATAGGTGCGGACTTCAGCATCTACTTCAAGATCTTCGACTTCCTTGAGTTGCACCCGTACGTGGCCTTTGACTACGAATGGTTCCGTGACCAGGTGGACGTGCAGGACGACGGCACGCCGCTTTCGACCGAAGACAAGCTGCAGTTGCTCAAGTTCAACTACGGCGCCGACTTCAAGCTGAACCTGCCCTTCATTGAAGCGCAGGGGCGCGTCTACAGCGCCCGGCAGGACGACTCGGCCGCGGGCCACGATCGCTACTGGCAGTACGGCGTCAGGGGCGCCGCGGACCTGAACCTGGTAGGCAACGTGCGTCTGACCATCGGCGGCCACTTCTGGACGCGCGAGTACGACGACCTCGTCGACGTCGACAACGTCGGGCCGGACGGCGAGCGCACGGTACATGAGCGCTACCTGCAGGCATGGGTCGAGCTGGCGTGGAACTTCTGGGAGTTCATGTCCGTCGGAGGGCGCTACACCTACACGCGCCGGACCAGCGACATCGACAATGCCGGCTACGCGGCGCACGACGCGTCGATCTTCCTGGAGATTGGCTGGTAATGTCAAACAAGCCCGGCAAAGGCTCCGGCTTTCTGTTCGGCTGGGCATTCACGATGATCATGGCGGGCGCGCTGCTGGTAGGCGCGCTCGTTGCGTACGGGTTCATCAGCACGGGCTATGAGGAGCAACTGGAGCGCCGGTTGAAGAGCTACGCGGCTACTTCGGCGATCGGCATCAGCCCCGGCGCGCTGGATCTTGTCGAGTCATCGAGCGACGATCTGGCAGTGCTCTATCGCGGGCGCCTGAAGGCCTTGCAGGAGAACAGCGGCGTGCGGCGCGCGGCCATCCTGCGTCGCGACGGGACACTCGTCGTCGACACCGAAGGGCATGAGCCGGGCAGCCGCGACTACGGCTTCGCGGCCGATGCCAACGAGCTTGAGCAAAGCTTCAAGACCGGGCCCGTGGCGACGATCACCTACGAAGACGACGAGGGCCGTCTCTACCGCAACGGCTTCGCGCCGGTGCGCGACGCCGACGGCGTCGTTAGCGACTACGCCGTCGCCGTCGAGCTGGAAGCGGACTACACCGACAACCTGAACGCAGTGGCCTGGACCATGGCGCTCACGGTACTGAGCGTGTTTGTCGTTACGGCCGGGTCGGCGTTCGGGCTTTCCCGCGCGTGGCGAGGCCTGCACAACGACCTGGCGCGACAGACCAGGCTGGCTGAGCAGGCCCAGTTCAGCGCCGGCATGGCGCACCAGATCAAGAACCCGCTGGCGGCCTTGCGCGGGTATGTCGAGTTGCTGGCCCGCGGGCTGAACGACCCGATGCAGAAACAGATCGCGGACAAGCTGGTCAGCGAAATCGGCGCACTGGACCGAATCGTGCGCGACTTCCTGCAGTTCAGCCGCGGCGCCCACGGCTCGGTCGAGAAGCTGTCGCTTGAGGCCGTCCTGCGCCCGGTGGTGGAGGCCGCGCGTTCCGCGGGCGGTGACAAGGTCGAAGTCCCGACGCCGGACGTGCCGCCCGTTGAGCTTGAAGTCGATTCCACCGCGCTGCGCGAGGCGTTGTCCAACGTCGCCGTGAATGCGGCCGAGGCGATGCGCGAAGACGGCGGGCGGCTTACTCTCAGCGTTGCACTGAACGGGCGGCTGCTGGCGATCGAGATTCAGGACACGGGCCCCGGCATCGGCGAGGACGTGCGCGGCAAGCTGTTTGAGCCGTTCGTGACCGGCAAGGCCGACGGCACAGGGCTCGGGTTGCCGATCGCCCGGCGATTGCTGCGTGACCTCGGCGGCGACTTGGAAATGGTCCGCAGCGATTCCTCAGGTACCATGTTCCGCGCAACCTTCGTGAGAGAGGCTGAATAGTGGCGGACAAGCCCAGAGTTCTCGTCGTCGATGACAAGGCCAGCATGCGTGACATGCTGTCGATGGCCCTGTCGGCCAAGGGCATGGAAGTTACGCAGGCCGAAAACGGTCAGAAAGCGCTGGAGCTGGCGGGCAAGACGCCGTTCGACGCGATTGTCAGCGACCTGAAGATGCCGAAGCTTGACGGGCTCGGGCTGCTGCGCGCGCTGAGTGAAAAAGGCGAGCCGCCGCCGTTCATCATGATTACCGCGCACGGCAGCGTGAAAGACGCCGTTGAGGCGATGTCGCTCGGCGCCGCCGATTTCATGGAGAAGCCGTTCGAGCTCGCTGAATTCGAATTCAAGGTCGAGCGCGCGCTGGACGAAGCCCGCACGACCGGGGCGCCGCCCAAGGCCGCCGGAGAGGAAGCTCTGCCGGGGCTGATCGGCTCATCGCCGCAGTTGCTGGAGGTCGCGGATATCGTGAAACGCGCCGCGCGCAGCACGGTCCCGGTACTGATTCTCGGCGAGAGCGGCACCGGCAAAGAGCTGGTGGCACGCGCGGTGCACGAGCGGTCGCCGCGCGCGGATCAGGCGTTTGTCGCCGTGCATGCCGGGGCGCTCGCACCGGGTGTGCTGGAGAGCGAGCTGTTCGGGCACGAAAAGGGCGCGTTCACCGGCGCCGATTCTCAGCGCAAAGGCCGGTTCGAGACGGCCGACGGCGGCAGCCTGTTCCTGGATGAACTCGGCGAGATTCCGCAGACCACGCAGGTCAAGTTGCTGCGCGTGCTGCAGGACAAGACGTTTGAGCGCGTGGGAGGCTCCGCCCAGCTTCGCACGGACGTTCGCCTGGTGTGCGCCACCAACCGCAACCTGCGCGAGATGGTGAAGGAAGGCGGCTTCCGCGAAGACCTGTTCTATCGCGTAAACGTGGTCACGGTCACCATGCCGCCGCTGCGCGAACGCTCGGGCGACATCGCCAAACTGGTTGCGCACTTCCTCAAGAAGGAAGGCAGCAAGCTGGCGGTTCCTGAGGAAGTGATGGCGCGTCTTCAGGCCTACCACTGGCCGGGCAACGTGCGTGAGCTTGAGAACGTGATCCGGCGCTGCATCGCGCTTGCCACCGGCGATGCCATGCGCGTCGAGGATTTGCCGCCCGAAATGCTGGAAGCTACGCGCTTACCACCCGGAGAGGACGCACCACAAGGATTGGTAGGCGATCTGGAACGCATTGAACGCAATACCTTGCTCAACGCGCTGGAAGAAACAGCGTGGAATGTGTCGCGCGCCGCGCGCATACTGGGCGTGGGCCGAACCGCGCTGCAATACAAGATGAAGAAGTATGGCCTCAAGAAACCTGCCTAGATTCGCCAGGCTCCTGCTTGTTTGCCTGCTCACGCTGGCGGCGGGCGGCGTTGCGTCTGCGGCGCCCGACTACAAGGACATCAAGAAGGAAATCAGCAAGCTTGAAACGTCGCTCAGCGACGCGGTCAAGGCCGAGAACGAGGTCACGGCCAAGCTGGACAAGAACCGAAGAGACCAAGCCAAGGCGGACGGCGCGGCGCTGGCGGCCCTGAAGAAGGAAGCCAAGACCCTCTCCGACGAGGCCGACAAGGCGACCACGAAGCGCCTGGAGGCACAGCGCGCGCTGGCCGACAAGCGCGGCGAGTTGCGTGCCGCGGCCGCGAAGTACGCCGTTTCGCAGATCAACGGAACGGGCAACCTGGACACCCGCGTGGCGGAAGCCAAGACAGCCGTCGCGGATTGGGACGAAGCAATCGGTACGTTGCCCGACGTGCCGGAGACGACCAAGGTTGCGGGCATCGTCGATCCGCTGGAGAAGGCGGCGGCGGCCAAGCTGGTCAAAGGCCAGTTGGACGACTTCGACAACTGGGCCGCGGGCGAGATCAAGCGCGTCGACACGGAGCTTGACCAGGTAAAGAAAATCCTGGATGCGGAGAGCCAGCTCAAGAATGCCAAGGGCGGTCCGGCGCTGATCCAGGCAGCGAAGGACCTGAAGAAGCACCTGAATGAACAAACCATTCAGGTGGGTGAGTTGCGCGCGGTCGTGAAGTCGCGCCGCGACGGCTTAAAGTAGCGGTCTATGGTGCGAAGACTGCCAACTACGATACTGCGCCTCGGCGCACTGGTGCTTGCGGCATTGCCGCTGGTGCTGGTGGACGCACACCCGGTCACGGCGCTGGCACGCGGCAAGGCCGAGCTGTCCTGGGCCGTAGACGACGCGCTCTACCTTCACTACGCGCTGGATTCGCAAACCGAACAGGGCGAAGAAGGCGACCCCAAGCCGAATCTTCAGTACGTCCACTTGATGGGCTACGAGATCGCCGCGGATGGGCAGATGCCCGAAGTCAGCAAGCCGTGGGAGTTTGAGGAAATCCTGTTCCAGCTGGCGTCGTTCGTTCCCGCAGCGACCATGCGCGAGGGCGACACCTGGCAGCACGACTGGAACTTCGACCGCGTGTCCGGCACGCAGGCGCTCAGCGCGACTTCTGCATACACGTTCACCGAGCTTGCGGAGTACGAGAAACACGAGTGCGCACACATCACGGCAACGCACAAGCTGACCACGGTGCAGCCCGACACCGTGCTGCCGCGCTGGACGAAACTTGAGCTGACCACCGACACCTACTTCAACTCCGAAAGCGGCTGCGCACTGGGCGTGAAGCTAGTGCTGCGCGGCGCGAAGATGGAGCTCGGCGCCAAGCCCGAAGACCCGACGGTTTCCAAGAACTACGCCTGGGACGCCGAGTGGAAGTTGAGCCGCAGCGTGGACTCAACGGACACCGACTACCTGAAGAAGAAAGTCGACATCGCCATCTTCAACGGCGTCGAGCGCCTGTGGGCGCAGCGCAACAAGGAAGGCACCTGGCCCTACGGAACAAACGTCCGCGGCGGCACGGCGCTGTCCCTGCTGGCGCTGCTGATGTGCGGCGAAGACCCGGGCGACGCGCGCATGACCGAGAGCTTCCGCCTCATGCAGGAAGCCGAGTTGAACACGACCTACGACGTCGCCATCTCGATCATGGCCTATGAGGCCAAGTACATCAGCAAGTCGGAGCGCGAGGCATTCTTGAAGGGCGGCGACGCCGGCAAGCAGGAACGCAAGCTCAGCCAGCAGGACATGAAAGAAGTACAGCGCCTGACCGACTGGCTGATCGACAACCGCAATGAGCCCAACGTGATGTGGAACTACAAGCGCGACGAGGACTCGCCCGCGCGCTACGACTTCTCGGTCACGCAATACGCGCTGCTCGGGCTGGGCTCGGCCATGCGCTGCGGCGTCGTGATTCCGACCGGCTACATCCGCAAGCTGGTCGAGTTCGTGCGCTCGCTGCAGGCGCCGGACGGGCCGGAATTCAAGCGCGTGGTGGACTACAAGCCGGGCAAGAAGAAGAACGGCAAGAAGGGCGAAGACCGGGTCACGCTCTCAACGAAGAATGTCAAAGCCCGCGGCTGGGCCTACACATACGCGGCGACCTACATACCGGATACCGGTGCGACCAGCGCCTACGGCTCAATGACCTGCGCGGGCATCACCACGCTGATCGCCGGGCTCGACATCGCCGCCAACATGGAAGACAAGGCGCGCATCAAGGAATTCGACAACAACGCCCAGTACAAGAACTGGGAGCGCGACACCCAGCAGGCTCTCGACTGGGGCATGAGCTGGATGGAGTACTGGTTCAGCATCACCCGCAACCCGAACCACGCCCGCGCCTGGTACTACTACTACCTCTACGGGCTGGAACGCATCTGCATGCTCAGCGACGTTCGCTACCTCGGTACCCATGACTGGTACTTCGAGGGGGCTTCGGCCTTGATCACCCTGCAGGACGACAACGGCGGCTGGGGAGGCGCGGTCGACACCGCATTCGCCCTGCTGTTCCTCAAGCGCGGCACGGTCCGCACCAATAAGCCCGTCTACACGGGCGGCCCCAAAGAATAGCCGCAATCCCGCTTTGCAGGGCCTGCCGGCCCTTGCTCACGAATTTGCGATAGTGTTTTAGACCTAAATTAGCGATTCGCATTCTCAGTCCGTACGCTTACCCCTGACAGAGGTTCGTCAGCCCACGGGAGGGGGACATGCGAACGACAGGTGCGGCAGTGAGCATCCTTGCGATGCTGCTTGGACTGGCGGGTGTGGTCATCGCGGACGTTCCAATGCCCCAGCAAAGGGGCAACCAGCGCTTCGAGCTGGAGTGGAAGACCCCGCCGACAACCTATCTCAACTACAAGGTCGCGAGTCAGGCGAAAGTCGATCCGCTCGAGCCGCTGCCGGCCGGCGCCATCGACACGGACCCGGAACTCTCCTACGCCCACTTCATGGGCCACGAGTTCGACGACACCGGCGCGTTGCACGACATCCACACGCCGTTCGTGATGGAAGACCTGCTGATCCAGTTGGGCATGCAGATCCCCGACAAGAAGAAGTGCGCGGCGGGCTTCAACTGGGACCGCAAATGGAACCTGGAACGCCTGTACGACATGCCGGGCATCGAGTTCGTCAGCGTCTACAACGTCGTGGGCTCGGACCGCTGCGGCGACGCCGACTGCGTCCAGATCACAGGCTTTCATGACTTCCTTGCGCCGGACAAGGAACCCGCGGAAGGCTCCGCTCGCTGGCTGAGCTTCCACGCGGAAACGACTGCCTGGTTCAACGCAGACGAAGGCCGCCTGCAGGCCGTGGACATCCTGCTGCACGCGGCACGCTGGCGGGCGAAGGCAACGAAGATCGCCGCCGCCCAGATCGACTACCACTGGAGCGTGCGCTACGAGTTCGCCGACGACTTCGACAGCACGGCCGGCCGCTATCTCAACGACAAGGTCATCACGGCCATCTCCAAGGGCGCCGAGCGCCTGTCCCAGCTGCAATACGGCGACGGCGGCTGGCCCTACGGCACGCGCGCCCGCGGCGGAACGGCCCTGGCGCTGCTCACGCTGCTGACCTGTGAAGTGCCCGCGAACGACCCGGGCGTCATTCGCGGCTTCGAGGCCATGAAGGGGATGGAGTTCGAAGAGACCTATTCGGTTGCGCTGTCGCTGATGGCGTACGAAGCCAAGTACATCTCCGACGTGGAGCGGCGCGCCTACCTTAGTGAAGGCGACGACAAGTTCCCGGACTTCAAGCGCGAGGTCAGCGAAGAAGACCGCAAGCAGATGCAGGCGCTGGTGGACTGGCTGGTCGAGAACCAGAACCAGACCAAGAACCCGTTCTGGAACTACAACCCGACGCCCGACACGTCGCGCTTTGACTTCTCCAACACGCAGTACGCGCTGCTGGGGCTGGCGGCCGCGCTGCGCTGCGAGATCAAGATTCCGACCGGTGTTGTCGGCAAGCTGGTGGGAGAAGTCGTGAACTACCAGCAGGCTGACGGGCCCAAGGTGAAGCGCGTCATCGGCTACAAGCCCCCCAAGGACAACAGCCGCAAGGATGACGGGCGCAGCACGTACGCCGGAAAGCCGGCCCAGGCGCGCGGCTGGGCCTACTCGACCAAGGCCAAGTGGGACCGCTACGCCGAGACGACGGACGCGTACGGCTCCATGACGACGGCCGGTCTGACCTGCCTGCTGGTCGGGCTGGACATCGTGGACCAGATGGATGCCGCGCAGCTCAAGGAAGAGTTCGGCAGCCAGCAAGGCTACGAGAAGTGGAAGAAGGCGGCGACGGAGGGCCTCGAAGACGGGCTGTGCTGGCTGGAGTACTGGTTCAGCATCACCCGCAACCCGAACAAGGGCCGCCACTGGTATCTCTACTACATGTACGGGCTTGAGCGCGTGATGATGCTCGGGCAGGTGCGGCGCCTGGGCGTGCACGACTGGTACGCCGAAGGCGCGTCCGTGCTGGTCACAATCCAGAACAGCGACGGCAGCTGGGGTACGATGCCGGACACCTGCTTCGCATTGCTGTTCCTGAAGAAGGGCACGATTCCGTCTCGCCGTCCGATCACCGGCGCAAAGTAGCAGTCTGCGCGTTGAGCGTCACAACAAGCCCGGCACGCTTGTCCTGAGCCTGCCGAAGGGCCAGTGCCGGGCTTGTTTTTCTTGCGCGCCCGAAATCCGTGGACCTTCTTTCGGCTTCCCGGGCGGGGCGGGTCGTGGCTTTCGTTGCTCCGTGGCTTTGCCCGCCGTGTCCTAGAAGGAGTCGTCGTCGCCCTGCAGCAGCGGGTCGATGTTGATCCGCTCCATGAACTCGCTGAGCAGCGAGCCCGGCTTGCAGCTCTGGAAATCCAGATCTTTCATCCAGGGCAGGATGCCCAGCACAGGCTGGTTGCCGAAGTGTTCGATCTCGTCGGGGTTGGTGCGTTCCGGCAGCCCGATTGCCTCGCGCCCGAAGCCGTTGATGATCACCCCGCTGAGCGGAATGCCCATCATCTTGGCCATGTTGATGGTCAGCAGCGAATGGTTGATCGTGCCAAGCCCCGGGCGTGAAACGACCAGCATGTCCAGCCCCATCTGCAGCACGAGGTCGGTGACAAGGTCGTTGTTGTTCAGCGGCACCATCAGCCCGCCGACGCCCTCTACCACGACAATCTCGTGCATCAGCGAAAGCTGGAAGTACTGATCGACGATGTACGCGATGTCGATGTGCACGTCTTCAAGGCGGCTGGCAATGCTTGGCGCCGCCGCCGCCTTGAGGCGGTAGGGGCACATCAGGTCGATGTCGTCGCGGATGCCGGTGACTTCGCGAACGAAGCGCACGTCCTGTGGTACCACTTCGCCGTCCAGGAGCGGGCAGCCGCTCTCGACCGGCTTCATGTATCCGACGTTCAGCCCGCGCTGCTTGAGCGCGAGTACAAGACCGGCCGCAACGATCGTCTTGCCGACGCCGGTATCGGTACCCGTGATGAAGATGCCTGTGCGCATATTGCCTCGGGCGCGACGCTACTAGGTGCGCAACTTCGGATCAAGCGCATCGCGCAGCGCGTCGCCGAACAGGCTGAAGGCCAGTGACAGGATGAACAGGAACAGCGTGGCAAAGGTCAGCGGCCACCAGACGGAGGGGTCGCGCTGCAGCTCCTGCCGTCCGCCGCTGATCATCTGGCCCCAGGTTGGAAGCTTGGCCTCGACGCCGATGCCGACGTAGCTGAGGAAGACTTCGAGCCCGACCGCGCCGATGAAGCCGATCGTGAAGGTGATGATGACGATATGGAACACGTTCGGCAGCACATGCTTGAAAAGAATGCGCCACGTGCCGTAGCCCAGCGCGCGCGCCGCGTCGATGTACTCGCGGTTCTTGTGCTTCATGACCTCGGCGCGCACCAGGCGCGACAGCCCGATCCAGGTCGTAAGCCCGATCACGACCAGCACCAGTATCAGGTTGCGCCAGTGCTTCTGGTCTTCGCCCAGCCCTATGTACTCGAACTTCTGCGTGATCGCTTCGCTGTTGCGCACGGCCTGGATGAACGCGATCAGCAGCAGCAACAGCGGGATGCTGGCCATCGTCGAGATGATGAACACGATGACGTCGTCCAGCAGCTTGCCGAAGTAGCCCGACAGCAGGCCCATGAAGACCGCGATGATGCTGCTGATGACCGTCGGCACGATGCCGATGATGAATGCCAACTGCAGCCCGCGGATCAGCTTGGCCAGGATGCTGACGCCTTCGACGTCGCAGCCCATCGGGAAGCGCCACGCCTTTGCGCTGAACAGGCCCCAGTCGCGGTTCTGCATGGGAGTGGGCTCACCGCCGGTTTTCTCCCAGTGGTCGTTTTCGGCATCCATCGCCAGCAACCAGGACGGCGGGTGGTAGCTGCGCGTGAGGTTTGTGACGGTGACGGTCTCGGGGTCGTACTCTTCGCCGACTTCCTTCTTTGCCTGCTCCTGGGCCTCGGCCTCGGACATGTCCGGGTAGTCGTCGAGCAGTTCCTGCGTGCGCAGCAGGGTCTCGCGCTCGATCACGTGCTCGGCCGTGTCGATGCCCGGGTTGGCTTCAAGGTCTGAATCCGGCACAAAGACCTGCGCGAACAGCGCGACGAAGGCGCAAATCACCACGACCACGAAGCAGGCCACGGCCAGCTTGCGCTTCAACAGCAGTCGGATGACTTCCCTCCAGGGCATGGCGTCTGCTTCCTAGCTGAGCTTCACACGTGGGTCCACGACTGCGTACAGGATGTCCGATGCCAGCGTCGCCAGCATGAAGCTGACGGAGCCGAACACCACCACGGCGCGAATCACGTTTGCGTCGCTGTTGCCGATCGCTTCTACGGTCAGGTAGCCGAGCCCGGGAATCGAGAAGAAGGTCTCGAGCACCAGCGAGCCCAGGTACAGGCTCGGAATCACCACGACCCAGCGCGTAATGAGCGGGATCAGGGTGTTCCGGAAGATGTGTTTGAAGATCACCGTGTTCTCGCTGAGGCCTTTGGCGCGGGCCGTGCGGACGTAGTCCTGGTTGGTTTCGTCCAGCATCACGATGCGGTTGAAGCGCACGCGGTCGCCGAAGCTGATGATCACGTACAGCAGGAAAGGCAACATCAGGAAGCGTATGGCCCCGAAGCCGGAAGCGTAGCCGGTGATCGGGAAGTAGTTCCAGTCGGCGGCCAGGAACTTCTGCCCGTACATGATCAGCGCGATGGCGTTGATGCTCATCAGCAGGATCGAGCTGATGACGATTACGTGGTCGATGCGCGTCTGGCGATACATGGCCGCGAACAGCCCGAAGAAGACGGCGATCATCTCGGCCAGGAAGAAGCCGGGGATGGCCAGCGCCAGGCTGGGCCCGGCGCCTTCCTTGATTACGTCCATCACGGGGCGGTGGTTGTTCGTGTCGCCGAAGTCGAAGGTGACGATGTCGCGCAGGTAGTACACGAAGTTGACGACCCACCAGGTGTAGGTCAGGTCGGGCTCGATATCCTCGACGGTCTTCAGCTTCTCCCGGATACCGGCGCAGGCCGTCCAGTCCGCGCTCAGGTCGGGATTGCCCTCCGCCTCGAGTTGCTCGATGCGCTTTCCGATCTCGGCTTTGCCTTTGGCCAGGGCGTCTTTGGCTTCTTTCAGCGCGTCCTTGAGCCCGGAGTGATCGGCCTCTTCGAGGATGGCGACGTCGTCTTCCAGCACGGCGACTTCGATTTCGGCAGTGTCGACCCGCTCGAGGTCGCCTACTCGTTTGTTGACGGCGCCCTTGAGCGCCTGGTCTTTGAGCCCGGTCTTCTCGAGCATCCCCCGCAGCAGCAGGGTTGCTTCAACACGCCGGGCGTCGCGGACCATCTGCGAAATCTGGATGCGGACTTCCAACTGGCGCTTTTGCGCCCGCCCGAGCTCCTGCTTCAACTCCTTGAGGCTCTCGGTCTGACGGAACGGCTTTGCTTTGTCGCCGCCAGTTCGTTCTTCGTGCTCGGCCCGCTCATCGGCTTCCTGTTCGGCTACATCGCGCTGCAGAATCACGATGCTTTCGCGCAGGTCGTCACGCTTGCCCGCCAGCTCTTCCAGCTTGCCGGCGACGAAGAACTGCGTGCGCTTGTTGTCGAGCAGCCCGGCGCTGAGCTTGTCGCGCTTGGCTTCGCCGGTATCGGTCCAGGCAACCTGGCCCTTGGATTCCAGATACTCGTAGGTCTGGCGCGCACTGGCCTTTTCGCCCAGCTGGATCTTGGCCAGCGACTCCGGCGTTGTGGACATCTGGAACAGCACGAACGTAATGAAAATGACACCCAGCAGGATGAACGGCATGTACATCAGTTTTCGCAGCACATATGCGAGCATCTGCTGAAACTACCTTTGCTGGTAAACCTTGTAGCCTGCAAGCCCGACCGGAATCAGGAACACAAGGAACATGATCAGTCCCGGTGCGATCGGCGAGTCGGTCCATTCCTGGGCCTTCTCCGCTCGCCGCTCCGAATCCGAGTAAGCGAACTTGAAGTAGGTGTACGCGAACGGGTTCGGCTTAGCCGGCAGGTACCAGTCGTGGTACAGGGCGAAGATCACCCGGAACTCCATCAGTACCCACGGGACGTCGTGGTCGATCTGGTCGTGCATCTGCTTGATCAGGTCGAGCTTGTTGTCTCGCTCACCCGGCACGCTGTCGTCGAGCTTCGCCATCTCTTCATAGAGCCGGTCGTATTCCGGCGATGCGTAGCTGGCGCTGTTAATGCCGGGCGGCTTGTTGGGGCCGTACAGCAGCTGCAGCATGTTCTGCGCGTCCGGGTAGTCCATCACCCAGCCCGCGTCGTAGGCTTGCCCCTTGCCATCGTCCTGGCGCTTCAGGAACTCCGAGAAGGTCAGCAGTTCCGACTGCAAAGTGATGCCGACCTGCGCGGCCTGGCTGCCGAGGAAGTTGGCGTACTGCTTGGTGGATTCCGACTGGCTGCGGTAGCTGACTGTCACGGTCACCACGTCGCCCGTCGACGGGTCAACGCACTCGTAGCGCGTACCTTTGCGCTTCACCTCAAAGCCCGCTTCCTGAAGGATCTTGCGCCCGGCCTCAGGGTCGAACTGCTGGCTCTGGAGCGTGTTGACCTTCTGGTAGCCGGTCACACTGGGCGGAATCAGCTGGCGCGCCGCGCTGCCGCGACCGTTCATGTAGCGGTCAATGTAATCGCCGCGGTCGACGCACATCGCCAGCGCGCGGCGCGCCGCCCGGCCCTTTTCCCTGGCCGGCGTGCCCACTGTGGTGTCGTTCATGTTGAAGCTGATGTAGTGGATCGTCGGCTCTTCGTACTTTTGGAGCTTGATGCCCTTCTTGGCCATCTCGGGGGTGACTTCCTTCTGCGGAGTGATCGCGGCCTGGAACTGGTCCTTGTCGAGGCCGGAGGTGTCGAGGTTGCCCGCCTTGAAGTTCAGGAAGCTGGCCTGCGATTCCTTGATGATGCGAAAGTCGATGCGGTCGGCGATCGGAAGGCGCTTGCCCATCAGGTGCTTGTACTCCTGATCTTCTTCGCGATCCGAGACCGGGAAGTACTCTTCGTGGAAGTTCGGGTTGCGCTCCCAGACAATCTCCCAGTTCGACTTCCAGCTCTTCAGCACGAACGGGCCTGTGCCGACCGGCTTGCGGAACAGGTCCTCGCCGTAGTACTCGGCCGCCTCGCGCGCGACGGCCGCGCCGTAGGACAGCGTGATGGCGTACAGGAACTGCGGGTAGGGCTGGTTCAGCTTGAGCTTGATGTGAAGGTCGTCTACGACCTCAAGCCCCTCAACCTTTGCGGTGTTGAGGTGCTCTCTCCACTTGAGGTCCGGGTCTTCAGGCGGGCCTTCCTTGGACAGCTTCAGTGCTTCGTTGCGGAATTCGTCGAGGCCCTTGATCTGGCCTTCGATCACCCAGAAGCCGCCGCTGTCGGGCAACGCCGCGAGGCGCTTGAACGAGTAGGCGATGTCCTCGGCGTTCAGCTTGCGGCCTTTGCCCTTGTCGTTCTGTTTGCCTTCGCCTTCGTCGCCGTCGCGGTAGTGCTTGGCCTCCGCGTCGGCGCTGAAGCAACGATCATCCTGGAAGTACACGTCGTCGCGCAGCGTGACCGTGTAAGTCAGCGTGTCCGCGTCGTAGTCCGGCATCTTGAATGCCAGCGCCGGAATCAGTTTTGCCGGCCGCTCAAGGTAGTCGTACTGGAACAGGCATTCATAGGTCATGCCGCAGTGACGGCTGCTGACGACGTCGCCGGCCTTGTGCGGGTCCATGCTGCGCGGGTCGCCGGTTTCATCGCGGCGGACGACAATCAGGCCTTTGTCCTCGGCTGCATTGCTGGCGGCGGTGCTGCCGCAACCGGGCGTGATGCTGATGGCAACCAGCAGGGCGGCGATGCCCGCAAGCGGCGCCCGCGCGAGCGTGTACTGCATCCACTTCACTTCTTCTCCTTTACGAAGCGGATGTCGTTGTACGTCTGGCGCGGCATGCTCGGCCAAGTCACGCTGGATGTGCGCAGGTACGCCTCCCGGCGGCGCACGAGCGGAATGATCGGCTGGTCTTTGGCGATCTCGCGCGCCATCGCGGCCGTGAGTTCGCGGCGGCGAGGCTGGTTCTGGTCGTTCGGGGTGAGGCGCTCGTACTCAAGGAACAGCTTGTCGAACTCGTCTGACCTGTAGCGCGCCGTGTTGTTGAATTCCTGGCTGTTGGCGGCGTTCTCGCTCCAGAACAGTTGCAGGAAGTTCTCCGGGTCCGGGTAGTCAAGAAACCAGCCGGCCGTGAAGAGCTGCTCTTCGGACTTGTTCACGATGTCGCGGTACTCGCTTCCGTCCACGTACTTGGCGTCAAGCTTGATCCCGAGCGTCTTCAGCCCGTCGCGCAGCCCGTTCACGATCTGGTCGTAGAAGCTGACGTCGGAGGTGAGAAAGCTGAGCTTGAGTGACTTGCCCGTGGCCGGGTCCAGCCCACCCTTGTACTTGGAGCCGTCCAGGAGCTTCTTCGCGAGCTTGGTGTCGAAGGCGCCGAATTCCAGCTCGCTTCCCGTGTCCTGGAATTCCATCCCGGTGGGGAACACGCCCGCCTGCGCCGACGCCCACCTGGTGTCCCAGCCCGCGTTCACCAACAGGTCGTCTCGGTCCATACACAGGGAGACGGCCCGGCGCAGCGCGCGCCCGTCTTCGTCCATCGCGCCCCAGACGGGGTCGTCCATGTTGAATGAAAGGAAGTAGTACCCGTGCTCGTCCTGCGTGATGATTTCGGTTTCCGTGTCCGCAAGCTCGCCGGCCGGCTTGCCGTCCTTGGCCACGCGGTCGTAGTAGGCGGGCCACAGGGGCATTTCGTGCAGCTCGCCGCTCTTGTAGCCCTGCATGAACTCGTTCCAGAAGCTGCGTACGGTGAACGTCACGCGCTCGAACGCGGGCTTTTCGCCGCGGAAGTCCGCCCAGCGCTTGAAGACGTACAGTTGCTCGTCGGCCACTGCGTTCAGGCGGTACGGGCCGGTGCCGACCGCGCGCGTGCGCAACTCACCGGCGTAGGTGTCGATGGCCTCGCGCGGGAGGACCGAGAAGCTCGGGTGCGCCAGCAGGGAAACCAGCGGCGCGTACGGGCGCGTCAGCGTGATCACCAGCGTCTGGTCGTCGGACGCCTTCAGGCCTTCCACCTCGGTGTCGCTGGTCTCATACTGCATGTTGTAGCGCGCCTTGGTGGCGTAGTCGTCGAGGCCCTTGATCAGTCCGTGGGCCATCCAGTACATGCCGTTGTCGCCGTAGACGGCGAGGCGCTTGAAGCTGTGCACCACGTCGCTGGCCTTGAGCGCGCGCGTGCGTGCGTCACCGAAGCAGGCGCTCGGGTGGAACTTGGCGCTGGTGTCGAGCTTGATCGTGACCGTCAGCCCGTCTTCGGAAGTCTGCGGAAAATCCTTGGCCAGGCAGGGCACGATGCGAGCCTCTGAACCCGGCGCGTACATGTAGAGCGTTTCGTAGACGGTCGCGACGATTCGGAAGCTCAGCGGGTCGCGGATTGCGTGGGGGTCCAGCGAGGGGGACTCGTTGGAGGGGTAGGCGATTCGAAGCGCGTCGGCGTCCGCGGCTTCCGGCGCAGGCACGGGTGCCGGGGCCGGAGCAACCTGGGCAACGGTCGCCATCTGCACGCCAAACGTGCAAACCATCGCGACCAGAACAAGCGCAGCCCGCCGCAGCATCACGCCTCCAGCAATCAACAGGGGACCGGGATCATACCCGAACCCGAACGTCATTCCAGCTTGGTTCGGCCGCACACGCGGCCTTTCCTAAGTACGTGGAGACTCTCTTTCATCCAACCCAAATAGTGGCCGGAGGCAGACTACTCGGCCGCTTTGGCGGCTTGGGTTTTTTTTGCGTGGTGCCATTTCAAATAGGCTTCGATGAAGGGGTCGATTTCGCCTGCCAGCACGTTCTCTACGTGGCTGGTTTCCACGCCGGTGCGGGCGTCTTTCACCATGGTGTACGGGTTCAGCACGTAGTTGCGGATCTGGTGGCCGAAGCCGACCTCGCCCTTTGCGCCGTACAGCTTGGCGAGTTCCGCGTCGCGCTTGGCGCGCTCCATCTGGTACAGCTTGGCGCGCAACATCTCCATGGCGATGGCGCGGTTCTGGTGCTGGCTGCGCTCGCTGCGGCAGCTTACGACCACGCCCGTCGGGATGTGCGTCATGCGCACGGCGCTTTCCACCTTGTTGACGTTCTGCCCGCCCTTGCCGCCCGCGCGGCTGAAGTTCAGGTCGAGGTCATTCTCGTTGATCTCGATGTCGATTTCGTCCGACATCGCCTCCGGCACGACGTCCACGCTGGCGAACGCGGTCTGGCGCTTGCCGGCCGCATTGAACGGCGAGATGCGCACCAGCCGGTGCGTACCGACCTCGCCGCGCAGCATGCCGGCCGCGAACGGCCCCTTGATCAGCGCCGCGGCACTGCGGATGCCGGCAACTTCATCTTCCTGGTAGTCGATCTGCTCGATCTCATAGTCCTGCTTGGCCGCCCAGCGCATGTACATCTCGAACAGCTTCTGGGCCCAGTCACAGGCGTCCGTGCCGCCGGTCCCGGCCTGCACGCTGAGGAAGCAGTTGCCTTCGTCGCCCGGCTCATTCAACAGGGCCTGCGTCTCGATCTTGTCGTAGATCTGCTCGGCCGCGGCGATGTCCTTCTCGGCTTCGGTGAACGTTGCTTCATCGCCGACTTCGTCGGCGAGGTCGAGCATCGCCTGGATGTCGTCGAGTTTCTCGATCAGCTCGTCGATCGGCTCGGTCTGGGCACGGATGCGGCGTGCCTCGGCGACGACCTTCTGGGCAGTCTCCTGGACGTCCCAGAAGCCGTCGGCTTCCATCTTCTTCTGGAGTTCGCTCAGCTTGCGCGCGAGTGAGTCATAGTCAAAGCGACACCTGGAGGTTGGTGGTTCGCTCTCTCAACTGGCTGGTTTTCTCAAACAGGTCTTCGCGCATTTCATCGATTCCGGTGGGCCAATCGCTCGGGGGCAGTGTACCGCCCGAGGGGAACATGTCACCGGGGAGAAATGGGCTGGATTACGCGCGGGCGTCGATTAGCATGGCGGCGCGACCCCGCAATTCCCCGAATGAAAGCTACCTATGCGAGTTGTATCCGCGATGCTTGCGGTCGTGGCGCTGTTGGCCTGCGGCTGCGCCACACAGAAGGTCTCAGAGCCCGTCACGCTGGAGGTGCTGCCGGACTTCAGCGTCTCCTACAGCGGCGGGCTGAACGCGAACGCCACAACCGACATGCCGGAGTACGCGCAGCCTGAGGAGAAGTCCGACACGGCGTACATGCTGGAAGTGCGCATACTTCGCTGCGAGTCGGAGCAGGCCGAGACGGTGTTCGGGGCGCGTGCGCATACGATCGGCGCCTGGTCGATGGACGCGTCGGAGCTGGCCGACAGCGGCGTCGCGGGGCTCAACCTGATTTCGGCGCCGCGGCTGAGCGTGATGGAGGGCCAGTCGGGAACCATCACGATTCTGAACCAGGTCGCGTACATCAGCGGCTTTGAGCTGAGCGGCAAGGATGACACGAGGATCGCCGACCCGGTGATCGATGTGATGCAGGAGGGGATCGTGCTGGGGCTGCGCGCGCAGTCGGTGGACGCGGACCGCATGAACCTTTCGCTGGACCTCGCACTGGTTGACCTGGTCAAGCCGATCCAGACGCAGCAGATTTCGCTGGGTGGCGCGCCGGTGACGATCCAGACGCCCGTCGTCTACACGCAGCGCATGAAGGGGCAGGGCAAGGTTGCCGAGAGCAACGTGCTGGTGCTGACCGGCATGGCCGACCGCGACAACGGGGTCTACGTCGTGCTGATCACCGGTAAACGGTTTGACCTTTCGGAAGAGCCGGGGTCCGATTCGCAGCCCGAGCCCCCCGAGCCCGAGAAGAAGTAGACCGGCGCCCCTGCTCACCCCTGCGGAGTGATTCGATGCGATTGCTCGCTATGCGGCGGGTTGCCGCCCTGTGTATTGCCTATCTGTTCTGCACGGCAGTGGTGCTGCTGTCGGTTGGCTGCGCGGCCACTCAGGGGACCGCTGCGTCCGCTGAGCCTGACGGCACGCTGGACGAAGGCTATCCGCTGTGGGATGGCCAGGGGATGGTCTGCAAGATCACGCGCCCGGACCGGCTTGAGCCCGGCCCCGACTTGGGCCTGGTGGTCGACCTGACTCTGCTGGAAATCGACGCTGTGGCGGCCAAGGAGCTGCTCGGCATCGAGGGACCGACTGACATCGCGCCGCGCAGGTTCAGCGCCCCAATGGGCGAGATCGCGGGCGTGAATTGCGCCTACGGGCACGGGCGCGTAGTCGATCGGCCCAGCATGCGGCTCAAGGACGGGGTAGAGACGCTGTATGAGTGGCAGCAGCGCAGCCTTTACCTGCAGGACTGGGAGCTGGAGGAAGGCGGGCGAGCGTCGCCGGTGTTCGGTGAGCTGACCGAAGGCGTGAACGGAAAGTTTCTCGGCAAATTGGCCGGCGACGGCGGGATGCAGATCCAGGCTGATTTTTCGTCTGCCCAACTCGTCAGGCCGATGAAGCACTTCTCAACGAAGCTGCAGGCGGGAAAGGAAGTGCGCATCCAGATTCCCGAGCTGGCGGTCGTTCACCGAGTCGCGACCGAAACGATTCAACCGGGTGAAACCGCCATGTTCCAACTGAGCCGCGTCGAAAACGACGACGGATCGCTGTTGCGCCTGCTGTTTGTGCGACGGATGGACTCGACGGAATGACGCGGCGCTGGCGAGTCAGTCGCCGCGCGTGAAGCGCAGCACCGGCACCGGCTCGGCGAAGCCTTTGGCGTTGGCGTGCTCAAGCCGGCTTTGCCAGCCGGTTTCGCGCAGCGGCTCGCAGTCTTTGGTGCGCTCGGCCAGCAGTTTGCTGGTGATGATGTCGCCGCCCTCGCTGAGACCCTGCACGCGCGCGGCGAGGTTCACGGTCGTGCCGAAGTAATCCAGGCGCTCATTGAGCGTGACCGCGATGCACGGCCCGGCGTGAAGCCCGACCTTCAGTTGCACGCCCTCTTCGTGCCCGTGTTTGCGGACGTATTCGTCGACCTTCCGGTGCAGCTCGTCGGCGGCGCGAAGGGCGTTATCCGGGCGGGTGAAGACGGCCATGATCGCGTCGCCGATTGTTTTCACGATCGCGCCGCGGTGGCGCTCAACGATCTCGTGCAGCACGTCAAAGTGCGTGCGCACGAGACTGAATGCCTTGGCGTCGCCGAGGTTGTTGTACATGGCCGTGCTGCCCACGACGTCGGTGAACAGAATGGTCGAGTCCTCGACGGCCAGGCTGATGCCCGGCGCCAGCACCTCGGCGCTGAACAGGTCGCGAAAGCGCTGGTCGGCCACCAACTCGCCGGCGCTGAGGGCGTCGCGGGCCCATTCAACGCTCTCGATCACCACCAGCGCCGTGCGCCCGGAGGCATTCTTGACGCGGACGCGAATCGGTTTGTCCTCAAGCGCCGTGGCGTCTTCGCCACTCAGTTCGCCGTCGCCGATCTCGAACGCGACTTCGTTCGTCGCCGGGCTTGCCTCGCTTGCGCTTTGGGCCCCTGCTTCCTGCACTTCGATCCAGCGATACGTCTTCTCGCCGGTCACGCGCACGCGGTACCGCCCGGGCGCGAGTTGAAACTCGAAGGCGTGCTCTGTGCCCGGCTCAAGCCGGTTCTGGTACACGATGTGCGGCGTGGTGCCCGGGCCGCCGAGGCAGTATTGGGCCTCCGGCACTTCGCGCACTTGCGGGTGCGGCATGAATACGGCCTCGAGGCTGCGGTCGAGGTCAACGTCGAAGTCGATGTTGCAGCTTGGGCAGAAGGCCTTTTCCTTCACCTCGCCGAGAGTTGACAGGTTCATCTTGTCGCCGCGGCAGTGCGGGCAGATGACGTCCCAGCGCATCTTGAGCAGCCCGGCGCGTGTCGCGGCGAGAAACTGGTTCAGCGTCTTCTGGCGGTCGGCGCTCCAGCGGCGGGCAAACGCGTAGGGCTGCATGCGGCGCAGCTTCTCGGCCGGCAGTGTAAGGATCGCCTCTTCCAGCCGATCGGCCAGCGGCGAGTCGAACAGTACGCGTGTGCGGTTGACGAACTGCGTGACGGACTCGCGGTTCGCGGCGGGCGCCTGCTTGTCTTCGCGATCCACCTCGAGGGGGCGTTTCAGTATGACGCTGCGGCCCTTTTCGTGGGTCGGGCGATTCTTCAGGCGCTCGGCGACTTCGTTGAACAGGCGGGTGTACGGGATCAGCCCGTTGTTGCGGGTGCCGGAGGCCGCAAACAGGCCCAGGAACCCGCGCGCCTTTTCCCACTGGAACGTCGTGCGCACAGTGCAGCCCGCCTCGGGGCGTGCGGGGTCTTTCGGGATGATCTCACACGAGTGCACGAACGTCTTGAATGCGCCCTTGCTGTAGATGCGCTTCACGGAGTAGCGCTGCTCGTGAATCCACGTGAACGGCAGCTCTTCATACGCGAACGTGAAACCGTGCATCTTGTAGCTGGCGAAGCGGCGCGAGGTGCCGTCCGGCTGCGGCTCATCGCGATAGTCGATCGCGGGCATGCCGGCCGCGCCGTCGATCATGTCCGTGTCGGAAACGACGCGCCAGACCTCCGAAACGGGGGCGTCAAACTCAACGTCGAACGAGAAGGAGTCGGGCATCGACCCAAAGCATAGCGGCCGGCGCGCGCTATACGAAGTGCATGGTCACAAGGTCCTTGAGCGCGACGTGCCCGCGGATTTTGCCGGCGTCGTCCACGACGGGCAATTCGCCGATGCGTGTCTCCTGGATCAGCCGCACGGCCTCAGGCGCGAGCTTGTCCTGGCGGATGCTGCGGCAGGGACTGGTCATCAGGTCCACGATCGGCTGGCTGAACAGGTTCTCGTCGTCCACATGCCTGCGCAGGTCGCCGTCGGTGAACACGCCGTTCACCACGCCCTTGTCGACGATGAAGGCCGCGCCGGTTTTCTGCAGGGTGATCGCGTGCAGCGCGTCGGCCACGGTCGCGGTCATGCCGACCACGGCCGTTTCCTCGATGGGCCGCATGATCTCGGACACCTTCATCAGGCTGCGCCCGAGCGCGCCGCCCGGGTGAAAACGGGCGTAGTCTTCGCGGGTGAAATCGCGCGCCTTCATGACGGCCAGCGCGAGCGCATCGCCGAGCGCGAGCATCACCGTGGTGCTGACGCTTGGGGCCATACCGATCGGGCAGGCTTCGCTGATCTTGCCCATGTTGAGCACGATGTCGCTGTTGGCGGCAAGCGGCGAGTCCAGGTTGGAGGTCATGCCGATGCACGCGCAGCCGAGTCGCTTCACGACCGGCAGCACGCGCGCGATTTCTTCGCTGGTGCCGCTGTTTGACAGCGCCAGCACGACGTCATGCTTGCGCAGGCGCCCCAGGTCGCCGTGCATGGCCTCGCTGGGGTGCAGGGCGAAGCTTGGGGTGCCGGTGCTGGCAAGCGTGGCGCTGATCTTCTGGCCGATCATCCATGGCTTGCCCACGCCGGTGACGACGACGTGGCCGGTGCACTTGAGCATGGCGTCGACGGCGTGGTCGAAGTTTTCATCCAGCAGCCCGGCGAGGCGCGCGACGCCGTCAGCCTCCTGCTTCAGAACAGACTTGCCGAATTCGCGGATGTCCGACATGTCCCTGTTATACCCGCCGGAGCGCGCCCATGCCACGACAGTCGCTATTCCTTGCGCCCGAAGCCGAACGTTGTTTTGTCGCAGGTCAGGGCGATGTAGTTGTCCGTGAGCGCGAGCTGGATGAACAGCGGGCTGTCTTCGGCGTGATGCTCCCACACGAATCGCTCGGTGCCGTCTGTCTCGAGAACCAGCATGCGGAAGCCCCACAACTGCATGCGCCCGTCGATGATGCGGTTGTCGGCGAATACCACGACGACGCCGCCGTCGAACCCGGCCGCATTCTGGAGATCCACGCGGTCCGTCTGGTTCGCGCGCGGAACTTCATAGCTGAACTTCGGCTTGCCGTCCGTGAGAGCGTAGCCCGTGATATGCCCGGCCGCGCTCGGCGAGCGTGTCGCGATGGCGATCGAATCCTTGAGCTTCACCTGCGCCGTCATCATCTCGTTGTCGCCGTAATCGCGACGCCAGACGGCGTGCCCGTCGTTCACGTCAAAGCGCCCCACGCTCGTGAGCCCTACAATCAGGCATTCGCCGTCAACAGCCTCAAACATGGTGGGGTAGCGCAGCTTGGTCTCGAACTCGCCGGCGGGGCGCAGCGTCGCGACGTCGAGTTTCTGGACCTTGCCGTCTCGATCAATGATCAGCAGCAGGTCATCCAGCAGCACCGGGTGAACGGTGATGCGCCCCTGTGAATCCAGCACGCGGGTCGCCACGACCTGTCCGTCCTCGGCGTTCAGCAGGCTCAGGGTGGTTTCGTTGCCCTGTGCCATGACGATGATCCCGGATGGACACTGGCCGATCCAGCGCACGGAGTTGCCCTCCAGCTCGCAGTCGGTGTTGGGCTCCGGCCAGACCAGCCCCCCCGAATCCACGTCGCGGGCGGTGATGCGCACCATGTTCTTGCGCGTACGAGTGTTCAGGAATCGTGTCGCGTACACCAGCATCCCGCCCTGCAGGCTGACGGGGTCGGGGGTGCCGCCGGACGGCGTGGACCACTGCTCATTGCCCTCGTCGTCGAACAGCGAGAAACCGTTGCCCTGCACGAACAGCACGCCACGCTGCGTGCGATAGACGCCGGTGACCGAAACGTTCAACTGGCGGCTCCAGGAAGGCTTGCCTGTCGCGGCATCCAGCGCCACGAGTTGCGGGCCGTTCATGCCCGTTTCGCCGACGTGAAAGCGCGGCGTCGGCATGGAAGTGGGCTGGTCGGGCAGGCGGGTGAACGCGCCCATCTCCCACCCTCGTGACCACAGCTGGGTGATCTGCTTCGGCATCTGGGGCAGGTCCTGCGCCGTGGCTTCGTCGGCCGAGCCCTCGGTCATCGGCTTCAGGAAGTCGCGGAACGGCGTCGTTCGGCCGTTGACGCTCAGCTCACCGTTCGGCTTTTCGCGCAGGATCCGGAGTGCCAGCAGACGGGCGCGCAGGCGCTCGCCGGCGTCCTTGTAGCAGAGGGCGAGCAGCGCCTGCAGCTCGGTGGCCCGCGCGCGATCGGGGTTTTCATCGAGCGCCGTGCGCAGGATTTCAGCGCCTTCGTTCGGCGCCCAGTTGGTCCGGCGCGATTCGGCCAGCTCCAGGGCGGCGGTGTCGGCCGCCGAGGAAAGCGGATAGAGTCTCAGGATTTTCCGCCAGGCGTCCGGCGTCTTTTCCGCCAGCAGTTGCTCGGCTGCGGCATCCTGCGGCGCGTACACCGCGCGGCCGGAGCGCTTGATGGCCGCGCGAATGCGTCCGAGCGCCAGTGCGCGCGGCGACTCTCCGCCGAACGTGTAGCGGTCCGGGTTGCCCTGGACGTCCTGCCACAGGGCGACGGCCTCTGCATCCTGCTTCGCGACTTCCAGCCGCTCCGCCAGCCGGATGCTGCAGTACAGCCCGACGGGAATCTCCGGGTTGTCGCCTACGCCGAAGTCGGGGTCCAGCTTGATCAGGCCCCGGTAGAACTCGGTGATGTCAGCGCTGCGGCCTTCCGCCAGCAACGCGCGCTCTTCGCGCACGAAGCAGTCCGAAAGCTGCGCGCGCCCGACCGCGTACTCGCGCGCGTTCTGCACGTAGCCGAGCGCCTCGACGTACTTACGGGCATCGAGCGCCTTGTCGGCCAGTTCAAGGTAGCCGCCTACCAGCGCCCGCCCGGCCTGGTCGCGAATGCGCGGGTCCAGCGGCGCTTCGCTTGCGAGTTCAAACGCGCGCTTTAGCGCCTTCATGGCGTCGATGCGGTCGCCCATGCGCAGCGACAGCAGCCCGTAGCGGACGGCGCAGTCGGCGTCGTCCGGGTTGTCCTTGTACTCGGCGCGCGCCGTATCCAGCAGAGCCTGCGCATTGAAGCGCGCGGCCAACTGGTTGTTTCCGCGCGTGTAGTCGTTGCCCGAGACCGTGTAGACCACCCCGTGCTGTGTGAACACGCTGTAGCCCCAGCCGGCATAGGTGCCCGAGACGTAGGCCGAGTTCACGACCTTCTTCTTGTCCAGGTCGATCTGCGCGAGCGTGCAGCCGTTGTCCGACCACTCCTGCCCCGGCCAGATGACGCTGTTGTCCGCCATGCAAGGCCGCCCGGCGAGCGACAGCAGGTTGCCGCGATCGACGGGCGTGACCTTGATGCTCTCGATCGCCCTGGGGTTGTCGATGTCGATGATGTGCAGGCGACTTGCACCGCCGCCGCGACTGCCGCCGTCGCCGGCGACGATGACCTTGCCGTCGCGCACGCCCACCAGCGCGCGCCCTCCGTAGAGCGGCTGGCTGTCCTGCGCGATGTCCCAGATGATCTTGCCGCTGCGCGCATCCAGCGCAAACATCTTCTCCGCGTCGGTCGGGGCGACGATCACGTACGGCTTGCCCTGCGATTCGGTGTAGATGGTGGGGGAATTGTACCACGTGACTTCGCGGTAGTAGGTCTCGGTGTACTTGGTGATCGGGCGGGGCATGTACTCGTAGCGCGAGATCCAGCGCAGGCTGCGGGTTGCCAGGTCGACCGACACGACGCCGCCGATGTTGGTGCAAAGGTACAGCGTGCCGCCGGCGATGCAGGGCAGGCTGGGGTGAGGCTCGCGCGCGGGGCGCCCGAACATGGTGGTTTCCTGCTGCCCGTAGCAGAGTCGCAGGTTCCACTGGACGTCGCCGGTTTCCGGATCGATGGCGTACAGGAAGATCTCGGCCATGCTGGGCACCCGGCTGGCGATGGCGTACAGCGTGCCCTCATAGACGACCGACGACAGGAAGTTGGTCTGGTCCTCCTTGGTGCCTTCGTACTGGCCGCCCAGCTTCCACATGAGGCGGCCGGTGCTGCTGTCGACGGCGCACAACGCGCGGCGGACCTTCGGGTAGTGGCTGTAGAGGCGGAAGTTCTGGTCCGGGTTCGGGTCGTGGTAGACCGTGGACAGCGGATTTTCGATCGCGGCGAACACCGTGCCGCGATAGGCGCTGACGGGCATGATGAGGCCCGGGTCGGGCTCGGTCGTGCGCCAGTTGTTGCTGAAGGCCGGGAACGGAATGCACGTCCAGGTCGGGTCGTCGCCCTTGCTGCCGGCGAGGTCGTAGGCAACCAGGCGGTCGCCGCTGTTGATGTAGAAGCTGTTGCCGTCAAACAGCGGCAGGAAAGGCGGCACAATCGACGAGCGATAGTTCATGAAGCGCGAATAGTTCGGCGTCGCGCCGAGCCGGGGCAGCGTCTTGGTCCAGGCGATCTGGCGGTAGTCGCTGGGCTTTTCGTGCAGCCCGGTGTTGGTGTAGTTGCCGCCGGGCCATTCGACGCCGAGCGCGTCCACGGTGTCGGTGGTGGCGTCGCGCGCTTCCAGCAGGCGCTGCTGCAGCACCGCACCGACCGCCAGTTGCTCGCCGCCGACGTCAACCTTGCGATCGCGAATCGTGACCGTCTGCTCGATCAGCTTCAGCAGGTTTGCGCGCTCGCCCAGGTCACGGTAGCAGTGGCCGAGCCAGACGCTGAACATCGCGCGCTGGTCGACGCTCAGCAACTCCGGGAGGGACAGCACGCGCTCAAGGCAGCGGGCGGCCTTGCTGGCTTCGCCTTCCTCGAACCACATGTTCGCCAGCAGCGAACCCGCGCGCACCCCGGCCTTGGTCAGCCCGAAACGGCGATTCAGGTACTGCATGCGCTCGCGTTGCCGGGTTTCCACGGCCTGCTTCAGCAGCAGCTCCGCGCGCGCGCCGTACACTTTTTCGTACTGGGTCAGGCCCTCTTCGCCGAGGGAGCGCAACTCTTCTTCCACCGCGCTGAACGCGCCCTGCCAGCGAATCGGCACGTCGTAGACCGACTCATCGGCCTCGGGCTCCGGGAACACCATGTCGGTGCGTTCGACGACGATCACGCCGGAGTCGTTGTTGTCTTCGTTCAGTTGTTCCTGGCACAGCTCGAGGATCCGGTTGATCAGGAATTCCCGCTCGTCGGGCTCTTTGGTTTGCGCCAGCTGGGACTTCAGGCGATCGATGCGGCTGAGAGCTTCCTCAAGGTTCGCCTGGGTGGAAATCTTGAATGCATTGGGGTCGGTCTTCGGCTGCGAGTACCGCGGGAAGAACTGGGCAGACGTGCCGAGACCCGCCAGCACCATCAAAACTGCAATCACACACAAACGTCGCATTCCATCTCCTGCCGTGCTCTGTACTTAGTACGGAGAGCGGAGATGTAGCGTACCTGATTAACGGAACCAATTCACCGGGGAGCCCCATCTCAGGGCTCTCAGACCGTCAGAACCATTGTCTTTGCACGTGTGAATTCACTGCCGGACGACGCCTGTGTCGCTAGTACTCGAGCACCCAGAATACCTGAAGGCCCCAGACTGGGATCGGCATACCAAATGTGTTCGAAGGCTTCGCCGCGGGAAACGAAGCGATCCAAGGGACGCCGTTTGCAGGCTTCTTGAGCGTGGCGAGGAAGTAGTTGTCCTGCGGTGGCATCCACATCGGTGGCGCGTTCATTTGTGCGACGTACTTCCACGACAGCTTGGCGCGTATGCGCTTCGGCTCTTGGCCCTCTACCGGCGTATAGTATGCGAACACGCTGATGTTCCCCATCTGGTCAGCCTCGTAGCCCCAAGTTTCCCATGAGAGGCGTGCCGCCACGGCCTTGGGGTGTGAAACAGTCTTGGTTGTCTCCAGCTTCGACGTAATCGCGTGTGAGATGGTGTAGTACGCCGTTTGTCCGTTTGCGACCGGAGCCTTCGACTTCCAACGTGCCCGGCCCTTAGCATCTAGTCTGGGCCGGTTCCATTGATCTAGATCAGGAACAAGCTCCTCATCACCATTGCCCGGCCACGGGTCCATGACTTTCAGCGACTCCACAGTGGCTACTCCGTTCTGCTTTCCGAGCTTGGCTCCATAGCACACGATTACGTGCGACTGATCATTGACGGCAAGAATGATGGGGTGCGAGTCCTTCAGCTCGGTCTTGAGCGTCTTGGCAAACGCACCTGGTCCTTTCGCAATCATGTCGGCTTCGGATAGCACAGTGCCGTCAATCCTGTAGTCGAATCCGTCTGGGTTTGGAATCCACACCTCCTTCATGGAGGTCAGCAAGAAATCTACGCTCGGCGCGCGCGTAACGACTGGGCTTCCGAATGCGCGCGTGACCACCTCGCTTTGTGTGGTGATCCGTTTTCCTTTCAGCCCGTTCACGGTCATCTCAACACATGCGGCCCAACACCAAACCTGCGTCTCCTGGAACGCCTCGTGCATGGCGAAGTCTTTTATCTCTAGTTCATCGGAATCGTCCGCAAGGATGACTCCGGCTGGAACTGAGTGCGGTGCCGTGGGCTGAGACAGCAGCGAAATGACAACCAAGACACTCAGCGCACCCAAAAGGCTTGCTGCCATGAGCGCAAACGAACGCCAACGCGACAGATGCATGGGAATCTCCACTCTCTTGAGTACTTGGCGGCGCACTCAACCTGATCCCACCGCCACGCGAGATTCTCATTTGGTAATCGAACGGAAGCAACAAGATTGCGATCTCATTCGCAAGCATGAAGGTACGACACCGGTTTTTGGGACACCAGGCCTGGGGGTGGTCATTTCTGACGGCGTCAGGGCGCCGACTCGACTTACGCTACAGTTCAGCAGGAGATTCGCCGCGGGCTGAGAGCCACAGCGCCAGCATGGCACTTGCGACGACCGCAATCAGGGTGCCGAGGATGTTTGCAACAACGTCTTTCCAGTCAAATTGGCGCCCGTAGTTGCTGCCGAACCAGAGCTGCACGAACTCGACAGCGACGCCCGCCAACGCGTCGAGCGTAAGCACCAGCGCGGCCCACAGGCGCACCCGACGGCGGATCGGCCGCGGGCGCCCGAGCAGAACCCCGCCCCAGAAAAGCAGCCCGCTCGACCAGCCGTGTGCGCCCAGGTGAAGCACTTTGTCGAAGTGTGGAAACGGCTTCAGCCCGGCCGCGGCAGGGGGCCGCGCACCTTCGATCAACAGCATGCCGATGCTGGCGGCCGCCAGAACCAACAGCGCGATGCCGAAACGCGGCCGGCCATCGATCAGCCACCGGCGCACGAAACTCATTCCGCGGCCTTGGCGAGCGCCTCAATGATCTCGTCCTGCATCTGCTTGGTGTAGACGCAGTTGTTCATGAGCATGCTGAAGGCAAAGCGACGCTTGCCCGTGAACAGAAAGCCGCTGAGCGAGCGTACGCCGTTGATGTAGCCGGTCTTGGCGAACACTTTGCCCTGTACGCTGACGTCGGTCAGGCGCTTCTCGAGCGTGCCGGTTTCGCCGCCGACGGCCAGTGCATCCTGGAAGGCGTCGAAGTGGTCGCCGCCCGCAACGCGCTTGAGCAGCTTCACCAGCAGGTTGCAGGTGATGCGATTGTCGCGGGCCAGCCCGCTGCCGTCTTCAATGTGGATGCCGTCGGTCAGCAAGTTCTGTTCGGTGAGGAAGGCCTCCACGGCCGCGCGGCCTGTCTTGAAGGTGCCCTTGCCTGAGTAGCGCAGCCCGAGCTGGCGGAACAGCATTTCGGCGTGCAGGTTCTGGCTGTTGGTCAGGATGGGCTTGAGCGCCTGCAGCAGCGGTGCCTTGTGCTCGACCAGCAGGGTGCGGCGCTTCACGTCGTCGTTTGTCAGCGTGACGGGCTTGATGGCGCCCTGCACCGTGACGCCCTGCTTGGCGAGGGTTTCTTTCAGCACGGTGGCGGCGTAGGCGGCGGGGTCGTGGACGGTCACGTCCGTGTAGTAGCCCCAGGTCGCCTGCTCATAGACCTTGCCCTTGACCGTGATGGTGTTGCCGTCGCGCGGGCGGACGATGCCGATCTCGGCGCCCTTCTTGCCGGGCGCGGTCGTCGTTTCGTTGACGATGGTGACGTAGCTGCTTGCCGGCGTGACCTCAATCCTGGCGGGCTTGCCCGAAGTAGTCGGGATCACGCGGATGCCGACGCAGTTGTCGTTGAACGCCAGCGCGCTGACTTCGGCGCAGTACCACTGAATGTACTGCGAATCTTGCGGCCAGCCGTCGCAGAAGGCCTCGCCGCCGAACAGCGTGCTGTCGTATTCCAGGTCGCCGGTCACGTTGGTGATGCCCGCCTTCTTGAGCTGCTCGGCCCAGTTCTTGAACAGGGCCAGCGGGTCGTCATTGTAGAAGCGTCCGCTGATGTTCGGGTCGCCGCCGCCGATGATGCACAGGCTGCCGCTCAATGCGCCGCCCTCTACCTTGCCGTCGCCGAGGATGCGCGTGACGAACTCGAAGTCGCTGCCGAGCTGCGACAGCGCCGTAATCGAAGTCACCAGCTTCATGTTGCTGGCCGGCGTAAGTGCGCTGTCCGCGTTGCGGCTCAGCATGGTCTCGCCGTTGTCGAGATCGACGATGACGCAGCCCGCCGTGCCGCGTTTGCCCTCGGCCTTGTCCAGCTTGGCGCTGATGGTTGAGTGCGTGGCGGAGTCCAGCCCGGCCGGGGCGGACTGAACGTGGTGGGTGCCCGTCAGCACCAGGAGCGAGCAGATCAGCAGCAGGGAGAAACTACGGGAGAATGATTGCATCGGTGTCAGCCTCGTAAATGCGGTACTTGCGGTAGAGGAATCCGCCGGCCTTGTCCGCCAGCGAAACCATTGCCTCGTTGTCTTCGAGCACCCAACTGAGCTCGCAGTATTGGTAGCCGGCGTCCTGGCCGCTCTGGATGACCTTGTCGATCATCAGCGCGTCTACGCCCTTGTTGCGGTACTCGGGCACCACACCCATCAGCATGGTGCGGAAGCCGCGAATGCGCTTCAGCCCGGTGAGCAGCTTGTACCAGCCCGTGGGGAACAGGCGCCCGTCCGGGATCTTGCGCAGGATCTCGTTCACGTTGGGCACACAGACCATCATCCCCACCGGCTTGCCCTCGAACTCGGCGATGGCGGTGATGCGCTTGTCGACGATCGGCTTCAGGTCTTCGGCGATGGCGTCCACTTCGGGCGGCGTGACGTCGACGAAGCCCCAGTTCGCTGACCATGCCTCGTTGAAGATCTTCAGCATGGTCTCGATGTCCTGCCGGAAGCCCTTGCCGTCGAGGCGGACTTCGCGGAGGTCCAGCTTCGGCGCGCGGCGGCGCACGGCCTTCATGACGCGCTGGAAGCGGTCGTCGGCCATGGTGGCACGGGTTACGAGGTAGGCGTAGAGATCCTTGGCCTTGCCCATGCCGCAGTCGCGCAGCAGGCGGTCGTAGTAGCGCGGGTTGTGCGACATCAGGATGCACGGCACCCCGTTGAAGCCCTCAAACAGGACGCCGGGATTCTCGTCATTCACCGAGTAGTTGAGCGGGCCGCGCACCCGACTGTAGCCGCGGTCGCGCACCCAGTTGGCGGCGCGGCTCAGGAGCTCGCGGCAGGCCGCGGGGTCGTCATCACATTCGAAGAAGCCGAAGAAGCCGACGCCGTCGTTGTAGGTCTTCGCGTGCAGCTTGTTGTCGATGGCCGCGATACGCCCGACGGGCTCGCCGTTGCGGCGCGCGATGTAGAAGGCCGCATCCCCATGGTTGAAGAACGGATACTTCGAGCGATTAAGCAACTTGCCGACGGCCATGCGCAGCGGCGGCGCCCAGTCATCGTCGCCGGCGTTTACGCGCCAGGGCAGATCAATGAAGTCCTTGCTGGCACGTGGGTTAGATACAACTTCGATTTCGAGGTTTCCGCCCATAACGCTCCGGCCCCTTGATCGGCAAAAACGTCCGATAACTGCACGGGTAAACCAAAGATTGGGCGGGTGTGCCAGTCGGCACCGAAGTGCCGAATCAGGCCTGCTGCACGGGGAAGTCCTGCAGGAACCGGATCCAGTCCGCGCTCAGCCCGTGCTCGCGGGCGCCGCGCAGGATGGTGCCGATGTAGGCTTCCGAGGTCGGGAACGGCGCGCCTTCTTCGACGCGACCTATGTACGTCCAGGCGCGGCGGGTTTCGTCGCCGGCGACGACCTCGATCTCCTCGCGGCGATACATACCGATGGGCACGCCCTCGAAGACGTCCATGACCTGCAGGTCGTCCCAACTGATGCTGTAGAGTGCGCCTTCCACCAGGCCCATCGGGTCGGGCCGGATGCTCGCAACGCCCGCTCCCCAGCGCTTCGAGCGCAGCGGGAACCAGAGACGATGGCGCTTCAGGGTTGCGAGTGACTCGACTTTGGTGGAGGGGCAGCGCTCGCGCATCTGCCCGGTCCAGAGGTTCGATCCGTATGCGAAGTACAGTTCCATAACGTGCCAACGTTATTCTGTTTCAGCTTACTCCCATTCCAGGCGGATGCGCACGTTCGCGCGAATCGCGTCCAGCTGGTCGCGCATGGTCTTGTCGCCGGTCTGCTCGATCAGGTCATCGAGCAGCTTCGCCACCCTGCGACGCAGTGCCACTTCCGTGCCGAGCTTTGCCTGCACGCTCCACTCTTTCACCACATCCGCGGCCTCGGCGGCGGTCATGTCGCGCGAGTAGATCACCTTCTCCTGCGTGTAGGACCACAACTGCATCGTCAGGTCGTGGCCGTACATCAGGCATTGCAGCGCGGGCGACAGCAGCTCAATCTCAAGCTTGCCCCCGGCATCCGTGGTGAAGTCCTCGCGGATGGTGAACGAGTCTTTTTCGGTGTCCGTGCGAAGCTGCACGAACTCGTCGGCTACAGGCAGCGTCTTGACCGACTCGGTCGTCGGGCCCACCGGGCGGGTGGTGTCAGTGGTTTCAGTCCAGGTGCGCGTAGTACAGCCCGCCAGCAGCAGGATGAGCAGCAGGCTACTTGTTCTTGTCATCTTTGTTCGGGTCATAGAGGACGTAGGCGACCACAAAGTAGAGTCCGATCGAAACGATTCCGCCGAGGATCGCAAAGAACGTGAACCCGAAGCTTTCCCAGTCAAACTCAATGTGACTGTCCGAGTACAGCAGCGTCAGCCGCTCAATCGGCGTCTCGCGCGCGACGACCTTCTGGCTCGCGGTCAGCGTCAGCTTGCCGGCCGTGACGCTCTCGCGGAACTGCATGTCCTCGACCGGCGTTTCCTCGACGAGGGATTCGCTCTGCCAGATTTCTTCGGGCCCGCCGCCGCAGCCGGGCAGCGTGAGGATCAGTGCCGCGCAGAAGGCCAGCGGAAGTCCGGTTTTGTAGAGCAGTCGGGACACGGCGTCTCCGGGGGCACCCATCGTAGCAAGGGGCGCGAGCCGCGATACCGCGTGCTCGCAACCAGCGCGCCTGCCGTTAGACTTGGCGCATGAACGACAGTCAACCCTGGTTTGTGCGTGCATTCGCGCGGGAGTACCTGGAGGTCTACCGGCACCGCTCGCCGGTGCAGGGCCAGCAGCAGGTGAACCAGATGCTCGGCGCGGGTCTGCTGCCCGCACGCGGGCGGGTTCTGGACCTTTGCTGCGGGGCGGGTCGCCACCTGCTGCCGATGCGCGCTTCGGGCCTGGATGCGGTGGGGCTGGACCTCTCGCAAGTGCTGCTCAAAGCGGGCAAGCTCGCGGGAATCGCCGTCCGCGCCGATGCGCGGGCGATTCCGTACGCTGGCGCCACGTTTGATGTGGTCACCAATCTCTTTTCCTCGTTCGGGTACTTTCCGGATGACGAGGCGCATCACGCCGTACTGCTGGAGGTCCGCAGGGTACTGAAGCCTGACGGGCGGCTGGTGATTGACCACATGAACGCCGCCGTCACGATCGCGGACCTGCAGCCCGAGTCGGTTGAGCAGCGCGACGGGCTCACGCTGAAGCAGACCCGGCACTATGACGCCACCGAAAAGCGCGTGATCAAGGACGTTGAGTACACGCCCGACGGGATGACGCCGCGCCATTGGTCGGAAAGTGTGCGCCTTTTCACGCCCGCTGAGCTGGACGAGTTCCTCACACAGGCCGGGCTCGAACCGACGGCCAGATTCGGCGACCTCGACGGCAGCTGTTTCGATGAATCCACATCCCGTCGACAGGTCGTCGTCGCGCGAGCCCGCTAGCAGGGCGGTTTGAGGCCAACAGTCGGCAGCGAATCCGCTTGACGCGGCGGCGCTTCTGGCCAATAAAGCAGGCTGTACCGGGCGACACACAAGCAGCGAGTTCAATCCATGGCAGCACTGACCAAGACCGACATGCCGGACCTGAAGCGCATCTACAGCGGCAAGGTGCGCGATGTCTACGAGGTCGAAGGCAACCTGCTGATGATCTCTACCGACCGCCTTTCGGCGTTCGACGTGGTGATGTCCAAGGGTGTGCCCGACCGCGGCAAGATGCTGACCGAGATCAGCCTGTTCTGGTTCGACTACTTCAAGGACACCATCGGCAGCCACCTGATCACGGCCGACGTCGACAAGATGCCCGAGCCGGTGCGCAAGTACCGCGACCAGCTTGAGGGCCGCACCATGTACGTCAAGCGCGCCGAGATGCTGAAGGTCGAGTGCGTGGCGCGCGGCTATATCGTCGGCAGCGGCTGGAAGGACTACCAGAAGACCGGCGCCGTCTGCGGGCACAAGCTGCCCGAGGGCATGAAGCTGGCGCAGAAGCTGGAAAAGCCGCTGTTCACGCCAGCCACCAAGGCCGACCAGGGCGAGCACGACGAGAACATCGACTTCGACCGCGCGGCCGAGATCGTCGGCAAGGACATGGCCACGCGCCTGCGCGAGTTGACGCTCGACATCTTCACGCGCGCCGGCGACTACGCGCGGGAGAAGGGCATCATCATCGCCGACACGAAGTTCGAGTTCGGGATGATCGACGGCGAACTGGCCATCTGCGACGAGATGCTCAGCCCCGACAGCAGCCGCTTCTGGGACGCCAAGACCTACGAGGTCGGCAAGAACCCGGAAAGCTTCGACAAGCAGATCGTGCGCGACTGGCTCGAAACCCAGCCCTGGAACAAGCAGCCCCCGCCGCCGGAGGTGCCGGATGAAATCATCAACAAGACGGCTGCCCGCTACCGGGAAGTGATCGACAGGCTCAAGGGCTAGGAGACCAACATGACGCAGGTTGCATGGATGATGGGCAGTGACAGCGACTACCCGAAGCTCGAGCCCGGGTTCAAGACCCTCAAGGAGCTTGGCGTGAGCGTCGTCGGGCGCGTGCTTTCGGCCCACCGCACGCCGGAGCAGGCCCGCGAATTCGTACAGAAGTCCGAGGCCGAAGGCGTAAAGGTATTCATCTGCGCCGCGGGCATGGCGGCGCACCTGGCGGGCGCCGTTGCGGCCCACAGCTCGCGCCCGGTGATCGGGATTCCGGTCGCCTCCGGCGCGCTGAACGGGCTGGACGCGTTGCTCAGCACCGCGCAGATGCCGCCTGGTGTGCCCGTCGCGACGGTCGGCATCGACGGGGCGGTGAACGCGGCCGTACTTGCGGCCCAAATCATCGGCACCGGTGACGAGAGCCTCGCCAAAAAAGTTGTAGAGTGGCGGGCCGGCCAGACGGCAAAGGTGCTCGAGAAGGACAAGCGCCTGCAAGAGAAGCTGAAAGGCTAGGCAGCCCTTCCCCCTGGGCTGCAAGGCACCCCGGGAAGGTCTGCCATGGGCGAAACAGCGGGCGAAGAAGCGCCGGGTCTGGAACACATCCTCGCGCTGCGCGAGCCGCTGCGCCGTATCGACACGGTGCTGAACTTCGCGCGCAAGCTGGTGCGCGAAAGCGGCGAAGTGCCGCCCGGGCTGCTGGCTGATTTCAAGGAAGCCCGCCGCGACCTCGAGAAGGCGTTCGTCTTCAGCTTCGAGTACCTGGACGAGAAGCTCGCGGGCCAGTTGCGCGACTTCCTGACGGCGACCAAGGGCCTCGATGCCAAGACCGTCGCGAAGTTCGTCGACAAGCTCTCCAAGCGCGCGCGCAGCGCCCTGAACCAGTTGATGATCCACGGCGAAGGCCCGCTGACGCTCACCGATGAGCTCGGCAAGGTGCGCTTCACCGACGAAGAGCTGCTGGTCGATCCGCCGCAGCAGACGCCGTCGGCGGCCTACGCGCTGATGACAGGCCCCAACGCGATTCCCGACGCGCCCAAGGCAAGCGGCGGCGCGCCCCGGATGCGCAGGGCGCTGGTCGCCGTCGTGCTGATCGGCGCGCTGGCGGCTGTTGCGCTCGCCGTCGGCTACCTGGCGGGCCCGTGGTCGACGACGCCCGTCTACAACTACAGCGCCAATGACCTGTCCGGCGGCAATGGGGGACGCGGCAACAGCGCCCCGGCGAACGATTCACCCGTCGTCATCGACGACACGCCGTTCGATGCCGACGCCGCGGGCTACGGCGCGCCGCTGGCGGTCGTCGCCGCCGAGCCGACGGTCAACCCGCTCGAGGTGAAGCCGGACAACCTGACGCCCGGCGAGCTGGCAAGGCTGATGCTGGGCTACGAGCAACTGATCTACACCATCGAGCCCAAGCGCCTCGCCTTCCCGCCGGACGAAACAGGCCGGCGCCTCGAGAAGTTCGCCAAGGGCGCGGTTGCCGCCGAGAAGAGCTGGCGGGATGAGCGCAAGCCCATGCTCGACGCCTTTGTTGAGCACGTGCGCAAGGAGTTGCAACTGGCGCTCTACCCTGAGGAAGGCTCGCAGAACAAGCTGCTGGTCTCGGACGTCCTGTACTCGGTGGGCGGCGGGCGGCTGTCGCTGGTGCTGACGTTCCAGGTACTGGCCCAGGGCTGCGGCGCCTCCACCCGATTGATTGCCCCCAACGGGGCGTCGCGCCCGCTGCTGGCGGACAACCTCGAGAGCGGCGTGCACACCTTCAACGGCGAGTCGTTCGGGCTGCGCGATGGGCGCCAGCCCGTGCTGATCCTGGCCGAGATGCTGGTGGAGCTATCGAGCAGACTGCGCCCGACCATGGACACGCCGGAAGCCCGCTGCCTGTGCAGCGCCGTGATCCAGCAACACTCGGTGCTGTTCACGATCGACCAGGCACGCGCCGCGCTCAAGGATCTGCAGCCGGGCTGGCTTGCCCAGCCTTCCGAAGACGCCGACGCGCGGACGCAACTGGTTCACGACCTGGCCGTTCGCCTGCAGCCGGTGGTGTGCGAGACCTTGCTGAAGCCGATCGCCGAGGGCGATTCCGAGGAGGCGCTGGCCGTCTACCGCCTGGCCGAGGCGGCGGGCGATGCGGAGCGCGCGAACCGTGCGCTGCTGATGCTCGGGGAGCGCGCGAAGCCCGGCGCCATGCTCGACGGCGAGCCGCTGCCCCTGGCGGTCGGCGAGTTGCTGCTCGCGCAGGGCAAGGTGTCGGACGCGGACCGCTGGTTCGTACGCGCCATGCAGGAACAGCCGGCCGACCCGCGCCCCGTGGTGCGGCTGCTGTCGCGCAAGGAAGGCTCCGGGCGTTTCGACCTGTGCCGCGAAGCCTACACGCGGGGCGAGCGCTCGACGGGCTTCCTGCGGCTTTTCGCCCAGACGGCCGCATCCCAGAGCGAAGATCTGCTCGCGCTGAAGCTGCTGGATGAGATCTGCGCAAGCACCGAGTACGTCGCCGTTGACCTGCAGAACGCTGTGCTGTTGTGTGTCTCGCTGGGGCGGACGGAGTGGGGGCTCAAGCGTCTCGCGGATCACGCCGACGTCGTTGCAAGCGAGCCCGCACTGCAACGCCTTGACCTGATCTGCGAACTATCCGTGAACGGGCTGTCGACCCGCGCGAAGCAACTGGCAGCCACGTGGCGCGCCCGCGGACAAACAGACGCGTTCATTGAGTCATTGCTGAAACGGTATGGTGGATAGGAGCAAAGGCGGCAGGCGGCAGGCAGCAGGCGGAGGGGAAGGCGGTTCCCCGACGCCCGGCGCCTGACCCACAGCACCTCACACCATGGCCAAGAACCCGGGCAAAATCATTGAGCCGGACAATGAGTTGATGAAGCGCGTCGCCAAGGGCGATGACGCGGCCTTCCGCACGTTGTTCGAGCGCCACTACCGCCTCGCCTACTCGGTCATCTACCGCCAGCTCGGCGTGCAGAGCGAGGCCGAAGACCTGGTTCAGGAAGCCTTCCTGCGCGTGTACCGCGCCGCGCCGAAGTACGTGCCCACCGCCAAGTTCAGCACCTGGCTCTACACCGTCGTTACGAACCTCTGCCTGAACTACAAACGCGACCGGGCCCGCAACAAGCTCCGGCTCGTCAGCGCGCGCGACGAGGACGGCGGCAACCCGATGGAGCAGCTCGCCCAGGACGAGCAGCCCGAACACGACGCGCTCGATCAGCAAGAGCGCACCCGCGTGGTCCAGCAGGCCATCGCGGAGCTGCCCGAAAACCAGCGCATGGCGCTGATCCTCAGCCGCTACGAGGACAAGAGCTACGAAGAGGTCGCCGAAATCCTCGGCACCACCGTCGCCGCCGTCAAGAGCCTGACGTCGCGCGCCAGAGTTACGCTCAAAGAAAAACTCGCGCGCTTCTTCGAGGAAGAGCAGGGTTCGTGACGCCGCTGTCGGTGGGGGTTACGGCGGCTGCCCGAGGTTTTTGGCGCGTTTTTGCGCGAGCAACTCTTCCAGCTCGGCCATCGTTTCCGCGCCCTGGTTGCGGGCGCACATGGCCATGTTTGCGGGTGTGCGGGCTTTTTGAATCCGCTCGTCGATGTCGTCTTTCTGCTCCACGGGCGGGGTTTCATCCAGCAGCTTGCGGTAGGTCTCGGCGTTTCGGCTGTGGATCAAACCGTTGGCCGCGAGCACCCGTTGCATTACGCCGCAGAAGCGCAGCCACTGGTCAGGGTAGCGGAACGGCATCCACGATCCAAAGCCGACCTCGCGGAAGCCGTCCTCAAGATGCAGCAGCGTCGCGTACACCACCGCCACCGCGCGGTTCTGAAGGAACGACTTGCGGGTGTCGAGCGCCATCGCGGCCTCGATCACCCGGTGCGCAACCTCGGCGCGTTTGGCGCCCAGCACGGCGAGGTTGCGGCTGCAACGCTCGGCCATCACCAGGACTTTCTCCGGCGGCAGGACGCTGAAGTCATGGCGCGGCCGGTCCGCGGTGCGCCGGCGCGCCCGTGAGCTTGACTCGTCAAGACCGGCCGCCGCCAACGCGTGCTCGTGCGCCTGCGTTTCCCGCAGTGCGCGCTCGGTCTCATCGGGGCCGGGATCGCCCGGGTCTTTGGGCACGTACACCTTGCCCGCCCCTTCACCGACGGAGCTCTTGAGCGAAATTCCGTTCATCGTAAGTGCAGGCCGCCCGGGCGAAGCAGCTGGGGTGTCTTCGCCGGTGTCAGCAGAAGTGGCATGGGCGTCCCGCCCATGGCCCTCAGCGTCAGCAGATTCAGCAGCAGGTTCATCGCCGGGCTTGTCAGCAGCAGCCCCGCCAGCCCCGCCGCGAACAACATCCAGCCCCGCCTCCACGCAGGCCTTATTAAAATCGCAGGCCAGGTTCAGCAGGGCCAGGTGATCGAGATCAACCTGATAGTGAAGCCGCTCGCGAGTGATCTCGGCCGGCGTCTTGCGCTCATCGCCGCCGGGGATCGGCTTGGCCCACGCCGAGTGCAGGGACTTCGAGTGCAACGGCGGCGGCGAGCCGTCAGGCATGCGCCCGCCGAACAACTCGTCTTCGGATGGAAGTTCATCGCTCATGGCGGCAACCAAGCGGGGGGACAATCCCCCTCCACTCTTACCGGCCAAGTGAATGCTGAAATCGAAAGAAAAACCAGCCACCAGCCCGCAAACCGGCCCCCACGGCGGAAAAGAAGTTGCCAAAATTTTCAAACAGCCCCCACCAAAAAAACGCCCGGCAAGGGGTAAGGGCAGGGGCGACGGCAAGGGCAAGGGCGCGGGCAAGGCAAGGACAGGGGGCAGGGGAAGGGGAAGGGGGCACCTACAGGGTTCCCCACGCAGTCCGGACGGCCCGAAGGGCCCGTCCAAGGTAGCCGGGGGCGGAAGCCCCCGGACCCCGGCAGACGCAGGAATCAGGCGCCCGAAGGGCCGCCTGACACACGCCCGGTTCGCTCTCGGCGGCCCTGCGGGCGCGGATACGTTCGGGCTGACAAGACCGGGCGCTTACGCACCCGGCAACCAAAGGCTGCCCCTTCGGGGCGCCTCGTCGCCGAAAGCAAACCGTGTCGCCGAAAGCAAACCGCGAAATGCTCCAGGCCACCCAAGCCGCCGAAGGGCCCGTCCAAGGTAGCCGACGGCGGGAGCCCCGGAACCCGGCCGACGCAGGAATCGGCCGGCCCGAAGGGCCCGCCCAAGGTAGCCGGGGGCGGAAGCCCCCGGAACCCGGCAGACGCCGGAATCAGGCGCCCGAAGGGCCGCCTGACACATGCCCGGCTCGCTCTCGGCGGCCCTTCGGGCGCGCATGTGTCCTGCACAAGACCGGGCGCTTACGCACCCGGCAACCAAAGGCTGCCCCTCCGGGGCGCCTCGTCGCCAAAGGCAAACCGTGTCGCTGAAAGCAAACCGTGTTGCCGACAGCAAACGGTGAAAACGCCCGAGGCCGCCTATGCCGCCGGCAGGGCTTCTGGTGAGGCAAGTTCGGTTTTTGGATTACAGCAGCTTCGCGCCGTGGGACTTGATCAGTGACAGGTGCGTGTGCCCGCCGAACTGGGGCACTTCTTCGGCCATTTGGGCGAACACGGCCGCCGCGCCGACGATGGTCTTGCGCGACTTGACCGCCACTTCGCCGCTGCCGGCGAATACCGGAATCGTTGCCGCACCTTCCCAGCCGCGCTGGGTAACGGGTGCGCCGAGCGGGTCTTCCGTGCCGACGCCCTGCGGCGTGCCCTGGCTGCGATCCTCACCCTCGGTCTCGGCTTCGTCGATCACGTACAGCAGCTCCTGCAGCAGCTCGGTGCCCACGCGGCCTTCAAGCGGGTGGCGCATCGCGGCGCGGAACGCCTGCAGGTGAAGGTCGCCGTTGATCCAGCTTCCCGCCGTCTCCACGTACGTGGTGCTTGGCAGCGTCACGTTCGCCAGCTCCGACAGCATGCTGCGCTGGAAGTCGACCGCCACGATGTTCTTGACCGACTGCCCGCCCAGCGCCTTGGTGATGGCCTCCGGCGTGCCGTGCGGCAGGCCCGCCCACACGAAGACGTTTTCGGCCTCGCCCTTGGCGCAGGCTTCGCTGAACTGCTTGACGCTGGCTTCGCAGTCGCTGATGCCCAGCAGGATCGCGACGCCGCCGCGATTCGCGTTGCCGTCCGCGGGCGCCTTGAAGCCGGGGAAATCGAGCGGCGCGACGTCCGGCTCGGTCATCACGGCCACGTTGCTCACGCCCAGCTTCTCCGTGAGTTTCCGGAACAGGAACAGCTCTTCGTTGGTCATGGCCGCGTTGGCCACGGCCCAGGACTTGCCCGGGTTGGCGGCCGCGGCCTTGAGGCCCTCGCCCGCCAGCTCATAGCCCCTCTGCCAGCCGACGGTGCCGCTCTTCGTGTGCGGCAGGTCGATGCGCTTGGGGCTGTTGATCCACTTGTAGTCGAGGCGTCCGCGGTCGCAGAGCCAGAAGTCGTTGACGTTCGGGTTCTCGCGCGCCATGACGCGGGTGACCTTGCCCTTCAGCGAATCCACGCGCGTGCTGCAGCCCTTGGCGCACAGTCCGCAGGTGCCGGGCATTTCGTCCAGGTTCCAGACGCGCGCTGTGTACAGGAAGTCGCGGTTCTTCAGCGCGCCAACCGGGCAGACTTCGACCGTGTTGACCGCGAGCGGGTTGTCGATCGGCTTGCCGGGGAACACGTCGATGACCGTGCGGTCGCCGCGGTTCACGAAGCAAAGCTCGGACGTGCCGCTGATTTCGTCGGCCACGCGAATGCAGCGCGAGCACTGGATGCAGCGCGTACCCCAGATGGTGATCTTGTCGCCCAGCGGCTTGATGTGCGCGGCGACTTTCTCGAAGTCGAACTTGCTGGCCGCGTGCCCGTGGTCGAAGGCGTAGTCCTGCAGGCTGCATTCGCCGGCCTTGTCGCACTCGGGGCAGTCCAGCGGGTGGTTGATCAGCTCAAGGTCCATGATGCCGGCGCGGACCTTCTGCACGTCCGGCGTCTTGGTGAAGACTTCGAGGCCTTCGGCGACGACGTTGGTGCACGAGGTGGTCATCATTTCCATCGGCACCATCTGGTCGCCGCGCTTGACCATCTGGCGCGTCTTCACGAAGCACATGCGGCAGTTGCCGCTGACGGTCAGCCCCGGGTGATAGCAGAAGTGCGGCACGTAGTGCTCGCCGCCCTCGTTCTGGTCCGGATACGAGCCGTCGGTGCCCTCGCCGAGCTTCAGGCAGGTCAGCAGCAGATTGGCGCCCTTCGGCGCCTGGTACTGCTTGCCGTCGATAGTGATGTTGACCAGCGGTGCGTCAGACATGGGGCCCTATTTAGCGAATGTCGGCCCCGCTGGGAAGTCCCGCGTGGCAGAGTGTTTAGGTCATATGGCGCAGGCCCGCCGCACGGGGTGGGTAAGCGCGGCTTTCCACTACTGAAACGACGCCCTGGCGCGTAAAACAGGGGCGGAGACTACATTGCCCGACACGCCCTCAAAACCCCGGCCGAGCCGGTTCTTTCAGATCGTAACGACGCGGCCTGTGGCCGTGCTGTGCGTCGTTGCGGCGTTCATCGTGTTCGGCGGCGTGGCATTGACCAAGCTGCAGACCACGCTGATGCCGGATCTTGAATACCCGCAGCTCACCATCCGCACCGGCTACCCGGCTGCTGCCCCCAGCGAAGTCGAGGAAAAGGTCAGCCAGCGCATCGAGGAACGCCTCGGCAACGTCGGCGGGCTGGTGGATCGCAGCAGCATCAGCCGGGCGGAATCCAGCGACGTGATCCTGAAATTCTCATGGGGCACGGACATGCTGGAAGCCACGGCCGACGTGCGCGACCGCCTTGACCGCATCGGCTTCGACGACGACGAAGTCGAGCGCCCCCAGATCCTGCGCTACGACCCCGCGCAGGACCCCACCATGCGCATGATCCTGTTCGCCACGAACAAGGACGTCGACCTGCTCGACCTGCGCGCGTTCGCCGAGGACATCCTGAAGCCCGAATTGTCCAAGATCGAGGGCGTCGCGGCCGTGCGCGTCAGCGGCGGCGAAGAGCGCCAGATTCGCATCAGCCTGCTTGAGGCCAAGCTCAACCAGTACGGGCTCACGGCCGAGCAGGTGAAGAACCGCATCAAGGCGGCGCGGGTTGACGTCTCGGCCGGCGTGATCGAGCTGGCCGGGCGCGACGTGATCCTGCGCGTGGTCAGCACCTATGAGTCGATGCAGGTGCTGAATGACCTCGAAATCAGCGCCGGCGCCGAGGGCCGCGTGACGCTGCAGGAGATCGCAAAGATCGAGCAGGTGCCCAAGGAGCGCGAGACGATCACGCGCTTCGCCGGCCCGGAGACCAAGTTCAACGCCCGCGAAGGCGTGCTGCTGGAGATCCTGAAGGAAGGCGACGCGAACATCGTCGAGGTCGCCAAGCGAGTCTGGATCGCCCTGTACGGGGAGACCAAGTACGAGGAAATCCGCGACAAGCGCGGCGAAGTCAGTCTCGAAGAGGCCAAGGGCGGCGAGACGGAAGCCAAGGGCGGCGGCGGGCCAAGCGGCTTCCGGCGCGGCGGCATGCGCGGCGGTGGGGGCGGCGGATTCACGCTGGGCAAGAAGTCGCTGGTGGACCAGTTGCCGGAGGGCTTCGGGCTGAAGGTCGTCTCGGACCAGAGCTACTTCATTGAGGACGCCGTCGATGACGTGACGGCCAGCGCGATTCTCGGCGCGCTGCTGGCGGTGCTGGTGCTGTTCTTCTTCCTGCGCTCGGTGAAGGCCACGCTGCTGATTGCGGCGGCGATACCGCTTTCGATTGTTACCACTTTCATTCCGATGCAGCTCACGAGCGTGACGCTGAACCTGATGTCGCTCGGCGGGCTTGCGCTGGGCGTCGGGATGCTGGTGGACAACAGCGTTGTCGTAATCGAAAGCATCGCCCGCTGTCGCGAAGAGGGCGACCCGCCGCTGGAGGCCGCCGTGCGCGGCATCAGCGAGGTCGGCGGCGCGATCTTCGCCAGCACCATGACGACGGTGGCCGTGTTCTTCCCGATCGTGTTTGTGGAGGGCGTCGCGGGGCAGATCTTCCGCGACCTCAGCCTGACGGTCGTGTTCAGCCTGCTGGCCAGCCTGATCGTCGCGCAGTTCGTGGTGCCGGCGCTGTTCGGCATCGGGCTGGGCGGGGCCAAGGAGCTGGGCAAGTACACCGTTACGCGGGAAGTGATCGGCTACATGAGGCCGCCGAAAGACGTCGGCAAGCTGCGCAAGATCGGGTTCTACTTCAACCGCCTGCTGCAATTGCCGGCATGGATTGTGGTCGTGATTCTGGTGGCGTTCATCGATTCAAGCGTCTGGCTGATGCGCTGGGCGTGGAAGGGCGTGGCGTTTGTTTGCGCGCTCGTGTTCAAGCCGTTCGGCTGGGCGTTTGAGTTCGTCTGGAAGGGCATCGAGAACACCTACCCGCTGCTGCTGCGGTTGGCGCTCGCGCAGCCGATGGTTGTGGTGGCGACCACGGTCGGCGCCGCGGTGATCGCTTTCATGCTCGCGGGCAACCTCGACACCGAGCTGCTGCCGCGCTTCCAGCAGGATGAGACCTACGCCGACGTCGCCGCGCCCGAAGGCACACAGATCAGCGACACCGACAAGGAAGCCGCCGCGATCGTCAAGCGGGCATTCGAGGACGAGCAGTTCAAGGCCGACATCAGCCGCGTGACCTATGAAGTCGGCGGCGAGGAGCAAGCCGGGGACTCGCGCGCGGTAGGCAGCCACCGGGTGCACTTCGTCGTGACCATCCGCAAGGGCGCCGAGGCCCGCGACGCCGCCCCCTACGCGGAGGAGCGCCTGCGCGAAGTGGCGGACGACAGCACCCTGTTCCAGGGCAGCGCCGAGTTCAGCGCGCCGGCGCTGGTGAAGGTCGAGAGCGGGCTGGAGATCGAAGTTCGCGGCGACAACTACGACCGGCTCGGGCGCGTGGCGGAGTCGATGGTGAAGGCGCTCCGGGCGCTGACCCGCGACGACGGCGAGCCGTTGCTCAGCGACGTCCGCAGCAGCCTGCAGGCCGGGCGCCCGCAGGTGCAACTGAACTACGACAGGCAGCAGTTGCAGCGCTACGGGCTCAGCGCCGACGGCGTCACCAATGAAGTGCGCAACAAGATCGGCGGCACGGTCAGCACGCAGTTCAGCAGCGGCGGCGAAGACCTGGAAGTTTTCGTCGAGCTGCTCAGCAGCGACAAGGAGTCGCTCGAGAAAGTGCGCGACCTCGAGATCGCCAAGGGCGTACGCCTGCGCGACGTGCTGGTGCAAACGGGCCAGGACCTGCGCGTCACGGAAGGCCCGAGTGAAATCCGCCGCGTCGGCAACGAGCGCGCGGTCGTCATCAGTTGCGAGCCGAACGAAGTCGCGCTCAGCACCGCCCGCGGAGCCGTTGAGGAGATGCTGGCGGGCGGCGGCGTGGACCTTGAGGACGCGCAGGTCGGGTTCAGCGGGCAGGTGGAAGAGATGGAGTCCAGCATTGTCAGCCTGATACTGGCGCTGGCGCTGGCGGTGTTCCTGGTGTACGTCGTGATGGCGGTGCAGTTCGAGAGCCTGATCGACCCGCTCATCATCATGATCAGCGTGCCGTTCGCGGGCGTGGGCGTGATCATCGCGCTGTGGGTTTTCGGGCTGCCCGTAAGCGTGATGGTGCTGCTCGGCGGGATCGTGCTGGCGGGCATCGTGGTGAACAACGCCATCGTGCTGGTGAACTACGCGAACCAGTTGCGCGCTCGCGGCCAGAGTGCGAATGAGGCCGCACTGAACGCCAGCCGCATCCGCCTGCGCCCGATCGCGATCACCACGCTCACGACTTTGCTCGGTCTGCTGCCGATGACCGGCTGGCTGGACCCGATTCTTCCCTACATTCAGTACGTTGCAGAGGGCCTCGACCATTTGCTGGGAACGGAGGGTTGGCGGATATACATCAGTCTCCGTGGGGCACCCAACACGGGCGTGTCCATTAGGGATGCTGTGGATACGCTGGCAGGCGGCGGCGAGGGCGCCGAGGTGCGCAAGCCGCTGGCCATCACGGTGATCGCCGGGCTTGCCCTGAGCACGCTGCTGACACTGGTTGTAATCCCGACCCTGTGGGCATGGGTCAACACACTGCGCGGGCGCTCCAGGATGGCCCGCGACGAAGAGTAGCCCATGCCCGATCCCGAACTGCTGGCAGAGCGCTACATGGCCGCGGTGGAAGGCTTCATCGAGTGCATGCGCAAAGTGTCGGCCGACGCCGCGGACTTTCACGAGACGAAGGAGTCCTGGTCGCCGCGCGACATCTGCTTCCATGTGGCGGACGTGGATTCCATGCTCGGTCTGCGTCTGCGGCGCATTCTGGGCGAGAACTACCCGCAGCTTGCCGGCATCGACACGCAGGCCTCGGTGAAGCTCTACCGGCGCTCGCGGCTCGACATCGGGCTGGCGCTCGACGCCCTCAGCGCCAACAGCGCCCTGACCACCGGACTGATCGAGAAGCTCACGCCCGAAGGCATGGCCCGCAAGGGGCGCCACAGCGAAGGCCACGACGTGTCCGCCGCGGACCTGGCAGCCTTCATGGCGATGCACATCGAGGCGCACATCAAGCAGGTCCGGCGAGTGTTGAAAGCGTCCGGCGCAAAGTGAAGCCGGGCGATCCCGAAGGAACGCCCGGCTACGGATGTTGCTGAGCTTCCGCTCTAGCGCGGCTGGTTCGGATTCACGAACTCTTTCCGCACCACGTATGTCCCGCCGATCAGGTCGTGCAGCGCGCGCTTTTGCCCCTGGAAGCCGGCCATGATGTAGCCGATCAGGCAGATGATCGCGGAGATGAGCTTTGCAAAGTACCGCCCGGACGCCCTCGCGAAGCTGACGTGCATGCCGTTCTCGTCCACAACGCGCAGTCCCAGCGCGAGCTTGCCAAGGCTGCCGCCCTTGCTGCTGGTAAGGAAGGCGAAATACCCCCAGCCAAGGAGCAACTGCAACCCGGAGGTCAGGTTGCTTGCGAGCATGAACTTGGGGTCCATCTGCGTGCTGCCGCCGACATTGAACTGGAACATGGGGCCCTGCACGCCCATGCCGACGAAGATCGCGGCGCGGATGATCGTGTTCGGAATGGCAAGAACCAGCGCGTCGATGATCAACGCAACGAGGCGAATCCAGAAGCCGCCGAAGCATTCAGCGGGCAGCATCGGCGGAGGCGCCCACTGCCCGGGGACAAAGCCTCCCGGGCCGCCGGGTTGCCCGTATGGCTGCTGGTAGCCTTGCGGCGGATAGCCGCCCTGCTGGGGCGGGTAGCCCTGTTGGGGCGGATACTGGTTGGGCTGCTGCTGGGGATAGCCTTGTGGTTGCTGAGGATAGCCTGGTGGCTGGTTGGGGTTTCCGCCGCTCATGGCATGCTCCTTTCGCGAGCCTGAACTAGACGCCCTTCAACAGCTTGTCGCAGGATTTCAGCCACTCGAGATCCGCCTGCAGCTCGGCCTTGCGCTTCGGGTCGGACTCTTCGGCGATCTGCTTGACCAGACGCTCCATGTCTTCCGGGTTCACGCCCTTGAGGTCCGCGATTGCCTGGGCGTCTTCGCTCAGGACCACCACCTTGTTGTGGCTGACCTCAAGATAGCCCTGCTTGATCGCGAAGCGGTCCACCACCTTGTCGGCCAGCGTGCCGCGCGTGACGCGCACTTCGCCGATGCCCAGCTTGGCGACCATCGGCGCGTGACCGGGCAGGATGCCGACTTCGCCGTCCCATGCCTTGGCGGTCACGGAGAGCGCCTCGCCGGAATAGACCGGCTTTTCAGGGCTGATGATGTCGACGTACAGCGTGTTCTTCTCGCTCATATTCGTGCGTCTCGGGTGCTGCTAGTTCGGGCGAAGCGGTCGGCCGTCGCCGTCCGTTGCCGTTTCACTCGTCAGCAGGATGATGCCGTCGATAATCGACCAGAGCTGGCCGATGCCGGTGCAGCACAGGATCAACTGCGCAACGCCGATGCCGATGTGCCCGGAGTAAAACCGCCCGATACCGCCGATACCCACCACGAGCGCAAGCAACTGGAGAAAGCCGGCCAGCGACTTCTGCTTGTCCGAGTACGGGATTCCCGTGCGCGGGTCCACGCCGTAAGGCGCGTTCGGGTCGTAGGGCGCCTGGGCGGGCGGCTGCTGGTACCCGCCTTGCGGCTGTTGATACCCGCCCTGCTGGCCGCCTTGCGGCGGATAACCTTGTGGGGGACTGCCTGCCATAGCCTTGCTCCGTGACTGCGTGAGTGAGCGTTACTTGTTCGCTGTCTCCAGTACCTCGTCGATGCTGCCCTTCATGTAGAACGCGTTTTCGGGCAGGTCGTCGTGCTTGCCTTCGACCATCTCCTGGAAGCTGCGGATTGTATCTTCCAGCTTCACGTAGCGGCCTTCAAGGCCCGTGAACTGCTGGGCCACGAAGAACGGCTGGCTCAGGAACTTTTCGATGCGGCGTGCGCGGTTCACGATGATCTTGTCGTCTTCGGAAAGCTCGTCCATGCCGAGGATCGCGATGATGTCCTGCAGGCTGCGGTAGCGCTGCAGAATACCCTGCACGTCGCGCGCGATCTTGTAGTGCGCCTCGCCCACAACCAGCGGGTCGAGCACGCGGCTGGTGCTGGAAAGCGGGTCCACGGCCGGGTAGATGCCCTTTTCAGAGATCTTGCGGTCGAGCACGGTCTTGGCGTCCAGGTGGCTGAACGCGGTGGCCGGGGCCGGGTCGGTCAAGTCGTCCGCGGGCACGTAAATGGCCTGTACGGACGTAATGCTGCCGCGGTCGGTCGAGGTAATGCGTTCCTGCAACGCGCCCATCTCGGTGGCCAACGTCGGCTGGTAGCCCACGGCCGACGGCATGCGCCCGAGAAGCGCCGATACCTCTGAGCCCGCCTGCGTGAAGCGGAAGATGTTGTCCACGAACATCAGCACGTCGGTGCCGTAGGTGTCGCGGAAGTACTCGGCGTGCGTCAGGCCGGACAGCGCCACGCGCAGGCGCGCGCCCGGCGGCTCGTTCATCTGGCCGTAGCAAAGCACGGCCTGGTCGAGCACGGTCTTGTCCGTGCCGTCTTCCTTCTTGCCGATGATGGACTCGGACATTTCGAGCCAGAGGTCGTTGCCCTCGCGGGTGCGCTCGCCTACGCCGCAGAACACGGAGTAGCCGCTGTGCACGCGGGCGATGTTGTTGATCAACTCCATGATCACGACCGTCTTGCCGACGCCCGCGCCGCCGAAGAGGCCGACTTTGCCGCCCTTGGCGTAGGGCTCGAGCAGGTCGATGACCTTGATGCCGGTTTCGAAAATCTCGGTCTTGGTGCCGAGCATTTCGTAGGAAGGCGGCTTCTGGTGAATGGCGCGGCGTTCCTTGGTGACGACCTGCGGGCCGCCGTCCACGGCGACGCCGAGCAGGTTGAAGATGCGCCCCAGGCACTCGTCGCCCACGGGCACCGAAATCGGCGCGCCGGTGTTTTCGACGGGCTGCCCGCGCACGACGCCGTCGGTGGCGTCCATGGCGACCGCGCGGACCTGGTCACGCCCCAGGTGCTGCTGGACCTCGAGTGTCAGGTCCATGTTCTTGGAAGGGTCCATGATCTTGAGGGCCGTGTAGATTTCCGGCACCTGCTGCTCAGGGAACTGTACGTCGATGACCGGTCCGATGACCTGGACCACTTTACCCGCTTCGGGCATGTCTGCTCCTCGGTGCTCCAACGCGCATTTTGCGCGGTTTCTAAGGCAATTCAAACCCCCGTAGGGGAGCGCGATACTAACCAGCGAAAGCCCGGAGTAAAGCGCAGTTTAAGGCCCAATTTGGTGCCGGATGTCGCGCAGGAAAACAGGGGCCCGGAGCGCCAGCGACGGGTCAGCGCGCGGACAACCAGGCCGCCGCGAACACCACACCAAAGGCCACCGATATCACGCCGTTCACGGTAAAAAACGCCAGGTTCACGCGCCGCAGGTCGTTCGCCTTCACCAGCGCGTGCTGGTAGAGCATTCCGGCCAGCATGACGCAGGGTGCCGCCCACACCCAGTCGGCGACCTGCGTGTATTGGCGGGTGTCCATGCCGCCCACGGGCGCCGGGTGGGTCAGCAGCCAGACAAACCCGAAAAACAGCGCCGCACTGCCCGCGTGCATGATGCGGCTGATCCACAGTGCGCCCCTGCGCCCGAATCTGGCCGGGATCGACTTCAGCTTGTGCTCGCGGTCGAACTCGTCGTCCTGCAACGCATAGATCACGTCAAAGCCCGCCACCCAAAGCAGCACCGCCCCGCCCAGCAGCCACGGCAGCGGCTCGGAGACGGCCTTCCAGCCCAGCGCCACGGTACTCCAGCCGAGGGGTGGGCCGCCGTCGGCGTAGGGCGCTTCTCCCAGGATGTCCGCCAGTTGGGTCAGTGAGCCTGCAATCTTGCCCTGAATGGACATCAAGCCGCGCACGGCAACCCAGGCACCCACCGGTGCGAGTCCGAGGGAGGCTCCCAGCACCACATGGCACAGCCACGTGAAGCGCTTGGTCAGCGGATAGAGCAGCATGAGCGCGATCGGAATCGGGCTGAGCCAGAGAACCACAGGCCCGAAAATCCAGCATGCGCCGAAGTACAGCACGGCCATGACGGCGGCAAACAGCCAGGCCTGTGTCAATGTCATGGCGCCCGATGGCAATTCTCGAACGGCCGTGCGCGGGTTCTTCGCGTCGATCTTGCGGTCGAGGATGCGATTGACGGCCATCGCGAAACTGCGCGCGCCGACCATGCAGAGCAGGATCAGCAGCAGCGTCGTCCAGAGAAACGGCACATGCTGGTCGAAGCTGCCCCGGGTCATGCCCGCGCCGTCCGGGCCGGGCAGGATGTAAATGAATTCCGTCGGAACGGCGTAGGCGGCCATCATCCCGACCAGCGCGAACGGCAGCGCGAACACCGTGTGGGCGATCTTCACGAAGCTCGCGTAGGTCTTGATCAGCTTGATCGGGCTCTGCGCCATGCGGCCAGTAAAGCAAGCATTTGGTGGCGCGGACATTCCTGTCCGCGCGAGGTTTACCCCCGCCCAACAGCGGCCTCGCACAGAGACCACAGAGCGCACAGAGAACGGCACCCACGCACCGCCCTTCTCTGTGGTCTCTGTGCGAGCCAGCATTTTGCTTTGCTGAAGCTACCTGAGAGCCAACAGGTACGCCGCGTGGTTGCCGCTGATACTGGGTGCGTTGTGCAGGATTGTTTTCGGCGCGTCTGCTTTCAGTTCCGCCGGCTTGCCGCTCGCCAGGGGCACATAAAACTCGCCGTTGTTGAGCATCAGCACGTTCGCCGCGAACTGCACCGCGCCCGCCGCCGGCCAGGTGCCGAAGTTGCCCCGGTGGCTCACGCCCTTCAGCCCGAGCTCAGCCTCCTGCTTGTCGTTCAGGCGAGCGCAACGACTGCCGCCGTCGCGGTTGCTGGTCAGCAGGTCGGGCGTGGAGCTCTGCATCAACTCGGTTGCGATGTTGGCGCCGCCGGTGTCGCAGCGCCCGATGCGAGTCGCCGACACGCGCGCCAGCGCGCGGCGGGGGCTGTCGTCGCGCTCCAGCACGAACACGCCCGCGCCGTCGCCCGGCACCACGCCGCGCCGCGAGCCCCAGGGGTCCAGCCCCGCGACTTCATCCAGCACCAGCTGCCCGGTGTGCGAGCCGAACTCGTGCAGCATGGGCGTCAGTTCATCCGCGCCGCCGACCAGGATCACGTCCGCCCGGTGCGCCTCCAGCAACCCGACGGCCGTGTCGAGCGCGGCCTCAAAGCAGATGTCACGCTGGGCGGTCGTGAGGTTGACGCCGGTCGCGTTGATGTCGAGCGCGATCTGGCTGGCAAGAATCCCGTGCACGCTGTTCATGAACTGCAGCGGGCTTGCCGAGGCTTCGCCGTTCTCGATCCACGAATCCATGAACTTCTGCGTCGGCTCCATCGCGCCGAAGCTGGTGCCGAAGCAGATGCCGAGCCGCGACGAATCCATCGCGGCCGGGTCGAGCTCGGCGTGTTTCAACGCCTGCCGCGCGGCCACGGCGCTCATGCGCGCCAGGCGGAACATGCGGCGCAGCTTGCGTGGCTCAATCAAACCCTCCGGCTCGGCGGGCACGGCCATGTAGGCCGGAGCGCGCACGACGCTGCCGTCGAAGCGGGCGAACTCGTGCATGGCGCAGGCGTTGGTGCCGTCGAGCAGCGCGCGACGAAACGCAGCCGGGTTTGCACCCAGCGCGCTGACGACTCCGATGCCTGTTACCACTACGCCCATGGGTGCATCCTTCGGATGCAAGTGGTCAGGGGCCAGTGGCCAGAGGTCAGAAATGACCAAAGCTGACGGCTAGCCGCCGTTGCTCTGACCTCTGACCTCTGATCCCTGAACTCTGCCATCACACCCTCGGTTGCGGGTTCATGATTCGATGCATCGCCCCGCGTACACTCGGGACGCTGAAGTTCACGACGATTCCCAGCGGCAGCCCGGAGACGCGCAGCACGGTCTGCATTTCCTGGTCGTAGAAGTTCGTCAGGTTCTCGATGCTGTGCACCCGCACGGCCACGAGCCCGTCCACGATCAGGTCGATGGTGACGCCCGCATCCACCTTGTGCTCGCGGAAGAGGATCGGCACGGCCACGTTGCTCTGCACCTTGCGCCCCATCTGCTCCAGCTCGTAGCCGAGGCAGCTCCGGTAGGTTGCGGCCGGCAGCCCGCGCCCGAGCGCTTCATGCACGGTGCTGGCGGCGATGAACACCTGCTCGAACACCCAGTTCAATTGCTGCTGGCGTTGTGGGTCCATCAGATCGCCTCCGTGAAGACCAGCGCCGCGTTGTTTCCGCCGAATCCGAAACTGTTGGACAGCACGTGGCGCAGCGCGGGTGTTTCGCGAGTCCCGGTCACGAGGTCGAGCCGCGAGTCCTCAAGCGGCGCGCGCAGCCCCAGGTTCGGCGGCAGTTTCTTCTGCTGCAAAGCGTGCACTGCAACCACGGCCTCGACACCGCCGGCGGCCGCGAGCGTGTGCCCGAAGAAGCGCTTGGTGCTGCTGACCGGCACGTTGCCCTCGCCGAACACGGCGCTGATGGCGCGGGCCTCGGTGCGGTCGTTGTCGAGCGTCGCCGTGCCGTGCGCGTTGATGTAGCCGATGTCGCCGGGTTGCAGGCCCGCCATCGCCAGCGCCTCGCGCATCGCCGCGATCGCGCCTTTGCCCTCGGGGTGCGGGGCGGTCAGGTGGTGCGCGTCGCAGGAATGCCCGTAGCCGGTCAGCAGCGCGAGGATCTTTGCGCCTCGGGCCCTGGCGTGCTCGAGCGATTCCAGCACGAGCATCCCGGCGCCTTCGCCGACCATCATGCCCTGCCGGTCGCGGTCAAACGGGCGCGGGCCGTCCGGGCTGACGACCTTCAGACTGCAGAACCCGTTGAACGCGATCCGTGACAGGCTGTCCGAGCCGCCGGCGATCATCGAGTGGCAACGGCCTGCGCGGATGGCGTCGGCGGCCAGTCCGATCGCGTTCGCCGCGCTGCTGCACGCGGTCATGAAACTGAGTGTCGGCCCGCGCAGGCCCCACGTCTCGGCCAGCCGGTCGAGGGTGTTGGCGCCCTCATGAACGAAGGCGCCGCTGAGGTTGATTTTCTCGGGCTCGCGGGCTTTGGCCCGGCGGCGTGCTTCCACGTACAACTCTTCGGTGGTGAGTGTGCCGCAGACGCTCTGGCCGACGTACGCGCCGCCCTGCGACGGCTCGAGCCCCGACATCATCACCGCCTCGTTGGCCGCGACCAGCGCCAGGGCGTCCGAGCGTGACAGGCGCGCGCGAATGCGCGGGGTCAGCCCGGCGATCGCATCCAGGTCGCGCTGCAGGTCGCCGCGGTACTGGCCGACCGGAAAGCCCTGGATGGTTGATTCCCACAGCGTCAGCGGCCCGACGCCCTCGCGGCCCTCTGATAGCGCGCGATCAAGCTCAGTCACGCCGCGCCCGAAGGCGCCGATAACGCCCATGCCGGTGATCGCGACAGGCTGCAGGGGACTCGATTGGGGCATCTATGCGCTAGTTCTTGCGGTTTTCCTGCACGAACTGTGCAAGTGAGCTCAGCGTGGCAAAGGCTTTCTTGCCGACTTCGGACGACTCGATGCGCGCGCCGTACGTGGTTTCCATCAGCATGACCAGCTCGAGGGCGTCTACGCTGTCGAGCCCGAGGCCTTCGCCGAACAGGGGCGCGTTCGGGTCAACCTTGGCGGCGTCAACGTCTTCGAGGTTCAGGTGCTCAATGATCAGCGTCTTGAGCTCGTCTACCAGTGCTTCCACAGTCTGCATTCCTTGAGTGCTGCCGCCCCACCGCCTGCGCGCCCTACTCGACGCGCGGCTTCGCAGCTAATATACGCAGTCCGCTCGCACAGTGTAAAGCGCCCGCATTGGAGACTTCACTTGTCCGGAATCGCACTCGTTACAGGGGCATCGCGCGGCATCGGGCGCGCGATTGCCAAACGGCTGGCAAAGGACGGCTATCGCGTCTGGGCCAACTACGGGCGCAGCCGGGACGAGGCCGAGAGCCTGTGCGGCGAGATCGAGGCCGCGGGCGGCAGCGCGATACCGGTCGGTTTTGACGTCGCCGACGGTGAGGCCGTGCGCGCCGCGCTGGAGAGTCTCATCGACGCGGAAGCCGCACCCGACGTCGTCGTCAGCAACGCGGGCATCACGCGCGACGGGCTGTTCGCGATGACCAGCGAAGACGAGTGGAACAGCGTCATCAACACCAACCTCGGCGGCTTCTACCACGTGACCAAGGCGTGCCTGCGCGGGATGCTGCGCCGCCGCAGCGGGCGGGTGATCGCGATCAGCAGCGTCAGCGGCCAGGCGGGCAATGCCGGGCAGGTTAACTACGCCGCCAGCAAGGCGGGCTTGATCGGCGCGTGCAAGTCGCTGGCCAAGGAGATCGCGAGCCGCAAGATCACCGTCAACGTCGTCGCGCCCGGCTTCGTCGAGACCGACATGGTAAAGGAACTTCCGGCCGAGGACCTGGCCAAGGCGATTCCCTTGGGGCGTTTTGGCGCACCGGAAGAAATTGCCGCCGCCGTCAGCTTTCTCGCCAGCGATGAAGCCGCCTACATCACGGGCCAGGTGCTCGGGGTAAACGGCGGCATGTACATGTAGATCAGGTGTCAGGGGTCAGGGGGCAGGTGTCAGGGAAGAGCTGTTTCCCAAACCCCAAACCCCGAGCCCCAAAACCTTATGACAGAGCGCGTGTACATCACTGGCCTTGCGGCTGTCTCGTCCCTCGGCAAGTCGCTTGCGGAGATCGAGTCCGCGCTGCGCGAAGGGCGCAGCGGCGTGGTCCTGGACGAGCAGCGCAAACAGCTTGGTTTTCGCTCGGCGCTGACCGGCGCCGTCAGCGGCTTCGACCCGAAAGCGCGCCTCGACCGCAAGGCCCGCAAAAGCATGCACGAAAGCGCGCAGTGGTGCGCGTTCTCGGCGCTGGAAGCCATCGAGCAGGCCGGTATTGACCCGTCAAGTTTGCGCAATCCGCGCGCCGGTTTGATCATCGGCAACGACAGCACCAGCGGCCCGAACGTGGAGGTCGCCGACGCCGTGCGGCGCGACGGCACGACCCAGCAGCTCGGCAGCGGCTACATCTTCCAGTGCATGAACAGCACGGCCAGCATGAACCTGAACGCGCTGCTGGGCACGCAGGGCGCGGCGTGGACTCTGGCGGCGGCCTGCGCAAGCGGGGCGCACGCGGTCGGCCAGGGCTTCACGCTGATCCGCGCCGGGCTGCAGGACGTCGTGATCACCGGCGGGATGCAGGAGATCAACTGGGAATCGATGGCCAGCTTCGACGCGCTGGGGACATTCAGCAAACGCGAAGACAGCCCGGTGAGCGCGAGCCGGCCTTTTGATCGCGGGCGCGACGGGCTGGTGCCGAGCGGCGGGGCGGCGGCGCTGATCCTGGAAAGCGAGAGCCACCTCAAGGCCCGCGGCGGCAAGCCACTGGCGGAGGTGCGCGGCTACGGCTTCGGCAGCGACGGCGAGCATCTGACGCTGCCGAGCGGCGAGGGCGCGCGGCGGGCCATGCGCATGGCGCTGGGCAACGCCGAGCTTGAGCCCGGCGCGATCGACTACATCAACGCCCATGCCACCAGCACGCCGATCGGCGACGCGAAAGAGGCCGAGGCGATCCGCGACATTTTCGGTGACAGCACGCCGGTCAGCAGCACCAAGAGCATGACCGGCCACGAATGCTGGATGAGCGGAGCATCCGAAATCCTGTACAGCGCGCTGATGCTGCGCGGCGGGTTCATCGCGCCCAACATCAATTTCGAGGCGCAGGAAGAGGGCGCGGCGAAGATCAACGTGATCGCCGCGACTCTTGAGCGCCCTCTCAGGAACGTCCTGATCAACAGCTTCGGCTTCGGCGGCACGAACGCGACGGTCGTGCTGGCCAAGGCCTAGTGGCGCGGACATTCTTGTCCGCGTGGGTGGTCCCCGTCGCTTGCGCTTCGGGCTCCTGTCCATTCTGATGAACGCGTGACTCACTCGACCATCATTGTCGGCTCCGGCATCAGCGGGCTGTCCGCCGCGATTGTGCTGGCAAAGCACGGGCGTACGCCGCTTGTTCTGGAGGCGCACAACATTCCCGGCGGCTGCATGCAGATGTTCCAGCGCCGCGGGCCGGATGGCGTGTGCCGCTTCGACACCGGCGTGCACTACGTCGGCTCGCTGTACCCGGGCCAGATCATGTGGCGCCTGTTTCGATACCTCGGCGTGAGTATCCCGGGCGTGCCGCTGGCGCGCGACTGCTTCGATCGTATCAGCCTGCCCTCGGGCGAATTCTGTGTGCCGGTGGGTTGGGACAACGTGGCGGCGGCGCTCAAGCGCGAGTGCGGCAACGAGCCCGACGCCATCGACGCCTACGTGGCGAAAATGCGTCACGTCGAAGCCGCGCTGAGCTGGCACGCGCTGAACCCGGAAGCCGACGGGGCATACGACCGCGAACTGTTTGAGACCAGCCTGGAACAATTCCTGAGCGGGCTGGGCGTCAGCCCACGGCTGCGCTCGCTGATCTGTGCCCAGTCGTCGCTCTATGCCGTGCGCGCGGCCGAGGTTCCGCTTGCGATCCACGCGGCCGTGATCGGCAGCGCCGTTGAAGGCCCGCATTACATAGAAGGAGGCGGCGACGCGATCACGAAGCCGCTGGTTGCACGCCTGCGCGAGCTGGGTGGCGAGCTGCGCCTGCGTGCGCCGGTCGCGCGAGTGCTGGTGGATGGCGATCGTGCCGTCGGGGTTGAGTTGTCCGGCGGCGAAGTGATCTCGGGCGACGAGGTGATCCTCGCGGTGCACCCGAGGGTGGCCGCCAGGCTGTTGCCCGAGGACGCGTATCGCACGGCGCTGCGCCAGCGGATGGCGAGCGCGCCGGAGTGCGTCGGCGCGTTCGTGGTCTATGGCACAGTCAGCCCGGACGCCGACCTGACGGGCGTCACCGGGCGGAACCACTACCTGCTGCGCGACGACGACCCGGACTGCTTCTATGAGCCGCAACTGGACGGCCCGGGCGACGCGATTGTGAACCTGCCGCCGGCGGGCAACGGCCCGCAGCTCTTCAGCGCCATGGGCAGCGCGCGCTGGGAGTGGTTCGAGCGCTGGAGCGACACGCGCACCCTGAAGCGCGACGCCGAGTACAAGGCGCTGAAGGATCGAATCACCGCCAACATCGTCGCGATGGTGCAGCAGCGCATCCCGGCGCTGCGGGGGCACCTCAATGTCGTGGACGCATCCACACCGCTGACCTTGCGCGACTACGCGGGCTATCCGCAAGGCGGCGTCTACGGCGTACAGCCGAGCCTGCGGGCGCAAGGGCGAAACGGCGTGCGCCGCCGCACGCGCTATGCCGGGCTGTACGTCACCGGTGCGGGCACCGGCACACCCGGCATTCTCGGTGCGTGCGTGACCGGCTTCGGCGTGGCCGGGACGATTCTGGGAACGGACGAGCTGATCAGTGAAGTCCGCCAAGCGACCGACCTATCGTAGCGGGTGCCAGTTTTCCGGCAGGTGGGGGAGTATAGCCGCTCTGTACACTGGCGGGCTTCATGGACCAGCGGCACACTCCGAACCGCATGCGCGGACCCTTTGAGCAACTGTTTGATTTCTTCAAGCGCAAACCGGCGGTATTGCCGGGCGTGCTTGTCGCGCTGCTGGCGCTGTCGCTGTTCGGCGCGTTGCGCATTCACTTTGAGGAAGACGTCTTCGCGCTGCTGCCTCACGACGAGCCGCTGGTGTCCGAGGCCCAGTTGGCGATGCACCGCTACCGCGGGCTTGAACGCATCGTCGTCGCGCTCGAGAGCGACGATTCGGCGAAGTTGGCAGCCGCCGTGGATCAGGCCGACGCCGCGCTGCGCAAGCTTGATGGCATCAGCGAAGTCGTTTCTAGGATCGACAAGTCCGCACAGGAGGACATCGGCAGCCTCTACCTTGGCAAGGCGCCGCTGCTGTTCGATGAGGCCATGCAGGCGCAGGTCGAGGCCCGCCTGAACGCGGACTACTACGGTGACGCGCTGCAGCGCTACGTGGACGGGCAGGCCGGCGCCGAGGGAATCAAGGTCGTGGACACATTTCGCAGCGACCCGTTCGGGCTGAATGAGCTCGTGCTCCGCCGCTTCGAGAAACTGAACAGCGGGTTCAGCGGCAAGTCCGACGCCGACGGGCGCATCCTGAGCGCCGACGGGCGACTGGCGGTGATTCTGCTGGAGTCCGACGTGCCGTCGAGCAACACCGGCAAGGGGCGCGAACTGATGTCCGCGCTGGATGCAGCGCTCGCGAGGCTGCCGGAGGGGGTCACGCCGCATGTCATCGGCGCGCATCGTAGCAGCGTCGACAACGCCGAAGTGCTGAAGACCGACATGCACCTGACCATCGTGACGTCGGTGATTGCGGTACTCTTGCTGTTCATTGTCGCGTTCCGGGCGCTCAGCCCGATCCTGATCGCGCTGCTGAGTGTCGGCTTCGGGTTCAGCCTCGCGCTCGGCTCGCAGGGCTGGATTCACGGCGACCTGTCGGCCATCACGGCCGGGTTCGGCGCGGTGCTGCTGGGCATTTCGGTCGACTATGCGGTGCACCTGCTGACGACCTACAGCAGCCTCGATGGCGACCGCGACACCCGGGCGCGATTTGCACTGCGGCACGTCGGCAGGCCGGGCTTCGTTGCGATGATGACAACGGTGCTGGCGATCATGATGCTGCGCTTTTCTGAATTCGACGGGCTGCACCAGTTGTCGGAAATGGCGATCGCGGGCATCGCGGGCTCGCTGGTGTTCGCCTTCACGGCCGGGCCGCAGTTGCTGCGCAGGATCGGCCCGAAGCCCAACGCGGCCTCGGGGCTGTCGCGGGCGATCGGCGCGGTGCAGCGCACTCGCCGCAAGCTGCGCTGGCCGGTGCTGGGCGTCGTCGGCGCGATCACGCTCGTGCTGGCGGCCTTTCTGCCCGGCGTCAGCTTTGACGGCGACGTGACGAACCTTGACGGCAAGAGCGACCAGACCCGCGCGGGCGAAACTCTCGTGGCGCAGACGTTCGGGCAGGAGACTCTGAGCCGCACGCTGGTGGTGGTCGGCGGCGATACGCTGGAGCAGGCCTTGCGCCAGAACGACCTCGCGGCCCACGACCTGCATGAGATGGGCGCAAAGTACGAAAGCGCCGCCTGGGTGCTGCCGGCGCAGCAGACGCAGCTCGACAATGTGGCGCGCTGGAGACGCTTCTGGAGTGGCGAGCGGCTTGAGCAGATCCGCCGGCTGATCCGCGAGACCGGGGCGCGCGACCCGAACGACCCGGCGCACGAAATGCGGGTTTCGGAAAGGGCGCTCAAGGCCTTCTTCACCGGGCTGGAAGTGGCCGACGAGCCGGCGACTCTCGATGCCGAGGCGATCCGCAAACGCCCGGTGTGGCTGCTGCTGGGCAACTTCGTCAGCGAGCAGGACGGGCGCTGGTACATCGGTACCACGGCGCAGCTCGACGCTTCCCGGCTGGGTGAGTTGAAGGCGCGCCAGCCGGCCGCGATCGTGCTGAACAAGGCCGCGTTCGTCGGGCGCATGATCGAGTTCATCCGGCGCGACCTGGTGGTGATGGGGGGGCTGAGCCTGCTGCTGGTGCTGATCGTGCTGTGGCTGACGTTCCGCAATGTGCGCGAAGTTGCCACCGCGCTGGTGCCGGTCGCCGGCGGGATGGTATGGACGCTGGGCTTGATGAGCCTGTTCGGTATCCCCTTCAATATCATCAATACTCTCGTCACGGTGTTCATCGCCGGGCTGGGGATTGATTACGGCATTTTCTTCGTGCAGACCTATCGTGGGTCGGGCAGTCGCGAGCAGGCCGACGAGCGTCTGAAACACGCGGGCGCCGGGGTTCTGGTGGCGGCGCTGACGACGCTGTTCGGCTTCGGCTCGATGGCGCTGGCGAAGCACCCGGCCTTGTTCAGCGTCGGCGTAACGACGGCGATCGGCGTGACAAGCGCGCTGGTGCTGACGCTCGCGGTCGTGCCGACGCTGCTGGAGATCAGGGGCAAGCATGCGCGCTAGCATCTTCATCCTGTCGCTGCTCTTGCTTGCGGGCTGCGCCCAGACGGATCCATACGCCCGCATGGAACACGTGACGATCACACCCAACTACGAGCTTACGCCCGAAGCGGCCGTGGATGCGTTCAATGATCGCTGGCCCGAGCAATTCAAGTGTGTGCAGACGGTGACGATCGACTTCCGGATCGTGACCCGCACGCTTGTCGGGTACCTCGTCGTGCAACAGCCCGGAAAGTTCCGTTTGCAGGGCATGAGCGAGCAAGGCCTGAAGCTGTTCGACATCGCCTTCCAGGACGGCGAAGTACACAAGGTGTTCGCGGCCGAGGAGTTCGATGCCCATGTGCTGGCCGACATTGCACGCGACATTGAGCGAGTGTTCCTCAAGTCCCTGAATGGCACAGCTACCGTCCGCTCAAGCAACGGCGGCACGCGCGCTCTGATTCAGGGAGATCACGCCGAGATCGCGGCAAACTTCGTCGGCGAGCCGCCGCTGGTCGACTGGTTTGAATACAGACAGAGCGAGCGTGCCCTGTTTCGGGTCGACCAGTACGAAGGGCGGATGTTCGGCGACCTCTACTTGCCGTCCGTGATCGTCCTGCGTGAACCGGGGATTCAGTCGGACGGGCCGCCGTACAAGTTGACCATCAAGATCACGGACTTCACGGTGCGCGACAAGCCGTGGCCGGACAAGCTGTTCGAAGCGAAGGAGGGCGGATGAGCCTTGCTGCTGAACTTGAGGCTGCGACGCAGGCGTTTGCCGATGGCGAAGCGCGCATGAAATTCAGCGGCAGCGAAGACTTCTTCCGCGGCCACTTCCCCGATGGACCCGTGCTGCCGGCCGTGGTTCAGGTGGCGGCGGCCGTGCACTTTGCGGGGCGGATGCTGGGGCGCGAGGTTCGGTTGGCTGAGGTGACTCGCGCGAAATTCATGAACCCGACCGGGCCGGGGCGCGAGCTTGTGCTGGCAATCGACTGCGAGCCCGCCGAGGAAGGGCGCACCAGGGTGAAGGCCATGCTTCGCGACGGCGACAGGGACGTGGCGGAGTTGACCTTGCGCGTGCTTTGACGCGCGGACAGGAATGTCCGCGCCAGCGATCAGGCCGTACGCTCGGCGACGAACTGGTACAACTGCTCCAGCTTGCGGATCTTGCGGGCGGCGCCTTCCTCAACCTTGAAGCCGAAGTTCTTCTCCAGCGCCACGACAAGGTCGATGGCGTCGAGGCTGTCGAGCCCGAGGTCGTCGTACAGGTCGCTTTCAGGCTTGATCGTGTCGGCGTCGAGCTCGAATTCGTCGGCGACGATTTGGTCTACTTGCTTGCGGATGGTTTCCGTAGTCATGTTTATACTGCCGCGCTTTCACGCGATTACTGGCACTCGAGCGACCCCTGAATATACCTATTCTGCGCGCCCCACAGGCGGTAACGCAAGTGGCTAGTGAGGACTGAAATGGCGGACCAGGCACATCCAGAATACAGCTTCCCGCCGCCGTCCAACGTGGTGATGAACGTGATACGCGCGGGCTGCGCCTACGGGCTGCTGGGTGCGCAGTTGCTGTTGTTCCTGTTCGTGCTTGAGCTTCCCTACTGGGTTGCCGACCGCTTTTTCGCCAGGCATCGCGGCGACGCCTTCTATGCAGGCCAGCGCCGGCTGGCCCGCTGGTTCTTTCGGTTGTTTCCGTTCGGGCAGCAGCGTCGCGTCAACGTGCGCCGCAAGGCTTTCCCCAGCCCGTGCGTCGTTGTGTGCAATCACCAGTCCACGCTCGACATCCTGATGGCGCTGATGCTGCCGGTGAACGCGCGCTGGCTGATCAAGGGCTGGCCGTTCAAGTACCCGCTGATGGGCGAGCTGAACAAGCTCTGCCGCCACATCCAGATCGACGACCAGCCTGAGGACAGCGATCCCGAGCGCCCGCAGGGTTTCGACAAGGCGTTGGAATGGCTGAAGGACGGCGTGAGCATTCTCGTGTTCCCGGAAGGCTCACGCAGCCCGGACGGCAACATGCGCCGCTTCAAGAACGGCGCCTTCATGCTCGCGATCGACGCCCAGGTGCCGGTGGTTCCCGTCGTCATCGACGGCACGGGAGCCTGCGTCCGCAAGGGCAGCCCGGCCGTGCACCACCCGGACACGATCATCAAGGTGCTGGACCCGATTCCAACCACGGGCCTGGCGGATGAGCGCGACGCATCCGAGTTGAAGCAGCGCGTCCACGCTGTGATGAAGAACGAACTGGCGAGCCTGCGAATGGGCAAGCGCCCTTCGTACCCGCGCATCCACGGCTGGGTGACGCGCCTCGGCATGGCGTGCGTGGCATTGCTGATCGCGCTGCTGGTCGGCGTGTCCGTCTACGTCAGCAACTGGTGCATCGCGCAGCCCCCTGAATACGACGGCAGCCGCGAGCTGGCCAAGACCGAGATCGTCAGCAGCACGCTGCAGGACATGCCGGTCAAGCAACTCGGGCTGAACTGGCGGCGCGAGCGCGGCGGCATCCATGAGATCGGGCTGGCCGGCAACAGCTGGGAGCGCGGCTACGCGAACGCGAAGCTGAACCAGGACCTGACGGCCGAGCAGGAGAAACTGTTGATCGAGAAAATCAACGAGTTCCTGCCGAACAAGGCGTCGTACTGGCTGGTGAAGCAGCTTGTCGCGATCAACAACCGCGATCTGCCGGATTACGTCACCGATGAGGAGAAGCTGGAGATTCTCGGGCTGACCGAGGGCAGCGTGGACCACCACCCGGAAGAAGCGCCGCTGTACCACCGCATTCTCAACTACCACGCAGCGCACGACATCAGCCACATCTTCATCGACAACCCGCTTGTCACGACCAGCGAATTCGTCGGCTGTACCAGCTTCGCGGCCTGGGGCGATGCGAGCGCGAACGGCGACCTGATCGTCGGGCGCAACTTTGACTTCGAGGCCGGCGAGGTGTTCGACAAGGACAAGGCCGTGCTCTACGTCTGGCCGGAAAAGGGCATCCCGTACGTGCACGTCTCGTGGGCGGGCATGGCGGGCGCGGTCACGGGCATGAACCAGGAAGGGCTCAGCATTCACGTCAACGCCGCGCGCACGGATGAAGTCGGGTTCGGCAAGGTCGGCACGCCGGTGTCACTGCTGGTGCGCCGCGTGCTGGAGCAATGCAGCACGATCGATGAGGCCTACAAGCTCATCAGCGAGGCGCAGGTATTCGTCAGCGACACCTACATGGTCGCGACCCGCAAGGACAAGCGCGCCGTGGTGATCGAGAAGTCGCCGGGCCACTGCGCACTGCGCGAGGCGGACAAGCCGGGTCTGCTGCTGCAGACCAACCACATGCTGACCGCGCCCTTCGCAGATGACGCGGTCAACAAGGAGCAGATCGAGCGGGCGACCACGACCTACCGCTGGCAGCGGCTCGAGGAGTTGACCGAGCGCTACATGGGAAAGATCGATCCGGACGTCGCCCAGCAGATTCTGCGCGACCGCAAGGGGCGCGGCGACAAGGACCTCGGGCTGGGCAACCGCAACGCGATTGATTCCGGGATCTGTTGCCACAGCGTGATCACGAACGTGACGACGGGCGAGTTGTGGGTGTCCGAAGCCCCGCATACCTACGGGCGCTATATCCTGATTCCGGTCCAGAAGATGCTCGAGGCCAAGCCGCAGTATGCGCTGAGAGTGAAACTGAACGCGGAGCGCGACCTGCCCCGCGACCAGCGCGGTCCCGAAAATGAAGACCTGGTCGAGTTCCGCAAGCAGGTGCGATTCGCGCACGCGTTCATCGACGACGATGAAATCGAAAAGGCCGAGCCGGTGGTGCGCACTCTTCAGAACCTCAACCCGAAGTCGTTCGAGACGTCCTACTTCCAGGGGCGCCTGGCTTTCCTGAAGGGAAACTTCGCGGCGGCCGAGAAGAAGTTTGAAGAGGCGCTTGATCGCGATCCGCACTACGAGGCCGTTCGCGAGCACATTCGCCAGTGGCTGCAGAAGGCCAAGGACGAGCAGTAGGGGCGCGAGTTCACGCCGGAAAGCAAACAAGAGCCGGTCTTTCGACCGGCTCTTTCCTCAAGGGGTTTGGGCTGCGGAGGGGCTACAGCCCGAGGCCGCCTGGCATTGCATCCGTTTACTTTTCTCTCTCGGGGCTCTCTTCTTCTTCTTCTTCCGGATCGCTGCCGTTGTTCTGTGTCTTCACCTTCTTCACGGGCGGATCATCCACCCGCTTGAGCTTGGTTGGGTCGGAGGACTCGGTGGTCGTTGAGCTCGACTTCGACTTCGGCTCAACGGGCGGGCGCATCAGGCGGTAGAAGTAGTCCTTCCACTGGTCAAAGCCCTCAGCCGCCATGGCCGCGCGGTTGGCGTGATCGTTGATTGCTTCCGGCGTCAGCTCGGACACGTCGAAGTAAGCGACCTCAACCTCGGAGACCAGCTTGATCAGGCCCGCGCCGGTGAGCTTCTCGTTGCGGATGGCGGTCGTCAGCAGCGTGATCACGCTTTCGTTCGTGGTCGCGTGAACCAGCAGGTCGTCGAGACGGTCCGGCAAGCTGTTGATCACGTAGCTGCGTTCGCTCGCACTGTACTTGCGGTCGGCGATGACCGGCGAAAGCGCCGTCATGATGTCCTGCCGGCGTGACTTGCTGGCCCAGTCCGGCAGCGAGACGCGCCGTGCCTTCGGCGGCGCGTATTCCTTGCCGAATTCGATGTCCGACTCGTATCCGCTGGTTTCATCCAGCAGCACCGAGCCGAATGTGTCATGCGTGATCGTCGCAAAGCCGACGGTCTTGGTAACCAGCATCCCGTGGCGCTTGCGTTCAATGAGGGCCGCGCCATGCATCAGGAACACTTCGTAGTCTTCGACCTTAACCTCGAGCGAATCACCCTCGGCCGTGCTTTCGCGATTCAGCGCAAGCTGGCCGCGTTCCTTGCCGTCGTATTGCTCCAGCGTGAGCGCCGCGGCGGAGCTGAGCAGGATCTGCGTGTCCCGCCCCAGCGTCAGGTCGCCGGTAGCCAGCTTGAGCCGTACGCAGGCGTTGTAGCGCGTGCGAATGCGGTCGCCCTCGAACAGCTCCTGGTCCTGGTCCTTGAAGCGGGACGTGCTGCCGTCGGACGCCACCAACTCGGCGCGCCCGGACATTACCTGCAATGTGCCGATCTTCTTGCGCTCAACCGGTGCGGCGACGGTCTTGCCGCTGTCGGGAGTCTTGCCGCTGTCCACGTCGCCCTTGGGCTGCTCGGGCTCCGTGCCGGGAGTCTCGTCCTTCTTGACGACTTCCTCCGGCTCCGGCTCATCGGGCTGGACCGGCTCCGGCGACTTGGGTTTGGGCGGAAGCGGCTCGACTGTGACCTTGTCAGGCGCACTGTCCCGCTTCGGCTCTTCCACTTCTGGCGCCGGGTCTTTCGGCGCGGGCGGATCCTGGCGGGGAGCGCCCTTGGGAGCTTTGCCGCCGTCCGTGCCGTCAGTATTGGACGGCTGATGGGTGGAAGAGTCGGTGCGGTTTAACTCTTCCCTGTCGGGAACTCCCCGACGCCCATCAGCCGTGAATGGTTTCTCGCCGTCCGTCTTCGCGGGCTCAACGCCCTGCGTGCCGATACCGGCACGGGCGAAGAAGCCGCTGAACACGCCGGCGGCCAACAGGAACGCCGCGGCCGCGCTGACGGATGCAATGACCGCATACAACCGCACGCGCCGCTGGGAGCGGCTGCGGGCGCGCTTGGCCTTCAACGGGCGAGCGGCCGGAAGCCGCACGCTTTCAAGACCCTCGTCGCTCGGCACTTCGCCGGTCTGGATGCGGCGCATCACGCGCTGGCTGAATTCATTGCAAAGCGCAATCTGACGGAACAGGCTTTCGGTGCAGGCGTGCACGGACTGCAGCTCTTCAAATTCCGAGCGCAGCAGCGCGTCCACGCGGAGGACGCGCGCCAACTCCTCGCGCTCGCCCGGGGTGGCTACCCCGTCGATGGCGCGGTTCATGAGTTGTTGGATGTGTTCTCGATTCAAGCTAAGCGACCTTTGGCCTTGCAGTTACGCTTCCTGTGTTGGGTGGCGAATTCAGGCTACCGCTTACACGCCAAAGGCCTTAATTTAAGCCCCGGCCGGTCCACCTGTGTTACATGTCAATGTCGGGCATCAGCTCCTTCATGGCCGCGCCCAACGACTTGCGGGCCCGGTGCATGCAAACCTCGACAGCGCCTACAGATAGACCGAGGTCCTCGGCAATCTGCGGGTACTCCAGACCCTCCAGATAACGCTTGATCAAGACCGCCCGGTAGCGCTCCGACAACTTCGCCAGCGCCTTGTACAGGACTTCGTGCCGCTCGCTCTGCTCGGCCGTCTGGAGGGGGTCCAGCCCGGTCAACTCAACGTCCATGCCTTCCGGCATGCCGGCCATCTTGCGCCGCTTGTAGTGGTCGCGGACCAGGTTGCCGGCAATGCCCATCAGCCAGGACTTCAGGCGAGCGTGGTCTTTCAGGCGGTTCAGGTTCTCGAAACCGATCAGGAAGGTCTCCTGCGCGAGGTCCTGGGCGACGCCGACGTCGCTGATCTTGCGCAGCATGAAGCCGTACACCAGGCGCTCAAAGCGCTTGACCACGTGCTCATAGATGACGGTTTCGCCGCGCAGGACGCGCTTGACGAGATCTTCGTCCGACAGCGTAGGGTTGGCGGTCATTGGCTCATTCCCCGGCCCCCAAGCACGAGGAAAGCAATGCAACTCAACGAGGGTATCACCTGCTACGAACGGGTGCGGCCCGCACGAAGTTCAGTTGTGAACTAGATTTACGGAAACGGGAAGCGGTGCGGTGGGCTGCTCGAATCCGCACACTGCTTCTTGTGGAGGTGGGACATATGGAAGCTTGGACTGACCTGCTGTGATCAGGCGGTTTCTAACCTCAAACTGAAAGGCCCGCCGCATTCGCGGCGGGCCTTGAGTTGCAGCGTGCGCTGATTTAGCGCGACAGCATTTCGATGACGAGGCGTTCGTTCGCAATGACGGGGATGTCCTTGCGCTTCGGCACCTGGATCAGCTCGCCGACCAGCTTCTCGTAGTCGACCTGCACGTAGCTGACCGCCGCATTCTTCTGCGCGGCCGCTTCCTGCACCTGGATGTGGTTCTTGCTCTTGGTGCGGACGCCGACCTTGTCGCCGATGTCGACGGTGAAGCTGGCGCGGTCCACCTTCTTGCCGTTCACTTCGATGTGCCCGTGGGACACAAGCTGGCGCGCGGCGCGGTTGGTGGGCGCGAAGCCCATGCGGTAGACCATGTTGTCGAGGCGACGCTCAAGCAACTGCATCAGGTTCTCACCGGTGTTGCCCGCCATCTTGTTGGCAAGGTCGAACAGGCGGCGGAACTGGCGTTCACGAACCTGGTAGTAGTACTTCAGCTTCTGCTTCTCGGTCAGACCGCGGTTGTAGGTGGACATCTTGCCGCGACGTCCATCGCGGCCGTGCTGTCCTGCCTTGTACGGTTTGGAAGCGAGGGGCGACTTGCGTGAGCCCCAGATGTTTTCTGCGAAGCGGCGCGAAACGCGATGCTTCGGCCCTGTGTAACGGCCCATTGCGAATACCTCTACCCGGATCGGCCACGCTGGTCAGACACTGCCAGGGTGTCGTGCAAACTCCGGAGCTGCACGAGCGGCCAATCAACGGCCGGCACTTGAGGCGAAGAAGATATCCACAAGCGGTTCGGACGCAAGCGATGGTTCGGGAAAAACGTACATCTGGTGAATCGCTTACACACTGTTTTGCAGACACCAGACACAACGAAAACGAAGGACCCGGCCGCGAGGGTCAGTCGCGCCGGGTGAGTGGGATAGGATTGTGGGATGAGATGGGTGATTGGCGCAGCTCTTGCGCCGCGGCAAACGCTCACGCGCTGGCCGATGAGGTGTACTTCAGGTGTCGAAGGGACTGACCTCCCTGTTTCTGTCGTTTGGTGGACCGCGACCGAGCAGCCCCGCGCTCGTGAATGAAAGCTCTCCGGGGGATCGCGGTCCGAATTCCGTGGCGCAACATCCGCCTACCACAGACGTCGTCAGCACAAGCACTTGCGCTTGAATGTTTTCGAAATGAGGCGGGAAGCGGGAGGAGAGAAGTTGGAGGTTGGAAGTTTGAGGTTGGAGGTCGGAGGTGGGGATGCGTACGCCGCGCCGCTTCTCTTCCCCAAGCCCCAAGCCCTATGCCCCAAGCCCATTGGCTCTATACTCCGCTCGACCAGACAGGAGCAGCCATGCACTTCGAGACACGCGCCATTCACGCCGGCTACGATCCGTTCGACCACTTCGGCGCGGTAAACCCGCCGGTCTTCCTCAGCAGCACCTTCGCCCAATCCGCGCCGGGCAAGCACCAGGGCTTTGAGTACGCGCGCAGCGGCAACCCGACGCGACAGGCGCTGGAAGGCGTGCTGGCCAGTCTTGAAGGCGGCGAACACGCCTGCGCTTTCAGCAGCGGGCTGGGTGCGACGGACTCGATCATCAAGCTGCTCAGCGCGGGCGACCACTGCATCGTCGCCGACGACGTGTACGGCGGGACGTTCCGTATCTTCGACAAGACCTTCCGCCGCTTCGGCATCGACTTCACGTTCGTCGACACCACGAACGTCGAGAACGTGCGGGCCGCGTTCAAGCCCAACACGAAGATGCTGTTTCTCGAAACGCCCTCGAACCCGCTGCTGAAAGTAAGCGACATCGCGGCGCTCACGAAGCTCGCGAAAGAGAAGAAGGTGCTCAGCGTCGTCGACAACACATTCGCGACGCCCTATCTGCAACGCCCGCTTGAGCTGGGCGCCGACATCGTGATGCACTCCTGCACCAAGTACCTCGGCGGCCACAGCGACGTCGTGATGGGCGCCGCCATCACGCGCGACGAAAAACTGCACCAGCAGATCGCCTTCAACCAGAACGCCAGCGGCGCGGTCCCCGGCGCGCTCGACTGCTACCTCGTGCACCGCGGCATCAAGACGCTCGGCGTGCGCGTCGAGAAGTCGTGCGACAGCGCGGAGCAGATCGTCAGCTTCCTGCTTGAGCACAAGCGCGTCACGAAGATCTTCTACCCGGCGCTGGCCGAGCATGTGAATCACAGCGTCGCCGAGAAACAGATGCGCCGCTTCGGTGCGATGATCAGCTTCGAGATCGACGGCAGCGTGGCCGACGGCGTGAAGGTCGTCAGCGACCGGCGCGTGTGGACGCTCGGCGAGTCGCTCGGCGGCGTCGAGAGCCTGCTGGAACACCCGGCCAGCATGACCCACGCCAGCATCCCGAAGGAAATGCGTGCAAAAGCGGGGCTCAGCGACGGGCTGATCCGCCTGAGTGTCGGCATTGAAGACCCGCGGGACTTGATCGAAGACCTGAAGGCCGGGCTCGAAAGCTACTAGCCAATGGCGGAAAAGATCATCATCGGCAGTCGTGGCAGCAAGCTCGCAATGACCCAGTCCAACTGGGTCGCCGATGAATTGCGCTCGTTTCACCCGGGGCTTGAGATCGAGATTGTCGAGATCAAGACAACGGGCGACACCAGGCTCGGCGCAAGCCTCACGGAAATCGGCGGCAAGGGCGCCTTCACCAAGGAACTTGAAGACGCGCTGCTGGCAAAGCGTTGCGACATAGCAGTCCACTCGCTGAAAGACCTTCCTACCAACCTGCCGGACGGTCTGCGGGTCACGTGCACTCCGCGCCGTGAGGTGACGGACGACGCGCTGATCTATCGCACGCCGATCGGGACAATCGACGACGATCTTGAGCCCCTCAAGTATCTGCCGGAAGGCGCCAGCGTCGGCACATCCAGCATCCGGCGCAAGGCGCTGCTGCTGGCTGCGCGCCCCGACGTGAAGATCGTCGAGATCCGGGGCAACGTGGATACCCGGCTGCGCAAGCTGGAAGAGCTGGGGCTGGACGCCATTATCCTGGCCGCGGCCGGGCTCTCGCGGCTTGGCATTCTCGACGTATCGCCCCGCCCGGACCGCGTCGATTCGCGCTACGATTCGCTCGCCCTGAAGGCGCCGGGCTGGCTGCCGGCGGTGGGGCAGGGCGCGCTGGCGATCGAGGCGCGCGAAGATGATGAGAGAGTGGCGCACCTGCTGGCCGCGCTGCACGACGCGGCGACGTTCGCGGCGACGGCCGCCGAACGCGCGTTCCTGCACCGTTTGGGCGCGGGCTGCCAGGCGCCGGTTGCCGCGCTTGCGACGGCGCCGGAAGGCAGCACGCTGAAGTTGCGCGGGCGCGTGATGTCGCTCGACGGCAAGACCGTCGTCGGCACAAAGGCGGTCGGTCAGATCGACAAGCCGGACGAGCTGGGTGAGCAGGTAGCCGAATGGTGCCTTGCCAACGGCGCGGACGGCTTGCTCTAGATTCACCTCACTCGCCAGTTTTTTGGCATGTAAGCGGCGGGGAAGGACGGCGTCCTATTGGTGAGGGGCGTTCGGAATTCTAGACTGTCGGGACCCCGCTTGATCCCCTCGCAGGCATTGGGTCCATCCCACAGGGAGAAACTTTCATGGACAGGAAAGCCATAGTTCCGGCGGTCACGATCGCGCTGTTGTCGTGCATTTGCCTGATGCTGGCCGTTATCGGCGGCCTGTACGCTTACAACACATTCGCCGGCTCAGCGCAGCCGGTTGCTGCCCAGTCCGGCACGGACAAGGGTCCGAACTGGTCGGCCACTTCGCTCACGGTCGGCGGCGACACCGAGTTCATGGTGATCGTCAAGGAAGTCGAGAACCCGTACGAAGAGGGCCAGAAGGCCTCGGTGATGGCGGTCTATGAGATCCGTCCCAACAGCACCGGCAAGGCCGAGATGTACTTCGTGTCCTCCCGTTTGATCGAGTACGACCTGAAGGTTCCCGATCACAGCGGCGAAGACAGCAAGGGCAAGAACTGGACTCCGCTCGGCGTGAAGAAGGCCGTGGAAGAGTCCAAGAAGAAGTAGCTTCCACGCCCGATCAATGGGCTGTCATATTCCTATCACGGGGCGTTTTCGGCACTTGCGCCGGAAACGCCCCATTCATTAGTATATTGCTTTGAAGAAGCGTGCTTTGCTCGTCCGGCGGATCATTCGCCGGGGAGGGCACGTAAGTAAAGATTGAGCATTACTGCACGTGAAAGACCCCCAGCCGGATCAGTTCCGGAGCCTTGGATATGCCGAACTACAAGTCATTTGACGACGTTCTGAACGAACTCGAGATGGACGAAGACGAGCTCAAGCGGCTCGTTTCGGAAGGTCAGATTCGCGCATTCCGCGATGACGACAAGATGAAGTTCCGCTCGGAGGACGTCCAGTCGCTCAGCCGCGCCCGTGTTGGCGGCGGCTCCGAAATGGGCGAGATCGACCTTGGCGAAACGCAGCTCGGCGGCGAGAGCCTCGAGATCGTCGAGGAAGAAACCGACGAGACGCTGCTCGACCTCGGCAGCCTCAGCAGCGACCAGGACTTCGAAGACACCGGCGCGACCAGTGTCCCGACGGTCGAGCTGTCGGACATCGGCGAAGACCAGGATGCCACGCTCACCGAAGAGCTCGTGTTCGACGAGACCGATGAGCTGGGCGGGCTGGACTTCGGCGAAGACGACGCCGACGCGACGCAGAAGATCGACGGCGGGCTTGACCTGTCGGACGACGACATCGGTCTGCAGACCGAGCCGGTGGATGATGCCGGGCTCGACGAGCTCGATGAGCTGGACGACGTCGGCGCGCTGGATGAGCCGGGCGAAGCTGAGCCCGCCTACGGCGGCTACGACCAGCGCACCGCGGGCCCCCCGATGGGCATGCCGGGCGCAGTCCAGATCCAGGAGCAGGTCAAGTACGTCGAGATCGTGCCGAACGAAGGCATCGTCTGGAAAGTGTTGACCGGTCTGACGTTCCTGCTGGTCATGTTGCTGATGGTGACGCCGCCGGCGCTGGGGATCTCCTCCGGCACCGACACCGTGCCGATGGGCGCGGCCTGGGGCAGCATCGCCTACTCGATGTACCTCAAGGGCCCGAACCAGAACGGCGCCATCGCCCAGAGCGTGTACGAAGTCGAAGACCCGAACAAGGCCAACGAGCCCGAGGCTTTTGCGGTCGGCACCGCGGCTGACGACATCGTGTGGCCGGGCATGCAGGTCATTCGTACCTTCGAAGGCTACGGCATCAACAGCGGCTCGGCAGCCGGCGGCGGTGACGCGCCGGCCGAGGAAACGCCCGCCGAAGAGACGCCGGCTGAGGAATAGCAAGCTATGCACGGCAAGCACCCCGCTACGGCGGGGTGCTTTCTTTTCAGTGTGCGGGAAATAGGCTTCGCGCATGCGACCGACGGTTCTGCTTATCGACAGCAATGAGGCGGTGACGGAAATCGTCACGGCGCTGCTGACGCGCAACGGCTACAGCGTCGAGGTTCTGCGCAGCGGGGAAGGCGTGCTCGACTTCCTGGCCGAGAAGCCGGTGGACGTGATTGTTTCCGACCTGCAGGACACAGGCGGCGGGCACGAGCTGGTCCGCAGCATTCGCTCGGACGCTGCCACCGCGGACATCCCGCTGGTGTACCTGACGGCGATGGGGACGCTGGAGGATGAGTTTGAGGCGTACCTGTCCGGCGCGGACGCATACATCACCAAGCCGTTCCGCGCACGTGACCTGCTTTCCACCATCGACGGCGTGTTGAACCGCAAACCGCTCAATACAAGCAGCGGGCGGCTGGCGGTGGTTCAGGAAGTCGCCCGCGTTCTCGCGTGCGTGTCGGAAGATCGCCAGCGCCTCGTGCGCCAGGCCATGAAGCAGGCCGGGTTCGAGCTGGACTTCGAAAGCGGGCTCGACCGCGCGTTCTCGCGCATTGACCGCGAGCGGTTCCACCTGCTGATCTGCGATACAACCAAGGATTCGAACGCCGTCGCGCAGGTGCGCGAGTTCGTCAGCCACTTCGCGCTGGCGATTCCGGTTGTCTTCCTGCATGCAAAAGATGATCCGCCGCGGGTCGCCGCCAACGACCCGCAGTTTGTAACCATCCGCGTGCCGACGACTCCGGGAGACCTGGCCGAAAAGGTCCGCAAGGCAATCGTCGACTTCGGCGGGCTGCCGTAAGGCCAGTTCGCGGTCGACGGTTTGCTGGTACTACAAACCACAAGCCTTAAGCCACAAACTGTGCCAATGCCATTCATCTACATCACACGGGCCGTTCCCGACGCCGCGACCGAGCTGCTTGCCAAAGGGCTGCCCGACGCGCGCGTTGAGATCAACCCGCATGACCGCAACCTAAATCGGGCGGAGCTCATTGAGGCGGCCGCGGGCTGCGACGCACTCATTTGCACCCTGGCTGACCCGCTGGATGCGAGCTTGATCGAAGACCTGGGGCCCCAGCTCAAGGTGATTGCGACCTACGCGGTCGGCTACAACAACATTCACCTGGAGGCGGCAAAGGCCCGCGGCATCGCGGTCTGCAACACGCCGGACGTGCTGACGGACGCGACGGCCGAGGTTGCCGTCGGTCTGATGATCGCCTGCGCGCGCCGCTTCGCTGACGGCGACCGGCTCACGCGCAGCGGCGGCTTCACGGGCTGGGCGCCCATGCTTCACCGGGGGCACGGGGTCTATGGCAAGACTGTCGGCATTGTCGGCGCCGGCCGGATCGGCAAGCGCGTGGCGGCGACCATGAAGCACGGCTTCGGCTGCGAGATTCTCTACTTCTCGCGCGAGGACCACGTGGATTGGGAAAATGACCTCGGCGCGGCCAAGGTCGAGCTGGGTGAGTTGTTGCAGCGCTCCGACTTCGTCAGCCTGCACTGCCCGCTCACGCCGGACACACGCCACCTGATCGACGCCGACATGCTCAAGCTGATGAAGCCGACGAGCGTGCTTGTGAACACGGCGCGGGGCCCGGTGGTCGATGAAGCCGCCCTGGTGGCGGCGTTGAAGGCCGGACAGATCGCCGGCGCGGGCTTCGACGTCTACGAGCACGAGCCGGCGCTTGCACCCGGACTGGCCGAGCTAGACAACGTGGTGCTCCTGCCGCACATCGGCAGCGCAACGCATGAGACCCGCGCTGAGATGGGACGCATGTGCGCCCGGGCGGTGATCGCTGTCTTGACCGGTCAAGAGCCACAGCACCGCGTGATCTAGTTGCGCTACTCTTCTTCTTCGCCCTTGCCCTTCGAGACCTTCAACTGCAGGTCGTCAAACTGGATGACGAACTCGCCGTCCGGGCTGAGCAGAATGCGATGCTCGAAGCGGTCGCCGGGGCAGACGTCGAGTTCATCGGTGAGGACGTAGTCGACGCCGTCGAAGGCATGCTCGTCGACGGCATCCGGGTCGACGCCGGTGTAGCGGATGTCCATGAACCGGTCGCCCTCGATCGTCTGGATGCGAAGCACGAGGTGAAAACTGCGGGCCTCGGCATCAAGGCTGGTCACGGCGACGCGGGACCCGATCAGGTTGTGACCCTGGCTGATCGCACCCAGCACGCGCACGTTGGTGGGGGCATCGGGCGCAATGTCTTCCAGGTGACGCAGATAGACGCCCAGGTAGAGATACGTGGTCTCTTCGTCGTAGCCGCCGTCGACCCATTTGCGGTTGAGAAATCGCATCTACTTCCGTTTGCGTGCCGGCTTGCGCGCGGCGCCCTTCGCCTTCTTGGCCTTTGCCTTCGCCGCTGTGGGCGGCTCGGACGCGCCGGATCGCCCCAGCTTGAGGACGATGGCAAATTCCTCAGGCTTCACCGGCTGCACCGAAAGCCGCATCCCGCGCTTGGTGACCATCATGTCCTCAAGGCCGCGGGTTGCCTTAAGCGCCGCAAGTGAAACGACGCCCGGGAACTTTTCGACGAACTTGATGTCCACTGTGTACCAGGTCGGGTTTTCAGGATCGCTCTTGGGGTCGAAGTAGTGGTGTTTCCTGTCCCAGGCGGACGGGTCCGGATAGCCCGCGCGACTGACCTCCGCCACGCCTGCCACGCCGGTCGGGTCCGCGTTGCTGGCATAGAACAGTACGCCGTCGCCGACCTGAAAGTCGTCGCGCAGGGTATTGCGCGCCTGGTAGTTGCGCACGCCTTCCCAGCTCGTGTTGCCGTCGCGCTGGAATTCGTCGATGGAGTAGGCCTCCGGCTCCACCTTCATCAGCCAGTAGCGTCTAGCCATGCTTTGCTCCGAACCAGTTTGTGTCGGCCTGCGCGGGGTTGGCCGGCCAGGTGCCCTTCTGGTACTCATTCAGCAGCGTGGCGAAATACGGCAGGCACATGGCGCAGTTGCGCCCGCACTCAAACTCTTTGGTCAGTTGGTCGACGCTGGGCGCCTTTGACGAGCGCCACGCGGTCAAGGCCTGGTCGTTCGTGGCGTTGTAGCAGACGCAGATGCGGGTGCCCGGCTTGCGAAAGTCCCAGCTCATGGCGGCATTCTGCCACGACTTGCCTCAGCGTCGAGGTGCGGCGAAAACGGAACGGCCCCGACCTTGCTTGGTCGGGGCCGTATTGGCCGGCGGGACACCTGGGGGAGGTAGGCGTCATCGGCCGCCGGTTCAACTAGCGCCTGCCGCGCCCGCGGTTGTGCTTCTTGCCCTTGCCGCTGCCGCCCCCGTGGCCGTACCCGGCGTCGTGATCGTTGCCGTGGTCCTTGCCGCGGTCGTGGCCGTGCCCGTCATCGCAGCCGCAGTTGTCTTCGACCCAGACCTTCTCGGAGCGGATCTCATAGCAGCCGGGGATGAACACCTGCCTGCAGCGCTCTTCGTAGTGGGCGGGGTAGACTTTGCAGACCGTTACGAAGTAGACGTGTCCGCGCCTGTCCACGCGCCTTTCGCGCACGTCTTCGTGTCTTTCGGGTACGAACACGCGTTCGGTACGAGTCTCGTAGTGTCCCGGCACCCAGACCTTTTTCTGGACCGTGATGAAGTGGCCGCTCGGCTTCTTCTCGTTGCGCTGCGGCTGACGCAGGGGCTGCGGGGCCGTGCGGTTGGAGCCGCGGTTGGTGTCGATGACGACGTGCTTGTCGCCCTTGTGGATGTCGATGTGAACGCCCTGTGCCTTCACCTGGGTTGCGCCGACTGCCCCGATCAGGGCGAATCCGGCAAGCGCTGCGAACAAAGTTTTCATGGCTGTCTCCTGTGGTTTTGAACTCAAGCCCTGCTGACTATTAGACCCCGAATCCGTTCCGCGGGTTCCATGTAAACCATTATTTTATAAGGAGTTACGTGCAAAAATTCCGGCAGCCCGGTGCCGGAAAACTGGCAATTCACGGCACGTCGGCCGTGCGGGGACAGACGCAAGTTCGTGGGGATCAGTCGTGCCGCGTGACGGTGCCTATGTACGGCAGCGTGCGCCCCTTGTTCTGGTCGTCCATGCCGTAGCCGACCAGGAAAACGTCGGCGTCCACATCAAACGCGACGTACTCGCACTCGAACGGGATTTCTCGGCGCGCCTTCTTGTCGACCACGATCGCATAGCGCAGCGAGTTCGGACCCTGTGCGACCAGCGCCTCATGCAGGTTGGAAAGCGTCAGCCCGGTGTCGACCAGGTCTTCGATCACGAGCACGTCGTAGCCGGACACGCGTGGAAGAGGGCCGTTCACGATGAGTCGCCCGCTGGTTTCGCGCCCGCTGTAGCTCTGCAGCTTCACGAACTCCAGCTCGACGTCTACACCCTGCAGCTCGCGCACCAGGTCCGCGCCGAAGAAGAACCCGCCCCGCAACACGACCAGGCACAGCAGGCGCTTGCCGGCGTAGTCCGCGCTGATCTGCGCGGCTATCTCCGACACGCGCTTTTGCACGGCCTCGGCGTCGAACAGGACATTGTACTCGTCGCTCATTACAGCCCGTTGATGATGTAGTCGATCAGTCGCGTGCCGTCGTCGATCTTGATGCCGGTTTCTTCCGCGTTGCTTTCCGTAAGCGTGAGCTGCCAGCGGCTCTCGACGCCCTCGCCCCACATCATGAAGGGTACCGGGCGCTCGTCGTGCTGGCGTGTCTCACAGCGCGACATCAGCGTCGGCACGACCGTCAGCCGGATGTCGGGCGTAGACTCAAGCTTCTTGGCCAGCGGCTTGAAGAAGTGCTTGTCCAGCAGCTCAATCGAGCGGACCTTGCCCTTGGCATCGCCCAGGTGGCTGTGCTCGTCGGGCGAGCTGAAGTTCGCGATGACGAGCTGGCTGCCTTCAAGGGCGCGCTCTGCGGCCGCACGGATGTTGGTGATCTCCTCGGTCTCGCTGGCCTTGGTGGTGGCCTCGTCTTCGTTGACCGCGGCCATGCGCCCGCTGGGGTCGCGCACCAGCGGCATCTCGCCGGGTGTGACGACTCGAATGCCGGTCGCGACGGCCACGCCACGGAACAGGTCGCTGTAGCTGACCATCGCCGCATCGATGCCGAAGGTCTTCTGGAAGCCCGGCACATCGACGGCCGCGCCGCCGCCCCAGATCCAGACTGCGTTCGCCGGGTTCTGTTTCAGGTCGACGCGGACGCGGTTCACTTCGTGCTTCTTTAGCACGGCAGGCGCTTCGTTCATGACCTTCAGCAGCACTTCGGCCCCGGGGCCTTCCGGCAGATGCTCGCGCCGCGGCAGATCAAGAATGTTGAACGGGCTGACGCTGGTAAGCCCGTTGAAGTCGGTGCCGTCGATGATGAGCAGATGGTTGTGCCCGCGACCCTGCACGAACCGGATCTTGGTCTGCTTGAAATGGGTCTCAAGCGCCTTCAGAAGCTCCCGGCCTTCTTCGTCGCTGAGCCCGCCCGCGCGGGGGTCGACTACCTTGCCGTCGACTTCCGTCACGAATTGCAGGCGGAAGCACCACTCTTCTTCACCGAGCATCAGCCCGGCGGAGAGCGCCTCGTAGTAGCCACGCCCGGTCAGATACGGCCCCGGCGGGTAGCCAAGGATGGTGAACAGGGCAGCCAGGGTTTCCGGCGCCTGTTCGCGCGGGACGGTGCGGATGGTTCCCAGCCGCCCGTGGGTCGCCAGCTTGTCCAGTGCGGGTGCGTTGGCGGCCTCCAGCGGGGTCTTTCCCCCAAGCTCTGTGTGGGGTGTGTCGGCAAGGCCGTCGATCAGGACCAGCAGATAGCGCATGGTGACCCGCTAAGGTGCGAATAAAGCCGCCGCCGCGGCTGTTGTCGGATGGAACGATAGAATGGCCCGGTTGCGATGCAAACGGGCGGGGAGAAAATCATGCCCAATTCGCCCGCGCCTCTCGTAGCATAGGGCATTGGTGCGCCGGTGTTTGTGCTAAGGAAGGAAGTTCCATGCGAAGTGCCGCTTGTCTGATCCTGATCGCGGCCCTTGCGCCAGTTTTGTGCGCGCAGGAAGGGCTGTCGGTCGAGGTCAAACCGATCGTCGAGGGCAAGGCTGAGCCGGGCAAGGAATACACGCTCAACCTCGAGTTCACCGTTCCCGATGGCTATCACGCCTACCACAAGGACAACCCGGGCTACAGCCAGCCGGTCAAGGTGACGTGGAAAGAGCTGTCCGGGCTGGAGCTAATCAAGGAAACCTGGCCCGAGCCGAAGAAGCACAAGGACGACTTCAGCGAAGAGTGGGAGCTCAGCGGCGTATTCAAGATCGGCTACACCTTCAAGGTGCCGGCCGACGCCAAGGGCAAGCTCACCGTCTCGGGCAAGCATGAGACCCAGTTCTGCGACGAGAACGGGTGCATGCAGAGCGAGTCCGAGTTCAGCACGACGATCGAAGTCGGCGCGGCGACGCCCGAAACGCCGCCCGCCAAGGAAGAGCTGCCGGTCGTGAAGATCAGCGCGGCCTTCGACGGCGACGTCACACCGGGCAGCGACGCCACGCTGAAGGTCACCTACAGCTTCACCAAGGGCTATCACCTATATGCCAAGGACAACCCCGGCTTCGGGCTCGCGCCGGAGGTCGAATTCCCCGAGTTGTCCGGCCTGAAACTCAAGGACCAGAAGTGGCCGGAAGCCAAGAAGCACGAGATCGAAGCCGACTGGATCGAGTGGGAGTACCAGGACACATTTACGGTCACCTACACATTCAGCGTGCCGAAGGACTCGAAGTCTGAGCTTGCGCTCGCGGGCAAGGCCGAAGTCCAGATCTGCGACGAAGATGCCTGCCACATGCGCACCGTCGAGTTCAAGGCGACGCTGAAAGTGAAGCCCGCCAAGGATGAGGGCGCGAGAAACACGCGCCGCGACGGGCTGATGTCGGTTGCTGCCGGCGCCCCCCTCCCGATGCTGTTGCAGGAGGGGGGAGTCAAGCCGACCGCCAAAGTGTCCGCGCGGTTGAAGGCACCCGGGCAGCCGGGTGGCAAGTTGAAGATGGATGTGATCTTCACCTTGCCGTCCGGCTTCCATGCCTACCACAAGGACAACGAGGCGCAGGGCGGCTCCGGCGGCCCGCCGAAGATTGAGTTCACCGAACTTGGCGGGTTTACGCTTTCGGAAGTCATCTGGCCGGAGGGCACCAAGGTTGACTACCCGGACAGCCCGTCCGAGCTCGAGTTGCCCGAGCGCTTCACGCTGACCTACATCTTCGACGTCGCGCCCGACGCTTACGGGCCGGCACACCTGAAGGCCAAGTATTCGCTCGTGATCTGCGACGAAGCCTGCTACTTCGACAGCGGCGAGTTCGACGTTCACACCCACGTATTCCATGGCGACTTCGACAAGGCGCTGGCGCGTTCGATCAAGGAAGACAAGCCGCTGCTGGTGGACTTCAACGGGCTGAACTGCGGGCCCTGCCGCCGCATGGAAGCGACCGTGTTCGTCCTGCCGGAAGTCGAGGAGCTGTTCGAGGACTACGTCATCGTCAGCATCATGAACGACATCAACAACCCGACCTACGACGCGCTGTGGGAGAAATACAAGCCGTCACCGAGCGCCGGCGTGCCTTACTACGCGGTGATGGACCACGACGCAAAAGTCGTGCGCGGCATCGCCAGCACCCTGCCGGCCGAGAAACGCGGACACGAATTCATCGACTTCCTGAAGGGGCCGCAGGAACAACCGCCGGTCCAGCCAACGGTCGACGCACCGACGGATGCGCCGGTGGCACAGCCGGAGCCTTCCAATCCAGCGGAGAGTTCCGGCTGGCCGGAAGGGCTCTACGGCCCGCCGACGGAACCCGTTCAGCAGGGTTTCGATTTCGAAGCACGATTCAGCACCGACAAGATCAAGCCGGGCGGTGAAGTCACGCTTGAGCTGCATTTCAAGCTCAAGAAGAACCCGGCGGGTGAGCCGTATCATTTGCACCATCCCCAAACACCGTCCAAGTTCTGTGTTCCGCTCGATGTCACCCTGAAAGAGTCCGGTGGCCTGGAGCCTGTAGGTGAGTGGGAGTACCCCGCATGGACTGAGCACTACGACGACGTTCTCGATGAGATGAACTACTACATGCTCGGGGAAGTGGTGGTCGTGCACAAGTTCAAGGTGCCGGCGGACGCAAAGCCCGGGGCAATCCGTGCCTACGGACTGGTTTCGGGGCAGTACTGCGACGACAAGGGATGTATTCAGTTCAACCGCGACAAGGCGGACATGCTTGACCGGAAGTTCGGCTGGGTCGCGGGCATTGAAGTCAGCGCGGAAGGTGCAGACAACGCTACGACATCAGCCTCATCAACCGGAGGTGGTGGCAAGGTCTCGAAGCCGGAAGTCGAACCTGAAACCGAGTCGGGCGCGCCCGACGGCATCATCTGGTTCCTGCTGGCAGCCTTCGGCGCCGGCATCATTACGCTGCTGACGCCGTGCGTGCTACCGGTGCTGCCGCTGACGATCGGCTTCTTCGTGAGCCAGCACGACAAGGGTAAGTCATCGCTGCTCACGGCGTTCATCTACTGCACTTGCATTGTTGCCACCTTCACGCTGTTCGGGCTGATCACTTCGATCGCGCTGGGCGCCACTGGTGCACAGAACATTGCCACGAACGGCTATGTCAACGTGTTGCTTGGCGTCATGTTCCTGGTCTTTGCGCTGAGCTTCCTGGGGCTGTTTGAGCTTCGCGTCCCCACTTTCATGACGCAGTGGTTCAACAAGAAGCAGATCGACGCGCAGAAGGAAGGCCACGGCTACGCCAAGGCGTTCTTCAGCGGTGCGGCGTTCTCATTGATCAGCTTCTCCTGCACCGGCCCCATCGCGGGCACTTTCCTCGCCCAGGCTGCTACCGGAAGCGTTTGGGTGCCCACTGCGGCGATGATGGCGTTCAGCAGCGGCATGGCGCTGCCCATTTTTGTGATGGGCCAGTTCCCCAGCCTGATGAAGAAGATGCCGAAGTCGGGCGGCTGGATGAACGCGATGAAAGTCGTCTTCGGGTTCATCGAGATCGGGCTTGCCGTCATGTACTTCAGCGCGGCCGAGCAGGCGTTCCGCAGCATTGAGGCCGCGGAGTGGGTCAGCCGCTACGTTGTCATTTCCGTCTGGGCCGCTTCAAGCCTGGCATGCGCAGTCTACCTGTTCGGTTTCTTCCGGATGCCCCACGATCACGAGGAAACCAAACAGATCGGCGTGGTACGCAGCATCATCGCGATCGCGTTCCTGGCCTTCGGGATCTACATGGTCCCGGGCATGTTCGGCGCCAAGTATGGCAACGTGCTCGAGGGCATCCTGCCGCCGCCGCCCCGCGAGGGAGGGATTCAGCTCGCGCTTGGCAATGGTGAAGGCAAGAAGTACGACCATCACGATCTGCCGTGGAACAAGGACTTCGAAGCAGGCATGGCGGAGGCAAAAGCCAAGAACAAGCCTGTGTTTCTTGATTTCACGGGCTTCAACTGAAAGAACTGCCGGGCCGTGGAACGGTCCATCATGCCGGAACCGGCGATCTTCGAGTCGCTGCGGGATGATTTCGTGCTTATCGCCCAATACACGGACGATCAGGACGACGACAAGCCTGCCCAGGTGTTTCAGCGCTACAAGCCGAAGGGCGGCTCGATACCCGTCTACATGGTGCTCGACACCGACGGCAGAGTGCTCGCCGAGTTGGGCTGGCCGGCTGACAAGCCGAACATGACGAAGGAAGAGTACCTGGCTTTCATGAAGGAAGGGCTGGCCAAGTTCAGAGCCCTGAAGTAGCGATCGAAGCAGCGGCCCCTGATGAGCGAAGACGAAACCACCGTACGGCCTCGCGAGACCGCGCTTCAGCGGCTGCTGGAGCGTCGTACCCGCACCGTGGATATGGGCGGGCCGCCGCCCAAGCGCATCTTTGACCAGGTGTCCATCGTCTCTGTCGTGCTCGATACCAACATGCGCGTCGTGCGCTACAACCGCGCGGCCGAGCGACTGTTCCGCAAACCGTTCGCCGAAGTGTTGGGCCGCGCCTATGACGAAGTCCTGCCGCTCATGGCTGAGGTCAACGCGGACCACGTTTTCCAGCGTACGGTCGCGCTCGGCGTGCCCAGCGAAGTGAAGGAAGTCCGCGTACCGGACCCGGAGACTGGCAACGTCTTCTACTTCGATTTTGTCGTGGACCCCGTGCTCGACGACGACGCCAAGATGGCCGGCATCAGCCTGATCGGGCTGGACGGAACGGAGCGCGCGCTGCTGAAGCAACGCCTCGCGCACCAGAACGAAGACCTGATTGCGCTGCAGCAGGTGAGCAACGCGCTGCGCAAAACGATGGACCTCGACAAGGCCCTCTTCATCATCGCCAGCGCGCTGACCAGCGACGAAGGCGGCGGCTACGACCGCGCGATGATCTTCACCGTCGACCAGGACCGGGAAAACCTGGTCGGGCAGATCTGCGTCGACAGCCTCGGGCTGCGCGACGCATGGGCGATCTGGCGCGGGCTGACCAGCCACGATGCGCCGCTGCAGAAGTCGCTGGAGGCCACGCAGCCGGTACTGGCAAAGCGCTGGGGAGAGCTGACGGGGCTGGTGCGCAACGTGCGTGTGCCGATCCACGATGAGTCCAGCATCCTGATTCACGCCGTGCAGACGGGCGAGACGGTCACGCACGAGACAATGAAAGAAGAGCCGCGCCTGCGCATTCACCCGGAGATCGCGAAGCACTTCCCGCTCAGTAAATTCGCCGCGGCGCCGTTGCTTGCGGATCGCGAGGCGATCGGTGTGATCGTGGTAGACGCCTCCAGCCGCAAGCGCGAGTTCAGTCCCGAGCGCCTGACCATGCTGGAAATGTTCGCCAATCAGGCCGCGCTGGCGATCAACAACGGGCTGATCTTCCAGAACGTGCTCGACCGCGCGCAGCGCGATAGCCTCACGCGTCTCTACAACCACGGGCACTTCCAGGAAGTCATGCGCAACGAGCTTGAGCGCTCCGCGCGCTACAACAACCCGTGCAGCCTGATCATGCTCGACATCGACCATTTCAAGAGCTTCAACGACACCTACGGCCACCAGACCGGCGACATGGTGTTGAAGCAGACCGCGCTGTTGCTGTCGGCGCTGGTGCGTGTCACGGACTTGCCGGCACGCTACGGCGGCGAAGAGTTTGCATTGTTGCTTCCGCAGACCGACTACGAGCACGCCATGGAGCTGGCGGAGCGCCTGCGCAACGGCGTTGAGCGCAAGATAGTCGTGACCGGCCCCAAGGGCGAAAAGATTGGCGTGAAGGCCAGCTTCGGTGTCGCCAGCTTCCCGCGGCACGCCGAGGATCCCCAGGCGCTGGTGATGTGCACGGATGCCGCGCTGTACATCGCCAAGGATCGCGGGCGAAACCGCGTGGTGGGGGCCGACGACGTCGAGGACGTCGAAGAGGCGACCGAGCGGAAGAAGGCCACCAAGCGCCCGACGATGAAACGCCCCACGATGAAACAGAAAAATCGGCCGGACAGCAAAAGTGGCTTCCGCGTCAAAACCCCGGGCTCAAAGAAGAAGTCGCGCAAGACCGGCAAAATCAAATGACCCGCGTTTCCCTCAGCCTGTTGATCCTGCTCGCGTTTTCCTGCGCGACCGTGTTCGCCGAGGACGCCGATTCCGACAAGTTCATGGAGCGCGCGGCCAAGACGAATGAGGCGGTCGCGGATGCGCACGTCAACCTCGCGCGCTGGTGTCTCAAGCATGGAATGAACGTCGCCGGGCGCGAACAGATCGACCAGGCCCTTGCACTCGTACCCGAGTACGAGAAGGCCATGAAGGAGCTCGGCTACAAGGAAAAGAAAGTAGATGGAAAGCCTGCCTGGGTGCTGGACGAAAAGCGGGCGCCGCCAGCGGCCGATGCGGAAGGCGTGAGGGCGGAAGACCGCGAGGCATACAGCGAAGAACGCGACAAGCTGCTGCGCGAAGCGGCAGTCGAGTACGTGAAGCTTGGGCGCTACGGCGACAAACTGGAGCTGAAGACGCTCGCCCGCGTCGCGTACGACACGGCCGTCAAATACGACGCCCTGAACGAGGACGCCCTGAAGGGGGCGGGCTGGGTCAAGGACGACTTCGACGAATGGATCAGCCCGCGCGAAGCACGCGAGCGTGAGCAGACGGCCGACGCGCTTACCGGCGTGCCGTCGCCGGAGTCGATGGATGAGTTGCCCGGCTGGACCGCGGAAGTCTTCAAGTCCGCGGCGCCGATCGGCGTGAAGTTCGGGCCGGTCACGGTGATCGGCAGCGGCAGCCTGCAACAGCAGGCGGGCAAGTACGCGCACGCGGCATCCAGCCTGACGGCAGCGTTGCTGGGTGGCGGGGTTGAGGACATACGCGTCGTGCTCGCCGCCGATGCGACTGAGCACAAGGCCTATTGCGAAACGCGTCAACCCGGCATTCCCGGCATCGTCGAGAGTCGCTGGATACTCGGAGACAAGGAAGTCGAAGTCCTGCTCGATGCAAAGGACGAGAAACTGGGCTTGGAGAGGGTGGTTTACGCCGTCGCCGTCTTCGAGGTGCGGCGCCGCTGCGGTGAGACCACCCACCCGTGGTTCGAGATCGGCTTTGCCAGCAACCTGACACGCCGCCTGACCGGGCGCGTGGATGCGATTGACTTCACGGGCGATGCCTCGGGGCCGACCGAATCGGGGCGCTGGAAGCGGACGTTCCGCATGCTGCTGGCGGACAGACAGCAGCCGAAGCTTTCCAGGCTCGTGGTCGTTCGCGACCCCGACGAGAAGCAGGCCATGCTGGCCCACTTCTTCGTGCGTTACCTGTGCACCGAACGTGCGCCGGCGCTGCCGGACTTCTGTGCGGCGTTCAAGTCGGCCGACGACATCGAGACGGCCTTGAAGTCGGCGTTCGAGCAGGACTCGGCGCAGCTCGACAAGCTGTTCATCGACTGGTTCGAGCGTAACTGACGCTCCGCCAAAAGCTTTTCCACACCTGTGCGCTTCCGGCGCAACTGCTACAAACCCCGCTGGACAAGCTTTCGGGAGCAGCCCATGGATTGGATCGCGGTGAAGCGCGCACTGGTTTCGGTGTCGGACAAGGCAGGCATTGTGGAGTTCTGCAAGACGCTCTCGCAGTGGGGCGTCGAGCTGCTCTCGACGGGCGGCACCGCCAAGGCCCTGCGCGACGCGGGCCTGACGGTAAAGGACATCAGCGAGCACACAGGCTTTCCGGAAATGCTCGACGGGCGCGTGAAGACGCTGCACCCGAAAGTCCACGGCGGGCTGCTGGCCCGTCGCGACCTGCCGGAGCACATGGCAACGGCCGAGAAGCACGGCATCGCGCCGATCGACATCGTGATCGTGAACCTGTACCCGTTCGAGGCGACGGTCGCCAAGCCGAACGTCAGCCGCGAAGACGCGATCGAAAACATCGACATCGGCGGCCCCAGCATGGTGCGCAGCGCGGCCAAGAACCAGGACGCCGTGGCCGTTGTTACGGACCCGGCGGACTATGAGCTGCTTCGGGCCGAGCTTGACGGCAACGAGGGCAAGCTCAGCCTGAAGACACGCCGCATGCTGGCCCGGAAGGCATTCCGCATGACGGCCTGGTACGACCATGCAATCGCCGAGTACCTGGCGCATCTGGAAGACAACGCTGACGAGCCTGCGGGTAACAGGCTGCTCGCGCTCAAGGACGGGGCGAAGCTGCGCTACGGTGAGAACCCGCACCAGGACGCGGCCTTCTACGCCATGGGCCGCCACAAGGCGGGCCTGGGCGGGCTGCAGCAGATCAGCGGCAAAGAGCTCAGCTACAACAACCTGCTCGATCTCGACGCGGCCATGCGGGCGGCAAACGAGATCACGGACGAGCCCTACGCCATCGTCATCAAGCACACCAACCCGTGCGGCGCAGCCACCGGCAGCAGCATCGCCGAGGCGTTCGCGCGCAGCTACGACTGTGACCCGCTCTCCGCGTTCGGTGGTATTGTCGGGCTGAATCGCGCGTTTGACCTGGCGACGGCCGAGCAGCTGATTGCCGGTGAAAAGTTCATTGAGGCCGTGGTCGCCCCGGGCTTCGACGATGACGCGGTGGAGGCGCTGGTTGAGAAGAGCAAGAAGAAGTGGCGCAAATCGATCCGGCTCGTGAAGGCGACGCCCGCGCATTCCGCGAATCCGCCCGTCGAGTACCGCAGCGTGAACGGCGGCATGCTGGCGCAGACTTCGGACGTGCGGCGCGTCGAGCCGGGCCAGATCAAGGTCGTTACCTCGCACGTTCCCGACGACCGCACCATGCGCGAATTGCTTTTCGCGTGGGGCCTTTGCAAGCACTACAAGTCCAATGCCATCTGCATCACCAACCACAACGCGCTGATCGGCTACGGCGCGGGCCAGACCAGCCGCGTCGACGCCACCGAGCACGCGCTGCTGCGCGCCGGCGACAAGGCCAAAGGCTCCGTGCTGGCCAGCGACGCGTTCTTTCCGTTCCCGGACAGCATCGAGAAGGCGGCCAAGGCGGGAATCACGGCAGTGATCCAACCCGGCGGCAGCGTACGCGACGAGGAAGTCATCAAGGCCTGCGAAGCCCACGGCATCAGCATGGTCTTCACCGGCATGCGCCACTTCCGGCACTAGGCCGAAGGCTTCCGTCGCGGGGTTTGGCTGCTAGCCTTTGCGGATGGCCGCGACCTGGCTGGAACAACTGCTTGAGCCGGAGCGCCTGAATATCGACGCGCACGCGTTGGCGTTCGGGCTGAGCATGCTGGCCGCGCTCGCGGGCCTGTTCATCATGTTTCAACTGATTCGCCGCTACGGCACGCCCGACTCAGGCCTGAGCCGCAGCGAAGCGATCCTCGCGTTTCCGCTTGGCATCGGCGCATTCATTCTGCCCTCGTTACTCGTGGTTGTCCTCGGTATGCCGTTGGTGTCGGGGAACCCGCTCGCGATCGCGGTGGTCCAGATCTTGGTGTCTGCGGTGGCTGTCTTTGCGCTCGCGAACCATCGCTGGCGGCCGGAAGGAGAACAAAGGGGTAGCTGGCTTCTTGCGCAGCCTCGGCAGTTGATGTGGGTGCCGCTGCTATGGATCGCCGGCTTCCCGGTCCTACAGGCAGGAATGTTTGCTTCGGTTCAGTTGCACGAAATGCTGAACGCGGGGGTCGAGCAGCAAGGCGTCGTTGAGCAGCTTCGAGAAGCGACGACACCAAGTCAGATTCTTGCCTGGTACGTCATGGCCGTCGTAGCTGCCCCCCTGATGGAGGAGTTCGTCTTCCGCGTTGTGTTGTTTGGTGCGACGCGACGACTCCTAACGGACCTTAGCCCCGCGAAGGGTTGGAGGCACCCCGGACTGTGGATCGCGTTTGCGCTCAGCATCGGCGCGTTTGTGCTGGCACACGGAATCATTCTGTGGACGCCGGACGAAGGTCTGGTCTGGGGCTGGACTGTGGGCATCCTGCCGCTGACTTTGCTTTCGGTGATCCTGACTTTGCTGTACGCGCACACGCGGTCGATCTGGCCGAGCATGCTGTACCACGCACTGCACAACGCGTTCGTGGTGACGATGCAGCTGTATGTGTTGCGTTAGCGCTGGTTGGCGATCAGCAGGAACAGCGCGCTCAGGACGACCATTCCAACGGCGAATGCGTACAGGTAGTGCCGCACGTAGCCGGTCTGCATCTTGCGCCCGAGGTCGCTGCTGGCCTTGACCAGCATGGCTGAGCCGTTGACGAACAGCAGGTCGATCACGATCACGTCCACGACGACAAACAGCACGTCGCTCGCGATGCGGATCGGGCCGATCACCAGCTTCTCGTAGATCTCGTCCACGTAGTACTTGTTCAGCAGCAGCTTGTACCAGGGCGTCATGCGCTGTGCGTCGCCCTCGCCGACAAAGGCCAGCTTCTTCACCTTTTCGAGGCCCTGCGGCTTGCTGTAGATCATGAAGGCGAAGACCGCCACGCCGATGGCGATGACCGAGCTGATCAGGATGTTCATCCACTCCGCGCCCATGTGATGCTCGGTGCTGAAGCGGTAGTGGCTGCCCTCGGGCAACGTCGACTGTGCCGCGGCCCAGGCCGGCGCCAGCCATTCCTCGAACCATGGGTGCTCGATGCCGATCGGGTGCGCCAGCGCGGGCGGAAGCCACAGATAGCCGGCCAGAATGGCAAACAGCGCAAGTACGATCAGCGGCATGGTCATGCTGCGCGGAGACTCATCGGCGTGGGCGTAGGCGTGCTCGTTGCCGCGCCACTTGCCGAAGAACGTCAGCCCGATCAGGCGGAAGCTGTAGAAAGCGGTGCAGATCGCAGCCAGCACGCCGAGCCCGTAGATGATGTAGCCCAGCAGGTCGCCACGGTGGAACGCCGTGAACAGGATCGCGTCCTTGCTGAAGAAGCCGCTGAACAGCGGGATGCCGGACAGCGCCATGGCGCCGATCGTCATGGTGGCCATGGTGATGGGCATCTTTTCCTTCAGCCCGCCCATCTTCCACATGTCCTGGCTGTCGGGGTTGCCGTGGCCCAGCGTATGCTCAAGCGCGTGAATCACGCTGCCCGAACCGAGGAACAGCAGCGCCTTGAAGAACGCGTGCGTGAACACGTGGAACACGGCCACATGGAATGCGCCCAGCCCCGCGGCCATGAACATGAAGCCGAGCTGGCTGACCGTCGAGTACGCCAGCACTTTCTTGATGTCGCGCTGCACCAGCCCGATCGTGCCGGCGAACAACGCCGTCACGCCGCCGACGATCGCGACGATGTCCATCGCCAGCTCGGCGTGCACGAACACGAAGTTCATGCGCGCCACCATGTATATGCCGGCCGTCACCATGGTGGCGGCGTGGATCAGCGCGCTGACCGGCGTCGGGCCGGCCATCGCGTCCGGCAGCCAGACGTACAGCGGAATCTGCGCACTCTTGCCGCAGGCGCCGACGAACAGGCAGATGCAGGCCCAGTTCAGCAGGGTGTGGTCGGTGGCGGCGACTTCGGCGGCGCGCCCGATGAGGTCGGTGTAGCCGAGCGTGCCGAAGTGCCAGAAGATCAGGAACATGCCGATCATGAACCCGAAGTCACCGACGCGGTTGGCGATGAACGCCTTCTTGCCGGCGATCGCGTTCGGCATTTCCTTGTACCAGAAGCCGATCAGCAGGTAGCTGCACAGCCCCACGCCTTCCCAGCCCAGGAACAGCGTCACCAGCGAGTCGCCCATCACCAGCATCAGCATGCTGAACACGAACAGGTTCAGGTACGCGAAGTAGCGCGCGTAGCCTTCGTCGTGGCTCATGTAGCCCACGCTGTAGATGTGGATCAGGCTGGCGACGCCCGTGATCACCAGCATGTACAGCCCGCTGAGACGGTCCACCAGCAAACGGAAGTCGATGCGGAAGCCTGCGGTACCCATCCAGGTGTAGCCGTCGCTCATGATCGGCGCGGTCGGAACGTACTGGATGAACATGTAGACGGCGATGATGAACGAGCACACCACCGCGCCCGAGGCGATGCCGCCCGACGACGCCAGGTTCATGCGACGCCCGAAAGCGCCATTAATAAGGAAACCGAGCAGCGGCAGCAGGGGCACCGCCCAGATCAGTAGTTCCTTGTTCTCGCTGTTGAACAGGTCGCCCATCAGTTCTTCAGGTCCGTAGCCGCGTCCGCGTCGGCCGTGTGTTTTCTTCGATACAGCGCCACGATGATGGCAAGCCCGATGCCCACTTCCGCCGCGGCGACAGCCATCACCATCAGGGTGAAGAACTGGCCCGCGTGTGAGCCCAGCATGTCGTGGTTCTTGCCCGCCCAGTGCCGCGAGAAAGTGACCAGCATGATGTTGATGGCGTTGAGCATCAGCTCAAGCGACATCAGCAGCATGATCAGGTGACGACGCGAAAGCACCCCGTACACGCCACAGCAGAACAGGAAAGCTGCCAGGAACAGCACGACCTTTGGCTCAGGCATGCCCGCTCTCCTTGGCCACGTCCTGCGTTCCGGGGATTCCCACCAGGTGACGGCGCGCCAGCAGCACGGCGCCGAGCACTGCGGCAAAGATCAGCAGGCTGACTACCTCGAATGCGAGCGGGAAGCCTTCAAAGATGGTGCGGCTGACGGCTTCGGTGCTGCCGAATGGCAGAAGGTTCGGGTCCGTCTTGATCTGGTCGGCGCTGCGCTCGACGCCTTCGAAGTTGATGCCGTCATAGGCCGAGGGCAACGGGCCGAAGCGGTTGTAGTCCGAGGGCAACGTCACGATGGTCGCCGTAAAGCAAACCAGCAGCGCCAGCGAAACCGCTACCGCCATGGGCTTCGGCATGACCATGCCCGACAGGGCGGGCTTCTTCTCTTCTTCGTCGGCCTTCTTTTTCTTCTTCTTTGAGGGGCGGCCCGTGGCGGGATCAAACACGGCGCGCGAGCCGACGGCGCCGGGCAGCCCGACGTCTTCTTCCGTGCGCGTGTCCGTGAACATCAGGACGAACAGGAACATCACCGCCAGCGCGCCGGCGTAAATCAGGATCTGCGAGACGGCGATGAAAGGCGCATCCAATGAAAGGAAGACACCCGCGGACGCGCCGAACGCGATCAGCAACCCGAGCAGCGCATACACCGCGTGCTTCTGCGTAATCAGCAGCGCGGAGCCGACGAGGGAAACAATGAAACTGATCCAGAAAAGCGCGATCATCAACGACCTTACAGCACACGGAAACCGAGTGTGGGCGGCACGTTAGCAGCGCACAACTAGTGTGGCAAGCGCGGCATTTGCCCCACACCAAGCGGGTTCGCGCCGGATGTCACGCCCGCAAATGAAGCAGGGCCGGGCAATGCCCGGCCCCGCTCGCAACAGGTCGGACCTAGCGGTTCCGCCCGGTGTTGTTGGTGCGCCCGTTGTTCCGGCTGGAGTTGCGATTCGTGGTGTTGCGGCTGCTGGTGTTGCGGGTGGAACGAGGCTGCGTGCGCGACGAGCTGCTGGTCGAGCGACGGCTGCTGCTGTTCGAGATGCCGCTGCTGACCCGCGGCTTCGGTCCGCCCGCGTACATGTTGGCCGGGTCGAGGTCCGGGTACTTCTCATAGAAGTACTTCTGCCAGCGCGGCTGCTCGCTGCCGAAGTCGCGCTTCGTGATGCCCGTCAGGCTGGCAAGCGCGGCGCCTTTCACGCCCGGGTTCTGGTCGCCGAGCATGTCGACCAGCGGGAAGGCTTCCTTCTCGCGGTCGGCCGTGATGAGCTTGCCCAGCGACTCGGCCGCTGCCTGGCGAACCATCGCTGTGCGGTCGCCGGTGGCCTGCAGCAGGGAGTCAATGGCGCGTGCGTCGTCAATGCGGGCCAGCGCCAGCGCGGCGGCCTCGCGGACGCGTGAGTCAAAGTCGCTCAGCCCGGTCACGATCACGGCAAAGACGCGCTCCGGGTCGCTGCCGTACTGCTTGCTGATGGCGTCAATTGCCTGGCGGCGCACGAGCGCGTTTTCGTCCATGCAGGCGTCTTCGAGTGCGGGAAGCACCCGCGTCGGATCAGCAATCTTGCCGAGTGCGACGGCGGAAGCCGCGCGGATGTCCGAATCCGGGTGGTCCAGTCCGACGACGGCAAGGTCAGGCACGGCGTTGGTGTCGCCGATGTCGCCCATGGCATTGATGGCGGCGATCTGCACGCGGACGTCGCCGTCGCTCAGGAAGCTGTCGCGCAGCGGAAGAATGCTGTCGCTCTGCGCGCCGTCGAAAGCCACCGCGTAGGCCATGATGGATGCGCGACGCATCGAGAAGCTTGCTTCCTTCGAGCGCATCTGCGAGCTGAAGGTTTTCATCAACTCGCCGTGCTTTTCGTAGTCGCGAAGCTTGTCTCCAAGCGTGGCAAGCCCGAGTACGGCATTCAGGCGGACGCTCTCCGGCTCGTCTTCGTTGTTGACCTTGTCCAGCAACAGCGACACGACCGATGCATCGCCGGTGAAGCCGAGCATCACGGCCGCGAGTGTGCGGCGCGCCTGCGAGCTGTCGTCGTAGAGGGCTGAAATCAGCGCCTTCTGGTACATGCGCGCGCTTTCGCTGATCTTGGTGCGCATGGCGCGCTCTTCGTCTTCGTTCACGCGCGCGATGGCCATCGACAGGGAGCGGAAGTCCCGGTCGAACGCCTCCAGCGTGTCGTCGTCAATGTATTCGCGTTCCGCCGATGCGCCGTCGCCGGAATCACTCGGCGTGCTCGAGCAGCCGGTGCCCACCAGGGCAAGTCCGGCGAGGGCAAGCAGAACTACAAACAGCTTGGTGTGCATTGCGACCCCTTCGGGTGTGAAGAAAGCGAAAGTCTCTTCTATATACGTCAGGCTCGGCGAAGGGTTTGCATAATTTCCCGCCGGTGACTGCCTGTTACTCTGTCGTCACGCCTGCCCGTGCGCAATGCGTGGCGCTGGCGCTCACCGAATACCAACCCGAGCCGATCAAATCAACATAACCTATGTTCCCGCAACATGATATACATAGGCCGCGGTCGCTCATGCGGTCTGACCCCCTCGTCCGGCCCCGGATGGCACTAAGGTTGCACTATTCCGCCAGGGCCGGGTTTGTTCAGTGACTTATGCGCGTTGCGCAAATCTTGAAAACCTAGGCACTTGTGGTGAAATGCCCGAATCGATGAACAGCAATCCGCAGCACGACTTGAGCAGGCGATTCTCGCCGACGTGGAGCTATCTCCGCGCCGGCGTGGCCGTGTTTGCGTTGCTCCTGTTTGTCGCGTTCACGGGCGTGCAGGCGCAGGACGCCGCCAAGCCCGCCGACGGCAACACCACGGAGCAACCCAAGAAGGATGACGGCGCAAAGACCGGCCGCGACGGGCACGATCGCCCGACGACCTACCCCAAGATCAAGTTCGGCGGCAAGAAGTCCGGCGACGGCGATGAGCCGAAGGCCGCCGACTCAAAGCTCAAGATTCGCGTCTACCTGCTCGACATCAGCAACGCGATGGCCAAGAGCATCACGGTGGATGAGTCGCGGGAAACAACGCGGCTTGAGCACATGGTCGCGCAGATGGAGCGTTCACTTGACGCGCTGGCCAAGCGCAAGGATCCGCGCCTGCGTTTCAACATTGTCACCTTCGGAAGCGTGCAGGACTTCGCCGCGGGCGATGAGCCGCAGGCCGCCACCGAAGAAAATGCCAAGCGCGCCAAGGAGTGGCTCAAGAAGCTCGAGGCCAAGGGCGATGCCGACATCTACACGATGCTCAGCGAATGCTTCGAGCAGGAGCCGGAATCCGCGACGATGATCGTGGGCGGAATGCCCGGCAAACCCGCCAAGCTTGACAAGGAACTGCAGGCGCTGTTCGACAAGGAAGAAAACGCGGGCGAGTTCCTGATCAAGCAGGTCAAGGAATGGCGCACGGCCGGCAAGAAGACGACGCTGGATATCACGGGCGTCGGGCTGTCGGCGGACGAGAAGGCTTATTACAAACGGCTGGCGGAAGCAGCGGGCGGTACGTACCTCGACGCCTAGCCGTGATGAGATTGCCCCCTTGGGTCGGCGTACGCCGGCCGTAGTGAGAAGTAGCAGGTGAGATCCGGGCCAAGCCCGGCTTACCCCTCTGCCTGGTCAACGGAGGCTAGACGTGAGTTACCCAATTCGTACTTCCCGTGATTCCAAACGCGGCACCATGCTGGTCGTGGTGCTGGGGCTGCTGGTGGCGCTGTTTGTCATCGGCACGTCCTTCAGCTTCGTGACGCTCTCTGAGCGCCGGGCTGCCGCCAACTATCTCGACCGCCAGCGCGCGCTCGATCTCGCGCTGGACGGTGTTGAGTACTCGATCGCCCGCCTGCGCGCGGAAGCAACCGTCAAGCACTACGAGCCGATCGGTCCCGGTGTGGCCGGCTTGAACGATGCCGGCAATGCCTACGATGCCCGGCGCTATGCGCTGCATCCGCTGGACGCGACCGACCCGGCCGTGAGCTGGCCGCGCGCCGCAAGCAAGACGTCCACAGGCTCGAACGGCGACGGCAACTGGGTCGACTTCGACGGCGACAACAACCGCGGCGGCGATGAGACCAACTACGGCCAGGACAAGAACCAGGTGAGCTTCTCCAAGACCGTCACCGGGTTCCACAACGACGGCATGAGCATCAACCAGGTACGCAACGACAACGTCGCGCGCGCTGGCGACAAGGCCTACGGCCCCAGCGGCACGTATGAAGAGCTGGGTGACTACTTCCGCGTGCGCGCGGTGGATGCGGCAAGCCTGCTGAACATCAACAACTTCAAGGGTGATCGCCTGCGCCAGGTCCTTGCGACGCTCGGCGATGCCATCGACGCCTGGCTCAACAATGGCAAGCCCCAGGGGCGCGACAACCCGTTCCCGAAGGAGCTGCTCGACGAATTCATGCTGATGGCTGAAAACGCCGGCTACATCTTCAAGAGCAAGGAACAGCTTCGCCCGGTCTGGAACAAGTTCCAGGACGGTGAGCGCATGTTTGACCTCGCGATGAACTTCATCACCGTGAACAGCTGGGTTGACCCGAACTATCGCGACTACGTCGAGAGCAACAACAAGGTCGATGACAGCAACGCCAACCCGCTGAAGCTGACCGAGCTTGAGTTCAACCGCGAAGGCTTCAGTCGAAATGACCAGGACGGGCGCGACGGTTGGCCCGAGTGGCAGCCGGCGGCGTCCGAATTCGGCAAAGCGCCGATCAACATCAACACGGCGACGAAGCCGGTGCTGGTGTGCCTGTTCGCCAACCTGGAAGCCAAGGCACGCATGCTGTTCTTCCAGAAGCAGGACCTGATCACGCAGCCGAACCAGCTGATCAAGGACAAGTTCGTCCAGGACGTGGCGGACCAGATTTCCGGTACGCCTGACCTTGGCCGCCAGAACAACAAGAGTGACGTGGCCGGCACGGGCGTACAGGGTGAGAACAACTGGTACCCGAGCGGTGAAGACAACCGCGCGATTTTCCAGCTTGTGCCCGTCGGCCCGATCAGCACGCCCATGGGGCGCGCCGCGGGCAAGACCGGCAGCAGCAATCAGGGCGGCGAAGACTACGCATCCAACCTGGCGGAAGAAGTCATCCGCATGCGGGCGCTTCAGCCGTTCGAGAGCTGGCAGGACTTCGACGCGCGCTTCTGCCGCGGCGTGCTGCTGGGCATCTCTGACCTTGACCGCTCCAACGTGAAGATCCCCGACCTCGTCGGCGTGGCACGCAGCAACACCGCACGCAATGCCCCGGCTGTGGACGGCAGCTACCCGACCAAGCTTCTGCCTGACCCGGCGAATTGCACGCACGCCGCCAACCCGATCAAGTCGGGCGACACGGCCATGACCGGCTCGGACTTCCGCGCCTGGTACTGGAAGAGCTGCGTCGACATGATTCGCGCGGCCCTTTGCCCCTCCAACCTGACGTCGCGCTACAACGTCGACTATCCGCTGCACATGAACGTCGACCGTATGGACCTGACGGCCGCCACCAGCCCGGTCTGCTTCAGCAGCATGGGGGTGTACGAGATCGTCAGCCAGGGCGAGATTCTTGCGCCCGAAGGCAAGGGCCAGGACACGGCGACGTCCTCGCTCGCCGCCGACCAGCGTTTGCCGATCGCGCGCCGCCAGGTGCGCACCGTGGTCCAGATCTATGAGGTGCTGCGCCACAGCAGCCAGCGCGATTTCTCCTCCCCGGTGACTGCGGCCGACATCAACAAGAAGGCCACCACCAGCCAGGGCGGCGTCCCCGAGGCGCTTTGCCGCCTGTTCAAGAGCGACACCAAGAGCGGACCATTCAGCATCGACGAGCAGACCACCGGCACCTGGGAGACCAATGATGCGGCCGAGGGCCAATACCTGACCGACCTCGATGACGGCAAGGGTATCTCCTACAAGAAGCCCAAGCCCGGCGAAGTCACCAGCAAGGACAGGATCAAGGGCCACAACTCCTACGCGTCGAGTTCGTCCGACTTCGGCTACGTATTCATGAACCCGCACGACCTTGCGCCGTTCCGCGACATGCAGGAACAGCAGTACCCGCTGGCGTTCCACTCGCGATTCAACGAAAGCCTGCACGCCCGCACGAAGAGCATCCAGTTCCCGAACGTGAAGGTGGAAGGCGTGAACAGTGACTCGGTCGGGCTTGACGGCGACTGGGGCCACCTGCCGTGGGAAGAAGGCGCGGCGTTCGGTGACTTCGTATCGAGTGCTTCACCGCGCTCCATTGAGAAGGCGACGGCGACCGGCGGGCAGGCTGCCGGCTCAAACGAGTTTGCAGCCTCCGACGACGGTGACGAGGCAACGAAGTACTCGTCACTGCGCCCGGACGGAGTTTTCCTGGGTGGTGGCAGCCTGCGTCCCGCCTCGCAGAAGAGCCTCAAGGGCTCGTACGGCGTGCGTGGCTTGAACCGCCTGCCGCGTCTCAAGCTGCTGCGCTACCCGTGCGGCTCCGGCGGCAACGCGATCAACGCCAAGGCGAATCCGTTCGGCCCGATCCGCGAGATCGGCGACATCGGCGACTCCGAGAAGGACGACGGCGTCGACGACCTTAAGCAGACCGGCTACGCCCCGCCGGGCTCCGGCCCCAACGACGCGCTGATGCGTACGCGCCTGATCGGGCTCAGCCCGCCGTTCCGCGGCACGGACGAGCACAACGAAGACGCCGAGTTCAAGCGCCAGCACCGCAGCAACATGCCGTACTACGAAGGCACCGTCGACTTCTGGGTGAAGTGGGACCTTCCGCCCCAGGGCGCCAACAGCACCGCCTCCGACATGGTGGTCTCGCTTGGCGAGATCGACCCCGCCAGCAACAACTTCTCGGCGCTGTTCGGTGCAACCGCCTACGGGCGATTCAAGGACAGCATTCCGCTGTCGGATCCGGCCGCGCAAACACGTGACACAAACGCAGATTTCGAAGGCGTGCAGTTCTTCGTGTACAAAGAGCCGGGTGGCGTGCTGCGCTTTACCCGCATGTACTTCACCGAGGCATTCGGCGCAAACGTGCCGAGCGGAGCCACAACGAGCACGCCACAGAACATCGTGCAGTTCGGCACCGCCATGCGTCGCATCTATGACCAGGTGGAGCCGCTGGGCGGCTACACCGGCACCAATGACATCTGCAACGACCGCGGCTTTGCCAACGACAACAAGGGTTTCCTGTACTCGCGAGTGGACTCGTGGATCGACCTGTCGCAGGCAACCTACGTCGGCGGCGCGAGCCTGGGCCAGGTACTGTTGCGCACGCACGACTGGCACCGCTTTACGCTCAGCTACAACAGCAACACTACGCAGCCGTTCCGCCTGTGGTTCGACGGTCGCCAGGTTCAGCCGGTGCAGTTCTACGACGACCCGGACGGGACGCTCGGCTACCGAAACGACGGACGCCACGCCCCCTTGACCGACACCGTACTCCCGACCGAGGAGCCGACCGGCTCGCCCGGCTACGACATCTATCGCACGACCTGCAAACTGCTTGAGATCAACCCCGAGGATCGCCTGACGGTCGGCTGCATCTTCCGCCGCCAGCTCGACCTCACCAACCCGCAGGTGTATGACGACTACTTCGACGGCGACATCGACCAGGGTGACGTGGACAAGCCGCCCCGTCCGGTCTTCAAGTTCGACTCGAACATCGTGGCGGTTGCCAATGCGACGATCGACGACTTCCGCATCAGCGCACAGGTCATCCCGGGCAACTCCGACCTGACGCCCGCGGACTTCCAGCCCTACAGCCGCTATGAGCCGCTGGGCGGCAAGGACGTGTTCTACGAAAACGGCTTCCTGCCGGTGCGCGCGGAGGACAACCAGTTGCACGCGCTTCCCGTGCGCCTCGGCACGCTGAGCTGGACCGAGCTGCGCCCGGATTGGGACCCGTATCGCGGTCGCGGGCTGACGCTCGCCACCAGCTCCGGCATTGAGATGGAATGGGGTGTCGTGGATGACTACTCCACCATCAAGCCGGGTGGCTCGAAGGCTGACCTGAGTTCGCTGAAGTACAAGGGAAATTCGGGCTACAATACCGGCACGGGCACCGGCGAGGACGACTACTGGGCCGCCGGCGGCATGAGCCTTCATGGCGCAGTGCTGCCATCCGGCACCAGGGTCGGCGTGTTCCTCTATCGTGCCCATTTCCGTGTAGGGGAAGACCTTACCGTAAACAACGTCACGCCGTATCTGCTCGACGTGACGGTGACCGTGTTGACGCCGTCCAGGAAACTGACATTCGTGATTGAGTACTAGGCGGCTTGAAAAACTATGCTCCGTGCGGTGGGGAAAGCCCCACCGCACGTTCGGCGTAACTGAGGCAGGCACAAAGGTTGGGGCCCGGAGGACAGACAGATGCTCATTCGATACACCACGGCCGCGCTTATGCTGGCGTTGCTGACCGGCGCACTCGCGGCGCAGGAAGATTACACCGGCTACCCGGAATCCCGGGTCAGGCAGGTTCGGCCGGAATCGCAGCCGCCTGACGAGCTCTACGACCAGAACCGCGTCATCATTCGCAAGACAAACGTAATTCTGACCGGACAGGGCATGCAGATCAGCGGCGAGGTCGTCACGGACTTCGACGCGGACAGCGTCCCGCCCGGGGAAGACCTGCCCAAGGGCCAGCTTCTCGGTCTGAAGGTGAATGTCGAGTTGTACTACTACGACACGGTTCTCGAGCGCGATGCCTCGGGCAAGGTCAAGGACCCGAAGATCGACCCGAAGAATCAGGGCCAGCTGGTTGAGGGCCAGATGGCCACGGTCAACGTGGACGATTACTTCGGCAAGTACGGACTGGCGCGCTTTACCCTGCCGGTGCTGACCAAGCCGCTGGCGCCGGGCATCTATCGCCTGGTGGCGCACGTCCGGTTCAAGACCCAGGAAAACAAGCTGCTGTCTGCCATCAAGTGGTGTGGCGACCTGTACGGTTCCCGCGGTGAGGCGGACCCGGACACGATGGAAATGATCTGGCACAACGTCATGAATGATCCCGCCCTGCACGATGAGGTCTACCGTTTCCTCGTCGACACCAAGGGTGAGTTGCGGGACGAGACGCTGCTCTGGATCGGTGAAATCTGCAAGGAAGGCAACCTTGAGCTTGTGTCGCCCGCACAGGGCACCTCGCGCAAGCCCGCCAACTACCTGATCTGGAGCTACCACCTGGTAGTCGTGGACCAGGTGCTCGCGTTCCAGAACCAGCTCGACAACGTGGATGAGGTCATCGACAAGGAACTCGCCGACAAGCTGAAGGTCACGCCAAAGAGTGGCGCGACGGATGAAGAGATCAAGAAACTCAACGACCTGAAGGAAAAGTGGAAGAAGGACGCTGAGGAAGACAAGAAGCGCATCAAGCGCGACAACGCCGACCTGATCACCAAGTACGGCGGGCGCACAACCAAGGAAGAGGCCAAGCTGTACACCAGTGCCGTTGCGGCGCGCGCCGAAATCATGGAGCAGATCGCCCAGCTTCACGAATACCTGACCCTGAAGTACTGGATCCTGACCGACGGCTACCTGCCCTACTCGGGCTTCCACCGCATCAATCACCCGGCATGGCAGGCCTGGGACGCCATCGACAAGAAAGACAACAAGAAGGCGGCAGTGGATCGCGTGACGAAGCTCAGGGACGCGCAAGAAGCGGCAGGCGGTCTCGCCGCGAAGTGGGAGACTCGCAAGACACAGTGGCAGTACTGCCCACCCGAAATGGTCACGGCCGCGTTTGACTACCTGCGCACCAAGGAAGAGAAGACCGACTTCGATCCGGAGAACTTCACCGAAAAGGACGGCGACGTGTTCGTCCTCAAGGTCGACAAGTGGGTGGAGTACCGCAACGACTTCATTGCCAAGCTCATCGAAGAGACGGACAAGATGTTCGCCGAGCTGGATACCAAGACCATCTACTGCGTCCAGGTCTGGCCGCAGGCGTTGGCGCAGGCCCGCTCCGCGCGCGATGACGTGATTACCCTGTCGTACTCCTGGGAGTACTACATTCGCACGGAGCAAATGAAGGAAGACAAAGAGACCATCAAGGAAGGCTGGAGGCGCGAAGGCGATGCCAGGCCGAACCTGCACCTCGACAACTACTTCTCGCGGGCAACCAATGCTCCGGGGACGATCAAGAACCGCTTCGACGGCAGCATCAACCTTGTGCAGAGTGCCGCCAACATCAAGCAGTTTACCGTAATCTACACTCGGGCAGTTCAGGCGAAGGTTGACGTCAAGGCCCTGCCGGGCCGGCGTCCGCCCAGTGCGCCGCCTGCACGCGGCAAGTAACTAGAGCGGGGCCGGCGCAAGCCGGCCCCACAACTTCAACCCGGGGCCGGGGAGCACCACGATGCGACGTCGCTCGCGCATCGGCCCCGCCGCGTTCGCCGCGGGGCTGCTGATTGCCCTGATCATTGCACTCTGGACCGTTCACATCGGGCTGTGGTCGCCGGACGTCGAGCCGACCAAGGCCGATCGCGAAACGCCGGAGCCGGTCTACAAACCGGACCCGCTGCCTTCACAACAAGAACCCCCGGTCGACGTGCCCAAGCCGGTGCCGGAGCAAGTGCCGTTGCCGACGGAGCGCCTGCCTTCGCCGCCGCCCAGCGAAGCCTGGGGTGGCTTTCCGGAATGGCGCGTGAGGCAGGTCAGGCCTGAGTCCCAGCCGCCCGACGAACTCTATGAACAAAACCGCGTAATCATCCGCAAAGCAAACGTCATGAGGACGATGCGCGGCCTGCAGATCACCGGGGAGGTACTGACGGACTTCGAGCTGGATGCCGCACCCTTCGGCTTCAAGCTGCCTCCGGGCCAGTTGATGGGGCTCAAGCTGCACGTCGAGTTGTACTACTACGAGACGGTGCTCGACCACGACCCCCAGTCGGATGCGCCGCGCGAGCCAAGGGTCGATCCCAGGCAGATCGGCCGACTGGTCGAAGGCCAGATGGCGGAGGCCACGGTCACCACGCAGTTCGGGCGCTTCGGACTGGCGCGCTTTGCCCTGCCCGAGCTCGACAAGCCGCTCGCACCGGGCCTGTACCGGCTGATCGCGCGCCTGAACTTCAAGACGCAGAAGCATGACCTGTGGCAGGCCATCGAATGGTGCAGTGATCTGTACGGCGCCCGCGTCGACTTCGACGAGGTGACGCTTCAGCCTACGTGGCGCAGTGTGATGGACGACCCATTCCTGCACGAAGAGGTGTTCCGCTACCTGGTCGAGACCAAGGGCGAACTATCTGACGAAGCGCGCATCTGGGTGGGGGACATACGCAACGGTGAACACATAGAGCTGGTGCCTCCCGAGTCAGCCACCTCGACGACACCGGCGAACTTCGTTGTCTGGGCGTATCACCATGTCGTCGTTGAGCAGGTGAGGGCCCTTGAGAACCAGCTCGATAACGTCGATGCCGTGATCGACGCTGAGCTCGAGAAGAAGCTGAGGGCTCAGCCGCCTGCAAACGCCAATGCCGCGGCCGTCCAGAAGCTGGAAGATTTGAAACGCAAGTGGATTCGCCAGGCCGACGAAGACAAGCAACGCATCCGGCGCGACAACGGCGACCTCATCACAAAGTACGGCGGCAGGATCACACCCGACGAGCGGGAGATGCTCGAGGCGGCAGAGGCGGCGCAGAAAGCCGTGCTGCGGCAGATCAGCGGTTTTCAGGATCGGCTGGCCCTGCGCTACTGGAGCATGGTGGACGGCTGCCTCACTTACACCGGCTTCCACAGAATCAACCATCCGGCATGGCTCGCCTGGGATGCGATCGACAAGCGGGACAACGGGGCCGCTGCCATCCAGCGCATCGACAAACTTCGCGCTGTGCAGAACACTCCGGGCGGGTTGGCCGCCAAGTGGGAGGCCCGCCGGGAACAGTGGAAGTACTGCCCGCCAGACCTGACCGAAGCGGCGTTCGAGTATCTAAGGACGAAGGAAGAAACGGACGAGTTCGACCCGGTGCACTTCACGGAGAAGTCCGGAGGGCGCATCCTGTTTCTCCCGCACAAGTGGCGGGACATGCGCTACGAGTTCATCGAGACCTTCGCGCCCGACAGTGAAAAGCGGCTGGCCTTGCTCGATACATCCAGGACTTATGCCGTGCTGGTCTGGAAAGACGCATGGCAGAACTGTCAGGCGGCACGCGACGATGTTCTGAGGGTTTCGTTCTCATGGGAGCACTACATCCGCACCGAGCAGATGGCTGAGACCAGGGACGTAGTGCTGCAGGACTGGGAGCTTCAGAACTACCTGCGACCGGAGTTGAAGTTGTCCGACTACTACACGGGCGCGACCAACGCACCGGGCACGCTCAGGAACCGGTTCGATAGTGAAGTCGCGGCGGTTCGCGAGTTCATCAACGTTCGCGAGTTCATGACTCGCTATGCGCGAGCCATACAGGAAGGCACGACACCGCCCGGCCAACGCTGAGCGGGTGGAGCGCCGCACGGGGGCCCGCTATACTGGTGGGCCCCCGGAGAGAATCTGTGCCGGTCCTCAATCCAGAAGAGATTCTGCGCTACCTGAATGCCAAGGGCTTTCTGTCCTCGGCCGAGGTTGAGCTCGTCAACTCGCGCTGGACCGTCGAGAAAGACGGCCCGCTGCTGCAGTACCTCGGGCGTGAGAAGCTGATTCCCTCCGAAGTCGTCGAAGACCTGATTACGCTGATCGGCAACAGCCAGCTTGAGGGCCTGGAGCCCCAGCTGCCCGGACTGATCCTGCTGAACATGATCGGGCGTGGCGGGCGCGGCAGTGTGTACCGCGCCTGGCAGCCCAGCCTGCGCCGCGTGGTTGCCGTCAAGATTCTCAGCAAGGCGCTAAGCTCAAACCGTGAGTACATCCAGCGCTTCCTGCGTGAAGCCCGCGTCGCCAGCAAGGTCCAGCACCGCAACATCGTGCGAGCGTACGACATCAACAAGAAGGGCCCCAACGTCTACATGGTGATGGAGTACGTCTCGGGCTGCAGCCTGGGGCAAGTGCTGCGGGCCAAGCCGAAGATCGAGATGGCCCATGCCGTCGAAATCGGGCGCCTGATTGCCGACGCGGTGGCGTACATCGGCAAGGTCGGGCTGGTGCACCGCGACATCAAGCCCGACAACATCATGATCGACCGCAAGGGACGGGTGAAGCTGTGCGACCTTGGGCTCGCCCGCCCGGCCGGCGCGACGAACCTGACGTCGCCCATGGTCGCGCAGGGCACGCCCGCCTACATGGCGCCGGAGGCGGCCGTCAGCCCCGAGATCGACACGCAGGCCGACGTCTATTCGCTGGGTGTGACCCTTTACCGCGCGCTGCTTGGCAAGGTCCCGTTCGAGAATTCGGACCCGGTTGAGGTTCTGCGCATGCACGTAGAAGTCGAGCCACGCGGGCTCGATGCCGGCGAGCTGCCCGGCGCACTGCAGGACCTGATCCGCAAGATGCTGGCCAAGAGGCCCGCCGATCGCCCGCCCGCGAAGGACCTGCCGCGAGAGTTGGCGGCCTTGCAGAAAACGATCCCGGGCATGGAGAAGCATCAGCTATGGGAGCTGGTGCCCGGCGGCGAGCCCACGGCGTGGACCGGCTCGGAAGACTCAAGCCTCAGCCTGGAGCCGACGGCGGAAACGCCTCGCGAGCCGGAAGACGGACAGGCGCCCGCGAAATACAAGCCGTGGGAAGACCCTGCGCTGGCGCCGCGGCCTGTGCAGAAGAAGCGCGGCATGACCGGGATGGGCATCGGTACGCTCGGCTTCGCGCTGTTCGTCTGCATTCTCTACATCCTGTTCGTCAGCCTGAGTGATCCGCCCGAGCCACCGGAGAACTCGAGAGTGCCGGAGCTGGAGGCGGAAGTGGAGCGGCTCGAAAGCGAACTCGGCACATCCGAGCTTGAGCGCAAGCGCATGACGGCGATGATGCAGGAGGCCGCGGCGCGCCTGAAGCTTGAGAATGCCGAAGATCTCGCCCGCAAGGAGCTTGAGCCGAAGCGCGACACGACCTCGGGTGTGATCGACGAGATCGCCCGTATGCGCGAAAGCGCGCGCTCAGGCACGATTCCCGGCGCGGGTGACTAGCCCCGGGGTCTGTTTCGCGCGACGAATGCCTCGTAGTCGGCGGGTGTGTTTACCTCATAGCCCTTGTAGCGGCTGACGAAGACGGCTATGCGTTTGCCGTTCTCAAGCGCCCGCAGTTGCTCCAGCGCTTCGGCCTGCTCCAGCGGCGTCTGCGCCATCTTCGCGTACTCCTGCAGAAAGGGCGCGCGATAGGCGTACAGCCCCACGTGCTTCAGATAGCGGGGCTTGCCGTCGTCGCGATCCTCGTGCGGAGGCACTTCCGGCGTATCCCGGTAGTGGGGGATCGCATTGCGGCTGAAATAGAGCGCAAAGCCATCCTTGTCCGTCACGACCTTCACGAACCCGGGCTCGGACAGCGGCACCTCGGCGGGCCAAGGCACGGCAATCGTGCCCATGTCGGCCGTTGGATTGGCCTTCATGCCCTCGACCAGCGCGTAGAGCGGCTCTGGTGACATCTCGGGCTCGTCGCCCTGCACGTTGACGATGATTTCGGCGTCCGGGAATTGCAGCGCGGCCTCGGCCACGCGGTCCGTGCCGCTGGCGCACGCCGGCGATGTCATCACGGCTTCGCCGCCGAACGCTTTCACGGCTTTCATCACTTCTTCGGCATCAGTTGCGACCACGATCCGGTCGATAGCATCGCAGGCCTTGGCCCCCTCCCAGACATGCTGGATGAGGGGCTTGCCTGTTTGGTCCAGCAGGACCTTGCGGGGAAGTCGTGTCGAGGCCAGTCGGGCCGGTATGACGGCGAGTACGCGCATGCCGGAAATCTAGGCCCCCGTGACACTGGGGGCAAGGCCTTTGACGAGGTGTCGAGAGATGACGCTACTCATAGTAGAATACGTTCCCTACGTTGCGTTCACGGCCGCCGCCGGGCTGGTGGCCTGGGTAGCCGCTGACGTGCTGCGAAGCAGGAAGCGCACGACTGGCGGGGTACCCGAAACAACGAAGGAATCGGGGCGTGGGCTTGCAGGGCCCGCCCAGCCGCTGACGGGCTTGCAGCCCGAGGTTGAAGATGAGCGGGCGGCGATTGACGAAGTCGGCGAGGCAACGCCCGACCTGACACCGGCGGAAGAGCTTCACCTGCCGGTCTCACAGGCTCGCGACCTGGCGGCGGAAGATGAGCAGACCGCGGAGGCAGAAGAGCCTGCCGTGGAAAGCACGGAAGAAAACGAGCCCGTGGACGACGCACCGGTCGTCGCGGCGGCAGTGATCCCGGTGCGGCGCGACCCGTCGGTAAGGGTGTTTGATACCGCGGTCGCAGCGAGTGAGCGCAAGGTCATGTCCCCGGACGACTGATGCGCTGAGTAAAGGCGCATGCACGACACGTCGGTAACGGTTCAGCCAAGCCTGCTGCAACTCCACTTTGAGACATCAGTGGACGGTCAGTACGTTCTGGACCCTGAAGCCGACGTCTTCATCAAGGTCAACCCCGCGATGTGCGAGCTGGTCGGCTACACGCGGGAGCAGCTGGTTGAGGCCCGTCGGCCGGTCTCCACCATGTCCATCATTCACGAGGATGATCGCGCCCAGGTCAGCGATCACCGCGGCACAGTGCGCGACGCAGGCGACAGCGGCGTCGCGCGCTTTCGTGTTGTGCGCCCGGACGGCGAAGTCCGGCACCTCGAAGTACGCTTCACGCTGATCCGCTACATGGGGCGGCTGGTGCAGGTGGGCAGCGCGCGCGACGTCAGCCATCAGGTCAAGATGGAAGTGAAGCTGCGCAACGAGTCCGAGTTCAACCGCGAACTCACTCTCGCGGCGCAGCAGTCCGCCAAGGACGCCCAGAAAAAGAGCCTCGAAGTGCTGGAAGCCAACACGCGCGTCGGCGCGCTGTCGGAGGTCCTGCGCGCGATCCCGTTGCTCACCAAGCGATTGCTGGAGCTGAGCGAGATCAACGACGTGTTCAAAGAAACCGCGTTGACGATGGTGAATGACGCGCAGTTCTCGAGCTGCGCCGTGCTGCTGAAAGATGACAACGGCAAACTGGAGGTGAAGTACGCCAACCCGTTCCGGACCACTACCAGCCTGCAGGTGAAGGAAACCCCGCTTCTGAGCCGCGTTCTCACGGGCGATGAGGAGCTGGCGGTAGACGAGAACGGCACCCACTTCGCCGCCATCCGCGCGGGTGCGCAGGTGCGTGGTATTCTGCAGGTCGGGCTGCCGAAAAACCTGCAGCGTTTCTATGCGGGGCACAAGCCCATCCAGCAGTCGATCCGAGACTTGGTCAGCACGATCGCCGACTTCCTCGGTGTCGTGATCAGTAACCACGAAAACCTGGAACGCATCAAGCAGCAGAGCCGCGTGGACAAGTTGACCGGGCTGTTCAACCGCCGCGTCTTCGAAGAGCAGCTCACCACCGAGTTCCGGCGCGCGATCCGCTACGATCGCGACCTGAGCCTGGTGATTCTCGACATCGACGACTTCCGCAACGTGAATAACACCTACGGTCACCAGATGGGCGACCGCGTACTGGAGCAGCTTGGCAGCCTGCTGGCCGGCAGCTTCCGCGACCTCGACACCGTCTGCCGCTACGGCGGCGAGGAAATCTGCGTGATCCTGCCCGAAACGGTGGGGGAGGCCGCACGCGTCAAGGCCGAGCACATCCGCCGCAAGATCAACGAGCTCGAAATCCCGCTGCTCGAGGACGACAGCAAACTGATCCGGATCACGGCCTCGATGGGAATCGCCTGCGTCAACAAGAGCATCACCAATGAAGAGCAGCTGCTGCGCGATGCGGACCGCGCGCTCTACTGGGTGAAGAACAACGGCAAGAACCAGGTGAAGCTCGCCGACGGCTAGCGGCGAGCCAAGGCAAAAGGAAAAAGTCAAAAGGCGAAACGGAACTACCCGATGTAGACCGTCATGGCCCTTTGCCTTTTTATTTTTGCCTTCTGACCTGGACGCCGTGCCGACACTTGCCGCATTCCTGAATCTTGTACTTGGTGTCAGCCTGCTGATTCTGGCTACCTACGGGCTGCGGTGGTTGTGGATTCGTGCCGTTCCTCCGCGCATTCTTGCCTACATGATCGCTCCGGGCGTTGCTGTGCATGAGCTATCCCATGCGGCGGCGTGCGTGCTGACGGGCGCGAAGGTGCATAGCATGGTGCTGTTCCGCAGCGACGGCAGCGGCGAAGTCAAACACGGCCCGCCCAAGATCAAGTACATCGGCGACGTGGCCATCAGCCTCGCGCCGCTCGTCGGCTGCACGCTGTGCCTGGTATTGCTGGGGCTGATCCTGCGCTCGCCGGTGAATTTCTACGCGGTTCGCACCGACGCCGTGCAGACCAACCAGCTCATGTTCGCGGCCTCTCTCGTGCAGCTGGTGTGGGACGACATGGTGCTGTTCTTCAAGCTGTCGTCGCTGGGCGACTGGCGCACGTGGGTGTTCCTCTACTTCGCGATGGCCTTCACCATGAGCATGGCGCCATCGAAGCAGGACCTGAAGAACGGCTCGGTCGGGATTCTCGTGGTCTGCGGGATCGTGCTGGTGCTGCACCTGATCGTCGACCGGCTGTTCCGCGCCAGCGGCGACGGTCCGATCTTCGGCTTCATCGGCAACGCGCTGGTGAAGCTGCACTATCCGCTGGCGATCTGCGCGCTGTCGTTGATCCTGTTCTGCTTCGTCTACCTGATCGGGCTGCCGTTCCGCCGCAGGCGCAGGCGTTGATCTACTTGTGCGCCGCGAGCGACTGGCGGATCGTCTGGGCCAGTTCGTCGCGCAGGTGCTTGGGCTCAAGCAGGTCCGCGTGCTCACCGAAGCCCATCACGAAGCCGATCGCCCAGAACGGATTGTAGAGCGGCGTCTCGATCACGGCCCGCCCGTCGCCCAGTTTCTTTATCTTCACGCCGGGCGACTCGGACCACTCTTCCACGACTTCGGCCGCGACCAGCTTGCTGAAACGCACCACCAGGCGTGATTTCGGCCTGCCGTGGAACAGCGATTCCATCTTGCCCAATTCGCGCCGCTTGGGCGGCTGCTCGTCGAAGAACTTGTCGATCGGCTCGGCCTTGCGGATGCGGTCCAGCCGGAAGTGCCGAGTCTCCTCGGCCGTGTTGCAGTATGCGTAAAGGTAGAAGTGCGCGCCGATCTCCAGAACCGCAAACGGATGCACGACGCGCTTTGCCAGCCGGGCGCGGTGCGCTGAGTAGTACTCGATTTCGACCAGCTGCTGGTCCTCAATGGCTTCGGCCAGCATGCCGATCAGTTGGCGCATACGTTCCGTCTGGCGCGGCGTGACGAAGCCTTTGGCCGAGTCGTTCAGCAACTCGTGAACGCGTCCCTGCAGCGCCTCGCGCAGCATGTTTGTCAGACCGTCAATCTGTTTCTGCGTACGCGCGTCGGCGCCGCGGCTGAAGTGTTCCAGCGCGTACTTCAGCGCCAGCGATTCCTGCGGCGTGAAATTCAGCGGGCGTGCGAAATGACCGGCAAAGCGCACGTGCACCTGCGCGGTCTTGCCGGAGCCCTGCAGGCTGTAGTTGATGTAGTCGCTGGGAGAGTAGGGCGGCACGCCGCACATCATCAGGCGCTCAAGGTCGCGCAGCAGGCGCGCGGGCGTGCGGTGCGTCGCCTTGGCGGCGTCTCGCAGCGAGATGCCCTCGTTGGCAACGAGGAAGCTGACGAGGCTGACCAGGTTGGTCACTTCGCTCATCGAGATCTCCTGTCCATGGCGGACAGCGAGGCCTTCAGTCGCTGGACGACCAGCTTGCGCAACTCAGGCGGGTGCTGCACTTCCCAATGGCCCGGAAACTCGCCCAGGTAGCCTAGCAGCTCCCCGGGGTAGGCCTGGGGCAGGTTCAGCGTGACCGAGCCGTCACGGTGCGCCTTGATTTCGTATATGCCGGCGAACTCGTTCTCGATCACGAATCCGACTTCGGCATCGAACTTGATGCGCACATCCTTGAACGCGTTCTCACCGCGCCCGAAGACGTCGGCCGAGAAGCTGCGTTCGGGGTCGTATCCCGCGGGCACCTCGTATTCAGGGCCTTTCGCGCGCGGGTTCGCTGCCGCGACCTTGCCGCGCATGCGGGACAGGCGAAAGGTGCGCTCGGCGCCACGGTCCACATCGAAGCCGACCAGGTACCAGCCGCCGCGCCTGGAAACGAGGGCATAAGGCGCCACCGTGCGTTTTTCGGTGCCCTTGCCGCTGCGCGCGGCGTAGCTGAACTGCACCCGCCGGCGCTCCAGCAGTGCCGCGCCGATGGCTTCCAACTGCGCGCTCTCGCCACGGCGCCGATGCAAGGTGCGCCGCACAAACGTGCGCGGCAAGCGGGCGGGCAGGCCCTCGCTGCCGGCCCCGGCCTGCAGTTTCAGCAGTGCCGAAGACAGGTGGCTCTTGAATGGTCCGGCGTCGTCATCCTCGAGGTACGCCATGCCGATGCGGTACATCAGCAGGCGCTGCTCGTCAGAGATGCTGAGTGACGGCAGCAGACATGCGCCGCGGTCGATTTCGTACTCTGAGCGCGTGAATACCGAGTGGCGGATGATCTTCAGGCCTGACGCCTCAAGGGCCTTGAGGTCGCGCTCCAGCCGTTTCTGGCGCGACCGGAGCGGTGTCTCGTCGTCGTTGTAGCCTTCGATCTGGGAGAGGGTGTCCCAGTCCAACGGCGCACGCGCCTTCAGCAACACGCTGAGCAGGTTGAGTTGCCGTTCGGTTGTTCCGACAGACGTACGCAAGATTCCCCCGTGCGCGAGTCTACCAACCGTTGCGACATTTGACCGGACAGCCTAGCCCGGGTGGATGCCGGACTTCGGTTTGGTGATGTCCGAGGGCACCGTGATGGTGCGCGACGACAGGCGGATCTCTTCCTCAATGTCTTCGGCGTCGCGCTTGGCCCGCTTGGCGGAGCGGATCTTGATGACCACGATCATGATAATCACCGCGACCACGGCTACGCCCAGCAGCCCGCCGCTGATGCTCTTGGAGGCCTTTTCCAGCCATTCACGCCCGTAGATGGAGGCCGCGGCGCCGAGGCTCAGCCAGATCGGTATGCTGACCAGGCAGCCCAGGAAGTCAAACAGCAGGAAGCGCGGCAGCGACATCCGCATCGTGCCCGCGCTGAAGAACGTCACGAAGCGCACCCCGGCGACCTGTCGCCCCAGGAACACCGTCCAGCTGCCGTAGTTGTCAAACCAGCCCTGCACCTTGCGCATGCGCTTTTCGGTCAGCACGCGCTTCATGAATTTGAAGCGGTCCCGAATGTCAAAGCCAAAGCGGCGACCGAGCCACCATGCGCCCGTATCACCGACCAGGATGGCGAAGCTGGTCGCAACAAATGCGCCGGCGAAGTAGTACCAGACGAAGTGGTCGCCCGCCTGCTTGTAGGCGCTAAAACCGGCCAGCGTCAGCCAGATGTCCTCCGGCGCAGGCAGGCCGACGCCCGTCAGGAACAGGATCACCATGATCACGGGCCAGATGGTGGTCGCGTTGTCCTGGTTCCATTGTGGATCGAACAGGGTTGAATACAGCGCCTCCATCGCGCCAGCCTTGTCGGCAAGCTCGTTCAGCGCATCGGCGGTACTCAGCATCAGGGTTTGAAGCAGCGGAAGCAACGCGTGTTCCCCGTCGGCCGTGGGCGGGCACTATGCCAGTGGATTGCGCCGTGTGCACGGGCAACTCGTGTGACTAATCATGGTCTTCCGGTGGCAGATCAGCGCAGAGCAACCCGACGGCCGAGAGCCAGCTTCCGCCGCGGTAGTCGCTGGCAGTCTGGGGCAGATTAAGTTTCAGTCCCACGCTGGGGTTGGCGTCGAGCTTGATCATCTGGTGGTCCACGCCTTCCCAGGTGCGCCCGTATGCGCGTACCTGATCTCCCGCCGGGTCGGGCTTGATCACTTCGAACTTGGGCTCGCCGGCCGCCGCGTATTCGACCTTGCCCTCGGTCTCGACTGTCAGGCTGACCGGGTAGGAAGTGCCCTCCACGAACAGCCCCTCGGCCAGCTCAGGGTCGGCATAACATTTGGCGTGGAAAGTGTTTCCGTTCAGCTTGAACTCGATGCGCCCAGGCTTTGCGGCCTTGGGTACATAGCTGATGATCTCAACGATATGAACCATTTCGCGTCCTTTGTGCAGAGTGTGCCAAGGAGTGTGGACAAGTCCAGCCAAACCGTTCGCCTCGCGGGACGTTCATCCGTATGATAAAGGGTCCTGAGTTCGAGGCTTGTGACGGAGAAAGCGATGCGATTCGCGGGTTCGGTTTTCTGTGCATTGATGCTGCTGGTGATGGGCGCCACCGCGCTTTCGGCGCAGTCCGGCACGGCCTGGCTAGGTGTTAAGCTTGAGGTTGTGGATGCGCCGGAGGCCAAGAAGCTCGGCATCGACGGCGGGCTGAAAGTCACCCGCGTGGACGAAAAGTCCCCGGCCGCTGACGCAGGCATGGTCAAGGGCGACATCGTTCTGTCAGCCGGCGAAGACACGATCACGACCATTGAGCAGATGCGCGACGTCATGGCCGCCAAGCGCCCCGGCGACATGCTCAGCCTGGGCGTGCGCCACGAGAACGGGCGCACTGAGCCGCTGATGATTACGCTTGGCTCATCCGCCGACAAGGACGACAAATTCGGCGACGACGCCAAGGTGAAGGAACTGCGCGAGCGCCTTCGCGAACTGGACGCCGAGCGTCGCCGCACACAGGAAGACCTTGAGCGCCGCCTGGAAGAGCTGCGCGGAGGCAAGGCCGACAAGGAAACCGAGAAGCCCACCGTGGAGGAGCCGGCCGAGCCCGACGTCAAGCCGGACAGCCACCAGCCGGAGCGCGTGACGCTTAAGGTCACGATGGGCGCCAGCTTCGTGAACCTCGAGGCGGAAGAGTCCAAGAAGCTCGAAATCGAGGGCGGCATTCGCGTCACCGGCGTTACCCGTGGCGGCGCGGCCGAAGAGGCGGGGCTTAAGGTGGATGACATTGTTGTCTACGCCAACAGCGACACCGTGACCGGCACCGGCGAGCTTCGCGTGCTGCTGTCCAAGCATGAGCCCGGCGACCGCCTTGAGCTGGAAATTATTCGCGACGGCAAACGCCAGAATCTGACCGTTGTACTTCGTGCGAAGAACGCAAACGGTCGCTGATCCTGTGCGTTAAACATCCATGGCCGAGCCAACCCAGCCGAAGCCAGGCAGACCCCGCAGGGATCGACGCGGGTTTGCGCTGCTGATCGTGATGATTCTGATCATCCTGTTGGCCGTGCTGGTGTTCGCGTTCCAGCGCGACGTGATGCGCGAAATCTCGATCTCGGCCAACGTGCGCGATGACCTGAAGGCCGCTTACCTTGCCCAGATGGCGATGGTGCGCGGCCAGGTCATTCTTCGCCTCGACGACCACGCCGACTACGACAGCCTGAATGAGCCCTGGGCCCAGCCCGTCTCATGGGAAGGCGAAACGTGGGGCGCCGAGGATTCGGCCGACGGGCAGACGCCCCCGCAGCCGCAGATCCTGATCACCGACGAAGAGCGCAAGTTCAACCTGCTGTCGCTGGTGCGCGGCAACGAAACGCAGCAGGAAAAGGCGCGCAAGACGCTGCAGCGCCTGATCGCGATATGCCGCCGTGAAGACGACCGCCTGATGCTTGAGGGCGACGCAAAGACAGTACGCCGCGCGGGCGATGACTCGGTCAACACCGAGACGCTGGTTCGCAACCTTGTGAAGTACCTTGAGGAGCGTGCCAGTGAAGACAGCGACGACCTCGAGATCACGGCCAACCCGAACACAAAGCCCGACGTCCGCAGCATGAAGAAGCAGACGCCGTTCGAAATGCTGACGGTCGGTGAGCTGCTCCAGGTGGAAGGCTGGACCGAGGTTCTTCTGTACGGGCCGATCCGCAAGGCCGACACCGGCATTGAGCAGGACGATCCCAACGCAGACGAAGGGCCGCGCGACTGGAAGGACCTGAACGACCAGGAAAAGTTCGAGAAGCGCCGCGAGTCCATCGAGAGCATCGACGAGCGCTCGACGGATCCGACGCCGCTGCCGATCCTGGGCTTCATCACCCTGTACTCGACGGGCTTCATCAACGTCAACACCTGCTCACGTGAGCTGCTGCTGGCGCTGGACGAGAAGATGACGTGGGACGTGGTGGACCAGATCATCACGGCGCGCGAACAGGACCGGCAGGACATCGTCACGGCCGATGAGAACGGCGGCGAGCTGCCGGAAGAAGAGCCGGACCCGAACATCGACCCCAATGCACCGCCGCCCGAAGAAGAAGACAACGCGTCGTTCCGCCCGCAGGACCTTGCCAGCTACCAGGCGTTCGTGCAGCGCGTGAACAACCAGGCGGCGGCCGAAGGCGAAGAGCCGCCGACGGAAATCGAGGGCTTCACCGAAGAGATCTACAATGCGATCCGCCCGTGGCTTGTCGTGCGCTCGACCGTTTTTGAAGTCGAAGCGTCCGCGACCGTGGGCAAGGTGACGCACACGATTCGCGCCGTGTACCGCCGCACCGCAGCGGCCGCGCCGGCGCAACCGGCCGGCGACACCGGCCAGCCGACTGACGGCGGCACCGATACCGGTACCGACGCGGCAACCAGCGGCGAAGAGCCGCTGCCCGCGGAGCCCACAATGAAGCTCACGCTGCTGTTCCGGGATATCTCGAAGGGCGGCTAGGCCTAGTTTTCAGGCGGCGGGTCGGAGAGACCAAGCTGTTTCTTCAAGGCCGCAAGCTCGGCGCGCAGCGCGGCGATTTCGGCGTCGCGTGAGTCGCCTTTCTCTTCGATCTGCTTGAGGCGTTCTTCCTGTGCGTCGATGCGCTCGCCCTGGGCCTTGAGCTGGTCGCGGATCTGCTGGCGCTCTTTCTCGGCGTCTTCGAGTTTGCCGCGGATCGCGTCGAGTTCGGCTTTGTGGCCGTCGAGCTCTTCCTGCATCTTCTGGCGCTTGGCTTCCTGCGCCTGGATGTCCTCGCGGTTTGCCGTGGTGTCGGATTGCAGCTTCTTGATCAACGCGTCCTGCAACTCGAGCTTTCCCTCGGCGGTGGTGACGCGGCCCTTTACCTCCACCATCTCGTCCTCGAGCACTTCAATCTTCTTGCTCTGGACCTTGTCGTTGTCTTTCAGCGTGGTCACGTCGGTGCGGATTTCCTCGACGTCCTGCTTCGTGACGCGCTCGGTGGAGCCGACTTCGCTCTGGATGCGGTCATAGATCAGGTAGCCCGTGCCGCCGGCCAGGCCGAGCACGATCAGCACCAGTCCGCCTGTCAGCAACCGGATGTTGTTCATGGGGTTCTCCTGCCTATTTGTCCGGCTTGGCCGTCTTGTCGACCTTCCCTGATTCGCGCAAACGACGGCGTTCTTTCATGGTGATTTCGCGCTGGCGCAGCCTGTCGAGGATTTCGCGGATGTCGATCTCGCGGATTTCCACGTCTGCGCCGCAGTTGCCGCAGCTGATCTGTGACAGGTTGGACTCGTCGTTCTCGATCTCGACGCCTTCCTGCTCCTCGATGTAGAGGTTGCCATTCGGCATCAGCATGCACGGGAACGTGAACGGGCGGGTGATCTTGAACTTGCCGCGGTCGCAGTCGCCGACGATGGTCGTCAGGTACTCATCGGGCAACCAGACCTTGCTTTTGACACAACACAGGACGCGGTCCTTGGCCACGATCACTCTTTCATTGCGGGCGCGGGCTGCAGGTTCGAGGGCGAAAGTTCGGCAATCGCCTCAAAACCCTGCTTGCCAAGCGCCTCCGACAGGTAGGCCTTCCAGCGGTCGTCAATCCGGGCAAGCGCGTCTGCACCGGCGCCGGACTGCACAGCGACATAATAGCATACATCCGTCTTGCCGTCAGATTCCGCCTCAAGCCCCGCGTCGTAGTACAGCTTCCAAAGGGCTTCCAGCACCGCCTTGCGCAGCCGCGCGCCTTCGTCGCCGGTGAAGGGCTTGTACTGCTCGCCCGCGTAGTCAGGGCAGTAGCCCTTCAGCAAGTCGACCGCCTGCAACCCGGCCGCGACGGCGGCCTCGCGGAACCTGTCCTGCGCGGCCTTCTGCTCATGCGCGAAGGTCTCGTCTTCAAGCAATCCGCGCGCACGCACGAACTCGTAGGCGTCGATGCGACGTGACAGTGACTCATACTCGGCGTTCAGCGTGTCGTGGTTCACCACAAGGTTCGAGCCTGCGATCTGGTCGCGCTGTGTGACCACCGCGGCGCGGTCTTTCTCGTGGCGCTGGATGTCGTCGGATATCGCCTGGTAGCGCCCGCGTTCGGCCTTCTTGTCCGCGATCGTCTGCTTTGCGGCCTCGGCCTTGTCGATTGTGGCGAGCTCTTTGCCGAGTTCTTCACGCTTGGGCTCGGCTTCGGCGTCAAGGGCGGCGGCCTTTTCCTCGACCACCTTCAGCTCCGCCTTTGCCGTGCTCAGCGCGGCGTCGGATTCGGCGCGCTTCGTGTCGAGCAGCGCGCGTGCGACCTTTGCATCCTGCTGCACTTTCTGTGCCGACTCGGCAACCGAGACGGCCTTGGTGGCGTCGGCCACCGCCTGCGAGGCTTCGTCGCGACGCGATGTTGCGTCGGCTGATTTCTTTTGCGCGTCCTCCACAGAGGCCGCCTTCTGGTCGATGGTGACCTGCGCCTTGTCCAGCGCAGACGCCGCGGTGTCGGCCGCCGCCTTGGCGTTGTCTGCCGCGGCGATGGCGCTGCTGAGCTTGTCGGCGGCCGTCTTGGCCGCTGCTTTTGCGTCGTCGAGGTCTTTCTGTTTGGCCGCGCGTCCGGGATCGTCAGCGGGCATTGCATCGAGCTCGGCCTTGATGCGCTCGACTTCCGCGTCTGCTGCTTCCGACTCGGCCTGTGCCGTGCCGCGCGCCGTCACGGCATCGACGAGCGCGTCGTCGGCGTCATCCTTGGCGGTCTGCAGACCGGCCAGCGGCTTCCTGGCATCCGCGAGCGCCTTCTCAGCCGCGGCCAGCGCCTCGTCCGCCAGCTTCACTTCGCTCTTGATGGTCTCCAGCGCCAGCTGCGCGGCGGCCAGCGCGCTCTTTGCATCTTCCACCTGGGTCTCGGCCGTCGCCAGCTTCGCAGCGGTGTAGACGTTGGCGGCAAGCTGCTGGTCTACTTCATCCAGCGCCGCCTGCGAGTCGTCCACGGCCTTTCGGAGCGCGGGCAGCTTGCGCTTTTCAACGTCGATCTTCTGGTCGAGGGCGTTGAGCTTGATCTTGAGCAACTCGACACGCGCCTTGGCGTCGTCGCCGGCGCGGACGTCCTTCTCGAGCTCGGCAATCTGATTGTCGTAGAGCGCGCGCTCGCTGCCGTCGGCGTCGTAGAAGTCGGAGGCCTTCAGCTTCGCGATCTCCGCGTCGTGCTCGTCGATTGCTTTCTGCAGCGTGGCAATGTCCGCCTCGAGCAGGATGGCGCGGGTCAGTTCCTCGCCGCGGCTTTCCAGCTCGTCGCGGAAGCGCGAGATGGGCGCGCTGAGCGTTTTGGCCGCGTTGCCCAGCGTCGGGTATACGCCCGTTGCGGCCTGTCGCCGCCAGTGGCCGATGATGCCAAGGATATCGTCCTTGGCCGCGACGAGTGCCTTGTCGGACATCGACGCGGTGCCTTCCCCCTTCGGGTGGCCCTCTTCGCGTTGCAGCCGGGCGGCGGCATCTTCAATGGCCGTGCGCATGATGTTTTCAAACTCGACGATCTCGCGCGGGCCGTCGCGCTGAATCTCCTCGGCGCGCATGGCCTCAAGCTTTTGCGCCAGGGCGCGGAGCGCGCGATCGACCACCAGCAGGTTGTTCTCCGCACGCAGCGGGTAGCTCTCAGTGTTCAGCCAGTGCAGGCGGTTCTTGAAGCGCTCATCGGCGCCGATGCGCAGCACGCGGAAATCTTCCATGCCGCGCACGCCCACCAGCGGGGGCTGCCCGTCAAAGAACATGGCCCACTGCCCGCGGTTCACGAGCAGCTTCTCGCCGTTCGGCTTGCCGGCATTGAGCGAGCCGTGGAACACGCGGACAATCGCTTGCGCCTTCACGTCCACCCGTGCAAGCGACAGCGCGACGCGCTCGCTGCCGCGCACCACGGTGAGCTTGAGCCCCTCGCCGGGCTTGAGCGTGGCGACCGCGGCCATCAGGTCGTCGCGGGCGCTGATTGCGATGCCCTCGATACTCTCGATGCGGTCGCCTTCTTCGAGCCCGGGCTCCGCGAATCGGAACCCGGCAAAACTCAGCATGGCCGATTGCGCCGAAAGCCCGCCCTGCCCCGGCTCAAAGCCCGCGGCGAACGCACGCAGCCTTTCACGCTCGAGGTTGTCGGGCAGCATGTTTGCGGTGGTCGGGCCGACGATCAGGTCGAAGTCCGCCCCGCCGGAGCTGCCAACCTCGAACACCTGTTCCGGCGACACCGGGAATTCGATTACGAATGCGTGCCCGGCCGACGTGAAACGGCCCCAGATTTCTCCGGACTCGAGCCCCATGACCTGGCGGGCGGCGTCACGCGGCTCAAGCAACTTCAGCTTGCTGCCGGGCGCCATCAGGACGCGATTGGCGTCGTCCAGCACCAGGCGGGCCTGCGTGTCTTCAGGCGTTTCCACCGTCTCGCCCACTTTCAGGCGGGCGTCGGTGGGCATCTTGGGCGTGCCTACCACGGGCGTTATGGTGACTTCCGGCGGCGCGATGTATGCGCCGACGCTGTGGAACATCAGCATGATCGCCGCGATGCCGACCACCTGCAGCCAGAGTGCAGCCACCGGCGGCAGTGCCAGCGCGTGGTGGGGGTTGCGGGCGCGAACGTTGACGGCGATGGACGACAACTCGTACGGCGCGCTGTCGAACAGCTCGCGGATGCTGTCGCCTTGCGAGCGCAACTCATCCAGCCGCTTCTGCGCGATCTTGTCCTTGATGATGCTGCGCTCGAACTTGGCCGTTTCGTCTTCCGGCATGCGCCCGTCGATGTAGCGGCGCATGGTTGTGTCCTTCGGATCGGCCGAGCCTCGCCCGCGGCGGGCCATGCCCTGCGACAGGTTGTTCGCCGCCTTGCCGAGCATCTCTTCAATCTGCGTCGGCGTCAGCCCGGCCCAGCGCGCGATGACCTCCGGGCTGAAGCCCAGCCGGAAGTGCAGGCACAGCAGCTCGCGCTCGGCGGCGTTGACGTGATACGCCTGGCTGGCCTTGCGCGGGCCGAGCCCGGGGATGCTGTCGCCCTTGATCTTCAGCTGGTCGTTGTCGCGGACCGCGCGGTACTTGCCCTCGCTGATGCCGGCCGTGAGCTCGGCCTCGGACATCTTCGTCTTTTCGAGCACTTCCTTGAAGTTGTAGCTGGTGGTGGCCTTGGTCGGCTTGGCCTCGCCATCGAGCACGTCACGATAGCGCGCGCGCACTGTGTGGAGCGCGGACTCAATCACGTATTCGAACACCTGCTCGTCCGATTGCGCGCGGGCCGTGGTACGTGCCTGCGAGATGACGTCGACGAGGATGTCCTCGACCAGTTTTTCAAACGGCGGCGAGCGGTCGGGAATCAGCGCGGTTGCGTAATCGACTACAGGCTTGGCAAAGCGGCGCAACACGCGATTCACGCCGCCCGGGCGGCCGGCGAGCAGGTCTCGCACTTCGCGTGGTGATTCGGCAACGGTCAAGATCAGTCCGTTTCGTTTTCTGCGCTCAGGGATTCCAGGTCAAACAACGCTTCGACGAACTGGTCCGCGTCGAAGGGCTGCATGTCTTCCAGTTTCTCGCCTAGCCCGACAAATTTCACGGGTACTTCTACTTTTTCGTTGATGCTGAGTACCGCGCCGCCCTTGGCCGTGCCGTCCAGCTTTGCCAGGAACAGCCCGGTCACTTCCGCCGCTTCCTTGAACATCTCGGCCTGCACGACGGCATTCTGCCCGGTCGTTGCATCTAGTACGAGAATGGTCTCATGCGGTGCACCTTCTATTTGCTTGGCGCGGCAGGCGTTGCGAATCTTGCGCAACTCATCCATCAGGTTTTTCTGCGTGTGCAGGCGCCCGGCCGTGTCCACCAGCAGCACGTCGGCGCCGATCTCGATGGCGCGCTCCGCGCCCTTGTGGGCGACGCTGGCGGGGTCGGCCTTTTCTGAGCCTGTAACGATCTCGCAGCCGATGCGCTCAGACCATGTCTCAAGCTGCTTCACCGCCGCCGCGCGGAAGGTATCCGCGGCCGCCAGCACGGTGTGGTGTCCCGACTTTTCCAGGAACCAGGCGAGCTTGGCGACGCTGGTGGTTTTTCCCGCGCCGTTCACGCCCACCACGAGGATGACCGTGGGGCCTTTGTCGGCGAACTTGAGCTTGTTGCCGCGGTGCGTGAGGCGGTGTTTCAGGTCTTTGCGCAGGAAGGGGACGATGTCGCTGGTCGTCTCGATCTTGCCGCTTTTCCACGCGCTGCGAAGCACGCCCATGAGGAAGTCGCTGGTCTCGACGCCGAAGTCGGCTTCGATCATTGCCTCTTCAATGGTCTCGAGCACGTCGTCGTCAATCTTCTGCCCGAGCCCGACCGCGCCAAGAACCTTGCGGTTCAGCACCATGCGGGTGCGCAATATCGCCTTGGTCAACTTGGCCAGCATGCCTTTCTTCTCAGGCTGCGGCGCGTCGACTTCGTCCGCCTTGGCGGGGGCTGCGGCCGGTGGGTCCTCTTTCTTCTTCTTTGAGAACAATCCCACGGGCTAGACCTTTTCGGGGCAGCGTGTCTGGAAGATCTTGTCCAGCACCCCGTTAACGAAGGCGCCCGACTTCTCGGTTGAGTATTTCTTGGCCAGCTCGACGGCCTCGTTGATTGTGACCTTGGGCGGCACATCGTGCATGTACAGCAGCTCGTAGACGCCCATACGCAGGATGGCGCGATCGATCACTGGCATGCGGCTGACCTGCCAGTTCACGGCGACTTCCTGGATGGCGGCGTCGAGTTCATCCCGGTCCTTCATTACCCCGTCGGCGATTTCGCCGGCAAGGGTAGCGAGGCGCGGATCATTCGGCTCCATGTCGAGGACGTCGCGGCGCTGCTCGTCAATCTGTTCGGGGCGGCTGAGGTCGGATACGTAAAGGAGTTTCAGCGCCAGTTCGCGGGCGAGGGTGCGGGAATCGGCCTGGTCGCTCGAGCCTTCCATCGGCACGTGTATACCAAACCGGGACGCAGCGGAAACTACCAACTACTTCACGTTGCGCAGCAGGTTGACCATCTCAATGGCGGTGACGGCCGCCTCGAAGCCCTTGTTGCCCATCTTGCTCCCGCAGCGTTCGATGGCCTGCTCGAGGTTCTCGGTGGTGATCACGCCGAAGATACACGGCACGCCGGTCTTGATGCCGACTTGCCCGATGCCCTTTGCGGCTTCGCCGGCGACGTATTCAAAGTGCGCAGTGTTGCCGCGGATGACGGCGCCCAGGCAGATCACGGCGTCGTACTTGCCGCTCTCGGCGAGCTTGAGGGCCGCGACAGGGATCTCGAAGGCGCCGGGCACCCAGACCAGGCTGGCCTTGCCGACGTCGCCGCCGTGGCGCTTGATGGCGTCGAACGCGCCGCTGACCAGGTGAGAGACGAGGAATTCGTTGAAGCGACTGGCGACGATGGCGAAACGCGCGTTGCCGGCGATGAGGTCGCCTTCGATCACTCGCGGCTCGGATTTCTTGTTGTCTGCCAAGTGCCTCTCCGGTGTGTCAGTAATGAAAGCGGGCGCGAATTGTATGGAAGGACGGATTTCCGGGCAACCAGTTGACCCTGCGCCCTTTGGGCGTAGCATTGAAGCACCCCGAAAGTCCCCTCCTATTATTATGATGCGTGTTTGTGCGTTCGTTCGCGCGTGAAGCCGGTGGAAGCATTGGAACTACCGTCCCGGCGCTATGTGTAAAAACTGCACACACGGTGGATACGTTGGTTCCGAGACGGTTTCACAAAGGCTTTGAAAACAGGCATTTGCGCCGTTCAAAAGTTTTGGCACGGCGTGCGCTAACAGGCAGTTGTTACAAGTGTGGCAGCACCCCGAGTATGACCCCGAGCCCGATGAAAGTCGGATTCTGAAGCCAGGAGAGACTTATGAAGCGTGTAGCGGTTCTTATGACTCTTGGAGTTGTCCTGCTTGCAGGCTGCGGCTCCGGCGGCATTGAATTCAATGGCGTTCGTCAGGTTGAACAGTTCCCGATCCGGAAGACCCCGATCGTGCACTACAACCTGCCGTCCGAAGTGATCGACCCGATCACCGGCAACGCCGACGTGGACGTCGCCGCTTTCAACTCCATCAACCTTCAGGTGACCGACTTCGTCGAACAGGCGACGCCCGGCCACGACCTTTGGGCGATGGCGATGATGGACCTGTGCACGGACAACCCGACCTGCCCGGTTGCGCCGGTCGAGGACTGGACCTACACGCTGACCAGTTACAAGACGCCGGGTCCTTCGTGGCCCGATCCGACGGTTACGGGAACGGGCATTAACCCGATCCTGTACATCGCTGCCTGGACGCTTTCGCTTCAGCACCAGTGGTTCCTGCGCGAAGTGAACGGCTCGGCGATTGTTCCGGCGGTCGTCGGTCAGCCGCCCGTTCGCTATGAGAGTGTCGAGTTTTCCTCAATGGCGATCAGCATCATTGAGGGCGCGCAGATCGTGACGCCGTTCTCGCCGCTGTACACGAACCTTGGTGTATCCGCCCAGCAGGAGGCGATACCGGCGGGCCCGGCCGGTACCGGCTCGAATGGTGTTGAACAGATTATCGTGCCGGCCACCAACGTGATCGACTACGGCTACAACGGTTTGGGCGCACCGCAGGGCCTGCTTGCAGTTTCCTGGCAGGAGGCACCGGCCGAGAACAAGCACATCGAAATGTCCATTGGCTCGCTTCAGGGTGTGCCGGTTCCCTGCTACTTCGGTGGCGGCGGCACCATCCAGGCCGGTGGTGGCGTGTACCACAAGCGCTTCTCTGACAACTGGCAGCAGACGACGTCGGGCACCAACTCGACGATCGACTTCGACGACGGCGTGAACTACTCCTACTACCTGGCCTGCGTCGGCAACCACCTGATCGGCTACGGTATCGGGCTGATTGACAGCGCCTATGCCCTTCCGGGCGCAGTCAACAACCAGGAAGACATCATGAACCTCAGCGTCGTCCTTGACATGACGGCGTTCATCGCCGCGGGCAAGGAATTCCAGTTCGTTGTGGAAGACCTGCTCCGGATGCAGGACACCGTGAACGGCGACTTCATGAACCCGGGCATCCTCAGCACTCTGCCGGGAACGTACCGCTAGGTCTTGTTGAACCAGAGATGACGCCGCGTGTGTCGCGGATAAAGGAAACGAAAATGCGCAAGCTAATGACCATCGTCCCCTCCCTGCTGCTGATCGGAGCCATCGCTTCGCTCGCAGGTTGTGACGGCAAGTTTGCAGGCCCGCCGGGTGGCTCGGCTGTGGGCACTCCGGGAACGGACCCGCTGTTCGGCGTCACGGTCTTCACCTTCTGCGTTGAAAACCCGCTGATCACCGGCTTCTACAACGACGTCTGGTACGTCGACCCGGGCCGTGACTCGGACGACGGACCTGGCGGTGTGGTTGGCGCGTTCTTCGCCGACACCATTCAGGCGCTGGCAGCCGCGGGCTTCAGCGGCTACCTGATCAAGGAACAGTCGCCGACGCACATCGAAGTGAACAACCAGTACCCGCTGATGCTCAGCTTCATGAGCCAGTGGTACCGCCGCAACGCGGACGGCACCCGCATCCGGGAGCGCGACCAGTTCGGCTTCCTGGTCTGGTCGCCCAAGAGCCTCGACATCAACTTTGTGACGGCTCCGGTGGAGCGCCTGGTCACGCAGACCGGCCAGGTCTTCTACCAGGTGAACCGCCAGGCCTACCCGGCCGGCAGCCAGGGCTCGGTGATGTTCGGCTGGACCAGCCCGCCGCCCAACAGCCCCGGCGACTTCCCGCCGCCGCAGAGCCGCTTCCTCAACAAGAACTACAGCGAGATCGGGCTGGTGCTTCTGACCAAGCTTCTCCCGGCCGGTGCTCCCCAGCTCAGCCAGGCGCTTGGTGAAACCATCGGCGACAACGTGGACAACGAGAACGTCGAGAACCTGGGCGCCATCCCGCAGAACGCGGGCGGCGGTTTCGCCCCGGTGCCGAAGCCGACCGGTGTGTTCGGCGACCTGTTCGCGATCGACTACAAGGCGGCGCCGGTCCTCAAGCCCACCACCCCGGGCCACACTGAGGAAGAGGCGGTTGTCGAGTACTCACGCCACCTTGGCGCCCTGCACAGCAACATGATCGCCCAGGCTGTAGGCCTGAGCTCCAACGTGGCGGGCACCCTGATGGACCCTGCCCAGGTGATCTGGCAGAACGGCTACGGCTATTCCTTCATCCAGGCCGACCTGACCGCCCTGGACACCAAGCACCTGCCCGGAAAGGGACGTGACCCGAACGTGCCGTAAGCGCTTGGGCCAGGACTGGGAACCCCATAAACGAACCACTCGAACTGAGGACAGGAATGAAAACCAAGACTCTATTCTGCGCACTGGCCATGCTGGCGATGATCGTCGCGGCCGAAGCCTCAGCTGAAGCGCAGAAATACAGCCCGCACCGTACCACGGTGCAGCAGCTCACCGAGAACGCCGAGGTCGTGCTGGTTGGCCAGCTCGACCGTGTAGAGGACATCCAGCTGACCGTGAAGGGTCTGGATGCGGCCGTCTACAAGCGGCTCAACGACGGCGCGATCCAGGACGGCGAAGACTTCATCCGCCGTGAGGGCGTGATCACCGTGAACTCCGTGCTGAAGGGAGATGCCGCGGCGATCGGCAGCGAGCTCCGTTTCGTGAGCATCCGCCAGCTCAAGCTGGCCGCCTACGACACTGACATGCGCACTGGCGAGGCCGTCTACTTCCTCAGCAAGCGTACGGAAGACGGGCGCTACGTCATCCATGATGACGAGCGCGGCACCGTCACCGCCCAGGAATCCGCGGGCGGCGATCTGATGACCACGGTTCACTACATCCAGGCGCAGCTCGGTCTGGGCGCCATCGACACCAATGCGGTCAACCGCTTGCTCGATGCCATCACCCTCGACGGCAGCCGTCTGTCGGTGGACAGCGCCATCGAGCTGTCCTGGCACCATGAGATCTACGCGCCGGCCGTCACCGCCGAACAGCGCAACCGCATCAAGGACCTCGGCACGCTCAGCCAGCCGGGCAGCGAAGAGCGCACCCAGCTGATTACCGCGATGGGGCGTCACCCGGCGGAAGGCGCGCTGGATGCACTGCTCGACATCATGCTGCACGACCCGAGCTGGTCCACCACCAGCCTCGCCAGCATGTCGCTGGAGTACGTGGATCGTAACCAGGCCATCAACCGCCTGCTGGACCAGTACCCGCTGGCCGGCGATGACGACACCCGCATGGTGATCGTCCGCAGCCTCGGGCTGATCCGTCCGAAGGCGGGCTACGACGGCGTCGAGCTTCGTACTCGCACGCTCGACCTGGTAAAGGGCCTGCTGAAGGCTACCACCAGCAAGAACCTGCTGCGCGAGGCGCTGATTGCGTCACGCGACCTGCGCAGCGAGAACGCCCACGTCACCGAGCTGAAGGCCCTGATCGACGGTCGCGAGACCAACGGGCTGTCCGGCGCGGAAGTCAACGCCGCCATCGTGGCGCTGGCCGCCGGGCGCACGGTCGATGAGGCCGGCAACGTGAACTGCTTCGCGAAGGATTACCTGGTTGCTCTGGGTGAATCTGACCCGGTGCTGGATCAGGTCGTGAAGTCGGCGATGAAGTTCCCTTACACCACCCTGGTTATCGGAGCGGACGGCAAGGGCCACTAGACAGAGGCCCGGTCGTAGGCAAACGAAGAAGGTACACAGAGGAAAAACCATGCGGAAGGCAATCGCAACACTCGCAGTGATCACGGTGATGACCCTGGTGTCCACCGCACTGCAGGCCAACTTCACCATGTTCGACATGGCCAAGGACTCGATGTACATCGTCCGCGGTGAGTACACCGGCCTGGAACGCACCCAGATGGGTGACAGGCTGACCCTGCGCTGCGACGTGATCATCAAGGGCGACCTGCTCATTGGCCAGGAGATCAAGATCGAGCCGTTCGAGCCCGCACCGGCCGACGCGGCGCTTGGTCGCGAAGTCATCGCCTGCTTCAACCTGATTGACCAGAAGGCGATGACCTACGCCTACTTCAACCACCCGTTCGCGTGGCGCAGCTTCATCTTCGAGGACTCCGACATGGATTCCGCGCCCAACGGGCTGGAGAAGAACGAGCAGGCCCTGCGCAACTTCCTGGCCATCAACGCGCCGCACGAAGCGGAGATTTACGCCGAGTGGATGAAGCGCGTCGAGCGTCAGGACATGGGCTACGAAGGCAAGTTCGCCAAGTCGTTGATCGACGAATGGAAGGCCGAGTTGCTGAAGCAGCTCACCTGGTCCGGCACCCGCGCCGCTTTCGACGCGGCCAAGGCCCTGTGCGAGCACGACCTGTTCAAGGGTCAGCTCACGGTAGCGGAGCTGCAGCTGATCGGCGCTCATGTGCCGCAGTCGGCTGCCGGTACGCTGGAACGCTCCTATGAGCTGGAACTGATCCGCAACGAAAACAGCGCTCACCCGGACTTCGCCACGCAGATGATGATGCTCCGCGAAGAGACTTCGGAAGCCTGCGTCGGCAAGCTTTCCAACCTGATGCTGGCTGTCGAAGACCGCCAGCAGGTGCTGGAAACCGTCGGTACCCTTGCGGACAACCGCAACGAGCCCGCCCAGGCCCGTATCAACGCGCTGCAGATCCTGCAGGCCCTGAAGGACCCGGAAGGGCTGCTGTATGTGCATGCCGCGCTGCTCGGTGAGCTGGAAGCACCGGACACCAACAAGGACGTCATGCGCCGCGGCTTGAGCGCCCTGCGCAGCACGCCGGATGCATCCAGCGCCCCGGTTCTGGACACCCTGATCAACAGCGAGTACGTATCCAGCAGCTGGGAACTGACCCAGCGCGCCTGGGTGGCCTACTCGATGATCGACACCACGGACACCAACGCCGCCGTGCGGGCCAAGTTCAACGCGGCGGAGACGCAGGGCCTGAAGTTCTTCTTCCAGAAGCTGCTGCCCGAGAACAAGATCATTCGCAAGCTGATGATCATCCACAAAGAAGACTAAACGAGGACCAGAAGGTCTGAGGCACAGCAAACGGCCGGGATATCCCGGCCGTTTGTCATTTGATGGCGCACGGATCAGTCGCGGCGTCCGCGATCAACCAGGTCGCGAATCGTGGGCAGCAAGTCAAGGCGCGCACGGCCATCGAGCAAAGTCGCGGCCGCCGGCTCGTATTCGAACTGGTCCAGCACCCAGCTGGTACCGGTGCGCTCAAATGAGAGTGATGCCCGCGCCTCGCCGAGGTTCACGAGGTATGAGTACGTAACACTGACGCGCCGGGCGGCAGCCGGCAGGGACGACAGCCCACAATTCCCGTCCCGAAGCCCGTGCAGCGCCGCCTGCATAAAACGCAGGTCGGAATCGTCTGCCTTCTCCAGCTTGCCCTCGGCCACCGTGAACGGCAGGCGTACGCTTTCGCCGTCGGACAGTCGCGAGAGAGCGTCGATGCTCGGCACGACGGGGCTGTCGGGGCCGGGCAGGACCAGGTCCAGTAACAGGGCGGGGGCCGTGTAGCCGTCCAGCTGGTCTTGCGGCCCCGGGAAGCTTACGCCGGCGTTGTTTTCCACACCGCAGCGCTGGTGAGGGCCTAGCAGGCTCTCGCAGAGTGTGACAGTCACCGGCTGGGCGTAGTCCAGCTCAATTGTCCAGCTGGATGCCAGGTACTGGGGCTGCCGCTCCGCCACGCCCGGCGAAAAGCGACGCCACGCCGCCAGCAGTTGCCCGGTGGGGTCCGCGTCGGTGTGCTTGTCCAGCACGAGGCTTACGAACTTCTCCAGCGTCGCCGGTCTTGCCCGCGGGGCGAAACCGTTCGGCATCATCTGGTTGCTGTAGAAGCCGAATTCGTTGAACGCGCCGCGGTCCTGCGCAAACCCGCGCGGCTCGGCCGTTTCCCACAGTGTACGCGCCAGCCGCATGTCAGACGGATAGGCGCGATTCAGCTCATCGAGGATCATCTCGGGCGTGCGTTGCTCGGCCCACGGCTCGCGCAGCCCGTGCTCGATGCGCGAAATCGTCTCGGCCGTCGCGATCGCCGAGTAGCGCATGGACTCCAGCTCCTCAAGCGAGATCGCCGTGCCGTCGTGGCGCGTCAGCGTGGTTTCGCGCAGGACGGGTTCATCCGGCGGCGGCGTCACAGCGCTCGTGGAACAGCCGGCGACGGCCGCGCCCAGGCAGAGCAATATGAGAGAAGTGCGCGCCATGGCGGCATTCTATTCAGGGGCGATTGCGAGGGCTATTTCTTCTCGTTTTCCGGCTTGTTGTCCACGGCCCGGATGGCGGCCTTGGCGCGCTCAATGTCGTACTCGCTGCCGCGGAATACCACCTTGCGGTCGCGCTCGAAGCCGCCGATCTGCACGGCGCCGCTTGCGACCTTGGCTTCGAACAGGTCGCGCAAGGTGGCCACGGCCTCGGCCGGCGTCAGGTAGATCAGCTTGATGGTCTGCGTGCTCTCCTTGAAGGCGGCGTTTTCCTCATGCCCGTCCAGCAGTGCGAGACGGTCGAGAACCTGCTCAACTTCGTCGCGCCGCCCGCTGAGCAGCAGCACGTTGGCGATCTCGTTGACTGTCGCCTTCCAGCTCTCGCTCGGTTCGCGCAGCCGCTCCATCGCGGCCACCATGCGCTCGGCGCTGCCGTTGCGGACGGTGTAATCCATCACCACCAGGTCGTCGTCGCGCGCGGGAGGCTCATCGGCGGAGATTGCGATTTCCCACGCCGCCAGCAGGCGCTCCGAGAAGTCGCTGACGATCAGGGTGTGCGTGTCCTCAAACACCTCAATGCTGCCGACATTCGGCGTCAGCACCTTGCGAATGCGGGGTGCGACGCTTTGCACGCCCGCCCTGTGAAGCTGGATGGTCAGCGCGGCGAAGTACATGCCGGACAGGTCGTCGGGCGACTGCACGATCACCGCGTTGCGCGCCGCGCCGTCGGCCGAGTACAGGTGATAGGTGGGCCCGGGCATGCCGCCGACTTCGAATGCCACCAGCCCGCAGCGCTTCAGCAACTCGAACAGCAGCAGCGTCTTCTCGGGTTTGGTCTGCGGCTCAACGTGGCTGGCGGTGACCTTGCGGATCTGTTTCGTCTCAGGGTCGTTCAGCATGTCGCCTTCGTAGATGAAGCCGACGCCCATCGATTTCTGTGCCCACAGCAACACATCCGTGACCGGCGCGTTGTTGAACTCGGGCTTATGCTGCGCCTCCTGCGCGCCGGCCGGCACGAGCGTCCATGCGATCAGCGCCGCGAGCAGCGCTATGGGTAGGAGTTTTCGGGTCATGGGGATGCCTCCGCCATCTGGGGTTTGCGCCCTGCCAGCAAGCCGATCGCCACGCCGCCCAGCAGCAGTAACCCGCCCAGCAGCTGGGCGGGGGACAGGCTGCTTTCACGGAAGACGTCGTAGCGCTCGCGCAGCAGGTACATCAGCAACAGGGCCAGTATCGGCTCTCCGAGGATCGTAAGGTTCACGTAGAACACGGGCACGTACTTTACCACGTAATGAAACAGCGAATGGCCCAGCAGAGTTGGCACCAGTATGGCGCAACCCAGCCAAAACCACTGGTTTCCGCCGTAGCCGAACAACGCGTCGCCGACGGCCACGGCCATCAGGAGGCAGGTAATTCCGCCCAGCGTGTAGAGCGCCCCCAGGTAGCCGATCAGGCTCATGCGCGGGCGCAGTTTGCGCCCGGCGCTGTAGCTCAGCACGATCGCGACCCCGCAGGCCAGCACCAGCGCGTCGCCGACCAGGTTGGACTGGTCGAAGTGGTAGTCGTGCCAGACAAAGATCAGCAGCCCGACGATCGCCAGTGCCGACGCCGCGAGCATCTTGCGGGTGATGCTCTCTTTGAGCCAAAGCGCGCCGATCGCGGCCGCCATGAGCGGCTGTGCGCCAAGCAGCACGACCACGCTCTCTTTGCTCGTGTGCTGGAACGCCAGGTTGAACAGCCCGAAGTGAACGCCGTACAACACGCCGGAAGCCACAAGATAGGTCAACTCGCGCGCACTGAGCTGGCGCACGTCGCGCAGCGCCCTTCCAACCGTGAAGGGCAGCAGCACCAAGGCTACGACCAACAGGCGCCAAGCGGCCAGCGCAAACGGCGGCACGTCGGCAAGCAGGATCAGCGGGGGCGCCGTGGCGACGGCGAACATGCCGAGAAGCAAGGCGATGAAGGGCATGCGTGACATGCGGCCAGTGTGATATCGGGCGCGTGCTTGGCAATGGAGAGGCGGATGAAGCGCATGCCTGTCGCAGACGTGACTTGGAATCGCAACCGAAGTCACCCCCGGTTGTTGTGAGGGATTCTTTGCATTGCCCCGCACTCGAAGTCTAAACTGCGGGCCCCCGAAGGGACATCCATGCCGCTCTTCAAAGTACTCGACGAGTACGGCTGCCAGTCATTGACGTTCGTCAGTGACGCGGCGTCCGGGCTCAATGCCATCGTTGCCATCCACAGCACGCGTCGTGGCCCCGCCTTCGGGGGCATTCGCACGCTCAGCTACCAGACGCAAAGCGCGGCCGTCACGGACGCCGTTCGCCTCGCGCAGGCCATGAGTTTCAAGGCCGCGTGCGCCGACCTGCCGGCGGGCGGCGGCAAGGTCGTCGTCATCAAGACCGAGGGCATGGATCGTGCCAAGGCTTTCAACGCGCTCGGGCGGGCGATCGAGCAGTTCGGCGGGCACTACTTCACGGGCCTCGACGTCGGCACAACACGCGAGGACCTGATCGAGGTCGCCAAGGAAACCAGGTATGCGGCGCGCGATCTCGACTTCGGCAAGGCAACGGCGCGTGGCGTGATGGCTGCCATCAAGGCGGGTCTCAAGCACAAGTTCGGCAGCGACTCGGTCGAGGGCCGCAGCGTCGCCGTCCAGGGCCTCGGTGCGGTGGGGGCGGAGTTGGTCACCATGCTGCACGCGGCGGGCGCCGAGCTGTTTGTCGCCGACGCGGACCAGAATCTCGCTGGCGAAGTCGGCGAGAAGATGGAGTGCGAGGTGGTGAACGCCGCCCGTATCCTGAGCGCCGAAGTGGACGTACTCTCGCCCTGCGCGCTCGGTAGCATTTTCACGGCGCAGAATGCAGACACCCTCCGCTGCAGCGTCATCGCCGGCAGCGCCAACAACCAGCTTGCCAGCCCGGCCGCGGGTGAAGCGCTGCGCAAGGCCGGCATGGTCTGGGTGCCTGACTACGTCGCGAACGCGGGTGCATTGATCAAGGGCGTCACCGAGTATGTAGAAGGCCGCGAAGTCGGCTTTGATGTCGTGGATAAGATCTACGACAACACGCTGATGGTGCTCGAGCGCGCGGCGAAAGAAGACAAGCCCGCCAACGAAATTGCCGACGCCATCGCGCGGGAGCGCCTGGCGTGAACACGCCCGTCGTCGGCCGACTCGCACCCACACCATCCGGCTATCTGCACCTGGGCAATGCGCGCAGCTTCCTGCTGGCGTGGCTCTGGGCGCGGCGTGAACACGGGCGCGTCGTGATGCGGATTGAGGACATCGACCGCCCCCGCTGCAAACCGGAGCTGCGCGAGGCCGCGCTGGCCGAGCTGGAATGGCTCGGGCTGGATTGGGATGCCGGGCCGCACGCGGGCGATCCGCCCGGCGACTTCGACCAGCACACCCGGATCAAAGAATATCGCGGCCATCTGCAGCGGCTGGCGAGCGCCGGGCTTGCCTATCCCTGCACCTGCTCGCGCCGCGACGTCGAGGAAGCCGCCAGCGCGCCACACGGAGACGAAGGCCCTGTCTACCCGGGCACGTGCCGCGGGCGCTGGGATAGCTTCGAGCAGGCCAAGGCCGAGAGCAGCATCACACCCGCATGGCGCTTCAAGTGGGAAGGCCCGCCGGTGCAGTTTCACGACGAGGTGCAGGGCGACGTTGCGATTGCCCCGTCAAGACTGGGCGACTTCGTGCTCTGGCGGCGCGATGACCTGCCCAGCTATCAGCTTGCGGTGACGGTGGATGACGCGGTGCAGGGAATCACGCAAGTGTTGCGCGGGCACGACCTGACCAGCAGCACGGCGAGGCAACTCGCCCTTTATGGCGCGCTGGGGCTGACAGCGCCGAAGCATTGGGCGCACGTGCCGTTCGTTCAGGACTCGCAAGGGCGTCGCATGGCCAAGCGCGACGGCGACCTCGCACTGGCGTACCTGCGAGAGACGGGTGTAGACCCGGCGCGCGTGATCGGGCTGCTCGCCTGGAGCGCTGGACTGATCAAAGATCTGCGCCCGGCGACTCCGCAGGAGTTGGTGCCTGACTTCGAATTGACCCGCATCGGGCGGGAAGACTTTGTCGTCACACCCGAGCATCTCGCCTGGCTGCAGACTTAAAGCAAAGCCCCCGCTTTGCAGCGGGGGCCAGCTCTACCGTCCGATTCCCTATTTCAGGAAGCGGCTCTTCTTCGGTCCGTCGGTCTTGGCCGGCTTGTCCAGGTCGGACAGGCTGACGCTGCCGCCGCCCTTCTTGCCCTCGTCCGCGGCCACCAGCTCTTCGGCCTGGAACTTGGTCTTGCGCTGTTCAAAGCCGCGGATCAGCTTGCCAAGCTCGCTGTCGTCGCTGTTACCGTTGATGGTCTTGTTCAGCTCGGCGAGGTCTTCCTTGGCCTTCTGCAGCTTGATCTCGGCGCTGATGCTCTTGACCTGCTTGCGCAGTTCCTTCAGCTCTTCCTCTTCCTTCGCGATCTGGGTGTCCCACGCCGTGATGGACTGGTCGTACTGCTCGACCATCTGCTGCACGCGTCCCTTGTTGGCTTCGGCTTCGATCAGCGCGGCTTCAATGTTGCCGAGCTGGGCCAGCACTTCTTCAGCCTTCATTTCGCGGCTGGCGGTTGTGCCGTCACGCTGGGGGATAGAGCAGGTGATCATCGCGTCGCTGGCCAGTTCACCGGTATCGGCATCGATCACGGCGTTGGCAGCGCCCGCAGCTTCCTTGTAGGCGGCGGCGAGGGCTTCACCCTGGTTGGTGCGATGCTCGATTTCGTGCTCATAGCCGTACAGCGTCCAGAAGCCGGTGTCCTTCTGTTCCTTGAAGTTGGCGTCACCCAGCTTCTCGTGGCCGGCCCAGAGGACGCGGTCCACCTTCATCTTCTGCTGGATCTCCTTGTGCTCGGCGATCTTCTTTTCGAAGTCGTCAAGCTCGCGGTTCGCGAGTGTCTCGAAGTTGTCGAGCTTCTTCTCGTCCCACCATTCCTGTGCCTGTTCCGGCGCGTCCGTAAGCTTGTAGATGGCGTAGCCCGCGCCGCCCAGGACTACCGCTGCCACGATTCCGATGATTGCCCACTTCATTCGCTCGCTCCTTCCCTCTTGGGGGGTGTGAGGGTTCGTCTTCCGTCCATGGTTTCTGTTTGTCTTCCGGGAATTTCATCCCGCGACAACAGTAACCCGCGCTGCATGAGGGCGGCCATTATAAAGCGACCCGCCTTTTTGAACAGTCAGGTCGGTGCTATTCAGCACGCTTATCAAGAGTATGTAAAGGTCGCGAAATCGGCCGGTTACGCCGATTCGGCCCAGTGCAGGCACTGCTGCATCTGGCGCGCCACCTCTGACTGCGAGGCGTGCAGCGGCCAGCCGTGCCCGGGCAGAACCCACTCGAATGGCAGCCCCTCAAGCCGGTGCAGCGACTTCACGACCTCATCCCAGTCATACCAGCACGCGCCGCGGAAAGCGTACAGGTGCCCCAGCCGCTGCGACCAGGCCATGTGGTCGCCCGTGAACAGGAACTTGTCGGCGTAGTGCAGGCAGGCCGAGCCGCGCGTGTGCCCCGGCGTCGGGATGACGGTCAGCCCCGGCGCGATCTCGTACGCGTCGTCGCCTTTGAGCTTGGTCTCGGCATCCATGCCGCGGGCGTCGGACGCCATGATGATGCGCTCGCAGCCGAACTTGGCAGCCCACTTGGCGTGGTCGGCGACGTCGTCCCGGTGGGTGAGGAACATCCAGCGGATGCCGCCAAGCTCATCGATCCGCTTGACCAGCGGTGCGGCGAAACGCGGCGAGTCCACCAGCACGTTGCCGCCCTCGCGCTGGATGAAGTAGCTCGCGGCGCCGTAGCTGTTCTCGCTGTGAAAGCCGCAGTGGTGGACGCCGTCTTCAAGTAAGTGGGGGAAGGATGCGACCGCGTCCTTCAGTCCCGCGCGGGTGGCCGGCTCCGTGACGCCGATGCTGGCCGTCGGGCAGGCGACCACCGCCCGCAAGGCCGCGGCGCGCTGGGCGTCGTTCGCAGGCTGGTGATACACGGCCGACATGCCGCCCTGCGCGTTGAAGACCTCGGGCGCCATCCAGCGGCAGGTCGCGCAATCAATGCAGGATTCGTCGACATAGAAGTCGCCGGCTGTGTTCTCGCTGCGCCTCTGTTTGGCGTTGGCCATGCACTAAGTAAAGCATGCACTTTACTAACTGACAAGTCTGGCGTGCTGTAAGCTGGGCGCATGCCACTGCTCGAAATCCATTGGCTTACGGTGATGTTCTGGATCGCTGGTTTTCTCAGCTTCGTCTGGGCCGCCACGTACGCCGGGGCGCGTCGACTTAGGCGTAACGCCTGGGGACGCGAATACGGACTCGTGCGGAGGGGTCGAACCTTCAGCGGCGAAGTTGGTGGCAGGCAAGTTGAGGTCAGGCTCCGTGAAGAGACTTTTCCGATCAGTCCCAATGCAGCTCCTCATGAGCGGAGGCATGGGCTGACGGTCGTTGCGTCGGTGACTGTTGGCGCGACGCTGCCAGAGGGGTTTGTGATCAGTGCGGCAACGTCGCCCGGGGAGTGTACAGGCACGGTGCTGTTTCCCGGCGACAGCGACTTTGAGCATCGGTTTCGCGCATGCGCCGTTGACGCCGCAGCTGGTGAGGCCCTGCTGGCGAATGCGGCACTGAGGAATGCATTGCTCACCATTCGGGCAGGCGTGCGCGACCTGGAGATTCGCGATGGTCGCGTACATGCATTCGTCGCGCTGGTGCAGCGCGAAATTGACGACCCGCGCGAGGCACTGACGAAGGGCTACCGTGCCGCCACGCGTGCGGCGCAGGTGCTTGCGTCAGCGGTAGAAGGTCGGGCGATCCACGGTATTGAAGCGCGCCGGCGCCCGCCGGGACAACCCGTACCAACCGCAGAAGACGTCGTCGACGGCGACTGATTTGAAACCGCCTAGCGCAGCGGCTGGTACTCGGGGGCGTGCTGCCAGTCTTCGGGCTCGAACACGGGCGCGTCGACCATCGCCGCGTAGCGTGGCTTCACGAGGACTTCGTAAACGCCGTACACGATCTTGCGCGCCTCGTTTGGTTGCGCGCCTTCCAGCTTCACGGCCTTTGTGCCCCCGCCCGCGGATAGTCCGATGTTCCAGTCCGTTGAGCCGCTGCCGCTGAAGTCGTTGCGCACGCTCAGGAACCCGCTGTCGAGGATCGCGCTTCGCACCTTGCCGTACTCATCGGCGCTGAGTGTAAAGTCGACCTTGCGGTTGCGGCTGCGCGGGATGGCGCCGTCGATCCAGCCTTCGTTGAAGATGAAGTAGCCGCTCTTGTCGTCGCGCACTTCCATCACCCACAGCGGCGCGTGGTTGACCGTCTCGATGAACTTGAAGTGGAACGAATCATCGTCGTCCAGTGCGACGTCCCGGTTCACTTCCCCCTGCGGAAAGAAGTCGACATCTTCGTTCGACTGCGGCGGCGACTCCTCCACGTAGCGCTTCCAGTACTCCGCATCGCGGGGCGGCGGCCCGGACACGCAACCGGCAATCAGCAACGCCGCGAACCCCGCCATCAGAAATTTCTTCATGACTCTCTCCTCGCTTACAGGACCCGCCACTTGCCGTCTTCGTTCACCAGTTGGCGCTCGGCGTCATATTCGCTGCGCTTGCCGTCCTTGAAGAACGTGACGTGATGAAAGCTGATGATCGTGCGCTCGTCTTCCACGCGCTCGCCGGTGATCGTGATGACCATGCGCTCGATCTTGTCGCGCTTGGCCTTCAGTTGCTCGTCGATCTGCTTGCGGGCTTGTTCGCGGCTGGCCTCGGCCGTCAAGGCGATCATCCCGTCGACGTCGAACGCCGCCTGCGCCTTGAAGTAGGCCTCGGCGCACTCGCGTGCGGTCTTCGGCTCGCCCGGGCCGCATGCGGCGGCCAGCAGCGCGATGGTCAGCAACAGGCCGCTAAACAGCTTCATTCCAGCCTTTCGACCAGCTTCTGCCACGTGCCCGGCGCAACCTCGCGCGCCATCGCCACGCAGTTCGGCAGCGCCTCGATCGGGCCTGCCGTGTCGGCTTCGTCCAGCGCAACCAGCAAGCCCGCCAGGATTCGCCCGTGCGCGAAGACGATCGTGTTGTGGTCGGACTCGTGCTCGGCCAGGGCGCGCGCGCAACGCAGGGCGGCGTCGCGGATGCTTTCGCCGTTCGGCGGGCGAAACTCCCATGCGTCGAGTTGCGGCTTCATCACTGGGTCATTGTGCCAGCGCTTCCAGTTGACGCCGACTTCGCGCTCGCGCAGCTCGGGCACAATGCGGTGCGGCAGCTCGATCAGCCGCGAGCCGTGGTCGGCCGTCTGGCGTGCGCGCACGTACGGCGAAACCAGCACGCGCTGTACAGGCAGCGCTGCAACTTCTTCTGCGATGGCTTGGGCCTGCATGAACCCGAGCGGCGACAGCGGGCACTCGGCGTTGCCGCCGTCCCACTGGCCGCTCTGGGCCATCGATTCACCGTGTCGGACAAACCACCAGCTTGTCATGCGGCCAGCTTATTCTGCGGCGGCGCGCTCGGCCATGGCGTTGCCCGCGAGCCAACCGGTCGTCCAGCAGCTCTGGAAGTTGAACCCGCCGGTGATGCCGTCGATGTCGAGCAGCTCGCCGGCAAAGTACAGCCCGGGCACGATGCGGCTCTGCATGGTCTTGAAATCGACCTCGCTCAGGCGCACGCCGCCGCAGGTGACGAACTCGTCCTTGTTCATGGTCTTGCCGCTGACCGGCAGCTCGGTGCGCGTGAGCTGCTGGATCAGGCTGTGCTGGAGCGCCTTCGACAGCTCGGACCAGCGTGTTTCGCGCGGCACGCCGGCGGCGATCACCAGTGCCTCCCACAGCCGAGCCTGGAGCGGCGCGATCGGCGTGTTGACCACGAGCTTGGCCGGGCTCGATTCGCGGCGCGTGGCAAGCTCGGCCGCGACGTCCCTTTCCGGCAGCCAGTTGATCGTCAGCGGGAAGTGATAGTCCAGCTCCGCGATCTTGCGCGCGCCCCACGCCGACAGGCGCAGGATCACGGGCCCGCTCACGCCCCAGTGCGTGAACAGCAGGATGCCCGTCTCAGTCAGCCCGACTCCCGCGGCCTCCACCGGCTCGATCACGATCCCCGCCAGCTCGTGCACCCACGGCAGGTCCACGTGGAAGGTAAACAGCGACGGCACCGGCGCCTCCAGTGTGTGGCCCAGCGAGACCGCAAGCTGGCCCATGGCGGGCACGCGGCAGCCGCCGGTTGCGATCAGCACCTGCTCGGCCTGCATGGTTTCGCCGCCGGCCAGTGTCAGCGTGAACACGCCGTCCGCGTGGCTGATTGCCTCCACGCCCGCGTTGGCGCGCAGCTTCACTCCCGCCGCCTGTGCCGCGTGCATGAAGCAGTCGATGATGGTCTGCGAGGAGTCAGTCACCGGGAACAGGCAGCCGTCGTCCAGCGTGTACATCTCGACGCCGCGCTTGCGGAACCATTCGATCGTGTCCTGCGGCTGGAAGCTGTGGAACGGGCCGATCAGCGGGCGCTCGCCGCGTGGGTAGCGCTGGGCGAGCTCGCGCGGGTCGAAGCAGGCGTGAGTCACGTTGCAGCGCCCGCCGCCGGAGATCTTGACCTTGGAAAGAAAGCGCGGCGATTTCTCCAGGATCGTAACGTCGCCCGCGCCGGCTTCCGCGCAGGTGATCGCGGCAAAGAACCCGGCCGCGCCGCCGCCGATGATCGCAACGCGCGAGCTCATGCCTCGGGGTCGACGCGCTGCAGGCGGGTGGAAACGTCGCCGAGGTATTTGAAACCCTTCAGCTCGCTGATCAGCGGCGCGAGGTCGGAAGGCCGCAGGTCGATCTTGGCCAGCTGCCGCGGATCGAGCCACTCGACCGCGACCTGGCCCGAATCCGGCACGTCGCCCATCCCGATCTCGCCGCCCTCTAGCGTGCAGGCGAAGTAGAACTCGATGGCGTGGGTCGCGTTGCGGTGGTCGTGGAACTCGAGCACGCACAGCATCTCGCCGACGTTGACCAGCGCGCCCGTTTCTTCCTCGCACTCGCGGCGTACGGCCTCGGCCAGGCTTTCACCCGGTTCCTGCCCGCCGCCGGGGCAGCAGTACCAGTCGCCGGTGTCGTCTACGCAGCGCGTAAGCAACACGCGCCCCTCGTGGATCACCACGCCCTTGGCCGAATTCCGAAGTTTCATGACAGAAGTCTAGCGCCATGAGCCCGACCGCGTAGGGGGAGGCAGCGCCCTGGCTGAATGCGATCACCCGGTGTGTCTGGTTTTCGGTCTCGGGTCGGGTTGGTCCGCGCTCGGGCTGTGCTTTGGTTTGGGGCTAATTGCGCAGGAGGAAGGTGATGTTGACCGGGTCGATGAGTTTGTGGTGGATGGTGTGTTCGAGCCCGACGCCCGGGTGGGTCAGGTGGATGTCGATCGCGCCGCCGCTGAGCTCGGCGCGGTGCTGGTCCCACTCGCTGACGTCAACGCTTGCGCCGCGCGCATCGGTCAGCGTCAGCGTGTAGCTCATCTGGCTGTCGAGGCACGAGTGGACGAGTTCTGAAAACGCAGACTTCTCTTCTTCGGCAGTCGTGGCCTTCTTCAGCGCGGCCTCAATCGCATCGACCTCCTGCGCGATCTGCTGATTCAAAGCCGCCCGACCGGAGGCAGGAGCATTCGAAGGCGAGCACGCACCCAAAGCGGCAAGCGCGAGCAACGGGGCCAACAGCATCGATCGGGTAAAGCCCATGACCGCCAGTATAGCGCTGATCTGGTGACGCCCTACACCTTCGAGCCCCGTTGTCGGCTAGGACAGGCTGATCGGGAACGCTTGGTCGCCGAACACTTTCCGATCCACAGGGTGCGTAATGATCCCCACCGTGCCACGGGCGGCTTCTTGGAACGAGAGCTCGATCGACTGGACGTCTTTGCAGACCGCGCGGACTCTGAATGCGTCGATTGCCACAAACACCGTTGTTTCCGCAATCAAGTAGTTGCTCGAACCAAATCCATCTTCGTTTGGGTAGACGTGAATGTACTCAAGGTCGATGTGGAGTGTTTTGTCGAACATCATGATATTCGTGACCATGGCTTCATCCATCGCTCTGGCCAGTCCCGGTACGCGTACCACCCAGTAGTTGTTCGACCGCCGGACATGGTCGCCGATCTTTGTGCCGTTCGCCCACCAATCGTTGACCTGTTGCGAGGTCCAACGGTGGAGGCCGTGAGTCGGGCGATCAGGTACATCGTGTCGGGGACCCGGAGGAGCCAGCTTCACATCGGCGGTAAGCCACGGAAGCACAACGATGCTTGAGTCAGGGTCGGCACCCGGCGTGGTGCTCGGCACTAGCTGTCTCTGGCAGCCGCAGCACACCATGCACGTCGCCAACACGACAAGAAGCAGAAGTCGACGAGTCATCTGCAGCTCCCCATGTGAGAACTCGGCCAAGCCTCTCGCCAAGTTCGCAAAGTACGCCAACAATGCCAAAGCAAATGGCGGTCTTGGCGAACTTGGCGAGAGACTGCAGTTGGCCAGGCGCCTGGAAACAACCCGTAGAGGCCAGCGGAGCAGGCCGACAGATGTTAGCCCCCAGCGTGAGCTGGGGGTTTGCGTTGCGAAACGGGATCGAGCCGCGGAGCGGCGGCACATTCGTCGCCTACCATCACGTTCGCCCGCAAGCGGGCGTTGTGTCGCCGCTCCGCGGCTCTGGTTGTGGGGGCGCAGAAAACCCCGGGACGCATCGCGGCACTTGTGCCGCTCAGCCACGTTCGCTACGCGAACTGACCGGGGCTAACCCTGTACCGGCGCTCCGCGCCTGACCGCAAAGGCGAGAGTTGTGTGTGCCACTATTGCGTTTCCATTGGCGGCCTTGGCGAACTTGGCGAGATGCTGTATTTGGCGGGTGTCAGGCAGGCGAACCAAAAAGTAGCCTGACCCTGTTTCCCTTTCCTGAGGCAACTACAAGTCTAGTAGTTGCTTCATCAAGACGGCCATCCTGAGTGCGCGTGATTCGCCCTTGCTTCCGGAATCGCCCTCCTTGATGAACACCCCCAATCCTCTGAATAGCTGGGGATTCTCGGCAAGTACTCGAGCAATTGGATCTGACTCGGAATAAACCTTCAGAGCGTCCTGTCTCGCGTGCCATGGATCCAGCTCAAGGGGCATTCCAGAGCGTACCTTCGGATTGCCCTGAAAGATGAGACGGTGAAAGCGGTCTGGGGTGCTGACCAGCAGTCGTGCGATTTCTGGTTTGGCGCCAACGAGCGCTATGGCCATCACGGTGCAGTACCAATCACCATCAAACGGTAGGCCACAGACCGTGGCAAATTGACCGGCCCAGTTGGCGAGCTGGTGCATGAAGTGGACGCTTCGACGTGGATTCGACCGAAAGACTGCTTGGCAGGCATAGGCTACGTGTCGAAGCGTAAGGCCCTTAGAGTTTGTGCGAATTGCGACACTATTCAGTATGTCGTTGCCGCGATTGTGCTGAAGCACCTTTACCAAGTCGTCGCTACCGAATTGGGGCATGAAGTGAATGGGAAAGAACATCTTGTCGAGGTAGGCGAGTGCATCTTCTGTGGAAAAGCTCGAGTACCGTGACGTGATGGCCTTTGCCGCAGCGCCAGGGTCAAGTGCGAAGAGAAGGCGAATAGACTGAAGCCCGGACGCGTGCTGGAACGCTTCCAGCAATTCCAAGATTTGCTCAGAGGGGCAGCGATCGAGATTATCGACGATGACCCAGAGTTTGTCGTCCGCGGCAAGCCCCCGCTCCTTCAGGGCGAGCACTTCCAATTCACGTAGTAGCTTGCCACGTTCTGCAAATTGCATTCTGGCATGAGCATGATCCGCAAGCTCGCAAGCCGCATCATAGGCTGGCTCAAGCAGGCGGCGATTCTCTTCGAGCGCGTCCTCGTCGTCTTTCAGTTCCCGAGCCCCAAAACCCCTGAACAAACGGAGTAGTGTGGATCCATATCGCGGCAATCGCTGGGTGGCGAACTCTGCGACTCGCTGTTTGAGCCCATCGCCCAACCCGGCGGTCCAATCCTTGGTCGGATCCTCTTCAACGAGCCCAGCCAGCAGGCTGAGAACGGGGGAAGGAGAATAGCGCTCCTCCCACGCATCGAAATAGAAAGTGTGTGTGTTGGGCCCTTTGTCGACTTCGTTCAATGCCTTTATTGCGTCATTGGCGAATGCAAGCGCGGTGGACTTTCCCGAGCCCCAGACACCGAACAAGGCCGCCAAGCGTGAGTCCCTCAATGGCTCGCGCATATCGCTTACAAGCGCGTCGATCGCAGCGTCGTAAGGTGTCCTTCCCCCAATTGTGTGCGCTCTCATCTTGGTGGCCTCGCTACTCCACCAACTGCTTGAGTTGTTCGTCACTCAGCAGCTTCTTGCTGGCTTTCGCGGCTTCGAGGATCTTGTGGACCCTTTCATCGGTGGCTTCGATGCCGTGGCTCTCCAGCCAGAAGATCACGTTGCTTTTGCCGCTCATGTGGCCTACTCGAATGCGCTGCTCGAGACCGAACTCGCTGGCCGGTACGCCTGAGTAGACGCGGTCCGCGAGCCAGTCCTCGCCCTTCTTCTTGGCCTTGATGACCGCGCTGGCATGCACACCTGTGCCGGTGTCAAACGCGTCCTCGCCGAACACCGGGTAATTCTCCGGCAGCGGCACGCCCGTGTACTGGTGCGCTTTGCGCACGTACTCGGCCAGGTGGGTCAGGTCGTTGTCTATCAAACCCAGCAGCTTGAGGTTCACCAGCAACTGGTCCATCTGGGTGTTGCCGACGCGTTCGCCCAGGCCCAGCGCCGTGCCGTGGATGATGTCAGCCCCGGCCTCCACGGCCGCGAGGGCGTTCATCAGCCCCAGCCCGCGGTCGCTGTGGCCGTGCCAGTTCACGAGTGTTCCCTTGCCGGCGGGCGTGACGATTTCGCCGATCACAAATTTCACCAACTGTCGCACACCGTGGGGCGTGACGTGGCCGCAGGTGTCGCAGACGCAAATCGAGTACGCGCCGATTTCAATCGCGCGCGAATACAGCGCCTTGATGTCGGCCGGCTTGCTGCGCGTGGTGTCTTCCGTGACGAACATGACCGGGATCTTGTGGTCGATGGCCCATTTGACGGCCGTCTCCATGGTCGACATCAGCTTTTCGAGCGTCCAGCCTTCGGCGTACTGGCGGATCGGGCTTGTGCCGAGGAACGCGCTGGCCTGGATCGGGATGCCGAACTTCTGCTGCAGCTTGTCGAGCGGCTCGATGTCGCTGACCACCGTGCGCACGGCGGCACCCGGCTTGATGTTCATTTTCTCGTCGACGATGGTCTTGAGCAGGGCCTCGATGTGCTCAATGTGCTGCGGGCCCGCGCCGGGGAGACCTAAGTCAACGCGATCTATCCCGAGTTTTTCCATTAAACGCAGGATTTCAATCTTCTGTTCGATTGTTGGGTTGATCGCTGAGGGACTCTGCAGACCGTCGCGCAAAGTCTCGTCATCGAATGCGATAGGTTTCTTGCGGTCCAGAATCGCATCGTGGCCGGTGCGGTTCCAGTCGTAGATCAGTTCGTTCTCAGCAGGTGTTGCCGTGCTCATTGCTTGCTCCGAGGGCCATAACGCATGCCGCTGCGCCCTTTGTTCCTCAAGTATAGCGCAACGCGGGGGCCTGATGGGACCTTTTAGGCAAAGGACGCACGCTTGACCACCGGAAGTGTTACGGCTTGGGAAAGGCTTTATGCCGCCAAGACGCCAAGCAGCGCCAAGAACGGCCTTCCTTGGCGTCTTGGCGGCTCAGCAGTTTGGACATGAAACAGAGGCAATCCCTGACCATTGCGCGCCTTGAATAAGCCGGAAGACCCGTACATACTCGCCGCCCGAGGATGAAGATGAAGAAGTTGTTGATATTGCTCTGCTGCACCGGCGGTCTGCTTGCCGCCTGCCACAACAGCGTCAAGGAAATCGAGCCGAGCGAGGCTTTCCGCACGGCGCTCGATGAGGTCATGCTGCGCCAGCCCAAGGACCTGAAGGTCAAGCCCGACGACCTGGACCGGCGCAAAGAGCCGATCATCCTGAAGCTCAGCTTCGATGACTGCATCGAGCTGGCGATGACCCACAACCGCACCATCCTGTTCGAGCAGCTGAACGCCGAAGTCGCCCGCGCCGACGTGGTGGGCGCCAAGGCAAACCTCGACTTCACTATCGGCGCGAACATCGGCTACAACCGCACCGAAGAGGCCGTGCAGAGCCGCTTCCCCGGCGACACGCGCGACAAGTCGATCACCGGCGTGACCACGTTCGGGATCAACGCCAGCCTGCCGTTCGCAACCGGCACGACGCTGGATGTTTCCGGCACGTTTGTGCGCAACGACAGCAACAGCCCGTTCCAGTCGTTCGAGTTCTACCCGTCGACCACGTTGAAGGTCACGCAGCACCTGCTGAACGGCTTCGGCTTCGTGCCGAACCTGGGCAGCTCATGGATCGCCGAGAACAATCGCGCCGTTGCCGACTGGCAGGTCGAAGTCACGCGCAATGAACAGGCGCTGGCCGTGGCGATGGCGTACTGGAACCTGGTCGAGGCCGAGCAGGAACTGGACGTGCTGTACCGGCAGGAGGATCTCGCCAAGGACGCGCTTGATCTCGCCAAGAGCCGGCTCGAGGCAGAGATCGGCACGCGCCTCGACGTGCTGGCGCAGGAAGCGAACCTGAAGTCGCAGCAGGTGTCGATCATCCAGGCCGAGACGCTGGTAGAGCAGCGCACCGATGAATTGCTGCACGCCATCCACCCGGACCTGATTCACGGCTACGCGCTGTATGACAACTACAGCATCGTGATCGAGCCGACCACCAACGCGGATACCTCGCGCGTCGGCGCCGACGAGCCGAACCTGCTGGCGGAAGTGAAGGCCGCGCTGCGCCGTCGCCCGGAAATCCGGCAGGCCGCGAAGCAGATCGAGAACGCGGGCATTTCGATCAACATGAGCGAGTACGGTCTACTGCCGACGCTCGACCTGGAATCCAGCATCACCATCAGCGGCTTCGGCAAGGAGTTCGACGACTCGCTGAGCAGCTATGACGATTTCGACAACCTGAAGTACGGCTTCGACCTGCGCTTCGGCGTGCCGCTGCAAAACAGCGCCGCGCGGTCGTCGCTGACCAAGGCCGAGATCAGCAAGCGCAACGCCATCCTGAGCGCGCGCGAGACCGAGACCGGCGTGATTCTTGAGGTCGCCGCGGCCGTGCGCCAGATCAAGAGCACGCGCCGTGCCGTCAACGCGGCCGAAGAATCACGCAGCCTGCAGGCCGAGACCTACGAGGCCGAGCAGGAGCGCCAGAAGGCCGGGCTTGCGACCAGCTTCGAAGTGAAGCAGGCACTCAACGACCTGACGCAGGCTGAGCTTGGGCTGGTGAAGGCCAAGATCAATCTCGAGCGCGCCCGCCTGCAGTTGCAGAAAGCCACCGGCGAACTCGGCCGCTAGCCCGCGCATCAACATGTTCGACCCGAACCCCGCCGGATCAGGCGGGGTTTTGTATCGTCCACGAATCGACACGAATCTTCACGAAGGAGTTTCAGATGGCAGAGCTGCTGATGAAGGATGAGGTGTATGCGATCGTGGGCGCGGCGATGCAAGTCTACAACGAGCTCGGGCACGGTTTTCTGGAGGCGATTTACCAGGAGTCGTTCGAGTTGGAGTGCGGAAGTGCCGGAATCCCGCTGAAACTTCAGGCCGAGTTGCAGATTCGGTACAAGGGACGGCTGCTGAAGAAGAAGTATGTGGTCGACGGGCTGGCATATGACCAGATCGTTGTGGAGTTCAAGGCAAAGAAGGCACTCTCCTCCGAAGACGAGGCACAGCTGTTGAATTACTTGAAAGCGAGCGGCAAGAAGGTCGGGGTGCTGCTCAACTTCGGCAATTCGGACAAACTCGAGTGGAAACGCATGGTCTTCTAGGCATTCGTGCCGATTCGTGAAGATTCGTGGACGCTTCAGTCGCCGAAGCCGGTGGATTCGAGCTCGGCCTGGTGTTCGGCTTCGAGCACCCTCTGCACCGCGCGGTCGAAGCGCTTCAGCAGCCAGCCCGCGACCGGGAAGCTGACCAGCAGGGCGCCAAGCCAGATCCACACCGAGTACTGGCCCATGCTCTTGACCGACTCGGCCGCGAAGTAGCCCAGCATTCCGTATGCCGCGCCGATCGCCAGCGACCCGATCGCCGCGAACGCCGCCACACGCGCGAAGTTGACTTTGCGCAGCCCGGCGGCGGCGGGCACGAATCGACCTATCCATGGCAGGATGCGACCCAGGGTGATCAGCGGAAACGCGTAGCGGCGCATGCCGTTTTCGAGGACCTTCAGGCGCGCGCGGCCTTTCTGGGAGCGCACGATGCGGTCGAGCCAGTTCGCCCGCCAACGCCCGATGCCGTAGAACAGCATGTCGGACACGAAGCTGCCCAGCGCGCCCGCGAGGATGACGCCGTAGATGGAGATGCCTTCGGCGACCTGCGAGATCACACCTCCGGCGATCACGAACGACTGCAGCCCGGACTGGTCGATGAACGTACCGACGGCGACGGCGAAGTAGCCGTACTGGGCGATGTATTGCTCGATCATCTGCCAGTCCATGGCGCGGCAGGATAGCTTGGCGGGCGCCTTGGGGGCATACTCGCGCCATGACGACAACGAGCCAGATTCCCACTCCCGCGCTGCTGCTGGATCGCGCGAAGCTGGAAGCCAACGCCGCGTTCATGACCGCGCGTGCAAAGGCGCTGGGCGTGAAGCTGCGCCCGCACATGAAGACCGCCAAGTCCGCCGACGTGGCCAGGATCGCGACGGCCGGGAATTTCGGCGGCATCACCGTCTCTACGCTGGCGGAGGCGCGCTACTTTGCCCAACACGGCTTCAAGGACGTCACCTACGCGGTGGGGCTCGCGCCGGCGAAGATTGAGGAGGCGCTGTCGCTGGCCAGTCGCGGCGCGCGGTTGAACGTGCTGATCGATCACCCGGAGCAGGCGCAGCAACTAGTGGCGAAGGCCGCCGGCCAGGATGACTCGCCGCTGGGTGTACTGATCGAGGTGGACTGCGGCGACGGGCGTGGGGGAGTTCTGCCGGATGCGCCGTGGCTGGTCGAGCTTGCGAAGTACGTCAACGGGCGCCCAGGTGTACTGTTTGCCGGTGTGCTGACGCACGCCGGGCATTCCTACGCTTGCCGCAGCGTTGACGAGATCGCAAAGGTAGCCGAGGCTGAACGCGGGGCCGTGGTCGCGGCTGCGAAGCGCATACGCGACGCCGGCATTGCCTGCGACACTGTCAGTGTGGGCTCGACTCCTACGGCCACGCACGCCCGGCAGCTTGACGGCGTGACGGAGATGCGCCCGGGTGTATACATGTTCGGCGATCTCGACCAGGCGGGCCTGGGGTCGCTGCCGGAGGATCGCATTGCCGTGAGCGTGCTTGCCAGCGTGATCGGCGTGTACCCGGACCGCATTCTGGTCGACGCGGGCGGGCTCGCGCTGTCGAAGGACATCAGCGCGCAGCGGCACAACCCGCAAGTGGGCTACGGCAAGGTGGCCGGGCTGCGCGGCGCCTACGTCGTGAAGGCAAACCAGGAGCATGGCATCATCCAGGCGGACGACCCGGCGGCGCTGAACGGCGTGAAGGTGGGGGACCGGCTGCGGATCCTGCCGAACCACGTCTGCATGACCGCGGCGGCGCACCCCGGATACTACGTGGTGAACGGAACAAAGGTGCTGGAGCGCTGGCCACGCATCAACGGTTGGGAGCAATGGCCTGACGCGACACGCAAGACAAAGTAGACTTGACGCGTAAAGAGTGGCCGAGTGGCGGAATGGTAGACGCTGGGGCCTTAAAAGCCCTTGAGGGTTTCCCTCATGTGGGTTCGAGTCCCACCTCGGCTACCAGACTTCGCAGCCCCGGCGATGACCGGGGCTGCGGAGTCTGCAACGTGGCAAGGTTCCCTCCAGAACTGATACTTCTGGCAGGCCACTAAGGACCTAGCCGTCGATTTCGAATGAGGCCTTCAGCCCGTCTTCGGTCACGTAGATGGCCTTGATGCCCGGCGTCTTGGCCACCCACTTCAGCCCGTCTTCCGGGCCCATTACGAACAAAGCGGTGGCGAGCGCGTCGGCCATGGCGCAGTCCGGGGCGAACACGCTGACCGAGCCGTTGAACTTCGCCGGCCAGCCGGTGCGCGGGTCGATGATGTGCCCGTACTTCTTGCCCTCGATTTCGGCGTAGCGGATGTAGTTGCCGGAAGTCGCCACCGAGCCGTCCTGCAGTGCGAAACTTCCCGCCGCGGCCGGCGCGTTGAACGGGTCGGTGATCTTGAACGTCCACGGGCCGTCGGGCCCGACGCCGGCCGTGCGCAGGTCGCCGCCAATGTTGACGATCAGGTTTTCGTAGCCGCGCTTGCGCAACGCGAGAAACACGGCGTCCACGATCCAGCCCTTGGCGACCGCGCCAAGCCCGAGGCGCGTGTTCGGATGCGTGAAGCTGACCGTGTCGCCATCCACGATCACTTTCTCGTACCCGACCGCCGCCATCGTCTCGGCCAACTCATCGTCCGTCGGCAGACTGTCGCGCTCGCCCGCTTTCTTCCACAGTGGCCCGAGCGGATACCAGCTGATGTCGAACGCGCCGCCTGTCGCTTTCGAGACTTCGAGCGAAGCGCGAATCACCTTCAGCAGGTCGCCGTGCACCTCGACCGGGTGCTCGCCCGCTTCGCGATTCAGGCGGCTGATGTCGCTGTCTTCCTTCCACTCGGAGAGATGCTTTTCAGCCTCGCGGCAGACCTCGCGCGCGGCCGCGAGGTCTTCTTCGGCCTTGTCTTCGTCGGCGGCCATCACGACGACGTCGTAGCTGGTGCCAAGCTCGGTGCCGGAGTCAGCGACCGGTGACAGCCTGGCGGGCGTCGCCGATTGCTCGCCCGCGGGGACATCCTCGATGCTGTGATAGGTGCCGGTCACGTTGCCGTCGGCGTCGAACATCAGCAGCGTCGGGGTCTTCTCCACGTCGAAGTACTTTGCGACGGCGCCGTCCGGGTCGGCGTAGGCGTTGAGCTTGAACTTGCGGTCCTTGACGATCTCGTTGGCCTTGTCGGTGTCGCTGCCGGAGATCACATAGAAGACGCGCGTCGTAGCGCCGTTCTCGGCCGCGAATTCCTCGACCTTCGGTTGTTCCTTGCGGCACGGTACGCACCACGCGGTCATGAACACCACCAGCGTGCGATGGTCGTGGTCGAGCGATGAACTGAACGACACGCCCTCGCCATCCAGGCTGGTCAGCGCAGGCCGGTCGTCGGCCGGTTGCTCGGTACTCTTGTTGTTTTCCGGCGGCGTCTCCTTCGGCGCCGGTGCAGGCTTGCTGGATGCGCAGCCTGCGAGGGCCAGCAGCAGCCCCGCAATCCATAGCTTTTTCATCGTTGTCTCCTACCAGTCGAACTCGATGCCGATCAGTGCGCCGTAACCGAGGATGTGGTCGCTGCGGGTAAAGGCGTATCCGCTGACGCGCAACATCCAGTCCAGTCCGCCCCAGCGCGCCAGGCGGAAGTAGAACAACGCGCCGCCGCTGTGGGTAGAGAAAGTCAGAAGGTCTGCGTCATCGGTCTGGTACTTGAATTCGCGCGTCGGATGGCCGCGGTGGAAGCGCGTTCCCCATTGGTATGAGTAGCGGTACCAGACGCGCCAACGCGCGACCTCGGGCACGAAGTAGCCTTCCACCTGCGGCTCGATGGCCACGTTCAAGATACCCCAGTCATCAAGGTAGAAGCTGTGGTCGGCGCCGATGCCCCAGCCGGTGACCGGGGAAAAACGCACGCGCGTGTTGAACTGGAAGCGATTGCGTATTTTCGGCAGCTTCTCGTTGGCGAAGAGGACCGGAACGTCGCTTGTGTCGAACAGCGTAACTACGGCGTTGGGTGCGCCGAGGGAGCCGTGCTGAAGCGTGTACTGCACAGACGCGTTCAACCGCCACTGCGGCGACAGAATCTGGGTAAAACCGAGCTGGAGGTTGTGCGTCCAGCGAGTCTCAAGGCGATTGATGGAGCCGCCACCGCCGCCCTCATCGCCCTCACCTGCTTCTTCTTCGCCTCCCTCGCCGCCTTCCCCGTCTTCACCGGAGAAACCAAAGATGCCCTCAATTCCGAGCGAGCCCGCAGTCAGTGAGTCCCAGCGAAATCCGTAGGTGATGGACGGAATGAAGTTGCCGTTGAACAGCTCGACGCTTGCCGAGAAGTCCAGCCCGCGCGAGACGTAGTTGTCCTGCCACGAGAAGAACAGCCCGGGGCTCAGCGTCCAGTCGCTGCCGATCGGCTTGATGTCGAAGCCCATCGAGGTCGTGACCGGAGTGTAGTCCGACTTGCCACCCGCGCGGTTCGTAGTTCGCTGCGAGGCAGAAGTTGTCGTTGCGTTCGTAATGGTGGAAGGAACGTCCGGCTTGCCGCCCGCGTACAGCAGGGCGCCCGAAATCGTCGGGCGGATGCTTAGTACATTGTTGACCTTGAGCTTGGCAGAGGCGCGCGCGCCCACGTACAGCATGTCCTCGTTCTGGATCTTGTTGCCGCCGTGGTCTTCCTGGTTGAAGACGAAGATGTCGAGCTGGGCGTTGTTGTCGGTTTGCTGCGCGTTCAGGCTGCTGCCGTACGAGACTACCAGCGCGACCACGATGATGGTCACGAACCGATGCGCCGCCCGGTGGCGCATGGTTGTTACTGGCATCCACACCCTCCAGCCTCGGCCGATCCAAACCCGCCGAGGGAGCCCTCTCGCGCCGCCTCAATCTTCTGGCGCAGGTAGTTGAGACCGCCGTCCTGGTCGAACTGCATGGAGCGGTCGTTGAGTTTTTCGCGCTGGTAGAACTCGGTCGCTGCGCAGCCCTGCGTGAACAGCAGGCAGTTCGCCATCAGGTACACCCCGAGAGCTCGCGCGCAGAAGCGGCGCATCGGCGCGTTCCAGAAACCCGCAGGGGCGGGGCGTTCCGGACGGGGTGACACCAGTAGGCGAATGAATTGCCGCATGGCAGGCTCAAGTAGTAGCTAGCCAAGCATAGCACGCGGCGTCGCGCTGCGCGAAAGTTTGAACGGCGGTACAGAAAACGCGGCGAGTTAACTCACAAGTCGGCGCAGCAGGCGGGCCGGGTATGCGTCGTCCGGGGAGGGCGCGGATGAGAAGGCCGCAGGCACGGCCGGAGTGGCCGCGTCGCTTAGCGTGAGAGAAATGACCGGTGCGCCCTCTGCGGCGCCGTCAAGCTGGGCGACGATGCAAAGCCCGTGCTCCGGGACGATCTTGCGGAAGCGCAACTCGCCGACTTGGCAGGCGTGGGCAGTGGCGCAGGCGCGGCGCACGGGCGCGGCGGCTTCCGCGAAGTAGTTCTGCAGCCGTGGTTCATCGACGCCGTGTTTGCGCGCCAACGCAAGCGCGGGTGTCGAGATCAGCATTTGCCCGCCGAGACTGCACACGGCCTGCGGGCGCGCGGCGTCATCGGCCTGCACCTGCTGCGCCGCCTTTACCATGGATTCGGCGGCAGTCTCCGGCGTGATGGCGGAAACCGCGAGGTCCGCCAGCGTCTCGCTGCCGTTGACGTCGGCGACCGTCGCCAGGATCCGCACCAGATGGCGCCGGGCTTCGATGCGCATATCGGACGCAATCTCCGGCGAGGCGAGCGCGTGCTGGGCAATCGACATCTGCAGGCAGCGCAGCGTGGTTTCGACCGCGCGGCGGGCGATCGCACGGCGACGCCAGGCGAGCGTGTCGGATGGCGCCTCGAGCGTTGCGCCGGAAATCACGGCCGACGCGATCTCGCCAACGCCGCCTGCCCGCCGAATCTTGCGGGCGGTGTTCAGGAATCGTTCCGGTTGCGGGTAGTGATCGTTCATCGGTCTCAAAGTGCGTTGATCTGGGCCATCTCGAACATTTCGAACAGGTCGTCCAGGAAGTTGGGCTCGTTGGGCGGGCGTGACGCGGCCAGCGGGTCGTTGGGCAGCGTCAGCTCGATTCGCGGTTTGTCGTCTCGGAAAAGTGCCAGGTCGCCGCCGTGGTGATTCGCGATGAAGAACGCCGACAGCAGCTCAAGCCCGCCGTCCTGCATGTCGCTCGTCAGCCCGCTGAACAGGCTTTCGCTGCCGATTGCTTTCCAGCCGTCGCCCTCGCCTGCCACGGTGAAGCGGACGCCGGGCGTGCCGTTCACCTGCAGCGGCCCGTCGATCCGGATGCTGATGCGCCCGGTCCCGCCGTTCATGCCTACGGCCTTGGACAGCAGGATGTTGCACATCCTGTCGGCCAGCTCCCGGTTCACCTTGAGGTCCGCCAGGTCGCCGGAGGACGAGACTTCAATCCTGCGCTCGGGCTTGTCCGCGCGCTTTGCCGCGTCCTCGGCAAACGCGAGCGGCGCGACGAAGCTTTCAAAGGAATCGTTCGGCTCGACCACCACTGACGAGATGCGCTCGACCAACTGCAGCACCCGCTTGCTCTCGATCTGCGCGGATTCCCAGACGTCCTGCCAGTACAGCGGGTCGCGCAACGTGTCTTTCGGTACTTCGGCCTGCAGCTTTTCCGGCATCATGTCGAGGAACTTCTTCAGCGCCGACATCGAGTTGCGAATGTGATTCGACAGCCCGGCCGCGAGCACGGCAAGACTGCGCACGCGGTCGGACACCATCATGCGCTGCAGTACGCTCAGTTTCTCGCGCAGCAGCGCATCGCGCTGGCGCTGCACGATAAAGTAATCCATGGCGCGCAGCAGCACCACGCGCAGGTCGCGCACATCCCAGGGCTTTACGATGTACTTGTAGATCGCGCCGCTGTTCACGCCGTCGATGGCGCTGTCGAGGTCGCTGTATGCGGTGGTGAGTACGCGGATGATCGACGGTCTTTCCGTGCGGACGCGCGCCAGCAGATCCGTTCCCTTTTCGCCGGGCATGCGCTGGTCGCACACGAGGATGCTGATACGATCCCCGTGCTCATCGAGCACCTTGGTCGCTTCGGCGACGTTCTCGGCCGTGTAGATTTCAAAGTCCTTCTCGAGCGCCTTGCGGAAATACTTCAGCGCCTGGGCTTCGTCATCTACGTACAGCACGGGGAACTGGCGGTAGTCGTGGTTGGTGACCATTAACGTTGCTCCTGCCGCACCGATGGTAGATCGACCGAAACCTCGGTCCAATGCCCTTCGGAGCTGTTGACTTCAATTGTGCCGCCGTGGCTCTTGATGATGGTGTGACAGATACTCAGCCCGAGCCCCATGCCCTGCCCCGGCTCGCCGGTAGTGTAGAACGGGTCGAACACCTTGCGCAGGGCCTCTTTGGAGATGCCGATGCCGTTGTCGCGCAGGCTGATGTGCACCGAGCCGTTCCTGTCGCACGCGGACAACTTAATTTCTCGCGGGCGGTGCGCCGAAGTGCGTTGTGTCGCCTTCGCGGCGTTGGTCAGCAGGTTGATCAGCACCTGAACGATCTGGTTTTCCGCCCCCGCAAGTTCCAGGTCCGGCTGAACCTCCAGCTCCACCTTGCAATCCTTTAACTCGTGGGCGCAGAGGCGCAGCGCAACCTCCAGCGCCTTGCGGAAAGCAAAGCGGCTCTGGTTGTCGGCGCGCTCCGGGTAGGCGAACGAGCGCAGGTCGGACACGATGTCCCGGATGCGCTGCATGCCTTGCTCGATGTCCTCAAGCATTTCGCGCATGTTTGCGTCATTTTCATCGATGTCGCCCTTGGCCACCTGCACGGCCGTGAGCGTGAAGTTCAGCGGGTTGTTGATCTCGTGCAGGAGCCCGGCCGACAGCGTGCCGAGGGCATTCACCTTCTCGCTCTGGATCAACTGGGCTTCTGTTTCGCGCAGGGTGCGGATTGTGTGCTCGAGCTGCTTGTTGGTGCTGCGCAGGTTGTCTTCCAGCTCGGCCGAGCGCAGCAGGTTGTCGAGTCGCTTCGCGACTTCCAGAGAGCTGAACGGCTTGGTCAGGAAGTCGTTCGCGCCGCGCTCAAGGGCGTCCAGCTTTGCTTTTTCGTCTGTGCGCGCGGTCAGCAGGACGATCTTCAGCGACTCCAGCCCCGGCGTCTCGCGAAGCTTGCTGCAGAGATCGAGACCGTCCATGCCCGGGAGCATCAGGTCGAGCAAGGCGAGCTCAGGCTTCTCGCGGACGGCCAGCTCATAGCCCTTGAGCCCGTTTGCGGCCTGCACAACGCGATACTTGCGCGCCAGCAGCGATGCCAGGAAGCGGCGCATATCCGGCTCGTCCTCCACGAGCAGGATGGTCCGCCCGTTGGCGCCGATGATCGGCAGTTCGTCCGTTTGACTCGCGTCTTCCATGGTGAGGGCGCGGCGCGCGGCGCGGTGTACTTCCGACAACGCGTCGCTGGTGTCCGGAGTCGCCGCGGCGCCGCCTTCCCCGCCGAGCGGCAGCTCGATCCGCATGGTGGTGCCCCGCTCGGGGGCGCTGATCGCCTCGAGCTTCCCGTGATGGGCCTCAACCAGGTCGCGCGAGAGCGCCAGCCCGATGCCGACGCCGGAGTACTTGCGCGTACTGGAGCTGTCGAGCTGGCCGAAGCGGTCGAAGATGCGCGGCAGGTCGGCCGGGGCGATGCCGATGCCGCTGTCCTTGATCTCGATGACTGCGCGCCCGTTTTCCGCGGACAGCAGGACGTCGATCGTGCCGCCGGTCGGCGTGAATTTCACGGCGTTGGTGAACAAGTTCAGCAGCACTTTCTCGATGGCGTTGGCGTCCACAAGCGAGGTGACCCCGTTGTCACGGACGTCGACGTTGAGCGTGAGACCTTTGGCCTTGGCAAGGTGCGCGGCGGAGTTGATGACGCCCGGCACGAGCGCGGACAGGTTCTCCGAGGTGAAGTTCAGCTCGGCGCCTTTTTCGTCGAGCCGCACCAGGTCGAGCAAGTCATTGATCAGTCGCAGCAGGCGCAACCCGTTGTCGCGTGCGATGCGCAGGGTTTCGTCGAGGTTCGGCTTGCCGGTGCCGCCGCTTTTCAGCAGGTCTTCCAGCGGCGCGATGATCAGCGTGAGTGGCGTGCGCAACTCGTGGCTCACGTTCGCGAAGAACTGCGACTTCACGCGGTCCATTTCGCTGAGTTTTTCGTAGGACTCGGCCAGCTCGTCGTTGCTGCGGGCGAGTTCGTGCCGGTTGCGCCAGTCCTGGAAGCGCAGGCGTGACAGGAAGAAGCTGGCAGTCGAGCAAATCACGGCCGTCGTCAGTACGAAGTAGACGTTGTTTGCGAACTCACGCCAGACGAAGCCGTCCGGGCCCACCGGGCCAAACGCGCACGCCAGCACGTAGAACAGCAGCGTGATGGCGCAGGTGGAAAGCACCTCCGCGAGCGTCCACGGCATCAGCAGGCTGACCGCGATGATCACGAGATTCAGACCCGCGTAGTAGGGCGACTGCGCGCCTTCCATGTACCAGATCATCCACGAAATCGACGCCGCCGGCAGCAACGCCCAGGCGATTCCCAGCACGCGAATGTGCTTTTCGCCGAACTTCGTGAACAGCAGCGCCAGCACCGCCAGCACGGCGACGTCGCAGATCATGCGGCTCGCGAACAGGGCGAGCATGTGGTCCGGGTAGACGAACCAGTCGAGCGCGACGCCGGCCGGCATCAGCACCAGCGCCAGCACGCAACCGATCTTGCTGTGCAGCACACGCTGGCGCCGGTCGTCTTCGCGGAAGGCGGCGCTGAGGGCGGGGTTGTTGGCGCTTTCAGCCAACGGCGGCCTCCGGTTTGTCGACGACCAGATAGACGTTGATGCCGGTGCTGTCCGTGCTGACTTTCGGCTGCCACTCGGCCGGGACGAGTTTTGCGAAACTCCTGTTGTCCCGATACACCAGGTACCAGTCGAGGATGTGCTCCATGAACAGGCGGATCGGGTTGCTGGCGTGCACGTTGGTGGCCGCGACTCTGCCGCCCGGGCTTGTCCACGAATAGAACAGCTTCAGCAGGCGCTGGCAGATGCGATCCGAGAGATAGTCGAACAGGCCCGCGCAGAACACGAGATCCCATTGTTCGGGTGACTGCCCGCCCCGCGCCGATTCCTTGAGCAGGTCGTGAATGGATTTGTGCACGAAGCGCAGCTCGACGTTGCGGCCACTTTCGCGTGCGGCGTTTGATAGGCGATTCCGCGCGTACTCCAGCGTCTGCTCGTTGAAGTCGAGCAGCGTGAAGACCCCGCGTTCGCACTCGGGCGATTCCTGAATGAAGCGCTCGGTCTCGCGCGCCGGGCCGCAGCCGATGTTCAGGACGCGGAACTTGCGGCCTGCCTTGACCGCCTTCGCGGCCTCGTGGCGCAGCAGGTCCACCAGAAAGTCGATGCGGTTGCGGTGCGCCTCGGCCGGCTCGCGGGCGAGCACGAAACTGTTCACGATGCGCGAGTAGGTGTTCGGGCCTTCGATGGAATCGCGCAGGATCATGTTCACCATTTCATAGTCGCCGGCGTAGCCAAGCGGCTTGGTGAACGTGCGGTGCACGAACGGCGATACCAGCATCAGCGGGTGCAGCTCGCGCTGCGCGAACGACTTGTGCTGCGTCTCCTGGCCCGGCGCGATGGATGCCGCCACTTCCTCAAAGCGTCCGAACAGCTCCTGAATCTTGGGCGTCAGCGACTGGTGCAGGCTGAGCACGATCTCGCGGTCGCGCGCGGACGGGGTGCGCTCGCCCGCGCCGGTTTCGGCCTCGAGTTGTCCGACCCAGCGGCTGAGCTCGGACAGGAACGAGTTGATGGTCGTGACGGACAATTGGTACTCGGGCGCCAGGTCGTGGCTCGCGTTCCAGTCGTCGACGAATTCGCTGGCCTCTTCTTCCAGCATCTGGCCCGGCTCAATGCCGAGCAGGTCGCTCCACGGGTCAACCAGCGTGGCGGAGACGATCAGCATCAGCCCGGTGGACACCAGGTTGCTCACGACGGAACGCCCGGAGTACACGACGCGCTCGCCGCGCATGACCCTGAAGTCGCCGAGTACTTCGCTGAGCTGCACGATCGAGTAGGGGTTGTACACCTCAAACACGACCATGTTGCGCGTCAGGTGCACGAGGGTGCCGGTGGCCTTGACCCCCTGCGAATTCTGAAACGCGACCATGCTTTCAATGTTGCGGTTGGGACGATCCAAGTTGCCTCACAAGGTGCGCTACGCATCTGCAGTAATTGCACGTCAGTTTTTGGGTTCTGCGATATCTTACCGCCAGCTCGAGCTTGTTTCACTTTCCTCGCGAGGAATGTGACGTCATCCGGCAGTCGGGTTGCCTCCTTCTTGGGCCCCAGGCGCGGCTAGTCGTGCAGGCCCGCGTCCAGCGCGCCCGGCAGTTCCGGGTACTTGAACTCGAAGCCGGCTTCCTGCGTCCGTTTCGGCAGCACCTTCTGGCCCTTCAGTATCATGTCGGCCATCTCGCCATACAGCAGCCGCAGCGCGAAGCCCGGCGCAGGCGGCATCACGGGCCGATGGACCGCCCGGGCCAGCTCGGCCGTGAATTCGCGGTTGGTCACCGGGTTGGGCGCCGTGCCGTTCAATGGTCCGGAAACGTCGTTGAACAACGCGTACATGAACAGCGCGACGATGTCGTCGAGGTGGATCCACGACCAGTACTGCCGGCCGTTACCCATGCGCCCGCCCAGGAACCACTTGAAAAACGGCAGCATGACTTTCAGCGCGCCGCCGGAGCGGTGCAGCACCAGCCCCGTGCGGATCAGCACAACACGCATGGCGTCGCATTGGGCCGCCGCCTCCCATTGGACGGACAGATTGGCCAGGAAGTCCGTTCCCGGCGACGAATCCTCCGTGCAGGCCTCATCGCCGCGGTCGCCGTAGTAGCCGATCGCCGAGCCGCTGATGAACGCCTTCGCGCCGCGCTTTTCGGCCGCGTCGCGCAGCCGCGTGGTGGTCTCGACGCGGCTGTCAATGATCTCCTGCTTGTAGGCCTTGTTCCAGCGGCGATCGAGTGTGGCGCCCGCGAGGTTTATCACGGCGTCGAAGCTGTCCGGCAGCTTCTCAAGCTCGCAGGCCTGTGCCTTGCCGCCGAACTGTGCGCTCGCCTTCGACGGATTGCGCGAAACGACGGTTACGGTGTGTTCACGCTGCAACAGGTAGCGCACAATGTGCGCCCCGATGAAGCCCGTACCGCCGGAAACCACCACGTGCATGGATTACCTCGTTATAGAGTGGTTGTTTACCATCCACAGCTCATGTCGGTAGGAGTCAACGTGAAGCCTTACGTATGGATTGCGCTGTTGCTACTGCTTGCCGTTTCCGGCTGCCGCCTGCCGGTGTCGGAATCAATGACCCACGAAGGCGGCGGCGTCAGCGACTTCAACATGGAGCTGGACTACGAAGTCTGGCTGCCGGACGGCTACGACAAAGAGCCCGACCGCACCTACCCGCTGCTGGTCTGGTTCCACGGCGGCGGCGAGAACGAGCTGGGCTGGGGCCGCGAGGGCAAAATCGGCGACATCGTCCAGCAGCGCGTGAAGAAGGGCGAGCTGCAGCCGTTCATCGTGGTCAGCCCAAGCGCGGGCGCGTTTCAGCCGATCTTCCGCACGTACGACAAGCTGGTGGTCGACTACATGCTGCCGGCCGTCGAGAAGAAGTACCGCACCAACGGGACGGTCGTGGCGTTCGGTCATTCGATGGGCGGGCTTAGCGCGCTGATCGTGACGCTCAAACACCCGGAGCTGTTCAAGGCCGCGGTGATCGCCAGCCCCTTCGTGTTCGACACGACCCCGTGGGACACAGAAGAGCAAAAGCGCGAGTTCGACGAAACGCTGGGCGGGCGCTTCAACCGGAACTGGCGCTACCAGGTGGGCATGAACTTCAGCTCGCGCGAGAAGTACGACCAATGGTCGCCGTATAGCCTGCTACGAAGAAGGGGGACAATTGAAATCGAGCTGCTCAGCGATGGCGCTCCCAAGTTGAAGCCTGGGCAGAGGCCACAGCTCGGCAAGCTGCTGCTGACGGTCGGCGACAAGGACCAGCTTGGGCTGCTGCCGCACAACACACACCTGCACGAGTTGATGGTCGAGCATGGCATCGAACACGAGTGGTACGTCCAGAAGGGCGTGGGCCACGGAACCGTGGAAGATCCCTACCTGATGGACTGGCTCAACGAGCAGGCAAAGTAGGGCATTGCCCACCAAGACACACGAAGCAGCACGAAGAAAAGCCAGGGCCTGTAGTTCTTCGTGGCCATTCGTGTGACTTCGTGGGCAAGCCGCTTTTGCGGTTGCAGCTGTTCACGCGCCGCGCGATCCTCGCACCCATGGCCGAGAAACGACATCCTCGCATCACCACCCGCGCGATCATCCTGCATCGCGGGCACGTGCTTTTCATCCGCGCGGAGGACCCCGGTCGCGAGTGGTTCTTCCTGCCCGGCGGGCTGGTCAACCACGGCGAAACGCTCGAGCAGGCCTGCGCCCGCGAAGTGCGCGAGGAGACCGCGCTGGATGTTCACGTACGCCGCCCGCTGTACCTGCGCGAGTTCATCGCCGAGCGTCACCAGCGCCGCAGCGTCCACATGCCAAGCAAGCACCACGTGCTCGGCGTGCTGTTCCTGTGTGAGGTGTCTGAGCAGGACGCCGACAAGCCATTCGACCAGCTCGGTACCTTCCAGCCGGACGAAGGCGCGCAGGGTGTAAAAGGGCTCGAGTGGATCCCCATGGACCGCATCGCCCGGATCGAGATCATGCCGCCCCACGTCAAGGACGCCCTGCTGGCCGACTTCCCGCCCCCGGCCGACGCCGGCCTGCAGTTCTGGCCGGAGGATTGAAGTTTTCTCAACGATCCATCTCGCCTCTGCGCTAACATGCGCGTCGGTACACATCGACGGGGGCAGCCATGTTTTATGTCGGTCGTACGTACACCGCGACGCTGGACGGCTCCGTCCTCAAGTTCGAAACCTGTGAAAAGTGCCGCACGCAATTCGTCTACCGCGCCTACCGCCGCGCGAAGGGCTCAGGCCATGCCCCGTACTACATCGGCACTGCCAGCGCGGAGGCCCGGGCACAGGCCGGCGCGGAGAAAGCACTCGACCGCGCGCTCGAGAAGGCCGTTGACCCGGTGAGGTGCCCGGGCTGCAAGCACATCCAGGCGGCGGCCGTGAGCAAGGAACGAATCCACCGCGCGGTTCGCACCTTCGGCGTCGGGCTGCTGCTGACGGTGCCGCTTTGCATCTTCGTGCGAGTCATGAACCTGGACGAAACCGGCCCCACGCTGATGGGCATAGCGTTCTTGGTCGGGCTGCTGATCAGTGCAGGCGTATCGGCACAGTGGTGGATTACGTGGAACCCGGAAGAAGGCCGGATGCCGATCTGGGCGATCAGCCCGGCGGTGCTCGACGGCGCCATCACGATCGAGGCCTACCAGGCGATCGTGGAAGAAGAGCGCCAGGCAGAAGAAGCGCGGCGCACGGCCAAGCCACTCCCGCCCGCCAATGCCTATCCGCCGGCGGCCTACGGCGCGCCGCCGCCGCAGCCGCAAGGCTACCCACAGCCGCAAGCCTACCCACAGCCGCAGCAGCCGCCGGCATATCCGCCGCAGATGGGCGGCATGAACAAGGCCGAGAAGGCCCCGTGGGAACGCTGAAAACTCCTCCCCGCCTTCGCCCGCTGAACGTAGAACGGTGCCGGGGGTTTCCATGAGACTAATGCTGTTGCTGGCGTTACTGGCCGCGCCTTGCGTGTACGCGCAGGATGACGTGCGCCGCGGATTCGATCAGTTAGCCCAGGCGCATCCCGGGTTCATCAAGCTGGAGGCGCTGTCGGGTACGAACAAGGCGGCATTTGCCGCGACCATCCGCGACTTTTCGGTCGAGGGCAATCTGCCCGGCGTGCTGCTCGTGGGCAGTCTCCACGGTCGCGAGCAGGAGCCGGGCGTGGCGTGCCTGCGCGTGGCGCGGGCGATCCTGGAAGACAAGGCGTTCGTCGACCAGCTGAAGCACTTTGAGCTGATCATCATTCCTTTACCCAACCCCGAAGGGCGTCTCGCGCGCCTGGAGGGTGTGCCGCTGGCGTTCGACGACGACCGCGACGGCAAGTCCGATGAAGACGGGCCAAGCGACCTGAACGGCGACGGGCTCATCACCCAGATGCGCGTCAAGCGCGCAGGCGGAAAGTACGTCGCCAGCAAACTCGACGCGCGCGTACTGATTGAGGCCCAGCCCGGCCAGACCGGTGAGTGGGATGTCTACTGGGAAGGCAAGGATGACGACGGCGACGGCCGGATCAACGAGGACGCGCGCGGCACGGTCACTCTCGCCAACGACTGGTCGATCCGCTGGAGCGACAGCCAGCCCGGCGCGAACCGGTTCATGATGCAGTTGGCTGAAACTCGTGCGCTGGCCGAGTTTGTGATCGCGCATCCGGGCCTGACCGCCGCCTTTCAGTTGCGCGGAGTCGGAGGCGATCCGGCATTCGCCCAAGGCCCACCGCGCGGGGCAGCCCGCAGCCCGCGCGGCGAAGGCGCCGAAGATGTGGAGCGCGACAAACAGATGACGGGCATGCTCGCCAAGCTTTGGCCCGAGGGCGAGAAGTCGGCGTTCAAGGGAGAGAGTGAGGGTGCAGGCAACCTGCTCGACTGGCTGTATGAGTCGCAGGGGGTGCTGGCGGCGAACCTGTTCCTCGCCCCTCTGCCGGAGATGAAGGAAGAAGAAGGAGAAGAAGGTCAACCGAAGACAAAGCGCGAGCAACCGAGTGAAGAAGAGTCGCTGCAACTGGCCTGGTTGAACTACACCCCGGCGGACTACATCGAGTGGAAGACTTTCAATCACCCGCAGCTCGGCGAAGTCGAAGTCGGCGGCTGGCGCATCGACCGCCGTTGCGACCCCAAAGAGGCCGATGCCGAAGCGGGCGCCGGGCGCGTGACGGAGTTCGTGAAGGCGGTGCTGCAAGCCATGCCGCGGCTGGAAGTCTCCAAGGTCGAAGTCGAGGACAAGGGCGACAACCTGTATCGCGTGCGCGCTACGTTGCACAACGCGGGCAAGCTCGACTACCGCTGCAGGTTCAGCGAAGAGAAACGCATCCACATGCCGCTCTTTCTCGCATTGTCAGACACCAAGGACGTCGAGCTGGTCAGCGGCACCCGTCGCCAGCAGCTTGAGAACCTTGGCGCCGACGAAACGGCAACGTTCGAGTGGTTCGTGCGCGTGAAGGGCAAGGACACCGAGCTCAAGTTCGCGCTCGAATCCGACCGCACCGGCAACTTCGACCACTCGGCCGTCATCAAGGACTGCCCCGCGCTCAAGACGGAGGAAAAATGATGCGCGCACTGAAGGTCATCATCGCGCTGGCCTGCGTAGTCGCCGTCGGCTCGCTGGCGCCCGATGCGCAGAATGCTCCGCCGCGCGGGCCGGACCCGTTCCCCGGCTGGAACCAGCGCGTGGCAGACACGCACCTCGACTTCCGGCACTACTATCCGCTCGACGAGGTCAACTCGACCTGCGAGATGCTCGTCCAGCGCTTTCCCGAGCTGCTGACGATGAAAGAGATCGGGCGCAGTTTCCAGAACCGTCCGATATACTGCCTGACCATGTGCGCCAACAAGACTGGCGCCCACGACACCAAGCCGGCCATGTACATCGACGCCAACATCCACGGCAACGAAACCCAGGGCACGGAAATCATTCTCGTGACCATCTGGTACCTGCTGCGCAACTACGGCTCCGAAGACTGGGTGACGAGGCTGGTCGACACGCGCACCTTCTACTTCGTGCCCGTCGTCAACGTGGACTCGCGCTATCACTGGTTCGCTGAGCCCAACAACCCGCACAGCCTGCGCGAGAATCACCGGCCGTATGACGACGACCGCGACGGCAAGTTCGATGAAGACCCGCCCAACGACCTCAACGGCGATAGCGTGATCACCATGATGCGCAAGAAAGACCGGAACGGCGATTACGTGCTCGCGGAAGACAAGCGCATCATGGTGCGCAAGAAACCCGGCCAGCAGGGCGAGTACCGCCTGTACTGGAGCGAAGGCATCGACGACGACGGCGACGGGCGGATCAACGAGGACGACCTCGGCGGCGTTGACCTGAATCGCAACTTCCCGACCGGCTGGGAGCCGCGCTATCGCCAGTACGGCGCGGGCGATTACCCGTGCAGCGAGCCGGAGGTGCGCGCCTGCGTGGATTTCATCGCCAGCCACAACAACATCGCGGGCATGCAGTTCTATCACAACGCCGCACGCATGATCCTGCGCCCGCCCGGCAGCAGCCCCGACGCCGGCGTCACTCCGCGCGACGACGTGCGCGTGTACGACCGTATCGGCAAGCGCGGCGAGCGCATCATTCCCGGCTACCAGTACGCACAGACGCACGACGACCTGTACCCGGCTTTCGGCACGCAGATCGACTTCGGCTATCTCGGGCTCGGGCGGTTTGTGTTCACGAACGAGCTCTGGGGCGGGACGGGCCACGAAGTCGACGGCCAGCCCGGCATCGGACCCGAAGACACGCGCGACTGGGCGGACGAGTTCGGCTCAGGCCGTGCGTATCACGAATGGAAGCCGTTCAAGCACCCGGTGCTCGGGGACATTGAGATCGGCGGCTGGGACCAGTTCGCCACGCGCATGCCGCCCGCCGAGCTGTTCATAGAGGAAGGTTTCCGCAACGCGTTATTCACGCTGCGCCACGCGGAAAGTTTTGCAGAGCTGGAGTTCGTCAGCGCGCAGGCGACGTCGGCCGGCGACGGGCTGTACCGCGTGCGCCTTGCGCTCAAGAACAAGGGCGTGATGCCGACCGACAGCACCATGGCGATCCAGCGCCACGAGGACAACCCGGTCGAGGTCAGCATCGAGGGCGGAACCATCGCCATGGCCGCCCTCGCCGATGAAACCTACACCCGTATCGACCTCCAGCAGGGCAAGACCGACAAGCTCAAGATCCAGCGCATTCAGCCGGACGACATCCAGTACGCGGAACTGATCGTAAGGGCCAGGCCCGGCGCCGAGCTGAAGCTCCACGCCCACCACATCCGTGCGGTCGATGCCGACATGACCGTCAAGACCCCCTAGCTGCGCCATTGGCAATCCAAACAGAGCAACAGGGTTACAGAGAAAAGCAGTTCTCTGTGACTCGGTTGCTCGATTTGCACACGCGAAGCGGGTACACAGCAAGGACTTGTGAATTTCTGTAACATCTCGGGCTCTCGCGCACTCTCGTGGTGTGGAAGCCCTGATGGAACCTTCGCTTGACGTTGCGGCCCTCGTGGAGGCGCATCACGCCGGTGTCTGGCGTTACTTGCGCTATTTGGGCTGCGACCGGGCACTGGCCGACGACCTCACCCAGGAGACCTTCCTGGCCGTGATGCAGAAACCCTTTGAATATCGCGGGTCACGCGAGGCCGCCGGCTACCTGCGCCTCGCCGCGCGCAATCTGTTCCTGGTTCACGTGCGCCGCAGCAAGCTCATCAAGACAGTCGAAGACCTCGAGCAGGCCGACGCCGCCTGGGAACGCGCGCACGCCGACGATTCCGACGCGCGCCAGCGCGCCCTCAACGAATGCCTGCAGACTGTGCAGGGCAAGGCGCGGCAGGTGCTGGACCTGCAGTACCGCGACAAGCGCAGCGGCGAAGAGATCGCGGCGCTGCTCAAGATCACCGCGCAGAACGTGCGCACCATCGTCCACCGCGCCAAGGCCGCACTGAAAGACTGCATCGACAAAAAGCTCGGAGGCGAGGCGTGAGCGATTTCGATGACCATCTGCTCGATCGCGAACTCACCGAGGCCCTCGGCAACGACGGCCCCGCGCCCGAGCTGAAGGGGCGTATTCTGAACGCTGTGAACGCCCGCCCGCCCGCGCGCACCCGCCGCCCCAGCGGGCGCGTGATGCCGCTGCCCGTGAAGCGCACACCGTGGGGGGCGTACGTCGCGGCAGCGGCGGCGCTGGCGCTTGCGGTGGCCGCATTCGGCTGGGCGCTGTCACGGCCTGACACGAAGAAGGAAGACAAGCAGCCGGTGTCGGAAGGCAAACCGGTCACGCTGCCCGCAAACACGCCGGTGATCCCGGACGAAAACTACCCGGCGCCCGAGCCGCAACCGGAGCCGGATCAGCCGGAAGACAAACCCGCGCCGCAGCCGGATCTGCCGGAGCCCAAGTCTGAGCCGAAGCCGGAGCCGCACCCGGAGCCAAAGCCCGAGCCCGCGCCGGAGAAGCCGGACGACGTTGTCGAGAAGCCCGAGCCGAAGCCGCAGCCCGAGCCGGACAAGCCCGACACCGAAGCGAAGCCGGAGAAGCGGGCCGTGGTCGCGACCGTCAGCGCCGATGCAAAGCTCAGGTTCCGCGAACTCGAGAGCGCCGACTGGCGCACGCTCGAGGGCGGCGAGATTCGCGAAGGCTGGCAGCTCAAGGCTGAAGTTGCGACCGACCTCGCGCTCGCAGGCGGAGTGCGTCTGCGGCTCGACGGTGAAGTCTCGATCAGCACCGAGCGCATCACGCTGCTCGGGCGTCACACGCAACTGTACGTGGACGCGCTCGGCACGACTGAGCCCTTGCTGCTCGCCAGAGACGATATGCGCATTGAGTTGACGGGCAGCGAGGCGCTCTTCGATGCGGACACCAGCGCAATCGAAATCTACTGCTACGTCGGCAGCGTCAGCGCGGGCGAGGCGATCGCCGGCGGCAGGCGCGCGAAACTTTCGCCGCGAGGGCTGTCCGGTCTGCGCGACCTGAAAGACAGCGAACACTCGCCGCGCCTGCTGAAAGACATGCCGCCGCGCTCACTGGTCCGCTGCGACTTCGACAGCGCGGAAGGAGTGACGGCCGACAGCGTCAAGGACGGCATCGCCATCGTGAAGGGCGACAACGCGCAACTCAGCCTCAAGCTCCCGCGCGAGCTCACGACGCTTCCCGGGACGGAGTTGCGCCTGCGCTTCCGAGCCGCCAAGGCCGGCGCGCTCTACGTGCAGCTCCAGAAAGACGCCGGGCAGATGCAGTGGGGGAAGTGGACCAAGCTCGCAAAACTCGGCGAGTGGCTCGAATGGAGCATCCCGATCGGCGAGCTGCAGCGCGACGACGGTCGCAGCGAAGCCGCCATGCAGGCGGGCGACGCGTTCATCAACATCAACCTGTTCATCCAGGACGGTACGGAAGCCGAGCTCGAACTCGACTGGCTCGAAATCGTCCGCGTGCGATAGGAGACAGCCATGCGCAGACACCTGTGGGTCATCCTTTCAGCAAGCATGCTTGCCCTGGCCGCGTGCGGCGGCGGAGGCGCAGGTGGCGGCGGCGCGAGCAACGTGCCGTCCAACCCGGGCGTGCCCAGCATGGTCATCACGGCCCAGCCGGGCGGCGCCGTGCAGGCGACCGTCTTCACGACCCAGCCAGTGCTCGAGCTGCGCGACGCGATGGGGGCGCTCGACACGGCCGACAGCAGCACGGTCGTGACGGCCAGCATCCAGGTCGGCAGCGGGACCAGCGGCGCGGTGCTTGGTGGCACGGCCAGCGCCACCGCCAGCTCGGGCGTGGTCAGCTTCGGCAACCTGGAGATCGACCTGCCCGGCAGCGGCTACAAGCTGGTGTTCACGGCCGCGGGCTTCGGCAGCAAGGTGAGCAACGCGTTCAGCGTGACCGGCAGCGGCGGTGGGGGAATCATCACGCCGTCCGCGCCGCCGACGTCCGACATCTACTTCAGCATCGACAGCCAGACCTCGCACGCCATCAGCCGCTACATCTACGGCATGAACGGTGTGAACTGGGGCGGGCGTCCGGCCAACCTCACGCTGGCGCGCTCGGGCGGTAACCGCCTGACGGCCTGGAACTGGGAGAACAACGCCAGCAACGCGGGCGAAGACTGGTACAACGAAAACGACTGGGCGATGGGCTACCCGACCGACCCGCCCGCCGTCGCCGCCACGGACATGATCGACGAAGACCGCACCAACAACGCGGCCAGCCTCGTAACCGTCCCGTGCATCGGCTACGTCGCCGCGGACCACGGGCACTACATGGGCCAGTACCCGCAGTACGACGTGAACCAGACGGCCAACTACCTGCAGGTTCGCTTTCACCAGTCCGTCCCGAAAAAGGGCTCCGCGTTCACCACGACGCCCAACACCGGCGACGGCTATGTCTATCAGGACGAGTTCGTCTACTTCCTGCAGCAGAAGTACTCCGGCTTCGCGACCAGCGCGACCAAGCCGATCTTCTTCAGCCTCGACAACGAGCCCGACCTGTGGGGCAGCACCCACCCGCGCCTGCGCGGCGACGCGACCGGCAGCAACGGCACGGGCCCGACCTACGCCGAGATGCTGCAGCGCACGAAAGACTACGCCGACGCGATCAAGGATCAGGAGCCCAACGCCATCGTCTTCGGCCCGGTAAACTACGGCTGGGCAGGCTTCGTGAACCTGCAGGGCGCCAGCGACGCCGGCACCTACGGCGACTTTCACACGTACTATCTGCAACAGCTCGCCGCGGCCGAGAGCACCTACGGGCACCGGCTGGTGGACGTGCTCGACATCCACTGGTACCCGGAAGCCACCGGCGGCGGCGTGCGGATCACGGACGACGGCGCCGGCGCGGCGCTCGCGGCCGCACGCGTGCAGGCCCCGCGCAGCCTGTGGGACCCGACCTACACCGAGACAAGCTGGATCACCCAGTACAGCACCGGCGGGCCGATCGAGCTGCTGCCGAACATCCAGAGCAAGATCAACAGCTACTACCCGGGCACAAAGATCGCGATCACCGAGTACTACTACGGCGGCGGCGACCACATCAGCGGCGGCATCGCGCAGGCCGACGTGCTCGGTATTTTCGGTAGAGAAGACGTGTTCGCGGCGACGCTGTGGCGCCTGGGCAGCGGCAACCACACGTTCATCTACGGCGGCTTCGAGATATTCCGCAACTACGACGGCGCAAACGGCAGCTTCGGCAACACCAGCATCGATGCGAATAACACGGACGTCGCCAACGCCAGCGTGTACGCGAGTGTCGACGCCGGCAACCCAAACCGCATGGTGGTGGTGTGCATCAACAAGAGCGGCAGCAGCAAGACGGCCGGGATCGACATCACCCACACGGCCCAGTTCAACGTCGCCGAGGTCTATACCCTGACCAGCGGCAGCAGCCAGCCGGTAAGGCAGAGCGATCTGAACATCACCCTCACCAACGCATTGCAGTACACCATGCCACCCAACAGCGTGACGACACTGGTGTTGAAGCCGTAGCGCAAAGAAGCCAGCACAAAGCCGCCAAAGGCGGCGTCAGATCTTAGCCCGGGGCGTGAGCCCCGGGTTTGCGTTCGGAAACGTCGTGAGCCCCGGAGGGGCGACATAGCCGGAATCCTTTGTGCCGCCCCTCCGGGGCTCTGGTCCCTTCTCGCAAATGTTCCCGGCGCTTACGCGCCGGGCTAATATCTGGCGCACCCTCCGGGCGCTGGCGGCAGGCGCGCTGAGTATTGCGAGGCGAACGGAGAAGGCGAGCAGCGAATAGACGGTGCTATGATCGGCGTATGGCGAACGTACCCGACGAAGTGATTGATTGCGTCGAGTCTGACGACAGAGGTTTTCTGACTCGCGTGCGCCGTCTGATTCAGAACGTCGTGACTCAGCGATCACCGGCGAAGCTGTTTGTCGTTCGCATCGACAACTGGTTTGGCGAAAACTGGTTGGGTTTCGGCGGGAAGGTCATGGGGGCTGTCGGCGTGCACCCGACCGAATTGACTGTCCCACCGTTCAAGCCTAGCCGTGTTGTCAGTCAGAGGGTGTTCGCGCGAGCCGAGAGCGGCAGCTACGCCGAAGTTGACAGTGTCGAGAGACTGCATCGCGACATCCCCAGCGAAGAAAACCTGCGCAGAACGTTGCGCGCAATAACCGAATCCGGGGTGTTCGTCTGGTTCAGCGGCAATAGTCAGGCCAACGGTCGGGGCTCTGTGCTGGTTTATGACTCCACCGAAGCAGAGCCTTTCGCCTGGTACGCGGGGATCGCAAGGTCCGAAGACTGGCGAATCGCTTCCCAGAAGGGGATCAGCCGCGAAACCGTAGAATCCCTGATCGCGCCATGAGTTCTCGTTGGCAAAGCCGAGAGCCTGCGAAGGGGGTGGCATAACTCGAACCGTCTATGCCGCCCCTTCAAGGGCTCGATCAATTCGCCCGTATGTTTCCGGCGCTTCCGCGCCGGGCTATTTGATAGCGCACCCTGCGGGCGCTGGTGGTCGTCCACAGCGTCACGAAGCATCTGCTCCCGAACACCTAGCCGGGCTTGTTTGGCGTGGACTGTCCCTTGTGCGTGCCGATCTGGGTGATGCGCAGCAGGTTGCGGAACGGGTCCTTCAGCGCCAACTCGGTGTTGCCCCAAGGCTTGGCGTCGGGTGGGCCGTCTGTTGGAACGGACTTCGCCTGGCAGCGCTCGTACCAGAATTTCACGTCGTCGACGAACACGTAGACCTCTGTGCCGGGGTGCCCGCGCCCGTGCTCGGAGAGGTGCATGTACAGCTCGCCCTTGCGGATGCCCATGAACACGGGAAAGCCGGGTTCATGGCGATGCTCAAAGTCGATCGAGAACCCGAGCCCGTCGACGTAGTAGTCGCAGGCCTGCTGATAGTCGTCAATCTGCAGCACTGGCACGACTCGTTCCATGATTGCTCCCGTTGGATCAGCGCCAGCTTGCCTGTCGCTCGCTCAGGCTCAAGAGTGTGCTTCAGTGGGCAGAGCCGCATTCGATCAGCTCGTACCGTTCGGCCGGGCGCTGGCCCGGGATGTGTCGCACCCCTGGTTACACTCTTGGCGGCTCTTTTGATGAGGTGACTGCCATGAGTAACAAGAAGTATCGCCCTCCGGTGGATCGCTCGGTGCGTGAAACCTCCACCAGCTCCGCTTCGCTGGACCTTTCGATTGCGGGCAAGTCCGTGGGGCCGATCCCGGACGACGACGCCCGCGCCATGCTGGCCCGCGCCGCGCGCTGTATTGACTGCTTCATTACCAAGGCCCACGCGGCGCTGGAGAAAATCTCGCCCGAGCGCATCCACGCGGCCGCGCTGGAGCTCGACCGCAATCCGAGCGCCGAGCCCCAGCACACGGACCAGCGCAAACGCCCGCGCGGCGCACCCGACCCGCTGGTCGTGATGCTGAAGCTGATCGTCAGCGCCACGCGGATGCTGCGCCGCATCCTGCCAGCCACCAACCCGGTAATCTTCGGCGTGCTGAACCCGCTCGAGCGCGATCTGATGGCCACGCTCAAACAAAGCGAAGGGTTTGTAGCCGGTCTGAAGAAGGCCGAAGAGATCTGCGGGCTGTCGCCGGGGTAGAGCGGGCAACGCCCGCGACTCACTCGTTAGCCCCCGGCGCAAGCCGGGGGTATGGTGGGCCCATGGATTGTGAGCCGCGAAGCGGCGCCTCTTCGGGTGCGGAGATGCCGGCTGTACCGGCTCGGGCTGGGAATCGACCATTCCGGGATCCTGATCCCCGGGCTTTGCAGCCCGGGCTATGGTGACTCCAGTCACGCAGTGAACTTTCGGCGGTGGGCCTTCGGCTCTACCATGCTGGGCGAAATATCGTGATTCTGTGAACCGCCCTACACGCACCCGGCATTTATGGGGCTGATGCAGGTGGCTTCGATCGATCGGAAGTCGACATTTGAGCGGATCATCCACGCGCACCAGCGCGGGGTATGGCGCTATTTGCGCTTCCTCGGGGCAGGGCGTACCGAAGCCGACGACCTTACCCAGGAGACCTTCCTCGCCGCGTGGAAAGCAGACTTTGAAGAGATCAACGACGCGGCCACGGCCGGCTACCTGCGCACGGTCGCCAAAAGCCGCTTCCTGATGATGCTGCGGGCCAAGGGCCGGCGCATCACGGAGACCGAGTTCGCCGACGTCGAGGCCGACTGGGTGCAGCTGGTTGAGCAGGACGGCGGCTGGGACGAACGCACCGTCGCACTGGAAGAGTGCCTGCAAGGCGTACAGGGCAAGGCGCGCGAGGCGATCGAGCTGAATTACACGAAAGACATGCGCTACGCGGAAATCGGCGAGCGCCTGGGCATGAAACCGGAAGGCGTACGCACCCTGATGAAGCGCGTGATAGGCAAACTTCGGGAGTGCATGGAAAGGAAACTCGGGTGGCCCGCAGAATAGAGAGACTGATCCACCTGCTGATGCGCGAGAAGCTCGGCGGCGTGCAGCCACCGGACCTGTCGGAGCGCATTCTGGGCGCGATCGAGGCCGAAGCGCAGCCCGCCGTGCGGCGCGTGACGGGGCCCGTTCCGCGGCCCGTGCAGCAACTTCCGCAGGCGAGCGCATTCCGCCCGTGGATGGCGATTGCGGCTTCCATTGCGTTGGTCGCGGCCGTGGCGCTGGCGATCAGCACCTACATGCTTTCCGGCAATCGCGACAACACGTCGCCGATGGCTACCGACGACAATCAGGTCAAGCCGATCCCGTCGCAGCAGGATCGGGCCAACCAGCAGACGCCCGATCGTCCACACAGCGACCCCGCACCGCAGCCTGAGCCGCAACTGCCGGAACAGATCGAGAAGCCGAAGCCTGATCCCGAGCCGCAGCCCGACCCGACGCCTGAGCAGCCGAAGCCGGACGAGGACCCGGTCGTCGAGCAGCCGAAGCCTGATCCCGAGCCACAGCCCGACCCGGCGCCGCAGCCCGAGCAGCCGAAGCCGGACAAGGACCCGGTCGTCGAGCAGCCGCCCAAGCCGGACACCACACCCGACCCCGAGCGCCCGCCGACCGTTCCGCACCAGGACCCGGCCGTGAAGCTTGGCACCGTGCTGTACGCGTCCGACAAGGCCAAGCTCACGTTCCGCATGGCGACCGAAGACAAGTGGCAGGACTGGGTCGCCGAGAGCGCTGTGGTTTCGGGGATGCAGCTTAAGGCTCGCCGCCCGGTGTGTGTCGAGCTGCCCGACGGCGCGCGCTTCTACTTTGATGGCGAGATCGCGGTCAGCGGCAGCGACAAGACTTGCGACGTTACCATCGAGGATGAGAGCGTTTACTTTGACGTCTATGGCAGCAAGCGCGACTTCAGCGTGCGCCGCGGCGACGCGGTGCTCAACTTCCGCGACGCGGAGCTGCTCGCCGAGCGCTCCGGATTGCGCATGCAGGTGGCGTGCCTCGGCGGTGAAGTGACGGCCGGCGACGTGACGCTCAAGGCCGGCTGGACGGCCTCGCTCAGCAACGACGGCTTCTCGCGCCAGAAGTTCGAGGGCGAGCGCGTACGCAACAACGCGCTGGTGTTCAACATGGACCGCGCGTTCGTCCTCATGCGCGAGGAGCTGAACGCCGACGCCGCGAACCGTGTCTACCATGGCGAGTGGAAGGATGGCGTGGTCACCGGCTCGGGCAAGGAGCTGGCGTTCGGCATCGAGCTGGCCGAAGACATCGAGGTGAAGGATCGCGCCTACGTGCGCATGCGCGTGCGCATCCACGGCAGCAAGGACGGCATCTCGATCGGCTTCGGCAGCGGCAAGGAGAGCGACTGGACCTACTTCCAGTCGCACCACAAAGAGATCGTCAACGACGAGTGGACCATCGTGCGCGTGCCGCTGCGCATGCTGCAGGATGACGGCAAGAAGAAGGGCATCTGGCCGGGCGTGATGCTGCACAAGTTCCAGATCGTGCTGTGGACCAAGGAAGGCTCGAGCGTGGATGTGGACTGGTTCGAGCTCGGCATCGATCCGGAATGGAACGCACCCAAAGAGAAGGAACGCAAATGATCAGGCGATTCGCACTGGCGCTGCTGTTGCTGGTACCGCTCGCGGGCGTGTTCAACGCCGCGGACGAGCCGGCAAAACTGACCGACAAGAACTACGAAAAGACGCGCGACTACCTGCTGCCCAAGGGTGAAGAAGAGGATTGGGCCAAGGTCGCGTGGCGCACGACGCTGTGGGACGGCGTGATCGACGCGCAGAAGGAAGACAAGCCGATCATGCTGTTCGCCATGAACGGGCACCCGTTCGGCTGCACGTGAAACAACGGCGTAATAGCCAGGCAGTCTGTCTGGTCCGACGAAACTGTTCAGAAGCTGCTGAAGGACTTCATCCCGTGTGCGGACGAAGTCTGGCGGCTGTACAACCGGCCTGACCCCGATTGCAAGTTCTTCCAGGGGTTCTGCGACGAAGGCGGCATGCTCAACGGCCAGGGCATGGACAAGACCACCACGCGGCAGGGCACGTACTGCTGCACGCCCAGCGGCAAGTTCCTGGGCAGCGTGAACAGCCGGCAGGCGCACGTGATCGCCAAGCTGCTGCGCGATTCGCTGAAGAAGTGGAAGGAATTGAAGAAGGAAGACCGTCTGCTGGATTACGACCCGAGCGACAAGGTCAAGGACATCGACCGCGCCGAGAGCCGCTACCCGAAGGACGGGATGGTGCTGAAGGTGAACTCGCGCGACATGCCGCGCGAAGGCCTGAAGGAAGACGACTGGCGCACGCACGCGTGGAACTTCGACTTCGCCTGGTTCAGCAAGGACGAGGTTGAGGACATGCTGCCGAAGAAGTTCGAGAAAAACGAGGAGTGGGACCTGCCGGAAGCGCTGGTGCACCGCGTGGCGCGCCTCCACCTGCTCGATAACGTGCGCGGCCAGACGAACATCTTCCCCAAGGAAGCGGTGAAGACGGCCGCCGTGAAGTGCAAGGTCGAGAAGATCAAGAAGGGCGTCGTGTATTTCGACATGTCCGGCGAGGTGAAACTGGAGGAAGGCGAGCGTGGTCTTGACGCGTCAATACTCGGCAAGGGCGAGTACAGCGTGAAAGAGCGCAAGTTCACCAAGTTCGAGCTGGTGGTCGTCGGCGACCGCTGGGGCCGGACGCGCTACAACGCGCGCGAGGATGACTCCGACAAAGCGCCGATCGGCTACTGCCTGCAAATCGCAAGCGACAAGCCGACGGACAAGGTCGCTCCCGCGTCGTTCTGGGAGTACGGCTGGTAGAGGCGCGCAAGCGCTGACAGGCGACGGGCGGCGCCGGTGCGGTGGCCGCCCGTCGTCGATTTGCGCCCGCTTGGCCGACCCATAGAGATGCGCTATGCTTGCGCCAACGGAGGAGTGGCAGAGTGGTTGATTGCGGCGGTTTTGAAAACCGCTTTGGCCGCAAGGTCAACGGGGGTTCGAATCCCTCCTCCTCCGCCAAAGCAAACGGCGCCGTTGCGGGCGCCGTTTGCTTTGGCGCCCTGAGCGGGCGCAGCGGGTCGATGGGCGTTACGTTCTCAAGTGATGTCGCGGTGGCGTGGTATGGTGGCAGTGGCTGCGGCCGACCAATTTCACGTGAAGCTGGTCCAATCGCGCCAGTGGCCGTTAACATGTCCGGATATCGGCCGAGGAGACCGCCATGCGCACCGCCCGCACTGTCCTTGCAGCCTGCTTCTTGCTGATCGCCTTACTTTCTGTCTCGCAGTCGCAAGACAATCCCAAAGAATGGAACGACGATCAGGTTTCCGTCGCGAAGGAGTGGTTCGACGGCCTCGGCTACGACGTCATGCGGCCGTTCGTGCGAGTGGCGACAGGAGGCTGGTCGAGGCGCGGGAACAACGATCCCGTCAAGGAATTCCGCTGCGGGTTCCTGCAGGCTGCGGATGATTCCACGTTCCGCGTCCTGTTCAGCGACTTGACCGAGCAGGAGTTCACCATTTCGCCGCGCAACACAGAGGAGCTTGAGCGCGTCTACTACGAGGCGGCCGACCTGAAAGAGTTCGCTACGGCCGCGCTTGCATCGGCCAAAGACCCGGAGCGCGATACCTGGGATCGCTTCGGTGCGCGCCTGAAGGAGCGCACAGAGCTGTTCGTCCTCGCCCGTGCCTGCGAAATGGCGGGTCACGCGACCACCGCCGACCAGCTCTACGAGCACGTGAAGTCACTGCTGGACGAAGGCGAAGACAGCGTGCGAGCAGCCATCCGCAAAGACCTGGCGTACGCGGGTATCTGGAAACTGACGCTGCTCTGTGGTGACGCCGCCATTCCGCGCACGACACTCCAAGCCGAGTTCGCCGAGTTCCTGAAGCACTTTGAGGGCACTGAGTATTTCGACACTGCCAAGGAAATTCACGACCAGCTGGCGGTGATGGTCGCCGAGGACGAGGCCCACCACCTCGCCGACTGGGACGACATGACGACCGATGAAAAGGTCGCCGAGCTGATCTACCAGTTGCGCGACCAGAACGCCGAACAGTGGAGCCAGCCGGGCGAATGCGACATTTTCGACGACCCGCGCGGCGACGAAAGCCCGGCGGGGAAGCTGGTGGACATGGGCTTCGACGCCGTTCCGAAGCTGATCGACATCATGGATGACAAGCGGCTCACTCGCAGCATCGGCTACTGGCGCGACTTCGTCTACTCGCACCACGTCCTGCGCTATGGCGACTGCGCGATTACGATCCTGTCGAGGATCGCCGGGCGCAGCTTCTATGAGCGCACCTACACCAACGGCTACCCGCTCAAGGACGGCAAAGGCTCGGCCATCAAGCAGGAGGCCGCGGCCTGGTGGGATGATGTCAAGAAGCGGGGCATCGAGAGCGTGCTGGCGGAAGGAGTCGAAAGGGGTGACCGCAACAGCCCATCGCAGGCCACCCAGCTTGCCGGGCGGGACCCCCGCCGCGCGATCCAGGCGATCGAGAAAGGTTTCAAGGTCGCGGAAGAAGACTGGGTACGCGCCCGCCTGATCGATGTCGCCGGCAACCTCGGGCTGGAGATTGCCGGGGACTTCATTCGCGATCAGCTGCTTGAGGCCGAAGGACTGCAGGCGCGCCTGTCGGCTGCGCGAGTGCTCACCGGCTGGGGCCAGCCGGACGGCGTCGCGGCGATGATCGCCGAGTGGCAACGCCAGGCATGGAAGGACAGCAAGGACGACTGGGGTCGCCGCGACGTCATCAAAGGCCTGGCTGACTACCTGCTGCAAAGCGGCGAGGTTGAGGCGGGCAAGGCTGTGGCTGCAGGCATTGCCGAATTGAGCGTGTCCGAGCGGCTCGAGGTTGTGGACGCCGCGACGGACCTCGACGGGAAGGAAGTCGCGCTGGACGGCGATTTCGGCAGGGTGATTGAGGACATGCTGGTCGGCCGTCTTGACGACACCGCACGCACCAGCATGAGCGGCAGTCGCTATGACTGGTCTTTCAGCAATCCACCCCTCGCCGACTGCGCGCTGTTTGCGCTCGGGCACCTGTGGCCGGCCAAGTACCCGGGCAAGCCTGCGTCGGCGCATGCTGCCCGTGCGCTGCAGCTGGTGCGCGCGAAGAATGCCTGGCGGAGAAGCCGCGGGATGGAGCCGTTGCCGGAGCCGGAAGTTCCCGAAATCAAGTCTGCGGACAAGGAAGTGCTTGAGGCACTCTGGCTGCGCGCGACGGGGGACGACCCGGGCGATGCGCTGGATCAGTTGAGGAAGCTGGGCTTGTCCGCGCTGGCCTTCGTCGGCGGCAAGCTGGAGGGACACGACACAGAGGACGCCGCCTGGAAGCCGCTGTTTGCGCTCGAACGCGAGCTGTCGCGAGTGGTCAGGGATGTGAAGTTCGACGCCGCGGGAGTCGACGGCGCGGACGAACTGGAGGAAGCGCTGACGGACGCCAAGGGCGAGGTGCTTGACACGTCAAGACTAGAATCGTTGCTTGCGGCCTGCATCTCGAAGCTGCCCAATGGTGCCGCGGGCTTTGTGTTTGATGCCTGGCGCGACAACGACGGCTCAGGCGTGACCATCGACGTCTCGCTCAAGCCCGGCGGCCCGGCCGGCAAGGGCTGGGACTACAGCATGATTGCGCGGCTTGAGGATGACGGCCTGCTGAGCCTCAGCGGTGGAAGTGTCGACAGCGTGCTCAGGGAGGACGACGCGTTCAAGGAGCTGCGCAAACCCTTCGATCAGATCGCGGCCGCCGGGCCGCGAGTGGCCTTCGAAGTATCCGTGCAAGTGGCGTGCGACTAGGGTTGTTCGAGGAACTTCAGGCTCTGGTAGCGGATGTTGGCGTCGAGCTGGTTCGGGATCCACTTGTCGTTGATCCAGATCAGGCGGATGGTGTGCACGCCGTCGAGCTTGCCGAGGCTGGTGCGGGCCGTGCGCTCGGTGATGCTGTCGGCCATGATCGTCAGCGTCTTCTTCTTCACGCCGTCGACGTAGACGTCCACCTTGAACTCGTACTCGTTGTCCACGATGCCGTGGTTGGTGCAGCCGAGCAGCAGGTCGAAGCTGCCGCCCTCTTCGCCTTCTTCGGGCGCGTCGCCGAAGTCTTGCTCATACTCGATCCAGTGATTCGACCAAGCGGTGTAGATGCCCGGATCCTCCGCCTTGGGGTCGGGGAACCAGCGGCTTGTGTCCTCCGCGGCCGTGTAGTTGCGCGGCGCGATTTCGAGCTTGCGCCCCGGGCTGAGCTCGACGTTTACAACGCCGTTGCCGGTCTCCTGCAGCGCGACCGGGTTCTGGAGCGTGCGGGGGAAGTAGCCGATCTTTTCCAGCGTGATCGACTTGATCGAAACCTCCCACTCCAGCAGGAAGTTACCGTCGGCGGAGGTGAGTTGCGTGTACTCCGGCGTCTTGGGTTTGCCGGCGTTCTTGCCCCACGGCGTGATGCCGACGACTTGCACGCTCAGGTCGGTCAGCGGCGCCTGCGTGATCCGGTCGATCACAAACAGGTGAATGCGCGGGCGGCGCACGGCGAGTGTGATGGTCACGTTCGAGTCGCCCGGCAGCACGGGTGTGGCCTGTGCCTCGACGAAGTCGTCGTGCACGCACAGCAGCGCGTTGGTCTTCTCGGGCGGGTCCTCAAGGTAGAACCAGCCGGCCGCGTCGGTGACCGCGCTTTGCGACAGCACGTCACCCATGGTGGTGACGACCGCGTTCGCGACTGCGGCGCCGTCGGCGTCCACGACCTGGCCGCTGATCGGCGTGAGCGCGTCGTTCTCGAACACCAGCTCGCTGAACGGCTGGGGCAGGCTGCCCGGGTTGCTGGAGGTGCTGATGATCGTCGCGCGCGCCGGCCTGCGGGTCTGCACGATCTGCTTGTCTTTGACCAGGCTGACGTAGGGCGCATCCTTTTCGTCCCACGTGCCAAGCACCTCCGCGTAGCCTTTCTGCGGGCCTTCGCCCTCGGGCGTTTCTTTGGCTACTGCGTATGCCGGGAAGTACGCGAGCGTCGCCGCGCGCTTGGCGGTGTGCCAGCGCTGCGGGTCCAGCTCGCCGGTGCTGACGACGCTGAGGTCACCGTCGAACTGCTCGGCGTTTGCCTTGAGTGTGAACGGCGTTTCCGGCGCCCAGAAGATGCCGAATTCGTTCGCCTTGCCGACGTCCACCACGTCAATCGGCATCGCCGCGACGATGCGGTGGCCTTCCCACGTGACGGTGAGTGCAACCGGCGGGTAGTTCAGCGGCGCGAGCTTGCTGGCCGGCATGTCGCCGCCGAAGTAGCCGTTCGCGTCGGTCTCGAACTCTGTGATCACCGGCAGCAGCGGCCCGCCCGCAACGCCATCCAGCGGGAAGAAGCTGATCAGCCCGACGGTCGCCTTGGCGAGGCCTTCGCGCGCCTCCTGGCTCATGATCTTGCCGTGCACGGGCGTGGGGATCATCTCCGGCGGAGTGATGCCTTCCTCATACCACTGCTCTTGCCACTTCTCCTGCTCGGGCGACTTGGCGAGCGTGTTGGTCTTGCTGACTGCGCCGGGTGTGCGTCCCAGCTTGTCGGCCAGTGCAGGCCGGCCAGTTGCCTCGCGGCGTGCTTCTTCGCGCTCGGCCGGGGTGAGCTTGCGGGGCGGATTCGCCTGTTTGCCGCCAGCGGGGTTGTTGGCCGATCCGCCGTTCGGCGTCGTGCCGTTCGGGGCGCTGCTTCCGCCGCCGCCAGTGGGGGAGCTGCCGCTGCCGCTGCCGCTGCCGCCAGAGTCCTGGACTCGTTCGGCCTGCTTGCGCTTGCCTTCTTCAGAGATGTCGGAGAGCGGCAGAGGTGCGTCGTCGGTTCTATTCTGTTGGGCGGACTTCTCGCGGCGCGGCGCATCGGCGTCCAGCGGCTCGACCTCGTCTGCGGGGGCATCGAGCGAGGCGGCCTGTTCCGTGGTCTTCACCGGCCCGTTGCCGCTGGCGAGGACGAACAGGGTTCCGCCGCCGCCAAGCAGCAGCACCACGACCAGCACGATCAACAGATGGCGGTTGTTCAACGCACTCCCCCGGTGCCATTGTGGTCAACGTCACGCCTGCGGGCAAGCAAACTCGTACTCAATCGGGCGCGAGCGCCGTCAGGGTTAAGTGGATTCAGCGCGGGCTTCCTTGCAGGCGCTTTCAAAGCAAACCGGGGACGCCGCTTGGCGTCCCCGGTACGTGCTTGCCTGTCTGCGCTTACTTGCTTGCGACTTCGAGGTCGGCGGCCACGTCGGCCGTCACTTCCGCGCCGTCGTAGGCGTCGTTGACGTTGATCTTGGTCTTCTTGGCCTTCTCGTTCTTGACCATGTTGATGTGGCCATCCTCGCCAAGGCTCTTGGCCGTCAGGTTCTTCTCGTCGAAGACGTAGTTGAACTTGGCGTCGCGCGCCACGACCTTGTCGGCGTATTCGCGCAGGTGGATGAAGTACGCGAGGTAGTTCAGCGTCTGCATCAGCGCCGCGGGTTGGTACTTGATCGTGCCCCACAGCATCTTCAGCGCAAAGTTGCGCTTCTCTTTGCCGCCGGCGAAGTAGTACTTGAAGATCAGCAGCGTGGCGAAGATCAGGTGGATGCGCGGGCGACCCAGTGGCTTCTGGATCCACTTGCGGTGCGGGTCGTCGGCCGGGCTCTTCTCGCCGGGCTTCTTGCCGGGGAAGTCGGGCACGTCGCGCTTGCTGCCCCACTGCTTGACGTTGTTCATCCAGCGCTCGCCGATGGCGTCGAGCGTGTAGGCGCGCAGGAACAGCTCGCGGTAGCCGGTGACCAGCTCTTCGTAGGTCATCTGCTTCGGCTCGATGTTGGTGACGCTGAGCGTGTTGTTGCCCTGCGCCGCTGAGCGCAGACGGCCTTCCTTTTCAATCCGCTCATAGAGCGGCGTACGCGGTATCGCCTGCAGGATCCCCAGCATTGCAATCGGGATGCCCGCAAGCTGCAGGAACGCGAACTGGTCTTCGAAGATGCCAACGTCGTCGTTGTCGAAGCCGACGATCATGCCCGCCGCGATCACCATGCCGTAGCTCTGGATGATCTTGATGGCGTCCACCAGCGGCGTGGCAGCGTTCTGGAACTTCTTGGTCTCCTTGAGGCTGCTGGAGCGCGGCGACTCGATACCGAGGAAGCTCTCGACCACGTTGGCGTGGCGCAGCAGCTCAAGCAACTCGACGTCGCGGCACGCGTCGACGGACATCTCGATGTAGAACGCCAGCGGGTAGCGGCGGGCGCGATTCCAGTCGCCGACGGCCTGGAGCATCTTCTTGGCGTAAATGCGGTCGCCGACCAGGTTGTCGTCGGCGATCGTCACGAAGTCGACACCGGCGTCGGCCCAGGCCTGCAGCTCCTTGATCACGTTCTCGATGGGCTTGGCGCGTACCTTGCGCCCGTAGGTGACGATGATGTCGCAGAACTCGCAGTTGAACGGGCAGCCGCGGGTGGTCTGGATGCAGCCTACGCGGTAGGCGCTGGTGGTCAGCAGGTCGATGCGCGGCGGCGGCGTGTCGGCGAGGTTGACTTTCTCTTCCTGGACGTAGTTGTCCTTGTGCTCGCCCTTTTCCCATTCACTGAGGAATTGCTTCCAGGTGTACTCGCCTTCGCCCTCGAACAGCACGTCGCAGTGCGGGCGGGCGCGCCCGGGAAGCACGTTGCAGATCGGGCCGCCCATGCAGACGAAGTAGCCGCGGCGGCGGAACTCGTCCGCCACCTCGAACATGCGCTCTTCCTGGATGGCCATCGCGGACATCACGATGATGTCGGCGTTGATTTCGAAATCGATGTCTTCGATGTTTTCGTCAACGATGACGACGTCGTACTCGGGCGGGGTCAGGGCCGCCAGCGTCGCAAGCCCAAGAGGCGGCATCACCGTCTTGAAGCCGCCGATTTCTTTGATGAAGCCGAAGCTCCAGAAGGAAGGCGGGAACTTCGGGTGCACCATCGCGATGCGCTTTCGGCGCTTCGGGGTCGCAGCTTCAACCATTGGACTATCCCCTTTCCGGTCAAACTCTTACGTCGCTTGTCTCGTATTCAACGTCCACGTATCGGCCAAAGATGTTACAGGCTGGTCCGGAGTACGTGTGGATAATTCCGCAATGATTACGACAACACGCTGTGTGCTTCTAATCAAGTGCGTTCAAGGCGAACAGCGCACAACCGGGCATCGACGCGGTTTTGTCTGCAGCCGACCTGATGCGCCTGTCGAAATCCATTGGGCAGATTGCGCGCGATTGGCGCGCAGCCATGAAATGGAGACGAGCCTTGAAAGATCGAAAAGCATTCGTGGCCGAAATCATCTCGGCCGAAGAAGGGATGAGCCAGTTGGAGATTTCGCGTGCGGTGAAAGACCAGTTCGGCAGCGGGCTGAGCTTCGTGCAGGTGCGCAGACTGCGCGATGCCCACGAAGCCGGCGCGTTCGACCGGGTGTGGGACGAGCTGTTCGCCGTGGAGGAAGCCAAGTCGGAAAACGGCGGGCGGCGCAAGAAGCCGCGCGGCGACCGCAGGCGCAAGACGCTGCTGCGCGGGCGGCGCAACCTCGACATGGACAAGTTCGTACTGAACACCATGCACAACCACCTCGTGATCTACCGCGCCGAGGGCGGAGCGCTGAACAGCCAGGCGTTCAAGTCACGCGAGCGCGCGGAGAAGCTGGTGAAACAGCTGCTGCAGGAGGGGCACCCGCCCGAGCAGATCGGCTACTTCCGCCGCAATGAAGTCAGCAAGGCGGCCTAGGTCGCAGCCCAAATGAAGACCGGGGTGACGCTCGCGCCACCCCGGTTTGCATTTGCTGCCTGCTACTTCTCGTCATCCTTCGGTGTCGGGTTCCACGGGTCGTCTTCGGGCAGACGCGGGCCCTTCTTCACGGGCTCGGCGCGGCCTTCTTCCATCCACGGGTCGTCGGCCGGGACGGGCTCGCCCTTGGCGTTCAGGTCGAGGGCTTCCTGCAGGACGGCCCCGGACAGCCAGCCGACGGTGCCGTCTGCGTACAGTACGACGTGACCGCCGAGCGTATCGGCATTCTGCTGGTAGGCGACGATGAAGCCGGTCTTCCAGTCGCCGAGCCATGTCGCCAAGTCGCCCTTGGCCAGAATGATCGAGCTGAAGCCTTCCTTCTCATTCTGCTCGATGAGCGCGGCGGCGTCCTTGTCGACCCATTCCGGCAGGTTGCCTTCGCTGTCGCGCACGACCTGGTCAAGCGTCGTCCAGCCGAGCTTGTCAAAGCCGCCCTTCCAGCGCGCATCGAACGGCGTCTGCAACACGCCCTTGCGGATGTCCTTTGCCGCTAGCATGTCGTCGAGGCTCAGGGACTTGCCCGCGTCCACGCGGCGGCGCAGGGCATCGCCGAGGGTGCGCAGGTTGTCTTCTGAGTAGTTGTAGGCGTTGCGCTTGGCGCTGCCGCCGCCGAACGGCGACATCTCGCCGTCGAGGAACTGGCCGAAGTCGGGCAGTCCCGCAACGCGCAAGGCAAGCTCGACGCCGTCCTTGCCTTCCTTCAGGCGGATGGCGAGCGTCATGTCGGTCATGGCCGACATCGGATCTTTCTCAAGCGGCGGCTCGGCGTAGCGGTCGAGGCGCTTGGAGAGGTCTTCGGTGAGCACGTTGCTCATGCGCGACACGGCGCCGAAGTCGAACTCGATGAACTTGCTGCCGTTCTTCACGAAGCTGTTCCCGCCGGTGACCGTGCGCGTGCCGGCGTCGGTCATGGCCTTCAGGGCCGCGATCAGCGGCTGCGTCGCGTCTTCATCGACGAGCCCGTTGCAAATCACAACGAGCAGCGCGTCGTCGGTGAATGCGTAGCCGTACGGGTGCGAGGGGCTGACATTGAAGCTGACGCCCTGGTAGCCGACTTCGGTGAAGTCGCGGAAGGCGCCTTCCGGGTCCTTTTCGCGCACCTTTGCCAGCAGCTCCTTGGCGCGGGCGACGTCCTTGATGTTGATCGCGATGCAGATGTCGGACGCGTCCATTAACGCGCCCATGCCGGAACGCCCGGTGGCGCGTGCGCGCTCGATGTCCGGGCGGGCAAACACGATGGCTTCACTGCCGAGTATGCCGAGGATCTCGTCGGTGCTGGTGCCGTATTCCTTCAGCATCTTCTCGAGCTCTTCGAGCGCCTTGTCGACCTGGCTCTGCGGCTCTTCGGGCTCGACAACGTCGTCGCCTTCATCGCCGCCTTCGCCGCCGCCCATGTCCTGCAGGGCCTTGAGCAGCTCGCCCGGCTTGAGCGACTTCATCTCGCCGCCGCCGCCCTCTTCGGGGGGCACCGAGCCGTCGTCCGGCGGCATGGGCGGCTCGCTCTTGCCGCGCATCCCGTTCTCGATCTCCCTGGCCCACTTCTCTACGTCATAGGCGAGATCCTTGAAGTTGTTGAAGGTGGTTTTGGGATCGCCGAGCTGGATGCCGCCGGTGATGATCGCGCCTTCGGGCACGTACTTCAGCAGCTTGAACTCGGCCGGCGCGATCGAGAGCTTCTCGAGCAGGCGGGTCGGGCGGCGGGTCTTGAACGACGCCGCGACGGTGATGCCGCGCGCCGCGTCTTCGTAGTCCATGTCGAAGACGACGTACTTGTACTCGCGGAACTGGAACCAGCCGTCGACCTCGTTGTAGATTTCCTCGGCGTCAACGCCGGCCTGCTCTTTGCTCGGCAGTATGCGCTCAATGGCGTTCTGGATTTCCCGCCCGATCACGAAGACCGAAAGGTCGTGCGGCTTGCGGGCCTTGCTCCATTCGCTGAACTCCTCGCGGCCGCTGAGCGAATCGCTGTAGTCGCCGCTGGAGAGACGGTCGACGGCTTCGCGGATGCTGGTTTCGAAGTTGCTGATCAGCAGCCCGGTCGGCGTGCTGGCGACGTAGTAGCGGTCAAAGCCGAACATCTTGTCGCCGAGCGCGTTGCGCGGCTCTTCCTTGTAGTCCGGGCTGTCTGGGGGCTCGTCGCCCTTGGGAGGCTGTTCGTCGCCGCCCTTCTTGGGCACACGGTACAGGTAGTACTTCACGCCCTTGTATTCGGGCGACTCTGCCAGGAACTCCTTCAGGAATTCCGGCTGCGGGTTAATGGTCTCGCCCTGCTTGGTTTTGAGCAGAAGCAGGTACTTGGGCCCGTCCAGCGTGACATCCAGCAGCCCGATCTCGACGCGCTCGACGCTTTCGTAGCTGCCGAAGACATAGTCGAAGATCTGGCGGTCTCGTGCCGCTTCTTCGCTTTCGGGGTCGTCCTTGTGGGCCTTGAGCATCGAGCTCTCGGCGAAGCTGCGCAGTTTCCAGCCACCCTTGTCGTCGCGCCCGAACAGGCGGTACAGGGTATCCGGGTGGTCGCTGACCATGTACGCGATGGTGCCGGTACGCGGGATCAGGTCGCCCGGGCCGGGCGCGTTCTGCGCGGCCAGCGCCGAGGCGCAAGCGGTCATGAGAAGCAAAGCAGCGAGTCGAATTCCGTACATTCCTACCTCCGTCGTGGCCCAACCTTCGTCAGTTTCTTTAGTCAGTTTCTTTGTCTTTGGCTTTCAGCACATCTTCGGTGCGGCGCATCAGTGTTGCCTGCTGGTCCTGCGTGCCTACGTCGATGTCGACGGTCGATTCATTGCCGTCGTCGTCGATGATCTCCACCGTCACTTTGCTTTCGTCCGGCCACTCTTCTTCATAGATGACCTCGCGCGGGTCCTTTTCCTTGTACAGCGGATTTACAGGCTCGCGGTACCAGTCACCGTCGCGGGGCAGCGGCTCGCCCTTCTTGGCGAGTTCAATCGCCTTCTCGAGCTGCGCCGGGGTCATCTCGACTATGTGGGTGTTCCACAGCACGACCATGTAATCGCCGCGCAGCCCGGGTTTGCGCTGATAGGCGCACACGATGGCCTGGCGGATGTCGACGTCATCGGGTACTTCGGCGAGCTTGTAATCGCGATCCGCGCCGCCTTCGTCGTCGGCGCCGTACGGGTCCACGCCCCATTCCTTGCGCACCAGCACGCCGCTTTCCAGCAACTCGGAGATTTCCTTGGCCGGCTTGCCCTTGATGGCGACCTGCGCGCGCGCGGCGTCGCGCAGGCGCACAAAGTCATCGCGCACCTGGCGGTTGCGTTCCACGTCGCGGTAGTGCAGGGCCATGCTGCGCATGCGGGTGCGGTCGGGCCAGCCGGCGGCGGCGAGGCGGACGTTTACGCCGCTGTTGTTGCTGCGAGCGCTGCCGACGACGATCGTGTCCTTGAAGAAATCGGACAGGAACGGGACCGGGTCGTCGTCTTTCTCGGTGTCGTCGCGGTCGAAGTCGGCCTTCTCTTCTTCGCCCCAGTCGAACAGGAACGCGCGCGACGTGAAGGACCCGATGCTGCGCAACACCGCGCCGACGTTCACGTAGACGTGTGCGCTGCCTTGCTCCCAGAGCAGCTGGCGGGCGGCGGTCCAGCTCGGCATCGAGACGAGGTTGGACTTGGCGCCCTGCGCGCTGACGACCGCCTTGACGCCGGGCAGATCGCCGATCACAAACGCACTGAGCTCTTTGCCATCTACGAACGCAAAGGCCATCTGGCCGGATTCGTCGTGGTGGATCTCGACGCCGTCGATGCAGGTGACGGGCGCCAGCTCGCCTTCGGGATCGGCAAAGCCTTCGCCCATCCGCGAGCCGATCAGGCGCTTGTAGAAGAAGTCTTCCGCGGCCTTGCGGTCTTTCACGCCTAGGATGAACGCGAAGTTGGTGGGATTGAAGTCGGTAATGTCTTCCGTCGCGCGCGGGATGACCACGACGGCCTGGCCGCCGCCCAGGTGCCCCAGCGTTTCGGGCAGGCTGGCCTTCTTGTCAGATAGTTCCTTCTCGGCGTCGAGCCAGCGCTGCGCGAGTTCCGTCTGGCCTGCCGCCTTGCAACGCTCGATGAAGAAAGACTTCACGCGCTCGTACATCCCGCCGACGTCGTCGACGCAGTCCGTAAGCGCGAGCATGGAATTCGCCGGGATGAACTCGGTCAGGGGCATCGGCTTGGGGTCGATGCGCACGGTGTTGAACCAGCCGGGCGCGTTGTGGAACACCAGGTTGGCATCCATGCGCAGCGTGAGCGCCTTTTCATCCAGCCAGAAGCCGGCGGCGAAACTCTTGAACTGCTCGTACTGCATCAGCCCGACGAAGAACTGCACCTGTTCAGGGGAGACTCCGAACTGCCAGGTCAGCATCTCAAACATGCCGGCCGAGCTGCCCTTGTCGCCGGTCAGGCGCTCCATGGTGTTGATCACGGACTGGATGTTGACGAAGAACAGGCCCTGCGGCTTGTCGAAGTCGGCGACGGCTTCCTTGTAGCGGGCGTTGCCGAGAAGCGTGTCGATCGGGTCGTCCGGGAACGACAGGTAATCGACGGCGTCTTTCACCGCGTTGTCGCTGGTGGCGATGATCAGGTATTCGTTGTTCAGGATGCTGACCCAATAGGCCTGGTTGCTCATCCAGCCGCCGAACGGGTTCATGTCCATGCTGAAGTCGTCGCGCGGGGCCGAGGCGGGCAGCGGCAGCTCAATCTCGTAGACCAGGTTGCCGTAGTAGTCCTCGACGCCCGGCACCGTGCTGGCGCCTTCGGCCTGTGCCTGCTTGAGCGCGCGGGCGAGTGCGCCCAGGTGCTGGTGGCGGATTACGATTTCGAACTTGGGGCCGCTGACGGCCACGTCGAGCAGCCCGATGGCGCTGACGCGAACGCCGCGCGCGAGGGCGGAGACTTCTTCGTCACTGAGCTTCAGCTCAAGGCGGTCGCGGGCGATCTCGCCAAGGTCCGGCAGGTCGAGGTCGGATTCCAGCCCCGCGAAAATCTCTTCGGGGTTCAGTGCGTCAAAGTAATCATTGGTGTCAGCGCGCAGGTACACCATGGTGGTGCTGGGGAAAGCCACAGCGAGATCGACCTGCTTCTTCTCTTCTTGCGCGAACGCAAGCGGCGCGGCCGTGAGCAGGGCGAGCAGGAGAATTGCAGTGCGCATGTAACCTCCCAACGGGCCAATTCCGGGCGAGCCATTGTAGTCCACTTCGGCTCTGAAAGCTAACAAGCCTTCATACGTGTAAGTAGCGTAGTTTTGGCGGTATCACGAGGTTTTCGCGCGCAGGCGCAGAGCGCCGCTCGGTGTCGGCGGGCGGCCCGTACATCCCGTTGGGTGCGCGAGAATTCGCGCGCGAGGCAGGCATGTTGCGTGCGGGTTGGTCGGGGCTCTCTGCGGCTCCGCGCGAGACTAGCGTTTCAGTGACGTTGCAATGGTTGCAACAAGCGCCCGGCGAACGTCGGCCCACCGGCCTGGCGGCTTGGCGGCGAAGGACTGGTTCAGCTCGATCTCGAAGCCTGCGTAGCGTGGGCCGATTTCGCGCCGCAGCCACGTGGTTACGCCGTCGCTGATGCCCTTGTAGGGGTAGTTGCGGCGGATGCGCATGCCGGGCAGGGCCGCGGCCAGTGCAGCATGCCACGCGTCAGCCGTGGCCTTCTCCAGCTTGCGCCGAGGGTCATACAGCAGCCCGATTTCTGCGTTGCGCACTTCGCCGCGCAGCTCAGGCGTGAAGCTGTGGCAGGAGACGTGCAGCAGGCGGCCGCGTCCGGCCAGTTCACGCGCATCGGCCAGCACATCGGCGCGCCACTGCCGGTGGGTCGCCAGTAACTCGGACCGTGCGGCTTCTGGTGTAAACTCCGAGCAGGCGGCTTCTGAGGAGGCGCGCCGGTTCAGGTCGATCAACAGGCGGGTGAAGCTGCCCTCGTGTAGAGGCGCGCCGAACTGCTTCGCCAGCTCCTGCGCGAGCACGCTGGCGCCCGGATCCCAGGCGCGGTGCGTCTTCAGCAGTTTGCGGGCGCGAAATGCATAACCGGCCGTCGCATTGCTGGCGTGCTCGCACGTGATCAGCAGGGCGTCAAACCGTGGCGGGGTCAAACAGTTCCCCCTCGCGCAGGCAGCGGGCGAGCTCGTGGTAGATCGCCACGAGACGCTCACGTTTCGGCTGCTTCCCGGCAGCGGCACGGATGCGCGTCGCGAGCGTGCCCTGGCCGCGGATGTGCCCCAGCGCGTGCCGCCATTGCTTCCGCGCCTTGCCGCCGGCCGGCATGGTGGCGTCGATCAAACTGTCCCAGACTTCGCCGACGGTCGCCTTCTCGGCCTCCACGCCGAGGCCCGCCAGGTAGTCGCGATCGGCGATGACTGTGTCTTCGCCGGTTACGCAGGCGCGCTGGAAGATCTCGGAAAGCGGCTCGACGCCTACGATCTTGAGCTGTTCAAGCGGCATCCAGCGCGCGTCGGAAATAGCCTGCAACGCGGCCTTGATGGCTGCGGCGATGGCGATGTCCGCTTGCGGGCATTCCTGGATGTCGAGCACGCGAATCTCGATCGCCATGCGGTCGAAGCGCGCGATCGCACCGCGGGCGTTGGCGTACTCGCCCTCGAGGTTGCCCTCGGGGTCGAAGGGTGCGGTCTCGGCCCAGATCTTGTGCAGGATCTCGCGGTAGTAGTCTTCCTTCGTGTACCAGTTTTCGGGGATCACCTTGCCGGTCGCGATCGGGATGCGCGCGCTGTTCTGGGCATACTGCACCAGCCTGTAATCAAGCGCGGGTGCCAGCTTGCCGTCGGCCACGGGCGTGCTCGCGGCGAGCCCAGGAAGTATCGGCAGCAGATAGCGAATCGCCGCGTGCAGACGCGCGAACTCGGCGTCGTCGGCAAAGGGCAGGTTGATGTGCGTGGACTGTAGGTTCGACCAGCCGTGGCCGCGGCAGTCGAAGATGCGGTTGTAGGTCTCGTAGACCGCGTTGTATTCGTGCGGCCAGATCTTCGTCTCGGTCATCGGGTCGAAGAACGGGTGCATGCCGGTCGGCAGCAGGCAGGCGTCCCAGGCGGCGAGGCGCTCGTTGGCGTCGCGCACCTGCTGCTGGAACAGCTCGGGCAGCGGCTCCAGGCTCGGCGCGGGGCCGTTGGTCTTGAACTCCACCACGTGCAGCACCAGCTCATTGGACCAGGCCGCGTCGCCATTCTCGTAGTCCGCGACGTAGTCGCCGGTGATCGACTTGATCAGCTCATCGGCGATGGGGCGCACGGCGAGCGTCTTGCGGTCAACGATCATGTACTCCAGCTCAATGCCGAAGCCTTCCCACAGGTGAAGGGTCATAGGCGGCCTCCGGCCGTCCTGATTTCGGATTTTGGATTTCGGATTTTGGATTGAACGGCAACAGCTGCACTTTTGGTCGCGCGCTTGCGGTTGAATCCAAAATCCAAAATCCCGAATCCAAAACTCACAGCTTGGCTCCGCTGCGCCTGGCTTCAATACGCTGCAGGAATACCTGCGCGATGGTCTGCCACAACTTGTCCTTCAAGAGTGCGTCCTCGTAGCCGGCGTCGAGGTTGGGATTGTCGTTCACTTCGATCACGTAGGGCTTGCCGTCCACTTCCTTGAGGTCCACGCCGTACAGCCCGTTGCCGATCAGCCGCGAGGACTTCACGGCCGCTTCCACCACGCGCGGCGGCGCGTCCTCGATCGCGAGCGTATCCACCTTGCCGAAGCGAGAGTTCTCGCCCTCGTGCTTGGCGATCTGCCAGTGCTTCTTGGCCATGTGGTAGCGGCAGGCATAGAGAGGCTTGCCGTCGAGCACGCCGATGCGCCAGTCGTATTCGGTGGGCATCCACTCCTGCGCGAGCACGAGGTCGGAGTCCTCAAGCATTCCCTCGATCGCGTTGCGCAGGTCGTCCACGTCGGCGGCTTTCATCACGCCCTGGCTGAACGCGCCGTCCGGGCGCTTCAACACGCACGGCAGCCCGAGGTGAACGATCACGTCGTCAAGGTTGTCCTTGTGCGCGATCACCGTACGCGGCGCGGAAATGCCGGCGTGTTCCAGCAACTCGGCGAGATACACCTTGTTGGTGCAGCGCAGGATGCTGAGCGGGTCGTCCATCACCACCAGCCCGAGGTTCGCGGCGCGACGTGAGAAACGGTACGTGTAGTGGTTCACGGCCGTCGTCTCACGGATGAACAGCGCATCAAACTCGGCCAGGCGCCCGTAGTCCGATTTGTCGATTACCTCGGTGTTGATGCCAAGGTCCCACGCGGCGTCGGAGAAGCGCTTGATCGCGCGTTCGTTGGATGGCGAATGCGCTTCCTCGGGATTGAACAGCACGGCCATGTCGTACTTGGCGTGTTTGCGCTTGGCGCCGGGGCGGCGTTTGCGCGACAGGTACTCAACCGCGCACTCCTGCGCGAACGGCTTGTGTGTGTCCGGCACCTCGGAGTACGGAATCGTCCCGATGTTCGTCAGCGACCACCACTCGTTCTCGCGCACAAAGTTCGCCCGCAGAAACGGCGCCGGAAACAGATTGAACAGCAGCAGCGCCAGGCGCTTGTAGCGCGCGGCCATGTTGCGCCCGAAGTAGATGCTCAGCGTAAACTCGTCGCCCTTCAGCGGCTTTAGCACGCGCTGGATTTCTTCGTCGATGTCCTGCGCGTCGGCCCGCGGCATGGAAAGGCTGCGCAGGTTCATGATGGTGTTGATGTCAGGCATAGGCCGGTGCCCGCGCGCTTCCGCCAGCAGCGAGACGTAATAGCCCATCGACTGGTAGGAGTAGTGGCGGCACAGGTTGAAGACCTTGACGCCTTCCAGATCGCTGTAGCGCCCGTCCGTGAGGTAGGTCTTGGCCGCGACGATTTCCACGTCCGGGATGTTCAGCGGCCACTTGGCAGGGTTGTTGACGACGATCAGCGTGCTCATTGTGCCTTCTTCGGCTGGATTACCAGCAGGTTCGCGTCATAGGTCACGATGCCCAGCAGGATGGCTGCGATCAATCGGTCCACGTCCACGGCGTATTGCTGGTCTTCGCCGGTGATCGGGTTCTGACGCCACGGGTCGGCAATCTGTACCGAACGGCCTTGCGGGCTGTAGCCGACGATCACGACGAAGTGCCCGGACGGCGTGCCGCGGATGTCGTCATAGTCGTCGCCCGGCCCGTACTCGCGCGCCGTGCCGTAGAGGTACGTCGCGCTCAGCCCGGTCAGCAGCGGCGTGCCCTTCTTGAGGTGGCGGCGCACAAGGTTTGGCGACAGGTTCTCGTACTTCAGTTTCCCGCCCTGGTCGAGGTATTCGACGTAGGCGCGCGTCGCGGCCGTGAGGCGCGGGTCATCCTTGAACGTCGCCTGGCGCAGCAGCTTGTTCTGGATGTTCGTGCCGCGCTTGTCGAACCACGTGGGGTCGAAGAGCTGCAGGTTGTAGGTGTAGAGCGTGACGTCGAAGCCGCGGCGCAGTGCGTCGAGCCCGAGCAGCACGCCGAGCGTGCCGCCGCTGGCGAGGTGCTCGACCTCGTCGATCAGTGAGGGCAGCTCGATGTCGAGCCCGTAATAGCCATACACCGCGTGCAGGCAGGTGACGCCGCAGGTCTGGTCATCCGGTTGCGGGAGAATCTCAAGCTCAATGGTGCGGGACATCTATCCGTCGCAACAACATGGCGGCAGAGACAAGGCCCTGCCAGGCGCGGGAAATCTACCACATCTACGCTGGGTGCAAGGGTTGCACGGGTGATTTGGCAAGAAATCTTGCGTTGGGGCTGCCAGTCAGTGCATAAGGACGGCATGGACAAGATTGTAGAAGGTATCCGGCGCTTCCGGCGCGACATCTACCCCGGTCTGAAACCCCGCTACGACGAGCTGGTCAAGACCGGCCAGAAACCGCACGCACTGGTCATCGGCTGCAGCGATTCGCGCGTGGCCTTTGAGTCATTGACCGGCTGCGGCCCCGGCGAGCTGTTCATCGTCCGCAACGCCGGAAACATCATTCCCCAGTACGGAAAGTACATGGGCGGCGTTACGGCCAGCATCGAGTTTGCGGTGACCGCCCTGCCGATCCGCGACGTGATTGTCTGTGGCCACACGCATTGCGGTGCCATGTCGGCCTTGCTGAAGCCTGAAATGTCGACCGACATGCCGGCCGTGCAGAAGTGGGTCAGCTTCGCAAGGCAGGCCAAGCGGCGCATCGGCAAAGAGCACACGCACGTGTTCGACGCGCACCTGCGCGAGGCCATCGCCGAGAACGTGAAGCTGCAGGTGGAGCACCTGCGCACGTACCCGTGCATTGAGAAGAAGCTGAAGTCCGGCGAAATCCGCCTGCACGGCTGGGTGTATGAGCTGGAAAACGGCGACGTGGTAGAGCACGACGAAACCAACAACCGCTGGCTGTCACTGACAGAACCCGAAGAACCCAAACGCGACGTAAGCGGCCGTTTCCGGGGGACGGAATGATTTGCTTTGAACTGCCTCACGCAACGACGCCAGGCGATTCTTCAACGTAGGATTAATCCCGTTGCGTCGTGGCAGTAGTCGCGGCGTGGCGTGAGGCACTAACGAAAACCCCCGGCTTGCGCCGGGGGCTCTTGTTTCGTGTTTCGCCGCATTCACTAAATGTCGAAATACAGCTCGAACTCGTGCGGGTGGGGGCGCAGGCGCATGGCCTGTACCTCGTTCTTCATCTTGTAGCTGATCCACTCCTCGATGATGTCCTTGCTGAACACGTCGCCCTTCAGCAGGAAGGCGTGGTCCTTTTCCAGCGCGCGCAGACTTTCCTCGAGGCTGCCCGGCGTCTGCGGGATCTCTTTCAGTTGCTCTGGCGGCAGGTCGTACAGGTCCTTGTCCATCGGCTGGCCCGGGTCGATCTTGTTCTGGATGCCGTCCAGCGCCGCCATCGTGATCGCCGCGAACGTCAGGTACGGGTTGCTGCTCGGGTCCGGGCAGCGGTACTCGAAACGCTTGGCCGCGGCCGCATCGCCCGACAGCGGGATGCGCACGCACGCGCTGCGGTTGCGGCTGGAATAGGCGAGATTCACCGGCGCCTCATAGCCCGGCACCAGGCGGTGATAGCTGTTGGTGGTCGGGTTCGTGATCGCGCACAACGCGGCCGCATGCTTTAAAACACCGCCGATCGCATAGATTGCTGTTTTGCTTAGGCCTGCGTAGCCGTCGCCCGCGTACTGGTTCTTACCGCCCTTCCAGATGCTGCTGTGGCAGTGCATGCCGCTGCCGTTGTCACCGTACAGCGGCTTGGGCATGAAGGTCGCCGTCTTGCCGTGCGCGCGTGCGACGTTCTTGACGACGTGCTTGTACATCATCAGCTGGTCGCCCATGCGCGTGAGCGTGTTGAAGCGGATGCTGAGCTCGCACTGGCCGCCGCTGGCGACTTCGTGGTGGTGCAGCTCGGGCACGCAGCCGACCTTTTCCAGCGTCAGCAGCATTTCCGTGCGCAGGTCGTGCAGGCTGTCCATCGGCGGGACGGGGAAGTAGCCCTGCTTGGTGCGCGGCTTGTAGCCGAGGTTGCCGCCCTCTTCAAAGCGGTCGGTGTTCCAGGAGCCCTCGACGCTGTCCACCTCGTAGTAGCCCATGTTGGTGGTCTGGCGGAAGCGCACGTCGTCGAAGATGAAGAACTCGGCTTCCGGCCCGAAGTAGATCGTGTCGCCGATGCCGGTGCTCTTGAGGTAGGCCTCGGCGCGGTTCGCCACGCTGCGCGGGCAACGCCCGTAGGCCGTGCGCTCGATCGGGTCGACGATGTTGCCGATCAGCACCAGCGTCTTTTCCTTCATGAAGGGGTCGATGAAGGCGGTGTCGGCCGACGGGATGACCAGCATGTCGGATTCGTTAATGGTCTTCCAGCCGCGCAGGCTGCTGCCGTCAAACGGCAGGCCTTCTTCGAACAGCTCGGCCTCGAGCTTGCGGATGGGGAATGTGTAGTGCTGCCAGAGCCCCGGCAGGTCCATGAAGCGGATGTCGAGCATGGTACATCCGCGATCTTTGGCAAAGCTGATTACGTCTTCGACACCGGTGCCCTCCGGGTGAAGCTTTGAGTCGCTGGACATGAGTCGTTCTCCGTACCGCGCTGCGAAACCAAAAAAGTTATCGGCCCGCCACAAGGCGGGTCGTCGTTTTCGATTGGTAACGGGTGGTTGTAATGTCTTCCCGGTACGGGGACGTTACGTTAGCTTGGTCTGAATTTGCCATCAAGCCCCAACCCGCTTAAAATGCGTATTCACAGCCTATCCACAGGTTGCCGACGGCTTGATTCGCAGCGCAACAATCGATTCAGTCAACGCTTAGGCAGCGTGCCTGACGTGGCAAGGCGGCCAAAGAAAAAAGTTATCAGTGGCGATCGCAGCGCCTGTCCGCGCAAGCACACAGACCGATGACCGAGCCTGAAACCAGCACCTGTCCACCCTCGATGGCCACCTGGAATCTGGGCCTGCGGTTTCTTCTGGAGCTGATGGGTCTGATATCGGTCGGGTGGTGGGGGTGGGTCGTGGTGGATTCATGGCCTCGTTATCTGCTTGCCCCCGGCCTGCCCTTACTGCTGGCCATACTGTGGGGCGTGTTCAATGTCCGTGAGGACCCCAGCAGGTCCGGCAAAGCGCCGGTTCCTGTGCCCGGCCCGATGAGGCTGTTGCTTGAGTGCATATTGCTGGGCGGTGGCGCGGTTGCGTTGGGCTTCGCCTGGAGCCTGTGGGCCAGCGTCACGTTTGGCGCGGTGCTGGTGTTTCACTACATCGCAAGCTGGAAGCGCGTCCTGTGGCTGCTACGCTGATTCTTCCTCTGTCGGGAGATCACTCTGATGAAGTCACCCATCCTTCCGATCGCGCTGGTCGCCGCAGTCGTGGGAGGGGCCGTGGGCGCGCTGCTGGTCGGGATTCTTCAGGACAGGCGGGCGCCACAGTCTCGTTCCGACGGCGGAGTCGATGCGGCTACATTTGACGACACAGCGCTGCGCGATGTTGACCGACGCAATGCGGAGGCAATCCAGCAGGTTCTCAACAGGTTGGGAGAGCTTGAGGTGCGCCTGGAAAAGGCCGAAAACGAACGGAACGACCTGAAGCAAACCAACAAGGCGCTTGGTGTCGAGTTGCAGGAACTGAAGGCTGCGCCGGATGTGAAGTCAGCCGAAGATCCGCCGGATGTGCGGTCAGAGGTCGATCGCGCCGTGAAGGAAGCGCTAGAGGCCGAGCGTGAGAAGAAGAAGGCCGACGAAACGGCAGCCGGGCTGAAGGCCGTGGACCAGAAGATGAAGGCCGCAACCGACCGCGCCTTGAAAGACCTGCAGTCTCGACTCGGGCTGACAGCCGCCCAGAGTGACCGCGTGGCAGAAGTGTTCAACACCATGAATCAGCGCGTGATGGAACTGACCACCGAGGCCGCCGCCGCCAAGCAGTCCCGCGAGGAGTTCGACTGGAGCACCCGCTGGAACGACCTGATGACGGAGACGGAAACATTGATCCGTGATGAACTCAGCACCGCCCAGCTGGCCAGCTTCGACGAGGCGCTGGGTGAGCGAGGGATATCCGGCATCCTCTGGCCCGAGAAGTAGCACCTCTGGTTGACAGCAAAGGGTCGGGTGCTACCTTTCCCCGTCCACTGCGCAGGTGGCGGAATTGGCAGACGCGCCAGACTAAGGATCTGGTTCCCTTCGGGGTGTGCGGGTTCAAGTCCCGCCCTGCGCACCAGGCTTTGGCGGCCCGGCTTATGCCGGGCTGCTTTCGTTACCGCCCAGATTGCTTGACGCGTATTACCTTTGTTAACTAGAGTCCCGCTTTCCCCGGCTCGGAGGCTGTTTTGAGCGAACCGCAAGAGCACAAACCGGAAGTCGCGCCGGAACTGGCGGGTGTCGACGGCGTCCATGGGCCGGTCATTCACGACTCGGTCAAAGACGAGATCGTTGCCCATCCGTTGCTCGATATCCAGGGCCTCAAGACCTACTTCCACACCGACCACGGCGTCGTGAAGGCCGTTGACGACATCAGCCTCCGCATCGGCGCCGGTGAGACTCTTGGCGTGGTCGGCGAGTCCGGCTCGGGCAAGTCCATGACGGCCTACAGCATGCTCAAGCTGCTGCCCAGCCAGACCGGGCGCATTGAGGGCGGGCAGATCCAGTGGCGTGGCGAGGACGGCACCGACACCGACCTCACCAAGATGAACGAAACCCAGCTTCGGAAGATCCGCGGCGGCGATATCGCCATGATTTTCCAGGAGCCGATGACCAGCCTGAACCCGGTGTTCACCTGCGGCTCTCAGGTTGTGGAAGCGCTGACCCTGCACCTCGGCATGAGCAAGCAGGAGGCCTGGCAGCGCACGATTGAGCTGTTCGACGAAGTCGGCATTCCCGACCCCGCAACGCGCGTGAAGCAGTACCCGTTCGAGCTGTCGGGCGGCATGAAGCAGCGCGTGATGATCGCCATGGCGCTGGCGTGCAACCCGCGCATGCTCATCTGTGACGAGCCGACGACCGCGCTTGATGTGACCATCCAGAAGCAGATCCTCGACCTGGTGAAGAAGGTTCAGGACGATCGCAGCATGGCCGTGCTGTTCATTACGCACGACCTGGGCGTGGTCGCCGAAGTCACCGACAAGGTCGCCGTGATGTTCCGCGGCAAGATCGTCGAATACGGGCGCGTGCTCGACATCTTTGCCAACCCGCAGCACCCGTATACCAAGGGCCTGCTGGCCTGCCGTCCGCGCCTGACCACCAAGGCCGAGCGCCTGCCGACAGTCGAAGACTTCATCGAGGCCGACAGAAAGGGCCTGCACCTCGACCCGACGGACCCGGACCTGACGATCCCCGGCAAGCACCGCCCGGACAAACGCCGCGAAGACATGGAAGGCTTCGACGCGCCGCTGCTGCGCATTGAAGGCCTGAAGACCTACTTCCCGATCAAGAAGGGCGTGTTCCGCAAGACCGTCGGCTATGTGAAGGCCGTCGACGACGTCACCCTGACCGTGAAGAAGGGGCGCACCATCGGGCTGGTGGGCGAGTCGGGTTGCGGCAAGACGACGCTGGGGCGCAGTATCCTGCGCCTGATCGATCCGACGGAAGGCCGCGTTTACTACGGCGACAGCGAAATCACCGGCATGCCCAGCGCCGAGCTGCGCGCCATGCGGCGCAAGATGCAGATCATTTTCCAGGACCCGTTCTCGTCGCTCAACCCGCGCATGACCATCGGCGCAGCGATCATGGAGCCGATGCTGGTCCACGGGCTGCAGGGCAATCGCCGCGAGCGTGAAGACCGCGCCGCGTGGCTGCTGGAAAAGGTCGGTCTCCCGGCCGATCACCTTAAGCGCTACCCGCACGAGTTCAGCGGCGGCCAGCGCCAGCGCATCGGCATCGCGCGTACGCTGGCGGTGGAGCCGGAGTTCATCGTGTGCGACGAATCGGTCAGCGCGCTGGACGTTAGCGTGCAGGCCGGCGTGTTGAACCTGCTGCTCGACCTTCAGGACGAGTTCGGGCTGACGTACATCTTCATCAGCCACGACCTGAGCGTGGTGAAATTCATCAGCGACGACATCGCCGTGATGTGCCCGGGCAAGACGCTGCGCGAGCTGTGGGACGAAGGCAAGCGCGAGGGCGTGAAGGAAGAAGACTTCGACCGCGGCGGCCACATCGTCGAGTACGCCACCAGCGACGAAATCTACCGCAACCCGCAGCACGCCTACACCAAGCGCCTCACGGAAGCCATCCCCGACCCGGACATCGAAGACATCCGCAAACGCGTCGAAGGCGCCGGCGCGGTCTAGCCTGCAAGCCTCCCGAAGCCCCCGCGATTTCGCGGGGGCCTTTGTTTTGCCGCAATTCCAATTCCTTGTCGTTTCGGGCGTTCGGTCGTTTCATAGTGTGACGCCGGGAGGCTGAGATGAACACAATTCGAACAATGGCGGTGGCGCTGTTGCTTGTGGTTTGCGCGGCGGGGCTACACGCCACTGTGGCGCTGAAGCTGGATGTTGCGACGTTGACCACGAAGTCGGAGCTGATCGTCATCGGCAAGGTCGACAGCGCGACCGCCAAGTGGGATGCGGCGAAGACCGGTATCTGGACGCACCACGACATAACCGTCAGCGAAACCCTGAAGGGTACTCACGAAAAAACGCGCGACGTTGTGACTCGCGGCGGTGTGGTCGGCGGTGTGGGCCAGGCCGTTGCGGGCTCCGGCAATCTTGAGATCGGCACCGAGTACGTGTTCTTCCTATGGAAGGACGACGACGGGCGCTATCGCCTGCAGGGCATGGCGCAGGGCGCGTTCGAAATCAGTGAGCGCGAGGGCGTGAAGTACGCCGAGAACAGCCTGTCCGGCATGACCATCGTTGACGCCGACACGCTCAAGCCCAGCCGCGACAAAACGGCCACGCTGCCGCTTGAGCTCACACTGGCAGACCTCAAGAAGCAGGTCGCCGACCTGCAGAAACCCGCAGAGAAGGAAGGCGAATGAAGCTGCTCCGTCTTCTGCTTTGCGTGATAGCAGCCGGCGTTGTGCTGGCGATCGCCGGCGGCTCGGCCGACGCGTACATGACGATCCGCGTGCCGGCGGGCACAGGCGGGCAGGCGCTGCCCGTCCGCTGGGACCTGAACAACGTTGCCGGGCGCCCGAACGTGGCCAACGGGCGCGTACTGTATGAGATTGACGACAAGGGCTGCAACGACGGCGCCGGCTTCATGGGCCCGATTAACGAGTTCGAGGCGATCCAGAACAGCTTCGCCACCTGGCGCAACGTGCACGAGTCCAACCTTGAGTTCGAGTTCGCGGGCAGCACGACCAACGCGGTCACGAACGCGAGCGACAACCGCAACGTCGTGCGCTGGGTGCCCAGCAACATCGCCAGCGGCGTGTTTGCCGTGACGATCACGACGTTTGATACCACCAACGGCCAGATCACCGACGCGGACATGGAGCTCAACGACCGCGACTTCACCTGGGACACGCTCGGACCAGCCGGCACAACCGGCGTGATCGGGCGCGCGATGATCGAGAACGTCGTGACGCACGAGGCCGGCCACTTCTTTGGGCTGGATCATGCGTTCAACGCGCAGGCGACCATGTACGCGCAAAGCAGCGCCGGGCTGATCAATGGCTCAACGCTTGAGGCCGACGACCGCGCGCCGCTGATTGCCAACTACACCAATGCGGGTGTCGTGGACGCAACGCTGGGCACCGTGCAGGGCAGCGTCAGCAACGGATCGACGGCGCAGTTCGGCGTGTACGTGACGCTGGTGGACGTCGCGACCGGCAAGAACGTGGTCGGCCACGTCAGCGAAGGCACGCCGGGCCCGTTTACCCTTGGCGCCTACACGATCGACAACGTGCCGCCGGGCAACTACCTCGCGTTCGCCATGCCGGTTACGAAGTCGCAATTGGGCAGCTACTACGGCACGGCGTTTACGAGTTTCTTCCCGATCGTGCGCGGCGTCGCGGTCGGCACCATCGGCGCGCCGACACTGGTGAAGGTTGCCCCGGGCGCGACGGTGACCGGCGTCGACTTGGTGCTGCCGGGGGCGTCGCAGAACCCGCTCGAGCCGGATGGCAGCAGCGCCACGGCCCATGCCATCGCCAGCGGCGAAGTCGTCGTCTCGAAGATTTCGGGCGCGACCGATGAGGACTACTACAGCTTCACGACGACGTCCGCGAACCAGCAGGTTACGATTCGCGTGCTGTCGGACACATTCGGCTTCAGCCTGAATCCGACGCTGACCATGTACGACACCAACGGCACGACCGTACTGGCCAGCCCGACGTTCGGCGACCCGAACTACATGCCGTCGGCCAATGATGTGGACGACACGGCCTTTGACCTGAGCGGTGTGAACTTCGACGCACGCATCGTGCGCACGATGACCACGCCGGGGACTTACTATTTCAAGGTCGCCAGCAAGGTGGGGGCCACGACCGGCACGTACATCGCCACGCTTGAGATCAGCGGCGACGACACGACCGCGGACGCCGTCTCGAGCACGATCGCGAGCAGCGTACCGGGAATTCAGGCGAACACGGCCGGCACGTTCCAGGTCATCGTGACCCCGCGCAACGTCTTCGCACGCGACCTGAACGCGCCGAACAGCTACACGGTGCAATTGCTGGATGTGACCGGCTCTCCGACGGTGTTGCAGACGATCAGCTCGGGCACGACGCCGTTTGCGTTCAGCGTAAGCGCGGCGACGGTGGGGCAGGTCGTGAAGTACGGCGCGACGATTGACGGCACGCAGATCGGCGCGACCGTCAGCTTCAGCCACTACGGGACGCTTTCGACGACCAACAGCCGCATCACGCTGCTGGAAACTACGCTGAACGCCAACGGCTACGATCGCATTCCAGTGATGATCGAGCTGCGCGACGGCAGCAACAATCCGCTGCCGAACTCCGGGATTGCCGTCACGCTCAGCACCACAGGCGGCACGCTCGACAACGGATCGACAACCGGCGCAAGCAACGTGGCGGCGGTGTTTGATTCGACGCTCGGCGTGTGGCTGATCGACCTGGTGGCGCCGACCAGTACGGGCACGGCAACGATCACGGCGTTCGCCAACAGCACGCAGATCGACAGCAAGCAGGTAACGATTCTCGCCCGCGCCAACGGTACGGGCGGCGGCACGAACCCCGGCGGCGGGGGAGGTGGCGGCGACGAGGATGACGGCGGCAGCTGCGTGATTGACCCCGTCGGCTCGTCCATGCTGGTGCTACTGGTGGCCGGAATGGTGGTGTGCATCCTGCGCCGCAGGGCCACATAGATTCGTTCTCAAATGCAAAACCCGCCCGATTCCGGGCGGGTTGTTTGTTTCGTCGTTCAGCTAGCGCAGCTTCTCAAACTCCTGGTGCATCTCGGTGAAGCTGTCTTCGCACAGCTCGGTTCGGCAGCGGGTGCGGGCTTCGTCACGGGTATCACGGCGGATGTCTCTCTTCTTCACCGTGTGCTGCGCGAAGGGTGAGTTCTCGCCCTTCTTGTAGAGCTTGTAGCTAAGTTCGCCGTCGTAGACCGCGTACAGCTCGGCGCCCATGAACTCGGGGTTCTTGGTGAGCGTCAGCTCGACTTCAAGCTGCACGCGCATCTCGTAGTCTTTCTCATCGCCGATGCTGTAGTTCATTTCCTTGAAGTGGTCGACCATCCAGGTCTTGGCCGTGTCGTCGGGCTTCTTCATGTCGATCCAGACTTTGAAGGTACCGCGCGTCGGCGGCGGCAGCGGGTCGTCCTTCTTCGGATCTTCCTTGGGCTGGTCCGGCACGACCGGGTCTTCCTTGGGCGGCGTCACTTCGCCGTCTTCGCCCGGGATCTCGAGCCCTTCCACCTTCGGCAGCTCGTTGATCCGGTTGCGCGCTTCCTTGTTCTTGGGCTCAAGCTTCAGCGCCGCAACCAGCACGTAAGCCTCTTCTTCGTCCATCGCGAACTGGTGGCAGAAGTCGGCGAGCTTGATGACTGAGGCGAACTTGGAGAAATCCGCGGCGCTCTTGCGCAGCTCGTAGTGCTTGTCGCCGCGCGTGTAATCCCAGTTGATAAACAGCTCGACGCCGTCGCCGATGTCGAGCTTCACGCCATCCTCGTCAACTTTCTTGACGGTGCCGTTGAGGATGTCGCCGCTCTTCAGATACAGGGCAAGCTGTTTGGAGTCGCTGGAGTCCTGCGCCAGCGCGCTGCCGACGGCAATCAGCGCCAAGCACAGAAAGGAGAAGGTGAGACGTTTCATGCTCGCTCCCCTAAGGCCTTGCAAAGGGCCAGGTATTCCGCACCGGGGTCTGAAGCGTTGAGCAAAGCGCTCGACACTGCGATGTGCCGGGCGCCATGGCCAACCAGCTCAGCCACGTTGTCCCTGCCGATGCCGCCGATGCAGAACACAGGTATTTCTACCCGCAGCGTCGGAACCAGCGAAGGACCACCCACAGATTGTACTTTCTTCGTGTCTGTGTGAAACATAGCACCTAATCCAACGTAGTCGGCGCCCAATTGTTCGGCGTCGGCGGCTTCCTCGGCGTTGTGGGTGCTGACGCCAATCAATGCCGCCGGCCCCAATATCTTGCGGGCATGGATGATATCCAGGTCGTCCTGGCCCAGATGTACGCCCTGAGCGCCCGTCGCGGCCGCGACATCAACGCGGTCGTTGACGATGACCGTGGCGTAGTACTTGCGGGTGACGGCCTTGAAGGCGACCACGTGGGCCACGAAGTTGCGCGTGGGGAGGTTCTTTTCGCGTAACTGAAACAGGCGCGCCCCGGCCTCTAGCAGGCTGGCCAGCACGTCGCGCCAGTCATCGCGCGCGTACATATCGGAAAAGACCACCATCACCGGCGCGTCCAGCGCTGCGCGGCGGGGCGCGGCGACGAACAACTGCTGCTCGGCCTGATACGCGGCGTAGCGCGCCCGGGCAGCGGCTCCGGCCGCGTTGGCGTTGTGCAGCTGCGAGAATTCCTCGATCACGCGCAGGGCTTCCTGAGCGCGTTTGAGCCCGGCCGCGGCTACATCACGCTCCGAGCCGCGTTTGACGTCGTCCGCCTGGGGGCGGGTGCCCGGGTCGCTTTCCACATCGCGCGAGGCCAACAGCCCGGGACCGAAAGCTTCGGCGCAGGCCTGGACCTTTTTGCGGACACTCTTGAGCGCTTGCGCGGCCGAGGCGTCTTCCAGCACCAGCCGCGCATACTCTTCGGCCGTGCGCAGGCCTTCGCGCGCGCGGTTCAGGTTGGCGTCGATGATTCGCAAGGATTTGTCCACGCGTAGATTATAGCGGGACCCACTTTATAGTCGCCGGGGGAGACGAAGATGGCGGACCATGACACCTTCCAGCACCCGCTCGTCGGGCGCTATGCGGCCAAAGAGATGCGGCAGCTTTTTGGCCAGCAGAAGCGTATCGGGCTGTGGCGTCGCCTGTGGGTGGCGCTGGCGGAAGCCGAGCAGGAACTAGGCCTGACCCAGATCACCGACGAAGCGCTGAAGCAGATGCGCGCGCACCTCGACGACATAGACTTCACCAAGGCCGCCGACTACGAGAAACAGTTCCGCCACGACGTGATGGCGCACGTGCACACATTCGGCGACGTCGCCCCGGCGGCCAAGGCCATCATCCACCTCGGCGCGACAAGCTGCTACGTCACCGACAACGCCGAATTGGTGCTCATGCGTGAGGGGCTGCGGATGCTGCTTGCGCGCCTGCGCGGCGTGATTGCGGCGTTTGCGGAGTTTGCAGGCAAGCACGCCGACCTGCCCTGCCTTGGCGCGACACACTTTCAGGTGGCGCAGCTCACGACAGTCGGCAAGCGCGCGGCGCTTTGGCTGCAGGACCTCGTCAGCGACTACCACGAACTGTCGCGTCTCGAGCGCGACATGCCGATGCGCGGCGTGAAGGGCACCACCGGCACGCAGGCGAGCTTTCTGGAGCTGTTCGACGGCGACGCCGAGAAGGTCAAGCAACTCAACACGGCCGTGTGCAAGAAGATGGGGTTTGAAACGTCGTTCGCCGTCACGGGCCAAACCTACCCGCGCAAATACGATTACCAGGTACTGACGACGATCGCGGGCATCGGCGTCAGCGCGCAGAAGCTGGCGACGGACATCCGCCTGCTGTGCGGGCTTGGCGAGCTGGACGAGCCGTTCGAAGAGAAGCAGATCGGCAGCAGCGCCATGGCCTACAAGCGCAACCCGATGCGCAGCGAACGCTGCTGCTCGATTGCGCGCTACCTGATCCATTTGCCCGCCAACGCGGCGTCCACGGCCGCGGAGCAGTGGCTGGAGCGCACGCTGGACGACAGCGCCAACCGCCGCATGAGCATCCCGGAGACGTTCCTCGCGGCCGACGTGGTGCTGAGCATCCTGCACAACATCGGCAGCGGGCTGATCGCCAACAAGCCGGTGATCGCCGCGCGCGTGAAGCGCGAGCTGCCGCTGATGGCGACCGAGAAGATCATCATGCAGGCCGTGCGCGCTGGCGGCGACCGGCAGGAGATTCACGAGGCGATCCGCGTGCACAGCCATGCGGCCATCAAGCGCATGAAAGAAGAAGGCGCGCCGGACAACGATCTGATCGCGCGCTTGAAGGGCGACGCGCTCTTCAGCAAAGTCCCGCTGGATGAGCTGATGGACGCGACCCGCTTCGTCGGGCTCGCGCCGCTGCAGACGCGCGAGTTTCTCGAGCAGCACGTGAAGCCCATCCTCGCGGAAGGCGAGGCGCTGAAGGGCGAGGGCTTGAACGTGTAAATGGTGGGGCGGACATTCCTGTCCGCCCCCGTGAATTTCAGACAATGCGCGGACAGGAATGTCCGCGCCACCAATAGTTACTTGTCTTCACCTGACGGCAGGTCGATGTAGTTGGCGATCGCCCAGGTCTTGAACGCGGTCATGAAGTCGGGCTCGTTCGTGCCGAGCACCGTCAGCATGCGCTGCAACAGCTCGGAAGCACTCTCCGCGGGCTTCTTTTCCTTGTAGCGGGCGACGAATTCCTCGTACGCATTCTTCATGAACTCGCCCAGCTTTTCCTTGTGCGCGTGCAGCAGGTAGTCCGTGAAGCAGAAGGCCGCGGCCGTTTCGTCCTGCCCGTAGTCCTGCGGACGCATCTTGACCAGGTCGCTCAATGTCAGGGGTTTGTCGCCGGCGACGGTCATGGCCACGTGCAGACGCCACCCGGCCGCGCAGTTGCCGAGCCCCGGCAATGATTCCGCGCCGCCGGTGTCGATTACGCCGGTGCTCTTGACCGCGAAGAAGCGCGAGGATGTTGAGCCGTTCATCTGCGTGCTCAGCACATAGCCGAAGCCGCGGATCAGCCAGTAGTAGTTCTCGCTGCCGAAGTGGCGGACCATTTCCTTGTAGCCGAGGTCGTGGGCCATGCCGTCGCGGACGCCGAAGTCGTTGGTGTAGTTCGGGTAGAACCAGCACGCGCCGTAGGGCTTGTAGACCGGCGTTCCGCCCGAGGTCTCGGCGCGGGTCTTGCGATCACTGGCGTCCGGAATGCCAGAGCACTTCTCGACGAATCGCGCAAAGCGGTCACGCTCAATCAGCACGGTGTAGTGCAGGCGCTGGTCGTCGCTGGTGGGCTCCTTCGGCAAATCGATGCCGAGCAGCTCGGAGATGCGCGTGCGGCAGGCCTCTCCGAACTGCGCCAGGTTCTTGGCCCACTCGGGGCCTTTGTCGCCCATGTCCATGTGCGTAATCAGGTGCTTGGTGCGGCGCTTGGACATCGGCAGCCCGCTCTGTTCTTCGTAAGGCGATTTTTCCTCGAAGGCCTGGCCTGCATCCGCACGCTGGATCCAGACTTCGCGGTTAGTGTCGGCCTCGTCGTCGAGCTGGTGGCGGTACCACCAGTTGGCGGGCATGCAGCGAGCGGCCTTCTGCGCGCCGCGATGTTCGGGGAAGAGTTGCAGGGTGTAGTACAGCGCCAGCATGCGCTGTGGCGCGGGCAGCTCGGTGTCCTCAACGAACTTCCAGATCTTCTCCGCGGCCTTCTCGCGCAGGGGCGCGGTTTCGACGCGCAGCTTTTCCACCAGCTCATCGCGCTTGGACTCGTTGATCTTGTCGGTGAGGGGGATCATGTCCTCCTCAAGCACCCAGGCGCCTTTCTTGCGCTCGAAGCCCATCACCTTGCGGATCTTCTTGTGGTCCGTGTCGAACTCCAGCCCGTGGCTGAAATAGGAGCGCGCGTAGGTGTACAGGCCTTTGCCCTTGGCCATGTCGCCGCATTCGAAGCAGGTGTCGGCGAGGTCCGCCAGTGCCTTGGCGAGCTTCTTGTCGGGCGTTACGCCGAAGTTGGCGTCGGCGTCCGCCGGCCGGGGTTGGGCCAGCAGCAACAGTGCAACGGCAAGCGCCGCTGTCCAAGTCAGCTTCTGCATGTGTCCTCCTCCTCGCCGCTGATTGTAACAAATCGCGACGAAGCGAGAGCTAATCCGGGAGATTTGGCTGGCCGCTGCGGTCGATGTACTTGCCGCCCGTGGCGTTGGCGAGGCCTTGCAGCAGCGGCTTCGGGTGCGGCCCGATGCCGACGGTGTGAATGACCGCGCGCCGGAACAGGTTCAGGCGGCGGACCTCGGCGATGATGTTTTCGGTGATCGTGAAGCGCGCGCGGGCCGTCGGGTCGGCGACGCGGTCCGGCGGGTTCTTTTCGTCGCTGACGTTGGGCGAGCCGTCGGTCAGGAAGAAGATCGTCGTGGCGCCGCTCAGCAGGCAGTTCAGGTCGGAAGCGGGGTCGGCTTTGCCGTTCATCATGTCGGCCGGGTCGAGGGTCTTTTTCTCGTTGATGCAGAACGCGCGGTTGAGCGCACCATGAATGTTCGTCGCGCCCATCACGGCCAGTTGCTCGACCTTCTTGATGAACGTCTGCTTGTTCTTTTCGGTCGCCTGCACGAACTCGTTCCGGCTCTGGATCAGCATGCTGTGCGTCGAGCCGTAGGTGACGATGTTGAACGAGTAGTCTTCCGGCAGGTGGTTCAGCGTGAAGATCAGCTCGACCTTGGCGAGGTCCAGCTTGGTCACGACGCCGCTGTAGTCCGGCTTCTCGACCTCTTCTGCTTTGTTGTCGTCGTCCTTGTCGCCCTTGCGCTTGCCGCTGACGGGGCCGTCCTTCTTGTCGGTCTTGGGGTCCTTCGGCTCTTCGCCCATGTTGACGGGCGAGCTCATTGAGCCGGACACGTCGATCACGAACACGACGCGTTTGCCCACCGCCTCGGCGTCGAAGAACGCCGGCGGGCGACGCCCGGTGGAAGTCTTGCCTTCGTGCTCGGGCTGGTCCTCCGGCGTGACGCCGCCGACTTTGACCCACCAGCGCCAGTACTGGCCCTGCGCGTACGGCGGCTTGCCGGTGATGTCGGCCAGGGCCTTGCAGGTGAACCAGCGAATGCGGTCGTCTTTGGTCTGGTCGAGAATGTCCGCCAGCTTCAGCACCACGGCAAAGCGCGTGTCGTTGTCCTTGTCCGTCACCATGCGCGGGCAGGCGGACAGCACGGTCAGCGCGAACATCCAGCGTTCGTTGTCCCACTTGCTGCTGTATTCTCCCAGCAGCGGCGGCAGCATGTGCCCAAAGTCCGTGCGTCCCGCGCTTGCCAGCGCTTCGATGTAGGCCGAGCCGAAGTAGACGTCGCGCTCGCTGACGTCGTCGGCCAACTCGCCCAGTACGTCATCGCCGCCGCGACTGCGCTGCTTCGCGAGCCCGGTCAAAAGCCAGACTGCGCCCATCAGGGTTTCCGGCGTGTTCCACTTGCCTACGGTCTTCGAGATCAGCTTCAGGGCGTCGGGATCGGTCAGGTCGGCGACGGCGTCGCACATGCGGAAGCCGGCCGGCCCGTCATGCTCGACCTGCAGTGCGGCCAGGACGTAGCTCGCCGCCAGCTTGTCGTTGATGCGGCAAAGATCCTCGACGGCGCGTGCGCGCTCGTCGGGGTCCTCACTGGTCGCGGATTTGCCGAGGCGGTGGGTGACTTCGTCGTCACCGGCGTGCACGGGCACGCTGTAGCTGAGGACAAACAGCGCGAGCAGACTGGCCGATGTGAAGCGCAGAAGCTGCATGAACCCGATCTGACCTGCCGCCCGGGGAAGAAAGCCGGGGGGCGCGATTGCGCCCCCCGGGGTTGTGGATCCTAGCGTCCCGCCAGGCCGGTGCGGTCGATGTACTCGCCGCCGGACATTCGTGCCAGCGCGTCCAGCAGGCGCCCGTCGTGCGGGCCGATGCCTACCGTGTTGATCACGCACTTGCGGAACACATTCATGCGCGCCATGTCGGCCGCGATGTTCTCCGGCTGGCAGTAGCGCCCGTTGCCGATTGAGGGGCCGCCCGGGCGACCGACCTGGCCGCCGTCGGTGCAGTCGTCGCTGATTGTGGGCGTGCCGTCGGTCAGGAAGAAGATCGTGGTCGCGCCGGTGCGCAGGCATTCCGGGTCCCATGCCGGGTTGTTTTCCTTCTTGCCGATCTTGTTCGGGTCGAGCGACTTGCGCTTGTTACCGCAGAAGCCGCGCGTCAGCGCACCGTGGATGTTGGTGAGCTGCGCCCAGTTCAAGGCCTCAACCTTCTTGATGAACTTGGCCTTGTTCGGCTCAGTCGCCTGGACGAACTCCTTGTTGGCGCCGTCGATCCAGTCGTGGCCGGTCGAATAGATGACGATGTTGAACCAGTAGTCATCGGGCAGGTACTTGAGCGTGTAGATCAGCTCGACCTTGGCGAGGTCCATCTTGGTCTTGACCTTGCTGTAGTCCGGCGGCGGGATCTCGGGCTTCTTTTCATCGTCGTCGCCGTCGTCCTTGCCACCCTTCTTGCCGCCGGTGACCGGGCCGTCGTCCTTCTTCGGCTCTTCCTTGGGCGGCTCCTTGTCAGGCGGCGGCATGGTGACCGGGCCCTGCATCGAGCCGGAAATGTCGATCACGAACATCACGCGCTTGCCGACAGCCGCGGCCTTGAAGAACTTCGGCACGTCGCGTCCGGCGACCGTGTTGCCGTCGCGGCTTTCGCCACGGGCGACCTTCTTGCCGCCCATTTCCACCCACCAGCGCCAGAACGTCGGATCGATGTAGGTGTCTTCGCCGGTGATCTCGGAGAGCGCCTTGCAGGTGAACCACTGGATACGGTCGTCCTTCGACTTCTCGAGAATGTCGGCCATGGCCAGCACGATGTTGTTGCGAATGGTCGTGTCGCCGCCCTTGGTCATTGCCGGTGCCGCCTGGACACAGGTCAGCGCGATGATCGGCGTCTTTTCGTCCCAATCTTCCTGGTAGGTCTTGAGCACCTTCAACAGCAGCTCCGCCATGTCACTGCGCGAGGTGCGCGCCATGGCTTCGATCGCGGCCGAGCGAATGTAGATGTCGTCGTCCTTCGACTCTTCAATCGCCTTGCGCAGGATCTGGTTGCCGCGCTCACTGTTCTGCTGGCTGAGCCCGAGGAACGTCCAGAACGCGCCGAAGAGATTCTCCGGTCGCTCCCACTTGAGGACGTTCTTCTCGACGACGTCGAGCGCTTCTTCAGACGTGAGCATGGCGATGGACTCGGCCATGCTCCAGCCTGCCGGGCCGTCATCTTCCGTCGCCAGGCAGGTCATGATGTACGTGGTGCCGGTCTTGTTGTTCGCGCGGGCCAGGTCCTGCACGGCCTTGGCGCGTACGTCCGGGTTCTTGTCGGTGATGTTCTTGCTGGCAATCCTGACCGCGTCGTCGGCCGCATCGGCGACCACGTGCGTGGTTGAGACGGATAGCAGCGCGGCAAACAGCCCGCCTGCCAGCAGCGTTCTCGTCCAGAGTTTGCTTGTCATTGAGTCAATCCTCCCACGGATTCGCACCCCACTGCCCAGCGATTCGATTCGTCTGGCGATTCCCGTCTCGCCCCTCTTCTTGCTATCGGCCCTTGCCGCCACCTGAGAAATTCTGCGTCCAGTAGGCGCCATCGTGCCCGACGCCGATGATGCTGTGATTGCCGATCATGTTGCGATGGTGCTCGGCCGCACCGTACCACTGCCAGACGGCCTGTTCACCATTTTCCGCGCCGACCAGACAGTTTTCGGCCACGCTGCCGCCAAAGCCGGCGTTCTTGGCGCGTGCCTGCGGCGTCGCGCCCCCGGGCTCACCGGGGATGTTGTGCGCGAGTTTCTTGATCTTGTTCATGTACTGCGAATGGCCGGTTGTGGCCTTGCAGAGGCTGAGGTTGATTGAGACGCAGCCTTTGCCGAGCATCATGCGGTAGTCGTTCAGCACGCGCACGTGGCGCTTGTCTTCTTCGGTGAGTGTGCCGCCCTCGAGCGCTTCGTTCGCCTCAAGCACGCCGGAGTTGGCCTTGTATTCCTTCTCCTTGACGTTCAGCAGCTCGGCGCCCTTGCCGCGCATGACGGCTTCCGCGTCGTCGAAGCCTTCGGGCCAGTTGGCCAGCTCCGGCACGATTTCGCCGAGCAGCTTCGCCAGCCCGTCGAGCTTGCCGGCGGGCGTCTTGAGATCGAGCCCGAAGTGTTCCGAGGCGTAGCCAACCGGGTCGCGCCAGACTTCGAACAGCGGCTTGCAGGCCGCGTCGACTTCCGGCTGCTTCTTGCAGCCATCGGCCTCGGTGTAGCCCGGGTCCATGATGGCCTTGAGCGCGAGCGGGCGGTTTTCGTCGAGCACCCCGCGCAGGCGGTCAACCGTTACACCCGAGGACCGGATTGCTTCGTCAACGGCGCGCGCGGCTTCCTTCTCTTTGAAGCCGTCAAAATCCTCGACGACCTTTGCAGCCAGCTCCTTGTCTTCACCGATGGCGCCCTTGAGGGCTTCCACGGCTTCCTTCACGAGTTGCTGGTCGGCTTCTTTGTCTGAGTCCCACTTGCGCTGGATGGTGCTGACCCAGCCGGCCGCGGTTGGCGGAAGCTTGGGCTTTGCGGGCTCGGGCGGTTTCTCGGCTGCGTCCGGATCCTTGCCTTCGGCAATGGCCTTCTCGCGCGCCTTCTTCTTACGCAATTCCTTGATGAAGTCGTCGTCGTCCTGGGCGGACAACGCCGGGGCGGCGACGAGCAGCATCACCAGCAACATCACAACCCATTTCAGGGCCGGGACTAAGCGACTTGGGGCCATGCCTTCTCCAAATGGCCTTACGGGTGCACGCTATGCACCCTAAGTCTAACTCGCCCAGTGAGTCCTTACGAACGAATCAGGAAATGATTGGTTCAATCAGACTTTGTGAGCCCGCCGGGTTGTGTAAGTTACATACCTGTGGTGGTTTACGACGCGGGCTTGCGGGCAAGGCAGAGCAGGCTGACGCCCATCAGGCTCGGCAGCCAGGGCAGCAGCCAGCGCTCACTGGCAAAGATGCTGTACAGCGCGAAGTTCACGGGCCCTGCGGGGACGTGCTCCGTGTCGCTCTTGCCGTCGCCTTCGCCATCGTCTTTGCTGACCAGGCGAACGGCCGCGACGAGCGGGAACAGCGCCGTGTTGATGTAGCGGAACTTGCGGATTTCAAACCCGGCCTGCGTCACCTTGGAGCGCAACTCCGCGCGCCGGTAGCGGCGCACGTGGTGCAGCGCGCGGTCGTGCGCAGAGAACATCCAGGGGTGCGCGGGCACCGTGAACAGACCGTGTCCGCCCGGCTTGAGCACGCGGAAGATCTCGCTTAGCGCGGACTTGTCGTCGTCGATGTGCTCAAGCGTGTCGAGCGACGTCACCAGGTCCAGGCTCGCGTCGGCCACGGGCAGGCGTCGCAGGTCGGCCTGCACCAGCTTTTCCAGCCCGCGTGCGCGGGTGTGCTTGAGGGCCAGCCCGTGCAGGTCGGCGCCGATCTGCACCCATTGGGGCAACTGCTTGAGCGTCATGCCGGTGCCGCAACTGCAGTCGAGCCCGACGCCGGGCGGCACGTACTTGCGCAGGAACGTACGCACGACGGCAAGGCGCGCCCGGAACCACCAGTGGCGTTCCTCAACCCGGGCCATGCGATCGTATTCTGCGGTTTCCATTTATGGCTTACGCCCCGTGAGGCGGCCTGCGGCTTCGCGAAGTTGGGCGATCAAGTCGTCTAGGGGAAGGCGGTAGGGTTGGCCATTGCGATCAGCGAAAATCGTAACGTGAAGCTGGGCCGATTCTTGGTCTATTTCCGCAATGTCGTTCTCACCATGCCAGAGTTCGCCTACCAACTTGTCTCGATCCGGCGGGCTGCAAACTTCAATTCGCCACGGCGTGGTCATTGAATCCTCCTTAACGTCGCGCAAACTCGCTGGATGGAGTTACCCGAACACTGGCGCTGTCGTAGTCGCCGCGCCGGTAGCGCTTCTTGATGCGCCGCACGGCCTTGAGCATGCGCCAGCCGTCGCGGAACAGGCTGACCTTGCTGCCCGGCATTTCGGTCCAGTTCACGAATACCTCGGCGACCTTCAGCCCGCGCCGTTGCGCGATCAGCAGCAACTCAACGTCGAATGCGAAGCCGTCTTCCTGCGCGATGTTGAAAAGCTCGATCGCACGCTGGGTGCCGAACAGCTTGAAGCCGCACTGCGTGTCGCGGATGCCCTTCACCGCGCCCATGCGCACGGTGCGATTGAACCAGCGCCCGAGAAAACGCCGCAGCGGGCTGGCCTGCACTAGCTTGTCGGCGCCCTCGCGGCTGGCCACGGCGATGTCCGCGCCCTCCGCGATCGCCTTTTCCAGCGCAGTCAGCTCGTCCATTCCCGTCGCACCGTCCGCGTCCGCAAACAGCCGGGCGCGCCCGTTGGCGGCCAGCATGCCGGTGCGCACGGCCGCGCCCTTGCCGGCGTTCTTGAGGTGTGAAATCACCCGCACGCCGGCGCGGGCCGCCAGCCGCGCCGTGTCGTCGCTGCTGCCGTCGTCCACGACGATGATCTCGCTGCCCGGGCGTTGCCGGCTGCACCAGTCCGCCACGGAGTCCAGAAACGCCGGCAGTCGCGCCGCTTCGTTGAAGGCCGGAATGACGATAGACAAACCCACGCCGCTGTCGGCGCCGGAGGCGGTGGGGGGCTCGGTTGAAGCGGCGGTTTCGGGCATGGAACGTCAGGTTATAGGCTCTAGGTGGTAGGTTGTAGACTCTGTTCAATCAACCCCTACTACCCGCCACCCACAACCTATAACCTTTGCCCCATGCCTACGGACCAGACCTATCTCGATGGCGGCAACGAACTCGGGCGCCGGTACATCACCGACTTCGCCCGCGTGGAGGCGTTCTACGGCAGCGACTACCGCCGCCCCGAGCATCTGGCGGCGCAGGCCAGCCGCCTGCTGAACCGGACATGGAAGCCGCGTTTTGAGCGCGAGACCGTCGTCGCGATGCTCAGCAAATATGCCGAGCGCCACCCGGCACCCCGCGCCGTGCATGAAAACATCGCGCGCCTGGCTGACCCGACGGCCGTCTGTGTGGTTACCGGCCAGCAGGCGGGGCTCGGCGGCGGGCCATTGCTGGTGCTGTACAAGGCGCTCACGGCGGTGAGGCTGGCGCGCGAGACCGAGCGCGCATCGGGCCAGCCCTGCATCCCGATCTTCTGGAACGCCAGCGACGACAGCGATATCGAGGAGATCAATCGAATTCGCAGCGTCGCCGGCGGGGGCGAACTTCGCAAGTTCCGCTTCGACATCCCGGCCGGCAAGCGCCACGTGCGCGACATCATGCTGCCGGGGCCGGACGATGGGGCATGGCAGGCGGCCCAGGATGCGCTGGGCGACGGGCCGTTTCTCGAGCGCGCGGCGTTGTTGCTGCGCGAGGGGGCGGGGCGCAACTTCGGCGCGGCGTTTACCCGGCTGCTGAATGAGCTGCTGGGGGCGCGCGGGCTCGTGGTCATTGAGCCGTGGGCGCTGGTCGACCACCCGGCCTGGAAGCGCCTACTGTTGCTCGAAGTCGACAAGCGCGAGGAGCGCCGCACGGGCTTGCAGCGCGTGGCCGAGCGGCTGGATGCGCTCGGGTTGCCGGCGGGCGTGCCGATTACGAACCACCTCAACCTGTTCAAGACCGTGCGCGGCGAGCGCCGCCACGTCAGTACCGAGGGCAAGCGGCTGGTGATTGAGGGCTCGGACGAGTCGATCTCGAAGACCGAGCTGCTGAAGCAGATCCGGGCCGAGCCGGGCAAGTTCACGCCCAACGTGCTGCTGCGCCCGCTGATCCAGAACGCGATTTTCCCGACTGTCGCATACGTCGGCGGGCAGGCCGAGATCGCCTACCACGGACTGCTGAAGGGGCTGCATCGCACGTCGCAAGTGTTCATGCCGTCGCTGTTCCCGCGCCTGTCGATGACGCTGGTGGATCGCGAAGACGCGCGCATGTTCGACAAGGTGGTCGCGTTCCGGAAGCGCCTGAAGTGGCGGCAGAACGAGGCGGGCATCGTCAACGAAGAGGCGCAGCTTGCGGTACGGCGCGCGTTCCACGACCTGCGCGAGAATCTAACGGGGCTCGCCAAGCCGCTCGAGCAGGACATCGCCAAGTTCGAGCAGCGCACCATGCGCGCGGTGGGGGACGTAATGACGCGAGTTAAATACGACCCGCTGAGCATCACCGAAGGCGGCGCCGAGATGCAGCCGCTGCTGAACCGCTACTTCCCCGAGGACAAGCCGCAGGAGCGCGTGATTACCCTGCTGGCAGCGTACGCCCGCTACGGCCCCAAGCTGATCGAAGCCATCGACAACGTCCCCGAAGTCTTCGACTTCGGCCACCACGTCGCGGTGATGTAGGGCGGATCAGTTTCGCGCTGCCTTGCGACGTCTCGCTACAACCGCCAGTGCGAAAAGCGCCAATGCGGGCACGAAGAGATTCGTCCGCGTGCTGGTGCTGCATGACGAGTCGTCTGAAGAGTCCGATCCCCCGCTTGAAGCAGGGGCCGCGGTCGCCCAGCCTGTGATGGTGAAGCTGTAAGGTGTATGCGACGGGTCGTTGTTGTCCAGCGACAGCGTGAAGCTGAAGAAGCCTGGGGCGGCCGGCGTTACGTCCACCACGAAGTTCGTGCTTCCGCCGGGCGAGATTGTGGTTGTACTCACGTTCGTGGAGATCACGGCCGTGCATTGCACTTCGTTCCCGATCGCGACAGCGGGTGTGCCCGTCAGGTTCAGGCTGCCGCCGCCGTAGTTGGAGTTGGCGACGGTGAACGTCAGGCTTTTCCCCTGGCCGGCTACGGCCGTTGCTGTGTTGACGAATCCCCCGACTGGGATGACTGGGCCGACCGGAAGCGGCCCGAGATGGATGTACATGAATGGAAGCGTAGTTGTCGCGTTACCCGTCACGGGGATCTGGAACGGGGCCGCCTGCGTGGTGTCGTTGTGCGGGATTCTGACGTAGGCGTTCTTTTGGCCTGGGCTTGACGGGTCAAATGCCACGGTGAAGCTCGTAGACTGTCCGGGATTGACGGCGACGCCGGTGCCCGTCTTGTTGACCACGTACTCCGTGCTCCAGGTACCGCCCATTTGCGGGCTGCCGATGTAGAGCGTGCCCGTACCGGCGTTGGTTACGAAGATCGTGATCGGAGCCGTTGCCCCGTTCAAGATGTCCCAATCACCGAAGTCACGAGGAGTACCCGACGGAGAAGACTGGTGCGCGATGAGCGGTCCGTTTGCCGCGCCGAGGTTAACCTGAATCACCGGGGGGGACGTCGGCGGGGTATAGACGTAGACGTTGCACGTCACGTTGATTCTGAACGGGTTCGGACTGCTTGCGTTGTGCGGGATTTCGATCGTCGCTGTCTTGACGCCGGGCGTGGCGCTAAGGCACTTGATCGTGAAAAACGTTTCCTGTTGGGCTCCAAGCGGATTGTGCAGCGGGGGAATGTCCACAAAGAAGTCCGCTGGATTTGCCCCGCTGATTGCGATCGTGCCGAGAGAAATGCTGGACCCCCCGACATTGAACAGCCAGACGTACAGCGGTGGCGAGGAGGCGCCTGTGGCCGCGACCCCCATATCTCGAAGACCTCCGACTGGCTCGTTGTCAGTAAGCACAGTGCCGCCGCCAAGACCCTCGGCAACCACGAGCGTTGACTGCGCACTCAGCGTGGCGCAAACAAGCGGTAGCAGCAACGCACAGGCGATTCGGAGAGTCATCATGTGCCTCGCAATCGGTGGTTCCATTCTACCGCCCAGGCCTGCTGTTCAGAGAAAGAAAGTCAGCAAATGTCGCCAGCGCGGGCGTTCCTGAAGGAACTACAAAAGGGGTCAGGCTACTTTGCAGTGCCGTACAAAAGGGGTCAGGCTACTTTGCAGTGCCGCATTTATGGGGCGTTACGGCCGTTTAGCTCAGCGCTCCCTCATCGCTCGGCTTGTAGTTCGGACTGTTCGCTGCTCTCGCCCTTCCTGTCATGCTATCAATGGCCGGGTCGAGGTGGTGGACGACGCTCCCGAACGGGGCGGGCTGGTTGTTGATCACTCGCGGAAAAGGGGGGGCCACCTACCCTGCGGGAGCCGAACCCCTTTTCGGTTTGCTGAAAATAGCTCGAAAAAACTTTTGGCGTGCCCGTGAGGACCTCCATGCAGGGCTTTGCGGGCGTTTGCGGGTTCGCGCTAGGGGCCGAAACGGGCCTTAAATGTCGCGGCCGTGTGGATACTCGGGGAAACCGAATATACGGAGGTTACCCATGATTGATCCCTTCTCTCTTCCTGCCGACGAGCAGGAGACTCTTCGCAATCGGGTGCGCGAACTCTTTGCCCAGTGGGGCGGCGAGGACGTGGACCGCGCCATCGCCCGCGACCGCAAGGTGCTGGCCGAGCACGAACGCGAGTTGGACCACGTGGCCACACTACCCTTCGAAAAACCGTACCGCTGGCGCATCGCGCCCAGCGTCGGGCTGCGCGCGCAGAAAGACCTCGAGCGCCAGCAGAAGCGCCGCGCCGAGCTGCTGCATATGTGCATGCAGGACGCCATGCGCGAACTCGGGCACATCAAGCCCGCGCCCGAAGTGACCCATGGCGCGCCCATCGCAGGCACCCAGGGCGCCGTCGGCGATCAGGTCGAGCAGCTTAGCGCACTGCTCGCCCGCGCGGTCGAGGCCGTTCAAAAGTACGAGGAGCAACAGGAGAGGGCGGAGGCCTCTCCGCCGGTCGAAACAGCCGCGGCCTAGGTTGCGTCACGGCGGCGGTTGGCACCGCTTTGCGCGAAGGCGCGAAGGTCACGCGAAGACAGGAAGCACTACAACTGCAACGACGCCCTCCGGTGAGCATGGATCATGGTGCTCCCCGAAGCCCAACCCCGTTTGTTTGGCAGTTCTTCGCGTGTTCGCCCCGGCTTCGGGTCTTCGCGGAATGCAGTTGCAGTCCAGAAACGGAAAGGCACCGAATGTCACCGCCGCTTAATGGGGGGCAGTTGGGCATCACCTGTTCCGGGTCCCCGATGAATGTCACGGAACGCTCTCGGTAGTTTCACCCTGTTCATTCCGTAAACCTTGTGTTCGATTAGACTTGCGGTTGATCTGTCGGCCCGGTAGCATTCGCCGCTTCGGACTGACGAATAATCTTCGCTTTTTATTGGGCGGAAACGAACCAGCTTGCACAGGACCCGTTTATTTAGGGGTCGCAAGAAACATTCCCTTCCCGGGGAAAACGCCTAGATGTGAATGGAGGCAGCTGTGGCGGGTCAACAGCAATACTACGAAGAGCCGGCCGACCAGGAGTATTACGGGCAGGAAGAACAGATGCCCGCAGGCTCCACCGGCGAAGATCTTACGGCGCTGGCTTCAGTGCCCTGGGTGGCGATCGCACTGGCGGTGCACGTCATCCTGCTCGTGATCGCCTGGTTCATCATCCCGACGGCGCCTGAACGCGCCAAGATCGAGGTGATTCAGGCCCAGCAGGAACAGATCGCCGAGCCGCCTCCGCCCGAGCAGCCGCCCGAGCAGCCGGTGGAATACCCGAAGGATGAGCCGGTCCAGGAAGACCCGACCGAAGACGAGCGCATCGTTGAAGACGCCAAGGATGAGGTCAACGAAGACCCCTCCGACAAGCCGAACAACGACCTCGCCGAGAACCCGAACGATGACCCGTCCGACAACGAGTCACCGCACCCGAACAAGAACTCCACGACCAGCGCCGTAGGCCTGGGTGGTGGCGTCGGTGGCGGCGGCGGCCGTGGCGGCAAGGGTGGTTTCGCTTATCGCCGCGCTCGTGGCGGTGGTGGCCGTCCGCACGACGACCGTAACCGCGCCGCGCTTGAGTGGCTGAAGGATCACCAGAACCGCGAGGGGTACTGGAGCGCCACGACCTTCAGCGACGACAGCACCCGCACCAGCGCCAAGAAGACCTACAACGTGGAATTCGTCGATCCGGGCAACGCGAACGGCGACAAGGGTTGGGAAGCGACTTGCGACATCGGACTTACCGGTATGTCCCTGCTGGCCTTCGTCGGTGCGGGCTACGACCACAAGGAAGGCGACTACCGCGCCACCTGCCGCCAGGCGATCCTGTACCTCCGCAAGGTTCAGGACAATGACGGCTGCTTCGGTGCCAAGGAAGACGACCACTTCGTCTACAACCACGCCATCTGCGCCATGGCCATGGCGGAGGCATACGGCCTCTCCGGTGACCAGGTGCTGAAGCCGATCGCTGACAAGGCTGTCGACTTCATCCTGAAGTGCCAGAACCCGGGCCTTGGCTGGCGCTACGGCGTGCAGCCGGGCATCAACGACAGCTCGGTTTCAGGCTGGATGGTGCTGGCTCTCAAGAGCTGCAAGATGGCCGGCCTCGAGTTCGACTACACCAAGTGCTACAACGACGCGGCCGAGTGGTACAAGATGGTCACCGTCGACGTGAACGGCTACCCGAAGACCGGCTACGACAGCCCGGGCAGCAACAACGCCCGCCTTCGCAGCAGCCAGGAGTATGAGCACAACCCGTCGATGGACAGCATCTACGTCATGAGCATGCTGTTCATGGGCAAGGCTGACCTGAACGACAAGACCATCAAGGCGCAGGCCAAGACCTGCACCGAGAAGGACTTCCTGCCGAGCTGGGACCAGTACAAGATTGACTACTACTACTGGTACTACGCAAGCCTGGCGCTTTACCAGGTCGGCGGCGGCACCTGGAAGACCTGGGAAAAGGCCATGTCCTCAACCCTGCTGGACCACCAGCGCGGCTACACCGAGGGCGACAAGAAGGCCGGGCTGACCAGCAAGGAAGCGCTCGATGAGCACGGCAGCTGGGACGCAGTCGACGCCTGGAGCTCAGCCGGCGGCCGCGTGTACGCCACAGCGATCAACTGCCTGACGCTTGAGGTGTACTACCGCTACCTGCGCCTCGAAGAAGGCCACTAGACAGAGACGTATCAAAAGAGGCGGGCTTCGGCCCGCCTCTTTTCGTTGGTGACCGTTGCCCTCGCACGCTGCGGCCATAGAATCTGACACACCAATGGCAAAGAAGAAAAAGAAGCCAGGCGGTAACCCGGGCGGCGCGAAGCCGCCTGCTGCGTCTTCCCCGCAGAAGCCGCCCGCCGATGAGTCGCGCGACACCGTGATGCTGCCTGCCCCATTGAAGCAGGCGCTCAAGGCCGACTACTCGCAGGTGCTGCGCATGCGCAACGTGCAGTGGCTGATCGTCATCGGGGCGGTGTTCGGCGCGCTGCTGCTGGGCTACTACCTCTCGGCCGTGTTCGTGCCGCTGCTGGTTGCGATGTCGCTGGCGTACATCCTGGACCCGCTGGTGCAGCGGCTTGTGAAACGCGGCGTGAAGCGTACGCGCGCGGTGTTGTTGATCTTCATCGCGTTCCTCGCCATCGGGGTGGCCGCGGGCGCCTGGTTCGCCGCCAGTGTCGTGAGCGACGTGCAGAGCCTTTCCACACAGATGCGCGGGTTGTGGGATGAGCTGAAGTCAAACCAGTCCGAGTGGGTGGCCAGTTGGAACGAGATGGCGCCCACCAACTCGATGAAGCTGGATGAAAAGGAAGACACGTTCGGGCAGGCGGGACAGTACGTAATTGACTCGCTCTTCCCGACCGAGTCCGAAGTCGAGGCGCCCGAGGCCGCCCGAGCCCGCGCCGAGATGGCGGGCGCACGCGCCGACCTGCTGGCGACGTTCCAGACCAGCGACACCAAGCGCGACCTCGTGCTCGACGCCAGCGAGATCGGCGCGGACAACGTCAAGCGCATGGACTCGGATGGCAACGGCAGCGTGTCCACAGACGAGTGGTTCGTCGCGTTCGGCGCCACGCCAAGCTCGACCAGCTCGCGCACGATCTCGGATACGGCAACGAGCGCTACCAGCACGGTGCTCGGGGTCGTCGGTACAGGTCTGGTAGGGTTGCTGACGCTGCTGATGTTCGTCGTGCTCGTGCCGATCTACACGTGGTACTTCATGGTCGGCTGGCCGAAGGTGATCGCCAAGGGGCGCGAGTACCTGCCCGGCGTGCACAAGCCGCGCATCGAGCGGATTCTCAAAGAGATCGACGCCATGCTGAAGGCCTTCTTCCGCGGGCGCATGGTGATTGTCTTCATTATCACCGTGCTGACGACGGTTGTGTACCTCGCGTTCGGTGTGCAGTACGCCGTGCTGTTCGGGATGCTTGGCGGCCTGGGTATCCTGATTCCGTACGCGGCCATGGTGATCAGCTGGGTGCCCGCAATGGCCATCATGGCGATCAACGGCGAGCCGCTGTGGGCGATCATCGCGATGAGCGCCTGCTTCCACGGGATCCAGGCGCTGGAGCAGTTCGTCCTTGCGCCCAAGTTGCTGGGTGACGCGGTGGAGCTGCACGCCGTCACGATTCTTGTAGGCGTCTTTGTCATGGCGTCGCTGTTCGGGCTGTTCGGCGCGCTGCTGGCGGTGCCGCTGACGGCGATTGCCAAGACCCTCGGGCGTGAGTTCCTGCTGCCGTACTTCCGCAGTCTGGCGGCGGAGAAACCGCGCGCCGCGAGCGACCCATGAGTGAAGACCGCGTCGACATTCATCGGGACAGCGTCCGCGGCGCGATCCGCGTCGCCGCCCGCGCGCTGATCATTGAAGACCACCGCCTGCTCGTGATGACCTACGCCGACGACAAGGGCAGCTGGTGCGTCACGCCCGGAGGCGGCATTGCCAAGCAGGAGACGCTGGGCGAAGGCCTGCGCCGCGAGGTACGCGAAGAGCTGGGCATCGACGTCCGCCCCGGCGACATCGTCTACGTGCGCGAGCTGCTGGGCCGCACCGCCAAGGTGCTGCACGGCGGCATCACCGAGGACACCCACCAGCTCGAGATCTTCTTCCGCTGCAAGCGCGAGGGAGAAGTATGCCTGGGCAAGCAGCTCGACAACTTCTGCACGGGCTTTGAATGGGTTTCCGTTGACGAGTTGGCCCAGCGCAACTTCTTCCCCAAGGCGCTGGCCGGGCGATTGGCCAATGACGTCGCCAGCGGCTTCAAGCCCCACAACAACTATCTCGGCGACGCGTGATGCTGCGCTATCTCACAGGCGGCTTGCTTGACCTGCTGCTGCCGCGGCACTGTGCCGTGAGCGGGCGTCCCCTCATGGAGGAAGAGACAGGCCCGATCGCACCGGAAGTCTTGCGCGAGGTCGAGCTCGCAGGGGCCGACTACTGCACCCGTTGCGGCGCACCCCAGGGCGCGGGCGTAGGTGTGATCCGGGAGTGCGCAAGCTGTCGCGAATACCGCGACGGGTTCGGAACACGCGAAGTGGTCGCCATCGGCAAATATGAGGGCGTGCTGAAAGAGATCTGTCTCGCCCTCAAGTTCGGCGGCGAGCGCAAGGTTGCGGGGGTGCTTGCGGCATGGCTCGCACAGCTTCTCTTTGACCGCGGGTTGGTGGACAAGATCGACGTGATTGTGCCGATGCCCTTGCACGTGATCCGCCGCTTTCAGCGCGGCTACAACCAGGCGGAGGTCATTGCCCGCCCGCTCGCCCAATCGCTCGAGAAGCCCGTGCTGTCGGAAGTACTGCGCCGCGCGGGCAAGACAGAGCGCCAGGCGACGCTTTCGCCCGCCCAGCGAAAGGCCAACGTTGAGGGTGTTTTCGAAGTGCGTGCTGGGCGAACGTCCGATATCGATGGCAAGTCCGTGCTGCTCATCGACGATGTCATGACGACCGGCGCAACACTCGGTGCCGCCGCCAGATGCCTGAAAAAGGCGGGCGCCCGGGCAGTCTATGCCGCGGTGGCGGCTCGCGCCTCACTCGACGCCGGCGTCTGATCCCGATTTTCCTCAATTCCATGCTCGCACCATGCCGAACACTGACATGGCGCGGCACCGACGCGTCGCAAGTCATCACGAAAGAAGAGGCTCACCATGGCATCACGCAGAAGCAGGCGCGGCAAAAAGAGTGGCGGCAAAGGCATCCTGATCCTCGCGGCGGCAGTGCTGATTGCGCTGGGCGCGGGCGGATGGTTCGCCTTCGGCGGCAGCAAGGGCGACGCCACGGAATCGTCCATCACGGACCTGATCCCCGGTATCGACGAGGATGCACCGCAGGTCGGCGAACAGACCGGCGGCGGCGACTCCCAGTCGCTTGCCCAGGTGGAAAGCCTGCTGCACGAAGTCAGCGCAAACCTCGCGACGACGGAAGGCGAAGGCCGCGAAAAGGCTCTGCGCGACGGCTACACACGCCTTGCCCAGTTGCTCGAGAACCCGCTGCCGGCCGAAGAGCGCGGGCGCTCCATCGAGCTGTTCCACAGCATCACGGATGAGCTGTTCCTCAGCGCGGTCCACAACGAGTTCTGCGACAACTACGTGGTTCAGCCCGGCGACAGCTACGACAAGATCGCCCGCAAGCACCACATCAGCACCAACCTGCTGTATGACCTCAACAACCGCCCTCGCGGCAAGGCCATGCTGCACCCGAACGACAACCTGAAGGTGCCCAAGGGCGATCCGCACATCGTCGTCCACAAGCGCGACTTCACCGCCAGCGTCTACTTCGGCACGTACCTCGTGCGGCAGTACATCATCGCCCACGGGCGAAATAACAACACGCCGGAGGGCACCACCACGATCATCAGCATGACGATCGACCCTGAGAAGTCCGCCCAGGGCCCGAACGACCCGCGCGGCGAGATGAAGTTGCGCTGGATCGGGCTGGATGAATATGCCGATCACCGTACCGGCATCGGGTTCCACGGCACCCAGTACCCCGACAGCATTCCCGGCATGACCAGCGCCGGTTGCATCCGCATGCAGGACGCCAATGTGGTCGAGCTGTACGACATCGTCCGCATCGGCAACAAAGTCGAAGTAAAGGCCTGACACCAACACGGAGCCAGTGATGAAAACGCTCATGTACACCCTGTTGCTCTCGGCGCTGATGGCCGGGTGCGCACTCACCACCTTCAACGGCAAGGGCGAGGTCCAGCGGCCTGAGCCAGCACCGGTCGAAACCACCTCGGAGCACCTCGGCGATCCGACCTTCACCGATGCCGTCGTGGAAGACGAAGGCAGCGAGCCGGTCACCGACAGCGCTGTCGTCGGCACCGACAACACGGTGCCCAGCAAGATCGAGCCCGCGGTCGACGTGAACCTCGCCAACGGGCTGGCGCTGTACGAGGACGCCAAGCTGCGCGACGCCCGCATTGCGCTGACCGCCGCGCTCAACGACAACCTGAGCGACGAAGATGAAGCCAAGGCACTGCAAGTGCTGCGCGACATCAACAGCAAGATCTTCCTGAGCGCAGGCGAGGACGGCGACCTGACCACCTACACCGTCAAGGCCGGCGACACGCTCGGCAAGATCGCGCAGCAGAAGGGCACGACCTGGGAAATGATCCAGCGCCTGAACGGCTTGAAGTCCACCCGCATCGACGTCGGGCAGCACCTCCGCATTCTTGGCGGCACCTTCGAGTTGATCGTCCGCAAGGAGAAGTTCGTGATGGACCTGATGCTCGACGGCCAGTTCATCCAGCGCTACGAAGTTGGTCTCGGGCTGGCGGGCTGCACGCCGCTCGGCGAGTTCACAGTCAAGAACCGCATCCCCAAGCCGGCCGACGGCAGCTACCCCTACGGCCACGAGAAGCACCGCATCGGCTCACGCTGGCTCGGGCTGAAGGGCGACCCGAAGCTGCAGGGCTACGGCATCCACGGCTGCCGCGCTGAAGAGGAAGACCAGATCCCCGGCGAATGCAGCCAGGGCTGCGTGCGGATGAAGAACGGCGACATCGAGGAAATCTACGACATCGTTCCCGTCGGTACGCAGGTCGTGATCCAGTCCAGGTAGCGAATGCCCGCTCACAAAGCCCCCGACCACGTCGGGGGCTTTCGTTTTGACGCCCAGATTGCGACCATGAAGCCATGGCTGAAACCACAGCACCCGAGAGGTCCGAGATTGCCGGTCGCGCGCGGCGTGTACTGTGGGCGTGCGGCCTCTGCTTCGGGCTGCTGTTCCTGATGGGCCTCAGCGGCGTCGCCAGCATCACCCTGTTGTATGACGACCCGCTGTACCGCACGGGCACGCAGGGGTTCGAGGGCGTCGTCGTGCGGACCGTTTCTTCCCTGTCCGGCGTGATCAAGGCGCTCCACAGTTGGGGTGGCTATGTCGGCATCGTGCTTGCCGGTTGGGCCGGGTTGGAAGTCTTCTCGTTCGGTCGCTTGATCAAGCGCAGCGAAGAGGGCGAGTGGCGCGCCACGGGGCGGCGCTTGATGCCCTTGGGGCTCGCCGGCGCTGCGATGCTGATCGTTGCCCTCATCCTGCTGATCCCAAGCGGTGTGGCTGCCAAGAGCTTTCTAAGCCACGACGAGCCCAAGGTGGTCGACGACACGCCGAACCCCGGCGCGTTCGCGCCACGCATCTCCGGGCGGGCGGAGCTTGAGAACGGGGCCGACAGCAAGTTCGTCGAGTGGCACACGCGCGAGCTGAATTACGTGCTGGCGCTCGGGGCGTTGCTGCTGGTCTTCGCGGCAAGCAGTACGCGCAAGGTTGAGCTGGCGGCGAAGAAGCCACCCGAGTCTTCCGACTAGGTCGTCGTCGGCAGCAGCCAGAAGTAGATCAATAGATACGTCAGCAGCATCACGGTGATCAGCAGCACCGGCACCGAGACCGCCCACGAGCCGGGCAGGCGTCGCCGCACGCTCGGCGGCAGCGAAGGATCCTCGGTGAAGCGTGCTGGAATCCACTCCAGCAGGGTCTTGTGGGCGCGGTCCAATCCCTCCAGCAGCGGTGTGACGACGTCATGCCAGAACTTTGGAATGAATCGCCGCCAGATCCAGTCCAAGTCCAGCGTGATCGACTCCGTGCGCTTGAGCAGGGGCAGGAGCACGAAGAACGACAGACCTGCGAACAGCAACATGCCTAGCATCAGAGTCAGGTGATCAACGCTGTAGACGACTTTTGCGTACTCGGCGGCCTCACCTTGGTAGGGCAAGATCGCGTACAGCGGCCCGGGGAAGATCCCCAGGAACACGCATATCCCCGCGAATCCGATCATGGCCGCGCGCATGTTCCACGGCACCTCTGGCGGGCGAAGTCCGGAATCCTTCTGGAAGAACACGAACCAGGTCAACTTTACGCAAGCATCGATGAACACGCCGGCGGTAGCGGCCTCGAACAGGATCCAGGTAACAATCAAGTGGTTGTGGCTCTGGCCCAGGGCCGCCATGCGGGCGGCCTCGTCGGTGATCGCCTGCACGACCATGCTCTTGCTCGTGAAGCCCGACGTCAGTGGAAAGCCCGAGATCGAAAGTCCGCCGATGATCAGGCACCACATGGTGATCGGCATAGTGCGGTACAGGCCCCCCAGCTGGTTCATCTTGGTGCGTCCCGTAGCCCACAGCACGCTGCCCGTCGCCATGAACAGCAGCGCCTTGTAGATGATGTGGGCGAAGGCGTGCCCTGCTGCGCCGTCAATCGCCAAGTGCGTGCCGAGCCCAATACCCACCAGCATGAAGCCGACCTGGTTGACCAGCGAGTAACTCAGCAATCGACGAATGTCATTTTCGAGGATGCCGTACACGACTCCGTAGATTGCCATGTACAGACCGAAGTAGATCACCACTTCGACGCCGGCAAAGGCGGTCATGAGCGTGAACACGGCGGTTTTGGTCGTGAAGGCGCTGAGGATCACAGTGCCGGAAGCACTGCCCTGCGGGTAGGAATCAGGGATCCAGGAACTGAAGGGCGGCGCGCCGGCATTGACCAACATGCCGATCAGGATCAGCCACATGCCTGCGCTGTCCCAGCCGAGGGTGGACCAGCCTTGCACCATTTCATCGAAGTGGCGGAACGCCAGCGGGTCCGCATCGCCTGCGTGGATGCGCTGGTTGATCACAATGATGATGCCCATCAGCAGCAGCACGCCGCCGAACGCGTGCATGCCGAAGTAGCGCAGGCCCGCACCTTGGCTGTCTTCTCGCCTGCCGGACCAGATCAGCACTGTGCTACCCAGGGTCATCACTTCCCAGAAAATGAACATCGACACCAGGTCGCCGCAAAACAGAACACCCAGCGCGCCGCCTGCGTAGACGCAGGCGGCCGGTAGTTCATGCTCCCGCTTCTGATTGAAGGCGTACAGAACACCGCCAAGCACCATGATCGCAAACACCGTCGCAAACACCGGCGTGGCTGGATGCACATGCACCGGATTCAGTGTCATGTTCAGAAAGGCTACGTGGCTCTCGGCCCCGACTGTGATCACCTGCCAGGCATCCGCCAAAGCCAGCACTGGCAAGGCGAACGCCAGTGCCCACCGCAGGCGACCTTTTGCTGCCGGTATGAGCAGCGCGCCGGACAGCAGGATCAGCGCCGGAGGGAAATCAGTCATCTGCATAGAACGTGTCCTTCCGTTTCAATGCGATGGCCAAGGTCTTGGCGACGATGATGAGCGTGAACGCTGATCCGAAGCCGAAGATGGGGTAGAACTCGGGTAGCGTGTCGAACGTGAGGCCGTCCTGCTCGAAGTGCGCGTGGTGGTGTACACCAAGGTCCACCAGGACAATGACAAGTAGAACGAGCAAGCCTACAGCCCAGGCGGTGCGCGCCAGGCGCTTTTCCTGGGGTGTCATTTCGTACTTCATCCGACCGCCCTCCTGACGAGCTCGGCCAGTTCCATCACCGGCTTATTCCAGAAGAAGAAGAACAGCGTGAGGCCCGCGGTGAACATCAGCGCGGTCACGATCGGCCACGGCGCCTCGCCGTGCGGGTGCTTCTGGTCCGCATCGCTGAGTGGCTTGAAGAAGGCGCGGTAGACGATTGGCAGGAAGTATCCCGCGTTCAGCAACGTGCTGAGCAGGATTACCGTCAGCGCAAAGATCTCATCGAAGTGGCCGCCGGGGATGCGCCAGCTCTCGATCACTGAATTGATCAGGTACCACTTGCTGACCAGGCCCACGACCGGCGGCACGCCGATCATGCTGAGTGTGCCGACCGTGAATGCGCCCATGGTCCAGGGCATGCGCCGTCCGATGCCGTCGAGCTGGCTGACCTGTGTCTTGTGCCCGGCCGTGTAGACACTGCCTGCCGCGAAGAACAGGGTGATCTTGCCGAACGCGTGCGCGACGATGTGGACGACGGCCGCGAAGATCGAGAGCGGCGTCAGCAAGGCCGTCGCCATCACGATGTAGCTGAGCTGGCTGATGGTCGAGTACGCCAGCCGCTTCTTCAGGTTGTCCTGGAACAGTGCGATCAGCGAGCCGACCAGAATCGTGCCACCCGCCGCATAGAGCAGCCAGCCGCCCTGGTCGTAGCGCCGCAGCGTGTCCACGCCGAAGACGTACACCGTCACCTTGATGACGCAGAACACGCCGGCCTTCACGACCGCAACCGCGTGCAGGAACGCACTGACGGGTGTGGGGGCGACCATCGCCGCGGGCAGCCAGCGGTGGACGGGCATGACGGCGGCTTTGCCGATGCCGTAGATGTAGAGGAAGAACAGCAGCCCGAAGATGCCCGGGTCGATGGCGTTGCTGGCCAGCCCTTCACGGAAGATGCCGCCGCGCGTGAAGTCGATGCTGCTGACGTCGCCCTGGTTGGCGAGCGCGACAATCCACATCACGGCCAGCAACTGGAAGCATACGGACGTGGTCAGCAGCACGCCGAGGTAGATGCGCCCGCTCTTGACGGCGTCGCTGTTGCCCTTGTGCGTCACGAGCGGGAAGGTGCTGAACGTGAGCGTCTCGTAGAACACGAACATCGTGAAGATGTTCTCTGCGAACGCGATGCCGATCGCGCTGGCAATCGCCAGCGGGAAGCAGGCATAGAAGCGCGTCTGGTGCTTCTCGTTGTTTCCGCGCATGTAGCCGAAGGCGTACAGCGAGTTAGGGATCCACAGCAGCGTCGCGACCAGCGCGTAGACCATGCCCAGCGGCTCAAGCTTGAACGCGAGCGGCACGCCGGGGATCACGCTCAGCAACTCCAGCCGCACCTGCTGCTGATGAATCACGTACGGGTAAAGGCTGGCCACCAGCCCGAACGTCACGAGCGCCGTCAGAAGCGTGAACGCCTCACGCAGGTTGGGCACGCGCCCTGCCATGACGATCAGCAGCGTGCCAAGCAGCGGCACACCGAGCGCGAGCGTAAGGATCAGCTCCGCGTTCATGGTGCACCTCCCAGCAGGAAGTGCGCGGCGGCCGTGGCAACGCGCGACGTCAGCGAAGCGTCGATGCCGAAGTAGATGCTTCCGCCGGCGAGCAGGAGCACAGGCACCAACATCGTGACGGGGGCTTCCTTCACGACCGGTGCATTCTCATCACGCTTGCCGAAGTAGATGGTTTCGACAACCTTCCACGTGTACAGCAGCGCGATCATCGAGCCGATCAGCACAATCGCCGCCATCTCATAGCGCCCGGCCTCGATGCATGAGCTGACCAGGTACCACTTGCTGATGAACCCGGCCGTGAGCGGCACACCGATCAGCCCCAGCCCTCCGGCCGTGAACGCGGCCATAGTGAGCGGCAGTTTGCGCCCGAGGCCCTGCAGGTCTTTCAGGCGCGTATGCCCGGTGCGATAGGCGACAACGCCCAGTGCAAGGAACATGCCGCCCTTGGTAAGCGCGTGGTTGAACAGGTGGATGACGGAGGCCGTGAGCCCGCCGACGTTGCCCAGCGCAAAGCCCAGCGTGATGTAGCCGATCTGGCCGAGACTCGAATAGGCCAGCAGCTTTTTCACATTGGTCTGGCGGAACGCCATCCATGAGCCGAACAGAATCGCCGCACCGGCCGAGATCATCAGGACCGTGTCGGTGTGCAGCACCGTGTAGGCGAAGTTCACGCCCACCAGCGTGAAGATCACGCGGATGAACACGTAGGCGCCGACCTTGGTGGCAGTGCTCGCCAGCAGCGCCGACACGGCCGAAGGCGAATAGGTGTAGGCGTTCGGCAGCCAGCCGTGCAGCGGGAACAGGGCGAGCTTCAGGCTCAGCCCGACCGACATGAATGCGAAGCCGGCAATCACCGTCGTGCGGTATTGCGGGGCGTCGGTGCCCCACGTCGGGAAGACCTTGTTGACCAGGATGTTGTGAATGTCGGCGATGTTCAGGCTGCCGGTCACCATGTACAGGTAGGCGATGCCAAGCAGGTAGAAGCACGCGCCGATGCTGCCCAGCACGAGGTAGTTGATCGCGGCCGTCAGTGCGCGCCGGTTGCGATTGCGACCGAGGGCGACCAGCGTGTACGTGCTGAGCGAGCTGATCTCGAGCAGGACGTACAGGTTGAAAGCGTCACCCGTGATGGTGATGCCCAGCAGGCCGGTGATGCAGAACAGCCACAGGGCATAGAAGAAGTGCAGCCGGTTGTGCGCAATCTCGCTGGCGACGCTCTTGCGCGCGTACAGCGTGACGACGGCGGAGATGATGGACACGATCACCAGCACAGACGCGTTGAGCGGGTCCACGACGTAGCCGATGCCGAAGGGCGTCGGCCAGTTGCCCATCAGGTAGGTGACGGTCTGGGTGCCGCTGTCGAGCACGTTGGCCAGCAGCTGGATGCTCATCGCCAGCACGGCCGCGGTCGTGCCCATGGCGAGGTACCAGCCCAGGCCTCGACGCCCGATGATGGACGTAATGAGGCCCATGACGAGCGGCGTCACGACTACGAGTGCGGGAAGATTTCGCTGGATGAGTTCCAAGCTAGTCCTGTGTCTCGTGCTCTAGTTGCTCAAGGTCCTGTTCGTCGATCGTGCCGTACCGCTCGCGTATGTTCACAATGATGGCCATGGCGACCGCGAGCGTCGCAACGCCGACCACGATGGCGGTCAGCATCAGCGCGTGCGGCAGAGGGTTGCTGTAGACGGGGTTGTCGACCGATTTGTCGAGTACCGGCGCCGTGCCGCCCTCGACTTTGCCGATCGAGATGTAGAAGACTAGGATGCCCGTCTGGAACAGGCTCAGCGAAAGGGCCTTCTTGACGAGGTTGGTCTTCGCAATAACGCCGTAAAAGCCCACCATCATCAGGATGATGCAGATCCAGTAGTTGTAGTAGTCGAACACGATCTGCATCTACTGCTTCTCCATGATGATCGTGCTGTCCTCGGGGGCCGTGCCCTCGGTGATTTCGTTGAACACGGTGATCATCACCGCGGCGACGGTGATGCCCACGCCGTACTCGACGCTGGTCATCCCCCAGGGGGCGCCGCCGCCCGGGTTGCCGGGCATGATTGCCGTGTAGTCCAGGAATTCGTAGCCCATCAGCATGCAGTACACGCCCGTGCCGGCGTAGATCAGTACGCCCAGCCCGGCCGCGATGTCCGTGACCCAGCGCGGCACAATGCGCCGCATCTCGTGCCCGCCGAACACCATGCCGTAGACGATAAACGCGGCGGCGATCATCACGCCGCTCTGGAAGCCGCCGCCCGGACCCAGCTCGCCGTGGGTCTGCGTGTACAACGCGAAGATCAGCATGAACGGCATGTTCCAGCGCGCCGCAATGCGCATCAGGACGTTGTCTTTCATAGCAACCCTCCGCGCAGCGGGTTGCCCTTGCGACCTCTCAGCAGCACGATCAGCCCGAGACCGGCCGTGAAGATCACGCAGGTCTCGAACATGGTGTCGAACGCTCGATAGTCCACGATGATGCTGGTGACCTGGTTCGGCACGTGCCCGTGGTAGAAATCATGGTGCTCGGCGTGTTCGCCCTCGTGTTCGGCGTGGGCTTGGGCTTCGGCCTGTGCGGCGTTGTAGGCCTCGACGTTTTCATGGCTCTTGCCGACCGGCGACTTCACTATGTTCTGCTGCGTGTAGCCCGAATACAGCGGATGCTGCTGCGCGGGCGCGTTCGGGTCGCCGAACGCGGGCATGTCCAGCGTCCCGTAAATCAGCACAGCGCCGGCCGCCAGACACGTGAGCAGCGCCGGCCAGTGCACGGCCTTGCGCACCGTTTCACGCGAGCCGGTCAGCACCAGCGTCCCGATCAGCAGGATCGTCGAGATGCCCGCCCCGACGGCCGCCTCCGTGTAGGCGACGTCGACGGCATCCATCGACGTCCAGAAGCACGCCATCAGCAGGCTGTAAATGCTGGAGATCATCGCGGCGGCGAACAGGTTGCGGACTTCCACCGTCGCAACGGCCGTGATCAGCAGCAGCGCAAGCAGGATGAGGTCAATGATCAGAATGCCGTTCATCGCCGCGGCTCCCCTTTCTTCCAGGGACGCAGTCCGTCAACGTACGCGGCCTGCGTGATGGCGTGGCAGGCAATCGGGCTAGCCATCAGCATGAACAGCACCATCAGCACGAGGCGCCCGGCGATCAGGTAGCTGTAGTCGTATTTCAGGCATTCGATCAGCATGGCGGCGCAGAACAGCATCACACCCAGCGTGTCGTTCTTGCCGGCCGGGTGAAGGCGGGTGTAGAAGTCGGGAAAGCGCAGCACGCCCACGGCTGCGGTGATTGAGAAGAAGCTGCCCAGCCCGAGCAGGATCCACACCAGCACGTCGAGGAAGGCTTGCATCAGCCGAGCCTCCTGTGCCGGATGAACTTGAGGATCGCGATCGTCGCCAGGAAATTCAGGATCGCGTAGACCAGTGCGATATCGAGGAAGTCCGGGCGCTCGGTCATGAACCCGATCAGCGCGATCATCAGGGCCGCCTTGGTGCCGATCGCGTTCATGGCGAGGATGCGGTCGTATGTCGTCGGACCGGCAATCGCTCGCACCAGCAGCAGCAGCACGCCGGTCAGCAACGCGACCCCGCCGACCAGTGTCGGGATGTCCGTGCGCAGCATCGATTCGGCGGCGACGGCCAGCATCATGTCTCGGCCCCTTCACCCTCGACGTGCGCGACCTTGTCGTGCATCGGCTTCAGCCCGGCTTCACCACCCGGCGAGAGCTGATGGACCAGGAACTGTTTGCGCTCCGCGTCGATCTGCACCGTGACGGTGCCCGGCGTCAGCGTGATGCTGTTGGCGTAGATGGCAATCGCCAACTCGCTCTTCAGCGTGTACGGGGCCTTCACGAGGGACGGGTCTACGTCGAGCTTGGGGCTCCAGACGCGCCTTGCAACGTCCCAGTTGGAGACGACGATCTGCCACAGCAGCCACAGCAGGTAGGGCGGCTGGCGCAGCATGATGCGGATGACGTTGCCTTCCTCATACAGGAAGCCGACGCGCCAGCTAAGCAGCGTCGCCAGCGCACAGCTGACGACGCCGCATATCATGAGGTAGCGCTGGTGGGTGTCACTCCAGTCGAGCTGGCCGGAAAGAACCGCCCAGAACCCGCAGAGCACAACAAACAACAGCAAGTGACGCAGCACGGCGTATCTCCAGACCAGTTACCACAGTCCGCGCCTGTGCCGGGGGGTGGCGGGCGACGAATACCTGCTCGGCCGTGCCCAAACAGCCGATGCCAGGATAAAAAACCGCACGGCCGCGAAGTATCGCCGTGGCCACAACCCGTGTCAACAACAGTCGATAGGGCCTATTTGTCCTCCAGGCGCATGTAGCGCGCGGCCACTTGCAGCATCAGCGTTGAGGTTGCCGTGCTCCAGACGCGACCTCCCTGCGGGCACCATGCGCCCACGGCGTCCCAACTGCCGTGTTCGTCCAGGATGGCTTCGAATGTGTCTTCATCACCGGCGGCCCAGCCGCGCTGGTTTTCCAGCAGGGCGGGCAGCAAAGCGTCGCGCCACTTTTCCCAGTCTTTGCCGCCGTACTGGTACTCCATCAATGTCGCGAAGTACCAGTACTGGAAGTCGACCTGCTTGTCTTCCCACTTGGGCAGGTCTGCGAGGCAGCGATCGGCCTGCTTCTTCAGGTCCTTGTTCTTGACGCCCCACTTCTTGTCGCCCGAGAAGAGCCGGAACAGGACGTGGGCAGCGTCCGGGCACGGGTGCGCGGGGAATCCAGCCGAAGCGCGAACGCGCGCATCATTGCCGCCGGGCTGGTCGAAGCCGGTCTTCATGATCCCGTCTACGTCGCCGGTCGTCTTGGTGAACCAGGCATCAGCCGCCTCAAATGCAGCGTCGTAGTTGCCGTCGATTGCCGACATCTTCGCGGATTTCAGGCCAAGAATCGCCCAGCCGGTGAACTGGTTGTCACTGCTGTCCATGTTGGGTGACCAGCGCCAACCGCCGTTGTCATTCTGCGCGTCGAGCAGATAGGCGACGGCCTTCTCGGCCGGGGCCTTCAGCTTCTCGTCGCCGGACAGCCCGTACATTTCGGTGACGGCCATCGTTGCGATGGCGTGCTCGTACATCAGCCCCATGGCGTTTGTATCGCCGAAGCAGCCGGTTTCGCCCTGTTGCGACAGCAGGTGGGCCAGCCCCTTACTGCAGTATTCCTTGTACGCGCCTTCGGTGTGGTCGTAGCCCATCCCGGTGAACGTGAGCAGCACAAGTGCCGTCGCAGCTACGTCGTTGTTTTCGGCGTAGCCCGCGTCGCCATTCTCTTCGCCCGCTTTGACCCATGCGAGGTTGTACGTCTTCTTTGCCCTCGGTCGCGCGCTGTGGCTGCTGAAGTCCTTGACACTCCAACTGCCGTCCGGCGACTGGTGATCAACGAACCACTCGAGTGCAGCCACGATGTGCTTGTTGATCTGCTCCTGCGTGTATTCCTTCTTCTCTTCCTTCTTGTCTTCCTTGGGCTTCGGTTTCGCGACGACCGCACTGGATGACAAGAGCAAACCGACCGCGATCGCGGCCGCTGCTGCGACATGGCGTAACTGCATGGAGAATCCTCCGTGGCTAGGTAGTTCCGCAGAATGTGAATTAACGGGCCCGGCTACGGATGGTTCGCCGATCAGTCGGCGAAAAGGAACAGAAGCAGCGCGACGAGCACCGCCAGCACCACCAGCCTGAACAGCCAAAGCAACCGTCTGGAACGTCGCGGCTCCGACGCGCCCGACGCCTGCTGGTTCTTGAGCATGTCGCGCAGGTGGACCCCGGTGTGGATACCTGTCTTGCGACTCACTTCCATGGCCGGAAGGACGCCGCTGTCCGGCGGCGTGTAGACGGTGAATGCGTCCTCAAGCTGCTCAAGGGGCACCTCGACGCAGTAGTGGCCCGCTTGCGTGCCGACCCGCGCCTCAATGCCACCTGATTCGAGGTAGGTGCAGGTCATGCGTGCGGTGAGCTGGTCCGGCTGGTGCGCGAACACGACCCACTCTCGCGAGTCACGCTTGACCCACTCGACGTTCGTGTCGTCTTCGCCGGGCATTGTCAGGCTCCGGACGGTTCGATCTTTCCTGTGCCGCGGCGCGTGGGCGCGGCTTCGAACTCGGACTTGAGGGCATCCGCGAACGCGGACAGCGCGTCGAACGTGCAAACCATGCCACAGCGATGCTCGACGCTGCCGCCGAGCGCATTGCTCTGCCTGTACGTTGCGCCGAACGATACGCGCACTTCTTCGGGCACATCCGGCTCGGCCCGGTCTTCCTTGGGCACGCCGGCGAGCCCGGTTACGTTGATCTTCTGGGTCCACTTGCTGCGCTTGGCGGCGAGGCTGAGCTCGATCTCCTGCGTGTCGCTGCGCAGCTGCATCATGCCCGTGCGCTTGACCGTGAAGCTCTTCAGCTTCTCGACCATGCGGTTCAGTCCGCCACGCGTGAGGTGCGGCTCGCCGATGATCGGCTCGCCGTAGGACTCAAAGCGCACAACACACTCCACGCCGTCTTCGTCGCCGGTTGCGCCGCGGCCGCGAGTGATGTGCTGCGGCGTCAACTCAAAGAAGCTGCCGCCGTCCGTGGATTCAATTCTCGCCATGACCGGAGTGTGCCATAGGCCACGGACTGTGCAATACGGCTGAAACGAATCGGGCCCGGCCAAGCGGCCGGGCCCGTGGGTTTCTGCAAGTGCTACTCTTCCTCGAGCGCCTTCATGGCCTCTCGCTGCAGTTGCTGGGCGGCCGTGTCCTGCGGCGACTGCTTCAGCGCGCGGTCAAGGCGTTCCGCTGCCGCCGAGGCGTCACCGGTGCGCAGCGCGACGTAGCCGCTCAGGAGCAGCAGGTCGGGGTCTTCGGGGTTGTCCTTCAGTTCGGCGTTCAGGCTGTCTACGTAATCCTTGAGGACCACCGGGTCACCAAACACGCGCTCGAGATCAATCCGGCTCTTCTCGGCGTCCAGCGCCACGCCGCGGCGGAGGGCAAATGCCGCGAACGCGTACTTGCCCTCGGCGAATGCGCTGATCGCGAGGCTGTAGCGCGCGTCGGCACTTTCCGGGTTGAGGATCACGGCTTCCTTGTACGCCTTGGTGGCGGTCTTGAAGTCGCCGCTGGTGAAGGCGTCCGTGCCGCGGTTCATTTCGTAGCGGTACTCCTCGGCGGCGTCCGTCTTCGCGCGGTCGATGCTGCTGTCCGGCACGCGCGGACGGGGCTTGCTGCCGATCTGGTCGCGGCGGCGGTTGTCCTTGTAGCCCGAGGCGTCATCCGCGCCGTCTTCGTAGCCACGGTTGTAGCCCTTGCCGTAGCCATCGTCATATCCGTCGTCATACAGCGAGTCGTAGTTGAGGGAGACATAGCTGTACGAATAGGGGCGATAGTCGTACCAGCGCGAGTAGCCGTACCAGTACGGCCGCAGTACCGAGAAGTACAGCCCGTGATAGTGGTAGCGATGGCGATGGCGCCAGGTGCCCCACGGCCAGTAGGTGCAGTAGCTGCCCCAGTTGTAGCCGCACCAGCCAAGGCTCACGTAGGGAACGATGTGCCACGCGGTGCCGACCAGGAAGGCCGCGGCAAACGAACCCGAGTAAGGGTTGTAGCCCCACGGGCTGTAGTAGTGGCTGTAGTAGTGGCTGTAGTAGGAGGCGCTCCACCAGCTCGAGCTGTAGCCGAAGTAGAAGCCCGTGCCGGAGTAGTAGCCTGCGTAGTATCCCGGCCAGCTGTAGCCATACGAGTAGAATGACGGGCTGTAGTAGTTGTGCGTCGTGTAGCCGCCGTTCAGCGGCTCGCTCGGGCGTGTGGTGTTGCCACGGAAGCTGCTCGTTGCGGTGGGGTTGCGGAACGACGTGAGTGTGCTGCGCTCACTGAAAGTGTTGCGAGGCTGCGTCGGCCCCAGAACGCTTGAGCGCGAGGTGCCCGTGTTTGACTGCCCGTTGCCGCGTGATACCAGCGACGACGGTGACCGGGTCGCCACGGAAGTCCGCGAAGAGCCGACCGAGCGAGGCGCCGCGGTCTTGGCGCTGGAGCCGGCAAGGCGCGACGAGCTGGGTTGTGCGCGGCTGATCGTCGGCACACCGCTTGAGGTTGTGCGCGAAGGTGCCGGGCGGTAGCTGCTGCGCCCGAGCGACGAGACGCCGCCGGATGAGCTGGAACTGGAGGTCGGGCCCGTATAGCTGCTGCGTGACGGCGAGCGGCTGGAGCTGCTGCTGGAAGGCGTGCGGCTCGTGCCGGATGACGAGCTGGACCGATAGGAGCCCGACGAACTCGGCGTGCGGCTGATGCCCGAGCCGGAGCTGCCGGACGAGCGGCTGATCCCGCTAGAACCTGATGAGCGGCTGATCCCGCTTGAGCCGGACGAACGCGAGGTCGAGCCGGATGAGCGGCTGCTGCCGGATGATCTGACGGTGGAGCCAGACGAGCGGCCGGAGCTTCCGGAGCTGCCGCCGTAGGATTTGACCTTCGACGCGCTCCCGCCACTGCTGCGCGAAGAGCTGCCGCTGCTGCGCGACACACCGCCGCTGCTGCTTCGGCTTGATCCGCCGGATGCGCTGCCGGAACTGCCGCGCGTGACGCGTTGGGCGTCGACGTTATGCACCGGCGCCGCAAACACGATCACCGCCAGCACAGCGACCATTGAAAAGAACAACTTCCTGGGGGTGAACATCGTTGACCTCCGTCCGTGTTCGGGCAGGGCAATGAAAAAAGCCCCGGCGGCAATTCCTTGCCTAAAAGGGGCCCCTTCAGGCCGCAATCATAACGCTTCTGACGGCAATCCGAAGCCAAAAAAGTGGATTTGGCCGCGCGCGACTATGTTTGTTGCAACCCGCTTTGGCGGAGGGATTTGAGTACCCCGCTCAGGTCTTTCGGCAACTTCGCCTGCAGCTTCAGTTCTGCGCCTGTAACGGGGTGTCGAAAGGCCAGTTCACGCGCATGGATGAACTGCCGCTGCAGCCCGAAATGGTGGCGCAACTCGCCATTGGCTTTCTTGTTTCCATAGATGTTGTCGCCGGCGATCGGAAACCCGAGGTGCTCAAAGTGAGCTCGCAACTGGTGCGTGCGGCCTGTCCTAATGGTCGCAGCAACAAGCGCAAAGCCCGGCAGTTCCTCTTCTACTTGATAGTCCGTGACGGCCGACTGCGCTTCGGGCGCATTGCTGACGGCGACTTTGCGGCGGGGATGCTCAATCTTCGCCAGCGGGACGTCGATTGTGCCCCTGCGCGGGTTGGGTACGCCGGCCGTCAGCACCCAGTAGCGTTTCTCGAAACCGCCGTCGCGCAACATTTCGCCCAGTGCGGACAGCGCGCCCGGCGTTCGCCCGAACACCACCAGTCCTGACGTGTAGCGGTCCAGGCGATGCACGGCCGCGATCTCGGGCTGCTTGAAGTGCTTGCGGAGCTGGTCCTGCAGCGTCTGCTCGCCGTCTTCGGCCATGTTGGTGAGTAGGCCCGCAGGCTTGCTGACGACCAGCAGGTGCTCGTCTTCATAAACGATTGCGAAGCTGCGGTAGCTGGAGCCGCGCTGCGGTTTTCGGGGGCGCGGCATGACTACAGCTCAAATGGGTTGGTAACGGCCTTCTTCGCCTTGGTTGCACGATCGCGTGGATCGCCGCCTTTGCCGTCGGTGATCTCGCACTCCGGCAGCGCGCGCAGGATCTTCTTGCCGTAGCCCTTGGTGATGATGCGCGAGTCGAGAATCACCACGGTGCCGAAGTCGTCCTTGCGGCGGATCAGGCGGCCGAAACCCTGGCGCAGCTTGATGGTCGCCTCGGGTACCATGTAGTCGGCGAAGTCGCTGCCGCCGGACTTGCGCACTTCCTCCATGCGCGCGGCCACCAGCGGGTCCGACGGCACGGGAAACGGCAGGCGCACGAGAATCACTGTCGTCAGCGCCTCGCCGGGGACGTCTACCCCCTGCCAGAACGACTCGACGCCGAACAGCACCATCTTTTCGCCTTCCTTGAAGCGCTCCAGCATGCGCAGGCGGCTCAAACCCTCACCCTGGCGCAGCGGCGTATACCCGAGGAATTCGAGCCTGGCGTGCAACGCGTCGTACACGCGCCGCATCTGCCCGTAGCTGGTGAACAGCACGAACGTACCGCCGCGGCTGCGCTTGATCGCGTCGGTCACCTCCTCGTTGATCCGCTGATCGTATTCGCCGTCGCTGCCGCCGCCCTTCGGCGGCTCGGGCATGTCGCGCGGGATCACGATCTGGGCGTTCTTCTTGAAGTCGAATGGACTGCCCACCTGCAACTGCGCCGCATCGTCCGGTACGCCGAGGCGCCCGCGGGTATAGTCAAAGTTCTCGGGCCCGGTTGCGAGTGTCGCGCTGGTCATCACCACGCCCTTGCAGCGCTCGAACAGGTGCTTGCGCAGCAGGTCGCCAACGTGCACCGGCGCGGCGTGCAGCTCGATGTTCTGCTCGTTGCGCCCGACGTTGGATTCGATCCAGTAGACCTGGCCCTCAAGCTGCTGATTCACGAAGCTGAGGATGCCCGCGGCCGCATTGTTCAGGCGCTTCATGACTGACTCGATGTCGAGGCGCTCCTCTTCATTTTCTGTACGCAGCATGCCGTTCTTCAGCATGAGCGACAGCTCCATCAGCGCCTCGGCCGCGTCGGTCGGGAACAGGTCCGGCTGGTTGACGCGCACGGGGCTCTTGCCGTTGCGTCGCGCCCAGCTTTCCACCTCGATGAACAGGTGCTCGACCGCGTCGCGCGCGTTGCGTACGGCGTCGTGGCAGCCTCGCAGGAAATCGAAGCGGTCTACCAGCCCTTTTTTTGTGCGCGCGTTGAACACCATGCCCAGCGCGTAGCGCATCCCGTCGCGCGTGACGTGGATGCCGAGATGGTCGCTGGCGTAGCGCTCGAGATCGTGGGCCTCGTCCACGATCAGGTACTTGTAGTCCGGCAGGTAGTTCACGCCCTGCGCCTTCAGCGCGAGGTCCGCACAAAGCAGTGCGTGGTTCACCACGAGAATGTTGGCGTTGTAGATGCGTTTCTTGGCGCGCTGGTAGAAGCACTCTTTCTCGAAGTTCGGGCAGCCCCGCCCGAGGCAGTTGTCGCTGCTGCTGACGACCATGTCCCACGCCTCGCCGCTGGGCGTGAAATCCATACTGCTGCGCGAGCCGTCACCGGTTTCCTCGGCCCAGCGCTGGATGCGTGACAGCTCGCGGCTCAAGTCGCTGTTACCGGCCTTGCCTTCGTTCCTGGTCGCGTTCGCAAGACGGCGCAGGCTGATGTAGTTGCTGCGACCTTTGGCCAGCACGGCCGTGAATTCCTGGTCCCAGACGCTGCGCAGGAACGGGATGTCCTTTCCGTAGAGCTGCTCCTGCAGCGCGATGGTGCCGGTGCTGATGACAACGGGCTTGTCGTCTGGCTTGCCGGACACCGCCCGCTGGATCGCCGGCACCAGGTACGCGAACGACTTGCCGACGCCGGTACCCGCCTCGACAACCAGGTGACGACCTTCGCCCAGTGCAGCCTCAACGGCGCGTGACATCTCCAACTGCTGCGGGCGGTCTTCATAGCCGGGCAGCTTGGTGGCGATCAGCCCGTTCGGGCCAAGGATGGTGTCCGCGAAACTCATGGCCGGAGTGTACCAGCCGTTGCGACAAATTGCGGAGGTGGGGGACCTGTGGACAGGTTGGCTACCGGTCCTTCTTGCGGCGGGCGAACTTGAACCAACTGGTTGCTTCCTTGATGGTCGCGGCGAAGTTCTTGATGATCCCGCGCTTTTCCATCCTCAGCTTGATGAGCTCTTGCAGCTTCCTGGTTGGCTCATCGCCCGGCATGAGCATCTCGGCGCGCGCGGCGTATTTCGCCGCGTCGTCGATGCGGTTGTTTTCGAGCAGGGCCGCGGCGTAATTGGTCAGCAGGGTCGGGTCTTCCGGCGCGGCGTCCATGGCGTCCTGTGCGGCTTCCAGCGCTTGCTCCGGGCGGCCGAGTCGCGAGTAGATGCCGGTGAGTTCCTTGTCGATGGTGGGCAAAAGCGCATTCATCTTGAGGTTCTCAAGCACGTCGCAGGCGTCCTGCCACTTTTCTTGACGGCGCAGCGAGATGCCCAGGAACAGGTGCGCTTCCCAGAAGTCCGGGAACTGCTCGACCAATTCGCGCATGCCCAACTCGCCTTTGGCGGCATCTCCCGTCATGGCCGCGTCGGCCCACTTGCGGAACTTCTGCTCCACTTCCGGGTGCTCGGCGTAGCGGCGTTGGCGCGTGACGAGGTCGCGGATCTCCTCTACGCCGACGCAGATCTCGGCCTTCTCGAGCGACGTCAGGGCCCGCTTGTGCCGCCCCAGCGCGTTGAGCGAACTTGCCATCAACACGTGGGCGATCGCGTCGCCGGGGTGCTCATCGGCGTAGCGCTCGGCCGCGTTCAGGGCCTGCTCGTGCTTGCGGTTCACAACGAAGAACTCGGCGGCGTCGGCAAACACTTCACGAGGCAGCCCGGGGGATTTGACCAGCGCGTCGTACTGTTCGACGGCCTTGTCGATGTCCCCGCGCGAGCGATACATGCGCGCAAGGTACAGCCGCGCGGCGACGCTTTGCGGCTCAAGCTCTAGCGCCCGGCGCCACAGTCGCTCAGCGACCACCTGCTCGCCGAGGGCAGCGCTGGACGTTGCCGACTCGACGATGGCCTCGACCCGCAGGTTCTCTTCCTGCATGGCGACGCTCAGTACGCGTTGTGCTTCCAGATGGCGCTCCGCCATGTTGAACGCCCGCCCGGCGAGCAGCGCCGCCGTCATGCGCTCCGTCTTCTCGGGCGCTTCGAACTTTCCGCTGAGCACCTGGCAGAACGCCTTGGCGGCGTTGGACGGCTCATTGGCCGCGAGCATGAGGTGGCCGCGAGCGCGCTGGGTTCGCCAGTCGGCGCCGGAGCGCGACACCGCCGCTTCCATCGCCTTGAGCGCATCTTTGGCCTCGAAGCCGCGTTCCAGGACCAGCACCTGTGCAAGCTCAACCAGTCGGTCGCGGGCGGACTTGAACTGGGGGTCGAGGCGCAGCGCTTCAAGGGCCGGGCTGTAGACGCCCTCGGCGTCACGTGCGACTGCGCCGACTTCCGCCGCGAGCAGCAGCGCGCGGGTTATCAGCATGTTCAGCCACGCCTGGAAGTTTCGTGTCTCCGGCGCGTAGTCGGATTTCGGCGCTAGCCCAAGCGCCTCGGCAATATCCTTGAACAGCCGCCCGACGGATTCGCCGAACGTGATCGGCATCAGATCGGCCGTGTAGCGCCCGCGCGAGAACCCACCCTTGAGGTCCGTGACGGTCACCGCCAGCGCGAGCCCGTCGGTATAGGAGGTGTCTGCGATCTGCTCCAGGATTCCGCTGACGACCAGGTCGAAGTCCGGCTCTTCGTCGGCCTCGCCGCGCATCCCGAAGATGAACTCGGATACGTGGTCGGGCGTCAGCTCTTCACTGAAGCTGACGAGTTTGCGCCAGGCGCCGTCTTCTTCGGTCTGCGCGCTGGTAAGCACAAGCGGGTCCCCGCCGAGCCCGGAAAGCCAGTCCGACAATTCCAGGCTGAGCCCGCGGGCGACGTGGCCCGCGCGCTCGTCAGTGATGCGGGTGGAAAACGGGATCAGCGCGATGCTGCTCATGCCACAATTGTAGACGACTCCGCTATCTCAGCGAAAGCCCGCTCCGCCGCCGCGATCGTGGAATCAATGTCGCGGAAGGTATGGGCATTGCTCACGAACCATGCCTCGAACTGGCTGGGTGGCAGATAGTGGCCCTGATCGCGCATCAGCGCGTGGAAACGTGCGAATTGCCCCGTGTTGCTGCGGCGCGCACCTTCGAGGTCCTGGACCGGACCCTTCTGGAAGAACACCGTAAGAATGCTGCCGCAACGGGCGATGTACACGGGCAACGATGCCCGCTCGGCCGCTGTGCGCAGGCCAAACTCGAGCCGCGCCGAGAGAACTTCCAGGCGTCGGTAGATCTCCGGGTTGTTGCGAAGCTGGGTCAGTGCGGCCAGACCGGCGGCAACAGCGACGGGATTGCCGGACAAAGTACCGGCCTGGTACACCGGGCCCTCGGGCGCGAGCTGTTCCATGATCTCGCGTCGCCCGCCGAAAGCCGCCAGCGGCATGCCGCCGCCAATGACCTTGCCGAGAACCGTAAGGTCGCCCTGTACGTTGAGCAGTCGCTGCGCGCCGCCCCACGCCACGCGGAAGCCGGTCATCACTTCATCCATGATCAGCAGCGCACCGGATTCCCTGGTGATCGCCGCGATGGATTCGAGGTAGCCGCGCACGGGCATGACGACGCCCATGTTGCCCGCGATCGGCTCGACGATCGTTGCGGCGATTTCGTGCCCGAATTCCGCATAGGCGCGCTCGACGTGGTCCACGTCGTTGAACGGCAGCACGATTGTGTCGGCGGCGACGTTGGCGTTGACGCCCGCACTGTCCGGGCTGCCGAACGTCAGCGCGCCGCTTCCCGCGCTGACGAGCAGGCTGTCCACGTGCCCGTGGTAGCAACCGGCGAACTTGACGATCTTGCTGCGCCCTGTCGCCCCGCGCGCAAGTCGCAGCGCGCTCATGGTCGCTTCGGTGCCGCTGTTGGTCAGGCGCACGCGCTCGCAGTCGGGCAGCGCTTCGCAAATGATGCGCGCGAGCGCGGTCTCGGTAACAGTCGGAGCGCCGAAACTTGTCGAGGACTTTGCGGCACGGGTGATCGCCGTGATGACCGGCTCCGGCGCGTGGCCGAGAATGTGCGGGCCCCATGAGCCCACATAGTCGACGTATTCCTTGCCCTCGATGTCGGTGATCTTGGAGCCATAGCCCGAGGCGATGAACGGGGGCGTCTCGCCCACGGCCTTGAAGGCGCGAACGGGGCTGTTTACGCCGCCGGAAATAAACCGGCGTGCTTCATCAAACGCCTCGCGATTGCTTGCCATGGAAATCTCCGCGACGAACTCTAGTCGTCCGCGTCTGCCGGTTCAAGCGACTCAGGCGTGTTCGGGTCGCGCAGAAAATCAAACGCGCGACCTTCGGCTTCGGCCAAGTCGATTCCGTTGGCGTGAGTCAGCGGCAATCGCAGCGCGTCAGTATCGTAGGACTTCGGGTTCACCGCGTGGTACTCACGCCAGACTGTGAGGTGCGTAAGCAGCGCGACCTCGCCGCTGCGCGTGTGGTTGTGCGTCTTTGCCTGCTCGAGCAACTCGTCGCCGCGCTTCAGGTCGCCGTCTTCATAGGCGTGCAGCGCCCGCGTCGCATACCACGTGGAGCGCGTAAACGGCGCGCAGGCAAATGCGGTCAGCCCGGCAATCGCCACGCAGACCAGCGCCGCCGCAAGCGAGTTGTAGAGGTCCAGCTCGCGTTTGTATTTGTGCTCGAAGAACATCCCGAGAATGACTCCAGGTACGAAGCCGCCGAGGTGGCCGAGCAGGCTGACGCCCGGGCGCGTGCTCATGTATGCGCCGAACGCAAGCCAGATCAGCAGCATGCGCGCGGCCGGGATCTGCAACAGCCCCTTGATGCTGCCGGTCTTTACATAGAAGAAGCCGAGAATCGCGCCGAACAGTCCGTAGGCCGCGCCGGATGCGCCGACCAGCGGGATCGCCGGGTCCATGAACGCGATCGCCAGTGCCGAGCCGCCCATCAGTGAAATCAGGTAGATGATGACGGTCGGCCTCCAGCCGTGAAGGCGCTCCACGATGCTGCCGAGCACGTAGATGCCGTAGGCGTTGAACGCGATGTGCAGGATGCTGCCGTGTACCCAGCCGCAGCTGAACAGGCGCCAGTACTCACCGTACTGGACGTCAATTCCGCGAGCCCAGCCGATCCTCTCGATCACGCCGCCGCTGATGATGTCCGCAATCGAGATTGCGACGTTGAGGGCGACCAGGGTAAGCGTCGCCGGAGGCATGTATCCGGGGTTGTACTGCCGGATCGCCACGTCAGGCCGTTTCTGCCTTCTGGCGCTTCTCGTCCTTGTTGGGAAGGACATCCGCGTCGAGCGAGGCAATCTGCCCGATGACCAGCTTGTGAAAGCCCAGGCCCGCGATCATCTCGGCGTTGTCCGTGCACAGGTTCAGCGGCGCCGCGTGGAAGCCTGTGTTCTTCTGCGCCTTGCAGGCGGCGGCCATCACTTCGCGCAGCCGTTTGTTGGCCGCGACGCCGCCGCACAGCACCACGGCGCGGCAGCGCACTTTGCGCGTGGCGGCCAGCGTCGCGCGCACGAGGATGTCGACCGCCGCTTCCTGGAAGCTCGCTGCGATGTCGGCCAGCGGCAGCTTCACGCTGAGTGTGCGGGTTTCGCTTTTCGGCACCGGAGTTTCCGGCGCGCGCGCGGTGATCAATCGCCCCGCGTTGCGCTGGGCTTCGATCACAAAGCCGCGCTTGCGCAGGTCGTTCAGCACGGCCGTCTTCAGCCCGCTGAAGCTTAGCTGCAGCCCGTCCGGCCCCGCTTCGCCGCGCGGGAACTTGATCGCTTCGCGGTCACCGCCGAGGCTCGTCATCTGCACGGCCGGCCCGCCGGGGTAGCCGATCCCGAGCAGCGCTGCGACTTTGTCGAAACACTCGCCGGCCGCGTCGTCGAGCGTGCGGGTGATCAGCTTGTGCTCGGTGGGGCCGGTGCTGAGGAAGATGTCGGTGTGCCCGCCGCTGACGACGACCGAGACGTGGGGGTAGTCCAGCTCAGGGTCGTGCAGGTGGGCGGCGTAGATGTGCGCCTCGATGTGATCGACGGTCACCAGCGGCTTGCCCAGCGCCCATGCCAGCGCCTTCGCGCTGCTGAGCCCGACGTAGAGGCTCCCGACGAGCCCGGGCTGGTTGGTGACCGCCACCGCGTCAATATCGGAGAGCTGCTTGCCCGAGTCCGTGCACACCTTCTGCACCAGCGGCATCAGCGTTTCGTAGTGCACCCGGCAGGCGACTTCCGGAACGATGCCGCCGTACTGTGCGTGAATCTTTTCCTGGCTGGCGCGCCCGCCCGCGAGGATCTTCTGACCGTTTTCCACCAGGGCCACGGCCGTGTCGTCACAGGAAGTTTCGATGCCCAGAACAAGCATGCGTTGATTGTCGGTTTCTGCGCGCGGATTGGAACTGGCAGTAGCCCACTACTCCGCGGGTTTCACCGGCTCCTTGCCGATGCCGAAGAGGGTCATGCCAAGCTCGGCGGCCTTCTTGCGGTCGATGCAATTGCGCCCGTCGAAGATCATCGGCACGCGGATGCTGGCCTTCACCTTGGCGAGGTCCGTTTCCTTGTATTGAGGCCACTCGGTGCAGACGATCAGCGCGTCAGCGCCGGCGGCCGCGTCGATCGGGTCCTTGGCGTAATACAGGTCCGGGTGCAGCTTGCGTGTGGCCGGCATGGCGACCGGGTCGTGCACGCGCAGCTTGGCGCCGGCGGCCTTGAGCTTGTCGATCAGCCGCAGGGCCGGGGCCTCGCGCAGGTCGTCCGTGTTCGGCTTGAACGCCAGGCCCCAGATGGCGAGGGTCTTGTCGTTCAGCACCCACAGCTCGGCCTCAATGCGCTGGTAGAAGTTATCGAGCTGCGACTTGTTGGTGTCGCTGATCAGGCGGATCAGCGGGGCATCCACGCCGAGCTCCTCGCTGATGTGTGCCAGCGCGTCCACATCCTTGGGGAAGCAGCTTCCGCCGTAGCCGATGCCCGCGCCGAAGAAGTGGTTGCCGATGCGATGGTCGAGGCCCATGCCGTGCACGACTTCACTGATGTCGGCGCCGCTTGCCTCGCACAGGCGGGACAGCCAGTTGGCGTAGGTGATCTTCAACGCCAGGAAGCTGTTGCTGGCGTGCTTGATCAGCTCAGCGCTGCCGACGCTGGTGACGACGATGGGGCAGTTGAAGCCCTTGTAGACTTCGCGCAGCAGGCTTTCGCCCTTGGCGGAGTCCACGCCGACCACCACGCGGTCCGGGTTCAGCGTGTCGTAGATCGCGCTGCCTTCACGCAGGAACTCGGGGTTGCTTGCGACGTCGAAATGCACGTCGCCCTTGATGTAGCGGGCGATGGTGCGCCGGATACGCTCGCCGGTCTTGATCGGCACCGTGCTCTTTTCGATGACGAGGCGATAGTCCTTCAGATTCTCGGCGATGGTGCGGGCGACACGCTCGACAAAGCTCATGTCGGCCTTGCCGCGCTCGGTGCTGGGTGTGCCGACGCAAATGAAGATCGCCTGGCCGAATTCGACGGCGTCTTCCGTGCGGTCGCTGAAGATCAGTTTCTTGCTGGCGACGTGCTTCTGCAGAAGCTCGGGCAAGTCGGGCTCGAAGAACGGGACTTCGCCCTTCTTAAGCTTCGTCAATTTGTCCTTGTCGTGGTCGACGCAAAGGACCTCGTGGCCCTTCTCCGCGAAGCAAACGCCGGTGATCAATCCCACGTGGCCTGAGCCGATGACGCTGATCTTCATCCCTGTCTCCGAATACCGCCGCGCAGCCTAGTTTGGCCATCCGCGAGTGGAAGAGAGGTGTTTGTTTGGTGATAGGTGTTGCGCTAGCGCAGCAATGAGGCGCTGCTGCTCGGCGCTCGGAACGCGGCCGAGATGCTGAAGTAAAAGCCAAGGCTCCCGTCGAGCGCATCGCGCACGAATACAAAGCCAAGGTCGAAGGCCTCAAGCACGCGGCGGGTCAGCTCGATGCGCGTGTCGCGGAACTTGCCGGCCAGCAGGTCGTACTCCTGTTTCACGCCGATGCCGTAAAGCCCGGTCGTCAGGTTGCCCTGTATACCGACCACCTGGTGCTGCCCCTTCAGCAGGCGATAGTAAATGTTCGCGGTGATGCCGGTCTGGCCCAGGATCAGCACGTCGAAGCGGAAACTCGCGGCCGCGCGATTGAAGTTGCCCGAATAGGTGTCGATGAACATGTTGCCCTCGAGCGTGAAGCCCGGTGCAGGCCGCCAGGTAGCGGCGATTTCCAGGTCGCCGAAGTTGCGGTCGTTGTTGTCGCGGCGGCGGTTCGGGTACCACGGGATCTCGGCCATGATCTCGAAGTAATCGACCGTGTGGCGGTCCGCGCCCCAGCCCTTGCGGGTCTGCAGCCTCTCGCGGAAACCGAAGCGCACTTCGTGGAACTCGTCGAGCGTGTCGACCGTGTCCAGCGGCGTGAAAGCGCGCCCCGGGATCTCGTCGAGGCTGTTGTAGAAGAAGTTGGTGTAGCGGACGAACGGCGCGAACACATGGCGCAGACCATCGATCGCAAGTCCCGGAATCTGGACGTCGCTGAACGTCCCGGTGAAGAAGGTCTGAAGATTAGCGCCGAAGAACGGCAGGAAGCGGTACAGCAGCCCGTCCGCCTTTTCGTCGCCGGCGCGCAGCCCGGGGAACGTGCCGTCGCTGCTCAGGAATGGTCGTGACTGGTCCTCGGCGAAGCGCAGGTGGTTGGTCGCGACGGTAAAGCGGGTGCCGACGAACGGGTCCACCGCGAACGGCCCCAGCTCGAGCGGCAGGCTGAACCAGGATGTGCTGTCGGCACGCAGGGTCGCGATCTCGTCGCGATCGTCGCCGTCGCCTGGCGCGAAACGCAGCACGCTGGCCTCGGTCCGGCTTGAGAACTGCAGCCCGAAGTCGCCAACGGGCTGCCTGTAGGTTTCAAAACCCAGCGTCGGCAGGTACTCCGTGCGCGACTGCCACGGGTGCACCTTCGGCTCGACCAGCAGGAAGAAATTCAGGTTCTCGTAGCGCTTGGTGAGCTGCAGGAAGCTGTTTTCGGGCTCGTTGTTGTCGTACTCGTTAACGTAGAACTCGCGGCGGAAGTTCTTGTCACTCGAGTAATTCAGCAGGTGGTCAAATTGCCAGCCGTCGCCGAAGTTCTGCGAGTAGGCGCCGTAAAGGCGCCCGCGGCTGTGTTTCTCGACCGGGTACCAGCCAAGGTCCTTGGCGCGGCTGCGTTTGTCGCCGGGGTCATTGATGTACAGGCTGCGGAAGCTGCTGGCGCCGAATTCCTTGAACGAGCGCACGCCGCCCCAGTCCAGGTTCAAGCCCAGTCCCAGGCCGCGCCGCGAGAAGTAGTCGATCTGAGGGCCCAGCCGCAGGGGGTTGAACGGAGGCTCGGGATCGGCGAAGAAGTCGTATGTCGCGATGGCATCAATGTACATGCGGAACGCGTAGCCGAAGCGCGCGTTGGTGATGAAGTCCAGTTGGCGGATGGGCGGCTGGCTGTCGACGTCGTAGGCGTAGTCCTCCGTCGGCAAGGTGAGCAAGGGGTAGTCGAGCACGCGCACCGACGGGCGGGTGAGGTAGACCGTGCTGCGGACCTTGGTCAGGCGAATCGTCAGCTTCTCGGCCGCCAGCGAATAGGACGCGATCGCCAGCGAGCTTGACGAAACGCTGCCATTCTCGAGGTCAACTTCTTTCAGATCCTCGGTCAGCATGAAGCGCAATTCGTCCGCGCGGGCGAATAATCGCAGCCCCTGCTCGTGCGGGAGCGAACGCAGCCTGTCGGGCTTGTCGGGCTTCGCGTCGTCCGAAGGTGCTGCGCCGACGGTGTCTTCCGTGCCGGCCGAAGCGTCCGAAGCCGAGCCGACGCCGATACCCGACTTCAGGGGCGGGCCGCCCGGGCCGTCACCGCCTTCTTCCGCGCCCGAGTGCAGCTTGGCATTGCTGACGCGCCCGCGCAGGTTCAGCACATCGCGACTGGTATCGTTCCCCTTGGCGTCGTAGCTGATGATCTTGCTGCGTGCGAAGTCGAGAAACAGGCGGTCGGCGCGCATGGTGACCGAGCTTTTGCCGACCGTGTACTTCATCCAGATATTGCCTTCTCCGTAGAACTGCAGATTGCTGGCGCCGCTGGCCATCGCGAGGAACGGGTCGTTCTCGACGTCCGTGTCGGTGGTGCCTTCGCCCGGCTCAAACCACAGCAATGCGCGGTCTGCCAGCAGAGTCAGCTTGCGCACCTCGCCTTTGTCGGGCGTCTTGTCCTGGTAGTTCAGACTGACCGCGTAGGGCAGCGCCAGCACAAACGGGCCCTCGGTGCCGTCGGCTTTGACTTCACGCCAGGCCTCCCAGTACGTCGTCTGGCCTTCGTCCACGACGAAGCTGATGGAAACTTCGCCCGGCTCATCATCCGCCGGCTTGTCCTGCGCAAGCAGCGCGCCGGCCAGGGCGGCCGACAGCAGCAGGCAAAGCAGAATTGGGCGCGTTTGCGTCATCCGGGCCAGGGCCGAAAACAAAGCGTTACAGTAGCGGGGGAGTGCGGGGCGGCAATACTAACCCGGCCAAGCCAGCGCGATGGCGTCGCAGCAGAGCTTGAGGTTGACGTTGCCGTCGAGGCTCGAGCGCAGATCATCCAGCCTCGTTAACGACGCAACCAGCTTGTCCGTTGAGTATGGTTCGCCCTCAATTGCGCGGGTGAGCGGCTTCAAGTCGGCGCAACCCATGCTGGAAAGCATGCGGTCGCGCAGGGCCGCGCTCAGCAGGGCGATTGCCTCGCGCAGCATGGCGCGCTTGGCTTCGTTGTCGTCGCCGCCCTGCACGGACCCGACCAGTGTCTCGGATGCGTGAAACGGGTCGTCGCGCACGAACTTCAGGAATTCGCGCACTGTGTCGAGCACGTTCGCATCGGCCATGCGCCGCAATCGCCCGGGACTGCCCTGCGCAGCGCGCACCAGGACGGCTCGCGAGTCCGGGTTGACGGGCAGGCCTTCCCAGCCGCGCGCGACGTCCGCGACAAGGTCATCGGGCAGGGGTGCGAAGCGCACGGACTGACAGCGCGACAGGATGGTGGGCAGTACCTGCGCCAGATTCTCGGCCAGCAGGATGAACACAAGGTCGCCCGGCGGCTCCTCAAGTGTCTTCAGGAATGCGTTGGCGGAACTGTCGTTGAAGCGATCCGCATCGGCGACGATGAACGTTCGCATGCCCGGCTCAAGCCGCTTCCGGGAGGCTTCGTCCACGATCTCGCGCACCAGCTCGACGGGAAAGGCCGCCTTGTCTTCGGGCTTGGCGAAGCGGCGCACGCTGGGGTGCACGTCCTTGGCGATGCGCGTGCATTCATTGCAAACGCCGCAGGACCAGCCGCCAACGGGCTTCTCGCAGCGCAAGGCAGCGGCGAATTCGCGTGCCAGCGCGGCCTTGCCAATGCCGTCCGGGCCGATGAACAGGTAGCCCCCGTTGGCCTTGCCGGCGGCGATCACGTGCTTCAGCCAGCCGCGAACCTGGTCATGCCCCTTCGGCCTGAAGAGTGCGTCCGTCATGGGGAGGATTGTGTGATGGCCGGCGGCTCCAGACCACGACAAAAGCAATCTCACGCAGAGACGCCGTGCGGCCAGACTCTGGGGGCCTTTTGGCCCCTGCGGGATGAGACAAAACCGACAGGCGAACCCGGCAAAACGAGGCTTGACCGGGGGCTTCCTCATTTACAGACTCGCGCGCCCTCGCACGGGAAAGCCATGGCTGAATCGCCCAAAGAAATTCGCAAGCGCATTCGCTCAGTGACTTCGACCAAGAAGATCACCAAGACGATGGAGCTTGTCGCCACCAGCAAGATGAAGCGCGCGCAGGACCGCGTGTCCGCGGCCGGCCCTTACACCGAGAAGCTGAACGAAATCATCAGCGCCATCGCAGAGGGTGGCGCATCGCTTGACTTGCCGCTGCTTGAGACGCGCAGCGAGGTCAAGAAGGTTGCCATCGTCCTGCTGACCGCCAACCGCGGACTGTGCGGCGGCTTCAACGCGAACCTGATCAAGCTGGCCAAGCGCACCATCACGGCCGAGAAGGCCAAGGGGCGCGAGGTGCAGCTGACATGCATCGGCAAGAAGGGCATGGCGACCCTGCGGTTCCAGGAGTTCGCCATTCACCGCTCGATCGTCGATATCCCGGACAAGCCGACGTTTGACGACGCACACCGGGTCGTGGACGAGCTGGTCGCCGACTTCATTCGCGGCGAAGTGGACGAAGTGCTCGTGGTTTACCCGCACTGGCAGGGCCTCGGTGCGCAGCCCCCGACGGTGAAGAAGCTGCTGCCGATCGAGCCGCCGAAGGCGGAAGCCGGCGCGGAGAAGAAGGGCGTGCTGGACTTCATCTTCAGCCCGCCGGCCGGCGAAATCCTTGCCGACCTGCTGCCGCGCTACGTGACGCAGACCATGTACACCATGCTGGTCATGAGCCACGCCGGTGAGCAGGTTGCGCGCCGCACGGCCATGAAGAGCGCCACCGACAACGCGCAGGACATGCTCACGCACCTGACGCGCACACTCAACCGCGCGCGCCAGGCCCAGATCACGCAGGAAATCGCCGAAATCGTCGGCGGCGCCGCGGCGCTCCAGAAGTAGCCAGAACAAGTATCAGCAAAACAGAAGCCCGCCGTGCAAACGGCGGGCTTTGCGTTCAGGTCAGGGGCTCACGCCCAAAGCGTCCGCGCGCCCAGCTTCTCCGGTTTCAACCCGGCCGACTTGCCCAGCAGGTGCACGCGTTCAGGCAAATCGACGTCGAAGTGCCACTCATCTGCGCGCCCGCCGTGTGCGGCGATTCGCTCGGCCCAGTCCTGCCACCAGGGCGCGATGCGCGTGGCAAGCGGCTCAATGATCAATACCCGGCTGCCGCCCCTGAGTTGTTTCTCCAGCTCGCGCCACACCTGCTCGCGATCCTTCTCATCGAGCTCGTTGATGGTAAACGCCGCGACAACGCCAACAGGCGGCTTCGGCCAGCGGTACTTGGCAAGGTGACACCGCACGCCGCCCCCGCGAATCCCGAGGTCTTTGAAGGTGAACGCCGCCTCGCGCAAGATCTCCGGGTCCAGCTCAACCCCGACAACGTTCCCACCCGAATGCAGCGCCCACGCCGCGCCCGCAACACCGCTGCCGCAGCCGAGGTCAACAAGTGGCATCGGCGTCTCGCCGATGGCCGCAGCTCCCAACGCCTTCAGCACTTCCCGCACAATCACGAAATGTCGCGGCGCGTAGTACAGCGCAAACGCGGCCTGCTTGCCGCGGCCTTCAAGCGCCTTGCCGCGCAAGCGCGTGCGGCGCTGGACGTAGTCGCGCGTCAGCGCCTTCAGTGCGCGTGCGACTTCCTGGTGGGTCAACTCGCCCATCCAGCGCTCAAACAGCTTGTCGATCCAGTTGTCGAACGGGTCAGGCACTAGAGCCGGTCCAGCTCTTCAGGCTTGCGGGTCCATTCATTCGCGGCCGCGTCGCCGGTATTGAGCGTGCTGGCGGGCTCGAACAGCAGCACGCTGCACGGCGTGATCGCGACCGGCTTGTGCTCAATACCGTGTGGGACAACGAAGAACTCGCCCGGCGAAAGCTCGACCGTCTTGTCGCGCAGCTCAATGTTGAGCCGCCCGTCGATCACGTAGAACAACTCGTCCTCGACGTCATGCTTGTGCCAGACGTACTCGTTCTCGAACTTCACCAGCTTTACGTACTGCCCATTCAACTCGCCGACGATGGTGGGGGACCACATTTCTGTGATCTTCGCCAGCTTGTCGGCCAGGTTGACCTTCTCCACATCGCCCCCTAGGCGTTGCGCTTGAGCGTCCAGAACAGCCAGTTCGCGCTGGCGACGCAGCTCGCAACTTCCCAGCCTTCGCGGCCGAGTTCGCCCAGCAACTGCACCACGGCCGAGTATTCGCCCTGGGCCTTCTTGGTGGCACCGCCGGGCAGATCTGCGCGCAGTCCGCCGCTGTCCCAAAGCCATTCCACCGTTGCGTATTCGAAGCGTCCCATTGGTTCCTCCGCAAGTTGATACGGCGGATACTACTTCGCCGGGCGCGAAGGGCGAATGGCATTCGAGGACGATCAGACCAGGTGCTTGAGCTTGTCCTTCAGCTTCTCGCGCCCTCGGTGCAGGCGCGAACGCACTGTGCCGGGCGCGATCGCGAGCATGTCCGCGATTTCCTCATAGCTGAGGCCCTGCAAGTCGCGCATGACGACCACGTCGCGGTATTCGTCTTCAAGCTCGTCGATCGCCGCGCGCACCAGCACACCAATGTCCTCGGCTGCGACCAGGTCATCCGGTGTGCGCTGGTCCGCCCCGGGCTCAGGCATGCCTTCGATCTGAAGGCTGGTTTCTGTCTTGCTGCCGCCGCGTTTCTGTGCGCTTTCGTGGCGGTAGTGGCTGGTGATGAGGTTCATCGCGATGCGATACATCCAGGTGCTGAAGCGGGCGCGGTCTTCGTAGGTGTCGATGGCGCGATAGGCCTGGATGAAGGCTTCCTGCGTGATGTCCATGGCCTTGTGCTGGTCGCGAACCTGGCGCAGGACGCTGGCGTAGATGCGGTCCTGGTTGGCCTGTACGAGCTGACCGTAGGCGTCGCCGTCGCCATCGCGCGCCTTGGCGATCAGGGCAAGCTCCGCGTCCTTGTCGTATGCCATAGGACGGGAAACTGCCTTGTTGGCGGGGCTCTTGTCAACTGCGTCTGTGACTGCCCTCAACACGGCGCACCAGTTGTGGCGCCATGCCCGGGAGATTTGTCGGCGCCTACAGGTAATACCGGTGTAAACACAAAAGGGTTCAGGGTTTTCCGCAGAATTACTCCGGCGTTACAATCCAGACCGAAGGAGTCCCAATGCTCAGTCGCGAAGAATGCCAGGCTCTCATCAACAAAGTCGTGAAACTCGCCGATGCCGAGCAGGTGGAGGCGATCATTCACTCCAGCACCACCAACAGCACGCGGTTTTCCGGCAATGTCATCACGCAGAACGTCGGGCTGACGGATCAGGCGCTGCGCCTGCGCGTGATCACCGACGGGCGGCAGGGCGTCGCGTCCATCAACCAGTTTGACGACGACAGCATCCGGCGCGGTGTGCAGAGCGCGCTGGCCGTGGCGCGCGTGGCGGCCAAGGACGACACGCTGCTGCCGCTGATCGACAAGCAGCCCGAATACCAGCCGGTGGACGCATGGCATGAAAGCACCGCAAAGTGCACGCCCGCGCAACGCGCGGCGGCCATCGGCAAGGTCCTGGCAGACTTCGACAAGCGCAAGCTGGAGGGCGCCGGCATATTCGACACGGATGAAGGCGCCGTTGCATACGGGACCAACACCGGGGTCTTTGCCTACAAGTCCGGCACCAAGGCCGAGTTCAGCGTCAGTGCGTTCCTCGAAAACGGCAACGTCGAGGGCTGGGCCGAGAGCTTCAATCTGGACGTCAACAAGTGCGACCCGTGGACCGCCGGCCAACGCGCCGCCGCCAAGGCCGAGCAGGGTGTGAAACCGCAGGCGATCAAGCCGGGCGAATACACGGTGATCTTTGAGCCCTCGGCCGTGGCCGAGATGATGTTGTTCTGGGGCTGGCTGACCGCCAACGGGCTCGCATTTGCTGAAGGGCGCAGCTTCCACCGAGGCGAGCTTGGTCAGGCAATCCTCGACAAGAAGCTGACGATCGTGGAAGACCCATACCACCCGGAACTTGGCGGCACGCCCTTCGACATGGAGGGCTTCGCCACCCAGAAGGTGACGCTGGTTGAAAACGGCACCGTCAAGGCCGTCGTGCATGACCGTCGCAGCGCCTCCATGTGCGGGCAGAAAAACACAGGCCACGCGAACGCCCAGCCGGATGCGGGCGGCGCGGGCCCCGGCAGCCTGGTCGTCAGCACTGGCGACCAGAGCGTTGACCAGATGATCGCCGGAACCGAACGCGGCTTGCTGATTACCAAGCTGCACTACACGAATGTCGTGAACCGGCAGGAAGTCAGCATCACCGGCATGACCCGCGCCGGGACGTTCATGATCGAAAACGGCAAGCTGACGCACGCGGTCAAGAACATGCGCTTTACGCAGTCGCTGCTCACGGCCTTTGCGAACATCGATGCCATCGGCCGTGAGGCGCACGCGGGCGGCGGGGCGCTGTTCGGCGGCAACTTCGTGGTGCCCGCCATGAAGATCAACAACTGGCGCTTCAGCAGTCCGACCGGTTTCTAGGACGAATCATGGCCACGCAGGTTCGGATCCGTCTTGCTGCGACTGAGGACGCGGAAGTCCTGTGTGAGGCCATGCGCGCCTTTCTGGCCGAGCTGGACGGCTCCGACAGCGGGCTCGACGAAGAGTCGGAAGTCGCGCTGGCGACCGACCTGCTGGCGGGCGACCAGCACCTGGTGCTGCTGGCGGAGACCGATCGCCCGGTCGGGTTCATCACGGCCGCGCAGTCCGCGGCGCTTCACGCCGGCGGCATCTACGGTGTGATCGACGAGTTCTACGTGCAGCCGGAGTTGCGCTCGACGGGCATCGGCAAGGCGCTGCTCGATGCCCTGGTGGAAGCCGCCAGGGCACGCGGCTGGCGGCGGCTGGAACTGACCACGACCTCGCGCTCCGAATCGATGGCGCGCGCCATCGAATTCTACAGCCGCGAGCAGTTCGAGCAGATCGGCCCGCGCCTCAAGCGCGTGCTGTAGCCCTAGTCGGGCTTCTTCAGGTTGTACTCGGTGATCTTTCGATCGAGCGTGGGGCGGCTGATGCCGAGCAGCCCGCTGGTTTCCTTCTTGTTCCAGCCGGTCTTGTTCAGCACCTTCTCGATGTGTTTGGCCTCGACGCTGCTCATCGACAGGTCGCCGTCCGGCTTCACTTCATCGGTCGGCGTCGGGCCTACCGAGAGGCGCAGGTCGTCGGAGCGAATCTGTTCCCCGGGCGCGGCCACGCTGGCGCGCTTGATCACCGCCCGCAATTCGCGCACGTTGCCGGGCCAGCTGTGCGCCTGCAGCTTCTTCATCGCGTCCGGCTCAATGCTCTTGATGTGCGTGCCGAAGCGCTCGTTGCACTCCTTGATGAAACGCTGCGCCAGCGGCTCAATCTCCGGCTTGCGGCTGCGCAGCGGCGGGACCTCAATCGTGAACTCGTTCATGCGATAGAACAGGTCTTCGCGGAACTTGCCGGTCGCCAGCAGCGAATCGAGCGGGCGATTGGTCGCGGCGATGATGCGCACATCCGTGTGCAGGGTCTGCTCGCCGCCGACGCGCTCGAACTGCCGGTACTCGAATGCGCGCAGCACCTTCGCCTGCGCGATGGCGCTCATGTCGCCGATCTCGTCCAGAAACAGCGTGCCGCCATCGGCCAGTTCAAACTTGCCGCGGCGCAGCTTGTCTGAGCTGGTGAATGCGCCCTTCTCACTGCCGAACAGCTCGCTCTCGAGCAGGCTGTCCGGGATCGCACTGCAGTTCACGCTCACAAATGGCTTGGTGTGGCGTCGGGAAGCGTTATGGATCGCCTGGGCTATCAAATTCTTGCCGGTGCCGGTTTCACCCAGCAGCAGGATCGAGACGTCCTTGCCCGCCGCGCTCGCCGCCAGGCGAATCGCCTCACGAAAGGGCTCGCTGTTGCACACCAGCGACTCGAACGTCACGCCGACGGAACGGTACGCGCTCGTGATGGTTGGCTGGTCCTGTACTGACATGTTTTTCCGGCCGTGATAGGGTTCGTGAGCGGACCCCTAGTATTAGTGATTCCGGTTCACATGCGCAACGCTTGCACCGTCTTCCTGCTGCTGGTTCTTGCCACGCCGATGTTCGCGCAGGAGGCCCCGCGCAAGGCGGTGGTACTTGGAATCGACGCTGTCGACACCCGGCTGGCCGAGAAGTGGATGGAAGCCGGCGACCTGCCCAATTTCAAGAAACTCCGCGATGAGGGCACCTACAGGCATTTGCAGACGGCCTACCCGCCCATGAGCCCGGCCGCGTGGTCGACCATGACCACCGGGCTGAACCCCGGCAAGACGGGCATCTTCGGTTTCCTGAAGCGCAAGGAAGGCACCTACGAGCCGGAGCTTTCGCTGGCCCGCCCCAACGAGCAGCCGCTGATCGGCGGAACGCCGTGGCAACGGTTGCCGATTGCATTGGCGCTGGCCGCGTGCGTCCTCGTGTTTGCTTACCTGTTCGCGCACATGGCGGCGCTGTTGCCACGCAAGGCGCGGCCCGTGCATCAACTTGTGCCCGCGACGCTGGCGATCGGCATGGTGCTGGCATCGCCGCTTGGGGCGCTGGACCAGCGGCGCTGGGCGCTGCTTGCACTGGGGGGGATTGCGCTGGCCATGCCGGTGCTGGGCTACTTCCTGGTGCGGAACAAGCTGAAGCAGCGGCACTGGCTGATCCCGTTTCTGGCGCTGGCGGTGGGCCTGTTCGCGTTCCTGAACAATCTGCCTGAATCCATGCCGCAGCCGATTACGTCCCGCACAGGCACCACGTTCTGGAAGATCGCAGACGATCACGGCGTGCGCTGCCGGGTGATCGGCGCACCCGTGAATTGGCCCGCGGCCGAGGAGCTGGCGGAATCGAAGATGACCACAGGGCTCGCGACGCCCGACGCCATGGGCACGTTCCACACGTACACCCTGTTCAGCGAGCCGCACAACGAGCTGGCCGGCGGGCTGACGGAGATGTCCGGGCGCATCGAGGACCTCAAGTTCGAGGGCGACGTCGCGAACGCCCGCCTGCTGGGACCCCCGGCCAAGTTTGACAAGGCGCGCTGGAAGCAGTGGGAGGACCATGAGCTGGACCTGATGCCGCGCGAAGAAATCCCGTTCACGGTGACGCGCGCGGAAGGTGGGGGAGTGGTGCTCAAGTTCCCTGCCGACAATGTCGTGGAGCAGTCCGAGGTTCCGCTCAAGGTCGGCGAGTGGGTGCGGCACATGCGCGTCGTCTACGACATCGGTGGATTGATCGAGCTTCATGGCACCGTCAGCTTCAAGCTGCTGGCGGGCGGGCGGCAGGTGCGCCTCTACGCGACACCGGTGAACTTCGACCCGAAAGAGCAACTGCCGCAGTTCGCAATCTCGCAGCCGCTGGAGTTCGGCGCATGGCTGGCGGATGAATACGGCATGTTCGAGACCGTCGGCTGGGCCGAGGCCACCAGCGCGCTGCAGGACGGCGTGATCGATGACGGCACGTTCCTGGAGACCTGCCAGCTCAGCTTCGACGAGAAGCGCGCCCAGATTCTCGGGCTGCTGGGGCGCAGCGATGAATGGGACATGCTGGTCGCGTTCACCTACGAGATCGACCGCGTCTGCCACATGATGTGGCGGCACATGGATGAGAATCACCCGAATCACGACCCGCACGCGCCCGCGGAGTGGAAGATGGCGATCCACGACTTTTATGTGAAGTACGACGGGCTGATCGGCGAGGTCATGAATGCGCTGCCGAAAGACGCTCTGTTACTGATCTGCAGCGACCACGGCTTCCTGCCGTTCTATCGCGCCGTGAACCTGAACCGCTGGCTGCAGGAGAACGGCTACCTCGTGCTGAAAGAAAAGACCGGCGCACCCACCATGGCGCACCTGTTTGATCAGCAGAGCGGCTACTACAGCCCCTACGACTGGAGCAAGACGCGCGCCTACGCCCTCGGGCTCAGCAAGATCTACATCAACATGAAAGGCCGTGAGCCGAACGGCATCGTCACCGATGAAGAGGCCGAGGCGCTGAAGACCGAGATCATCGCCAAGCTGACGGCCCTGCGTGACGACGAGGCGCACGACTTCGCGCCGGTCATCAGCGTCGTTAAGCGTCGCGAAGACATCTGGGAAGGCGAACGACTGGGCGAGGCCGGCGACCTGCAGATCGGCTACGCGCGCGGCTATCGCGTGAGTTGGCAAACCAGCCTCGGCGGCGCCGACGAGCCGATCATCGCCGACAATTTAAGGAACTGGTCCGGCGACCACTGCAGCTACGACCCGAAACTCGTGCCCGGAGTGGTGTTCAGCAACCGCAAGCTGGATTCAACCAGCTACGGGCTGATCGACGTCGGGATGACCACGCTGCAATACCTCAACGTCCCACTGCCCGACACCCTCGGGCCCAAAGACGGCCGCGCATGGAAGGTCAAGTAACGCAACGATGTCCGAGCCTGGCGGGTGAAGTCGTGCCGTCAAAACTGGAGCCCCGGGTGCCAACCCGGGGCTTTGGCGTCGAGTGGGGATACTTGTTCGGCACGACCAGCAGGTTGCGAGCGCAAAGCCCCCCGTTGGCACGGGGGGCTTTCGTTTTGTGGAGGGGCCAAAGAGTGTGTCGCATGGTCTTTTATGCTGGTCTGGTCTTTTGAAACGGAGATCAGCATGTCTACAGAAACGATGCAGTCGACAGTGAGCGTGGAGCCGCGCAGGCAGCTCAGCAACCAGCGCGCGCTTGAGATCATGAACGATGCGGCCTGCCTGCTGGGCGAGTTCTTTGCCTGCGCCCGGCGCGCCGTGCAGCAGGTCGAGCCCGCGCTGCTGGCCAAAGTCCTGAAGGAAGAGCCGGCCGAAACGCCCCTCGAGCCGGAGCCGACCCGCCGCCCGCGCGGGCGCACGCACCCGCTGATGGCGCTGTTCCAGATGGCCATCAAGGGCGCGCAGGTGATGACGCGCCTCGCGGCCTGGACCAACCCGGAGCTGATGCCCGGCCCCGACAGCGGCGGGCGCAGCATGGAAGCGGCCGCGCGCTCGGCGCAGGGGATGATGGAAGGGCTGGAAAAGATGATGGCGGGAATGAACCTGCCGTCGGCGAGCTGACGGCATTTTTGAACCACCAAGCCGCCAAGACGCCAAGAAAAATCAGGTCAGCCGCAACCGCGGCGAGGTTCGCCTTTCACTTGGCGCCTTGGCGACGTGGCGGTTTGAACGCTGTTGCAGTTCTTTGTGTTACTTCGTGTGGCTTAGTGGGCGGAAAGGAGATGATGCCAATGCACAGAACCCGGGGTTGCCCCCGGGCTCTCGTGTGCGGTGTGTGATGCAAGACACCTAATGATTTTGCAGGCGGGTTGACTACAGCATCTCGACGCTGACCGCGACCGCGTTGCCGCCGCCGAGGCAGAGTCCCGCGAGGCCCTTCTTCAGCTTGCGGGCCTTCAGCGCGTGCAGCAGGGTCACGAGGATGCGGCTGCCGCTGCTGCCGATCGGGTGGCCGAGCGCCACCGCGCCGCCGTTGACGTTCAGCTTCTCGGGGTCGATCTTCAGCGTGCGCTGCAAGGCGACCGCCGCGACGCTGAACGCTTCGTTCAGCTCGATCAGGTCGTAGGCGTTGACGTTCACGCCGGTCTTTTTCTCGAGGTTCTTCACGGCTTCAACGGGTGCCATCATGACCCACTTCGGCTCAACGCCGCCGGTTGCGTAGCCGGTGATGCGGGCGAGCGGCTTCACGCCAAGCTCGCTCACCTTGTCTTCAGCGCAGACGAGCAGTGCGCTGGCGCCGTCGTTGATGCTGCTTGCGTTGGCGGCCGTGACGGTGCCGTCCTTCTTGAACGCGGGGCGCAACTTGCCCAGCGACTCGACGGTGTTGTCGGCGCGCGGGCCTTCGTCGGTGTCGAAGACGGTGACTTCGCCCTTGCGGCCCTTGATCTCGATGGGGGAGATCTCCGCCTTGAAGCGGCCTTCCTCGATCGCCTTCACCGCGCGCTGGTGCGACTGCACGGCGAACGCGTCCTGGTCTTCGCGGCTGACCTTGTATTCGTCCGCGACCAGCTCGCCGGTGATGCCCATGTGGAAGTCGTTGTACTTGTCCCAGAGACCGTCGTGGATCATCAGGTCAACAAGTTCCGCATGCCCGAGACGCACGCCGCCGCGCGCCTTGGGAATCGCGTATGGCGTGTTGGTCATGCTTTCCATGCCGCCTGCGATGATGGCGTCTGCGTCGCCGGCGCGAATCGCCTGGGCCGCGAGCGCGACCGACTTCAGACCGCTGCCGCAGACCTTGTTGACGGTGAAGGCCGGCGTCTTGTCGGGAAGACCACCGTACAGCGCGGCCTGGCGCGCCGGGTTCTGCCCGAGGTAGGCCTGCAGGACGTTGCCCATGATGACTTCGTCAATCTTGTCGGGCTTGATGCCGGAGCGCTCAACGATGGACTTCACGACGTGCGCGCCCAGCTCCGGCGCGGTGAGCGATGAGAGTGTGCCCTGGAACTTGCCAGTGGCGGTGCGGACTGCTTCGCAGATGACAGCGGTCTTCATTTGTCAGCTTCTCCAAAGATTTTTTCGAGTGCGGCACCTTAGCAATCTGCCTAACGGATGGGGTCGGCGAAAACGTCCAGCGGACTGGGAAGGCGCATGCGGTGAGCGTCGCGGGGCGTCGATGTTTGAAGCCTAAACAGGAGAGATTTGTCCTGAATGACCACCCGGTCAATTTTTTTGGTTTCTCGGGTAGAATTTGGTGTGATTGCTCACGTAAAGACGGTATTAATGAACTGACCAGACGGTTAGTCAGTAGTGGAGATGCGCTTAGACAAAGGACTCCGAGATGATTAGTGAGATCAAGCAAGTTAGCGTGCGCCGGGACCGAAACGCCTTCGAAGAAGCGGCCCTGCCGCTGATGAATTACCTGTTTTTCAAAGCTATTAAACTGACACGCAATCAGAACGACGCCGAGGACCTGGTTCAGGACACCTACGCGCTCGGGTTGCGCAAGTTCCACCTGTACGAGGAAGGCACGAACCTGAAGGCCTGGCTCGCGCGTCTTCAGTTCAATCTCTACATCTCGCAGTACCGCCGCCGCACCAAGCGGCCTGACGGCGCCAGCATCGCCGGGATGGAAGAGATCGTGCGCGACCGTGACCACGTACGCGACGACACGGACCTGATGGAGATGCTGCCGTCCGACCTCGCACAGAACGAGGAGTTCATGCACCGCCTGCCGCGCGAAGTCCGCGAAGGACTGTCCATCATGGACGAGCGCTACCGCGACGTGCTGCTGATGAACGTCGTCGGTGAGCGCAGCTACAAGGACATCGCCGAGAGCCTGAGCGTTCCCGTGGGCACCGTCATGTCCCGCCTGTCGCGCGCCAAGGCGTTCCTGCGGGGCTATTTCGATGTCGAACAGGCGTCGCTCGCGTAGCAGGCAACAACTTCCGATTCGGGGTCTTCCGTGCTAACAGACACGCATGGAAGACCCCATCAACATTACCTTCCAGACGTTTGACCGAATCGCGGAAGCGGCCCTCAACGACGGGGACGCGGACCAGCCCGACGAGGACCGCGATCGCGTCGAAGCGTTCCTGATGCGCACCGGGCGTCCCGTGCCGCACGTTGTGGTGCTGGGGCGAAACCTCGCCATGCGCTGCCGCCAGATCGAAGAGCTTGGCGGCTCGGCCGTCGGTGTCGACGGCGGCGGATTTGTGATCGAGCTGGCCCGGCGCCGCTACCCCGGTGGGCAATTCCAGCGCGGCGACCTGCGCAAACTGCCGGTCGACACCAACGCCTTTGACGGCGTCTGGTCCGATACCGTGATGGCGCATATCCCCAGAGCCGAGGTGGCCGACGCCATGCAGTCCGTGCATGACGCCCTGCGGCCCGGCGGGCTGCTGTACGTTCGGCTGCCGCTCGGCGACCAGGAGGGCTTTGAAGAAACGCCGCACGGGCGGATCTTCCGCGTGCGCTGGGATGCGGACGAGTTCAGCGCGGCGATCAGCAGGCTGGACTTTTCCCTGCTTGAGAGTCGAGCCATGCCCGAAGATGAACTCGCGATGATCTTCCGGCGCGAGTACTAGCGCTGGCACCCTTGCCCCGGCTACATTCGGCTCGTGAAAGCAGAGAATCTGGAACTCCTGCAGTCCGGGCTGAAAACCCTTGAGCTGAAACCGCCAAAGGGCGCGCTGGAACGCCTGGTCGCCTACCACGACTACCTGCTTGAGTACAACCTCAACGTCAACCTCACCGGCTTTCGCGACGAGCGCGAATCGGTGATCAAGAACCTGCTGAACGCCCTGGCGCCCTGGCGTTTCGTTGACGCGTCAAGGGCAACGGCCGACGTCGGCACCGGCGGCGGCATGCCCGGCATACCGCTGGCGATCATGCTCGGGATGGAGCGGTTGGCGCTGGTCGAGACCAAGAACAAGAAGTGCGACTTCCTGCGGCTGGCCTGCAAACGCTTCGCGCCCGGCGTGGAAGTGCTTCAGAAGGACGCTCACGAAATCCGGCGCAGCTTCGGGCAGATCGTGAGCATCGCCTACGGCACGCTCGAGAAGCTGGTCGAGGCCACCACGCACATGCGGGCGCCGGGCAGCCGCATCCTGGCGTGGAAGGGTCGGGCGGAATCCGTCGAGAAAGAGATCGCCGAGTGCACAGGGCGATTCCGCAAGTGGAAAGTGGAGCCGTTCGATGTGCCCGAACTCGAGGCCGAGCGGCACATGTGCATCCTGCAGGTGTAAGCCGAGCTAGCCCAGCGTGTGCCCGCCATACGCCAGCGGGCGGGCGATGATCAGGATGACAATCAACACCATCAGTGCGGCCACCAGCCCGTGGAAGGCGTTGTACTTGGCGCTCGTGTCCGCGCGCCCTAGTTTGCGCCCGGCTAGGATTCCACCGACCAGTCCTCCCAGCGCGCCCACATAGCCAATGAAACGCGCGGATGGGCCGAACCCAAGCCACGCCAGCACCAGCCAGGCGAGGAGGTTTGCCACCAGAGAAAAGCCCAGTCCCATCAGCGTCGGCAGCGCCCAGCTGCCCTTCGGAGGCTCGTTGCGCGCCATGCGGTATATCTGCGCGCCGAGCCAGAAGTCGCAGAAGATCAGGATCAGCGCCGCAACCAGCTTTACGTGGAAGGTGATGTACCAGTAGGAAGGGTCGCCATCCCATGTCGGCAGCCCGTCAACCTGCCGCGGGGACAGATAGGTGCCGAGCGTGACCATCGCGTCCGCGCCGGGTTTACCGACGCCGTGCAGCATCATCAGCCCGACGACCAGCACCACCAGCCCCGCAGGCGACGACAGGTTCCAGCTGCGCTTCAGCCACACAGCCAGCGGGCGGCGCGCTTCCTCGGGTTGGGCAACCGCATAGGCCATCACGCGCGGCGTCACCATCAGGTGCGCGAGCCACACGAACAGGGCGATGAGGTGAATCGTGATCAGCCAAGGGTTTGCAGTCATGCGACCGCAATCTAGCGCGAAGGCTCACCCGGGCAAGTCAGGATGCGTTGTCAGCCGGTGTGTCGTACTTGGCTGACGCGTTGGGGTTCAGCAGCGTGCTTTCGCCTTTGCGCCGTCCGCGGTCGGAGCGTTCAAAGTGGGCGGCGGGCGGCTGCACGGTTGGCGCGTGCCAGTCGTTGCGGGTGATGCAGAATTCGTCGACACAGTGGTCCAGCGCTTCGCCGAGGGTCTCGAACCACTGCTGTAACATCATGTCGGCGAGTTCTCCAAAGCCCTCGCCGGCAGCCTCGTCGTTCCAGCCAAGCAGGACGTAGCCGCGCTTGTTGTCCCCCTCCAGCGAAAAGTGCCGGAACGGAAGCTGCAGGTCGGGTGGACAGTCGTACGAAAACCGGATCATGGTCGCTGCTTGGTCGCTTTTCGGCGACGGTAATACCCCACACAAAGCTTACAAGCGCATAGTGTGCACAATGCCGGGAAAATCAGGTAGGGGGCTACAGCGTGCGAAGAAAGTGCGCGGCGGCGGCTTCCGTGGCCTGCTCAAGTGCGGGAGTCACACCTGAGAACGGGTGTCCCGTTCCGAACGTGTGACCGGTGTCTTCGATGGTCAGCAGGCGTGCGTTGTCGCCCGCCCGATCGAGCAGATCGTGCGCTTCCTCAAGCGGAACCGTCTCGTCGGCGCTGCCCTGCACCAGCAGCCAGGGCGCCCGAATCTTCGCGGCCGCGGCCCGGATGTCGAAGGCGTCACCGTGCTGTTTCAACTCGTCAAAGAAGCCGCGCCCGATCGGCATGATCTGCCCGGTGCGCCCGTTCTCAATGGGCACGTGACCGAGTGACTTCAGGGCCAGCTCCACCGCTTCTTCGGGCAGGCGATTCGCCCGGTTCACGCCCGCGAATGTGACGATGCTCCGGACGCGCGGGTCTTTCGCCGCCATCAGCAGGGCCAGCCCGCCGCCCATGCTGTGCCCCAGAATCCCGAGGCGCGCGGGGTTGGGACTGGCCTTGTCGGTAAGCAGCCCGTGCTGGGCGGCGTCGATCACCTGCTGGGCGTCGAAGACACGCTTGCTCCAGGTGTCGCGCTCGAACAGGTCGAGGCGCTCGAAGGTTTCCGGGTTGTCTCCGATGCCGTTATGCGACAGGTTCATGACCGCTGCCGCCAGCCCGCGCTCCGCCAGCGCGCGGCCCAGCCACGGAAAGAAGCCCCAGTCCTTGAAGCCCTTGAAGCCGTGGATGACGATCACGAGCGGAGGCTGCTCGGCATCGGGCAGGTAGACGTCGCCTGTGATGCGCGCGCCGTCGGCGCCCTTCAGCGTGAAGCGATCGTCGGGATTACTCATCGGAATCGGGGGCCGAGATTTCTGCCTGCTCGATTTCGGCCTCGTCTTCGTCGCTGCCGTCGTCTGCGGGCGCGGCCAGGTCGCCTTCGCTAGGCAACTCGCTGATGCTGCGGAGTCCAAACGCGCGCAGGAACTCGGCCGTCGTGCCGTACAGCGCGGGGCTGCCGGGCTTGCTGGTGTCGCGCTTGGCGACTTTCACCAGCCCACGATCCAGCAGGTTGCGCACGAGGTGATCGCTGCCCGCGCCGCGGATGTTTTCAAGCTCGCCTCGCCCGATCGGCTGCTTGTAGGCGATGATCGCCAGTGCTTCCAGCGTTGCGGGGGAAAGCTTCTGCGCCTCGCGCTCGCGCACGAGCTGGTTCAGCAGCTCGTCGTGGTCCGGGCGCGTAGTGAGCTGGAAGCCCTTGGCCAGCTCCTGCAGGGTGAACGCGCTGCCGACCTCGTTGTAGCGGTTCTGCAGCAGCTCAAGCGCCTGGTTGACCGGAATAACGCTTGTCAGACCGACAAGCTCGGCCAGCCGCCGCGTGGTCACCGGACGGCTGTGCACGAACAGCAGCGCCTCGAGCTTGGCCGCCAGCGCGTCCTGCGGCAGTGCGGAAGCGGCAATCACGTCGCCCGCGGCCGTGGCGTCATCGACGCCTTCGTCCTCGGGCTGCGGCTGGTAGTTCTGTTCTGCTGTCGGTTCTGTTCCGGGCATGCTGGGTTTCTAATCGTGATGCGTCGTCGGCGCTAGTCCTGTCCGGCCTGGCAGTCCCAGCCGGGCATGCGGCGCTCGAACGTGTAGCGCTCGCCCGCCAGGGTCGAGTTCTTCCATTTCATGTACAGTGAGTCGGTCGGGTCCGGCGCGTCGAGGCAACTCGGGCGCTGGTCAAAGAACGGCGCCTCGTTGGCAGGATACTCGCCCGTCTTCTTCACGATCCAGAACCCGAAGTCCACGGCGATGATCTCGCTCACTTCGTCCTTCTTCAGCTTCCAGAACGCCTCTTCGACATCGTTCGAGAGCGTGCCGTCCTTGGGGTAGACCGTGCCGATCACGCCCATGTTCTGGCGGGTCTGCATCTCTTCGCTGCACTGCCGTGCCACCAGCCCGAACTTCTCGCCGTTCTTGATGCGCGCGAGTACGTCTTCCAGCTGATTGCGGTTGCGCATGTAGATGCCCATCGCGTCGGCGCTGATCGTGGAGAACTTCCAGTAGTTCACCACCATGCGGCGCAGCAGCGCGGTGTTTGCGGCCCGGCGCATGTTGTCGTCGAACTCGGCGGGGGTCATGTTGTACTTCAGGCGCAGGAATTCTTCCCGCGAGTAGGGCTTCGGCTCGGCGCCGTTCTTGCGCTGCTGCTCCATTACCGCGTCATTGATGGCCTTGAATTCGGCTTCCCAGGCGGTCTTGCGACGACCGAACTCTTCGTCCAGTTCACGGGCCTTGATAGTTGCGCCGATCCGGCTGGCTTCAAGGTTGATCAACTCCTCCATCACAAGGCTGTCGAGCGCCCACTTGGCGGAGCGCAGATCCGGGTCGGTATAGAGTCGTTCACGTTCAAGCAGTCGCTGGATGAACTCTTCGGCGCTGATGACCCGCTCGCCCACGCGGGCGACCTGGTTGTGCTTGAGTGTCTTTACAGGCTCAGGCTTGCTGTCCTGCGCGCCGGCGACGAAGCCCAGTGTCGCGGCCGATACAGCGATTGCGGCGCATGCGGCGACTCGAATGATCCAGTTTCTCATTACTTTCCCTCACTTGGCTTGCCCGGGCGGCAGTCGAAGCCCGGCAGGCGTCTCTCGATCTTGTACTTCTGCGTGTTGAAGACCCAGCGAATCCAGCGGTTGAAGTAGTCGTTCTCGTTGCTGCGGTCCGGCGATTTCATCAGCTCGGTACGCATCTCGTTCAGCGGCTTGCGCTCCGGGCGGAACGTCCGGTCGCGCTTGAAGATGTGGTAGCCGTACTGGGTCTTTACCGGCTCGCTGAACTCGCCGTCCTTCAGCTTCCACAGCGCGTCCGCGGCTTCCTTCACCAGTGTCCCGTCGTTTTCGTATATGCGCGGCAGCTTGCCCTTGCTGATGCCGGCGGCCGGGTCGAGGCTGCGCTGCACGGCGAGGTCCTCAAACTTCGTGTTGATGTCGTCCTTGGCCGTGTCCTTGAGAATGTCGTGGATGTCGTTTGCTTCGGCCAGCGTCTTCACGAGGATGTGCTTGCACTCGATGCTCGGCTCCGTCTCTTCGAAGTAGCGCACGAGTATGCGCCGCGTGATGAACGTGGGCGCGCGTTCGCGCACGTAGGTGCGAAAGCTGTCGACGTCCATCCCCACGTTCTGCTGCTCGAGCCATTCATTGAGCGTCAGCGTGCCGTGTGTCTCTTCCTTTACCATCTGGCGGATGGTGTTGAGCTGGCGATCCGTCTCCGCGTCGATTTCGGCGTCTGTCAGAATGACGCCGCCAAGCCGCTTTGCCTCAAGCTCGATCACGGCCGTATCGCGCAGGTACACCAGTGAATCGTTCAGCACCCGGTTCTTCGGCTGGGTCATGAACTCGAAGTCCCACATGCGCGCGATCAGCTGCTCGCCGGTGATGATGCGGTCGCCGACGCGCATCACTTCGCCCGGCTTGAGTGTGTTGGCAACGCCCTTGCCGGGTACTTCCTGCGCGTCGAACTCGCAACTGAGGACGATCCCCACCGCGGTGAACAGCATGAACAAAGTGCAACGAAACAACCAATGACGGTGCATCAGTGAATCCTCCGGGGATCATGCGAGGCCCAACTCATGCTAGTCGGGCTCGCCCGCGATTCAATGCGGGTTCGCGGGCGTTACTTTCGCATGCGCACCGTTTTCAGTAGATTGGGCCCATCATCCGGAGAGATTCGTGGGGTCGGATTCCACACCAGCAGAAGAGATGCCGGCTGTCGGCGGCGCACGCCCACACCGCCGGCCCGCGTCCGTTCCGGAACTTGATCCGGAAGGCGGCGCTCGTCCCACTGCGTCCGACTTCCAGCATGACGCGCTTGCCGGCGAAGTTCCCGACGACACCGAGATTGATTCCGCGTTGCCGACGGACTTCGAGCCGGCCGAAGACTCCGTCACCGAGATCGACGACGACACCGACAAGCCCGTCTCGGATCGCCTCGACGAAACGAATCTGCCGACGCGTCGCAACGTCCGGCACGACGCGACGGAGCTTGAGCCGGAATCGCAGGAAGACCTGACCGCGACCGAGTCCTCGACCGAGAAGTCCGGCGCGAGTCTGTACCCGGGGCAGTTGCAGTCCGTGAGGGCGCCGGGCTGGGACCAGTCCGGGGTCGTGCCTCGCCCGCAGGGCGACGAACGCCGCGGCACGCCGCGCCCGGCCAAGCCCGAAAGCGCGCCGATGCTGGAGCCGGCGTCCGTACCGAGCCTGGCCGCATTTCACGACCCGGCGCCCGCGGATGACGACGTCCCCGCCATGATGCCGGTCGATGACGCCCACTCGGGCACCCGCATTCGCCGACACCTCACGGCCGTGGACCAGGCGGCCAAGGAGCTTGCCCGCGCCGCACTGCAAGCCGAGATCGAGAAGGAAGAGAAACGGGCACTGCAGCACTACACGCCGGAAGAGGGCGAGATTCCGCCCAGCCCGGAAGTTGCCAAGCGCTTCGACGTGATCCTGCAGCTCGGGAAAGGCGGGATGGCCGTCGTGTACCTGTGCCGCGACCCGCGCCGCAAGGGCAAGGTGCTGGCGGTCAAGGACATCCGCGCCGAGATGAAGCCGGGCATGAAGGTCGAGCAGCGCGTCGAGCACGAGGCGATGCTGCTGAAGGAGCTGGACCACCCGGGCATCGTGAAGGTCTACGATTTCCTGAAATTCCAGCGCGGCAGCGCCATCGTCATGGAGTTCATCGACGGGCTGCCGCTGGACCATGAAATCGGCGCCGGGCGCAAGATTACGTGGGATTTCGGCGTGCGCATCCTGCGCGAGATCGGCAGCGCGCTGGGCTACGCGCACCAGCACGGCGTGATCCATCGCGATATTAAGCCCGACAACATCCTGTACTCGGAGCGGCACAGCATCATGAAGCTGGTCGACTTCGGGCTGGCGCGCATGTTCGGCGACCAGACCGAAGTCCACATGACCCGCACCGGCATGGTGGTGGGCACGCCGCACTACATGAGCCCCGAGCAGGTGGGGGGCAAGACGCTCGACCAGCGCAGCGACGTCTACAGCTTCGGCGCGACGCTGTACTACCTCTTGACGGGTCAACGGCACGTCGAGGGCAGCAACGTCATGGATATCCTGGAGCAGCAGCGCAGCAAGGACATCGTCCCGCCGAGTCACCTGCGCCGCGACATCCCGGCCTGGCTCAGCTACATCATCGGCAAGATGATGGAGGTCAAGCCGGACGACCGCTACCAGAACATGCAGGAAGTGCTCGACGACGTGGACCTCGCCGAGCAGGACCCGGACCATTTCGTCCACAGCAACCCGCGCGGGCCGGTGAAACGCTACGCCGGGGCCGAGTTGGCGCCGTACGGCAGCGAAACGGACGGCGTGGTTGGCGCCGGGGAAGATTCGACGTCCTGGCCGTCATCCCAGTCACCGCTGCATGCGGACAGTTCCACCAGCCGTGCGCTGGCATCCACCGGTCGAAACACGCGTCGGAGCTTGTCAGAAGGCGACGCCAACCAGGAAGTCCGCGCGCTGGACGAAGAGGTCACGCCCGCGCAGATTTCGGCGATGCTGCGCGAGATCAGCGGGCGGCTCGAGCGCGCCGAGAAGCAGCAGGTAGGCCCGGGTATGCTGGTGTTGATCGTGCTGCTGAGCATCCTGATCGTGATGCTGCTGATCGCCGGCGGGCTGCTGCTCGCGCAACGCGAAGGCTACCTCGCCAGGTTCTTCGGGTGGTAACTCACGCGCCGGTGACGATGGCTTCCAGTTCTTCCCAGCGTGAATAGAGCGTCTCGAGTTCCTGCATTGCGGCTTCGCGCCGGGCGGCGAGTTTGGTTGCTTCGGCCTTTCCTTCGGCGCTCGCGTAGAGGCTGGTGTCCGCCATCTGCTCTTCGAGTGTCGCGCACTCTGTTTCCAGTTTCTCGATCCGCTCGGGCAGCTTCTTGAGCTCGCTTTCTGCTTTGCGTCGTGCCTTGCGTTGCTCTTCGGCGGCGCGTTTGTCGGGTGTGGGCGCGGGTTTGGCCGCCGGCTCGACGGATTCTTTCACCTCATCGAGCAGGTCTTCGATTGCGCCTTCGTGAAAGCGTGCGCGCCCGCTGCCGTCCAGGAACAGCACGCGCGTGCAGACCCGGTCGAGGAAGTAGCGGTCGTGGCTGACCACCAGCACCACGCCCTCGAACGCGCACAACGCGTCTTCGAGCGCGCGCAGGGTCGGCAGGTCGAGATCGTTGGTCGGCTCGTCCAGCGCCAGCACGTTGCCGTGCTGCAGCAGCAGCTTGGCCAGCAGCACGCGGTTGCGCTCGCCGCCCGAGAGCTGGCGGATCTGCGTGTGCTTGCGCTGGCCGGGGAACAGGAACTGGTCCAGGAACGGCGCGACGCGCCGCTCGATGCCGTCCACTTTCACGTAGCTGTCGGCGTGGTCGGCGACCTCTTCGACCACGGTCTTGTTGTCGTCCAGCACGGAGCGTGACTGGTCAATGCTCGCGATCTTCAGCGTTTCGCCGATCTCCACGGTGCCGCTGTCCGGCGCGAGCTTGCCGGTCAGGATGTTGAGCAGCGTCGACTTTCCCGTGCCGTTGGCGCCGACGATTCCAAGCCGCATGCCCGCCGTGATCTCGATGCTCACGTCATCCAGCAGCGTCCGGTCGCCATAGCGCTTGCCGACGTGTTCGGCGCGGATGATCTTGCCGCCGAGCCGGGGACCCTTCGGGATCTGAAACTCAAGCTCGGCGCGCGTCTCCAGCGCCGTTTGCCCGGTCAGTTCCTCGTACCGGTTCACGCGGGCCTTTTCCTTGGTGGTGCGCCCGTGGGCGCCGCGCTTGATCCAGGCGGTCTCGCGGCGGATGGTGGAAAGCCGCGTTTGCTCGGTGTTCGTTTCGGCCGCCAGCCGGGTGGCCTGCTGGACCAGAAACGCCTGGTAGCCGCCGTCGGTGGAATACAGCTTGCCGCGATCGACTTCGACGATGCGGCTCACTATGCGATCGAGGAAGTAGCGGTCGTGCGTGACCATGACCAGCGGCATGCGCGTGGCCAGCAGGAACTTCTCAAGCCATTCGATTGCGACAACGTCGAGGTGGTTGGTCGGCTCATCCAGCAGCAGCACGTCCGGCTCAGACAGCAACATGGCCGCCAGGCATACCCGCCGCGCCTCGCCGCCGGAAAGTGTTCCGCAAAGGGCCTCCGGCTCGCGCAGCCCGAGGTGTCCCATGACTTCTTCGACGCGATGCTCGACGGCGTGTCCGCCCATCTCGGCGAGTCGAGCCTCGAGATGGGCCTGGATCTCGATCAGGTCGGCCAACGCATCGGGCGACAGACCGGGCTTGGCCATCTGCCCGTGCAGCTCTTCAAGGCGGAGGTTCAGTGCATCCCGGTCGCCGAGGCCCGCGCGGACAGCATTCCGCACGCGCAGGGCGGGGTCGAGTTTCGGCTCCTGGGTGAAGAAGCCGATCCGCGCCCCGACGGCCGCGGTCCGTCGCCCTTCGTCCGGGGTCTCAACGCCGGCCAAGAGCCGGAGCAGAGTAGACTTGCCCTCGCCGTTGGGGCCCACAAGCCCCACTCGCTCCGCCCGCCCAAGCCCAAAGCTGACCGAGTCAAACACAACCCGGCTGTCGTAGGATTTGGACACATTGTTCAGGGCCAGAATGGACATGGCCGGAGCATAGCAGAACCGCGTGAACGCGCCGCAGGGGGTGATCGGGCGGTGGTGCGCGGGCGGCGGAGTCTGCTAGACTGCCGACTTGGACAGTGAGGAGCAGACGTGGGATTCACGGTTGAGCGGCGCAAGACGCGGACATGCATAGTGGGGGATCGGCCGGTGGGCGGCGATCACCTGGTGGCCGTGCAGACCATGACCAAGACCAAGACCTGGGACGTGCCCGGTACGCTGAAGCAGATTCACGGCGCGCAGGACAAGGGCGTCGATATCGTGCGCGTTGCCTGCCCGGACGAAAAGTCCGCCCAGGCGCTGCCCGCGATCATTGAGGGCTCGCGCGTTCCGATCATCGCCGACATCCACTTTGCGCCGGGGCTTGCACTCAAGGCGCTCGAAGCGGGCGTGCATTGCGTGCGCATCAACCCCGGCAACATCAAGCTTGAGCTGGTGCAGAAGATCGTCGCGCTGGCAAAAGACAAAGGCGCCGCGATCCGCATCGGCGTCAACTCGGGCTCGATCATGCCGCGCAAGGGCCTCGAGGTTAAGCAGGACATGGAACTCGAGATGGCCGAGCTGATGGTCGACACGGCCGTGCAGTGGTGCGAACAGTTCGACAAGTGGGGCTTCCACAATTTCAAGGTAAGCCTGAAGTCGTCCGACGTGCTGACGACGGTCTTCACGAACCGGCGCTTCGCCGAGCAGACGGACGTGCCGCTGCACCTCGGCGTCACCGAAGCGGGCATGCTTCAGGCGAGCACGGTGAAGTCGAGCATCGGGCTTGGAACGCTGCTGCAGGAAGGCATCGGCGACACGATCCGCGTCAGCATCACCGGCGACCCGCTGGACGAAGTGGACGTGGGCTACGAAATCCTCAGCGCGCTGCGCCTGCGCAAGAAGAACCTTGAGATCGTCGCCTGCCCCAGTTGCGGCCGCGACGAGGTCGACGGCGGCGTGGAAACGCTCGCGCGCCAGGTGGAAGAGCGCCTGCGCGACTACAAGGGCAACATCACGGTCAGCGTGCTCGGCTGCATCGTGAACGGCCCGGGCGAAGCGGCCGAGGCCGATTTAGGCATCGCGGGCGCCAAGGACGCGGGCTACCTGTTCAAGGGCGAAACGATCCTGAGGCGCGTGCCGAACGAAAAGCTCGTCGACGAGCTGATGATCGAGTTGCACAAGATGGAACGCGAGCGCGCCGAACAGGCCGAGCCGGCCCAGGCCTGATTCGACGCGTTGCAAATTGTGCAACACGTCGAAAACTTGAGAGCGTCGGTACGGATACTCTACCGAGCATGAATCTCGTCACTATGCTGGCGCAATTCTCCAGACGACGAGGTCAACATGCGATACGCGTTCCTGGCGCTGCTCGGCATCATGCTCAGCGGCTGCACCCTTAGTTCAAACGTCGGCGGATGGGACTTCGGTACCGTCTACGTTGGCGAAACTTCTACCTCCGGCAACATCACCTGGAAGAACACCGGCAACGACCAGGTGAACTTTCTGGGCGTCATGGGCTCCTGGAGCGCCGGAAGCCCCTATTCACTTCTACCGGCGACATATACCGGGACTACGCTTGGGCCCAACGGCGTAAGCAACCCGGTGCAGGTTGTCTTCGCCCCGACGGCCAGTGGAACCTACACCGGCACGATGGACCCCATCCGCAACGTCAGCGCAGGCAAGACGGTCACGGCAGACACCGTCAAGGTGCAGGGGGTTGCCGTTGCGCAGGTGGCGAAAGGCGACCTGAGCATTGGCGGCACGGCCATCACTCCTGGCAGTGCACTCGACTTCGGCTCCGTACGCGCGAACGCCGGCCCGGCGGTATCCCTGCGAGTTGACGTAGCGAATATCAGCAATGCCGCGATCCAGGTGCAGGCGCGATTCAAGAAGGGGAACGAGGGTTTCTCGATTGTAAGCCCGGGCGCGAACTTCGCCGTGCCGGCAAACGGTCGCAAGGTGACGGTGAAGCTGCAGTTTCTGCCGACGACGGTCGGGACCCACTGGGATGTCATAGAGTTCGTCGATGCGGCGAACGGCGCGAACATCTGCGCCACAAGCCTGACCGGTGTCGGGACGGAGTAGCGGGCGCCTTGTTTGACGGACAATCGCACGGGGGTCGTGGTGGGGCCAACCTGACCACGACCCCCGGCTTTGTCGGGTGCGAGCGGGACCGGGCCGCGTTTGTGATCAACGCGGTCCTTGCTGTTCGCACCGAACAGTCAAACATCAACCGCAGGGCGGCTGAAACACAGCTGGTTTGTCATCGTGTGCGCGGCCTGTGCCGCAAAGGGGAAGCCGGGGTTTTCTACGCAGTTAGAGTGTCCCCCATGAAAACGGCTTCGGCAAGCGGTTTTCAGCGAAGTCTGTTCAGCCGCCGTACGACTTTCTTGAATGTCTTGTACTCAAACGTAATCAGCTGGTCGCTGGTGGGCTCGCTGGGCGCAGGGCGAACGCGCATTCCCGCGATCTCCGTGAAGGGTCGCGGCGCCATGTTCGTGGTCTTGAGAATGGCCCCCTTGCCGTATTGCTGGATGCGCAGGTAGTAGCTGATGGAGCGATTCGCCGGCTTGCCTTCGCCGTCTGTGGTTGGCTCCGTCGCACTGAACGACTCCAACGACAGCTCGAACGGCGAAGTCGTCCCGATCAGGATGTGCCACTTGCTGAGCCGCCCGAACACCTGGACGACGTTCTGCGAGAACATCACGCGCCCGGTAAGCCCGAGGATGTTCAGGATCTTCCCGACGAGTTGCGCCGCGCGCACGCCGACGTAGCCGCCGGCAACCAGCGCCAGACCCTTCGTCGCGATGAAGGTGAAGCTGTCGCTCTCGGTCTCCGACGCCCCCAGGATGCCGAGCGAACGCGCGGCTTCGATGTGCAGATACCAGAACCCGACGATGCCGGACGCGAACACTGTCAGCAGCAGGGCGCAGCCAAAACAACCTGCGTCCGAGCCAAAGTAGCTGGCTACTTCCTGGCCAAGGCGCTTGTCCTCTTCTTCTTTGTTGTCCGTGTTGTCGGCGGCTTCAAACGGCGGTTGCTGTGCCGGGGGGGCCTCCGCCGGCGCCGGGATGTCCGCGACTGCCTGCTTCAGGTCGATCAGCCCGGTGTTCTCGTCCGGTGTGAATGCCGATGGTGGCGGTTCATCCGGGGATGAGTTTCGCTCCGTGGGCGCCGGGTCGGTGTCCTGCGGCGACAAGCTGTCAGCGGGCACGTCCTCCCGCGCCGGTGCGGGGGTCGCCGTCTGCGCCAACACTTCCACGATTGCGTCGCGCTCAAAGGACGACACGTTGAGTTCGTAGGCCGCGCCGTCCGCCAGCGCGACATGCAGGACGTCGCTGAACGTGCCTCTTTCGAGCTTCGGCGTGTGCTCCGCGTCGAGCGCGACCGGCTTGAAGTCGCCGATCAACGACTCGCGCTCGAACACAAACAGTTGCCCATCTGCGACGACGAAGTGGGTCTCGCCAATCGGCCCGTGGAAGCTGCAACTGAGCGACGCGTAGGCCCTGGGCTCGCGTCCGCCAAGCAGCTTGCGAATCTCGGACGGTACGTTCATGGCCTGACTCTAGCTCGGCGGGCACGTGGGGGCAGGGTCAAGGCTGGAACGGTCGGCGGTCCATGTCACAATATCCGGCGTCGCCGGCGGGCGACTCGTTCCGGGCTGACGCATGGCGTCGGCGGAACCCTCTCGGCTTGGGAAAGTCTGGTCATCGCGCTGAGGCGCGTTGGTTGCATTTGGGGACGCCATGAAAGCTCAGACAGTTCTCTGCCTTCTTGCCCTGACGGTCTCTGTTCTCGCCATGTCGGCCTGTGGAGGCGGCGGTGCGCCTCCCGGTGCGGGCGGTGGCGGCCCACCCGCGCCCGTCGTCGTGGCGATCAGTCCCAAGTCGCTGTCTGTTTCCATCAACACCCAGCGTCAGTTCACGGCCACGGCCAGCGACGGGCTCGGCGTAAGCTGGAGCATGAGCCCCAACACCGCTCCATACGGCAGCATCGATTTCCTGGGGCTCTACACCGCGCCGACCGCCGTGCCGACGCCCGCGGTATTCACGATCACGGCCACCAGCAACACCGACCCGACCAAGTTCGACACGGCGACGGTCACGCTGGTCGCGGGCCCGGTCTACGGTGCCTTCCCCGTCAAGTTCGACGTGAAGTCGCGCGGCGGCTGGCAGGGCACGGGCGTGCCGACGACGGTCGGCATTCCGCTCGGGCGCGGCATTCAAACGGACGTGAATCAGCTCGACCTGCAGTTGCAGGCCGGAGGCAGCGTGCCGGCGCAGTTCCGGGTTACGTCGCGCTGGCCGACTACGCCGCCGAGCATCCGCTGGGTGATGGTGGATTTTATTGCGGACCTTTCTGGCACCGGTGGCGTCGGGAAGTACCAGTTGAACAACACCGGCACAGGCAGCGCCACGGGCACCAACCTGGCAGTCACCAACGGCGCGAGTTCGATTGTCGTCAACACCGGACAAGTCGAGTTCACGGTCAACAAGAACAGCTTCCGCCTGTTCGACAGCGTGAAGATTGACCGCGACCTCGGCGGCACACCCAACGACGAATGCCTGAATACGGCCGCGGCCGAGGGGATCATCGTTTCGGAAGGGGCAACGGATTACCTGATGGACCAGATCGCCCCGACGCAGGTAATGGTCGAGGAACAGGGGCCGATCCGCGTGACCATCCGCGCGGAAGGCGTGCATCGAAGCAGTGGCGGCGTCAACAAGCTAACCTACGTGGTCCGCATCACGGCGTACAACGACCTGCCGATGATTCGCGTGCAGTACACGTTCAAGAACATGACCGGGCACGGAGTGGCGGCCGCAACGCCGGCGGCGGCCGCGGCGCAGCTTGCGCAGTATGAGACGGCCGACTCGATCAACATGGACCTGCCGCTGGATTTCGGTGCGGTGCCTGTCTCGGTCTACATCGGCGGAAGCCCGACCGACCACGCACACGGCAGCATGAGCACCGGCCAGTATCTCTCCCTGTTTCAGGAGTACACGGGCACCTACGACGCATCTGACCCGGAGAATCCCCAGCCGGCGGGCTACAGCAGCGGCACCGGCGACGGCAGCTCGGATCCGCTTCTGAATACCTGGCCTCTGCAGAATGACACCAACATCACCTACACGACCGATGACAGCGGTACCACCGGCACTGTTTCAAACCATGCGCCGGGCTGGATGCAGATGTTCGCGGGCACCCTGCGCGTGACCGTCGCCATGCAGGAGTTCTGGCAACTGCACCCGAAAGAGCTGCGGGCGCAGGCGGACGGGCTGATGCGGGTCGGGATCTGGCCTGCGCAGGCCGGGCAGCTTCAGGTCTTCGCCGGGGCCATGAAGACTCACGACATGATCCTGAACTTCGGGCGAGGCAGCTCATACGACCAGGCGACTGCGCTGTCGCGCCAGAGTTTCATCAACGACCCGCCTCGCGGTTACTGCAACCCGAAGCACTACGCCGCATGCGTCGTGTTCGGCGACATCGCGACGACTGACAGCACGTTCAGCGACGTCAGCGCCTTCCGCACCTCCAGCCAGGCGTTCGCGGCCGCGTACATGAGCGAGATGCTCGACCACGAGGGCGACATTCTCTACGACCGCACCGACGGCAACGGCACGGCGACCGGCCACGAATACGGCATGTGGCACTTCGGCGACAGCAAGCACGACTCGCCGGTCGATGGCTGGGAAAACGGCGACTGGGGCATGAGCCATGCCGCGTTCCAGTGGTTCGCCATGAGCGGCAACACGGAGATGCTGTACCTGGCTGAAGTGACCGCCAGGCACTTCCGCGACGTTGTGGTGCAGCACGCGGACATCGGCACCCGCTTCAACTACACCGAGTCCGGCAACCCCGCGGTCAGCGGCGGCAAGGCCAGTCAGCTCGGCAAGACGCGCTACACGCCGAACAACAAGCAGCACGATCTGGGCAACTACCACTTCGGTGATAATCACCTCGACGTGTTCCGCGGCGCGTGCCTTGCCAAGCACTTCCTGCTGACGGGCGAAGCCATGTCGCTGGAAGTCCTGAAAGAGTGCTACACCTATCTGCGGGCTTCCTGGAAGTGCTTCTTCGATGCGGGCAACGGCGGCACGGACAACACCATGACTTGTCCAACCACGTGGCTCAGCAACGCGCTGATGATCGCCGCGGCCTATGAAGAGGCGAACGGGCTGGCAGACAACACGGCCGCCGCCATGACGGTCTATGTCCTGACGGCCGTCCGGACCCGCCAGTCGACGGCGACCACGCGGGACCCGAACGGCGTCGGCTTCGCGGACTCGAGCGGGAACTTTGTGGCCTGGCAGGTTGGGCACCTGATGGAAGCGCTTGAGTACACCCGCTGGATCCGCAACGACAACACCGTGGACCTGAACATCGAGAACGGGATGAACTGGCTGCTCGGCACCAACGCGCAGGTCTACCTCGGCAATCCGCCGACGAATCTGTTCGGGGCGTTCGCGGAGACGCCCGGAGGGTCCGTTGACTTCGGCGGCCCGAACTTGCTGATCGGCGCGGGCTACATCGGCGCGTACCGAAGCAGCGGTAGCGCCAACTGGAAGTCGGCGGCCGACAACCTGATCGATCGCCAGACGCAGAACATTGATGACACGGTGATCGGCGACGACGCCATTCGCTACAGCAGTTTCGCCCAGTTCTTCAGGGCGGGTCCACTGCTGCTTGCGACCGTGAAGAACTAGCCTGTGCGGGGGCGCCGATAGCGGCGCCCCTGCCTTTCGCCTGCCAACTGATTGTGTGACAACAGTTGGTTCTTCGGCAGGTTTTGCACCCCTCGACGGTGCCCGGTGTTTAGGGCAAAATACGCGGAACGCGTGCATTTCGTGCGTTTGGAGCGGCGCATGTCCAAACCCCCAGCCCCGGAACAGAAGTCGCTTGTCGGCTACACGATCGGCAAGTGCAAGCTGTTGCGCATCTGCGGGCGCGGGGCGATGGGCACGGTGTACAAGGGCATGCACGGCGGGCTCGACATCGAGGTCGCCGTCAAGATTCTCCCGCCGCATCTCGCGAACAACTCCAACCTGGTCGAGCGCTTCATGCGCGAAGCCAAGCTCGCGGCCCGGCTGAACCACGTGAACACCGTTCGCGTGTACGACGTCGGTGAAGAGTCCGGCTACTACTACCTCGTCATGGAGTTCATCGACGGCACCGACGCGCTTGAGCTTGTGAAGCGATTCGGGCCGCAGAAGGCCGCCATCGTCGCCGACATCGGTGCGGGCGCCGCGCGTGCGCTCGAGCACGCGCATGCCAACGACGTGATCCACCGCGACATCAAGCCGGCCAACCTGATGCTGCCCAACACAGGCGGCGTGAAGGTCGCCGACTTCGGGCTTGCGCGTGCGCTGTCATCCGAGAGTGGTCTCACGATGACCGGCGCCATCATGGGCACGCCCGACTACATGGCGCCGGAACAGGCGCAGGGGGAGCAGGTCGGCGCGCTGGCCGATATCTACAGCCTGGGCTCAACCCTCTATCACCTGTTCGTGGGACGTCCGCCGTTTGCCGGTGCGACGCCGATGGCTGTGGCGCTGCAGCACGTAACCAGTCGCGTCGTGGTGCCCGAGGAAATGGTCACGGATGAGCCCAGCCAGAAGCTGACGCGCATCATCCATGAGCTGACGCAGAAGGATCCCAAGAAGCGCCCAGCCAGCCTCGAAGAGATCGGCCAGCGCCTGAAGGAAGTCGCCCGCACCAACCGCAGCACGCAGAAGCTTTTGTCCGAGGGCGCGACGCTGTATGCGACGGCCGGCGTGAAGCTCGACGCGGAGGCCATCAACAAGGCGAAGGAAGAGCAGGCGGCCGAGGCATTGGACAAAGGCCGCGTGCAGTCGCCGCACCTCGACAAGCTGCGCAAGGCCGCGGAGAAGGCTCGCGGTGCTTCCGGTATGCACGCGGCACTGCCGGACAAACCGGCCGCGCCGCCCAAGGCGCCCGCGTCGGAAATGGCCGAGCTGACCAGCGACATGGTGCGCGAAGCGCGCGCCAAGGCCCGGCGCTCGTCCGGCCAGATCAAGGCCTTGCCGCCGGATGCCGGGCGCGCGACCAACCGAAACTCGAACCCCAGCATGTCGCCGCACCGCGACACTCGCCCGGGAAGCAGCAGCAGCTCCCGCCGCAGCCGGATCGTGCAGAACCCGGAGCTGGACGACCAGGCGTGGCAGAGCTACGCGGCGAAATCCTTCCCGACCTTTGAGCGCAAGTCGATCATCGACGGCTCCGTGCCCGATGAGATCGTTGCGGAACGCACCGGGTCCGGCATTCACAGCAGCGCGGCCGGCAGCTCTTCGGTGATGGACTACACGGGAACGCTGGCGTCGCCGGCGGATTCCTGGACTCCACCGAAGCGCCGCAAGTCGGGCGGCGGCGTCAGCATTCTGGTCGCGCTGGTGATCATCGCCGGGATCGGGGCGGCGATCTGGTACTTCTTCCTGCGTGATACCTCGGGCGGCAGCGGCGTTGAGCAGGGCACCCACGTCGCCGGCTTGAGCCTGAGCAAGTTTCAGGCGCACGAGCGCGGCACAGGTGTCTCCGCCATCACGCCGCAGCGCGGTGGGCAGTTCGTCTATACCGGTGGCGAGGACGGCTCGGTCATGCGCTGGCTGCCCGGCAAAGATGCGCCCGAGGCCACGACGAAACTGAACAGCGGCGGGATATCTGTGCTGGTGACCCGGCAGGACGGCCAGCGTCTGGTGGTCGGCACGACGGGCGGCGTCGTGATGATGCTTGATGCCGGCACGCTTGGCGTCACCAGTGGCCAGGAGTTGCGCGTCGACGGCAAAGTCACCGCGATTCTCCCCATCGGCGTATCGCAGCTCGTCGTTGGCGACGCGCTGGGGCGCCTGTCGCTGAAGAACAGCACGAAGCGTGTGCAGGTCGGCAAGGACAACGCGCCCGTTTCCGCCATCGTCTACCGCAACGGAGAAGTCTGGGCCGCGGCCGGCAAGACGCTGGCGCGCTACAAGATCGAGGACAACGAGCTGTCCGAGCTGTCAATGCACCCCGACGTGGGAGGCGAAGTCTTCGACATGGTCGCCGTGGAAGGCGGGGTGTTCGCGATCGTGGGGGACAAGCTTACGCGAGTTACGCCCCAGGGCTCGATCGAGGGCGGCGTCGAAGTGAAGTTCCACGTGGTGGGCGCGACCTACGACGGCAAGTACCTGGTTGTGATCGCCCCGACCGGCGCGCTGGTGATTGACCCGGCAACGCTCGCAACCGTCATGACGGCGCCCATCGAGAAGCAGGACACGGTGATTGCGATCGGTTCGGCGCCGATGGCGGGCCGGGTGTACCTGGGCACACGCTCCGGCGAAGTGTACCAGTGCACGCTCAACTAGCGTCGGGCGTCGGCTCGTCGGTACTCGCGGATTCTGCTTCCGGCTTGTCGGGTGCCTTGGGCTTCTTGCGCAATCCCAGAATCTCGGGCAGGTCCTTGATCGTCTGCCGGAGGAATCCCGAGCGACGCTCCTCAATCGTGTACTCGCGCCCGGTGAACGGCTTGAAGTAGATCGCCAGGATCCAGATCAGCCCGATCAAGAACACGACGACCGAAAGAAACTGGCCCATGGTCATCCCGATCGACTGCAGGAACGCGGCCGTGCCTCCAAGCTGCGCCGCCTTCGCAGGGTCGATCTGCATGTCGGGTTGACGGATCATCTCGGCCGGGATGCGGCAGATGCAGTACAGCATCAGGAACGCGCCGGTGAGCTGGCCCGGGCGCTTGAAGTAGCGGCGCAGCAACCACACGATCAGCAGCACCAGCATGCCCTCGAACGCGAATTGCACGACCTGGCTGGGCCAGCGCCCGGGGAAGTACTGGCTGACCTGGTCCCAGATTTCCGGCTTCACGGGAAGCGGCTGCATCGCGGCGTCCGGCACGCGCGTGGCGTCGGGGTGGGTAGCGAAATAGTCCTGCCGCATGAGCGACTGCAGGCGCTCGGCCGCGATCGGGTCGTTGTGATCCGTCGGGAACTTCATCGCGTACCAGGGCAGCTTGTCGGCGTCGTAGATGGTGTTGCCGGCCTCGTCGGTGAACACGCGCCCGTAGAGCTCGCCGTTGATGAAATTGCCGACGCGCACCATGGCCACGCCGAAGGGCACGATGTGGACCGCGCCGTCGAGGATGTTCCAGAAGTTCTGCCGCTTCCGCCACGCGTAGATCAGTACGGCAAGCCCGACGCCGAACACACCGCCGTGGAACGACATTCCGCCTTCGTAGACCTTGTAGATCATCGCAAAGCGTTCCGAGATCGGCAGGTCGCCCTTGCCGAGGAACAGCTTGTCGAACTGGTAGAACAGCAGATACCCGAGCCGCCCGCCGAGGAATGTGCCGAGCACGCCGACGACGATGATGTTGGTGACGTCTTCGGCCTTCATGCGCAGGTAGCCGGTCTTCTGCAGCCAGCGGAACACCAGGTAGCCGAACACGAACGCGAACACGTACATCAAGCCGTACCAGCGCAGGGCCAGTACAGGCTCGCCTTCGGCGTTGCTCCAGAGTGTGAAGATGACGGGATTTACGTTCGGATGTTGCAGAATGCCGAGCACGTTTGATCCAGGTGAACCGCGAAAGGGCGGCACTCTAGTGGTACGAAAACCTGCGCGCCAGCCCCGGAGGAAACCTGTTTTGGCCGCTTGCGAGCGGGCACTTCGGCCACCACAATTGCCCCGATGAGCAAAGTACTGGGTGAGTTCGACGTAGCAATCGTCGGCGGCGGTCCGGGCGGCAGCACGCTCGCGTCGCTGCTGCGCCGGCAGGGTCGCAGCGTCTGCATCGTGGAGCGCGATCCGTTTCCGCGCTTTCGCATCGGCGAGTCGCTGCTGCCGTTCAGCATGGACACCTTTCAGCGCATAGGCGTGCTCGAGAAAATCCGCGCCGCCGGCTATCAGGTCAAGCACGGCGCGCGTTTCGTCGTCGACGAGACGCTGGAAGAAGAGTGCTTCTGGTTCCGCAACGGGCTGGACAAAGACCACCCGTTCGCATTCCAGGTTCAGCGGGCGCCGTTCGACAAGCTGCTGCTGGATCACGCCACCGAGCTGGGCGCGAAGGTGTACCAGCCGCTCGCTGCTTTGAACCTGACCGTTCATGAGGACGGCGCGGAACTGGACACGCCCGAGGGCCGCATCCGGGCGCAGGTTGTCGCGGATGTGTCCGGGCGCTGGACGTTCATGAGCGGCAGGCAGAATCAGCGAAAGATCCACCCGTCGCACCGCAAGGTGACGGTCTTCGGGCACTTTCGCGAAGTCACTCGCTGCGAGCAGGACCCCGGCAACATCATCATCGCCCGCTTCGGCGATACCAAGATGGGCTGGTTCTGGCTGATCCCGTTTGCGGACGGCACCACGAGCGTTGGAGTTGTCGCCGACAGCGAGTATTTCCGCGCGTCGGGCAAGACGCCCGCCGAGTTCTTCGGTGAAAGCGTGCGCAACAGCCGCTCGATCGGCCCGCGCATGATCAAGGCCGAGCGCATCGGCGAGCTGCGCACCGAGGCGGACTTCAGCTACACAAGCGAGCGCCACGTCGGCGATCGCCTTATCAAGGTGGGGGACGCGGGCGCGTTCATCGACCCGGTCTTCAGCTCCGGCGTCTTCCTGAGCGTGAAGGCGGCGGAAATGGCGGCCGAGGCGATTGCGGGCGCGTTTGATACCGGGGACTTCAGCGAGAAGTCGTTCCTCGGTTATGAGGAGCGGGTCCGGGTCGGAACCAAAGTGTTCTGGGCGTTCATCGACGCGTTCTACAACAAGGACTTCCTGAAGCAGATGGTCACCAGCCGTCGCCGCCCGCTGCTCCAGAAAAGCATCACCAGCCTGCTGGCGGGCGATATCTACAATGAGCGCAACATGCTGATTGCCTATCTCACGGGCAAGGATGGCGCGTACGCCGACGCCGAACTGCAGTCCCTCATGGGCTGAAAAACCACACACGCCCGGCATAGGCCGGGCGAGGTGGGCGTAGAAAACGGCTTGGGGGCCGGTCTTCCGATTGACCTATATGCAACCCTCGTGCCAAAGGCAATTCACCGTAACTTATTGATATGAAGCAATTTAAGGTACACGTGGATAACTGCTACATCCTGCTAGGTGCGTAAAAAGTATACACTAGCCAAATCTTACGCCACCAAGGTTACCAATCACCCGTCGTACTCTTCATCCTGCGTGATCTGGGCCAGTACCCAGTCAAATTCGCCGGTCGTGATGCGAGAATCGCAATAACCGCACACGCCGAGTTGGCTCACGCGATCCAGTGGTGCACCACATTGCGGACAATGCAGCGGCTCATACTTCCCGGTCGTTCGAGTCGTGTGGCGGCGGACGAGCGTGTGGTACTCGGTGAACACCTTGCGCTTCTTGCTTGAGCCGGAAAGGTGGCGCCCGTTGGTACTCTCTTTGTAGTCCAGCATTGATGCCCGCACACGCACCGTGATCGAGTCAAACCAGGCGTCGGACTCAATCTTCACCGGCTTGATGTACTCGATCTTGATGTCCTTCAGCACGTTGACCACGCCTTCCTCGCGATAACGCTCCAGCCAGATTCGATGCGTGTCGTAGACGTGGTCGAGCTCAAACGGGCGCAGGATGCTCTCGTCGCGCTGTGTCCAGCCTTCCTGCAGCTTCATGAACACGGCGTGCGCGCGTGTAGTGAATGTGCTCCAGTCGAATCCGGGGTCGCGATTCTTCAGTGCAATCTCGGCGGCCTTGAAGTTCGGGTCCATGATTGTCGGCAAGTCCGTGCCGGGCTCGACACCGCCGCCGCCGGCGACTGAGCCTTTCACCGGCTTCTGCGGCTCCACTTCAGTTACGCGCGTCACCTGCCAGTCCATTTCTCCGCCGCCGACGATTGTGCCGCAACTTGGGCAGTGCCCCGTAGTCTCCGGCTCCTGCTTCGTACCGCACGACGGGCAACCCAGCGCGAGCACGCGTTCCGGCTCGCGTGTGCGGACGCTCCTCGGCCGGCTGAAGATCAGCTGCTCGTGCAGCAGCATGCGCTTGAGTCGGCCCTTCCGATCCTTGTAGACGACGTTCGACTTGAATACGACGAATAGCTGAACGCTGTCGCGATCGATATCAAGCGCTGCGACGGTCATGTCGCCGACGATCACCTGCGAGATGTTCTCATCGGCCTTGCGCACTTCGTCGCGTACTCTCGCGTTCAGGTACGGCGCGACGGCGAACTCCTCGGCGCTGCGGCGTGCCAGCCCACCTCGCGACTCGTGGTACTTCACGTACACCAGGTGCGCGAACGCGGTGAACAGCACCGGCGAGAAGTTCGGATCAACCTCGCGCAGGGGGCTCAAGTCTGCCGGGCGCGCTCGCGGCCGAGGGGGCGAATACGGCTTGGCCTTGCGGCGCGAGTCGCGGTACTTGCCGTAGAAAGTAGCCCCAAACGCGACCCCGAAGATCACCAGAATGAACACCAGCCCCAGGAGCCCACCCTCGCCGCCGCTGCCTCCACCGGAGCTTTCCCCGTAGTCGGAGCTGCTGGAGCTGGAGTCCCAGTCCGAGCTGCTGCTACTACTGCTGGATGAGCTGCCGTAGTCCGAGCCGCTGCTGCTGCTGCTCGACGACCCGTCACCTGAGTAGTCGCCGCCATCTCCACCGCGTGCATAGACGCTGCCGCAGGCCAAGGCGGCGACCATGACCACGAGGAGAACGGGCTTGCACAAACCCAGGCGCAACCCGGCACAACGGGCGCGCGTTTGCCGACACTTTGATCCCGACGAAACGGAAGCGTGGCTGTTGCTCACCCCGAATACTCCTCGTCCTGCGTAATCAGGGCCAGTACCCAGTCGAATTCCCCGGTCGTGATCCGGCTGTCGCAGTACCCGCAGATTCCCAATTGGCTTACCTTGTCAAGCGGTGCACCGCATTGCGGACAGCGCATCGGGTCTTTCGACTTGCGCCCGGCGGCGACCGTGCGGCGCACTACGGTGAAGTACTCGCTGAAGCTGCGCATCTCGGTCCGACTGCCGGACAACAGCTCGCCGTCATCGGTTTCGTGATAGTCGATCATACTGGCAAAGATGCGCACGACGATGGAGTCGAACCAGGCGTCATGCGCAATCTTGGCGATTTCCCAACGGTCGATCCGCACGTCCTCAAGCACGTTTCGAACGCGCTCTTCGCGATAGCGCGTCAGCCAGATCCTGTGTGCGTCGAACACATGGTCGAGCTCGTACGGCCTGAGTATCGCTTCATTGCGCTCGGTCCAGCCTTCCTGGAGTTTCATGAAGATGGCATGTACGCGACGCTGGAATTGCTTCAGATCGAAATGCGGATCCCGCATCCTCAGCGCCCGATACTCGGCATGGAAGGCGGGGTCGATCAGCGTGGGTAGGCTGGTTCCGACTTCTACGCCGCCGCTCTCCCCGACGGGGCCGCTGACCGGCTCAGGCCGCGGACCTGTAAGCGCCGTCACCTGCCAGTCCATTTCTCCGCCGCCGACGATTGTGCCGCAGCTTGGGCAACGTCCCGTGATCTCGGGCTCCGTGTGGGAGCCGCAGGATGGGCAGCCCAATGCCAGCACAAGCTCCGGCGCGCGCGTCAGAACGCGACTCGGGCGCTTAAACACCATCTGCTGCTTTACCAGCATGCGCTGGTCCTTGCCGGGCGACGTTCGATAGACGATGTTCGCTTTCACGAAGACTCGAACGACTGTCTCGCGCTGGTTTGTTGTGACCTGCCCGATCTCGATGGCCCCGACGATCACCTCACGAATCTTCTCTTTGCTGTCTCGAACCACGCGTCGCAGCTCCGCGCTGATGTACGGGGCGACAGCGAATTCTTCGCTGCTGTGGCGGGTCACACCGCCCCGCGACTCGTGAAACTTGACGAATACAAGGTGCGCAAACGCGCGAAACAGCACGGGTGAAAAGTTCGGGTCGGTGGCCCGGAGTTGCTCGAGCGGATCCGGGCGCGGCGAATTCAGGACTCGGTGGGGCGGAATCGTCGCGGATTTGCGCTCGTACCGGGCCGCGAGCATGAAGATCGAGATGATGACCGCGAATGGCGCGCCCATGATCAGCATGATGAGGATCGCTTCGCCCAGTGTCAGCGGGCGTGCGGGACCACTGCGGCCGGTAGATCCGCTGCGACTGCTGCCGCCGTAGCTGGAGGATCCTCCGCTGCTGCCGCCGCTGCTGCCCCCGCCGCTGCTGCCACCACCGCCTCCCCCGCCGCCGGAGTAGCCGCCCCCGCCGCCGCCGCGCGCCGTCAGGGCCCCGGCCAGCAGCAGGGCGATGACAAAGAGATAGATCGCTCGAGTCATCCAGGCCGCCTATCCGACGTAGTCTTCGTCCTGGGTGATGATGGCGACAACCCAGTCGAAGTCGCCGCCGACGATCTTGCTGTTGCAGTATTCGCAGATGCCGGCGCGATTGATGCGGTCGAGCGGGGCGCCGCAGCTTGGGCAGTTTGCAGGCTCGGCCGACTTGCCGTGCTTGCGGTCGGAGCGCCGAATCAGCGTCCAGTACTCCGTGAAATGGCGCAACTTGTCCTTGTTGCCCGAGATCAGCCGCCCGCTCTTGTCGAGCTGATATTCTTTCATCGACGCGTGGATGCGCACGGTGATGGCGTCGAACCAGGCATCGTGCTCGATGCGCGCGACTTCGACCCGCGTGATGGCGACGTCCTCCAGCACTTCGCGGATGCCCTGTTCGCGGTAGCGTGCCATCCAGTATCGCACTGTGTCGAACAGCGTGTCCGTGACATACGGGCGCATTTCGCCTTCGTCCTGATCTGTCCAGGCCTGCTGCAATTGCCGGAAGATGTGCGTAGCCCGTGAGTTGAAGCTGACCCAGTTGAAGGCGGGATCGCGCATCGCGAGCGAGCGTTTTTGCGCCGTCAGGTCGGGCGCGTAGATCGTCGCGGCGCCGGTACCGACCTCGCGGCCGCCCTTGTGGCCGACCGGTGGGCCGACGCGCTCGCGGCGCAGCGTCTCGATGCGTCGCACCTGCCAGTCCATCTCGCCGCCGCCGGTAATCGTCCCGCAGCTCGGGCAACGCCCGTCCAGCTGGGGCTCTTCTGGCGAGCCGCAATTCGGACAGCCGAGTGCGAGCACTTTTTCGGGCGGCTGCGTGATGGCCGACTTCGGGCGCACAAACGTGAAGCGTTGTTCCATGAAGCTGCGGATCGGCTCGCCTTGCGCCGTAGCCTCGACGACATTGGAGCGAAAGTTGACGACCACCTGCACGCTGTTCGGCGTGAGGCTGACGCGCTGGATCTCAAGCGCGCCCACGATCACCTCGCTGACCGTTGCCGATTGCTGCTTCAGTTGTTGTCGTATCTGCATCGACAGGTAAGGCGCCACGGCGAAGTCGGAGTCATTGCGCCGCGCGAGCCCGCCGCGCGATTCGTGGAACTTCACGTACACCAGCCGCGCGAAGTCCAGAAACAAGACGCGCGAGAAATTTGGGTCAAACTGCGTGATCTGGTTGACGCCCTGCTGCTGGCGGCGCTGCGCACGATGACTGTGCAGGATGCGGCCCTGGTTATCCAGTTGCGTGCGCTGTTTCTGTTTGTGCTTGCTGAACCAGATGAATCCCGCAACCACGCCGATCAGCAGCAGAATGGCAAAGACCTTACCGACCGGACCCGCATTCCAGAGAATGATGAACAGGCGCACCAGCAGGTACAACAGCGCACCGATACCGTCTCCGCCGCCTCCTCCACTCCCGCCGCTGCCGCCCCCGCCTCCACCACTGTAGCCGCCGCCTCCGCCGAAGCGCGCGTCGAGCTCCGACGCGAACACTCCCGCGATCAGCGGAAACAACAGCAAGAACCAGAGCATCCAGCGGCGTCGCATAGGCTCCTATGGCAGGCGGATCTGTGGCCGGTCGGGTAACTCGTTCACGTCTTCGGGCTCGATCGGGAAGCACGCGCCGCAGCAGGCGCCGAGTTGCCGAATCGCGTCGCACACCAGCTCAGTGGGATCCCCCGATTGCGCGTTGGCGAGCTTCCCCTCAATTTCGCCGAGCTTGCCCTCATGCACTTTCTGCTGCACGCCGATGTCGGGCATCAGGCGCACTTCGCCCTCGAACACGCTCACGTAGATCAGCACGGCGTTGCGATCCTTGGTGAGACTGGCGTTTTCCTGGCTGAAGGTCGCGTGTGCGGCCGTATCGACGGCTGCGGTCATGACCCAGCGAGGGATCAGCAGGCGCCGCAGGGGCGAGAACTTGTTGAATGCGACCGCTACGAGGGCACCGGACGCGATGGCCTCCAGCAGAAGCCACAGCGCATCGGGCTCGCCATACAGCCAGTAGTTAATCGAGTAAAGCAGCGCGTATGCCAGCAGTGCGCCGAGGGCGCCGGCCTTGATGATCCGGCCTTCATAGCGGCTGGAAGCGGGCGCCAGCACCACGATGTATTCACAGCTCGTCTGCTTTTCGGCATCCGCCACGGCCGCTTCGATGCGGTCGAGCGACGCCTCGGTCAGCAAGGAACGGTTTCGCAGGCCTTGTGCGATGACTCACCCCCGATCCGAACAATAGGAAACCGGAACCGAGGGCGAATCTACAAAAGGCCCCGCAGTGTGTAACGCGCTGCGGCGGCGAAAAACCCGGGCAGTCGGACATGCCGAGGATTGCAATCGCGCCTGCATAGATCATATTCCGCCCTGCAGATTTCAGGACGCGAATGGCACGCAGCGAGCCCACACCTTTTGATTTCAAGCCGGGACGAATCCTTGCCGGCAAGTATGTGGTCGCGGAATTCCTGGGCGGTGGTTGGGAGGGCGAAGCGTACCTCGTGCACGAGCGCACCACGGGCTTCCCGCGCGTCGCAAAGTTCTACTACCCCGAACGCAATGAGAAGGGCAAGTCGCTCAAGGAGTACGTGAAGCGGCTTGAGAAGCTGTCGGACCTCGGCTGCGTGATCCGCTACATGCACAGCGACACAATCCGCTGGGCGGGCCAGAAGCTGGATTTCATGGTCAGCACGCGCGCGCCCGGCAAGCAGCTAAGCTACTACATGAAGAAGCGCGGCGCGCTGAGCGCACTGGAAGCCCTGCAGATCGTGGAGCAGATCGCGGTCGGGCTGGAAGCCATCCACGCGCAGGGGCTGTACCACGGCGACGTTCACGAGGACAACGTGATGGTGCGCCGCAACGGTATCCACCACGAAGTGCAGTTTCTGGACTTCATCAACCTCGGCCCGACAACGCGCGAGCGCAAGCGCGACGACATCTACGACATGCTGATGCTGCTGCGGGACATGACGGGCGGCAAGAAGCGCTACGCGAAACAGCCCGAGCTGATCAAGCACCTCGTAAAGGGCGGGCGCCGCGACCTGGTCTACAAGGAGTTCCCGACCGCGCACCGCGTGCGACAGTTCCTGAACTCCCGCGAAGCGCCGGACTTTGTCTAGGCTGTGTCCGGCAATTGCCTTCTGCTGCGCCCGGCTGCAATCGGCGATGCCGTCGTCGCACCACCCGTTTGGTCCTCAACGGGGCTGCAGCCCCGCCTCCGGGCCAAACGGGCGCCGCTCCTTGGCCTCGTCGAATTCGCTCGGGCTCGCGACGAACGAATTGCCAGACAGAGCCTAGTCACCACGCGTGACGCCGGGCTTGTCTTCCGGCATCGGGCCGATCGCGGGCTTGTCGCCGAACGGCACGATCGCTCGGTACTCGCGCCCGGGATAGATCGCCCGCACGTTGATCTGGTCGCCGCCGTCCACGTGCTCGATCGTGAACACCACAATGAACGCGGGTACCTCGCCGGCGTCCGCAAAGCGCGCCGCGATCTCGCGGTGCAGCGCCAGCTTGTCGGAGATCGCAAGAACCGTCTGGCGCACCTTCTCATTTTCAGACGCGGAGTAGGTGGTCAGCGGCAACTGCTGGCGGGCCGCTTCCAGCTCGAACTCCAGCTCGATGCCCTTGGCAAGCTCGGCGTCCTGCTCGTCCTGGTCGATGCTCAGGAACGCAATCTTGCGCGGCCCGAAGACGGCGCCCGGCTTGCTCAGGTCGTGACGGCGCAAGTCCGCCAGGATCGACGTTTCCCATTCGCGCGATATGTCGTCGACGCCCTTCACCAGCGTGGGGACCAGCTCCACACGCGCAATCGGGTCGCGATACTTCACGCTGTCGGTGTGCACGTTGCGGTTGAGCGCGGAGTCAATGTCGTCGAACACCGGGCGCAGGTTTGCGGCCTCGCCGGGCAAGCGGGCTGCGAGCGCCTCATCGGGTGCGGGCTGGGAATTCTGCTGCTTGGCCTTCTGGACCCACGCGCCCATCGTGCCCACTGTCGCGAGCCCGATTGCCGCGAGTCCGCCCACCAGGAACAGGATCAGCACCACGCGCCCGAGAGTGAGTCCCTTCTTCGGCGCGGTGTATGCGGGTGCGCTGTACCAGGCGCCGTAGCCGCCGGGCGCTGCCGCGAGCCGCTCGCGGTATTCGGTATTGGCCACGGGCGCCTGCGGCTGCAGGTGCGCGGGCACGGGCATGCCCTTGAAGCTGGGCAGGTCGGCGGGCTTGACGGAATCAAGCTGCCCCTGCGCCGCGGCCCACGAAAGGTAATCCACGTCGGTCAGCATGGCGCGGGCGTCGCTGTAGCGCTGGTGCATGCCGGTCATGGCGCGATTGACGACCCACTGCGTCGCCATCGGCACTTCCTTCGGCAGGCGTGACAGCGCGCCGCTGGTCGGGAACTCGCCGGACAGGGCGAAGAACAGCACCGCGCCGATGCTGTAGACGTCGAACTTCGCCGCGTCCACTTCGCGCACCTCACGCCCTTCGAGGGCGAGCTTCACCATCTCCGGGTCGCGGAAGTACTCGGTGCCGTGCGTCGTAAGCTGCGACATGCTCGACAGCGGGGTCATCAGCCCGATGTCGACGAGGTAAATCCGCTCGCCGTTAATGATCAAATTGTCCGGCTTGATGTCCTTGTGGAACACGCCCGCTTCGTGGTACTGGGCGATGATCTGCAGCAACTGGTGCACGTAGCCGAGGCTGATGCGGTAGTGCCCGGCAAGCGCGTCACTCTCGCGCGCCTGCTTGATGTTGCGCAGCACGCCGCCGGTCAGCGTCTCGCCGTGGTAGTACGGCATGACGTACCAGAAGGCCGCTTCGCCGAGTTTGCTTTCGATGATCAGGCCCATCTTCTGGGCAAGCTGCGCGGCCTGGCTTTCGCGGATCACGCTGTCCAGGTTGCCGCCCGCGCGCAGGTTGAAGTACTTGAGGACGTATAGCTGCCCGTTCTCGGCTTCCTCGGCCTTGCGCACGATGTACAGCCGCGCGCTGCTGCCGCCGGGCGGGAGCTCATCCACGACAACGTACTGCTCAGGAAACTCGGCCGGCGCTTCGCTTGGGTCATACGCCGCAGTGGCAACGTAGCGACGCCAGTCGACATTCGCCTTGTCGATGCGTTTCTCGAGGCTGCTGAACAGTCCGCCCAGCCCGAAAGTCTTGCTCCATGCCCTGCCTACGCCCAGCAGCGCAAGCCCGGCATCGCGCCAGTCCTTGGCCGCCTCGACGCCGAAGGCGCGGCGCTGGCCGCGCAGGCGCAGCATGCCCGGTGAATTCTTGTGCAGGTACATGCCGCCCATCCACTCGCGGCACAGGCGTCCGAACCAGAAGGTGCTGCTGATGCAGGCCTCAATCGTGTGGCGCACGAAGTTGACGGCGTCGCCGAGCGACCAGATGGCGGCGATGACCAGGAACACCGGCCAGAGGAAGAACACCGCAATGATGAAGTGAACGATGTTGCCCAGTGTGAGGGGCGGTTTCTCGCCTGGCGTCTGCGGTTGCCACTGGGCCATGCGTTCACGCTTTTCACGACGCCTGCGAAAGAACTTTTCCGTCTTGCGGGTGATCTTCTCGAGATGCTCAGTGAACTGAGCCTCGCAGCTGTCCATGTCCGCGACTGACGTTTTATGGCGCATCGGCTTGGGCCCCCTGCAAATACGATCCACCCGGATACAACCGGCTGCCCGTTATTGGGGACCGCCCTCCGTTTCTTTCACACACCATTCAAGCACACACCATTCAAGCGACTGCTGGGCAATTTGGCGAGTTTCGAAGGCCGAATCGGGCGTCCTGCTCGCAAACAGGTGCGCGCGCGGCTAGCCTGTGCGGCATGAAACTCGAAATCCGAATCGGCAGCTCCACGCGCCAGTACACGACCCGCAGCGGCGCGGCTTACATTACTGTGGGCTCGCGTCCCGACAGCGACATCGTGATCGACGACCCTGCAGTCAGCCCGATCCACCTGAAATTCGAGCACTTTGTGGACCGCTGGTCTTACACGGACCAGATGTCCGACACCGGTACCAAACACAACGGCGAGACAAAGTATTCGGCCGAGTTGGCCGAAGGGGACAAAGTCGAAGTCGGTAGTGCGGTCCTGAAAGTCGTCGATCTGCTGACGGAATTGGATGTGGCGCCTAAACCGGCGCGCACCGCCGATCGTTCCTGGCAGGACGAGGTCAAGCCAAGCGCGGCGAACCCGACATCGACCTACAAGCGCCGGGTCGAGGATGAGTACCGGTCAAATCAGGAAAGCGCATATTCATCCGGCAAGGATACGGACTATTCCTCGTCGAGTGACGACGCCGACGGCTACCACCGGGGCACCGATCACGCGCGCCAGACAAGACCCGCGACGGTAGCCGGCAGAGCGCCGGCCGGAACGAAGCCTGCGAACAAGGCCGGCGTGGTGATCGTCATGCTTGTCGTGTTCGTTCTATTCGGTGGCGGTGTGGCGTTTGCACTGCTGGATGCCGGCGATTCCTACGACGGCGAGGACTACGGCGAACTGCCCGAGTCCGCGCCTGCAACGACGGCGGGCTCCAGCAGCGGGGACAGCGGCACAAATGGCGGCGGACCTGCGAAGGTCGATGAACGCATGTCGCCTGACGAAGAGAAACGACTCAAGTCCGAGCTGGATGCACTGGTATCGAACGCGAACGAAGACGCGCCGATCGACAAGCTGGCCGCCTACGAAAAGATCAAGGCCGAGGCGGCCCGCTACAAGAGCCACGGGCTCGAGTGGCCGCTGGAGAGGGCCTTTACGGCGATCCGCCTGCAATTGTTCCGGGAGATGCAGGAACGGTACGGCACGGACAACGGCGACGTCTACGATCTTGAGAAGGCGAACAAATATGCCGAAGCGCTTGAGCGCGTGAATGCCCTGGCGACGTATCTGGACCAGACAGACCTGCACCGCGAACTCGCCAAGAGCAGCGAGATGGACAAGTACGTCGCCCGCAAGCTGCCCGAGCTGGAAGAAGCCAACGACTGGTACATCGGCGAGTGCTTCGCGCGCGCCGATGAAGCCCTGCAGCGCAACGATTTTGCCGCGGCGGAGGCTGTATTGACGGAGCTGCGTCAGCAGGCCCGGCTGGACGAGTCGCTGAAGAGCAATCTCGACGCCGAGGTCACGGGCGTCGCGGCCAGCCGCAAGGCCCAGGAAAACGGCGAGCTGCCCGCAAAGCGCGAGCCCTTCGACCGGCGCAAAGACAAGCTGCCGCGTGCCCCCGAAAGCAAGCTGCTGCCCAAGAGCGACAGCTCAAGCTACGCCGAGATGAACCAGCTCAAGACCCGGCTGGAGAAGGCATGGAAGGCCGGAGAGATCGACGACGCGAGCTGCACGTTCTACGGGCGCGCCGCGACCCTGCTGGCCAAGACGAGCGATTGGCGCATGGTGCTGAACGTCGATCACGAATGCGCCAACGGCGTGCACGTGCAGTACAAGGTTCGCTACGCCCAGCACCAGCTTCCACCCGAGACGATGATTTCGCTCTACGAGGCGATCCAGCCGTCGCGCAATGAGCTGCTGGCGATGCTGCTGACCTGCTTCAACGAGGGGCTGATCGAGGAATCGAAGCGGATTGCCTGCAAGCTTTGGCACGCGGACGAGTCGGTGAAAGCAGACCTCGACCAGCTTCTCGCGACCAAATTCGGCATCGAAGTGCCCGAGGGCGGCTTTGTCGAGAGAGACGGCAAGCTCGTAGCGCCGGACTAGTGGCATCGGAATCTGGCCGATGGGCCATCGCCTGGAAGGCGATGCCACTCAGCGCACCGTCGCGGCCGTTTTCTGCAACTTCCCGTAGTCGCGGCGGGTCTGCTCATCTTTCAGGTAGATGTCGGACAGCGCGTTGTCGAACGCGTCGTCATCGGCCGCTGTGAGCCCGCTGCCGTCGAACTGCTGCTTTTCGTCGTCGGTCCATGAGTATCCCATCACGGCGATCTTCACGGCCTCGCGGATCTGGTTGCGCACGCGCTTGAGGTAGCGGCTGACACTGGCCTCGCTGACGCCCATCTTGTCGGCGATCTCCTTGCCCTGGATGCCTTCGGTCAGGCGCTGGCGGTAGCATTCGAACTCGGTGAAGTCGGCCTGCTTTTCGACTTCCTTGAGCGCGCGGTACACCTTGGCGCGGAACACGGCCATCTCGAATTCGTCGTCCGGTGGCGTGCTGCTGGCGACTTCAAAGATTGTGTCGTCTAGGCTCATGGGTTTGCTGCCGCCGCCGCGCTTCTGGGCGCTGCGGCTGGTCAGCTCGCTGTAGACGACGTGCTTTGCGATGGCGTACAGCCAGGTGCTGAACTTGACGCCGCGGTTTGGGTCGAACTTGCCGATTTCCTGGTACACGCGCGCCAGCGTCTCCTGGCTTACATCCTTGATGGTCTCCTGCCCGAAGTAGCGCGAGGCGATGCTGCCGATCAGCCGCTCAATGCTGGGCCCGAACACCTCCCACATTTCATACCACGCGGAAGCATCGGCCTTTTTCAGGCGTCCCAGCAAGTCTGTGTTGATAGAGATCAAGTCAGCTCCCCCCGAGTCGGCAATCAATCGGTTATTCAACCTGGCGTCCGACAGATTTCATACCTCGCAACTTCCAAAGTCCAAAACAGGCGGCGCCGTTTGAGCTAGCGAATACGACCAACAGCGGGGGCCATCCATCGGGTCGAAGTAACGCAGCCAGCAGACAGGCAGGCGCCATCCCTACGATGACGTACCAGCATGAGCGGCGGTAGCCGCGATACTCGGAGAGGATCTTGCGGTGGCTCTGCACGTCCCGAGATTACGCCTGACGTGCAATCGAGTCGATTCCAACCGCAGGCAGTCTTCGTAGCAACGGGGGCGGATTGGTTTGGACTGTGGCTTCTCAAATTGGGATTCGACTATCCCTACATCGGCACAAGGCGACGGATGCTAGATTGCCAGGGGTAGTTCTGGATTAGCCAAATGAACTTTTGGGAAAAGCTCGCGATAGTTCGCCAGGAGTACGAGCGCGCGGGTGCGCGCAAGATGGAGATTGCGCCCCCGGCCTACGGGCTGGTCTGGTTGCTTCGCATCCCCGTTCGTCCACCGGCTACTGCATCGTTTCTGCAGAACGTACTGGTGTTCGGCCTGGTGTTTGAGGTCGTCTTTCTCGCGAGCATTGCGGCGCTCGGGCTGGCATTTTTCCATGAAGACCTGGACTTGTTTGGTCAGCGCGTTCTTCCATTCCTGGCTATTGGGCCCGTCATGGGAGTCCTCTTGGCCGTGCAGTTCATGCACATACGCATCAAGCGCAAGCTTCCGACCTGGGAAGAGATCGAACTGGACGGGAAGTTTGATCCGCCGACCGCGGCCAAGTCTCACACCGAGGCACAGGCTCAGGAAACAAAGACCTGAACCAGCTATTAGTCGCTAGGCCGCGAGCGGCACTTCCTTGACGACGCCTGCGCGGCGGTCCCACCATTCGCGGAGGGGCTTGGCGGCCCACCAGGCGAAGATGGCCACCAGGTGCCCGGCGATGATGTCGGGGATGTAGTGGTAGCCGCCGTAAAGCGTCGCGATGTACACGCCGATCGCCACCGGCAAGTACACCCAGAACAGCGGGCGCACCCCGCGGTAGGCGGCGATCAGGAATAGCGTAGTCCAGGCCGTGTGCAGGCTGGGGAAGCAGTCGCGGTTGCGCGCCTTGATGTCATCCATGAAGCTCAGCGCGCCCGGCGTTGCCTCAAGCCAGCGGCCTTCGAACACATACTTGGGGCCGACCACGGGCACCAGCACGTAGCCGATGTAGGCCAGTGCACCCGTGATGACGAGCGCGCCCATGAAGCGGTTGAAGTGAGTACGACGCCCGAGGAACCACAGCGCCATCGCCAGCGCGGGCGCGGCATACACGTAGCTGATGTAGACTGCCTCGTGGATATCCAGCTGTGTAAGCCCCACGATACCGATCAGCGACGTGATCCATTCGGCATGCATCCACTTGTGGACGATCGCGCTGGAGAGGTCGCCAAACACGGCGTACTCGAAGTTGGCCATCGGCTGGTCGTAAAGCGTGTCACCGCGAATGGCCGGGATCAGCCGCTTGTTCATCTCGTACACGCCCATGCACGCCAGGAAAGGCACATAAGCGCGCAGTCCGCCAAGGCCCCACAGTGTGGTCGCTTTCAGGCGCGGGCCGATGCCGACCGCCTCGCCCCAGACGCCGTGCATCAGCTTGCGGGCCTTGCCTTTGCCGGCCATCGGCAGCGTCGCCACCAGCAGCAGGAAACCCGTGCCGAGCACGCACCACAACATGAACATCCAGAACGTGCCGCGCCCGTGAAAGTTGTAGGTGAACGCGCGCTCAAGCGACGCGGTGGAGGGCGCGCCGGTCACCAGCAGGTAGGCCGTAACGAAAGTGGCAAGCAGACCCAGGATGATCGCTTCTTCAAAGCGGAAGATGCGGAAGAACCAGCGGTACCAGCGCGGCCTGTCGGTCAGGTTGCGGGCGCGAATCTCGGCTATTTCACGCCGTTCGAGTGCCTCACGGCGCCCCGAGGTTCTCGACGGGCGAAGTTCGCCAAGCTGCACGCTTGGGTGTGCGCCGGTCGGGACTTCCTGTACCGCGGTTGCTGATTCGTCGGACATAAGCCAAATATTGTATCGACCATCCTGACAGCGGATTAGCCCATTCTTGTGGCAATCTTATCAATCTGATGCTTCGTGCGGAGATGGAGTGTGACGGAAACGCGGCGTGGCGAGTGTTAGAGATCATCGCGCAGAATGTACGGGACCACTTGGGGGTGTCGCATTGATTCGCTATTATCCGCCAGTCGCTCAACGCTTGATGCTGCAACGGAAAGTCCTTCATGAGTGAGCAGCCGGTCAAACCGGGACGCATCCGGGAGATCAACCCGGACGACCTTGACTTCGACGTGAATGACGCGTCGGGCAAGTTCGACTTCGACGCTGAAGAGCGCCGTCGTTTCCAGCGCGCAATGCTGGAGGTCCCGATTGCCATCAAGCTGCTCGGCGATGCAGACAAAGAGCTGTGCAAGGGCAAGGCCATGCTGCGCGACTTGAGCCTGGACGGCGCATACCTTACCGCCATCGAAATCGAAGAGACGGCCGACGGCGTGAAGCCGGAAGAAATCGGCGAGTTCAAGCGCATCCAGTTCACGATCATGGACGGCCCGTTCAAGGGCGTCGAAGCCGCGGCCCAGCCGGTGCGCGTCGGCATGCAGCACGGCGGCGTGGGTGTGAAGCTGGAAGAAGGCTTCAGTTTCGAAGTGAAGTAGCCGCGGCTATTCGTGCCGCAGCGCGTCAATCGGCTCCATCAGGCTTGCGCGGATGGCCGGATAAATCGACGCCAGAAACCCGATTCCAAATGCCAATGCCACGGCCTGCAGGGAGCGCTCGATGTTGAGCGAGCCGCTGAGAGCGTCCATGCTGAGCCACTGGCGTGCGGCCTGCACTTCGGCAAAGCCGAACGCCACGCCGACCAGACCACCGATCAGCGAAAGAAACAGCCCCTCGACCATCACGCTTGTAAGGACGCGGCTGCGGCTCCAGCCCACGGCCAGCAACAGCCCGATCTCGCGCGTACGCTCGTAGACCGCCAGCGTCATGGTGTTGAGAATTCCCACCGCACCGGCCAGCGCCGCAATCAGGCTGATCACCAGCCCGAACTTGTTGAAGAAGTCGACCTCTTTGTGCCGCTGCAGGATGTCCGCGCTTTTCACCGCGCGCAGCTCGCGCATTTTGGTGTTCACGTGCTCGCGCACCTTGGCGATGTTGGTCTCGACCTGCGCTTCCGTCAGCCCGTCGCGCTTCATCACGACGATCAGCATCGTGCATGACTCCGGGCGCTCGACCTCCTTGTCGACCATCTTGCGGCCTTCCTTCACCTTGATGGTCTCCGTCCGCGCGTGCTTGCCCTTCAGCACCTCCGCAACCTTCATGTGGAACCAGACGGCGCTGTCCTGGATCATGATGCCGGTCCGGCACACTCCGCGCGTCGTGAGTTGCAGTTTCATCTTCCAGGCGTACACCGGGTCGGCGGCGTCGTAGTCGATGTCGTAGGTGTCCTTCAGCCACTTGGTGTACTGGACGTCGTCCATGCGCATGCCGGTCAGCGGGTGAATCGGTCGGCGCGGCGGCGCCTTTCGGCCGGTGCGGGCCTCGTAGGCTTCGGTGCTTTCTTCCTCGATGGCGTCCGGGTGAATGCCCAGCTCAGTCGTCAGGCGAATCAGCGCCCACCATTGTTTGCCCTGCTCGGACATCGTGTCCCAGTTGTCGGGGCGCCCGAATACTTCTTCGAAGCCTTCGCTGGTGACGACGTCCATCAGGTTCAGCGGCTCGCCGACTTTGGGGACCTTGTCGCCCATCTTCTGTTTCAGGATGCGGTAGGCGTTTTCGCCGAACACGACGCCGTAGGGATCCGCATCGCTGATCGGCTCGCCCTCGACCATCTCCATGTGCGCGACGACCGGGTTGTTCTCGGTGACGCCGTAGTAAAGGATCGCCGGGCGATCGTCGAAGTCGTTCTCGGTGCGCAGGAAGGCGGCAATCATCGGCGTCACCAGCTCGACGCCCTCGAGGTGAGCGATCTCGTCCATGTGGTACAGCGGGACGTCGCTCTCCAGTTCTTCGGCCGTGGCCTGGCTGACAACCAGGTCGCCGCGCTGGGTTTCAAACGCCTGGGTAATCTGGCCGACCAGGTCGTCGCTGATGGTGAACAGTGCGACCATGATGCTGACGCCGATGCCGACGCCCAGCACGCTGAACAGCGTGCGCAGCTTTCGGCGAAACAGGTTTTTCAGGATGAACTTCATTCAGGGGGCAGAGGTTAGAGGCCAAAGCCCGGGGAAGCCAGACGGGGCCGACTGTATCTTGTAGTTCTCCGCCCGCTGATCTCTAACCTCTGAACTGTATGCCCGACTTCTTCCAGCTTGAACACACGGACGGCCGCGCGCGCGCCGGTGTGCTGCGTACCGATCACGGCGAGGCGCAGACGCCCGTGTTCATGGCCGTCGGCACGCAGGGCACGGTCAAGGGCTGCACGCCGGATCAATTGAAGGACGCAGGCGTTACGGTTGTGCTGGGCAACACGTACCACCTGATGCTTCGGCCCGGGGATGAGACTGTGGCGGGGCTCGGCGGGCTGCACGGGATGGCACGCTGGGAAGGGCCGATGCTGACCGATAGCGGCGGCTACCAGGTGTTCAGCCTTTCGGACACCAACAAAGTCACCGAAGAAGGCTGCGCTTTCAAGAATCACCTGGACGGGCGCGAGGAGCTGCTGACGCCTGAGCGCAGCATGTCGATCCAGCACAATCTCGGCGCGGACATCGTGATGCAACTCGACGACGTGCCCGAGCTGCCGACTACGCCCGAGCGCGAGGCCGACACCATGCGCCGCAGCGTGCGCTGGCTCGATCGCTGCGTGGACGCGCTGCCGGAATGTTCGGCCCAGGGCAAGCGCCAGCGACTGTTCGGAATCGTCCAAGGTGGAGTGACGCCTGCATTGCGTGAAGAGAGCGCGCGTGAATTGGTGAAGCGCGACCTGCCCGGCTACGCCATCGGCGGGCTCAGCGTGGGCGAAACCAAGCGGCAAATGGAAGAAATTCTGGGGCTGGTGACGCCGCTGTTGCCGGAATCCCGCCCGCGCTACCTGATGGGTGTCGGCTACCCGGAGGACATGATCAACGCCCTTGGTCTGGGCGTGGACATGTTTGATTGCGTGCTGCCGACGCGCTCTGCGCGCCACTCGCAGGTCTTTACGGGCCGCGGTCGCTTGCGCATGCGCAACAGTGTGCACGCGAAGTCGACGCTGCCGATTGACCCCGAATGCGGCTGCTACACCTGCACCAACTTCACGCGTGGCTATCTGCGTCACCTGATGATGGCGGGCGAGATGCTTGGCATGACGCTGCTGAGCATTCATAATCTGAGCTTCTACACGGCGCTGATGCGCCGGGCGCGTGAGGCGATCCTCGCGGACAGCTTCGAGGACTTTGCGAAGGAATGGCTGCCGAGAGTCAGCGGCGCAGCGGAGTGACATGCAACCCATCGCGATCATTCGCAACGGCCTGATCTTTCTCGGCATCGCAGTCGGCGGCGCGCTGGCAATCGGCCAGGCCGCTGCCGGCGGCCCGGCCGACGACGAGGGCGGCGAGAGTGCAGTCGCGGCATCGCCGATTGTGCTGAACACGGCCAAGCCCGCGGAGCCCGCCAAGACGCCGCTGGCCAAGCCTCTGTCGCTGGAAAGCGCGTTCGGGCGCTCCGAGCTCACCGGGCTGCCGGTGAATCACGTGCCGAGCAACCCGCTTGAAGAGCTGGACTTTGACCGGCGCTGGGACGTCAGCCTCGCGATGCGTCCGCCGAAGCCGCCCGCGGATCTGCCGCCGGAGCGCGCCAAGGACGAAGTCGTTGAGCCGGAGACGAGCGACGACTCCCTGCAGGGCAAAGTGGAGTTGAGCGACCTTCCCAACGAAGCGAAGCAGCGCGCGGAGGCTGCGCTGGTCAGCCTGCGCGACGGATCGCGGCTGGTGAAGGAGGGCATGAACGAATTCCGCCGGCCTGGCGAAGAGGGCCAGGAAGGGCGCCGCAAGATTCGTGAGGCGGCCGACCTGCTGCGCGACGCACGCGACAAACTCGAGTCGGCACTCAAGCTGGCGCCCCAGCATGCGGAGCTGCTGCGGCTCATGCAGGAAGTAAAGGCGAACCTCTACATTTGCCTGAAGCACGGCATGTAGGACTGCGGTTGATGGTTTGTGGTTTGTGGTTTGTAGTTGGTGGTAGCTGCAAACTGCCGACCACAAACCGCAAACCACAAACCACAGTCAGAAATCGAAGCGGATGGTGTCTTTGGTCGGCGCGCCCTCGAGCTTGCTGCGCCACTTGAGCCAGGCGAGTGTGGCCAGCAGCGCAAGCGGAATCAGCGCGAGATCCTCCCACAACTGCCACCACAAGATCGTGAGCACTGACGACAGCGCCACGAGCATCGGCGGAACCAGCAACCACAGCCGCGGTGCAGGCCGCGCGGAGATTGCAACACCCAGCGTCAGCAGCGCCACCGAGCCGGGCATCAGCCCGTAGGTTGTCACGAACGGATATTCTCGCGACAGCGCCCAGCTGATTCCCGGATAGCCCACCACGGCAAATGCGGTGATGAAGATCGAAACCAGCGAAGGGTTGTCGCGTCGCCAGCGGAAGTGCGGCGGAAAACTGTGTGACGCCGCTACCGCGTAGTACAGGCCCGCGGCCAGGAATGCCGCACCGCCGACGTAGCCGAGCCAGTGCAGGTTGGCCATGATGTTGAAGAAGAACAGCACGCCGACCATCGCCCACTCAGCACCGATCAGCAGCAGGGTGCCGCGGCTGGTGTCCTGCTTGGTTCCGCGCAACAGCAGTGCGAAGATCAGCAGGGTGGGGATGTAAATGAGGATTTGCAGCGGCTCGATGTACTGGTTATAGCGAGCGGCCAGATCAAATAGCTCATCTTGTCGGAACGGTGCCGTCATGCCCACAGGTGCTCCACCCAACCCTCCCGAGGATGGATCTGACCAAGAGGTTAGCAAATCCACCTACTGGAACACCATTTATGAAGAGCAGGCCAGCCCGGGCTGGGACCTGGGGCACGCCGCACCCGCGTTGCAACACTGGATTCGCTCGAGCGGTGCGACAATCGGCCGAGTGTGCATACCCGGCTGCGGCTATGGCTACGACGTGCGAGCGCTTGCGGCAGCGGGCTTCGAGGCCATCGGCGTGGATTTCGCGCCGCTTGCCATTGAGCGTGCCGCCAGGCTGTCAGAAGGCGCGGCCGGCGCGTTCGAGTTTCGGCAGGGCGACATCTTTGAACTGCCGCGCACCGATGCCGCGGCGTTTGACTACTTCTACGAGTACACCTGTTTCGTCGCGATCGAGCCCGCGCGACGACCGGAGTACGTGCAGCTTGCCCTGGAGCTGCTGAAGCCGGGCGGGTTGCTGATCGGCTGCTTCTACAACCACGGGCGCGAAGGCGGGCCGCCGTTTGACGTGACGCGCGAGCAAGTCCTGGCGCTGTATGAGCCGCACTTCGAGATCCGCAAGCTGGAGATCACGCCACACAGCATCGAGCGTCGCGCGGGCCACGAGTTGTGGGCGGAGTTCGTTCGGGCTTAGCGCGCAGCGTTGCGGATCATCTGCTCGAGTTCTTCGAGCCGTTTCTTGAGCCGCGCTTCGAAGCCGAAGTCGGTCGGCTCGTAAATGCGCTTGCCTTCGATTTGCTTTGGCAGCAGCGCCTCCGGGTAGAAGCCGCCTTCGAAGTCGTGGGCATAGTGATAGTCCTTGCCCATGCCCATTTCCTTCATGAGCTTGGTCGGCGCGTTGCGGATGTTCATCGGCACGGGCAACTCGCCGGTATCACGGATGACTTCTTTGGCTGACATGCGCGCGCGCGCAGCGGCGTTCGACTTTGGAGCGAGTGCCATGTACGCGGCGAGCTGGCAGATGGTGTACTCGCACTCCGGCAGGCCTATGAAGTTCACCACGTGGATCGCGCTTGCAGCGAGGTTGAGCGCACCGGGGTCGGCGTTGCCGATGTCTTCGCTGGCCAGAATCGCGAGGCGGCGCACCACGAACTTCGGGTCTTCGCCGCCCGCAAGCATGCGCATGGCGTAGTAGATCGCCGCGTGCGGGTCGCTGCCGCGGACACTCTTGATCATCGCGCTGGCGAGGTCGTAGTGCTCATCGCCCGCGCGGTCGTAGCGCAACATGCGCTCGCCGACGGCGCGCTCCAGCACCTCGCGCGTCAGTACTCGCTGCTTCTCCGGCTCGCCGGCGAGCAGGTCGGAGCAGGCCTCAAGCGCCGAGAGCAGCCGGCGCGCGTCGCCCCCGGCATAGCGAACCAGCGCCGCGCGGCCCTCTTCATCGGGCTTGATGTTTTTCACCTGCACGCCGCCTTTCAGCGCGCGGTCGATCAGCGTGTTGAGCGACGCCTCATCCAGCGGCTTCAGCACATGCACGCGGCAGCGGGAAAGCAGCGCGGCGTTTACTTCGAAACTGGGGTTCTCGGTTGTCGCGCCAATCAGCGTGATCAGCCCGTCCTCGGCCGCGTGCAGGAGGCTGTCCTGCTGTGCCTTGTTGAAGCGATGGATCTCGTCGATGAATACCAGCGTCGGACGTCCGTCAGCACCAAGGCGCAGGCGTGCGCGGTCGAGCAATTCGCGAACATCCTTCACGCCGCTGCTGGTGGCGGACAGTGTCTCGAATTCCATGCCGCTGCGTTCCGCAACCAGACGGGCGAGGGTTGTCTTGCCGGTGCCCGGCGGACCCCACAGGATCATGTTGCGGACTTTGGCGCCCTCGACCCCGTCAAGCACGGCCCGCAGGGCGCCGTCTGCGCCCACCAGCTCACCCTGCCCGAGGAAGTCGCCCGGCGCGCGGGGACGCATGCGCTCAGCCAGCGGCGCCTGCTTCGCCGCCAGTTCCTTCGCACGTTTGCCGAACATGTCCGCCATGGCCGCATGGTAGCGGATCGTGCGACCAAAAAGCAGAAGCGGTGTTAGTTGCCGGTGCTGGTTACGTTCTGGGCGGCGGGGCCTTTCTGGCCCTGCACCAGCTCAAACTGCACGGGCTGGCCTTCCTTGAGCGACTTGAAGCCCTTGGCCTGGATCGACGAGTAGTGGCAGAACACGTCCTGCCCGCCGTCCTCCGGCGTGATGAATCCGAAGCCCTTTTCGTCGTTGAACCACTTCACGGTGCCGCGTGTCATCTGCGTGCTCCTTTGGCCTGGCCTGCTCACTGCGCCAGCATCGAATGCGGCAAAAGTAGCGCGGCTCCATCAAGCCCACACGCGGCGACCCGAAAAGATTCGGTCAATCCACAAATGGGATCGGGCGCCCCGAAGGGCGCCCGATGGGTCAGTCGTGGTTTGTATTTAGATAGGTGTTACGTTCTCCGCTGCGGGCCCCTTTCGCCCCTGGCCCACATCGAACTGGACCTTCTGGCCTTCCTTGAGGGACTTGAAGCCCTCGTTCTGGATGGCGCTGTAGTGGACAAAGAGATCCGCGCCGCCGTCGTCGGGCGTGATGAATCCAAAACCTTTGTCGTCGTTGAACCACTTGACCGTACCTGTAGGCATACCGACTTGCTCCTGGCAATGCTGCGCAACGCAGCCACTTGTCCGCCGTCCGTCCAGATCCAATTCGTGACGCGACGTCGGCCTGTTAGACTTGGCACATAGGATAGATATCCACATTCTTATGTAGCTAGTGCAAACGAAGCTGTTGAGCGGAATTCTTGTGTATTGCACCGCTCGCATGGCAGAAATTGCGCCGGGCGACCCTTTCGGGTCGCCCGGTTGGATTCTGGTTCAGCCTTATTTAGACGGGGCGAATGTTCTCGGCCGCCGGGCCCTTACGACCCTGACCGACTTCGTACTCCACCTTCTGGCCTTCCTTGAGCGACTTGAAGCCGTCTGCCTGGATGGCGCTGTAATGGGCGAAGAGGTCTGCGCCTCCGTCGTCCGGGGTGATGAACCCGTAGCCCTTGTCATCGTTGAACCACTTCACTGTACCTGTAGACATTCCTGCTAACTCCTGTTTTGAGCCGCTTATGCGAGCTCACTTCGTGTCTGCGCCCGCCCTACACAGTGCTTGACGCTGCACAGACATTTCACTCCTACAAGCATAATTTGCCCGCAGGCTCTACGGATAGGGGCCGCTCACGAATTTACGCGAATTTATTCACATTCCGAACACGTGCGCTAGGCGGCGTAATAGTCGTGGACGTAGACGTGTGAGCCCTGGCTGGAAGCGGCGAAGGCGACCGGCGGATCCTCGGCCTGGTTGGTTTCGGTGCTCAACAGGATGACTCCCGGGTTCTCCTTGCCGAACGTGACGATCCAGTATTTCTTGTCCAGCGTGAGTGCAACGCCGCGCGGCTGCTCGATCTCCAGCTTGTGGACGTACTTCTGGGTCTCATAGTTCCAGAAGGTCACCAGCCCGTTCGGACGCCCGTACGGGTTGGTTGCCGCAACGATTTTCTTGTCGTGCAGCATGCAGAGGCTGAGCGTTTCGCCCTTCATGGCGCCCGTCACTTCGGCCGGCGTCACCATCGTCTTGAATTTGCCCTCGTTCGGTCGAATGCTGAGTCCACCGAGCGCCTCGCGCGTATCCAGGCCTTCGCGCATGGCATGCCCGACTGCAAGGTCGCCCTTGTCCGAGATGATCAGGTGGCCGGCGTTGATGGCGGCGTTGTCGAACTCAATCTTTTCGATCAGCTCGCCGTCGGCGACGTTCACGTAGCTGACGTTCGGCGCCGCGCCGCCCTTGATGTTGCCGCCGCCGTTGGTGATGGCGACCGTCTTGCCGTCGTCAATGAACTGGCAGTCGTGCGGCCACTCGCCGTGCGTGGGGAAGTCGCCGATCACCTTGAAGTCCGACGCATCGCGCAGAACCATCGTGCCTTCGTAGGTCTCCTCGTCGTACTGCGTCGCGTAGATGACTTTGTGGTCGGTGCTGTAGGCGCCGTGCCCGTAGAAGGCGCGCCCGTCGCCGGGCTCGATGCGGTTGATGACCTTGTTTTCCTTCAGGTCGATTTCCGCCCCGCCGCGGCCCTTCTTCTCGAACACCAGCACCTTGTGCGGCGCGGTAGGGTTCTTGATGACGCCGTGCGGCAGAAAGCCGATGTCGGTGATCAGTTTCTGCGCGATCACCGGGTTCTTCTCGTCGCGATTCTTAAGCGTCTGGTCGATGCTGAGCTGGGTGAAGACGAAGCGTTCCTCGTTCGTCACTGTGTTCACCTGGCGCCCGCCGCACAACAGTGCGCCGTAGATGAGCTTGTTCTCGTCCCTGGCCGGCTCATCCTTCTTCGGCTCTTCGGTCTTGGGCTCGGCGTGGACTTTGTTGGCGGCCTCGTTGCTGCCGCAGGCCGCGATCACCAGACCGCCGGCGGCAATGGCGCCGGATTGCAGGAAACGCCGCCGGGCGCGGCTGTGGCCGCGGTTTTGTGGTTTCATGGCTTGTCCTCCGTGCTCCTCTGGCTTGATGTTAGCTTGAGACAGTGTAGTTGTTTAGGCGGAGAACCCATGCGGCATCGTGATCAGGAAACTGTGCAGGAAGCGTTGGAGGACTGGCGCGAACTGCGCAGCAGGGTCGAGCGCGAAGGCGGCGAACAGTACGACAAGCCCGTGCTCGTCAAGTTTCTCGACACCGGCACGTTCGAGGTCATGGACCGCGACATCGTCGAGGACGAGTTTTACGTCCTGCGACGCTTCAAGATTCTGCGTGAACTGGATGCCGCGGGTAAGGACCTGGAGCAGGCCATCCGCGATTCGCGTCGCGAGGCGCCGCAACGCAGCGGCAGCCAGGGCTCACGCCGCGGCGGGCGTCCCCGCACCGGCAAGACCGGCCCGAAGTCAGGCGATGGAAAGTCCGGCGACGGCAAGTCGGGCGGCGGCAAGCCCAACGCGAAGCGCGGCAACCGTCGCGGTCGGCGTCGCGGGCGTCGCACGGGAAAGCGCGGGCCGGACAAGGGCGGCGGTTCCAAGCCGGCATGACCGCGCCTTGACCGCTTGTGGGACTGATGTTGAAGTTCGCGACGTTATGCAGCAGGCAAGTTCCGCCTGCACGGAGATCGAAATGACCGAATATGATCCGACCCGCGTCTTCCGCAGCGACGACGAGGACGATGAGGGTGACGACGAAGAAAAGAAGGGCGGCGAGGGCGGCAACGGCGACCGCGCCCTGACCAACAAGCTGCTCAAGAGCCGCACGATCATCATCAGCAAGCAGGTGGACGACAAGCTGGCCGCGGGAGTAATCGCCCAGTTGCGCATCCTGGAGGATGACGACGCCAAGAAGCCGATCACGTTTATCGTGAACAGCCCGGGTGGCAGCGCCGACAGCGGCTTCGCGATCCATGACTACGCCCGCTTTGTGAAGCCCCCGGTGCGCAGCATTGTCTGCGGCATCTGCGCCAGCGCAGCGGTCATGATTCACCTCGGCGCTGACAAGGAAAATCGATTCTGTACCCCTTCCAGCCGCTTCCTGCTGCACCAGCCGTCCATGGGCGGGCGCGGACAGGCCAGCGACCTGGAAATCCTGAGCGCCGAAATCGACCGCATCAAGGCCCTCTACAACCAGATCGTCAGCCGTGAAACCGGGCGCGCCGTCAAGCAGATCGACAAGGACGTGCACCGCGACTTCTGGATCCCTGCCGAAGGCGCCGTTGAGTACGGGCTGGTCAAGGCCGTGGTCGCCAGCCGCAACGAGATCGAATAGGTGCGGCCGGTGGGGGGAGCGACGAGACTCGTGGCAGGCCTCGTGCTGTGCGTGATCGCGCTCAGCGCCTGCACTGGTGATTTCGACCAGCGGCAGGAAAAGGCCAAGACGCAGGGCTTCGGCGCAAGCTCCATAGGCACCGCCGCGAACCCCGAGAATTCGCGCTACATCCGCGGCGCGGTCTCCACTGCCGGCTCGGTCCGCGATGCCAATGTGATCCTGCGTCCGATTCTGGACGACGGCAGCGTTGACCTCGATGACAACAACGTACTCGGCAATACGGTCACGTTCAGCAACGGGATCTATCAGGCGTACCTGACGAACCCGGCATACCGCGGCCCGATTCTGGTCGAGGTCAGTGGCGGGGCGGGCGTCACCGGTGCGAACCCGGCGACCGCGTTGTCAAACCGCTTCCACGACATGCTGGGCGGCCACAAACTCTATTCCGTCGTGCCGAATTACGAGGGCTACAACATTGTGGACGTGAACGTCACGCCGCTCACCAGCGTTGCGGTGGGTCGCTGCCTGTCATTTGACGGCAGCATTGCGGGCGTGGTTGGTGGGATTTCCACCGGCATGTTCGGCTTGTGCTGCCAGCAGGTGGCCGAGTTCTTCGGGATCGACGGCGTGCGTGCCCTGATGCCGAAAGACTTCTCCGCCAGCGGCTCGTTCGGCAGTGGAGACGCCTACGCATACGTATTGGCCGCGCTGAGCCAGGTGGCCAAGGACATCGGCGTCACCAACGCGTTCGACTTCTGGCAAGGCTTGTATGAGGACGCGCTGGATGACGGCGAGTTGAACGGCTCAATCTCGATTGTCCCGAACACGCCCATCTCCATGCCCGACCTTACTGCTGCCGGGCTGATCGGCAGCGCGCTGTTCAACAACTACATGGACCCGAACAACCTCGAGCGCAAAGGCGGCGTGGACAACACGAACGTCACGGCCGGGAGTGCGCTGGATGTCCTGATCACCACGCTGGATACGTCGCGAGACATCAATGCGGTCGTGCGGACGTATGACCTGATTCTGCAGGTGCCGCTGAGCCTGAACATGGTGCGCGGGCAGATCCATGAAAGCCGCATCCAGGCGCTGGATCAGCTCGGGACCACGATTCACTTCAATCCATACGGCGATTCCGGCGGGCCCAGCTTCGTGGAATTCGCCTGGTCATCGAGCTCGCCGGCGAACGTCAGCATCCAGCAGTTCGGGCGCATCACCGTGGACGCCGCCGCGACGAAGGGCAAGTACACGCTGACGCTCACGGTGCAGCCGCTTGCCGGGCAGACGTTCGTCAACGGCCCGACGAAGACCTTCAGCATCACGGTAAACGTGCAGTAGCGCGGGCTAGACGCCCAGCGGGACTTCCCCGAACTGCGGGTCGATGAAGACCGGCACGCCGGACTTGTTCGAGTTCTCGACCAGCGTGCGCATGGCGGCCACGCCCCACTTGGCCCAGAACCGGCGCCCGACGCCTTCCTGTTTCTCGAACTTGGACATGTCCTGCCGCGACAGCTTCACGAACGCGCCGAACTGGCGGACGCCGATCGTGTGCTCGACCGCGACGTATTCATCCAGCTTGTCCAGTTCATTCTTGATGTGCGTGCCGGAGCAGATCACGTAGGGGTGCGCGCGACCCTCCACTTCCGCATGCAGCGGAACCGGGAAGTCGAAGGGCACCACGATGGCATCGTTCTGGCCCATCAGCACGAGGTGAAGGCTGCCGGTCCAGGCGTTTTCCTCTATGACTTCCTCTGGAGTGGTTCCGTCCAGGAAGCAGGCGAATTCGTGCAGCGGCTGCAGAAAATTGAACCGGTCGCACTGGAAATGCGCGATCGGGTCAAGCTTGCGCTTGAACAGCTCCGTGATGGCTTTTTTCTGGTCGGGAAGCTTCTCGACCAGGCGGGTCTCGGCCGCCTTCATCTTGGCCAATTCCAGGGCATAGTCCTGCTTCGGCAGGTGCTGCTTGCTGGCGGCAAGATGGTTGGGGACTCCCAGTACTCGGGCGTCGAACTTCATGCCAATCTCGGTCTGATCGGGGGGTAAAGCCCTAGCTAACCATGCGTCATGGCGGGCTACAATAGCGTCACCCTCTATTGACACCCATATGCCCACTGCTATTTTCTTCGCCCCTCCGCTGTTGGCGGCGGGCTTTGCATTTGAGGGAAGACCATGACAGTAGCGTATTCGCAGCGTAGCTATCAGGCCAAGCAGACCGACGTAAAGGCGGATTGGCACGAAATCGACGCCACCGGCCAGAACCTTGGTCGTATGGCCAACAAGATCGCCACCCTGCTGATGGGAAAGCACAAGCCGGGCTACACCGCGCACGTCGATACCGGCGACTTTGTGGTCGTCACGAACGTCGAGAAGGTGATCGTCACCGGCCGCAAGAACAAGCAGAAGATCTATCAGAGCTTCAGCGGATGGCCGAGCGGGCGCAAGCTGCTGACGTTTGACGAACAGATCGAGAAGAACCCGGAAAAGGTCCTGATGCTCGCGGTGCGCCGCATGCTTCCCAAGACCAAGCTGGGCGCCCGTATGCTGAAGAAACTGAAGCTGTACGCCGGCTCTGAGCATCCGCACAAGGCGCAGCAGCCGAAACCGTTCACCGTCACTTACGGCCAGAAGGCCGAGCTGGAAGGCAAGTAATGGCAGACACTGAGATCATCTGGGGCCTCGGCCGTCGCAAGACCGCGGTAGCCCGCGTGCGCATCAAGTCCGGCACCGGCGAAGTCTTCATCAACAAGCGCCCGATTAACGAGTATTTCCCGAACCAGCTTGAGCGCCTTTCGGTAGCCAAGCCGTTCTCCGTGACGGAGCTTGTCGGCAAGTTCGACGTCCATGCCAACGTGCAGGGCGGCGGGCCGGCCGCGCAGGCCCAGGCCGTGCGCCTCGGCATCTCGCGCGCGCTGATCAAGGTGAACAAAGAGCTGGAAAGCAAGCTCAAGGAAACCGACCTGCTGACCCGCGACTCCCGCATGAAGGAGCGCAAGAAGTACGGTCGTCGTGGCGCACGCCGCGGCTTCCAGTTCAGCAAGCGCTAAAAAGCGAATCCATCACACCAAGAGGCGCGGGAAACCGCGCCTCTTGCTATTTTCATGCCATGAGATGGCTCCCGATCCTGCTGCTGTTCCTTGCCGGTTGCGCATCCACCCAGTCCGACGAGTCCGCGGCGGAGCTGGAAGGGTACATGGTTCGAACGGGCACGGCTGACCGACAGGACGTGGCAGAACCCGCCGGGTGGTACTGGCTGATAACCAACGAGTCTGAGCTGACGGAAGCCCTCGGGGCTGCCACGATTGAATTCGAGACGACGGGAGACAAGGCAACTCCCACGCGGCTTTTCGGATACTCGGGCGACTCGCTTCGGGAGTTTGACGACGATCCGCCGGCCTTGGACTGGCTCAGCGAACAAGAGCTGCTGATGGTTGCGTTTGAAAGAAACGCGCCAACGTTGTCCGAGAAGGCGAAGCTGGTGGAATGGGGACCGCCCGTGCTCACGGCCGATGACGAAGTCGTCCTCGGTCAGACCGCGTTTTATGAGGCGGACGTTACGACTGCCTCCATTTACGCGCGCAGGTACAAAGACGGGAGCCGCACTCGGGTGGCTTGGTGGGGGTACCGCGAGTCAACGAAACGCAAACAGCTTACGTTGGTACGGATGCGCTACTTTGACGAGACATCCGTCGAGTGGCCCGCGATCCAGCGCGCGATTGAACGTGCAGGCTCTACGGACGACAAGGTTTGGCCCCTCCGTGCGGGGATCGCCGCCTTTGACGAACTTGGTCTTAGTTGGGAGTGATCTCCCATTGGCTAGTCTTGTGTCAGCCCATACCATCGCCCCATGACGACTGCTACCGAGCCCGAGCCGAAGCTGCGCGGCGACTCCGCCGTCGACCCCAAGGATGACAAGCGGGGTCCGCGGGTGCGCGCCATGTTCGCCGGGATCGCGCGCCGCTACGACCTGCTGAACCGGATCATCAGCGGCGGTCGCGACCAGGCCTGGCGCCGCAAGACCGTGAAAATGGCGGGCCTGCGCGGCGGCGAGCAGGTGCTGGACGTCTGCTGCGGCACCGGCGACCTCGCGCTCATGTTCCACCGCGCAAAGGCAAAGCCCGCACGCGTCGTGGCCAGCGACTTCACGCCCGAGATGTTGAGGCTAAGCGCGGAAAAGGCCGGGCGCGCGGGCATCAGCCTGCCCTTGTTCGCGGGAGACGCGCTGCACTTGCCGCTGCCCGATGCGTGCTTTGACGTCGTTTCGGTTGGCTATGGCGTGCGCAATTTCCAGGACATCGACGCCGGCCTGCGCGAGCTTGCCCGGGTCCTCAAGCCCGGCGGGCGACTTGCGATCCTTGAGGCCACACCCGCGCGCGGGCTGATCGGGCGGTTCGCGAACTGGTACATAAACCGCGTCGTGCCCTGGGTCGGCAACCGGCTTACGGGCTCGAGCGACCGCGCCTACAGCTATCTGGCGGACAGCATCCAGTTGTTCCCGGATGCCGCGGCTCTGAAGGCGCGGCTCGAAGCCGCCGGGTTCACGGACGTCAAGTTCCGCAAACTGAACCTCGGCACCATGGCCATCCACGTCGGGATTCGCGCGAGTTAAGAACAACTTAGCGTTGCAACAAGTGTCGCCGACGCTATTAATTCAACCCAACACTTCGGGAGCGTGTGGTGGCTGACAAGAAAAAGAAGATGGGCCTGATCATGAAACTCGTGCTGTTCGGCGGCGTGGGTTCTGTCGGGCTGCTCGCGGCGGGCTTTGTCGGGTTGTACTTCGCTTCCGGCAGCGCGCTGGCGCAGGAGCAGTCAATCGACGTCGAGGCGATCGAGATTCCCGAAGGCGACTCCGATGCGATCTCACGCGGCAAGTATCTCGTCGAGCACGTCATGGGCTGCGGCCACAGCGATTGCCACCGGGCCGATATGGGCGGCGGTGCTGTCATCGACGAGCAGCCGGTGGGGCGCGTCTACGCGCCCAATCTTACGGGCGGCAAAGGCAGTGCTACCGCGAACTATGATTCGAAGGACTGGGTTCGCGTCATCCGCCACGGCCTGAAGAAGGACGGCAAGCGCGCGTTGATCATGCCTTCCGAAGATTTCTGGGTGTATCCGGACTCTGACATCGGCGCCGCCGTCGCGTACATCAAGTCGCTGCCGGCCGTTGATCGCGACAACCTCGGTCACTCGCTCGGCCCGATCGGCATGCTGATCGTCGCCACCGAGCCGGTGTTTGCCTGGGACAAGATCGACCACAAGAAGGAGCGCCCGAAGGCCGAGCCCGGCCCGACGAAGGAGTGGGGTGAAGTACTCGCCGGCTCATGCCGCGGCTGCCACGGTGAGACCCTATCGGGCGGCAAGATTCCCGGCGGCGATCCTGACTGGCCCGAGTCGCGCAACATCACTCCGGACGAAGCCACCGGCATCGGCAAGTGGGAGTTCGCGGACTTTGAGAAGGCATTCCGCCACGGCGAACGCCCGGATGGAACGAAGCTGCATGAGGCAATGCCCTACAAGATGTTCGAGGGCATGAAGCCGGACGACGTTGAAGCGCTCTGGAAGTACCTCAAGACGGTACCAGCCAAGCCGGCCGGCGGGCGCTAGGCGTTGCAACGCGCACGGGCCTCGCCATTTGGGCGAGGCCCGTTTGCTTGCTATGCTCACCCAACCGCGAGATCCAGAGAGCAATGCAAAAACTGCTTCTGACGTCACTGGTCCTGTGCTTTGCTGCTGTGGCTTCGGCTCAGGACCAGAACTACTGGGCCCAGCAGTTCGGCACCCGTTCGCACATGCTCGGCGGCGCGGTGGTTGGCGGCGTCGATGACACCAGTGCCGGTTACTACAACCCCGCCAGGCTGGGATTCATTGACAACCCGTCATTGTCCGTCAGCGCCACGGTCTATCAGATCAATCGCTACTTCATTCGGGACGGTGCCGGCAAAGATCGTGACCTTGATGCGTTGAACTGGCGCGTGATTCCGTCGCTGGCCTCCGGTATTCATCTGTTCGAGTTCGCCCCGGGGCACTCCTTCGGGCACACGATCATGGCCCGGCACCACTATGGAAACAGCGTGAGCGTGAGGCGTGAAGCGCGCGATGACGTGATCGGCGATGCCCGAAACGTCGGCGACGAAGACTACACGGCACAACTCACGGTCGACTTCGACCTGCAGGAATACTGGATGGGCCTGAGCTGGGCCTGGAGATTGACGGACTATCTCTCCTTCGGCGCGACGATGTTTGGTGGCCTGCGCACCGAGAAGCTGCTGGCTGATGTTGATGCACGCGCAGTCTGGTTCAACGGCACGGTCTTTGAGGCCGCGGCGGTCGAGAATTCCACCTACGTGAACTACGTCGACGTGCGCGCGTTCTGGAAACTCGGGCTTGCGCTCGATCTTGGGGCGTTCAAGGCCGGCGTGGCGGTGACCACGCAGTCGATCCACCTTTGGGGGCAGGGGACCGTTTCGCGCGATCTGGAGATCGTGAACATTGACCCGGATCAGGACGGCAACGGGGCATCGCTCGTGCTCAATGATCGACAAGAGGATCGCCCCACCGAGTTCCGGTCACCGTGGTCGTTCTCGGCCGGCGCCGAATTGACAGTGCTGCCGACGAAGACCCGCATTTGTGCCAGTGTTGAGTGGTTCCTGCCGGTCGGTGCCTGGACCGTCATTCGGCCTGAAAGCGGTGCATTCTTCCAGGGCGCGACGAACCTGATCGGCGGCTCGAACGACTTCCTGAAGGTGCGGCACACATCGAACGGGGTTTTCAACGTCGCCGTGGGAATCAGCCAGCCTTTCGGCCACTGGCTCATTGGCGACTGGACCGGTCATTGGGGCTTCTACACGGACTTTTCGTCAAACGTCGCGAAGCATGATGACTCGATCCACCTCGGGGCCACCGAGTGGGATCTCTACAACGGATTGACAGGCATCACGCTTTCATCCGGCGAGAGCGAGTTCGGCATTGGCGTTCACTTCACGATCGGCAGCGATTCCGTCGATCAGAACATCAACCTGGATGGACCGACCGAACAGAACCTGCTGCTTGGTGAGCCCGGGAGTGCGCGCGGCGTGTACTGGGCGATCGGCATCATTGTCGGCTACACCTATTTCTTCTGATCCGCAGCCTATAAACTGGCGACGGCCACGTGGGGCTGCTGGAGCGCGTATGCGAAGTGTCGTTCAGTCAGGGCTGATCTGCCTGCTGCTGTGCGGTTTGGTTTCGACGGCTTACGCCAACGAAGCTGACCCGAAGCCGACCAAGCTGGACCTGCCGCAGAGCGTCCGCGAGTACCTTGCCTCGAAATACTTCGACGAGTGCGACCCGGACGACGCTCGCATCGACAAGGCCGTCGAGGTGCTCGAAGTACCCGAGATTATCCTGACACACATCCGCGCCAACGAATGGGAGCGCGGCCAGCTTGAGAACTTTGCGACCAACAAGCTCCATCTGCTGGTGAAGCCCGCCAGTGGCGACACTCGCTCCATTGTTTTCCGGGATGGTCGCAAGCGTAGCGATCGCAGCCTGACCCCCGAGCGCGAGCGCGTATTGCGCCGTCTGTATTCGGAGGCCGCATTCAGCGCCCCGGAAGCCGATGAGTTGATCGAGGCCCGTCGCAAGCTGGACCCGGCGAAAGTGCTTGAGAAGTCAATTGCTGCGCTGGATGACAAGCACAACCTCGACGACGAAACGCTCAAGCGCGCCCGAGAAAACATGATGGCCGCGAAGGGCGAAGGCATTGAGCTTGCCGTCGCACTTGCAGCGCTGGGCGTGAGCGAGCACCCGATTGCCAACCAGTGGGCCGGCGTGTGGCTGATTTCGCGCATGAACGCGATGGATTTCGATCGCGAAGACACCGAACTCAGCGTCAACGACCTGCAGACCATGGACGCGCGCACCTTCTACGAGAACGTCCTCTACGCAACCAAGGCGCGCCTCGAATACCCGTGGGGCCGCAAATGCGAAGATGCAGACTTCCTGCAGCAGGTGCTGTCGCCGCGCGGAACCGGCGAGCCGTTGCAGCGCTGGCGCCGGCACTTCTTCGAAGCACTCGCGCCGGAATTGCGGGAGCTGAAGGAAGGCGACGCCAACAAGGCCGTAGACCTCGCGCGTGCAGCGACCTACGACTTCTTCCAGTACGAGGGCGATACCACCTGGGAAGACTTCGGCATGCTGACGGCGCTCGCCGTCCACGAAGGCCGCTGCGAAGACTGCAGCAACGTTGAGAACTGCATGCTGCGCGCGGCCGGGCTTCCCGCGGCCCAGGCATTCACGCCGTGGTGGGGGGCCGGCGACGGCAACCACGCCTGGACCGTCATTCCCAGCATCGACGGCGGCAAGAACGGCAACGGCGGCAAGGCCGTCAAGGTTTACCTCAAGACCTGGGACAAGCTGGAAGACATCACGGGCGTGAACACCGAGGTCATGGAAGTGAACGTAGAGCTGGACGAGGGCGTGTCGGGCGAAAAGGCAGCGCTGTGCGTCTGGAACCACGACGAATGGCGCGTGGTGGCCCGCAGTAAAATCGAAGGGCGCAATGTGACGTTCAAGGACGTGGGGCGTCGGCGCAACTTCGTGCTGTGCGTACAGGCCGACGACAGCACGGACCGTCTTGTGACGCTGATCGAAGGCAAGCAGGTCGATCTCGCGAACCCGGCAGGCACGGAGGCCGGCAAGGACGCCTTCGAATGCGAACTCGAGAAAGCCTGCGACCTGGGCGAGTTCCAGCCGGACGAGGAGTACACCGTCTACGTCCACACATCGGCGGGCTGGCAGGAAGTTGATTCCACCCGCGTTTCAACCGGCGCGATCAGCTTCACCTGCGACCCGCAGCGGCTCTATCGCGTGATCGGCGCCGGCATCAACAGTCGCCCGTTCACGGCCAAGGCAGGCTCAGATGGGCCGGTGCTGACGCGGTACTAGAAGCCCTGCCACTTGCGGTCTTCTTCCCACTCTTCTTCGGACATGACCTGCTTGCCGAGGACGTCCTCGAACGTCTTCTTCGCGCCGCGCGTTTCAGGGCCTTCGTTGAACAGGCGTCCGACGACATCAAGCAGCTTCCACAACTGCTCGGGCGTGCTGCCGGTGTTGAGCGCGCCCTGCACGTGACCCTTCAGTTGCGGCGCAACGTCGAGCGGAATCAGCGCGGCGACAATGCACAGGCTGCGCTGGCGCGGCTCGAGCAACGGGCGCGCGAGCACGCGCCCGTAGCCTTCGACGATGGCCCAGTCGGCGAGGTCAGGGCTGTTGGATTTGGCAAAACGGTCGATCTGGTCGGCCTTGTCTTTGTATATGGCGTCAAACAGCTCTTTGCCGCGCTTGCGGAAGAGCGCCATGTCGTCGCCCTCCAGCGGGTGCTCGCGCAGCTTGATCTCGCCGGTTAGCGGGTTGCCGGCCTTCTTGCACGCGTCCTTGAACGCAGCCAGCGAGTTCAACGCGCGCGGATAGCCCGCGAACAGGTGCGTCTGCAGGATCGCTTCGCGGATCAACTCCGGGTCAGGCCGCGGATCGAGCTTCAGCAGTGCATCAAACAGGCGGCGCGCGTGCTCGCCGTGGCCGTCTGCGGTGATCGCCGCTGCCATCGCCAGGACGGCGTCATCTCGATCCAGCGGATCAATGCCCGTCAGCAGAAAGCTGATCGTCGCCGGCTCAACTCGTTTCGCGATAGGCATGGTTCAGTTCGTCTGTTCCGAGTTCAGAGTTCCAGGTTCACGGTTCACACTCTAACTCGGAACCGGGAACTCAGAACTCCGAACTCACGCCGGCGGCGCGACCCAGTGGGCGATCGTCTCCGGCAACTTGCCGTGCAGTGCGGCAAGGCGAAGCGTGTTCAGCGCTGTGCGGGCGGTGCGCCATTTCACCAGCTCGCGCTCGCCCGGCACGCGCAGGTGCCAGGCGCGAACTTCGTTGGCCATCGCGGCCGCGAGCCAGACGGTGCCGACGGGCTTGGCATCGCTGCCTCCGCCCGGCCCGGCGATACCAGTGACGGCCACGCAGATGTCCGCCCCGCTTTCGCGCTGGATGCCGCGTACCATCTCGCTCGCCGTTTCACCGCTGACGGCACCGTGGGACTTCAGCGTTCCCGCACTGACCCCGAGCCTGCGCTGCTTGGCGTCATTGCTGTAGGTAACCGCGCTCTCGAGAAGCACGTCGCTGCTTCCCGCTACGTTCGTCAGCAGGTGGGCGATCATCCCGCCGGTGCAGCTTTCCGCGCACGCAACCTTCAGTTGCTTCTCGCGCAGCAAGTCCACCGTACAGGTTTCCAGTTCAATGTTGCCTTCGGCGAACACCAGGTCGCCCAGCTCGGCCCGGGCCGCGTCGAGAATCGGTACGAGTATCTTGTCGGCGTCGGCCTGCTCGGTCGCGGCAACGCGCCAGCGCAAGCGCATCACGGCGTCATCTACCAGGATCGCGCCTTCCGCCTCTTTGCTTTCGAGCAACGACTTCACGCGCAGGTCGAGATCGCTTTCGGGAATGCCGAACACACGCAACTCTCGACTGAAGAAGCGCTCGTGCAAGCCGAATTCCTCAATAACCGCCGCCCTCAGCTCCTCGGCCCAGATGCCCTTCAGTTCTCGGGGCACGCCGGGCAGAACGGCGATGCCGCCTTCACCGTGGCGGGCCAGAAAGCAGCTCGCCGTCCCGAATGCGTTGGCGATGAATTTTGACCCCTCAGGCCGCTTGCACTGTCGCTCGCTACCCTGGGGGAACTTGCGCCCGACGGCCGCGTAGCGCTCGCTGAGTTTCGCCAGCGCGTCATGGTCGAGTTTTAGTTCCACGCCCAGCGCTGCGGCCACGGACTGCCGTGTATTGTCGTCCACGGTCGGCCCGATGCCCCCGGTGGTCACGATGAACAGGCCCTCGGACAGCGCGGCTTTGAGGCGCGCCGTCAGCTCGTCCTGCCGGTCGTTCACGGAGAGGTGGTAGGCGACGTCAAAGCCAAGCTCGCCCAGTTCGCGCGCCAGCCACGCCGAGTTCGTGTTCACGATGAACCCGTGAACGACCTCGTTTCCAACCGCAATGATGCATGCCCGCCGTGCCATGGCCGCAGTTTCTATTGGCCGCTGGCCACTGGCCAGTGAGCAGTGTCAAATGCCGCGGTTGCCCAATACTGACCACTGAACAGCGACGGAATCTGACGCTAGACTCAGCCAATGCCCGATTTCGACGGGATAATCTTTTCCGACCTGCACCTGTCCGGCGAGACGGCCGGGCTGAATGCACTGTTCGACAAGTTTGTCGAGCGCGTGGAGGGCACGCCCGAGATTGCCTGTCTGGGCGACCTGACCGAGTACTGGATCGGGCACAAGCACCTGAGGTCGGAGTTCGGGCGCTACCTGAGCGACCAGATGGAGCGGCTGGCCAAGCCCGCAAGGCGAGCGATCTGGGTAAACGGCAACCGCGACTTCCGGTTTGCCGAGCGCGCGCGGCACATCGGCTACAAGGCCTTCCGCAACCGCTATGAGGGCGAGTTTGCGGGCGTGCAGGCAGACCTGGAGCATGGCGACCTTCTCTGCACGCAAGATCGCGCCTACCAGCGCTTCCGGCTCTGGTTCCGTAACTTTCCGTGGTGGGCGTTCGACTGGGTCACAACGGCCGACCAGGCGCACCGTCTGTGCCTGTACATGCGCAGCAAAAGCAAGGGCGACGAAGCGCGCAACGACCCGGAGCACTTCGGCATCCAGCCGGAGCCGGTGAAGCAGCGCGTTGCCAGGGGCGCCAAGGCGATCGTTGCCGGGCACGTTCACACACCGTTCTCGCGCGACTTCGTTGCCGGCGAGCGCGTGGGGCGCCTGTTCGTGACGAGCGACTGGCGCATGAACGGCGCAGTCGTGTGCGTGGTCAAAGACGGCGAGTTCAAGCTGATGCACTTTGACGGCGAAGACTTCGCGCCGTTCGAAGCCCCCGAAAAGCAGGGGATCTACTCACTAGAGATGGCGAGATGAGTACGGAAGACCTGATCGAGATTATTGATGCGCTCGGCAAGCCGAAGCTGGCCGTGGTGGGGGACCTGATCCTCGACCACTACGTGTTCGGCGCCGTGTCGCGAATCAGCCCGGAAGCCCCCATCCCGGTACTGCACGTCTCGCGCGAAGAGGACCGCCTAGGTGGTGCTGCCAACGTTGCCGCAAACATCCTGAGCCTCGGCGGCAAGGCCGCCCTGGTGGGCGCAATCGGGCGTGATGAGCCGGGTACACGCTTTCGCAAGCTGGCGGCGCGCTCGCGCGGGTTGACTCTCGACGCGTCGCAGTCGGGCAGCCGTCCGACGGTTCTCAAGACGCGCATGGTCAGCCAGAACCAGCAGATGCTGCGCGTTGACCGCGAAGAGCCCGGCGCCCTGGCCGAATCGGAACTCAAGGACGTTTCGGCAAAGGCGCTCAAGGCGCTGGCGGGCGTTGGAGCGTTGGTGATCAGCGACTACGGCAAGGGCGTGATTACCCCCGACAGCGCACAGGCGCTGATATCCAGGGCGCGCCAGTCCGGCGTGCCCGTGATTGTGGACCCCAAGGGGCGCGACTACTCACGCTACAAGGGCGCCACGGCCGTGACCCCGAACCGCGCCGAAGCAGAGGCGGCGACGGGCATTGATTGTGCAACGATGGAAGGCGTCGAGGCCGCGGGGCGCAAACTGTGCCGTGAGCTGAAGCTGAAGGCTGCCGTCATTACCCTCAGCGCGCAGGGTGTCGCGGTGATTCCCGCACGTGGCAAACTGGTGCACTTTCCGGCGCAGGCGCGCAGCGTGTACGACGTGACCGGCGCAGGTGACACGTTTATCGCGGCGTTCGCCATGTGTGTCGCGGGGGGTGCTGAGTTGAACACGGCCGCGCGAATCGCCAACTACTGCGCCGCACTGAAGGTCGCCCGTTTCGGCGCCGTCGCCATCACGCGGGAAGAGTTGCGGCGCAGCGTGATCAGCGCGCATGAGGGCTTCGATCATGCGGGCAAGGTGATGACCCACGCCGAACTGGCCGAAGCGCTCGAGCCGCACCGCAAGCATGGTGAGCGCATCGTGTTCACGAACGGCTGCTTCGACCTGCTGCACCAGGGCCACGTGACGTACCTGAATTTCTGCCGCGGACAGGGCGACGTGGTGGTTGTGGGTCTCAACAGCGACGCCAGCGTGCGCCGACTGAAAGGCCCGACCCGCCCGGTGAATGAAGCCGAGGCGCGGGCGCGGGTGCTGGCGGCGCTGAACGACGTCGACTACGTGACAGTGTTTGAAGAAGACACGCCGGACAGCCTGATCCGCAAGCTGCGCCCCGACGTGCTGGTGAAGGGCGAGGACTGGTCGGGCAAGAAGGTCGCGGGCGCATCGTTTGTGGAATCAACCGGCGGACGAGTGGTGTTTGCCCCGCTGGTGCAGGGCAAGAGCACCAGCAACATGATCGCCAAGGCGAAGTCAGAGAACAGGAGCCCGGAGCGCCAGCGACGGGCCGGCAAGCGCAAAAAGGCAAGGTCAGCGAAGTAAAGGAAGCTACGTGCCGAAGCAAAGAATCCTAAAGGAGTTCGTTGAGCAGCTCAACGCCAGCGCCGAACTGAAGCGCAAGCTGCTCGAGTCGCAGGGCGAGGTGATGGCCGACATCGCGATCGCCATTGTCGACGCGTTCCGCAATGGACATCGCGTGTACTGGTGCGGCAACGGCGGCAGCTTCACCGACGCGCACCACATCGTGGGCGAACTGGTCGGCAAGTATGGCTACGATCGTCCGCCGCTGCCTTCGTTTGTGCTGGGCGCGGGCGTCGCGGCCATGACGGCAATCGCCAACGACTACGGCTATGAGCACGTGTTCAGCCGCGAGGCCAAAGCCTGCCTGCAGGCCGGCGACGTGCTGGTCGGGCTTACCACCAGCGGCAACAGCAAGAATGTCTGCGACGCGATGGCGGTGGCGCAGGAAAAGGGCGCGCTAACGATCGGATTGGCCGGCGAGAAGAAGGCGCGGGTGGATGAAGTCAGCGACCTCGTGCTTCACGTGCCAAGCACGCTCACGCCGCGCATCCAGGAGTGCCACATCACAGTCGGCCACGTAATTTGCGACGTAGTAGAGAAGCACCTGTTCCCTCGAGATTCGGCTTGAACCGCCAAGACGCCGAGCCGCCAAGGATTTGAGAATGCACGAGCCCGATTCGGACCTTGATGCATTGGCCAAGGCCGTTGTGGATGCTGCCTTTGCTGTGCACCAGTCTCTTGGGCCCGGATACCTCGAATCCGTGTATGAAGAAGCGCTGTGCGTTGAGCTTGAGCTCAGGAATATCGCGTACGAGTCACAGGTTCCGTTCCATGTGAAGTACCGCGGCCGGCGCGTCGGGGAAGGGCGGTTGGACCTCCTGGTGGGCGGGCGGCTGGTCGTCGAGCTGAAGGCTGTCGAGAGCCTTGCCCCAATCCACAAGGCGCAACTGATCAGCTACCTCAAGGCAACCGGCCACAGGCTTGGGTTGCTGATCAACTTCAATGTCGCTCTCATCAAGAACGGCATTCAGCGCATCATCCTTTCCTAGTTCTTGGTTCTTGGCGACTTGGCGTCTTGGCGGTTTGAAGAAATGGGAAGTGCACGCGAAGAGTTGATTGTGATCCAGAAGCGCCTCGTCGAGGAGCTGAAGGAGAACATCTACGACACCGTCGGCCGTCGTGACGCCGCGCTGGACCGCTACTACAGGGACTACCAGCGCGAGTTCAAGCACGGCTACGAGCGTCTCTCCAGCCGCGACGAGTTGCTGCAGCGCCTGATGCGCAGCGACATCGCCTACTTCGGCGACTACCACACGCTGCGCAGCTCGCAGTCTGCCGTGCTCGACCTGTTGCAGGGCGTGGCCGAGCGCGGGCGAGAAGTCGTGCTCGCCATGGAGATGCTGCACGCGGCCGACAAGACGCACGCGCAGGATTACCTGAACGGCGAGATCGACGATGAGACCTTTCGCTGGCGCGTGAAGTGGGAAGAGAGCTGGGGATTCTCCTGGGACAGCTACAAACGCTTCTTCGACTTCTGCAAACGCTACAACGCGCCGCTGTTCGGGCTGAATATCAACGCCGACGGGCGCGAGGGCGACCTGGTGTACCGCGATCACTTCGCCGCGGACCTGATTGCGTCGCTCACCCAGCTCTATCCGGAGCGGCTGGTGGCTGTCGTCTACGGCGACCTGCACCTCGCCGGCAAGCATCTGCCGCACGCAGTGGAGACGCGCCTCGCACGCTACGGTGTCAAGCGCCGCGTGCTGCGCGTGTACCAGAACTCCGAGACGATGTACTGGAAGCTGGTCGAGAACCGACTCGAGCACGTCGTGGACTACATCAAGATGCACCGCGACGTGTATGTCGTCATGAATGCCACCCCGCTGGTGAAGTTCCAGAGCTTCGCCAACTGGCAGGCCGAGCGGCAGGAACTGATCTTCGAGGGCGCCGACGAGCTGGACCTGCACAGCGAAACCGCGTTGCTCGACCAGGTGAACCACTACATCCGCACGATTACCGACTACCTCGGCATCCAGCTCGAGGAGCCGGAGAACTACGAACTGTTCACGGCCGCGGACCTCGACATGCTCAGCAACCTCGTGCAGCGCGGCATCTACACCGCCGCTGAGATGGACGCGCTGAAAGACTACATGGCAATGACCGAGAGCGCGTTCTTTGAGCGCGCCCGGGTGCTCTACATCGGGAATTTCACGGTCGCCAACACGGCCGAGGCGGCGGCGCGCTATGTCCTCAGCGAGCTGCGCCCCACAAGTAGCGAGCCCGTGGACAGCCGCGACGAATTCTACGCCCGCTGCATGGTCGAGGCGCTGGCGTTCTTCTGCAGCAAGCTGATCGACCCCCGGCGCCACGCGCGCAATGCCGATGATTGGGGCAGGATCATCAAGAAGTTCGGGCGGCGGCGGAAGCTGGGCCGCATCCAGAAACTCGACGTGGCCGTAGCACGCGGGTTTCTGCGCCATCGCGACTACGAGAACAAGGTGCTTGAGAGCGGCACTTACGCGGGCGCGCCGCGCTCGCTGTTCGACCTCCCGACCGATGAGCATGTGGCGCTGACTCGGGCGCTCGGGCGCGCGCTTGGCGACCGGCTGTATGGCGCTCTCGAAAATGGCGTGACGCGCGGGCTGATCCGCGAGGCCGCACAGGACGAGTTGCGGAAGCCCGACCAGTCGCGCAACCGCTACTTCCAACTGCTCGGTCTCAGCCGGCACTTCCGAACGACCCGCCACATCCAGCCGTCCGCCATGCCGCGCAGCTTTATTGAAGACGAGTAAGGTCGGCCGCTACAGCATTGCAAGAAAGTCGTCCTCGGTGATGACTTTGACGCCAAGGTCGTTTGCTTTCTTGAGCTTGCTGCCGGCCTTTTCGCCGGCGACGACGTAGCTGGTCTTCTTGCTGACGCTGCCGCTGGCTTTGCCGCCCCGGTCGCGGACCATCACTTCGGCCTCGTCGCGGCTGAACTTCGTCAGCGCGCCGGTGAACACGAACGTCATGCCCGCGAACTTGCCTTCGCCGGCCGCGAGCTTCTTGACCTCTTTCGGCTGAACGTGTTTTTGCAGGCGCTCGATCAGCCCGCGATTGTGCGGGTCGTGCAGGAACGCGATGACGGATTCGGCGATGATCGGACCGACGCCTTCGATCCCGTTCAACTGCTCGTCGGTAGCGGAAAGCAGCCCCTCGATGCTGCCGACTTCGTTTGCGATCAGCCCGGCTACGGTTTCGCCGACGTTGCGGATGCCGAGCGCGTAGATGAACTTGGCGAGCGTCGGCGTGCGAGACTTCTCGATCTCCGCGATCAGGTTGTCGATCTTCTTCTCGCCCCAGCGCTCCAGTTGCAGCATGCCGTCGCGCTTGCCCGGCAGGTCATAGAGAGACGCCGGGTCGTGGATCAGCCCAGCGTCCAGCAACTGCTCCACGTTCTTTTCGGCCAGCCCCTCGATGTTCATCGCCGTGCGTGACGAGAAGTGCACGATCGCGCCCATCACCTGCGCGGGGCAGCCAAGGTGGTTCGGGCAGCGGATTACGACTTCTTCGCCCAGCTTCACAAGCTCGCTGTCGCAGCGCGGGCAACGGGTGGGGAACTTGAAGGCATTGCCCCCCGCCGACTTCACGACGCGCAGCACCTGCGGGATCACGTCGCCCGCGCGGTGCACCATCACGGTGTCGCCCGGCCGAATGCCGAGGCGCTCAATCTCGTCGGCGTTGTGCAGGCTGGCGTGCGTCACGGTCACGCCGCCGACCATCACCGGCTTCATGATTGCGACCGGAGTGATGGCGCCCGTGCGCCCGACCTGCACCTCGATTTTCTCGCACACCGTTTCTTTTTCTTCGGGCGGGAACTTCATCGCCAGCAGGTAGCGCGGGCTCTTGCTGCGTACTCCGAGTTCCTGCTGCTGCGCGTAGTCGTTGACCTTCACCACCATCCCGTCGATCTCGAAAGGCAGCCCGTGCCGCTGTTGCTGGTACTTCGCGAACAGCGCGATCACGTCGTCTGCGCCGCTGAGAGTCTTCACCTGCAACGGGCTGCCCTCAAGCAGGTCCGTGCTCGTGACGAAGCCCCAGCCCTGCAGCGCCTTGATCGTCTCCGCCTGGTTCTTCAGCTTTGCGTCTTCCGGATTGGCAACCTGGTACCAGACGGCGCTCAACGGGCGCGCGGCCGACTTGCGGTAGTCAATCTGTCGCAGGCTGCCACTGGCTGTGTTGCGCGGGTTGACGTAGGTCTTCGCGCCTTCCTGCTCGAGCCGCTCGTTCAGTTCGGCGAAGGCCTTCTTTTCAATGTAGACCTCGCCGCGAACTTCCAGGCGCTTGGGGGACTTGCCCTTCAGCTTGAGCGGCACCGACCTAATGGTCTTCACGTTCGGCGTGACGTCCTCGCCGACTTTCCCGTCGCCGCGCGTGCTTGCGACCTTCAACTGACCGTCTTCATAGACGAGCTCGCAGGACAGTCCGTCGTACTTCGGCTCACAGATCAGCTCGACGTCCCCGGCATCCTCCGCGAGGCGCTTGAACCACGCGCGGGCTTCCGCCTCGTTCATGGCGTTCTCGATGCTCAGCATCGGTACCCGGTGCTCAACCTTTGCCAGGTCTGTGCGCAGCCCCGCGCCAACCTCCACGGTAGGGGAGTCAGGTGCGCGAAGGTCGGGGTGTTCGGTCTCAATCGCCTCCAGCTCGCGCATCAGTCCGTCGTACTCGGCGTCGGTGATCTCCGGCTCGGCCTTGCTGTAGTAGAGGTAATTGTGCCAGCGCAGCGCACCGGCCAGCCAGGCGGCTTGCTTGGCGGGGTCTTTGCCCTTGGGGCGCTTGCCGGGTGTCTCTGGCTGGTCGTCCATGGCTAGAACAACGTGTAGATGAACGGCGCCGCGCCCGTGCTGCCGAGGATCACCAGGATACCGACCAGCAGCAGCACGATGATGATCGGCGCAAGCCACCACTTCTTGCTCTCGCGCATGAAGCCGATGAATTCACGAACCAGACCGACTTCCGATTCTTCGGCCTGTGCCTCGAAATCACTGACTTCCTTCTTCGGTTCCGGCATGGGCTAGTATTGCCTGAAGTAGTTCGACTTTGACGCTGGTTCCCGCAGCGAGACCCAGTAGGTGCTTGCGCCGGGGTCCATCCGGCGGCTCATTGGGTCCTTTCCGAACAGGCGCAATAGCAGGCCCAACGGCGTGATTACAACGTAGTAGACCAGCGCGATCAAGACGTGCGAGACCACCCAGCCGATCGGGAAACTGACGATCATCAGCCCGATGAACAGCGGCTTCAGCGCCTTGGGTATGCCGAGAGCCAGCAGGACAGACAGCCCCGCGATGGAGCCTGCGATGATCCACGCCAGGTCGGAATACGTCGCTCGCCATGCCGCGAGCCCGATCATGCCGCAGAACAGCGGAAACCAGATTGCGCCGAACGTGCGCAACTGCCGGGTGCTGGGGTTGCGGTTGATCTCGATCAGTTTCATATCAATCCGCCAGTGCTTTCATGACGACGGGCGACTCGGAAATCGCCTTCGCCATGGCGGCGTTGCCGACACCGGTTGGGTGACCGTCCCAGTTCTCGAGGTAGGGGTTCTGTCCGTCGCCGACCTGCGCGCGGAGCGCCGGCAGAAGCTCGATCCAGGGGACGCTTCGATCGTCCAGGAACGTCTTCAATTCTGACCACAGCCGCGTTTCATCCGCGACGACCGCCTCCAGCGCCGCGGGCAGGGAATTGTTCGCCGCCTTGGCCGCCGCGTAGAAGACGTTTTCTTTGGTGGGGATGAAGACGAATGCGAGCGTGCAGTGGCCGCCGGCCTTTTCAATGATGCCTTCGAACGCCTGCTTCGAGATTCGCAGCCCTTCCGCGATCTTCGCGTCGTTCAGGTTCATCGCGTCCGCACGCGCCTGTGGCGTCAGCAGGGTGCGCACGTTTTCCTGCTCGTATACGAACAGTTTGTTGCCGTCGCCCAACTCGGCGGCAAGGGCCTTGCGCTTCTGCCATTTTTGTTCGATGCGATCGGGGTCGGCCTGTTTGGCCGCCTCGGCGTCTGCGTTCAAAGCGCGCTTCACGGTTCGCGCCACGGCGTACAAGCGGAACCAGCGCGACAACTGGTCGCGGAATGACGGCTCGTCGTTGGCCGGGGGCGAGACAAAGTTCTGCAGTTCGTTCCAGCCGGCGAAATAGTCGTTTCCCTCCGCTTCAATGGCGGCGACCGCCGCGGCGTCGGGATTGCGCAGCTCCGGCATCTGGTTGTGCTCATAAACCATTGTGTAGCTGTCGGCGAGGTCATTTCCTGCGTATACGGCCACAAGCAGCAGCTTCGGCTTCAGTTCCAGTGCCTCCGGCGTCAAAGCGAGGTAGTGAGCCGGGCCATAGCCGCCGTATGCCATGCTGTAGCTGCTTGTGCCCGTTTGTGTGCCCAGCACGAGCGGCCACGCCTCGTCACGGGCGCAGGACGTCCCGTAGGTCTGCGAGTCCCCGATGCATACGAGGTCGGCTCGCGCCAGGCGTTCGGGGTTGCGCCAGCCGGCAGCATCATGATCGCGAAGAGCCGGATTCGGGCGAACACCCAGAACGGGATCGTCGATGGTAGGCGGAAAGTCATTGCGCAGCGTGTGGTTGAGCGTTGGGGACACGAGGCAGCCGATCTGCAGGATTCCCTCTGAGAACAACAGCCCCACCAGCAGTGCGACGAATATGAACGCAAGCTTCCGCCTGCCGCTGAGTTTGCGGCGCTTGCGGGCGGGCTTCGGGTTTTCGTTCGTGTCGGCCATCAGTCGAGCTCGAATTTCGCCAGGTGAGCTTTTGCTTCGTTGTCCGGGGCGTCCGGCTGGTCCGCCTTCAACAGCACGTGGCTCCCGAGCACGAGAACGTCCATGTTGGTCGCCATGAAGCAGCGGTAGGCGTCTTCCGGAGTGCAGACGATCGGCTCGCCCCGCACGTTGAAGCTGGTGTTGATTACGACGGGGCAGCCGGTCTTCTCTTTGAACGCGCTCAGCAGGCTGTGGTAGCGCGGGTTGCGTTCCGGATCGACGCTCTGTACGCGGGCGGAGTAGTCGACGTGCGTTACGGCCGGTATCTGGCTGCGTATCACCTTCAGCTTGTCGAGCCCGCTGGCTGTCGATTCGCCGTTGCCGGTGCGCCGGGATTCCTCAACAGGCGCCACCAGAAGCATGTACGGGCTTGGCTGGTCGCCGCCGACGGCGAAGTAGCCTTTCATATCCTCCTCGAGGACGCTTGGCGCGAAGGGGCGGAAGGACTCACGGAACTTGATTTTCAGGTTCATCGTCGACTGCATCGCGGCGCTGCGGGCGTCTCCGAGGATGCTTCGGCCGCCCAACGCGCGCGGGCCGAACTCCATTCGTCCCTGGAACCAGCCGACGACCTTTTCATCCGCGAGGTATCCCGCGACCGTTTGAAACAGCTCTGCATCTTCAAGGCGCGAGTAGCGTGCCCCGCGCCCGTCGAGGAACGCCGCGATCTGGTCGCCATCGAAACTCGGGCCGAGCAACGTGCCGCGCTGCGAGTCGGTGGGCGCCGGCGTGCGTGGCTTTTCAAGCAACTGGTGCCACACCAGCAGGGCCGCACCAAGCGCGCTGCCCGCGTCACCGGCGGCCGGCTGGATCCAGACCTTGTCGAACGGTCCTTCGCGCAGGATGCGCCCATTCGCGACGCAGTTGAGCGCCACGCCTCCCGCAAGGCACAGGTTCTTCTTGCCCGTGACTTCGTGGGCAAAGCGTGCCATGCGCAACATGATTTCTTCGGTGACGGCCTGGATGCTGGCTGCCACGTCCATGTAGTGCTGGGTGAGCTTTGATTCCGAGCCGCGTACCGGTGCGCCGAACAACTGCTCGAACTTCGGGCCGGTCATGGTCAGCCCCTGGCAGTAGTTGAAGTAGCGCATGTCCATGCGGAATGAGCCGTCGGGCTTGAGGTCGATCAGCTTGTCGACGATCAGGTCCTTGAAACGGGGCTCTCCGTAAGGCGCAAGCCCCATCAGCTTGTATTCACCGGAGTTGACCTTGAAACCGCAGTAGTAGGTAAACGCCGAGTACAGCAGGCCCAGCGAGTGCGGAAAGCGCAGCTCGTGTGTCAGCCTGAGCTGGTTTCCCTCGCCTATGCCGATGCTGGCCGTGGACCATTCGCCAACGCCGTCCGCGGTGATGATTGCGGCCTCCTCGAAGGGGGACGGAAAAAAGGCCCCGGCCGCGTGCGATTCGTGGTGAGCGGCGAACACGAAGCGGCGGCGGTATCCGGGAAGCTCCTTTCGCATGGTGCGCGGCAGGCGCAGCTTCTTGTGCAACCAGATGGGCATGGACCGCATGAAGCTGCCGAGGCCGGCTGGTGCGTACGCCAGGTATGTTTCCAGCAGACGGTCGAACTTGATGAGCGGCTTTTCGTAGTACGCCACGTAGTCCAGCTTGTCATAGGACAGCCCGGCGTGTTGCAGGCAGAAGTCCACCGCATGCTTTGGAAAGCCGTCGTCGTGTTTCTTGCGTGTGAAGCGTTCTTCCTGTGCTGCGGCGACGATCTCGCCGTCCACGACAAGGGCCGCGGCGGAGTCGTGGTAGAAGGCGGAGATTCCAAGCACAGTGGTCATGTGCGCGCATTGTGATATCGCTGGCCGCGATTGGAAGCCTCGCGCTGAAACCTCGACTCCGGTCGCAAACTTCCGCTAAAGGCTTTGAGTGAGTGCCGCCGATAGACGGGGACGGCAGGGCGCAATGGGCGCCCGCTGCAGAGACCGCCACTTCAGGAGCACTCCAATGTCCGATACCACCATGGAACGCAGGCTTGACGAACGCCGCGGTCCGGTCCGCCGCAACACAGACATCAAGCGCGCACTGCTTGAGGAAAGCCTGCGCGAGCTGCCCCGCTACTTCGTCAGCTACGTCGACAAGACGCAGGGCGTATACAGCTTCTACTACAACAACCTCTACGACGCGCAGATGATGGTCGCCGAACTGAAGCGCCAGGGCGTCGAGGAAGACTCGATCGCGATGTACGGCCGCCACGACGAATAACTAAGCCAGGCAAGGCACGACACGCCGGGCGAGCACGCCCGGCGTTTGTCATTCACTGGTGTCGCGCGCCACCCGCCGATGGAAACGCTCCTGCTGAAGTTTCCGGGCCAGCTCGCGCATGTCGACCGTCGGGTCCGTTTCGTCCACGATCTCAACACCCAGCAGCGTTTCCACTATGTCTTCAAGCGTCACGACGCCGGTCGTCCCGCCGTATTCGTCGACGACCAGCAACATGTGTTCTTTCTGCTTGATCACTTTTTCGAACGCTTCCGTCGCGGCGGCTGTTTCGGGAATGGCTTCGATCGGGCGGGCCATTGTCCCGAAAGTGTGATCGAGATGGCCTTCCCTGACGGCTTCCAGCACGTCCGCGCGGTGCACGATGCCGAGCGTATCGTCGATGTTGCCCGCCTTTGCCACCGGCATGCGGGCGAAGCGTGCTTCTCTTTCGGACTCGCTGAATTCTCCGACCGTCATTTCGGCCGGGACATACTCGACCACGGTGCGCGGCGTCATGATGTCCGAGACGCGGACTCGTCGCAGCGTCAGCAGGTTGGTGATGACCTGCGCCTCCGACTGGGTCAGGCTGCCGCCGGCGACGCCGAGGTCGGCGACGGCGGCGACTTCCTCGCGGCTGATCTGCGTAGTTTTGCGATTTCTGGCAACAACTGCACCCACCAGCTGGGCGGCCAGCACCAGCGGATAGAGCAGATAGATCATCACCTGCGTGGTGGTTGCCGTGAATCCGACCAGCCGATTTGCATACATGGTGCCGAGCGTCTTGGGCACGATCTCGGTCAGCAGCAGGATTGCGATTGTCAGCAGCCCGCTGGCCAGCCCCAGCCACTTGTCGGTCCAGAGGTGCGCAACCTGCGCGCCGACGCCCGCCGCGCCGACTGTGTGGGCGACAGTGTTTGCGCTGAGGATCGCCGCCAGCGGCCTGTCGGGTGCTTCCTTGTGCGCTCGCATGAGCCGCGCGGCGCGATCGCCCTTTTCGGCCAGTGCGTTGACGTGTCCGACCGAGATGCTGAGCAGAGAGGCTTCCAGCAGGCTGCACAGGAACGATACGCCCAGCGCGAGCACCAGATAGAAGATCAACAGTCCCATGACGACATACTACGTATCGCCCCCCATTGCGGGCGGATAACCGGTCCGGTTTACTCGAAACATGAAGGGGCGACTTGCGGGTGTGCTTGGGCCTGTGTCAGGGGCGCTGTTCTTGCTGGTGGCCATCCTGGCCGGCTGGAGCGTGCCGACAGCCCTGATCGGCGGCGGGTGCGCCATGCTGGCAGGCGCGCTGGCCGGATTTGCGTGGATGCGTTTGGGGCAGAGGGACAAAGAGACAAGTGAGTAACGAGACCGAAGACGATCAGCCAACAGTACGCGGCGCGACCCACACGCCCGACGGCAAGGAACTGCGCAAGATCTGGGATAAGTACCGCTCGGGCGGCGACGTCGAGTCACGCAACGAGTTGACCGAGTTCTATTACGACATGGTCCGCGCCAACACCGAGAACATCGCCAAGATCCTCGTGGAAGCGATTGAGGAAGGCGACCTCGGCCAGGCCGGCGCCGTGGCCTTCTTTGAGGCCATGAACGAATTTGATCCGGCCGTTCACAACAGCTTCGAGGAATTCGGCAGCCTCGCGATCCGCAAGGCAATAGTGGACGAGATTCGCGGGTTGGTGGGCAGCGAAGAGACGCCCGACGACCTTCAGTAAAGCCGTGCTCCGACTCGATCCGAAGCGCCGCCAACGTGCGGCGCTTCTTCACATTCCGGTGACTAAAAAAATCTTCCCAAGTCGTTTGACCAATTGGATTTGAGGGTGTAAGTTATAAAGTGTAAAATACACCCCATCAATTACGGAGTCTTCCATGCCCACCATCGCTCCCGAGCCCACACTCCCCCGTTACGGCTTCTCACGCGCATCTGCCTATCTGCCAAAGGCTTATGTCCAATCTGGCGGTGCCAAAGGGGTGACCAAGAAGGCGCTCGACGCGCTTTGGGCGAAGTTCAAGGGCAAGGGCGACGACTCCGCCCGCGCTGAGTTGATCCAGATGTATCTGCCGCTCGTTCGAGTCACGGCCGAGCGCATGCACGGCAAGCTGCCCAGTCACGTGGACGTCGACGAGCTGATCCAGGCCGGCGTGTTCGGGCTGATGGACGCGATTGACGGGTTCGACCCGGAGCGCGGCGTCAAGTTCGAGGTCTACGCCAAGCAGCGCATCAGCGGCGCCATCCTCGACGACCTGCGCAACCAGGACTTCGCGCCACGCCTGGTTCGTACCCACAGCCACCGCATGGACCGCGCCTACAAGGACGTCGAGGCGGACACCGGCAAGATTCCCGAGCCGGCCGACGTGGCGGAGCGTCTCGGTATCTCGCTTGAGGAGTACGACCGCTGGATGCGCGAGATCAACATGGCGAACATCGTCAGCCTCGACCGCGCCAGCAGCGAGTACGACGGCGAGGGCAAGGAGATCCGCAAGGTCGACACGATCGAGGACGCGGACGCCGAGGCGCCGACCAACAACCTTGAGAAGCGCGAGCTGGTCGAGCTGGCAACGCGCGGTCTCAGCCGCAAGGAAAAGCTGATCGTCATTCTCTACTATCTTGAGGAGCTGACGATGAAGGAGATCGGGCTGGTGCTCGACCTGAGTGAAAGCCGCGTCTGCCAGATCCACCACCGCATCATCTACCGCCTCAAGGAGTCGCTGGAACGCCTGCGCGACGACTTGCTCGGCTAAGACCACACGTGTCACGCGCTGCACACGCTGCACGCCGGAGCCCGGGGGCAACCCCGGGTTCTGTGCATTCCGGGGCTTGCGGGCTGCATAATAAGGAAGCAGAGTGGCCCGCCTCCCCGTTGCAGACGACCGATCTTTTAGCTAACCGTTTGTCCGTTCGGTCGTTACATTGGATGTGCTGACCCCGGCCAGCCCCTCTCGGATTACGATTCCATGCACAAGTGGCTTTTCCTTGCAGTAGTGTTGGCAGCGTCAGTGCTCGTTTGTGACAGTCTGCGGGCCGAAGACACTCTCCAGTTTCCGCGCATTCGTCAAATGCAGGATCTTGTCCGGCGCGCCAGCGACAGCCGGTACAAAGACGAGGGCGGGTTGCTCGGCCAGGATGCCTTCTCGGCGGGTTTCAGCGCGGGCTATATCAGCGACTACTACTGGCGCGGGTTCAAGCTGTTCGACAGCGACTTGCTGGTCCGTGGCGATGCCTACGTGAACGTCTACGGGTTTGAGGCCAGCGTATGGGCCATGTGGGATGCGGGGCGGGACAAGTATCGCCCCACGGAAGTGGACTACCGCTTCCGCTATAAATTTGAGATCGAGGGTGCGCTGATCTCGGTCGGTTACACCTGGTATGACTTTTCCGGCAGCGACGGCGACCTGGGCCGCCGCGACCAGGGCTTTGGCCGACAGCCGCTGAAGCAATTCCCGAACGACAAGTTCCCGGCCAGCATCCACGAGCTGCACATCATGCTGACGTACTTCACGTCCGTGTTGCAGAGCGAGGGCGCCAACCTGCGCTACACGCTGAACTACTGGCAGCGGCTGGATGACGAGGGCTCGCGCTGGGAGAGCTCGATCAGCCTGTTCGTAGACAGCCCGACCTTCACGGTTTTCGGCGACTATTTCGAGATCACCACCACCACGATTTATCAGCACCGCTACCTGACCAACCGCTCGGAATTCCAGGGCCAGATCAGCAGCGCCCGTGTGGTGTACAACCTCGACAAGTACGGCATCTTCCCGATGTTCATTCAGCTGGAAGCTCACTACTACATCGCCTTCGACGACGATTATGTGGACGGCTTCTACTTCGGCGGAAGCTTGAACTTCCGGTTCTAGCCCGTGCCTGCGGCGGCATGTTGTTGACATAGCGCCAAAGACTCGGGACGCTGGACACAATGGCTTCGAGCAAAGGGACTTCCGTCTTCAGCAGGGCGCGCGGATGGGTGCGCGCGGCCATCGGCCGTGTCATCCGCCGCGGCTTCTTCAGGATTGTACTGCTGCTTTTCCTGATCCTGTTTGTCATCCCTTTCACGATCCTGAACGCGTTCGCGAACCGCTCCAGCGCGAACAAGATCATGCACGAGGTCGTGGGCATCGTCTTCAACACGACCATCGCCGACGTGAGCTGGGACGAAGAGCGGACTGTCTTCACCGGCCCCAGCATCACGCTGACCGGCAGCATCACCTACTACGACCTGAAGGTCACCCGGAAGTCCGGCGAAACCGCGCACCCGCGCGGCACTGCGCTCAAGTACGACTTCCTGCGGATCCCCAAGGTGCAGATCAACTACGACCTGAAACGCCTGCCCAACCTGCCCGTCACGGCCGTGAAGCTTGAACAGGGCCTGACGCTATACTTCAACATTCACAAGGGCGACTGGCTGGATGCGGACATGTTCCAGACAGGGGGCGCCGGCGGCGGCGAAGTGCCGGTTCTGCCGGAGATCATCACGCAGGGCACCTGCGACGTGAAGTTGCGGGCGGACGGAATTCTTGTGCCCCCGGAGAGTCTGGACGCGGGCATTGACTGGTACGACATGCAGGTCAAAGGCCTCAGCCTTTTGCCCAACCCGAATTCGGCGGACCAGTTCGTGATCGGCGGCAGCCTCAAGTCCGACCGATTCGGTGAGTTCACCCTCGGCGGCTCAGTCGGGCAGCGCGCACAGCACGTCGACGTGCTGTTCCGGACGGCGAAGCCCATCGAGATCAATCGGTCTTACGCTGCTGTGCTAGCGGAGGACGTGCGCAATACGGTCGAGCAATTCCAGATCACTGCAAAGACCAGCATCAAAGAGGCCAAGGTCGAGATCGAACCCGGCAAGGAGTTGCAGTTCTCGGCCGACATCGAAGCGCAGGACGGCTCGATCTGCTTCATCGGCTTTCCTTTGGCGGTCTCGGACGTCACGGCCGACATCACGGTGCGCAACAACAACATCGTGGTCGATGCCATCGGGCGACGGGGCGCCGCCGACGTCCGCGTGAATGCCAAGGTCGACGCCGTAGGCACGAACAACGAGCTGCTGCAAGTCAGGGTGGACATCCGCAACCTGCTGGTGGACGAGAAGTTCCGCCTGGCACTGCTCCCGGCGAGGCTGCAGCCGGACAACCTGAAGGACTGGAATGCGGGCATCCCGTTCACGGAAGAGGAGTGGGACCCGCTGACGGATACCTACTACGACGACGACAAGGGCAAGTTCAACGACGGCTACCCCGAATGGCAGGGCCCGGCGCCATGGCGCGGTGGCACGCTGTATCCGGACATCGACGAAGTGCTGCCATTCATCTGCCGCGCCTTCACGCCGATGGGTCTTGCTGATTTTCAGTTGCGCCTCGATCAGGAAATGAAGGGGCGTGACCCGGTGACGGGCAAATCACACCTGGACCAGGATCTGAACTGGAAAGTCTTCATCCACGATGCCACCGCGGCGTACGTTGGCCTGCCCGAGCAGAAGGGCACCGCATTCCCGATTCCGCTCCACAACGCGTACGGCGTTGTGGAAGGGTCCACTTCGCCGGGCGCGCCGGACCGCTACGTGGTGCGCGGCTATACGACCGAAGAACTCGATATGCTGGGTCTCGGCGCGGCCGATGGCTTCCAGGCCACGACCAAGGGGCTGACCGGTACGCTCAACAGCGAAGGCGAGCGGCTGTGGGTTTATGCGATCTTCGAGCAGCCGCGCGACGTCGGGCGCAAGGCAAAGCTGAAGCTGAACTTTGAGAGCGACGGGCTGGACTTCAACGCCGATGTGAAGGAGCGCCTGCCGCAGAACATTCGCGACGTGGTCGACCAGTTTGCCCCGTCCGGAAAGGTCGACATCCAGCGCGCCACGGTCGAAGTTGAACCCGAAGGCGACGCCGACGTTTCCTACGACTTCACCCTCGCCGCCAAGAGCGTTGTCGCCCAATACCAGTTTCCAGACGCGGAGCAGCCCGCGAAGTTCCGCGAAGTGGCGGGTACCATCCGCATTGAGGGCAACGAGAACCGGGTTGAGCTGTCAAACCTGCGCGGCAAGCTGCTTGGCAGCCCGGTCACCGTGAACCTCTCGTTCCGAAATGGCGATGTGCCGTCCTTCGCCGTGGAATCGGATGACTTCCAGCTGAGGCCGGACTTCACCAGCGTCCTGCCGAAGGGAGTGGCGGAGACGCTGAAGCGCTTCGACCCCAGGGGCTACGTCAAGTTTGAGGTCACAGGCCGACGCAGCGAAACCGAGCCCGACCTCACCGATGTGGACGTCACGTTCATCGCCGGCACTGGCGACCGCAGCGGCAGCGTTTCGTTCGACCGTTTCCCCTACACCCTTACCGACGTTTCCGGCCGGCTTGTAGTGCACACGGACGAACAGTGGATCAGTGTGCTCATCCGGGATTTCTCCGGTCGTGGCAGCGAGTTGCCGGGCCAGACGGATCCCAGCCGAATCACGGTCAACGGGCAGGTACTGGTCGCAATTGAGCCCGACAAGCCGCCGCCCGGGGACGGCGACGGTGAGCCGGATCCAGCCGACGAATCAGAGGGCGCGGCACCGATTGTCGACATACGCATCGAGGCAACCCGCGTGCCGGTGGACTCGGCGCTGATGGCGGCGTTCACAAAGATGCTCCAGGACCCGGGTGTGACCGACAAGCCGGCGCTGGTCGAGTTTGTCGAGAAGCTCCGGATGGGCGGTACCGTCGGCACGTCCGGGCGTCTCGTCTCTGACGGCCAGGGCAACATGGACTGGCAGTTCGAGGTCATGCTCGAGGGCGCATCCGTCAACTTCGAGAACTTCCCGTACCCGATCGAGGGCCTGTACGGCTCGGTCATCATCGACCACGCGCAGGTAAGTCTGCGCAACGTCGAGGGCCGCGCCGAGGACGGGCAGGTCACGGTCCACAGCGCCAGCTACAGTGATGCCAAGGGGTGGTCGATCACCTGCAGTGCGCGCGACCTGAATTTCGCCAGCCCGGTGCTGCGCAAGGCGCTTCCCGGCGGGCTCAGGGATGTGATGCAGAAGCTGAACCCGCTGGGGACGTTCGACATCGATCTCGAGCTTTCGGGCATCGAAGAGTACATGCATTACCAGGTGTCGCTCGACATCTATGAGACGGACATGGAGCTCGGGCTGCACTTTGACGACATGACCGCCAGGTTCGACATGGAAGGCGTCTTCGAGCGCGAACAGAGCCGGCAGAACGGCACGGTGTTCATCAAGCAGGTCTTCTTCAAGGACGCCAAGTTCAACGACGTGACCACGGCCGTGCAGTACTTTGACGACCGCGTAGAGTTCCCGAACCTGCGCGGGCGGTTCTACGACGGCTGGCTCGAAGGCCGCTTCGGCATGAACAAGGAAAACTACGCCGGCGAGCTGGAAATCCGCGGCGCCGACCTGCGAAAGCTGGGCAAGACGGCCTTCCCGGACGCCGGCGAATTGCTGGGCGCGCTGGATGCCGAGATCGTGTTCCATTCGGATTACGACAAGGACGGCCAGATCGGGCGGGGGCGCATCGACGTGCAGCCCTTCGACCGCAGCTCTGACGACCCGCTGTTGAACAGTGCCAAGCTGCTGGCGGTACCCTTGTTCAGCCAGATCGCCGCTGTGACGGGCAACGAGTCAAACTTCGACGAAGGCCACGTGTTCTTCTGGCTCGGCAGTGACCGCATCACGATTCGCGAGATGGACTTCGTTTCCAACGCAGCCAGGGTCGAGACCTTCGGGACCGACGAAGAAAACTACATCATGTACGGCACGTCGCTGATGAAGATGAAGCTGTTCTTCACGCTGGCTCCGCGCTCGCCGGTGTCGGTCCCCGTCGTCCAGTGGGTGCTGGACAAGCTGAAACAGATTCTCTTCCCGCTGTTCATCACCGGCACGCTCAACAAGCCCGACGTGCAGCCCTTCAGCCTTACGGCCGAGCAGTTGGAAGGCGAAGAATTCCCGCGTCGCCCGCGCGGGCCGTAGCCATGCCGCGCCGACGCCCCAAGCCTGAGCCCGACGAAACCGGCGGAACGATCCGCATCAGCAGCGGTGAGTTGCGCGGGCGGCAGATCGACTGTCCCCAGACCGGCGGCGTGCGCCCGATGCTGAGCCGCACGCGCATGGCGCTGTTCAACCTGATCCGCGAGCGCCTGAAGAATGCCGTCGTGTGGGACTGCTTCGCCGGCAGCGGGCTGCTGGGGATTGAGGCGTTGTCCCAGGGCGCGGACTACTGCGTGTTCGTCGAACGCGACGCACCGCATGCGCGGGTTGTGCAGGCGAACCTGCGCGCGCTGGGGCTGGGGGACCGCAGCAACCTGATTCGTGGCAGCGTGTTCGACCTCGTGAAACCCGGGATTCCGCGACTGCCGCACACGCCCGCCGGGCTGATTCTGCTCGATCCACCGCACGCCATGTTTGCCGACCGCGAAAGCGAATTCTGGCCGTGGCTCCGCACGCTTCGCGAGACCGCGTTGATGGATGCAAACACCACGATCGCCATCGGACACCCCGCCGAGCTGACCGTTCCCGAAGAAGGCGGGCTGCGTGTCACCGACAGCCGCATCTACGGGACGGTAGCATTCACGCTGCTGACCGCTTGACGCAGTCGGCGCAACCTGCCGCGTGCCCGCCGGTGCTGCTACGATGCGCCCCATGAGTGAGCCCGCCAATTCCCTGATCGGCATGGATCTCGATGAACTCGGCAAGGCCGTCGTAGCCGCCGGTGGCAAGCCCTTCCAGGGCAAGCAGCTTGCGCAGTGGCTGTACGCCAAGCGCGAGCTGAACCTCGACGCCATGACCAACCTGTCAAAGGAGCTGCGGGCGAAGCTGGCCGAGCGGCCGATGCTGACGTCACGGGTCATCGCCAGCGAGGACAGCGGCGAGGGCACCACCAAGCTCGGCATACGGCTGCACGACGGGCTGGTGATCGAAGCCGTGCTGATGCGCGAGGATGATCGCCTGACCGCGTGCATTTCAACGCAGGCCGGCTGCGCCATGGGCTGCCGCTTCTGCGCCAGTGGGCAGCTGGGGCTCAAGCGCAACCTCACGCCCGGTGAGATTCTCGAAGAGTTCTTTCATCTGAATGAGCTCATGAAGCCGGACTGGCTGACGAATGTCGTAGTGATGGGCATGGGCGAGCCGCTGCACAACTACGACAACCTGCTCAAGGCGCTGACGATTCTCAACGCCGACTGGGCGTTCAACTTCGGCGCGCGACGCGTAACGGTCAGCACTGTGGGCCTTCCCAAGCGCATCCGTGATCTCGCCGAACAAGGATTTCAGTTTAACCTGGCGATCAGCCTGCACGGCGTGGACGACGCGTCCCGCAGCGCGCTGATCCCGACCAATGCGGGGCTGCAGAACATTCTCGACGCGGCGAAGTACTACTTTCAGCAGACGCGCCGCGAGGTCACGTTTGAGTACACACTGGTGGGGGGCAAGAACGATGATCCCGCCACGGCCGAGAAGCTGGCCGAGCTGGTGAAAGACTTCCCCAAGGCGAATGTAAACCTGATTCCGATGAACCCCGTCGAGGGCAGCGGATTAGAGACGCCAAGCACCGAAGCGGTCAGCCTGTTCACCGACTTGCTGGAAAAGGCCGGAGTCAACGTGCACGTACGTCGGCGTCGCGGTCGACGGGTGCAGGCCGCGTGCGGGCAGTTGCGCCTGAAGCTGGAGGGGGCGACGGCCGAATGACGGAGAAAGTCAGCGATGCGTTTGACGGCAAGCTGCTTGAGTCGCTGACGCGGTTCGAGCTGGCCGTGCGCACGCTGACGTCGTCGGGCGTACGCGGCGAGCGGCGCTCCCGGCGCAAGGGCAGCAGCGCCGAGTACGCAGACCACCGCCAGTACGTCTACGGCGACGACCTGCGACGCCTCGACTGGCACGCGCTGGCGCGGCTCGACACCATGCTGATCCGCCTCTACGCGGCCGAGGAGACGCTGCCGCTCGAGATCATCATCGACACCAGCGCAAGCATGGATTTCGGCGAGCCGAGCAAGTACGTCACGGCCGCGCGGGTCGGCTGCTGCCTGACCCAGATCGCGCTGCTGCACGCCACGCCTGCGCTGTGGCGCATCGCGAACGAAAAGCTTCTTGAGCCTGTGCGGCTCAGCGGACGCAACGACATCGGGCGCGTGCTGCGGGTGCTCGATGAAGTGATCCCCGACGGCAAGAGCACGCTGGGCGAAGCGCTGCGCCGCAGCGCCATGGCCGGGCCGCGCCGAAAGTCGCTGGTCGTGCTGACCGACGGCTACGACCGCGACGAGATCCGCCCGGCACTGCGTGCCTGCCGCGCGGCCGGCAGCGAGGTGTATCTCGTGATCATGCTTGCGCCCGAAGAAACCGACCCGAGCATTCGCGGTGAGTTCACGTTTGTCGACGCGGAAAACGGCGGCGAAGCGACACTCAGCCTCGACCGGCCAACGCTCAAGCGCTACATGGAAATGCTCGCGGGTTTCCGCGCCGACTGGTCCGACTTCGCCCGCAGCTCAGGCGTAGCGCTGATCGAGCTCAGCAGCGCGCAAGAGATCGGGCCCGAGCTGTTCCGGGCACTGGCAACCGGCGGCTTGATCGGGTAGCGAATTCCCGCTCGCATGGATGCCACGCGATGCGCGAGTCAGGCTCTAACGAGTGACTTGTATCCAGATGCTGTCCGGTTCACTTTCGTCGTTTACCCACACGGTGACGCGTGCCTGCTGACCTGGATGCTTCATTTCCAGAATCGTCACATCCTCAACGGTCGAAACGACCAATTGGCCGGAAGGCAAATCCAGAGTCCCGTCAAATGCGCACACATGAGGAATGACACTGGTACTAGGGAGTCCTGTCTCATCTGAGAGTGTGAGGGATGTTTCGCCATCAGCAAAGCATAACGTGCCAACTACCAGGCAGGTAGAAGTGGCGGTAACTAGGCCTTCCCCGAGGGACTCGGGCAAGTCGCTCTCGTCGCGGTCTTGTATCAGGATGACCGAATTCGGCGGTCTGCAAGTGGTGGACTGAAGCATACGCAGTTCTCCGCCGTGCCATGTACTCGGCCGAAACTAGTTGCCAAAAGCTGTTCAGCCGCAACTCAGAACTTCGGGCGTTGCTTGAACGAGTGGGTCATCTGGTTCAGGCGGCGCAGCTCGAGATAGCCGGCGACGCTGGCGGCCGGGATGCCGCCGAGCTGGTGCCGGCGCGACGCCTCGCGGTCGTAGATGCTGAACTCGCTGTTGCGCCCCAGCACGTGCACCGCGCCCTTGAACAGCTTCAGCTTCACTGTGCCGGTCACGTACTGCTGGCTTTCACGGAAGAACGCATCCATGCTTTCGCGCAGCTTGGTGAACCACTGGCTGTCATATACCAGCTTGGCATAGCGCGCCGAGAGCATCGGCTTGAACTCGACAAACTCGGCATCCAGCGTCAGCTTTTCCAGCTCGTCGTGCGCCACCTGCAGTACGTGCGCGGCCGGCGCCTCGTACACCTCACGGCTCTTGAAGCCGAGGATGCGGTCTTCCACCGTGTCCACGCGGCCTACGCCGTGCAGCCCGGCTACCCGCTGAAGCTCCTCCACCAGCTCAACGGCCTGGTAGCGTTTGCCGTTGATCGCAACCGGCTCGCCCTGGTGGAACTTGATTTCAAGCTCTTCGGGCTCGTTCGGTGCTTTCTCTGCCGAGTTCGTGATCTGGTAAATGTACGGCGGTGCCGGCTCGTTCGGATCTTCGAGCTCGCCGGCGCTGCTGCGTACGCCCCAGATGTTGCGGTCGCTGGAGTAGTTTCGCGCGGCCTCGGCGCCGATCGGCAGCCGGTTCTTTTTCAGGTACTCAAGCACGTCACCGCGTGTGGAGAGGTCCCACTCGCGCATCGGCGCGATCATCTCAAGGTCCGGCTCAAGCGCCGCGACGGCGCACTCGAAGCGGAACTGGTCGTTGCCCTTCGGCGGCGCCCCGTGCGCAACGTAGCGGGCGCTTTCTTCGCGGGCCAGCGCGACAAGCTCGGTCGCGATCAGCGGGCGAGACAGGGCAGCGGACAGGTAATACGAATTCTCGTAGCGTGCCGACGCCTTAAGCGCCTTGAAGCAGTACTGCTTCACGAACGTGCGGCGGCGGTCGATGGCATGCACGGAATCGGCGCCGGCGTCGATGGCGCGCTCCGCGACTTCGTCAAAGTCGCCGCCCTGGCCGATGTTCAGCGCGAGCGCAACGACTTTCATGCCGCGCACGCGCTTCAGCCAGTGCAGGGCGGCTGTGGTATCCAGCCCCCCGGAATATGCCATCACGACTTTTTCCATGGGCGTGAAGATACCAGCGCTGTGGGGGCGGTCAAACGAAGCCCGTTAGCGCGAGTCGTCTTCTCCTGCACCTGCGCTGCGTTTGATGTTCCCCTCGCAGGTCATGACACGTGTGCGCGAGAGTTTGCGCCGGTTGGCGTAGGTCGAAATGTCGGCGTCGTTCAGGAAGGCCTGGTACTCCGTGCGGGCGGATTCCCAGTCCTTGGTCATGAAGTAGGCCGTGGCGCGGACGAAGTGGTGCAGCGGATCATCCGGGTCCATCGCCTTCAGCTCTTCGGCCCAGACGTTGGCTTCGCGCAGGTCGTTGATCTGGAACAGCGGGTCGATGCACAGCGCCGCAGCCTCAAGGATCATCTGCGAGCGCAGCGTCTTTTCGTCCTCGATCATCTCGTCCATCGTTTCCTGGTAGCGCGTAATCAGGTCCACCAGGAACGGGTTGTTGTTGTCGTCGTCCTCCTGCACCGCGTCCACCTTGCGGCGGCGCATGTCCTCAAACTCCTTGTGCTTGCGGACAAAGCTCTTGGTATAGCTGAGGGCGGCTTCGTAGTTGCGCTTGGACTCGTCCTTGTCGGGCGACTTGAAGCTGTCGCTGACGTAGATCTCTTTGGCCCGCGCCTCAAGCCGGTCCTGCGGCACGCCTTCGGAGATCGCCTGCAGCCGGGCAGTCTCAAGCCCGCTGTCCATGAAGAACGCGCCCAGCGACTGGAACACGAACGTCAGGTCGCGGTCCACCCAGAAGTAGACCATGCGCCCGGTGTCTTCGGCGATGCCGGCGTCCTGCCTGCGCGCCGCCAGCAGCTTGTTGCGCGATGCCTGCAGGTCTTTCAGGCCCTGCAGCCGCCAGTAGCTGCGCACCTTGCGCCAGTTTTCGGCGATGGTGCTGGCCGCGCCGTGCAGCAGCTTGCGGTCTTCCTCCTTGAGGTCGGCGCCCTTGAGTGCGTCATCCAGGATCCAGCCGATGTCCTTCACTGCCAGCGTCTCGGTGGCTTCGTCAGTACTGCCCAGCCACTCGGCCGCGTCCGCACCGGTGCCGTCCTGATAGACAGGTACCGTGGTCGGGTCGCGGAAGATGTATTTCAGCTCGAGCAGCTTCTCGCGGCTGGCCTTGAAGCTGGTGTACTTGCGTGAAGCTTCGCGCAGCAATTCTTTGGAATCCTCGCCCTGCTTGGGGTTCATTGCGCGGCGGAAGTCTTCGCGGATCGACTCCAGCAGGATGATGCCCTCAGCCAGGGTTTCGGCCTTGTGGATGCTGTTCGCGTGGCGCAGGAAGTGCGCCAGACCGATGCCGAGCCGCGCGCGGAAGTCGTCCGGCTTCAGGCTCAGCGCGGCGTTGAACTTGCTGACCGCCCCTTCCTGCTTGCCGAACGTGCTGACGTAGTAGTCGTCGATGTACTTCATCTGCAGCATGCAGTAGCCCTCGATGGTGAGGGCGAGCACGAGGTCTTCTTCCGGGTAGTTGTTTTCCTGGATCAACTGCACGGCTTTTTCCGCCTGGCGGAATGCCGTCTGGTACTGCATGTCGTCGTACTGCTGCTTGGCCTCCTGCAGCAGGTCGGCGATGCGATCCGGAATGGGCGTCTCGGGCCCGGGCTCACCGCCGGTGAGCGGGTTTGGGTTGAAGGTCTCAGGCTCACTGGGGCCGCTGCAACCCACTGCTGCAAACACCAGCACGGCCGCGGCAAAGGCAACAAACTTGTTCATGGAACCCATTCGATTCCGGGGCGAACTACGGGGTAACTCACTGAATATAGGCTAAGGACGCCCCGAATCCAGTATGAGACGCGAAATCGCCGCCCGAACGCATTGACGCGGGCGACCCGCAGGCCTACTCTGGGGGTCCCCGGCAAGCCCCGTATCGGGTGTCTTTTTGTACAGACTGCTGCCAATTGTGGTTTTTGCGGCCCTCGCCGCTGGTTGCAACATGGCCAGCCCGGGCGTTGCCCATTTGGGCCCGCCCATGACGGCCGAGCAGCAGCAGAACACCACCTATAACAGCAAATGGGTCAACACGGCCGAGCCCGACGCAATCAACACGCTTGAGCGCAAGGGCGAGTTGAGCGTCGACATCTCCGAGCGCCAGATCGGGGTGCGCTACCTCGATGAAGACAGCATGATCGGCGACAAGTACGAGCCGGCCTACCAGAAGCGCCAGCGCGAACGCGAGGAAGCACGCCGCAAGGCCTGGAAGGAAAAGATGGGGCTCAAGACCATCAAGGACGAACAGAAGGAACGCGAAGAAGGCGAATAGCGCGCGCGATCACCAGACAGGCCCTCGCCCGACGGCGGGGGCTTTTGCGTTGGGAAATCCCAAGTCCAAATCCCTCAATCATCGTTAGAGTGAATGTATGCGATGGAGACCCACTATCTATCTGGGCCGCTGGGCAGGCGTTGAGCTGCGCCTGGACCTGATATTGGTGATCCTGATCGCGCTGCTGTTCTTCACCAGCCTCAACAACGCCAGCGCCAGCAACGCCCCCGGCGAGATCTGGACTGCCATCGCCCACCTCGTGTTGCTGGTGGCGATGGTGTTCTGCATGTTCCTGCACGAAGTCGGGCACGCGTTCGTCTGCAAGCTGCGCGGGCACCAGCCGAAGATGATCTTTCTGTCGTTCGTCGGGCTGACGTTCTTCGATGCCAAGAAGGCCAAGCCGAGCGACGAATTCTGGATCGCGCTTTCCGGCCCGTTCGTGAATGTCGGCATTGCGGCGGCCACGGCGCCGTTCGTGTTCATCCAGCTCACGGACCGCCTGGCGCCGCCGATGTTGACGCAGGCCGCGATGGCCAGCTTCGTCGGCTTCATGGCGTGGCTGAGCATCCTCAATTTCCTGGTCGCCATCGGGAACCTGACCCCCGGCTGGCCGGCCGACGGTGCACGCGCCGTTCGCGGCTGGCTGGCAAAGAAGTACGGCTACGGCGCGGGCACGGTTCGCGCGGTCGCCATCAGCCACGGTTTCTGGCTGGTGCTGGCGGGCATCAGCGTGATCATCATGACGATCTCGCCCCTGGTGAAGGCGCTGGAAGGTCCTACGGCGACCCGCAGCCCGGTCAGCATGATCGTCACGTACAATGTGGTGTTCCTGGTGATGGCCGTGCTGGGCCTTTACTACGGCTGGGCGGAGAAGCGCCGCGTGGCGAGGCTCGGCGCCGACAAGGCCGCCGAAGTCGTCGGCCCGCCGCCCGAGTTCATGCCCAAAGCCCACAAGAAACCGGCCGAGTCGGGCGAGAAAGTCATCGACGCCGAAGCGACCGTCGACGGCGAGCCGACCAAACCGAGCGAGCCGTCGGATGTCGACAAGCTGAAGGACAAAGCCAAAGACACCATCGACGCCGGCAAGACGCTCTACAAGGTCGCCAAGGCCACGGGCAAGGGCGGCGGCTGGTTCGCCAAGCAGGGCATCAAGGCCGTCGGCGCAATGCTCAGCGGCGACAAGGACGAGAAGAAAGAAGAGAAGAAGTAGCCGCCATGATCACCGCCCGTCTGACGACCGAGCCTATCGACCCGAACGCGCTGCTGCGCGAACTCGCGCACGAAACCGACGGCGCGCAGGTGCTGTTTCTGGGCGTGGTGCGCAACCACCACCAGGGCCGCGAGGTGCTGCGCATTGACTACGAGGCCTACGAGCCGATGGCGCTGAAGGAGTTGCAGAAGATCACCGAAGAGATGGCCGCCAAGCACGGGCTGGAGCGTGTGCTGGTGGTACACCGTTTCGGGCGTCACGAAATCGGCGACGCCAGCGTAGCGGTGGTGATCGGCAGTCCGCACCGTGGCCCGGCCTTCGATGCCGCCAAAGAGATCATGGACCGCATCAAGGTCGACGTGCCCATCTGGAAGAAAGAACACTTCAAAGACGGCACCATCGAATGGGTCCTCGCCGACAAGCTCTTGAAGAGTGAACCTTCAAAGGGTGAACCAACGGTGTAGTTCTTGCGTTGCATAGGCGACAGCATACGATGGACACGGTGCAACTTAGACCACGAGGTAAGTGATGAAATCGAAACTGGGAGTGGCGTGCCTTTCACTCGCGGCAGCCTTCTTCGTGCTTGGTGCGCTGCCGAGCAGCGCCTTTGCGTGAGGTTCCTGACGCTCAGGTGGCGGCGCTGGTGCAGCGACGTGAGGACAGTCCAAGCGAGAGCCGGTGGCTCTCATCAAGTGGCAGGATCCGACGAAGGAAGCCTTCGACAAGGCAGCAGAAACCGCGCAGGTCATGGTCTTCTATTTCGGCGAGAAGCCCGATGAGGATCAGTTCCTGAAGGACGCAGACGTCGACGAGCTGGCGCTCGCGAACAGCGTCGTCTGTTTCCGGGTGAAGCCCGTGGAGGATCAGCCCGAAGCAGAAGGCACCACCCAAGGCACTACTGAAGGCACTACTAGTGTTGTTCCGAAGTCTCCGCTGCTGAACTCAAATCTGTGGTCGGCTTACGGAGTTACCGAAGCAGACAGGTTCGTTGTCGCGGACAGATTCGGAAACAAGGTCGCTGAAGAAAGTACCGGCGAGCTGAGCAAGCACGTGAACGACGTCTCCAGTCATTTCCGGTCCGTGCGTAAGGACATTCGCAAGCATACGGAGGCCGCCCGGGAAGCACTGGACGCCAAGCAGACAGCCGAGGCCCTCAAGAAACTGCACGAGGTATTTGCGCTCGGCGTCGTCGGCTACAAGGAGTGCGGTGAGGCCGCGTCCTTGTACGGCGAGATGATGGAAGGCGCGCGGAAGCAGCTGGCAGAATGCGGCGGAGACGTGGCAAAGCTGGATTCGTTGTCCAAATTGTACGCCGGCTCGGACGTTGCCGGAGAGATCGATGCCGCCTTGGAGAAAGCAACCAAGCCGAAAGGCTAGCAGAGCCCAATGGAGAGGGACGGGGGGACTCCCCGTCCTTCTGCTATTTGGATTTGGATTCCTGTTCGGCGCTTGCGGTGGCGGTGAGAATGCTGCGGCCCCGACACCGCCACAGCAGAATTCACCTCCCGTCTCGTGGGATGACCAGTCGGACCGCAACTGGCTGCACCGAAGCCAGTACAAAGGCCACATGCGTCATATGTGGATCGACTGCAATCGGATCGCGAGTGCAGGCCGTGGCAACATGGAGCCGACCTGGCACGAAATTCGCGCCGCTGCTGCCGACATACAGACCAGAGCGGCGATGTTCGGCGGCCACTGGAGCGACATCCTGGCCAATGCGGACGAGGCACTGATCTGCATCGAGGATGAGGATCGAGTAGGGATCACCAATGCCATGGCCGGAGTGAGCAACGGCTGCGACGCGTGCCACATGGCGTCATGGTCTCCCGCCTACTTGCATGTCACCAATGGGATCATCGACGGCTGGCTGAAGGGGAAGCCCACGAAGACGGGAGTCAATGAACAGGATGCCGAGCCGGCGCCCGAGATCGCGAATCGCAGGGTCATGCAGGAACTTTGGTTTCGCTATCTGGCGGCCGAGTCGCACCTCAGGAGCTGGGAGCTGCAGGGGCTCTCCAAGGAACTTGGCATGATCCAACCCGAAGCGAAAGAGCGGGCAAAGCGCTGGGCGCGCGTGGCGGAGCAAGCTGACCTACTCTCCAACCTTGCAGCGAGTCGAAAGCTCGAAGGGATGAAAGAAGCGTACAAAGAAATGACTCAGACCTGCCTGTCTTGCCACGCGCGAAACGTTGGGGGGCGTGAGATCCTCATCCCGATGGCATGGGACTAGGGAGCCGCGGCGGCTATACGTCCAGCAGGCGGTAGCGGCGGCCGAAGTGTAGCTCGAGGCAGGTTCGGATCAGCGTTTCGTCTACCTGGTCGCCGTACTTGGCGGCGTCGATTCTGGCGCGGTGCAGGGCTTCGTAGTCGGATTCGAAATCACCGATGTGAAGCTTGGGCAGCCCACTCTGGCGGGTGCCGACAAAGTCGCCGAAGCCGCGCATCTTCAAGTCTTCCTCGGCGATACGGAATCCGTCGTGCGTCATGCAGATGGTGTTCAGGCGCTTGACGGCCTCATCGGTTTTCGGGTCGCCGAACAGGAACAGGTAGCTCTGTTTGCGCCCGCGCCCGACGCGGCCGCGCAACTGGTGCAACTGCGCCAGACCGAACCGCTCGGCATTCTCGATCACCATGATGTTGGCCTCGGGCACGTCCACGCCGACTTCGACCACCACCGTCGCCGCCAGAATATCGAGCCGCCCGTCGCGGAAGGCCTGCACGGCCGCGTCCTTTTCATCGGTGCTCATCTGGCCGTGGACCAGCCCGACGCGGAACTCGGGGAAGACGTCGTTCTTCAGCGTCTCAGCGAACTCGGTGGCGGACTTCAACTCCAGCTTGTCGCTCTCGTTCACGAGCGGGTACACGAAGTAGGCGCGCCCGCCGTCCTTCAGCTCTTTGCGAATGCGCTCGTAGGCGTGCTTCTCGCGCGAGCGGTGAATCCACTCGGTGATCACCGGCGTGCGCCCGGGCGGCAGCTCGTCGATCACGCTGACATCCAGCGCGCCGTAGACGGTCATGCTGAGCGTGCGCGGGATCGGCGTGGCGCTCATGGCCAGCACGTGCGGGCGGTTGCCCTTGGCCCGTAACGTCGCGCGCTGGCGCACGCCGAACTTATGCTGCTCATCGATCACGCACAAGCCGAGCTTCTTGAACACGACGTAGTCCTCAATCAGCGCGTGGGTGCCGATCAGGATGTGCACCTTGCCGTCGGCGACGTCGGCCATCAGCGCATCGCGTTCGGACTTCTTCATTCCGCCCAGCAGCAACTCAACACGCACGCGGGTGTCGCGCATGTAGGCCTTGATGTTCGCCGCGTGCTGACGGGCGAGAACTTCGGTGGGGGCCATGATCGCGGCCTGATAGCGGTTGTCGAGCATCAGCAGCGCCGCATACAGCGCCACGGCCGTCTTGCCGCTGCCGACGTCGCCCTGCAGCAGGCGGTGCATGCGCCCGGGCGTGGTGATGTCGGCCTCGATCTCGGCGCAGACCCGCTTCTGGGCTGCCGTGAACTCGAACGGGAAATGCTTCAGGGCGCGCTCGCGCAGGTCGTCGTCCACCTTGATGGCAAGCTCGGCGTCGCTGGCTTCGCTGCGACGGCGCAGCTTCAGCCCGGCCTGCAGCAGGAAGAACTCGCGGTACTTCAGCGCCAGCCGCGCGGCTTCCAGCGCCTTGGCGTGGTCGGGCATGTGCGCCTGCCGGTAGGCTTCGGGGATCGGCATCAGGCGCAGTTGCTTTGCAAGCGCCTCCGGCAACGGGTCCGGGATCAGCGCCGCGCGGTCGATCACCTGCAGCTCGAGGTCCGTAAGATCCTCGTTGCTGATACCTTCGCTGAGCGGGTATTCGGCCTCCAGCCCGTTCTCCAGCGGCGACGGGTTCAGCTCGAACGCGGTCGGCTTGATGGTCCATGAGTTGTACGCGTAATCCACCGGCCCGCTGACGCGCACACGCAGCCCCGGCTGGAACTTGCCGGTCAGCCACGGCTGGTTGAAGAAGACTGCCTTGATCGCGCCGGAGCTGTCTTCAATCATTACCTCGGTCAGCTTCATGCGCGAGCGCTTGGTGGCCTTGTTCTCGGCGCTGACGACGGTGCCGGTGACGCTCGCGTACATACCCGGCTTGAGCTGGCTGACGCTCACGCGCTGGTTGTATGTGCGCGGGAAGTGATTCAGCAGGTCGATCACGCGGCGGATCTTCAGCCGACCGAGCGGCGGGGCGAGTCGCCCGACGACGCGTATGGCACTGTCCAGCGGCTCAGTCAGCGGCGTGAGGTCCATGGGCTCACTATAGCCCGGGCGGCGACGCCCGGGGATGTGCTGAAAGCCCGTGGGCAAGTCCGGGCCCTGGGGTATTGAGTGCTATCGCCGGGCTATGGCGACGAGGGGAACAGCAGGTCGATCACGCGTCGCGTGAGTGTCTGCGGCACGTAGGTCTTCTCGTCGAAGGGGTGTTCCTTGGCCAGCTTGTTCAGCCCGTCCACCAGTTTCTGCGGGTCGAATGCGCCGTGGGGTCCGCCCTCGTGCACCTTGGCGCCCTGGGCAAACGTTTCGACTTCGGCCGCGCAGCAGTCGAAGCACATCACGTTGTTGGCCTTGTAGAACTCGCGCAGGGCCTTGTGGTCGATCAGGAACTCGGCCCACACAATCGGTGAGTCCACCGTCATCGGCAGTTTGGGCTCAGGCGGGGCGTCGTCGTCTTCAGCCATGGCACCAGTCTAGCGCCGGAAGCGCCACTTGAGCAGCTCCCATAGCGCCAACACGCCGTCCCATGAGCGGATCTTCTTGCCCTCTTCAATGCTGCGCGGGAAGTAGCGAATCGGCACCTCGGCGATGTGCAGCCCGCGCTTCAGTACCTTGGCCGTCACCTCCGGGCAGAACTCGAAGCCCTTGCACTCCAGCGGAATGCTGCGGATCAAGTCGCCGCGGAAAAGCTTGTAGCACGTCGGCTCGTCGGTGATGTGGCTCCAGTACAGCAGGTTGGTCGCGATCGTGACCAGCCTGCCGCCCAGGTAGAACTTCAGGCTGCCCGGCTTGTCCGGCCCGGTGATGCGGCTGCCGTAGACCACGTCGGCGTCGCCCGCGAGGATCGGCTCCAGCAGCTTGATGTAGTCGTTCGGGTCGTACTCGAGGTCCGCATCCTGGATGATGACGTAATCGCCGGTGCTTTCATCGATCCCGCGCCTCACGGCCGTTCCCTTGCCACCGTTGGGCTTGGTGATGACCTTGACGCGGATGCGCTTGTCGCCGGCGTGGGCCGCAGCCCAGTCGCGTGCGACTTCGGCCGTACGGTCCTTGCTGCCGTCGTCAACGACGATGATCTCCATGTTGAGCGACATGGGCACGCCCGCGACCTTGTCCAGCACCGAGACCAGCGTCGGCTCTTCGTTATAGGCCGGAATCACAACGCTCAGTGTCTCTGTGCGAGACAGCACAGTGATGGGTGGCTTAGCGTTCAGGATGGCTTGGCTTTGCATGGTGGATCATGGTAGAGCTGATTGCCGCGCGCGACAGGAGTGGCAGTGGATTTTCACGTGCTGATGTGGGTGGCCTTCGGCGTCATTATTGCCGTGGTGCTGGCGCTTGACCTGTTCGTCCTGCACCGCGACCCGCACGTCGTTTCGTTGCGCGAATCCACCATCTGGAGCGGTATCTGGATCGCGATCGCGCTGGCTTTCGGGGCTGCGCTGTGGCCGTTGGGCGAGCACGGCTTCGGGCCGGTGCGGGCCCAGCAGTACCTTGCGGCGTACGTGATTGAGCTGGCCCTGAGCGTGGACAACCTGTTTGTCTTTGCGGTGATTTTCAGCGCGCTCAAGATCAAGCGAGAGCACCAGCACAAGCTGTTGTTCTGGGGCGTGTTCGGGGCGCTGGCCCTGCGCGCGGTGTTCATCTTTGCCGGCGTTTCGCTGATCGAGCACTTCCACTGGCTGATGTACTTCTTCGGCGGGCTGCTGGTCTTCACGGGCATCAAGTTGCTGTTGTCATCCGAGAAGGAGATCGATCCAGAAAAGAGCCGCATCATTCGCATCGTGAAGCGCATCCTGCCCGTGAAGCCGGAGATCGGCGGCCCGAGCTTCTTCGTGCACATCGACGGAAAGCGCTATGCGACCATGCTGTTCATCGCGCTGATTCTGGTGGAGATCACCGACGTCATCTTTGCCGTTGACTCTATTCCGGCGGTGCTGGGTGTCGCGGTGGATCCCGACAGCGGCAAGGCGGACACGCTGGTCGTCTATGCCAGCAATGCATTCGCCATCATGGGGCTGCGCTCGCTCTATTTCGCGCTGGCGGGAATCATCGCCTTGTTCCGCTTCCTGAAGTACGGGTTGGCGGTGATTCTTTGTTTTGTCGGCGTGAAGATGGTTGGCGGTCTCGGGATTCCGGCGTTTGAACTGGGACCACTGGACGTGCCGCAACTGATGCCGTCGTTCAAGCTGCCGATCGCGGCGTCGCTTGGCGTGATAGGTGCGGTGCTCGGCATCTCGATCGGGCTGTCGCTGTTGTTGCCGCGCAAGCGGCCGGTCAAGGACGAGCCGAAACTGCTGCCGGAGCCGGACGGGCGACAGGACTAGACCACGCGTGCGATCAGGCGGATGTTGATCGGGTCGCGGTTCTGGCGGTCGACGCCGCGCAGCAGGTCCATGCAGTCGAATCCGCGCATGGCCAGAACCTGCGCCTCCATCGGTGCGACCTTTTCGATGAACGCGAACGCTTCTCCGCTGGTCGGCACCCACTGCTCTTTCTCGGAGTACTGTGCGAACAGGCGCGTGTGCACGGCCACGAAGTGGCTGGTGTTGTAGCCCTCGTTCTCGATGACGAAACCGGCCTTGAGCACGCCGGGGTAGTTGCCGCGGAAGCGGAAGTTGGCGACCACGCCGCCGGTGCCTGCAAATGGCGCGGGCTCGGCCGCGATTTCGCGCGCCTTCCAGGCGCTGTCGCCGGTGCTGAAGCGCACGCTGGCGATGCGGAGTGCGTCGTTGCCGCGGGCGCCGATGCGCTTTGCGAGCGCACGCCCGGCGCGGGTCTGGGTGGCGGTGAGGAACTCGGCGATGCGCTGGCGCCCCATGCGGGCGCTGAGATCGTTCAGCAGGAACAGGCAGGTCATCAGCACGCCTTCGCCCTGCCGCGATGCGTAGGCGGTGTTGAAGATGTGGTCCGGGCGGCGGTTGCGTGAGGCGGCCATGAGGGCGTGGTTGTTGCGCTCGAGCCGGTCGCACAGGTACGAGATGAAGCGGCGGGCTTCGAGGTGGGCCTCGCGCCCGCTGCCCCGGCGCATGACTGCCTCGAACTGGTGGGACAGGCGCTGGGACGCGACGGCGTCAACCATGATGGTGCTCATGTGGTGCTCCGTTGGGGCGTGTGCCCGGTGTTAGTCCCGATTGCGCAGGCGCAGCAGCGCGAGCGGGTCATCAGGTGTTTCGGCCACGACGTCGAGCTTGCCGTCCGCCCACTTGAGTACGCGGGAGGTGCACGGGTCGTTCTCGGTCTGCCAGATGGTGTAGATCTCCTGCTCGCCGTCGCCGTCGAGGTCTTCGCTGTGCAGCTCGCGGAGATAGTTGCCCTTCGGTGCTTCATAGACGGCCAGGGGGGACTGGCTGCCGTCGTTGGCCGCGTCGAACAATGAGAGGCGAACGGTCTGCTGCTCCGAGTTGCGGGCTACGCACAGGGCGCCGGCCGGGAACTCGACTCGGTTCACGCGGCACATCGCGACGTCGATGGTTTCGTCGTCGAGACCGAAGCGGCCTGCGTTCACGGCCTCTTCGACTTCGTCATAGCTGGCGGTCGGCAGCGGCTGTGTTTCCTCGGGCTGCTGCTTGAATTCGTCCTGGTCGCCGAGCGGAATCTTGATGATGGCCCCGGCCACCAGCCCGTCGCCGTTGCTGAGGTCGTTGGCGCGGGCGATCTCCTGCCAGCGGCGTCCTGCGCCGTAGAAGCGCTCGGCCAGGCTCCAGAGGGTGTCGCCGCTCTGCACGCGGTACAGGATGGCGCGGCGGTTCATGTCGACGTTCACCTGCGCGTAGGCGTCGGTGCTTGCGGCGTCGGCGTCGGTCATCTTGTCGAGGCCGAGCTTGAACAGCATCACTGAGCCCAGCATCACCACAAAGCCCACGAGGATGGTGAGTATGTTGTTGCGCATGGTTATTCCGATTCCGTTTGGCGTTGGTGAGAGCCGGTGATCCGGCTCAAGGTGTTTCGGAAAACGGACCGCGAATAGTTGAGTCAACTTGGCGGAAATTGTTTATCGGACGGACGTTGCACCGCGCGGCCCACAAATGGCGAGCGCCCCGCCGAAGCGGGGCGCTGGAGTTGTGCCCGAAGAGCAGGGAGAGCGGGAGCATGGCCGAGTGGGAGTCTCTCCGGGCGGGTGATGGCGTGGCTCAGGCGTCGAGGATGTTCTGGAGGGCCAGGACTTCCGCGATCACCAGGTCGGTGATGTCTTCCGCGTTGGGGCGCTCCTGCGCGACGGGGCCGTCAACGTAAACCTTTGCAAAGCTGTGGCGCGCCTCCAGGTTGACGAAGGCCTGGTTGAAGATGGCGTTGGCCTGCGTGATCAGGCTGCGGGCCAGCAGGCCTTCGCCTGCGACCTGCGCCTCGATGAGCGCGCGATACGCGTTGATGTGGTGAAACACCTCGTCGATCCGCACGCACACTTCCATGCCCTTGAGCTCGCGCGCGGGCGCCGCCTGCTGCGCGGCGCGCTGCCGTGCGCTCGGCTGACCCCAATCGATCGAAAGGAGGCGTTCGGAAACCTTGTCGTCGGATTTGATGGTCGGCATGAGCGTGCTCCGGGCTGTGTGATTGGGTGCGACCTGCTGGTCGCGCGAGTACGGTATAGCCCGTAATTTACAAAGCGTCAATTACGAAATTGCCTTAACACGACCGATGGGACACAAGCCCGGGGTTATCAGACATCTAAGCACAAGATATTGTATTTGGAGCAACCAACACCCCAATCGGATGAAACGCGCTTGAAAAACTTTTTCGAAGCTTCTTTCGCCGCCAGCATTCGGGGTGAATGGACTTCGTCAGAACTCCATTCGTGGCGCTCGATTCCATTCAGAATTCTCGTGCGCTCCCGCCGCTTGACGTGGCAATAGCCCGTGCTACTTTCTTCCCCCTTCGCAGGACCGAAGTTGGAGAAACGCCATGTCACGTCACCCGTCTCTGAAAGTCAGCGCCCTCGGCAGCAAGAAGCGCAGCGTGCTTACGCGCCTGGAGCGCATCGAACAGCTCAAGATCGAGCGTCGCTGGAAGCAGGGCGACGGCGTCACCGGGCTGCCCAAGACCCGCGTTATCAAGTAGCGCCCGTACATGAATTCTCACAGGCCCCGCATCGCGGGGCCTGTTTCTTTGATCTCACCGGCGCGGCGCGCGCGCCTTTGCGCCCGGGCCACATGCTGCTACATTCGCGGCGGAGGCATCCGTGACTGACCCGTTCCGCATCTCGCAGCGCGCGCTCGGCATCAAGGCCAGCGGCATCCGCAAGTTTTTCGAGCTCGGCCTGTCGATGAAGAACCCCATCGACCTCTCGATCGGGCAGGCGCACTTCGACGTATCCGACGAAGTGAAGGCCGCGGCCATCGCCGCGATCAACGAAGGGCGGAACCGCTACACCGTCACGCAGGGCATTCCCGGCATGCGCGAGAAGCTGAAAGAGCGCTACGCCGCGCGCTTCGGCAACATCGACGACTGCGAGGTGATGGTCACCTGCGGCGTCAGCGGCGCGCTGATGCTCACGTTCCTGGCGCTGCTGGACCCGGGCGACGAAATCCTGATCCCCGACCCGTACTTCGTCATGTACCGCCACCTCGCGACCATGGTGGGCGCGGTTGCGAAGACCTACGACATCTACCCGGACTTCAAGCCCTCGGCCGCCGCGATCCGCGACCAGATCAGCGAAAAGACCCGCCTGATCGTTGTCAACTCGCCCAGCAACCCGACCGGCTACGCCATGAACGAGGCCGAAGCGCGCGAGCTGGCGCAACTGGCCGACGACACCGGCATTCCGCTCGTGAGCGACGAGATCTACGAAGACTTCATTTACACGGACAGGCACGTCAGCCCGCGCGAGTTCACGAAGAATTGCATCGTCATGAGCGGCGCGAGCAAGAGCCTCGGCATGCCCGGCTGGCGTATCGGCTGGCTGATGGCGCCGCGCGAACTGGTCGAGCGCATGTACAGCCTGCAGCAGTTCAGCTTCGTGTGCGCGCCGGCGCCGCTGCAGTGGGCGGCGCTCAAGGGCCTCGACCAGGACTTCAGCGAACACCGCGAAGAGTACCGCGCCAAGCGCGACCTGGTGTACGACGGCATCAAGGACAACTACCGCACCGTCAAGCCGGGCGGTGCGTTCTACATGTTCCCGTTCCTGCCCGAGGGCGTGGATTCCGAGCGCTTCATGGAAGCCTGCATCAAGCGCGAGCTGCTGGTCGTGCCCGGCGGCGCGTGCAGCGACAAGTCGACCAACTTCCGCCTCTGCTTTGCGGCGACGGATGACAAGCTCAAGAAGGCCGTCGACATGCTGAACGACATCGCCAAAGAGCTGAAGTAGCCGGCAAAGCCCCGAAAAAGCCTTACCCATCGGCACAATCGGTCAAATCCGAGGGAACATCCTCGCGCGTATTCTGGTTAACTACCCGTCGCTCGATTGGTTATCCGGAGGAGTATCGATGCATAGCCTGATGACGACTGCACTGCTGCTGGCCGTGTTGGCCGCCACGGCGCTTGTGTTCAGCGCCTGCGCGAACCAGGCGGACACCCAGCCCGGCGAGGGCGGCGAAAGCAAAGTCGCGGAGCCCTACAAATCCGCCACTACAGAAAAGCCCGTACACAACGAGAAAGAGAAGTTCGTGAAGCCGTCAGACGAAGAGTTGCGCAAGAAGCTCACTGACATGCAGTACCGCGTGACGCAGCAGAGCGCCACCGAGCGCAAGTTCACCGGTGAATACGACGAGCACTTTGAGGATGGCATCTACGTCGACGTCGTCAGCGGCGAGGCTCTGTTCAGCAGCCTCGACAAGTACAACTCCGGCTGCGGCTGGCCGGCGTTTACGCGCCCCATCGACGACGAAGAAATCAAAGAGCTCGACGACGACACCCACGGGATGCACCGCACGGAAGTGCGCAGCGCCACGGCTGACAGCCACCTCGGGCACGTGTTCAACGACGGCCCGCCCGAGAAGGGCGGCATGCGTTACTGCATCAACTCGGCCGCGCTGGAATTCGTGCCGCTTGCGGAGATGGAGAAGCGCGGGTATGGCAAGTACCTCAAACGCTTTGAAGACGCGGGTCTCTGGCCCGTGAAGAAGGACGACAAGATGACTGCAAAGAACGAAGTGGCGATTCTCGGCGGCGGGTGCTTCTGGGGCATGGAAGAGTTGCTGCGCGAGATCCCCGGCGTGATCGACACCGAGGTCGGCTACTGCGGGGGCGAGAACGCAGATGCCACGTACAAGAACCACCCGGGCCACGCGGAGGTCGTGAGGATTACCTTCGACCCGTCGAAGCTCAGCCTCAAGACGCTGCTGGAAGACTGGTTCTTCCGCATGCACAACCCGACGACGCTGAACCGCCAGGGCAACGACCGCGGCACCAGCTACCGCAGCGTGATCTTCTACGCGAACGACGAGCAGAAGAAGGTCGCCGAGCAGGCGATCAAGGACATCAACGACTCCGGCCATTGGGCCGACCCGATCGTCACCACCGTAGAGCCGGTCAAGAACTGGAGCACGGCCGAGGATTATCACCAGGACTACCTGCAGAAGAATCCCAACGGCTACACCTGCCACTGGCTTCGCGAGTGGGACCCGGCAACGACGAACAAGAAGTAAGGTAGCGCGGGCGTCTAGCTCGCGACGGCAGAAAAAGCAACCCGCGGCCTGTGTCCGCGGGTTGTTCGTTTAGTTCCTGCGGACGGGGCGTCCGCGGTCCATTAGCTGCGTGAGCGAAGGTCGATGCGCGCGTCGGCCACGGAATCCATGGCGCGCAGGCGGTTCTTCAACTCGGTGAGCTTGTCGTTCGGCGAAAGCTCGAGCGTGCTGGCATGCGCCGGCGGGCGTCCCCACATCACGCGTGCGCCGGGCATGCGGGACTGGTCGGGGATCAGCACCACGCCGCCGTCCGGCTGGTAGTGTACCCGCCCGCGAGCATCGGCCTGCTGCGGCACACCGACTAGTTCGATTTCTTCAATCGGCATCGAACGGTCCAGCTCGGCCTGGCGGATGACGCGTTCCATCGAGAGCGCGGCGACGATCTGCTCATTGATCCATTCATCGCCCGCGGCCGGCGCCGAGCCGACGACCCCGCGCACCATGCGAAGCGGGTGGGCAAGCTGGCTGGTGAACAGCGCGTACTCGTCGCCGTCCTTCGGTACCGACAGCGGCAGGACCACGCCGTCGCCGTCGACCAGCACGTAGCGGTCCGCGGTGTCCACCACCACGGCCGGCGTGCGAATCTCCAGTACGGGCAGAAAGCGCGAGTAGCCATCGGGATCGGTCGGGAAGCGGCGCTCGATGCGCAGCACGCTTCGCACCCACGGGCAGCGCTCCATGCGCTCCGTGATAGTGTCCATCAGGTCGTTGTCGAACGCGTTTGTTTCCGGCAAGTCGGCGAGGTCGGCGCGCAGGTCTTCCTCGATCTCGCCTTTGAGCTGCCTGGCGAGGTTGCCCTTGGCCCAGGTGGGGGATGCGGAAAGCTCAATGCGGCCCGGGTCGACGCGATAGCGCTCATCGTTGCGAAGATTGTGCAGCATCACCCAGGACAGCAGCGATACCACAACCACGCCGCCGACCAGCCCGGCGCAGCGACGCACGCCCCGGCTGTGCCACGCGGCCGAGAAGAAGCCGCTGACGGTTTCGCCCGACGGCGTCACGGCCTGCACCAGCTTGGCGACGCCCGCGAACAACACGCCGAAGCCCGCCTTGATGGCGCGCATGGCAGTGCTGCGCGCGCGCAGGCGCGTAGGCTTGCTGCGGGTGACCTTCTTTGTTTTGCGGCGCGGCATGGCGTACTCCTAGGCTGCGAGGATGCGGGTAATGCGGTTGCTGACAGGCTTGCGGCGCTGCTCCATGCTTACGTCGACCAGTTCCTGCACCAGCTCGTCGAAGCCGATGCCTTCCTGCGCGGCCGCCTTCGGCAGCAGGCTGGTCTCTGTCATGCCGGGCAGCGTGTTGACCTCGAGCACCCACAGCTCGCCGTCGCCGTCCAGCATCATGTCGACGCGGCTGTAGCCGTGGCAGCGCAGCGCGTGATGTGCACGGCGCGCGTAGTGCTGCGCCATTTTTGCGGTCGGGCCGGGCAGATTCGGGTTGGTGTCGTAGCGGGTGCCGGCCGTCTTGTCGTACTTCGCCTTGAAGTCGTAGAAGCCGGTGGGGGCGATGACTTCGCAGACGGGCAGCGCGCGGTTGCCGACCACGCCGACGGTCAGCTCGCGCCCGACGATGCACTTTTCCAGCATCACGCGCGGCCCGAACTTGAACGCGCCGCCGAGTGCATCCGGTACTTCGTTCAGGCAGGTCACCTTGGTGACGCCCAGGCTGCTGCCCTGGTCGATCGGCTTGACCACCAGCGGCCAGTTGATGCGGCGGGCCATGCGGCGCAGGCGGTAGTCGGCGTCGAATTCCTCCGCGACTTCGTAAGGCGCGGTGGGGACGCGGTGGGTAAGGAACTCGGCCTTGCTGAGCTCTTTGTCCATCGCGAGGCGGCTGGCGATCGGCCCGCTGCCGGAGTAGGGGATCTGCAGCTCTTCCAGGCGGCGCTGGACGGTGCCGTTCTCGCCCTCGCCGCCGTGCAGCGCGATGAAGGCGAAGTCGACCTTCTCATTTTCCAGCATGCCGATTTCGTCGGAGCCGATGTCGAGCGGAAGCACGTGGTGGCCGATGCGCTCGAGCGCGGCCCAGACGGCCTCGCCGCTCTTGATGCTGACTTCGCGTTCGGAGGAAGTGCCACCGTAGAGGAGAGCAATACGCAACATGGTGATGTCCATTGTCGGAGAAAGCGGCGCCAAGGTGACGGCCGCGAAGGGGCTATCGGTAATAAGGAAGCGTGCGCTTTAGCAGAGTTTAGTGGCATCGCCTTCCAGGCGATGAGTTGCAGCGGCTTCAAGCCGCTGCAGGCGCCTGCTGGAAGCAGGCGCAACGCACTCGCTGGAAGCGAGTGCCACTAGAGTTTGACGTAGAGGCCGTCAAAGCGCAGCGCGAGGTTTGCGCGGCTGGTGGCGAAGCGCAGGGGCTCGCCGTAGACGTAGACGCCTTCGTAGCGCCCGCCGGTGATCTTGAAGCTGACGGTGAACTCGTGATCGGGCCAGAAGCCGTCCTCGAACATGATGTGCCCGAGCAGCGCGCCGTTGGGCGAGTAGTCCACCAGCACGGCTGTGCCCCAGGCGATGCGTCCGCCCTTGGCGTCATGCAGTGCGAAGTGCACGCGCTGGTTGGTCGGCTCGCGACGGAATTCGCGGCGGCAGGCGATCTTGGGGTTGTTGTTCCGGGAGACGATCTCGTCGCGGACGCGGGTGTCCTTGATGCGGTCGAGCAGAATCCGGTGGCTCGTCGTTTTCGACGCCATGGCTCACCTCACGGTGATCGGGTGTGTGCTGGGGAGGCCGCGGCCGGGCCCCGCAGGGCCCGGCTCGCAGATGAATGCTAGGCGATGGTCTTGATTGCCTGCTGCTTGGCATCCATGAAGCTGGTCTTCTTGCGGTCATTGCCCTTGCGCCCGCGGAAGCCGGAGACGCGATCGTACTCCTCAAGGAAGATCTCGAGGGTGCTGACGATGTTGTCGATGTCCATGCGCGTCATGGCGATGGTGTCGCTCTCGGCCAGCTCGAGCTCGTTCGCAAGGTAGCCGCGCAGAATGCGAATCGGCTGCAGCTTGCGGAAAATGAATTCGTCGAGGCTGACTCCCTTGCTGTCCTTGTCCATCTCTGGTTCCTTGCCCTTGGGGCGGCTGGTGTCGGCTTTCGCCTATGGCGTTTTATTCATGCGGCCTGCAGACCCCTGCGCGGCCATACTTGAACTTCTGGTTGCAGCTCGATTCCGTGCGCTTCAAACACTCTTTGCGTTACCTGGCGCATCAGCTCGATCACTTCGGCGGCCCGCGCTTCACCCGTGTTGATGATGAAGTTGCCGTGCCGGTCACTGACTTGTGCACCGCCGACACGCAGGCCTTTGCATCCGGCGAGGTCGATAATCTTCCCCGCACTCTGTCCCATCGGATTCTTGAAGGCGCACCCTGCACTGAATTCTGAATAAGGTTGCGCGGCGAGCTTCTGCTGCAATATGTCACGGGCGTGCGCGATCAGCGCCTTGCGGTCGCCGACGGTGCCTTGCAGCACTGCTTCGATGACGACGCCGTGCCGCAACTCGCTGATGCGGTAGGCGAACTTGATCTCTTCGCGGTACAGGCTCTGCAGCTCGCCTTCCGGGTTGATCCAGATTACGCGCTCGACGTAGTCGGCGATCTCGCCGTAGCGCCCGCCGGCGTTCATCGCCAGCGCCCCGCCAACCGTGCCGGGGATGCCCGCCAGCGTCTGCGGCCCCGCCAGTCCCTCGGCGCTGCAGCGGTTGACCAGCGTGCTCAGGTTCGCGCCCGCCTGGACCTGCACCTTGCTGCCGAACACGTTGATGCTCTTCATGCCGTGCAGGCACAGCACGACGCCCTTCACGCCCTCGTCCGCGATCAGCAGGTTGCTGCCGCCGCCCAGTACGTGCAGCGGCAAACCAAGTTCGCGCGCTGCGTGCACCGTGTCGGCCACGTCGCGCAAGGACGTCGCCTCAACGTAGTATTCGGCCGGGCCGCCGACGCGCAGCGTGGTGTGGGGGCTCAGCGGCTCGTTGCAGCGCAGCCGCTCGTGCAGGCGCTTGGGGAATGCGGCGATGCTCATGCCGCCACCTCGGCCGGTTTGATGGCGCGCAGGCGCCGGCTGATGACCTCGCGCTGGCGCAGCAGCTCGAAGGCGATCTCGTTGACGTCGCCCGCGCCGATGAACACCGCCACGTCGGCGGGCGTAAGCTTGGCGCTGAGGTCGTTCACGATCGAGCCGAAGTCGCCGTACGCCATCGCGTCGACGTCGTTCTGGCGCAGCCAGCGCGCGAGGCGTTCTTCCGGCTCGCCTGGCTGCACGCCGGTTTCGCGGGCGGCGTAGGTGCGGGCGATCAGCACGCGATCGGCCAGCTTCAGGCAATCGGCGAACTGGTCGAAGAAGGTCAGGATCCGCTGGTACTGATGGGCCTGGAACACGGCGACCACGCGGCGATTGACGAACGTCGCCCGGGCCGTTTCCAGCAATTGCTTCACGGCCGTGGGGTGGTGGGCGTAGTCATCGACCAGCGGCACGCCGCCGACGCTGCCGACCACTTCAAAGCGGCGCTTTACGCCGCCGAAATTCTGCAGTGCCTTGAGCGCCGTGAAGACCGGGACACCGGCCCAGTTCGCGGCCGCCAGCGCGCCGAGCGCGTTCATGGCGTTGACCCGCCCGGGCACCTCCAGCTTCATGCGCCCGACCTGCATGCCGCGGCAGGTGATGTCCGCGACCGCGAAGCCGGAAGACGCATCCACGTTGTGCAGGCGCCACATGGCCGCGGCGGATTCGCCGAAGCCGATGGCGTTGCAGCCGGCCTTGCGGGCGACTTCGCAGCAGCGTTCGTCGTCGGCGTTGTAGAACAGCGTACCGCGCGCCGGCAGCTTGCGTGCGAATTCGATGAAGCCCTGGGTCACGCCGTCGAGGTCGCCGTAGACGTCGATGTGGTCCAGCTCAATGTTGTTGAGGACGATCACCGACGGGTGCAGGCGCAGGAAGCTGCGGTCATATTCGCAGCTCTCGATCACGAAGTTCACGCCCGAGCCTGCGGCGCTGGCCGTGGGCAGGCTGGCGGGCTCGCCGCCGACCAGGTAGCCGGGGTCCTTGCCGCCGCCAACCATCATCTGCGCCAGCATGGCGGTCGTGGTGGTCTTGCCGTGCGTGCCCGCGACACAGAGGTTTGTGTGGGCGCGCGTGAATTCACCAAGCGCCTCGGCGTACTTCATCACGCGTATGCCGCGGCGTTGTGCCTCGCGGTACTCGGCGTTGGACTTCTTGATCGCGGCCGACGCGACAACGAGCTGGCAGTCGCCCGGCACGTGGTCGCGGTGATGGCCAACGTAAGTGGTTGCCCCTTCAGCGGCGAGGCTGCGAAGCATGGGGTTGTCGACAAGGTCTGAGCCCGTGACGCGCGCGCCGGCCTGCAGCGCAATGCGCGCCAGCCCGCTTACGCCCGCCCCGCCCATTCCTACGAAGTGGACGTGCCTGAGCTGTGAGAGTTTCATAATGCGCCCTTCGGGCAAGTGGCCCGTGGTCGGTGGCCAGTGGTCAGCAACTACTCGCCTGTCCGCCTGCGTTTTCCACGGCCTGCAGGCTCATCGATCTTTGCTTCGAGCTTGCGGGCCAACCCATTGATGATCCGGCCAACTTCATCCGCACGACTTGCCAGCTCCGCTGACTGCTCTTCCTCGAGGTAGTTGAGCCTGCGCGCGATCTTGATTTGCGTAAACGACTCCGTCAGAGAGCCGTAGGAAATGCTGAGGTGATTCAGGAATTCCTTCGTTGAAAACCGCCCCTGGCCCTCGGCGATGTTGCTCGGCACGCTGACGGCCGATCGGCGCAACTGTGACGTGAGCCCGTACAGCTCCTCCCGGGGCCAGTTGCGGGTCGAATGGTAGACTTCGACCACGAAGTCCATGGCTTTCTGCCACGCGATCAGATCTTCAATACTCTTGACCGACATGCGTACCCTCGCCGACAGCGGCTTCTGGCCACTGGCCACGGTCCACTGACCACTCGCGCGCAACGCGCGCTATGCGGCAGCGCGTTCTTCTAAATCGGCAGCGGAGGGTGGTTCGCTGAGGCCAATTTCGGCCAGAATCCGGTCCAGAATCGTGCCGGATGCGTTCGGTGCAGACAGGGCCAGGGCGGCCTTGGAAGCCGCCGAGCGGGCCTGGTCGTTCAGCAGCAGAGTCTCCAGCAGGTCGCGGACGCGGGGTGCATCCAGTGTGGCTTCTGGGGCGACTACGCCGGCGCCGCTGCCGGCGACCCAAAGCGCGTTGGCGCGCTGGTGATCGTCGGCGGCGTGGGGGTAGGGGACCAGCAGCATCGGCACACCCAGCGCCAGCAACTCACTGATGGTGCCCGCGCCGGAGCGCGTAAGCGCCAGGTCGGTCGCGGCGAACCAGGTCGCCGTGTTGTGCGTAAACGTGGTGGCGCGGCAGTGAACGCCCACGGCGCGCCAGGCGCGCTCGGCGCGGTCGCGGTCGCCGCGGCCTGTGATGTGCAGAACCTGGAAGCGCTCGCGCATGTTGCGGAACGTCGGCGCGGCGCTGATCATGGCGTCATTGAGTGCCTTGGCGCCCTGGCTGCCGCCGATGATCAGCAGCGTCGGCAGGCTGGAATTCAGCCCCAGCGCGCGTTTGGCGTCCGCCTTGTCCGGCGGGTTGCCGAATGCCTTCCGAAGCGGGTTGCCCACGACTTCCACTTTGCAGTCCAGGTTGCGCGTGAGCGGCATGTGCGCGTAGCAGACGCGCGCGAAACGCGCGATGGTGCGCGTGACCTTGCCGGGAACGGCGTTGGCTTCAAGCGAGAACACAGGCAGGCGCATCAGGCTCGCGGCCATCGCGCCGGGCAGTCCCGCGTAGCCGCCGACACAGACCAGTGCATCGGCCTCGAAACGCTTCAATGCCTTGCGTGCAGCCGGCACCGCCATGGCCGTGGTGATTACCGTGGTCGCCTTGCTGCGCAGCCCCGCGCGCGGGCGACTGACGGGCAACGTGGTGAAATCAAAGCCGGCGTGGCCGTACATGCTGCGCTCGAGGTCGTTGCCGCCGCACAGCAGGTGGACGCTTTCGCGCCCGAAGCGCTCAGACAGTTCTTCAGCGAGTGCGAGTGCGGGGGCGATGTGTCCGCCGGTGCCGCCGCCTGCGATTGCGATTCTGGGGTGCATGGTTCTCGTCCAGGATTGGCGCTGCGGGTGCAGGGACGGACAAGCCCTATGCCGCACCCGCAGCGCCTGACTTCAGAAGAGCGACCCGGCCTTCGAACAAATCGCTACCGGGCTGCAACTTCCGGGAAAGGTAGATCAAGACGACGCGACTATGCGCCGCGCCCTGGCACTCAGCCGGGCGCTTTCGGGCAGACGCTCGCCCGCCATCTCCTGTTGCAGCAGCGCGAAGGCTTCCTTCTCGCTGACGCACCGGCGGGCGACCGACAACACCAGCCCCGCGCCGACCAGGTAGAAGAAACAACTGCTGCCGCCGAAACTGATGAACGGCAGACCAATGCCCTTGGTGGGAACGCTGGCGGTAACCACGGCCACGTTGATGGCGGCCTGCAACCCGATCGCCGCTGTGATGCCGATTGCGAGCAGGCTGCCGAAGCGGTCCGGCGCTCGCGCCGCGACCTTGGTTCCGATGATCATCAGCGAGACAAACAGCACCAGCGTCAGCGCCGAGCCGATGAATCCAGTCTCTTCGGCAAGCACGGCGAAGATGAAGTCGGTCTCCTGCTCCGGCAGGTAGTACAGCTTCTGCATGCTGTTGCCGAGGCCCTGGCCTTCCATGCCGCCGCTTCCGATGGCGATCAGCGACTGCTTGACCTGGTGGCCTTTGCCGCGCGGATCTTTGGCAGGGTCCAGGAACGTCATGATGCGGTCCTGGATGTGATCGAACTTGGCGTACATCACGATGCTGGCAAACGGCAGCACGATCAGCGCGGCGATCGCGAGATGGCGCACTCGCAGCCCGCCCGCGAGCAGCACGACGAATGAGCTGGCCGCAAGGAACAGGCTGGTGCCGAAGTCGGGCTGTGCCATCGTCAGCACAACGTAAATGCCGACGAACATGCAGCCCGGAAGGAAGCCGCGCCGGATCGAGCCGAGCTCGTTGCGCCGGACCGCGGCGTAGGTCGCGGCCGAGATCAGCAGCGCAAGCTTGGCAAAGTCGGACGGCTGGATGCCGACACCGCCGAAGCGCAGCCAGCGGCGCGCGCCGTTGAACTCCGTGCCGACGCCGGGGATGAGCGTGAGTACCAGCAGCGCGAGGCCAAGCAGGTAGATCGGCTTGGCGAACTTCTGCCACAGGCGATAGTCGAGGCGGGCCACGACGGCCATGCCCGCGATGCCCAGCCCGACGAACATCAGGTGACGCTTGATGAAGACAAAGGGGTCGATCTCGGCGCCGGGCACGACGCGGATGGCGCTGCTGCTGAAGACCATCACGACGCCGACGCCAACCAGGGCCAGGATGTTCAGCAGGTACGCGTTGCGAAGGGTGCGTGACACGGTGAGATACCCCATCCGCCGCGAACATCACGGCATGGTGTACTCTTCGGATGTGCAAGCGCACGATCTTTGGCGAATGTTCGGGCGGCTTAGCTACGTGCCGGGGAAACCGAAGAAGAGCGCGATCGCGTAAGCCAGCAAGAGCAGACCTACGCCGAGGCCGAACAATCTCCAGTCCGTGGGTGTAAGTCGGCCGGGTTTCCACAGCAGCGCGAGAAGCGAAATCGGCGCGCACAGAAAGCTGAAGAAGGCGATGGTGGACAGGATACTCGCAAGCTCACGCTGCAACGGCACCGGGCAAGCCAGATCCACGAGGTAGATGCCCAGTTGCGCCGGCCCTATCACCAGACCCCAGCGCGAGATCGCGGTGGTGATCCGCAGGCGCAACTTGAGATCGCGCCGGGGCGGAGGCGCGAAGCCGTACGGATTTCGGAAGGAGGTTTCCACCGCCGCATTAAAGCACAACGGCGCGGCTAAAGCCGCGCCGTTGGAAGATATCGATGTATTACTGGCCCGGTGTCGGGTTCTTGGCGGTCCAGGCGGTGCTGTTGTTGGCGCTGCCGTCGTAGTGGTAGCTCAGGCCTTCCGCCATGACGGTGACGAAGTCGCCCGCCGTCCATTCCTGAAGCTGGTCGGCCGTGCCTTCGTAGTTCTGCGAGGCCGCGCCCCACTCGACGAAATCGACCAGCGTGGTGCCGCTCTGCAGCAGGACCATCGAGCCGGTCAGCTGCAACTCGCCGAAGCTCGGCACAAACTGCTCGCTGCCTGAGTCGGTGCCGGTGGCGCCGAGGTGAATCACCACGCGGGCGTTGGCCGCAAGCTGGAAGCCGTAGCCGAAGGTGTGGTTCGAGAAACCATCGGTAAGCATCCACCCGCCGATATCGACCGGGTTGTTGCTTGAATTGAAAAGCTCAACGAACTGGTTGCCGGCGTTCGTGCCTGCCGGGTCGACCATCACTTCACTGACGACGACCGGCGTCGGGCTGACGGTGTAGCCGCCCGGCGGCGTCGGCTTGGGAACCGAGTTCGCGTTGGGGAGGTTCTGAGGGTTGGGCCCGTTCGCCTGCGGAACCATCACGTCACTCGTGACTGTGTTGGCGTAGTCGCCGCAGGCACTGGTCACGGCCGCGATCAGCAGCAGGGACAGCAGCATGGCGAAATTGCGCATCGGTACCTCTTCAACAGGGTATACGCAGGGGTGGCGTCCGGCCCCCAAACGCGCGGACGTCGGGTGCTGTCTCAGGGGGATAGGCGAAGTCTAAATCGGCAAGTCCAAGAGTACAAGAGCACAAAAGTACAACCATGCAACGATCCCGGCTTCCTGGTCGGCTGCACTCGTTTCAAATGGACCGATCCCCGCAGCGGGGCGTTCCTGTCGGCGCGCATGCATTGACAGGGGCTTGTCCGCTACGGGGATACGATCGTTGTCGGATACCTCGAATGTTAGAACCGAGTGGAGCGGCGCGTGCGGTGGTCCCGAGCTGCCTTGCGGCGCTGAGCCACTGGCCCGCACGCATTGCTACATCGCAGTTCCTCCTTCCCCGGCCGACTCCGAGGCCCGATGCACCTCGGCCGTGCCGTAACGCCGGGGAACGCCCCGGCCGCGTTTAGTCGAACACGCCGTCAAACGGCTTGGTCTTGCCAAAGAGCTCAGCACCGGGTTGATCCCATTGCTCTTTGGAAATCTCGTAGCCCCAGCCCGTCAGCTCTTCGAGGCTGACGTACTCGGCAACCTCGCCGTCCGACCAGACGGTGAGGACTTCGTCTTCGTGGTTGATCCAGTTGCGCTCGTTGCTGCAGATGACCACGCGGCGGGCCTTGCCGCGCGCGGTCATGACCAGCATGCATTCGTTGCCCTGGGGCGCGGTCCAGCTGCAGCCGAGCGGATCGAGGATGAACATCTCCGGCTCGTCGAGGCTGCGGCGGTCCATTTCAATGTCCTGGCCGGACTTGCTGACCATCTTGGGCAGCATGTCGGCGTCGAAGATCTTGTTCTTGAAGCAGGCCTCCCAGAACTCGCGGCCTTTCTTGTCCGCGACCGGGCCGCGGATCAGCTTCACGCGGGTCTTCTCGTCGGTGCTGACCTTCATCTGCAGCGCGTTGTACAGGTCCTGCAGGACCTTCTTGTCGAGGTCGTGGCCTGCCTTCTTCATTTTGGAAACGACGGAAGTGGCAAGGACGCTGGCCAGCAGTCCGATGATGGCGATGACGACCATCAGCTCAACGAGAGTGAATCCGCGGGAAGCTTTGCGCTGCATGCTGGTACTCCGGGAAAAGTGGATGGCTCGCCTACGCGACGCGCCTATCTGCCTTCCAGTGTACCGGCTGTTTCGCGGATTGTGAAAAGTTGCGAAGCGCCCAGCAATCAAACTCTTGCGAATGCGCAAACGGCGTCCGGCGGATTGCGGGACGCCCGATCGGGCCTGAACGCAAACACGGCGCTCCCCGGCATGGGGCCGCCGTGCAGACTTCATGGGGATCGAGAGGGGCGCGGTTGCGCCCCAACTAGAGTAAGGGTCTGGGTCTAAGGATTTCATGAGCGTTATTCATGAGTAACACCCGCACGCATTTGCGGCAAGCAAATGCACCCCGCTGATTTTGTAACGATGGGGATCGGCTCTGCAGGCTGGTTTGCGGGTGCAGGCTATTCCGGCTTGGCGTCAAGCACTTCCAGCGACTTGGCGATTGCGTTGACGATTTCGTCGATCTGCTCGGTCTCGATGTTCAGCGGCGGGACGATCGTGATGACGTTTCCGAGCGGGCGCAGCAGCACGCGTGAGGCCTCAATGGCGTGCTGGCACATGCGGTTGGCGTCGTCGCGGGCCTCGTAACCGGCGTCTTCGTTGCCTTCCCGGTCCTTGATCGGAATCCCTACGGCGAGCCCGCGCTGGCGGATCTGCCCGACGCGCTCGTGCCCGCCGATGGCGCGGCGCAGCGCGTAGTTCAGCTCGCGGGCACGCGACTTCACGTTTTCCTTCAGCTTCTCCTCGTAGATCATCTCGAGGTTGCGGATCGCCACGGCGCACGCGATCGGGTTGCCGCTGAAGGTGTGCCCGTGCAGCAACTGCCGCATGTCTTTCCACTCGCCCTTGAAGGCGTTGTAGACGCGGTCGTTCGCAACCGTCACACCCATGCCGACCATGCCGCCGGTAATGCCTTTTCCGAGGCAGACGATGTCCGGCTCGACCAACTCGGTGCTGCTGGCGATCAATGGCCCCGTGCGGCAGAAGCCGGTAAAGACTTCGTCCGTGATCAGCAGGATGTCGTACTCGCGGCAGTACTTCTTGATCTTGCCCAGGTAGTCCTCGGCCAGCGGGCGCATGCCGCTTGCGGCCTGGATGACCGGCTCGATCACCACTGCCGCAATCTTGTCGCTGCGCCCGGCGATCAGCGCCTCGAGCTGCATCTCGATGTGCCGGGTACTCTCGTGTTCATCCGGGTCGACCTGGACGGGATAAGTCGCGTGGTGCGTCTTGAACAGCGACGGCGCGAACTTCTGCGTGAACACGTCGATGCTGCTGGCGCTCATGGCGCCGAACGTGTCCCCGTGGTAGCCGCTGTGGAAGGTCAGGAACTGCGTGCGGTTGATCTGGCCGATCTGGTTCTGGTACTGCAGCGCCATCTTCATCGCGACCTCGACGGCCGTGCTGCCGTTGTCGCTGTAGAAAACGTGGCTGAGGCTGGGCGCTTCGTCGGCGAAGCGGAAATCCTGCTTGATGGCGTCGACCAGCATGTTGGCGAAATCGACCGCACCGACGTGGCTTACGGTGAACAGGCTCGCGTGGCAAAGCTGGGCGGCCTGCTGCTGGATGGCCTTGACCAGCTCGGGGTGGCTGTGGCCCCAGACGTTGCACCACATGCTGCCGTAGGCGTCGAGGAAGCGTCGGCGGCGCACGTCGAAGAGGTACGGGCCTTCGCCGCGCCGGATGATGATCGGCTCGGACTGCGCGTATTCCTGCATCTGGGTGTAGGGGTGCCAGACGATGTTCTGGTCCTGCTCCGCGAGCTTGGAATAGTCGCGGAGGCCAAGCAGCCGTGAACTTGTGCGGTCGTCGGACATGGGCGCAGTGCTGTGGTCGGGGAACGCCTGTTTAGTGAATCACCTCCTGATAAGCAAGGAAACGGACAGACCCCCGGGCAGGCGGGCCCTAGTATCAAAACGTAAGATTCAGGAATCGCACAATATTACTCATTGTGTGGCTTGGGCGGCGTTGCTAGCTTTGGCGTTGCCCGAATCGGGTTTTCGGGGTCGCTAGTCCCACGGGGACATTGATCAGGAGTGCATATGAAGATTTGGAGCTGGATGTTGGCGTTGCTGGCCGTGGCGTGCATGGGTGCGACAGCACCGGCGCTCAAGGCACAGGACGCGGGCAAGGAAGAGAAGCCGGCCGGCGAGGCAAAGAAGGACGCCGGTGGCGAGGCCAAGGAAGGCGAGGACAAGGAGGGTAAGGAAGAGCCGGGCGAGGAAGACCCGGTTGCGAACCTCAAGGCCGTCTTCAAGGACGTCGACACGGTCATCAAGGACGTGAAGCTGACGCAGGAGGACATCGACTCCTACCTCAAGCACAATGACTCGTTCGACAAGGCCATGAAGGAAGACGAGAAGTTCGAAGAGTTGAAGGACAAGAGCGTCAAGGAAGCCTTCGACCACGCCATCAAGTCAGACAAGTTCAAAGCCTGGGCCGAGAAGGAAGGCGTGAAGGGCGAAGACTGGCTGCGCAAGGCCGTTCGCATCATGGTTCTGAACTTCAAGCTCAGCGTGGGCCCTGGCATCGACGAGCAGATCAAGTCGATCGAAGACCAGAAGGCCATGGTCGAGAGCATGAAGGAAATGCTCAGCGAGGAAGAGTACAAGGAAGCCATGGACGCCATCGAGGAAGGCGTGAAGACCCTCAAGGCGATGAAGGAAATCGCGGAAGGTCTGCCGACCCCGAGCGAAGAAGAAAAGAAGCTGATCGAAGCCAACCGCGAAAAGATCGACGCCGCCGGCGGCAGTGACGACGAGGACGGCGAAGACGGCGAAGAAGAAGACGACGACGAAGAAGAGATGGGTTAGTCGTCAAACTCACAGAAATACACGGGGGGCGCCTTCGGGCGCCCCCTTCCCGTCACGCCTCGGTCATGCCCGCTTGCAAGTCTTTGCAGGGTCAATTAGTCGGTTGACAGGGGCGACGCCAACCGCTTGAATCTCACTCAACCCCCCGAAGTCCGCGTTCAGGAACTACCGACAACCCGCATTGCGGGCGGTTGCCTGTAACGTGATCCGCAGGAGCGTATGTAATGCGCCGAATCGGGCTCACACTGTTCCTCCTTGCAGCGGTGACGGTTCTTGCCTCGACCGTGGAAGCACAGCGCTTCCCGCAGGTCATGAACATGAACACCCACGAGGGCAAGTATTCCACTGGCGGCTTCGGCATCGGCCTCGGTTACGGCGGCGCCCTTGCATCCAGCTTCCGACGCGAGGGAATCACCTCGAAGAACATCGGCGGCGATCTCGAGGCGGTGTTCAAGAAGCGCAACGCGCAGAACATGACCCGCAACATCTTCGGCGCCGACATCGACTTCCAGATCGGCTCCGACAACAACGTGATCGGCACCGACATCGGGATCGAGATCTACTCGATGTCGATCGGCACCGGCGCCACGCTGGATAACGACAACGACGCGTTCGAGGGCATCAACGAAAGCGTCACGCTGTTGTACGCCGGGTTCGATTTCACGATCAACCTGTACGACAGCGAATTCATCGAGACCGACGGGCGTCGCACCCGCGACAACTGGGGCTTCTCGATCATCGTCGGCCCCAAGGTCGGCATGCTGTTCGGCGACTTCAGCGACATCAACGGTCTGGCCAGCATCGGGCTCGACTTCGGCGTGATGGCGGACTTCCCGATCGGCATCCCGGGCGCGGAAGACCTGCTTTCGATCTCGCCGTTCATGTTCTTTGAGGCGAACTATCACCTCGACGTCGACGGCGCGCAGGTTGACCCGAACCCGGCCAGCCCCACCTTCGGCCAGGACGTCATCAACGACAACTTCGACCTGGGCTTCTACCAGCGCTCGCAGGACGTCAATGGCGACGGCGTCAACGACTTCATCGGCATCGCGGTTCGCCGCCACAACTTCATCCCGTCGTACCAGTTGAACATCGGTACCGACATCAACCTGACGCCGATCTTCGTGTCGCGCTCGGGCAGCCTGATCAACAACTGGCGCTTCCACATGTCGCTGGTCGCCAGCATGCCGCTTCGCCTGAACTTCTTCGCCGCCGACTACAACGGTGCGGCGCTCTGGAGCCAGGGCGAGATTCCGGTGACCTGGACCATCAGCTTCGGCGCCGCCTACTTCTTCTAAACGGCGGGGGCAGCAAACAAGCGCGCGGGCAAAAGCCCGCGCGCTTTGCATTTGTCGGAACAGCGATGCATAGCCCGGCCTGCAAAGGCCGGGGATAATGGCACCTGCAATGGAAGGCATCCCCGGCCGTTGCCGGCCGGGTTATCTTTCTTCAATGAAGTTGAGCATCCGCAGGTTCCAGATCAACGCGACCGGAAGCAGGATCACGGCGCATACAATCGCGGTCGTCGAGAACTGGAACGCCACCACCGCAAACAGCGCCAGCAGATCCAGCGCGGTCAGCCCGAACAGCAGCGCCGCGTTCAGCCCGTTGCTGTCCTTGTCGAACGCAGCCTTGGCCGCCGGCCAGCTGAGGAACGGCATGATTGCCGTCGCGGCAATCACAACGAGAAACCGCCACAGGAAGCCAAGCAGCGCCGAGCCAAAGCCCGGCCCGGTATCTTCCGGCTCATCATCCGCCTTCGCCGTCCCGCTGAGCCCCTTGATGCGCTCCATCGGCAGCGTGGACGCCTTGCGCTCAAGCCCCGAGCCGCGGACGATGCGCAGCACATCCAGCGTGCAGATGCCGCTGTCGGCGCCGGACCAGAGCTTGTCGATGCTGACGGACAGCACTTCATCGGCCTCGGCCGAGTTCTCAAACACCTCGTTCGGGTCGGGCTGGTCTTCGTCCTTGCTGATGACGGACTTGATCAGCGTAGTCGCGCGCTCTTCCAGCGTGGGGTCGCGCGGCACGTCGGCCTTGATGCCCTCAATCTCATTCAGGCGGCCCATCAGCATGTCGCGTACCTGCCCGTTGCTGGTGTCTTTCAGCACCGGCATGACGACGATGCGCTGCTCGCCCTCTTCGCGAACCTTCTGCCGGTACAGCTCGCTGATCTGCTCGAGCGCGTCTTCCACGGCCTTGTTCTGCAGCTCTTTCAGGTCGTCCGGGCCCTTCACGAACCAGACGTAGGCGAAATAGCCCACCAGCGCCAGGGCGGCGATGCCGATGCCTGCGGAGAAGACTTTCCAGCCGGGGATGTTGTCCAGCAGTGCCAAAGGAGCCTTTCAGTGACCGGCTTGATTGTGCCTGCCTAGCTCAGGCTTCGGAAGGCTTGTCGCTGCTCTTCTTCTGGCGCTTGTTTGTAGCGACGAAGGGCTTTGCGGCTTCCTCTGCGATCTCTTCATCGGTCTTTTTCACCGTGAAGATGACGAGCTTTTCGGTCTTGCGGTCCGCGTGCACCGGTTTTCCGGCGGCGGCGAACAGCGAATCAATCCGCCGCCCGATCTGGCTTGCCGTTTCGTCGCGCTTCTTGCCCGGGTCAGACTTCTCAAACTCCATGCGCAGGTCGGCCACGCCGCGGATTTCCTCCAGCAGGCTCTTGAGCTGGTTTTCCGTGCGCTCGAACTCGCGCTGGCGCTTGATGAGAAACGCCTCGCTCTCGTTCAGCCTGGCCTTGAGCTTTTCGATCTCGTTCTGCGCCTCGCCCAGTGCGCCTTCGTCGGTCTTGACCCGCCCGCGCTCGGCCGCGACCAGTGCTTCCAGCTCGCGCCGTTCATTGTCTCGCGACCGCTGCGTCTGCTCCAGCGTTTCCTGCAGCGCCTCGGCTTCGTGTTCGGCGTTGTCGGCGCGCGTCCGTGCCAGCGCCAGGCGCTCGTCGGCCTTGCGGGTGCGGTCGGCGGCGAGGTCGCGCTCGGCATCCAGCTCGGCGCGCAGGGCCGCGACCTGCTGCTCCAGCTCGACGGTGCGGGCGGTCAGCACTGACTTCTGCCCGGCGCCGGCGTTGCTTGAGTTGCGCAGCGCCTCGTGTTCGGCGCGCGCCTTGTCCAGTTCCTGGCGCAGGGCTTCGGCCTCGCGCGTCAGCCCGTCGTAGTCGCTGCGACTGCTTGAGGCCGTATCGAGCGCGGTTTTCACCTCGCCGCGCAGGCGCTCGACGGCGGCCTTGTCGGCCTCGGACTGCTCGCGCAGTGCGGCGGTTTCGTCTTCGAGGTCGCGGGCCTTGCGGGCGGCGTCTTCGGCCTGCTTTTCGCTTCGCTTGGCGCGTTGCAGCGCATCCTGCAGCTCTTCGCGCAGGGTGACGACCTCTTCGTCGCGGTCGCGCAGGGTTTTGCGCAACTCGAGACCCTCGGTCGACATCGTGCTCGACTTGCCCTTTTCCTCCTCAAGTCGGTCTTTCAGTCGCTGCAGCTCGACGCGTGCGCTCTCGGCCGAGTCGCGGGCCTCATCCACGTCGCCCTTGGCGTCGAGCATCTTGCTTTGTGCATCGCTGAGGTCGCGGCGCAGGCGCTCGTTCTCGCGCTCCAGCGCCACGATGCGCGCTTCATGCTCATCGGCGAGTGTTTCGGCCTCGGCCAGTTGCACGGAAATCGAGTCGATCGATTTCTTCTGCGCCTCGACGCGGTCCTGCGCGCGCTTGAGCTCGTATTCGCGATCCTCAAGCTCGCCGGCGAGCCCATCCGCGCGAAGTTGCGCGTCGGCCAGCTTCTCTTCCGTGTCGGTCAGGCGCTCTTCGGACTCGGTGAGGATGGCCTCAAACTCCGTGTTGCGCCCGGCGCTGGTTTCAAGCGCGCGGATGGTGGCCTCGGCCTGGCGGGCGCGTTCCTCGCTGTGCGACAGCTCATCGCCCAGCTCGGCCAGCGTCTGTTCCAGCTCATCGATGCGGGCCTGCAGCAGCTCCGTGTGCTCGGCCGCTTGCTCGGCTTCGCCCTGGATTTCCTCCAGCCGCCGCGACAGCGAGCTCAGCGCGTTGGCCGCCTCCAGCCGGTCGCCGGCCGCGCCTTCCAGTTGCTCGATCAGTTCTTCCTGCGAGCTTTCGGTGTCGGTGGAGTTCTCCAGCGCGACGAGCAGCTCGGCGGCGAGCCTGTCGCGTTCGCGCTTCAACTCGGCGATCTCGCGGCGTGCTTCCTTCAGCTCGGCGCTCTGGTTGCGCTCCAGGCGCTCCAGCCGCTCACGCGCCTCGACGAGCGTGACTTCGAGGGCGCGGCGCGCTTCCTCAAGGGCGAGTGCGCGGTTTGTGGAGTCGCCTTCGCTGTCGTGCAGCAGCGCCTCAAGCTGGTGGCGCTCGTCGTCCACCTGCTGCAGGCGTGAGCTGGCGCGATTGGCGAGCGTGCGGTACTGCTCCAGCTCGGCTTGCAGGCGCGCGATCACGCCGCCGTCGAGTCCGTGCCCGTTACCGCCGCCGTTGCCGCCGGTCTCGGCCGTTTCGGGCAGCTTCAGGTTTTCGAGGTCGTCGAGCACTTCGAGCAGCGGCGCCGACCAGTCGATGCGCACGTCCTCAAGGCTCGCCAGCGCGTTGGTCAGGGCATCGAGCCGATCCGTCCAGCCTGCGCCGCCCATGGCCGTGAGGTTGCGGTCGAGGCGCTTGCGCCCGGCCGTGTCGTCCTGTTCGCGCAGCACGACGAAGTCCTCGACGAACTCGGCCACGTGGCGCGCGATATCGTTCAGGTCCTCCTGCGCGGCGGCGAGGTCTTCGTCCGCTTCCGCGAGGCGCGAGCGCATGACCGGGCCGCCCTTTTCTTCCATGGCGCTGCGCACTGATGCCACGCGGCGGCGAGCGGCGACCTGCGCGCTCAGGGCCCGCAGGTAAAAGGTCGCGAGCGCCGCCACCTGCTGCAGCGTCTCGTTGTCGCGGTAGCGCCAGAGGCTGGCGGAGAAATGGAACACGGCGTCCGGGTGCGGGCGGAACCCTGTCAGCCCGTAGCTTTCAATGCACTGCGCGTGAAGCCTGCCCAGCGAGTCGATATGGCGTTCGAACTCGATGACGGGAAGGTCCAGGATCGCCTGTTGCGGCATGTCAGCTTTCGTCCACATACCCGCGCTTGCGGGTGATGATGTCGTAGAGCGTCTTCAGTGCGTTGTTCTCAATCTGCCGGATGCGCTCTCGTGTCAGCCCCAGCGCGTCGCCGATCTCGGAAAGCGTCATCGGGTGGTCAACGCCCATGCCGTAGCGCATCTTGAGAATCTTCGCCTCGCGCTCGCTGATGGCGTCCAGCATCTCCGCCAGCATGTTTACCTCGTTGGCGGTGATGGCGAGCTCGGCCGGGTCGGGGCTGTTCTGGTCGGCGATGATGTCGGTCAGGCTGCTTTCGCCGTCGCTGCCGCGGTAGTCGGTGGACTGCGTGGTGGCGTTCAGCGCGGCGCGCATCATGTCGAGCTGGTCGTCGCTGAGCCCGATTTCCTTGGCGATCACGCGCGTGTCGGGCGCCTTGCCGCCGTTCCGGTTGGTCATCTCGGCCGACTTCTGCTTGAACTGGCTGATCAGCTCGACCATGTAGCTGGGGATGCGCACCGTCTTGCTGGAGTTCACCAGCGCGCGGCGGATCGACTGCTTGATCCAGTGCACGCCGTATGTGCTGAAACGATTGCCCTGCTCAGGGTCGAACTTCTCGATGCCGCGCATCAGCCCGATGTTGCCCTCGGCGATCAGGTCCATGAACGGCAGCCCGCGGTTGAGGAATTCCTTGGCCACGCTGACCACGAGGCGCAGGTTGGCCTTGATCATGCGTTCGCGCGCGGCCTTGTCGCCGGCGTGGATAAGGCGCGACAGCTCAATCTCTTCCTGCGCCGTCAGGAGCGGGGTTTCCCGAATCTCCTTCAGGTATTGCTGGAAGTTTGCGTCCTGAATGCGCGGCATTCGTGTACCCCAAGCCTATGAGCCTGATTTAACGCGATATCGCCCTCAATAACAAGCCGCCTGCCGCAGCCCGTGCCTCAAGTTTACACGCGTGCGCGACGATAAGCCCTTGAGGTTTCCCGTGCGCATTGCAGGCAAAGTAAAACAAAAGGCCTCTCTGCTGCGCGCGCTGCCGCTGGGTGTGGTGATTCCCGCCCTGCTGCTGTGCGCGTTCGGCGTTGCGTTCATCTATTCCGCAACCACGGACTTTGAGCTCGTCGCCGAAGGCCTCGCGCGAACCAGCGGGTTTCACCTGCGCCAGGCCGCGTTCGTGATGATCGGGTTCACGATGATGCTGTTCATCGCGCTGGCGCCGCCGCGCTGGTTTTCGACGCACTGGTACATCTGGCTGGGGCTCGGCGTGCTGATGCTTGGCTCGGTGCTTGTGTTCGGCAAAACGGTGAACGGCGCGAAAAGCTGGATCATGATCGGCAGCTTCGGGCTGCAGCCGTCCGAGATGTGCAAGCCGCTGTTCATCGTCGCGCTGGCCGGCTACCTGCGCTACCACCAGAGCATCGACAGCCTGGGCGCGTTTGCATGGTGCCTCGGCATCGCGGGCGCATTCCTGATTCCGATCATGCTGCAGCCGGACCTCGGCACGGCCATGGTGTTCATCCCGGTCGTGGCCGCGATGATCTGGGTGGCGGGCGGCAACCGCATCTACCTCGGCTCATTGGGCATGGCGGGGCTGTCGGTGATTCCGGGCGCGTACGTGTTCGGCGTGCTGAAAGAGCACCAGATGAAGCGCATCGAGATCTACCTGAGCGGGCTGAGCGGCGAAGTGGCCGACCGCAGCGGCGACGGCTACCAGATCTGGCAGAGCATGACGGCGATCGGCAGCGGCGGCTTTTCCGGCGAGGGCTTCGGCATGGGCAGCCAGTCGCAGATGGCGTTCCTGCCCGAGCGGCACAACGACTTCATTTTCGCCGTGATCGCGCAGGAAACCGGGCTGCTTGGCGTCGGTCTGTTCGTCGCGATCCTGTTCTTCATGATCACGCGCATCCTGCGCGTGGCCGACAAGACGCGCGACCCGTTCTCGAGGCTGGTGGTCATCGGCGTGGCGGCGATGTTCTTTGCCCAGAGCGCGATCAACATCGGCGTCGTCAGCGGCATGCTGCCGGTCACCGGCATTACCCTGCCGCTGGTCAGCTACGGTGGAAGCAGTCTGCTGAGCGGGTTCGCGGCCATCGGGCTGGTGTGCAACATCGCCATCCAGCCGGTGCGCACGATGGGCAAGGCGACGTTCTAGTCGCGCGCGGGCGCCCGGCTCTCTAGCGTACGAACGCACCCTTGAGCTTGTCGTTGGTCAGCCCGTCGATCAGCCAGCGTCGCCCGTCCTGGATGAAGCGTACTTCAATCGTTTCCGGCTCGTAGTCTTCGGGAACGTGCGTCTTGGGATAGATCGTGACGACGACGCGCGCGCGGTTGGGCCCCGCGGCGCGCTCGAACTCGTCCTTATACTTGATGGTGTAGCTCGGCTTGCTGACTTCAATGAACCGGTCGGTCACGAGTTTTTCGAGCTGCCCCATGTAGCGCTGGGCGAGCTGGTTCACCACCTGTTCCTGCGGCAGCAGCTCGGCCTCGATCTCGGCGCGCTGTGTATCGAACTCTTTCTGCGACGTTACGTCATCCAGCTTCGCCTCCGGGTACAGCGCCCGGTAGATCATCTGCGGGCTCAGCAGGAAGCGAAACGATTCCGCGTCGTGGCGCCGGGCGACGGTCACCGCGTCCCACAGGGCGCCGTCGGGCTCAATCGCCGGGCGCGGAAGGGCCGAGCGCTGGGTGGTCGAGCTGCCGATGGTGCACGAGGCGAGCAGCAGCAACATGGTTGGCAACAGCAGCCACTTCATGGTTCGTCCCGGCGACGTTCTTCCAATTGCTTACGCACATTGCGCATGGCTGACAATAGTGAAGCGTCGTTGTCGCCCTTGGCCGCGGGCTTTTCCTTCGGCTTCTCGGCCGGTTTTGCCGGCTGCGGCGCACTCGGTGGGGGAGGCACGTATGCGGACGGGGCCGGCGGCCCGTTCGACTGGCTCAGGGCAGGCGACGCGTAGCGGTCCGAGCGCGCGGCGATGACCGGCTTGTTGCGCTCGTCCAGCGTCTTGCGCACGCGCTCGTAGGCCGCGCGGGCCGTCAGCACGCGGTCTTCCTCCTGCTTGCGCCTGCGCTGCTCTTCGAACTTGCGGCGCCACACGCTGGGGAAGCGCCGCGCGCCGATGAACAGGAACAGCCCGATCACCCCCGTCCACAGCAGCCCGGTATAGGGCCACACGGCGCGTATGCCGCCTTCCGGCGCGACGTTCACGACTTCGCGCGGGCCGGAGATCACCTTGCCGCCCGCAGCTTCGGACATCGCGGCGAGACTGGACTTGTCGGCCGGGCGCTCCATCAACTCTTCCAGCGGCACGAAGATCTGGTGCTCGCGCGCGACCAGTCTTTGTTCGGCCCCGCTGGGGCGTTCGCGCACGATGGCCGAGTAGATGCCGCTGCCGGTGCGCGAGAACTGCACGCGATAGGAGCCGGAGCCGACGGGCAGCACGTCGGCGCTGGATGTGCCGCCGTCGGCCGATTCGATCTCGGCGATCGGGTCCTGCAGCTCGCGCGGCACGCCGTCGTTGTCGAAGAAGCTGAGCGTCAGGACCGGGCCGGTGCGGTTGATGCCCCATTCGGACTCGACGCCGTCGATGCGTTCCGGCTCGGGCAGCAGCTTGCGAATCCAGCGCTGCCACAGCTCGTCGAACTTTTCCCATTGCAGCCACTTGTCGCCCCAGCGGTCGTGCGCGTCGCTGGTGAACGCGAGCGCCTTGCCAAGCTCGACGTTCCAGGTGGCGAGCAACGGGCGCTCGTGATCTTCGTCGGCCCACAGCCAGACGTGCGCCTCCGGGCGCGCGGTGACGGCGACGTAGCCGAGCAGGTCGGGCGTGGTGTCGGCCTCGAAATCGACCCCTTCGGTAAGGCTGCCCGGCAGCCCGTTCCAGGGGCGGAACGGTTCCTCCCGGATGAAGGTGCCGGCCGAGAGTGCCGCTTCACGCGAGAAAATGGCGGGCAGGTCGTTGGGGTCTTTCACCAGGAATGGACGCCCGCCGCCGACGTCTTCGGCCATCGCGCGCAGGAATTCTTCATCTTCGCCGGTTCCGAGGCAGATGGTGCTGAAGGTGATTTTGTCCTGGGCGTTTGCGCGGGCGACCATTTCCAGCACGCCTTCCTGGCGGTTGGTGTCGCGCCCGTCGCTGAACAGAACGATGTGCTTGGTGGTCGCGTTGATGGCCTGCATCGCGGCGATGGCTTCGCTCATGGCAACGTCGACGAAGATGCCGCCGCCGCCCGTTTCGTTGCGGCGCGCGAGCGTGACGGCCGACTCGCGACTCTTCAGCGGCTCAAGCGGCACGACCCAGTCGGGCTGAGTATCGACGGCCAGCATCCCGAAGAAGCTGCTGACGGGCACGAGCCGGATGGCGCGCACGCAGCCTTCGTTGGCGAGGTCCATTTTCGTGTACCGGCCGACTTCCGCGCCCATGGAGCCGCTCTTGTCCAGCACGACAAGCAGCGCGGGCACCTGCTTGCGGCCTTTCTCGACGACGTCGCAAGTTACCGGCAGCACCTTCTCGACCGAGGTTTCGTAGTAGCCGCCGGGCGCGTAGCTGTTCGGGCCGCCCAGCATGGCGAGCCCGCCGCCGTTGCGGGTAAAGCGCTCGATCAGGTCGAGCTGGCGGGTGCTGAACTCGGTCGCCGCGACGTCGGCCAGCACGAGAATCTGGTACTTGGAAAGCTCGACCATTTCCGACGGCAGCAGCGCCGACGTGCCGCTGGTGACCTCCAGCCCGACGCGCTTCAACGCGCGCTCCAGCGGCTGCTGGTTGGCGCCGTCGGCGTGCAGCAGCAGCACGCGGCTCGCGCCCGGGCCGGCGATGCGGATCTTGAGCGAATCATTGCGCGGGTAGGTGTTCTTGTCGGCGGCGATCGCGACCTCGATGACGTAGACGGAATTGCTTTCCGTCGGGCGCAGCAGCATGCGCACCGGGTTGCGCCCGACGCCGACCTGCAGGTTGCCGTTCTTGTCCAGCTTGTCGGACTCGACGTCCTCGGCAAGCTTTCCGTTGACCTTCACCTGCGGCACGACGGTCTGCTCCACGGTGCTGAAGACCACCAGATCGACCGCGATCACGAGGTCATCCGTGCCGATCAGCCGCGCGCCGAAGTCAGCCAGCGCGATCTCGGGCAATGGATCCGAATCGACCGCCATGGTGAACAGGCGCACGCCCGAGTCGCGTACTTCGCGCACGACGTCGCCGCCGTAGCGGGCGGTGCTGTCGTAGCCGTCGCTGAGCAGAATCGCGAACGGCGCCGTGCCCGGCACCGACTGCTGCGAGGCCAGCTCCAGCGCGTTGCCGATGTAGGTTTCGTCGCTGGGGTCCCACTGCGGCAGCTCGTAGTCCGTGCGCAGCTCGCCGGCCGGTACGGGCTTCACCAGCACCGTGGCCGTTTCGTCGAACAGGATCACGCCGACGTAGTCCTCTGCGGGCAGCGAGCCCGCGAGGTCTTCCAGCACGGCCGGCAGCATGCGCTCGCCCGCGGTGCCGACGGACAGCGAGCGGTCCACCAGCACCCAGACCGTGCGGCGCTCGCTGGAGACCTGCCAGAACAGCCCGGCCGCGCACAACATCAGCGCGATGCACGCGACGGCCAGCGCGCTGCCGCCGATCACGCGGCGCAGCGTCGGCAGCGGAGTGCTGGTGAAACGCAGCACCCAGAAAACCAGAACGGCGGCCGGGATCGCCGCCAGCAGGTACCACGGATGTTGGATGACGAAATCCGGCAACCGGGGGTTATCCCTCTTCCTTGCCGGCGGGCTCCCACGGGCGCTGCGATTCGTCCAGCCTGCGGGATGCGAGGCGGCAGTAGTCCAGCACGGTCTGGAAGCGGCGTTCCGGCTCAAGCGGCTTGAACGTCGAATCCACCAGCGTCAGCACCTGCGCGCTTTCGGACGCTTCCATCGACTCTTCGAGTGCGTGAAGCGCGGCGCCTTCTTCCTTCAAATGCATGAGAATACGCGCGCGCAGGTAGTGCGCCTGCGACACGGTCGAGCTGAGCGCCGAGCCCGCCTGCTTCACGTTCTCGTTCAGGCGCTCGAGCGCGGCCTCCCATTCGCCGAGCGCGGTAATCTGCATCGCGGCCACGCGCACCTGCAAGCCGAGCGTCTGGCCCGGCTGCATCCAGCGCGTGCCACTTTCCAGGTCGTTGATCAGCTTGTCCATCAGCGCGGTGTTGCCCTGCTGCGCGAAGAACGTCGCCAGCTCGATCGTCACCGGCGAGCGGTTGCTGTAGCCCCAGTAGTAGTAGTCGTTGTCGGTCTCGACCTCGGCCAGCTCGCCCAGCTCTTTCATCAGGCGCTTGGGCTGGCGCTTGCCGAGCGCGGCCACTGCCAGCGCGCCGTAGTCGATGAACGGGCGCTCATAGACCACCTGGTAGCCATAGTAGTAGTAGCGCGTGTTGTTGATGTCGTCGCGGATGTCCGAGACGCTGTCGCGCAGCATGCGGAACATCAGCTCGTCGATCTCGTCCTCCACCGAATACAGCTCGGTCAGGCGGCCCTCGAAATCGAGGTGGAACGGGTTGATCGCGGCGTCGCGCGCGCAGCAGGTGAAGATGTGGTCTTTCAACAGGCGCTCGAGCACGTCCTTGCGCGTGCCGGCGTCGACCTCCGAGGCCGAGAGCTTGCGCACGGCCTTTAGGGCGTCGCGCCCGAAGGTGCGCAGCGCGCCCATGGCGGCGGCCGCCACGCCCGGGTCGAGGTCGCCGATGTACTTCACGATCAGGCCGATGTCTTCGGTCTTTTTCTCGACGCGCAGGCGATCGAGCGCCGAAATCAGCTGGTTGGCGTTGCCGCCCTTGCCCAGCAGCTCGCGGTAGTAGGCCAGCAGCTTCGCGTCATCGAGGCGCGCCTCGGCCGCAGCGCGCTCGGCCGCGGACGGTGCGCTCAGCGCGGCGAGGTCGTCGCCTTCCTGCGCGAAGAGTGCCGCCGGGAAAGTGATTGCGAAACTAAGGGCGATCACCAAGGCGATCGGCGACAGCGGGCGGCGCGGTGTCCTCGAACCACTCACTGAACGAAGCAGTCTCGCGGACCTGGTAAAGGTCGCCGTCTTCCAGCATCCAGCCGAAGTCCTTGTAGCCATACCGGACCGCCTCTTTCAGGCTCACGAGCGCCTTGCTGACCTTGCCCTGAAGGCTCTGGGCGCAGGCCAGATTATAGAACACTGCGGCCAGGTATGAAGACAATGAAGTACGGTTCCTGCCGTCTACCTCGCGCAGCATTTCACGTGTGCTGGTGACAGCGTCGGCCCATTCCTTCTCCGCGCCTTCGATATCGCCGGCCCGCAGCATCAGGTGGGCGATTTCGTTCTGCGCGATCAGGTCAGGCCGCGAGGCCACCTGCATGTTTACGTTTGCCTTGGCCTGTTGCACCCGGTCAATCTGGGAACGCAGGCTCTCAATCCGCGCATCCAGCAGGCTGCGGTCGCCGAAGCGGGCCAGCGTCAGCTCAAGCTCTACGCGAAGCTGGTCCAGGTCGATTACGCGGGCCAGCGGGGGCGGCGGCACGGCCGTCAGCAGCGCGTCGTAGGTCTCGTTCAAATCGTCGCGCAGGTCGGCGGTAGCCGGGCTGTCCGCCAGCGCGCGCACGGCCGCGGCGCGCAGCCCGACCAGCACTTCCTGCGCGGCAAGGTAGCTGCCTTCGCCGACTTCGCGCACGGCGCGGTCGATTGTCTCGCCGCCTTCCATCTTTCTCTGGTACAGCAGGGCGGGCTCGAACGCGCCGGCCGCTGCGGTCAGGCGCCGGTAGGGGGCCTGGAACATGACTTCGGGCGGGTAGTCGCCTGCGATAGCCTCGGCAGATGCCAGGTTCAGCGGCTCGGTGAAGACCGGGTCGGCGCGCATGACTGCCAGCAGCTCGCGGTCGAGACGCGCGGTGTCGAAGCTGCGCAGCCCGTCGAACTGGCTGAAGAACTTGCCCGGCTTCAGGTGGGCCTCCAGCAGCACGGCGGAGATGTCACGCCGGATGCGGAAGTCCTGGAACTCCTGCCAGGCGGCCGCGTGGTCGTCGTCCAGCTTGCTCACATCGGGCGCCAGCGCGTCAAAGGGCAGGCTAAGCAGGTACTCGCGGGCTTCGGCCACGAGGCGTTCGTCGTCGCTGCCGAGTGCCTCGGCCGCGTGGTCCACCAATGCGTCTTCGTGGCGAAGCTGCGCCACCAGCAGCAGCCCCATGCGCTCTTCGTTGTCGGCGAACTTGTAGGCAACGCGCAGGTCGCCGGAGATGTCGTCTTTGATGGCGGCAAGGCGAACGGCGGCCTGTGCGCGTTCGCGCGCGGAGGGTGATGCGAGGTCGGGGAGTTCGCGTGTAACGATGTCGCGCTGTGCGGAGAGTGAGCCGCCGATGAGCGTGGACAGTACGAAAATCACTGTCAGAAAGCGCGGAAGAGCGTATGACATAATGTCAACTCCGAGCAGGCCCCTTCGGGACCCCTGAACCGCCCTCCGCCCCTATTAACGGGCATTCCAGGGCGGCAAGTCCAGAGAAATCCTAGATATATAGGGTTCCAGCGGTGCTCGAGTCTTGAACCAGCTATGACACGCGGCTTATCGGATGATGGTCTTAACAATTCGTCTGCGGAGAGATTTCACCCTTTATATGTTTCGGAAAAACGACCACTTTAGATTCAAACAATCCATAAGATTCCCCAAATGATGGTTTGTTCGTCACTTGTGGACTTCTTGATACTCGCCGCCCCGACCGCACAGGGCAGTGAAGCGCCCCTGTGGAAGGTTTTTGCGAAGGTTTCCCCGGCGATTTCGCGCGCCGTTTTTCCACAGACAAAACGAACGGGCGCGAGGTACCCATCCACAGGTTCCTCGCGCCCGCTGATTTCTGACTACTTCATCGCATTGATCGCGGACTGCACCAGGTCGTGATCCGCCACCGAGGCGCGAACCAGCAGCTTGTTCGTGCCCGGCACGGGCGTCGCGTTGATGCGGCGCTTCACCTGCGTGTTCACGGTGTAGCCGTCGGCGAGCATCTGCACCGATGACGAGCCTTCGTCAAACAGCTCGTTCAGAGTGCGCGCGGCGTCCGCGGGCTTGGCTGTGCCAAGCTCATAGCTGCGCACCTGCATCCCGTTCGAGCCTGTGTTTCCACTCTCCAGCTTGCGCAGAAGCTTCTCCACCTCGCGCAACTGCGCCACGCGTCCGGTGGCTGTCAGCGCGTTGTCGTCACTCATCAGGTAGGTGCGCGACTTGCTGAAGTGCCCGAACAGGTTGCGGAAGTTGCGCGCGTCGGACTGCAGGTCTACGAAGGTCAGTGTCACCCATTCGGTGTCCGGCAGGTTCGCGAGATCGGCCGGCTCGACCACGCGGGCATAGCCGGTGGCGTCGTCCATGCGCACGACGCGGGCTTTGTCGGTGCTGTGGCCGACCAGCGTCAGGTCCGCGCCTTCCAGTAACTCGGACACGAAGTCGCCCAGCTCGGCGTGCGGGATCAGCATGGCGTCGTCCGGCCCGATGTAGGGCACAGAGGCGCGCCCGTACTCGGCGGCGCGGGCGTCGAAGCTGACGCGCTTGCCGGTTGCCGTGGTGTAGCCGGCGATCAGTTCCTCGATCTTGACGTTGCCGCGCCCGACGATGCGCCACGCCTTCTTGCCGTCGATCTCGACGACATCAAAGGGAAGCTGCGACTTGCTGCCCGCGAACGGGAAGCGCATCGGCGGATCCTTCGGTGTGTCCTGCGCGAAGCTGAGCACGAGCGCAAGCCCGAGCAGAAGTACGGCCGCTATCCAACGGGACATCGCAATCTCCTTGTCGTCTCAAGTTCAAACGCCGCGCACCTGCCGGCGAAGCTATTGCATGGCTTTCAACGCCGCGTCGACCTCGTCATGCAGCGACGCGCTGCCGCGCACGACCACGTTGTGCTGACCCACGGCCGCGGTGAACGTAGGCCCGGAAATTCCGCGACTCTGGAACAGCTCACGCAGTCCCTTGACGGCTTGCTCGAGCTCAATCGCGGCCGGCACTACGTGGCTGCGGATGTCGGGCTTGATTTCATTGTCGATCTCACGGCAGGTCGCGCACATCAGTTTCACGCGGTCGGCGCGGTCGCAGATCAGCAGCGAGTTCGAGCCGGAGATGGGGTTCACCACGCCGCCCTGGCGGGTGGTAAGGTTCTGCAGCGCGCCGCGCAGCTGGTTGGCTTCGGCGTATTCGGCCTGGAAGCGGACCGTGATCCACTGCCAGTCCGGGATGGATTCAAGCTGCTCTTCGGTTACGACGGACGCCATGGTGATCGACTCTGCGGCGGGGATGACCCGGACCTGCGAGCCGCCGGAGTCCATCAGGCACATGCGGAACTCGGCCAGCGTGTTCGAGACGAACATGTCGATCTGGTCGCCCGAGAGCGTCGTGGCTTCGGTCGTGTTGTATTCGATTTCGCCGGCCAGTTTCTTGGGGTCGAAGATCAGCGTGACCTCGCGGCAGCTTCCGTACATCGCGAGCAGGTTACCGACGTTGACCTTGCCCTCGGCCGGCAGCGTCCAGGTCCAGACACCGTCGGGGCCCTTCTCGGCCGCGATGGAAGTCTTGCCCGATGCGGGCTGTGCCGAGACGAAGCTGATGGCAATGACCACTGCAATGGCGGCAGCAAACAGACGAGTCATGGGGATCTCCGTTTTGAGGTCGAGTGGATGGCGCACCTTTGGAACGCAGCGCACGCCCGCGGGTTGGCGAATTGCGTTGTCGCACAATGCCAACTTCGCCTGCCGGCGGGTCGTAGATAACATGCTTGTCCCTGGTCGAATCCCCGACGAAGCGACCCATGAATTCCATGCACCGCTGCATCGTGCTGTGCGCCGCGCTGGCGCTGCTTTCGGCTTGTGCAACTACCGGTCATGACGGGCCAAACCCGGAATGGCCTTCGAATGCTGAGGCCGGGCTGAAATGCAGGACCATTCGTGAGCTGCAAGTGTTCATTCGTGAACGCGGGGAAGTCGGCGAGTGCACTACGGACGGTTCCCGCTTTGTCGCGCTGCTCGATTCCGAGGCGAAGTACGTCGGCGAGTACCACGACGCGGACGGGACCTGCTTCATCGACGAAATCCATCTGGAGCGTCGCCGCACGCTTGAGGAGCGTCTGCCGAGCGAGCTGTACATAGCGCAGATGGAGTTGTTGCGCCGGGTGCAGCGCATCGGCTTCAGGACCGACGCCGTCGTGTTTGATCTGCGAGCGCTGCTCGATGCCGCGAACTATGCGATTCAGAACTGCGATCGTATGTCGGTCGTGCACGCGCTTGGGGATTACGTCAAGGCTTGCGAGTACCGCGACGGCGAGCCCGGAGACCCGGCCTACTATACCTTTGCGGCCGCGCTGGTCGCGCGCCTGGTGTTTGTTCCCATTGCGGGGGCAGAAGTCGAGTTGCCCGCCGTGATGCCTTCCTGGTCCTTCATACCGCTTACCCACTTGTTGCATCAGCTGGGATGCCCGCTCTATCCGATTGTGTTGCAGGACGGCATTCCGTTTGTCCTGTGGTACCCGGGCAACGGGATGCAGTACGTGTCGGACGAGTACATCCAATACTGCAGGAACTGGTGCGAGTTGCGGACTGAACCGTTTGCTCCTTCGGACGATCCGCTTGGTGCCGCCGAGAAACTCATTGCGCGGTTCGAAGGTCTCTCGGCGACAGACGGCGCCGAGATGGAGTGGTCAGGGTTCGACTTCGAGGCCATCGCGCCGGCCGTGCGCGGGCAGGCCGTCATCGCGGTCGGCGCTGCTGAAAGCGCGGGCGTGTGCCGCAACTTTGCTCAGCGTCCCCACTGGGACTATGAAGGCGTGCAGTGGAAGGCGGTGCAGGCCGAATTGAAAGGCAAGGCCTTCGGGTGGGATGCGGATTCATCTCGCTGGGTCAGCAAATAGTCGCAATTTTTCCTCGCGAATTCGGGCCGAAATGCACTCCATCCGCCGGGAATAGTGAGGGCGGGATTGTCCCGCCCAGCCTCTGGAGTTCTGCCATGTCCGAATCAGTCAAACCCATCCCGTACGGCGGCGAAGACGGGCTCACGCCCGATCTGCGCGTCGCGGCGCAGGGCATCAGCCTCGACCCCGAGCCCGTCGGCAAGGAAACCATACGCCGCATGTTCGGGCGCGCCTGCCAGTTCCTCGACCAGGTCACGCGCATCGTCTCGGGTGTGCTCGACACCGTCAGCGTCGGCGACATCCGCAGCGTCTGCGCCGACGAGTTCCCGGTCTCGCGCGGCGCGATCCACAACGACGGCACGCGCGCCACGCGCGAGACGTCTGACGTCAAGCGCGACCACCGCACGCTGCCGCGCAGTCGCGCCCACCCATTGTTGATGCTGATGAAGCTCGGCGTGCAGGCCGCGCGCCTGCTCAAGCAAATCGGCAGCGGGATGCATCCGCACGCGGCGAACGCGCTCGAGGTCGGCGAGAAGATCAAGCTGCAGGCCGATCGCGCGCACGAGAAGCTGCAGGCGATGGATCGAAAACACGCCGCCGAATTCCTGGGCGGCTAGCGAAGTAGTTTGTGTGCACGCGGACCTCGCGCGGAGAACCGTGCGAGGCGTGAAGTCATTTAACAATCGTCCGCAAAGCCCCATTTCCGGGCGTTTGCGGGCTGCGATCGATGCGATTCGGGACGACCTTCGGCACGCCGGCGGTCGGATTCAGCCTCGAGGACGCCTCAAAACACAAACCCGGGCACTGCGGCCCGGGTTCGAAATTCTCTAGGTGACCGTGCTCACTTTACGCAACCGCGGCCATGGCTTCCTTGAGTGCCTTGGCGAGGTCGGCCGGGCTGTCGGCGACGGTGATGCCCGCGGCGCGCAGCGCCTTCATCTTGTCATCGGCAGTGCCCTTGCCGCCGCTGATGATCGCGCCGGCGTGGCCCATGCGCTTGCCCGGGGGCGCGGTGCGCCCGGCGATGAACGCGGCGACCGGCTTGTGCATGTTCTCGGCGACCCACTGGGCGGCCTTCTCTTCGGCGTTGCCGCCGATCTCGCCGATCATGATGACCGCCTCGGTGTTCGGGTCAGCGTTGAAGGCGCTGAGGCAGTCGATGAAGTTCGTCCCGTTGACCGGGTCGCCGCCGATGCCGACGCAGGTGCTCTGGCCCATGCCGGCGTTGGTGACCTGGTGGACGGCTTCATAGGTGAGAGTGCCGCTGCGACTGACGATGCCGATCTTGCCCGGCTTGTGGATGTGCCCGGGCATGATGCCGATCTTGCATTCGCCGGGGGTGATCACGCCGGGGCAGTTCGGGCCGATCAGCCGGGAGCGCGGGTAGCGCTCTTTCATGACTTCGCTGACGCGGACCATGTCCATCACCGGGATTCCTTCAGTGATGCAGCAGATCAGCTTCACGCCCGCGTCTGCAGCCTCGAGGATCGCGTCGGCGGCGAGCGGCGGCGGCACGAAGATCATGCTGGCGTCGACGCCGACTTCGTCCATCGCGTCGGCCACGGTGTTGAAGATGGGCAGGCTGACGGCGTCGCCGTTCGGGTTCTTGATGGGCTGCCCGGCCGGGTCCTTGTCGAAGACCTTGCCGCCCTTGCCGGGCGTGACGCCGCCGACGAAGTTGGTGCCGTACTCAATGCAGCGAGCGGAATGGAACGCGCCATGGGTGCCGGTAATGCCCTGGCAGATCACGCGCGTGGCTTTGTTGACGAAGATGGACATGGGTCTCCTCCCGGTGAGTCGCGTTGTAGCCCCTGTCCGCGGGCGAGGCAAGGGAACTCAAGGCGGCAGGCAGCAGGCGGCAGGCCGCAGGAGTGCAGTGAACTGCCGCCTCCCGCCTGCCGTCTGAAGCCTCGGCTACGCCTTCGCCTTGGCGACCTTTTTGCGGACCTTGTCGGCGGCCTTGCTGATCTTGGGCCAGTTGTTCTCGGCGTGGAGGATGGCGTAGAAGGCGAACTCGTCGCGTTCCTTCTCGGGCGCGATCTGGTTGCGGAGGCGACTGAGAGCCTCGGCGGCTTCGTACTCGGGCTCGATCAATCCCTCGGCGAGCGCCACGCGCCAGATGATGCTGAACGGGCCGCGCTCGGCGTCGTCCCACGCGACGGAGCAGACGGTGATGGCGTTCTTCTCCATGATCAGCTTCGGGTCCAGCGGCATGGGCTGGTCGAGAATGCGGACCATGTCGACGTAGCCGGGAACCTCCGGGTGCGGCGGCAGACCGGACTCGCGGGTGACGGCCTCTTCGGCGTCATCGTCGTCGTCGTCACCGGTGGCTTCGGGCTTCTCGCCCGGGATCGGCTCGGGGATGACTTCGGGGATTTCCATCAGGTCGAAGTACAGGTTGGTCTTGGTGAACTTGCCGAACACGTCGCGCAGGAAGCGGCGCAGCGCATAGGCCTTCTGCTCGGTGTTGGGGCAGCCGACCTCTTCGAGCGCGTCGCGGACTTCGGCGACCGGGCTGACGCGGATCTCGTTCCAGTCCACGAAGCGCGCGCGCAGGGCCTGCTCGGCCTTGGCGGCGTTGGTCACGCTGTTGTTGCGCAGCAGGATGGTCAGGCAGAGGTGCGAAACGGGGCTGCGCTGGTCCTTCTCGAGGCCCTTGGCGTAGTCCTTCTTCCACTTGAGGTACAGCTTGCGGGCCTTGGTCTGCAGTTCGCGTACGGTCGCCATGCCGGGGTCCTATTTCTCTTCGGGTGTCTTGTCGGACAGGTTCTTGTTCCAGTTCTGCCAGCGCGTGACGATATCCAACTGGTCGGAAGATGGCAGCCACGGATTGTAGCCGACGGGCTTTTCGTCCGGCGTCAGTTTGCTGTGCAGGCGCAGCAGCAGGGCGACCACGTCGGCGCGCACTTCGCTGGGCACCGGGCTGATCCATTCCTCTTTGCTGATGCTGCCGTTGTGGTCCCGGTCGAGCTTGCTGAACTCGGCCTCTGTGCCCTTGAACTCGCGCGCCGTGAGCTTTGCGTCCTTGTCGATGTCGGCTGCGTTGAAGGCGTCGCGCGTGTCGGCCTCGAGGTATCCGAGCAGGATGGTGCGCTGCACCTGGTCCAGCTCTTCGGGGTGGTCGCTGAAGCGGCGCACGACGGCCCAGCGCACGCGGCGCTCGGGGTCGCCGATTGCGGTCAGGAAGATGGTGCGCTGCGAGCCCGGACCGTGAACCTGCAGGGCGCGCGCGGCCTCTATGCGGACCTTGCCGTTGGGGTGCTCAAGGCACGAGACCAGGGCCTCGCGGACCTTGGTCGCCTGCTCCGCGTCCAGTGCGGCGAAGTCGGCGGCGGCGATGAAGTGAAGCGCCTCGACCAGTTGCGCCGGCGTGGCGCGCTTGGACTTGAGGAAGGCGGCTACCGCCATGAGACCCTCCGCGCCCGCCTGCTGCAGGCGGTTGTCCGCCTGGATGCGCTGCATGGGAATCTCGGAGGCGAGGAGCGGCACGTCGTCCTTAAGCTTCGGGTTTGGCGGGTCTTCGGGCTCACGGTGCTGGGCGTTTACCGGGCCGCGCTCTGGCGGTGCGAAGCGGTCATAGCTCTCGGCCATTGCGCGTTCGCGTTCCTGCGGGCGCCCGGGGGGCTGAATGCACCCGGGCGAGAGCAGTGCAAGACTCAGGAGGATCAGACCGAGAGCTGCTTGCGCGTGGCCTTTGCGGTGGCCTTGTTGATGCCGTGCTTGCGCAGCAGCGTCCAGACCGTGGCTGACGGCTGGGCGCCTTTGCCGATCCAGTGCTCGATCCGTTCCTTGTTGAACACGAACTTCTTCTCGTCGTTGTTCGGGAGATTCGGGTCGTAGCTGCCCAGGATCTCGTTGAAACGGCCGTCGCGCGGATTGGTCGCTTCGGTGGCGACAATGCGGAACGTGTGGTAGTGCTTGCGTCCCGTACGCGTGAGACGGATCTTGACCATGCTTCAAACCTCCAGCGCCCTGCGTGCTCATTCGATGCCCGCCCGCGCGTGCCAAAAATGCTGCCAACCGCCGAAACGGGCGCGAAAGGGTAGCCGGGCGCTCAAATGGATGCAAGGGGCCGGATGGGCGGGATCGCGGCAAAATCGATCAGGGTTTCCAGTCTTTTGGCAGGCGGTTCCTGGGGGCGCTGGTGGCTTCCAGGTCGAACAGCGCCTCGAATTCGTCGTTGCGTGCCGTGAGTTCATTCAGGTCGGGGTCGGGCGTTTTGCGGGTGTGGATCGTGCCGTCGAGCAGCCCGCGCAGCAGGCTTGAGGCCTTGCCCGGCTCGTCTTCCGTGCCCGGCAGCCCGGTCAAGCCGGGGAGGTTGCTGAACAGCAGCTTGACGTCGATCACGCCGCCGCCGCCCTTCTTGAGCCCGGCCAGGATCTCGCGGGCGCGGCTGAAGGCCTCGCACAGGCTGTCCACTTCCTCGAGGTCGCAACCGCTCTGGAAGGCGACTTCGCGGCGGCGGTCGTCTTCCATCAGCTCCGGGTGGTTGCGCTCCTGCTCATGCAGCACGTTGGAGATGCGCTCCAGCCGCTCGATGTGTTCCTCGATGTCGGTTTCGAGCTCGTGGATGAAGTCTTCAAGCGTGCCCGGGTCGAGCTTCAGCTTGGCGTTCTCGAGCGCCTGGCGGACCTGGTCGTCCAATTGCATCTGCCGCAGCTCTTTCATTGAGCTGATCAGCATGTCCAGGTTGAACTCTTCCGCGTTCACGAATCGCTCCCGTTGTCCCGACAGTATAGCGAAGCAGGACCCGTCTGTGTCCACCTTGCCGTTAAACGTTTGCCTCGCCACTGCATGTTTCAAAACCCGAACGGAAAGATTGCGGAAACGCACACGGCCGGGCGTTGGGGCGCCCGGCCGTGAGGTCAAACACAGCCCTAGTCGCGGCTGTGGCCGTTCATGCGTTCGTGACGGTAGTAGGTCTCGAGCGTGAGTGCGTTGATGGCCGTCGCATACACGCGCCCGCCGGCTGAGCCCCATGCGTCCACCGGGTCCCAGCTGCCGTGCTCATCGAGTGCTTCCTTGCTGGTGAGGCCCGCAGCCTTGTCGGCCTCGCAGAAGCCGCGCTGGTGATCGAGCAGGGTCTTCACCATCGCCTTCTCCCACTGGTCCCACATGCTGCCGCCCATCTGGAACAGGGCGAGGCTGGCGTAATACCAGTAGTAGTAGTCGATCTTTCCCAGCTCCCAGCGGGGGAGGTAGTCCTTCTCGATGCAGGCCTTGACGAGCGCCTTCATCTGCTTGTCCTGCAGGTCGCGCTTGCCCATGAACAGCTGGCTCATGACGCAGATGGCGTCCATGGACGGGTTGTTGTCATACACGCCCGAGGCCGAGCGCAGGCGCGAGTTGTTGCTGCCCGGCGAGTCGTAGCCGGTCTTGGGGTAGCCGTTGACGTCGACGGTCACCATGTCGAACCACGCCTCGGCGTCGCTGTAGCACTTGCTGGCGTCGAAGTGCAGCCCGGCGAGCTCGCAGGTGTGCAGGGTCAGCACCATCCAGCCGGTGACCGAGGTGTCGTTCACCAGCGGCTGCACGCCGTAGCGCCAGCCGAGGCCCGGGTTCTGTGCCTTCAGGATGAAGTCGACGGCGCGCTCGACGATCGGCTTGAAGATCGCATCGCCGGACAGCCCGTAGATCTCGGCCATGGCCATGGTGGCGATGGCGTGGTTGTAGACGAACTGGTCGTCTTCCTTGCTGCCGAAGCAGCCGTCGTTGTCCTGCACCTTGCGCAGGTAGATGGCCGCGTTGCGCACGGTGTTCTTGTAGGCGCCGGTGCGGTGGTCATAGCCCGCGCCGGTGAAGGCCAGCATCGACAGCCCGGTCAGCCCGACGTCGCAGGTGGCTTCCCAGCCGGTGTCGCCGCCGGCTTTGCCGATGTCGTTGAACTCGATGTTGTAGGTGTGCCTGGCGCCGGTGCGTGTGCTGTCTTCGCCGAACGTGGTGGCGCTCCAGTTGCCCTCGCGGTTCTGGTGATCCTTCAGCCACACGAGGGCGTCTTCGATGGTGGCCGGGCTGTGGACTCCACCATCCGGATGCGGACGGCGCTTGATCATACCGCCCTCTCCGCCCGGGCCGCCCCCTCCGCCTATGCCCCCGCCGAGCCCGACAGCCGACGTGCTGGAGTCCTTGTTCGGATGGTTGGACTCGTTGTCGGACGGGTTTTCGTTGGGGTTCTGGGCGAGATCGCGGTTCGGGCTGTCGCTCGGATCTTCCGCGTGATCCGCGTCTTCGGTCTGGACGCGCTTGTCCTCGACCGGCTCCTCGTTGACCGGCGAATCGTCCGGCCACTCGACTTGCTTCTCCGGCGGGTTCACCGGCGGGGGCGGAGGTGTGATGTCCTTGACCTGCGCCTCCAGAACCGACGTGTAGACCTTGGCCGGCGCGGCCGGGAGGATGAACCATGCGACCATCAACAGGATCGCATGCACCGCCAACGCGACGGCGACCCAGGGCACACTCGCGGCGGCGCTGAGCGACTCTTCGGGTGGTGCTTCGGTGTCGAGGTAGCTGGTTTCGGCCTGCTCGATCAGGCCCTCTTGCGTTGCCATGGCAGTTCCTTCGAATCCTCGGAACCGTCCCCGGGAAGGGCGATATGCCTGGCATTGATCCAAACGGATGGGTAGCGGAAAGGTTCAGGCTTGGCTCGAGAGCCGAAGATGCGGAATAATGCAGAACCCCGTGATGCAACTAGGATGCGGGAATTGCTTGACACCGGCGTTGTAACGGACAAATTCAGCGCCATGCACGGTGCCCGTCCAACATTCCGGCTTCCTCACCGCTGATCGGTCCTCGCTGACTCGTGCAGTAGCGACCAATCCATCCATTCAAACCTGACCCAAGCCTGAGTGCAGCCCGGTGCCTGCGCTCGGCGCAGACACGGAGCAACACCATGGCTCACCTTTACGGGCTCAACGCAGACCAGCAGAAATTCGCGGACACAGCGGCATCCGTCGCGAAGGAAGTGCTTGCCAAGCACGCGGCCGACGTCGACGCCAAAGGCCGCTACCCCAAAGAAAGCATGCAGGCGATCGCCGACGCAGGCCTGAACGGCTTGTGCGTGTCGCCTGACTTCGGCGGCAAGGGCCAGCCGCCGCGCACCTTCGCGGCCGTCGTCGAAGAGCTCGCCAAGGAATGCGCCTCATCGGCGATGATCTACTGCATGCACGTCACGGCCGGCCAGCAGATCGGCGCGGCGACGAACCTTGCCGACAAGGAAGCCGTGTTGAAAGAGATCGCGGCCGGCAAGCACGTGACGACGCTGGCGTTCTCCGAGAAGGGGTCGCGCAGCAACTTCTGGGCGCCGAGCAGCAGCCTCGTGGCCGACGGCGCGAACTTCAAGACCAACGCGAGCAAGAGCTGGGTGACCACCGCGCGCGAGGCCAACAGCTACGTCTCAAGCGCGCGCATGCCGGGCGCGGAGACGCCGCTGGCCAGCACGTTGTACCTCGTGCGTACTGGCAACGGCGGTATCGACATCAAGGGCGACTTCACGGGGCTTGGCCTGCGCGGCAACGACTCCGCACCCGTAGAGCTGAAAGACTACAAGGTGGCTGCCGGAGACCTGATTACCGAGAACGGCAAGGGCGCAGACGGCATGCTGCAGGTGGTGCTGCCGTGGTTCGTGGTCGGGACGGCGTCGATGGCGCACGGTCTGTGCCTCAAGGCAATCGAGTTGACGGGCACGCACCTGGCGGGCACGGGCATCGACTTCACCGGGCAGAAGCTGCGCGACTTCCCGCAATTGCGGGCGCGGCTTGCCGAGATGTCCATCGCCACGGACCGCAGCCGCGCGCTGCTGGGCTACACGGTCAGCGAGATGGAAGCGCCGGATGCCATGACGCCGCTGCGTGTGCTTCAGTCGCGGCGCAGCGCGATTGAAACCGCCTCGCACGTGTCCGAGCTGGCGATGAACGCCTGCGGCGGCGCGGCCTTCAGCAAGCATCTGCCCGTTGAGCGGCTGTTTCGTGACGCGCGCGCGGGCTGGGTAATGGCGCCGACCGTGGATCACCTGAACGACTTCATCGGCAAGGCCCTGACCGGCATGGACCTGTTTGCGTAGCGCAGGCGTCTCGCCTGCATCGGCCGCGGGGACAATGCCCGCGGCATAGTCGGGAGACAACGATGGCTGACAACTCGATTCTGCTTGGCGCGGTGGCGTATGACGCGAAGGTCGTCCCGATCTGGGAGGGCATCCGCGACCACTTCAAGAAGCAGGGCGTGGAGATGGACTTCTGCCTGTTCAGCAACTACGAGCAACAGGTGGAGCAACTGCTGAAGGGCCACATCGACATCGCCTGGAACACGCCGCTGGCGCACGTACGCGTGCAGAAGCGAACGGAGGGCAAGTCGCTCAGCCTCGGGATGCGCGACAGCGACCGTGACTTCAAAGGCCGCGTGGTCGTGCGCAAGGACGCGGGCATCGAGAAGCTGAAGGATCTCGAGGGCAAGGCGCTCGCGGTCGGCAGCAGGGACAGCACGCAGGCTCGAATCCTGCCGCTGCATTTCTTGCAGGCCGAGGGTGTTGACCTGTCAAAGGTCAAGCTGATGCCCTTCGATACAGATGTCGGCAAGCACGGCGACACCGGCACCAGCGAGCTGGACGTGCTGGAGGCGCTGCACGAGGGCCGCGCGCAGGCCGGCACGGTCGGCGACCTGATCTGGGTCGGGCAGCAGGCCGCGGGCAAGGTGGACACGAACTTGATCGACACGCTGTACGTGACGCCCGGCTTCGACCACTGCATGTTCGACGCGCTGCCGAGCCTGAATGCGAATAAGGTCGAGGCGTTCAAGAAGGGCCTGTTCGCGATGAAGTGGGAGAACCCGGAGCATCGAAAGATCCTCGAGCTTGAGGGTCTCAAGGAATGGATGCCGCCACGCGAGGAGGGCTACGACAGCCTCAAGGCCGCGCTGACTGAACAGAACTACTGGTAATGATTGAGCCGAACGCAGCCGTCGCCGTCGATGGGGGAAACCTCCCCTTCGGCGGCGGTCTGCTTGCGCTCGTGCGCCCGGGGCTGGACCTGCTCGCGCCCGGCGGCGTGCTCGCCGTGCTGACCCGGCATCGCAGCGCGCCGGACGACCTCGCCACCTGGTGCCGCATGGAGCACCACGAGCTGGTCGAAACAGAGCAGCAGCCGGATGGCGGCACGCGCGTGCTGATACGCAAGGGCTCGCTCGGGTTGCCTCGCGGCGAACGCGAAGACGGGCTCGACCTGCGGCCCCACGACGGTCGCGTGGAGGCGGCCGACATGCTCAAGGCCGTGCCGTTCCCGGAAACTGCCAATCCCGATACCGGCTTCGCCCCGCGCGGGGCCCGAGTCGAGCCGGGCGGGCCGGTCTATCCTTTCCGCGTCAACGACGCGACGCACAGCGCGCCGCCGGATATCGCCGCGCTGTACGACCAGGCGATCAACGCCCAGTGGAATGCCGACACGGACATCGCATGGGACAAGATCAAGTCGCTGGCGAAGCCGCTGCAACGAGCGCTCGGACAGGTGTTCACATTCCTGGCCGAGAACGAGCTGTCGGCGCTCTACGTGCCCAGCAAGTTCATCGCCCGCATTCACCCGGCGTACGTTGAGGTCGGCCAGTTTCTCGCGACGCAACTCATGGACGAAGCCCGCCACATCGACGTGTTTCTCAAACGCGCGCGCAGCGGTGGGGGAGGCGTCGGGCTTAGCCACGCGACGACCAGCGCCAGCCTGCATTCGCTGCTGACGCTGGAGGATTTCACCGAGGCAGCGTTCCTGCTCAGCGTGCTGGGCGAGGGCACGTTCCTCGACTTGCTGCGCTACATTGAGGATCACGCCCCTGACGAAGTCACGGCCGACATCGTGCGCCGGGCCCGCGCCGACGAAACGCGCCACGTGCACTTCGGCATGAGCCACGTGAAGCACGCACTGAAGAACGACCCCACCATGTACCAGCGGCTGGAGGCGGCCGTGCGCAAACGCAGCGCGACGCTGGCGGGTGTGGGCAAGGTGCCTGCGCTGGTGCAGGACGCGCTGACAATTCTCGCGGCGGGCGGAACAAACCCGGAGGCCGTGGCCAAGGGGCACGGCAAGTTCCAGGAACTGCTTGAGGTAATGCACGAAAACCGAGTGAAACGCCTCTACACGGCGGGCTTCACCTTTGACCAGGCCCAGACGCTCAGCGAGCTGCACACGCCAAACTTCATGTGATCAGTCGACCATGTCGCGCCCGCTGACTGTTTTGTCGGGGATCGGCTGGATGACGTCCCAGTGCTCGGCGACCTTGCCGTTCTCGCAGCGGAACAGGTCGTAGATCGCGAGCGGCTTGCCGTCGGCCATCCCACGCGCCTGCACGAGTACGAAGTTGCCTTCGCCGACCACGCGCTTGACGCTGTAGCTGAACTCGACGCCGCTGTCCTTCATGCCTTGCAGGAAGGCGCGCAGAGCATCCGGGCCGTCGGGCGCGCCCGGGTTGTGCTGGTGGTAGTAGTCGCCGTCGATGTAGTCGTTGATCTTGTCGAGGTCGCGGCGCACCAGCACGGCGTCAACGAACTCGCGCACGAGCTTTCGGTTGGCGTCCGTGCGGTCGCGGTCGGTCGCGTCGGTCGGGCCGTCCAGCATGTTGCGCCCGCTGGCTGTTGTTTCCGGCTGGGCCTGCATGGCGTCCCAGTGCTCGACCAGCTGTCCGTCCTTCACGCGCCAGAGGTCCATCACGGCCGTGCGGGTGCCTTCGCCGACCAGCTCGCTGTGCGCCCAGACGTACTCGCCGTCCTGGAACAGTCGGACGTTCCGGTAGTCGACCTTCTTGCTGGTGTCGCGGCTCGACAGGTAGTCGATCAAGCCCTGCCGCCCGTCGGCCGCGTTCGGGTTGTGCTGGATGTAGTCCTCGGCGACGTACTTGCGAACTACATCCAGGTCGCCGCGCCCGAGACCATCCATGATGACTTTTCGGGCCACATCCTTGTTCGAAAGCTCGCTGTCCGGCAGCCCGCCGGAGTTGCGGTGGCTGCCTGCACAACCGGCAACGAACGCACCAAGCAGCACGACGACAAGGGTGTAGCGCGTCATTCGGTACTCCTAGACCGGCATCCAGCGGAACGGGGTCGTGCCGCACTTGGGGCACGACTTCTGTTTCTCGATCACTTCCTGCCGCGTGAGAAACCCAGCGCCGCAAGCGTCGCACTTTACTTTCATTCCACCGCGTGTAATGGTCGGCCGCGGCTCACTGCCCGTGCGCGCCTTTGCGTCATCCATGCGTACGGTACCGGATACAAAACGCGCGGCCTTGGTTAGCTCATCGAAGTTCGCAGCTCGCGGGTCGGTGCTGCTGCCCGGTCGCCCATCGTCGATTCGCCCCACCCGCTGTTCGGGCGCGATACCGGCCTTCTTCGCGAGCATCTCGTACTCCTGCTGGAACGACGCGTCAATTCGCGCGGCCTGTGCCAGCTTCTCCGTTGCGGCCGCCAGCATGCCTCGACCTTCCGCTGCGCGCGCCTTCTCGGCGAGCCTGCGAGCGCGCTCCAGATCGCGCCGCGCCGCGTCGTGATTCTGGCGCACCCACGGGAACCATTCGGCCGCTGCGCCCAGATGCTCGCTGGAGCGCATCAACAGGAAGTTCAGCTCGTTGAGTTCTTCCTGTGCGTCGCGCAAGCGGCGCTGGGTGAGGGCCTCCTCCGCACGTTTGCGGTGGCTTGCCGCAATCTCGCCGGCGACGACGTCTGCTCCGCAGTGATTGCAGGCCTTGGGGCCGACCCGGCGAAGCTGGCTGCAGACGGCGCACAACACAGTGAGTGGCGTCTTGCATTGCGAGCAGGCCGTAGCGTCCAAGGGATTCTCCGTGCCGCACTCGGGGCAGGCCAACTCGTTGAACTGGCGCTCGGGCGGGACCGACGGCACGCCGACCACAGACTCAAGCGGCACGGCATGCACGGCCTCGAGGAACGATTTCACGTCGGCGTAGCGCTTGTCCGGCTCGGGCTCACAGGCGCGGGCGACGACTTCCTGCCAGCGGGTCGAAAGCTTCGGCAGGTGCAGCGGCACAGGCCGCAGCCCGGTCAGCATCTCATACAGCGTCGCGCCCATGCTGTAGATGTCGGCGCGGCTGTCGACGTTCTTGGCGTCGCGTTTCTGCTCCGGCGCGGCGTAGTCGTGTGTGCCCAGGAAGAACCCGGTCTGCGAAAAATCGCTGTCCACGGCCGCGCGGGCTAGCCCGAAGTCGAGCAGCTTTGGTGTGCCCGTGCGGTCGATGATCACGTTGGCCGGTTTGATATCGCGGTGCACGACGCCCTTCTCATGCGCATGCATCACGCCAGCACAGATACCCTCGAAGATGCCGACGGCCTGCTCGGCCGGCAGCGCGCCGCGCCGGGCGATGCGAGCGTTGAGGGGCTCGCCGGCGACGAACTCCATCACGAGGTAGGGTCCGCTGGAGTCGCGCCCGTAGTCGAACAGTGTCACGATGTTCGGGTGCAGCATCTTGGCGAAACTCTGTGCCTCGCGCGTGAAGCGTTGAAAGCCTTCCTCGGATGCCACGGACTGCTTGATGCGCTTGAGTGCCACCACTCGGTCGAGACTTGTGTCGTGCGCGCGATAGACGGCACCCATGCCGCCCCGCCCGAGAATATCGAGCAGGCGATAGCGGTTGTCCGCGCCGGCGGAGCCGTAGTCAGGGGGTGCCGGTGCGTCGCCGCGCGGCTCGCCGGGTTTCTTGTAGTCCGTGCCCGCTTTGGCGGGGTCGGGCGTGCCGGGTTCGATCTTCAGCAGCGTGCCGGAGGTTTCATCAGAGGCATCTTCAACGGGCGTGGAAAGCACGGGCGTGGAAAGGCCCTGGCCGCAGCGGTAGCAGAACCGCGCGTCAGACGGGTTATCGGTTTGGCAGCTCGAACAAAGCATGGACGGCGGCAGTCTAGCTGCATGGCTGCGGCGAGAGTATCGGAATTCGCCTTGGCGGTGTGGCCAGGGGCAGACCTTGAAGTCCTCCAACAGGCAGGGACGGGTCGACTGCCGCAAGTGTTGTGAGTCAGTTCAGGGTCGTTTTCGGGGTTCGGTTTACGCGCCCCGTGGAGAGCGGGAGTGCGAACGTCACGCCTGGTGCAACGCCAGGAACTCTGTAGCGGTGGGCTCGTGTTCCGGACGCCCGTTCAGCTCGTGGCGGCGTTTGGAAACGGCCTCATAGATGGCGCGGCGTGCGCGGTTGATGCCGCCCAGGGGCTCATGATCCGGCAGGCAGCGCCAGACGTTGAACGACAGGTGCTCGCAGAACTCCATCAGCTCGTGGCTATCGGGCTTCTGTTTCGGCAGGTACATGGTTGCGAGCTTGCGCAGCGGCGCGCCCGTCCACTCGCGGGTGGGATCCTCAATCGGCATGGTGTCCGGGTTCGTGCGGATCTGCGCCATGAAGTCGAACGCGGCCTCGCCCTCCGACAACTGCTGCGCCAGCGCGATGCGCAGCTTGTCGGGTGAGTCGGCCGGAGCCACGGGCCTCAACTTCTCCGCATGCGGCTGCACCGACCAGCGCACAACGTGCGGCCCGAGGCGGTAGGGGGTCGTGCTCCAGTAGCGCTGGTCGAGGGGCGTGGCGGGCTGCTTGGCCATCATCGCCAGCATGATCTTGAGCTGCTCCGGGTGCTTGCGCAGGTAGGTCATGTAAACGTGCCCCATCTCCGCGATGAAGCGTGGCAGGAAGAATGCGAGCTTTGGCAGCACGGAATCCTTGGCATGGATCAGCGCGTCGAACAGCTCGACGTAGCCGGCAACGTCACCGGCGAAGAAAACCGGGTGGTCCAGCAGCACGAAGTCGTGCGTCTGGCAGTCCTCCAGCAGCTTGTAGCCGGGCACGTTGAACAGCTTCAGCGCCATGCCATGGCCGTCGCCCTTGCGGTCATCGGTCATGGCCGCGTTGCTGAAGCGGATGGCGGTGGGGTAGCGTCCCGGTTTGGCGAACAGCCCGTGGCGCAAGTCGGCGTCGAGCCCGGACTCGACCACGAATTCCGCCCGCACGCAGCCGTGATGCTTCGGATGCTGCCCGCGCAGGACGGGCTTGGTGTCTTTGTCCATCAGGGTCAGTGACTGCTCGACCAGCCGTGCGATCTGCGCATCTTCCCCGGGCGGGACATTCTCGTTGGATTCAGCTGACATGAGGCCTTTCAAGGTGGTGCGCGCGTGGGGGCCGCGCACGCATTCTAGCCGCGCGCGTTAATCAGCGGCGAACAATCCACGGTCGCCTAAGGGCGCTTGCGCTTTCGCGCGCGAGGCTTGCGCCCGCGGTAGGGGTTGTTGCGCTTTCGTGTGGTGGCGGGACCGCTGCCGATTCCTGCTGGCCGCGCGGGGTTGTCGTCGTCCCAGTCTTCTTCGTTGCCCGGCTTGACCAGCGCGTCTTTGTGGTGACCGATCAAGTCTTTGCGGCCGGCTTCGCGCAGGGCTTTGCGGACTCGGCCGTGGAACTCGGGGCGTTTGAACTGCATGAGCGCGCGCTGGCGGCGCTTTTCGCGCATGGTGGTGGGGGTGTAGACGAACTCGCCGGTTTCGGGGTCGTGCCCGCTGTAGAACATCGCGGTCGCGGGCGTCATCGGAGTGGGGATGAAGTCCTGCACCTGCTCAGGCGACCAGTTGTTCTTCTTGAAGTATTCGGCGAGGCGGATCTGCTCTTCCATCGTGCAGCCCGGGTGGCTGCTTACGAAGTACGCGACGAGGTACTGCTCTTTGCCGACCTTGCGGCTGGCCTCAATGAAGCGCTTCTTGAACTCTTCGTACTTGTTCAAGCCGGGCTTGCGCATCTTGGCGAGGACGTCGTCAGACAGGTGCTCGGGCGCGACCTTGAGGTGGCCGGACGTGTGGTGGGCGGCGAGGTTCTCGATGTAAGCGTCGCCGAGCCCGCGCGTGTTCTTGTCGTCGATCAGCATGTCGTGGCGGATGCCTGACGCGATGAAAGCCCTCTTCACGCCCGGCACGGCGCGGACGCGTTTCAGCATGTCGAGCTGCTTGTCGATGTGCTGGCGCAGCGCGGGGCACGGGTCGGGCAGCAGGCAGTCGCGGTCTTTGCATGCGCCGAGCGTCTGCTGGACGCTACAGTAGTTGCCGTACATGTTCGCGGTCGGGCCGCCGACGTCGCTGATGTAGCCCTTGAAGCTGGGCATGCCGCTGATGCTCTCCGCTTCCTTCACGATGCTGTCGGCCGAGCGTGACTGGATCGTGCGCCCCTGGTGCATCCAAATCGCGCAGAAGGTGCAAGAGCCCATGCAGCCGCGGTGGGTGATGATGGAGTGCTGCGTCGTCAGCCACGCCGGCACGCCGCCCTGCGCTTCGTAGTCCGGGTGCGGCAGGCGGGTGTAGGGCAGGTCGTACCAGCGGTCGAGTTCCTCTTCGGACTGCAGGCGCGCAGGCGGAAGCTGGATCACGCTGAGCTTGCCGGTGCGCTGGACCAGCGGTCGCCCGCGAACGGGGTCCTGCTGGTCAAAGATCGTCTTGAAAGCGACGGAGTAGTTACGGCGGTATGGCGGGATCTGGTCGCCGAAATCTGTCTGGTGTTCCTGAACGCGATCTGCCGCGATTGTGGATTTTGGATTTTGGATTTTGGCTTCGTCTGAATCCGCTGCCGCCTGCTGCCTGCCGCCTGCCGCCTCCTTCGGCGGAAGCAAAGCTTCATGGTCCAGCGTGTAGACCGGCTTGCCGAAGCGCTCGACGAACTCGGGTGTCTCCAGTATCGCCGCGTCCTTCTTCACGTAGGCCGTGCCGCGCACGTCGGTGATTTCGCGAAGCTGCTCGCCGCGGTTCAGTCGGTGCGCAAGCTCGACGATCTGCGTCTCGCCCATGCCGAACACCAGCATGTCGGCGTTGGAATCCAGCAGCACGCTGCGGCGCACCTTGTCGTCCCAGTAATCGTAGTGGCTGAAGCGGCGCTGGCTGGCCTCGATGCCGCCGACAATGATCGGGGCCTTTCCAAACGCGCGGCGGATCATGTTGCAGTACACGATGGTCGCGCGCACCGGGCGTTTGCCCGGCTTGCCACCCGGCGAGTAGGGGTCGTCGCTGCGCGGCAGCTTGTGTGCCGTGTAGGCATTCAGGTTGCTGTCGAGATTGCCAGCGCTGACCAGGAACGCGAGGCGTGGCATGCCCAGCGCCTTGAAGGCCTCCGGGTTGGTGTAGTCCGGCTGCGACAGGATGCCGACCTTGAAGCCGGCCCACTCAAGCACTCGGCCAATCACAGCGTTGGCAAAGCTCGGGTGATCAACGTACGCATCGCCGGTGACGAGAACGAAATCGCACTGGTCCCAGCCCCGGGCGTCCATGTCGGCCTTCGACACGGGTAGGTACGAGGAGCGTTGCCTTGAGGCGGCAAGCGGCAGGCGGGAGGCGTCAGTAGCTGCAGTTTCTGCCGCCTGCGCACTGCCGCCTGTCGACTCGTAATACTGCGCCGCCAGTTTCGCCGCGTACTCCTGCGCGGCCGCGGCCTTGGCTTTCAGGTCGGCTTCGCTCGCACTGCCGAAGCGGCCCTGTGTCTTGAGATAGCGCTCAAGCGCGTCGACGGCGTGCGGCTCGTTCATTGAGTTCTGGGTGTAGGCGACCGGTTCGCCCTTGCTGGCCTGCAGGCGCTGGCGCTCATCATTGAGCCAGGCGCGGTTCAGCTCGGCCTGCTTTGTGCGCTGACCTTCCGAAACGGCGTGGCCGTCGGGCGTGATCTTGCCGGTCAGTAGATCGACCTTGTCGGCATGGCCGCCGCGCTCGAATCGCTCCAGGATTTCGCCGGGGCGTTTGCGGTAGCCGTCTTTGGAATGGTCCCCGGCTGCGGGTTGCAGCTTGGCGTGTAGACGCGGTGCGCCTTCGTTGCTCATCTCAGTCCCTTTCGGACATCTGTAGCGCTGCAGCCGGCATTTCCGACCCGCGCTGGATCCGACTTCGCCAAGGCTTCGTCGGGCAGGCCCGACTAGGCTGCTTCTGACCGGAGAGTCCCGATCAGCGGCTAGTCACTGGCGTGCAAGTGTAGGGGCGGTTGGGCAGAACGCAACGGGACAACCGTGGCGGCCGGGTGTATAAGCCTCGCCGTCTGTTACACTGCCTGACCTTTGAATCACGGGAACACGCATGTTCGAGAACATCTCCACCCGCTTTTCGGACCTTTGGCGCAAGATGTCGGGGTCCGACAAGATCACCGAAGAAAACGTCGTTGAGGCCGTGCGCGCGATTCGTACCGCGCTGCTGGAGGCCGACGTCAGCCTCAAGGTTGCCAAGAACTTCACCGAGCGCGTGCGCGAAAAGGCGCTCGGCGCGGAAGTGCTGCAGGGCGTTCGCCCCGGTGAGCAGTTCGTCAAGATCGTTCACGATGAACTGATCCGGATGATGAACGAGGAAGGCACTGTCGACGAACAGGGCCGTTCCAAGATGAAGTTCCGCAGCGACCGCCCGACCGTCATCCTGATGGCCGGTCTGCAGGGCGCGGGCAAAACCACCACCTGCGGCAAGCTGGCGATCTACCTGAAGCAGAAGTTCAAGAAGACCCCGCTGCTGGTTGCCGCCGACTTGCAGCGACCGGCCGCCGTGGACCAGCTTGAGGTTGTCGGCAAGGGCATCGGCATCCCGGTGTTCGCCGATCGCACGGCAACGCCGCCGGAAGTGTGCGCCAAGGCCGTGGAGCACGCCAAGAAGAACGGCTTTGACGTGGTCATTCTCGACACGGCCGGTCGTTTGCACGTTGACGAATCCCTGATGAAGGAAGTGCAGGAGGTCGCGACGCGCGCCAAGCCGGACGAAGTCTTCTTCGTCTGCGACGGGATGACGGGCCAGGACGCCGTGAAGTCCGCCAAGGCGTTCGACGAGCAGTTGCCGCTGACCGGCGCGATCCTGACCAAGCTGGACGGTGACTCGCGCGGCGGCGCGGTCATGACCGTGCGCGCCATCACCGGCAAGCCGATCCGCTTTATCGGCGTAAGCGAGAAGATGGACGGGCTGGAAGTCTTCCACGCCGACCGTATCGCCGGGCGTATCCTGGGCATGGGCGACGTGGTCAGCCTCGTTGAGAAAGCCCAGAGCGCAATCGACGAAGACCAGGCGCTGGAGCTTGAACAGAAGCTGCTGGAAGACGAGTTCACGCTCGAGGATTTCCTGCAGCAGATCAAGGCCATTCGAAAAATGGGTCCCATGCAGGACCTGCTGAAGATGATCCCCGGCGCGCAGGACCTGCCGCTGGATCAGGTCAACGAGCGTGGGCTGGATCACGTGGAAGCGATCATCCTGTCAATGACGCCGAAAGAGCGTCGCCTGCCCGAGCAGTTGAACATGTCGCGCAAGCGCCGCATTTCCAGCGGCAGCGGGCGCAGCCTGGAAGAGCTCAACCGCCTGCTCAAGAGTTTTGAACAGATGCGCGAGATGGTGCAGGGGCTCAAGAACCAGGGCCTGATGGGCAAGGCCGCGGCCTGGAAGCTCGGGCGGGACAAGAAGAAAGCTGCCAAGCAGCAGATGAAGGCGCTCAAGGGCTCCAAGAAACGCGCCAAGGCGAACGTGCGCCGCGCCGCGCGAGACATGGCATCATTCCGGCGCGAGTTCAACCTGGACTAGCGGTCGAGGCGAAGCCGCCATGCGTTTGAATGCCGGTGAGCGTGCAGCGCCGCCACAACCTCGATGGACGAGTCCTCCACGATGTAGATCACGTGGTACGGAAAGCGCCTCAACATAGCACGGCGCACACCTTCATCGATTTCTGTGAAGCTTAAGGGGTACTCGGCAATCTTCGCGACGGCGAGCCGGAATTCATCCAGCAACTCATCGCCCAAACCCGGGAACTGCGCCTCGTACCATGCGTCGGCCTGGGCCAAGTCGGCCAGCGCGGCCGCCTGTATGTTGACCTGCCTCATTTGCGGGCGGCCTTGATCTCGGCCAATGCTTGCTCGAGAGGCATTCCGGGGCGAGGGTTGGCGCGGTAGTCGGCCACTCGCTTGCGAACCAGTTGAAGCTGGTCCGGCGACAATGTGATGTCGGCTTCGCGCTCGGCAAGGCTCTCCCACACTGCCTCCAGCAGTGCAAGGCGTTCCTCGACGGACAGCTTGTCGATCGCGGGCGTGTTGCTCATGCTTTCAAGGATAGTGCGTGCGCCCGGGCGGCTCAAGCGCCGGACATCCGTTGGGTGCTGGCGGAAGTCAGTTTCTTCTCGCACACTCTTGCCTGTGAACGACTCGCGCCGCACAGAAAAGATCTTCCAGGAGGCCTTTGAGAGCCAGGACTTCTTCCTGCTGCTTGAGGCCGACCGCCACATTTCCATGGCCAGCAGCAACCTGCGGGTGCTGAAGTACATCAACCCGGCCAACAGCACCGAGATCGCGCGCGCATACGTCACGCGCGAAAAGACGCCCAAGAACAACCCGAAATACCGCTACCGCGAGCTGACCTTCGACCCGGAGGCCACCAAGGTCGAGCTGCTAAACCTGCCGATCGTCGACTCGGAACTGGGGCGCATCTTCCGCGGCAAGCGCGACGAGGTGTTCAACACCATCTGCATGCTCGAAAGCCGCGATACGCCGGAGTTTCTTGACAGGTCAAGACTCCTGTTCGGCACGGCCGACAAGAAGACGCTGGGCAAGGCCGAGGAGTGGCTCAAGCTCGAGCCCGAGCCGATCGAGCCCAACCAGGTCGAGGCCCGCGAAGCGAAGCAGAAGCTGGACGCCATCGTGCGGAAGCAGCGCTTCCTGTGCAGCGTGCGCGTGCGCAAGTATCTCTCCAGCGACGCGGCGGCCGGCGAAGCAAGCGTGGCGCTGCGCAAAGGCGCGACGTACGGGCCCACGGACATCGCGAGCCTCGGCGTTCATGAAGTGCAGACCCACGTACTCCGGACCCGCAACGGCGAAATGCAGCCCTTCCGTTCACTGTTCTTTCACGGGTTCCCGCGCGTGGATGCGTCCGCTTCCGGCTACCTCGCGACCGAGGAAGGGCTGGCGACGTTCAACGAAGAGCTTGCGGGCGTGCTCAGCAACCGCCGTCGCCGCCTGCTGGCCGGGCGCGTGAAGGCCGTGTACCTGATGGACAAGGAAGAGCTCAGCTTCGGCGAAATCTTCCACACGCTGGTGCAGCAGCACAAGTTCACCAAGGAAGAGGCCTACACCATCTGCGAGCGCGTGTTCCGCGGCGGCGGCTACACCAAGGACCACATCTACTTCTTCGGGTACGAGCAGGTGAAGGCGCTGTGGCAGACCAACCCCGAAGACTTCGAGATCCTGTACATGGGCAAGCTGGGCGTGGCGCACATCCCCATCGTGAGGCGGCTGTACAAGAACGGGCTGGGAATCCTGTACCCGGCGCGCTACATGCCGATCTTCTTCAATGATCTGCCGGCCGAGATCCGCGCCCGCCTGCCGTTCGTGGCGCCCGACGAAGACCGCAAGGATTAGTCCAGCGCGACCATCAGCGCGATGACGCCAACCATCATCACCAGGATGCCGACGCCGGTCCAGATGCCGCCGAGCGCAAGCCCGCGCCCGCGCTTGGGCCCGTTGGGCTGGCATTCGTTCAGCGCCATGATGCCCAGGACGATGCCAACGATGCAAAGCGGCGTGCACACCACGATGGAAACCAGCGAGCAGATCAGCGACGCCGTTGCCAGGGTGCTCGTTTCGCCGGCGCCGTACTGCGGTGGAAGCTGGCTGCTGCCGTAGGGCTGATATGTGTTTTGCGCCGGATACTGGCCGTACTGCTGCGGATACTGGCCCGGGTACGCCGCCCCGGACTGCGGGTAAGGCCCCTGTGGGTAGCGCGGCTGGGGAAATTGCGGCTGGCCGTATTGCTGCTGGTACTGGGGCTGCTGCTGGTATTGCTGCGGGTACTGCTGCGGCTGCTGGTAGTGCTGCTGGCGCGGCATGAACTGCGGCGACGGCCCGGAGTGCTGCTGCACGGGCGCATAGCCGCCCGAGTCAGACGGCGCGGCTTGCGCCGCCACGTCCACCGCCCGCAACGTCGCGCCTGTGTCGGCGTCGCGTAGCGTGGCGTTGGTCGGGATGCGGCCTTGCTTCACGCCTTCAATGATCTGCTGTGCCGGGTAGGGGCCGCGCGGTCCGCTGGCGGTGTCGATGTAGTAGCGGCTCATGGGCGACCTTTGGCAAAACTATACCCGATGAAACTTTTCCTGCCCACTGAACGTTCAAGGTACATGAGGTACCGAACGTACCAACCTCAACGATGGTGGCGCGGCAGCTAGCCCGGCGCCCCGATCCCTGTTTTTATGGATTCCAGGCCGCCGGTTGCACTTCGGCGGCCGCGACGTTTAGTTGTCCGCGGCCAAACATGGACCCGGGGCGATGCCCCGTACGCGGGAAGACAAACATGCGAATCCTCAGTGGTGTACAGCCTTCGGGCAAGCTTCACATCGGCAACTACTTCGGCGCGATCCGCCAGTTCGTGGAACTGCAGCACAAGGGCCACGGGCTGTACTTTATCGCCGACCTGCACGCGCTCACGACCATCCGTGAAGCGGACAAGATGCGCGAGCTGAGCCACGACGTGGCCCTCAACTTCCTCGCGCTGGGCCTCGATCCGGACAAGGCGACGTTGTTCAAGCAAAGCGACATCCCGGAAGTCACCGAACTGAGCTGGATCCTGAGCACCGTCACGCCCATGGGGCTGCTCGAGCGCGCCCACAGCTACAAGGACAAGACGGCCCGCGGCATCAGCGCCGATCACGGGTTGTTCGCGTACCCGGTGCTGATGGCGGCGGACATCCTGGTCTACCACAGTGACGTGGTGCCGGTCGGCAAGGACCAGAAGCAGCACCTCGAGATTACCCGCGACATCGCTGTTAAATTCAACCAGACCTACTGCAAGGACTTCGACCCGGCCACAGGCGAAGGCGGCGTGCTGAAGCTGCCCCAGCCGCATATCCTGGAAGACACGGCCGTGGTGCCCGGCATCGACGGGCAGAAGATGTCCAAGAGCTACGACAACACGATCGAGCTGTTCGCGCCCGAAAAGCAGGTCAAGAAGCGCATCATGGGCATCAAGACGGACAGCACGCCGCTGGAAGACCCGAAAGACCCGGCCAGCTGCAACGTGTTCGCGCTGCTGAAACTGTTCGCGCCGGAGCAAGAATTGGAAGAGATTCGGCAACTGTACGTTAAAGGGGGCGTCGGGTACGGCGACTTCAAGAAGCGCCTGCTCGACTACTTCATGGCGACCTTCGGCGAGGCCCGTAAGCGTTATGAGGAGCTGAGTGCCAACGAGGACTACGTGAACGAGGTCCTGCAAATGGGTGCTGACAAGGCGCGCGAAATCGCGACCGGAGTGATGGATCAGGTTCGACGCGCAACCGGGCTGAAGTAGAATGTCCGGCTGAATGAAGGAGGGAGCAATGTTCCCAAGCAACAAAGACCCGTACGGCAACAACCGCGGCTACCAGAACTACGGCCCCGTCGAAAACGTGGCGCCGCAGCCGGGCTATGCCCAGCAGCAGCCCTACGGCGGTCACCAGTACGCTGCGGGCGGCTACGCCGACAGCATCGAGACGGGCCAGGGCGTTTACGAAGGCGACCTGTCCAATCCGGCGGTGGCAGCATTCACTAAGAAGGTCTATGCGTACTTCGCGAGTGCGCTTGCGGTCGCGACCGGCGCCGCATTCGGTGGCACCGAGGCCGTGAACTACTTCGTGGCACAGAACAACGTGCAAGCCGTGAGCGGGCTGTGGGTGGGCTCGATGATCACGTTCTTCGTCAGCTACCTGATCGTTGTGTTCAGCCGCAAGAGCAGCAGTCCGCTCAAGACCGGGCTCTTGTATGTCTTCGCAGGCTCGGCGGGTTTCATGCTCGCGCCGACTCTCATGCGCTACGTCGCTGCGGGGATGGGTATGTCGATTGTGTTCGCGTTCGGGATTGCCACGGTCGTCTTCCTTGGGCTGACGGTCTATGTGCTCAGCACGGGCAAGGACTTCCGCAGCCTGGGCGGGATGCTGCTGGTGGGTGTGCTCGCTTTCGTCGGGATCGCCCTGATGACTTGGTTTGTGCCGGTGTCGAACCTGATGTACTCGGGCTTGATGGGGCTGGGGCTCCTGATCTTCATCGGGTTCACGCTGTATGACACCTCCCGCGTTGTCCGCGACAACTTCTATCGCAACGACGCGGTAAGCGCGGCGATCAACCTGCTGTATGACTTCGTCATGCTGTTCCGCTACGCCCTCTACTTCCTTGGCGGCAACCGGGACTAGCAGGGGTTTGGCGACTGGCTAGACTCAACGCGGCAGGCCGGAGACGGCCTGCCGCTTTCCTTAGGGACGCCATGCCGAAGAAGTTCAAAAAGGGTGCCGCCAAGCGCCGCGATCGCGCGGGCAGCAAAAAGGCCAAGCAGCGCAAGGCGGGCACCGCCGCGCGCAAGGCACGGCGTCCCAACGCCAAAGTCGTCGGCAAGCCCAAGCGCAAGAAGAAAAAGCCGCCGGCGGACACCGAACAGGAGCATCAGCCGTTCCTGCGCGAGACGCCGCAGGGCAAGCCCTTCACCAAGCGCGCCAAGACCGCCGCTGAGCTGGGTGTGGTTCCTCGCAGCTCCAGCCTGCGCCTGCCCGTTGTGGCCATTGTCGGACGCCCGAACGTCGGCAAAAGCAGCCTGTTCAACCGCCTCGCCGGCAGCCGCATCTCGATTGAAGACCCGCGCCCCGGCACGACCCGGGACCGCGTCAGCACGCAGGTGCGCCTGCGCACAGCCGAGGGGATGCTGCGCGTGGTCGAACTGTTCGACACGGCCGGCATCGGCGTGGTCGATGAGCAGCGCGTCAACGAGCACGTGCATGAACAGATCAATAACGCCGTCGCGTCGGCCGATGTGGTCGTGCTGCTGGTGGATGTGATGGAGGGCCCGACGGGCCTCGATGAAGAAGCCGCGATGATGCTGCGACGCGCCGGGCGCAAGGTCGTGCTGGTGGCAAACAAGGCCGACGATCCCAAACACGACCACCTCGCGGACCACTTTTACGAGTTCGGTCTGGGCGACCCGCTGACCTGCAGCGCCAAGGGCGCGCGCAAGATGAAGCAGGTCGGTGCGGCAATCTGTGAGCTGCTGCCGCCGAAGTCAAAGGCCGAAACGATGGACCCGCCGGAGCTGCTGCTGGCCATCGTGGGGCGCCGCAACGTGGGCAAGTCCACGCTGGTGAATGCGCTGGCCGCGGACGAGCGCGTGATCGCATCCGAGCTGGAGGGCACGACTCGTGACTCGGTCGACGTGCGCTTCACCTACAAGGGCAAGACGTTCGTCGCGATCGACACGGCCGGCGTGCGCAAGCGCAGCACCCTGCAGCACAGCGTAGAGTTCTTCAGCCAGAGCCGCAGCTTCAGAGCCGTGCGGCGCGCGAGCGTCGTGGTGCTGATGCTGGATGCGCGCGACCCGGTCACCAAGATCGACAAACACCTGGTCGACCTCGCGGTGGAGGACTGCAAGCCGATCATCATCGCGGTGAACAAGTGGGACCTGATCCAGGGCACCACGACGGGCCAGTTCACCGAATACCTGCGCACGAAGCTGCATGCGATTGACTTCGCGCCGCTGGTCTTCATGTCGGCCAAGGACAAGGACAACGTCTTCGAGCTGCTGAAGGTCGCGCGCGACCTGCACACGCAGGCCGGCACGCGCATGGGTACCGGCGAGCTGAACCGCGTGGTCAGCGAGGCGTTTGAGCGCCACCACCCGCAGCCGCGAAAGAACAAGCTGGGCAAGATTTTCTATGCCACGCAGGTCGAGACGTTCCCGCCCAAGGTGGTCGTGTTCGTGAACGACCCGGACCTGTTCCCCGAGAACTGGCGGAAGTATCTGTTGCACCAGCTACAGGAGCATTCGGACTTTCCTGAAGTACCGATCCGCCTGAAATTCAAGGCTCGCACGAAGATTGAACTTCGCTGACAGTGGCCTGCGTCACAACCCCGCCATATCAACGTTTTGCCCACATCCTGTGGAAAAGAAACTGTCAGTATCCCGCTTGACGCGTCAAGGTCGTGGGATACACTTCCTCTGTCCGCAAGCACTTACGGCGGACGTCGCGGGAAACCGCGCACTATGTCGCCCGGACGCGGGCGGGAACAGATCGGCCTCGCGGGTGCACAGCTTTCAGCGCCCAGCGACGCCAGGACCCATACGAAAGGAGGTGATCTGTGAGTAAAGATGACTGTCGAAAGCGTGGGGGGCGACGCTAGCCAGGACCGACGGGCTTGGCTGGACCAGCCCATCCCCTGCGTAGATATACGCTGGATTAGGGGTGTCTGCGAAAGCAGGCACCCCTGCCGCGCTTAATCTGGTGTTTGGGATTTGGTGTCCTGTGTTTGGAAACTGCTGCATGAACTCCATACACCAAACACCAGGCACCAAACACTACGCAACGGCCCTTGCCACAGCGGGCTTTGCGCGTTAAATCGTTACCTGTCAGAGCCTTGGAGCAAGTGCACGTGAACGCAGACATCTTCAGTTTGGGCCTCTACGCGTTTCTGATCTTTGCCGTCGCAAGCGGCGGTCTGATCACGTCGATGCTGATCGGCAAGCGCAAGAAGGGCTTCGTCAAGGAAGAGCCGTACGAGTGCGGCGTGCCGCAGATCGGCGAGACCCGCACCGAGTTCAACGTGCGCTTCTTCGTGCTGTCGATGCTGTTCGTACTGTTTGACATTGAGACCGTCCTGCTTGCGCCCTACGCCATGACGTTCCTCAGCGACGTCAAGGGCGGCAAAGGCGTGGAATACCTGGTGGAAGTTGCCGTGTTCCTGGCTGTGCTGGGCTTCGGGTTGCTGTACGCCTGGCGCAAGGGTGTGCTGGACTGGAACGTGCCGCTCGGGCACTCGCCCGAAGAGATCGTGCAGAAGGAACTCGCGGCGGTCGACGGCAAGCAGGCCGCCTAGAAGGAACGTCATGGGTCTTGAGCAGATGATTCCCTCTCTCGCCGGCGACGGCTTCTTCACCACCCAGGTGAACAAGGTGATCGGCTGGGCGCGCAAGAACAGCCTGTGGCCGTACCCGTTCGGCACGGCCTGTTGCGCGATCGAGATGATGGCGACGCTCAACTCGCGCTACGACTTATCACGATTCGGCGCCGAGGTGATCCGCTTCAGCCCCCGACAATCCGACCTGCTGATAGTCAGCGGGCGCGTCGTGCTGAAGATGATGCCGGTGCTGACCGAGATCTACCAGCAAATGGGTGAGCCGAAGTGGGTGATCAGCATGGGCGCCTGCGCCAGCACGGGCGGCGTGTTCAACACCTACCCGCAGATCCAGGGTGTGGACCAGTTCATCCCGGTGGACGTCTACATCCCCGGTTGCCCGCCGCGCCCGGAAAGTCTGATCGACGGCGTGCTCAAGATTCAGCAGATCATCGACGGCCAGGCCGAGCGCGGTGAATTCACGCGACCGACCGTGGAAGCGAACTAGACATGACCGACGCGCCCAAGCCCGAAAAGAAGCTGCCGCCGACTCACGACAAGCCGACGAAAACGGCGCGCGTGCTTGAAGAGAACCAGCTCGACCACGATCTGCTGAAGAGCAAGCTGGCCGGCAAGTTCAGCGAAATCGTCACCGAGTTCAAGCAGACCATCATCAAGTCGGACCGCGCCAACGTGGTTGAGGCGCTGAAGATCCTGAAGCACGATCCGGACCTGATGTTCAACATGATCGTGGACGTCACGGCCGTCGACAACATGCGCCGCGACGACTTCGAGCCCGAACGCCGCTTCACGATGGTCTACATCGTCTACAGCGCCAGCAACCACAAGCGCGTGCGGATCACGGCCGACGTCCCGGAGACCGACCCGCGCGTACCCACGGCCGGCGGCGTCTATCACGGCGCGACGTGGATCGAGCGCGAAGTGTACGACATGTTCGGGATTCAGTTCGACGGTCACCCGGACCTGCGCCGCGTGCTGTTGCCGGACTACTACGAGCATTTCCCGCTGCGCAAGGACTACCCGCTCACGGGACGCGGCGAGCGCGACAACTTCGTTCGCGCCGAAGAACTCGAGTAGCTACTTCTTTTCACACAGCAGGACCAGCTTCTCGCTGAACGGCGGGGCGTTCCAGACTTTGCGAACGATGCGCATGCCGGCTGCTTCCACGTCGCGCTCAAGCTCGGCGATGCTGTAGCGGTGCTCGGGCACTTTCACCTTCAGCCCAAGTTTCTTGCGGAACCTTTTCCACCACAGGTTCAGGCAGTACTTGTGGCGCACGTCCATGACGACGTAGCGCTTCGACACCCGTGCATATTCGCGGAAGATGCGGATGCGGACGTCGTGGGGGACGTGCATCAGGAAGCGGATGCTGATCACCAGGTCGAGAGCGCCGTCGGCGAACGGCAACTGCTCGGCGTTCATGCGTGCGCTGCCGACCAGCGCGGGGTTGCCTTGCCCGTACTCGCGCGCGCGGGCGAGCATCGGGCCGGAGATGTCGCCGTTGATCAGCTTCCAGCCGTGTTCCAGGATTCGCGAGGTGAAGCGCCCGGTGCCGCAAGGCAGGTCCAGGACGGTCTTGATATCGGGCAGACCGCGAACCGCCTTCAGGATCATCCGCCACTTGCGCTCAGACTTGGGCCCCGCGACGCCGCCCTTGAAGCGGCGGTTGTCGTAGGCATCCACGACGTCGTCGCGCTGGTAATGCGACTTCTTCGCATCCCAATCGGGCTCGCGTGTTTCGTTCAATGCAGATCCTGTGGGCTAGCGCACGGCGTCCGTGCCTTCGATGCCAACGTAGCCGCCCTTGAGCGTCAGTGTCAACATGGACCCTCCACGCTCAATCAGGACGGTCACGTCGTCAGTGGCCTTTGTGCCGGCGATGGCTTTGCTGAGCCCGCCCCAGCTGGTGATGGTGGCGCCGTTGTACTCGATGACGAGGTCGCCGACCTGCATTCCCGCCTTGCTGGCCTGGGTGTCGGGGTAGACGTGTGTAAGCCGGCACGAGTTCGGTTTTTGCAGGGTTACCGTGACCTGGTTGTCGCCCGCGCGCAGCGAAATGAACTGCGACGGCGACGCCAGCCCGCGTGAGCTTGCGATCAGTGTGTAGCTGCCGACCTCGACGAACGAGATGGTCGCCGTACCGTCGTTGTTTGAATTCTGGTTGTAGGTCTTCACGCCCTGCAGCTGGATGTTCGCCCACGATACGGAGTTACCTGCCTCATCGACCACCTTGCAGATGACCGTGGCACCGGCGTCTACGCTGATGTTCTGGGTGTTTTCGCCCTCGGCCAGCGTGATGGTGTTCGTGTAGACCGAGTTGTTCCAGTCGGTGTTGGAATAGACTTCCAGCGTCCACTGCCCGGGCTCAGCAGGCCCGAGCTTGTAGTTGCCCTCCGCGTCGACCTGCGCGATGCGCCCGGTGCCCCAGCCGCCCCACGGGCCTTCTTCAGCCTTGCGAAGGCGCACGCTGATGTTGGCGATCTTGCTGCCGGTGCTGCTGCTGACGATGCCGGTCAACATCGCCCCGTTTGTGAACTTGATGCTGATCTCGTTGCTGCCGCCCTCGACCTTGATGTCCTGCTTGACGGCCGGGAAGCCGCCGGCCGAAACCGTCATCACGTATTCGCCCGGCTTCATGCCCGCGTATTCGGCCAGGCCTGGCTCTTTGCCAGGCATGCGCTCAGGGCGCGGCCAGCCGCGGTTGCCCTTTTCCTGAAACCAGATCTGGTCGGCCTCAACGGGGTTTCCGTTCGGGTCCGTCAAACGGATCCTGAGCACCGCACCGACGTCCATCTGGAAGTCGAGCTTGTTCTCGCCCTGCGTCAGCGTGATCGTGCTGGACTCGGACATTTCGCCAAGCGACGCCGTGAACTTGGTTTCCTTCGGGGCGAGTGTGTCGAAGCGGTACCGCCCCTTGCTGTCCGTCGTGGCGGACGGGCCGTTGTTCTGCTGACCCCACCCGCGCTGGCGCTCATCGCCACCACCGACGCTGACGTCTACACCCGGCAGGGGGTTGCCCTCCTTGTCTGTCACCACGCCGCTGAGAATTGCGGCCGAGTCGACGACGATGACGACTTCCTCTGAGCTGTCGCCGACCTGCACGTCCTTCGGCTTGTCGTGCGTGAAGCCCGTGGCCGTCACCTGCAGCTGCATGTAGCCCACCTTGGCCGGGATGCTGAACTTGCCTTCTTCGTCGTTGAAGTTGCGCGAGCTGGCCTGCCACTGCCGGTTCTGGCGCCAGTAGCGAATGCTGAAGCTCTTCACGGGCTTGCCGTCGGCCGTCTCAACCCGGCCAAGCAGCAGTGATTCGCCGGACAGCAGAATGATCACCTTGTCGCCGGCGGCGACTCGCGAGGTTTCGCCGGCCCCGACACCTTCGCAGGTGGCGTTGAGATCGTAGGCGAGCGTTTCATCGAGGCCCTTGAACGCGAACGCACCCTGCTCATCGCTGGTGGTGGTGCGGGTTTCACGGGCGGTGCGGGCGAGGAAGTCGCCGACTTCGTTGCGGTAGCGCTCGATCTCGTTTTCCTGGAATTGCGGCGCTTTCATTTCAAGATCGCTGCGGCGCGCCGAGACCTTTGCGTTGGCCACGGGTGCGCCGTTTGGGTCAAGCACGACGCCGTGAATCTCGGCGTTGCCGGAATCGCTGGGGTTGGAGGCGACTTCGACTTCCGGGATGTCGTTGGAGTTGTTGTAGGTCGGAGAGGGGTCACTGGTCTTGCTGGTGGTGTCGCTTCCGGCGGAGTCACGCCTGGTTGTCTTTGTCGACTTGTTGTCGGTCTTGTCCGCGAGCGGCGTCTGCGCGGGATCGCGGCTTGAGTCCAGCTCTTCGTCCAGCATCGCCGCGCCGACCGTGTTCGCTGAAGGCGAGGTCGTGGCTGCGCCGCTGAGGAACATCCCGTACGCGCCGAACATCAGCGACGCCACGGCAATGGCGAGCAAGGCAATGTTGAGTCCGCTAAACCGGCTTGAAGACATCAGGGGCCCCTTCACAACTCCATTCCCTACTACGAGTAGGGGCGAGGCGCGGTTCGCATATTTTGGGCTTTTTGCGGGCTTGGGACAGGGAAAAATCAGTCGGCGTAGTCGCCTTGGCCGCCATCGAGTTGTGCGACATATCGCAGCCGCTTGAACGGCAAGGGACGACCGAAGTTGGTAGAGATTTCCACACCCACATTTCCCGGCGCATCCGGGGCGGCATCGACCCTCAGTTCAAACGGCAGTACACCGATTGAGCTGAAGAACCAGTCCACGGATTCCACCTTGGAGAGGTCCGGCTCGCTTGCGCCCCTGTTCTTCATGTCTCTGGCCAGGCGCATTGCGATCGCCCGTAGGGCCCAGCGGCAGTCTTCCTTGAATTGCTCGCGATCCTTGGGAACGGGCATCCAGGCAGGGGCGCTTGCGGGGCTGATGGTTATCTTTTTCGTCGCGTAGTCCACCGTCATCACGGCGGGCTCGGCAAGTTCCTCGCCTTGGATGGTCCTGCATGCAAACTCCGCCGTCAGTTCGCGGCCGGCGACGGGCCCGGCCGTGAAGTCGCTCAACACGAAGGGGTCCGGGCGCCATGGCGACATTACATTCTCAAAGCTTGCGAGCTTGCCTGACTCCGCGTTTCGCTGCATGCCGGCGTGGCTGAGGGCTGCACTCTCGATGATGTTGGTGAGTTGCGCGTAGGCGGAGTTCGGCAGCAGCACGCGGCCGCTCGTGTCCCGGGCCACGATACGTCCGGACATTTCCGATTTGCCGGTGCGCAGGTTCAGAGTCATGCGCAGGGGGCCGTCCGCCAGCTGCAACCCGTTGATGGAAACGCAGCTGATCTCGGCCGTGGGTTCGTCGCCGTTCTTGAGCTCCAGCGCGTAGTCCGTGCCTTTGAAGTATTCGCCGTCGAGGCGCTCGAGCCTTCGCATGATCTGCTCAAGCGTCCACGTCGGATCAAGCTGGTACTCGGCGTACTTGAACTTCAGCTCGAGCCGCGCGCGAATCTGGTCCAGGACTTCGCGCACCTCGTTCTCCATGGCCTGTGCGATGTCCACGCGATCCGGCGCGCCCGGCTTGGGCTTGGGGCGCGGCCTGGCATTCGGGTCGGCGGTCAGGGGATCCGTGTCCGGCGGGTGTCCCGGATCGGGATCGTTGCTTTCCGGCAGCGGCACCGGGGGCCTGGGCTGCGGCGGGGGATCGTCAGGCAGCAGGAAGAACGCGCCGACGCCTGCCAGCACCAGCACCGCCACGAGGGCGATCAGGACAGGCAGCTTCAGCGACTTGGCATGCTGCTTGGACATCATTCCGCCTGCTGCGTAGTTGCGGACCCGGCTTCCTTGCTTTCAACGTCGGCGGGCGACTGCGCGTTGGGCTTCTCCACCTGGGGCGTGAAGCCGGGTGCGTCGGTTGGGATGGTGTCAATCAGGATCGGTTTGCGCTTGATGAAGCCGAACAGGATCACGCCGCCGATTACCATCGACAGGCTGAGCAACTGGCCACGGGTCAGCCCGAGCAAGTAGCCAAGCCCGGGCTCCGGCTGGCGGAAGAACTCGGCCACAGTGCGCAGCACGCCATAGCTGATCAGGAACCAGCCCGACAGCTGTCCGACTTTCGTGGCCTTGCGCCGCACGAGGATCAGGATGACCAGCAGGATCACGCCCTCCGTGATCGCCTGGTATAGCTGGCTTGGGTGGCGCGGAGTGGTGAGCACCTGCCGCGCGATCTCATGCACCGACGAGTCGTGGCTATGGAGCGGGTAGTCGTAGAACACGCCGTCCTTCGGGATCTCGTAGCCCTGGTCGGGCGTCCATGGCTCAAGGTGGTAGGCCTCGGTGCCGTCGGGCAGCTGGTCGGTGACGACCATGAAGGTCTCATCGCCGGGGTTGGCGACGATCTTGCGAAACAGCGGCCCGCGCAGCGGGAAACGCATCGCCCAGGGCAGGTCACTTTCGCGCCCCCAGAGGTCGGCCGACATGAAGTTGGCGATGCGCCCCAGAATCGTGCCGAAGGCGACGAAGATGACGGACTGGTCCAGCAGGTGGAACCAGGGGCGCTTGATCCAGCGTGCCCAGAACCAGAACACGATGATCGTGAACAGGATCATGCCGTGGATTGTGAACCCGCTGGCGTTGGTCAGCAGGCGCATCGGCTGGCTGAAGTAGTACTCGGGCTGGTAGAAGATCGCCTCGCCGAGCCGCCCGCCGATCACGATTGCGGCGACGGCGACAAGCACGCTGTCGAGCACCTGGCGCTTGCGCACGCGGAAGCTGCCGCGCTTCCACCATACGTGGCACATCACGATCGCCACGATGAAGATCGTGCCGTACGCCAAGTGGAAGACATTGATCGGCGCGGACCAGCCTTCGACGCCATCGGGCACGCTGCTGAAGAAGTGCGGCGCGCCGTCGTACCACGACATGACCGTCGTGCTGTAGTTCGGATCGCTGATGTATGGGTGGTCGATCATCCGGCCTGATTATGGGTGCTGGCGCAAAGCCCGCAACAACACAAAGGGGGAGCCCGGAGGCTCCCCCAGAAGCTGCCTGAGTGCAATGACCTACGCGTGCGAGCGACGAAGCCTCGTCGCCACGACGCCTGCACTGGCCAGCGCCAACAGCATCAGGATGCTGGTGCCGGAGCTGTCGCTCGTTGAACAGCCCTCGTCCTTCTTGGGCTTGCCCTGTGTCCCCTTGAACTTCAGCACGAAGCTCGGGTCGGTCGGATCATCGCTTGTGATCGTGACATTGAAGGACCAATCAGAGTCCTTGTCCGGGTCGACGGAGATGTCGAAGTCAAGAAACCCGGCCGGTGCAAGTGATTGGGCAGCCGGAACGTTCGTCAGGTTGACCTGAACGTTCTTGTAGCCGCTGCCCTGCACGACCGAACCCGTCAAAGCAAGGTTGGAGGAGCCTGCATTCGCGATTCGCACGGTGTAGCTGATGATGTCGCCGTTGGCGCTCTTGCCGTCATTCTCGGTGTGTCCATTGAGAACGCTGGTGCCAACCGGAACCTGAACGTCGATGTCCTGCTGGGCCGCGAGGGCCCCCGCGAACAGGGTGATCGCCATGGCCACTGCCAGAAGCCTGCCCATTGTCTGCCCCTTTCTGAAAACGGGTTAACCGGGTTCGTAAACCGATGTTTCTGCGGTGTATGAGCCAGTGTACATGCCGCCCGGCATCGAGGCACCGCTGATTTTCACCCTTTGCACTCGCCGCCGGGCCGCACGGACGGCAAGCCCCAGTAGAGACATCAGCCCCAGCATGGCAATCCCGGAGAGGCCCGTCCCCGCGCCCGTTGAGCAGCTTTCGTCACTGCCGCCGTCTTTCTTGGTAGAGACACCCATGAACGTGATCGTATATGGCGACTCGTCCGGGTCGTCGCTGTGCACGTCCAGTTGCGAACTCCAGGCGGCGTTTGCCGTGGGCTTCAGGCTGATCGTGAACTCGAGATATGTGCCGGCTGGGATGGTTGCGCCCGCCGGCTGGTTCAGGATGCAGTTTACCCCGCTCTCCGCGCTGACTTCGCACGGGTAGCCCGGGAGGCTGGTGTCCAGCGTAAGATCCGTCGAACCGACGTTCTGGATACGGATGATCAGGTCGTAGGGCTCTTTGTTGAAGTGCTCGCCAAGATCGAGCGTCGCCCCGGATGCCACATCCGTACCGGGATTCGTTCAGCCACAGACGTTGCCGGGACGGTACTTGATATTGATGTCCTGCTGCGCCTGAAGCGCGCTGCCGGCCAGCGCAAGCATCAGCAGCAGCGGGACCCACTTGCCGCAAAGCATGAAAACTCCCAGCGTCAGCCGCCCCAACGGCAAAGAGGTTCGGGCCCTACGCGCGGCGCCGGAGAAGGATGCCTGTAAGCATACCCGACGCGCCGGATTTGGCAAAGCCGCAGCCCAAAAACGAAACAGGGGAGGCCGAAGCCTCCCCTGTCGGGTGTAACACTGGATGCTGCGATTAGGCCTTGCTGCCGCGCATGCGGATGCTGATGGCCAGCACGCTCAGGATTCCGAGCAGCGCGAAGATGCTCAGACCGTTGCTGCTGTCCGTCGAGCAGCCGCCGCCGCCGCCGCCGCCACCGCCACCGCCGCCACTGGTCGTGGTGTTGCCGCTGAAGGTGAAGGTGAACGGTGCTTCGTCCGCGTCGTCGTTACCGATGGTCACGAGGAAGCTGAACGTGCCAGCCGCCGTCGGCGTGATGTCGAGGCTGAAGGCCTCATCCGTAGCGAGCCAGGTGGTGGCGCCGCCCAGGGTTGAGCTGGCCGGCTGGTTCGCGGTCACGGTGCAGTTGTTGAGCGCCGAGATCGCCACCGGGCCGCCGCTCAGGGTCAGCGTGTTGCCGCCGATGTTGCGGATGGTGAACGCGCGGTTGAACAGCAGGACGCCGGTGTTGCTTTCGCTCAGGGTTCCGCCGTTGGTGATGCTGCCGCCCGTCGGGTTCAGAACAACGATTTCGTTGTCGGTTGCCGTCTTGGCTTCACCGGCGAAGTTCAGCACGAAGGTGCCCTCGTCGGCGTCGTCGCTGACGATGGTGACGGTGAAGCTGAAGGCGCCCACCGCTGTCGGTGTGACGCTGATGGCCAGCGTGTCGCTGCCCGAAGCCGCGATGGTCGTGGCCGGGCCGGTGTTGCTGGTGGTGCAGTTGACCATGTTGGTGGTCGTCGTGCTGGTGATGTTCAGCGTGATGTTGCCGATGTTGTCCACGGTGAATGTACCGGTGGAAGCAGTAGCAACCAGCGCCGCGTACACACCAACCGTTGAGCCGGATGCGACAACCGTTGCGTTCGGGTCCGAGATTTCGATCTCCGGCGCTGATGGCAGCACGTCAATGCTGAAGACCTGAGTGTCGTCAGGGCTGATGCCGTTCGTGGCCGTGATGGTCAGCGGGCCAACGGTGTTGCCGACGTCGCTGACGCCCGGGGTGCCGCTGAGGGTGTCCGTGCCGTCCCAGGTCAGCCAGGCCGGCAGAGTGCCGCTGATGCTGAAGGTCGGGGCCGGGCCGCCAGTGGCGGTCACGGTGTAGCTGTAGGCCTGCGTGGCAAAGGCGTTGGTCACTGCGGTGCTGGTGATGCTCGGCGGAGCGGAGGTCGGGTCCTGGATCAGGACGTCGTCAATGTTCCAACCACTCACCGTGTAGGCGCCGGCGTTACCGACCGTGTGACCCCAGCGCACCTGAAGATTGGCGTTGCTGTACGCCGTGATGTCGTACGTGAACTGACTCCACGCACTGTCTGCGGTAACCGGCGAGCCGCCTGTCTGGAAGACGACTTGCCAAGTCGCGCCGTCAAACACCTCAATCGAGTTCTGCATGAAGGGGGTGTAGTCCGAGTTCAACCAGCGGTAATAGGACAGCTCAAGCGTGCTCGCTGCAGACGTATCAATCACAGGGCTGGTGATGTAGTAGTACCCGTGCAGCGTTGTAGTGATGCTGCCGCCGATGACCGCCCCCGCGACGCCATTGTCGGAAGTTGCCGTGTTATCTGTCCCCGGGTCGCCGTTCGTGCCGCCACCACCCGCACCAGATGCAGTCGCCGAGCCGATCTGCCACTCGGTTCCCAACGTCCAGCCTTGGCTGTTATTGGCGAAGTCTTCGCTGAAGAACGTGGTCTGCGCTGAAACGGCCGGCGCAAGCCAAACACTCGCTGCGAATGCTGCCAGCATGACAAGAAGTGAATTTGTGGCAAATCTCATTGTGTTCTCCATAAGAAATGATGGATGGACCAGATGAGCGCTGAGTCGCATCCCCCGAGTAGTTGCCCAAGTTGCATTCAATGATGACACTGCCGACTTGAGGTCGACCTCCCCACGAGGTCATAGGTGGAACGATGACATGATCAAGACAGGCGCCCAAACTATCTGCGGTTTGCCGCCGGTCCAGCAAAAAAGCGAAATTTGGCATGGAGTGTCAGTATCGCCCATTGCCAGGGCTGGCGGACTCCGCCTGTTTGACGATATGGCATGCAACCGCATTGTGACTTTCCTGCGGAGCCACAAGAAAAGAGGGGGAGGCGATCAACGCCTCCCCCTCTTTATGATTTGCTGCTTTGTGACTAGGCCTTGCTGCCACGCATGCGGATGCTGAAGGCCAGCACGCTCAGGATACCGAGCAGCGCGAAGATGCTCAGACCGTTGCTGCTGTCCGTCGAGCAGCCGCCGCCGCCGCCGCCGCCACCGCCGCCGCCGCCACTGGTCGTGGTGTTGCCGCTGAAGGTGAAGGTGAACGGTGCTTCGTCCGCGTCGTCGTTACCGATGGTGACGAGGAAGCTGAACGTGCCAGCCGCCGTCGGCGTGATGTCGAGGCTGAAGGCCTCGTCCGTGGCAAGCCAGGTGGTGGCGCCGCCCAGGGTTGAGCTGGCCGGCTGGTTCGCGGTCACGGTGCAGTTGTTGAGCGCCGAGATCGCCACCGGGCCGCCGCTCAGGGTCAGCGTGTTGCCGCCGATGTTGCGGATGGTGAACGCACGGTTGAAAGCGAGGACGCCGGTGTTGCTCTCGCTGAACGTGCCGCCGTTGGTGATGCTGGCGCTGTTCGGGTCCAGGACAACGATTTCGTTGTCGGCCGTGGCCTTGGCTTCACCCGCGAAGTTCAGCACGAAGGTGCCTTCGTCGGCGTCGTCGCTGACGATGGTGACCGTGAAGCTGAACGCGCCGGCCGCCGTCGGGGTAACGCTGATCATCAGGGTGTCGCTGCCGGCCGCTGCAATGGTCGCGCCCGGGCCGGTGTTGGTGGTGGTGCAGTTGACCATGTTGGTGGTCGTCGTGCTGGTGATGTTCAGCGTGACGTTGCCGTTGTTGTTCACCGTGAAGGTGCCGGTCGACGCCGCAGTTGTCAGCGCCGCGTAGACGCCAACAGTCGAGCCGCTGGCGATGGACGTCGCATTCGGGTCAAGAATTTCAATCTCCGGCGCACTGGGGCTGACGGTGATGCTGAACACTTCCGTGTCGTCAGGGCTGACACCGTTCGTTGCGGTGATCGTCAGCGGGCCGACGGTGCCGACGTCGCCGGCAGCAGGTGTGCCGCTGAGGGTGTCGGTCCCGTCCCAGGTCAGCCAGGTCGGCAGCGTGCCGCTGATGCTGAACGTCGGCGCGGGTGAACCACTGGCCGCCACGGTGTAGCTGTAGGCCTGACCAACGAAGGCGTTGGTCGGCGCCGTGCTCGTAATCGACGGCGGAGAGTTCACGTTGACGTACTCTGCGCCGGTCAGCGTGATGCGGTAGGTGCCCATGGTGCCCGATGTAAGAGTCCAAGTGGAAAGTGGCGAAGCACCGCCCGGACCCGTCGGGCCCAGAATAGTGCCATAAGCCGAATTGAAGATGTGTCCGCCGGCGCTGTCCGCGTAGTTGTGCCAGCCGGCGCAGATGAGCAGATAGGTACCTGGCGTGAGGCTGTTGTAAAGTGCATTCCCGGCGGGCAATTCGGCCAGGAAACCACCGCTGACGGCATCGTCGTTATGAGCAATGCCCATGCCCGCGTCGGTCATCAGATACAATTGGGTATCCGTACTGCTCCCGGGGTTTGTCTTGGTGGTTGCCGAAAAGGCCGCCGGGTTGGAGATGTAAATCTGATAAACGTCGCGATCGGTGATGGCAGGGTTGTCGCCAGTAATCTCTGTCAATGTGCCGCTTCCAGAAACCACCTGAACTGAACCGGGCAATTCACCTGCATCGCCACCGCCGTCGGTTGTTTCGTCCCAAGATTGGGCCACAAGCCCGGAGGCCAATAACACAACCGCAGAAAGCATGAAAAGTTGGAGCTTCATGTACAATTCCCCACGAAAAGGTTGCGGCTGGTAGCCGCTTGCAAACTTAGACCGAAGTGGGGAGTCATGAGAACAGCGTGCCCAAACTGCCACGGTTCTTGCCATTGACAGGTCCCCACGAACACTGCCAACAAGCACTTGATACTCAATGACCGCCTACTTTGTCATGGTTGGTTGTGCAATTCCATCCATTTTTGCGGGAGAAGCCGTGTACATGTTTCTCTGCCCCGGTGAAATAAGTGAACCCGGTTGTCCGCCACGAACGCCTGCTTCACTGTCTGAAGTGACAACCGACAGCTGCAGGAAGTCCTGCAAATGCTCGTGCGGGACTCAGGAGACGGCAGGAAACTGTGGGCATGCTAGGTCCCGCCGTCCCTATGTATTCCGTGTCATGGTGGCAAACGTCAGGGACGCCCGCGAATGGGTTTGGGCAGTTTACTGGCTGGGCGTTTAGGAGGTGGTCGGGTTCAGCGCATGCTGGCGGGGCTGAGTTTGACCCACGCCTCCAGTTGAACCAGGTAGGCCTTGTCGAAGGCCTTCAGGTCGGCGCTGATGTGACGCTTGAACGCTTCCACTTGCTTGCTGGCGGAGTCGAGCTTGCCGGCCAGTAGCTCTTGCTCGAACTTGGCGAAGCCGTCGCGGTAGTCGCTGTTGCGCAGGTAGTAAACGAAGGCCCAGGAATTCTGGTAGAACTCGGGGTCTACTTCGCCCCACCAGTTCTGGTTGAGGGTGTCCTCGGCGCCCTTGATCTTCTTTTTCTTGAGCAGCTTGCCGCAGAAGTAGAGGCTGTAGTTCACGTCCGGCACGAGCTGGCCAAGCTCCAGCTTCTTGCCGTCCCACTTGTGCATGCTCCAGTATTCAGCGATGCCTTCCTTGTACCAGGCGGGCAGGTTCCAGAGCTTCTGCGTCACCAGCCCGTCGAACTGGTGGCGCGCTTCGTGCAGAAGCACCCGCCGCGTGCGGTACCAGTCGTGGAAGTAGCTGAGCCGGCAGTACTGCCCGTCGAAGAACCCCTGGCTCTTGGTCATCTCGGCGTCGAAGCTCTCGATGTCGTTTTCGATCATCTCCACGAACGCGTCGTGGTCCTTCATGATGTCGAACCAGAGCGTGACGCACGTCCGCGCGTCGTACTCCACCCCGGCGTCGTCGCGCCAGATGCGCACGGCCTGCTCCAGGACGCGTGCCAGCTCCAGCGTTTCTTCTTCCTTGAGCGCCGAGTGTATGCGGTACTCGCGCGTGAGCACGTCCAGCCAGCCCTTGCCGGAGTGGGCTTTCAGCGGGATGCCGGAATCGAGTTGAGTGATCTCGTCTGCGGTAAGCCAGTGCCCGTGGACCTGCTTCCAGCCAGACTTCTGCTCTTCCGTAGCATCGACCCATTCGGTCAGGCGGCGCGTCTTGCCGTGGGCAAGCTGGAGCGCGTCGTCGGACTCGAACCAGTTGTCGCCATCCAGCACGTGCCCGAGGGCCTTGTGCGCGTCAACGTCGCCGGGCGACAGCTTGACGATCTCGCGATACAGCCCCAGCTCGCTCTGGCGCAGCTTCTTCAGCTTGCACCACTTGGCCAGCTTGTGGCGGGCTTCGACGTCGTCGGGCGCCAGCGCGGATTTCTTCTCCGCCAGCTCTTTCTGCAGAGCCGCGAGGTCGCCCGCGGCCAGTGGCGCGGCAATCAGCAACAGACAGATCAGGAAGCGGATCAAGGCCGCCTCCATCGGGGCAGGTCGGGGTGACTAAAAGGTAAGCCGCAGTCGCCCGAGACGCAAACGAGCCCTTCAGCGAATTCACGACATTCAACCGTTTCAGGATTTTCTGAAAAACATGATCGATTTGCTTGTTTTCCCCACCTCGCAAACGCATTCTCGCCCGCCCTGTGGGGGATTACGTGCGCTTCAGCAACGTCCATATCGAGTCGGTCGGTCATCTGCTGCCCGAACGTGTCGTTTCCTCGGCCGAGTTGGAAGATCGGCTTGCGCCAGCATATGAACGACTGGGCTTCCACGCGGGACGGATTGAACTCATGTCCGGCATCCGCGAGCGCCGGCACTTCGAGCCTGGCACTCGCCCGAGCAGCGTTGCAACCAAGGCCGCTGAGCAGGCGCTGGAGCGCGCGGGCATTGATCGCGAGAAACTCGGCGTGCTGATCTTCAGCAGCGTCTGTCGCGACTTCATGGAGCCGGCGACGGCCAGCGTCGTCCACGCCAACCTGAAACTGCCGCATTCGTGCCAGTGCTTTGACCTGTCCAACGCCTGCCTCGGCTTCGCCAACAGCATGATGGTGGCGGCGAACATGATTGAGCTGGGGCAGATCCAGGCTGCGCTCGTCGTGGCAGGCGAAGACGGCGGCCCGCTGGTGGAAGCGACCATCAAGCGCCTGAACGAAGACCCGGCCATCAACCGCAAGAGCAGCAAGCTCAGCTTCGCCAGCCTGACCATCGGCAGCGGCGCGGCCGCGATGGTGCTGACGAACTCCGAGTCGGCAAAGCACGAACACAAGTTGCTCGGCGGCGGCATGCTGGTCGATTCCGGTGCGGTGCAGCTCTGCCAGGGCGGCATGGGTGAAAGCGCGCTCGGCCCGCTGATGCAGACTGACAGCGAAACGCTGATGCAGGAGGGCGTGAAGCTCGCGACACGCGTGTGGTCCGAGACGAAGGCTGAACTGGGCTGGAGCAACGCAGACGTCGACCGCGTGTTCACGCACCAGGTCGGCGTGATGCACCGAAAGCTGCTGTTCGAGAAGCTTGAACTGGACCCCGCCAAGGATTTCCCGACCGTCGAGACGCTCGGAAACATCGGCAGCGTGAGCCTGCCGATTTCTCTCAGCCTCGGGCTCGAGCAGGGCAAGCTCGTCGAAGACAGCAACGTCGCGCTGCTTGGCATCGGCAGCGGGCTGGTGTGCCTGAACATGGGGGTGCGCTGGTGACCACGGCTGAACAAGAACGCGCCATCCACGGGATCTGGGAGAAGGAGTATCCCTTCCAGTCCAACTGGCTCGACCTCGGCGAGGCGCGCATGCACTTCGTTGATGAAGGTGTTGCGGGCGTCCCGCCCGCATGCGGGCCGGAGGCCCGCAACACAAGTGCGGGCGAGACGCCCGCAACACTCCTGTTCCTGCACGGCAACCCGACCTGGAGCTTCTACTGGCGGCACCTGATCCAGACGTTCCGCACCACCAACCGCTGCGTCGCCATGGACCACATGGGCTGCGGGCTGTCCGACAAGCCCCAGTTCTACCCGTACACACTGGCGCAGCACATCGAGAACGCCCGCGCGCTGGTGTATCGCCTCGACCTGCGCGACATCGTCCTGTGCGTCCACGACTGGGGTGGCGCAATCGGCATGGGGCTCGCCGCGCAGATCCCTGACCGTGTCAGGGGATTTGTCGTGTTCAACACGGCCGCGTTCCCCAGCCGCCGCATGCCTCTCAGCATCGGCATCTGCCGCGTACCGGGCTTCGGCGCGCTGGCCATCCGCGGGCTGAACGCATTCGTCCGCGGTGCATTGGTCCGTGCGGCAAAGAAGCCGCTGTCGGCCGAAGGCAAGGCCGGCTACCTGGCGCCCTACGCGAGCTGGGACGATCGCATAGCCAACCTGCGCTTCGTGCAGGACATCCCCATGGGCCCGGGCCACGAAAGCTGGCCGACACTGCTTGAGGTCGAGCGCGGGCTCGAGCAGTTCAAGGACCACCCCATGCTGCTGTGCTGGGGGCGCCACGACTTTGTCTTCAACGACCAGTTCATGCACGAGTGGCAATACCGCTTCCCTAAGGCCGAGACCCAGTACTTCGAGCAGGCCGGCCACTTCGTCGTGGAAGACGCACGCAACGAAATCATCACCGCCATGAGGAAGTTCCTCGCCGGCGAGCCCCAGACCTACACGGACGAGCATCATTCATCGGTGAACCTGCACGCATAGGAACTGCAATGAACCGCAAAGGGCCGCAAAGGGCCGCGAAGAATGGCGATTCGGAAGGACTTCTCCTGAAGGACGAGGTCTACGCCGTGATTGGCGCGGCGATTGAGGTGCATCGCGAACTCGGACATGGGTTCCTTGAGGCGGTGTACGACGAGTGCCTCGGCTACGAGTTTGTGGATCGAGAAATCCCGCATGAATCGCAGCCCGAAGTCGGGATCCGCTTCAAGCAGCGTGTCTGCAAGAAGAAGTATGTCCCCGACTACGTCTGCTTCGGGCAGATCGTGGTCGAGATCAAGGCCATGAAGGCACTGACCGAGGTCGAAGAGGCGCAGCTCATCAACTATTTGCGAGCGACCGGCAAACCGGTAGGCCTGCTGATCAACTTCGGTGCACGTGGAAAACTCGAGTGGAAGCGCATGGCGTTGACGAGGGAGTAGTCCCTTCGCGGCCCTTGGTGGTTCTTAGCGGTTGAAGACAATGACGATCAGTGAAGCAGAGCTGCCTGTACGCGCGAACTCGGCCCATGCCGAGGCTCCGCGCTGCAATGTCAGCGACTTCATCTTCGATCAGGCGAAGCTGCGTCCCGACCAGGTTGCAGTCATTGAGCACGCGTCCGGGCGCAAGGTCACGTACGCGGAGCTTGCGCAGCGCATTGAGAACATCGCGTTCGGGCTGACGCAGATGGGCATCGCAAACGGCGAGCGTGCCGTGTTCGCGATCAAGCCCGGCATTGAATTTGTAGAGACCGTCTTCGCCTTGTTCCGCGCCGGTGCCGTTCCCGTGGTCGTCGATCCCGGCATGGGCGTGGACAACATGCTCAAGTGCATCGAGGAAGCCGAGCCCACGGCGCTGGTCGGCATCCCGATGGCGCACATGCTTAGCAAGTTCAAGAGCCGCGCTTTCCGTACCGTGAAGCAGCGCGTGACCGTCGGGCGTCGCTGGGCCTGGGGCGGCGAGACGCTCGAATCCCTGCGCAGCCGCAAGGCTGCCGCCAGCAACCCTGCGCCAACGCGCGCGGACGACACGGCCGCGATCCTGTTCACCTCCGGCGCGACCGGCGTGCCGAAGGGCGTCGTGTTCCAGCACGCAGTGTTCGTCGGCCAGACGGAGATGATCCGCGACGCCTACGACATCCAGCCCGGCGAGATCGACGTGCCCTGCTTCGCCCTGTTTGCGCTGTTCAGCGTGGCCATGGGCGTCACGATCGTGCTGCCGGACATTGATTTCTCAAAGCCCGGCAAGGCGAGCCCGGCCAAGGTTGTCGACGCGATCAACGCACACCACGCGACCATGAGCTTCGGCTCACCGGCCGTGTGGAAGCGCGTCGGCCCGTACCTCGAGCAAACCGGCGTCAACCTGCCCACGATCAAACGCATTCTGATTGCGGGCGCGCCGGTGCCGTACAGCACGCTGGCGATGTTCAAGGGCAAGCTCGCGCCGGATGGCGACCTGCACACTCCGTATGGCGCAACCGAGTCGCTGCCGTTCAGCACGATCTGCGCCGGCGAGATTCTTGGCGGTACCAGCATCGACACCGCGTGCGGCGCGGGTACGTGCGTCGGCAAGCCGCTGACCGGAGTCGAGGCGAAGGTGATTCGCCTGATCGACGGGCCGATCCTGAACATTCGCGATGCAGAAGAACTGAAGCCCGGCGAAGTTGGCGAGATCATCGTGCGCAGCCAGGTGACCACGCGCGAGTACTTCAACCGCCCCGAGAACACGAAGCTGGCCAAGATCCGCGACGGCGAAACCATCTGGCACCGCATGGGCGACACCGGCTACTTCGACGAGACCGGACGTCTGTGGTTCTGCGGGCGCGCTACGCATCGGGTCGAAACGCCGCTGGGCACGCTGTATCCGATCCAGGTCGAGGCGATCTTCAACAACCACGATGCCGTCGGGCGCAGCGCGCTGGTGGGGCTGGGCGACGCGCCGAACCAGGTTCCGTGCATCGTGGTCGAGCTGCACGACGGGCACATCCCGGCCAAGGACCTGCGCGATCGCATCCGCGCCGAGCTGCTGATGATGGCCGGCGAGCACGAGAAGACTCGCGAGATCAAGTACATCCTCTTCCACGAGGGGCTGCCGGTTGACGTGCGCCACAATGCGAAGATCGACCGCATCGCGCTGAAGCACTGGGCCGAAACCCAACTGCCGGAGGTGCTGCAATGAAGGCACTCGTGACCGGTGGTGCGGGCTTTCTTGGCTCGCGGATTGTGCAGCGGCTGCTTGATCGCGGCGACGACGTCGTGGTGTTCTCGCGCAGACCCAACGAACTGCCCGCGGGAGCGCGCGCATTCGCGGGCGACCTGCGCGACGCGGATGACGTTGCCAGAGCCGCGGAGGGTGCGGACGCAGTGTTCCACGTTGCGGCCAAGGCCGGCGTGTGGGGCCCGCGCGCCGAGTACTTCGGCATCAATTTGGCAGGCACACGCAACGTGCTTACGGCCTGCCACAAACATGGCGTGCGCGACCTGGTCTACACCAGTACGCCCAGCGTGGTGTTTGACCGCGGCGGCATCGCTGGCGGCGACGAGTCTTTGCCCTACCCGGCGAAGTTCCTCACGCACTACGCCGAAAGCAAAGCGCTGGCCGAGCAGGAAGTGCTCGCCGCCAACGGCGTGAACGGGTTACGCACGGTCAGCCTGCGCCCGCACCTGATCTGGGGTCACGGCGATCCGCACCTGCTGCCGCGCGTGCTGGATCGCGCGCGTGCGGGCAAGCTCAAGCAGGTCGGCGATGGTACCAACCGCGTGGACATCACTCACGTGATCGATGCCGCTGAGGCCCACCTGCTGGCGCTGGAGCAGATGAATACTGCCGCGGGCAAGGCCTACTTCATCAGCAGCGAAACGGTCGAGCTGTGGCCGTGGATCAATGGCGTGCTGGAGCGCGCAGGTGTACCGAAGCTCAGCGCGCAGGTCAGCGCGCGCACGGCCTACAAAGCCGGCGCGCTGATGGAGTTCATCTGGCGCATGTTCGGCATCAGCAGCGAGCCGCCCATGACCCGATTCGTGGCCGAGAACCTGGCCGCGTCGCACTGGTTCAAACTCGACGCCGCCAAGCGTGATCTCGGGTACGAGCCCGCCTGGACCGGCGAGAAAGCACTGGACGAATACTTCGGCGTGAAGTCCGCGCCAGAGGAAGTTGCAGCAAACGCGTGACCGTAGGGGAGTCAGCCATGGATGACGTGCTTCGCGAACATCTGATGACCTTCGAGACATTCTTCTCGGCGATCGGCTTCAAGCCGCGGCTGGGAAAGGTGTGGGGGTTGCTGGCGTTGTCGGGCAAGCCGCTCAGCGCGGCCGACATCGCCAAAGAGCTCGACATGAGCGCCGGCTCCGTCAGCGAGTGCCTCAGCGAATTGCGCGAGTGGGGGGCCGCGACCAGCGAGTTCTCCAGCGAGCATCGCTGCCAGATGCACAGCGCGGTGAGCGATACCATGAGCATCGTGACCACCGTGCTGCGTCGTCGCGAACAGCTCGCCGTGCAGAACTTCAAGGACAACGCCCGCAGCGCGCTGCAATACGTGACCGAGCGCTACGGCCAGGAAGACGCGCGTGCGCGCACGCTGGGCAGCATCGTCACGACCAGCGAGATTGCCGAGGCAACCATCCAGTTCTTCGTCGCCGCCAGCAGCGCGGTACCCAAGAACGACGAGTCGCGCCTGGCCCGTGTGGTCAAGCGCATGGCCGCGATCGGCATGAAGATGCCCGGTGAAATCAACAAGTTCCGCAACGGGCGCAAGAAGACCGGGCAGTTGAACGGCAACGGTGGCGCCGGCACTCCCGCCGGTGCTCCCCAGCGCGAGGAGGAGGACGCCCATGTCTAGTCTTCCTGCAGTGAGCTCGTCGAATCTGCCGCGAGTCGTCATCACCGGTGTCGGGCTCACGGCACCGAACGGCAACAACCTTCCCGAGTACCGCCAGGCCTTGCTTGAGGGCAAGTCGGGCGTGCAGCCGTACGAGATCCGCTACTTCGGAAAGACTCTGGCGGGCATCTGCGACTTCGACGCCACACGCTACCAGAAGCGCAAGGATCTGCGCCGCGGCACCCGTGCCGGCAGCATCAGCATCTACTGCGCGAACGAGGCCCTGAAGGATTCGGGCATCAACTGGGAAGCCGTCGACAAGTCCCGCGTAGGCGTCTACGTCGGAACCACCGAGCACGGCAACGTCGAGACCGAAACCGAGATCTACGAGGTCAGCAAGCAGGGCTACAACCTCGACTTCTGGACGCACCACCACAACCCGCGTACGGTTGCCAACAACCCGGCCGGCGAAGTCACGCTCAGCCTCAAGATCACCGGCCCGGCCTACGCGATCGGCGCGGCCTGCGCGGCCGGCAACATGGGCGTGATCCACGCCACGCAGATGCTGCAGCTCGGGGAAGTCGATCTTGCGTTCGGTGGGGGAGTCAGCGAGAGCATTCATACATTTGGCATCTTCGCCGGCTTCAAGCAGCAGGGCGCGCTCGCCTGCCATGAAGACCCGACCAAGGCCTCACGTCCCTTCGACAAGGCGCGCAACGGCATCGTGGTCGCCGAGGGCGGCTGCCTCTATACGCTGGAGCGTCTCGACGACGCGCTCAAACGCGGTGCGAAGATCTACGGCGAAATCGCCGGCTGGCACGTCAACAGCGACGCCAGCGACTACGTGCTGCCCAACAGCGAGCGCCAGCGCGAGTGCATGCGTGCGGCGGTCAAGCGCGCGGGCATGCAGCCGGGCGACATCGACATCGTGAACACCCACGCCACCAGCACGCCCAGCGGCGACGAAATGGAGGCGGCGGCCGTCAACGCCGTGTTCGGCGACTTTGACGGCGTACACGTCAACAACACCAAGAGCTACATCGGCCACGCGATGGGGGCGGCCGGGGCGCTGGAGCTTGCCGGCAACCTGCCCAGCTTTGAGGACGGCATCGTGCACCCCACCATCAACATCGACGAGCTTGACCCGGCGTGCGCCGTGCGCGGGCTGGTGATCAACCAGCCGAAGCAGACGCAGGGTGTGAAGACCATCATGAACATGAGCTTCGGGATGCTGGGCATCAACAGCGCCCTGATCGTGAAGAAGTTCGAGAACTAACAACCAACGCCCGCGAGGGCACAACTGAAGGAAAAGGCAATGACAGACGAACAGATCAAGCAGGCCATCATCGGGATCATCAACGACATCAACCCCGACGAGGACACCAGCAACATCAACCCGGGCGAGCGCTTGCGTGACCAGCTCGACCTCGACTCGATGGACTTCCTCGACATCGTGATGGAGCTGCGTAAGCGCTACGGCGTGCATGTACCCGACACGGACTACGAACACCTCGCCAGCCTCGACAGTTGCGTGGGCTACCTGCGCGACAAGATGGCGGGCAAGGAACTGGTGAGCTAGGGGATAGTTGATGGTTGGTAGTTGTTAGGCACTGCGCAGTGCTATCAACCATCAACTATCAACTGTCAACTATCATGAGCCACTACGACGCCATCATCATCGGTGCGGGCATGTCCGGCCTTGGGGCCGGCATCCGCCTTGCCATGTTTGATAAGCGCGTCGTCGTGCTTGAGCGGCACTACGTCTGGGGCGGGCTGAACTCGTTCTACCAGTACAAGGGGCACCAGTTCGACGTCGGCTTGCACGCGATGACGAACTACGCCGAGCGAGGGGCCAAGGGCCTGCCGCTCACCCGCCTGCTGAAGCAGTTGCGCATCCGCTGGGACGAGCTGGACCTGCACCAGCAGGGGCACAGCGCCGTCAGCTTCCCCGGCGCCAAGCTGAAGTTCAGCAATGACTTCGAATTGCTGCGCAGCGAGGTGGCCACGGCCTTTCCAGACCAGATTGACGGCTTTGACGCACTCACCACGGCCGTGCGCGAATTCAACGAGCTGGATCTAACAGCACCGACGCTCAACGCACGCGAGATCGTCGAGTCGCACATCAGCAACCCGATGCTGGTCGACATGATCTTCTGCCCGCTGATGTTCTACGGCAGCGCGCGCGAGAACGACATGGACTGGGACCAGTTCGTGGTGATGTTCAAGAGCATCTTCTTCGAGGGCTTCGCACGCCCGCAGGCCGGCGTACGGCACATCCTGAAACTGCTGATTGACCGCTACCGCAAGGCCGGCGGCGAGCTGCGCATGAAGACCGGTGTACAGCGCGTGCTGCACGAGAACGGCCGCGCGATAGGGGTCGAGCTGGACAACGGCGAAACCCTCACGGCCGACACAGTGCTCAGCAGCGCCGGATTGGTCGAGACGGAGAAGCTTTGTGGCGCGGCCAGCCTGGCCGCGCGCGCGGGCCAGCGGCCCGCGCCACAAGGCAAGCTCTCCTTCACCGAAACAATCAACGTGCTGGATAAGCCCGCGCGCGAGATCGGCATCGACGAGACGATCATTTTCTTCAGCAACACTGAGCGGTTCAACTACGCCAAACCCGACGCGCTGTGCGACACAAGCAGCGGCGTGATCTGCATGCCCGGCAACTTCGACCTGCCCGAGCCGCCGAACGATCACCTGGTGCGCATCACCAACATCGCCAACTTTGATCGGTGGAATGAGCTGAAGAGAAACAGTGGCGCGGACATTCCTGTCCGCGCAGAAGCCGACGCGCGGACAGGAATGTCCGCGCCTCCGGATGCTTACAACACAGCCAAGCGCGAGTGGTACACGCGCTCCTGCGACCACGTGCTGGGGCACATTCCGGACTTTCGGCCGCACACGAAGCTGGTGGATATGTTCACCCCGCGCACGATTCGCCACTACACGGGGCACGAAGGCGGCGCGGTGTACGGCAGCCCGACCAAAAGGCGCACGGGCGCCAGCGGCATCGAAGGGCTCTACATCATCGGCACCGACCAGGGTTTTCTGGGCATCATCGGTGCGATGCTAAGCGGCATCAGCATGGCCAACCGCTGGGTACTCCAGCGCGACAACGCGACGGTTGAGACGACATGAGCACGGAACAACAACAGGCTGGCTTCAACCTCAAGGCCGAGGGCAAGCGCGTTCTGCGCGGCAGCTCGGGCGGGCGTGTTGAGCAGAAGGTCAACCCGGTCGAGAAGGCCAAGGGCGAGTACGACGTTGTCGTTATCGGCGGCGGGCTTGCGGGTCTGACCGGCGCGAACGTGATGGCGACGCAGGGCTATCGCGTCTGCTTGCTTGAGCAGCACTACAACTACGGCGGCATGGCGACCTGGTTCCGGCGGCCGGGCGGGCACGTTTTCGACATTTCGCTGCACGGCTTTCCCGTCGGCATGAAGAAGTCGATGCGGCGCTACTGGTCGCAGGAAATCGCCGACAGCATCGTGCAGCTCGAGTCCATCCGTTTCGACAACCCGCAGTTCAGCTTCGAAACGCAGTTCACGCGCGAGGATTACACCAACAAGGTCGTCGAGGCCTTCAAGCTCGACCGCGCGCACGTGGAGCGCTTCTACGACCATCTGCGCAAGATGGAGTACTACAACGACGACGGCAAAACCATCCGCGAAATGTTCGAGGAGTTCTTCCCCGGGCGCAACGACGTGCACCGCGCGTTCATGGAGCCGATCACCTACGCCAACGGGAGCACGCTCGACGAGCCCGCCATCACCTACGGCATCGTGTTCAGCAACTTCATGAGCAAGGGCGTCTTCACCTTCAGCGGCGGCACCGACCAGCTGATCATGAAGATGCGCAAGATTCTCCAGTCCAACGGTGTGGACATGTTCAGTGGCGCGCAAGTGGAGCGCGTGCTGGTTGAGAACGGCCGCTGCGCGGGCGTGCGCGTAAACGGGCGCGACATCAAGGCGAAGTCCGTCCTCAGCAACGCGAACATCAAGGGCACGGTGCTGAAGCTGGTCGGTGAAGATCACCTCAGCCCGGAGTTCGTGCAACAGGCCAAGGACGTCCGCCTAAGCGGCTCAAGCTGCCAGGTCTACATTGGCATCAAGCAGGGCGAGGAAATCCCGTTTATCACCGACCTGCTCTTTTGCAGCACGGCCGATCATTTCACGAGCGAAGAGCTGTGCGACCTGCGCACCAAGAGCCGCACGTTCAGCTTCTATTACCCGAAGACCCGCCCGCACCTGAAGAACGCGGGCTTCACGATTGTCAGCAGCAACAACGCGCGCTGGCAGGACTGGCAGGCGCTGGATGACGTCGAGTACGAGCGCGAGAAGAACGCGCTGATCGACCGCACGATCGACCACCTCGAAAAGTACATCCCGAACGTGCGCGAGAAGATCGACCACCTCGAGGCCAGCACGCCGCGAACGTTCAACTTCTATACGCAGCAGGTGCAGGGCGCGTCGTTCGGCACGAAGTTCGAGGGGCTGGATGTCTCGATGAAGCTCAGCGAGCAGGTGCCCGGGCTGTACCACGCCGGCAGCGTCGGGATCATCATGTCCGGCTGGCTCGGCACCGTGAACTACGGCGTCATCACCGCCAACAAGATGGCCGAGTACCTGCACGAGGCCAAGGCCAAGTGAGCGCGCAAGAAGACCTCCTCAGGATAGCGGAAGCCGCGGCGCAGCGATTCGCTGAAGATGCCAGGGTCGCGGCTGTCCTGCTGACGGGAAGTGTCGCGCAGGGCGAAGTGGATGCAGCCAGTGATGTGGACCTGATCCTCTACCTGAACGAGCCATTCACGAAAGCAGAGTACGACGCCGAAGTGGCCGCCGCGAAGGCCAGCGGCGGCGACCTGCACTTTGGAGATGAGAAGGGCTTCGGCGTCTGGCATTTCATCGGCGGGCGGAAAGTCGACTTCGGCTTCGGGCTGAAGTCGCAGACGGACGAGCTCATCGACGCACTGCTGATCAAGCACGACGCGAACCCGACCTACCAGCTTGTAGCGCGCGGCATCCTGAACGGACGCGCGCTGAAGGACGACGGCAGCATCGCAGGGTGGCAACAGCGCCTGTCCGACTACCCGGCGCCGCTGGCGGAAGCTACGGTCAAGGCGTGCCTGCGCTTCATGCCGGCGTGGGTAATGCGCGAGATGGGTGCAAGGCGCGACGACCCGTTCCTGGTTTACGAGTGCGCACTCCCGGCCGTGTCGAACCTGTGCGGCATCCTCGCTGCGCTGAATCATCGCTACCATCCCGGCAAGGCCAAGCGCCTGCACGCGTTCGCAACAGAACTGGGCGTCGCGCCAAATGACTTCGCCCCGCGCCTGCGAAGCGTGTTCGGTCTGCCACTGATGGAAGCGGTTGGCGTCCTGGAAGCGCTAGTGCGAGAGACGCTCGACCTGGTTGACGAACACCTGCCGACTGTCGATACCGCTGCCTGCCGCAAACGATACGCCGCGAGGTTGACCCAATGAGCGACGCGCTGGAACAGGTGAAACAGGCTATCCCGCACCGGGAACCATTCCTGTTCGTGGATCGCATCGTCGAGCAGGGTGAAGGGCACATCGTAACCGAACGAACGATTCGTGCGGACGAGCCACACTTCGCAGGCCACTACCCAGGCAGCCCCCTGATGCCCGGTGTACTGCTGTGCGAAGCCTGCTTCCAGACGGGCGCGATCCTGCTGGTTGCGGCCGGAGGCGAGATGGGGGACAAGAAGCCGGTGCTCACCCGCATTCTTGAAGCGAAGTTTCGCGGCATGGTTCGGCCGGGCGATGTGATGCTGATCGAAGTCGCCGAGGAAGAGAAGATGGGCGACGCGCACGTGATGAACGCTAAGGTGTCGGTTGCCGGCAAGAACGTACTTCGTGTGAAGTTTATCGTCGCCCTGATCGAAGCCTAGGAGTGCACCGTGGGACTAGTCGCGCCGGATTTCCTCGAGTTGCGCAGCAAGAACATCGTCGTGATCGGCGCCGCCAACAAGAAGTCCGTCGCCTGGCTCACGGCGCTGACGCTCGAAGAAGCGGGCGCGCGCGTGATTCACATCGTGCGCGACGAAGAACGCCGCAAGGAAATCGGTGAGCTGATCGACAAGCAGCGCGGGCTTCATGGCGGCGCGAGCGGTGTCTTCGTCTGCAACGTCGAGTCGCAGGACGAAATCGACGCCGTCGCCAAAGCCGTCGGCGGAAAACACGGGCCGATACACGGGTTCGTGCACAGCATCGCCTTTGCGAATTATTCCGAGGGCATGAAGCCGTTTCACGAGACCAAGCGCGAGGACTTCCTGCAGGCCGTGAACATCAGCGCCTACAGCCTCGTGGCGCTGTCCAACGCGTTCAAGCCGTACTTTGACGAGAACGCCAGCGTCGTCACCATCGGCATCAGCACGACACGCATGGCGGCCGAGAACTATGGCTACATGGCGCCGATCAAGGCCGCGCTGCACTCAAGTGTCGTGTTCCTTGCCAAGAGTTTCAGCGCGGACAGCAAGGTGCGCTTTAACGCGGTATGCCCCGGACTGCTCAAGACCAGCGCCAGCGCCGGCATACCGGGCTACCTCGACAGCTACCTGTTCGCCGAGCAGGCGACGCTGCGGAAGCAGGCCGTCAGCACGCAGGAGGTCGCCAACGCGGTGGCCTTCATGCTCAGCCCGCGCAGCAGCGGCATCAACGCGCAGGAGCTGGTGATCGACGCGGGTATGGGCACCAACTACTTCGACAAAGGCATCATCGAGAAGCTGCGTTAGCGAAGCCGTCGGCACGCCTTGGGTTGAACCGGAGGCGGTGCCTAGAGAATCTCTAAGTCTACACCCTCGCGAAGCGCCTTCAGCACCGAGCACTTGTCGGCAACCTGGAGCAAGCGATCTTTCTGCTCCTGCGTGAGGCCCCCACGGATGGTCACCTGCTTGCGGATGAGCATGTCGCGTTCGCCAGGCCTGAGCTCGCTTGGTTTCCGGCGGACTATCTCCACCGCCACATCGACGCCTTCCAAAGGAATTCCCTTCAGGTTTGCGTAGCTGCGCAAGGTCAGCGTCGTGCATGATGCGAGTGCGCCCGCGAGCATCTCGATCGGCGTCGGACCGGTGTCGTCGCCCTTGCCGATTGGCTCGTCCGCGAAAAGTGTGTGCGGTGTCTTCTGTCCCGTCTTGATCTCGGTGCGGTACCCGACCGGACCCATTGTCGCCGTAGCTTTCATCCGTTTCTCCTTGCAGAGCAATGAACAGGATAAAAAGGTCTGGTATTCCAGAAAATGGCGCGTCTGGTCGATGTCCGAGCGCGGACTAGGATTCGTGAATCAGGTCCACACCCTGGATCAGAGCTTTGTTGACGGGGCACTTCTCGGCAATTTCCAGCATGCGCGCGTGCTGTTCGTCGGTGAGGCTGCCGCGCAGCGTGATCTTCTTGGTCACAAGCGTTGCCTTGGCGCCATCCACTTGCTCAGAGGGCTTGCGACGGCTGGCGTCCACTTCGACGGTCACGCCCTCCAGCTTGATACCCTTGTGATTCGCATAGCTGCGCAGCGTCGCGGCCGTGCAGGCCGCCAGTGACGCAGCCAGCAATCCCATCGCCGTGGGACCGGCATTCTCGCCACCTTCGGCCACAGGCTCGTCGGCGATGAGCGAGTGTTCCAGCTCGGATCCAAGCTTGATCTCTGTGCGGAATGACTGACCAACTTCGGCGATGGCTTTCATGATTCGATCTCCAGTCCGGAGCCTAGCAGCGGTGCACTGGTCCGCCAGATACGCCTGCGTGCCGAGGATATGTCGCATTTGTTACACTGTACGCAAGTGCAATGCAGGCAGTGGGATGTGGTCAATTCGTGACACACAGGGGCGAACTTTGTTTGCCTTTGTGCGTTAGCAGACTACGATTGACCACACTTGGGGGATACTTCCACACGAAGTCGTATTGGTGCGCGGTAGCGCATCAACGGTGCAGTCATGGACGTTGCGCACTGGGCAGCGCGCATACTTGGAGGAGTATAAACAGATGAAGATTGTTCAGGTGACATTGGCCGTCTGGATGCTTTGCACGCTGCTGGCGTGCTCAAGCTGGGCGGCATTTTCAGGCCAGGGTATCAACGGCACGTTCAGTGGTCCCGGCCGAAGCGCTGCGTTCTTTCTGGAGGCTGACTTCGGCGGCACCGCACATACAGAAGCCTGGTCCTTCGTGATGGCCAGCAGTACCGATGCACCGCTGACCATCATCCTGATGGAAATCCCAACCATGTCGACGGCGACCAGCGCCACGGCATTCAACGGTGGATTCCTCCAGGGAACCTTCACTCCGCCGTCGGCGGCCGGCGGTTCCGGAACCCTTACCTACAACACGCCAACACTCTCCGGTATCCACAGGTTCGTCTACTGGATGCAGGTAACCAGCGGCACGCTTCCTACGACCGTCTCCATTACCATGAACAACGGGTCACAGACTGCGACAGCTACCACGGACGGCGGAAACGCCTGGGACGTTTACACCGGCTACTCGAACATCGGCGCAAGCGGCTCGTCCCTCGCAGACACGCTCTATCAGCCAAACAACATGCGCGTCTGGACGACGATGAACGCGGCTGGTGATACCTTCACCTACGATGCAGACATTGATCATGGCGGTACTGCCACTTCGCTGCCCATGTCCATCTATGCCACCTTCTCTGCCGGGACCGGAAGCGGTGACGTCAACGTGGATTTGTATGACATGACGCTCGACGGCGGGCAGAGCCCTGTTGCCAGCGTTGTTCTCACTGGAGCCGCATCGGCCGGCTTCGAGGACGCCAAGAACTACGTGACGCCCAGCCGCACCGGCGTTCACAAGTACCGTGTGGTTATCACGCCCGGAGCTGGGTTCTCCGTCGCCCCGGAGGTCTATTCGCACCTTTGCTGGGGCGGACAGCCGCCATTCAGCAACCCGGTAACGCCGATCACCGACTACACACCTGTAGCCATTTCTCCGGCAAGCTCGACGCTCAGCACTTCCCCCGCGACGCTTACAGGCAGCGGCGGCTCAGGCAGTCCGGCCAGCTACGACTGGACCTTGCAGGGAACGGTGCCCGCGGGCGTAACCCTTAGCAGCCCCACTGGTGCCACCACCGACCTGCAGTTCTCCGGCGCGACCAGCGGCTCCACGGTTACGGTACGCTGCGCCAACGGCAGCACCGGTGAGTACGCCGAAGAAACCTACACGCTTACGCCGGGCGGCGGTGGCGGCGGTACGCTGACGATTACTACGACTTCGCTGTCGAACGGACAGGTGGGCGTTTCATACAACGAGACGATCACGGCGACTGCATCCAGTGCCCCGGGGCCGTACACGTGGAGCCTCAGCAGCGGCACGCTTCCGGGCGGTTTGACGCTGGACACGGCCTCGACCACCCTTACGACCACACTGTCTGGCACCCCGAACACACCGGGCACGTTCAACTTCACCGTGCAGATCACCAACGGCTCGGCCAGCGATACCCAGAGCTACCAGGTGGACATCACCGCCTCGGGCGTCCTGACGATCACCACCACCAGCCTCGTGGACGGCACGGTAGGCACGCCATACAGCGCGAACATCGTCGCTGTGGGTGGAACGGGCAACCACACCTGGTCGGTTATCTCCGGCGCGCTGCCGGCCGGGCTGACGCTGGGCAGCTCGACCACGGGAACCGTTTCCATCACGGGTAACCCGACGACTGCCGGCCCCTCGGGCTTCACCATCCAGGTGGTCGATAGCAGCGGGACGCCGCAGACCGACACGCAGGCGTTCACGTTGACCGTGAACACCGGCGGCGGTGGTGGTGGCCCCGGCGGCATCTCCGGTGGCGGTGGCGGCGGCGGCGGTGGCTGTGTTGCGACGAGCGACAACGCCCCGTGGATGCTGATGCTTGGCCTGCTCGCGATGTTCGGGCTGGCTCTGCGTATGCGCTCACGCCGCGCGTAAGATTCATGGATTGCAAAAACACCCCGGGCTTGCCCGGGGTGTTTTCATTTGCGCGAGCGCTCAAACAGTGCGTGCAGGTCTTCCAGCCAGGGCACGGTCAGGTCCGCGTCGAACCTTGGACTCTCCCCGTTGGTGACCAGGCAGGTAAGCGTGCCTGCGGCGCGCCCGGCCTCCACATCGTCGCGATAGTCGCCGACCATCAGTGCGGAGCTTGTCGGGCGATCGAGGCGGCGCAGTGCTTCCAGCACCGCATCCGGTGCGGGCTTGGGCGGCGCGCAGTCCCGCGTCAGCACGACGTCAAACTCAAGCCCGAGGGCCTCCAGCGTCACGTCGACGGCATCTCGGAAATTGCGCGTGATGATGGCAGTCGCGAAGTCGTGCTCGTGCAGCCAGCGCACCAGCTCCACCGCGCCCCGGTTCGCCTTGGCAATGCGTGCGGCATGCATTTCGGCGTCCCGGATGACTGCGTAGCCACGCTCACGCTCCAGTTCCGGCCAGTCGGCCAGAGCTTGCGTAAGTGGAACCCCCGGCGGTGTGCCCAGCGTGCGGCGCAGCGCATCAAAGTCGATGACAGGCACGGTCAGCGTTCCGTCCAGGTCAAACAGCACGGTGGTGATGGTAGCCAGTCGCGAAGGCACTAGCGGCTCGCGTGTTCTTCGGGCGCCTCGGCGCGGACGCCACCGTCGGTCAGCAAACCCAGCAGCAACGACGCCGCCAGCGCAGCCGTTGCGGTCGCGGCGGCAACCGTGCCGAACAGAACCCGACGGCGACGGGAGCGGTACTTCAATTCCTGCCACTCGAGGTACTCGGTGTCCGTGCGCACGCCGCGAAGCTGGCGCAAGACTTCCTGCGCATACAGGTGCTCGCCCTCGGCGACCTCTACAACGCTGCCGACGTGTCCCAGCAGCACGCGCTCTACGTTCGAGTGCTTGAGCCTCACTGTCACGCCGTGGGCCTGCAACGTGGCGTTGCACAGCAGCGCGTCGGCGTAGCTGTAGGGGTGGTAGACCGAGCGCCAGCAATGCACGTGGCGCAGCATCAGTGATGCTCCGCAGAAAATGCAGTTCTCGCCGTCGCCTGCGGCAGGCTGGCCGCAGTCCCGGCAGTGGTCACGACGCTGGGCGTTTCCATCAAGCATGGCACAAGGGTAAGCTGGAAAGGGCCATTGTGAAGGGGTCAAGATCACGATTACCGCCGCAAATCTTGAGGCCTTGCTGCGCCTTCTGGATGAGCCCGACCCTGCAGCGGCCGAGCCGCTCATCGCCCAGGTGTCCGGCATGCCGCCTGCCGACAGGGAGCGGGTGGCCGCCGGGAGCAATACGGCCGGTATCGCGGCCAGGCGCAACGTCCAGAGTGCGATCACGCGGAGCCGGTTCCTGGCGGTGGAGGATGACTGGCGCAAGGTCGCCGGGCCGCGGGTGGACCTGGAAAAGGCGCTCAGCCTGCTGTGTCTGACGAGTGAGACCCCGCCTGCCCTGGATGTCACCGCCACGCTGGATGCCTACGCGGAGGAGATCGGCGAGCACCTGAGCGGCGACCGCGCGTTCGATGTCGGGCTCAGCATTCTCGCCGAAGTGCTTTACCGTCGCCACAAGCTGCGCGGCAACAACGACGACTACTACACGCCGGACAACAGCTACCTCGACCGCGTGCTTGCCACGGGCAAGGGCATCCCGATCAGCCTTTGTGCAATCGCGATTCTCGTCGCGCGGCGGCTGGAACTGCCCGTGGCCGGGGTCGGCAGTCCCGGGCACTTCCTTGGGTTCTATGGCGACGTGCACCTGCGCATCGGCAGTTTCTTCGACCCGAATGACGGTTTCCGACGCCTGAACGCTGGCGAGTTGCGTGCCCTGTTGGCCCACTTTGTGGACAAAGTCGAGCCGGAGATGCTTAACCCGGTCTCTGACCGCGAAATCGTGTCCCGCTTCCTGCGCAACCTGATGGGCTGTTACACAAAGCTTGACCAGCCTGAGCAGATCCGCAATCTCGAGCGTTGGAATCGCACGTTAAACCCGTAATATCCGCTACTTAGCACCCACCTATGGGTTGTACGTAGCACGCCGCGTCGTTCGGTGCGGAACCATATGGCCCACTGCCGGGTCTATGGAACGACAGCCTGCCCAGATGAAGGGATCTGACATGCGGAAATCGTTCTGGATGGTTGCGGCCGTGGTTATGGCTGCACTGTTCGCACTGCCGGTGATGCTTGACGCACAACGCGGTCCTGGAAAGGGCGGCAACAAGGGTGGCTACAAGGGCCCGAACAGCAAGGGCAACGGCAACAACGGCGGCAACAAGAACAGCCCCTGGGGCAAGGGTGCCGCCAAGCAGAACAACCTGCCGTCGCTCCAGATCGAAGACGTCAAGCCGGACGGCGCGTACGAGGTGTACAACCTTTTGCCGACCAGCACCGACCAGCCGATGATCGGCGTGACGGCCGACAAGGCTTACCGCCTCGTCGGGTACACCAAGGAAACCCGCAACCTCAAGTTCGTCACGCTGGACATGATTACCGGCGCACTCGGCAGCAAGGACGTGAAGCTGCCGTCTGACGCGCCGGATATCTCGGAGCGTCCGCGCATGGCGGCGGACGGCGGCCAGCTCTGCGTGGTCAGCGACCAGGCGTGCACGATTTTCGTCGATCCGTTCAAGGGCAAGGTCAAGGTCGCCTGCGGCTACGACTCTGCGGTGCCCGTAGGCCCGGCGCCGGCGCCGAAAGAAAAGTGGGGTCGCGGCAAAGACAAAGACAAGGGCGCCGCTCCCGCTGAGGAATACCAGGTGCACGGTGGCGCGGGCGGTACATACGCGCTGAGCGTGCTGGTCAAGTACGACAAGGAAAGCAAGCAGTACACCGGCAGCGGCGCGACGCTTCACTTCGAGGGCGACCGCAGCATCACCCTGAACTGGAGCCACGCGACCTACGGCGTCCCGCCCAAGGACCGCGACGCGGTATGCGCCGTCACCGACAGCGAGATTGTCGTGCTGACCACACTTCCCAAGACGCCGGGCGCGTTCGGCAGCGGGCACAACCTGTACGCGCTTGTTTTCGACAAGAAGGGCAACCTCAAGGAAGCCCAGACCGACTCCGAGCACACCTGGCATGGCGGCAACACAGTGCGCTTTACGCTGAGCCCCGACGGCAAGTTCATCGTCGCGCACCGTGAAGACGGCATGTACCAGCACATCATCAAGCGGGGGACGTTCGAGCAGGTCCACAAGTGCGACTACATCGACCCGTGCGTCGGCTTTTCGCCGGACGGCACCATCGGCGTGTTCCTGGAAAACAACACTCCTCAGCTTGCGCGCGTGAAGGCGATCAAGCTCGACACTCTTGAGACTCTCTGGGAAACCAACATCACCCACAAGCAGGCCGCCGGCGACGGCAACGACAGGATGTTCACCAGCGTTGGGCCGGGTGCGACCGTGGTCGCGGGCATTTTCGGCATCTTCCGCGGCGAGACGGCCGAGTCGCCGTCGTGGCTGTACCGTGCGGAGGCCGTCGACTTCGAGCCGATCGCCATGAGCTACGACGAAGGCGGCAAGTACGTCGCCGTGTTGGCGCTCGACCGCGTGTTTGTGCTCGATGCCAAGAGCCGCGAGGAAGTGAACAGCATCCCGTTCGAAACGGCGTTGCCCGCGGGCACGCTGGGTGAGTTCGTCCGCTTCGACGCAAAGGGCAAGAAGCTGATGGCCTGCGCCCGCAACAAGGGCGTCTGGATCATCGACCTCTCCACCAACACAATCGAGAAGACACTGCCACCGGTACCCGGGACCTGGGCGCGTGCCATGCCGGACTTCAGCGGCGTGCTGTACAGCCAGTCCAAGGATGAAGGCGGCAACGTCATGGTCCAGAAACTCGAAGGCGGCGAGCCCGAGCGTATCTACCGCTGCGAGTACAAGGACAGCATGGCCGTCTGCTACTGGATCAGCGACAAGTGCGACGAATTCCTGATCGCCGAGCGTGACATCGGAGAGGGCCGCCTGTTCCTGGTGGACGAAAAGGGCGAGGTCGAGATCGCCTACGACGTGGCGGATGTCGACCCGACCTACGTCGGCGACACTGCCATCACGGGCTTCGTCACCAAGAAAAAGCAGGCCGTGCTGATCAACGAGTTCAGCAAGTGGAGCTACACCGGCATCAACTGCACGGTGATCTCACCGAGTCAGGATGGCGACTCCGTTGAGACGAGTTTCAGTGCGGTCTTCAAGACAGAAGAGCTGCCCGGGCGCTCTACCTACGGCGCAACGGCCGCTTCACCGTTCTTCGGCGGTCTGTTCGCGGGCGATGAGCGCAACTGCAAGTTCGCCTGCCCGGCCGGAGTGCTGGACGTGGACGTCGGCAAGAACGCGTTCAAGCTCTATGCCTGGAGCCGCCAGCCGAAAGGCCTGGCTGCGGTCAACCCGAAAGGCAAAGAGTTCTTCGTTGCCGGCAGCTCAGGGCTGACGACTTACAAGGTCAAGTAGACCCAGACGGATCCAACCAGGGGCGCGGGAAACCGCGCCCCTGAGTTTTTCACGGGAATTCGTATCGTCGCGCCATGCGAACGGTGTTCCTTGGCACGCCAGAGATTGCGATTCCCACGCTGCGGGCAATGAGCGCCGTTGAGGAGTATCGCCCGCTGGCCGTATTCACGCAGCCGGCGGCGCGGCGATCGCGTCGAGGCAGGCCGGAGCCAAGCGCGGTCGGCGCCGTTGCGGGCGAGCTGGGACTGCCTGTCCACGAAGTCGAAGCCGTGAGCAAGGGCGAAGCACTGGAAGCGCTGATAGCGCTCGCGCCGGACGTGATCGTCGTCGTCGCGTTCGGGCAGATTCTGAAGAAGGCTGTGCTGGAGCGGCCGAAGCATGGCTGCCTCAATTTTCACCCCAGCATGCTCCCGGCCTATCGCGGTGCGGCGCCGGTACAGCGCGCCATTCTGGAGGGAGTTGTCGACAGCGGGCTCACGGTGATGCGCCTGGTCAAGAAGCTGGATGCGGGCCCGATCCTGCTGCAGCGCCCCTGGCGCATGGATCCCGCAAAGAACGCGATCGAGCTGTTGGCCGAGGCAGGCGACCTGGGCGCGCCCATGATGATGGAGACCTTGGCAAAGTTGGACGCAGGCATCGAGCCGCGGATGCAGGACGAATCCGGCGTCACGTTCGCGCCGCCCCTGCAGAAGTCAGACGGCGAGCTTCACTTCGCGGCGAGCGCTGTTGAGCTGGTCAATCGTGTGCGCGCCGTTCAGCCGTGGCCTCGGGCTGAAGCGTGGCTGCTTGGCGAGCACGAGACGCGCGTGATTGTGCATCACGCGCAAATCGCCGAAAGCGCGCAATCCGGCAGGCCCGGAGAGGTTTTGGCAATAAACCAACAGGGAATCGTGGTCGCATGCGGCAGCGGTTCGGTATGCTTGGGTGAGCTGCAACTCGAAGGAAAGCCGCGCAAACCTGCCCGTGACGTTGCAAACGGGCTGCGGCTCAAACCAGGGGCACAATTCCGCGACTGAGCATGGCAAAGCGATCCGCAAAATCTGTCACCCAATCCAGGCCTGACGACAAGTCCCCCGAGGCTGTCCGCATCGTTGAGCCGGAGACGCCGCTGCTTGGCTCGCTGGTAAGCAAGAACCGCATGGTGCGCCTCAAGGGCAGCGAGAAGACTTTCGCGCTTGAGCAGATGATCAGCTGCGCCGCCCGCGTGCTGAACCTCTCCGCGAGTGAACAGGTCGACCTTTCCGCGGCCGTGCAGGCGCGCGAAGCAGCGCTCAGTACCCAGCTTGGTCCCGGCTGGGCTGCACCGCACGCGATGATGGACGTCGACAACCAGCTCATCATGATCGTCGGTCGCAGCAAGGCGGGTATCGAGTACGGACGGCCGGAAATGGGCCGCGTGCACCTCGTGTTCCTGTTCATCAGCTCGCCGAAGACGCACGACGTGTATCTGCGCGTGCTCGGCCAGCTTGCGAACACGTTCAAGGATGACACCGAGCCGGACCGCCTGGAGCGCGCCATCCGCGCCGACACGCCGGCAAAGCTCAAGGAGGCGCTGGGCGAAAACGTGCGCAAGCGGCGGCTGATCGTTTCGCGCAGCCTGCCGCCGGTGACGCGCGCGCTGATCCGCAACCTGCTGCGATTCGCGGACGACGTGGACGCGGAGGCAATCATTCTGTTCACGGACGTCTTCCGGAACCCCCAGGTGCTGGCTTCATTCATCAGCAAGAAGATCGTGCTCGCAACCCGAGCGGCCGACGTGCCGGACGTGCTGGCTGACAAGGCGCGCGGCGTGGTTCGCCTCGCCCGCGGTGATTTCAGTGAGGAAAGCGCGGTGCAGCTCTCGCTGCTTGCGGCGGGCGCCAAGGGGATGCTGGGGGCGGGCAGCCGTGTGGTCGCGCTGTGCGGGGCCAAGGGCAGCGACACGTTCGACACGGTCCGGATCGAAACGCCGCGCCTGATGATCTCGCGCATCTTCAGCCGCGCGGCCAAGGAAAGCGTCCAGCCCGAGGTATTCGAGCGCGCGCTGCAATTGATGCTCGAGATGTCCGAAGAAGGGCGTGAGGGCAAACCGATCGGCACCGTCATGGTGCTCGGCGACGAAGAAATCGTGCGCGACATGACCCAGCAACTCACGATCAACCCGTTCCGCGGCTACGACGAGTCCGAGCGCAATATTCTCGACCCGGCGCTTGAGGAGACTGTGAAGGAATTCTCCGTGCTCGATGGGGCGTTTGTCATCGGGCGGAACGGCGTGCTGCACTCGGCGGGCACGTACCTGTCCCCGCCGGCCGAGATTCGGGTGGACCTGATGTCCGGGCTCGGCACGCGGCACAGGGTCGCGGCGGCCATGACCAAGGCCACCCGCGCACTCGCCATCGTGCTGTCGCAAAGCACTGGGCGCGTGACCGTGTTCCGCGGCGGCAAGTCGGTGATGACCGTGACGCCCTCACGCAGCCGGGTTGAAGTTCCCACAAGCGGTGACGAGTAGTGCCCGAAGAGAGACGCATCCACGAAGCAGAAGTCGTTCGCAAGGGCGAGTCGCAAAACGAGACGGAGCGGCACGTCGTGCAGCGCGTGGATGTGCGTCGCATACCCGGCGGGGCGTTCATCGGGCGCAGCCTGTTCGAGTTTCACGGCGATCCCAAAGCCGCACGCAAGCGCCTTAGCGACCTGAAGTTCAAGCTGTGGCTTTGGCTGATCGGCTTTGCGCTGATCTCGGCGGCGTGCGTCTATGGCGCATTTACGACTGAGACGGTGATCTTCTCGGCATTCCTGCTGTTGACGGCCGTTGCCTGCGCGGTGGCGGTGTCGTTTGTCTGGATCGTCATCTGGGCCGTCCGCCGCGTCCCGCTGCCCTGAGCAGATTTTTCCGGAAATTCTTTCCGACTCCGTAAGCAGAGTCGTACGACTACCACCAAGAGTGGTAACTACAGGACGTTTCGACGGACGAAGGCGTAAGTCTCAGGGGGATAACAAGATGAGAACAATTTGCGGGGCGGCACTGGTCGTGCTGATGCTGTTCGGGGCAGTTCTTGCGCAGGACAAAGGTGAGCGCAAGGTCGAGAAGCCGGAAACTGGCAGCTCAGATGAAGGCAAGTCCGTCGAGGGCGAGCACGCCGACGACGAGGCCGAGCCGGGCATCCAGTTCCTGCACAATCTCGAAGAGGCCAAGAAGCAGGCGGCCGAATCCAACAAGAAGCTGTTCATCGTATTCAGCACGTCCTGGTGCGGGCCCTGCAAGTTGCTCAAGCAGAAGGTCTGGAGCAGCGACGTCATTGCCAAGCGCGTCGACAAAGACTTCGTGCCGGTCTACCTCGACGGTGACAAGGAGGCGGCGGCCAAGAAGCTGTTCGAAGTCCGCGCCTACCCGACGATCATCCTCGCCGGCAGCGACTGCAAGCTGATCGCCCGCGAAGTCGGCACCGGCGGCAAGCTCACACCCGAAGCCTGGTCGATGTGGATCGACGAAAAGCTGGGCCAGACCGGCAAGCTCGACGAGTTGCTCGCCGCCGTCGAGAAGAACCCGAAGGATGCCGCCGCCCTGCGCGGGCTGGCCGACGCCTATTACAACCTCGGGCGCAAGGAAGAGGCTGCAAAGATCTACGGGCAGGCCGAGGAAATCGTCGAGGAAGAGCTGATCCAGATCAAGCTGCGCAAGTGCGAAATTCTGATGGCCAAGCTGAAGGATGACCCGACCGTCCGCGAAGTGCTGGATGAATGGATCCCCAAGCTGCTCAAGAAGAAGGACGAGCGCGTCATCGAGATCAGCTTCAGCTTCGCCAACATCATCGCCCGCATGGCCGACGAGAAAGACCCCAAGCGCGCCCGCCAGATGATGCTGGACCTCAAGGATGCGTTCCCCGACAGCGACCGCATGATCGAATTCCGCTGTCACGCGGGCATGTACGCCCACCAGGCCGGCGACAACGAGACGGCGCTTTCCGAGATGAAGCAGATCGCCGAGGACTACAAGGACAGCGACGACAAGACCACGCAGATCTGGGTCGACCGCTGCAACCGGTTCATCAAGACCGTGGAGGGCGGCGGACGCTACCGCTAACCGCCCGGATTGTTAAACCTCCCGGATGCTGCAAGGGCTCTCCGCACCGGCCCCCAGAGCTCCGGGAGGTTTTGTCATGTCGGGCAATCGCAATCCGCAGCAGGCGCAGATGGCCGACGAGTCCATGGTGCGCAATCTTGCCGCGCAGGCCAAGGCGCTGTGGCCCCTGGAGAAGCCGCTCTTCGAGCGCTACGGCGCGCCGGCAAAGATCCTGGACCTTGCGTGCGGCACCGGCGAGATCACCCGCAGGCTGGCCGAGTTGTTCCCGACCGCGCAGATCACCGGCGTGGACCTTGAAGAGGCGCACCTGAACAGCGCCCGCAACGCGTCGGCGGCGTACGGTGAACGCCTGAAGTTTGAGAAGGGCGACGCGTTCGATCTGTCCTACCCGGACGGCAGCTTCGACCTGAGCCTGGTGCGCCACATGCTCCAGGCCGTGCCGGACGCGCATCTGGTGCTGGCGCAACTCAAGCGCGTCACCAAGCCCGGCGGGCGGCTGCACGTGCTGGCCGAAGACTACTCGATGATGCACTTCCACCCGACGAGCATGGACGCCGACGAGTTCTGGCGTCTCGGCCCGATCACCTTCGCGGCCAACACCGGCAGCGACCTGCGCAGCGGGCGCAAGATATTCACCTGGCTGAGTGAACTGGGCTGCAAAGACGTGCGCGTCGACTACCTGACGTGCGACACGGTCCGCGTGGATAGAGCACTGTTTGCCAGCATCTGGGAAGCTTGGCGCGACGGCTACACCGACATCATTGCGCAGCACACAACCCTTAGTCGTGAGCAAGTGTGGGATCACTGGAACGACATGATCGACACCATCCGCAACCCGCACGGCTACGCCTGCTGGCAGATCCCGATCATCTCGGCAAAGGTGTAAACAACAGCCCCCGCTGCGAAGCGGGGGCTTTGGGTGCCCGTGGTCTTGCGGGAGCCAGTTTCAGAGTCGGCATGCGTCTGCAGTCAGCGCAAACAAAGCCCCGGGTTTGCACCCGGGGCTTCTGTTTCATCACTCCTGTGCCGCCAGCCAGCGTTCGGCGTCGATGGCCGCCATGCAGCCGGAGCCTGCGGCCGTGATCGCCTGCCGGTACGTATGGTCCTGCACGTCGCCGGACGCGAATACACCCTCGACGCTGGTGTACGTGTTCGGGTACTCGGTCGGCCCGCCCGCGGCTGCGCCCGTCACGAGATAGCCGTTGTCGTGCATCTTGAGCTGGCCCTTGAACAGGTCGGTGTTCGGGATGTGGCCGATGGCAAGGAACACGCCGTCGGCCTTGATGTCGGTGACCTCGCCGGTCTTGGTGTTCTTGCTCTTGATGCCGCAGACGGTGCCGTTCTCGCGCAGCAGGTACTCAAGCGGCTGCTCATTGAGCGTCCACTTGATCTTGGCGTTCTTCTTTGCGCGCTCGAGCATGGTGTTGCTGGCGCGGAACTCTTCGCGCCGGTGCACCAGGTTCACGTCGCCGAAGCGGGTGAGGAAGTTGGCCTCTTCCATGGCCGTGTCGCCGCCGCCGATCACGATCATGCTCTTGTTGCGGTAGAACGCGCCGTCGCAGGTGGCGCAGGTGTGCAGTCCGCGGCTGATCAGCTTCTCTTCACCGTCGATGTTCAGAAGGCGGGAGCGCGCACCGGTCGAGATTATCACCGCGTCGCCCGTGTGCAGGTCGTCGCCGACCCAAGCCTTGAACGGGCGTTCGCTGAAGTCGACCTTGGTGACGTCCACGTCCTCGAAGTGTGCGCCGAAGTCCACCGCCTGCTGGCGCATGCGCGCCATCAGTTCCGGCCCCGCGATGCCCCCGCCGGGGAAGCCGGGGAAGTTCTCAATCTCGGTCGTCAGCATCAGCTGGCCGCCCGGGGGGCCGCCTGCACCGAATCCGGCGAACACGTGCGGCTCAAGCCCCGCGCGTGCGGTGTACAAAGCGGCCGTGTCGCCAGCGGGCCCTGAGCCGATGATCATTACCTTGTGGTGTGCCATCACTTCGCCTCTCGTATGTGCTGACGGTGTATAAACGACATGCGGAGCATGTTCCATCCTCAATCGCCAGCCCACTGGCGCGCGTGCATCCGAGCCCGTAGCATCCCGCACAATGGCGGAGCGCAAGGTCAACATCTGGTTCGCGCTGCTGCTCGGCTGGCTGGTTCCCGGGCTGGGGCACTTCTATGCCAGGCGCAGGCTGCACGGGCTGTTCTACTTCGTGACCATCGCCGGGCTGTATGGCGCCGGGCTGGTCATCGCGGACGGCACCGCCATAAACGCCGCGGATCACGGGGCCTATTTCAGCTGCCAGATTCTGGCCGGGCCGATCACGTTTGCGCTCGAATACCTGCGCCATCCCGAAGGCATCTATCTCGGCGAGAAGATCAGCGTCATGGCGCACCAGACCGGCGTGGTGTATGCCGCCACCGCCGGCGTGTTGAACCTGATCGCCATCTGCGAGCTGTATCGCAGGCACGCACATCCCGATGAGCCGGGGCCGTCCGACACCATGCGCGTGGATGCAATCACGGCGCAGGAGGCGGAATAATGGACGTGCTGGAGTACATCCTGTACTACGCGCCGATCGCGGTCGTCAGCGGCATGGTGCTTGGCGTGGCGGGCTCGCGCGAGTTCAAGCGCGGGCTGCTGCGCGGGGCGCTCAACAGCGCACTGCTGGTCGGCGGCATGGCGGCGCTGCTGTTCGTCGTGCAGCTTGCGACGAACCCGACCATCCTCTAGACAGCCCTGCACGTTGCCCCTCCCGCCGATAACTGCTGAAATAGTGGCTTACCGCCATACCGGAGCTTCTCTTGAGCGCACGTGAGGCCGTTGTCCGCGAGTACGCACCCGGCGAGCTGGTCTGTCGCCAGGGCGCGGGGGCGGACCGTGCGTTCGCACTCAAGGCCGGCAGCCTGCGCAGCGTGGTAGTGCCGGACAAAGTGCTGGCTGAGGCAGACGACGCAAGGCTGCGCCGCGGGCACGACGTGACGCTGTACACGGAACAGGGCGCGCTGCTGGAGGTCGAAGGTGCGCTGACGGGCCACTACCTCACGTCCCTGATTGCCGCGGAAACGACCATCGTTACGGAGTTCCCGGTCGATACACGCGCGGTCATGAGCATGGTGCAGGAGGAGCCCGCGTTCGGGCTCAGCATGGCGCGCGCGCTCGCGCGGCGCATGGTGGCTGCCAACAAGAGCCTCGGCAGCAGCCAACGTCTGGCCAGCCGGTTCCTGCGCGATTTCCAGGGGCTGTGCACGGACTTCTACAACCTCGTGCAGCGCACCGGCGATGATGCAGAGGGCGAAGACGACGTGCTGCAGGTGCTCAGTGCGGCCAAGCGCAGCTGGACGTACGGCAACGGCGAAACCGGCGGCGCCGAACTGACCAAGAACACCCGCGTGATCATGTCGCGCGTCGTCGACGACAAGCAAATGGTCGGCAAGCAGCACCGCCTCAAGGCCGGCGACCTGCTGTGCCGAAGGGGCGATCCCGGCGACTCGGTCTACATGCTTGTAAGCGGGCGATTGTCCGTTCGCATAGGCAGCGAGCAGTACGGCGTCGTTCGCCCGGGCGAAACGGTGGGGGAGATCGGCGTGCTGCTCGGCGACGAGGAGCCCAAGCGCATCGCCGATATCCAGGCGGATGAGCCCAGCGTGGTCGGGGTGATCCCCAGCGAGCACTTCCCGAAGCTGGTCACGGAGAACCCGAAGCTGCTGATCAACCTGTGCCGCCTGAGCTGCCTGCGTGTGAAATCATTCGAGCAACTTGCGAGCGAATCCGACGACGCTTTGCGCGCCGTCGCCGCCCGCTTTACGGGCGACGAGGCCACGTTCATCGAAGACGTCGACAAGCTGCGCGAGTCACTCGAGATGCTTGCCGAGGAGCACGAGCTGTCTCTCGAGGCGGAAATCGAGGCACTCAACGGGATGGCCGAACGCTGGCTGGCCCGCCAGGACGAGCTGAACGAGAAGCTCCCGGCTGAGGCCAGCTGATCAGTCCCAGACGACCGTGCCGCCACCGGATGTCCACTCGAATTCGACACGTCCGCGCCCGTCGGAGATGCTGCGGGGTGTGCAGGTGATCTCGGCGCTGCTGGTGCCGCCTGATCGGGTCGAGATGCCGGTCGCCTTGATCGGGTCATCCACGCTGTAGTACATGCCCGCGAAATCGCCGGGGTTTGAGAAAGATGAGAATGTACCGGGGTTCACGCCGGTCCTTGAGTACTCAATGCGCGCGGCGTCACGGGCTGAGAACAGCAACTGCTTTCCCTCGGCGCGTCGCGCGTCGCGTGTGTTGGAAGTGATCAGCGGTATCGCGGCCAGCGCCAACACCGGAAGTCCGCAGAACAGTACCAGCCCGCCGATGATCAGCCCCCAGGCCCAGCCGGGCAGGCCTTTCTTTCTGGGGGGATAATACGCCTGTTGCTGCATCCCGTACTGCGGTTGGCCAGGCGCTCCATACGCGGGCGGCTGCTGCTGCGGATACGGCTGGCCGGGTTGCGGTCCGGGCTGGCCTTGCGGTTGGTTCGAATAGCCGGGTGGGGGCTGCATGTCTTCTCCAGATCACTGCCAGTTGAGTTGGTACTTGTTGCCCTTCCAGCTGAAAATGAGCGTGCACTGCTTCCGGTCTACGACCTGCGGGTTCGGCCGGGCGACGACTTCGACGTCGTAGCCTGAGCCGTCATCCCTTCTCGAGTGCGCCTGGCCGATGACGTAGAACTCCGTGGAGAATCGGTTCTTCTTGCACTCCAGGTTGAATGCGTCGAGCGCCTTGCGATCGTCAAGGCGATAGTTCGCGTAAGCGTCGAGGATGTAGCTGCGCGCGGCCATGACCAGCTTCTCCGCTTCTGCGTGCTGCGCGGCGGCCAGCCTCTCGGCTTCCTTGGCGGCTTCCTCGCGCTGGGCCTCGCCCTTGCCCTTCAACACCTGGAGAGTTGCCCCGCCGATGATCATCAGCAGTACAAACGGCACCACGATCCAGGCCCAGCGCGGGATCTTGCCGCGGCTGGTTTGCGGGGGCGTGTAGCTGGTTGTGGCGTAGTGTGCGGGTTGCGGCGCCGCCTGCGGCGCGTCCTCCCATGGTGCCCTGCCATCGGGTCCGGCCATGATTCTCTCCTTTGATACGGAGATGATATGTGGGCGCACGGGGCGCGGCAAATGTTACCGGGGTCGAAGTTGCCACGAAAGCGCGATGCCCTCGTGCGTCAGCGTCGGGGCGATCTCGTCGATGCCGCTGATCTCGGGCGCCAGGTACGCGCCGTAGCCGCCGGTTGCGAACACCTTGGGCGGCTTGTCGTAGGTCTTGCGCAGCTCGGCCAGGATGTTGTTCACCAGCCCGATGTAGCCGTAGTAGACGCCGCTGTTGATCGCGTCCTCGGTGTTGCCGCCGATCACCGGCGGCTTGATCCCGTCCGGGCGAACCAGCGGCAGCAGCGCCGTTTTCTGGTGCAGCGCCTCCATGGCTAGCCCGATGCCCGGCGTCAGCACGCCGCCGACGAACACGCCGGACTTCACGACGTCAAAGCTGACGGCCGTGCCGAAGTCGACGACGATCGCATCGCCGTCCGACCGCTCCCGCGCGGCGAGGCCGTTTACGAGGCGGTCCTGCCCGACTTTCTCCGGCGGGTTGGCGCCGTTCTCAATGGGAACCTTCAGGTCGCGCCCGAGCGCTACGGCCCGACCGCCGCCCAGGTTTGCCCAGGCCGTCTCAAGCGCTTCCAGCCCGCGCGGGTTCACGCTCGCAATCACGAGCTGCAAACTTGTCAGCCCCGAAAGCTTCTTTCGCAGGGCGTCTTCCACCTGCTGCACCGGCGCGTGGCTGGAGACATCGAACTGGAACAGCACATCAAGCCCGCGCATGTGCGCGATCGTTGCGCTGGTGTTGCCGATGTCGGCAGCGATGATTTCAGCTGGTTCGGTCACGGTAGCGTCGTGCGCACGATGACTACGTGCCCGTCGCGGTCAATGGCCAGCAGGTCGGGCCGCCCGTCGCCTGTGAAGTCCGCCAAGGACAGGTTCGTGGCGCGGAACTCGCCGATGGCGTCCGCGAGCGACTTCTGCGCGTCGGTGGCTTCGCCGAAGCGGCCTTTGCCGTCGTTGACCCACAGCGTCATCGTGTTGCGACCGTCCGGAGTGTCTTCGCTGGCGATCAGGTCGAGGTCGCCGTCGCGGTCGAGGTCGTCCAGCGCGAGGTCAAGCAGCCTTCCCTTCGAAGTCGGCGAGCCCTCGAAGGCTTCAAACTGGCGCGTGGCAGCCAACTGCAGCAGCGTCAGCTTGACGGTCGCGTCGGTATCCCCGTAGCCGACGGCGAGGTCGAGTTTGCCGTCGCCGTTGAAGTCGGCCGGCGACAGCCCGAAGATACGCCCCTTGATGGCCGTACTGATTGTCGCGCGGAACGGGCCGATCGTGTCATCCGAGCTGCCGGTGCCCTCCAGCAGCACGATGTACTGCGCGCCTGCGCCGTCTTCGCTCACCTGCATCACGGCAGCCACGTCTTCGATGCCGTCGCCCGTGAAATCCGCGCACGCCAGCTCGCCACTGAACTGGAGGCGCAACCCGGACTCCTCACGGATTTCGAGCATGTTGCGGGACTCGCGCCAGCCGTCGCGGCCTTCATTGAACTGCACGCGTCCCAGCGGGCTGGGCCAGAGTACGTCGAGGTCGCCATCACGATCAAAGTCGCCCAGCGCCGGCGCGCCGCGCAGGATACTCGGCGGTGTCGGCAGCAGCCCCTGGTCTTCGTCGTCAAAGCGCCCGGCGCGGTTGTTGCGCAGCACGCGCGGCGACAGGTTCGGATCGTTCGGGATATAGAGCAGGTCCGGCGCGCTGTCGCGGTCGAAGTCGATCGCCTGCAGGCTGCCGTTGGCCCCGAGCAGGATCGCGTCGCCCGCGGGCGCAAAGGGCTCGCCCTCTGCGCCGCTCAGCCAGATCTGCAGATTGCCGTTGCGGTCCAGCGCGGCCAGGTCCGTGCGCCCGTCGTCGTTGAAGTCAGCAATCGCGGCCGCCAGCGGCGCGGGAATCTGCGGCACCGGCTCGTAGGCTTCGATGAAACGCACCTTGCTGTCCACGGTGGGGGGCATGTCGGCCGGGTTGACCTTCAGCACCAGCAATCCGGCGTTGGTGGCGAATACGATGTGGTCGCGCCAGTACTCCATGGCTTCGATGCGCACGCGTGCGCCCATGGGGAGGATGGCGTCCGGGTTTCCGTCGCTGTTTTCCGAGTTCAGGTAGATGCCGACTTCGTCCGCAACGCCGCGGTCGTCTTCGCGGGCAACCAGCAGGTCCATGCGGCTGTCGCGGTTGACGTCCTTGCACAGGACCGTGCCCGCAAGGCGTTCATTCTCGCCGTTGAGGTGGAACTTGCTCGGCTTCATCTGCGCGCCGAGAACCACGGTGATGTCGCTGCTGCGTCCGGTGAACATGAAGTCGGAGTGCTTGTCGCCGTCCAGCTCGCCGGTCGTGACGCGCTGTGCGCCCGCTACTCCTAGTGGCAGCACACCCAACTCCGTGCCGAACCCGGAGCCGTTGATGTTCAGCAGCAGACGCCCGTTGCCGTCGGCGCCCATAATGTAGAGATCCGGCTTGCCGTCGGCGTTCGCGTCGTCCGCGATCAAGCCCGCCGCGAGCGAGCGTGTCTCCAGCCCGCTGAAAAGCTGCGCGGCCCGGTTGCTGTACTGCACCAGCACGTCGCCGAACGCGCCGAGTACTGCGTAGTCGTCGCGCCCGTCGCGGTCGAAGTCGGCCGCACGCATCGCGATGGGCGCCTCCAGCGGTAGCTCATCGGACTGCATGGCAAAGCGCGATTCACCGAGGCGCGTGAGGTTGTACAGCGTCAGCACCCGGAACGTTTTCTTGCCCTGCAGCAGCACGAGCAGGTCGGCTGCCCCGTTGCCGTCGAAGTCGCCGGTTGCGAAATCAATGGCGGCTTCGTCACCGGGCGGCAGGACGCCTTCGGCGCGCCCGGCCGGGTCGGTCAGCGCGGTGATCGAGCCGTCCTTGAACAGGCAGATCAGCTCGGGCTCGCCGTCGCGATTCAGGTCGGCCATCTTTAGGGCGATGGCGGTCTTGTCCGGCTTGCCGCGGCAGAACAGGTGGAAGTCGGGAACGACGGGGCGTCCGTAGGAGTCCTTGGCCTTGCCCGTCGCCTCGAGTGCGTAGAGACGGCGGGGCTCCAGAGCTTCGCCCGGCTTGGCCCGCAGGCCCTCAGCGGTTACGGAAAGCTGCAACTCAATCGCGCGCCCTTTCCCGGAGCGCAGCACCAAGCCCCCGTCTGACAGCGGTGGCAAGCCGCCCGTGAGGCAGAACGCGACGTCATCCACCGAGGCGTACAGCGCGCCGGTCGGGTTGGCGAGGTCGTTGGCGAGCGCACCGGCGGTCGTGGGGCGGGCGGTCAAAGGCTGCTGCACGCCCAGGGCCGGGTCGCCCCGCAGGCTGAGTGTGTACGGGCCCGCGCGCAGCGTCAGGGTGCGGGTGCCGATCGGGTCGGACAGCGTCAGCTCATACGCCGTGGCATCACCGAGCGAGACCATGGTGACCGAGAACGGGGCATCTATGCCTCCGCTGGTCAGGCGAAAGCCGGTGCCCTGCGGCGCCTGAACGAGCAAGCGCTGCAGGCTGGGGTGGGGGATCGATTCGGGAACGCCGTCGCCGTCCAGGTCGGGCGGCATCAGCGCCCGGATTTCGGGAACGCCTGAATTAGCCGCCGGGCCGGAATTGCTGTTGGCAGCGCTGCGGTTGGAGTTGTTCGCGGAGGGCACACTGTTGCCGCAGCCCGCGAGGGCAATGGCGAACAGTAGTGAGATGCATGCAAGTTTGCGCACCGCGTTCCATATCAACTGCCAGATCAGTCATATTACGGATCGGCAGGCTGCAACGTAACGGGAGAGTGTTAGTTCCTCAAAAGACAACGCCCGCTTTCGCGGGCGTTGGTGAGCGACGAACTTCGGTCTAGTGGTAAAGGTCCACGGTCACCTTCATGACCGGGTAGACCCACTGCAGCTCGCGCACGCTGAAGATCTGCACGTCGTGGGCCGGGTTGTAGGGCGCGAGGATGACGTTGTCACCGCGGCGCTGGTACACCTTGCAGGTGACGTCGCCGCCTTCGAGCTTGGCCACAACCGGCTTGCCTTCACGCGGCATCATGTTCGGGGCGATGATGATCGTGCTTCCGTCCGGGATGACGGGCTCCATGCTGTCGCCGGCGATGCGCAGGGCAAAGGCGTTCTCGTCGCCGATGTCGCGCGGGCAGTCGACGTAGTCGCTGCCGGTGCCGGTGGGATAGTCGTCAAAGGCTGCCAGCGGGCGCCCGGCGGCCGTGATGCTGACGACCGGGATCATCCGCGTGCCGTTGCGGGCGCCGACGGCGACCGCCTCGCGCGAACGCTCGGCCATCTTGCGGTTGAGCATCTCGCGGGTGAGCGTCTCGGTGTCTTCGAGGTTGGGCTCGTCCGTGGCGATAAAGAAGTCCGGCGTCACGTTGAGCGCCTGGCTGAGCTTGCGCAGGATCTTGCTGCTGACGGGGTAGCGCCCGTTCTCAACGGCGCTCAGGTACGGGCGGGTACACCCGATGCGCTTGGCCAGCTCCGCGCAGGTAAGCCCGCGGAAGCTGCGGAGGCGCTTGATACGCTCGCCGGCCGCGACTGTGGATTTTGGATCGTTCATGGGCATCTTTCGCTAAGGGCGCCAAATCGCGCTCATTCGAACCTTGTGTAATGATTCTGACGTAGATGTTGGCATATTGCAAGAAAATGTCAGACAAATTCGCATGTCTTGCACGATTACCGAATCAGCCGTCTCAAGCAACCACAAGAGGTTGGGTTCGTGAGGTGCGGATACCGTATATTGGGTGTCAGTAGGGTGAGTCATCTGACGGGCGGTGTAATGTAAACCTGACAAGGCCAGGCGGCTCCCTGCGTCGCAGAAATCCCGCTCAACAGCGCTGATGTCGCCGCATCTTCAACGTGCTGAACGCGTTACTCGGGCATGATTTAGTCCAGAGTTGCGCCCGCAAATCGATTCGTATAAAAGGTTCTCGCAACTCCCCCTGCGAATATTGCTGCTGTCGTGGAGGTTTTCCATGGCCCGGATCCTTACCGGCGTCCTGCTCGTTGCCCTTTCCCTTATTGTGGTCGGTTGTGGTTCGTCCAAGCCGATGCGCTTCATGTTCGACGTGCCCAGCGGCACCGGACAGATCAAGATTGATGAGGGCGGCACCGAGTCCGGTGACACCTCAAAAATCTACACACTCAAGAGCAACGACGCTGAAAAGAAGATCGAGCTCAAGTGGAACGGCAAGACGATTTACGGGAAGATGGACGTGTTCAGCCACACGACCCTCACCCGCGTCACCACCGTGCCGGTGCACGTGACCGCTGAGATCTTCAACGCCGTCGACGACTTCAAGGCCGTTACCTACGTCGTGTACGAGCGCTACCGCGACTCCAACGTTCGCGGCACCGCGGGCGAAGACTCGCAGCTTCGCGTCTACGACTACGGTGACAGCGTCACGCGCGATGCGTTGATCGAGCAGGCTTCGCTCAACGGGCGTGTGATCGCGGTGATCGACTTCGGCAACGCCGAATACATCAAGTAGCCGGAAACGGGCTCGATGAAGCGACTGGCGTACATGCTCGCGATACTGCTGCTGTTTGGCGCATATGGATGCGCCAGCAGCGGCGATATCAAGTACACAGGTGTCAACGAAGACGCCCGTGAAGGCGCATGGATCAAGGATCCGGAGGCCGTGGGCACCACCCGCGACTCCGGCGCGCGGCAGGACACGACGCGTACGGCGTCGAACCGCGTCGACATCCCGATCCTGGAATTCGCGCAGATCGGCTGCACGACGTCGGGTGCAGCGGCGACTCGTCGCTCGGGTTATGACGCGCGTTACGTTCGGCTTGGTTTCGCCGCGCTGACCTACCAGGACTACGCCAGCAGGCTGGTAACCGTGCAGGGCTACCGCGACGGGCACACCACCAACGAGCTGTGGGCACGCCGCAACGCGACGACCTATCCCGCCCTGTACAGCGACGAGGAATACAACCACCGGTACTCGCGCGACGGCTACAGCGCGTATTCGGTGGAAGATCAGGCCTACACCAACACCGCGCGTCTCGCGACGGAAGGGCTGCGCTCGACCACGAACGCGCATGCCATGACCAGCGAGAGCTATCTCGAGGCCGGGCACACCCGCTACGGCTACGAGGCGGCGTTCAACACCCGCGTGATCGGGCTGCACCTGTGGAAGTATGCCGACCGTGAAGTGGTCGGCGACAACGTCGAGATCACCTACACGATCGTGTACTACAACACCAACGAGTACGACACCGGCCCGACCGAAATCGATGAGCCGGTCCCGTACTACACGGAATACATCGCCGACTCGGCGACCCTGCCCAAGGATGGCACCAGCGTGGCGTACCTCGTGCGCGACGACGCGCGCAACATCCTGCGCTGGAAGTTTCCCAAGGGCATCAAGGCCGGCGAAACCAACAGCATGAAGTACAAGGTGACTGTCCGGCTCAATCCGTCGCCGGAGTACCGCCCGCCGGAGGACAAACCCGGCGAGCCCCGCAATCAGTAGGCAAAGGCCCGGGCAACCGGGCCTTTCCATTGCGCCGGGTTTCCCGGGCGATCCCGCCCGCTATACTTCCCGCCCAAGGGAGAGCCGTTGCCACGCCATTCCGAAACGCTTCACCGCGATCTCAACCGCCGCAAGCCCCGGCACCGGACGCTGCGCGAGATCGACAAAGAATTGGGCGCACTCGAGGGGCTGCTCGCCGCGTTTGGCGAACAGCCCGGTCGCGCCACGCGCTCGAACGATCGCGCACTCGATGCCGCCATCGACGTGCAGATCAAGCGGCTTCTGAACCTGCGCGAAAAGCCCCACAACGAATACTGGAACGCCGAGCTGGACAGCAACGCCGGGCTCGGCGCGCAATACATCCTGATGATGCACTTCCTCGACAAGGTCGATGAGGTTAAGCAACGCAAGCTCGCGAACTTCACGCGCAACTGGCAGACCGAAGAGGGCTGGTGGGCCATCCACACCGGCGGGCCGGGGCACCTCACTTACACGGTCACTTGCTACTACGCGCTGAAGGTCGCCGGCGATTCGCTGGACGCGCCCCACATGGTCAAGGCCCGCGAGTGGATTCACAGCCAGGGCGGCGCCATGCGCATCGGCGTGGAAGGCCGGCTGCTGCTGGCGCTGTTCGGGCAATACGACTGGGCGGGCGTGCCGCCGATTCCGCCGTGGCTTGTGCTGCTTCCATACCTGCCGCAACTGCCCGGCGCGCTCGAGCGCAAGACACTCAGCATCTATGACATGAGCTACTGGTGCCGTATCAGCCTGGTGCCGATGTCCGTCCTGTATGAGAAAAAGCCGCTCAAGAAGCTGCACGTCGACATGGACGAGCTGTTTGTCGAGAAGCCCGCGGATCGCAAGTGGAACTTCGACAGCTACACCGACCCGGGAATCATCTCGCTGGGCGGGCTGATCCAGCTTGGCGCCAAGGCGGTCAAGAAGTTCGAGGGCGCCATCGGCAGCGTCGTGCGCAAGATCGCCCTGCGCAAGGCCAAGGACTGGATTCTCAGCCACCAGGATGACAGCGGCGACTGGGGCGGCATCTATCCGCCCGTGATGTACAACCTGATGGCGCTGCCGCAGCTCGGCATTGAGGCCGACGACCCGCGCATCAAGCGCGCCTGGGCGGCGCTCGATCGTTTCATGATCGACCACCCGGAAGTGGACGGGCTGCATATGCAGGCATGCGTCAGCCCCGTGTGGGATACGGCCTGGTCGCTGGTCGCGCTGGCAGAGGCGGGCCACGACATCCGCAAGCCGGAAATGCAGCGGCACATCGACTGGCTGTACTCACGCCAGATCTTCCGCGACGGCGATTGGGCCGTGAAGAATCCGGACGCGATTCCCGGCGGCTGGTGCTTCCAGTTTTACAACGACTTCTACCCGGACATCGACGACACGGCGATCGTGCTGATGTCGCTGCTGTGGGGCGGCTTCCGCAAGGGCAAGTGCATGCGGACCGAGCAGGTTCGCATCGGTCTCGAGTGGATGCTCGCCATGCAGAACCGCGACGGCGGCTGGAGCGCGTTCGAAAACAGCGTCGACAAAGAGCTGGTCAACCACATCCCGTTCAACGACCTCGACAACATGCTGGACCCCAGCACGGCCGACATCACCGGCCACGTGCTGGAGACGCTCGGGCATTTCGGGTTCAGGCAGGACTTCAAGCCGGTCGCGCGCGGCATCAAGTTCCTGAAAAAGACGCAGGAAGACTTCGGCGGCTGGTGGGGGCGCTGGGGCGTGAACTACATCTACGGCACACACGGTGCACTGGCCGGGCTCGCGCAGGTCGGCGAGGACATGCAGCAGCCGTTCATCCGCCGCGCCGTCGACTGGCTGTACAGCGTGCAGCACGAGGACGGCTCATGGGGCGAAAATTGCGAAAGCTACCGCCACCGTGAACTGGCAGGCAAGGGCGAAGCGACCCCCAGCCAGACCGCGTGGGCGCTGATCGGGCTGATGTGCGCCGGCGAAGTGGACGACCAGCGCGTGCAGCGCGGAATCCAGTGGCTGATCAAGAATCAGTTGCCCGGCGGCGGCTGGAAAGAGGACAAGTTCACCGGAACAGGCTTCCCCAACGCTTTCTATCTGAACTACCACTTCTACCGCGAGTATTTCCCGCTGATGGCGCTCGCACGCTACCGCAATCTCAAGTGCGGGCTCAGCACCGCGTGAACCGACCGAAATTGCAAGCGCGCTTCAGCGCTCGCGCAAATTCGCGAGCGTGGTACTCACCGGTTTTTTGGCAGTCGGCACATCGGCGGGTTAGCCTCTGGTTGCGTAGACCCCGATATCCCCTGCCAGGAACTCTCCAATGCTCCAACGCCTGTTTGCTGCCGCCATCGCGGCCGTGGCAATGCTTGGGCTGACCGTCCAGGCCGATGCCCAGCGCGTCAAGACGCGCAAACTCAATGAAGCGGAAGTCCGCAAGGAAGCGCCCTTCTACTGGGTGATCACCGGCGATACGCCGGACAACATGAAGTTCGAGTTCAAGCTGAACTTCAAGTTCGACCAGTCCACGCCGGAGAAGTGCGTCGAGTCCTTCAGCGCTTTGCACGATGATCGCATGGTCGCCGCGGGCGCGTGGCGGATTGTGAACTACCGCCGGCCCCAGTTGCTTTACAAAGGCATGCTGCCGTACCAGCAGCAACTGGTACACCCGGACACTATCGCCGGCACCTACAACCCGTGCGAAGAGGAGATCGGCACTCACACGCTCGGCCTTGAAAACCCGCGGCTTGAGCCGACCGTCATTGTCGAGACCATCAAACAGGATGACGGCAGCGTTTGTGTCGAGACCAGCCAGCCCGGCGAGAAGATCCTGAAGCGCGACAACGAGTTCGACAAAGACGCCTGGGGCATGGTGTACATCGATCGCGAGGTCGAAAAGATCGACCTGCGCCATCGTTACTACTGCGTGCAGGACAAGTACGGCAACTGGCAGATCGACCGGATCGAGGACTGGTACGTCCCGCCCCCGGTGAATGGCGACGAGATGCCGGGAGGCCAGTGGGTGCCCGGTGCGAATCCACTTGGCTACTACGTCTGGGAAGAGCAGCTGATGGCCGACGACCCGCAGAAGGTGACGCTGAAGAACTCTACGGCACGCGAGGCGGCCGAGTCGGTCTACAACTGGCTGATTCCCATCGGCTGGAGGATGGACCGGGAAATCGAATGGTCGGCTGCGAAGCTCAAACACGCGTACTACCGCAAGCTGACCAGCAAGCGAATGTTCCATGAGGAGCGCATGCGGTCGCGCTTGAGCCTCGCCGAGTTCAAGGCGCCGGAGTTCGACAAAGAGACAAAGCTGGAAGACGGCGTGATTGAGATCCGGTTCAAGAAGCGCAAGGACGATTTCGGTGCATGGGCCGTCTGGGTCAAGAAGGTCGGCGGGAAGTATCTGGTCACGAAGGTCGGCAGATACGTGAAGTACGACAACCTGGAGGAGGAGCAATACTACCCGAGTGGGATCTACTACACCGCCAATTGGGAGTAGCGGACTGTTCCATTCGCTGCGGACGTGCGTAGAAGTCTTGCATGGCCGAGGCACCTGTAGCGCAGAAACCATTTGAAGAAGGCATCGAGAAGCTGATCGCCAGGCTTCGACGTGCCGAATTGCCGGAGCATGTGTTCAACATTTACCGGCAGGATGACCCTGAACTCGACGCACGAGGGGGCGCAGCAAAGCGGCGTGAGAACTTGCGCCGCTATCTGCGCTCCCTGAGCGCGCCGAAGTACGCGTTCATCGGCATCGCCCCCGGCTATCGCGGCGCCCGCTTCACCGGCGTCCCGTTCAGCGACGAGCACCGCCTGTGCCTCACCGGCTCGTGCTACGACCGAACCAGCAAACGAGAGAATGCCTACCGCGAAGCGACGGCTGGCGTGGTGCTCGATCTGCTCGGAACGCGCACGGATGTGGTGTGCTGGAACATCGTGCCCTGGCACCCGCACAAGCCCGGCGAGCCGCTCAGCAACGCCGAGCCGGACGCGGAGACGATCAACTACGGGCTCGAGGCGCTCGAGTTCTTCTTCAATAGACTCTACGCCGACACAAAGGTCGTGACTGTGGGCCAATTGCCTGCAAGGGCACTCGAGGGCTTCAAGGTGCAGGGCAAGTCGCTCGATATCGTCGCCAACTTCCGCCACCCGGCCCACGGCGGCGCCAACGAGTTCCGCAGGAAAACGGCCGAGTTGCTGGGACTTGAGCTTTCGACTGACCTCGATGAGTAGCGTCGGCTTGCAGCAATCGCTGGAAGCACGTGAGCAACCCATCGGCAGGATGCCGATGCTACTGGCTGCGCTGGTTGGTGAACGCGTCCGGCTGGGTGTAGCTGTACAGGTCGTGTACGCCGCCTTCGCGCTGGGCGCTTGGGCTGCGCAGCTCGAACCGAAGCGTACCCTTTTCGAGGCCCGTGTGCAGCTCTTCCACGCTGCGCACACCCGCGTCCTGGAACGCGAGCCGCAGCCCCTGCCCGAGGTACGCGGCCAGGTCGAAGATGCTGCCCCGGTCCTGCACGAAGCCGCTGACGCCCTGGGCGACCTTCACGTCCTGTTGCTCGGTGAAGTAGCGCTTGTTGCCCCCGGCCTTCATCGCGTCGAGGCTGGCCATCCCGCGGTACATCTTCAGGCGCACGCCTTCGCGGTACACGTACTCGCCCGGGCTTTCGTCGGTGCCGGCGAACAGGCTGCCGCACATGACCGCGCTCGCGCCGAGGCTGAGCGCCTTCATGATATGCCCGATCACCGAGATGCCGCCGTCGGCGATCACCGGTACGCCGTGCTTCCGCGCGGCCTTGGCGGTGTGATACACGGCCGTTCCCTGGCTGCGCCCGACGGCCATCACTTCCTGCGTGGTGCAGATGCTGCCGGGGCCCATGCCGATGCGCAGCGAATCCGCGCCGGCCTTGATCAGGTTCTCGGCCTGGCGCTCGGTGACGACGTTGCCGCCGATCACCTGGATTTCCGGGTGGGTCTTCTTGATGTACTTGATCATCTCGTGCTGGAAGCTGCTGTCGCCCTGCGCGCTGTCGATCACGACCACGCTGACGCCCGCTTCGGCCAGCGCGTCGAGGCGATCGCGATCTTCGTTCTTGGTGCTGATTGCCGCGCCGACCATCAGGTTCTTCTTGGCGTCCTTGGTGGCGTCCGGGTAGTCGCGGTTCTTGCGCAGGTCGCGGCGGCTGGTGAGCGATACGAGCCGGCCCTGTTCGTCAACAACGGGCAGCTTGCCCTTCTTTGACTTGCGCAGGATTTCGTTGGCTTCGTTGAGCGAGATGCCCTTCTTGGCGGTGATCAGGTCCGTGGTCATCACGTCGCGCAGCTTGCGCGTGTGGTCGGTCTCGAAGTCGATGTCGCGGTTGGCCACCATGCCGATCAGCCTGGACTTGATCGTGCCGTCTTCCGTGATGGGGATGCCGCTGAAGCCGTGCTGCTTCTTGATCTTGTGGACGTCGGCGATGGTGTGGTCCGGGCTGAGTACGAGTGGGTCGAGGATGAAGCCGTTCTCGAAGCGCCGCACCTTCTTCACCTGCGCGACCTGCTCTTCAATCGTGCAGTTGTAGTGGATGATGCCGATGCCGCCGCACAGCGCGAGCACGATCGCCATGCGATGCTCGGTGACGGTGTCCATGGGCGAGCTGACGAGCGGTTTGCGCAGCGTGATCTCGCGCGTCAGTTTGGTCGTCAGGTCCACCTGCGCGGGGGCGAAGTCGATGTGCCCCGGCATCAGGATGATGTCGTTGTACGTAAGCGCGTACGGGGTGCGCTCGAAGAGTTCAGCTGCGGATAGTCCGTTCGGGTTCGTCATGTCCGGTCTCGTTAAACGCACACAGCCCCACCGGCGTCGCGGCGGGGCTGTGAAGGTCTGTTTGCCATCACTTCCATGGGACAGATATAGAACGGCTGCGCCCTGAGTCAAGCAGGGGACGGCTCTGCTGAAACCACAGATTCACACCGATTGACACAGATGAGTCGGATCCGTGTTCATCCGCGTGCATCTGCGGTTTCAACGTTTTGCACGTACGTAGTACCTGACCAGTGCCGCTTCGGCGCGGTCGTCGGGGTCGCGTCCGTTGCCCCAGCCCGTGTAGTCGATCAGGATGTAGACGTTGCCCGTGAGGTCCTGGCGGTCCATGTTGAGCTTGGAGACGTCGTAGCGGCTGTCGAGTCGCGGCAGCTCTTTGAGGTCATCTAGCTTGCTGGGGTAGTGGGACTCGTACAACTGGAATTGCTCCTCGTTCAGGATGTAGACGTCCGCGCCGAACGTCTTGCGCGGCTCGAGCGACTCGGTTTCGATCGTGACGCGAAGCTCCGAGTCGTCGAACAACTCGATCGGCCCCAGGTAGTCGCGATAGCCCGCGTGCAGCAGAGTGACGTCGTTCTGGATCGTCTCAAACCCTTCGCCCGCATCCGTTTCCTCGAACGGCCCCTTGCGCGGAGTGAAGCTGGCGCTGACTTTGCCGCCCGCCAGGTAGGTGTCGCCGTTCGCCTTGGCGATCACCGTGAAACCCGGCCGAAGCGACTCGTCCAGTGCCTCCGTGCCCGCGCTGCGGACCGCGCCGATGAAGATCTGCCCGAGGATGTTGTCGATGTGGTCGCACTCGAACTTGGGGCGCTGAACGTCGAGGCACTGGAAGTAGGCCAGCGCGGCCCAGTCCTCGACCTTGAAGTCCACCGAGTAGGTCACGAACGCAGTCCCGTGGAAGCGGACGCGCCCGCCGGTTTCGTGCCAGAGCTCGCCGCTGCCCTGCAGGTCAACGGTGTAGATCCGGCGCTCGGCGGGGTCCGTGCTGCCGCGGTTCGGCTGGTCGACCTCGGCGCTCTTGATCCGGAAGCGACCAACGACCTGCCCCGCATCATTGCGCAGCGGCAGAGACTTCTTGGAGGGGGTCTGTTTGTAGTGCTCGACGACGTGGGTGATCAGCTCCGTGCGGTATTCCTCGTTGTCCGGGTCGTTGACCAGCCCCTCAAACCAGTTCTGGTACTTCAGCGCCGCCGCGCCGGTGACGACGCCCCACTGATCGGTCAACTGCAGGTAGGTTGCGCCGCCGGCCAGCACAGCCAGCACCGCCCCGGCGAAAGCGAGGCTCGCCTTGCCCTTGCCGGAGCGCAGGGATTCCGCGGACTTGCGTTCGGATTTCTTTGAAGCGGCCACGTGGGCAGTCTACCAAAGCCCAGCCCGCAAGGGCTGGGTTCTACGCACGCGCTGACCCCAGCCCTTGCGGGCTGGGCTTGGAGTCGGCCTCGGTCGGTACGCAGTGCACACGCAGACCGCAGAAGACCTGCGGTACCCAGGTGCGCTTGAAGCGTGGGTGGCTGTACTCAGCGTGAATGAAGCGCTTGCCCTCGCCGTCGGTACGGATTTCGAACTTGTCGAAATACTGCTCGTACAGGTGGGCGAACTTCTCGGTCACGAACTCGTCGGTCAGTTCAGGCACGCTCTTTCCTCCGGTGACGGAAGTGTAAGTCCCGTCCCCGCCCGGGCAATAGGCTACGGCGCCTCGCCGTTGATCATGCGGGTCAACTCGTGCCGTAGGTGCTGATCTTCCTTGAACACGCCGGTCAGGCTGCGGGTGACCGTGGTCGAGCCGACCTTCTGGATGCCGCGCATGACCATGCACATATGCGCGCACTCGATCACCACCGCAACGCCGCGCGGCTGCACGGCCTGCTCGACCGCCTTGGCGATCTGATAGGTCAGCTGTTCCTGTATCTGCAGGCGGCGGGCGAATATCTCCGCGATGCGCGGCAGCTTGCTGATACCGATCACCTTGCCGTCGGGAATGTAGGCGATGTGCGCCTTTCCGTAGAACGGCAGCATGTGATGCTCGCACATGCTGAAGATGTCGATGTCTTTCACCAGCACGATGTCGTCGTTGTCGCTGCTGAAGATCGCGTCGTTGACCACGTCTTCCAGCTTCTCGCTGTAGCCCTTGGTCAGCCACTTCATGGCCTGGTCGACGCGGAAGGGCGTTTTGACCAGCCCCTCGCGGTCAGGGTCTTCGCCGATTGCGCGCAACATGCCCTTCACCAGGCACGCCATGTTGTCGCCCGGCTTCACGTTGCCGACGTCAACAACGCCCTGCAGGTCGCCGTCGGTGATCGGCGTGTCGTCAATCAATGGATCATCGGAAAATGAGGTCATCGCAAGCCTTCCTACGTTTGATCCCGGCCGGGGCCGGGAGTGTCACGAAAGTGCTCGCGAGCGTCTGGAAGGGTGTGGTCTTCTACAGCTGCTCTCGAACAGTAAAGATTCTGCCGCCGGAAAAACAGCTTACTAGACAAAAACAGTCCGAAATTCTGTTATCCCTAGCCCGTCCAGTGACTTATGAACTGTGGTGCATGCCAGAGCCTCGCGACTTTCCGATACTGAAAATCAACGGCGATCAGGACAACCTGCTCGACCCGTACCGGCACGCCTGCCTTCACCTGCGCGAGAACATCGTCGAGCCCGGCGATGAAAGCGCGCTCAAGGCGCCCGCCGTGCGCGGGCTGAGCCAGCCCGTCGTCGACGCGTGGGATGCTTCGCTGGCCAGCCTGGGTTTGCGCTGGGCGGGCATCGGCACCCGCAGCGTGACGGACCCGTTCCTGGCGGCGCTCGATCCGTCCGGCTACGTTCCCGCGCAGCTTGAGCTGGCGACCGGCGGCAACCCGCCCGCGGATCAGCCGCGCAAGCGCATCGCGGCGCCGCTGCTGGCAATGGCGGAGTGGGAGCACTTCAAGCTGCACGGCAATCGTGAGCGCCTGGCGCACGCTTTCGAGATCCTGCGCACGGACTTCTTGTACCGCGAAGACCACGAACGCAAGCGCAACGGTTTGCTGGCCGGATCACCGGAGCCCTACCGTCTGCACGCGACGGGGCGGTTCATGCTTGGCGGACGCGTGGTGCCGAGCCTCGCCGGCGGAGCAAGCTGGGTGGACGCCAGCGGCATGTACGCGTTGAACGCGCGTCTGCTGTCCGAGATGGCGCGCGTACTGGGCGAGAAAGAAAAGGCCGGCGAGCTTGAGTGGGTCATGCGCGACGTGGCCGCCAAGGTCAACGCGTTAATGTGGAGCGAAGAGGACTCGTGGTACTACGACCTCGATGAACACGGCGCGCACCTGCCGGTCAAGACGCTCGCGAGCATGTGGGCGGTCTGGAGCGGCATCGCGCCGCGCAACCGCGCCGAGGCGATGCTGAAGCGCCTCAGCGACCCGACGCAGTTCGAGCGCGCGCACCCGTTCTCGACAGTCAGTGCCGCAGAGGGCGATTATCGCAAGCGCGACGGTGCGCCAGGCGGCGTCGCCCGTGCTGACTTCAACCTGGTTGCGTTCGAGTCCCTGTTTGCGCTGCACAAGCACTCCGCCGCGCAGAAGGCAGCCGAGCTTCACATGCGGCGGCTTGCGCAGATCCTGCTGGATTCGGGCGAGATGTTCATGGCGGCCGACCCGGACCGCGACATTCCCGCGCCCCTGCACGACGGCGCGAGCGGCGCCAACGCCCCGCTGGCGCACGCACTCTGCATCCAGAACACTCTGGGTGTGCTGATGGGGTTGCGCCCGCACGCCCACCGGGGCGAGTTGGAACTGATACCCTACGTTGAAGAGCAGCACACCATTGAAGGGTTGCGCTTCGCATTCGGTACGTTGAACATGGAAGTCGGCCCGGCCGTCAAGGGCGGCGGGCGCCGCACGATCGAGCTGATGTGCGACGTGCCGTTCAAGCTGAAGGTGCGGCAGGGCGAGAAGACCTGGCTGCACGATCTGCACCCCGGCATGCACACGCTGCAGGCGTGATTACTCGATGCGTTTGATGATGTGGTAGCCGTACCAGCTTTTGGCGCGGTCGTACATGGCTACGCCGACTTCGCCGATCTCCAGCCGCCAGCCCACGTCGCCGAAGGCGGGCACCATGCCTTCGCGCCAGGTCTGGAGCTTGTTGGCGGCATCCTTGTCGGCGACCATGATGTAGCTGCCGGGCGGCTCGCCTTCGGTGGTGTCGTAGGTGTACTCGCGCACCAGCTTGTTGAAGCTTTCGCCTTCCTTGGCCTTGGCGTAGACCTCGGCCGCGAGTGCCTCGGCCTCTTCAGGGGACAGGCGCTTGTGCTTGCCGTCGGGGTCGGAGAAGTAGCGCCCGATCAGGACGTGCTGGATCTTCACGCGCTTGGCGTCGTGCTCATGGCGTTGCATCAGTGCTTCGGCATCGGCGCGCAGCATGGCTACGGCGTCGTTTGCAGGCGGGAAGTTCGCTGGGTTGTCGTGCCTGACTTCATCGTCCGTCAGGCGGCGCACGACGTAGTAGCCGCTGTTGGCGTCGGTCTCGTGGCGCTCGACCGGGCCGATCTCGCCGGGCTTGAGCCGCCATGCCGCATTCGAGAGCCCGGTCTCCTCCTGTTCGCGCCGGAAGGTGTTTGGGCCTTCCGACAGCTTGGCGTCAGGCTTCAGCCCGCGCAGCAACGTGACCATTCCCGGACGCTGCCCGTGCACGCCCGATTCGTACGAGTAGGTGAGCACCAGCTTGTCGAAGTCATCGCCGGACTTGGCCTTGTTGTAGACCTCGGCGCAGAGCTGCTCGGCCTCGGCGAGCGAGAGTTTCTTCTTGGCGTCCGTTCCGCCGGCGAGTCCCTCTGCGATCAGGATGTACTGGATCGTCACGCGATCGACATCAAGCTCGGGCCGTAGCTGCAAATCCACCGCGTCGTCGCGCAGCGTTTTCACGTCGGGCGAGACCTCTCCAGCATCAGCCGAGATGGCGTTGGGCGGCGGTGGGTGGTTGAAGTCGTTGCCGCACGCCTGGAACAACAGCGCCGCGCCCACGCACAGGGCGAGTAGCGCGACGCTGCCGTTGGCGAACCACTTCTTCATTTCAGGCGCTTGATGATGTGCCAGCCGTAGGGGCTGTTGCGGTCATGATACGGTGCAACGCCAACCTCGCCCACGTCCAGCCGCCAGCCCACGTCGCCGAAGGCCGCAACCATGCCCTTGCGCGGGTAGACGTTCCTGCCGCGGTCGCCGCTGCCGGACATGGTCATCCCGTAGATGCCCGGGTGCGCGTCGTCGGTGTTTTCCTTAACCAGCGCGTCGAAGTCCGCGCCGCCCTTGATCTGTGCGTACAACTCGGCCGTCAGCTTCTCCGCCTCGTCCATGCTGCGAGTCACGCCGCCGATGCCCGCGCCCTTGTGCGCGACCAGCAGGTGCTGCACCTCGATTGTGTCGGCCTTGCGCTCCGGGCGCGCGGCGACTTCCTTGATGTCTTTGCGTAGCTGTTCCACTTCGTCTCCTTGGGATACCTGTCGTTAACCTCACTCCGATTGAGACGAAAACGCAAGGTCTTCGCCTGTGCGGGTGATCTCTTTCAGCAGCACGGTGGCGTAGCAGCCCTTCGGCAGCGTGAAGCGCAGGCTGAGTGCGCTTTCGGCCTGGTCATATTGGGCCGCGGTCTCGCTTGCGACAAAGCGGAAGGGACGCCGATCGCCTTTCTGGCTGAGCCCGCGCCCGATGTCCCACATCTCGGGCGACAATCCGGCATCGGCCAGGATGCGCTGCTCCAGCTCGCCGGCTCGTCCTGAAGCCAGGCGCGCCTTGTGCCCGTAGATCGGGCCGGTGGGGGAGATTTCGAGTGCGTCGCAACGCGGCTGCTCGGCTGTCGGGTCCTCCACGGCGAAGTCGGCACCGTTGGCGAGGCGGCAGATGTCGCCTTCCCAGACGCGGTCGAATTCGTCAAAGCGAGCATCCAGCACGCGGTTGAACAGCAGCGACTGCACGCTTGATACCTGCAACAGCTTCAGCTTCTGCGGCAGCTTCTTGAGCGCTTTCCACGTCGCACCGTCGCGCAGAACAGCGTTCAGGGCTGCGCGCTCCTGGTTTGCGCGGCGCGGCCAGAGTTGCAAGGCCTGCTCGATCTCGCCGGCTTCGTACGCCTCGCGGGCGGCCCGGGTTTCGGTGTCCGTCTCGCCTTCCGGCGTGCCGAGCACGGCCTTGAAGTAAGCCTCGAGGTCGCCGCGCAGGATCGCGATGCCGGCCGCGGGGTTTTCGCCGCGGCGCCCGAAGCGCTGGGTGTCGTACCAGTTCGGCACGCCGCGTTTGGCAAGCAGGTCGAGAGTCGCCCGGGCGTGGGGGACGTTTGCCGGGTCCACGTCGCGCAGGACGACTTCAAACCGGTTGGCCGCGAGGTGCCCGCGCTTAAGCTTGTTGCCGTGCCGGGTGACCTCCAGGACCTTGAGCTTCGGAATGTTCAGCGCCAGGAAGTTCTCGGGGTTGGTGTGCTCGAAGCTGAGCCACTGGCGGGTGACGCCTCGCGCGTCTTTCAGGCCTGCAAAGCCAACATCGCGCTCGTTGAACTTCAGCTCGCGGCAGATGCGGCGGATGGCTTCAAATGTACTGATACCGGCCTTTTCAACGTGGACCAGCGTGTGATCGCCGCTGCCAGAGAAGTCGTACAGCGGCACCTCGAAGACACGAAAGTCTTCGTTCACCGACTTGATCGTTCCGGGGCAAGCGGGGATTTCGGCCGAGGCGTATTTCACACGCCTGTTGTAGCGGCGTTTGCGTTCGCCTCAAGTTGCAGCCCGCGTCTGCCGAAGTACGAACAGCCGACCGTGTCGGCGGAACGGAGATTGGCATGGACCGTGGAGTAAAGATCGCGATATTCGTCGCGAGCATCGCCAGCCTTGGACTGGGACTGATCTGGGACCAGGTGCTGAGCCACGCCCGCGTGATGGTGGAAGAAAGCTCGCAGGATGAACTCGCTGCGGAGGTCATCAGCGCGGAAATGGGGCCTCCCGGCATAGATCGCCTGCAGCCGGTGGACGACCTTGACCCGGGCTTCCAGGTGAAGACGGTCGACAACCCGCCCGACGCGACGGAATCCGCGGGCAGCACGGAAGAAGCGTCCGCCCCGCAAGGCGAATGGACCGAGTACACCGTGCAGAACGGCGACTCGTGGTGGAAGCTGGCGCACGTGACGTTCAAGTCGCGCGGGCTGTCTTCGGAAGACATCGAGCGCGCCAACAAGGGCAAGGTGCTGCGCCCGGGCGACAAGTTGCTGATTCCGCCGGGCAAGGAAGCCATCAAGGCCGGCCCGCCCGCCAAGTCGGACCCGGCGCCCAGCGGCGAGCCTGGCAAGGAGACCGAATACATCGTGCAGGATGGCGACTCATGGTGGGTGATCGCAAACCGCAAGTTCAAAGACCGCGGGCTCAGCAGCGACGACATCGCCAACGCCAACCCCGGCGTGAAACTCGTGGCGGGTGCCAAGGTGAAGATCCCGGGCGGGAAGTAATCAGCGCTTGAAGTAGGCCAGTGCGTTCGGCAGCACCTCGGCCTCAATCGGCAGGAACCCTGCGAAGTCCCCGTCCACCTGGATGGGGACTTCTTCTTCGGCTTCGACCCTGAGCTTGCCGGTGCGGAAGAAGCGGGTGCTTTGCGCTTTGCCCATGCGACGCATCATGGCGAACGACACCAGCTTCACCAGCGCCAGCGGCGTGATGCGCTCGTGCACGGTCAGCACGTCGAAGCGTCCGTCGTCCGGCTTGGCCTTGCCCGTCAGCCACATCGGGCCGCCGTATTCGGGTGTGATCGAGACCAGTGTGTAGCTGACGCCCGCCTCGCAGCGGTCGTCACTGTGTACGCGCAGCGTCCTGAAATCCGAGTGCTTGATGGCCTTCCACATGATCGGCACGTATTGCGCCATGTGGATGGCGCCCTTGCGCTCTGCCAGCGCGCGCGTGCACTGCCCGTCGAAGCCCGCACCAACGAAGCAACTGAACAGCCGCCCGTTGGAAAGCCGCCCGAGGTCGCGATGCCCGATGCGCCATTCGCGCACGCAGTCCAGGTAGTCCATCACCTTGCGCGAGGCGCGCAGCTCTTTGGCCAGCACGTTGCCCGTGCCCTGCGGAATGACCATCAGCGGCAGACCGTGCGGGCCGAGCCCGTTCACGACCTCGTTGACCGTGCCGTCCCCGCCGATTGCGATTACGCCGTCAAAGCCTTGTCCGGCCGCTTCCGCGGCAAGCTGTTTGCCGTGGCCCGCATGCTCGGTCAGCTTGATCTCAATCTCGACGCCCGCCTCGGTTGCCAGTTCATTGAAATGCGGCAGCAAGCGGCGCGCGTTGCCGCGGCCTGAGATCGGGTTGGCAATGGCAAGCAAGCGACGTGGCATCACATCTGGTTCTTGGGGTCGTGAAGCACGTCGTGGTAGGCGTTGGCGATCTTGATGGTGAGTGAGCCGGGGGTGAACTTGATTTTCTCGCGCCCGATGTAGCCCACCGGCATCACGTCGCGCGTGGTGCCGGTGATGAATACTTCATCGGCGTTCAGCAGTTCGTCGCGTGTGAACACGCCTTCTTCGCACGTCAGCCCGAGGTCCTTGCAGACCTGCAGGATGAAGCCGCGCGTGACGCCCTCAAGCAGGCCTTCCTTCAATGCAGGCGTCTTCACCACGCCGTCCTTCACGAAGAACACATTGCTCGTCGTGGCCTCGGTAATGTGGCCCTGCACGTTCAGCATGATCGCTTCGGTCGCGCCCGCGGCCCGTGCCTCCTTCAGCGCGAGAACGTTGTTCAGGTAGTTGCCGGACTTGATGGCGGGGTCGGTGGCCTGCTTGGCGTTGCGGCGCACTTCGGCCAGCACGACCTTGCAGCCGTGGGCGTAGTCTTCATCGGGCCACTTGTTGAGCGGCTTGGCGATGCCGATCACGTTCTGCTTTTCGCACTGCGTGTAGTCGAGACTCAGCGGGCCGACGCCGCGGGTGATAATGATGCGCAGGTAGGACTCACCGCTTGCGCGCTTCGCGTGAAGGTCGCGCCAGCGGTCGAGGTACCATTCGTCCGACTGCTGCAGCGGCATCTCGAGCGAGTTGGCGCTGTTGTGCAGTCGCTTCAGGTGACGGTCGGCCGCGAACAGCTTGCCGTTCACCGTGCGCACGACTTCATAGATGCTGTCGCCGAACAGGAAGCCGTGGTCGAGCACGCTGATGTTCGCGTCGCGCTCTTCCACGAACTGCCCGTTGATGCTGATGGTGTAGTCGCTCATGCCGCGCTCTTGAGGAAATCCATGTACTTGTCCCACAACCAAAGAATCCGGTCCATGCCGATGGCCGCGACCACTGCGCCCAGCGTCAGGTAAGGCCCGAACGGCGTGAAGTGCCCCTTCTTCTTGAGCAGCTGCGCGCTGCCGAAGATCGCGCCGACAAAGATCGCGATGAAGAACGCCGCAACCAGCTTCGGCCAGCCAAGCATCACGCCGAGCAGCAGCATAAGCTTCACGTCGCCGAATCCCATGGTCTCTCCGCCCATCTCGGCGGCGCGCTTGGCGAACACGACGTTTGAAATCTTGCCGATGAACCACAGCCCGAACGCCGCCGCAAAGCCCGCGACGAGCGCGCTGACCAGGCTGTCGAGCCACACCGTGCCCCAGCCGAAGATCAGGTGGGCGTGTTCGTGCCCGGCGATGGCGCCGAAGTTCAAGGCCGGTTCATCGGCGGCAAAGGGGATGAACACGATCAGCGGGCCGAGCGTCAGCTTGTCCGGGATCGTCTGCAGGTCGAGGTCAATCAGCGCCCACGGCAAAAGCACGCTGATGATCAGGAAGATGTGCAGCACCGTCAGCCACGCCAGCGGCTGGTCGGAGATGTTGCCGTCGCTGAACAGCACCCGCCACATGGCCAGCGTGAACAGCAAGGCCGTCAGCAGCTCGACGGCCGGGTAGCGCATTCCGAATTTCACGCCGCAGTAGCGGCATTTGCCGCGCAGCCAGATCCAGCCGACGATCGGCAGGTTGTCGTTCCACTTGAGCTGCGTCTTGCAACTGGGGCAGAAGCTGCGCTTGGGTTTGTTGATCGAAAGGCAGTTGCGCGGCAGGCGATAGACGACGACGTTCAGGAAGCTGCCGACGAACGAGCCGACAAGAAACGCCCAGGCCAGCCAGAACCAGGGCGGCATCATTCCGATGATTTCGAAGACTTCGCTCATTTAGAGCGAAACTGTGCCAGCTTGTCGGCGATTTCGCCAGCCAAGTCCCGAGGACGCTGGTCTTTGGGCACGATCACCAGGTGCGCCGCCTTCAGGTAAAGCTCGCGGCGGCGGGCCAGCACTTCGTGCACTTCCTCAGTGACGGGCTTGCCGGTTAGCGAGGGGCGGTCTTCGTCGCTGCTCAATCGCTTCACCAGGGTCTCTTCCGGCACGTCGAGGAAGATGACCAGCCCGGTGCTGCGCATCTGCTTGATGTTGGCCTCGGTCTCAATGCAGCCGCCGCCTGACGCGATGACGCCGTCCGGCTTGGTGGCGGCTACCTTGGCCAGGGCGTCGGCCTCAAGTTTGCGGAACTTCTCTTCACCCTGCTCGCTGAAGATCCTGCGGATGGAGGTGCCGCCCAGCAGCTCGATCTGTGAATCCACGTCGAGCGCGCGGCGGCGCAGCTTGATCGCCAGCTCGCGCGCCAGCGAAGACTTGCCCGCGCCGCGATAGCCGACCAGCCAGATGTGCTCCGAGCGCTTGGGCGGCTCCTCGACTTCGAAGGCCAGCGAGTAGCCGAAGATCTTCGCCTGCAGCGCGGCCTGGCGGCGCAGCATGCCGAGCCCGTTGAACGCCTTGAACTTGCTCTTGGCCGCCATGGTCAGCAGCGGCGTGTCTTCGGGCTCATAGATCAGGTCGAACACCAGCGCGTCGTGTGCCAGCACCGGCTGCAGCTTCTGCCAGGGCAGAGCAATCTCGCCTTCATGCTCGCCCTCCATGCCGCAGGGCGTGGTGTTGATCAGCAGGTCGACCCTGGAGGTCACCTCACCCGGGTCAGCCACCGGCGTGCCGCCGAGGTCCTTGCACAGCATCTCGGCCTGCTCGGGACGGCGCGCCCAGACGTTCACGGCGACGCCCTCATTGCGAAGCCCGTAGACGACCGACCTGGCGGAGCCCCCGGCGCCCAGCACCAGCGCGGTGCGTCCGAACAGCGGATACTTGTAGCTGTTCTTGAGCTCATCTACGAAGCCCTGCACATCTGTGTTGCGACCGCGGTAGCCCGGCCCGTCGAGCTTGATCATCGTGTTGACGGAGCGCGTGGCCTCGGCCGCTTCGTCGAACTTCGCGCAGCGCGAGACGACCGCCTCCTTGAACGGGACAGTCACGCTGGCGCCGACCAGTTTCACGCCGCGTGCGAAGTCAACGAAGTCCTGCACGTCGGTTGCAGCAAGCGGCAGATATACGCGCCGCTGCTGCGCCGTCTTGAGCGCGAAGTTGTGCATTGCCGGGCTGAGGCTGTGCCCGACATGCTCGCCGGTTATCCCGAACAGCTCGTAGTCGCTGTCGAGCTCCGGGGCGCGGTAGAGGTTTACGAGGCGCTGGAAGTCGATCATCCCCGGCGCGACCGTGCCGCTGCCGAGCGACGCGTACGTCATGCGGCTGCCCCACATGAGCGCGAGGATGCGCGACGGCACCCCGTATTCGCCCATCAGGAACGCCGTGGCGTCCATGCGGTCGCTGAGGAAGTCGCGCACCGCAAGGTTGTCTTTCAGGCACCTGGCTGTGCCGACGATCTTGAAAATCTTGCCGCCTTCGAGCGCCAGCTCGTTGGCGACCGCCTCAAAGTCGGGCACGCCTTCGAAGTCGTGGTAGCTGCGGATGATCTTCGAATCCGGCACGTCGGCCTTCACGCCGTGCTCGACATCTACGTAGTCGCAGACCTGGCCGCACAGCTTCAGGATCTGCAGGCGTTGCTTCTCGTCGCCGTTGAACTCGCCCCGCTCCGACTTGCGGCGGCAGGTGCCGATGATGATCGGCGGCGGGCAGGTCTCATTGATGTCGGACGTCAGCCACGCGATGTGTTCCGTGAACTTGGCGCGGTCGTTGAGCACGACGTGCCACATGGCGCCGAGGTCGAGCCGCAGCTCGACGCCGGTGCGCGCAGGGTACTCGGGAATGGTCTGCGGGCGGCGAGTGTCCGCCGCGAACGGCGTGACTCCGACGACCAGGGGATGATGCTTGGACAAGTTGAGACTCCCGACGCCCCCACGGCGAACAGTGCGGGAATTGTAGTGGTATGGTTCGTGAAATCTAGCGCGTGCGTGCGCCGGCGCCTTCGCCCATCAGGGTCCGGCGCAAGTGCTCAACCTCATCATTGAGCGCAGCGGACTTGCGGACCTTCTCTTCGATGGCCTGCACGGCGAAAACAACCGTCGTGTGATTTTTGCCGCCGAAGAAGCGACCGATTTCCTTGAGGCTGTAGCTGGTCAACTTCCGCGCGAGGAACATGCACACCTGCCGGGCAAGCGCTACCGGGCGCTTGCGCAGGCGGCTGTGAAGCTGCGTGCTCGTAACACCGTAGTGGGCGATGACGACATTCTCGATGTCCGTCAGGTCGACCATGCGGCTGCGGCTGCTGAGGAAGTCCTGCAGTGCCTGCTCGGCCAGTTGCAGTGTGACCTTCTCGCCGGTCAGCCCCGCCAGCGCTACGAGGCGCGTGACGTAGCCTTCCATCTCGCGCACGTTGCAGTCGAGCTTGTCGGCCAGGAACTCGATGACCGCCTGCGGGAACAGTTGGCGGTGGCCTTCCAGCTTGCTCTTGATGATGGCGAGGCGCGTGACCTTCGGCGGCAGCTCAATCTCGGCGATCATGCCCTGCATGAAACGCGTCGTCAGATGCTCCATGAATTCTTCGAGGTCGCGCGGGTGCTGATCGCTGGCGAGCACCACTTGCTTGCCCGCCTGCTCAAGCGCGTTCAGCGTGTGCAGCAGCTCCTGCTGGCTGGCGTCCTTGCCCGCCAGGAAGTGCAGGTCGTCGATGATCAGCACGTCCATGTTGCGGAAGCGCTGGCGGAACGGCTCGACGTCGCGCTTCTGCAGCGCCTGCACGTACTGGTTCACGAAGTACTCGGCCGGGATGTACAGCGTTTCTTTCGATGGAAAGCGCTCCAGCATTTCGCGGGCGATGCCCTGCAGCAGGTGCGATTTGCCGACGCCGGTTCGTCCAAAGACAAACAACGGGTTGAAGCTGTCACCGGGCTTGCGCGCGACTTCCCACGCGCAGTTGAACGCGAGCTGGTTGTTCGGGCCGACGATGACGCGGTCGAGCGTGTAGCGCTCGTTCAGGTTGAAGATCTGCTTCGGCACCGGCTCGGTCTTCGGCGAGGTGCGCGAAGTCGGGCTGGGCTCGCCGGCCGCGCGGCGTGCGGTTTCTTCCTGCTTTCTGAGCTGGCGGAAGAGGTGGCCGTTGACGCTGTACTTGATGTCGCCCGGGCGGAAGCCGACGACGCGGTTGACGCTGTCGAGGATTTCGCCGGTGAACTGGCTCTTCAGCCAGTCGCTGACAACCAGGTTGGGTACGCCGACTTCGATGAGTTCCGGCTCAAGGCGGACGATCAGGGTGTTACGCAGCCAGAGGTTGAAGACTTCCTCGCCAACGTGTTCCTGCAGGTCGGTGAGGACCTTGTTCCAATGCTCTTTGGCGAGTAACTCAGTCACGCATTCTCTCCACCTGATGTCGGGAATGGTTCCCGTATCAAGCGCACTCTGACACGTTGATGAACAGTAGCCCCCGCCAGTGTTTCGTAGTGTCCTTCCGGTGGACGGGCGAAAGTAGCACCGCGGAACAGTGTCGTCAAATCCCGTTAGCAAGTCGGTTAGAACTGGCTTGAAATGGCTGGTTTGCGGGAAGTGGCGGAGCAGTGTCGCGGTGGCGTGCGCGCGCGTGTTGCACGGCTTTTTCGCTTGACAAATTCAAGGCGTTCGAAAGCGCTCGCATACTTTTCCACAGCAATCAACGGCAAACGTTTCGGGTGGCCAAGCCCGGCGAATTTCGCAAAGTGACGCCATGGAGAAACGCTCGCTCTATCGCGCCGCACACCAGGCCGCCGAGGCCTACCGCCACGACGTGGTGCAGCGCATGGGGCAGGGGCACAGCACAGCGGCCGTCGCCGAGTGGAACCAGCTGCGGTTCTGGCTGTGGGTGGTGGATCGCGCGATCGAGCACGTGGAAGGCAAAGTGTTCTGGCACGAGTGCGGGCGGCGGAATTTCTCGCGAGTGAGCCAGCGCCCCGAGCTGGAAACGGCGATCCGCAAGCTGCGCAAGCTGCAGTCCCGCCTGCAGGTCGACGGGCTGCCGACGTTCAAGCAGAAGGAAGAGATCCTGCGAGAACTCGCCCGCTGCGCGAACCTGCTGCTGGAATGAGTGCTGCGGTCGATGCTTTCCAGTCGATGGTCAATGGCGACTGCCGTGCGTGACCACCGACTATCAACCCGAAACAAAGGCGCCTAAGCATCGTGGCGGGATCAGGCTGCGAAGTATCCGGCCGCGATACTGGCGCGCCGTTCGCTGCCCCTAAGCTTTCTTCCACTCCACGGCGCCGTCGGGAAGCATGTAGAAGATGATCATCTTGCCGCCTTTCACGGACGGCACGTGCTGGCTGCCGGGTGCGAAGACCGCCCAGCCTTCCTTGAACCCGCAGAAGCTCGGCTCACCATCCAGCGCGATCAGGCAATTCACTTCGCCCTTGGTGTGCTTGTGCCACGGCCCGTCGCCCCAGAGCATCACAGCGTCGATGCTGTAGCCCTTGCCGGCTTCCGGCTTGGCCACGCGCGAGAACCTGCTGTCACCGGCTTCCTTGCCGCACAGCCATCCTTCGCTCAGCCCCTGATCCGCCAGCGCCTTCAGCTTCTCGCCGAAGTCCGTGTGCAGCGGAAACTCCATGTCGAGGGTTTCCTTGGCTGCTCCGGGCTCGCTCAGGTCCAGTGTCTTCAAGCGCTCAAGGACAGGCGAGAGCGCGTCTATGATTCCTTCATTTCCCATGGCTACTCTTCGAAATTGTCAACCTGGTCGGGCTGGCCGAAACTGCCTAGAGGCTTGCCCTGGTCGCTGATCTTGTACTTGTGAGTATTGCCCGTGCTCTGGTCCGGGTCGTAGCTGTATTCATCGGCGGACTGGTCGTACTGGTCGCCGCCGCCGAGCGTGCTGCCCTTTGCGGACAGCCCCAGTTGCTCGGTGCCGCCGCCCTTCCGTGGCTGAGCCGGCCCCTGCGGCTTGCCGCCGCCGACCACGAGATTGCCGTCAATGTCCGTGTTGATCACCTTGGTTGTACCCATGTTCTTGGCATCGACGCGGTCCTTGAACATGTTGTCGCCTACCCGAAGCGCGGCGAAGACTTCCCTGCGTGTGGCCTCATCCTGCGCGACCCACGGCGCGTACGGCACCAGTTTGTGGAACAGCAGGTACTGGCCCGGCGCCTGCGTCATGAACCAGACAATGTCGCCGCGCTGAAGCTCATGTACGGCCGTCCATTCAATGCCCACCAGTTCAGCGCCACTGCCGCGGTTGATGTGAAGCGCGACAATCTCCGGCGGCGCGGTCTTGTGGGTGCTGCGGTCAAACACCTTGGCAAGGATTCCGCCGCCGCTGCCCTTGATGATTGAGCCGGTAACAGAGCCGATGCCGGCCGGGCCCACCACTTTCTCGATCAGCGGGCGGGTGCCGTAGACCAGCACGCCCGGAATGAAGGTACCGAAGCGGTACTTGTTGATGCGCGGCAGTTCAAGCAACAGGATGATTCCGGCCACGGCGGCCAGAAGCACGCCGACGCTGGCGTAGACGTAGCGAATCGCCCCTGCCTCTGCCGTGAAGATCAGCATCGCGATGCCGACCCATGCCAGCCCCGCCACGATCGCGCCAGCCAGGGCGTAGATTGCCATCTTGGCCCGCGGCTCCAGTGGCCGCGGCGTGGCCTGCGGGCGCGGAACGACGTTGCCTGCCGGAGCGATGAATGCTTCGGTCTGGCGCTTGTAGATCTCGGGAAGGCGGCCCGGCGCCCGACGCGGGACCTTCTCCGTTGGCGCATCCGGGTGAAACGGTTGCTTGCCGTCGCCGGATTCCCAGGGTGCGAGGTCAGGCATAGTTTGTTCCACAGTGAAGTGTGCTTGGAGTGTAGCAGATATCCGCAAGCGCGGCAGATTCCAGGAACGAAACCGGGGCAGGAGACGCGAACGTCACCCTGCCCCGTTTGGCGTCGCGCGGCCGCTACAGCGACAGCGGCGCGTATTCCATGCCGAAGGCTTCCGCCACGGCCTGGTAGGTGATTTTGCCGCCGACTACGTTCAGCCCGGTGCGAATCTCGCCCCACTTCTTGGCCGCTTCCTTCCAGCCAAGCTTGGCGATTTCCACGGCATAGCGCGTGGTCGCGTTGGTCAGCGCGAACGTGCTGGTGCGTCCGACCGCGCCCGGCATGTTCGCCACGCAGTAGTGCACCACGCCGTCCACGATGTAGGTCGGGTTACTGTGGGTGGTCGCCTTGGTGGTCTCGACGCAGCCACCCTGGTCGACCGCCACGTCCACGATCACCGCGCCCTGTTTCATGTTGCTCAGGTCTTCGCGGCGGATCAGCGACGGGGCCTTTGCGCCCGGGATCAGAACCGCGCCGACAACCAGGTCGGCCGTGCGGATTTCCTCGCGGATGTTGTAGGCGTTGCTGTAGATCTCCACCACGTTGGCGGGCAGCACGTCGTCGAGGTAGCGCAGGCGGTCGAGGCTGACGTCCATAATGGTGACGCGCGCGCCGATGCCGGCCGCCATCTTGGCCGCGTTGGTGCCGACCACGCCGCCGCCGATGATCACGACCTTGCCCGGCTCAACGCCCGGCACGCCGCCGAGCAGGATGCCGCGGCCTTCGGTCGGGCGCTCGAGGTACTTGGCGCCTTCCTGCACGCTCATGCGACCCGCGACTTCGGACATCGGCGTAAGCAACGGCAGCCCGCCGCGCTTGTCTTCCATGGTCTCGTAGGCCACGCAGATCGCGCCGGTCTTGAGCATGCCTTCGGTCAGCTCTTTGGAAGCCGCGAAGTGGAAGTACGTGTAGACGATCTGGTCCTTCTTGATCAGCGCGTACTCGGCCGGCTGCGGCTCTTTGACCTTCACGATCATGTCCGCGGCGGCGAAGACTTCCTTGGCGCTGGCCAGCAGCTTGGCGCCGGCCTGCTCAAAGTCCTCGTCCAGGATGCCGCTGCCGAGGCCCGCGCCGACTTCTACGAACACCTCGTGGCCTGCGGTGGTCAGTGCGTGAACGCCCGCTGGCACCATGCCTACGCGGTACTCGTGATCCTTGATTTCGCGGGGAATTCCGACCTTCATGGCTGCTCCTGGTACAGTGGGGCGCGCGTTATAACGCTGCTTGACCAGCGCTGCAACGGAGGCGACACCTTGCAGCAGGCGCAGCGTGTGGTTGGATAGTAGTCCCTGAAAGCGGCCGCGCCCGCCATCGCCGAGGGCAAGGTGGGCAAGCCGCGCACTCCCCCGGAGACTTGCAGTGAACAAGCTGACCTGCCTGCTCGCGTTGATCGTACTCAGCCTTGCGGGCTGCCAGAACAGCGGCACCGGCGGCGGCGGCGCGGATGGCGGCAGTTGCGGTGGGGGATTCGGCGACGACGGCAGCAGCGACGGCGGGGAAGTCGAGACCCCGACCACCCAGATCGTGCTGGAACGCAGCGACGTGCAGCTGTTCCGCGGCACCGAGATGGTCAAGCTGCTCAAGAAGATGGACAGCCCGGAGCGTGATGACTGGCTCTACGTCCGTCGCCACGTGTTTCCGCCCCCGACACCGCCCTATGAGCTGGACGAAGACGGCAAGTTGGTGCGCAAGAACTACCAGTGGCCGCCTGCGGACATGAACAAGCTCTCGCCCGAGCAGAAGAAGTGGAAGTCCTACCTGCTGTGGCCCGACTTCATCCGCGAGCTGCTGCAGCAGCGCGACTGGGACCGCGAGGAAAACCGCACGAGGCTGGCGAACTACGGCTTCATGTTCGAGCTGCTGCAGGACTTCCAGACGCGCGAGCCGTATGCCTCACAGACCCGCGAATCCGAATACTGGAGCAGGTTCGCAGAGTCCATGCTGGCCTACGGCGAGGACGGGCAGAATCTGCTGATCGCCAACATGATCGTCGCCTTCAGCAACCCGCTTGAGGACGTCGTCTACAACGCGCAGTCCATCCTGGTGCAGATCGGCACGCCGGCGATCCAGCCGCTTTGCGCGGCCATGTGGACGTCTCACCGACAGATGATCCAGGGCTGGGAAGAAGACGTGGACCCGGATGACCCGACCGGTGTGAAACGCATCCGCACCCAGGTCTACAAGGTCGTCGGCAACCCGAACTACAACCGCTACATCGAGGACACGCTGTTCCGCATCGGCCCGCTGGCCGTGCAACCGGCGATCACGGAACTCACGCGCTCGGTCGACAAAAACGGCAAGGCCGTCGGGCCCATGTGGCGCTACCGCAAGTACTTCGTCGACCTGCTCGGGCGCTTCGGCGACAAGCGCGCGTTGCCGGTGCTGGAGGACGAGATCGACCGCGTCGTGGTGCAGGAGTACGACGAGAAGGCACTCGCCGAGGGCAAGCTGGTGGTCGACGAGCAGTCCACGGACGACGCCGAGTTCACCTGGCACGAGTACCTGATCAAGGCGCTCGGGCAACTCGGCGACCCGGAAGCGCTGCGCCCGATCATCAAGCTCTGGAAGAAGGACGAGTTTCACGAAGTGGCCGCCATCGGCGCGATCCAGAGAATCACAGGCCGCTCCGTGCGCAGCATCGCCGCCGCCAGAGAGCTCGCGACGGCGCTGAAAGTAGACCTCAAGGGCGAGTAGGCGGGTTTTGGACGGGCTTACGGGCGACAATCCACAGCACTTCCAATCCGCAATCCAAAATCCACAATCCAAAATCACGATGAGCGAGTTCAAGATCAACCGCGGGCAGGGCAAGTGCAGCATCACCGGGCGGGCGTTCACCGACGGCGAGAAGTACATCGTTGCGCTCAAGCCCGACGGCGAGCTGGAAGGCGCCTTCACCCGCGTCGACATCTGCATGGAAGCCTGGGAGCGCCAGGGCGAGGCGGGCTACACCGCATGGTGGCCGACGGAATTCTCGACCAAACGCAAGCCCGCACTGATGGACCCGGATGCGCTCTGGGAAGTCTTCCACAAGGCACGCAGAGCCCCGGCTGAAACGCCGGAGACCGCGCCGGAAGGCGCCGAACAGACGGGGCAGTTTTCTCGCGAAGATCTCGACCGCTTCGCCTACGTGGCGGCGCTCGGGCTGATGCGCCTCAAGAAACTCAAGCTCAAGGAGACGCGCCGCAAGGGCAAGCGCGAGTACCTCGTGTTCGACACGCCGGGGCGCACGGGCCAGCGCGAGAGCTATGAAGTCCTGAACCCTGAGCTGGACGAAGCCGGCGTCGAGAACATCCAGGACCGCCTGGCCGACCTGGCATAGATGGTTCCGAATTCCTGCGTTGGTCAACTCAGTCCCCAGAACCCAGAACGGACCGGCCTGCCCCCTGCACTTCGCGACGCGTAGCTGTAAAACGCCCGCATGGGGAATCGCATCCTGGTCAATGGTTTCGGTCGTGTAGGCCGCGCGCTGTTTCGGATTCTTGAGACAGCCAAGGGCGCCGACGTCGTCGCGATCAACGACCCGCTGCCCGCCGAGCAACTGGCCTACCTGCTGAAGTACGACACGGTGATGGGGCGCTTCGACGGCGAAATCTCCGTTGATCGTGACACCCTGCTGGTGGCCGGGCGGCGCATTCGCGTCACCCACAACGGTCTGCTGCACAAGCGCGAAGTGGAAGGCTGCGACATCGTCGTCAACTCCTCCGGGCGCAACAACACGCGCGAGAATCTGGAAGCCATCCTCGAGCACGGCGTGCGGCGTATCGTGGTGTCCAAGCCGCTCGCGCGCGGCGTCTGCGACCGCACGCTGATGGTGGGGGTGAACGACGGCGCCCTCACCGACGACGACCGCATCGTCAGCGCCGGAAGCTGCACCGCCCACTGCTACACGCCGATCCTGAAGTCGCTGCATGAGGAGTGGCCCGTCGTGCGCGGCTACATGATGACCGTGCACGCCTACACCAGCGGGCAGAACATCGTCGACGGCGGCCACGCAGGCGACCCGCGCCGCGGGCGCGCCGGGGCCAGCAACATCGTGCCGACCACTACCGAAAGCCTGACGGCCTTCGAGCAGATCATGCCCGAGCTGGCAGGCCGCATCACCGGCATGGCCCAGCGCGTGCCGGTGGTCAACGGCAGCAACGTCGAGCTGGTGCTCGAGCTGCGCGGACGCCCCACGGCCGAGGACGTGAATGCCCACGTCGCAGCGGCCGCCAAGGGCGCCTACCAGGGCATTATTGAGTACAGCACTGACCCGCTTGTCAGCAGCGACATCGTCGGCAACCCGCACAGCGCAGTCTTCGATAGCCTTTTGACCCACGCCGACACGGCCGAGACCACTATGGTGCGCCTCGTCGCCTGGTACGACAACGAGTGGGGCTACAGCAACCGCCTGGCCGAGCTGGTTTCGCGCTAGCCGAAAATTTGTCGCACGTCCCATTACACTCTTCTGCACGCGGAATGGTCCGCGCCCTATGCAGGAGATTGTCATGACCGCCAGTTCACGAAAGCACCGCAAACACCAGCGCGAGATGGCCCGCAAGGCCGCGCGCGAACGGCTCGGCGTCAAGCTCGCGGAGCCCGTGCAAGTGAAAGAGCCTGCGCCCTCGGTTGAGCGGTCCAAGAAGGCGCCCGCGCGCAAGCGGGTTCAGAAGCTGCTGGAGACGGCCGCGCACGAGCTGGATGAGCTGGAGACAGCGATCCTCGACCAGATGTTGGATGCGGCGAACGAAGCGATCGCGCTGCACAAGGCCGAGGCGCATGCGCGCAACGAGGCCCGCAAACGCGGCGAGCCCGTGCCCAAGCGCTGGGAAGTCTCGCCCAGCGTCTACGACCGCATCTGTAGCAAGGCGCTGCGGATCATCGAGATCCGCCTCGCGCGTCGCCGCGGTCTGAAAGAGGCCGAAGCACGCCTGGCGGGCTAGGGCGCGCCGCTCTTTGACAAATTGCGCATCGACCCGCCCCGCCCGAAAGGGCGGGGAGACTACGTGGCAGCGTCGGATAGATCCCCGCCCTCTCGGGCGGGGCGGATCGCGCGTTGCACTGGTTAAAGAAGCGGGCCCCTTGAAGGGGCCCGGGTGGGTGGAAAAGAGATGCCTGGAGTGAATACCGTGGGTGCGTTGGATTGGCAGATCCGGGAGAGCAGGTGCGGTATTCGGTTGTTCGAGGCGTCAGTCCAGGTTCCGAGCTTCGGAGTCCACAGCGGATTGTGGGTGGGAGGATGCAGCCGTGGGGTGCTGCATGGTGGAGTCCGTCCTCCGGAATCTGGTCTGTTGGTGAAGCATCTCCTTTCCGTCTGGCGTTAAAACGAAAGTACCCCGAAAAGGTTGGATAAACAAATCAGCAATATCCATCCCGTCGCCGAACGGCCAAACAACTTCCACCCTCGCAAAACGGCAAAGACCTACTGCGGGCGTTTTTCGTACGTATTCGAGCGCTTCATGATTCGTGTTGTCGCATCCGCCGCCTTGTGCAAGTCTGCCTCTTGCTCGAGCAATCGGTCGCGCTCGGCCTGGCAGTGCCGGTGGTACTCTTGCTGTTCGGTGTAGCGCATTGCTTCGAACCGCTTCAGTTCGCCGAGCAGCCGCGCGTCAACTTCCTTAGGCGGGTCCGCGACATTCAGCGCCTCCGGACAGATTTCCTCGAGCAATTGAATCCGGAAGGGTGGGCAAACACATATCCAACAGGTCTCTCCGACCTCCCATCGGTTCCAGAAGAGCCCAGCACGCAATGTGGCAGTGCGCTTCTTGCCCACCTCAAGCCATTGCACCGTCATAGCGTTTGGATGTGTATCACCGACGCGGCTGAGGTACTGGAACAGCCGGACGAGAAAACCCATGTGGCAGAACACGTCCAGGATCAACATGACGAGGAAGTCTTTCCCCGATCCGTCCGGCAAACCCCTCGCTCTACTGACAATCTCGACGGGAATGATTCGCCCGTGGCGCCAGCGAGTATGGGGCAGGCCTTCCAGCAGGGTTCCGACGCCTACCAGCACCATAAGCACCCAACCCGCATAGACCCCAAGGCCGGGTGGATAGTTGGCTGCGGGTACGTATTCAAGGCTGATCGCGAACCCGAGCACGCCGAGAGCAATCAAAAGCAGGCTGACGTACCACGGCACCTTACTCGCCCACCGGGCACCGATGAGCGGTCTCGGCGGCGCCGCGAACCACGGGTTCGGGTCCAGGAAATCGCCGGGCGGCCAGTTGGCGGGGTCTTTTAGCGGATCGTTCTGGGGCTCCATGCGGCCAGTGTAGCCCGGCTCTCGGTGGGGAACAGCGCGACTGTGGAGGTGTCGCGGGGGCGGGCTATACTCCCGATTGCGGGACTGGCGCTTGGGCAGAGTGCGTTCCGACAGTGGACCAAATACGGGGCTGACATGGACTTCAGCAAGATTCCGGGCATCGATTCGCTGGGCGACCTCAAGGGCAAGCGCGTCTTCCTGCGCGCCGACTTCAACGTGCCGCTGGAGGGCGAGACCATCACCAGCGACCAGCGCATCCGCGCCGCACTGCCGACCATCCAGTTGCTGCAAAGCAAGGGCGCGCAGGTGATCCTGGCCAGCCACCTTGGTCGCCCGGAAGGCAACGGCTTCGAGAAAGAGTTCTCGCTAAAGCCCGTCGCCAAGCGACTCAGCGAGCTGCTGGGCAGCGAAGTCCCGCTGATCCCCGACTGCGTCGGCGAGAACACCCGCAAGAGCGCGCGCGGCATTCCCAACGGGCACGCCGCGCTGCTTGAGAACCTGCGCTTCCACAAGGCCGAGAAGAAAGGCTCCGAGGTTTTCGGGCGCGAGCTGGCCTCCTACGCCGATGCTTACGTGAATGACGCCTTCGGCACCTGCCACCGCGGCGACGCCAGCATGGTCTGGCCGGCCAAGGTTCTACCAAGCGCGGCCGGCCTGCTGGTGAAGGCGGAAGTGGACGCGATGGCCCGGGTGCTCGAAAACCCGGCGCGCCCGTGCCTGGCGGTGCTGGGCGGCGCGAAGGTCAGCGACAAGATTCCGCTGGTGAACAACCTGATCGACAAGGTGAACGAGATCTGCATCGGCGGCGGGATGGCGTACACGTTCCTGCTGGCCGAAGGCATTGGCATCGGCAACAGCCTGTGCGACGACACGCTGGTTGAGGAGTGCAGGCAGATCATCGCCAAGGCGGCCGACAAGGGCGTGATCCTGCACCTGCCGACGGACCATGTGGTGGCGGGCGACATGGAAGACGAACAGTTTGAAGAGGTCAACGGTGACGTGCCGGAAGGCAAAGCCGCGTTCGACATCGGCGGGCAGACGCTGACCCGCTTCGCCGACGCCATCAAGCGCGCCAAGACGATCCTGTTCAACGGCCCGATGGGCGTCTTCGAGAAGGAGCGCTTCAGCAACGGCAGCAAGGGCATAATCAGCGCGATTGCGGCGGCGACTGAAAGTGGCGCGTTCAGCGTCATCGGTGGGGGAGACAGCGCCGCGGCCGTCGAGCACTTCGGGCTGGAGAACAAGATGAGCCACGTAAGCACCGGCGGCGGGGCGTCGCTGACGTTGCTGCAAGGCGGCGAGATGCCGGCCCTCGAAGCGCTGATAAAGCCCGGTGCGTAAGCTCCGGGCATGACGGGATGACGCGGGCAATCACTGCGCACCGTGCTCCGAAGGATTGCAGCGCTCTGCTGAGTGTCTAGTGTGGCGGGCGCTGCGGGGTGACATGCCCCCAGCTGACGCCGGGGGCTACGAACATGCCTGAACTGAAGATTGCTCCATCATTGTTGTCGTGCGACTTCGCGAACATTGAGCGTGAGGTCAAGGCGATCGAAGCCGCGGGGGCGGACCTGCTGCACGTGGACGTGATGGACGCGCACTTCGTGCCGAACCTGACCATCGGCCCGCCGGTGGTTGCGGCGATCAAGAAGGTCGCGAGCAAACCGCTCGATTGCCACCTGATGATGACCGACCCCCAGCGCTACGTGGAAGCCTTCGCGAAGGCGGGTGCGGACTTTCTGACCATTCACGTTGAAAGCAACGCGCCGATCGGCGAGACGCTGGCCGACATCCGTAAGCATGGCGTGAAACCCGGGCTGGTGGTCAACCCGGACACCAGCATCGAGGCCGTGAAGCCGTGGCTCAGCCAGATCGACATGCTGCTGGTGATGAGCGTGTGGCCGGGCTTCGGCGGGCAGAAGTTCATCGCCAAGGTGCTGGAAACGGTGAAGGCCGCGCGCGAGCTCGCGCCCGAGCTGGACATCGAAATCGACGGCGGCATCAACGGCGAAACCATCAAGCTGGCGGTGGAAGCCGGCGCCAACGTGATCGTCGCCGGCAGCTACGTCTTCAGCGGCGACTACGCCGAACGCATCAAGAGCCTGCGGGTTGCCTAACTACTTGCGCGGCTCGTTCGGCCCGCCGGGTACGGTGCTTTTCAGCTTCTCGCGCAGCTTGCGGATTTCTTCGGTGCGCTTGTCTTCCTCCGTCGCCCGGGCTTGCTCTTCCACCGCGGTGAGCGTCACTTCGCCGATGTCCGTGTGTGCGCCCTTGTAGACGCTGACGCGGATGCGCTCCGAGTCGTTGTAGCCACGCAGGGAAACCACCAGCTCGATCGTGTCCTCGGGCGGGTTCTGGATCAGCGCCTTGCCGTCTTTGTCCGCGATGCCGGTGCCGCCGCGTGACTTGCCGTCGGCGCTGTAGAAGGTGACGGTGAAGTAGCCGCTCGGCGTCTGCTCGGCGCAGACCAGCTTCAACTCGAGCGACGTCACGCGGGTCATCACGATGTCGGCGCTGAGGCGTGTGGGCTCGCCGGCCGTGATCGAGACCTTGGGCGAGTCTTTCGGCGGCGTGTAGCCGATGCAGGTGACGCTGAGCGTGTAGTCGCCGGGGGTCATTCCGCCGACAGTGAAGTCGCCGCCGGCGTCGGTCATGGCGCTGAGTGCGCGCCCGCCCCACTTCCCGCCGGACAGGATCATGACGCGTGCGCCCTCGATCGCGTTGAAGTCCTGGTCCACGACGCGGCCTGTGATTCCCGCCGCCTGTTTCATCACCAGCGCGACGCCTTCGTACGGCGTGCCGGGCGTGACGTCGATGGTCTCGCGCTCGCTGGGAAGGAACAGCTTGTGCTGGGCGTACAGGTCCAGGCTCAGCGCTGCGTCGGACGGCGCATAGTAGGTGCCGCTGAAGTTGCCTTCGGCGTCGGTGACGGCGATCGATCGCTGGGATGCTGCCTTGCGGCGCCCGATGGCTTCGTCGCCGGCGATCTGGCTGTTGGCGATGACGGATGCACCCGCGACCGGTTGGCCGGCCGGGTCGATCACGCGCCCGGAGACGGTAACAGCGTTCTTGGTGAGGTTCTCTTCGAGCTGGGCCAGCGCCTTGGCGATGTCCCGGATGCGCGCTTCCTTGTCGGCCTCGCTGAGGTTGGAGGCGTCGAGCGCCTTTTCCAGCTTGGTCTTCATGGCCTCGACGGGCGAATCGGCGACCGGCTGCGTGGTCGGCTCCTGCTTGGGTTCAGGCTTCGGCTCGGGCGCGGGATTGGCGGGCTCAGGAGTGGGGGACTCGGCCGGCGTCGCCTCAAGCGGCGCGTTGGTGTGGGTTGAGCTGTCGAGAGGCTCGGCGTCGAGGGCCCTGGCCGCGACCGTGGGCGCGGGTGCGTTGGCGCCGCCATAGATAAGGAAGAAGCCGCCGCCAAACACCAACCCGGTCAGCAGCACCAGCAACGGCAAAACCAGCATCGAACGCTTCATCTCAACCTCGGACTCACAGGCGCATACCTATGACGCGTGGATTTCGACCAGGTTCCGAAATAATGAACAACTCCTCGTGGTAGGACCCCGCGAAGCGCGTCGCTGATGTTACATGAACAAAAGTAGTTTCCGCAAATACGAGAAGAAGATTGCCTATGGTGTGTGGCCCCTGATCATGGCACTTCGGCAATCGGGCTTCGATTTCAGGAACATAGTCGAACGGGGGACAGCATGGGGTGTGAAGACGATGCAATCATTGAAGTGTTTGGCGACTGGATTCCAAAGACACAGCAAGCACCGCCAAATGCGAGTCAAGCAGATCGGAATGCGGCACAGAGCTCTGCGAATTCTGCGGCAGACGGAGCCGCCGACAATCACTGCAGCAGCGGTCAGTGCCAGAACCAGAACAAGGTATGTTCGGGGACGCGAGTGACGACGCCGCATCGCAGCTACACATTTGAGGATGGCGCATTTGCGGGCACTTTCTACATCCGCTGCAAGGTTGTTGGGCGCTATCACTGTGAGTGCAAAGATCGACAGGCCCAGAAGAATGAAGGGAAGCGCCAGCAGAAGAAGCCAACGCAGAAGAAGACTGCGAAGAAGCGCGGCTAGCTCCAGCGAAGGGCTGCAACAGAGACAGACCGGAGCTCAGCTCCGGTCTGTTTGCATTTGGTATGTGGTTAGTAGATCGACTTGGAGATGTCGATGCCTTTGGCGAACAGCTCATTGCACGGAATGATGCGCCCGTCGCGGAGTAGCTTGATCATGACTTCGCAGACTTCCGGGTCGAACTGGTCGCCGGAGCAGCGCGTGAACTCGCTGATGGCTTCGTCAACGTCGAAGTTGCGGCGGTAGCTGCGGTTGCTGGTCATGGCGTCGAAGGCGTCGGCCAGCGCCACAATCCGCGCCGTCTGCGGGATCTCGTCGCCGACCAGCCCGTCCGGATAGCCCAGCCCGTTGTACATCTCGTGGTGATGCTTCACGGCCGCGATCACGCCGGGGATGTTGCCGATGTGGCTCAGGATCTCGCCGCCGCGCACCGGGTGCTGGCGGATGACCTTCACCTCGTCGGGCGTCAGGCGCGACGGCTTGGTCAGGATCTTCTCGGCCACGCCGATCTTGCCTACGTCGTGCAGCAGCGCACCGAGGCGCACGTTGTCGAGCAGCTCGGCCTCGAGCTGCATCTCTTCGGCCAGCGTGACGGCGAACGCGGTCACTCGCTCGCTGTGCCCGTGGGTATACTGGTCCTTGGCTTCGATGCTCGTGACCAGCGCGCGTACGCAGCTGTAGAACAGGCCTTCCATGTCCTCGAGCATCTTGGCGCGCTCGACCGCGATGCCGGCCTGGCGCCCGATGCCGGCCAGCAGCTCGAGGTGGTGCTGGTGGAACGGCTCGTCGTTGTCGACGCGGTCGAGGTAGATCGCGCCGATGATGTCGGTGTTGGTGCGTACCGGCACGCACATGGCGCTCTTGATGCCCTTGCTGTTGGCGTCGCCGGTCTCGGGCTCAACGGCGTCGCTGATGACGCTTAGCCCTTTCTTCACGCTGTGAAGGATGATCGGGCGGCACAGCGTCAGCTCATCGTCCACGGCGCGCAGCAGTCGCGTACTGCGGCTTGCGGGACCGTTGCCGTTTCCGCTGCGCTTGCGGCGCACGACGACCGGCTCAAGCACCTTGGCGTCCGGGTCATACATGACCAGGAAGCCACGGTCCGGGTCGAGCGTGTCCATCGCCACGTCCATGATGGTGTGGCAGACGCGGTCGAGATTCTCGGCCGTGTAGACGAGCGTGCCGACGTGGTAGATGGTCTGCAGCGCCTGGCGCGTGCGTGAAAGCAGCTCGCTGTTGTCGGGCTCGGACTTCTCGCCTTCCAGCGCGGTGTCTTCAAACGCAAAGCTGCCGTCTTCGAAGTTCGCCTCGATGCGGATGGAGGCGGACTTGGTCTCGGCTTCCATCAGCCCGCTGTGCGCGGCGATCTTGGTTCCGGAGGTTTCGCTGACCTTGAAGCCGAACTCGACGTTGGCCGCCACGATGCGGTCGCCGCTGTGCAGGATCTTGCTTGCGACCTTCTTGCCGTTGACGCTGGTGCCGGCGCTGCTTTGCAGGTCGGTCAGCAGGTAGAAGCTGCCCTTGCCCTCGATTGCGAAGTGGGCGCGGCTGAAGCTTTCATCGTCGAAGCGTTCGTCGCAGGAGGGTGAACGCCCGAACGTTACGCGCCCGCTGGGGGTCAGCGTGATGCGCTGCCCGTCGCGGTTGCCACCCCGGATGACAATGCTTGCCTTCATTCGGTGCCCGGTGCGGATTCGTGATGTGTTTTCGTGGACGCGACCGCTCAGCCCGATATTCCTATCGACACTGACCGGTTAATTGCCGCTTTAAATTACTATAAATTGGCCTAATCCCAACGTCCTTTTGTGGCTTGTTTGTAATAGGCCACTTTGTGATTCTCCTCGCAACGGGTGGACTGCCCGTGGGCTGGGGGTTGCACGCCGTTACCGCGCCGCTTGAGATGGGTCAATGGCTTACGACGATCGCGACTATTTCCAGAGCAAGCCGAAGTTCGAGTTCTCCAGCGGGCTGCACGCGGGCACCAAGGGGCTCATGATCGCGATCATTGCGGGCTTCATCGCCGCGCTGGTTATCAGCGACAGTCTCGAATACGCGGGCGCAGAGTTCTGGACCAACGTAGCCACCGGCAATGAAAAGGCGCAACTCGGCTACGACCTGTTCGTGCTGGTACCCTGGAACGTCATTCCGATCCGCGACGCCTTCCAGCCCGGCTACTGGAAGTTGCTGACCCACTGGCTGGTCGCACCCGGGCTGATTACCGCCATCATCGACGTCATCTTCATCTACATGCTCGGGCGCATGCTTGAGCAACTGTTCGGCACGAAGCGCTATCTGGCGCTGTTCATCGGCGCGTGCGTGCTTTCGGGCCTGCTGTCCGCGCTGGTCGACGGCTGGATCGTCGGCGACAAGATCAGCGTCATCATGGGCCCGAGCGGCGGGCTGATCGCCTGCCTGATGGCACCGGTCTGGATCGCGCCGCACCAGAAGTCGATCCTCGGCTGGCCGCTGCGCAACGTGACGCTGGGGCTGGTCGCGATCTTCTCCGCGTTCGCCCTACTGATGGGCGTCTTCGGCAAAGGCCCGGCCGTGAACAGCCCGACCCAGCTGATCTGGGGCGCAGCCATCGGCGCGGGCTACATGCTGTGGCTCAAGAAGCGGGGCCGGGTGCCGAGCGTGGCGGGTGGAGTGCAGAACGAAGAGAACCTGCAGCCGTGGGAGAAGCCGGGCTACCTGAACGACTACAGTGAGAAGCCGTTCGATGAGCGCGAGTTCCTCGCGACCGCCAGCAAGCAGCGCGACGAGGAAGAGAAAGCCATCAAACAGCGCGCCGGAGACAAGGAAAAGCTCGACAAGCTGCTGGAAAAGATCAGCGCCAGCGGCATCGACAGCCTGACACGCAAAGAACGGAAGTTCCTCGACGAGCAATCAAAGAAGAAGTGACTGGTGGCTAGTGGCTGGTCGCTGGGACCCGGGCGAGCTACGGTTAGTCCCAGCCATCAGCCACCAGACACGCAGGACCTATGGGCCGCTACACCTACTTCTTTGCCACATTCGCCATCCTGCCGGTCATCGTGATCGCCGGCGTGATCGCGCTGTTCACGCTTGGCAAGAAAGAGCCCGGGCCCACCGATGCCGCAGGCGTTGAGAAGGACATGCAGCTCTACCTCGAGATCCGGCAGAAGCTGCTGGACCACTACGACGGCGAGCTGGAAGAAAACGACCTGCGCGACGCCGCCCTCGTCGGGCTCGCGCAGGGCACGGGCGATCGCTTCACCCGCGTACTCCCGCCCGTACAAGCCCGCGCGCAGGACCAGGATCTCGGCGGTGGCTTCTACGGCATCGGCGCGTACATCGATCCGAATGACGACGGCAGCATCCGCATCACGGGGCTGCAGCCCGACGGCGGCGCGGAGAAGGCCGGCATCCTGATCGACGACATCATCGTCGCCGTCGACGGCATCAGCATCATCGACCAGACCTTCGAGAGCAGCGTCGCGCGCATCAAGAGCAACGAGGAGAACTCGGTCGTCAAGCTCACGATCCATCGCGGCGGCAGCAAGACCTCCGGCACGGACGAGTCCGCCATGACGTTCGAGTTCGAAGTCGTCCGCAGCCGCGTGATCACCTACAGCGTCCATGACGTCCACATCGAGGAACGCGACGGGCACAGCTACGGCTACGTGCAGATCAGCGACATCAACGCCAACACCTTTGATCCGCAGTTCAAGGACGCGATCGCCGAGCTTGCGGCCAAGGGCGCCGAGGGCTTCGTCGTGGACCTGCGCGGCAACGGCGGCGGGCGCGTCAATGCGGCCGTGGACCTGGCCGACGGGCTGATCAAAGAGCCTGACCAGACCATCGTCTTCACCCATTCCAGCCGCGAAAGCAACCGCGGCAGCGACCACGTCTACAAGACCAAGGACGCGCTGAGCATCACGGACCTGCCGGTGATCCTGCTGATTGACGGCGGCACGGCCAGCGCGGCCGAGATCATCACCGGCGCGCTGAAAGACACCGGGCGCGCGTTTGTGATCGGCGAGCGCAGCTACGGCAAGGGGATCGTGCAGACGATCTACAAGCTGCAGACCGATCCCAATTACACGGTCAACATCACCACGACACAGTACTTCACCCCGCTAGGGCTCAAGGTGCAGAACCCGCGCCACTCGGCCTTCTTCGGCGTGCCGCCCGACCAGTTGGCGGGCGAGCTGCGGCGCTGGGGGCTAGAGCACGACAACGCCGACGCCTACGAGCTTGCCGGGCGAATCCTGACCAGCGACGTGGGCGGCGAAGGCGGAGGCGGCATCCAGCCGGACCTCGAGATCCGCTACCGCGCCGGCGAGCGCGACCGTGTGCGCTGGCGCATGCGCATCCGGCAGGCGCGCAATAACCGTGACGAGATCGCCAAGTCTTCCAGCTGGTGGAACCAGGAAGACCGCATGCTCGACGCCGCACTCGACGTCCTCAACGGCAAACCCGTCACCGTCGGCCCATGACCACCATACGCCCCGCGACGGTTGAAGACCTGCCGATGCTCATCCGGCATCGCCGCGGCATGCTCGAAGACATGGGGCGCTACCCGGCCGAGCATTTCGACCAGCACGACCGTGACTACGAGCCGTGGGCGCGCGAGCGCCTGACGAACGGACAACTGGTCGGCTTCGTCGCGGAGCTTGACGGCAGGCCCGTGGCGTCAGCCTGCCTGTGGCTGAAAGAGCGCCAGCCGGTGCCCGGCTTCAAGGGCGGGCGCGTGCCTTACATGATGTCCGTGTTCACCGAGCGAGACTGCCGCGGCAAGGGCCACGGCGAGGCCGTCAGCCGCGCGGCCGTCGATTGGGCGCGCGCGGGCGGGTACCCGTTGATCGGGTTGCACGCCTCCGAGATGGGGCGCGGTCTGTACGAGAAGCTCGGCTTCAAGCGCACGTGGGAGATGCAACTGCGCTGGGACGGCGACGCCAACCCGATCGTGTGAGCCCCCGTTGCCAGCGCGCCTACAAGCGCTAAAAGACCTCCATGATGAAGGCTACCGCGAGTTGGATTGACAGCTACGTCGGCACCGGGCTGTCGGCGCAGGAGATTGCCGACAAGCTCACGCTGTCCGGCACCGAAGTCGAAAAGATGGAAGACGTCGCGGGCGACGTCTGCTTCACGCTCGAAGTCACGAGCAACCGTACCGACTGTCTGTCCGTGATCGGGCTGGCGCGCGAGCTGGCGGCCTGCACCGGCAAGGTCGTGAATCACCCGAAGGTCGCGCTGAAGACCGGCGCCAAGGCGAGCGACGTCAGCAGCGTCACCATCGAGCCGGACGCGCTGGCCGCCTGCCCGTACTACTCGGCGCGGGTCATCAAAGGCGTCAAGGTCGGGCCGTCGCCCGAATGGCTGCAGAAGCGGCTTGAGGGCATCGGGCTCAAGCCGATCAACAACGTCGTCGACATCACCAACTTCGTGCTGTTCGAGACCGGCCAGCCGCTGCACGCCTTCGACCTGAACAAGCTCAAGGGCAAGCGCATCGTCGTCCGGATGGCCGGCAAGGACGAGCCGTTCCGCCCGGTGGTGGGGGACGGCGCGGCGATCAAGCTTGACGAGTCAACACTGGTGATCGGCGACGCGGCCAGGCCGCAGGCCGTCGGCGGCGTGATGGGCGGCTTCGAGAGCGGCGTCACGTTGATGACCAAGGATGTGCTGCTGGAAAGCGCGTACTTCAATCCGCAGAGCATCAGGGCGACCTCACGGCGCCTCGGTATGGAGAGCGACTCCAGCTACCGCTTCGAGCGCGACGTTGACCAGGGCGGCGTGCTGCGCGCGAGCGAGCGCGCCGCGCAACTGATTGCCGAGATCGCGGGCGGCGAAGTTCTGGAAGGCGTGCTGGAAGCCGGCGAGTTGAAGCCGCACACCCGCAAGCTGACGGTCACGGAAGCTGAAGTCGAGCGCATGCTCGGCATCCGCGTGCCGCACAAGCAGATGGAGACCATCCTGCGCGGGCTCGATCTCGACGTCGCCAAGTCGGAACACGCGAGCGTGCATGCGGAGATTCCCAGCTTCCGCCGCGACCTCGAGCGCAGCATTGACCTCGTGGAAGAGATCGCGCGGGTACACGGGCTGGACAACATCCCGGCCGACCTGCGCATGGTGGTCGAGACCGCCAAGCCGAGCCGCCGCCAGAAGGTGCGCAGGCTGGTGCGCTCGGCGTTGCAGGGCATGGGGTTCAGCGAGGCGCTGACCGACACGTTCACGACCGCAAAGACCACGGCCGCGGCATCCAGCCCGTTCAGCAAATCACCCGTGCGGCTGGAGGCGCGCAACCCGGTCAACGCGGAGCTTCCGTCGCTGCGCCGCAACCTGATGAGCAGCCTGCTGCTGGCGCTCGGCATCAATCAGCGCCAGGGTCGCGACTGGGTGCGTCAGTACGAGGTCGCGAACGTGTGGCTGCCCTCAGGCGATGGCAAGAGCGCGGGCGAGCGCGAAGTGCTCGGGCTGATCGGCAGCGACTACTTCGACCTCAAGGGTGCGATCGAGACGCTGCTTGAATCACTGCGCTGTACGCAGCCTGTTGAAGTCTCGCCACTCACACACGAGCTGTTCGCGGAGGGCCGCGCTGCAACGGTCAAGCTGGGCGGCAAGTTGTTCGGCGTGATCGGCGAGCCCGCTGCCAAGGCAGCGAAAGAGTACGACGTCGAGGGCACCTGCGCAGTCGCCGAGCTGGACTTCGGGCTGATCGTCGACGCGTGGCTGCCAGTCCCGACGATGGAAGAGTTACCGCGCTTCCCGACGGCCGAGCGCGATTTGGCGTTTGTGCTGGATCATGCGGTCACGTGGGCGCAGATTGAAGCCACGGCGCGCGCGGCGGCTGACAACACCCTGCGCGGGCTGGAGCTGTTCGACGAGTTCACGGGCAAGCAGCTCGGCGCGGGCAAGAAGAGCCTCGCGTTCCGTTTGTACTTCCGCCACGACGACAAGACGCTCACCAGCGAAGAGATCCAGGCGCAGACCGACGCAGTCGTGAAGGCGATCACGGACAAGCTCGGCGGCGCACTGCGCGCCTAGAACTGCGCGAGGCAAATAGCCCTGTATTGCTTGAGGGCGATTCGTGTTTAGATAATCGCCAACATGCTGGGCGTCCTCAATCATCCGAAGCTGATCTACGACTGGTTCACCACCACGCTGCTGCGCTGGTCCGGCGACGGTCTGGTCATTTACGACCAGTGGGTGCTCAATCTCAGCGGCGTCAGCGAGTGGCAGGGCGGCGGCGGCGAGGTGCTGCTGGACTTCTACTACCTTTGCTATTTGATCGCGTTCATCGGCGTGCTGTTCTTCTTCACGCGCTACCGCAAGCAGGGCTGGCTGAAAGTCCGCCCGCACGTGCCGTACGACGCGCTGCTGCTGACGATGATCGGCGTGCTGTGCGGCGCCAAGGCCGCGTACATCTTCATCTATAACCCGGACTTCTACTTCGGCGCGCCGCCCTACGGCCCGGTCGATACCTCGGACCAGTTGCGGCGCATCTTCCTGAACTGGTCCGGCATGGCCAGCCACGGGGCGGCCGCAGGCGTGCTGCTGATGGCGCTGCTGTGGTGGCTGAAGGCGCGCCCCAAGATTCCGATCGCCCAGATCGGCGACGTTGGCGGTATCGCGGCCGCGTTCGGCGCGATCTGGATACGCCTCGCGAACTTCATGAACGCAGAGCTGTACGGGCGTGCCGCGCCCGACTGGCTTCCGTGGGCGATGCGCTTTCCCGTGCGCAGCGGCAAGGGGCACCCCGTCGTGTTCTTCAACCACTCGCTGTACGAAAGCATGTCCAAGCCGACTGATCCCGCGCAGGCAGAAACGTGGCTGCACAGCCTGCAGCAGGCGAACCCGGGCGGCGTGATCGACCGGGGGGGCTACGTGCTGTTCAAGAACCCCGACGCGTACCTGCAGGGCTATGACCTCGCGGTACACGGCAAGGATGGACTGCAGATCGTTGACCCGCCGCCTCTCGATAGCATCCAGATCGGTGACCCGTTCAGCGTCATTACCACGCCGCGCCACCCCAGCCAGCTCTACCAGTTGATCCTGGAGGGGCTGATCGTGTTCATCATCCTGCTGGTGATGCGCAAGCGGGTGAAGCGCGCGGGCATGATCGCCGCGGGCTTCTTCACGCTGTATCCGCTGGCGCGCTTCATCGGCGAGTTCTTCCGCCAGCCGGACGTGCAGTTCCAGGACGAAAGCAACCACCTTGGCACGGTGTTCTTCGGGCTCAGCATGGGGCAGGTGCTGTCGCTGATCATGGCGGGCGTCGGCATCACCATGTTCCTCTACTTCCGCGGGAAGGGCCGGATCATCGCCGAGCAGGAGATGTGGCCGGCCGAGGAAAAGGGCGCGCCGAAGCCCAAGAAGGACGGCAAAGCCAAGAAGAAGAATGCGCCCGTCAGCGTTCCGTTCGAGAAGGGCATGGGCGGCAGCACCGGCGCCGGCGAGATCGCCGGGCTGGGCGACGTGCGCGCTGCCCTCGCCGAGAAGGAAAAGGAATGGGACGCCAAACACGAGAAGCTGCAGGGCGACGCGCCCGACGAGTCGGACGCCGAGCCTGACGCAGACGAGGAGAGTTCCGATGACGACAGCAACCGTGAACCCCGCCAGCCTGAACCAGGCGATTGAGCAGTACATTCGCCCCAACACGTTTCCGCTCGGCATCAAGATGGTCGAGCGCGAAGAAGACATTCCCGAGAAGGCCAAGCGCCCCGGGCGCGACCTGCACGTGGACAGCGCGCTGTGCCAGGGCATGAGCATCTCGCGCCACTACGGTTGGACGGTGGCGGTCAGCCGCAAGGACATCTCCTGCCCGATCGGCGCGACGCTGTTCGGGTTGCAGCCCAAGGTGGACCACTTCGTGCAGGGGCACTGCTGCGCGGGTATGTACACGAAGGACGCCGCCGCGGGGGCAAAGACCGAGGCCGCCGCGTCGTGCTTTGACTTCGGCAAGTACTACGCGATGGTCAGCGGGCCGCTCAACCGCATCGACTTCGAGCCCGACGTCGTGCTGGTGTTCGGCAACCCGGCGCAGGTGATGCGCATGGTGACCGGCGCGCTGTGGGAGAGTGGGGGATACATCCACAGCAAGTTCAGCGGGCGCACGGACTGTGCGGATGAAGTGATCGAGACTATGCAGACGAACAAGCCGCAGGTGATCCTGCCCTGCTACGGCGACCGCATTTTCGCGCAGACGCAAGATCATGAAATGGCGTTCAGCTTCCCGTACGCCTTCGCGCAAACGCTGATCGACGGTCTGGAAGGAACCCACAAAGGTGGCGTGCGTTACCCGATCCCGAACTACCTGCGCTACACCGGGACGTTCCCGCCGAGCTACGAAGAGCTGCGTAAATACTGGCCGGAGGACGGCAGTTGATGGTTTGTGGTTTGTAGTTTGTGGTGACTACTTGCGTGACTTGCGTGCAGTGAGTGCCTTGCGCAGTGCGACAAGCATTCGGGCGATCTCGTCGCCCACCGTGAGGAGGCTGGTTACCTCATCGGAAGTGGCAAACCCTTGGCGTTGCGCGATGATGAGCTGCGTTTTGACTTCCATCAACGAGCCGAGAGCAATCGCCAGAAAACGAAGGAAGTCGCCATCGTTCCGCCGTCCTTGTCCTTCCGCGATGTTTGAAGGTATCGAAACCGCCGCACGGCGAATCTGGTTTGTCAGCCCGAACACTTCATCCTTGGGCCAGCGTTTCGTCACTGCGTAGACGCCATCCACGAGGTCCAAGGCGCGCTGCCAAACCTGAAGATCCTCCAGTGAGCCCTTTTGCGCCATTGCCCTTCACCACCAACTACAAACCACAATCCACGAACTGCAGTTAACTCGGCTCCGGCATTTCCCTTAGCACGCGCTTGAGCGGCTTGCCTACGTGGTTCTTGGGGATCTCGTGCACGACGTGGTAGCGGCGGGGGTGCTTGTAGCTGGCGAGGTGCGGCTCAACGAAGCTGGGCATGTCGGCGACTTCCGTCGGTACGCCTTCTTTCAGTACGAGATACGCCACGGGAACTTCACCGTCGCTTGAATCCGGAATGCCAACGACCGTTGCTTCCTTCACGGACGGATGTGTGAGCAGCACCGCTTCCACTTCGCTCGGCGCGACGCTGTAGCCGCGGAATTTGATCAGGTCCTTCAGGCGATCCACGATTCGCAGGTACCCCTCTTCATCGAAGCGCCCGATGTCGCCCGTGCGCAGCCATGCACCACTCAGCACTGTGGCGCGGGTGTCCTGCGGGCGGCTCCAGTACCCGAGCATTACCTGCGGCCCGCGCACCTGGATTTCACCTTCGCCGTCGGTGATCGGCGTCTCTGGCGCATCCGGCCTGCATAGTCGCAACTCTGTGCCCGGCAGCGGTACCCCGACGGTTCCCAGCTTCACGTGCTCCGGCGGGTTGTTGGTGACCTCCGGAGATGCTTCGGTCAGCCCGTAGCCGTTCACCATCGGCACACCCGGGACGCACTTCGCCCAGCGCTCGTTCAGCGAGCTGTCGATCAGCATCGCCCCCGCCTTCACGTACCGCAGCGACGAGAACACGTCGCTCGCCTCGTCGCCGGCCGAATCCAGCAGGCGCTGGAACATCGTTCCGCTGCCGTAGGCGATGGTCACGCCGTGACGCTCGATCAGCTCAATGACCTGCACGGCGCTGAACTGCGGCACAAGGGCAATCGTCGCCCCCGCAAGGATGGCCGAGTTCATCACGCAGCACATGCCCCACGTGTGGTACAGCGGCAGCGCGCCAAGGATCACGTCCTGCGGCGTCCAGCGGAACCACATGTTGTTCTGCTCGGCGTTGGCGACGAGGTTGCGGTGGCTCATCATCGCGATCTTGCTTCCGCCGGTGGTGCCGCTGGTGAACTGCAGCACGGCGATATCCATGTCGATCCGCTGCACCGAATCTTCGGGCTCGCCCAGAACGTCCGGCAGCAGTGACTCGTCGCCGCGGCCGGAGTTGAACTCGGCGCCTGGGCGCACGAAGTAGGTCTTGGGCTCGCGAATGTGTGCGCGCACGCGCGCGGCCTCGAATTCGCCGGCGGCTTCGCCGGCAACGAATGCGGCTCGCGGCTCGATCACGCGCAGCGCCTCGGACAGCTCGTCGCGCGTCAGGTTCGGGTTGACGGCCACGGGAATCATGTCGGCGCGCAAAGCCGCGTAGTACTGCAGGATGAATTCGGGGCAGTTCGGAAGACACAGCATGACGCGGTCGCCGCGCTTGCCCTTGGCGAATCCGCGCGAGCGCAGCACGCTCGCACCGATCTTCACCTGACGCCAGAGCTGGCCGTAGGTAATGATCTGCTGCTCATACAGGATCGCGGGTTTTTCCGGATAGCGCTGCGCTGTCGCCTGCAGGTATTGCCACAGGTAGCGACGCAGCGGCTCATAGACGCGCTTGACGCCTTGTGGGTATTTCACCTGCCAGTCGAAAGGCTCTTTCAAGCGTACAGCCTCACGAACTCTTTCGGAACCGGCGTCGGTCTGCCGGTAGTCGCATCGGTGTAGACGACCACAACTTCCGCCTTCGCGGCCGGCTCGCTGTCGCCGACGCGTGTGATGGCGTGCGCCACGGTGATGCTGGTGTTGCCGACCCTGGCCACCTGTGTGGTTACAAGCGCACGGTCGCCCAGCTTGAGCGCTTTGTGGTAGTCGATTCCCGTATGCACAGTCATGAACTGGACGCCCCACGCGTCCATGATGGACAAGTAGTCAAAGCCCTTGTCCTGCAACAGCTTACTACGTCCGTGCTCAAGCCAGTTGAGATAAACCGCGTTATTGACGTGGTTGTATACGTCCAGCTCGTAGCTGCGCACCTCTACTTCGTAGCTGCTCACATATGCCATGAAAACAGTCGCAAACCCTTAGGTGGGGCGAGATTGTATCAACATGCGACCGGATTGTCCGAAAAAGGACAAGGGCGACCGGTTTCCCGATCGCCCTTGCCGGAGTAAAGGCCTTGAAGATACCGCCCCCCCTTAACTAGCGACATCTCCCACAGCGGCCTTGGCTCTTATCGTTGGTGCCGCTCTCGCGACGTGTGGAAAGGTAACCTGTGTCTATCACGCCAGTTTCACCGAGCAGTCGTTTTTGGTGACATTCTTTCTGACGCATCCGTGACGCAAATCCTGCTCAGATCGCAGCATGTGAAACCGGATTCGCTGCAGCCGCTGCGCCTCTGGTGCCGATTCAGCCGCGGGAGAACACGCAGTGCGGGGCATTGTCGGCTACATCTTCTTCTTCACCATAGGCCTGGTCAGCGCCGGCGCCTACTTCTACCAATTGCATCCCGAAGCTTCCATGGATGCCGATCTGCCCCGCCTGCGAAAAGATGTCGACGACGCGGTCGAGCGCGGCAAGCGCCTCCGCGACGCATGGGACAAGTCCAGCCCGCCCGACGAGGCCAGCACGGTCAAGCCCGGCAAAGAGTCCGTCCGCAAGGACTGACCGCTCCCGAAAACTCCAAGAGGCTGGTGGCTCCGTGGCTTTCATTTCGTATGAAGGGAAGCCCTCGCATCGGAGTTGCAATGAAATATCTCACCGCCTTCGCGGCCGCGCTGTTGCTGGCCTGCCTCTCGATTCCATCACCGACGCTGATCGCCCAGAACGGCGGGCTGCCGGACGTTGCGCCGCACATCCTGGTGCAGCCGGCGTTGTCGCCTGACGGCAAGACGCTGGCGTTCGTCTACGACGGCGATATCTGGAGCGTTCCCGCGGAAGGCGGCACGGCACGCCGCCTCACCGTGACGGAGGACAACGACGGCGACCCGCAGTTTTCGCCCGACGGCAAGTGGCTCGCGTTTCGCTCGCGCCGCTACGGCAGCGACGATGTGTTCGTGATGCCGGCCGGCGGCGGCGTGGCAACGCGCCTAACGTACGCAGACGCGAGCGACCAACCGGACTGCTGGCTGCCCGACAGTTCCGGCATCATATTCAGCAGCTACCGGCGCGAGGACAGCCGCGACCTGTGGATCGTGCGCCTGACCGGCGGCGAGCCGTGGCCCATCACGGGCGGCGGCTTCGGCGTGCACGAGTACGACGCGTCGATCAGCCCGGACGGCAAGCACATCGCCTACTGCAACTCGGGCGGCAGCCCGGCGCGTCGCCGCATGTACAAGGGCACGGCCGACGGCGACATCTGGGTCTGCGACTTCGACGGCACCTCCACCAGCAATCACCGGTGCGTGACGGACAACGCCAGCCACGACGCTTCGCCGGCGTGGCGCGACAACAACCTGCTGCTGTTCGTCAGCGCGGCGGGCGAAGACGGCAACAGCGAGCGCGTTTCGCACGTCGCGACGTTCGACCTGCGTAGCAACACCGTCGCTCGCGTCGGGGACCAGAAGCCGATTGACCCGAAGGATCTCACGATCGGCGGCGGGCTGGCGGCGCTCTGCAGCGGCAACTACGGCGGCTGGCAGCTCTACATCTGGAACATGATGGCCAACAACCCATTCAACGTGAAAGCGCCCGCGATCACGTTGGGAAGCGACGTGCGCCGCGCGGACTGGCAGAGCAGCACACTGACCACAGCCGACGAGTACGCAGTCAGCCCCGATGGCAAGAAGATCGCGTTCATCGCGGGGGGCGACGTGTTCGTCATGCCCGCGGATGACGATGCCGTGCCGTTCCAGGTGACCGATACGGTTGACAAGGAAGTCTCGGTGGCGTGGGCGCAGGACAGTTCGCGTCTGTTCTTCGTCAAGCACCGCACGGGTGAAGTACAGGAAGTCGACTTGCAGGCACTGCTGTCCGGTGGGGCAAACGAGTACGTCGGCGGCAGCAAACTCGTCTTGCCCCGCAGTCACCCGACGGTTTCCGAAACCGGCTGGCTCTGGGTTGTCGAAAACGAAAAGAGCATCGAGCCGTACCAGTTCATCGGCAAAGAAGCCGACAAGCCGGCCGAGCAGCCGGTTGCGATCAAGGGAAACTTCCACGGCGCAGACCTGTGGGGCGGCGACGCGTTCCGGTTCAGCCCGGACGGGCGCTGGGTTGTCTACGATCAGCGCAATGAGCTCTACGACGACGTCATCATGGTCGCCGATACGACGACGGGCGAGACCCGCCCGGTGTCTCACCTGTTCGGCGACAGTGGCAGCGCCAGCTTCAGCCTGGATGGCAAGCGCATCGTGTTCGTGAACAACCAGGAAGGCAGCTACGACCTGTACTCCGTCGAGCTCGCGCCGGAGCCGCCCGAGTTCAAGGAAGACAAGCTCGAGAAGCTGTTCAAGAAGGCGGAGAAGAAGGAAGAGCCCGAAGACAAGAAGGAAGGCGAAGACACGCCCGAGGTGAAGAAGCCGGCCAAGAAGAAGATCGAAGTGAAGATCGACTTTGACGGCATCCGCGACCGCGCAAAGCGCATCACCAGCCTGGACGGGCACGAGTGGTCGCCGATCGCGCTCTCGGACGGCAAGACCTACCTGTTCACCGGCAGCTCGCAGGGCCAGAGCAACATCTGGAAACTCACCATCGACCCGGACAAGGGCCCCGACCTGAAGCAGCTCACGCAAAGCAAGAGCAGCAAGGGCGGGCTCAGCATCAGCGCCGATGAAAAGACGCTGTGGTACCTCGACGGCGGACGCATCAGCAGCATGCCCGTCGCCGGCGGCAAGACGACCACCTACGACTTCCGCATCGAGCAGCGCCGCAAGCGTGACGAGCTGCGCAGCGCCGCATTTGACGAAGCGGCCTGGGTAATGGGCGAGTACTTCTACGACGACCACCACCACGGCATCGATTGGTACCACATGGCTGCGCGCTACAAGCAGGCGCTCGGCTCGGTCAGCACGGGCGATGAGTACGGCGCGCTGATGAACGACCTGCTCGGCGAGCTGAACAGCAGCCACCAGGGCTACTACGCGTCCGACGCACGGCGCGACAACTACAACGAAAGCACCGGCTGCCTCGGGCTGCTGTTCGACGCCGTCGAGCTTTCGAAAGGCCGCTACAAGGTTGTCGAAGTGGTCAAGGACGGCCCCTGCGACCAGCCGGAAGGCGCGCCGAAAGTCGGTGAGTACCTGACCGCGATCAACGGGCAGCAACTGGAGTCCGTCAACCTGTCCGCCATTCTCGTCAGCAGCGTGGGCAAGAAGACCGTCCTGACGCTCCGCCCGGACGTGATCAGCGGCGAAGGCGAACACACCGTCGCGGTCAAGCCGATCAGCCGCGGCTCGGAGTACGAGCTGTTCTACCAGCGCTGGGTGCGTTTCCAGCGCACGCTGGTTGAGAAGCTCTCCGACGGGCGACTCGGCTACGTGCACATCCGCGCCATGGACGGCAGTTCGCTCGCCACCTTCAAGCACGAGCTGGGCGACGAAATGCTCGGCAAGGAGGGCGTGGTGATCGACGTGCGCTATAACGGCGGCGGCTCCACGGCCGTGGACGTGCTTGAGATCCTGTACAAGAAGACCTGGCTGCGCCGCCAGTACGGCGGGATGAAGGACGTCAGCGAGAACATCTACCGTTCGATCGCGCTGGAGAAGCCGAGCATCTTGCTGATCAACCAGGCCAGTTTCAGCAACGCCGAGATCATGGCCGAGGGTTTCAAGCGCCTCGGCATCGGCAAGGTCGTGGGCGTTGACACGGCCGGCGGCTGCATCGGCACCGGCAGCTACAGCCTGATTGACGGCAGCCGCATGCGCCTGCCCAGCACCGGCGCGTACACGGTGGACGGCGACAACCTCGAGCTGTCAGGCCGCAAGCCCGATATCTTCATCGAGAACTCACCCGAAGAGCTGGACAAAGGCATCGACCGCCAGGCCGAACGCGCGGTAGGCGAGCTGTTGAAACAGATCGACGGGAAGTAGGACTCAGGTGAAGGCAAGCCCGACAAGTGTTGTTCTGTTGGTGCTGGGTGCACTGCTGCTATCGGGCTGCGGCGGCGGCGAGCCACAGATTGACACGAGGGTACGGCTCGAAACGGGTGGGTCTGGGCAAGACCTTGACCCCACGGTGCTTGAGCCAGACAGGCTGGCCAAGACCATTGCCGACCACGAGCTAGCAACCAAGCTGGTCGTTCGATTCACTGTCCATGATCCTGGCATGAAAGGCGTTGTCTACCTGCACGTCTTCCAGCTCGGCGCATCGGGTGATGAGTGGGTGCTTGCCCACACATCACCCGATGCGTCGGCAAGCCCGGTGTTAAGCCAGCCCAAGTCAGCCATGAACCGGGATCGCTTTTTCCGAGTAGCGGCGGAGAAGATCTGCGCCATCGTTGATGCTGAACGCGAGAAGCTGTCCAAGGCGAAGCCATGAAGATCTCCGAATTCCAGAAAGTCATCGAGGACACCTACGGCGAAAAGGACCGCAAGCGCGGGGTGGAAAGCACCTTCCTGTGGTTCAGCGAAGAGGTGGGGGAGCTTGCCCGCGCCATCAACGGGCGCACCACGCGCGAGAACCTAAGGCACGAGTTCGCCGACGTGCTGGCCTGGCTGACCACGCTCGCCAGCATCGCCAACATAGATCTGCAGGAAGTCGCCGAAGAGCGCTACGGCAAAGGCTGCCCCCGCTGCAAAGCCATCCCCTGCATGTGCGACGAAATCAAGCAACGCGCCTACCGCTGCGGGTGACCTCTACTTGCGGAACCCGGGTTCCTGTGCTGTATGATCTGCCGGGCACAACGGGCGTCCTGCTTGATCGACAGCGAACTCAGGGAATTCCTTCAAACCGGCCACGTCTGCGTGATCGCGACGCGGGACGAAGAGCTGCGGCCTGACTGGGGCCACGCGGCCGGCGTGCGCGTGCTGAAGTCGCGCTGCGTCGTGTTCGTTGAACCGGACAGCAGCAACCGCAGCCTCGACAACCTGCGCGCCAACGGGCTGATCGCCGTGGTCGTCACCGAGCCGATCACGCACCGCGCGATCCAGCTCAAAGGCAAGGGCGCCAAGCTGCGCGATTTGACTGCGGCCGAACACAAGCTGGCCTCTCGGCTGGCGCAGTCCGCCCGGCAGGCCGTGATTGAGGTCGGTATCGCCCCGCGCGTGGCTGCAACCTGGAATTTCGAGTCACTGGTCGCGGTCGAATTCGAGCTGACCGGCGTGTTCGAAGCCACCCCCGGGCCCAAGGCCGGCACGGAGGTCGCATGACCGCCCTGCGCGAGCTGATGCCGTGCTTTCAGGGCGTCGTCCCGGCCGCCATCGCCACCTGCGACGCGTCGGGCGTGCCGAACGTGGCGTATGTGAGCCAGGTCTACTATCTCGATGAAGGGCACGTCGCGCTGAGTTGCCAGTTCTTCAACAAGACCCGCCGGAACATCGACCAGAACCCGTATGCCTGCGTAAAGGTCATGCACCCGGTGACGCTCGACGCCTGGCGCCTTGACGTGAAGTTCGTGCGCGCCGAAAGCAGCGGGCCCCTGTTCGATGAGATGGAGCTGCGCATCCAGGCCATCGCCGCACACACCGGCATGAAGGGGATCTTCCGCCTGCTGTCTTCGGACATCTATGAAGTGCTTGATGTACAGCACGTGCCCGGCTACCTGATGCCCGGCAGCGGCGACGCACCGAGGCTGGAGATGGGCGACACCCGCGCCGAGCTTCGCGGCTTGCAGGTGCTGTCCGACCGCGTCAGCCGCACGGACGACCTCGCCGACTTGCTGAAGACCCTGCTGCATTCGCTGTGCGAGCTGTTCCGCGTGCAGCACGCCATGTTCCTGATGCACGATGATTCCGACGCTCGCCTGTACGCGGTCGAAAGTGCCGGCTATGACACCAGCGGTGTGGGCGCGGAAGTCGCCCTCGGCGAAGGCCTGATCGGCACGGTGGCGCGAACCCGTCGCCCGTTGCGCGTCAGCGGGATGGCAGAAATGCTGCGCTATGGTCGCGCCGTGCGACAAGAGATGCAGGCCGAAGGTGCGCAACTGTGCGAAGAGATTCCGCTGCCCGGGCTGTGCGACGCGCAGAGCCAGCTCGCGCTGCCGCTGGCGGTAGGGGAGCGATTGATCGGTGTGCTCGCGCTCGAAAGCGCCGACCCGCTGGCTTTCCAGGACTGGCATGAAGCCTACCTTAGCCTGCTGGCCAACCAGGCGGCGCTGGCCATCGAGCGTCTTGCCGAGCGCGCAGACGAAGAGCCCCTGCCCGAGCCGGATCGCCCGCCGCTTGCCGCCCGCCGCCGCACCTTCACTTGGTACGAGAAAGACGAAGTCGTCTTCTGCGACGGCGAGTACCTGGTGCGCAACGTGCCCGGGCGGATCTTCTGGAAGCTGCTGACGGAGCATTCGCAGACCGGACGAACCGAGTTCGCCAACCGCGAATTGCGCATGGACGACAGCCTCGGGCTTCCGGCCTACAAGGACAACCTCGAGAGCCGCCTGATCCTGCTGCGCAAGCGGCTGGCCGAGCGCTGCCCCGACGTGCGCCTCGTGCCCGTCCGGCGCGGGCGTTTCGTGCTCGAGCGCGACTGCGAACTCGAGCTCGAGGCCCGTTAGCAATCATTTAGGAAAGCCGTAGCGAACACTTAGGAACGCGTTGGCGACGCCATGGTGTATCTGTTCCGAGGGCAATGGGGCCCCTGACGAGGAGACACAGCCATGCAGACCAATCGATACAACCCGTACACCTACATCCACAAGGGCATCCGCCGCGAGCTGACCGACCTGCTGCGCATCGCCGCCAACCTGGACTTTGCCGACGGATCAGCCGCCGAGCCGTTCGTCGCACGCCTGGCGCAGTCGGTCCAGCTGATGCACAAGCACGCCGAACACGAAGACCACGTGATCGACCCCCTGATGCAGCAGTTCGCCCCCAAGCTGGCCCGCCGCGTGCTCGCGACGCACAAGGTGCTGGAAGGCCACGAGGAAGAAGTGCTCTCCCTGTGCGATGAGGCCGTCGGCAGCCCGGCCGTGGGGTACAGCCTGTACCTGGCCCTGTCGCGCTACGCCGCCACGCAGTTCGCCCACATGAGCGAAGAAGAAACGGACGTCGTGCAGGCGATCTGGCAGAACATGGACGACGCCGAGATCATCGCAGCGGAGAATGCCATCGTCAGCCAGATCGAGCCGCAGAACCTGGCCATCTACCTGACCTGGATGATCCACGGCGTGAACGAAGAGGAGCGCACCACGTTCATCAACGCGCTCAAGAAGGGCGCCCCGCCAGAGGCTGTCGCCTTCGCCGAGGAACAGGCCCGGGCAGCCCGCGAGGCCCAGTTGTCGCTGGCCTAGTTGCAGTCAGTCAGGGACAAACCCCGGCCATCCGGCCGGGGTTTGCCTTGGCTGCGAATTTCTCGTGAATTCGGGCTGATTCGTTTGCGTCTGCGCGTTCATGCTGTACAGTTTCGCGCGTCGTGTTGCTGCGGTTCAGCCTTGCGGGGAGATGGCCTCGGGGGGCTCACAACGAAGTAGCCGCGACGATCACAGGGCCTCAGCGCCCAAAACTACCGGGCTCAATAATCGCACTTTCACGCGCATTGCGCTTCCCGCGTTATTGCACCGGAGGAGCTAGAGACATGGCAAAGAAGACCGATTTCCTGAACAAGAAGCAGCTCGTCAAGCACATCGACATCACCAAGGTGCGCGACATGGACAAGCTGGTCGCCATGATGGGCGATACCAGCTTCCAGGCGCGCAACCTGTCCCGTGCGGCCGACATTTTCGACATGGCCCTGCGCGACAAGAACTGCAGCGTGGTGCTGTGCCTCGCCGGCAGCCTCGTCAGCGCCGGACTCAAGAAGGTCATCGTTGACCTCGTGAACAACAACATGGTCGACGCCATCGTCAGCACCGGCGCGATCGTGGTGGACCAGGACTTCTTCGAGGGCCTGGGCTTCAGCCACTACAAGGGCACCCAGTTCGTCGACGACGCCGTCCTGCGCGACCTTGCGATTGACCGCATCTACGACCACTACATCAACGAAGACGAGCTGCGCGTGTGCGACGAAGTGATGACCAACATCTTCGACTCGCTCGAGCCGCGCCCGTACGCCAGCCGCGAAATCATCCGCGAGATGGGCCGCTACCTGGTTAAACACGGCAAGAAGCACGACGGCTTCGTGGAAGCCTGCTTCAACAAGAACGTGCCGATCTTCGTGCCGGCGTTCAGCGACTGCAGCGCGGGCTTCGGCGTCGTGCTGCACCAGCACAAGCGCATCGCGGCCGGCAAGCCGATGGCCAGCATCGACAGCGGGCGCGACTTCCTTGACCTGACGTACCTCAAGATGCACGCCACCAAGGAAACCGGCATCGTGATGATCGGCGGCGGCGTGCCGAAGAACTTCACGCAGGACACGGTGGTGGCCGCGGAAGTACTCGGCATGGAAGACGCGCCGATGCACAAGTACGCGATCCAGCTGACGGTGGCCGACGAGCGCGACGGCGCACTCAGCGGCAGCACGCTCAAGGAAGCCTCCAGTTGGGGCAAGGTCGACCTGACCTATGAGCAGATGGTGTACGGCGAAGCGACCGTCACCTTCCCGCTGCTGGCGGGCGCGGTCTATGCCCGCGGCGCCCACAAGAAGCGCAAGGGGCTGCAGCTCAGCAAGTTCTTCAAGGGCCCGGATTTCGTCATGCCCAAGGCCAAGAAGGCGAAGAAGCCCGGCAAGAAGAAGTCCTCCAAGAAGGCCGCTCTCGCAGCCAGCTAGTGCAGTGTTCAGTGTCCGGTGGCCAGTGGTCAGGTAACTGCCCGCTGGCCACCGTCGTTTTGGTGACTGACCACTGACCACTGACCACTGGCCACTGGCCGCTTCACTTGTCATTCTCTGCGCCCATGACTTTGCCCGGCAAGAATGCGATCTGGCGTGTGCTCGTAACCGGTGGGGCCGGCTTCATCGGCTCGCGCCTGGTGCGGCGTATTGAGACCGAGTGGGAGAACGCCGACGTCACCGTGATCGACGATTTCCGCAGCGGCGACTTCCACAACCTGGAAGGCTTCCGCGGGGAGTTGATCGCCAAAGATATGGCGACCATCGACTACAAGAAATTCCTGCAGGCCTCCGACTTCGACGCCATCTTCCACCTGGCCAGCATCACCGACACGCGCGTCATGGACCAGCGCCAGATGTGCTGGGACAACATCGAAAGCTTCCGCAAGCTGCTCGAGTTCGCCCGCATCAAGCAGACGCCGATCACCTACGCCAGCAGCGCGGCGACCTACGGCATCGACGGCAAGGTCAACGTCGAGACCGACGACCGCAAACCGGCCAACGTCTACGGCTTCAGCAAGGTGCAGCTCGAGAACCTGGCCGAGAAATACCGGCGCGAGCCCGACCTCGCGAACTGGAAGATCAACGCCGTCCGCTACTTCAACGTCTACGGTCCCCACGAGCAGCACAAGGGCCCGATGGCCAGCATGATCTACCAGCTCTACCTGCAGATGACGCAGGGCAAGCGCCCGCGCGTGTTCAAGAGCGGCGAGCAGAAGCGCGACTTCGTGCACGTGGACGACGCGGTCAGTTGCACGCTGCTGGCGATGCACAGCGCCAAGCCCGGCGTGTTCAACACCGGCAGCGGCGAGGCCCGCAGCTTCAACGACGTGATCGAGCAGCTGAACAAGGCACTCGGGACAAGGCTCGAGGCGGAATACATCGACAACCCGTTCGCGTTCTTCCAGCCGTTCACGCAGGCCGACCTGACGCGCAGCAAAGATGAACTCGGCTATGAGCCGAAGTACAATCTCGACACGGGCATTGCAGACTATGTGAAGTGGCTGAAGGGCAGGGGCTAGATGGTAGCGCCAACCGATCCGCACGGCATCAACACGGCCGGCTCTCCGAAGAAGCTGGACCACGCGATTGACTCCTGGGGCTACATCCACGGGCGTCAGGATCGCACACGTCTGATCATCGGCGGCGGCGTGTTTCTCGTGGGCGTGCTGACCATCATTGTCGCCTTCTTCCTGTATCGATTCGGCGGCGACAACTACCACAAGGTCAGCCATGAGTGGCACCGCAGCAGCCAGCTTGAGGGCGAGGCCTTTCGCCGGTACATCAACGAGAACGACATCAAGACCGTCCTGCGATTGGTAGGGACGGAAGACTCTGACGAAGTCAGCTATGAGGACGAGCGCGCCGCGGCCGAGGCCTCGGGCGCCAAGCTGGTGATCGCGAAGATGGCGGCGACGCGCCTGCCGTGGCGCTCTGAGCTGAGCACGCTGTTCAGCGCGCTGGACAACATCGAGACGCCGGTGCTGGTCCATTGCAGACAGGGGGCCGATCGCACCGGGTTGGTCACCGTGATCTGGCTGCATGACTACAGGGGCACACCACTGGAGAAGGCCCGCGAACAGCTGGCCTTCTTTCCTTATGGGCACATCGAGCTGGGGGGCGCCGAGTCGATGGACAAGTTCCTCGACATGTACGAGGACTACACCAGGGCCCATCCGCAGGAGAAGCTCAAGATCCGCGACTGGGTAAAGCAGCACTACTTCGAGGAAAAGCCAGGCCGAGAACTCGCCGCCTGGTACGACGGAGTGGTCTACAAGCCAGTCGATAGTTGATAGTTGATAGTTGGTGGTGAGGACGGCGCTTGAAGTCCTCTTATCTGGCCGTTCCTACCAACTACCAACTACCAACTACCAACTATCAACTGCCAGCAAACACTTGTTGCCCCCTGCCCGCACCAATAGCATGCGGCTCGACCGAAAGGACCCGCCATGGCCGCCAAGACTGCCACCGAAGACAAGCGCACCGAGGCCGTGAAAATGGCCCTCGCCCAGATTGAAAAGACGCACGGCAAGGGCTCGCTGATGAAGCTGGGCGATGCCCCGATCGTCGAGATCCAGGGCATCAGCACCGGGGCGCTGAGCTTCGACCTGGCGCTCGGCGGGCGCGGCATCCCGCGCGGGCGTGTTGTTGAAATCTACGGCCCGGAGTCATCCGGCAAGACAACCATCGCGCTGCAGGTGATTGCCGAGGCCCAGAAGACCGGCGGAATCGCGGCCTTCATCGACGCCGAGCACGCGATGGACCCCAGCTACGCCAGCAAGATCGGCGTGGACACCGACAACCTGTACGTCAGCCAGCCCGACAGCGGTGAGCAGGCGCTGGACATCTGCGAGACGCTGGTGCGCAGCAACGCGTTCGACATCATCGTGGTGGACAGCGTGGCGGCGCTCGTGCCGCGCAGTGAGCTGGAAGGCGACATGGGCGACGCCCAGATGGGCAGCCAGGCCCGCCTCATGAGCCAGGCCATGCGCAAGCTGACCAGCGCCGTCAGCCGCGCCAAGACCAGCCTGGTGTTCATCAACCAGATCCGCATGAAGATCGGCATCGTGTTCGGCAACCCGGAAACAACTACCGGCGGCAACGCGTTAAAATTCGCGGCCAGCCAGCGCATCGAGGTGCGCAAGGGCAAGCCGATCAAGGTGGGTGAAGACGTGGTCGGGCACGAGGTGAACGTCAAGGTGGTGAAAAACAAACTCGCGCCGCCGTTCAAGCGCGCGAAGCTGGAGATCATTTTCAATGAGGGCATCAGCAAGCTCGGCGACCTGCTTGAGTTGGGCGCCCAGACCGGCGTCGTGAAGCGCTCGGGCGCGTGGTGGACCTTCGGCGACACCAAGCTCGGCCAGGGCAAGGAAAACGCCAAGGCCTTCCTGAGCGAGAACAAGGACATCCACGCCGAGGTAGAGCGGGCTACCCGCGAGGCGCTCGGCATGCCCGTAGGCGAGGCCGCAGCGGCGACAGAGGAGTAGCGGACACGGAGACTCATGGCCCGGTCCGCGAGGGCCGGGTTTTTGATTGGGTACTTGCAGAACCCGGCGGGCAGTTGCAGTAAGAAGCCCCGAAGGGGCTGATAGAGATTAGCCCGGGGCGTGAGCCCCGGGGTAGAACGACAAAGACAAACAGAGCCCCGGAGGGGCGACAGAGCCAAGCCGATGAAAGTAGACCCGAACGAATTGCGCCAACGCTTCCTGCGCTTCTTCGACGAGCGCATGAAAGACCACGCGGGCGGCAAGGTCACAGGCAGCCTCGTGCTGCCCAGCAGCTCATTGCAGCCGCCGGACGCCAGCACGCTGTTCACCAGCGCGGGCATGCACCAGTTCAAGGACGATTTCACCGGCAATTTGATTCACGGCACCCGCGCCGCCACCACCGTGCAGAAGTGCATGCGTACGCCGGACCTCGAGAACGTCGGCAAGACCGCGCGCCACCACACGTTCTTTGAAATGCTGGGCTTCTTCAGCTTCGGCGACGGGCTCGACGGGCCCAACGGCAGCAAGGGGTTCTTCAAGAAGGAAGCCATCCGCTGGATCTGGGACTTCTACACGCTGCCCTGGGACAAGGGCGGCTGTGGTCTTGACACGTCAAAGCTGTACGTAAGTGTCTACGGCGGCGACGAAAAGGGCGAAGGCCGGGACGAAGAGGCCGCCAAACTCTGGACTGAAATCCTCGGCAAGCTCTGGAAACCCGACGAGTTGAAGAAGCGCATCTTCTACCTCGGCGAGCACGACAACTTCTGGCCCGCCGGCGCGCCCAGCGAAGGCCCGAACGGCGTCTGCGGCCCGTGCAGCGAAATCTTCTACGACCTCGGCGATGAATACGGCCAGGGCGACGTCGCAACCAACGGCGACCGCTTCATGGAAATCGGCAACATAGTCTTCACCCAGTACGAACGCTCAGGCCCCGCACCCGGCAAGGGAACGCTGACACCACTGCCATCAAAAAACATCGACTTCGGCGGCGGCTTCGAGCGATTAGTCATGGTCCTCGACGGCGCTCCGACGACTCTTGACTCAAGTCTGTTTTCGAACATCCGGCAGCGATTGCGTGAGACACGGACGGAGAAGCTGACCGTCACGACAATCGAGGTGCTGCACGACGAGTACCAGTTTGTTTGTGTCGCTTCGGCGCTGTCTGGGGCCGCAGTTACAACGTGGGAACTGTTCCGAGATCCGCAGATGATTCTCTGGGGCTTACGTGACCGTTTGACTGGCAGGTACTCTGCGGTGAGGGTCCTTGATCCAGCGCAGCGGGATCAGCGAACTCTAGACTGGCTCTCCGAAAAGTACCGCGACTACGAAATTCGTGAGAAGCGCATCGCCGACCACATTCGCGCGGTCACTTTTTCCATGTCCGACGGCATTCTCCCGTCGAACGAGGGTGCGGGCTACGTCATTCGCCGCATCATCCGTCGCGCGTTCCGCGACGGCAGTGCGCTTGGCTTTGACGGGCCGTTCCTCCACAAGCTGGCGCCGGTGATCGTTGAACACTACGGCGACGCTTACCCCGAGCTCAAGCGCAACACCACGGCCGTGGTTGCAACCATCAAGCAGGAAGAAGAACAGTTCTCGACCACGCTTGAGCGCGGGCTGCAGCAGCTTTCCGGTCTGATCCGCGACCTGAAGAAACAGGGTGAGCGAGTGCTGCCCGGCAAGCCCGCGTTTGACCTGTACCAGTCGCAGGGCCTTCCCCGCGAAGTTGTGCAGGACGAGCTTGCGGCCGAGGACTTCTCGCTGGACCAAGTCGGCTACGACGAAGCCGAAGAGGCTCACCGCAAGGCCTCCAAGGGTACCAAGCAGGCCGTGGTGTTCGAGAAGGGCTGGTTCCAGGACGTTAAAGGCAAGCACAAGCCCAGCCAGTTCCTTGGCTACGAAACCTGCGAGGCCGAGTGCAAGGTGCTCGCCATCGCGCGCGACGGCGAGCTGTTCGACATCATCGAAGCCGGCGACAGCGCCGTTGTCGTGCTCGACCGCACGCCGTTCTATGGCGAATCCGGCGGTCAGGTAGGGGATCGCGGTAGTCTGCAACACGATGGCGCGACCTTCGAAGTTGCCGATACCCAGAAGCGCGACGACTACTTCCTGCACGAGGGCAAGCTGCTGCACGGCAAGCTGCGCGTGGGCGACACGGTCACCGCGCGTGTGGATCAGCTGCGCCGCGACCGCATCCGCGCCAACCACAGCGCGACACACTTGATGCACGCGGCCTTGCGCACAGTGCTGGGCGAGCATGTGGTCCAGCGCGGCAGCGAAGTCGGGCCGGACCGCCTGCGCTTCGACTTCAGCCATCCGAAGGCGCTCAGCTTCGAGGAAAAGCAGACCATCGAGCGCCTGGTCAATGAGCAGGTGCAGGCCAACACCGAAGTCGGCACGGCCGTGATGGCGCCCGAAGAGGCCCAGAAGGCCGGCGCCATGGCCCTGTTCGGCGAAAAGTACGGCGACAAGGTTCGCGTGCTCAGCATGGGCCGCGACGGCTTCAGCAAAGAGCTGTGCGGCGGCACCCACGTGGCCCGTACTGGCGATATCGGCTACTTCCGTATCGTCAGTGAAGGCAGCAGCTCGGCGGGTGTGCGGCGCATTGAGGCCGTCACCGGCCAGGATGCGTATGAGCTCGCGGCCGAGGAGGCCAGGTTGCTGGCGCAACTGCACGCCGCTACGAAAGCCCAGCCCGGCAAGGTGCTGGAGAAGGTCGAGGGCCTGCTCAAGGAGGTGAAAGACCTCAAGGGCAAGGCGAAGAAGGGCGGCGGCGTAGACGAGAAGCAGCTCAAGTCCATCCGCGACTCGGGCGAAACTGTAGGTGACGTCACAGTTTACGTCGCCGAGTTCGACGGTGTGGAAGCGCCTGATCTGTTGACAATCAGTGACGCTTTGCGGCAGGATGACGCCCCGTCAGCGATTTTACTCGGCAGCCGCGGCGAAGGTCGTGCACTGCTGTTGTTGTCGTTTACGAAAGATTTGGTCGGACGGGGGCTTCACGCGGGCAAGATCGTTGGCGAAATGGCCCGCCTTGTCGGCGGCGGCGGTGGGGGGAAACCCGAAATCGCACAGGCCGGCGGCAAGAACCCGGAAGGTATGTCGGAAGCGTTGGCGACCGGCAGAAAACGTATCCGTGAAGTACTCGAAAAGGCGTGATCAAGCCCGCGCCGTGAGGCGCGGCAGCAGGAGAGTGAGAAATGGCCACACCGAAAAAGAAGACATCCAGGGCACGCCGTAACAGCCGCCGTTCACACCACGGACTGGCGCTGCCCAAGATCAGCAAGTGCGCCAAGACGGGCCTGCCGAAGCTGTCGCACCGCGTGTGCGAAGAAAGCGGCTTCTACGGCAAGACCAAGCAGGTGTTTGAAGTCGAAGAGCGCCTGTAACCAAGACGCTTCAGTCCGGCCGTGAGTTTTACGGCCGGGTCGCTCACATGAAGGAAGCGGAATGCCCCGTATCGCCATAGATGCCATGGGTGGTGACAAAGCCCCCGGTGTCGTTGTCCGCGGCGCGTGGAAAGTCGCAAGCGAACAGCCTGAGTGGCAGCTGTTCCTCGTCGGTGACGAGGCGGCCGTCAGTGCCGAGCTGTCCAAGTGCGAAAAGCCGCTGACCAATCTGCACGTCGTGCACTCACCAGAATCCATCGGGATGGACGAGCATCCCGTCGAGGCACTCAAGGCCAAGAAGCAGGCCAGCCTGCCGATGTGCGTAGGCATGGTTCGCGAGGGCAAGGCCGACGCGGTCATCAGCGCGGGCAACACCGGCGCGCTGGTAGCGGCCGGCACGCTGATGCTGCGCAATCTTCCGGGTGTGCGGCGCGCAGGCATTTTGACCACGCTGCCGACCCTCCGCGGACGCATCGTGATCATGGACGTCGGCGCCAACGTCGCCGCCAAGGCGTCGCACCTTTCGCAATACGCGACCATGGGCGACATCTTCTATCGCAACCTGATCGCGCGCGAAGACGACAAGGTACACGTCAGCCTGCTCAGCGTTGGCAGCGAAGAAGGCAAGGGCAGCCCGGTTATCAAGGAAGCGCACGCGCTGCTTACGCAGTCTGAGCTGGATTTCCGAGGCAACATCGAAGGCCACGAAGTATTCGAAGGGGCCAGCGAAGTCATCGTCTGCGACGGCATGGTCGGCAACGTCGTGCTGAAGACAGCGGAGGGCCTTAGCGAGATCCTGGTCAAGATGTTCGTTCAGCACGCGACCAAGACGGGCATCGCAAGCGACGAGCGATTCAAGGGCACCATCGGCTCACTGGCGCGCGACCTCGACTGGCAGGAAGTCGGCGGTGCGGCGTTGTTGGGCGTCAACGGTACCGTCGTGATCGCTCACGGGCGCAGCGACGAACGCGCCATCGCATCCGGCATCCGTACCGCGGCAGACTGCTGCGAAAAGCACGTGAACGACAAGATCATCGAGGCCCTGCAGCGTGAAGCCAGCAAAGCCGGCGCCACGCGCTGATTCCCCGCAGGCACTGCAATAGGACATGAAGTGACCGAGCAGCGAGCAGGCATCCTCAGCATAGGCTCCTACGTTCCCGAGCGGGTGGTCACTAACGACGACATGTCGAAGATCGTCGACACGAGCGACGAGTGGATCTTCCAGCGCACAGGCATCCGCGAACGTCGCTTCGCCCGAGAAGACGAATACACGTCCGACATGGCGCTTGAGGCGACCAAGGTCGCGCTGGAGCGCGCCGAGATGAAGCCGACCGACATCGACTACATCCTCGTCGCGACGGCCAGCCCGGACAACACGTTCCCCAACACCGCCTGCTGGGTGCAGCAGGGCTTGCAGATGGGCGACATTCCTTCGCTGGATATCAGCACCGCCTGCGCGGGGTTTGTCTACGCGATCGAGTTGGCCGCCGCGCTCGTCAACACAGACACCTACAAGAACGTGCTGGTGATCGGCGCCGAGAAGCTGTCGTCGATTACCAACTTCAGTGACCGCTCCAGCTGCATCCTCTTCGCCGACGGCGCGGGTGCGGCGGTGGTGACGCGCACCGACGGCAACGGGCGCATCGTCTGCACGCGCAACGGAGCGCGCTATGACTACGATGCGCTGAATGTCGCCGCCGGTGGAACGCGTTTGCCGGCCAGCCACGAGACGGTCGAGAAGAACATGCACACGATCGCGCTCAAGGGCCGTACGGTCTACAAGTTCGCGGTCCAGAAGTTCATGGAGATGGCGCAGGAAGCGTGCTCGCGCGCGGACATCACGCCCGACGACGTCGCGCTGGTCGTGCCCCACCAGGCGAACATCAACATCATCGAAAGCGCCATGAAGCGCGTCGGCATCGAGATGGATCGCGTGCTGATCAACCTCGACCGTTACGGCAACACCAGCTCCGCCAGCATTCCCATCGCGATGGATGAAGCGCTTGCGGAAGGCAGGATCAAGCGCGGCGACTACGTCCTGTTCGAAGCCTTCGGCGGCGGACTTTCCTGGGGCTATAACCTCGTTAAATGGTAAGGGGTCTTGTTCCCGCACCAGCCGCTCAGGAGCTAACACATGTCCAAGACTGTTCTATTGTTTCCCGGACAAGGCGCCCAGCACGTCGGCATGGGCAAAGACCTCGCGGAGAAATACCCCGAGGCCAAGGCCGTCTTCGACAAGGCCGATGAGCTTCTCGGCTTCGGGCTCTCCAGGCTGTGTTTCGAGGGACCGGAAGAGGAACTCAATCGCACCGACGTATCCCAGCCGGCCATTCTTGCCCACTCGTGGGCGGTCGTCGCCGCGCTGAAGACGCACAAGAAGGGTCGCGAGTTGCTGGAAGGCGCGACCTGCACGGCCGGATTGTCGCTCGGCGAGTATTCAGCGCTCGCCGCGGCCGGGGCGCTGAGTTGGGAAGACGCGCTCAAGCTGGTGCGTGCGCGCGGCAAGTATATGCAGGATGCCTGCGACCTGAAGCCGTCGACGATGGCGAGCATCGTCGGGCTGGATGACGAGAAACTCTCGGAAGCCATCAAGCCCGCGCAGGAGAACGGCATCGTCGTGCTGGCAAACTTCAACGCACCCGGTCAGGTCGCCATCAGCGGCGAGAAGGAAGCGGTCGAAGCGGCCATGAAGCTCGCCAAGGAAGCCGGCGCCAAGCTGACCGTGCCGCTCAGCGTTGCAGGCGCGTTCCACAGCCCGTTGATGGAGCCGGCACGCGAACGCCTCGCCGCCGAGATAGAGACCACGACGTTCCATTCGCCCCACGTGGGAGTAATCGCAAACGTCGACGCGACCGAGCACCGGGAGCCCGCAAAGCTGAAGAACAACCTGGTCCAGCAACTGACAGCGCCCGTGCTGTGGGCGAAGAGCATGCAGATGCTGGTGGACCACGGCTTCGAGAATTTCATCGAGATCGGCCCGGGCAACGTGCTCGCCGGTCTTCTCAAGCGCGTCGCGCGTTCAGCCAATCGCGTCAGCATCGGCAAGGCCGATGAGCTGGCAGCCGCAGTCGAATAGCAAAGGGTGGGGGAGACATGGGGGCACTCGACGGGCGTAAGGCCCTGATCACCGGCGCGTCGCGCGGCATCGGCCGTGCTATCGCGGAAGCATTTGCAAAGGAAGGCGCGGATCTGGCGCTTGTGGCGACAGCCGCGGACCGCGTCGCCGCTACCGCCGCCGCATGCAGGGATCTCGGCGCGAAGACAGTGGAAGCGTTCGGTCTCGACGTCAGCAATTCCGACGCCTGCAATGCAGTGGTGAAGGAAGTGCAGGAAAAGCTGGGCGGGCTGGACATCATCGTCAACAACGCCGGCGTCACGCGTGACAACCTGCTGATGCGCCTGAGCGACGAGGACTACGACCTCGTGCTGAACACGAACCTGAAGGGCGCGTTCAACATCACCCGTGCTGCTGCGCGGCCACTGATGAAGTCGAAAAACGGGCGTCTGATCAATATCGCCAGCGTGGTCGGCATCGCGGGCAACGCGGGGCAGGCGAACTACGCCGCCAGCAAGGGCGGGCTGATCGCCTTCACCAAGAGCGTCGCGAAGGAACTGTCCGGTCGCGGCGTAACGGCGAACGTGATCGCTCCGGGCTTCATTGAGACCGACATGACTTCGGGTCTCGACGCAAAGGTCAAAGAGGAAGCCTTGAAGGGCATTCGTCTCGGGCGATTTGGCCAGCCGGTCGACATCGCCAACGCGGCAGTGTTCCTGGCCGGCGACACGGGCGCATACATCACGGCACAGGTGCTCGTGGTCGACGGCGGCATGACCGCGTGAAGGATCGCGGGCGTCTCGCCCGCATAACTGAGGTGGCGCAGTGCCGGAAGCCAGAGGATGGCACTCTCGAGGTTACCTGCCGCACTTCGACGGCGAGCAGGTCACCCAAGCTGTAGCGTTTCGACTCGCCGATTCGCTGCCGAGTGAAGTTGTTCTGCGCTGGAGGGACGAACTCGAGGTCTTGCCTGAGCAACAGAGGGCTCGCGAACTGCGGAGCCGCATCGATAAGTGGCTGGATACCGGCTACGGGGAATGTCTGCTTCGCGATGCCAAAATCGCAGGCATTGTGCAAAGCGCGCTTCAGCACTTTGACGGCATACGCTACGAGCTGCTGAATTGGTGCGTCATGCCAAACCACGTGCACGCTTTGTTCACGCCCTTGCCGGGGCATGCCCTTTCGGGCATCGTGCACTCGTGGAAGTCGTTCACTGCCAAGGCAATCAACAAGGCGTTAGGCAGGAATGGACAAGTCTGGATGCCCGACTATTTCGACCGTTTTGTTCGGGACGCTGAACACTTTGGTACGGCCATGAACTACATCGATCAGAACCCGGTTCGTGCGGGACTGTGCGCCGACCCCAAAGCTTGGCCTTGGGGTGGCGCGACCTCGCGTCTCGCGTAGTGATCTGGAGGCGGCCGAGACGGCCGCGTTCCGCTGCACATGGGAAAGACGAAGAACAAGTCCACATCCCGCCTGCGCCCGGACCTGCCGGCCGGCGTGCTTTCACAGCGTGAAGCGATCGAGAAGCTTGACACGCTCAGCGAGAAAGCGCGCGAAGGCGGCGGCGCAGCGCGCATTGAGAAGCAGCACGCTTCCGGCAAGCTGACGGCGCGCGAGCGCATCGCACTGCTCTGCGACGAGGGAAGCTTCGAAGAGATCGACGCCTTCGTGACCCACAACGCCACGGAGTTCGGGCTGGCCGACAAGAAGTTCCTCGGCGACGGCGTAGTCACGGGGGTCGGGCGCGTCTACGGGCGCCCCGTCTACGTGTTCGCGCAGGATTTCACCGTGTTCGGCGGCAGCCTCGGTGAGCGCTACGGGCAAAAGATCGTCAAGATCATGGACCAGGCGCTGAAGAACGGCTGCCCGGTGATCGGCTTCAATGACTCCGGCGGCGCGCGCATTCAGGAGGGCGTCGCCAGCCTCGGCGCGTACGCCGACATTTTCCTGCGCAACACGCTGAGCAGCGGCGTGATTCCGCAGATCAGCGCCATCATGGGCCCCTGCGCGGGCGGCGCGGTCTACAGCCCTGCGATCACCGACTTCGTGTTCATGGTGGAAGGCACGAGCCACATGTTCGTGACCGGCCCGAACGTGATCAAGTCGGTCACGCACGAAGAGATCGACATGGAGGGTCTCGGCGGCGCGGGCGTGCACGGCGAAACCAGCGGCGTAAGCCACTTCACCAGCCCGAGCGAGCCGGATTGCATCGTCGGCATCAAAAAGCTGCTCAGCTTCCTGCCGCAGAACAACCTCGAGCCGCCGCCGTACATCGAGCCCGACGACGACCCTGAGCGCGAAGACGAGCGCCTGGACCGCGTGATTCCGGACCACCCGGAAAAGCCCTACGACATGCACGATGTGCTCGAAACCGTCGTCGACGACGGCGATTTCTTCGAAGTCCACAAAGAGTACGCGCAGAACCTGATCGTCGGCTTCGCAAGGCTGGGTGGCCACAGCGTGGGGATCGTCGCGCAGCAGCCCGCAGTACTGGCCGGCTGCCTCGACATCGCCAGCAGCCTGAAGGGCGCGCGTTTCGTGCGGTTCTGTGATGCGTTCAATATCCCGATCATCACGTTTGAGGACGTCCCGGGCTTCCTGCCGGGCGTGAATCAGGAACACAACGGCATCATCAAACATGGCGCCAAGCTGTTGTACGCCTACTGCGAAGCCACGGTCCCGAAGCTCTGCGTCATCACCCGCAAAGCCTACGGCGGCGCGTATTGCGTGATGTCGAGCAAACACATCCGCAGCGACGTCAACTACGCCTGGCCCACGGCCGAGATCGCCGTAATGGGCGCGCAGGGCGCCGTAAACATCCTGCATGCCAAGGACCTGGCCGGTGCCGACGGGCCGGAAAAGGCGCAGGAGTTGATCGCCGACTATCGCGACCGCTTCAGCAACCCGTACGACGCCGCCGCCCGCGGCTACATCGACGCTGTGATCAAGCCGCGCGAGACGCGCCGCAAGCTGATCCGCGCGCTGGAGGTTGTCCGCCACAAACGGGATGTAAACCCACCGAAGAAGCACGGCAACATTCCGCTATAGAGGCGACGCCTGGATTCGATTATCCTGAGTTCGCGTAGAACGGCCGTCCGGCAGACGCTCAACGGCCCCCGCAAGGAAAGTGCAGTGGTACTACGCTCCGTTCACACAATCATCGCCATACTGTTTGCAGCGCTCGTGCTTGCGGGCTGCCCGCAATCCACGGACTGGAACGCGGACCAGGAAGCCGTCCACAAGGCGATGCTGGAATGGTCTTCGGCGGTGACACGCCAGAGCGCCGAGGACATGTGGGACCGCCTGAGCCCTGACGCGCAGGACATCTTCAAGCGCGAGCTGGAGGGAACGAACCCGGCCGGCGTCCGCGCCACGGTGGCAATGAACAAGACCGCGCTGGACCCGGCGGCTTTGACGTCGGACAACGACCGCGCCCGCATCAAGGCTCTGCTGGCGACGCTGCCGGAAGATCCGGACCATATGACGCCGAAAGACTACTACATCTGGCGCGTAAAGCCGGATTTGACTGCTGAGGGTGCGGAAAAGACGGCGCGTCTGTTTTCGCGCGAAAACGTCGAAAGCATTACGATCGAGGGCGAACGGGCCACTGTGGTGCTGAAGGCGGGCGATCCGAAGAGATATTCATGGGTTCGTCACGATGGGGTCTGGAAATTTGACGTAAAGCCTAGCATCCTGCGCGCACTCGAAACCGCGCGTGAGCGCGAAAAACAAGACTAGTCGCTCAACAAGTGTAGAGAACTGGAACAGGAGAGGCGGGGAATGCGGAATACATGGAAGTTGCTGCCATTGGCAGTGCTGGCGGTCATGCTTTTCGGTTGTGGCGGTGGTGGTGGTACGGCTACGCCTGACGACATTGGCAAGTCCGTTGTCAGTGCCGTAAAGAGTGAGAACTTTGACTCACTCTACAGTCTGCTTCCGCACCAACTTGAAGATCCGGCCTATGACGCGGCCCGCCGTGAGTACCGTATCAAAGAAGGCTACGAGCGCTGGAAGGATGTCAAGGACACCTACCTTGGCAACAAGGAAAAGGGCGTCGAAGCTCTCGACCCTGAAGAGAAGTCCGGCATCAAGGATGAGGACTCGTGGAAGAGCGCGACTCCCGAGCGCTTGTACGCCACCGATACCGGCGCCTACCAGATCTACAAGATCAAGAAGTTCGAAGACCGCGTGACCAACGCGGAGTTCTACTGGCGCGGCACCAACATCAACAGCGTGAAGCCAGGTGAGGAAGACCGCCGGACGGCCAGTGTTCGGTTTTCAAACATCTACGGTGACTCAATTGTCGTGAGTTGCATTGAAGACCAGGGCCTGTGGTACATGATCAGCTATAGTCTCCGCTTTGCGGAAGAGCTGCCCAAGCCGCCGGAAGACTAAACCGCTGTCCCACACGAAAGGCGCGCTTCGGCGCGCCTTTCTTTTTGCCTCTGGCCCAATCCTGCTTGAGCCCCTAAATTCCGCGCCATGCTGAAGAAGATCCTGATCGCCAATCGGGGCGAAATCGCCCTCCGCGTGATCCGCGCCTGCCGCAAGCTGGGCGTCGTGTCCGTCGCAGCGTTCTCGGACGCCGACGCGCACCTGCCCTTCGTGCGCGAGGCCGATGAGGCGCACTACCTGGGGCCATCGCCGTCGGCCGAGAGCTATCTGCGGATCGATCGCCTGATCGACCTCGCCAAAACGCACGGCTGCGAGGGCATCCACCCCGGCTACGGCTTCCTGGCTGAAAACGCGGCATTCGCCAAGGCGTGTGAAGACGCCGGCATCGAGTTCATCGGGCCGGACAGCGGCGCGATCGACCGTCTCGGCGACAAGCGCCACGCCAAGGCCGTGGCCGAGCAGGCCGGCGTGCCCGTAACGCCATGGGTCAAGTGCGCGGGCGAAGCCGACGCGGAGACCATCAAGGCCGTTGAGAGCATCGGCTTTCCCGTGATGATCAAGCCAGCGGCCGGCGGCGGCGGCAAAGGCATGCACCGCGCCGACAGCCTCGATGACCTGAAGACGCTGATTCCGAAGGCGGCACGAGAAGCCAAGGCCAGCTTCGGCGACGACGCCCTGCTTGTAGAAAAGTTCCTGCCCGCGCCGCGTCACATCGAGGTGCAGATCGTCGCGGACAAGCACGGCACCGTGCTGCACTTCTTCGAGCGTGAGTGCAGCCTTCAGCGCCGTCACCAGAAGCTGCTGGAAGAAACCCCCAGCCCAAGCCTCAGTCCCGAGCAGCGCAAGAAAATCTGCGCCGACGCCGTCGCCATCGCAAAGGCCGCGAACTACAGCAACGCAGGCACCTGCGAGTTCCTGTTCGATGAAAAGGCCGGCACCTGGTACTTCTGCGAGGTCAACACGCGCCTGCAGGTTGAGCACCCGGTGACCGAGCAAGTGACCGGCGTGGACCTCGTTGAGTTGCAGTTGCGCGTCGCCAGCGGCGAGAAGCTGCCGCTCAAGCAGGAACAGATCAAGCAGAACGGCCACGCCATCGAGCTGCGCATCAACAGTGAAGACCCGTTCGCCGACTTCATGCCCAGCCTCGGCTACATCGAGGCATTCTCGCCGCCGCAAGACGAAGGCGTGCGCGTGGACGCCGGCTACCACACGGGCGACAGCGTCACGCAGTTCTACGACAGTTTAATGGCCAAGCTGATCGTGCATGCCGCCGACCGCAAGGCCGCCACTGCGCTAGCACTCAAGGCGCTGGCCGACTTTCTGGTGGTGGGGGTGGCGACGACGATTCCGTTCCACATGAACCTGCTGCAGCACCCGGACGTTGTTGCGGGCAAGTTCGATATCCACTGGGTCGAGAAGCACATGCCCGAGCTGACCAAGCGCGGGCGCAGCCAGGAAGCGGCCGTGATCGCAGCACTGATGGAGTACCGACACCTGTTGAAGGTGCGCGCGGCGCAGGGCAAGGCCGGTGAGCTGGCCTTCGATCCCTGGAGTTCCAGCAGCCTGCCGAGGGTGCGCTGATGGCGATGGAATACGAAGTCGAAGTCGACGGCCGGAAGCACACCGTGCGCTTCTTCGAGCGCGACGGGCAGCTGTACGTTGCGCATGAGGGCGGCACCTTTCCGGTTCAGTTGAACACGCCGCTGCGCAGCCGCATTCAGGTCGCGCAGTTGAACGGTGGCCCGCTGCGCTTCGGGTATCACCGCGGCAAGGAAGGGACCGACATCGTCCTCGGCGGCGTAGTCTACTCGGCGCAGGTGCGCGAGTTGGAGCACGTCCGCCTGGCCGCGGTCGCCAAGCGCAAGGGCGCGGGTGGCGCGGTGGACGTCAAGGCGCCCATGCCCGGCATGGTGATCACCGTGCACGTGAAGGAAGGCGATCTGGTGAAGAAAAACCAGAGCCTGCTGAGCCTGCACGCCATGAAACTGGAAAACGACATCCGCGCGCCGCGAGAAGGCGTGGTGAAGAGGATTGCCGTGCAGCCGAATGACGTACTGGAAAAGGGCGCACTGATGATCCGCCTCACGCCGCCACCCGAGACGACATGAGCAACCTGCAGGAAGAATACATCCGCTGGCTCGAGCAGACCTGCAAGCCCTTCACGGCCAAGGCCAGGGAGCGGCGCGACGAGTTTGAAACCAGCAGCGGCTGCGAGTTCCCGCCGCTCGCCGCGCCTGCGCGGGCGAATCTCAGCACGGCCGGTGAGCGCGCATACCTGGACAAGCTGGGCTTCCCCGGTGAGTTCCCGTTCACGCGCGGCGTCTACCCCAGCATGTACCGCGGGCGCTTCTGGACCATGCGCCAGTATGCGGGCTTCGCCAGCGCCGAAGAGTCGAACCAGCGCTACCGCTTTCTTCTTGAGCAGGGCGTCACCGGGCTCAGCATTGCGTTCGACCTGCCCACGCAGATCGGCTACGACAGCGACTCGCCAATGGCCGAGGGCGAAGTCGGAAAGGTCGGCGTGCCCGTCTGCAGCAGCGCCGACATGGACGTGCTGCTTGATGGCATCCCGCTCGACAAGGTCAGCACCAGCATGACCATCAACTCCAGCGCGGCCTGCCTGCTGGCGTTCTATCTGATCCAGGCCGACAAGCAGGGCGTGCCTTGGGGCAAGCTGCGCGGCACGTTGCAGAACGATCTGCTGAAAGAGTTCGTCGCGCGCGGCACGTACATCTATCCGCCCCGCCCCAGCCTGCGGATCACCACCGACATCATCGAGTTCTGCAGCAACGAAGTGCCGAACTTCAACGCTATCAGCATCAGCGGCTACCACATTCGCGAAGCCGGCAGCACGGCCGCGCAGGAGATCGCGTTCACACTCAGCAACGGGCTGTGCTACGTGGAGCAGGCCGTGCGCCGCGGGCTGGATGTGAACGACTTCGGCAAGAACCTCAGCTTCTTCTTCAACGGGCACAACAACCTGCTCGAGGAAGTCGCCAAATTCCGCGCGGCACGCCGCCTGTGGGCGAAGCTGATGAAGGAGCGCTTCAGCGCAACGGATCCCAAAGCCTTGATGCTGCGCTTTCACACGCAGACGGCCGGCAGCACGCTCACGGCGCAGCAGCCCGAAAACAACATCGTGCGCACCAGCATGCAGGCGCTCGCGGCCGTGCTGGGCGGCACGCAGAGCCTGCACACGAACAGTTTTGATGAAGCGCTCGCACTGCCGACGGAGCGTAGCGTCGAGATCGCGCTGCGCACCCAGCAGATCATCGCCCACGAGAGCGGCGTTGCCGACACGCCCGATCCGCTCGCGGGCAGCTACCTCATTGAGCAACTCACGGATGAGCTAGAGGCCAAAGCCGCAGAGCTGATTACCAAGGTGGACGATCGCGGCGGCGCCGTGGGGGCCATCGAGCAGAAGTTCATGCAGGGCGAGATCGGGCGCGCGGCGTTGCAATACCAGCGCGCGATTGAGAAGGGCGAGTCCGTGGTCGTCGGCGTCAACAAGTTCCAGACCAGCCACCAGGCCGAGCCTCAACTGCAGGAGATTGACGCGCAGGCAACGCGCAAGCAGTTGAAGCGCCTGGCTGAGTTTCATGCCGGGCGTGACGACAAGGCCGTGGAGGTGCGCCTGCGCGAGCTGCAGGACGCGGCCAAAGGTGACGCGAATCTCGTTCCGAAAATTCTCGAGGCGCTCCGTGCGAAGGCGACACTCGGTGAGGTTTGCGATACCATGCGCGGCGTCTTCGGCGAGTATCGGGACAGTTGAACATTACCTCAGGACTGGGCATGGCATCGAGCAAGACCGGCAAAACCCGCAAGGCGGGCCAGAACAAAAAAACGGGCAAGATCGCGGAGGCAGTGCCTTCGCGCCCGACCGTCTCCCTTGATTCGACACTCAAGGATCGCAAGGCGCTGATCGAGACCTGCAGCCAGATCGGCGCGTTGATCATCGGCCAGCGCCACGAGCGCATGAACCAGGCGGTCGAGATCCTGCAGAAACAAGCCCGCGCGCTGCTGTTGACGCAGCACCTCGAGGTCTGGTTGCCCCGCTTTGAAGAGCACTACAAGGCGCTGGAAGAAGTCGTCGGCAAGGACCTGAAGCTGGACGGCGGCAATCTCGTCAACGATCTGAAGAAGAAGATCAATGACGCGGGCTTCAAGTCGATCCGGGATTTCCTGATCAAGAAGGTACTGCCCACGGTCAGCTACCACGGGCTGCTGCTGTTCCTGAACAACCAGGGCGGCGTGGCGCTGCCGGCCCATGTGCGCGAAGAGGTCACACAGCGCATGGCGGGCATCAACAAGGTGCTCGGCGGCGCGTGCGCGGCCATGGTTTTGCAGGATTCAATGGGCCTCTAGGGGCGTTGGTCTGCCATGAAACTTGACCACATAGGCATCGCAGTAAAAAGCATTGCCGAGGCCCGCGGATTTTACGAACAGGGTCTGGGGCTGAAATCCGAGCCCGAAATCGAAGAAGTCGCAGGCGAGAAAGTGCTGGTGCTGAAGCTCGTGCTTCCGCCGGGATCGCACATCGAGTTGCTTGAGCCCACGAGCCCGGACTCAGCAATCGGCAAGTTCATCGAAAAACGCGGCCCCGGGATGCACCACCTTTGCTACGCGGTGGATGACATCGATGCGGCCACAAAGCGCATGATACAAGAGGGGTTTGAGCCGTTATGGCCGGAGCCGCATGACGGCGCGGGTGGCTGCCGGGTCAATTTCTTCCACCCGAAGCAGAGCCATGGGGTCTTGACAGAGTTGTCCCAGCGGCCAAATTAGCGGGCGATGTACCACTCAGGGGAGCTTGCAGCGGCTGAATTCGGTCGCTAAACTCCCGCCCCGTTGCGCCGCTGGTGGGGCGCTTCGGTTGTTATGGAAGTAGCTGCGGGCCCTTTGCCCGTGCGCGAGAAAGGAAGAACAGCGTGCCCACACGGGAAGAAATCGAAGAGTCGGTAAAGCAGATCGTTTGCGACCAGATGGGTGTCAGCCGCGACAAGGTGACGCTCGAAACCTCGTTCGTAAACGACCTCGGCGCCGATAGCCTGGATACGGTTGAGCTCGTCATGGAGTTCGAAGACGAGTTCGAGCTGAACATCCCGGACGAAGACGCCGAGAAGATCCAGACCGTGGGTGACGCGGTCAAGTACATCGAAGACAAGACCGCCAGCAAGGCGTAGTTGCCTGAAAGAAGGTCCGGGCAAGCGGCTAAGCGCCTCTTCGCAGGGCGCCTGTCGCTTGCCCAGCGTGTTTGAGGGGCAGACCAGACACACAGGGAAGCTCTCATGTCTCAGAATTCGCGGCGCCGCGTCGTGATCACCGGCCTTGGCGCCATCAGCGCCATCGGAAACGACGTACCCACTTTCTGGCAGGCCGCAATCCGCGGCGAGAACGGCATTGGAACCTGCGAGGATTTCAAGCAGGCCGAGCTGACGACCACCATTGCCGGTCGCGTCAAGAATTTCGACGCGACCGAGGCGTTGGGCGGCGATCGCAAGTACGTTCGCCAGACGGACCCGGTGGTGCATTTCGCCGTGGTCTCGGCCCAGGAGGCGCTGCGGGACTCCGGGCTCGATCTCGAAAAGGAGGACCGCACGCGGATCGGCGCCATCATAGGCTCCGGCATCGGCGGTCTTGAAGAGATCTACGACGGCAACCACACGCTGATCACACGGCACGCAAACCGCATCAAGCCGCTGTTCGTGCCGAAGATGATGCTGAACGCGCCCGCGGGCAACGTAGCGATCCGCTTCGGTCTCAAGGGCCCGAACTTCGCCACGGCCAGCGCCTGTGCGTCGGCCAACCACGCATTGGGCATGGCCCTGCGCACGATCCAGTACGGCGACGCGGACATTATTTTCGCAGGCGGCAGCGAAGCGGCCTGTACCGTGCTCGGCATGGCGGGCTTCTGCTCTGCGCGCGCGCTCAGCCAGCGCAACGACGAGCCGGAAAAGGCCAGCCGCCCGTTCGACAAGGAACGCGACGGCTTCGTGATGGGCGAAGGCGCGGGCACGTTGATCTTCGAAGAGCTCGAGCACGCCAAGGCGCGCGGCGCGAAGATCTACGCCGAAGTTGCGGGCTTCGGGATGACCGACGACGCCTACCACATGACCTCGCCCAGCGAGGACGGCGACGGCGCCATGCGGTCCATGCAGAACGCGGTGAAGGACGCGGGCGCCAAGCCGGAAGACGTCACCTACATCAACGCCCACGGCACCAGCACCGAATACAACGACAAGACCGAAACGCTGGCCATGAAGAAGGCGTTCGGCGACCACGCGAAGAAGCTGCTGATCAGCAGTACCAAGAGCATGATCGGCCACCTGCTGGGCGCCAGCGGCGCAGTGGAGCTGGTGGCGACGGCGATGGCGATCAAGGAAGGCATGGTCCCGCCGACCCGCAACCTCACCGTGCCAGACCCCGATTGCGACCTGGACTACGTCCCGCACGAGGGCCGCACGGCCGACGTCGAGATGGCGCTGTCCAACAGCTTCGGCTTCGGCGGCCACAACGCCACGATCGCGCTGCGCAAGTACCGGGAGTAGCCTCGGCGCGCATGAGCGTTAGGGAGGCGCGTCGCGGACGCGCCTCTTTCCGTTGGGGCAGGGGCGTCTACAATCGCGGCGGAGGTGTCCATGAAGTACTTGATCGCGTTCATGCTTCTGCTGGTCATAGCCGGGTGCAGCGGTGGTGAGGCCTACTTCCGTCTTGAGGAGTACGGCGAAGGCTGGACGCTGCAGGTGAAAGAGGACGGTGACACCTTCCGCGCAAGCTGGATCGAGGGCGAGCATCGCAGCACCAAGCTCGTCGGCTACGCGGATGCCGACAGCGGCAACTACTACGTGGTCAGCACGCTCTATCTTGAGCTTGCCGACGACGGCAGCGTGGCCAACGGCCGCCTGAAACGAGTCGTGCTGCCCGACTTCGAACAGCGCGCGTACTATGAGCAGAACGCCCAGTGGTTCCGCGTGCTGGAGGGAACCTGCAAGCTGGACGAGCAACTAAACGGAAGCGTCAAAGTGCGCTGCGAAGGCGGCTACGAGTTTGAGGGAAGCGTCGAGCCGCTGCCCAACCTCGAAACCAGGCGCCCGGAGAAGAAATGAGCAAGCCCGGCATCCCGTTCGTGAAGATGGAAGGCATCGGCAACGACTACGTCTACGTCGATGCGCGCAAGTCCGTGCCCAGCGGGCTTACCAGGCTGGCAATCGCCATGAGCGACCGGCATTTCGGCATCGGCAGCGACGGGCTGATCCTGATCCGCACCAGCAAGCTCAAGGGCGTCAAGCACCGCATGCAGATGTTCAACAGCGACGGCAGCGAATCCGAGATGTGCGGAAACGGACTGCGCTGCGTGGCGAAGTACCTCTACGACCGCAATCTCGAGCGCAAAGACGAATTCCCGATCGAGACCGGCGCCGGCGTGCTGCACGTGAAGGTGATTCCCGCCAAGGGCAAGCACATCGCCAGCAAGGTGCGCGTCAACATGGGCAAGCCCAGGCTGCTGCGCTCGGCCATACCGATGACCGGCCCGGCCGGCGAGATGGTAATCGACGAGCCGCTGGAGGTGGGCGGACACAAATTGCGAATGACATGCGTGGGCATGGGCAACCCGCACTGCGTGATTTTCACGGACAGGCCCCCGAGCGACGAGATGGTGCACACAGTCGGCCCCATGATCGAGCATCACCCGCTGTTCCCGAACCGCACGAATGTCGAGTTCGTGTACCGGGAAAGCGCCAAGCTGCTGCACCAGCGCACCTGGGAGCGCGGCGCGGGCGAGACACTGGCCTGCGGCACGGGGGCCAGCGCGGTCTGCGTAGCGGGCGTGCAGAACGGGCTGACCGACCGCAAGGTCAAGATCAAGCTGCTGGGCGGCGACCTTGAGATGGAATGGAACGAGCAGGACGGGCACGTCTACAAGACCGGGCCGGCGCGCGAAGTCTTCTCGGGAGTTTGGGCGCGATGAACTTCCTCGCCGTAACGCTGGGGGAAGGAAAGATCACCATTCTGGTGGCCGGGATGATTGCCTGGTTTCTCCAGATGGGGTTTCACGAGGGCGGCCACGCGTGGGCGGCCTACTGGCTCGGCGACAAGACGGCCTACTACATGGGCAAGCGAACGGTGAACCCGTTCATGCACATTGAGTGGAAGAACCCGTCCTACGTGATCAGCGCCGTCGTCATGCCCGCGATCACCGTGCTTACGCTGGGCTTTCCGCTGGGTATGGCGTGGGTGCCGGTGAATCCCAGCAACTTCCGCCATCCGACGCGCGACCACGCCATTGTCGCGTTTGCGGGCCCCGCCGGCGGGTTTGTGGTAGCGGCCATCGTGCTGGGCATCTGGATTGCGGTCTATCCGCTGTTCGGCTCCGAGCCGACGCTTGCCCTCTCGCTGCTGCAGCTGGTGATCACGTACACGTACCTGACTGCGGTAATATACAGCGTGTTCAACCTCGTTCCGGTGCCGCCGCTGGATGGCAGCAACATCATCTACTACTTCGGCAATGATGCGCTGCGCTCGTTCCTGGACAAGATTCGCCCGTACGGCTTTTTCATCGTGATCGCGCTGTTCTGGGTGCTGCCCGGAGGAGTGTTGCTCCGACCATTCTACAGCGCCATGATATGGCCGTTCGCGAATCTGCCTTCGATGATCTGGGGCCATTGATGACTGAAGTGCGCGTACAGACGCAGGTGTACACCGGCCCACTGGACCTGCTGTTGTACCTGTGCCGCCGGGCGGAAGTGGATATCTACGACCTGCCCGTCGCCGAGATCGCCGAGCAGTACATCATCGAGCTCGAGAAGATGGAGACCATCGACCTCGAGTACGCCGGCGAATTTCTGACCATGGCCGCGACGCTGCTCAAGCTGAAGTCCGAGCTGGTGCTCGCGCGCTCGGAGGAACGCAAGGGCGCCGAGGATGAGCGCGCCAGGCTCGTGCGCCAATTGCTCGAGTACAAGCGCATTCGCGACATGGCCACGCTGCTCAGCGAGCGCTACGACGAACAGGCGAAACGCCACGGGCGGCCGGGCGGAACGCTGCAGGCGGAGATTCCGGAAAGCGACAACGACACGTATCTCGAGGACTTCAGCGTCGTCGACCTCTACCGGGTCTTTCACCGTCTCTACGGCGAGGTCGCCGCGCCACGCCCGCACCTGATTGACCTGACCGAGAAGCCGGTCCGCTACTACATCGACCTGATCCTCGCCCAGCTCAAGGAGCACGGGAAAGTCGATTTCGCGGCGTTGCTCGGGCCGAAGAAGGAAAAGACGGATGTGATCGGCAACTTCCTCGCGCTGCTTGAGATGGTCAAGCAGCACGAGATCAGCATCGAGCAGAACGAGGCGGGCGAGATTGTCATTGGCCCGCCGATCGACTACGGCGAAGCCGCCCCGCCGGAGTCCGCCGCCGAAGACGAGTAGGCCCGGCGGCGCAGCCACACGACAAGCAGCAGCGAAAACAGCAGCGGTACAACCCCGCCCGCCGCGATGGCGCAGCCCGAGCCGTCGTTACCGCCTCCATCTGAGCCTGAACCGCCCGAAGGAGGCGGCGAAGTCCCGATGCCCGTGTAGCTCGGGGCAAGGGTGCGCAGCGTGCGCTGCATGAAGGCATTCCGCGCGGCCTCCTGATTGATGGTCTCGAACGGGAAGCCGAGCATGACGACGCTGCTGTCTGCAACCCCGGCGACCAATCCGGCCGAATACTCCAGCACGGCCGTGGACGACGCACCGGCCGCGGGCTCGATTACGTCCGGGTAGCTGACCGTGTAGGCGGTGCCGCTGCCGTCGTCGAATGTGAAAGACGGCAGGCCGTCGAAGATGCCGCCCGAGACAGGGTCAACGCTGTAGTCGTTGCTCGCGTCGGCGACGTAGTTGGTCGCGAGCGGCCCGTTGTAGAACGCGCGGTCGGCAGTGCTGCCCTGTGCGTCGAGATCCCAGCCGATTTCGCCGCCGCTGGTGAACAGGTGGCCGCCGCCTGCCAGGTAGCTGCCGACCAAGCCCTGCTCCGTTGCCGAAAACGTCTCGTCCGCGGTGCTTTCGTTGCCGAGTACCCAATCGACCATCGCGTAGCCGGACAGCGTGACGTTGCCCGCCTCGATTGCCTCGTTGCTTGCGGAGTCGAAGAAGTAACTGCCGCCGGCCGTTGTGGTTGCCTGCGCGGCGGCCAGTGCATGGCGACGCAGCGAGTCACGCCGGTTGCGCAAGTGCATGTCGCCGTCCGTGTTCGCAGCCCCCTGCTGATACCAGGTGTATTCGTCGAGGCGGTCATAGCCCGAGACCAGCAGCAGCGGTGCGGCCAGGCCTTGCGCCTGTGCATCCGGCGTGCGGGCGCAAGTCATCTCGCTCCAGAGGCTTTCGCCGCCGGCGTTGGTTGCCGTCACGCGTGCGAACACGGTCTGGCCGGGTTGCAGCCCGGTCAATGTATGGCTCGTGCTGCCGTTGGCGTCGTGCCCGTCGTCGAACGAGAACCCGTCGCTGCTCAGGTAGACTCGGTAGCCGGTGGGGGTGGCGCTCGCTTCAAGCGGGTCGGTCACCGGCTGCCAGTTGATGGTGAGCTGGTTGGTGCCTGTGTTGCGCATCGACAGGTGGTCGGGCGCCAGCGGCATGATCACCGCGCCCGCGTTGAAGTAGCGCACGATCGCCTTGTAGATGGCGCGCGCGACATCGTGACGCCAGCCCGGGTTGCGCAGGTACCACGCGTCCTGCGCGTTGTCGTGGAACGCCGACTCCAGCAGACAACTCGGCGTCTTGGTGTTGGTGCGGACTTCGCCGAAGTTGTCTGTGTTGAGCCCCCGGTTGTTCCAGGTGTCGCCGCGTGAGGCGGCCCAGCCGTTGCACACCGTGACGACTTCGTTCTGCACCAGCGTGGCGAATGCGACGCTGTCATTCAGCAGCGACTGGGGGTGCTGCGTGCTGCCGCTGTTGTCGTAAGTGTACGTCGTGGTGCCGCGCGCGGTGCCGCCGCCGCCGCTGGCGTTGCTGTGCAGCGCGAAGGCGAGATCGAAATCCTTCCACCACAGCAGCGTGCGCGGCGGCGTGCTGACGTTGTCGCTGCCGTCGTCGAGGCTCGCGACGTCGTACACGCTGCTCGGTAGCCCGCTGAACTCGGCGTAGTAGCGCGAACACTCCTCCCAGCGCGGGCGGCCTGACGTGCCTCCCCCGCGGTCGATGCTGCCCATGCCGCCGCCTACTCGGCAGGCGTCCACCACGACCACGCTGCCGGTGGTTGCCTCGTTGCTGATCTCAACCTTGGCACCGCTCGTCGGCGTGAATTCCCACTCGCCGAGAAACACCCAGCGACCGCCCTGGTCGGCCGTCTCGGTGACGCTGTCGTAGGGGCAGGTGTACGAGTGCTGATTCTGGTCCAGCCGCACTTCTGCTACGCCGCCCGCGTGTGTGACGCGATACAGCGCGTCCGTGGCCCGGTCTGAGCCGGCCGTCCAGCGCACGTACACGGGGTAGCGGCCCTCCGCGCCGATGCTGAAGTTCCATCCGGCCGTAGCAGTCTCCGTGGCGCTGACATTGGCCCAGCGATAGCCGCTGCCCCAGTAGCCGCCGACGTTGCTGCTGTTGGTCCAGGTGCCGGTCTGGAAGTAGTTGGCGTCGCCGTCGTCGCCGATGAACTCGGCGGCCTGGTAGCTGCGCTCGCGAGGCACGACAACGTCCGCACCCGCATTCACCAGGTAGGGGATGAGGAAGTCGATCGCCAGCATCGCGTTGCTGAAGTCTTCCACGACGCCGTTGGTGACGCCGCGTTGCGTGTACCAGAAGTTGCTGGTGTTCTGCCAGGTCCAGCCGTGGCCGGGGCTGACCATGATGCGCTTGCCCGCAAGGGGGCCTGCGCTGGGCCGGTGATGTGGATCGGCCGAGATTGTCTCAGTATTCCAAACGCACGCCGCGACCATCGCGACGAGCAGCACCGCCGTCATTCGCATCATGTCTGAAGTCCGCACCAATTCAGGGCGCGAAGATAGGTATGGTGCGAAGTGAGAAAAGACAAATATGCCCGAAATGGGTCGGAATGAAGCGCCGTCCCGACCTGTTGCGCACCTGGAGGAAACTCGATGTTTGATGATGCTACGCGTAAAGCCGGACGCGGACTGGGTTTGCTGATTCTGCGCGTCGGCGCGGGCCTGCTCATGATGTCCCACGGCTGGGGCAAGGTTCAGAAGGTTTTCGCCGGAGATTTCAAGTTTGCGGACCCGCTGGGGCTGGGTTCCGGCCCGTCCCTGGTGCTTGCTGCCGGTGCCGAGTTCGGGCTGGCGGCGCTCGTTGTCGCGGGACTGGCTACGCGCATCTCGGCCGCGCCGATCTTCTTCACCATGATGACGGCCGCGTTCGTGCAACATGCGAGCGACGACTTCGCGACCAAAGAGAAGGCGATCGTCTACGCGCTGATGTACCTCGTGATCGTGCTGGCTGGGCCGGGCAGGTTCTCGGTTGATGCAATCGTCTGGCCGGCGATCAAGCGCAGGCACGAGAAGAAAAAGAAGGCGGCGTGATCACTTGCGGACCAGCCCGGCGCCCGCGCCGACGCTGCTGCTGCGTACGTCATCGACGACAATGAAGCAGCCCGGGTCGCACTCGCGGGCGGCGGGGGCGATCTGGGGCGCACGCCTGCGGGCAACGTGGATGAACAGCAACTGGACCGGGCCGTCGCGGCCCTTGCCCTCGAACTGGGTTACGCGCCAGCCGCGCTCGCGGAACAGCTCGGACATGCGGTCGCCTTCGTGGGTGAAGATGCGGACAACCTGCTCGCCGCGCGCGAGCACTCCTTCGAGGGTTACACCGACGAATGTCCCCGTGGCGAACCCCAGCGCGTAGAACACGGCGAGGATCGGGTTGCCCAGGTTCCGCACCACGCTGGAAACCACCAGCACCCAGATCAGCGCTTCGATGAATCCAATCGTCCACGCCGACTTGCGGAAGCCGTTGCGCACGCTGGACTGCCGCAGCACGCCCAGGGATACGTCAATGACGCGGGCGGCGGCAACGCCGACGCCGCCGAGGATCACCTCAAGCGTTATTTCAGGCATCTGCAAGGCTGCGAACATGCGACGTACCGATCGGTTGCCGGCACTTGGGCCGGATCAACCCTGATCGGCATTTGGGGCGTCGCGGATTTACTTTCGCTGGGCGTGGCCCGTGTTTCCTGCGAAGCGCCCGGGAACGCTACCGCGCACATCATCCACCACGATAAAGCAGGCGTCGTCGATCTTGCGTGCCTCTTGCGGCACCTTGCGTGCCTGTTTGCGGGCCATGTGAATGAACAGCAACTGGATCGGTCCGTCGCGGCCTTTGCCTTCGAACTGCGTCACGCGAAAGCCGCTCTCTCGAAAGTGAGCCGCCATGGCGTCGCCGTGATGGGTAAAGATCCGCACCACCTGCTCGCCCTTGGCGAAGAACCCTTCCAGCGTGACGCCGACCAGTGTGCCCGTGGCGAAGCCCAGCGCGTAAAAGATTGCGTACAATGGATGGTTCAGGTTGGTCACAATGCTCGAGACCACGACCACCCAGATCAGCGATTCCAGGAACGCGAAACCCCACGCCGCTTTCTTGCGACCCGCCGCCTGTGCGGACATACGCAACACGCCGAGCGAAACATCGAAAATGCGGGCGAAGGCGATCAGCAGCCCGCCGAAAACCATCTCGGGCGTTACACCGGAGAAATCTAGGGTAATGGCCATCTCGACGGCAAACTACTCCGGCTTGACCGACTTGGCGAGGGCCTCGGCCTGCTCTTCCAGCTGGGTGTCCGGCGCGCCTACCACGAGCACCAGAAGGCCTTCGTACTGGTCGCCATACTGCGGGAAGCCGTAGCAGACGGCGTCGCGCATGGATTCTTCCAGCGAGTTCTCTTCTTCGCCGCTGGTCATCATGTCGAGGTCAGGATTGTGCTTGAGCTGGTAGTCGACCACGGCCTTGTCGAAGATGTCGTGCAGCTTGCCGGTATGCTTGCCTGCGTGAAGTGTTGCCCAGCCGCAGCCGGTCTCAATCAGCCGATTCGCGATCTTGCCGAACAGCAGCTTGTCAGGCCGCTCAGCGCCGCCTGCAATCACCAGCGCCCCGAACGGCTTGGCGGGCACGGACTCCCACTCCGCGTCAGCATCGGCGACGCCGACCACCGTGAACCTGCGAGCATTGGTTGTGGTGCCAGTGCGTGCCATCAGTCGTCAAACCCCGCCTGAGGATAACGCTTCGTCAGGTACTCCAGCGAGTAGAACTTCTTTTCCTGCTCTTCGGTCAGGAGTTTGTGCTCGCGGACGAGCTCTTTGATGGTCTTGCCCGTGGCGACGCTTTCCTTGGCGACCTTGGATGCGTTCAAGTAGCCGACGACAGGGTTCAGCACGGTTGCCAGCGCCTGGCTGTGCTCGAAGTACTGCTCGCAGCGCTCGCGATTCAGGCTGCAGCCTGCGATGCCGTCTTCGGCAAATTTCGGCAGGAAGTTGGCGAGCCAACTCATGCTCCAGAGCGTGGTGCATGCCATCGTCGGCATCATTACGTTGAGGTCGAGCTGGCCTCCCATCGCGCACAGGTAGACCGTGTGGTCGTTGCCGAGCACCTGGTACAGCAGCTGGTTCATTGCCTCGGGGTTCGACGGGTTGATCTTGCCCGGCATAATGCTGCTGCCCGGCTGAATCGGTTTTAAGCGAAACTCGTCGAGTCCCGTGGTGGGGCCGCAGCTCAGAAGGCGCACGTCGTTGGTGATGCGCGTCAGCTCAATGGCCATGGTGCGGATCGCCGCGCTGAAGTTGCTGAACGCCCAGCGGCTGTTCACGGCCTCGAACGGGTCTTCCGGCTCGCGCAGTTTCAGCCCGGTGAACTTGCGCAGGTACTCTACGGCCTTGGCGCGATAGCCGTCGGCCGTGTTCAAACCGCTGCCGATCGCGCTGCCGCCGAGCGCCAGCTCAAGCAGCTTGTCGGCCGCCTGCTGCAGGTTCTCGCGCACATGACGCACGCAGTTTCGCCAGCTCATGAACTCCTGGCCGAGCGTGATGGGTACTGCGTCCTGAAGGTGTGTGCGCCCGGACTTGATGACGTCCTTCCACTCCTTGCCCTTGGCCTCGCAGGCGTCCTGCACGGCCTTCAGCCCGGCATCCAGCCGCGGCATCGCCAGCAATGCGGACAGGTGCAGGTTGGTCGGGATGGTGTCGTTGGTACTTTGCCCGTAGTTCACGTGGTCGTTGGGGCTGATCTTGACGCTGCTGTCGATCTGCATGCCGCGATTGGCCAGCACCTCGTTCATGTTCATGTGGATGCTGGTGCCGGCGCCCGCCTGGAACACGTCGATCACGAAATGGTCGTGATGTTTGCCGTCGAGGATCTCGTCGGCGGCGGCGGCAATGGCCGCTGCGATCTTCTTGTCGAGTACGCCGCAGTCGGCGTTGGCGAGCGCGCTGGCCTTCTTCTGGTAGGCGTAGGCGCGGATGAAGTCCGGCATGCTCTGCCCGGTGATGCCGCTGACGGGGAAATTGATCAGCGAGCGGGCCGTGGAGGCGCCGTACAGCGCGTCCTTCGGCACCTTCATCTCGCCCATGGAGTCTTTTTCGATTCGCGTATCGCTCATGGTCGTGTCCTCAAGGCTATGCGAGCCTGTTTAGCAGGATGGGCGCGCGGCTTCCACATCGTGTGGCACGCGTTGCGATGAGGCTGAAGGGTTCCCGCGGCGGCAATTGAATGGAATCCGCCCACTCCCCTCGTTGACACCGGGGGATGCGGCCGCTATTTCTGGCGCTTCGTTCAACGGTGGAGACTGCAGTGCTTAAGGCCACAGACCTGCGTAAGGGCAAAGTCATCAAAATGGATGGCAAGCTCGTGCGCATCAGCGATTTCCAGCACATCACGCCCGGCAACTGGCGCGGCATCGTGCAGATCAAATACAAGGACATCATCACGGGCGTAGGCAGCCAGAAGCGCATCCGCCCGGAAGACAAGTTCGAGGACGTGTTCCTCGACCAGCGCAAGATGCAGTACCTCTACAAGCAGGGCGACAAGTACGTGTTCATGGACACCGAAACGTACGAGCAGCCTGAGTTGAATGAGGACGTCGTCGGCGACGCATCGAACTACCTGCGCGAGAACGACGAGTGCACGATCCTGTTTTACGAAGGCGCGGTGGTATCGCTTGAACTTCCGCCGAACGTGACGCTTACGGTCGAGTACACCGAGCCGGGCGTGAAGGGCGACACCGTCCAGAACGTGACCAAGCCGGCCAAGCTTGAGACGGGCCTCGAAGTGAAGGTGCCGAACCACATCAACATCGGCGACCGCGTCAAGGTCGACACCCGTACCGGTGAGTTCGTGGAACGTGACAACAGCTAGTACTGCCGCAAGAGAATCAAACCCGGGGCGGCGCCTGTGCGCCGCCCCGCTGCTTTTTGGATCAAAGTGACATGCCCGTTCGTTGCAATGCGGCCCATGGAATTGCAGCGCAGGGCGAAGAGGATGCCCCGGTCATGACGGAGCAGACGGAGCCAGTGATTACCACCGCAGCGGACACCGCCGCCGGCCCCCTGGGCCCGGTGGACGGTCCCGGCCCCGTCGTGGCACTGGACAGCGGGCTGCCGGAGAGGGTTGCCACGGGCAAGATCGTCCCGGGCGTGGCTGCGCCGGCCGGTGCGGCCGTGCCGATTCCCGCGCCGCAGCCTGGAGTGCTGGGGCACGAGGGCAGCCGCCTGTCGCGCAATATCGAGCGCCGCACGCTGGCGGGCGGGGTGCGCGGGGCACTGTTCGAGGGTGTGTTCGGCGGGCTCACCAGCATGAACACCTACGTCGCCATCAACGCATTGGGCGATTGGTCACGCTGGGATGCTGAGATCACCACGCTGATGTCGATGCTGCCGTCGATCCTGATGGCGTTCGCGATGCTGTACAGCAGCGGTGGGCGCGTGCGCAAGCGCCGCAACTACTTCCTGTTCGTCGGTCTGTTCGGGCGGCTGGTTGTCGCCTCGGTGGCGCTGCTGGCGTTCTTTCCGAACCCGTTCTTCTTTGTCGCGCTCGTTGCGTTGCAGGCGGGCGTCTGCGCGGGGCTGGCGCCTGCGTTGAATCACATCTGGGGCGCAAACTGCACCGTCCGGTCGCGCGGTCGCGTGTTCACATGGTTCAGCATTGCCAGCGAGATCGCGACCATGTCCGCGGCGTTGCTGGCCTCGACGTTGCTGGATCGCGATGGTGGACGTGCCTTCATCTACGTGTATCCGATCGCCGGCGTGGTGGGCCTGCTGGGCATGCTGTCGTTCTGGCGCATTCGCCTGCGCTTCACCGCCGCGGATGAGGAAGACCTGCGAACCCCGCGCTGGACCGAGCGCGCCAAGCGATCACTCGCGCAGGCAACGGGGCTGCTGCGGCGCGACCCTGAATTCCGCCTGTATGAAACCGGCTTCTTCCTGTACGGGGTTGCGTTCATGATGCTCGTGCCGGTGATCCCGGTGCTGTTCAAGAATTACCTGAACGCCAGCTACCAGGAGTTCGCCACTGCCAACGTCGTGATCGTGCAGGTAATGGCGCTGATCACGATCCCGATCGTGGTGCGGATTGCCGCCGGCAAGCGCGTTACCGTGGTCACGCGCTGGGCGCACGTGGTGCTGGTATTCTACCCGGTGTTGCTTGGCGCCACGGCGCTGACCGCGGCGCATGACCAGCAGCTTGCGACGATGCTGGTGTTCTGCGCGTTTGTTGTGTTCGGCGTGGGCATGGCGCTGATCCACTTCGTCTGGAACCTCGGCCCGGTTGCGTTCGCCCGCGGTCGCAGCCCGCTGCCGTATACAAGTACCCACGCCGCGCTGGTGGGATTCCGCGCGAGTATTGGCTTTCCGATGTCGTACGTGCTGATGAAACTCTGGCCGGACAACCTGTTCCCGATCTTCGGGCTGTCGATGCTGTTCTTCGTCGGCGCGGGAACGGTGATGACGGTCCTCGATCGTCGCCTGCGGGCAAAGGCCGGCCACAGCTCGTATACGATGACGGCTTAAGTCAACCGGGGACGCCTTGAGGGCGTCCCGGTTGCGCATCGTGGAGCTCTAGTCTTGCTTGCTCGGGTGTTCCTGCTGGTACTTCTGCAAGCGCTCCATGTAGAGCGCCCCGAACGGATCGCCGTCGCCGACTTCGAAGTCAGTCCAGTCCTCGTGAGCGGCCGTCAGCTTCTTCTGGTCGGCCGGGCTCAGGATGCGCCCGATGTCTTCTTTGTTGCGCGCCTTGATGTCGTTGATGGCTTCCATGTAGGTGCGCCCGTTGATGTCACCGGGGACCTTCTTTGAGGCGAGCTCAAGGAAGATGGCCGTTGCGTCGCTCTGCTTCGCGTCGCCGTTCTGGATCTTGATCATCGTGTCGATCAGCTCCTCGGCGAGCACACGCCCGTCCTCGGTGGGCACTTCCAGCGTCTCGAGAATCTGCTGCTTGGAGTCGATGATCGCTTGCTTGATTTGTTCCTTTTCGCCCTGGCTGACACTCAGGCGATCGAGGGCTTGCGCCAGATTCTTGGTCGGCGCGTTCTCGGCCTGCTGCTTCGCGAGGGCCGCTGCAAGCGCCTCCGGGTCAACTTCGCCGCTGCCGGCCTTGGCGACTTCGGCGCGGGCTGCCTCTACGGCCTTTTCTTCGACGCCGTCGATCTTCTTGCCGAGTGCGTCTACTTTCGCGGCGAGTTCATCGTTCGGCGCGTTTTCCACTTCGCCGAGGCGGCCTTCGAGCTGCTTGATGCGGTCTGCTACCGGGGTGCCGGGTTTGCCGTCCTCACCGGGGAGGGTGCCAAGCTGCTTCTTCAGGTCGGCGATGTCGGCGCGCATGATGTCGCGCTCGCTCGCCCAGCGGTCATTGGCTTCGTCGAAACGCTTCTGTTGCGCCGTCAGGTCGTTGCGCAGCTTTTCTGACTCCGCGGAGTTGTCCTGGCAACCGCCGAGCACGACGGCCCCGAGCAGCACCGCAGCGAGAGGCATCAGTCCCTTCATGGCTTCTCCCCGATATGCGAATAGGTTGATCCTGCCATGATTGTCACTTCCCGGATGCTGATTTCACTTCGACAGGGTTTCGGGCTTGTATTCGTGTTCGCGCAGGTTTTCGGCGCGCACCGTCTTCATCTTCGCACCGACGCGAAGCTTGTCCACGACGTCCATCCCTTCGATCACGCGCCCGACGACCACGTACTGCCCGCTGAGGTTGATCACGTTCGCGCTGTTTGAGACGCAGATGTAGAACTGGCTGCCCTGGCTGTTCGGGTCGTTGGTGCGTGCCATGGCAACCGTGCCGCGGAAGTGGTTGCGCCTGCTGATCTCGGCCTTCAGCTGATAGCCCGGGCCGCCCGTTCCGTCGCCGTTGGGGTCGCCGCCCTGGATCATGAAGTCTTCCACGAAGCGATGGAACGTCAGCCCGTCGTAGAACTTCTTCTGCGCGAGGCTGACGATCGAGGCGACGGTGTTCGGCGCGTCATCTTCAAACAGCTCAATCACGACCTTGCCGCCGTCGGTTTCAAGCACGATGCGCGGGTTGGTTTTCTTGGCGTCTTCCTCGCGGTACTTGAGCTCATCTTCCCACTGCTCTGCGGCCTGGCGCTGGAACTGCAACAGTTGCTGAATCGTGTTGAATTGCTGCATGTTCAGTTTCTTCGCCTCGTCCTTGATGAGCGCGGAGTAGATTTCGACCGCCTTCTTGGAGTCGCCCTGACGCGAGGCCAGCGCCGCCTTCTGGAAGGCGTAATCGATGCGGAAGCCGTCGTCGGTCAGCAGCTCCGGGCGCTCGTCGATGTACTTGAACTGCTTGATGGCCTCATCGGGATTGCCCGCGCTGATGCAGTGTTGCGCCCACTGGAGGCGGATGTAGCCGTCGGTTGCGGGGCGCTTGGTGCAGAGGTCGGAGGCAAACACTTCCTGGGCGTACGCCGTGGCTTCTTCAAACCTGGCGTCGCCGACGAGGTTGCGCAGGTAGTCAAGGTGCGCGCTGCTCTGGCCCGGGCAGGCATCGATGAAAGCCTTCTCGAACTTGGCGTAGTCCGTGTCCACGCCCGGCATCGGGCGCTGGTTGGCCGTGTATGAAAGCAGGTATGCCAGGTAGTGCGCCCAAAGCTCGGTCGGGTGCGATTCGGTGCGGGCCGTCAGCCCCTCCATCACGCCCTTGTAGTCCCTGACCGCAAACTTGGCTTCCACGCCGCGCATGGCTTCGTAGCGCTCTTTTTCCGCCTTGATCAGCTCGTCGCGCGGACTCTCGTCTTCGTCTTCGAGCTCCGGCAGCTTCGCGACCTCAAAGGCCAGCAGGTTCTTGGGCGTCTTGCCCGGGTTCTGCACGTCCATGCCCGACGGATAGACGAGCGTGGCGGCCTCGTTGCCCATTACCAGTCCGGCGTGCCACGTTTCCGCCAGCGAAGTGGGGGAGTTGCCGGGCACCAGCACATATCGCAGGTCCACCCAGATCGTTGCCGTCCAGTGGTCCCAGAACTTGACATCTGAAGCGCCGACGAAAGAAGGCTCGCCCTGCAGGCGCAGCGGCTCATTCTTGTCCTTGTCATAGGACATCTCGATGCGGTAGGGCGGGAAGTTGCCACGCCCGTCCGGCAGCCAGATCGGGTTCGGGTAGAAAAACAGGTGGCGACCATGCAACCCGTCGACGCTCAAGATCAGGTCCACGCAACTGCCGCGACTGCGTTGGCCGTCGCCGCCGCTGTAGGGCAGGCGGACATCGATGTCCAAGCGAAGCATGTCGTTCTGGCGGCGGAACTTCGCATAGCCTTCGCCGCGCTCAAACGGGATGTTGTACTCACCGTACGGAAGTTCGGGGTTCGGCTTCTCACCCTCCTCGCCCTTGGATTCGGGTGTTTCATCGCCTTTGGGAGTATCCTGAGCAATGCCGGGTACAAGCCCTGCGCCTGAGTTGCCCAGTAGAAACCAGCCGACCACAATTGCCACGGCAAACGCCAGCAGCCCGGCTACGAGTGCTTTCCTCACAACTACCTCCTCAGTGCCCTCTTCCACAGCTTAACTTGCCTCGGCGGGCCCGTAACCCATGTACGGCTAGGTACTTGTTTCCGAAACGTCGAATCGCTAGCTTCCCGCGATCAATTCCTCGGTCGTGGAGACCGGCGCGGAGAGAGTGGATCCCCTCGCGCCGGGTGCCTGGCGGAGAAGTACAATGGATATGGATGAACTCCATCAGCTCATCGAGCTGATGAACGAGAATGAGTTGCTAGAGCTCGAACTCGTCGAAGACAGCAAAAAAATTCGACTGAAGAAGAAGTACGACGGCGGCCCGCGCGTCATTGCGGCGCCCATGGCCGCAGGCCCGGTTGCGCAGGCGCCGGTGGCAGCGCCTGCCGCCGCGGCGCCGACCGAAAGCGGCCCGCCCGCGGGAACGGTCGCGATCAAGAGCCCGATGGTCGGCACCTTCTACCGGTCGAGCAACCCGGAGTCGCCGCCCTACGCCGACGAAGGGGACCAGGTCAGCGCTGATACCACGGTCTGCATCGTGGAGGCCATGAAGGTCTTCAACGAGATCAAGGCCGAGATGGAAGGAACCATCGTCAGCATACTCGTTGAGAACGGGCAGACCGTCGAGTACGGGCAGCCCATGTTCCTGGTCAAGCCTAATTAGGTCGCCATGTTTTCAAAGATCCTGATCGCCAACCGGGGCGAAATCGCCCTGCGCATTATCCGCGCTTGCCGTGAAATGGGCATTCGCAGCGTCTGCGTTTACTCCGAAGCGGATCGTGAAGGCCCCTGGCTTGAGCTGGCCGACGAGGCCTACTGCATCGGCCCGCCGCCCAGCACCAAGAGCTACCTCGATATCTCGCGCATCATGGCCACGGCCGAGATCGCGGATGTCGACGCCATCCATCCCGGTTATGGCTTCCTGGCCGAGAATGCCCACTTCGCCGAAGTGTGCCAGAGCAGCGGAATTGCGTTCATCGGCCCGTCGCCCGAGGCAATCCGCCAGCTGGGCAACAAGGCCAGTGCCCGCGAGATTGCGGTGAATTCCAAAGTCCCGCTCCTGCCGGGAACGAAGGACCTTGTTGAGGACGACAAGGAAGCGATCGAGATTGCAAACGACATCGGCTACCCAGTGATCGTGAAGGCGGCGGCCGGCGGCGGCGGGCGCGGGATGCGTGTCGCGCACAACGAAATTGCGCTCGTTAACGGGTTCCTGCAGGCCAAGAGCGAGGCGGCCACCGCATTCAACGACGACGGCGTGTACGTGGAGAAATACCTCGAGCGCCCTCGCCACGTCGAAATCCAGATCATCAGCGACAGTCACGGCAACTACGTGTATTGCGGCGAGCGCGACTGCAGCCTCCAGCGCCGTCACCAGAAGCTCGTCGAAGAAGCGCCGAGCCCGATCATGACGCCCGAGCTGCGCGAGAAGATGGGCGAGACGGCCGTGCGCCTTTGCAAAGCTGCCGGCTACGTCACGGCGGGCACGGTTGAGTTCCTGCTCGACAAGAAGGGCAACTTCTACTTCATGGAAGTGAACACCCGCATCCAGGTCGAGCACCCGGTGTCAGAGCTGGTGACTCGCACCGACCTGATCCGCGCGCAGATCATGGCGGCGGCCGGTGAGAAGCTGCCGTTCACGCAAGACGATGTGGAAGTCCGTGGCCACGCCATTGAGGTTCGCATCAACGCCGAGGACCCGGACAACGGTTTCCGCCCCAGCCCGGGACGTATCACGGACCTGTTCGTGCCGGGCGGGCCGGGTGTGCGTTGGGACAGCCACATCAAGCCGGGCTACATGATTCCGCCGAACTACGACAGCATGGTGGCCAAGCTGCTGGTGTTTGCCGATGACCGCCCCAAGGCGATCGCGCGCATGCGCCGCGCCCTAGGCGAGCTGAAGATCGAGGGAATCAAGACCACGACGCCGCTGCACCAGCGCATCATGAACGACGCCCAGTTCATCAAGGGCGACGTCGATACCGGCTACATCGAGAACGTACTGCTGGCAAAGTAGCGCGTTCTTATTCCCGCTGAAATTGTCCGCGCATGCTCCGGAATAAGGGGTGGTCGTCGCCTGTTGAATTGGAGTCAGGCGACAGAAAGTGAGGGCCCCATGTTCTTCTTCGACTTGGCATTCTTCGTGATCATCGGTGCCGTAGCCTTGGCGCTGGGCGTCGGTACAGTTTCCGTTGTCAGTGGCTTTCGGCATCCGGTGAAGGCCGGCTACGCGGAAGGCGACTGCCGCGACACGACGCTGGTGCTGCACGGTGAAGGCGTCCGCCGCGATTGCAAGTAATGGATGTCGGCGGTCGCGCGATACGCCGATTCCGGGGCGGCCTGCGTCAGGCCGCCCTTTCGTTTAAGGCGCGGTGAAATTCTGCGCGGCTGCCGCGGCCAGCTCGGGCTTCTGGGCGAGCCTCTGCTTGAACTCGGGCGCGTAGAGTACGCCCTTGCGGCGCTGCATGGCGGGGTCCATCTCATCCTGGGGCTGGTCCAGCCCGGTCCGGCAGGTCAGCGGGTCAACGCCGCATGCGAGGCAGCCGGGAGTATGCCCCGAGCAGTCCTTGGTGTACTGCTCAAGGCGCGAGCGGACGCGCTCGTCCCAGAGGAACTTCTTGTTGGTGCCTACACTGATCATGTCCCAGGGCAGGTACTCGTTCTCCGTGCGTTCCCGGTGGATCAAGAACTCGGGGTCCACACCGGCTTCTCGACAGGCTTCGTGCCAGATCTCCAGATTGCAGGATTCGTTCCACGCGTCGAACCGGGCGCCCTTGCGCCATGCGATTTCGGTGACCTTGCAGAGGCGCCGGTCACCGCGCGAGAACAGGCCCTCCAGCCAGCTTGTTTCATAGTGGTGGAGTTTCAGGCGGATGCTCTTGTGCCTGATCAGTGACCGCAGCAGCTTGCCGTGGCGCTGCATCGTTTCCTGCCGCGCCATCGGCTCCCACTGGAACGGCGTGAACGCCTTCGGCACAAACAGGCTGACCGTCACATTGAGCGTGAAGTTGTGGCGCTTCATCTGGCGCGCCATCGCGGCAATCTCGTTCAGCAGCTCGGCCGATTCCCGGATGTCGTCCTCGGTCTCGGTGGGAAGCCCGATCATCATGTAGAACTTGATGGTTTTGTAGCCTTCTTCGAGCGCGGCCCGCGCGCCTTCGCGCAAATCGTGCTGGGTGATCGTCTTGTTGATCACCTTGCGCAGGCGCTCGGAGCCTGTCTCCGGCGCCATCGTCAGCCCGGCCTTGCGCACGTTGCGCGTCAATCCCGGCAAGTAGGTCAGCTGCTGGTCCACGCGCAGCGACGGCAGGCTTACGCTGATGTGCTCGCCCGCGAACTCGGCCTGCAGGGCCTTGATCATCGGCACCAATTGCGGGTGGTCGCTGCTGCTGAGCGACAGCAGCGCAATCTCGTCATAGCCGGTTTGCTTGACTGTTTCGCGTGCGAGCTCAACGACACGCTCGGGTGTGCGGTAGCGCTGGGGCCGGTCAATCATGCCGGCCTGGCAATAGCGGCAACCTTCCGTGCAGCCCCGCATCACTTCGATGGTCACGCGGTCCTGGACGACCTCAACGAACGGGATGATCTGCTTCGTCGGGTAGAACGTGGTGTTCAGGTTGGAGACGGCGTTCTTCTTGATACGGACAGGCAACCCGTCGATCTGCGGCTTGAAGGCGGCGATCGTTCCGTCTTCAGCGTATGTGACCTCGTAAAGCGCCGGCACATAGCAGCCGGGCAGAGCCTGCGCACACACCGCCAGAAATTCCCGGCGCGACAACGCACCAAGATCTTCCGGCACTGCGGCCATGCGAAGTGTGTATGGCCTCTCGGCGTAAACGTCCTTTGGGTTGAAGTCAGCGGGAAGTCGGTATTGCTCAAGCACTTCGCGCGGCAACCGGCCTCTCCAGACGCCGACCAGGTGCAGGAAGGCCGGAAGCACCTCTTCGCCTTCGCCCAGCAGGAACACGTCAATGAAATCGGCCAGCGGCTCCGGCGTGATTGAGCCAGTGCCGCCCGCGATCACGAACGGGTCGCGTTCAGCGCGTGCGGCGCTGTGCATGGCAATGCCGCCGAGATCCAGCATGTTCAGCAGGTTGCTGTAGCTGGTTTCGTTCTGCAGGCTGAAGCCGATGGCATCGAAAGCGTGCAGCGGGCGGTAGTTCTCAAGCGAGTACAGTGGCAGCCCGTGCTTGCGCAGAACCGCTTCCATGTCGGTCCACGGCGCGAATGCGCGCTCGCAGACGAACTCATCGTGTTGCTCGTTCAGCAGGTGATAGAGAATCCGGAAGCCCTGGTTGGACATCCCGATCCCGTAGGTATCCGGGAAGCACAGGGCGAACGGCACGCGGTTGTCCCAGTCCTTGCGGAGGGCGTTCACTTCGCCGCCCATGTACTGGGCGGGCGTTTTCACGCTGAGCAGGTGGGGCTTTACGCGGTCGAGGACGTTTTCCATCACGCCGCAAAGTGTACGTGTTATTGCGGACTATAGTAGTCCGGTACCTGCATTGAGTGAGGCGGCGGGGGTAATCGCTGGGCTGGTTTCCGGCAGCGGCGTGGGGTCCGCTGCGGGTTGCATGCAACGACACCCCCGCCGGAAGTGGTTCGATGTATATGCAAGCAGTGTGCCATGGCTCGAGGTGCTTTTCCCGCTGCATTGCGTTAAGAGCCTGTAGAGGATCTATACGTTCAGGTATTGCGGTTGCCGCTGCGCTTGAGATTCCGGCGCGCTTCGAATAGGTTTGCGCCATGGCAAGAATCACGGTGCTCTACTTCGCGCACCTCACCGAGCGCACCGGCACTCGCGAGGAGCAGCTTGATCTTCCCGCTGACGCCACGGCCGGAAGCGTGCGCAAGTTCGTGGAGAGTTTGCACCCGAAACTCGGCGGCACGCTCGCGACCTGCCGCGTCGCCGTGGACGAAGAATTCGCGTCTGATGAGACCGTCGTGCACGACGGGCAGACTGTGGCGTTCATTCCTCCGGTAAGCGGGGGCTGAGTGTGACCGACGCCCACAGCCTGGACGCACTGCTTCCATCAGAGATGGCCATCAAGGCCGAAGCCGTCGGCGTGAAGAAGGCAGCGCTGGGCGCGCCCAGCATGTTCGCGCTGGCTGTTCTGGCGGGGGCGTTCATCGCAATTGGCGCACTGTTCGCGACGACGGTGACGGCCGGCGCCGGACTGCCGTTCGGTGTTTCCCGACTGCTGGGTGGGGTCGTATTCAGCCTCGGGCTGATCCTGGTGATTATCGCAGGGGCCGAGTTGTTCACCGGCAACAACCTGATTGTCATGGCCTGGGCGGCGAAACAGGTCAGCACGAAGCGGCTGTTGCGCAACTGGGGTGTTGTCTACGTAGGCAACTTCGTGGGTTCGATCGCGACGGCCGCGCTGGTGTTTCTCAGCGGCCAGTACGGGCTCGGTGGGGGAGCGGTAGGCGCAAAGGCCCTCGCGATCGCCGACGCCAAGTGCCAGCTCGAGTTCCTGCCGGCGCTATTCTTGGGTGTGCTGTGCAACGCGCTGGTGTGTCTTGCAGTGTGGCTGAGCTTCAGCGCCCGCAGCGTGACGGACAAGGTGATGGTGATTGTACCGCCGATTGCGGCGTTCGTTGCGGCCGGGTTTGAGCACAGCGTCGCGAACATGTACTTCATCTCGTTGGGGCTTCTCATCAAGCAGTTTGCCCCCGACACGTTCTGGTCTGCCGCAAACACGAGCCCCGAAGCATTCGGCGGGTTGACGTGGGCAGGCTTCGGGCGGAACCTGCTGCCGGTAACATTGGGCAACATCCTCGGCGGTTCCGTGCTGGTCGGTATCGTCTACTGGTTCATCTATCTTCGGCCCCGCAGGAAAGCAGACGCATGACCGACCCACGCAAACCATCCAACGCCGAGCCTTTGATGCATCTCATGCCGGGTGGTTGGTTCAAGGCTGCGAATGCCATCGTCGTAGACAACGTGACGGTGGGCGAAGGCAGCAGCATCTGGTTCGGTTGCGTGCTGCGTGGCGACATCGCCGCGATCGAGATTGGCAAGTACACCAACATCCAGGATCTCGCCAGCGTGCACATCGACCCTGAACGTCCGAACCGAATCGGCAACTACGTCAGCGTCGCGCACCACGCGCTCTGCCACGGCGACGAGATCGGCGACAATACGCTGATTGGCATGCACGCCGTGCTGATGGGTGGGACCAAGATCGGCGAGGGCTGCATCATCGGCGCGGGAGCCATCGTCACCGAGGGCAAAGTGATCCCGCCGCGCAGTCTGGTAATGGGCATCCCCGGCAAGGTCGTGCGCCAGGTGACGGACGTCGAGATCGAAAACAATAAGTGGCGCGCGATGACCTACTTTGAAAACGCCAAACGCTGGTACGAGCGCAACTCCGGCGTTCCCGACGGGCCCATGGGCATGGGCCCCGGCAAATAGTTACAGCTCGTCGAGCTTGGGTGGCGGCGCGGTGCGTCGACCCAGGAAGACGCTGAAACCAAGCAACAGCAGCAGCACGACAAGCAGCCCGCCAATGCCTCCGACGAGCAGTGTCGTGCTTACGACGGGGTCTGCCATGTCTTCCGGCCGTCCCGGTTGTGGCGGGCCTTTGTCTGCCAGGCTCCAGCTTGACCAGAACGCCGGGGAGGTGTCCGGGTGTTTGCCGGCGTCCAGGTTGGTGTTCAGGTACTTCAGACGGCTCTCGCGCCAGTTCTCAGCCTTATCGCGCAGCTCGCGGTAGACCTGTTCCGCCGCGTCGCGTTCCCCGAGTTTCCCCAGGTGAACGCTCATCAACTGCTTCAGGCCCTTCGTCGCCGGCGCACCGGCTACGCGCGATCTGACGCCGTCGTCCAGCAAGTCGCAGAGGCGCAGCCACGCTATCGTTGCTTCCTCGTTGCGGCCGGACAGGGTCAGCGCAAGCGAGAGTGAATACATCAGGTCGACGTCGATTGCGCCGCCGTAACTCATTCTGCGCTGCAGGTTCTGGATGCAACCGGAAAGGTTGTTGCGTGCCAGCGCAGCCTCGTTGCGCTCACCGCTGAATGATGCGTCCTTCAAGCCCAGCATGTTGGGGAAGACGGTATCCGCACCCGGCTCATATCGCGCGCCGCGCCTGAGCCACTCGATCTCAAGGAGCGCCCAGCGCGCATCCGCATTGAATGGGTCGTCCTTCAATGCCGCGTTGAGCAATTCAGCGGCCTGACGCAGGTCGGCCGGGTCAGGGTTGTCTGAGTTCAGCCAGCGCTCGCGCAGGCAGGCGACCTTATTGGCGGCGGCACGGTAGGCGTGAAGCTTGGCCGTCGCCGTGCGCTCGGCGCGAATGGCATCTGCAAGGCGGCTCTTCCAGTCGAGCAGAATGATCGCGTCGCCGTACTCACCCAGCCGCATTCGGGCGACCGCTGCGTCGTCGATGATCGGAAGCCGATCTGCGACCAGGTCCATCTGCTCGGATGTGAGAGGCTGGTCGAGCGAGACAGCCCGAAGCTCCGTCAACGCGGGTTGCAGCCGATCGAGCCGCGCCCGGTAATAGCCCGCGGGCAGCACATCGTAGCGCCCGGAGATTGTGTCCAGGACGCTTGGCAGCGACTGGTCATCGGGCCGATCTCGGTCCCAAACGCCTGCGCACAGCGGGCAGGCCAGCCACAGCAGACAGCTTAGCAGGGCCAGCCGAGGGGTCATTTGGACTCCTCAGGCTCGGGCAGCGGCGGGCTTGACGCATCGACGCGAGACTTCGCAATGGCGCCGATAACAAGAATGCCGACGAGTGCGCCAAGCATGATCCAGGTGCTCAAACGCGACTTGTCTGCTTCCGCTGGCTCTTCCGCCGGCTTGCTCGTTTCGAGTGGCGGCGCCGAGGCCGCTTCTGCTTGAGCCGGCAGCTCGGGCTGCGGCTTTGCCATGGAAGGGAACTGCACATCCGGCGCCTTGAAGCCGGACCAGAAGCCCGGTGCATCGGCCGCAACCCCGCTGTCCAGTTGACTGCGGGCGTAGGTTCCGCGCGCGTCGAGCCACTGTTGCGCGTAGGCACGGCGAGCCTTGTACTGCTGTTCGATCACGGCTCGGTAGTCTTCATTGACGACGCGCACCGGGACGAGCACTCCCGCCATCTGCTGGCGAAACAGCGTCATGGGCTTGATGTCGTCGATCTCGGAAGCACCGGGAACGCGCGACCGCTGCCCGTTCTCGTGCATCTCCCACGCTCTGAGACGCGTGTAGCTTGCCAGGTTCTGACGACCGGTGACGACGTAGACCATGCTGAGAGTGAAGATCGTGTCGAAGTTTTCCCATATCGGGTCGAATTTCAGCAGCCCGATCAGCACCTGCTCGGCGTCGCCAAGGCCCCGCTCAGCGAGCGCGCCGTTGTCCTTGCTCTCGCTCTTGTTGCTGAAGTAGCGCAGGTCGAAGAAGTCCGGCAGGTAGGTGTCGGGATCCGCAGGCTGGGTAATGCTCGCCCAGCGGATGATGCCTGCGTAGATCTTCTGGTGCGTGAGGCCCGCCGACGCGGACTCCGCGATTCGCAAACAAGCGTCCGGCGAATAGCCTTCCGCGCCGCCATACCACCAGGCCGTGAGCGCGAGGCGGCACTGCAAGTCCGCGACCTCCAGTCGGGTCTGCGCCCCGAGTTCCATCCCCGCGGCTTTCTCGATGTCCTTCAGGGCGGCCGACCAGTCGCCCAGGGCGGCGTGCGCGCGGGCAGCTTCCATGCTCCGCAGCGGCGCCGGCATGCCCGGCTGCTCAAGCGCCTCGAGTGTTGCCTGCCAGTACTCCGGTGTTGCGCGTTCGACGCAGCCCGCGATCAGGTTCAGCAGGTTGCCGTCCGCTTCCTGGTCCAGCGAATCTGGGTCCGCGGGGCAGCAAGCATGGGCCGGCGACGCGGCAAGCAGCGCGCACACCAATGCCAGGGGTCCGACAATACGGAGGGCGGTTTCCATCAGCATTATCCTAGCAGCCGAGGCCGCTACGGGTAGCATCGTGGCACGGGTCAAGGATGTGTGGAGAGTTCGATGCGACCGATACTGGGCTTGCTGTTGCTGGCGCTGGCTGCGCCGATCTGGGGCATTGATGCGTCCAACGTACTGATTGTTGCCAACGACAAAGTCGAAGGCAGCGTAGAGATCGCGAACTACTACTCCGAGATGCGCGGTGTGCCGGCCGAGCAGATCTTGAAAATCTCGGCCAGCGAGAATGAAGAAATCAGCCGCGACGAGTTCAACAAGGACATCTGGGCGCCCGTCCAGAAGTACGTGCTTGAGCACGACAACATTCTCGTGATCGTGCCGACGCGCGGCGTGCCGCTGAAAATCAAACAACTTGCGACAGGCGAGAAGGGGCCGTTCAAAGGCCGAGACTTCGCCAGCGTGGACGGCGAGCTCGCGTTGGTCCGCTACGGCGACTACGACATCGACGGCATCGTCGAGAATCCGATGCTCGACAGCAAGGAGCACTTCACGCTCGAATCCAAGATCGTCGTAGTTTGCCGGCTCGACGGCCCGACGGTCGCGATTGCCAAAGGGCTGGTTGAAAAAGCTTTGATCGCCGAGGCGCTGGGCTGCCACGGGGAAAGCTTCCTGGATACTCGTGGACTCACCGGAGGTGACGGCTACCAGCAGCGTGACGACCTGATGGAGAAGGTCGAGGATTCGTGGAAGGCGGCCGGGCTGCCGTATGTGCATGACACGCAGGGCCCGGTGTTCGATCTGTCGCAACGTGCGGAAACGCTGCACTACTACGGCTGGTACGCGGGCAACCCCGGTGCCTGGAAGGGTGACGTGAAGTTCCGCACCGGCGGGATCTGCGTGCACCTGCACAGCTTCAGCGGCTCGACGGTGCGCAACATCAAGGCCAACTGGGTGGCGCCGCTGCTGAACTGGAACGCCACGGCGACCTACGGCACGACCTACGAGCCCTACACCACCGGGTTTCCCTACGAGAACATTCTGTGGGATCGCCTCATAAACGGCTGGAGCTTTGGCGAGGCCGGACAGGTCGCGAACCATCTGCTTTCGTGGCAGGCCGTCTTCTGTGGCGACCCGTTGTACACGCCCTACCCCGAAGGCTACGCCGAGATGCACAAGCGTTATCACGAGGCCGTTCTGGCGCGGATGGCGCCGGACAAGGACGCGCCGGTGCCCGTGGATGAGACCGGGCTGAACCTGCTCGCGTCCGTGCAGAAGCTGCTGCAGGCCCGCGCGGACGGGATCAAAGACGTGCTTCGCAAAGACCCGAAGGCCGCGCTGGAGGCGTTCAACGATCTGCGTTTCCTGGTGTCGGACATGGAACTGGGCAAGTGGCTCAGTGAACTGTCCGGCCCGTTCAATGCCGAGCTGGAACGCCGTTTCAGCGCGATTAAGGGCAGCATCAAGGAAGACCTGACCAACACCGCGGAGTTCGAGGAAGCGCTCAGGGACTGGAAGGGTCTGCCGATTTACGAGGACCTGGAGAAGTTCAAGGCTGACCTGATCGAAGATCAGGAGAAGGCAGCGTCCAAGCTGGTCAAGAAGGCCGAAGCCTACCAGAAGTCCAAACGCTGGCTCAAAGCATGGTCCGAGGCGGCGCAGGCCGCGGCACACAAGTTCGCCGAGTCGGCAACGGAGGCGCAACGCATTCTCAGCGAACTCAAGGCTGACGCGGATGCCGTGGCCGAGATGAAGCAGGACTCCGACAAGGAACTCGCGCCGCTTGTGGAGCGTGCGCAGAAAGACCTCGACAAGAACAAGCCCGACCGCGCGGCCAAGACGCTCGGCACCGAGTGGCGCTGGTGCTACCCGGACAGCGACCAGTACAAGGCGGCCGAGGCGCTGGCGAAGAAGATCGAAGAAGCGCTGGCAAAGGACAACTAGTGTTCACAGGGATCGTCGAAGCCGCGCTGCCCATTGCCGCTGCGGAGGACGCAGCCGGCGTCCGGCGCCTGAGCATCGACCTGTCGTCGCTGACGGAGGCCGCAACGCTCAAGCTCGGGGACAGCGTCGCGCTGAACGGTTGCTGCCTCACCGTTGCCCGGCTGGGCGATGGCGTTGCGACCTTCGAAGCCATACCCGAGACGCTGGGACTGACCAACCTTGGCGGGCTGAGTGCGAACTCTCTCGTCAACGTCGAACGCGCGCTGACGGCGGGCGCGCGGTTTGACGGTCACTTCGTGCAAGGCCACGTGGATGGCCTGGGAGAAGTTGCCTCCATCAAGGAAGCTGACGGCGAGTGGCGCGTCCGAGTCCGGTGTGGCCGCGCGTTCGCCGACCAGTGCATCGCCAAGGGCAGCGTCTGCGTCGACGGTATCAGCCTGACGATTGCGGAGCTGGATGCAGATTCGTTCGTGCTGGCGATTATTCCCCACACCCGGCAGGTAACGAACATCCGAGAGTGGAAGACCGGCACGCCTGTGAATCTCGAAGCCGATCTGATCGGCAAGTACGTGCGGCGCCAGTTGCAGCGCGAGACCACCAGCATGGTCGATGAGGCGCTGCTGCGACGCGCCGGGTTCATGCCGGGCTAGCGTGGAGGCTGCATGGGGCGTCTGGATGAATACAACCGGCGACCGGGGGGCTCGACCAGCAGCGGCCGCAACGTGCCGTTGACCACGCAAGTTGCAATCGCATTCGGCGGTTTCTTCCCGCAGTTCGGTGCGGCATTCTTCACGTTCGGAATGATCTTCTGGTGGATCTTTGGTGCGCAGGCCGACGTGACTTCGTGGTACCAGTTCTCCGGCGATCTCGTGCACGTGCAGGGGCAGGCGCTTACCTGCACCGATACCGGCATGTCCGTCGGCGGCGACGACGACACGCGCGGCACGCCGGTCTACAAGACCACTTATGGCTACGAGGTCGAGGGCGGGCGCTACTACGAAGGTGAATGCTACGGCACCGGTCTCAGCTTCTCGCCGGGGCAGGTCGTACCGGTGGAGTACGTGGCCGACGACCCGGTGACGTCGCGCATTGAGGGATCGCGCAAGAAGCCGTGGGATGCCTGGGTGCTGTTCGTGGCGATCTTTCCCGGTCTCGGGCTGGTGTTCATGGCGCTTGGGGTGCGCTCGAACCTGCGAAAGCTGCGCATACTCAAGGTCGGCAAGACGACGCGCGGACGGCTCGTGTCGAAAGAGCCCACAAACACAAAGATCAACAACCAGACCGTCTACAAGTTCACCTTCGAGTACCAGGACGAATCCGGCAACACCCACCAGGTGTCTGACAAGACCCACATCACGCATCTGCTTGAGGACGAAGACACCGAGAAGCTGGTTTACGATCCGGGCAACCCGGCGAACGGCCTGCTCGTCGACGTATTGCCCGGCAAGCCGAAGATCGATGACCACGGCAACATCGGGGCATCCGGTGCTGCCGCGGCGTTCACACGGGCAGTCCTGCCCGTGGGCGGTGTAGCCGCTCACGTTGCCGTCTTTGTGCTCTTGTACGTTCTCTAGATGACGCGCCAGGGCGCGCTGTAGACGGTGATCTGTCCGCCCACGGCCGTGCTTACGATGCACAGGTAGTAGTCGTTGGCGATCTCGATGGCGGCGTTGCTGGGGGGTGCCGCCGTAATGGCCATGCATACGCCCGCGCGCGCCAGCCGCATGGTCATCTGTTGGGTCAGCCCGAAGTTCGCCAGCGCAATCCGGTTCTCCGGCGCCACGCCCGCGATGACGAGTTCGCCCAGCGCGCGGTACATGGCGTTGATTCTGTGGAAGCCCTCGCCGTAGCTCTGAATCTCGCCGTTCTGGGCGAACGCCGCCAGATAGCACATGCGGTCGCTGCTGCGCAGCCCGAGAAACAGCTTGCGGAAACGCGCGGCGAGCTCGGTCACCTGCTCAGGCGTCAATTCGAGCTCGGTTGTTACACGGCGGGGGAACTCCGGCTCGGACAGCCTGCCGACCGGCGCGGTGATTGCCCTCGCCGACAATTGAAGTGCGGCGTCGTCCGAAACGGTGACGCGAATGATCAGGTTGTCCAGATCGGTGTCTATGGCCACGAAGTCGTCTTCGCGGTCAATGACGCCTTCGCCGATCAGCCAGCCGACAACGAGGCTCTTCACGCGGTGGGGGGCACAGTGCAGGCTGGTTTCTACGTCGTTGTTCACCAGGATGCGGAATTCCGCCTCGGCCGGGACGTATTCAACCGCCGCCTCGCCCACGCGGGCCTGGTCGATCTTGATGACTTCAACTTTAGACAGCCCCGTAGTGGTTTCGCTGCTCACGACGGCCTCCGGTGGGCGGATTCCCCGTCGCTTTATCGGACGCATGCAGCCCCGGGCTTCAGTCAATTCACAAAGCTTGCCTGAGGCGTTTTCGGCCGCTAGAAGAAGAGTTCATGGAATTCGAGCCCTTCCAGTACATGCGCTTCGCCAAGCGCCTTGAGTATGCCGACGGCATCTTCATGGCCGGCAGCGGCATGAACAAGCCCAAGCCCGGCGTGCTGGACTTCAAGCCGGCCGACCTGAGCATCGAGTCGCTGTGCAGCAACTACGGTGACCCGCGCAACGTCGCCTGGTTGGCGGAGAAGTATGCGACCACCGGAGAGCATGTGGTCATGACCGCCGGGAGCAGCGAGGCCAACTTCCTTGTGTTCGCGTCGCAGTTGAGCGCGGGCGACAAGGTCATTATCGAGACGCCCGGCTACCCGCAGTTCTTCAGCCTTGCCAGCCTGGTGGGGGCCGAGGTTTTGCCGCTGCCTCGCCGGTTCGAGGACGGGTTCCAGCCTGATGTCAGCGAGCTTCGCAAACTCCTCGACGACGGCGTGCGCATGGTTGTGCTCACGAACCTGCACAACCCCAGCATGGCGCGCATGCCCCGCGAGATCATGGTCGAGATTGCGGAAGCGGCCGCCAAGGTTGGCGCGCTGGTGCTGGTCGATGAGGTCTACGTCGATCACCTGAAGCCGGGTGACGGTGACGAGAGTGCCTTCAGCGCCGGCGACAACGTCGTAGTCACGAGCAGCCTGACCAAAGTGTACGGGCTGAGTGGTTTGCGCTTCGGATGGGCCGTCGGGCCAAAGAGCCTGGCTTCCACCATGCTAGACCTGATCGACGTCGTGGACCCCGAGCTGCCGACAGTCACGCAGAACATGGCGCACTACGCGCTGGAGAATCTCGCCCGGCTGCGTCCGATCGCGCGGCGCCTGCACGAGCAGAACTGGCCCGTGGTCAAGGAGTGGGCCGACGCACGCGAGGATGTTGAGTACTTCCACCCGCCCGGCGGTATCACAGTCTGGCTGCGGGTCAAAGGCGTGGCCGAGACAGGGAACCTCGCGACGGTCGCCCGCCAGGATTACGGCGTACTCGTCGTGCCCGGCGAGTACTTCCAGTCTCCGGGCTGGTTGCGAGTCGGCTACAAGATTGAGCCGACGGCCGTGCGTGAGGGGCTGGCGCGCCTCGGCAAGGCCATCGACGACTTCAAGTCTCACTAGGGTTTCGCATGTTCCTCGGTCCCACCGGCGACACGTTGTTTTACAAGCGCCGCGTGGACGGGCTCGACACGCTGTATGCCTTCCAGCCTGACACCGGCAAGATTGAGGTCCACGCGCAGATAGCCTCCAGCGCGGAGCAGTTGCGCGCCTGGCCGACCCGCAGCGGCCAGATTGTCGTATGCAATGGCTGGCCGCGCGCCCAGGGTGGGCTGAAGCTTCGTTTCTACGACGCGCAGAGGATTTCCGAGCTGTTGCAGAAGCAGGCCTCGAACCTGAACGAGGGGCTGACCGACGTGCCGGTGCTGAACGACTTCAAGCGCGAGCGAAAAGCATTGCCCGTACAGATATTCGAGGGCATCCGCGGCGAGCAGGTGGTGCTGCCCGGGTTCAGCCCCGAACTCGATGAGTCCGGGCGGCAGCTTCCCGCGCTGTACGAGATTGACGGGACCTCGGCTTCGTACCGGCTTGCGCCACTGGATTTCCTGAAGGAAACAACGCTTCCCGGCTCTCTGGTCGAGGAGCCGGCGGGCGCCCGGCGCTGGCTGACGGTGGGGGATTCGAACCACTTGTTCGTGCTGGACGCGAAATCCCACGAGCTGGTCGGCGATGTCATCTGGCCCGCTGAACAGCAGGCGCTCGCCAGGGTCGTCTTCCATCCGGTGCGTCCGGAGGCGTGGATCAGCACCCTTTCGAGCGTATTCGTCTACGACCGCGAACGCCTGACGCTGATCGGGGAAATCCCCGTCGAGGAAGAGCTTCGCTGGCATCGGGGTGAGCGCGTGCTTGGATTCGTTGGGGCTGTGGCTTTCAGCCAGGACGGCAGCCGCGCACTGATCGCCCGGCCTTTGTCCGGTGACTTGCTCGAGGTTGACGTGGTTACCCGCAAGCGCCTTGGGCGCATCCCGGTGGTGATCGATCCGCTGGAGCTTTGCGCGGCCCCCGGCGTCGGGCGTGTCTATATGCAGAGCCTTCGCAACGGCAATGTAAGCTGGTTCCCGTACCGGTAGCGATTGCTGTCGGTCTGGAGGGAACTTCCACCCCGCAAATTCGTTCGTACGTAGTAGGGGAGAGGACTGACTTGAAGCTGCGCCTCGCCGCACGAATGAAACGCCTGGGCCGTCGCCTTGCGGTGATGCCGGTGCCTACGCGCCTTGGCTGGTACTTCCTTGGCGCTTCGATACTGCTGTTCGGCGCGGGCAGCTTCTACGGTGAGAACAGTTTCATCCTGCTCAGCTGCATTCCGATGGCGCTGGTGCTGGTCAATGCGATCGCCGTCTGGCTGAACGTTCGCAAGGTCGAGTTCAAGCGGCAGGTACCGCGCGAGACCCATGCGGGCGAGAGCGTTGATGTCCAGCTTCTGGTGCACAACGCCGGCGTCATTCCGCGTTTTGCGCTGGAGTTTGACGACACGAACTTGCCCGATCTCTATCGCGACGAGTCCACCAACCTGGTCATGGCGGTCAGCCCCGGCTTCGTGCAGAGGCCGCACTACACGGCCGTCTTCGGGCGACGCGGGCTGCACGTCATGAGCGACATGCTGGCGACCAGCGCGTTCCCGTTCGGGCTGGTGCGCATGACGCGGAGACTGGACTTCCGCAATGAAGTGTTGGTGTACCCGCGGCCTGCAAGACTTTCGCCCGGGTTTGAAGAGCAGCTGATGCGCTCCGCGCGGTTCTTCGGGGAATCTTCCGTCGCGAATCGTGGCCAGGAAGAAGTCTACGGCGTGCGCGAGTACCTGCCGGGCCAGAACGTCGCGCGCATTCATTGGCGCACGACGGCGCGTACCGGCAAGCCGATGATCCTCGAGCTTGAAGGGCGGCAGGACGCGAGCTTCCTGCTGCTGCTCGACACGTCGCCGATCGGTGACCCGGGGACGCTTCGCCAACGACTAGAGTCCGCAATCGGGCTGGTCGCGGGGCTTACGTATTTCCTCACCATGCAGGGCGTGCTGTTCCGTTTCGCCTGGTACGGCTCAAGCCTGCATGCCAGCAGCCCCGGGCGCGGCGACGCGCACTACCATGCTGTGATGGAGCGTCTGGCGCTCGCCGGCTTCTCGGAAAAGCGTCTCGGTGACTGGGTTGACCAGGTCGGCGTCGGAGTGGGGAACGAGGTTCCCGTGCTCATCACGCTCGGTCCCAAAGAGCATGCCGAGGCCAGCCTTCGGCTTGGTACCGGCGCGATGGTCATTGGCGCGGGTGCGCCCGACTTCAAACAGTACCTGCGCTTTGACCAGCTCGGGCGTCGGAGCATCGGCTCGAGCGAGCTCGATCAGGCCGGCGTCAGCCAGCGGCGAAAGGCGGTCGAGTGAACGCCGGCGCACGTGAGTCGCTCTATTCCGCGCTTGCACGCCTCTCCGGTCTCGTGCTGGTGGTGCTGTGCGTGCTGTTCCAGCGCCGCGGGTTGATGGACTGGAGCGAGCTGGTGTTCCTCGGTCTCTGCATCGGGATGCAGGAGACATTCCTGCGGCTGCACGTCCTGCGGCGGCTGCGCACGCCCATGCTCGTGTTCTACTCGATGATGCCGCTGATGCTCGTGTTGTATCACGGTACGCAGATACGCTCGCTGCAGGGTGATTTCGTCCAGATCGTTCTGTACACGCCGTTGCCGCTTGTGCTGGTAAGCGTGCAGATCATGGTGCTGTACGTCCGCGAGAATTCACGCCTGGTCAGCGTCGTGCTTGTGCTCGCGCTGTTTTCGACGGTGATCGGGGTGCGCAGACCGATGGACGATTCCATCTGGCCCTGGCTGGCCGCAATCGGCGCCGCCGCATCGTTGTTCCTGATGTTGCAGCATCCCGGCATGTTGTTTCACGGCGTGTACATGAACCGGCGGCGCGGTGTCTTGCCGCCCTCCGGGCGTCCGGGCGGGATCATCCGCGGCTCGTTCTTTTCGGTGCTGCCGCTGTTCACGATGAGCGTCCTGGTCGCTTCGTTGTTCCTGTACTTCTCGGTCCCGCGCCTCGATGCGCAGAGCGACGGAGAGGGCGGCTACATCATCGGCACGGACCCGGGCAACACAGGCGGGCAAATCCCACCGGATCGCCCGAACCCGGGCGGCGGCAATCAGCCGGACAATCCCGACAAGCCTCCTGACCCCACTGGCCCCGCGACGGTGTCCGGGCTGTCGAACGGCGTGGACCTGGGTGACTTCGGCGAGATCAAGCGCTCCAACACACCGGCACTAGATGTGCGTCTCGTCGCGCCGCCGCGTGAACGCGTGCAGCAGGTGTACTTGCGCGCGTTTACCTATGCGCAGTTCGATGGCCAACGCTGGGAGCCGTTCAAGGGCACCTCCGCGACGTCGCGGGAAGTTGCGGCCGGCCAGCGCAGGGACTTGCCGGGCGCGCAGTATTCGCGCATGGCCGGCTGGAAGGATCGCCGCTACCAGGTGACGCTCAAGGAGGCGGGCGTCGGCTCATTCGGCCAGCTGCCTGTCCCCGTAGAAGCGCAGGCGCTTACCAACTACGCCGACCCGCTGTACTACAACGCAGCGGATGGCGGTGTCCTGGCGCCGCAAGCGAAGCCCGGCGACAGCTACGATGTCTTTGCGCACCAGCTGACGGCGTCAACCGAGCAGATGAGAGCGGCGCTGCGTGGCAGAGGCCCGGCTTCGTCGCCTCGTCCGGCATATCTGCAAGTGCCGGAGGATCTGCGTAGCGCGATCAAGCAGCGCTTTACCTTCTACGACATCTTCGAGGCCAAGGTACGAAGCCCCGACCAAGGCGCATACGCGACTGCTTCGGACATCGTTGCGATGTTCGCAACGTTCAAGCTGACCGACCGCAAGACGGCCGCGTGGACGTATTCGCTGGATTTCCGCCCGGAGCCCGGCCCGGACGCAATCGCCCGGTTCTTGGACACCAAGGCGGAAAAGCCCGAACGCTTTGGCCACTGCGAGTACTTCGCGAGCGCCATGTGCGCCTTGCTGCGCTGCTATGGCGTGCCTTCGCGAGTGGTGGCGGGCTTCCTTGCGAACAAGCCGAATGACGATGGCGTGTTTGAAGTAACCGCAGCTTCGGCCCACGCATGGGTCGAGGTCTACTTCGACAACTACGGCTGGCTGGCGTTCGACCCGACGCCGTCAGATACCAGCAATGCGGGCGGCGACACTGACCCTGTCGTGCAGGATCCGAAGAACACAGACCCCAAGGGCGATCCGAACAATCCGGACGAAGCCGCGGCCGACGGCGGCGAAGCGCAGCCGAAGGACTGGCTGAAGCGCTATGACAGCCGGGCGCAGCAGGAGGTCTTCCGCAACATCGGGGGCACGGTCAAAGAAGTGGTCCGCAGTGTGGACGGCTTTCTCGCGCGCCTGATGGCATGGCTGCCGGACTGGCTGTTCCCATCCAGCGGGATCCTGCGCGCGGCGTGTGTATTGCTGCCGCCTGCGATCGTGGTGCTGGTGATGCTTTTCCTGCGGCGCAAACGCAAGAAGATCGAAGCCAAGGTGCTGAAGCAGATGGGCGAGGGTGGCCGAAAGCGCGAGCGCAGCCTGTACTTCCAGCTGCTTCTGCTGCTCGCCCGGCACGGCTTCCAGAAGCGTGCCAGCGAGACGCCGCGCGAGTTCGCCCGTCGCGTGCTGCGCAAAGGAGGCGAGATGCACAAGCCGATCCTCGAGCTGACGGAAATCTACTACGCGCTGCGCTTCGGGCTGGAGGGCGAGATGGAGTCGGACTTCAAGCGCGAACTCGCGAAGTATTCTTCCGCACTACGCGGGTTGGACCGCGATCGGCGCTCTGGCTCTTCGGCGGTGGGGGAGGCTCCTCGGCCTGCATAGGAAAGCGCCGGCGGAACCAGAACCAGTCGAACAAAAGCAATGCGGCGGCGAGCAACGCCAGCCACGGTCGAAGCTCAAGGTCGCGGCGCTCGCCCTCTCCCGCGAAGTTCTGCATCCACTCCGTCATGGCGGACTCGTCATACTCGAGGGGCTGCGCGACTTCGAGGTTGGACTCGCCCGCATCCAGAAGACTGACGCCCAGCAGGGGAAGGTCCGTGTCGTTCAAGCCTTCGAAGCGGTAGATCCCTGTGTTGTCAAAGTGAAGCGCGCGCCCCGGTGAGCCTGGCTCAAGCTCGGACGCGTCCGCGGGCCCGTAGCGAAACTCCGCCCGTCCGGCCAGCTCGGCGATCGCAACAGTCTGCCGTGTGCTGACCGCCCCGCGCGGCAAAGGTTCGCGCACCCGCCGCACGTAGTCGAACCAGTTGGCCCAGAAGATGACGAACGCGAGCTTGCCCGTGAAGCCTGTGGCGTTTTCATCCAGCGGGAAGGCGATCAGCAGATCCTGCAGATCGTTGTCGCGGGTTAGAGTCGCCACGGCCGTGCCCGCGCCTGCTTCCAACACGGGTTTGATGTAGCGGCCGGATTCGATGGAGTAGACCTTCGGCACGCGTATGTCCGGCGCGCCGGCGCCTCGCCACAACGAGCTGGAGGTCGGGCGGGTGGCCGCACCCGGCACCTCAATCTCATCCCCAAAGGAAATGCCGGACGGAGCGGCCAGGGGCCCGAAGTAGACCGCGGGCAGGCGAGGTTCCGCGCCGGAAGATGCTGCGTCAGTGAACAGAAAGGCGGTATCGCGATCCGTCGTTGCGCCGGGGGGCAGCAGCCTGACGACTCCCATGGCGTCCTGAATAGCCTCGACCGCCCGGGTCAATGCCGGCGGTGCTTCTCCCGTAATGACTACGTCCTGAACCGGAAGGCGGCTGTATCGGAGCCACGCGACGTTGTCGAGTTCTAGCCCGTCGTCCAGCTTGAGGCGCAGGCTGTACAGCCCCGGCTTGACTCCGCTGAACGTGACCGGTGTGCGAATGCCGGGTTGCAATGTGATGTCGCGGGCGTCAACCAACTCGGACGAGCCGTCTGACAGGCTGCGCTCCAGCACGACGGGAACCCGGACGTTGCTCTCGGCGCCGCTCAGGTCCACGCCGAAGAAGAGGTCGACGTCCGATGCAGAGAGTTCGCTCAGACTGGCTGTCACGATGCCTGCGTTCATCTTCGCCGTGCCCGCCGGAACGAGCCACGCGCCCGCGAGGTCACCCGGAGAGTGGTCGCTGATCAACACGACTCGCTGCGTGGCGCCATCGGTCATCTGGCCAAGCGCTCGGGCAAGGGCCGAGTTAGAGGCGCCGAATTCCGCCGCCTGCAGCTCATCCAGACTCGCCCTGGCGACGGAGCCCTCGACGTTGGCAGCGGTGATCGCACGCATGTTCCCGTCCCATGCGAAGACGGAAAACGGGCTGTTGCCGGCGGCCGCGATTACGTCATTCGCGCGTTCACGGACGAGATCCATGCGCGTTCCGCCTTTTTCGTAGGCGGACATGCTGGCGGTGACGTCGACGATGATTGTGACCGGCACACCGCGCTGCTCACCGCCGGGGATTCGGAAGCCCGCCAGGGCCAGCACGAGTGCAATCAGCGACAAGAGCATCAGCAGCAGCGACAGCGACTTCTGCAGGCGCTGAAACGGCGACGTCGCGATCTGCGCTCTTGCAACGCCGACCCACAACACGACGCTCGGCACACGCTTGCGCACCGGCTTGTGCCGCAGCATGTACAGCAACAGCAACGGCCCGATCAGCAGGCCGAGCCATAGTGCCGTGGGGCTCGCGAACCAGTTTCCCATTCGTGCCTGTTCTTACGTTTTCAGGCCACACGCTGCCGCAAAAGAAACAGGCAGCGCCGCAGCGCTGCCTGAAGACTTTGCCTTGAATCTGCTAGCGGCGGAAGCTCATCACCACGACCGTGCCGCCCTTCGGGTGCGGGCGCATCGCAAGGTCCGGCATGATCTGGGCCGCGGCCGGGAAGTATGCGCGCGGGTCGCCCTGAAGCGTCGGCCCGGCGACGATGAACTTGATCTGCAGGTTGCGGCGCGCGGGCAGGAACGCCACGGCGTAGCTTTCGTAGATACGTCCCTGATAGCAGTTCTGGAGGACGCCCTGCAGGATCTGGTCGAGACCCTGCTTGAGCTGGTTGTAGTCACCTTCGTTGTAGCCTGCGCGACGGCACATTGCGCCAAGGTACAGGTTGAAGCCTTCGCGGCATTCCGGCGTAAACGCCAGGGTCAGCTGGCTGGTCGCCGGCGCAAGCTCGACGCCAAACTGCGGGTCGACGACGAACGCCGTGGCGCAGCTCGGGCACTTGTAGCGGCCGGTCTGGCTGACCTTGAAGCTGGCGCCACAGTTCGGGCACGCCACGACTTGCGGGTTGTCGCGCGACGGCGGAGTCCACTGGCCCGTTGCCGGACGGCCGTACTGGCCGGTCGGCGGACGCTGCACCGCGCCAGTCTGGCGACGCTGGACAGGCGCCGTCTGCGGACGCTGCTGCTGCGGCGCGTATTGCGGCTGCTGCTGGGTCGGCGGACGCTGCTGGTGCTGTCCGGTCGGCGGACGCTGCTGTTGTGGCGGAGGCGCGTGCTGCTGCTGAGCCTGTGCGGGCGCCGCTTCGCCGCCTTTGCTTGAGGCAAGGAAGTTCACGGCCTCATCTTCGTTCGTGAAAATGCGGAAGAACGAGTTCAGGCCAAGCATGTCGAAAACGACCTTGACCTTCGGGTGCACGCGGATGAGTGCCAGCCCGCCGCCGACCTTCTCAAGGTTGTCGGCAGTTGCCACAAGGCTGCCCAAGCCCGTCGAGTTGACGTACTTGATGCCCTGCATGTCGAGGACGAAGTTGGTGTACCCGTCCTCCTGCAGCTGCTTGAGTTGGGATTCGAAGGAGATGACTGTGGTGGCGTCAATGGCGCCTTCCACAACGACCCGGGCCGTGTTGGCCAGTGCGTCTATCGGCGTGATGTCGAAACGTAGATCGGTCAAGGGTGCTCCTTGAATGCTCCCAGTGTGCAAACTGCGCAAAACGCAAGTTATGCACACCCCCGTAATGGGGATCGTTCATCAAATGCAAATCTAGACCGAGGTAAATCTGGCTTGTCATTGATACATCCCATGCCACTTAGCGTCAACCGCAAACGAGGGTTACGAGATTTGACACAACCCATCAACTTGCACCGGCCGACCTTGTCAGCAAGCCCCGGTCTACTACAATTCAATCAGACAAGGCCATCGGCGTGTCGTATTCGCAGCGCTAAACATTTGAGACACTTCGGCTTGTGCTGCCTGGGCAAACAAGGCGAAAGGTGTTGCCATAGTTCTGTCTTCATTCTATGGATTTCCGGGCTATTGATGCGCGCGCGCGCACTGCACCCGAACCGTTGAATCAGGTTTCGCCACATGGTGGACATCCCCAACGACGACGACGAGAAGAGCACCGGCCAACACCGGCGCCCGCCTCAATCGCCACAGCGCGTACCCACCGGCCAGCACAAGCAACCGCCGACGGGTCAGCAGCAGCGTCCGCCTACGGGGCAAAGCCAGCGTCCTCCGACCGGCCAAAATCAGCGTGTTCCGACGGGCCAGCACAAGCAGGTGTCTGACGGCAAGAAGACTGGGCAGGTCCAAGGTCCTGGCAACACCCAACAAAAGAAACGGTCCACGCAGTTACTCTCACTGGAACCGCCAAAGCGCAAGCGCGGGCCCCAGCTGGGCCAGATGAACAAGCGGCTCGACAGCATGGGCGGGCCCGCGACCAAGTCGTCTCGCAACCGAGTGCTGTTCGGTGGCATCGGGCGCGAAAAGTCCGGCCAGACCGACATCCAGCCCGCGGCACAGGGCGGCCAGAGCGCTCCAGCGCAGCGTCCGACACTGCGCAAGCCCGGGCAGGGTGGCCCGGTGGACCTCGGTGCCAGCAATGCGCCGCCCGAGAGCATGATTGTACGTCGCAAGGGCACGGCCCGCATTCCCAAGAAGGGTGGCGGCGTAGCAGGGGAAGCTGCACCACTTGAGAGTATGGGCTCAGGTCGTCGTCCCTCGATCGATCCGGGACCCCCGCCGCGCGACAACCTTCCGCCAGTGGTGAATGTGCCGATCCCGCAGCCGCGTCCTCCGGCGCAGCGACAGGATCCGCCAACTTCGCCGGGCGCGCGTGGCAACACGCTGGCAGGTGTCAGCGCGGAAGACTTGCTGGGCGCGGAGGGTCGCGCAGTGCTGGAGAAGATGCGCCAGCGCGAGCAGCAGGCTCGCCAGCAACCCCAGCAGGCGCCGCCGCCGCCGTCACAGCCAAGGCCGTTGCCGCCTCGCATGGAAGACTCCAGCCGCGTGGCATTCCAGGCGGCCGAGTATTCCGCGGAGGGCGTGCAAGAGGCGCAGGCGGACGACGAGCTAGCGCCACAGGGTAGCTTCCTGTCGGGGCCGACGAGGCAGATCCAGCGCAACGTGGTTCAGACGCCCATGCCTGCCGAGGAAGTTTACGAAGGCGAGCCACCGCCGGATGACCTGGGTTATGAACGCCCCGTCGACTTTGGCGACAGCGGCGCGCCGACGTACGAGGACGGCGGCACCGAAGAAGAGCCCGTCGCCCGCGACTCCGCTGCGCACGATGAGATGGAGCAGCGCGCGGGCTATATGCTGTGGCTTCAGGGCGTAATTACGCGCGAAGAAGTCGAGGATGCCCTCGGCGGCGAGGAAGAAATCAGCGAGCCGGTTCGCGACCTCATCGCAAACACCGCGTTCACCGACCAGACGACGCTGTATCGCTTCCTGGCCCGCCACGAGAGCCTCTCGCCGGTTGACCTTGAACAGGTTGAGCCGACGGAGCGGGCCCTCGCGGCATTGCGCCCGGCCATTGCGCGCGCCTATCGCGTGGTTCCGATCGACCGCATAGGCGAGCTGCTGCTGGTGGCCGCGGCTTTCCCGTTCGACCCGAAGCGGCTGCTTGAGTTGCGGCGCCTGACTGCCAGCAAGGTCAAGCTGTTCGTCGTTACCGAAGAAGAGATCGACATCGCCCTGATGAAGTACTATCCGGGCGGCCAGGCTACCTTGCGGTCTCCCAGGCCTGCGGGGATCGACGAGCCCGCCGAGGAAGTCGAAGATGAATCCGCAGTCACCGGCGAAGGTGACGCGCTTGAGTACAAGTACGATCCGACGCTGAGCGGTGAAGATTCAGGGCTCTATGCGCCGATCGACCCTAACGCGGCGAACCGCCCGCCCAGCGACGTGGAGATGGCCGAGTTGGATGAGCATGCCGCCTTGGGGAGCAAGGGTGACCTTGACGAGTCAACACTCGGCGGTGCGCCCGACAGCGGGGCGTTCGCGAACGCGACGACCGACCCGGACGTGGAGGTTCCTGAGGAAATCAGGGACAGCGGGGAAGGCGAGATCGACACAGGGCCCGAAGAGCTGGATCCGTTCGCCTAGGATTCCCGCCCTGTCCTGCAAGCGCGCCATGTATTAGGCTAATCAGGGGACGGGCAAACCCGCCGGGAAAGAAGCTTAATGGCGCCTGACGACAGCAACGAGTTCTTCGGCCATCTCAGCCAGCCAGCAACGCCGCGACGCAATCGGCGTCCGTCCAGCGGAGTCGACAAGGCCCCCGGCGATTTCAGCAGTGTACCTGATCCATTCGGCGATGACGGCGGCGGTGCGGAACCTCTGCCTCCTGCTGACGGTGGTCCTCGCTCTGTTCTCTCCGAGCGTGGGCGCGCGCGCACTCGGGCGCCCAAAGGCCCCGGGCTCAGCCCCGGCATTCCGAACATTCGCGACGAGACCAGCACGCGGGAAATACCGCGGAGCGGTGTAGTTCTCACGCCCAGCGGCGTAAAGCGCGTGGAAGACGACCCGCCGGTGGCGCCGGTGCGCAGGGTTGTCTCAAGCCCCGTCGACATTCCGGCCGAGGAGCCGGCTGACTTCCACGAAGAGAGTCGCGAGCGAAACGACCAGGATGACGTCAGCTGGGAGGAGTACGCCGCCGACGGATTTCCGGCAATGGCGGCCGAGGAATTCGGCGTAAAGGTCAAGACCACCGACAGCGGGCGAGTGGTGCCCGTTGGTGTGCGCCCCGACCTGACCGAAGAGGCTTTGAAGAACAAGTCTGTGAAGGGCGGCGGCGGTCGCAAGCCGCGCCCGGTGCAGAACAAGGCCAAGCCCGCGCCGGAAGCGCCGAAGTCGTTCTGGGGCAAGGTGGGTGACAGCCTGCGCCTGAGCCGCCCCGTGCTCGACGACGCTGAAGACGACACGGGCGCCGAACCCGCGACCAAGCCCGCGAAAGGGTTCGCGCGTTCCGGCAGCAAGCCGCCCAGCAAGAAGGGCGCACGCAAGAAGACCCCGCTGGGCGTGGCATGGAGTGTGGTGGTTGAGGTCGCGAAGATCCTGATGCTGGTGCTGTTGCTGCGCGCATACGTGGTGCAGGTTAGCCAGGTGCAGGGCCCGAGCATGGAAACCACGCTTGAGCAGAACGACCGCCTGATCGTCGAGCGCATTACGCCCATGATCCTGAACAACGAGGACAAATGGTGGGTGAGCTGGCTGCCCGGATTCATGACGCCCGAATTGCAGCGGGGCGACATCATCGTCGTGCGCAGCCCGGAAGACCCTGGCTCGGAGCTGGTCAAGCGCCTCATCGCGCTGCCCGGCGACACCATCAAGTTTGAGGACGGCAAGCTGTTCCTCAAGCCTGCCGGCGAGAACGATTTCACCGAGGTGAAGGAAGACTACCTCACGGCCGAGGACCTAAAGCGCGAAGACGGCAGCTACCGCGCGTACGCGCCGGGCGACCTGGGCGACTACATCGACGAAGGTGACGAGTTACTAGTGCCCAAGGACCGCATCTTCGTGATGGGAGACAACCGCACCCACAGCAACGACAGCCGCCGCTGGCTCGAGATCGACGTCCGCCGCACGGAACCGCCGGGAATCGATCGCCTGTGGCTGCACAAGTCCAGCCTCGAGGGGCGCGTCATCTTCCGCATCTGGCCCACGGACCGCATCTGGCCGCCGGTCAAGTAGACTCTGGCAATTCGGTAATTGAAAACCTCCGTATCAGCGCGGAGAATGGTCGCTTTCTGGGCTGGAGGTCACCATGAGAGCTACTGCCGCAACCGTGTCCGCATCGGCATTGCTGATCCTCGTAGCGGGGTTCTCTGCCGGCCGTGTCGGCGCCGCCAAGACAGAGCCTGGGGCGGGGAACGGATCGCTGTTTTTGGGCGAAGAAACTGATCCCTACGCAGAGCTTCCGCTGGGCAAGCCGGAAGAGGCTTCCCTCCCGCCTCTTGGCGCGACGGGGAGTAGTGACGCTTCCATTCACACCAAGGCTGCGGATGTCGTTCCGGGTAGACAGTCCGGCCAACCCGAGAGCTGGGACCTGCCGAAACGCAAAGTGCAGGGAGCGGTATATGAGGTGCGGGACGGAATGCGTATCCCGCTGTCAGGTGTGGTACTGACTGATTGGCAATCGCGCCATATGACCGTCACCGATGGGAAAGGCCACTTTGCGTTCGAAGCGTACTTCCATGACGAGCCAGCAGAGGAGCAGGACCCCGACGAATTCTATGAAGAGCAGGATGAAGAGGGAGATGACGATCCTTCTAACGATGAAGTGTACTTGCAGCCGCTGAACGTCGGATATCGGTCGCTGCAGGGGTGGGGGGGCAGCTGGTTCCGAGGCGATGCCTTGAACCGTGAAGACGGAGTACAACTCTACATCGAACGTGCCAAACCAATCGACGTCGAAGTGCAGCTGCGCAATCCACCGGACGATCCGACGACGTTGACCTATTTCTTGGACTGCCGAGGATATCGTCGCTCGGGGGCGACTGACCTGGGCGGGTTCGCGATTGCCGTGTGCCCTGACGACAAGGGCAAGGCCGTGTTCTCCATTCCGTCGGGCGTCTCGTATGACCTCTTTGCTGTCGGCCCCGGCGTGCGCTCAATGCGGAAAGTGCGCCCTGTTTCGGACAAGCCTGCGCGGCAGGTGCGCGAGATGAAACTGGAGCCATGTACTAGCATATTGCTGGCGGGAACCATCTCGGATCGCAGAACTGGTGCCCCGCTGGGTGGAGTGTTGCTGGCGGGACCTCCGGGAGAATTCAGGGTCAATCGTGCGGTCTCGTCAGCGGACGGAAAGTTCCGCCTCTACATGGAATCTCCAATAGAGGGGAAACCAAGGAACATCGAAGTGGAGTACTCTTCCTATGAAGGTGGGCAGTTCCTGGAGAGTCTTTTCGAGGAACAGCGACTCTCGCAGACCGACAGCGTGGCCAGCCAAGACAAGAAGGGTAAGTGGCAGGTTAAGCTAAACCCCCTGGTGTTTGTCGTCTTTGACGTGCCGGTAGACGCACTCAAGGCAAAACCTGGCGACACGCTGCTCGTGCGGCGGGGTAGTCAGCGTCACCGCGTGATTGTTCCGGAAGACGGCGAGGTACAAGTCGGCCCACTTCCTTGGAAATGCGATGCTATCTCCCTGGGGGTTGAGCAAGAGCACGGCTATGCAGATTGGCTGCAATTCAAGATCGAGCCCGAAACTTGGCCCAAGGAACCGCCATACAAGCTCAAGCTGGTGCAGACGAACGGGGATTGACGCTCGCCTGCAACTGCCTAGCCCCCGATCGCGGCGCGCACAACCTTGAGCGTGCCGTCGAGCAACTCCTTCGCTTCTTTCTCGTAGGCTTCCGCACGAGCCTGGTACTTCGACTGGAACTCGGCGTCTTTGATGCCCGGAAGATTGATGTACATGTTCAGCACGGCCGCATTGATGCTGGCATAGAGCGCCAGCGCACCGCAGCCGCAGTCGCTGATCGCGTGCTTGTTGCCCACCTTCGCGATTTCATACACCTGGCGGAAGGCCTTCACGCCCAGCTCGGCCGTTGCGTCCGGTGACAGCGTGGCGTTCTTGAGAGCTTTCTGCATTGCCTCGGTGCGGACCGCTTTCTGCTCGTCGGTATCTTTGGGCAACTTGCCGGCTTCGCCAAATGCGTCGAACGCCTGTGCGTCCTTTTCAAACATCGCAAGCATCGGCTCACGCAGCGGTGTCAGTTGGCCCATGGCGTCCTTGACCTGGCCCTCGACCTCCGCGTACTTCTTCTTGCCGATCGTGAGGTTGCCAACCATTTCGCCCAGCGCGATGCCGGTCGTGCCCAACACGGCCGCCGCTGCGCCGCCGCCCGGTGTGGGCGCCGCACTAGCCAGGTCCGCCGCGAACTTGGAGATGTCCTTCAGGTATTGAAAGCGTTCCATGCCGTCCTCGAAGTCTTCCAGTTTCAACTCAATGATCTGCTCAGCCGGTGCAAAGTCCCTGAGCTTCAGAGTCTCTGCCGCAAACTGATTCAGCCATACGAGCCCGGCGCCTTCCATGGTCTGCAGCTTTTTCATTTCCATCGTCTGCCGGGCGCACAGCTCAAGCGCATCCTGCGGTAGCAGCCCGACCACTTCACTGTCCTTGATCTGGACGCCTGCCTCCTCGGCCAACTCTGCGATGCGGTTGAACACCTGCGCCGGCGAGGTCTTTCGGTAGTCCACCAGGTTCATGCTGACCTGCACGCACTTCTCTTCCTTCAGCTCGAAGCCCATGGCCTTCACTCCGGGCATGCCGCCGTCTTTTTCGCGGATGGTCTTGGCGATGCGCTTGGCCAGCTTCAGATCCGTGGTGTCCAGGTTGACGTTGTAGGCGATCAGGAAGAAGCGTGCACCGACTGCCGTCGCCCCGGCCGTGGGGTGAATCCGCTCCGGGCCGAAGTCCGGCTTGCGAGAGCTGTTCTGGCCGATCTCTTCGCGCAGTCCTTCGAACTGGCCCTTGCGTACATCCGCGAGGTTCTGGCGCTCCGGCGTGCGCGCAGCCTCCCCATACAGGAAGACGGGAATTTCCAGTTCCTTGCCGATACGTTCGCCGAGTGCCTCGGCAAGCTTCACGCATTCCGGCATGTCGATTTCACTGATGGGAATGAACGGGATCACGTCGGTCGCGCCCATGCGCGGATGCTCACCCTGGTGCTCGTTCAGGTTGATCAACTCGGCGGCTTTCCTGCAGGCCTGGAATGCGCCTTCGCTCACTGGGCCGGGCTCGCCTGCGATCGTGAAGACGCTCCGATTGTGGTCTGCGTCGGCCTCGTAGCCCAACAGCCGGACGTCATCGACAGCACGGATGGCTTCCGCGATGGCTTCGATCACTTCGTGGCGGCGGCCTTCACTGAAATTGGGTACGCACTCTACGATCGGCATGGCTGGCTCCTTGGCGGCTGGATGGCGGCCGGGAGTATGGCCGTGCCGCCCGCACGTCGCAAGTTATGGGCGACTGGCGAACTTACTGACATTGGGTAAACTGGCGCTCTGAACGGGGGAGCGCGTGGTACCAGACATCTGGAAGAAGTTCTTCAAGGAGGAGCGGGCAAACCGCGAGTCCAGGAAATTGACCCGCAAGTTGCGCTCTTTGCGCCACATGGGCTCGACCAAGGTCCAGATTGGCACCCACGAGCTTCTGAACTTCAGCAGCAACGACTATCTCGGGCTTACCGGTGACCTGCGCATCGCCGAGGCGGCCGCAAGCGCCGCCGGTCGCTTCGGTTGGGGAACCGCGGCGTCGCGCCTGGTGACCGGCAGCTCAACTCTGCACACCAAGCTTGAGGGCGAAATTGCGGCCTTCCGCGGTACCGAGGCTGCGCTGCTGTTCGGCTCGGGCTATCAGGCGAATCTCGGCGTGATTTCGGCGCTGGTGGGCGCCGGCGACACGATTCTCTCCGACGAACTCAACCACGCCAGCATCGTTGCCGGGTGCAGGCTCTCCGGCGCGAGTGTGCGAGTATTCGGACACCGCGACTACGACGACCTTGAGCGGCAGCTGAACACGATCAAGAAGGGACGCATTCTGGTTGTCACAGACTCCCTCTTCAGCGTTGAGGGGGACGTTGCCGAGCTGCCCAGAACAGTGAAGCTGTGCGAGCGCCACAACGCCCTGCTGGTGGTGGACGACGCGCACGCCAACGCATGCATGGGCAAAAGAGGCCGCGGGCTGCTGGAGATTCAGGGCACCGTGGCTCAGGTTCCGATCGTAACGGCCACGTTCTCGAAGGCGCTCGGCAGCTACGGCGGCTTCGTTGCCTGCAGTGAAGAGGTGCGCGAGTTCCTGATCAATAATTCTCGCCCGTTCGTCTACACCACCTCGATCCCCGTTGCGCTCGCCGCTGCGAATATTGAGTCGTTGAAGATCCTCAGGCGCGAAGGTGACGCCCTGCGCCAGAAGCTGGCGACGAACACGTCCTTTGCGCGCAACAAGCTGGAAAGCGCCGGGTTTGAGCTCCTGGGTGACTACCACATCATCGGTATCCGCGCCGGCAGCCCCGATGAGGCGTTGTTCCTGGCCGCGGAAGTCGAGCAGTACGGGATTCTAGTCCAACCCATGCGCTACCCCACCGTGGGCGAAGGCAAAGACTGCTTGCGCATCTCGGTCACAGCGGCGCACACAGAGGAAGACATCAGCCGCCTGGTGCAGGCCGTGAAGAAGGCGCGCAACTCGACTGCGCAGAAGAAGACGGATGGGCTGACACGCCGCATGAACAAGCGCCCGACGCACCAGAGCCTCGACATCGCCCAGGCGCCGGCAGCGGATGAGATGGGGGACTTTGACGATCATCCGGCCAGCCAGTCGATGACGGCCGTGGACAGCTCGCGCCTGCCGCCGGCGTCGGAAGTGTCCGACTTCCGGCCCGAAGACGAGGAGCCCTCGGCGGGCGACACGTTGATGATCAACCCGGACAAGTTTCCGGGCAACGACAACCCGACCGTGACGATCAACAAGGAAGAAAAGAAGGACGAGACCCCGGCTGCAGAGGCGGCGGACGAGTCGGTTCCGGCGTCGCCCGAAGTAGCCCTCGCGGAAGCGGAGTCGGCCGAGCCCGTGGACTCGACAAAGGCCGCGGAAGATCAGCCGGATGCGACCGGCGAGAGCGCGGGCCCCGGTGAAGAGTCAGACGAAGACAAGCAGCAGGACGAAGACAGTGACAGCGAAGAGGAAGAGGTCGACGAAGAATTGCCGACGGATGACCCTGAGCCGTCGGGCGCTACCCTCGCGCCCGAGCAGATGGAACTGGCAGACCCCGTGATTGCCGACATCGAAGGCGGCACCAAGAAGCGCAAGCGCAAGACGATGCGGCAGAAGAAATCCGACGACTAGATCCCCTCACGACGGTTGACGAAATCCAAATGCGTGCGACCCTATTAGCGGCGCACCCCAATGCTCGAAGCTGAGCGCGCCGCGGGGCCGGACCTGAGACGGGGAGCAGCCATGTCTCGCAGCATCCTTTGCTCGTTTATCCTTTTGATCGCTTTTGCCCTGCCCGGAATCTGCCAGGACCCGCCTGATGTTCCGGCAACACCCAAGGCCTACGCCACGTATGCGGAGCTGTTTGACGCGTTCGACGCCAAGCGCCAGGTGTTGATCACCAAGATGGACCGTCTGCGCGAGAAAGAGACGGTCAAACCCGAGGAAATGAAGGCCGTGGAAGACGAGATGCGCACGCTCGACGCCGCCTACGCGGACGCCCTCGACGTGTACATCCAGGGCCACCCCAAGGCCGACGACCTGATGCCCGCGCGCTTTGAGCTGGCCGTGGCGTTGTCGCGCAACGAGGACAAGCTCGAGAAGGCGATCACGGCCGCCGATGATTTCCTGAAGAACCACGCCGACAGTGAGTTGGTTGCCGACGTGCGGTTCATCAAGGCGCAGACTCTGTTCCGTCTGCCGGGGCGCGAGAAGGACGCGCTGGCCGCACTCGACGAGTTCATCGAGAAGCACGCCGATCGCCAGGAAGCAGACGCATGTCGCATGATGCGCGTGCGGACGCTGCTGTTCCTGGACAGAGTCGAAGCCGCGAAGAAGTCGCTGGATGCCTTGCTCAAATCGGACCGCGCCAAAGAGGATCCCGAAGCCGAAGAGTTCCTGCAAGTCCAGCGCGACAACCTCGACTGGGTGGACCGCAAGCTGCCGGACTTCAGCCTCGCCGACCTCAAGGGCACAGTCCACAAGACGGCCGAGTATGAGGGCAAGCCGACCCTGCTGTTGATCTGGGACACAAACAGCGGTGCGTGCCTCGGTGAGCTTCCTTATGTGCAGGATGCGTACAAGCGCTTCGGCGAGAAGATGAACTTCCTGAGCATCAGCGTGAATGAGGCCAAGCCCGCGCTGGAACAGTGGCTGGATCGCAACCCGGATGCGGTGAAGTTCCCCACGGTCTGGGTAGACCGCGACGAAGAGAACTCGATTGTGAAAAAGCTGGATGTCTCGCTGATCCCGTTCCTGATTCTGGTTGGCAGCGACAGCAAGATCTACCGGTACGACGTACGCAGCGACGACATGTTGCGCTATGCCGCAACCCTGACGGGCGAATGACCGAGTTCGAAGCAAAGACGCTGGCATGTCCCTGCTGCAAGCACGAGTTCGAGACGCAACTCGTGACGGGGTTCCGCATCGGCGAAAAGGAAACGGACTTCTGCCCGCGCTACCTTGATGGCAACCCGCTTCCCAACTTCATCCACGTCTGCCCGAAGTGCGGCTTCGTGGGCTTCGAGGCGGACTACCGCACGCCGCTCGATGAGGACAAAATCAAACGCGTCAACACGCTGCTCGCAGGCTTCCACTGGACGGAGGGCCAGACCCTCGGTGGGGCGGAACGCTATCGGCGCGCGGCGCTGATCGGCATCTACTCCGGCAAGCGCAGCGCCGTCGTGGCCGATCTTTACCTGCAGGCGACGTGGTGCAGCCGTATGGAAGGCGAGCCCGACGACGAGGAAAAGGGCGCCCGCCGCAAGGCCGTCAAATACTTCGAGCTCGCACTCGCGGCAGAGGAGTTCAGCCCGGACGACCTACCGGTCGTCCACTACCTGATCGGCGAGCTGAGCCGCCGCCTCGGCGACGACAAGAAGGCGCTGAAGCACTTCGAGAAGATGGACGACCTCGAAAAGGTAGACCCCTGGCTGATCGAGTGGCGCGACAAACAGAAAGCGCTCATCACGTAGCATGGGTGCCCTCACCCATGTCGAGGCAGCACACGGGTGAGGGGCACCTAGCTACTCAGTTCACCGGCGGCGCGTCGTCGAGATGCAGCGGCTTCTCGGGTGCAACTCCCGCCATCCTTTCGAGCTGACTGATCGTTCTCGCCGCGCGTTCGATCACGTTGCGTGTCTGCATCTGTTGCAGCTTGAACTCCGGCGGGAACGGCAGGTAGCCGCAGATCATGTCCACCAGCGGCCCCAGGTCGACGTGCTCGGCGAGCATGCCGCGAAACTTGTCGGCCTGCTCGCGCAGCAGGGCCAGCGCGAGCGCCTTGACCTCGACGCTCAGGTTGCGCTCCCAGCTTCCTTCGGGGGCGGGACGGATGTCTGTGTACCACTCCGCGCCGAACACACGATAGCCGCGAATGATGGAGTTCTCGTGGGTGAGGCGCACGCGCCCGATGCCGCGCAGCACAAGCGCAAAACGCCCGTCCGGCATGCGCGAGTATTCTGTGATGCGCCCGACGCCGGCGTAGCGGTGCACAGGCGGCTCACCCAGCGTTTCGTTGGTGCTCTTTTCGGACAGTGTCCCCATCGCGAAGCAATGTTCGCTTTGCGGCTTCTTGAGCGTGTCTTCCATGAGCGCGCGGTAGCGGTCTTCGAAGATATGCAGCGGAAGCTGGGTGTGCGGAAACAGCGTGATGCCCGGCAGGGGAAACACCGGGATGCCATGGCTGATTTCCGGCAGTTCGTCAGTCATCCTTCTTTCGGATGTAGAGTGCCCGGCCCTTCTTGTAGACCTCGACCAGACCCAGCTTCTCGAGGATCGGCGGGAAATAGCTGGCGAGGTTTCCGTGCGTGCTGAAGCTGCGCAGGAACTCTTCCAGCGTGTCGGGCTCAGGGAAAGTCTCCGCGCGGCACGGGCCGAGGCGCACCTCACCCATGCGCTCAATGTAGGACATGGCCTCGCGCAGCACGCGATCACGCTCCCACAGCACGACGTTGGCTTCGTTTTCGAAGTCGCCCATCCGCTTGCGGAAGCCGACGAAGCAGTGAATGTCGCCGTCGCGCTCCAGCACATAGAACGGCTTCTTCATGCCGCAGGTCTGGTAGTCGCCTGCGATCGGTTGTTTCAATGCGTCTTCAATGCTCGGCACGTCTGGTCTCCTGGGAGGAGTCTACCAAGCCGAAGCTTTCAAACCACGCGCCGCCGGGCTAGCTTGTGATCAGGAGGCAGCCATGAAGACGCTCATTTCGATTCTTTTCGCCACGGCGACCATGCTGGCCGGCGGGCGAGTAGACCCGGCGCCACCCCCGCCGCCGCCCAAGATCAAGGTCGGATTGATCGTAAGTACCACTGGCGCACTCGCCAGCTTCGGCAGCGACACGAAGAACGGCGTGGACCTGGCAGTGCAGGAAATCAACAAGGCCGGAGGCATCGGAGGGCAGGAGATAGAGATCGTTTTTCAGGACTGCGCCAGCAAGCCTGAAGAGGCGGAGTCGGCAGCGAAAGTGCTGACCGCAAAGAAGAAGGTCGTTGCCTGCATCGGCTGTGTAGCGTCCGGTCTGACGCTCGCGGCTGGCCCGGTGTTTCAGAAAGCCGGGGTGCCGTTGATCAGCCCAACGGCAACGAATCCTACGGTCACCCAGCAGGGCAAGATGATCTTTCGTGGTTGCTTCATGGACGACTTCCAGGGTGAAGGCATCGCGGTCTATGCCTTCAGCGATATGAAGGCCAAGACAGCGGCGATCCTGAGCAACCAGGATGATGCCTACAGCACCGCGCTGGCCGGGTTCTTCAAGGACAAGTTCATTGAGCTGGGCGGCAAAATCGTGTCGGAACGGTCCTTCCGTTACACCGCTGAAGACTACTCCACCGAGATCTCGGCGATCAAGGCAGCCGCACCGGACGTCGTTTTCGCACCCGTCTACTACAACGATCTGCTGGCCATCGCCAAGCAATCCAAGAAACTTGAGTACGAGCCGAAACTGCTGGGCAGCGACGGCTGGGAAAGCAGGCAATTACTGGCCGAAGATGCGGTGGGGGTCGAGGACTCGGTGTTTGCCAACCACTTCTGTACCGGGCAGGGTCAGGAGGCAAAGGCGTTTGCCGCGTCCTACCAGAAGGAGTATGGCGAAGAGCCCAGCTCACTCGCCGCCCTGGGCTACGATACCGTCTGCATGCTCGCCTCTGCGCTGGCGGACGCGGCGACTGCGGATGGAGACAAGATTGCCGAGGCACTCGGCGCACTAAAAGAGTTCAACGGCGTGACGGGCAAGAACATTCGAATGGGCAAGGATCGCAACCCGGAGAAACCGCTCGTCATGGTGAAGATCCAGAAGGGCGAGTTCGCCTTCGTGCGCGAACTGACGTACGAGGAAGTGCGCCCGCCCAAGAAGAAGTGAGCCCCGTCAAAAAAGCTTGTGAGCGGGCGGGTTATGGCTATTCTCGCGCCGATTCCGGGCCGGCATTGGTCGGCCGTTGACCGAGACAATTGAGGAGCGAGCGATGCGGACAGCATTGACTCTATTGATCGCATTGGGCGCGGTGTTGGCGCTCAGCCTGACGGCATGCAAGAAGGAAGACAACTCGGCCGGGACCAGCGGCGTCACCGACGACACCGTGAAAATCGGGCTGTTCGTCAGCACGACCGGAGACTATGCCACGTTCGGAGGCGACACCAAGAACGGTGTCGACCTAGCCGTAGAGGAGATCAACGCGGCCGGCGGCATCAATGGCAAGAAGATCGACCTGAAATTCCAGGACACTGCCAGCAAGCCCGAAGAGGGTGGCTCCGCGGCAGTGAAGCTCGCCACTCAGGAGAACGTACTTGTCGCAATGGGTGCCGTGGCGTCCGGCATCAGCCTTAGCGCAGCGCCGGTGTTTCAGAAGAACGGCATCCCAATGATCTCACCGTCGAGCACAAACCCGACGGTTACGCAACAGGGTGACCAGATCTTCCGCATCTGCTTCCTTGATGACTTCCAGGGCGCGGCCTGCGCCGTGTTTGCGCGCAAGGACCTTAAGAAGGAAAAGGCGGCCATCCTGATGAACCAGGACGACGCCTACAGCACCGGCCTCGGCAAGTTCTTCAAGGCGAAGTTCGAGAAACTGGGCGGCAAGGTTGTGGCGGAAGAATCTTTCAAAGCCAAAACGAGTGAATTCAACACCCAGATCACCAACATCAAGAACGCTAATCCGGACATCATCTTCGTGCCGGCCTACTACAACGACGTGGCGCTGATCGGCAAGCAGTTCCGCTCGCAGGGCGTGGATGTCCCGCTGCTCGGCGGCGACGGTTGGGAAAGCGGCAAGTTGATCCCGAACGCAGGTCCGGGCACTCTGGACGGCTGCTACTTCGGTAACCACTACAGCCAGGCCGACGACCGCGAAGTGGTGAAGAACTTTGTTGCCAACTACAAGAAGAAGTACGGCGAAGCGCCGTCCAGCCTTGCCGCGCTCGGTTATGACGACGTCTATGTGGCAAAGAAGGCAATTGAGAACGCTGGCGCTTTCGACCGCGCCAAGATTCGCGAAGCTCTGGCGAACCTGAAGGACTTTGAGGGTGTAACCGGCAAGTTCAGCATCGACGAGAACCGCAACGCCCGCAAGCCGATCAGCATGCTGAAGATCGAAGGCGAGAAGTTTAACCTGGTCCGGCAGATTCAGCCGGGCGAAGTGGAATAGGCCAAACCGGATTCAGCCACAGATGCCGGGGCCCGCGCGGTTCCGGCATCATCATTGGAGGCTGTTTGCTGCCGCTGCTGGAAACCGAGGCACCCGGAATCACTGCGGAGTTGATTCTGCAGCAGGTCGCCAATGGCGTGGCCAAGGGCAGCGTGTACGCGTTGATCGCCGTAGGCTACACGATGGTGTACGGCGTGCTGCAGCTCATCAACTTCGCCCACGGCGAAGTCTACATGCTGGGCGCGTATTTCTCGTACTACCCGGCCAAGTGGTTCGGCTACGTCCCGGAGACGGGCGAGAAACCGAAAGTACCGCTGTATCTGATAGGCGCGCTGTTTGTCGGCTCCATGGCGGCCTGTGCTGCCGTTGGCATGTTGATTGAGCGGCTTGCCTACCGGCCGTTGCGTAACTCCAGCCGCCTAGCTGCGCTGATCACCGCGATCGGCGTTTCGCTGTTCCTGCAGAACGCGGGGCAGATGGTGTTCGGCGCTGACCCGAAGGGTTTTCCGGTATTCATGGACCAGGAGTCGGTTCCGCTGGGTCCGATTGAACTCGCAAACACGAAGCTGGTGATCATCGTAGTCGCGGCGATCATGATGACCGGGCTGCACCTGTTCGTTCAGAGGACCAAACCCGGCGCAGCCATGCGCGCCTGCAGCTTCGATATGCGCACCGCCCGCCTCATGGGCGTAAATGTCGACCGCACCGTGGCGATGACGTTTGCACTTGGCAGCGCCATGGCCGCTGTCGGCGGCGTGCTGGTGGCGATGGACCAGCCGCGCCTGACCCCGCTGATGGGCCTGATGATGGGCTTGAAGGCGTTTATTGCGGCGGTGCTGGGTGGCATCGGCAGCATCCCCGGCGCCGCGTTGGGCGGACTGGTACTCGGCGTAGCCGAGTCCGTCGTCGGCACCTGGAGCACGACCTACGCCGAGGCCGTGGCCTTCATCGTCCTCATTCTCGTCCTTCTCGTGAAGCCGTCTGGTCTGCTGGGCAAGTCCGGCCGGGAGAAGGTCTGATGGGTCGGATGATCGGCATTCTGGTGGTCTCGCTCGCCGTCGTCTTGGGCGTGAACTGGTTTCTGGATTCGTACATCGACCAGTACGTCGTGCGCGTGATCAACATGTGCGGCATCTCCATCATCCTCGCGGTGAGCTTGAACGTGATCAACGGGCTGTGCGGACAGTTCAGCCTGGGCCATGCAGGATTCATGGCGATTGGCGCATACGTTTCGGCCTGGTTCACAACGACCCTGCGTTACTTCGACGAAGCACAGGCCAAGTACGTCGCCATTGAGCCGATGTTCAGCAGCCAGTGGGGTTTTGTTCCGGCGCTGATCGTAGGTGGGATTGCGGCGGCCATCGCGGGTGCAGTCGTGGGCATTCCCACACTCCGCCTGAAGGGTGACTACCTTGCGATCGCCACTCTCGGATTCGGCGAGATCGTGACCATCATGATCACGAACTTTGAGACGATCGGTGGTGCCAACGGGCTGCCCGGCTTGCCGGCCTACAGCAACACATTCTGGATCTTTGCGTTCGTCGTGATTGTGGTGATGTTCAGCTGGTACCTGCAGCGCAGCACCTTTGGCCGGGCGCTGATCGCAATCCGCGAGAATGAGCTGGCCGCAGAGGTGATGGGCATTTCCGCGTCGCGCATGAAGGTGATGGCGTTCATCTACGGCGCGTTCTTTGCCGGCATCGCGGGCGGACTGCTTGGGCACCTGCTGCAGACCATCAGTCCCGCCACGTTCAATTTCATGAAATCGATTGAAGTGGTGGTGATGCTGGTGCTCGGCGGGTTGGGCAGTATGACAGGCGCCATTGTCGGGGCGATTGTCTTGACCGCTTTGCCGGAAGCGCTGCGTGACGTGGAGTCTGAAATCGGCCTCGTGGGCGTCCGCATGGTCGCCTATGCACTTGTGCTCATCCTGCTGATGATCTTCCGCCCGCAGGGGATCTTTGGCCAGAAGGAGCTGTCGCTGAAGCTGCTTGGACGGCTGATCCCGGGGCGCAAGTCCGGGAACGCGGGGGGCGAGGAATGACGTCCTTGCTCGCGACGGAAGATCTGACCATTCGCTTCGGCGGGCTCACTGCCGTGGACGGTTTCTGCCTGAAAGTTCACGAGGGCGAGCTGTTCGGGTTGATCGGGCCGAACGGCGCCGGCAAGACCACCGTGTTCAACATGCTGACCGGCGTGTACTTGCCGTCGGAAGGCACGGTGCACTGCGACGGGCGACTGGTGAACGGGATGAACCCGGTGCAGGTTGCGCGGCTGGGTGTCTCGCGAACGTTCCAGAACATTCGCCTGTTCGACGAGCTCAGTGTGCTTGAGAACGCCATGACCGGCGCGCACCAGCATTCCAAGATCAACTTGTTCGACTCGCTGTTTCGCACGCCTCGCCACTACCGTGAAGAGAAACGGCAGCGCGACATCGCGTACAGGCTGCTTGAGTTCATGGGGCTGGAGGATCGCGCCGGGCTGGCCGCCAAGCAGCTGCCCTATGGCCACCGCCGCAAGCTTGAGATCGCGCGGGCCCTGGCGACGGAGCCCAAGCTGATCTGCCTGGATGAGCCCGCGGCCGGCATGAACACCGGCGAGAAGGCCGAGCTGTCGGCGTTGATCCGCAAAATCCGCGACGAGCTGAAGGTGACCGTGCTGCTGATCGAGCACGACATGAAGCTGGTGATGGGGATTTGCGAGCGCATCCAGGTGCTCGACTACGGCAAGACCATCGCGCTCGGCACGCCGAAGGAAATTCAGAACGACCCCAAGGTCATCGAAGCCTACCTGGGGGGCGAATAGATGGCCGAGCCGATCCTCGAGATGAAGGACATCAACGTTTACTACGGGGCGATCCACGCGCTGAAGGGCATCTCGTTGACGGTCAATCCGGGAGAGGTTGTCACGCTGATCGGCGCAAACGGCGCCGGCAAGACGACGACGCTTGCCACGATCTGCGGCCTGATGCGCAGCAAGACCGGCTCACTGCGCTACGCCGGCGAAGACATCGCGAACGCGGCGACGCACAGGCTGGTTGCCAAAGGACTCGTGATGGCGCCGGAGGGGCGCGGCATATTTCCCAACCTCACGGTCGAAGAAAACCTCTTGCTCGGCGCGTACGCGCGCGCCGACAAGGAAGGAATCCAGAAAGACCTGCGGCACGGGTATGAGATCTTCCCGCGTCTCGCTGAGCGCAAGAAACAGCGCGGCGGAACCCTCTCGGGCGGCGAGCAGCAGATGCTGGCGATCGCGCGCTCGCTCATGTCCCGTCCGAAGCTGTTGCTGCTCGACGAGCCGTCGCTCGGGCTGGCGCCGCTGATCGTGCAGACGATCTTCGAGACCGTGGACACCGTGAACAAAGAGGGTGTGACCATCCTGCTGGTTGAGCAGAACGCCCGCATCGCGCTCAAGCACAGCAATCGCGCCTACGTGATCGAGAGCGGCGAGATCAGCACTGAGGGCAACTCGGCCGATCTCCTGACCGACCCTCGGGTTAAGGCCGCCTACCTCGGCGAAGGCTGATTGCGCATCCGCAATAGCCTGAGTCCGCAATCGCCGTGAAGCGAGGCGACGTTATTGCGGATTTGTATTTGGGCGTAATCCGGGTACTTTATAGGTGGCCCGCGTGGGGCCGGTCTCCCCGATCTCCAAAGCCCCTTGGAGAAACTGTATGACCCGCATGTTTCAGACAGCCGTCATGGTTCTGCTGATCGGCCTGATCTCCGCGCCGCTGCTGGCCGGTGACGATGAGGCCACCTACCGCAAGATTGAGTCGCAGCTTGAAAGCACCACCATCGACACGCTGGCATACGAAGAAGCCGACGTTACCGAAGTGGTGGCCGACATCGCCAAGAAGGCGCGTGTCACGATCGTCATCGACAAGAAGGCGCTGGAGGACGTGGATGAAGACGCCCGCGTCATCACGCTGGAGCTGGCCGACGTCAAGGCGATGAACGCGCTGAACATCATCATCGACCAGATCGGGCTGTTCAAGTCCTACAAGAACGGCGTCCTGTACATCACCAGCGAAGAAAAGGCGCAGCAGTCGACGATCACCAAGACCTACGACGTGCGCGACATTACGGTGGTCATCAAGGACTTCCCGGCGCCGAAGCTGCGCCTCAAGCCCGCCGATGACAACGACGGCGGCCCGGTGATCGACTTCCCCAACGAGGACAAGATTGTCGAGACCGACGACATCGTCGAGATGATCGAGGACACGATTACCGCCGACTGGGGCGGTAGCGCCAGCGTGACCGTCATCAAGGGCCAGCTGATCGTTCGCGCGCCGCGCAACGTTCACAAGGAAGTGGCCGACCTGCTGGATCAGCTTCGCAGTGCAAAGTAAGGCTGGGCACAGCAAGAAGAGGCCGCCTCCGGGCGGCCTTTTCTGTTGGCAGACAAGCGTTGGGCGAGTGCTAATATCCCGCCATGCCGGACGACGCAGAAGACAACTCCGCGACTGGGCCCAAGCCCGACACAAGCTTTGAGCAGTCCCACAAAGAGACGCGTCGCGCGCAGTGGGTGCTGAACATCCTGGTGGTGTTCAGCGCAGTGGCCGGCTCGCTGTTCTTCTTTTATGTGCTGTACACGATCCAGCTTTTCGGCGGCAAGGACGCCCCGCCCGTGAACCTGCCGACCAGCTCCGCCGGGGCAAAGCTGGGGCTGCTTGTCGGCGAGGACGCTGGCACCGGGCTCAACGTCGTGCTGCGCGACGTCGACGAAGCGCCGGAGTACCGCGAAAAGCTGTCCGAGGTGATGCGCAAGGACGCGGGCATCAGCGCTCCCGGACGCCTGTACCTGTTGATCATCCGCAATGATGGCAAAGCAGCAGCCAGCGTGAACGCGACTCGCTTCAGCGTGCGCGACGGGGGCGGCAAACAATGGATGGTGCAGTGGCTCGAGCAGGCCGCGAAGCCCGAAGCCGCGACGCCCATGGGCAAGCTTCGTCTGGGCCAGTCCAGCCACAATTTCGACCTCGCCACGGGCGCAGAGCGCCAGTTGTATGTGTTTATCCCGGCCGCGGGCGACGCTTCGCCTCCGCCGGCTGAAGAGCTGGTCACGGGAACGCTCACGATTGCGGGCGGGCCCGAGATCAGCCTTACCCACACCGAACTGAAAGCCGCGCTGCAATGAACCAGCTGAATCGCGAGAGGGTGTACGACGGCCGACTGTTCAAGGTCGCCCGCGTGACCATGCAGAACAGCGAAGGCAAAGAGGTCGTTCGCGACGTCATTGAGCATCCCGGTGCGGCCTGCATCATTCCAATGATCGACAACGACACCGTGTTGCTGGTTGAGCAGTGGCGCATCGGCGCCAAGCGCGCGCTTTGGGAGATCCCTGCGGGTACCCTCGACCCCGGCGAAGACGCGCTCACCTGTGCCGCGCGCGAGCTTGAAGAAGAAACCGGCTACAAAGCCGGCAAGCTGGAGCATCTGTTCACGATGTTCCCCAGCCCCGGCATCCTGGACGAAAAGATGCACATCTTCGTCGCCACCAACCTGACAAAGGGTGAGCAGAATCTGGACGACGACGAAGAGATCAACATCAAGCCGTTCAGCTTCAAGGACCTGCGCATCCAGTTGAAAGCCAACAACATCAAGGACGGCAAGACGATCGCCGCCCTCGGCTACCTGATGGTTTTCAAGCCGTTCCTCGGCAAGGAATAGCTTTCGAAACCGTTTTTCCGACACCCGCCCGAGTCGGCGGGGTTTCCTGTGCGTCGGTATGTTCTGGAGAGTGCGATGAAGACGTTCCTGGCGGCCCTCGCGGCCGGACTGATTGGCGGCGGCGCGGCAGTAGCGGTGATTGCCCTGAACCTGGTGCCCGTTGCGCCGAAGGCAAACGAAGTGACGGCAAAGACCGGCTCGCTGGAGTTGGAGGGCGGCGAAGCGGCCCCGGTCGCTCGCGACTACGACGCGCAGATCAGCGACCTCAAGCATCAGGTCGAAGCCCTGGAAGTTCAGCTCTCGAAGGCGCAGTCCAGCGGCAGCAGCGACGAGGTCGCCGCTCTGCGCAAGGAACTCGACGAACTGAAGAAGGCCAGGAAAGTCGTCGCGTCGGACCCCGTGGAAGGGGAAGCGGCCGTTGATGTGGAGCCCGCACCGACGGTGACGCCGGACTTCGAAGCGGCGGTGCGCGAAGTGATGACGCGGGCCGCGGAGGAGCGTGCCGAAGATCGTCGCTTGCAGGCGCAAACACAGCGTCTCACCGCGCTGGAAGCCCAGAAGACCCAGATCGCTGAATTCATTCCAAAGCTGGTGGCCAACCAGGCTGAACGCCTGGGGATTGCGGAGGCTGTCATTCCTGACGTGAGCAACGCACTCGTCACGCACGCGCAGTTCCGCGCGGAGCTGGACAGCGAGATTCGCGGGCTCAAGATCGACGGCGAAGAGATCGACGCCGAGGCGTACAAGCAGAAATACGAAGAGTTGAACCAGACGACGATCGCGGCGCTAAGCAGCTACGTGGACCAGGAGACGGCCGAGAAGCTGGTAACGACGCTCGACAAGGCGGCGCGGAACACTAACGACGGCGGCAGCAATCGCCGCCCGGGTCAGGGCGGGCGCCGCGGCGGCGCGGGGAACTAGAGAGGGTTTCAGATGACCCCCGCTTCGGCGGGGGTTTTCTACTGGGCCGCCGCCGGCAGCGGTGCTGGCGCGCCTGAGTACTCCCAGTCTTCCGGCTTGCTTACCAGCAGCCCGCGAACCGGGTTGGCAAGAATGTAGTCGCGCGCGGACTTCAACTTGTCGATCGTGACGTCGTACTTGGTGCAGCCATCCAGCCAGTTGAGTTTCGCCAGGTCGGCGCGCTCAAACCCCTTGTTGATGCGGCGCTTTACGCGGCCCGCAAATGTGTCGACGTCATCGAGCGGCCGGTCGCGCCCGAACAGCAGGTGGATGTGGTCGGGCATCACCATCCAGGCGTAGACATCGGCATGCTTCTCGGCGATGTCATCCATCACGCCGACGACGATCTGTCCGTGCTTGCTGCTGGTGAGGCGTCGCGTCTCGGACGCGCGGTTCAGCATCAGCGTAATGTTGTAGAGGTATGGCGGCCCCTTCATCAGCAGCACCGGGGCGTGGTTTGCAGGCGGCGCAGAATCTCGGCGCTGGTGACCGCGCCTGTCGCCCTGCCGGCGGGGACCACCGGCATCTCAGGCGCAATGCGGCGAATTTCGAGCGCGTACTGGCCCAGGTTGCGCTCGGCCATCACGACGTGCTTGATGCCCATCAGATGGCGCAGGATGTCCGCTTCCGGCAACGGCCAGAGCTGGCGCAGACGCAAGTGGTTGACGCGCTGGCCATCGGCGCGGGCCAGTCGTACGGCCTCTGCAGCCGGCTGCGATGTTTCGCCAAAGCTGATTACCAGCCACTCGGGCTTGCCGAGCTCGGAGGGGCACGGGTCCAGTGCAGCTGCCTTCAGTCCCCGGATCGGAGTGGCAAGCCGCGCGGAGAGCATCTGCAGCTCTGCTTCCTCCTCGTCCATCTGGGCGGCATCGAGAGGAGGGGGATCGATGAGTGCCAGCTCCGGCTCTGCAAAGTCGCCCACAATTGCTTCGGCGTCTGCGACGGGGTCCTCAAGCAGAATGAACACCGGCCCGGGAATCAGCCGCGCGGCCGTGGCGGCGATCTGGGCCAGCTCCGCGCACTCCTGCGGGTTGGATGGCACAAGCACCAGCGGAGTCACGCCCGCCGGAAACATCCAGCGCAAGGACATCACATCGAGTGAAGCGACACCGTCGGAATCAATCACCACGACGTTGGGCTCGCCGGCCTTCAACTGCTGGAAGAACTTTGGTGCGCGCTGGCGCACGTCGGTCGTGTTGGTACGCGCGACGTGGACGCCGGATTCGCCGAGCATGCCCTCGAGCGCGTCGCGTCCCGTGATGATGATTGGTTCAATCGCGCTCATCGCATCCCCGCCGCTTCTTCGTGCTTGCGTGCCGCCGCCTCGTTGCCGACCTTGTGTTCCAGCTCGGCCAGCGCGATGTGCGCCGAATTGTACTTCGGGTCCTTCTCCAGCGCTGTCTCGAAGGCCGTGCGTGCTGCGTCAATGTCGCCGGACTCGAACAGGAACATCCCCTCGATCATCCACGTCTGCGGCCACTCAGGGCGCAGGCGTTTGGCATGCGCCAGGTCCTCTCGCGCGGGTTCACGCTCATTGGCGTCCCACAGCAGCCCGGCACGGGCAAGCATGGCCAGCACGAAAGTCGGGTCCAGCCGCAGGGACTCGTTCAGATCCTTGAGCGCCTCGCGATTGTGGTTCAGCGCGTGCTGCACGATCGCGCGGTTGTAAAGCGCCTCGCAGTTGTTGGGCGCCAGTTCCAGTGCGCGGGTGTAGCGTTCCACGGCGAGCTGCAGGTCGCCGCTGACGTAGGTGACGCCGGCAAGGTTGTTGTAGAGGGTGCTGAAGATCTCGCGGTCGTTCAGTGGCGTCAGGTACACGCCGTTCTCGACGGCCGGGGCGGAGAACCTGTCGCGAGCCCAGTAGTAGGTTTCTTCGCGTGTCTCGCCGAACGCGGTTGTTTCCAGCAATGTCTTGTACGGCTGCCCGTTGGGCTCCGTGTCCTTGAACTCGACAACAAAGTGTCCCGGCAGGCGAATGCCGCGCACGTCGAGCCCGGCGGCCTGGCCGAAGACGAGATAGGCCATCGACAGGCTGACACAGTAGCCGAAGCGGCGTTGCAGCACGGAATCGAAGAACAGGTTCTCGTAGTTTTCGCCGCGGGAGTCGCTCTGGTCGAAGCGCAGGCCCAACTTGATGTGGATGAAATCGACCAGTGTTCGTACCCGCTGGCGGGGGGATCTGTCACTGCGGAGCGCGTCGCGCAACTGATCGGCGTAGCCTTCGAAACGGGCGAGCTTCGCGGGGATGTCTACTTCATGGTGCGGCACGCCGGCGAACTCCGCGTAGTACTCTTCGCTGAACAGCAGCAAGGCACGCGGCAGGTCGAAGTCCTCATGCTCCAGCATCTGTTCGAGTGTTTCGTCGGACGGGGCGGGACGCGCGTGCGTCTCACCTCCGTCGCGCACAACAGGCGGCGGGGCGTCTGCATCACGCTGCTGCGTCGCGCATCCGGCGAGCAGGCTGATAAGCACGACTAGGGGCGCGAAAGCGCGCATGGGGCACCGGCTCAGAAACCGCCTCCGTGGCGGCATTATTCCGGTTCAAATTGTACGGAAGCCTCGGCCGTCTCTCCAGCCACCACGGTGAAGGTTTCGGAGGCCTGTTTGTAGCCGGGAAGCGTCAGCGTGATCGTGTACGTCTCGGCGGGCAGGTCCTTGATGACGAATGAATTGTTCGCGACTTCCTGTGTTGCATCGCCTTCCGTGTTGAAGAAGTCGAGGAACGTGAAGCGCTTCTTGAACTGCTCGCCCTTGCTGTTGACGATCTCGTACTCGAGCCCGAACGCGGACTGGATGCCGATTTCCTCGTTCAGCAGCGTGATGCGCACGTTGCCGGATGTAACGAACGTGAACGTCAGGTCTGTCGTCTGCCCGTTGGTGAGTTTGACATTCGCATAGGTGACCGGCGTGTAGCCCGTGACGGACAAGGTCACCGTGAACGTGCCCTCGGCGAGGTTCTTGACTTCGAACTCCTTGCTGTTCGTCAGGTTCACGCCGTTGTCGAAGCCGCCGAGTGCGAGTGGGTTGCCCTTTTCGTCCTCAATCGTGAGCGCCGCGATCAAGCCGAATGGCGTGTTCTTCTCGGCTTCGTCGAGGCCCTTCACCACGCCCTTCAACGTCGCGCCTACGGCCGGAAGGGTCATCACGATCCCGCTGACGCTGGCCCGCAGGTTCAGGTAGGGGCGTGTCACCATGCCGTTGTTTTCGCTGCGCACCGTCAGGCGATAGAAACCGGGTGACAGCCCGCTGATCTCGAACGCGCCGGTCTTGGGGTCGGCCTGCGCTTCGCGGAAAACCATCATCTCGAGCGAATTCACCTTCTCGTCTTCGTCGCTGGAGTCGGCGGCCTCGGGGCTTACCGGGCTGGCGAGTACCTTCACGTTGCCTTCAGGGACCTTGCCGCCCTCGAGCTCAACGCGCCCCGTGATCTTCACAGTCACGAAGTCGATGTTGATCTCAATGTCGCCCTCATGGTCAATACGAATGCGCTTGCGCACGAGGCTTGGCATGGGGCCATTGGATTGGGCGATCTGATACAGCCCAAGCGCCACGCTGCGGAACTCGTAGTTCCCGAGCTTGTCCGTCTTGGTCGTGTTCGCGGCAAAGCCCGTGAAGTTGCCGCCGAGAAGCACCAGCCCTTGTTCGGCGTACGCCTGGCCGTCCACTGTCACGCGCCCGTAAATGCGCGCGGTGCCCGGCTTCTGTGAGTAGATGTCGAACTGAACTCGCTCGCCTGCCTTCACGGCGACCTGGTTCGCCGAGTTCGGCAGCATCAGCTTCGTGACGTCGCCGTCGTTGAGCACCACGGTATACGTCGCAGCCGACAGGCCCGTGATCTCGTAATTGCCGCCCGCGTCGGTGTAGGCCGTGCGAATGCGGAACGCCTCGCTGCTGATGCTCGCGCAGGTGATCGGCGCGCCCGCAACCGGCTGCGAGTTCTCGTCGTACACGCGCCCGAAAATCGTGCCGCCGACCTGCAGGCTGAAGTCGTGCACCGTCGTTTGACCGGTCTTCACTTCGAGTTTGGGGCTAACGTACTTCTCGTAGTCGCGCGAGTTGGCGAGCAGGATGTACTCGCCGGCCTTCAGTCCATCGGCGAGGTAGTGCCCCTCGGCGTCGGTGCGGATGCTGGCGGGGAACATGGTGCTTTCACCGCGGTCCGGCAGCTCTTCGCCGAAGAAGCTCTTCATGATCAGTCCAAGCTGCTCCGGCGAGCTGGCGTCGTACACGGCGATCGGCACGCCTTCGACCGGCTCGCCGCGCTGGTTCGTCACGGTACCCTCGATCAGGCCGGCGGGCTCAAGCACGATGGTCGTCTCGGCCGGCGTGCCGACGACCAGCACCAGCTTGGCGTTGTTGTTGGCAAAGCCGTCGGCCGAGGCCGTGATCGTCACGTCGCCCGGCGGCAAGCTGGCCAGGGTGAACCTGCCTTGTTCGTCTGTTGTGGTTGAGACGGCTCGCTCGGCGATCTTGATGCCGACCACCAGCTCCGCCCCCTGCAGAAACTGGTTGTCGTTGAAGTACACGCGCGCGCCGGCGATCGGGTTCGACTTGTTGTCCGTAACGATGCCCGTGACACTGCAGCCGTCGTCAAGCAACAGGTCGATACCGCTGCGGGTCTGCCCGCTCTGGACGCGCAGGTCACGGCTGGCGATGGCAAAACCCGGTGCGGTCGCGCGTACGGCCACTCCGCCGACACCCGCACCCGGCCCCTGATTGCCGCCCATGCCCGGGGGCACGCTCTCGAAGCGATATTTTCCGTCGGCATCCGTCACCGTGCTGTCGTAGCTGCCGCCCAGCACCGTGCCGAGGTCTACGGTCGCGCCGACAATCGGCGTCTTGTCGGACTTCTTGAGCACGCGGCCTTCGATGATGCCGGATTGAACAAGAATGAACGGCAGCAGCTCGTAGTTCGCGTACTCGTCGAGCGACATCTCCTGCACGCCGCGGGTAACGGGGTTGAACTCGTGCGCCATCCAGCCTTGCTTGTTCGCGCGCACCAGGAACTTGCCCGGCGCGATCTGCCCGATCTCGAACTTGCCGTCTTCGCCGCTCTTGATCGGCTTGATGCGCCCGAGAAGCTTGCCGAGGCGGGTGATGCGGTCGTCCTTGCGGCCTTCCAGTTCGATCGAGACGTCAGGCAGCGGATCGCGCGTGTCGCCGTTCAGCACCACGCCGAACGCCCGCGCCGGCGCGAAGATCTTGATGCTGAGCCGCTCAACCGGCTTGTCTTTCTCAATGGTGAAGGCGCCTGTTGCCGTGATGGCCTTGTCTTCCTGCAGGCACGCCACGAAGTAGCTGTCGCCCTCGTTCAGCGGAGTCTCGAACTTGAACACGCCGTTTTCGTCCGTGACGGCCGTGGGGCCGGTCGTGTCGGTGGCAACTTCGGCAAGCAGCGTCAGCGTTACGCCGCCGACCGGGTCATCGAAGTAGTCCGTCGCCAAGCCGCTGATGGAGGCGGCGATCTGAATCTTGATGACCGGCTTGGGCGCGACTTCGTCCGACCGTTTGCCGTCGTCTTCCTTGTTCGTGCTCTTGGTGGGGGACTTTGCAGGCAGTTCGCCGGGAAGCGTCGTGTCGTCTGCGGGCTTGTCGAAGGCGCCATCGTCGGCCGCGATGCGCGGCGTGTTGGACTCAACGTCGCGATTGCCGAACAACGCAAGTGCCACGGCCAGCCCGGCCAGAATCAGCACGAGCAAACCTGCCATGAATGGAATCCTGGAGTCGCGCATCACGCCCTGCTCACTGGGTCTCGGTGTTCCCCTGTGGTCGGGAAACAGTCCAAATCCTCACGCCAAAAGCGTGGTCGGCGCAGGAGTTGCGTCAGCTAGCGGACGAGCTTGGCGTTAGCCCAGTCGGCGCGGTCGAGCTGATCGTCATCACCGCCGGCCGTGACCTCAAGCACGAGCTTGCTCACATTCAGCACGTCAATGTCGATGTTCTTCACTGGCGCCGTGCCGCGCAGTATGCCGGATTCGAACACCAGCTTGCCGTCTGCATAGACCTTGAACTCAACGCTGCCGCGTTCGCCCGCGCAGTCGTCCACGCCGATGCTGGCTATGAACCGCTTGTAGCCCCGGTTCAGGTCAAAGGTCAGCTTGCTGATGGAGTGCACGCCAAGGCCCTTGGCGTAAACCTTGCCGCGGATGCTGATCGGGCCGCCGCCCTGCGCCTGGTCGCGGCGCACCTTGAACAGGTAGTCGTCGTAGTTGAAGTCGCTCGGAAGGAAGAACGGGCGCTCTTCGGGCTTGTCCGCGAACGGCATGTCACTCAAGTAGACGTAGCGGCCGTTCTTCATGGTGACGGAGATCAGCGAGCTCTCATCCAGCACGATCTCTTTCTTAAGCACCGTGTGCTCAATGGTGACCTTGCCCTCGCCCCAGGACTTCACGATGCCGCGGATCACGCTGCCGTCGCGAAGGGTGCAGATGCCAAGCAACTTGTCGTAAGGCGTGTACTTGCCGCGGTAGCAGACCACGCCGCGCAGCTTGGCCCAGGTGAACTTGTTGCCCGCGTAGTTCTTGTCGTCCAGGTATTCATTGTAGATGAACGCGCCGTCCTTCACGATGCGCACCAGCTCGGCGGCGGGGTCCTTCTCGTCAACAAAGTAGACGACGTCGTGGTCGGCCTCCGCTTCCAGCGCCGGAAGCACGTTGGGCTGAACGTTCTTGACGACCTCGATGCGAGCGACCGCGTCAATCTTGATGCTGAGAGTGCCGAAGCGCGTGCCTTTCAGCAGGAACACCTCGTCGTCGTCCTCTGGCCCGTCTTCGGGCGCGCCGTGCAGGATGTCGCCGTTGATCAGGTAAACGCGCAGCGGCGATTCTTCCGGCTTGCGCTCGTCGCCCTTGAACCCGAACGAAATCTCTTCGACCTCATCCAGCGGTATGCGCTCGGGAACCTCGCTACCCTTGACCTCGACTTCGAGACGCCCTTGCACGTCCAGTTTGGCGATCTTGCCGCTTACCGGGTCTTTGAAAATGCTGGTGACAGTGGCCTCGGCAGCGAGGCAGGGGGCAAACAGCAGGGCGCACAGCAGCAGTCGAATCACGGCAAGTCTCCGTTCGTTGCAAGCTCTTTCATGATACGGACAAGGGGCGAACTGCAATGCCCAATAATCGAACCAGTAGCGGCCGAACTTGGCGTGCTCGCGATGACTGTCTGCCCGATTGGCAGCCTGCTGTTTGGACGATCCTGGCGGCTGTCACAATGGCGGCGGGGGCGCATGTGCCTCATTGCACGACCTCGGGCGTCTGCCTAACCCAAGATTCGCCAGCTACTTGCGCTCGTGCCTCGACGGCATAGGGTGCCACGCCCGTTGGCATTGTGTTTGCACACTCGCGGCTGAAGAGTTGGATTCCGGAAGAGAGGCTGATACATGGCTGCCAAGCAGATCGTTTTTGACGTCGAAGCCCGTGAAAAGCTCGCCAAGGGCATCGACAAACTCGCCCGTGCCGTTGTTTCCACGCTCGGCCCCAAGGGCCGCACGGCCGTGCTCGACAAGGGCTGGGGCGCACCAAACATCACGAAGGACGGCGTCACCGTCGCCGAGGAAATCGAGTTGACGGACCCGTACGAAAACTGCGCCGCCCAGATGGTGAAGCAGGTCGCGAGCAAGACCAGCGACGTCGCCGGCGACGGCACGACCACCGCGACACTGCTCGCCAACGCGATCTTCAGCGAAGGCCTGAAGCACGTCATCAGCGGGCGCAACGCGACGGGTATCTATCGCGGCATCAAGCAGGCGGTGGACTTCACGGTCGAGCAACTCAACAAGATGGCGCGCCCGGTTGAGGGCAAGAAGGAAGTCGCCTATGTCGCGACGATCGCCGCCAACAACGATCAGCGCGTGGGCAAGATCATCGCCGACGCCCAGGAAAAAGTCGGCAAGGACGGCGTGATCACCGTCGACGAGAGCAAGACCAGCGAAACCCAGGTCGACGTGGTCGAGGGCATGCAGTTCGACCGCGGCTACCTCAGCCAGCACTTTGTGAACAACAACGAAGCCATCACCTGCGAGTTCGAGAAGCCGCTGGTGCTGGTGTACGAAGACAAGATCACCAGCGCCCAGCCGCTGGTGCCGCTGCTTGAGGCCGTCAGCAAGGCCAACCGCTCGCTGCTGATCATCGCCGAGAACATCGAGGGTGAAGCACTCAGCACGCTGGTGGTCAACAAGCTGCGCGGCGTAGTCAGCGTGTGCGCGGTCAAGGCGCCCGGCTACGGCGACCGCCGCAAGGCCATGCTGGAAGACATCGCGATCCTTACGGGCGGCAAGGCCTTCATGAAGGACCTTGGCGAGAAGCTGGAAGACGCCACCATCAAGGATCTCGGCACCGCCAAGAAAATCATCATCAACAGTGAAGACACGACGGTAATTGAAGGCGCCGGCAAGACGGCCGACATCAAGGCCCGATGCGAGCAGATCAAGAAGGAAATCGGGCTCACCAGCAGCGACTACGACAAGGAAAAGCTGAGCGAGCGCCTGGCCAAGCTGTCGGGCGGTATCGCGGTGATCAAGGTCGGCGCGGCTACCGAGCCGGAGATGAAAGAGTTGAAGGCCCGCGTGGAAGACGCGTTGCACAGCGTGCGCGCGGCGACTGACCGTGAAGACGGCGGCATTCTTCCGGGCGGCGGCGTGGCACTGCTGCGCGCGTCGCAGGCGTTGGCGAAGTTCAAGGCCAGCGGCCCTGATGAGCAGGTGGGCGTAGGCATCGTGCAGGTGGCGCTCAGCAAGCCGATCCGCCAGATCGCCGAAAACGGCGGCAAGCACGGCGGTGTGATTGCTCGTAACGTGCTGGCCGAAAGCAGCAAGAGCTACGGCTACAACGCGCTGACCGACAAGTACGGCGACATGTACGAAATGGGCATCGTCGACCCGCTCAAGGTCACCAAGTCGGCGCTGCAGAATGCATCCAGCGTCGCCGGGCTGATGCTGACGACCGACGCCATTATCACCAAGGCCGAAGACGACGAGCCCGTCGACATGGGCCACGACGACGAAGGCATGGACTACTAAACGGAACGCGGGCCGAGAGCCCGCTTGGATTCGGAGACAAGACACATGGCAACCAAGCTGCGTCCCCTGGACGACAACATCATCGTCAAGCCCCACGATGCCGAGGAAAAGACCGCCGGCGGCATCGTGCTGCCCGACAGCGCCAAGGAAAAGCCGCTGCGTGGTGAAGTGGTTGCGGTCGGCCCCGGGCGCACGCTCAAGAGTGGCAAGCGCCTCGAGCCCAGCGTGAAGAAGGGCGACGTCGTCATGTTCGGCAAGTACAGCGGCAGCGACGTGAAGGTGGACGGCATCGAGCACAAGATTCTGCGCGAAGCCGAGATTCTCGCGATCATTGAATAATTCTGCGCGCGGGCAGCATACGCCGCGCCACCAAGGACGAAGCCATGAGCAAACAGATCCTTTTCGAGATGGAAGCAAGCCGCAAGCTCGCCGATGGCGTACGCAAGCTGGCCAGGGCCGTCAGCGCCACGATGGGCCCGGCCGGTCGCAACGTGATCCTTCAGAAATCGTTCGGCGCGCCGCTGGTCGTGAACGACGGCGTAACGGTTGCCAAGGACGTCGAGCTGGAAGACCCGTTTGAGAACATGGGCGCCAAGCTCGTCATGGAAGTCGCCAGCAAGACGAACGACGAAGCCGGCGACGGCACTACCACAGCTACCGTGATCGCCGACGCAATCGTGCAGCAGGGGCTCAAGATGGTCGGTCAGGGCCACAACGCCCAGGACGTCAAGCGTGGCATCGACAAAGCCGCCGAAGTTGCCGTGAAGTGGTTGGCCGACAACAGCAAGAAGATCAAGAACAAGGAAGAGCTGAAGGCCGTTGCGACCATCAGCGCCAACCAGGACGCGGAGATCGGCAAGCTCATGGCCGACGCGATCGACAAGGTCGGCGAAGAGGGCGTTGTCACCATCGAAGAAGGCAAGGGCATCGAGAACGAGCTGACCTTCGTTGACGGCATGCTGTTCGACAAGGGCTACCTCAGCCCGTACTTCATCAACAAGCCGAACTCGATGACCGTTGAGTACGACGACTGCAAGGTGCTGATCTACGAGAAGAAGATCAGCGGCGTGCGCGAAATCGTGCCGATCCTTGAGAAGGTCGCGCAGACCGGCTCGCCCCTGCTGATCGTGGCCGAGGACATCGAGAACGAAGTGCTCGCGATGCTCGTGCTGAACCGCCTGCGCGGCATGCTGAACATCGCGGCCGTGAAGGCCCCGGGCTTTGGCGACCGCCGCAAGGCCATGCTGGAAGACATCGCCATCCTGACCGGCGGCACCAGCATCACGGAAGACCTCGGGCTGAAGCTGGAAAACATCGATATCGGGCAGCTCGGCACCGTCAAGCGCGTGATCATCGACAAGGACAACACCACGCTGATCGAAGGCGCCGGCAAGAAGAAGGACGTCGAGGCGCGCATCAACTCGCTGCGCACGCAGATCGAGCAGAGCACCAGCAACTACGACAAGGAAAAGCTGCAGGAGCGCCTCGCGAAGCTGACGGGCGGCGTGGCGGAGATTTCCGTCGGCGGGCACACCGAAAGTGAAATGAAAGAGCGCAAGTATCGTGTTGAGGACGCGCTGAACGCGACCAAGGCCGCCAAGCAGGAAGGCGTGGTACCGGGCGGCGGCGTCAGCTACCTGCGCTGCAGCCAGGCGATTCGCGAGGCCAACTTCAAGGGTGATGAACGTTTCGGCGCCGACATCCTTGCTGACGCCCTGGAAGCCCCGGCGCGCCAGATCGCCAACAACGCCGGCTTTGACGGCGTGGAGGTGGTCGAGACGCTCAAGGAAAAGAAGAAGGCGACCGACGGCTTCAACGCGCTGACCGGCGAGTACGAGGACATGCTCAAGGCCGGCATCCTGGACCCGACGAAGGTGGCGCGCTGCGCCATCCAGAACGCGTCCAGCATCGCGGGCCTGATGTTGACCACGAATACGCTGGTGACGGACCTGAAGAAGAAGGATGCGAGGGTCACGGGCGCCACGTCATAGTGGACACGCCCCGGATTGCTGGAACCTTGCGGGCCCCAATCGTGTTTCAGGGGCAGACCCTCAGGCAAGGAGACAGCAATGAAGACCACTCTCATGGCAGGTGCCGGCGCAATCGTGCTGGTTGCGGCATCGGTGTTCGGCGGTTTGGCGTTGTCGAACGCCAGCGTCGAGGCGCAGAACGCGAGCGGCTACGAGTACGGCTACCTCGTGGGCGTGCCCCGGCTGGAAAGCTACGAGATTGACCTGAACCGCTGGGCCGGCGCGGAAGCTGACAAGAAGTACCTCGACGCGCACGTGTTCGTGTACGAGCAGGGCCAGACGAACTTCGACCGCCAGATCAACAGCCTGCGCAAGCTGAACGAGCTGGCTGACAACGGCTGGGAACTGGTGGACGCAGACGCAGGAGTCGTGCGTCGCAAGAAGTAGGGGCATCAAGGCGACACATGGCAAAGCGTGATTACTACGAAGTGCTGGGTGTCGCCAAGAATGCCGGCAAGGCCGAGATCAAGAAGGCCTATCACAAGCTGGCCCTGAAGTACCATCCCGACCGCAACCCCGGCGACGCCGAGGCCGAAGCCAGTTTCAAGGAAGCGGCTGAGGCGTTCGGCGTGCTGAACGACGACGCCAAGCGCCAGCAGTACGACCAGTTCGGGCACACCGACGGCAACTTCGGCGGCGCGGGCTTCAACAACGTGGAGGATATCTTCTCCGCCTTCAGCGAAATCTTCGGCGGCAGCAGCGTGTTCGGCGACTTCTTCGGCGGCAGCGCGCGCACGCGCACCGGCGGCCGAAGGGGTGCAAGCCTGCGCTGCGCGATTGAGCTTGAATTCAGCGACCCGGTTGAGTCCGCGGAAAAGACCATCAGCCTGCGCCGTGCCGAGGCGTGCGACGAATGCTCAGGCAGCGGCGCAAAGCCCGGGACCAAGCCCAGCCAATGCCCGCAGTGCCAGGGCGCCGGCGTGGTGATGACAAGCGCCGGCTTCTTCAGCATGCGCAGCACGTGCCCGCGCTGTCACGGGCGCGGCGAAGTCATCACCGACCCGTGCCCGGCCTGCAGCGGAAGCGGGCGCAAGCTGAAAGAGCGCGAGATCACCATCAAGATTCCCGCAGGCATTGAAGACGGGATGACGCTGCGAATCGCAGGCGAAGGCGAAGCAGGCGAGCAGGGCGGTCCTTCCGGCGACCTGCTGTGTGACATTCACATCCGGGCGCATCCGCTGTTCAAGCGTGCCGGGGCGGACGTCTATCTTGAGCTGCCGATCGGGTTTGCGCAGGCGGCGCTGGGCGCAAAGCTGGAAGTGCCGACGCTGCGCGGGCGCAAGGACCTGAAGATTTCCGGCGGCAGCCAGGGCGGCAGCGTAATGCGCATGAAGGGCGAAGGCTTCCCGCGCCTGGACGGCTACGGGCGCGGAGACCAGCTTGTTGAGCTTGTCGTGGAGGTGCCCAGCAAGCTGACGAAAGAGCAGGAGAAGCTGCTGCGCGAGTTCGCCGAGACCGAAGAACAGAACATCACGCCGGAGCGCAAGTCGTTCAAGGACAAGTTCAAGAAGCTGTTCAGCAAATGAGCGCGACGCGCAAGCACGCGTTCGGCAGGAAGCAGTCATGGCCAAAGACAAACACAACGAAGTGATCCCCGAAGGCGAGCCTCATGAAGGGCACGACGCCGACCAGGCATTGCACGATGCGGACGCCATGAAGACCGCCGGGGAAGCCCAGGCCGGTGAGCAGATCGTCGAGGACGAGAACCTGTCGCCGAAGCAGCGTGCAAAGAAGCTGCGCAAGCTCGACGACGAGGAGCTGCTCGCCGTTGCCGAGCAGGCCGTGAAGGCCGAGCACTGGCTGGAAGTGGCCAAGCGCTCGCAGGCCGAGATGGAGAACACGATCCGGCGCATCAAGCGCGAGGCGCAGGACGATCTGAAGTTCGCCGCGGGCTCTCTTGTGCGTGAGCTGTTGCCGGTGTTGGACAATCTTTCCCGCGCGTTGCAGGCCACGGCGCAGAGCAAGGATTTCAAGGCGCTGTTCGAGGGTGTTGAGCTGACGAACAAGATGTTCACCGACGCGCTGGCGCGGCACGGGGTCACTCCGATCGAAGCGGAAGGTCGGACGTTTGACCCGGCCGTGCATGAGGCATTGATGACCACGAACAACCCGGACCTTGAAGACAATGCCGTCGCAATGGAGCTCGAGCGCGGCTGGAAGCTGCATGACCGCGTGCTGCGCGCCTCCAAGGTCCAGGTAAACAAGAAGTAGCCCATGCCGACTTACGACTACAAGTGCCCGGATTGCGGCCACGAGTTCGAAGAATTCCAGACGATGACGGCCAAGCCGATCCGCAAGTGCCCCAAGTGCGGCAAGCGGCGCGTGAAGCGACTGATCGGCACGGGCCTGCAGCCGATCTTCAAGGGCAGCGGGTTCTACGAGACGGACTACGTGAAGAAGGCCAAGCCGTCCGAAGGCGACAGCAAGCCCGAGGCGAAGCATGAAGCCAAGACCGAATCAAAGCCCGAGCCCAAGCCGGCCGAGAGCAAACCTGCCAAGTCCGAAAACAAGCCCGCGAAGAAGAAGTAGCGTGGAACAACGCCCGCAGGGCGTGACAGATGTTAGCCCCGGGCGTGAGCCCGGGGTTTGTCGTGATATCGGGAATGAGCCCCGGACGGGCGACACAAGGGCCGCATACCAGCCGGTCCCTTGCGGTTGCGGCCCTGATGCGCATGCTTAAGCCATGGCCAAGGCACTCAGCAAACGCTGCCCACAATGCAACGCGAAGTTCCGCTACACGGGCGTGAAGGCGCACCCGTGGTTCCCGTTTTGCAGCGAGCGCTGCAAGACCATCGACCTGGGAGGCTGGCTGAGCAACGAATACGCAATCGTCGAAGACTTGAGCCGCGGCCACGACCTGAAAGACAAGCTCGACCTCAACGACCCGGACGTAAAGGCCGCGCTCGATGAACTTGAGGGCGAGGGCTAGTACACACGCAGCCCGAGACGGCGCGTCACCATCGTCCCGAACATGCCACGGCCCAGATCGAACCTGAGCGTTACGGCCTTGGCGCCCTCGTTCAGTTCGTCATCCACCGGATCGTCCATTTCAAAGTTGCCGGGCCACATCAGCGCCTTGCGCGCCGAGGCCTTGAAGCCGGTGCGCTCCAGGCCTTCCACGGCAAGTTGCTCCTGACTGATGCCTTCCGATTTGAGAACTTCGACCACATGCGGTGCGGCTTCCGGAAAGTCTTCCAGCCGCGTGCCCGGACCGAGCTGCGGCACTTCCATGTCGCGCCAACGCGCAAGCACTTCGGGAGGAAGCTCGCGGTAGAAAGCCAACTCGCCGGCGCGGTACTTCATGTGTTGCACCGGCACGGCCGCTTTGATCATGCGGCGCACTGTCTCATTGAACAGCCAGCTCTGGTATGCGGCGACGAACAGCACGCGCAGCGAAGGCGTGATCCGGTCAAAGCACCCGGCCCAGTCACGCGGATTCTTTCGCAGGTAGTCCACCAGCGCGCGCTCGGGACTGCGCTTCATGCGATGGTGCAGCGTATCCCAGTCGCCCCACAGCTCGTCGGCGAGGCGGCGGTTGTTCTTGTCCGTCAGGCTCTGCTTGCGGTGGGGGGCAGCGAGGTGCAGGCGCAGGGCTTGCTCGAAGTCGCCGACGGCGAGCGCCCTGCCGATGAACCCGCGCCCGTGGGCGATACCGCCGAAGCGCTGGTTGTCGTAGTAGTTCGGCAGCCCGAATTGCCTGATCTCGGCGGCGTTGCGCGGGAGCACTTCGAGGTCAGCCTCGCGCAGGTTGCGCATCGTGATTTCGAAGCGATTGCCGACGATCGAGCCGGCCGTCATCACGGCCGTCGCCTTGCCGACCAGCCGCAGCTCCAGGCGGTCATCTTTCAGCTTTCCGGGCAGGACACGCGGCGAGCTGATCAACTGGCGGGTCAGCCCGTGCTTGTCCTTCAGCCCCGCGGCAGACAAGTCGCGGGCGTGCATGCCCGCTTCGCGCGCGATCACGCGCAGTGCCTCGAACGTAGCCAGAGAGCGCTTTGTCAGCTCATAGACGAAAAAACGCCCGGCGGGGTCGGGTGTGAAGCTGCTGATTTCCTCAACGACAAAGTCTTCCGGCCGGCTCTTGAGCTTCATGGCGGAAGTATGGCGTGGGGGACCCCTTTGGGCTAGGAGGCCTTCTTGCGGGCGTACTCGAACAGCTTCTCGACGATCGGGTCGCGCTGGCCGGGCACGTTGTCGTGCCAGACCTGAAGCGCGTCGCGCGCCTTTGCGTAGTCGTTGCGCGCGAGCTGGATTACTCCGTACAGCATCCACGGCGTGCTGCTGAGCGGGCGGGAGTCGCACTCGCGTTTCAGCGCCTCGATGTGCTGCTTGAAGATGTCCTGGTCGTCGTAGCCGGCGTCGAGCAGAAGCTGGAACTCGCGCGCCTGCTTCGATGCCATGTCCTGCTCAATGAACAACTGTTCCAACTGGCGCGCTGCGTTGTCGTAGTCGCCGAGCGCGAAGTAACAGCGCAGCAGGCCCAGCGTCAGGTACGGCAGCTTTGCGTCGGCCTCCATCGCCTGCAGGTAGGCAGCCTTGGATTCTTCATACTTGCCGGCACGGAACGCGGTGTCGGCTCGGGCCAGCAGCGACTTGGGCGTGGGGTCGTCCTGCATGCCTTCCGGCGTGACGTCGTTGATGTAGTCGTCCTGCTCAAGCAACCGATCAAGCGCCAGAACGCAGGCGTTGGCAGGTGACTCGATTGCGGCCACCACCAGCTCCGTGCGGGCGCTGTTGTAGCGCCCGCGCGAGATCTCGACCACGCAATTCAGCAGGCGCGGCAGGCCCACGTTGGGGTCGGCATCACGCACCACCAGGATCTGCTTTCGCCACTCTTCGAACAGCTCGCGGCTGTTGAAAAGGGCGCGCAGGTGATTGAGTTTCGTTCGCTCATCGTCGCCGACTTTCAGGAACCATGTCTGCATGGCGGTGCTGGCGTTGCTCAACTCGCCGCGCCCGACAAGCACGACGAACAGCAGGCGATACACTTCCGGGTCCGCGCCTTCTGTGACGAACGCGTCGAGCACCTTGTAGGCTTCCGTGTAGTCGCCGCGTCGGATGTGCTTCCGGGCGTCATCGAGCGTTGCGGGCTTTGGCGGCTCATCCGGCTTCACCGGCGGTTTGTCGGGTGCGGGCTCAGGCTGCTCAGGCTCCGTTGAGTGGGCGGGATCGCTGCTGAGCTGGTGGTCCTCCATCCAGCCCTCGAGGTCGTGGATGAAGTTGTCCAGCTTGTCGAGCAGCAGCCCCTGCACGCCGGCTTCGGAGGCACTGGCATACCAGCCGTTGGTGAAGTACAGCAGCGCCGCCAGACGGTGGTGCTGGATGCCCGCATTCTCTAGCTTGTCGATGCGCGCCGCCGCGTCGGCAACTACACGCCCCGACGGGGACAGCTTCTCCAGCCACGGCATCAGCGTGCCCATGCGGTAGCGGGCGTAGACGTTGGCGGACAGCTCAAGTGCCGTCGCGTCCTCGCCCGCGGCGGCGAGCGCGATCACCAGCCCTGCATAGTTCTCGGCTACGGTGGGGGCATCCAGCGCGGCAAATGTGAACGCTCGCGCGGCGTCTTCCCAGTCGCCTTCGATGAGCGCGCGCTCTCCACGGGACTGGTTGCGGTCTTCGGACTTTGCGTCCACCAGCCTTGAGGCCTGTGCGTCAGTGCCCGCAAGCTCCTCGGCGCGAACCAGGAAGGCGAGCGCACGCGTCCGGTCGCCGTCCAGCATGAGCACGCATCCGGCCAGGAAGCACAACTCCGGGTCTTTCTCGACCTTCCCGGCAAGCTGGGTCAGCCGATCACGCGCGTCGTCCGTGGGCATCAACTTGGCGAGCTTGGGCTGGTCCAGCAGCGCGTCGCGCTCGGCCGCGAGTGCGCGGCGCAGGTAGCGTGCGGAATCCTCAAAATGGCCGGTCCAGAACAGCGTCAGGGCCATCTGGCGATTTTCTGCTGCACCCAGCGGCTGGGCTTTCAGCGCCTTGGCGGCGAATGTCGCCGCGTCGTCCGAGCCCTTGGCCAGCGCGCTCTTCGCTTGCTCCAGCCAGTTTGGAGTCTCCGTCGCCGGCCCGTCGGCACGCAACGGAGCTGCGCACGCGATCAGCAGCGCGGCGAGAAAAAGACAGGGCGCCCACAGGCAAGGGGGCGCCCCGTTCGATGTGCGATGTTGTTTCACAGGCCTACTGACCGCCGCCGTTGGCTTCCGGCTTCGCCTTCGGCGCGTGCAACCGGTTGTAGATCGCGTTCGACAACTCGACTTCGAGATGGTTGTCGCGACCGGCTTCCGTCCACTTGCCGGAGTACATGGCCGTCGGCCCGGATGCGCGCCCGTAGCTCGCGCCCGTGTAGACTTCCTGGCGTACGATCACGACCGGCTCATACTGCCCGTCCGCGTCGAGCTGCGGGTAGGCCATGATGTGCGTGCGGTATTTCTCGAGGCCGATGGCGCGCTGGTCCGTCACGACCGTCCAGTTGTTGTACTTCCACTCGACGTCAGGGCGGAACACGGCGTGCTCACCGAAGCGATCGGCGAACTCGTCATGGATCGCATCTTCAACCGACGAGAAATCGTCGCTGAGATAGTACCCGGCTTGCGCCTTGTAGATGTCGTCCTGGAAAACCGTGCAGCCCGAAAGAGCCACAGTAGCTGCGACAGCAAACAGAATGGCGATTCGTTTCATATCGACTCCACTAACGGCCTGTAGGGGTTGCTGGCCGATGCAAGCGGACTCGGGGTCTACAGCCAGTTTACCGGCCTCGCGGTATGGCGCAAGCGGATACTGCCGTACTCTTTGCGCATCCGCAGGGGCCGGTAGAGCAGTACCCCGACGAGCCCCGCCAGCAGCAACCACAGGCCCGGTGAGCCTGATTCCTCCGCGGTGCAGCCGCCGCCGCCGCCCTTGTCCTTGTCGCCGCCACCACCAGAGCCGCCGCCCGGCGGGCCCGGCTGCTGGTTCCCGAAACCGACTTCGCCCGCGCTGGTGCCCGACTCGAAGTCTACTTCAACATTGGCGGTGGTAAGCGTGACGCTTGCCGTGGCCGTGCCGGAGAAAGACCCGCCGCTGCAGGTCAGGTTCCAGCTGCCCGCCGAGCAGGCAAGTGACCATCCGCCGCCGGTTGTCGTGACCGTGTTGACCGAGCTTGGCCCGCTGGCCGAGACAGTGACGCCGGAGATTCCTTCACCCTGGTCGTAGCGCCCGTTGCTGTTGGCGTCGCTGTAAACCACGCCCGTCAGCCAGACCGGGTTGGTGTCGTGCCGCCCGGTGTGGATCGCCCAGTACGCGCCGGCGTTGTAGCCCGACTGCGGGGCGAGGCCTTCAGCATAGCCGGTGCCGATCTCGCGGAACGCCTGGTTGAACGAGTCCATCGCGAGCAGATGTTTGCGGTGGCCCAGCGACGGCACGCCGGCGTCGATGATCAGCGCCTTCAGTGCGGCCTGCGGGGAATAACTGATCGAGCCCCCCGTCGTGAAAATGCACGCGATCGATTCGATGTAGTTGTTGGTCAGCGTCCAGCCCGACGGCAGTGCGTAGCCCGCGTCGTCGGCCATCTTGTTCGGCCAGTCGCCGGTCACGCTGCTCTGGTGGGCGAAGTAGCCGTTGGCCGCCATCTCGGCCGAGTGAAAGCGTGAGGATTGAACCAGGTTCAGGTTCAACGCGAGCGGGGGCTGGGCGGCAACGCCGCTCAGGATTCCGCCGAGGCTGTTTTCGGTGTCGTATTGCTGCGGGTCGCTGCGCGCGCGGTTCAGCTCATAGATGAAAGCCATTTCCGCGGCGGTGGGCGCCTGTTGGGCAATGAGCGGCGCGCAAAGCGAGAGCGCTGCGACGACGAATATCCATCGTGCCATGGACTTCTCCGGGGCAGGTTTCGCCGTTCTACGCGCAACGATTGTACGCGATGGGCTCGAATCGACCAAACGCAATCGCGTCAGGGGTTCTGCAGCATCTTGCGCATGATGATGCGCGTGCCGGGGCGATCCACGGCCGCGAGGCTGCCGGACGCGATGAAGCCTTCCTGCAGGTTGAGGATCATCATGCCCGGGTTGTCGCCCCAGGTGTGGGTCTCGACGTACAGGCAACCCTGCCCCGCCGCCCATTCGTGCTGCAGGCGGGTGAGCGCCCGGTAGAGCCCCTTGCGTCTGTGAAACGGATGCACGCCGCCCAGCCACGAGTAGAAGCACTCGCGCCGGTTGCCGGTGCGATAGCCGAGTTTGTACGCGACCATTTTCGCATCCGGTGCAAACGCGGTCAGCACTAGCGGATCACGCCCGGCAAGTGCGGCCTGCAACTCGCCGAGCAAGCCCTGCTTTTTTTCGTCGGTGGCATAGGCGCGTGACGGCAGGACTTCGTGATGAAGCTCGACCAGAGGCGCAAGCTCATCCGGCGTCAGCCCGATTTCGCGGATCGTGTAGTCGCCGTGAGTCGCCTCGATCATGCGCTCGCCTGCACCTCGTTGCGCACGCGCTGCAACTCCGACAACACGCCGGGCGGCACGCGGAAACCGCCGCCTTCGCCGTGGCCGAGTGTGGTGTGCGGCTTGGTTTTGCCGCCGTGGTAGTCGCTTCCGCCGGTTACGATCAGCCCGAGACGCTGCGCGACTTCCTGCAACCCTTCGGTCCAGACCGCGTCGTGGTCCGGATAAATCGCTTCGAGCCCGAGCAGGCCCCATTCCTTGAGTTGCTTGAGGTACTCCTCGGTTTTGTCGAGCCCGCCGCGGTCAAGCCAGATGGGGTGCGCGATTACCGGCACGGCCTTGTGCTCGCGCACGAACTTCAGCGCTTCCTCCGGCCCGAAGGTGTCCTTCTCGAAGTAGCAGGGGCCGTCGTTGGCGATCCACTTGTCGAACGCTTCCTGGCGGCTGGCGACGTAGCCTTTGCGCTCCATCACGGCCGCGATGTGGGGTCGGCCAACGACCGCTTCCCCGGCCTGCGCCAGCACTTCTTCATAGTCGATGGGCATGCCGTGGCTGGCGAGCGATGCGCAAATGGCGCGGTTGCGCGTTTCACGCTTCTCGGCGATCTCGCGCAAGCGGCCCTCGAAGCCCGCATCGTTCAGGTCGTAGTAATAGGCAAGCAGGTGGAACGTGCCGCCGCTCAGCTTCACGCTGATCTCGACGCCCGGGATGACTTCAACGCCCAGCTCATTACCGCGGGCAATCGCGCGCTGCAGCCCCTTGGTCGTGTCGTGGTCGGTCAGCGCGATCGCCTTCAGTCCCAGTGACGCGGCCCATTCGACCAGAAACTCCGGCGGGCGTTCGCCGTCGCTGCATGTCGAGTGCATGTGCAGGTCGATGCAGCCGCGCACGTCGCCGTGGGGGCCGTTGTGATCCGAGGGCGGGGGGAAGTCGGTCATGCCCGCAGCATGCCTTCAAGTCGGTGTTTACAACAGCGGGTTTGCAGTACGCGATGTTGCCGGTGTGGCTGACTTGGGCAGCCAGGCCTTATTTCACGTCAATGTGTACGGAGCAGTGGCCGACGTCGGGCTCGGCTTCCAGTTTCAGGCGCACAGCCTCTCCGATGTCGTGGGCCTGCTGCACGCTAATGTCCGGCGCCACCATGATGTGCAGCAGTACCTGCAGCTCCGTTCCCAGGTAGTGCGCGCGCAGGTCGTGCGCGTTCTTCACGCCCGGCACACTCGCCGCGAGCGCGCACAGCTCTTGCTGCCGCTCTTCGGGTGGGGCTTCGCCCATCAGGTAGCGGATGTTGTCGCGGGCCAGCTCGACGCCGGACCAGCCGATCCACACGGCCACCGGCAGGGCCAGCCATGAGTCCAGTTCATGCCAGCCGGCCCGGGCCGCAAAGAAACCGCCGATCGCAAGCAGGCTGACCAGCACGTCGTTGCGGGCGTCTACCTTCAGCGCCTTCATGGCGGGGCCGCGAGTGCGCTTATAGGCCGCCGCCGAGACAAACATGATTGCGCCCTTGATGATGGTCTTGCTTCCGAACGCCGCCACCAGCAGCCAATCCGTGCGTACGCGATGGTGCGTTGCGATCGCTTCAATGGCGCTGCGCGCGACCTCGATGGCAAGCACGCCGGCAATGACGGCGACCACCAGCCCGCCGATCGGCTCGGCCCTGGAGTGCCCGAACGGGTGCTCTTTGTCCGGGCGCTGAGCGGCGACCATCACCGTCCACATCAGGACGCCCGCCGTGAAGACGTCCATGAAGCTGTCGGCCGCCTGGGCCAGCGCGAGCTGGCTCCCGAACACCAGGTAGGCCGCAAACAGTGCGACGACGAGCCCGCCGCTGCCCAGCAGCGTTGCAAAGGTGATGTTGCGCTGTCTTCCTGTGTCTTTGGCGCTCATGCGGACCGGAACGCTACCGCTGGATTGGGGCAACGTGCGTCAAAAAATTCCAAATTCCTTTGAGTCTTCGGGCCGGCGAAAACGTCACAAGTACAGGGCCAACCGACAAATGTGCAAAGGCAGAACCAGAGGGCCGGTTTCCGGTATTCTGGTGATCGGCTATAATGTTGCGTTGGAGGCCGTCCCCTGTTAGCGACTACGTGCATCCCTGAGGCACTGGAGGTACTGGAATGAGACTTCGATCCCTGAGCTTGGCCGTGATGGCAACGGCCGGGCTGCTGTTGGCGTTCACCACGGCGTCGGCCGACAAGAAGAGCAATCCGGAGTTCTGGAAGGTCTGGGCCGATCGCAAGGCCACAAATCTGGATAAACAGCAGGCTGTCGACGCCCTGATCGGCGGAAAGGAACTCAAAGAGGAGTACCTGGAGATCCTTGAGTCCGACGTCTGGCAGTACCGCGACACCATGATGTTCCGCCTGCAGACGGAGACGAACAAAGAGCTGCTCGCGGCCATGGAGGAGTTCCTTTTCGACGAGAAGGAAGTTGCCAAGAAGCCGGCCGCCGCCGAGCACGTGCTTTGGGCGCTCTATAACAACCAGAACTGGAGCACCCCTGAGAAATGGGTCCGCGCGAGCGAGATCGTCAAGTCCAAGAAGACACCGGAAAAGGTCAAGGCGCGCATGTTGCGCGAGCTGGGCGTGTTCCGCGGTGAAACCGCCACAGCGGCCGAGAACGTGGAGGCGCAGAAGCTCGCGAAGTCCAACGTGCGGACGCTGGTAGGTCTGCTGGAATGGGCGTCTCTGGAGAAGAAGTTCAGCCGTGAGTTGCGCTTCCTGATGGGGGACGCGCTGGAGAGCCTCAGCAGCCAGGACTTTGGTGAGGACCTGGCCAAGTGGCGCTTCTTTGCCGACAACCTGAAGGACACTGAGCCCCTGAAGCCGCGCACGGCCGCGGGTTTCAAGGACCAGTTCACGGACGTGGAAGTCGAAGGGCACAGCTTCAGCAGCCCGACGCCGCGCCCGGTCGAAATGGAAATTCTGATCCTGCCGAACCTCAATACCTCGGACCGCTACTGGTACCCGTACATTTTCGAAATCAACAAGACTTTCAAGTGCACGTTCGTGAAGCTGCCGGACTGCAGCAAGATGAAGGACATCGAGTGGATGAAGCGCCGCGACGGCACCATCGACAACAGCGCCTACTACTATCCGCTGAAGCAGCTCGTGGAAGTGTTTGAAGAGCGGCGTGCACAGTCAAAGCAGAAGAAGATCGGGCTGATCGCGCACGGCGTCAGCGGCTGGATTGCGCTTGAATACCTGCGCCTGCACCCGGAAAGCGTTGCGTTTGCCATCATCATGGGCACCTGGTCCGGGGCGGGCTCGTTCGGCAACGCCCGCAATGCCTGCGAGCAAAGCAAGGATGAGGCCTTCAAATGGTTCGGCACGAGCCTGCTGTATGACCCGTCGGGCCGCACCGGTCAGCTCGCTATGACCCCGGAGCAAAACATGTGGGGCACCACCGGCGACTACAAGCGCCGCTGGGCGGACCCGAAGGCCCTTGAGCCGATCTTTTACAGCAAGAAGGAGTGGCGGATCCCGCCTGGGTCGGGCGCACGCATCCTTGTTCCGCAGTTCGAGCTCGACCAGGAAATGAAGGGTGTGGGCAAGGTTGACGTCCCCGTGCTGTTCATTCACGGCGCGCAGGACCCGATGTTCTGGAAGAAGGACGAGCAGGATTACCGCAAGTGCTTCAGCAACATGGTCTGGAACGTGTATGAGAACTCGGCCAACACGCCATGGGCCGAAGAGCCGGTACACTTCTTCGACGATTTCCAGTCGCTGCTGGACAAGAACGACATCATCGACAAGCTGAAGAAGGAAGCCGAGAAGGACAAGGAAGGGAAGTAGCGCGAAGTTCCAATAACAAACCCCGGGCGCTTGCCCCGGGGTTTTTGTTTGGTACCGACTTCTAGGCCGCTTCCTTGATCTGCTTGCGCAGCGTCTTGTTGGCATCGAGCATCGCCTGCAGGAAACCGATGCGGGCCTTGTCCGGCGCGCCGCTCGTTGTGTTGCCCGTGCTGGCGGCTTGCTGGGCGGGCTGGCGGCTGCTGAGCGCCTCGATCTCGCGGGCCAGGCGGTGGATGCGTGACTCCAGCTCGATGATCCGACCGCTCTGGTCGTTCTCGGGCGCGGCCATGTTTCGCATCCGCTGGCTTTCGGTGATCGCAAGCTGCAGCAACGACGCCTTGAGCTCTTCCGCCTCGGCGCTGGCGCGACGATCCAGGGCGACCTGCTGCATCTGCATCTGCTGCTGCGCCGTCTCGAGCGCGGCAATCTTCTGGCGGGCCTCTTCCGCAAGGCGGTTGGCGGTCTCCAGCTTCTCCAGGCGCGCGGCCAGGGCACCCAGATCGTGATGCGCTTCGCGCGGTACAGCTACCATTCGGCGCAGCACATTGGCCTCGGCGCGCTGCGCGGTGAGGTCCTGCTCAAGGCGCTCGGCGCGCTGGGCGACGCTTACGATCTGCTCGCGGAAGAAGCGCTCGATTCGATAGCGTTCCGCCTCCGCCTCCACCAGCGCCTGCCTGCGTTGCAGCACGGCCTGTTGCTCGGCAGCCGCGACGAGTGCCGCTTCCTGATCACGCTCCTCCATCAGGCGTGAAATGTTCGACAGCACGGCCGCGCCGAAGCTGACCATGATCGCGCCGCAGCCCATCTCGGCGAAAAGCGCCCAGCCCGTCGAGCCGTCGTGCGCGCGGTTGACGAGAAAGCCGGCAAGCAGGCCCAGCAGCGGCGCCAGCGCCAGACGGTGCGCGTCGAGCTTCTGCATTCTGGTGACAAACGATTCCATGGGGACTCCTGTGGCTCAGGCGGCTTCGCGGTCGGTGTTCGGCTCGCGTTCGCGAAGCTCGACCACGGTCAGTTCGGTGTCGCTGTCGTGTTTCGTCAGCACGACGCGGAAGATGTGGCTGTCGTCGATACCAAGCGCGCCGCAGACGCAGTCTTCGATGAACTTGACGCGGTTGGTCAGGTCGACCTTGCGGACCTTGCCCTTCTTGGTGAAGCAGGACAGGTGGATGTCGATGTGCATCTCGTACTGCGCGTCCGGGTTCATCTGGCGGTCGATCAGCGCGGCAATCAGGCGCCGAATCTTGCGAGCCTTCTGCGTAAGCACGCGCTTGATGACGCCGCTTTGCGGGTCGCGCACGGTTGAGAACAGGTTGTTTACCGAAGGCGGCAGAAACGGCAGGCGCAGGCGGAAGGGCTGCTGCGAGCCCTTCTCGAGCTTCGCGGTCCAGTTGCGGCGCTGAACGCTTGGCTTGCGCGGCGACTGGCGGCCCGCGAGCGCGTGGAAATCAGCCGCGGAAATTCGCGTGGGGCGCGAGCGGGGTTGGTCGTGCGAGGCCATGTCGATCTCCATGGGAGAATCGACAAACGGGGCCTACTGGCTTCAGGGAAAACCTACTTCCAGCCGGTGAGTTTGAGCGCCGTTTCGGCATCCAGCACGATGCGGAAGCCGCGGGTCTGGACGCCGCGTGTGTACGGGTCAGACGAGCGCCGGTTGTGCAGCTTTGCGGTCTGCACGTCGTCGTCGTGCGTGCTTGAGCCGCGCTCCGAGCGGCGTTCTTTGGGCCCGCCCTTGTTGATCGGGTTCTTTTCGGACCAGGATGGCGTCTCCGCATACACGTCGCGGCACCACTCCGAGACGTTGCCGACTAGGTCGCGCACGCCATACGGGCTGGCGCCGTCCGGGATGCTGCCGGTTTCCTCGACCTGAAGCCGGTTGAGGTTGGCGCGAAGCGTGGTCATGCGTCCGTTCGGCATGGGTGAGTTCATTTCGAGTTCGTTGCCCCATGGGAACAGGCGACCGTCGGTGCCGCGCCCGGCCTTTTCCCACTGTGCTTCGCTGGGCAGGTTTCCGTCGAAGAAGCGGCAGCAGGCGTCGGCTTCAAACCAGCTTACGCCGGTGGTCGGCATCTTGGGCGCCCTCAGGTAGGAGGCCCTGCTGCGGCGGATTTCACCGAAGAGTGGCTCGGAGGTGTCGCCGTCTGCCCACGCCACGATGGAGTAGCGGGTGTTGGCAGACAGACCGGAAATGTCCACGCGCCCGTCCGCGCCGGTTGTCAGCAGGTAGCCTTCCTTCACGAGGTCGTGATCCGGGTAGGTAGGCAGGTCGCGCCCGTTGACGTCGGTCCAGTCCTCGCGATAGCGCAGGCGGACCGTGCGGGCCGCGCGGTCGAATGTCAGGTAGCTGGACCATCCGCCGTTGTCGGGCAACGCCAGCACTTTCACGTCGCGCGCGCCGAACTGCAGGTCCTTGTCGAGCACCTCGAGAGTCAGCGCCTCGCGCGGGGACGCCAGGGCCCAGAGGCGCTTGGCATTGTCCAGCGCGGTCCAGCCGACGTAGGGGCTGCCGCGCACGCTGCCCTGGCTGGAGATGTAGTCGTAGCCTTCCTGCGACCACCACTGTTTGGTGCGGTAGCCGTCGGCGAGGATGAAGCCGTAGAACTGGTCGTTGGTGAACTCGTCGACCGAGATGTAGTAGTCATCCAGCCAGATCCAGCGCTTGGGCATGTTGCTGCGGACGCCGTCATTCTCGCCCATGATGAACCAGCCCTGCGGCACCAGGCGCAGCTCGATGTCGACGCTGTAGCTTCCGATGTTCTTTGTGTAGGTCAGGCGTTCCGGCAGCGGGCGCTCATGCGCGACCTGGTACTTCGCGGCATCCGGCATGATGCTGTTCCAGATGTCGCCGGTGGGGGAGACTTCGCGCCCGTCGGTGCCGCCGTCGTCGGAAGGATTGCGCGGGATGGTGCCGCGCCCGCCTTCTTCGTTTGCAATCAGCCAGTCCGAGGCGTTGAACAGGTTGAACTTGAACAACGCAAGGGCGCCGATCGCGATCAGCAGAATGACCGCGATGCCTGCGTACATGACTGAGCCAGTGTCTCCGGACTGTGCCATCCCCGGAATCGTCCTCCTCAGGACCCGTCCAGTATAACGAAAGGGCGGGGTGTTACACACCCCGCCCCCCTGAGCATTTGTGCGACTATTGCTACGCCTGACCGATGGCGTCGATCAGCCCGACCAGCGGCAGGAACAACGCGATCACGATGAAACCGATCGCACCGCCCATGAAGACGATCAGGATCGGCTCCATGATGCTGACCAGCGACTCGACCGCGATGTCGACGTAGACGTCATAGGTGTCGGCCACCTTCATGAGCATCTTGTCGAGCTCACCGGTTTCTTCACCCACGTCGACCATGTTCACGACGAGGTCGTCGAACATGCCGGTTTCAGACAGCGGGCCGGCGATGGTTTCGCCTTCCTTGATCGAGTTGGCCACGCGGTCGATGGCCTCACCAAGCACCACGTTGCCGATGGCGTTTTTGCAGATGTTCAGCGATTCAAGAATCGGAACACCGGCCATCACCAGTGTGCCAAGGGTACGCGTGAAGCGCGCGGTCACGGCCTTCTTGATGATCGGGCCGAAGATCGGCAGCTTCAGCTTGATGGTATCCAGCACGCGCTCGCCCTTGGCTGTTCTGCCCCAGGCGACAATGCCGGCGAACATGGCGGCAACGGCAATGACGAACAGCAGGCCCCAGATGCTTGCGATGCCGCGGCTGACGAACACCAGCATGGCGGTCATCCAGTGCAGTTCCATGCCCTGTTCTTTGAACATCTTCTCGAAGGCCGGGATGACGAACACCATGATGCCCGTAAGGATCATCACGGCGACCGACATGACGATGATCGGGTAGATCATCGCGCCCACGACCTTCTTCTTTAGGCGCTGCGATTTCTCCATGAAGTCGGCAAGGCGCTGCAGAATGGTATCGAGAATACCGCCCGCCTCGCCGGCCTTGATCATGTTGACGTACAGCTTGTCGTAGGTGCGCGGGTGGTTGCCGAATGCTTCCGACAAGCTCGAGCCCTGCTCAACGCTTTCGCTGATGTCTTCGAGAATGTACTTGAAGGCGCCCGGCTTCTGCTGGCGACCAAGCACCTTTAAGGAACGCACGACCGGCAGGCCGGCGTCGATCAGTACCGCGAGCTGTGCGGTGAAGTCGGTCAACTGCTGGGAAGTCGCCTTGCCCTTGATCTTGCCGCTCTTGGAGCGGGCAGGCCCGGCGTCTTCCTTCTTGTTGGCCTTCTTCGTAGCGGCGGTTTCCGCGCGCTGAGCCACCTTGGTGGGCTTTAGCCCGGCGTTACGAATCTCGAGGATCGCCTGGTTGCGATTGGCGGCCTCGAGCTCGCCGGTCTCTTTTTGGCCCTGCGCGTTGATGGCCTCGTAGGCAAAAATAGGCATCTAGCCATGCCTCCCGTGGAATAGTCCAAGAGCACGATTGAACGTGCGCACCCTGGGGGAACGGGGGGTATCTTGGCCCACTTTCTGAATCGTTCTCAATCTTACGCCCGGCTTTGTCCAATGCAAGCCGCCACCGTGGGATGACCTCATGTTGCATTGGGGCCAAGTGGGGCTAAATTCACCCGGGTACACCAGCGGAAGGCGTTTTTCATGGACATTCACGGCATGCTCTCCCCGGAGCGCATCATCATGAACCTGACCAGCGGCACCAAGCGCGACGCGCTGGTCGAAATCGTAAGCAATCTGGGCGAATCCGAGGGCGTCACCGACGTTGAGGCGCTGAAGAAGGCGATCCTTGAGCGCGAGGAGATCATGTCCACCGGCGTCGGGCTGACGATCGCCGTGCCGCACGCCAAGCTTGCCAGCGTGAAGTCCTTTACGCTCGGGCTCGCCCGCTCCGAAAAGGGCATCGACTACGACAGCCTCGACGGGCAGCCGGTGCGTATCATCGTCACCATCGCCGCGCCGGACAACGACCAGAACACCTACCTGAGGGTACTCGCGGCCGTGATGCACGTACTTCGTAATGAAGAGCAGCGGAATGCCATCCTCGCGGCGAAGAACACCGACGAGATCATTGCTGTCTTCAAGAGCTAGCTACTGCTGCACGCCGAGCGCGTTGCCTTCGGAATCCCAGAAGCTGGCAAATTTGGTCGGGCCTTCCTGCTGGATCTTGCCTACCTTGATGCCCTTGGCTTCGAGCGCCTTCAGCGTTTCTTCAATATTGTCTGTCTTGAAGTAGGGCATGGGCCCGTGGCCGACATCCTTGCCGCCTGCCTCGCTGGGGTGCAGCGCGATGTTCACGCCCGCTGCATCGAGCCGCAGGGCCGCGTAGTGCGGGGCCGCGCTGAACAGCACCTGGCAGCCCAGCGTCTCCGTGTACCACTTCAGCGCGCGGTCGAAGTCGTTGGTCCACATCATCACGTGGCTGAATCCGCTGAACATGGGGCCCTCCTAGAGGCTGCCTACCAGTGTCTTCACGATCTTGGTCAGTTTCGGCTCGGCGCTTCCGGCCGTCTTGATGATGGTGTCGATGTCGGCTTCTTCGAGGTGGTCCGGGTCGCACATGTCGGTGCAGATGCTGAACGCCACGACCTTCATGCCCATGTGCCGCGCGGTGATGACCTCGGGCACGGTGGACATGCCGACGACATCGGCGCCGAAGTTGCGCAGCATGCGGTACTCGGCGCGCGACTCCAGCGTCGGGCCGGTGACCCAGACGTAGACGCCCTCGCGCAGCTCCAGCCCGTGTTCTTTGGCGGCGGCGTGCGCCTTAGAAATCAGTTCCGGGTCGTAGGGGCGTGACATATCGGGGAAGCGCGGGCCGATGGTTTCGTCGTTCGGTCCGACCAGCGGGCTGGTGCCGACGAGGCCCGGGAGGTTGATGTGGTCCTCGATCACCATCAGGTCGCCGAGCTTCCAGTCCAAGTTCAGCCCGCCGGCCGCATTGCTTAGCACGACCGTGTCGCAGCCCAGCGCCTTCAGAAGGCGGACCGGGTAGACGATGTCCGCGAGGCTGTGGCCTTCATAGAAGTGGAGCCGGCCTTCGAATACGTAGACATCTGTGCCGTTCAATTGGCCCGCGACGAACTCGCCGCCGTGGCTCTGCACGCTGGCCTTGGCCATGCCCGGGATTTCGCCGAACGGGATTCGCACGTCGGCTTCGACTTCCTTGCCCAGCGCGCCGAGCCCCGTGCCGAGCACGATGCCAACCTTGGCGCGCACTTTCGTTTTGCCGTGGATCGACTTCACGGCTTCGTCGAGTTGTTCCTTGAGAGCATGCATTGTGGCTCCGGTTCAGGTCTTGAGCTTGTCGCGCAGCGTCGCTTCATCGAGGCCGCTGATTGCCACACGCTTATCCTGACTGGCGTGGCCGGAGACAAGCTCAATTTCGCGGGCTGCAATTCCGAGCACGCTCGACAGCAGGCGCACCACGCCCTCGTTGGCGCGGCCTTTCTCGGGCGGGTCTTTCACCTGCAGCTTGAGGGCACCGCCATGTTCGCCCACAATGCGGTCCTGCTTCGCTTTTGGGCTGACGCGCAGGCGCAGGAAGATGCGCCCCTCGCGGTGCTCGAGTTCCAGTGCCATGGCTATTTGTTCTTCAGCGCTTCGATTACCTTGACGTACTCTTCCGTTCCGTCGCGCGCCTTCTTGAGCGTGGTGCGCCCGCCGGGCCCGTGGTAGTCCTTCTCTTCGAGATAGTCCCGCCAGTTGTCAAGTTGTCCGCTGCCGAGGTGATTGATGGCCAGGGTCACGTCGGCCCACCCGCCGGTCACGTAGAGCGCCTTCGGCCAGAATTCCTTGATGACCGTCAGCGCTGCCCGCTGCTTCAGGTAGTTGGGCGTGTACTCCTGCTTCATGTCGTTCTGCTTCGAGCCGGTGTTGCTGACGAGGAACTGCCAGCTCAGGACGTTCTCAGGGGACGCCTCGATGTTCTGCTCGGCCTTGAACAGGTTCAGCCACTCGCGCTTGGTGGTAAGCAGCCAGGCGGTCATCTTGGGCGGGACGTCCTCGCTGCCGGTGATGCTGTTGCTGCTGACGAGCTTGTCCAGCTCGCGCCGAACCTTTCCCGCCTCCTTGGCCGCGTCCGCCCATGCATCCTGGGCTTCCTTCTCGTTCTTGAAGTCGTCGAAGTGCTGCAAGGCCACGGCCATCATGCGGTAGTAGTAGGCCATGCCGGACTTGATGTCGTTGGCGAGGTTCAGCAGCTCAGGTGTGCTCAGCTCGTTCTCTTTGCGGACGGTGTGGCCTACGTCCTTCAACTTTCGCTCGGCTTCCTTGTAGTAGCCGAGGCGCAGCAGGAAGACGCCTTCGAGGTAGTCGCGGACGCTGACGTGCAGCTCGTTGACGTGCTTCGTCATCGCCTTCTTTTCGTCGCTGTCGTTGTAGCCTTTCAGCAACTCGCGATAGCGGCGCAGCACCGTTGGGCCGTCCACCGCGACGGCGGTGTCTTTTGGGTCGTCATCCTTGGGATCCACGTCGTCGGGCTGTTCGCCGCCGGTGGCGATGCGCTTCTTGACGTCAGCCTTCTCGATGCGCGGAAACACCTGCGCGGACGTCGCGCCGGTAGCCAGACACAAGAGGAGAATAAGGCAAAGACGAGGCATGGGGTCCTCCCTAATCACTGAGCCCGTAGCGTTCCATCTTCTTGCGCAGACCGAGACGCGAGAGCCCGAGCATTTCGGCCGCGCGGGACTTGTTGCCCTTGGTGCGCTCGATGGCCTCGACGATCTTGCGCTTCTCGACGTTCTCGACGACGTCCTTCAGGCTGCCGCCGGCTTCCGCCAGTGATTCTTCCTCAGCCATCTGCCGCAATTGCGGGCTGAGCAGCGCCGCGTCGATTTTCTTTCCATCTGACAACGCGACCATCTTCTTCACTTCGTTCTCGAGCTCGCGCACGTTGCCGGGCCAGTTGTAGTTGATCATGGCTCGCAACACGCCGCGGTCCATCTTGATGTCCGGGTAGCCGGCTTCTTTCGCGTTCTGTTTCAGGAAGTGGTCGACCATCGCGGCGATGTCTTCCTTGCGCTCGCGCAGCGGCGGCAGCTTGATGGTCACCACGTTGATGCGGAAAAACAGGTCCTGCCGGAATGCGCCCTTGCGCACCTGCTCAGCCAGTTCCTTGTTCGTGGCGCACACGAGGCGGAAGTCGACCTTCTTGCTCTGCTTGCTGCCGATGGGGCGGACTTCGCCCTCCTCCAGTACGCGCAGCAGCTTGGCCTGCATCGAAGGGCTGATTTCGCCAATCTCGTCGAGGAAGATCGTGCCGCCGTTGGCCATGCCGAACAGGCCCATCTTGTCGCGCTCGGCGCCGGTGAACGCGCCCTTCACGTAGCCGAACAGCTCGCTCTCGAACAGCGTGTCCGGCAGCGCCGCGCAGTTTTCGGCAACGAAGCGGCCTTTGCTGGCGCGGCTGGAATTGAAGTGCAGCGCACGGGCGATCAGTTCCTTGCCTGTGCCCGGCTCGCCGAGGATCAGCACCGGAACGGGCAGGTCGGTGATCTTGTCGAGCATGCGGAACACTTCCTGCATGCCGGCGCTCTTGCCGATGATCTCGCTGTAGTCGTGCTGCCAGGCCGGTGACTCGCGCCCTTCGGCCTCAAGGCGCAGCGCCGTAAGCTCCGCCGTCTGCATGTCGAGCTTGGCCTCAAGCTCTTTACGCACGCCTTCCAGTTCGGTTTCGAAGTTCTCGATCTTGTACTCGAGCGCTTCCTCATTGCGGCGTGACTCGGCTGCGCCAACCAGCACGGCCGTCAGGTTGGCGGCGGTTTCCAGCAGCTCGACCTGCGCGTCGCTCAAGTCCGCGTCCTTGCTTTCGCGCTCTACATAGAGCACGCCTGTAAGTCGCTCGCCTGCCTTCAGCGGGATGTAGACGCACGGCGGATGCGCGGCCGAGCGCGGCTTGACCTGTGTCTTTGCGCGCGGCGTGAGCAGCTTGTTCGCCGCGCTCAGGAAGTTGGCAGGCAGCTCATTTGTCGGCGTGCCGCTGATGAAGTTGAAGAACGCGCGTCCGCGAGCGTTGCCTTCGTCATCGGCGACCGCGATGCAGACGCGCACACCCGGCATGAGCCGCCCGATGAACTGCGCCGCGGAATCCATCAGCGCCTTGGGCGTATCCTCGACGGCGGCGTGGGCGAAGCCCGCCAGCGCCTCCGCGATGCCGATCTGGAAGCTCGGCGCGCCCGGCTTGGCGCTGATCGGCTCCATGGCGTTCTTGGTTTCGAACGCGCTGGATTCCTCCGAGAACAGCGACAGCTTCGCCAGCCCGATCTGGAAGGTCTCGCCGTACTGGATCGATTGCTCCAGCACCGGCTCGCCGTGCATGTACGTGCCGTTGCGGGATTTCAGGTCGCGCAGCACCCAGGTCTTGTCGGGCTGCTGCTCCAGCACGCAATGGTGGCGGCTGGCCTTTTCATCCGTGACCATGATGGTGTTGTCGGGCGCGCGGCCTACGGAAACCTCTGTGCCAGCCAGCTGGTAGTGGTTGGTGTTTCCCTTTTCCTCAACAACAAGGAATGGCATTCAGACGCGCGCTCCGGTGTGTGTGCAACAGTGTCAGTCCGCCGGTCTGGCGCGTCAAGAAGCGGTGGAAACTTTGTTACCACAAAGTCGCTACACCGCTAAACTAGGGCAGTGCAAGCCGAAGATGCCTATCTGTTCCGACACGCCGTGATGCGCGACGGTGCATACAACATGCAACTGCCGTCTTCTCGCGCGTTGCTTCACAAACTTGCCAGCGAGTTGATTGAGGGCCTGTTCGCCCACGTTCTCGCTGAGGTCGCAATGGACGTTGCCAACCACGCACGCCTGGCGAACCAGGAGATGCACGAGCCGGCACTGCTGCAGCGAGAATGCAGGTTCACGGAACTCGCTGTCGAGCACGCCCAGGCCAACTTCCACAACGATGACGTCATACGGATGTGCGTTCGCATGGCGGAGATCGCGCCGGGTCGCCGCTCGGAGTTCCTGTTGCGCGCAGGATCCATTTGCGTGCGGACAGGCCGGCCCAAGCTGGCCGAGAGCTACCTGCTTCAGGCGGAAGGAGACTCCAGGACTGAGGCCAACCGCCTCGGTGAACTGGGCGTCCTCTACAAGGGCCTCGGTCGCACTGAGGAAAGCCGGCTTGCGTTCGAGCGCTCGATCGATCTGCATCGCACTTCAGGTGACGACCGCGCCCGTGCCCGCGTGCAGCTCAACCTGGCCGGACTGATCATGCACATTGGCCGCCACGATGAAGGGCTCGCACTGATGCAGGAGAGTCTGGCGCTGGCGCGTGCAACGGGCGATCGCGGGCTGGAGGGCGTGTGCCTCGCCAACATCGGCATGGCGCAGCACGACGTTGGCGAAGTCGCCGTCGCTGCCCGGATGTATGAAGCCGCCTTGGCCGTGCATCGCGACTCGGGCAATCTCCGTGAAGAAGGAGTAGTTGCGGGCTATCAGGCTATCCTTGAGCAGGAGACCGGCCACCTCGGCAAGGCCGAATTCCAGATGCTGGAGGCGCTCAAGATCCATGAGCAAACCGGCAACCGCCGTATGGCACTGGTGATGCTCGGCAATATCGCCAACGTTCAGCGTCTCACAGGCAACTTTGACAGGTCAGCAGAGCTGTATCGGCAAGCGCTCGATCTGGCCCGCGAAGTTGGTGAGCGCACGATTGAAGGGACCCTGCTGTCCCACGCCGCGGCCCTGGCGGAGGACACCGGGGACCGCACCCGGGCAGCCCAGCTGAACCAGCAGGCGCTCGCCATCGCCCGGGAGACCGACAACCGGCGCGGCCAAGGCGCAATCCTGAACGCGCTGGCCCACCTGGCAACGCTTGGCGAGAACTACGTTGAGGCTGAGAGTCTGTTTCAAAGCGCGCTGGAAATACTGCGCCAGACGCGCTACCGGATGTTCGAGGGAGTCGCCTGCTGCGACTACTCGCTGATGCTTATCAAGACCGGCCGCATCGACGAGGCCCGCGAGCAATGGACCAAGGGCGCAGCGATCCTGCGCGAGATCGGCGAACTGCACGAACTGGGCCGGAAGCGCGCGACTCACGAGCAGGCTTGCGCCGGGGCCGGCATCGAGCCGTTCGACTAGACAAGCTCGCGGCCATCAAGCGGGTTGCCGCAGTACATGCAGGTGACCGCGCGTTTGCCGTTGGTCTTGCCGCAGTTTGCGCACTGTTGCGGCCCGAGTTGCGGCTTGTACTTGCCGTCGAGGCGCCCGTCGCTGAGGTCAACTTCCGTGACGATCTCGCGGAACTCATCCTCGGTGAACACGCCCTTGCGCGAGCAAACCTCAAGCAGCGAGCGAATGATCAGCGTCTGCCGCTCGATGGCATCCTCCAGCCGAGCCATCGCATTCTCGGCGCGGCGTGCGGAGCTCTCGGCGTCGGTGGCGGCGTGTGCGGCCTGTCGCGCGGCGCCGTACGAGTTGTGAACCCATCCGTAATACATGTCTGCCTCCTTGCCCACAGCATACCCGGCCGTGGCGACATCGCGATTGCAACGATTCACGCAGTTTGGAACGGCGGACTGCATCTGCCGCCAAGGTAATGCAGTTCTTGGCGGCTTGGCGGCTCAGGCTTTTGTGGCAATTAGTAGTTTCGCCGAGCGCGCTCTTGGGTTGTTGTAGATCTCGTCGCTGGAGGGGCGCACGCCGTCGATCTCGATCGCCGTGTACAGCCCCTGCTTGAAGCCTTCCAGCAGCGCGTCGTGTACGCGCTTTTCCTCGCCGCTGTGGAAGGTGATGAACGCGACGCGTCCGCCCGCATTCAGCAGATACGGCAGCGTGCGCAGCAAATGATCGAGGTTCGCCGTCTCCCGGTTCACCGCCATGCGCAGCGCCTGGAAGACCCGCGCGGCCGGGTGCTGGTCGCGGGCCGAGCGCTTCTTGTACGACTTCAGCCCGTACGCGCGCAGCACAATGTTCACCAGCTCGCCGGTGCGCGTGGGGCAGCCCTGCTTGATCGCCGCCGCGATCGCCTCCGCGCGCGGCTCGTCACCCAGCTCGCGCAGCAGCCCCGCCAGCGCTTCTTCGTCGGTCTCGGCGATCAACTGCGCGGCCGTGATGCCCCGCGTGGCATCCATCCGCATGTCGAGCGGCGCGTCGCGCTTGAAGCCGAAACCGCGCTGCGGGTCATCCAGCTGCATGCTGGAAATCCCGAGGTCCGCCAGCAGGCAATCCACGCCCGCCAACCCCTCGGCCGCGAGCACGTTGCCGATGCCCGCAAAGTTCGTGTGGTGGGTCGAGACGCTCAGCCCCGCCGACTTCAGGCGCTCGGTCGTGCGGGCCAGCTCTGCGGCGTCGAGGTCCGTCGCGATCACGCGCGCGCCCGTCTTCGCCAGTGCCGCCGTGTGCCCGCCGTAGCCCAGCGTGCAGTCCAGCACGACCTCGCCCGGTTGCGGCTTGAGCGCAGCCAGCACCTCGCGCAGCATCACCGGCACGTGCGTGCCCGCGGGCGTGCGACCGGCCGCGCGCACCTTGGCGACCTCGTCGGGGTACTTGTCCGGCGCGAGCTCTTTGTACTTTTCTTCGAAGCGCTTCGGGTGCGTGCCCTGGTAGCGCTTGCGCCTCGGTGGTTTCGGGTTTGCGGACTCGGACGGGCTGTCGCTCATGGCGGGAGCTTAGCACGGTCTTGAACTACTTTGGCCGCCAAGACGCCAATGGGCGGCAGGGAAATGCAGTGCCCGGCGCGTTGCCCCTTCGGTCAAACTTAATCAAAGCTTCGCAGCCCCGGGGCGCCGGCGGTGCCGATCTATTCAGATGCCCTCAACACTGGTGCAAAGCGTCCGCGTCGCCGCTATGTTTCTCGCAAGGAGAAGCCATGGCCGACAAGGAAGAACTGAAGAAGGCGTTCAAGGCCTTCAAGAAACGCCTGAAGCTGTATCAGCAGGACACCGGCAGCAGCTCGCCCGCGTCGCACCCGAGCCGCGACAAGGCGACCATCACCGCGATCAACCCGCCGGACCAGTACCCGCAGGAAATCTGGGACGAGCTGGTCGCGCAGGGAAAGCTCAAGCCCGCCGGGCGCGGCATGTACGAGCTGGCGTGAACACGGTGGCGCGGACATTCCTGTCCGCGCGCAGACCAACACGGACAAGAATGTCCGTGCCACCGAAAGGTGCAACATGGATGAGTTGATTGTCGGCGTGAACCTGTTCGCGATCTGCTTCGTGCTGGCGGCGATGGAAGTCCACATCGAGGGCCCCAACGGCTGGGCGACCACGCTGCCGACCTGGCGCTTCGACCGCCCGTGGCTGCGCAAGCTCACCAACGGCAAGCCGATCACCGGCTATCACGTCTACATCAACCTGGTCATTCTCGGCTTCCTGCACTACCCGCTGATACTCTCCAAGTGGACCTTCGTCGGCGAGCTGCGGATCCTGAGCCAGTACCTGATGGTCGCGGTCTGGTGGGATTTCCTCTGGTTCGTGATCAACCCGCACTTCGGGATACGCCGCTTCAAAAGCAAGAACGTCTGGTGGCACAAACAGTGGATCGCGGGCATGCCCATGGACTACCCGATGGGCACGATCTGCAGCGCCGCGCTGTGGTTCTGGGCCGACTGGCTGCAGCCCGGCCCGGCCATCACCATTTTCGCGTGGGCCAAGCTGCTCGGCATCGTGATCGGGCTGACCGCGCTCACGGCCGTCGTCATGGAAATCATCGGGCGCCACCGCCCCGGCAAACCGCTGCCTGATGGCCAACCGGCCGAGCCCGCACCATGAGCGGATACCAGTCTGACGAAATTCACCGGAAGCATGAGCAGTGGGCGATCCTTGTCGGCCAGCCCGAGCGCCTGGTCGAGCCTGGCTTTCTCGCAGAGGCACTTGGGGCTGCCCGATCCGCAATGCGCGAAGTGCGCACGCACGTGTTGAGAATCATCGACCACCTGGTGGCGGATGGTTATCAGTTCGTGGACGATCGCGCTCCATATGCGGGGCCCGAAAGCGGAGTCGAAGAAGCCCTTCGTGATCTCTGGAACGAGGGCGCTTTCGTTCCGGTGTCATTGCAGGCATGGTTGATCGAGGTCGGGACGGTAGACCTGTGCGGTTTCAATCCTAACTGGCCGTGCCCGACGTATGCGCATTCGCAGGTGGACGCGAGTAGCGTTGTCTGTACCGATCCGCTCGCGTTTGATGCACCTCTCGAATACATCACCTCCCGCGTAGATGAGTTGAAGCGTCAGGCCGACGAGCCGCTATTGCTCGACATCGCGCCGGATCATCTCCACAAGGCCAACATCAGCGGCGGTCCACCGTACTCAGTCGCGCTGGATCGCCCTGCCGTTGACAGTCTGCTGCTTTTCGAGCGTCACTGCGTGAGCTTCATGGCCTACGTTCGTCGTTCCCTGCAGTGGGGCGGCTTTGCGGGGATGGACTACGTGAAGCCGAACCTTCTGCCGATCCAATGTGAGCCATTGCCGCCGATCTAGTCGCTACGCGGCAGCTGGGTCGCGGGCTTTGGTGGGTGGGCTGGTGGTTGTGGCTGCGGGCGCCTGCTCGGGCGAACTTGCGCTGGTGGATGAATGCACCGGCTGCTTCTTCGGCTCGGCGTCGGTCTTCTTCCCGGGGTTGGGCGGAGTCTCCTGCGCCGCGGGGTTCTCGGCCGGTGGGGGAGAACTCGTGCCCGCCTCTTCCATGAGACCAAGAACGTGCTCCTCGGCTTCGGCGATCATGGCGTCGCGTTTTTCGCGCAGCGAGCGCAGCAGGGTGATGGCGCGCAGCCCGACGGTGGGGGCGATTTCCCAGCGCTTGGGCGCCGGGGTGTAGGGGCTGCGGCGGACGCGTTCGCGCACTTCGGCCTTGTACAGGTCGGCCGTCTGCTGGACGACGGAGATCTCGTCGTTGATCTCGCGCAGCGGCTCCTCAAGCATCTCCAGCGCGATGTTGCGCGCGTTGCGATCTTCCTGGGTCACCGGCGCGCCGGGCAGTCTGCGGTAGCGTTTGTTGGACATGGTCAGGCTCCAAGTGTTCATACCCGGAGCCTACACCACCTATGCGACATTTTCGGACGCCGGAAGGCACCCAACCGCCCGCAAACCCGCCCTGGGGGCCGAAGAAAGTTTTTTCCGGGCTTTCGAGCCTGCGGAGCAGGCCCACAAGGTTGGCCCCCAGCGCAAGCCGGGGGTATCGAGCAGCGAAGAAATGAGAGTGCCGGAGCAGCGACACAAGTTCCGCCAACCACCACAGGCTCGACTTGTGCCGCCGCTCCGCGGCTCGGGTGTTGTTTCCGTCAAAAACCCCCGCCTCACTGCGGGGGCTAACCCTGTAACGGCGCTCCGCGCCTGAAACTGCGGATGCCCGCCGACTAGGACCGCGCCGGTGTATCGGTCTCCGTAGGTGGAGTCCCCGGCCTACGCCGATAAGGTTTGCTCAGCATGGGGAGCCTCCAAGTCTTCACACCCGAAGCCTGCAGCACCAGGACGAAATTTCTGGACGCCGGAACTCACCCAACCACTCCCAAATCCGTCCCGGGGGGGGGCGAAGTAAGCTTGTGCACCGTCGGTTGGAGCGCCCGAAGGATGAGCATGCGAGCGGGCAGAGCCCCCGCCATCAAATAGCCCGTGGGTCGACTGCCTCGGGTACAGTGCTTCGACATCAGTAGTCGTCGAGTGCTATGTTGAATTGTTCGTGCTGCAGCGCCTCTGTGTACCCAGTGAAATCCGGAAAGAGGGACTGACCCGTGATGTTGAACATCCCGAGGGCCTCGTAGAGTTTCGGTATGAAGTTCGGAGGTAGCCACAGTCGCACAATCGGCGGTCTCTCGAATGCAATGAGTCGGAGATAGTCGCCGGTCAATACTGGCAATCCTTCGTTTTCAGCAGGATCGCGAGGTGTGGACAACGCAGAGAGCGTCTTTCTGTCGGGAGCTAGTTGCTCCATAAAGACGCTTGTTCTGTCGAATGTGAAGTGCCCTGTACCGAGCGCCACAGCAAACAACCCTTGTTGCGCCAAGAGCCGAGCGTTCAGCTTGAACGGCCGCGCAAACACGATGCCGGAGATCGAACGGAGCTTTCCGAGCCCATGTCTGTTGAAGTGATCACCACCGTGTAGGTCGATGTAGTCGTCGGGATCTTGTATGTAGTGCAGCACCCTTCTTCCAATACCGACGCTCCGATGCATCTCCCAAAGGCAGTGACGCGCGACCACAGAGTAGAACTCTTGGTCGGACGCTCCTTTCGGCGGCCATCCATCAGGAAACTCCTTGAGGATTAGCGGTACTACTGGAAGAAGCTCTTGAACAAGGTCTTGTTCAAGAATGCACCAGATGTGCGCGCCGGCACTTCGATTGCTTGCCGCGTTCACACTTGCAGCGGCAAAGAACGCCGCAACAAATATGGACTCTGTGAAGTCCAATAGGCGAGTTGGGCCACCGTAGTGCTGGATAAGCGACATCCACCCGATCCAGTCGTCGTCGTCTGGAAGTTGCTGGGCAACCGTGTGCGCTGTGCGCCGGTACCGGATAAGCGTTCGATTTAGGTCTCGGCGAACGCCATACACATCGCTCAGCAATTGGTCGTCTTCGTCTGTGAATTCCCGTCGGTCGGCAGTTGGCGTCAGCTTCGGAAAGCCAGCGTCTTGTCCTCGGAAGAAATACCTTCGGCGACCACGAGCACCGCCCTCTTTGCGGAGCAACCATAGCCTATGTCCAAAGTCCGCAAGATCTCGAATGGAGTTGACCTTCGCTTCCATGAAGCGAGGCGGACTCTCGTCTTTTGAAGCCATCTTTGCCAAGCTCGATTCCTCTAAGTGGGATACAAAGGTGCGATTGTATCCATCATATCAGGCTCTACTCCCAGCGGTGACCAATCTCTTGTTCGAACTGCTGTACGATGCCGAGTAGCTTCTCGAACTGATCCGGCGCCAAGCCCAGAATCTCTGCCATCAACTCGCCGGCCAGCACGACGAAGAACCTCGCATCCGCCTCGCCGAAAGTGCCCGAAGGTAGCTGTGCACCGCTCACTGCGACGTCAACGTAGAGCGCCGTTTGGCGAATTCGTTCAATTTCACCACTCCGCACCTGATTCAAGAAGTTGCATATCGCATCTTCGCCAAGTATTCGGCGCAGTCGTCTGTTAATGAGTGCGCCGCCGCCTGCAGCAAGTAGGTGCTTCTTGGGATGTGAAAAAAAGGGATTTTCTCTACTCCGCCGGTTTTCCCCCACGGACAACTCTTCGCCGCGCTCGCGCGCCGCTTCGCGCAGGAAGACTTGGAAGCGCACAACTCCGATCTTGCCTACTTCCTCGATAGCCGCGATCGCCAGGTAGACGGCTTGGGGAAAGTGTCCCGACAAGTAGAGCGTGCGGCCAGCCGACCATAACTGAAGAACATGATCTACAAGACCGAGGTACTGCTGATAATCCTCCTTCATCGAATCGCCTGTGACGAGAAAAGCGCCGGCCTCGTTCATGGCGTTCAACGCACTAACGAACTCCGTGAATTGATCTAGGAGCGGATCGTCCATCTGTCATTCCCTTTGGCTATTTGTCCTTGAGTGCTGCCGCTTGGCCGTAGTACCTTGGCTCGATCAGGGCCTTTACGTGTACTTGGGAATCCTCGTACTCGATGTCGAGGATTTTGCCGTGCTGCTGCAGGTATGCGAGCAGCTTGCCGTTGCCGGCTGAGAAGGTCCAATCCACGGCCGTCTCGCGCTCTTCGACGACTTCCTGCACCTTGGCCGCGAGCGCCTTTAGACCTTCGCCGGTGCGGGCGCTGACGTCGACATACTCCGGGTGAAGCATGTGCAGGTGGTTGAGCTGCGGCTGGTCCATTACTCGGTCGATCTTGTTGAACACCATCAGCGTGCGGCGGTCGTTGCCGCCGATCTCGCGCAGCACCTCGTTCACGGCCTGGATCATCTCGACGCTGGCCGGGTGGCTGGCGTCCACGACGTGCAGCAGCAGGTCCGCGTGCAGCACTTCTTCCAACGTGGCGTGAAAGCTTGCGACCAGCCTGTGGGGCAGGTTGCGGATGAAGCCGACGGTGTCGCTCAGCAGCACCTTGTGGTCCGGCAGCTTCCAGACGCAGGTGCGGGTGTCCAACGTCGCAAACAGCTTGTCTTCGATGAACACGTCTTCGTCGGTGAGGGCGTGCATCAGGGTGCTCTTGCCGGCGTTGGTGTAGCCGACGATGGAGACCTGGAACAGCTCGTGGCGGCGCTCGACCTCGGTCAGGCGGCGCTTGTTGATTTCATCCAGCTCGCGCTTGAGCTTGGCGATGCGGTCGCGCAGCAAACGGCGGTCGACTTCGATCTGGCGCTCACCCGCGCCGCCGACCGCGCCCAAAGCGCCGCGCTGGCGCTCAAGGTGGGTCCAGAGGTTTTTCAGGCGCGGCAGCTCGTATTCGGCCTGCGCGAGCTGCACCTGCACCTTGGCCTGGCGCGTGCGGACGTGCTGCCCGAAGATGGCGAGAATCAGCTCGGTGCGGTCGAGTACGCTGGCTTTCACGTCGTCCTCGAGCGCGGCCTGCTGGTTGGGGCGCAGCTCGTTGTCGAATACGACGATCTTGGCGCCGGTTTCTTCGACCAGTGCCGCGATCTCCGCCACCTTGCCCTTGCCGACGTAGGTGCGCGGCGTGATCTGCTGCATGTTCTGGTAGGCCTTGCCGACCACGAGCATGCCCGCGGTCTCGGCCAGGGCCTCGAGCTCGTCGAGGGGGTCGTCACCGAACGGCTCATCGTCGCGCAGGGTGGCGCTGACAAGGACGGCCGGGAGTTCGTTGTAGGTGAGCTGGTCTAGGATTGTGCGGTCTGACACGGCGGTCCTTGGATCGGTCTTCAACGCCAGCATAACGCCGGGGGGTTGCAGGGGTAAGGGGCGTTGGATCTAGGCGGCAGGCGGCAGTTTGCAGGCGGCAGTAAGGGCGGTTACCTGGCGCCTCCCGCCTGACGCCTGCCGCCTGAAAAATCCCCAACGAATCCCGTCGAAGGTGCGTATAAGTCGGTAGTTACGTTCAGAGGATCGCCGGTGCCTACCGCCTTTTACATCGAGTACCCGCGCATCACGGCCGTGGAAATTGGCGGCAGTGCGCGCAACCCGAAGCTGAAACGCGTGGAAGTGGGCGATCTGCCCGAGCCGCGCAACGAAGACGGCACGCTGATGGTGGACCGGCAGGGCTACCTGAACGAGCAGGTGGCCGCGTTCGTGAAAGAGCGCAAGCTGGGCGGCGGCAAGACCATCCTGCTTGCCGGGCCCGACGCCATGCGCTACCGCGAGGTCAAGCTGGCCTTCAGCGACAAGCGCAACATCGACAAGGTGCTGCAATATCAGGTCGAAGGGCTGATCCCGAACATTCCGATTGAGCAACTGACCGTCGGCTACAACATCCTGCAGAACGAGCCGGATGGCGCGCGTTTGCTGGTGCACGCGGCCGACAAGGACTACATCCGGCAGCGCATCATCGCGCTGGAAGAAGCGGGCTGCACGGTTGATTCCGTGGACAGCAACCTTTCCGGCACGATGAACATCGGGCTGCTGCACGGCGCATTCGCCAAGGGCTCACCGCCCGCGCTGTGGCTGGATTTCGCCGGCACCAGCGCGACGGTTGCGGTCGTGCAGGACGGCGAGGTGCAGACGGCGCGCGTGTTCCTGGCGCCCTATCTGGCCGGCGCCAGCGGGGCGACCGCGACGGCGGAAGACGCCAAGGCGGCGGGCAAGCAGGCCGCGGCCGAGGCCGAGCTGCGTGCGCGCAAGTTCGAGGCGGGTGACCTCGACCGCCTCGACGACATGGACATGGAAGAAGAGTACGTGCTGGATACGTCCGCCACGGACTCAACGACCCTGCCCAAGTCGGAAAGCGTGAACATTGGCGGCGCGGAAGTGGCCGACCGCATCCGGCACATGAGCCGCGACGAACTGCAGAAGTTCATCACGCGCGTGTCGGTGGAAGCGCGGCGCACGATGCTGATTTCGCGCTTCGACGCGGAGCCGGAGCGCCTGGTTGTTTCCGGGCTCGGCAGCGCGGGCAGAGAGCTGGCCAAGCTGCTCGGCGCTGAGCTGGGCATGAGCGACGCGATTGACATCGACCTCGTGGACGTCGTGAACCCGCCGGGCAAGGGCGTCGACACGCCGGACGTCGGCGAGCTGTCGTACCTGTGCGGCGTGGCGCTGAAGGGCGTCGGTCGCGACTACACCGGGATCGACTTCCGCTACGGCGACCTCGCGGCCGGCACGCTGTTCGACTACGCGAAGACGCCGCTGGCGTTCACGGCGACGCTGGTGCTGCTGTTCGCGGGCATCATGTTCCTGATCAGCTACACGCACGCGCGGCAGTACGAGCGCGACATTGCGGCACTGCGCGACCAGGACCGCGGGCCGAAGTACTTCTTCACGGCCGCGTTCTATCACACCAAGGCGGCGGACCAGCAGCCGGGCTCAAAGCCCACGCCCGCGGAGCTCAAGCTGCGCCAATACCCGGAAATGCCGGAGGCCCCGGGCGACGAGATTCGCCTGGCGCACAAGCGCCTGAAAGACACGCAGGCGCTGCTGCAGGGCGCGACCGAGGACGTGTTCGCTCACCCGCACCCGGCCGACCAGATCCTGGCCGAGATCCTGAAGACGATTGAGGCGGCCAAGCCGAGCTACGATTTCGCGCTGCTGCGCTGCGACATTCTGGCCACGGGCGTGACGATCCAGTACATGGCCTCGATCACGGAGACGGATGCCGAGCGCAAGCGCCTCGGCGTGACGTTCAAGGAGTCGGACCGCATGTTCGACGCCTTCCGCAAGCTGGCGGAAGCGCACCCGGAGTGGTTCGAGGGCGACCCGACGCAGGAAGAGGGCAACAAGGCGCAGGTCGGCCCCGAAGGCCGCCAGGCGGATCAGATGACGCTTAAACTCAAGCTGAAAAAGATCGAGCCGCCGAAGAAGAAGCCGACGACACCGCCCAAGACAGGAGCCAAGTAATGGAAAACAATGAAGGCTCCAAGTACATGACGATCTACATCGTGGCCTGCTTCGCGCTCGCGATGGTGGCGCTGGTGGGCTACAAGTTCGCGAACCAGGACCGCGAAGAGCTGTCGACCGAGTACGTGGACCTGGCCGGCAAGTTCGCGGACATGAGCGCCGCCTACGCGCCTAACATCAACGATTACTACCGCAAGGTCGAAGACGGGCTGATCAAACGCGTCGACAAGGACGTGCGCGACAACACCCACATCAAGCTGCGCGAGATCGCCAACAAGCTTGGCATCAACGAAGGCGCGGGCAGCGATGACCACCTCGACATGGGCACGCCCAAGTCGAAGCTCGTGAACAAGATGTACTGGGAGTACACGCTTGACGTCGAGCTGAAGAACGTGACGCAGACCGAGTGGGCGGTGTTCCTGTCGCAGGCGCAGCACGAGACGCGCGAGTACGCCGACCTTGAGTCGATCAAGGCGCAGCGCACGGAAAACCGCTATTCGAAGCTGAACGTCGCCAAGGACCGCAACGCAGACGGCAGCCTGTGGAACGTGACGATCACGTTTGTCTGGTTCGGCCCGAAGGACGAGAAGAAGACCTGATCGGGTTTCACCAAAACACAAACCCCGCCCTTTCGGGCGGGGTTTTCGCTTGATCGCTACTTGGTGATGTCGCGGACGCGCACCTTTGCGCCGTCGCGCAGCAGTGATTGCCCGCGTACTACAATCAGCGCGCCCTGTTTCACTTCCTGGTTCTTGGCGGAATTGGCGGGCGCCTCGCGCAGCTCAAAGCTGCCCTCGCTGTTTACGCCGCGGCGGCGCGAAACGTCGATACGGCGGGCGGTGCCTGTATCGGGCTCTGTGCCCGGGTCGATCACCCAGATGACCTCGGCGTCGCCGACGATCGCAGCGCCCGGCACCAGCAGCACCTGCTTCTCAACATTGGTGGAAATGCGCGCGTCAACCCACATGCCGGGGCGTGTTGCAAGCAGCTCGCCCTTGCGCACGCGTTCCGACGTGGAGGTGATTGCCTTGCGTGAATCCGGGTCCATCTGCTGCAGCATCGCCTTGTGCGCGCCTTCGGCGTCCACGTCTTCGGGCTGCACGATGCGCACGGTGGCAACGATCATGCCGCGCGTCTGGTCCACGATCGGCGAGATTCGGTCCACGTAGCCCAGAAAGCGTGCGTTCGGAAACGCGGTAACCGACAGCAGCACGGCCTGCGCAGTGTCGAGCTCGACCTTCTCCCGAAGCCCGAACAGCCCGACGGCCGGGATACGCTTGGGCTCACGCAGGTCCTTGAGCCCGGCTTCGGCCACGTCCAGCTTCACTTCCAGTTCACGAAAGTCGGCGATTCGGAATGCCAGCGCATTGGCGCCAACCAGCTCATTGGCGCGGATGTTGCGCTCGGTGATCACGCCGGTGATCGGCGCCTTCATGACGGTGTAGGCAAGCTGCAGCTGATTCACGGCGAGCTCGCCGCGGGCCTTGTCGAGCGCGAGGCTGGAGGTCTCCACCTGGTTAGCGGCCTTGTCGTACTCAAGTTTCGCGGCCTCGTAGACGTCCTTGGTGTAGATGCGTGAGGCTTCGGGGTTCTTGGGGTCGAAGTAGCGCTCGATGCGCTCGAAGTCGCCCCTCTTCTTGGCGGCGTCGAGAATGTCCTTGCGGTGGGCCAGCTCCGATTCCTGCACGGCGATCATCGAAGCCGTGACCTGCAGCTCGACCTTGCCGCGGTCGAGGCGTGCCAGCACCTGCCCCTGCTGCACGTGGTCGCCGACGTCCACCAGCACTTCGTTGGCGACTTCGCTGATCTGCGCGTAGACGTCCGCCAGCGTGTGGGCCTCGATGCGCCCGGTGCTGCGCTCGAACTCGGAGATATTGTCGCGGCGGGCGGGCACGACTTCCACGAGCGGGTCTTTGCGCTCGACCTCTTCGCCGTTGCCGCCCCACTTGCCCTTGCCGCCGTAGTCGCTGCCGCCGCAGGCCGAAACAACCAGCAGCAACGCCAGGCACAGGAATGCAGTCTGCTTGCCCATAAGGCTCCGAACGCTAGGTATCTTCCAGTGTGCGCGCCAGCGTATTCGCCATGATTGCCATCGCACCGGCGAGTGATTCCAGGCTCAGCGCGCCCCCCATGCTATCTACGGGCGGTACATGCACGAACCCGTAGGGAAAGCCATCGCCGAACAGGTGCGCGCCTCTATAGAAGAGGTGGTTGCACAGGTATCCGCCGGCGTCCTGCGATAGTTCGGGCTCAAAGCCGCCTTCTTTCAACGACTGCAGCAGCAGTTCCGCCGGGAAAGTTGCGGGCAGGGTGGCGGGCGCGCCGGGGACGATCTCGCTGGCGTCACGGACGTTGCCGGCATTGTCCGCGCGCCTGGCGCCGTTGCGGTTGCGGGCCGTGCACTCGAGATAGAGCTTGGCCGGGCGCTCGCCGATGTTCTTGCCCTCGCGGAAGCTGGAGCTTTCGCCCGCGCTGCCGTACACGCCGAAGCTGATGGCGGCATGCGGCTCGTATTCGATCACGGCCTTCTCGAAGGCCTCGAAGGCGCCGTCATAAGTCACGGGGATCAGCGCCAGGCGCACGCCGGTTTCGAACATGCCCTCGTCGCGAGCGCACACGAGGGCGTCCCACGACGGGTTGCTGGCGAAGTCGCCGAAGGGCTCAAAGCCGCTGAGCAGGATGCGGGGCATTACTTGCGCTCGATCTTGAAGCCAATGATGCGCCAGCCCGCGGGCTCTTTGCGGAAGGCGAAGTGGACGATGAAGTTCTCGTGTCCGGTGGCCTTGGCGGGCGCGAGGCGAACCTCATCGCCGGAGTCCTTGTCTTCCTTCTGGCCGCCGTCGCCGTGCTCGAGCCCTTTGTAGTCGTTCAACATTTCCGAGAAGTCCGGGTTGTTGGCGATGCTGCGCAGGTTGTCCATGCTGAGCGCGTTGGGGTCGCACAGCTCATAGGCGCCGAGCTGGTCGCCCTTGGCGAGGCGCTCCATGAAGGTGTCGGCCACGCTGCGGCATGAGGCAAGCTCCGCACCCGGGCCGCATCCGGCAAGCAGCAGGGTCAGCAAAAGAAACGGTATGATGGCTTTGCGCATGGGACCATTCCTAGCTGAGGCAGCTTGAGTTATAGCGGCTGATATGGAGCAGAAAACCCCGGGCAGGCTTGCAGGGCTGCGCATCGCCGTGACTCGTGAAGAGCCCGGCGAGATGGCAGAGCTGTTGCAGGCCGAAGCGGCGGTCGTGATCCACTGCCCGTTGATACGCATCGTGCCGCCGGCGCAGAGTGCCGATCTCGACGCCCGCCTGAACAGTATTCGTGACTACGACTGGCTTGTGTTTACCAGCAGCAACGCGGTTCGCATGACGATCGCGCGCGGCATGCCGCTCGTGGGCCCGAAGGTAGCCTGCGTGGGGGAGTCGACGGCCAATATCGCGCGCGAGGCGGGCTTGCAGGTCAAGCTGGTGCCGGAGCGCCAGCACGTGAAAGGGCTCATCGAGGCGTTCGCGGCGCTGCCGGATCGCGGGCGCGTGCTGTATCCGCGCAGCGAGATTGCCGCGCCGACCCTGAAAGAAGGTCTCAAGGCGCTGGGGTATGCGGTCGATGATCCCGTGGCTTATCGCAACGAACCGGATGAGGACGGCATGCTTCAACTGGAAGCGGCCTTTTCGGCAGGACTGGACGCGATTGCTTTCGCGTCACCCAGCGCAGTGCGCGCGGCCGTGGTGCCCATCGGGCGCGAGGGACTTGCGAAGCTGCGTGTGTACAGTATCGGGCCCACCACCAGCGCGGCCGTGCGCGACAACGAGGCGCAGGTAATGGGCGAGGCCGCCGGGCATACTGTGGCCTCTCTCGTCGAGGCGATCATTGAAGGCGAAGCCAATGGATGAGCCCGCACCGCCTGAGCGCGGCGACACAACGCAGCCATCCAGCGCGCCCAAGGGCGGGTTCCTGGGCGCGTTGTTCTGGCCGCTGCGCCTGCTGAAGCGTTTGTATGCCTGGGTAGTGGGCTGGGCGGACACGCGCTACGGGACACCCGTGCTGGTGGCTCTGGCGTTCGCCGAGGCGAGCTTCTTCCCGATCCCGCCGGACCCGCTGTTGATCGCGTTGTGTCTTGGCAAGCGCAAGCGGGCGTTGTGGTACGGGCTGCTCTGCACGGTCGCTTCGGTGGCCGGGGGCATCCTTGGCTGGTACATCGGGCGCGCGGTGTTTGAGTCGGTGGTGAACATCATTCATTCGGTCGGCTGGGGACCTAGCTGGTTCGGCACGCCCGCGGGCGGTGAGCCTTTGGCCCAAACGGCCGGGGATACGCGCTTCTACCCCGATGGCTACTTCTATCTCGTGCATGCCAAATTCGAGGCCAACGCATTTCTGGCCTACTTCAGCGCCGCCCTGAGCCCGATTCCGTACAAGGTCTTCACGATTGCCGGCGGCGTGTTCGACGTCAGCCTGCCGCTGCTGATCGCCGGCAGCATTGTCGGTCGCGGCATGCGTTTCATGGGGCTGGGCGTGTTGATCCACCTGTTCGGCGACAAGGTGCGCCCGATCATCGAGAAGTACTTCGAGTGGATCACGATCGGGCTCTGCGTCCTGATCGGGCTGTTTTTCGTTGTGCTCAAGTACGTGCTGTAGCATCGGCATCTTGCCGATGTGGCGCTCACGCGCTTCCAGTGCGTGGATGGATCGGCTGGAAGCCGATCCGAACGACATCGCCTGGAAGGGGATGCTACGGCATCCAGATTGCCATGGGGCGCCCGGGGTAGAGGCGCAGTTGTTCCTGCAACTCGGCGCGCATCTGCTCGGCCATGGCCTGCTCGACCTTGGGCTTCACGTCTTTCGCATTCATGCCCAACAGTGCGCCAAGCCCGACCTGGCGCCCGTACTCGACCACCGTGAGGTTGTCGGAGCCTGCCAGCCGCTCGGCTTCCTTCTTCGCATCCTCGAAATAGCCGATCTTGTCGATCAGCCCGATCTTCTCGGCCTGGCGGGCGCTCATGACCCGCCCGTCGGCAAAGCTTTCCCAGTCCTTGCTGAGCTTGGGGCCGCGACCGTCCTTCACGATGTCCTTGAAGTGCCCGTGCATCTCGTCGACCAGGTCCTGCAGCAGCGCACGGCCTTCGGCGTATTCTTCACTTTCCGGGTCGGCGAACATGCTGCCCATGGCCTTGTTGTTGCCGGCCTTGATGGTGGCGTCCTGGCCCTTTACGACCTCGGTCAACGTACCGTGGAAGTTGAAGCCCTGGATGATCACGCCGATGCTGCCGGTCAGCGTAGTCTCGTTTGCGACGATGTAGTCGGCCGGTGCGCTGATGTAGTAGCCGCCACTGGCCGCGAGGTCCTTCATGTACACGACCACGGGCTTCTTGGTGTCTTTCTGGAATTTGACGATCTCGTGGTGGACGAAATCGCTGGCTGTGACGCCGCCTCCCGGGCTGTTTACTTCGAGAATCACCGCGTGGACGCTGTCGTCATCCGCGGCCTGCTTCAGGCTGTCGGTTACCAGCGCAACGGGATCCACGCCGCCGCCGAACAGTCCGCCCCCGCCGCCTTCCATGATGACGCCGTCGACGCTGATCACCGCGACCTTGCCGTCGCCGCCGGACTCGCGCTGGTACTCAACCAGTCCGTGCGGGTTCTGGTTGCCGCCGCTCAGGACGCCCAGCCCGCCGACCATCGCCAGCAGGATCAGCAGGTTGAAGCCGATCACGCCGATGAACACCAGCAAGCCAAGCGTGCGCCAGATGCCGGTACGCGGGCGCGACATCCGGTACGGATACGCCGGCGGAGCCATCTGCGGCCCCGGTGCAGGCGGCGGCATGTGCGCGGGCGGTGGCGGCGGCGGCTGGTAGCCGCCGGTGCTGGACTGATTCGGACTCGGTGGGGGATTGGTCATTTCTAAACCTCCTGTGTTGCGCGTCTCTTCTGGACTTCGGATCTGAGGTAGTCAGCGATCTCGCGGGTGTCAGTGCCGGGCCCGAACAGTTTTCCGATGCCCTTGGCAGCAAGCGCCGCTGCTTCCTTCTCTGGAATCACGCCGCCGCCGAACAGCAGGATCGACGTCGCGTTCTGCTCTTTCAATAGTTCCAGCACACGCGGGAACAGGCTCATGTGCGCGCCGGAAAGCGAACTGAGCCCGATTGCGTCGACGTCTTCCTGGATCGCCGCGTGCACGATCATCTCCGGCGTCTGGCGCAGCCCGGTGTAGATCACTTCCATCCCGGCGTCGCGCAGACTTGCTGCGACGATTTTCGCGCCGCGGTCGTGCCCATCCAGCCCGGCCTTGGCGACCAGCACGCGGATCGGCCTGTCATTCGATGATTGTGTTTCAGCCATTGCCGCTTTCAGTAACACCAAGCAGGAATTGTTCCTTCGCATTGTAACTGCTGCGCACGAACGGGCCGCTTGCGACCTTGTCAAAGCCTAACGCCAGCGCCTGTTCGCGGATTTCATCGAATTCGCGCGGCTCATAGTATCTCACGACGTCGGCGAGTCCCGGCGCGGGCTTCAAGTACTGGCCGACGGTCAGCATGTCTACGCCGGCGTCGCGCAGCTCGCGGAACGTCTGCAGCAACTCTGTGCGGGTTTCGCCCAGCCCGACCATGAGCCCGCTCTTGGTGGTCATCTGCGGAGCGCGCTGTTTCACGCGGCGCAGGGTGTAAAGGCTGCGGTCGAAACGCTTGCTCGGCTGGATAGTGCGAAAGAGCGACGGCACGACCTCGATGTTGTGGTTGTACACGCGCGGCCCGGCGTCGATCACGGCGTCGATCTGCCAATCAATCGCCTGGAAGTCCGGTGTGAGTACTTCGACCGTTGCTGTCGGCAGCGCTGTCTTCACCGCGTTGATGACCGCGGCCCAGTGCGCGCTGCCGCCGTCATCAAGATCGTCGCGATCCACGCTGGTGATCACTACGTGCTCAAGTTTCATGGCGGCGGCCGTCTCTGCCAGCCTGCGCGGCTCGTCGGGATCGGGCGGAAGCGGCGGACGCCCGGACGTTACGCTGCAGAACTGACAGCGGCGCGTGCAGACGTCGCCCAGGATCATGAACGTCGCCGTCCCGTGGGCAAAACACTGCGCCTTGTTGGGGCAATTGGCTTCTTCGCACACGGTATGCAGCCGCTGGTGGTCCAACAGGTCGTCCAGCGCCTTCTGCCCCTTGCTGCGGGGGAGGGGGCGCTTCAGCCATGGCGGCAGGCGGCGATGCGGCTCTTTCGTGGCTTTCATGGCCAGAACTATAGCGGTTTTGGATGACTTCGTGCCAGTCCCCCGTTTGCACAGAGGGCGGCTTTGCTATCCTCTCCGCCCGCCATCGAAAGGCAGGAGATTTCATGGACCTCAAAGGTCGTTTGCAGACACTCGCTACCCTCGAATCACAGTATCCCCACGTGCTTTCCGTCTACCTGCGATGCAGGGATGGCGGCCGCGACAGGCGAAAGGAAAACCTCATCTTCATCAAGAACCGCGCGGCCGAGATCGAGCGCGTGCTTGGTGACGACAAGCGCGGTCTCGATTTCCTGCGCGAAGGGCTTGAGCAGGTCGAGCTGATCCGCAAGCAGGATCTGAACAACAACGTCATCGGGTTGGCGCTGTTCCTGCAGGGCGGCAAGGTGATCGACCGGTTTGAAACGTCGATCCCGTTCGAAGACCAGATGGCCTATCGCCGCTACCCGTTCATCAGCCAGTTGGCTTTCATCGGCGAGGAGTTTGAGCCCTACGCCGTTGTCCACCTGGACAGTCGCAGCGCGCGTATCTTTGAAATTGCGCTGGGTGAGTTGGTGGACAGCAGCGACATCAAGAGCGAAGTGCATCGCCGCATCCACCGCGGCGGCTGGTCGCAGATGCGTTTCCAGCGCGGCATCGAGGGCGAGAAGCACGCCCACATTCAGGAAGTGGCCAACGCGCTCACGGAGCTGGTGGGAAAGCATCGCTACAAGCGCATCGTCGTGGTGGGTCCCGACAAGTCACGCAGCATCCTGCGCGACTGCCTGACACCCGACGTCGCACGCCGCGTGATTGACGGTGAGCGCGTAGACAGCCGCGCAGCGGACCACGAGTTGCTGCAGACGGCCGTCGACTACTTCCGCAGCGCGGAAGACGACGAGGAGAACAGCAAGGTCGACCGCGTAATCCGCGAGATCCACTCAAGCACGATGGGTGTTTCGGGGCTTGAGGACACGTTGACCTACCTCGCGCGCGGGCAGGCCTACGAGGTGCTGCTGCCCTCCGACCTCAAACTGCAGGGCTCGCAGTGCAACGCGTGCGGCATGATTTTCAAGGACCAGAGCAGCACCTGCTACGCCTGCGACAGTACCGACATCTCCGGCGTCGACCTGAAGGAGGTCGTAACGCGCACGTCGGTGAAATTCGGCACCAAGCTGGAGTTCATCAAGGACCACGGTTTCAAGACGAAACTGGGCGGAGCAGCAGCGTTGCTGCGCAGCCCGCGCATGAGCTAGCCAGGCGCGAGAACCAGAGCGGCGGGGGCCTTGGCCCCCGCCGTTGTGATTTTGAGCGCTGCTACTCGATCGGGTCGCCGATCAGCGCCGCCACCTGCTTATACTTTTCCTGCACTTGCTCGCGGCTGCCGGCTTCGAGATTCAGGCGCACGAGCGGCTCCGTGTTGCTGGCGCGCAGGTTGAACCACCAGTCCGGGTAGCTGACGGTGACGCCATCGAGGTGGTCGATCTCCGCGTCCTTGAACTGGTCCTGCACCTTGCTGAAGACTTCTTCCTTGTCCTTGACCTTGAAGTTGATTTCGCCGGTCTGGCTGTAGCGGCGGATGGGTTTAATCAGCTCGCTCAGTGGCGCGCCGGACAAACCCATGGCGTTCAGCACTTCGATCACGGCGATGATCGCGCTGTCGGCGTAGAAGTTGTCCTTGAAGTAGTAGTGGCCCGCAAGCTCGCCGCCGAAGATGCAGCCGACCTTGCGCATGGTCGCCTTCATATAGCTGTGCCCGACGCGCTCACGAAGCGGGCGTCCGCCTGCGCCTTCTACGACCTCGGCAACGGCACGGCTTGAACGCAGGTCATAGAGCACCGCCGCTCCCTTGTGGCGCTTCAGCAGTTCCTGCCCGAGCAGTGCGGTAATCATGTCCTGCCCGACAGGCGTGCCGGTTTCGTCGACGAAGACTGCACGGTCCGCGTCGCCATCCAGCGCGATGCCCAGCTGGCAGCCGTTGGCTTTCACCAGCTCGCACAGCGGCTTGAGGTTGTCGAGACGGCTGGGGTTCGCCTCGTGGTTCGGGAATGCACCGTCGAATTGGGCGTTGATCACAATCAGCTCAAGACCCAGCGAACGCAGCAGCCCCAGATAGATACCGCCCATGCCGTTGGCAGGATCCACCGCGACCTTCAGCTTGTCCGGCGTGCGTTTCACGAAGCGCCGGATGTGCTGCACGTAGCCCTGGAATACACGCGGGCTCAGGCCGAACGGCGCGGCGACCGGGTTTTCGACCGGCGGCGGCGGCAGCAGCGAAACCGTCGGGTCGGCGGACCATTTCGGCGGCGGCTCAGGCGCGGCCTTGGCCAGCTCTTCGATCTCGGTGAGTCCGGTGTCGTAGGCAATCGGCACCGCGTCTTCACGGCAGAACTTGATGCCGTTGTAGCGGGCGGGGTTGTGGCTGGCGGTGATCATGGCGCCGCCCTGGGCGGGCTTTTCGCGCCCGGCGACGGCCCAGTAGAGCATCGGCGTGCTGCACGGGCCGATGAACTCGGCCTTTGCGCCGCCGGTGGCGAGCCCGTCCATGAAGGCAGCGGCAAGCTCGGGGCCTGTCGGGCGGGCGTCGATGCCGACCAGCACATGGGGATGCTCGTTGTCTTCGCCGAGCAGCTTGGCGAAGCCGTAGCCAATGCGGAACGCAATCGGCGCGTTCAACTGGTCGGGTACCGTCCCGCGGACGTCGTACGCCTTGAACAGACCCATGGATACCTCCGGACGCCGCACAGCATAAGTCGCCAAGCGGGATGCGCTACAGCCTGCGCCTTTACATTAATCGTCGCAGCGGCATGATTCTCGCAGAGTACGGGAGACTGAAATGAGCGATATCCGGGGCCGCGACTTCATCCGCCTTGCCGACTTCGAAACGACGCAGATCGACGACATTCTCAACCTCGCCATCGAGATGAAGCGCGAGCAGCGCACCTGGAGCCTCAAGGGCAAGACCATCATCATGCTGTTCTTCAACAGCAGCCTGCGCACGCGCACCAGCTTTGAAATCGGCGCGGCGCAACTCGACGCGCAGCCCGTGGTGCTGAACGTCGGGCAGGACGCGTGGAATCTCGAGTGGCAGGAAGGCGTCGTGATGAACGGCAACAGCCCCGAGCACATCAAGGACGCGGCCAAAGTGCTCTCGCGCTACGGCGACATCCTCGCAGTGCGCAGCTTCCCGATGATGAAGGACTATGCGCAGGACCGGCTCGACCCGATCCTGAGCTCATTCAGCAAGTACGCCTCGGCGCCTCTGATCAACCTCGAGAGCGCCGTGGAGCACCCCTGCCAGGGCCTCGCCGACCTGATGACCCTGCGCGAGATATTCAACCACAACACCAAGGGCAAGAAGGTCGTGCTGTCCTGGGCGCCGCACGTGAAGGCGCTGCCGCTGGCGGTTCCGCACAGCTTCCTGCTCGCGGCGGCGATGGGCGGCTGCGACATTACCGTCGCGCACCCGCAGAAGTTCGATCTCGAAGAGGCAGTTGTGAAGCAGGCCAAGGGCATCGCCGCCAAGACGGGCGGCAATATCAAGGTCGTTCACGATCAGGACGAAGCTCTTCGCGGCGCGGAGGTCGTCTACGCCAAGAGCTGGCTCAGCCTTGAGCACTACGGCAATCCCGAAGCCGAGATGGCATACCGCGCCACGCTGCCAAGCTGGACCATCACCGAAGAAAAGATGGCGCTCACCAGCCGCGCAAAGTTCATGCACTGTCTGCCGATCCGCCGCAATGTCGTGGCAACGGACGGCGTACTGGACCATGACGATTGCGTCGTCTACCAGCAGGCCGAAAACCGGCTGCACGCGCAGAAAGCACTGCTCGTGAAGATGCTCGGCGCGGAGGAGTAGCACCGCCACGCGCGGTGGTACGCGCATTTTCGGGGAATCCTGGCGTCGTCTCGGTGTTCCATCGTAATACCGTAGTGTCGGATGCGCGGGTGTCCGTGCATCCATCAATGTACTCAGGAGAAATGCATGCGCGTATCAACCGCAGTGGGTGCGCTGCTTCTCGCCGGGTTGCTGGCCCCTGCACTGTTTGCCGCCGAGGGCGGTGCAGTGAAATGGACCAGTGACTTTGAGGCGGCCAAGAAGTCCGCCGCCGAGCAGAAGAAGCGCCTGTTCATCGAATTCACGGCCGAGTGGTGAGGTCCCTGCAAGCAGCTGGCAGCTGCTGTCTGGAACCAGGACAATGTGGCCAAGCGCCTCGACAAGGAATACGTCGCCGTCATGATCGACGTCGACAAGGACGAGGTGGTGCCGCCGCTCTATGATGTCAGCGCGATGCCGACGCTGGTGATTACCGACGCCGAAGGCAATGAGCTGGCCAAGTCCGTCGGTGCGCCGTTCAGCGACCCCGAAGGCGCGATCAAGTGGTTCGATGAGATCGGCGGCAAGATCAACGCCTTCTCCGAGCTTCAAACCAAGTGGGATGACAGCAAGCACGCGGATGCGGCGGTCGGCGAGAAGTACGCCGAAGCCGCCAACGAGCTGGGCAAGACCAGCGCCGCGATTGAAGCCTACAAGGCGCTGATCGAGCTGGCCGGCGAAGACAAGGCCAAGGCCGGCGCGTTGCACACGCTGGTTGCGAAGATGCTGCTGGACAACTCCGACCTTGAGGGCGCCACCGAGCACGCGAATCTTGCGGACAAGCTCCTGCCCGCCGAGGGCGATGCCCGCATCGACGCGGACTTGCTGCGCGCGCAGATCCTGATGTGGTCGGACGACGCAGCAGGTGCACGCAAGCTTTGCGACAAGCACTACGACAACCTCGTGAAGGCCGCTGACGAGCGCGCGATTGATCTCGCGAGCACAATACTCGGGACCATCGATTCGGACGACGAGAAGGCTGTACCCACGAAGGGACGCGAGATGTACCTCAAGCTGGCGGAAGTCTTCGCCAAACACGAGCGCGTGTGGGAGCTGAAGGTGTACGCGGCGTACTTCGCGCTGTCGTGCGACCAGGAAGAAGCCGGCGTGAAGGAGCTGAAGGAAGTCATCGAAAAGGGCAAGGGCGACTGGGTGAAGATCGCCAAGGACGTCCTTGAGCGCCACGAGAAGAAGGACGCGGGCGACGATGAAGGCTCTGACGAAGGCGACGACGAAGACTCCGACGATGAGGACATGGGGTAGCCGCGATGCATGAAAAAGACCGGGCGGCGCGAGTGCGCCGCCCGGTTTGCATTTGTGCGTACGCCTACTTCGCGCGCACCAGGTACACCGGGCACTTGGCTCGACGCACGACCTTGTCGGCCACGCTGCCGATCAGCGCACGCTCGATGCCTGTGCGACCGTGCGTGCCCATGACGATGAGGTCGCAGTGGTGCGTCTCCGCATAGGCGGCGATCTGCTTGCCCGGGTCCCCGCGCTTGACCGCCCCGATGGTCTCGAAGTTGTCCATCAACTCGGACGGGAGTTGCTTGCGCATCTCGTCGAGAGCGTGGCGGCGCAGCTCTTTCAGGATCAGGTGGCGCTCTTCCTCGACGTGCGTGCTGATCAGCGAGTCGTCGATGGTGTGCATGACGAACAGTTCGGCGTCCATGTCTTCAGTGAACGCGATCGCCTTGTCGAGGGCGCGCTTGGACGTGTCCGAAAAGTCCGTCGGGAACAGGATGCGGCTGAACGGCTTGGTCTTCTTCTTGGGGTGCTTGATCTTGCCCTTCGGTTGCTTGGTGACAATCACGTCGCAGTCGGCCTCGTGAACTACGCGGTCGGCTACCGACCCAAGGAAAAAGCGGGCGACGGCGCCATGGCCATGGGTGCCGATCACGATCAGCTCGGCCTTGTGGCGCTTGGCGTGGTCGGCGATCTCCCGCGCGGGCGAGCCGCTGAGCAAGTACCGGTTCAGCTTGCCGTTTTTCAACGTGAGCTTCACCTTGTTCAGCGCGGTCTCGGCGCCGGTCATCAGCTCCTTGCTGAGGGAGGCGAACGGGTAGCCGGCGTAGGCGTACACGGTGGCGTCAACCACGTTCACGAGGTCGAGGTTCGCGGAGTAATAGTCCGCCAATTCAGTCGAGAGCTTGATGGCCGTGTCGGCCGTGTCGCTGAAGTCGGTCGGTACAACGATGCGTTTGATCTTGTTGATCATGATTTACCCTTGGTTTGCCAGGCGCAACTCTACAAGTGGAAGTGGCCCGGGCAACCTGCTCCGGAAGGCTTGAGAGGCAGATTGCGGGCAGGCCGACCAACCAATAGCATCGGGCAAATGAGACCTTGCCTGTCCATTTTGGCGCTTGCGGCGGTGCTGCTGCTGACCGGCTGTGTGGAGCGAAGGCTGTACGTGCGTTCCGAGCCCGCCGGCGCTGACGTCTACATCGACGGAGAGTGGATCGGGCGGACACGGCCTGCCGACGACGACCGCGGCCCGCTGTACACACAGTTCCTGTTTTACGGAACGCGTGAGTACACAGTACGCAAGCCCGGCTACCAGACCATCAGCGGGCGCATCGAGTTGGAGACCCCTTGGTACGAATACCCGCCCGTGGACTTCTTCTCCGAGGTGCTCATACCGTACCCGATTGTGGATGAGCACGAAGTCGTGGTGAAGCTCGAGAAGGCCGAGCCCGCCGACGTGGAAGGACTGTACCGCCGCGCCCTCAACTACCGATATGCATCCAGGCCCGAGGACAGGCGCGAGTACGACTACCTGATCCTGCGCGGGCCGCCGGTGCCGCGTCCCAAGAAGAAGTAGCGTGAATTCCGATCATCTCCAACCGTTTGAGCGCTTCCGAGGCAAACGCGGGCTCGTGATGGGGCTTGGCGTTTTCGGCGGCGGCGTTGAGTCGGCGAAGTTCCTTTCGCGCTACTGCTCAAGCGTGCTGGTCACCGATCTGCGCGATGAGAACGTGCTGAAAGAGAGCATCGGGGCGCTCGAAGGCCTGCCGATTGAGTACCGGCTTGGCGAGCACCGCAAGCAGGACTTCGAGCATGCCGATGTCGTGATCCACAGCCCGGCCGTGCGCCCGGACAACCCGCTGCTGCAGGCGGCGCGCGCCCACGGCGCGGAAGTCACGATGGAGATGAGCCTGTTCATCGAGGTGTGTCCGGCAAAGACGGTCGGGATCACGGGCAGCAACGGCAAAACGACGACCGCGTTGCTGGCCTACGAAATGCTGTGCGAAGTCATGCAGCGCGCGCAGCCGGAGCTCGAGGGTCGCTGGGCAGACCCGGTAGGGGCCCCGCAGGTCGGCGGCGGCAAAGTGTGGCTCGGCGGCAACTGCGGCGAGCCACTGATCAACAAGCTGGAAGGCATGACGCGCGATGACGTGGTGGTGCTGGAGCTGTCCAGCTTCCAACTCCAAGACTGGCACCGCATCAGGAAGTCGTGCGATATCAGCGTGATCACCAACATCACGCCCAACCACCTCGACTGGCACAAGGACATGGCCGAGTACATCTGGGCCAAGTCGGCCATCTACCTGTACTCGCGTGGCAAAGTCATTCTGAACTCGGATCGTGACGAGCTGGCTGAATTGCCAACACCGCCCGGTGTCGCCGTCGGAAAGTACAACCAATCCGACTCACTTGCGCCGCGCGATGCGCTCAAACTTCCTGGTGAGTTCAACTGGTCGAATGCCATGGCGGCGGCAGCAATCGCTAAGGAAGTCGCTGATATCGGTGTTTCTCGGGCACTCAAGAGATTCCGGGGCGTCGAGCATCGCCTCGAATTCTGCGGCGAGGTCAACGGCGCGCGCTGTTTCAACGACAGCATTGCAACTACACCTGAGAGCACGTTGGCAGCCCTGAGCGCCTTCGAGTCAGGCGTCCATCTGCTGCTGGGTGGCAGCGACAAGGGTTTGAGTTGCGACTCGCTGGCGAACGCGATCGCGAACCACCCCGGCATTAAGGGTGTCTATCTGCAGGGTGCCAACGCGGATTCCATCGAGACAGCTTTCGCGCGGACAGGAATGTCCGCGCCACTGCACAGGTACCCAACCTTCGATGCCGCATGCGACGCGGCGTTTGCTGCACTGCAGCCCGGGGATGTTTTCCTGATGTCGCCTGCTTCGGCGAGCTTCTATGAGTACGCGCCAAACAAGCGGTTCACAAACTTCGAACACCGTGGACGCTATTTCAAGCAGTTAGTAAAAGCACACGCTTCAAGGACCTGACAAACCTGTCGCATGACGACCAAGATTCTGGCCCCGCATTACTTGCGTCTCGAGTGCGAAATCCGCGCGGACATGGAGACTGTGTGGCGCGCGCTGACGGATCTACACGAGTTGCGCGCATGGTGGGCCGTGCCGGTCATCGGACACAAGCCGGACGTCGGCGGCGGTTTTGAGCTGCGCTATGTCGGACGCGACCGCGTTGACAGCTTCGTCTACACCACATGGGACAAAGACTGGCGCATCGGCGGCCGCTGGAGCTACAGCTGGCTTGAAGGTGAAGTGGCCGAGATGCTGATGCTGACGCAGATCAGCGACGGCGTCCGCGTCACGATCGAACACTCGAATTTCGAGAGCTTCGGCGCCGACCAGCAGCGCATCTTCGGCTACCACAAGAGCGAAACCCGCGCGCGCCTTGAGCGCCTCAAGGCATGGGCCGAGGTCGGGCTGCCCGCCACCCAGGCGCAGATGCCGGTTGTGTAGCTACTTCGCTTCGTCCTTCTCGACATCCTCGCCCAGTTCCCGAGCGATCTCGCGGTCAAGCTCTTCACGCGTCAGCTTTTTGCGCTCCTCGGTGCTGACGCCGATCATCTGGTCGATTTCCTCGTCGCTCACCAGCTGCTCGCCGGCGACGCTGTCGGTTTCGAACAGGCTGTCCTTGGTCATGTCGAGGAACAGGTCCATGCGCTGGCTCATGGTCTCGGCCTGCATCATGGCGTGCTCGAAGTTCTTCTGCGTCGCCTCAAGGTCGGTGGTCTTGTAGACCTCGTTGATGCTCTTGCTGACGACGCCCATGGATTCGGCAAAGGTCGAGAAGCTCTCGGCCTGGTTTTTCATCTGGTAGGCCGCTTCGATCGTGAGCAGCTGGCGCTCCAGCATGCGGCGCTGGAACGTGGTGGCCTTGAGCGATTTGCGCACGAACGCGAGCTGGTCCGCGGCTTTGATGCGCGCGGCCTGGCGGGCCTTTTCGAGCCATTCTTCTTCGCTCTTGCCCAGTTCCTTGATCTGGCGACGGATGCGCTGGATGCCCTTTTTGATCTCCATGTCGCGCGCGATGCGTCGCTCTTCTTTGCTCTTGAATATGCCCATTCGTCGGCCTTTCGTGTCCCGCGCCAGTGTAGCTGTTTTTGCCTGCCCGGTCCGCAGGCTTTCACTCCACGACGTGATAGTTGGCTTCGCCCTGCGCTAGTCGCTTGCGGGTATGGCTGGTCATGCGTTCGGACTTGCGGATGGCGGCCTCGATGAAGTCGCGATGCTCGCGCAGCCGCCCGCCGAGGTAGGCGCGCGCGAAACGTGCCTTGTCAGTCGCCGTCACCAGCGACCCGGGCGCCGAATGCAGCAGCGCGGCGACGTCTTTAACCCGCCAGCGCCGGGTGACGCGTTTGCGGATGTCGGCACGGTTCAGGTCGGTGACGTACAACTCGTCGTTCGGCCCGACTCGGATGTGCACCAGGTAGAAGTCGCGGTGGTTTACGCCGCCGTCATGCATGCGCTTCAGGATGCGGCCAAGCTCACGCGCCAGCCGCTGGCGGCGGGCTGGCGGGACCGGGGCATCCTCCTGCAGAAGCTTCTGCAGACTGCGCGGCGCATCCAGCCCGACGGTCAAAAGCGCCGCGCGCTCCACATCGCCATCGGCGAACTCCTCAATGCACGCGGCGCCATGCATGGTTGGGACGCCAAGCTCGTGCAGGCGCGTTAGCACATGCCACTCGCGACTGGCGGGGGAATCAAAGCGGCGCGCAAACAGCCCGGCAAAACGCGGCTCGGGCTCGATTCTCCGATACAGCTTCAGGTAGAGAGTGCCGGCGCTGGCGGTCTCCAGCCGATAGGTCTGCCGCGACTCCAGCCGCGCCTTGATCGTCTTCAACCCGCCGTGTTCGCACAGCGCGTCAATGTCGAGCAGGCCTTCAGACTCCAACTCGGATCGCAATGCGGGGTCAACCAGCAGGCGGGTGTCAGGCATCAGCAGCTAGTCGTCCTCAACGCTCCAGTCGAGGTAGCGCTGCATTTCGGCCGGGCTTGTGCCGGGGCGGATGTACGTCTTCGCGCGCTCGAAGTCGGCGAGCGTCAGCGGGCGCACCTTCACCTGGTAATTGCGCGTGGCGGCGAGTCCGGTGTCGATCAGGTCCGGCAGGTCTTCGTTGAGCTGGCCGATCATCTGCGACGTGGCCTGCTTGCACAGGCGCTCGATTTCGCGCCCGGAGTAGCCTTCCGTGTCGTCGATCAACTCCTTCAGGTCGAACTCGAGCTGGTAGCCCTTTTTCAGTAGCTGGATGCTGAGGATGGCTTCGCGCGTCTCTTCGTCAGGCAACGGAATCAGGATCTGCTTCTCGAAGCGCGACATTACGGCCGCGTCGATTTCCCACGGCCTGTTTGTGGCGGCGATTGTCAGCACGAAGATGTCGCTGCGGCCCTTCTCGGCCAGCCCGTCCAGCTCGGCCAGAATGGTTGAAAGGATTCGGCGCTCGGCGCCTGTCTGTTCACTGTCACGGTTGCTGGTCAGCGACTCGAATTCATCCAGGAACACGACGCTGGGCGAGTTGTCGCGCGCCGCGCCGTAAATCTCGCTGATGATCTTGCTGCTCTCGCCGAAGTATTTCGAAAGCACGCCGCTGACCTTCACATTGAAGAACAGTGCCTGGCCTTCGGTGGTCACTTTCAGGCTGTTGCTGGTGGCGGCCGCGAGCAGCGTCTTGCCCGTGCCCGGCGGCCCGTAGAACAGCATGTTGCGGAAGGTGGTGATCTTCACGCCCTCGGGCGGCTTGGCCAGCGACAGCCCCAGCGTGTACTTGATGTCGCGCTTGGTTTCTTCCAGCCCGCCGATGTCGTCCCATGTGATCGTGCTGGTGTGAACCAGTGCGGAGACGGCCTCGCTGATGTTGTTCTCAGGCTCGCCCGCTGCGGTCTCGTGGCTGCGGTTTTCGTCCACGTGGCTGCTGGGCGGCGAGGGAAGCTTGGCCTTGCCGCTTTCGGGTTTCTCAATGCCGACTTCGCGCAGGCGCCGTGCGAAGTCGCGGTACTCGATCGCCTTGCGCTTGCGCGCGTACTCCATGCTGCGCGACTGGGCGTGCTCGGCGAACTTGAACATGGTCTTGCTGGCCGACTCAAAGTTCGCGGCGGCGGTTTCGGAATCGCCCGCCTTCCACGCCATCTTGGCCTTGTGGAGGGCGTCGTCGCACGCGCGCTTGAGTTTGGGTCCCAGGTCCATGTGTGCCGCCTAGAGCGCGCCCTCTTCCGACTCGAGCTTGGCGCGCAACTCGGTTTCGGCCTTGAGGGCCTGGTCGAAGTCGCCGCCTTCCTCGGCCTCGTTGATGGTGTCGATCTCGGACAGGAAGCGGGCCTTTTCCGGGTCGCTCTCGTCCATGTCGGCGTCGACCTCAAGCCCCAGGTCATCGAGCGTTGCGTTCAGCTCGTCCATGTAGGCTTCCTCGTCGATCTGCTGCAGGGCCAGCTTGGCATCCAGCCCGCTGCTGCGGATGCGTTGCAGCAGCTTGTTGACACCGTCCTTGTCCTTGCGCTTCTCAAGGCGCTCAAGCCCGCGCACGTACTTCTTCAGCGCGATGCCCTCGAGGTTGCTGACTTTGGCGGCGCGGCGCTGGAAGGCGAAGTCGTACTTGATGTCCTTCAGCTCTTCCCAGACGTAATCTACTTCGATGCTGTTGCCCTCGCGGCGCGCGCGCTTGATCTGCTCAATCAGCGACGCCTGGCGCGTGCTGAGCTTGCGCATCTCCATGAAATACTTGCGGCGCTCGCGCTCGACTTCGCGCAGCTTGACCTTCAGCTTGCGCAGGTCGACCTTGCTGCCGAACAGGCTGGCAAAGAATTCGGATACCATCGGCTACTCCACCTGCGCTTCCGGTTCTTCCCGGGAATTGTCTTCGTCTGTCTTGCGGTCGCTCTCGCGGCGCATGATTTCGTCTTCGATCTCGCGCAGCTCGGCGTCGGTAACGCGTGCGGGCGGCGGCGCCTCGCCCATGATCTCCTTCTCGAGCTTGCGCAGCTCTTCTTTGTCCTTGTTCGTCAGCACTTCGTCGCGGCTCTGGGTAACGCCTTCGCCCGTATGCACCGAGTCGCGGAACTTCTCCATGCCTTCTTCGAAATCGAGCATCACGCGTTCCACCACGCTCTGCTCTATGCCGCGCAGGTCCATGGCCTCCATCGCCTGGATCTTGCCGACCAGGTTCATGTGAAGCTCGATGTTCTTGTTCAGGATGTCGGCCTTCAGCTTCAGGTTGCCCATCTGCGTGCGCGTGCGCTTGATCTGCAGCAGCACGAATTCTTTCTCGCGGTCGCCGACGCGGCCTGACTTGATGTTCTCCATGCTCGCGCGTTCGGACAGCTCGAGGCGAGCCAGTTCCTGGCGGGTCTTGCGCAGCTCGACTTCGTTCTGAGTGATCAGCTCATCGAGATGCTCAAGCATCTCGCGCGTGGAATTCGCGTCCTTTATCACCTGCTCGGCATCACCGGAGGCGCCGCGCAGCATTTGTTTGATCTGGTCCAGTAGGCTCATTCAGGCCCTTACGCTCTCAAAACGGTCTCGCTGGATAATCAGGTCGCCGCCGACGGTCTTCACGTCTATGCCGGGTGTGCGTTCGGCGTACAGCATGGCGCGGTCCGTGACAAGGTCACGCCCCACGGCCGTTCGGGACGCCAGGTCGTCAATCAGCAGGAAACCGCCCGGCTCTTTCAACTCGTCGGCCGCGGCCAATGCCGCGTCCACGCGGGCCACCTTCTGGTCCACCGGCTCCGGGTCGAAGAGATTCTCGAACAGCGCCGGCAGGATCGCGCCGTCGGCAGGGGGCGTGACGCTCCAACCCGGATCGGCATACTCGATCAACGCCGCGCGCCAGTTTGGCCCGCCGCTGAGGGCGCGAAGCAACTCATCGCTGTGCCCGAGCCCGTCGTCGCGCACGCCGGCAATGCCCATGATGAAGTAGATGTCCGGGCGCAGCGGCGCCAGCGACCAGCGAACAGTTTCGTGGATTGTCTCGGGCGTAAAGCGGCGTTTGGTGAACGAAAAGTCCAGCACAACGCAGACTTTGACGGTGGCCAGCCCCAGCATCGGCTTATGCAGCAACCCGACGCTTTCGCGGCGGGTAAAACTGCCTGTGCCGGAGGGAGAAAGGTCACCCGCGCGATAACTGCGGCGGCTGACTCGATTTGGGTCAAAATCGTAGAGGGAACCTTCGCTCGGATGTGGCAGCATGCGCTGCCGCACAATGCGTGATTCGAGCCCTGAAAACAGGCTCTGCATGGCGGACAGCGAGTTGCTTCGATCGGTCATAAGTCCCTGTCGATGGCCGACTTCGCTTTGAGTATAGCTAATTTCGTCGTGGGTACAGGGGCGGCGAGTTGCGGACGGGCCCGACAGGCCCACAATGGGGCCCGCCCCGGCAGGCGACTTGGAAGGCAGCAGTTGGCGGAAGCGTATCACGACGACGATGAATTTCTCGGTAAGGCGTACGACGCCCGGCTGATCAAACGGCTCATTCCGTATGCGCGTCCGTACCTCGGCCTGGTCTTGTGGGGCACGGTGTTCATGCTGCTCGCGGCCGCATGCGAGCTTTGCATCCCTCTCATTGTAAAGGAAACCATCAACGGTCCTTTCACGTTGCTGGGCGATTCCGCGTCGAATGACGCCGCGAAGGAGGCCGCGTGGACCAAGCTGGGCTGGTTCGCCTTCGGTTTCATGGGGCTTGTGGTGATCCAGTTCTTCACCCGCTTCGGCAACACCTACCTGTTCCAGAAGCTTGGGCAGAAGGCCGTTCTGGATCTGCGCCAGGACACGTATGCGCACATCCAGCGCCTGCCGTTGCGCTTCTTTGACCGCAACCCGGTGGGACGCCTGGTCACGCGCGTGACCAGCGACGTCGAGGCAATCGGCGAAGTGTTCGCGTCCGGGCTGGTGCAGCTTGCGGGTGACGCGCTGACGGTGATCGGCGCGCTGGCGTTGATGATGATGTTGAGCTGGCAGCTTGGGCTGTTCGTCGTCGGGGCAATACCCGTGATGGCGCTGCTGACGTGGATCTTCCGGGGGCGGGCGCGTGGCTCATTCCGCGAGATGCGCGTGAAGCTTGCGGTGGTGAACAGCTTCCTGAATGAGACCATCCAGGGCTGGCGCATCACGCGCATCTTCGGCACCGAGAAGCAGATGGCGAAGAAGTTTGACGAGCGCAGCGCCGACTACCGCGAGGCCACGTACCGGACGGTCTTCAACTTCAGCATCTTCTTCCCGATCGTCGAGATCGCCGGGACGATCTGCGTGATGCTGGTGGTGTGGTGGGGGACGCGCAGCATTTTCGGCAACACGCTGGACTACGGCACGTTCTTCGCATTCTTCCTGTACACGCCGATGATGTTCCGCCCGATCCGCGAAATGAGCGAAAAGTACAACGTGCTGCAGAGCGCGATGGCGAGCGCCGAGCGCCTGTTCCGCATTCTCGACACCAAGAACGACGTCGCCGACCCGGCCGAGCCGAAGGCGCCCGCAATCACCGGCGACATCGAGTTCCGCAACGTTTGGTTCACGTACGGGTCGACGGAAGGCGAGCCGGACTGGGTGCTGAAAGACGTCAGCTTCAAGGTGCCCGCGGGCTCATCAATGGCGCTGGTCGGCGCGACCGGCAGCGGCAAGACGACCATAATCAGCCTGCTGATGCGCTTCTACGACATCCAGAAGGGCAGCATCCTGATCGACGGCGTCGATATTCGCGAGATGAGCAAAGCCCACCTGCGTGAGGCGTTCAGTCTCGTGCTGCAGGACGTGTTCCTGTTTGCCGGAACCGTGCTGGACAACATCCGCCTTGGCCATTCCGAGATCAATCGCGAGCAGGTGGAGAAGGCCGCGCGCGTGGTGCATGCCCACGACTTCATCATGGGCCTGCGAAACGGCTACGACGCCGTCGTCGCCGAGCGGGGCGCGACCTTCAGCGCGGGGCAGCGGCAATTGCTTGCGTTCGCGCGCGCGCTGGCGTTCGACCCGAAGATTCTCGTGCTGGATGAAGCCACCAGCAACATCGACAGCGAAACCGAAGCGCTGATCCAGGATGCGCTGAAGCGACTCATGCATGGGCGCACGGCCGTCGTGGTTGCGCACCGGCTCAGCACGATTACGGACAGCGATAACATCCTCGTGCTGCACAAGGGTGAGGTCGTCGAGCAGGGCAGCCACGCACAACTGCTACAACACGGTGGGCGCTACGCCAAGCTGTACCAGTTGCAGTTCGCCAACGGCAGCAAGGCCGAAACCAAGGCGGGTTAGTTTGGTTCGCCATGGGACGAAACATGCACGACCGGACACCCGAAGTTGAGAGTATCAGGCTCGCCTACTCCGGGCTCAACAACAACGACATTGGTGCGTTCCTGAAGATCTTAGACCCGCAGATCGAGTGGATCCTGTTTGTCGGCGAACCGGAGGGTGGGACACATCAGGGATACGAAGTAGTGAAAGCGCTTCTGGAAAAGTCGCGTGGCGGCTGGGCAGAAGGAACCTGCGAGCCGCAGGAATTCCAATTGGTAGGAGATCGCATTGTCGTGTTCGCCCGGGTCCACGTACGACTGAAGAGCGAGAGCGAGTGGCGCGACGGAGACATCGCGGACGTCTTCACCTTCCGCAACGGCAAGGTCGTCCAGATCCGGACCTTCAGCGATAGAGCCGAAGCCCTCACGTGGGCCGGGGCCGAATCCGGCGCGAGCTAGACCGGGAATTCGTTCAGTGGCCGGGGCGTTTAGTGCTCTGCCTTGATGGAGCCAGTCGTGCACTCCTGCCGCACAGCCGCATGCCAACAGCCCGAAACCTGGGTCGTCGAGACGGCCGAGAATGCCAAGCGTGAATTGAGCCTCGTGCTCAGTGGTTTGCTGCCGCTGCTGGCTGTGGTCGCGACGTTGCTCGTGCTGCTCGCGCCCGGAAATGACGGCGGTTTCGTTTCACTGGCGACCGTTGCAGGTGCGCTGCTTGTTTCCCTGCCGCTCGCCGTCGTAGGGTTCCTCAACGTCAACAATCGCACGCGGGCCGTCACGGTTCCGGTCACGGTGTCGACACTGCTCATCCTTGCATTGGCGATGGTGCTGGCCTAGCCGACCAGGCGGGTGTACAGCGCCTTGGCGCGTTCTGCGTTGTCTGTTCCGTGTACGAGTGAACGCCCGTCGCGATAGAGCGTGATCGTTACGCCCTCGAATTCCGCGCGCAGCAGGAAGTCGTTCTCGGTCGAGAGCTTCGCCGCCTTGCGGATGCGTTCGCGCGCGGCCGTGTAGTCGAACTCGCCTTCAGGCGTGATCTGCACACTGTCACGCCCACACAGCGCCACGTGTTTGGTGGCGCGCCTGCCTTCGAGCCACGGGTACTCGTGTTTGGTGCAGGTTGGACAACCTACTCGTGGCTTTGAAGCATCGAGTCCCGTGCGCTCGCCGGTCCACAAGTCCACGGTGAGCATTTTGTAGAACAATGCTGGCTCATTGCCGCTCATGATCTTCAACGCGACCACGCTGGCCCATGCCACGGCCTGCAGCACGGCCGGCATGATGATGCCGGTGGTGTCGCAGGTGTCGCCGCCGGTTGCGGGCTGATCTTCCAAGAGGCAGTGCAGGCAGGCGGTGCGCCCGGGAATGACGGGCATGCAGGTCGCGCGCGACGAAACGCAACCCGCGTACACCCAAGGTATGCCGTGCTTGACCGCAAGGTCGTTGATCAGGAAGCGTGCTTCAAAATTGTCCGTGGCGTCGAGGATCAACGTCGCACGCTCGGCGAGTCTCTCCGCGTTCCGGTGGCTGAAGTCCGCCACTTCGGCCCGCACGGCCACGTCACTGTTTACGCGCTCAAGCTTGCGCCGCGCGGCTTCGGCCTTGGGCAGGGCATCGCGCACGTCCTGCTCATTGAACAGGGACTGCCGCTGCAAATTGCTCTGCTCGACGATGTCGCGGTCAACGATGGTCAACTCGCCGACGCCGGCGCGCACGCAGAACTCGGCAAGGTGGGTACCCAGCGCTCCGCAGCCGACCAGCAGCACGCGCGAATCGCGGATCCGCTGCTGCCCCTCCGGGCCGATCGGCGTAAACAACTCCTGTCGTGAGTAGCGCGACACCGTGACCCTTCAGCGAAACTGGAGCCTCCTGCGGAAGCAGGGGGCGTTGGAACCAGTCCTGTGCGAATCAGACCAGTCCACCCGGAACTTCCGTTCCGGGCTCTAGTTCAGGTTCTTCTGAGCGGCCCGCAAGGCCCCGAAGTAGGGGATAATGCTGAGCACGCTGACCAGCCCTGTCACGCCGATCAGCGCCATGTTGAGCGGCTTGACCCAGCTTTCGATCCACGGCCAGTAGTGGCAGAAAAACTCCAGCCAGCACAGTGCGATGAACACCAGCGTCTGCACGAGTGTCTTCAGCTTGCCCCAGACATTCGCGGCCAGCACAACGCCCAGTTCAAGCGCCGACGGGCGCAGGTACACGTGTTGCACGAACTCGCGCACCACGAACGGCAGCACGAACCAGATCGGGTAAGCACCCGACAATCCAAGCGCCGCCCACACCAGCACGAAGAACACAGCGTCGGCGAGCGGGTCGAAGATCTTGCCGAGGTCCGACACCTGTTTCTGCCGTCGCGCGAAGTAGCCGTCGCAGAAATCCGTAAACATCGCCAGCCCACCGGCCCAGCCGCCGACCCACAGGCCCCAGTAGGTCTGCGTCATGAAGCAGTAGGCGCAGACCGGCGCGAGCGCGAAGCGCGCAAACGTGAACACGTTGGCGAGCGTCCAGAAGCGAAAGCTGAGAGGTCGGTCCGTTTGAAGAATGCCGCTCATGAGTGTGAAGCTTCCATCAACGGCGTGCGGGCATCAAGCACCCAGATTTTGCCGTCGCCATGTCGGCCTGTGCGGCAGGCTTGCAGAATGGCGTCCAGCGCCCGTTTCAGGTCGTCCGGGGCGACGGCGAACTCCACGCGCACGCGCGGCAGGAACGCTACGGCGAAGCGGTCATCCTTGTAGTCTTTGAGATGGTCCTTCTGCCGCCCGTATCCGCGGGCCTCGGAGTGAATCACGCCCGGCACCCCGGCGTCGGCCAGTGCTCTCAAACAAGCATCCAGCTTGAACGGTTTGATGACCGCGACTACCTGGCGCATGGCTGCCATGCTGGCACCCCGATACGGACCTGCCGAAACGACTGTCATAGCGACAGCGACTTCTACCACCCCCGCCAACCATGGTCAACGTAACCTGCTGTAAATACACGTGTTATGCTCAGGCCGCTGCGCAAACACAGTATGGCATTGGCTTTGCACTTCTGTTGCAGTCGAAGGTGCAGTATGACGGCGTCGCAACATTCAGTCTTGCTCGTGGACGACAATATCGGGCTTCGGTCCGGTCTTGCTACCGTCCTTGAGGACGAGGGCATTGAGACTCGTCAGGCCGAGCGTGGCGACGAAGCCATCAAGCTGGTCAGGGAAGTGCGCTTCGACCTCGTGGTGCTCGACCTGAATCTGCCGGACATGACCGGCGTGACGGTCTACACCAGGGTGCAGAAGGAGCTTGCCCGGCCGCAGTGCATATTCATGACGGCTGAAGCAACAGAGGAGTTGATTGAAGAGGCCCTTCGCCTCGAGCCTCTGCGCCTGTTGCGCAAGCCGTTTGAAGTGAACCTGTTTCGTGACCTCGTACGCCGGGCAATCGCGAACTGAGAAAGAAATGAGCACGAACCGCATACCAGCGCAGCCAAGCAACGACCCGCAGCCGGGCGATGAGCCTGTCGTGAAGGTCGTGGTAGTCCAGACGCCGCTCGGGCTCGTGAAGCTGGCGGTGCCCGTGAGCGGCACTCCGGGCGGCTTCGACCCGCTGCAGGTTGCGATGAATACATTCCAGCAGGCCGTGGACAGCGGCGTCGCGGACCCGTTGATGCAGACGCTGCAGGAACTGAAAGAGATGTCCGACGCCGGCACGACCGAGCCGCTGGTGATCGGGCTGGCGATCCTGAAGCAGATGTCCGACAAGAACATGCTGCCGCCGATGAACGTGCTGATTGAAGGCACGGGCATCACGCCGGCATTTGTGAATGCAGCACTGGAAACCGTCACGCCAACCGGGCAGCGCGGCGTGATCGACAAACTTGATTCGATCTACCTGAACTAGATTCGCGGAGAGCAACACATGGCAACGAACGTTCGTCCACTCAACGACAAGGTGCTCATCGAGCGCGCCAAGGCCGAGGAAAAGACCAAGGGCGGCATCATCCTGCCCGACAGCAGCAAGGAAAAGCCGAAGGAAGGCAAGATCGTCGCCGTCGGCCAGGGCCGCATCACGGAGCAGGGCGAGCGCCTGCCGTTCCAGGTCAAGAAGGGCGACAAGGTGCTGTTCAAGAGCTACGCCGGCACCGACGTCAAGATCGACGGCAAGGACTACATCCTGATGAGCGAGGAAGAAATCCTCGCGGTCATCGAATAGCTGGGTTTCAAACGGAGTCACGGAGGAACAGAGAAAAGCGCTTTCCCTCCAGCTCCGGGCCTGAGGACACTTCAAAAACTCCGTTGCTCTGTAACTCTGTTTTCAAACGGGGTGCAAGGCAAACGAGACAACCGAAGAGGAACGATACATGTCAGCCAAACAGATCGTATTCGACCAGGACGCACGCGAACGCATTCGTAACGGCGTGCGCAACCTCGCACGCGCAGTCAAGACCACCCTCGGCCCGCGCGGGCGGAACGTGGTGATCGAAAAGTCGTACGGCGCCCCGACCGTCACCAAGGACGGCGTGACCGTCGCCAAGGAAATCGAGTTCAAGGACCCGTGGGAAAACATGGGCGCCCAGATCGTCAAGCAGGTCGCCAGCCAGACCAGCGACAAGGCCGGCGACGGCACCACGACGGCAACTGTTCTTGCCGAGGCGATCGTCGACGAAGGCCTGAAGAACGTCGCGGCCGGCGTGAACCCGATCGGTCTGCGCGACGGCATCAACAAGGCGATCCAGCACCTCGTGAAGCAGCTGGAGTCGAAGTCCAAGGCCATCAGCACCAGCGCCGAGGTTGAGCAGGTCGGCACCATCGCGGCCAACGGCGACGCAGAGATCGGCAAGATGCTGGCGACGGCGATGGACAAGGTCGGCAAGGACGGCGTGATCACGGTTGAAGAGGGCAAGGGCCTTGAGACCGAAGTGGAGTGGGTCGAAGGCATGCAGTTCGACAAGGGCTACGTCAGCCCGCACTTCATCAACGACCGTGCCAACATGCGCACCGAGTTTGAAGACGCGTACATTTTCCTGTACGACAAAAAGCTCAGCAGCATCAAGGACATGATGCCGCTGCTCGAGCAGCTTGCCCGCGGCCAGAAGTCAGTCGTGTTCATCGCCGAGGATATCGAAGGCGAAGCGCTGGCTACGCTGGTCGTCAATAACCTCCGTCAGGTCCTCAAGTGCGCCTGCGTCAAGGCACCGGGCTTCGGCGACCGCCGCAAGGCCATGCTGGAAGACATCGCGACGCTGACCGGCGGCAAGGTCATCAGCGAAGAGATCGGCATGAGTCTCGAAACCACCGGTCTCGATATGCTCGGGCGTGCCAAGCGCGTGATGATCGAGAAGGACAACACCACGATCATCGAGGGAGCGGGCACAGCCAAGGACATCAAGGCGCGCATTGACCAGCTGAACGGTGAGATCGAGCGCACTACCAGCGACTACGACCGCGAGAAGCTGCAGGAGCGCGTGGCCAAGCTGGCGGGCGGCGTTGCCAAGCTGAAGGTCGGCGCGGCTACGGAAGTAGAAATGAAAGAAAAGAAGGCCCGCGTCGAGGACGCCCTGCACGCGACCCGCGCGGCCGTGGAGAGCGGCATCCTGCCGGGCGGCGGCGTGGCCCTGCTGCGCCTCGCGGAGGGCATGGACAAGATCGGCGATACGGAAGGCGAGAAGATCGGCGTCGATATCGTGCGCCGCGCCCTGAGCGCCCCGGTGAAGCAGATCGCCGCCAACGCCGGGCTGGACGGCAGCGTCGTGGCCATGAAGATCCTCGAGAAGAAGGATTTCAACTGGGGCTACAACGCGGCAACGGACACCTACGAAGACCTGGTGAAGTCCGGTGTCATCGACCCGGCCAAGGTCACCAGCACCGCGCTGCAGAACGCGGGCAGCGTTGCCACGCTCGTCTTGACCACCAACGTCGCCATCAGCGAGATCCCGCAGAAGAAGGAAGCCGGCGCCGGCGCCCCCGCAGGTATGGGCGGCATGGGTGGAATGGGCGGTATGGGAGGCATGGGCGGAATGCCCGGCATGATGTAAGGAGCGCGGGCGTCCCGCCCGCAGCAACAACGACAAAGCCCCCGCACATGCGGGGGCTTTTCCTTTGGCGTGTGATTGCGTGCTACTCGCCTTCGCGGGGGTCTTTGTTTTCCAGCGCTTTCTGGTTGTCCTTTTGGGACTGCTTGGATGCGTAGACCACGGCCGCGAGGATGCCGACGAACAGGATCGTCCCGCCGATGATCGAGAAAGAGTGCCCTGCTACCCAGTCCACAAACTGTTGCATCAGCCAAGGATTTCCTTCCATGCTGTCAGCGCGCGCTGGACGTCTCCGGCGTCCACGTCGTTATGGGTCACCATGCGCCAGCGCGTGCCGAGGTAAAGGGCTAACACCTGCTTTTCCTTCAGTCGTTCCAGCCATTCATCAAATTCCGCCTCACGCCCCGGCACGCCGAAGTAGAGGATGTTGGTCTGCACCGTCTTCAGGTCCAGCTCAACGCCTTTCAATTGCTTCAATCCCTCCGCCAGCGTCCGCGCATTGGCGTGGTCATCTTTGAGGCGATCGATCATCCTGGTGATGCTCACGATGCCGCATGCCGCGAGCAGCCCGCTCTGCCGCATGCCGCCGCCGAGTTGCTTGCGCAGGTAGCGTCCGCGTTCGATGTCGTCGCGCGTCCCCACCAGCACGCTGCCGACGGGCGACGCCAGTCCTTTGCTCAGGCACACGCTGACCGTGTCGAACGGCGCGCACATGTCCTTCAGTGACTGGCCGGTGGCGGCATGCGCATTCCAGAGGCGCGCGCCATCCAGGTGGTACTTGAGCCCGCGACGCTTCGCGATGTCCGCCAGCGCCAGGATGTTCTCATGCGGGATGATCGTCCCGCCGGCCGCGTTGTGCGTGTTTTCAACCGTGATCAGCGCGGTGCGCGGGTTGTGAATGTTCTGGGGGCGTATCAGGCGCTCGACCTCGTCCGGGTCCATCACGCCCATCTGCCCATGTATCGGGCGCACTTGCGCCAGTGCAATCCGTGCCAGCGCGCCGCTTTCATTATTATAGGTGTGCGCGCCGAACTCACAGATCAGCTCGTCACCCGGCTTGCAGTGCAGCGCCATGGCGATCTGGTTGCTCATGGTGCCGCTCGGCACGAACAGCCCGGCCTCTTTGCCCAGCAGGTCGGCCGTCATCGCTTCCAGCTTGTTCACCGTGGGCTCTGTGCCCAGCACGTCGTCGCCCAGCTCGGCCTTGGCCATCGCTTCGCGCATCTCGGGCGTGGGCAGGGTGACGGTGTCGGAGCGGAAGTCGGATACCTGGTGCATAATCGCCTCTTTCGTGCAGCCGGGCGCAATCTACATTCACGGGCATGACGGCGAAGCCACGAATCAGACTGATCTTCACCGGCGGCACCATCAGCATGCGCGACGACGCGGGCAAGGGCGCCGTACCGGTGCTGTCTGGCGCCGATCTGCTGAAAGACGTGCCCGGGCTGGATGAGTTCTGCGAGGTCGATGTGCACGACTTCGGCCAGCTTCCCGGCCCGCACATGACGCCGCAGCGCATGTTCGACCTGTCGCTGCTGGCGGCAAAGTCCTTCGCCGAAGGCTTCGATGCGGTGGTGCTGACACACGGCACGGACACGCTTGAGGAAACCGCGTACCTGATGGACCTGCGCCACGAGGGCCCGCAGCCGATTGTGTTCGTCGGCGCCATGCGCACCAGCAGCCAGCTTTCGTGGGATGGCCCGATCAACCTGTTCGAGGCCTGCCGCGTCGCCGCCGACCCGCGTTCGCGCGACCGTGGCGTCATGGTGGTGATGAACTCCACCGTGTTCGCTGCAGCAGAAGTTACCAAGACGTACACCGAGGCGCTGGATACGTTCCAGTCACCCGACATCGGCCCGCTCGGAACATTCGACGGCAAAGAGTTGCTCTGGCTGCGCAAGCCGCACCGCAAGCCGCTGGCGGGCAAGCGACTGGACTACCGCGTCGGGCTCGTTGTGGCCAGCGCGGGCGATGATGGGGGACTGATCGATCATTGCGTCCAGCGCGGCGACAAGGGGCTCGTGATTGAGGCGCTGGGGCGGGGCAACCTGCCGCCGCCCATGGCCGCGGCCGCCAAGCGAGCGGTCGACGCCGGTCTCACGGTCGTGCTGACATCCCGCTGCTGGGGAGGGCGCGTCAGCGGCACGTATGGCTATGAGGGCGGCGGCGCACGCCTGAAGGAAGTGGGCATCGTGTTCGCGCCCGGCATTCCGGGTCACAAGGCGCGTATCCTGACCATGGCGGCACTCGGCGCGGGCCTCGGCCCGCAGGAGCTGAAGGCATGGCTGGCGGAATAAGCGGCGCAGACGTGCTCATCACGGCCGGGCCGACGTATGAGTTCCTGGACGACGTTCGCTACCTCGGCAACCCGAGCACCGGGCGCATGGGCCTGGAACTGGCGGAAGCTGCCAGAAACAAGGGCGCCGTGGTAACCATGGTGATCGGACCGAACCAGCTGATGCCGCCGCCGGGGATTCACTGGATCCAGGTCGTCAGCGCGACTGAGATGCTGCAGGCCGTGAAGGAGCGTTTCGACGAGAACCAGGTCTTCATCGCCAGCGCGGCCGTTAGCGATTACCGCCCGACAGTTCGTCTTGAGGGCAAAGAGAAGAAGGGCCCGAAGAAGAAAACTCTCGAGTTGATCAAGAACCCCGACATCCTGAAGACCGTCACGCGCAAACGCCGCGCAGATCAGGTCATCGTCGGGTTCAGCCTTGAATCGGACAACCTGCTCAAGAACGCGCGCAAGAAAATGACGGCCAAGCGCTGCGACCTGATGGTGGTCAACAGCCCCGGCCACTTCGGCGATGCGCGCGAGCATGTATGGATCCTGAACAAGCGCGGCGTGGTGAAAGAAATTCCGCCATCCAACAAGAAGCAGATCGCCGAGGCAGTCATCGGGCTCGTGGACGCCACACTGCGCCGCGAGATTCTGACCGTTACCCAGCGCTTCGAGGAGCTGAAACTGTGATGCGCTTCTTTGCATTTGAACTCGACGGTGAGACGCGCCTCGGCGTGGAGCGCGCGGGCGTGCAGCACGACATCACACGTGGCGCGGTGCGCGACTTCGGCAAGCGTCTGCTGATTGACTTCATCGCCGCCGATGAGCTGGATGCGCTGATTGCCGCTATCGAAGACGCAAGCCTGCTGCTGGAAGAGATGCCCGGCCAATTCGGCTGGCTGCCGCCGATTCCGCGGCCAGGCAAGATCCTCGCCATGGTCCAGAACTACCGCAAACACGCGGCTGAGTTCGGCAACGAAGCGCCGCCCGCGCCGGTCTGGTTTGGCAAGATCTCCAGTTCCCTGACCGGCCATCTGACCGACATTCGCATTCCGGCATGGGTCGACGGGCGCGTGGATCACGAGGTCGAGCTTGCCGTGGTGATGGGCGCTCGCGCAAAGGAAGTGCTGGAAGACGGCTCGCTGGGGCTCGTCGCGGGCTACACGATCGCCAACGACATGAGCGCGCGGCGCATCCAGAAGGATGACCGCGAAAACAAGCACCCCTGGCTGCGCTGCAAGAACTTCGACACCTTCACGCCGATGGGGCCGTACTTTGTTCCGGCCCGATATGTGCCGGACCCGCAGGCGTTGGCGATCATCTGCCGCGTCAATGGCGAGGCACGCCAGAATGCGACGACGGGCGATATGGTTCACCCGGTAAAGAAGATTGTCGCCGAGATGTCGCGCTGGATGACGCTGGAGCCGGGGGACGTTATCTGTACGGGCACGCCGGAGGGCGTCTACAACCTTCGCGACGGCGACGTCTGCGAATGCGAGATCGCGGGGCTGGGCACCCTGCGCAACCCGGTGCAAAGACCGACGGGGCAGTCTGGCGGAGCAACTTGATCGACACAGGTTTTCGCGACTATGCCAAAGCGGCCGAGCTGCTGAAGAACGGCAGGCGCTTCGTCATCGGCGGGCACCCGATGATGGACGGCGACGCCATCGGCAGCCTCTACGCGCTGTATCACTCGCTGACAGCATCCGGTCGCGACTGCCTTGCGGTCACGCAGGACCACGGGCTGGGCAAGTACGAGTTCCTCGATGACTCCATGGTCCTCAGGCCGTTGTCGGACCTGCCGCCCGTCCTGACCGGCTACGACACCTGCATCGTCGTCGACTGCGGCGCGCAGAGCCGTGCGCGCGCGATCCTCGACCGGCTGGCCCCCGGCACCACGATCATTAACCTCGATCACCACATTGACAACCCGGGCTTCGGCGACGGCGTGGTCGTGATCCCGGACGCGAGCAGCAGCGGCGAAGTTGTATTCCAGGTGCTGAAGAAGGCCGGTATCCCGTTGACGAAGCAGGCCGCCGAGGCGCTGTTCACGGCAATCGTCACGGACACCGGGCGATTCATGTTCAGCAACAGCACGCCGGAAAGCTACCGGATCGTCGCCGAATTGATCGAGCAGTTTGACCTGGATGTGGCCAGCCTGACCGGGCAGATCTACCGCGTGAAAACGCCGAACCGGTTGAGGCTCGAGGCGCTTGTGGCCCAGAGCATCGAGACGCGCATGGACGGCAAAGTCGTGATTGCCCGTGTTTCGCGCAAGATGCTTGACGACACCGGCTGCACCGAGGCCGAGGCGAACGAGATGATCGTGATTCCCAAGTCGCTCAGGGGCAGCATGGTCTGCATCCTTTTCCGTGAAATGGGCCCGACCGAGCTGAAGGTAAGCCTGCGCAGCGAAGGCCAGATGGCGGTCAATGACATCGCAGCGAGTTTCCGCGGTGGGGGACATCTGCGCGCGGCCGGCTTGCAGGTGCACGGGCGACCGGTCGCGGACGCAGAGGCGGAGATCGTGGAAGCGGTCACGTCGGCGCTCACCGCCACCCTGAAGGAAACAGGCGGCAAGATCGTCGTCTGAGCTTTCCACACGCCTTGCTTGTCTGTTGCGTCCGCTACACTACGCACATGCCGATTTCGCGTTCCGAACTTGCGAGACAACTGCGCGGCCACGTCGAGCTACTGGCGGCGGCCGGCATGCATGAAGTTGGGCTGAGCCCGGAGGCACGCAACATGGCGCCCAAGCCGCGCGCAAAGAAGCCGATGCCTGCAAAGGCGGTAGCCGCTCCCGCCAGGAAGGCGCCCGCGGCGGTCGGGTTCAAGCCGGTGATCGTGCCTTCCGTTGCGGTGGAAGAGCTGCAGAGATTCGACAGCGACGCCGCCCAAGCCCTGCAACCTGTAGCCGAGGAAGTCCGCGTATGCGGCAAGTGCAAGCTGTGTGAATCGCGCACGCAGACGGTGTTCGGCACCGGCGATCCGCGTTCGCCCCTGATGATCATCGGCGAAGCACCCGGCGGTGATGAAGACGTGAAGGGCAAGCCGTTCGTCGGTCGCGCCGGCAAACTGCTCACCGACATCATCGAGAAGGGCATGAAGTACAAGCGCGAGCACGTCTACATCGCGAACGTGCTCAAGTGCCGCCCGCCCGGCAACCGCAACCCCGAGCCCGAAGAGATCGAGGCGTGCCGCAGCTACCTGGAGCGCCAGATCGAGATCATCAACCCGAAAGTCATCCTCGCCGTCGGGCTGTTCCCGGCGCAGTGGCTTACGGGCAAGAAGATGGCGATCGGCAAACTGCGCGGACAGGTACACGAAGTAGACGGGCGCGCCATCATCTGCACTTACCACCCCGCCTACGTGCTGCGCAACTACACCGTCGAGACGCGCAAGAAGGTCCACGAGGACGTATTGCTGGCCGTCGAGATCCTCGGCAAAGGCCCGCTGGTCAGTTAGTCCCAACGCCGGCGCAGTCGGGGCGTACTACTCACTGGATGTGGTATCGGTCGGATCAGGGCCCGTAGCCCTGGTTGCCGACGACTCCAGTACCTTTCAGGGAGACGGTCATGCGCGACATCCTCCGCACCGCTGGTGCATTGTTGCTGATGGTGTTGTTCGGCCTGGCGCTCACCGGCGCGCAGGACAAAGGGGACCAGGGCTCCAATATGGAGCCGCCAAAGGACGGCAAGGGCGTCATCTTCAAGGGAACGTCCGAAGATGTGGCCCTGCACGACGTCATTCGCATGTACGTCGAGGATTCCGGCCAGACGGTTCTCTACGATCCGAAAAAGCTGGCGGGCAACGTTACGGTGGTCGCGCCCAAGGCGGGCGCTGAGATGACTACGGAAGACCTGGTGCAGTCGGCGTTGAAGCAGTTCCGGCTGACGATGCTTTCCGACGGCAACGTACAGGAGATCATCCCCGCGGCCGAGGCGATCACGCAGTGCGAGACCGTTGATCGGGAACAACTGAAGAGCCTGCCACCAGGGAGATTCGTCCGCGTGCTGGTTCAACTCAAGGCATGCGAAGCGAATGCCGTACGCGGCGCACTCCAGAACCTGACAACGAGGCAGGGCGGGGTAGTCAATCCGATTGCAGGCTCCAACTCGCTCATTCTCTGCGACTACGTCAGCAACATGGAAGACATGTTGAAGTTGATCGACGACATGGAGGCGAGCACGGAGGTCGTCAGCCGCGTGTTCACGCTCAAGCACGTTGTCTACAGTGATATCAAGGAAGCGATCCTTTCGTCGGTGATGTTCGGGCAAGTCCGTCGACCCGGCTCTCCCGGCGAGACAACTGTCGGCGCTACAGCCAGCGGGAAGTCGATTGTCGTGACAGGCGTCGTGTATGACATCGACCGCATTGCCGGCGTCATCGAGCAGCTGGACGTTGAGCAGGGTGACTGATGGTTGCGGCCCGGCGGCGACGCACTACAACGAATGCATGAAGCTGTACGAGATAGCCTTCTTCGCGATGGCCACGATCATGGGCATCATCACGGCCGTTGGCGTGTTCGTGCTCATCAAGAAGGTCGAGGCCGACAAGCGCAACTCAGACGCGGAAGACGAAGCTACTCGCTGAAGATCTGTGCCGTGAACGTGTAAATGTCAGTGGATGGCTCTTCCCACGCGTTCATCGGCAAACCGGCCTTGCGGCAGGTTTCGGCCAGGAACTCCACGCGATCCCAGCCCCACTCGACGGCCACCTGCGGCAGCAGGACGCCTGAATAGCGCCCGTTGCGAATCAGCAGCCCGTGTACGCCGGGCGTCACGTCCTCAGCGCGCGTCTTCTTCATGGGCGACAGCACGCTGATCTCATACTTCAATCCGGACAGCTCGTGCTCGCGCACCGGCTCGAAACGCGGGTCGCGCGTGCCGGCCGAAATCCCCAGCTCAATCAGTAGCTCGCCAAGCGGGCCCTCGCCGATCATGTGCCCGATGCAGCCGCGCAGGGCGCCGTCCTGCGAGTGGATCGTCACGAACGCGCCGCACGGCTCGGCCAGTCCGCCGGTGAACGCTGCATCCGGTTTCAGGCGGCGGCCGGTGCGCACATATGTCTCAAGGCTGCGGCGGGCCAGATTCAGCCCTTCGCGGCCTTCGACTTCGGTGAGCGGGCCTGTCACGTTCGTCATTCACATTGTCCTTGCCGTTTCGGCAGAGGCGAATATGCTCCGGGCCTTCGCATCATAGGGCGCAACGTAAGGCGCCGAAAGCACGCTGCAAGCCCCGAGAGAGACATGGACATCATTGTTTGCATTCGCCGCGCTCCGACCACTGACGCCCGCATCAAGCCGGGCGCCGACGGCAAGACCTATGACCCCGCGGGCGTCAACTACGACATCAGCGAGTACGACAAGTTCGCGATCGAAGCCGGCATTGCCCTGAAGGAAAAGCACGGCGGCCAGGTCACGATCGTCTCGGTCGGGCCGTCGGCCGCGACGAAGGAACTTCGTACTGCAATCGCTATGGGCTGCGACGCGGCACACCTGCTGACCAGCGACGCACAGCATGACGCCTGGTCTCTGGCGCAGGTGCTGGCCGGCAAAATCAAAGAGCTGCCGCATGACATCGTCCTGTTCGGCTGGAGTTCAGTGGACAACCAGTCCGCGTCCACTGGCCAGATGGTGGCTGAGTTGCTTGGCGTGCCGAGTGTCAGTGTCGCGGTCGCGCTCGACGTTGCCGACGGCAAGGCCACAGTGGATCGCCTGGCTGCCCACGGGAACCGTGAGCGCTATGAAATCAGTCTCCCCGCGGTGGTGACCTGCACCAAGGGCCTGAACAAGCCGCGCAGCGCGAACATGAAGGGCATCATGGCCGCCAAGAAAACGGCCGTGCCGGAGACGCCCGCCAACGCACCGGCTGACGGTGTAGCCGTCTTCAAGATGGACCCGCCGCCGCCACGCCCGGAGGGCAAGATCGTGGGCAAGGGTGCAGAGGCAGTCGGCGCGCTGGTGAAGGCACTGCGCGAAGAAGCCAAGGTAATCTGAGCAGTCTAGAGGAAGAGCAGCATGTCGAACGACGTACTCGTGTTCGTGGAATTCGCGGATGGCGCCCCGACCAAGGCGGGCCTGCAGGCGCTTGGCGCCGGTGCCGCTTTGGCCGGGCAACTCGGTGGCCAGGCCGTTGCACTGGTGATCGGCTCAGGAAGCGCGGACTTGGGCAAGCATGGCGCGGCGCGAACACTGGTCGCGGGCGGCGACGCGGTTTCGAGCTACAGCCCGGACGGCTTCGCGCGCATCGTGTCGGAGCAGGCGGCGGCAACCGGGGCGGCGGCAGTGCTCGCCAGCGCGACACCGATGGGCAAGGACTTCATGGCTCGCGCCGCGGCAATGGCCAAGTGCGGGCTCGCAGCCGACTGCACGGAATTGAAAGCGGAGGGCGGCAAGCCTCGCGCTGTTCGCCCGGTGTATGCGGGCAAAGCGTTGCAGACCGTGGAGGCCCCGGGCGCTCTTTGGGCAACCCTGCGCCCGAACGTGTTCGCGGAAATCAGCAGCGACGGCACTGCCGCCGCAGAAAACGTCACCGTTTCATTCGGCCCCGGCGATCTGAAGGCTGTCGTGAAGGAAATCGTCGCTGGCGTGAAGGGCAAGCTCGACGTCGCGGAAGCTGAAATCGTGGTCAGTGGCGGGCGTGGTCTGAAAGACCCGGCCGGCGAAGGCAAGCAGAACTGGGAGAACCTGGAGAAGCTCGCTGAGACGCTGGGCGCTGCCACGGGCGCATCGCGCGCTGTTGTGGATGCAGGCTGGCGCCCGCACGGCGAGCAGGTCGGCCAGACCGGCAAGACCGTCAGCCCGAAGCTGTACGTTGCGTGCGGAATCTCCGGCGCGATTCAGCACCTGGCGGGCATGAGCGGCAGCAAGGTGATCGTGGCGATCAACAAGGATGAGAACGCGCCGATCTTCAAAGTGGCGGACTTCGGCATCGTCGGCATGGTCGAGGATGTCGTTCCGGCACTGACCGCCGCGCTGAAAGAAGCGATCAGCGGGTAGTTTCCCAAAATTATCTTGAGTCGCATCCGCCCCACTGGTCATGGGGGCGCGGGGCATTGTCGACGACTTATCCACAATCTATGGGGAAATCGGGCTGGGGTGTGTCAGTTAATGTGCATGTAAAGAAAGTCCGCAAGTTACAAGGTATACTTTATAAAGTGGGCGGCTACCAACACACCCTAACTCACGTCGAGTTTGCAAGTTAGCGTTTGCCATGACTCTGATCGCGATTGGGGCTTGCAAGCCGCATTCTTCGCCTCATCTTTGCACAGCCCCTTCATTTCGGGCTTCGGCGGGACTGACTGACACCTTCTCCACATTCTCTGTGGGAAGAACAGGCAGACTTTCCGACACACCCCAAAGCCGCTTGTACAAGCCCTAGCGCACGATAACCTTACCGCGCAGGCGGATGGGTACACATGGCGCGCGCGGGAAAGAAACCGACTCCACGCAAGAAGACCGGCAAAGCGTCCGGCGTGAAACGTGTTTCGAAGCAGCCTGCGACGAAGAAGAAGGTAACCAAGAAGAAGACACCCGCGAAGAAACAGGCTGCCAGGAAAGCTCCGCCGAAGAAGGCCAAGAAGATCGCGACGAAGCGCGCCAAGCAGTCATCCGCAAAGAAATCAGCCACAAAGAAGCCTGCACCCAAATCAACCAGCGTTCGCAAGCGCAGCGACGTCAAACCGACCAGGAAGGCAAAGCAGCAGACACCCGCCAAGCCCACCGCGCCGTCCTACGTGCGCTCAGGCGCGCGCAGCACGACCGACGTCGTGCGCGTTCGCGCACGCTTCACGGAGCCGTTGCGCCGGTTCAGCCCATATGAGAACCTGCGCGACCTGATCCAGGGGCAGGCCGAAAAGTACGAAGACCGCACCTTCCTTATCTATGAGGATGACGGTCGCGAATACAGCTACCGAACGCTCGACAAGCAGACCACCAAGGTTGCCAACGTGCTGCACGACCTCGGTGCACAAAAGGGCGCGCGGGTTGTGCTGCTGCTTGAGAACTCGCCCGACTTCGTCTTTGCGTTCCTGGGTGTCATGAAGGGCGGGTTCATTGCGGTGCCGATGAACCTGAGGCTCGAGGATGAGCGCCTGCGGTTCCTGCTTGAGGACTGTGGTGCAACCACGGTCATCACCAGCGCTGCACAGTGGGAACGTATCTCGCCTTTGCTGAGCTCATTGCCCGGGCTTGAGTCGGTGCTTGTCACAGGACAGACCGACAAGCTCGAGAGCGTCGGCATTGAGGGCAGTCACCTGGTCGATCACGCCTCCAGCGGGGCGCCCTTCAGAATTCTGGATTTCAGGGGCTGCCTGGACGCCGCCTCCGAAGAGCTGAAGACCACCACGCTCGGCTGGTGGGATGAAGCACAGATCGTCTACACGGGCCACCACCTCGATCAGCCTCGCGGCGCGATCCTGCAGCACCGGCAGTTCATGACCTCGGCTCGCTGGCTGGCGATATGGCTTAGCCTCGACTCCATGCAGCGGTTCATGAGCGTGCTGCCGCTGTTTCACGCCAATGCGCAGATCGTCACGCTGTTTACGCCCTTGCAGATTGGCGGCAGCGTGGTGCTGTCGAAGGAGTTCAGCGTCTCGCGCGTCTGGAAGGCCGTGGAGCGCTACCGCGTCACCACCCTATCGGCCGTGCCCAGCATGCTGGGCATCCTGACTGACCGCGAGCTGTCCGAAGCCAAGGGCGCGCGCCCCAGCACGGACGCAAGCTGGCCGTCGCCGCACGAAAGCCCCGGCACACTCGCGCAGCGCGAAGATCATGACGCGCGCGACCACGGGCTTGCGCGGGCGCACGATATCAGCAGCCTTGAGCGCGTGCTTTGCGGCGCCGCGCCCCTGCCAACGGCCGTGCAGAAGCTGTTCGAGCAGGTTTTCCTGGTGCCGGTCATCGAAGGCTACAGCATGGCCGAGACGACCTGCTTCGCGATGCTGAACCCGGGCAATGGCACGCGCAAACTCGGCTCGGTGGGTGTCGCCGTCGGTGACAAGGTCGCGGTGCAGAGCAACGAAACGCAGCCCCGCCCCTTGACCGACGACTGGTTGCCGATGGCGTTGCCGCGCATGAACCCGGCGGTCTTCCCGACGGCCGAAGTCGGCGAGCCCGGCGAGATCTGCGTCTGGGGCGAAAACGTGCTGAAGGAATACTACCAACGCCCGCAGGTGAACCCGGAAGCGTTTGCGGGCGGCTGGTTCCACACCGGCGACGTGGGCTACCAGGACAGCGAAGGCTTCTTCTACGTGCTCGGGATGAAGGGCGAAGAGATTGAGCACGACGGCGTGAAGTTCATGCCGCGCGAAGTGGACGAGCACTTGTTCACGCACTCACAAGTGGAGCAGGCGGCGACGGTAAGCGTAGAAGCATCCGCCGGCTCGACCGCCACGACATGGGTCGTGATGCGCAAAGGAACGTTCCCTGACGGGCCGGAAGAAGGGCGCATGCCCAAGGACGAAACACAGCTCCTTGAAAAGCGGGATGAGATCCAGGCCTACCTCGCACAGAAACTTGCAGCGAAGAAGCGCCCGACGTCCATCATGTTCGCGCGCGAACTGCCGAGCGACGTGACGGGCAAGACGCGCATCTTTGACCTGAAGCAGCTCGCGGCCAGGCAGGCCGAGTTACCCAAGTAGCGCAGGTAAATGAAAACCGGCGGCCTTCGGGCCGCCGGTTTGTGTTGCTGCCCCCCTAGTAGATCGTTTTGATTTCCGCGCCCGGGTACATGGTGTGGAGGATGCGGTCGGCGTCCCAGCCCGCCTTGGCCATCCCACGTGCGCTCCACTGGCACATTCCGCAGCCGTGCCCGTAGCCCTTGCCGGAGAACTCCCACTCGTCGCCGTTCTTGACGGCGGTGAAGTTCGTGCTGAACAGGCCCAGCGCCTGCCTGACCACGAAGGCGTCAGCGACCTTGTGGTGCCCGGTGCGGTCGTACAGCTTGACGGTGATGGCGTGACCACTGGCGCTGATCTTGTCGGCGTCAATGCGAATCACGTCGGTGGGGGAGATGCCTTTCTCGATGAATCGTGCCCGTACTTCGGCCGCGGTCATGGTCACGTTCCAGGAAGCCTTGGGGCTGTCCTTGTCGAAATCGCCTAGGTCCACGCCCATCAGGGGCTCGATGGTTTCCTCGATGCCGAAGGCCGTGTACGGGTCGACCGTGTGCCCGCCGCTGGTGCTGTGGAAATAGGCGCGGAAGCCCTGCCCGTGATAGGTCAGCACTTGCCCGGTAGTCTCCTGGCGGGCGGCCAGCACGTTGGCGGTTTCACGCCACAGCTTCGGGTTGTCCGAGGGGCCGACGCCGCCGTAGACTTGGTACTGGGTCGTGTCATCGACGTCCCAGCCACGTCCGGCGCCGCGTGCGTGCTCCATCTCGAACAGTGCATAAGTGCGGGAAGCGACGGCCTGGGCCTTGAGCGCCTCCACCGGCCACCCGGCGATCATCTCCCAGCCGACTACGCCGGCGACGTACTGCTCGAGATCGACTACGTTGACAACCTCCCAGCCGCCGCCGATTGCGACAAAACGCAGCTTGCCGCGGTAGATGCGACCGTCGATGTCGAAGTGCGTCGGGCGTGCCGCCGGCTCAATCTCGATGCTGGCCGCGCTGCCCAGCTCGCCGGCCGATACGCGCCCGGCGCTGACAGACATGGTGATCTTGCCTTCGGTCTCGATGCGCCGCCCGTCGATGGTTACGACCGCCTTGCCGGCGTCCACGATCGAAGTATCCGCCTTGCTCGGTTTTGCCAGCTTGACGCGGATCAGCGGGGCCGCACCATAGGAGGGGATCGGCGCGAGAAGCTCGCTCTCGCCTTTGTCGCGCGTCGGTTGTGTGCACGACGCAATCAACACGGCGAGGATCGAGCTGAACATAAGCGTTGGCAGGGCGTTTACTCGTAACATGCGAGGCTCCTGGACAGACTTGCGGCATCCATTCGGGCGCCGAGATTGCGGCACCTCGTGCCTTTATCGGCCGTAGGGCGTCGCGGGCTTTAGATTTATGGCTTTGCACTTCCTACAGCCCTGGCTGGTGATTGCGGCCGCCGCGATAGCGGTTGCCTCGGGCGCCCTCGCGTGGCGGACGCGCCGTGCCGCGCCGATGATGTTCGCGCTGGCCGCGGCATCCTTCTTTCTGGCGGGTGCACGCCCGCAGTTGGGCTCAAAGCCGGAGGACGTTCGCCATGCGCTGGTCATCGACGTCAGTGGATCGATGGAGGCGCGTAAGCTGGATGCCGATGCGCTGGCAGCCATCGATTTGCCGCCCGGCCACAGCTTCGTGCGCTTTGAATTGTCTGACGCGCTTCGCGCTCGCGGCGGCGCGCACGGACAGGGCACCGACTATGCCCGACTGGCAGATGTCGCCGCAGACAAACAGATCAACGGCGAGATCGTGCTGGTAACCGACGGCCAGGGCCCGCTTGACGCCCTGTATGAGGCCGTCAATCCCCACAGGTTGATTCTGCTTCGCGCGCCCGCGCCTGACAGCCCCGATGCAGCGGTTGTCGCCGTGACCGCGCCAACGTCGGCCGCGCCGGGCAGCAACGTCGGGCTGACCGCGACGATCTACTGCGACCGGGCTGCCGATGTCCCGTGGCGGCTGCTGGAGGGAAGCACAGTGATCGCCTCCGGGACGCGCCGCGTTCCCGCAGGTCTTGCCACCCCGGTTGATTGCGCCTGCGCAATGCCGGAGGGCGGGCTCGTGCGTTTGCGGTTCGTGCTATCGCTTCCCGAGGATCGCGAGTCGCGCAACGATGAAGCTTCGGTTTCCGTGCTGGTCGGCGGCAAGCGACGGATCGACTACTGCAACGATTTCAGCGCCCCCGATGGGGGAGACGCGCTGCTTGCGCTGCTGCGTTCCGATCCATCCAACGACGTGCGTGTGCGCGACGATCTCCCGCTTACGCGCGCAGAGCTCGCGGCCACCGATGTGGTGTTCATCAACAACCTTTCACTGGGATCGACCCACCGGGCGCGCGAGGAATTGAAGGAGCTTGCCGACTGGGCAAGTTCCGGCGGGCGACTGTTCATGGCGGGAACGGACGGCGCATTTGGGCCGGGTGGATATCGGGGGACGGCAATAGAGGGCGTGATGCCCGTGCGCTTCCGGCCTGAGGACGCGCCGCCGCACAAGACGCTTTTGCTGTTGGATGTCTCGGCATCCATGAATGATCCGCTCGCGGGCGGCGGGACCAAGCTGGCGCGCCTGAGAGAGGCGGCCGATCGTGTGCTGGACTCACTTGGCGAGGCTGACAGCGCGGCCGTTGTCGGGTTTCGGTCCGGGCTGGTGGGCGACGTCGTGTTCCGGGCGCCAGAATCTTCGGAGCTCCGAAACGAAGTTGACGCGCTCACGGCCGACGGATCCACGCACATCGCAACGACGCTGCGCCAGGCGATTTCGTTGTTCAGCGATGCCGACGACGGCGCGCGCATCCTGTTGATCAGCGACGGGCAGGACGTCGAGAAAGCCGGGCAGGCAGCGTTTGAGGACCTGGCGACGGACCTGCGCTCGAAGAAAATCCAGCTCGACATCGTGCTTACCGACGCGGGTGAAATCGACTGGGTGAACTGGATGCTGTCGAAGCCGCCCGAGTCGAGCGTGCGCCTGTGGGCGACAGGCGACGGGTTCGAGGGGCTGCTCGATCTTCTCGACCGAACGCTGGCAGGCGGCGACGCGGAGTGGATCGTAACCGAGGACTCGATGGTCCCGGGGGCTGCAACGCCGCTGCCTCGCTTCGTGCGATGCGCGCCACGGCGTGACGCGTCGGTCACAACGGCGCTGTCCACCACGTACGAGCAACGAAGCTATCCGCTGCTTGCGTGGCGGCAGCTGGTCGGGCGTACGGGCTGCCTGTGCACCGATTCCTGGGGCGGAAGCCGGATGGCCGAGTTCTGGGGGGATGATCGCTTCCAGAGTGAGCTTAGCCGTGCAGTCGAATTCGTGCTGGCAGGGGCCGGAAGTGTACGGCTTGTGCTGAATCCTCTGCCGGAAGGCGCGGAGCTGGTCTGGACTGGCGCCGCCGAGGCGCCCGCCAACGATCTTCGGCTGGAGCCACGCGGCACAGCGCGGCTGGATGCCCCGGGACGTTGGCTGCTGGACTGGCCGGCGGGCGACGAGCTGCGAGTATTCGATGGGGAGCAGTTATTGCAGCGCATCCCGCTGCCGAAGCTGGTTCCGCCGGAATTGCGCGCAACCGGCGACGACGAGGTGTTCTTCAGCACGGCGGAAGAAGGCGGAATCCGGGTGTTCAGCAGTCTCGCCGCGTGGAAGCCGAGGCGCGTGGTCGAATCTGGCGAGGAGCCCACGGACGTAACCTGGCTGCCCGCATTGCTGGCGATGCTGTTGTTACTCACCGGCTTTGCACTGCGCCGCCGCTAGAGCTCGTCGACAATGCACTCAATGATGTCGTTGCCGAGCTTGCGGAACGCCTTGCTGAGCTCGCCGTGCAGGTCGCCGGTACCGTGCCGTATCTGCGCATGGATCACGGCCGTCACCAGCTTGACACCGCTGCTGTAGTCGTCCCAGCGTACGTTGAACTGGGCCATTGCGCGGGTCTTGATGCCCGCCTTGTCGCGAATCGCCATGGTAGCCTCCGGGGTTAAAACGAACGGGTCGGCGCTGACGCCGACCCGTTCCGGTTCTGCAGTGCTTACTTGCCGCCGGCGCTGCGGTTCTTGTCGCCGTAGGCCTTGAAGACGTAGCCGTCCTTGGTGCCAAGGTAGATCGCGCGATCGCGTTCTTCCATGCTGCCGCGGACAAAGGCGAAGTCTGCGAGGTTCAGGTTCCACTCCGGGCGCTCAAGCCGGCCGGTGTCGAGGTCGAGTACGCGAAGCTCGCGGTTGATGGTACGCAGCGCGTCTTCGTCGCGGACGATGCGCCCGTCGGCCTTCATGCGGGCCTTCTCGTTCTCGGTCAGGAAGTCTTCGAACTCTTCATACAGAACGTACGCGCGGTTGTTGTGCAGCATCAGGACCTGCTGGCCAACGTCCGGCTCGCTCCAGATCGGGTCGATGTTCCACGGGGTCTTCGGGTCGCCGTCCACCAGGTGGTACACCGGGCGGTCATTCGGCACATCGACGACTTCGTAGCGGTAGGCGCACAGCTTGCCCGGGCGGGTGGCGGCGCGCTTCACCATGGTCTTGCCGTCGTCGCCGACCACGTCGCGGTCGTACAGCTCAAGCGTGTGCACGAAGACCCAGTTGTCCTCGACAAAGACCTTGCCGTACGGAATGCCGTCCGTTGTCAGCACCCAGGCCGCTTCGCCTGACTTCTGCCATGCGAAGAGCTGCCCGATGTCGCTGCCCACGAAACACAGGTCGTCCTTGATGACGGGCGGCGTGCGCGAGTGCGCCTCAAGATACGGGCTGGCGCGGTATTCGCCGCTTTGGGCGTCGACCATGTACAGGTAGTGGTTGTTGTTGACGAAGGCCACAGTCTCACGGTCCGCTGCGGGCTGCATGGCGATCTGCATGAACTTTTCGGTCACGCCCTGCCCGACCTTCGGGAATGCCCAGCTGTCGGCGCCCTGTCCGTTGCCGCGGGCGTTCATGGGCAAACCGCGCATGGAGTTGCTGTTCGTTGCCGGAACAAACACGTGCGTGTCGTTGCTGGCGGGCGGCGCGCTCGGGAACGTGTCGCCCTCGAAGCGGCCCATGCTGACGAGGCGTGACTCGCCTTCGCGCGGGGTCGACATGCGGTCGTAGCTCTGGTACTGGCCGTCGCGGTTCATGAACACGATGCAGTTGCGCGTCGGCAGCGGGTCGTAGTTCACGCGCTGCTCAAGCACCGTCTTCCAGTGCAGCGTGAAGTCGTAGGCGTCGATGCTCCAGATGTGATTCTGGCCCTTGTCGGCGTCGACCACGAGAATCTCATCGCGCACGTCGTCGTGGATGATGTGCAGCTCGCGGATTACCACGGGCTGGCGGCGCTGCGGGCCGGTCAGGTCGTAGTACTTCATGCGCAGCGGCAATTCCGCAAGTTGGGCTGCGTAGTAGCTGCTGGGCTGGCGCGTCGTGGGGTCGCCCGCATACAGGTTGCTGATGCGGTCGCGCTCGCGACGCTCACCGGGCGTTTTGTCCTGGTCGCTTGAACGATCGCCAGAGGACTCGTCACGACGCCGGTTCGGGTCGTTCTCGAGTCGATCGTCACCACCGCCCCAGAGTGAGCCGGTCGGAATGAAAACCGGGCCACAGCCTGCGGCAAAGAAGGTCAGGGCGAGGCAGCCCAAGCCCAGCGCGGTACCAGAGATACGCACGCGCAGGCGCCGAAATGGATTCTGCGGCATTAACGGACACTCGGATTGATGCCAGGGGGGCTAACGGATTCTCACTTCGCTACGCTCTACGTCAACCTTTGTCGCAGTCACGCAGGTTGATTTTGTGCTTCTGCTCGTAGCTGCGAAGTGTCTCTATGCGCTCCAGATCTTCCTCGATCCGGTTCACAAGCTTGAAAATGTAGGGCCGACCTTTCAGGCGATTCTTCAGGTCGTCGACCATCTTGTCCCACGAGCCCATGTAAAGCTCGTCACGCAGGACCAGCAACATCTTCGCCTCTTCCGAGAGGCCTTCATAATAGGTTTGGTGGGCAGGGTCGACCATCGCGCCTCTGTAATGGATTGTCCACGGACCAGCCGTCAATGACGAACTGTAACTGACACTCTATAGCTTGTATACATTCCTCGTCAAATACCGGGTTGGAGGGCGCTGGCTGACCCGGTACCCTTTGCCTTCCCAGACGCAGGAGTGATCCATGGCAGGCCCCGCACCACAGTCACAGCAGCCCTACGGCTCGCCCCAGCAGCCTGTGCCACAGTACGCACCACCGGGCAAGCAGAGGGGCAGCGTCGCCCCGAAGGTCTGGGGCGTGATCCTGCTGATTTTCGGGCTCCTGGCAGGCTTCGGCTTCATCAGCAGCCTGGTCACCCTGGGCGGCGGCATCAGCGGCTCGACCTTCGCGCCGGGCATCTCGCCTGAGGTCAAGCAGGAGATGGACCGCATGACGGCCGAGATGATCAGCGACATGAAAGGTCGCTGGAGCTTCTGGCTGAACATGGCCGGCGACGGCGTGGTCATGGTGCTGTCGTTCATGGCCGGCATCTGGCTGGTGTTCAAGCCAAAGCCGCTGGGGCGAAAGCTGGCGATTGCACGTGCGCTGCTGGTTCTGGCGCTGGTGCCGGTAGCGGGCTACGAGGGCGTCAAAGCCATCGAGGGCCAGCTCGAGTCGCAGGCCCGCATCATGAAGCTGAGCACTGAGGACGCCATCAAGAAGCAGGAAGCGTCCAACCCGTCCGCCAACCAGGAAGAAGCCGAGCGCAGGCGCAAGAGCGCCGAAAAGGCGATGGATTCCATGCAGCCGTTCGTGAAAGGCGCCAGCTACGGCGTGGTGATCATCACCAGCATCGGCGTGCTGATCATCAATGCGCTCCTGCTGTTCTTCATGACCCGCCCGGCCGTGAAGGAGTATCTCGAAAGCGTCGAATCGGGCGGCGATAACTCGATCCCGGGCTATGACCCGTCGATGGGGCTGATGAAAGGCCCGCCGCCGGGTGCGCAGCCGCCGCCGAATCAACCGCCGCAGTCACCCCCTGTGTAGGCGGACCATATTGGCTATAAGCCTTGCCGCCTGCACGCCGAAGCGCGCGGCGCGAAGGAGTGTCCTTGTTGAGGACGCAGAGACCACTGAAAGGATGAGATGACGACGACTCAGACGAAGGGCGACATCAAGGATGCCGGGCTGAAGGCCATGGGCATCCAGCGCATTGAATGGGCCGAGGCGGACATGCCCGTGCTGCGCGCGGTCAAAGAGAAGTTCGCCAAGGAACAGCCGCTCAAGGGCATCAAGATGGGCTGCTGCTTGCACGTCACCACGGAGACTGCGAACCTGGTTCGCACACTCAAGGCCGGCGGCGCGGAAGTGTTTCTTTGCGCCTCCAACCCGCTCAGCACCCAGGACGACGTCGCCGCTGCGCTGACGCACGAGTACGGCATCGAGACCTTCGCGATCAAGGGCGAAGATAACGACACCTACTACAAGCACCTGAACTCGGTGCTCGACCAGAAGCCCAACGTCACGATGGACGACGGGGCCGACCTGGTAACGCTGATCCTCACCAAGCGCGCCGAGCTGTCAGAGCACGTGGTCGCTTCCATGGAAGAAACCACCACCGGCATTATCCGCCTGCGCGCCATGGAAAAGGAAGGCGTGCTGAAATTCCCGGTGATCGCCGTGAACGACGCGGACTGCAAGCACCTGTTTGACAACCGCTACGGCACAGGCCAGAGCACCGTGGACGGCATCATCCGCGCCACCAACCGTCTGTTTGCCGGCCGCGTCGTGGTCACCGTCGGCTACGGCTGGTGCGGGCGCGGCTTTGCCATGCGCTCGCGCGGCATGGGCGCGCGCGTGATCGTCACCGAGATCGACCCGGTCAAGGCCCTGGAAGCGGTCATGGACGGCTTCGAAGTCATGCCTATGGCCGAGGCCGCCAAGATCGGCGACATCTTCTGCACGCTGACCGGCAACAAGCACGTCATCGACGTCGAGCACTTCAAGGCGATGAAGCCGGGCGCGATCTCCTGCAACAGCGGCCACTTCGACAATGAGCTGAACCTGGCCGGCCTCGCCAAGCTGGCCAAGAAGGTCGGCACGCCGAAGCCGTTCGTGGACCAGTGGGAGCTGCCGAGCGGCAACACCATCTTCACGCTCGCCGAAGGCCGTCTCGTGAACCTGTCCGCCGCCGAAGGCCACCCGGCCAACGTGATGGACATGAGTTTCGCCGTGCAGGCGCTCGCCAGCGAGTACGCGGTGAAGCACCAGAAGAGCCTCGACAACAAGGTCCACAACCTGCCGCGTGAAGTGGACGAGTGGGTCGCCACATTGAAGCTCGAAACCATGGGGGTCGGTATCGACACACTGACGCCCGAGCAGCAAAAGTACCTCGCCAGCTGGCAGGAAGGCACCTGATCGGGATTGCAGCAATCCAAAGGCGCTCCCTCGGGAGCGCCTTTTTTTGTTTGAGTGGGCGTTGAAACAGCTATGAAGTGTCTCGATAGTCATTCCGGCTTCAACCACAGGAGCAGTTATGACAGGCCCCGCAGATCTTCCGCCGCCCGTGCAACTCTTGCAGTCGATGTTTGGCTTCATGGTTACGAAGTGCCTGTCGGCCGTGGCGTACCACAATATTCCTGACGCGCTGAAGGACGGGCCGCTCTATTACACCGACCTGGCAAGCGTCACCGGCACGGACCAGCGCGCGCTGCACCGCGTCATGCGCATGCTCAGCTCCGCGGGCATGTTCAAGGAGACTGAGCCGGGTACGTTCGCGCTGACGCCCGCAACCGAGCTGTTGTGCGCCGACGCGCCGGGCAGCATGCGCGACATGGCCGTCATGATCACTTCGCCTTCACACTGGCTGCCGTGGGGGCGCATGGAGGACACGCTCAAGACCGGCGAATCCGGCCCGCAGCACGCCTTCGGCGTCGACTTCTTCGGCTGGTGCCAGCGCGAAGAGAACAGCGAGCAGTGGGAAATCTTCAACGCCGCGATGACCAGTTTCTCGTCCGGCACCAGTCACGCGGTCGCGGACGCGTTCGATTTCAGCGGCTTCAAGCACATCGTCGACATCGGCGGCGGCCACGGCTACTTCCTCAAGACCATCCTTGAGAAGGCGCCGCACGCCAAGGGCACGCTGTTCGACCTGCCGGGTGTGGTTGAGGGCGCGGACGCCAAAAAGCTCGGCGACCGGATCGAGCCGCAAAGCGGCGACTTCTTCAAGGCCGTCCCCGCAGGCGGCGACTGCTACACCCTGAAACACATCATCCACGACTGGGGTGATGAGCAGAGCATCACGATCCTCAAGAACATCGCAGCCGGCATGGCGACGGATGGCCGCGTGCTGCTGATCGAGACCGTCATGCCCGACAGCCCCGAGCCGCACCCGGCCAAGTTCATGGACGTCAACATGCTCGCCATGACCGAAGGCGGCTGCGAGCGAACGGAAAAGGAATACACCAACCTGTTCGCCAAGGCCGGGCTCAAGCTGGTCAAGATCCACCCAACCGCCAGCCCCATGAGCGTGATCGAAGCCGCGAAGGCGTAGCATGGCCATCCTGGCCACGTTGTACGGATCGACTTCCAGTCGATCGTCACGCGCTGGAAGCGCGTGGGCACTCCATCGGCTTGAAGCCGATGCTACGCCATCGAATCAGCGTCCCGGTCGTTTCATACCCATGGAAGACTGGGCGCTGACCGAAGAGGATCGCCCGCCGCCGCGCTGGCTGTACTACACACTGGTGTTTGCGGCCGTGCTGGCGGTGGTTTCGATGTTGCTGATGGCCGGCGCGCTGGCGTTCTTCTTCCTTGTGCCGGCCAGTTGGCTGCCGTAAACCGCCGCCATGGAAGACGTTCAGATCCGCAGGCTTCGCCCGGATGATTCGCTGGACCAGTTGACCCTGCTGCTCAACCGCGCCTATCAGCGGCTGGTCGACCTCGGCTTCAACTACACGGCGTCCTATCAGGACGTCCAGACCACGGCCGAGCGCATCCAGCATGGCGAGTGCTACGTAGCCATCCTCGAAGGGCGAATTGTCGGTACCGTAAACGTGGAGCTCACCGGGCGAACCAACCCGCCGTGGGTGCGCGGGCGGCGCGACGTCGCCTATGCCTCGCAGCTCGGCGTCGACCCGGATGTGCGCCATCGAGGCCTCGGCGCCAGGCTGATGGACGTCGCCGAAGAGCGCGCCCGACAGGCCGGTTTCAGGTACATCGCCGGCGACACCAGCGAGGGCGCGGAGTATCTGCTCAAGTTCTACGGCGGGCGCGGCTACAATGTCGTCGCCCATCACCAGTGGGAGGGCAAGACGTACCTCAGCGTCGTGCTCGTGAAGGACCTCGCAGGAGAGCAGTGATGAAGCACTGGCCGGCCGTAATTCTCCTTGGCGCACTTTGCATGGCCGGTTGCGGTGGTGGGGATGATGGCGGCGGTGGTGATAGCAGCCGGCGCAAAGGCATCGACATGGGCGTCAGCTACTCGCCTGAGGGCTGGGATACCAGCACCGCCCAGCAGGTGATCGACTTCTACACCGGCCACGCCGCGTACGGGAACATCGTTTCGTACCACACACGCTGGCGCGACCCGGGCGACACCAACGGCGAGATTCCAATCGTGGCGCAAAGCGCGCAGGCGGCCAAGACGGCCTACGGCATCGAGCCCATGGTCGGCTTCGGCTGGTACGACGAAACATCCGGGCCGGACCTCACCAGCGACAGCGAGCCCTCAAACAACACCTGGTCGAACACGGAGACGCGCAGCGAGTTCCAGTCAATGGTCGTAAGCTACTGCTCGATGTACCAGCCGAAGTACATCTTCCTGGGCAATGAGACCAACACGTTCTACCTGGGCCTGAACCTGCCCTCCGAGCAGGCGCAGTGGGACGACTGGGTTACCCAGTTCCAGGCCTGCTACGACGCCATCAAGGCCGTCAGCCCGGACACCATCATCGCGACGGTATTTCAGTATGAACACCTGCGCGGCGGCGGCGCGAACGTCGGCTGGTCGGATGCCGCCCAGTGGGGCCTGATCGCCAACTTCGGCGCCAAGCTGGACGCCGTGGCACTGACCAGCTACCCGCACTTCGATTACACGGACCCCGCAGCCATCCCGCAGACATACTACGAAGAACTGAGCACCTACTGGAGCGGCCCGGTCATGTTCACGGAGCTGGGCTGGCTGGCCGATCCGGCCGCGCCCTTCTTTGGCAGCGAACAGAAGCAGTCCGATTTCGTCAGCCGCTTCTTCACGCTGACGCAGAACCTGGACCTGCGCTACGTGACGTGGGCGTTCCTGCACGATCCGCCGGCGGGCGCGATCAATGCGGCTTTCAGCGAGATCGGGCTGCGCAGCAACGACGGCACTGCGGTCCGCATGGCGAACGCCACCTGGCAACAGGAAGTCTCCACCCGCAACTGAAGCTCCGGTTGCGAGGCGTTGGGTCTCGTGTTAACTTTCCCGCCCGAATGAAGAACGCCATGACCACCCGCGTGACGATGAAGGGCAAGAAGCGAGTCTCATGACCCGCGTGTTGGCCGATACATGAGCCGCCGCGGGGTTCCGCGGCGGTTTTGCTATGATGGGCCGGAAAGGATCGACGATGTCAGACGTGAATGTTGCAATCGCGGGCGCAACCGGTGCGGTGGGGGAAGAATTCCTCCGGCTGCTGGCGCTGCGCAATTACCCGATCAGGTCCCTGAGACTGCTCGCCAGCGCACGCAGCGCAGGCAAGAAACTGAAGTTCAATGGTGAAGACGTCGTCGTCGAAGAACTCAAGTCCGACAGCTTTAAGGGCATCGACCACGCCTTCTTCTCGGCCGGCGGGAGCATCAGCAAGGAGTTCGCTCCGCACGCGGCCAAGGCCGGCGCGGTCATCATCGACAACACCAGCGCCTTCCGCTACGACGCCGAGGTGCCGCTGGTGATCCCCGAGATCAACCCGCAGGACGCCTTCGAGTACGGAGAGCGCCGCATCATCGCCAACCCGAACTGCACCACGATTGTCGCTCTGCTGCCGACCTATCCACTGCACAAGCAGTTCACGCTGAAACGCGCGATCATGTCGAGCTACCAGGCGATCTCGGGTGCCGGCGCGCAGGCGATGGAAGAGCTGCAACAGCAGATGCGCGACTGGGCGGCGGGCAAAGAGCTGACCGTCAAGCACCAGCCGAAGCAGATCGCCTTCAACGTCATCCCGCGCATAGATGCGATTCAGGACAACGGCTACACCAAAGAGGAGATGAAGTTCCTGTGGGAAGGCCGCAAGATCATGCACCACGACGCCCTGCGCGCTACGGCCACCTGCGTGCGCGTGCCGGTGCTGCGCAGCCACGCGGTCAGCCTGACGCTGGAGTTCGAGAAGCCGTGCACGCCGCAACAGGCGCGCGAGATTCTCGGCAAGGCGCCGGGCGTGATCGTGCAGGACGACCCCAAGGCCGAGATCTACCCGATCCCGCTCGAGCGCAGCATGAAGGACGAAATCGGCGTCGGGCGCATCCGCCAGGACGTCAGCGTGGATGACAACCGCGGGCTGTGCCTCTGGGCCGTAGGCGACCAGATCATGAAGGGCGCGGCACTGAACGCCATCCAGATCGGTGAGCTGTTGCTGAAGAAGTAGGTCAACTACTCGGGTTCTTCGCGGATATCCTCGCCGGAGGCAGTCTTGGCGAGGAGCGCAATCCGCTTCGGGCCAAGCACGAAGGCCACGAATGGCCGCTTGTCGCCTTGGCCGACGCCGAAGCTGCGGCGTCGCTTCCGGAGGTGGTCGACGAGGATGACCGCCTGCGGGAGGTCTTTCACCTGTGTTCGTACGCTCACGTACGTTCCGGGCGTGTCTCGGCCGTCAAGCAGGTTCCAGTCGGGGAGCTTCCAGTGATCCAGCAGGGTCTCGCGGCGACCGTCCTCCCACAACAGCTCTATGCTGAACTCCGCGCGCCCGAGCTCTGCGTCCATGTTGAACGCCCCCACGATCAGCTCGCGCGAGCCAGCGCCGCTGTAGATTGAAGCATCTACTTCGGACGGAGGCAGCGGTGCCGGGCGGGAAGCGCAGCCGGTCGCGAAGAGCAGCACACCAAGGATCACCAATCGTGTGATGCCCAATTCGCCACTCCGTCTACGGTCGCATCGCGTTCTAGGCCGCGGGCTCGGGCACCTTGCCCTGTGCGGCGCGGTATTTCTCGTGCAGCTCGACGACCTTGCGGATGACTTCGTCGTCGACTTCTTTGCCGGCCAGCAGCTTCAGGTGCAGGCTGCAGAATTCGTTGTCGCACTTGGCGTACTTGAAGCGATTGCGGGCGATGAACGCGTAGATGCGCGAGCCAACGAGACGCGCGCCCGGCAGCCACAGCAACGGCACGATCAGCCAGCACAGCGGCAGCACCGGCGCCATGGCGCGGAACGCCTCGTAGCCGCCGAAGCAGCTGCCGTCCGGGCGCTTCACGTACATCTGCTTGAGCATGTCGGCGTAGGTAACTGCCGGGAGTTCGGCCTCGGCAAAATGCCGGTCGTGAATGTCGGCGTAGGTCAAACGCCCGAGCCAGTCCAGGCGCTCCAGCGTGCGTTTGCTCTTTTTGCAGATAGGGCACATCCCGTCGTAGAAGACGAGGTAGTTGCGGGTTGCTGCTTCGCCAGTCGCTTTGCCAGCCATGTCCATCAACACCGCTGCGGGAACGAACAACCAGTAAAACGCCATGATCGTGAAGCTGAAGTGGGTTACCTCCATCGTCAGGAAGATTCCCACGTGCATCGCGTAGCCGAGTGACAGCGCGTACCACCTCGTGCGCCGCCACAAGACTAACAGCGGAAACGCGATCTCCCATACCAGCGTTATCCAGCTGCCGGGTGCAAATAGCCACCAAGGCCAGTCGCCGAAGACCGCAAAACGGCTGATGGTTCCATGGTTCAGTGCGCGATAGATCGCGTGGCCGCCTACCCAGTCGCCAAGGCTCCCGTCATGCACGCCGCGGACCTTGTCGATGCCCGTGAAGAAGTAGACCACCACCAATTGAAACTGCGCCAGCCGCACGCTCCAGGGACGTATCCAGCCGCGCGACGACTGGCCCCGCAGACTCTCCGCCCACAGGGCCGCGTGAGTGAACGGCAGCGCCAGCAGCCTTCGCCATGGCGACGGCTCAATCGGGCGAAGCAGCTTGCGCCGCACGAGATTGTCCACGCTCCAGGCCGCTCCGGCGGGCATCAGCATCAGGCAGAATGTCGCCGAGCGCAGCAAAATGTCGCCGCCGTTCAGGATGTACGGGTTGCGCATGTGGAAGCTGACCAGCAGCACCCACAAGCCGACCGTCGAAAGGCGCGTGAACAGCCCCAGCGCGGTGAGCAGTGCAAACGCGATCAGCAGGCACAGCGCGAACTGCGTCATTTGCAGCGACCAGTCCGGGTTCACCAGCGACCAGCGCCAGAACGAGTCGATGTACATCTTGAACGAGCTTACCGGGTACATGCTCTGCGGCCCGTACCAGTCGGCGGCGTAGGGCAGCAGGGAGGCGGCCGTGTCGATCGCCACGATCAGCCCGATGCTGATCCGGAATGCGGCCGCGGGCTCGGCACGCACGGGGCGCGACCAGAAGTTCCAGAAGCCCTTCGCGGCGCGGGTGAGCAAGATCAGTTCCTGTACAGCGGAAAGATCGGGTCGATGGGTACCGGCCACTCGTCGTCGGCGTACGGGTAGAGGGGCATCAGCTCGACCCAGTCGCACCGAAGCTCGCCGCCGTAGCCCGGGTGTCGGATGGCCGCGCGCCACAACTCAATGCGCTGGATGTCCTTCTTTCGCCCCGGGTGCGCCTCGATCCAGCGATTGGCCCGCCAGCGTGTGTAGTAAGTGCGCAGCATGCCCCAGGCCCGGGCGCTGTTGGCCGCGTTCGATTCGAACTTGCGGATGCGCCCGTCGCCGAAGTGAAAGCGCCAGTCATACAGGCGCTGAGCGCCTTCGACTTCGTTGGGGATGGGGGACTTGCCCTCCCAGCCCGGCAGATCCGGCTCGACGATCGAGTGCATGGACACACGGCTGCCGTCCTTGAAGACGATCACGACTATCGGCGAATACGAAAGCGTTCCGACGTTCGGCGCGAACATGTTCCAGCGCTGGGTGGTCGCCGTGGCGGACATTACCTTGGTGGTGCGGCTCTGAAGCCAGTTGCTGGGCGAGTCTTCGAACAGGCGAAAGGTGTTGTGCAGCAACAGCGTGGAGAGGTAGCCGACCACGAACACGCCTACAACCAGCGAGCTGCCCCATGTCCAGAGTCTGCGAAGCCATGTCATTGATTAGCTGTAGCGCTCTTCCTTCCAGGGATCGCCGTGGTTGTGATAGCCGCGTACTTCCCAGAAGCCGCGCTTGTCCTCGGTCAGGAACTCAATGCCCTTGAGCCACTTCGCGCCCTTCCAGGCGTACAGATGCGGCACCCACATGCGTACCGGGCCGCCGTGTTCGCGCGTCAGGGGCTTGCCGCCGAAGCTGTGCACGATCGCCACGTTGGGCAGCGCAAGCTCGGACAGCGGCAGGTTGGTGGTGTAGCCGTCATAGGCGTGAAACATCGCGTGTGTGGCTTCCGGCTTCACGTTCAGGCGCGACAGGAAGTCCACCCACAGCACGCCCTCAACTTGCGCGTCGTAGATCGACCAGGTGGTGACGCAATGCAGGTCCGTTTTCAGCTTCGTCTGCGGCAGGGCCAGGAATTCGTCCCAGTTGAAGCTCGGGCCATCCGTCGCGCCGCTGATTTCCAGCTTCCACTCTTCGGTCTTGATTTCCGGCCGCAGCCCGAGGTCGAGCACAGGCCAGCCGGTCGTGACAAGCTTCTGGCCGGGCGGCAGGCGATCCTTGGTAACCGGGAACATGCCGGTGCCTTTGCCCTCGGCCACGCCCTTTTCGGCGATGTTCTGTTTGGCCTTGATGATCTTTTCGTCGTGTTCGCTCATGGGCTTCTCCGCGCCGCATTCTAGCCTGAACCCGCGCCGGTTTGAAACACACACCCGTTACTCGCTGTGTCTACTGAAAGGTACAGCCATGTCACCCGCATTCCTTGAGTCAGAACGATTGTGGTACCGTTCTCCCCAGCCTTCCGACGCGGCCTTTTTCACGGCCGGGCTGCAGGACCCGCGCGTCCGCCGCAATCTGCTGATCGGGCGCTACCCGTTCAATGAAGACGGCGAGCGTGCATTTCTTGAAGCCCGCGCCGAGGCACCGGTCGTCGACGGCAAATCGGACGTCATGCTCACGTTCGGGCTCAAGGGCGACGACAAGGCCATCGGCAACACGGGGCTGCACCGCATCTCGATGCTGCACCGCAACGCCGAGTGGGGCATCGTCATCATGCGCCCGGAAGAGTGGGGCAAAGGCTTCGGGCGCGAAGTGGCCGGCGCCATGCTGCGCTACGGCTTCGAGACGTTGAACCTGCACCGCATCTACCTGCGCGTGAACGCGGACAACGAGCGCGGCGTTCGCTCGTACCAGGCCGCCGGCTTCAAAGATGAAGGCGTCATGCGCCAGCACATCTTCGTGGACGGCAATTACGTCGACCTGCGCATGATGGGCGTCCTTCGCGACGAATGGCGCCAGCGGTAGACCCTTTCACAAACCTGCTCACAGGCCATAATCCCGGCGGATTCTTCTGCCGGGATTGCCTGTGAAGCGGATCATCGTACTTGTCGTCTTCGGGCTGGTTTTGCTTGCGGGCGTTATGGCCGTCCTCAACGCGATGTTCACGCCCGTGGAAATCGAAGTCGGCATCGTGAAGACCGGCAAGGCGATGGAAACGGTCTACGCCACGGGCCACGTCGAAGCCCGTGAGCAACGCACCCTGCGGGCCCAGCGCGCAGGTGTGATCGCTGAGATCTACAACTCACCCGCAACCGGCAAATCATTCACCGAAGGCGACGTGGTGCATGCGGGCGACCCGATTCTGCGCCTGCGCGACTCTGCCCTCTCGGCCCGTCGTGACGGCGCGCAGGCCGAGCTCACCCGCGTGACGGAACAAGTGAAGGAGGACAGCCCGTACCGGCAGGCCTATGAGCTTCGCATCGGCGAGGCACGCAACACGGCCGAGGATGCGCGCGCCCGCGAACAACGCCTCAAGGCGCAGCTCGAAACCGGCGGCATTTCGCGTGACGCCTACGACCAGGCCAAGACGCGCGCCGACGTGGCCGAGCAGCAACTGCACCAGCTCAAGCAGGAATTCGAGCAAGTGATTGAAGACCTGCAGGCCGCGCGAACCCGCGCACAGGCAGAGCTCGACACCATCAACGCGGCCGAGCAGGACGATATGTTTACGGCGCCGATTGACGGCGTGATTCTCACGCTGCCGCTCGAAGCCGGCGAGTTCGCGTCCGTCGGGACGGAACTGGTCAAGGTAGGGGACCTGCGCGACATGATCCTCGAAGCCGAGGTCAACGAGGATGACATCGGGCGGGTGAACGGAAACGCGGGCGTCAACATCCGCCTGGCCGGGTTTGAAGACACCAACATTCAAGGTGAGGTTTACGAGATCCTGCCCGATGCCGACCGCACCACCAAGGGATTCACGATCAAGGTTCGATTCCTGAACGCCAGCCTCGTCGCAAATCGGGAGGAGCCGCTGAAGGGCGTGATTGAGCTGGAATCCGGCGCACGCCCGCTTTCGGGCATGACGGCCGAGCTGGGCATCGTGGTGGCGGAACGCGATGGGGCCATGACCATCCCGCGGCCTGCACTGACCCCGCAGAACACAGTGTTCGTTGTCGGCGACAACAACAAGGTCAGTGAGGTGAAAGTGACAATCGGGCTGATCAATTTCAGCACGTGTGAAATCACCAGCGGGCTGTCGGTAGGCGACGAAGTTGCGATCTCGAACCTGAAAGACCTGGCGGACGGTACACGCGTGAAGAAGAAGCAGAAATGAACCCGTTCCCGCTGATCCGGATCGCACGCCGCCACCTGCTGCACAACACGTTCCGCACGGTGATCTCCGTGTCGGGCGTGGCGGTCGGCGTGATGTTCATGATCATGCTCAGCGCGCTGATGACGGGCTTCGAGAAGAAGTTCGTCACCGAAACCGTCGAGAGCAGCCCGCACATCACGATCTACGACGAAGAACGCCAGATCCCGGACGAGTTCGCCCAGTGGCTCAGCAAGCAGTCCGGCGGGATTGCAACGGTTGAGGGTGCACGCCCGCGCGACCGGCGCCGCCGCATCAAGAAGCCGGGCGAAGTCGTGAGCATGCTGCGCAACATGCCCGAGGTCGAGGCCGCCGCCCTGAACGTCGTCGGCACCGCGATTGTCAGCTTTGGCTCGCGCGAGCGCGGTGTCGGGCTGATGGGGATCGAGCCAGAAGACCAGGAAGCCGTCTCCGAGCTCGATACCTACATCCAGGGCGGGCGCGTCTTCGACCTGTACTCATCCGGCGGCGCGATGCTGCTCGGCTCGGGCATCGCCAACCTGCTGGGCGTGAACAAGGGCGACACGGTTAACATCAAGCTGCGCGACGGCGAAACCCGCCCGCTCAAGATCGTTGGCATCTTCAAGACCGGCGTGACCACCATTGATTACAGCCGCGCCTACACGCTTATCAGCGTGGCGCAGCAGTTGCTGGGCATGGGGCGTGATGTCAACCAGATCGTCGTTCGCCTGCGCGACTACGCCAGCGCCCGCGAGACGGCCGCGCGCATCGAGAGCATGGTGCACTACCGCACCGAAAGCTGGCAGGAAGCCAACGAGAACTTCCTGTCGATTTTCGTGATCCAGCAGGTGATCACCTACCTCGTGACCGGCGGCATCATGATTGTGGCCGCGTTCGGCATCCTGAACGTGCTGATCATGCTCGTGATGGAGAAACTGCCGGAGATCGCGATGCTCAAATCGATGGGCTATTCCGGGCGCGACGTCACCATGATTTTCCTGATGGAGGGCATGGTGATCGGCTGGATCGGCGTTTTGACCGGCTGCATTCTCGGCTACTGGCTGACGGTGTTCATCGGTTCGCTGCCGATCCCCATGAAGGGGCTGATCGAAAGCGAGCACCTGGTCATGAACAACGCCCTGAATCTGTACTACCGAGCCGGGATCGCCGCCATGATCGTCACCCTGCTCGCATCCGTACTACCCGCAATGCGCGCCGGCCGCATGGACCCCGTAGAAACCCTCCGCGGCCATGCCTAGCCCGGCGCAGTCGCGGAACGTGGCGCGATAGGCTATCATTTCGGCCAATTCCGACTTCTGGGGCCTGGATGATTGAGCTGAACCATCGCGAGCGCGGCAAGCCCGTGATTGAGCTGCGTGACCTGCGCCGTACGCTCGGTGAAGGTGACACGGCCGTGGAGGTTCTGAAGGGGCTGAATGTCACGATCAGTCAGGGCGAGTTCTGCAGCATCGTCGGGCCCTCCGGCAGCGGCAAATCGACGCTGATGTACCTGCTGGGCGCGCTCGACCGCGCCGACAGCGGCCAGGTGCTGATCGACGGGCAGGACACGAAGAAGCTGGGCGACCTGGAACTGGCCGAGCTGCGCAATCGCAAGCTCGGGTTCATCTTCCAGTTTCACTACCTGATGCCGGAATTCAGTGCGCTCGAGAACGTGATGATGCCCATGTTCAAGCGCGGCGTGCGGCACTCGGACGCGGCCGAGCGTGCCCATGAGCTGCTTTCGAGCCTCGGGCTGGGCGCCAAGACACACCGTCCGCCGGGCAAGCTAAGCGGCGGCGAGCAGCAACGGGTGGCCATTGCCCGTGCGCTTGCAAACGAGCCGCTGATCGTGCTGGGCGACGAGCCGACGGGCAATCTCGACACCAGTAACGCCGACAACGTTTTCGCCGCGTTCGACAAGCTGGTAAAAGAGAAGAGTCAAACCATCGTTGTGGTGACGCACGACCTGGACCTCGCGGCCCGGACGGACAGAATCATCCGCCTCGTCGACGGGCAGGTTGTTGACGACGGCCCGACGGCCGATGTTATGGAGCGTATGCGCGCGGACGGTATCGTCCCGCTCAGCAGCCATGGGTGAGCACGACGACAAATCCAAGTCCGGCAAACACGCGGAAGGCGTGGCGCGCAACTACGTTGATTCCGAACGTCCGGGCTCCGAGTTCGACACGCGCGAGATGCCGGCCGTGCCCGATGAGCTGGACGAAACGCCCGCCGACGAAAGCGTCGCGGGCATCTTCGTGAACCCGAACAAGCCCGGCTCAACCACCGACACCATCGTGCACAAGCGCGACGAGCTGGAAGAAACCAAGGCCGATCCACCGAGCGAGACGCCGGCGAAAGAAGCCGGCGAGTTCACAGCCGCCGACTCGGACGATGATGACGAGGACGCCACGGCCATGTCGACGCGCAAGCGCGAGGTCTTTGACGACCTGGAAACGCGCGAAGTGCCGTCATTGTCCGACGACTGGAAGAAGCGCGCCAGCGACGTCGCCGCGGCCATGGGCGAGCCATCGGAAATGATCGACGCCTTCGGCGACCCGATTGAGCCGGATGCCTCGCTGGCGGCGTCCGTTGCCGCAGCCAGCGGTGAGATGCCCCTGCCCACAACGGACGAGCCGAGCAAGGTTGCCGGGCCGGTATTGGAAAAGGCCCGCGCCGCGCAGGCCGAGTGGGCGAAGCTGCGTTTCGAGCAGCGGCTGCCGTTTTTCGATGCCCTGCGCGCCGAGATGGTCAGCCAGCGCAGCGACTATGTGCCCGCCATGGCAACGGCCGTCGGGCGCCCGATGGTCGAGGCGCTGACGGGCGAGTACCTGCCGGTGCTGGAAGTTCTGCGCACGCTCGATGAGGTTGTGCCGCCGCTGCTGGTGGAGCATCACTCGGCCGGGCCGCCCACCACGCATGATGGTCTCACCGCGTGCGTCCGCATGGTGCCCTACGGCGTTGTCCTGCTGACCAACGGGCAGCCGTCGCCGTTTGCGTACCCGATGACGTTGATGATCGACGCGCTGGCGGCCGGCAACGCCGTGATCCTCTGCGGCGCGGAGCATCACCCGCGCATCAACGAGACCATGCGCAAGATGTTCCGCCGCGCGAACTTCCCGGAAAATCTGGTGCAGGTGATCGGCGGAGACACGGAGACGATCCGCGTGATTGTCGAGGCCGGGCCGGACAAGCTGATCTTTGACGGAGACAGCGAATTGGGCTCGCGACTGGCGCAGCGATGCGTGAGTGCGGGCTGCGAGTTCCAGTTCGTGCGCAAGGCCAAGGACATGCTGGTCGTGCTCAAGAACGCCGACCTCGAGCGCGCACTGACGGCCGCGCTTACCGGCGCGTTCGCATCAGGGGGCATGCGCCAGGGCGCGGTCGAGCGCATCGTCGTTGAGGACGGCGTCTACGATGAGTTCCGCATGCGCTTCATCGATGCAATCCGCACGATGAACAGCCACCACGCGCAACTGGCCAGCATCAATGATGCGTATAACCCGCGACGCGCGCAGATGCTGATCGACGATGCGATTGCCAAGGGCGCCCGCGTGACGTACCCGGCGGGTGAAGAGCCGGGGCGCTGGATTCACTGGAAGGCCGGCATCATCGAGGCGCTGCCCGCCAACGCCAAGCTTTCGAGCGAGCGGCTGGAAGGGCCTGGATGCGCGCTGTATCGCACCGACAAGCCCGCCGAAGAAGCCCTGAAGCTGCTGCGAATCCTGCCGGCCAACAACGTCAGCGTGATGGGAACGCCGGGGCGTGAGTTGACGGCCCAGCTTGAGGCATTGCCCGCTTCGCGCGTTTCAATCAATGAGCCGCTGCTGGGCGGCGCGGGCCTGGCTGGCGGTGCGCCGCTGGGGCCCGACCTGCCGCGCACCATGTGCGGCCCGCACAGCATGCTGCGTCCGAAGCTGATCGTGCACACCGAAGACAACGGACGCCGGATCGCCTGGTTCCCGTACACCGACGACAAGGCATACGCGCTGATGGATGCCATGGAGGCAATGTACGGCACCGCCGCGGGCAAGCGCCTGAAAGCCGCGTTCAAGCTGGCGATCAATCCCACCATGCGCAGGCTGATCAAGGACGGCGAGTAACTAGAGACCACCGTAGAACGCGCGGCGCGCAAGCTCCGCGTGTTTGGGCTTCGTCGCATCCGGGTCGGCCCGGCGCATGATGATGAACGGCCCGGCGATCACGCCGTCCAGCCCCTGCGAGCGCCAGCTTTCGCGCGCGTCCTGCACGGTCCGCACTAGCTGCCCGCGGCGGTTCAGCCACGGCGTGCAGAGCAAGGGCGTGCGCCCGGCGGCCTTGCGGAACTCCTTCACCAGCGCGGCCGTCGACGGGTCTGCACCCTCACTCGTGACCTGCACCGGCACGGCCGCATCAGGGTTCATGCGCCCGGTCCACACCTGGGGACGGCGCGGGCGCAGCCAATATTCGCCGATGCTTCCGGGCGGCATCTTTTCGGTGCCGTAGAACTCCGCCTCCAGTTCGCTGGACAGCAACAGGGTGGGGATCTCGTGCCAGAAGACGTCCGGGCGCAGCAACTGCTGCGAAGCCGCCCGCAACTCCGGCAGGTCGCCGCGGCACAGCAGTGAGCGGTTGCCAAGCCCGAGGCGCGACATGTCCACGCGCCCCGTGATTCGCCCGAGAAGCGCGCCACCGGCGATTAATTCTGCCGCGCGGACTTCGGGATGCTCCGGCTGGTCGACCCAGACTCCGCCGCGGGATTCCTCTTTGCGCACGAACTCTGCGCAGTCGCCTTCGCCGGCATCTTCGCCCAGCCACGGCTGACCCATCGGCAGGACGTGCTCGACACCCTTCTTTTCGGCCAACGCAAGGATCGCGGCACCGATCGCGTTGCCGGCATCGTTGGGCACCGGGCAGATACTGAGCTGGGTGGTTCGCGTGCACTGGGACAACGTCGGGTACAACGAGCGGACACCGAACACGCTGCCCGTCAGGACCACGGATTCGCAGGCCGTCTTGAGCGCGCAACGATCGATCCACTGGCCCAGAAACTGCTCCAGAAAGCGCCGCGTCGCGCCCGCAATGTGATCGAACCTGCGACGGCGCATGTGCACGCGCAGGAACTCGACGCAGTCGTACGTTTCCGGCATGTTGCCCGCGCGCCGCCAGTTCAACGGCAGCAGCGGGTCGAACTCGAACAGGATGCTCAATCGCTTCGTGACCTTGGAAAGCTGCGGCCCGCGCGCCATCGCGCCGAGTTCCATCAGCAGCCCTTCATCGCGCTCCGGCACCATGCCGAGCAGGTAGGTCATGGTTTCAAGGAAACTGCCGAGGCTGTTGTCGTCGCTTACAGTCGCGACGCGATCAAGACGCCCGCCGCGGCTGACGTGCACCGAGGCCGCCATGCCGTCGCCCGAGCCCTCGCAGCAAAGCACCAGCAGCCGCCCGTCCTTGCTGTGCGTGCTGGCGGCCGCGACCGCGGCCTGCGCGAGGTGGTGGTCGATGAACGTGCTGCGGTCCGATTTCAGCCCGAGCTTTTCCAGGTAGCGCAAGCGTTCGCGGCGCGATGGCTTCCGGCTGGTGAATGGCACGGCCGTGCGCAGCAGCTTCTTGGCCGAGCCCCGGAAGGTCCCGGATTCGGCAAACTGTTTCAGCAACTCGCGGCGCGTTCGCGGCTCGGGCAAGTGCTGACCCGCGAAGGCGATCACGTCGATTTCCTCACCGCCGAGGCCCTCGATGGCCATCAGGTGCTCCGTGGCGCGCGAAGGAAAGCCGGAGATTTCGAACGGATCATCTACGTAGTCGGCTTCGAAGCCGATACGCTCAACCGCGCCGTCGCGCATCAGCACGACACTGGGGTCCTTGCCGTCATGGATACCGAGGACTAGCATCCTGAAAGTATAAACCCGCATACCATCAAAGCGAACGGAGAAGCCGAATGACCCTCCTCGGAGTGAACATAGATCATGTCGCAACCATCCGGAACGCGCGCGGGGGACATGAGCCTGAGCCGATCCACGCCGCCCTGGTGGCCGAGGCGAGCGGCGCCGACAGCATCGTCTGCCACTTGCGCGAAGACCGCCGCCACATCACGGATCGCGACGTGAAGCTTCTCGGCGAAGTGCTGAACACCGCGCTGCAGCTTGAGATGGCGCTGCACGAAGACGTCATCACGGTCGCGCTCGAGCTCAAGCCGCGCGAAGTGATGATCGTGCCCGAGAAGCGAGAAGAGCTCACCACCGAGGGCGGATTTGACGCGGCGAAAGAGCTGGACCGGCTGAAGGTTGTCGTTGGCAAGTTCCGTACGGCCGGCATCGGCGTAAGCGTATTCATTGACGCCGACATGCAGCAGGTGGATGCCGCGCACAAGGCCGGCGCGGACACCGTTGAGATCCACACAGGCCCGTACTCGCACGCAAAGACTGCAGCCGAATACGACGAAGAGCTCGACAGAATCGAGACAGCAGCCCACCGCGCGTGGGAGCTCGGCTTGGACGTGCACGCTGGGCACGGCCTGAACTACCACAACATCGAGCGGCTATTGCGCCAGATCCCGGTTGAGAAGGTGAACATCGGGCACGCGATCGTCAGCCGGGCGGTGTTTACCGGCCTCGAAAACGCCGTTCGCGACATGAAGGCGCTCATCACCGCGATCAGCTGATGCGGGGCGGTACTACCTGCACTGTGCGCACAGCTCGACGGCCTTGCGCGTCCACCAACTGGTGGGGGCGATTTCCGTGAATCTGCGGAAGCCGCTGATCGCCTTCTGGAATTCCCCGAGTTGCATGTTCAGCGCCGCCGCGGAGTACACGGCCGCGCGATGTTCCGGGTCCAGCTTGATGGCCCTGTTCAGTCGGGGCATGACGCGCTGGCGGATGACCTGCTCGGCGCGCGGGTCCAGCAGCCATTCGATCACGCCTGCCCGGTATTCGCGCTCGGCTGTTTCGCCCGCGGCGCCGGCTTCACGCAGCGCCTGCACCAGCTGATGCTCGCTGCGCCCGCGCAGGTCAAAGGGCACCCACGGCTGTTCCTTGTTTGGTGCGATGTGGCGCTCGAACCACTCGCGCGTTTCCCGAGGCAGGGCGTCGTCGCCGATGGCTTCGCGGGTCATCCACGTGACATAGTCGCGGACCAGCCCGTTGCGCAGCTTCAGGTTGGCGCGCACGGAGCGATTGGCCGGAATGCTCTCGCGATAGCTGGCGAGCAGCCCCTTGTTCATTTCCGATGCGTCGACCTCGAGCCGATACATGATCGCTGCGTGCGCCAGGCTCTCGATCGCGCTTCCCGTGCAGCGTTGCGGGACGACCCAGCGGTTGCGCCCGGAGTCGTAGACTCCGTCGCCGACCCCCGGTGCAAGCAGCAACTCCGGCGGACCGAAGCGGGCCGCCAGTGGGTTGTCAATCAACCGCGGGTCGAACCGCAGGATGTGGGCCACGCTGTCGGCGGCCGTGTTCGGGTCAATGAATTCGACCCCGGTATCGACCGGCACGGCGCACTCGGTGACGTGCGCGTAGCGTGCGGCGAGGCGCAGTAGCCCGGCGACGGCGTCCAGCTCGCGGCGCAGGGCTTTTTTGACTTCCGCCTCGGTAACGCGGCGTGCAGCGGCCTGCTGCTCGAGGATCTGCTTCTCAAGCCCGCGACGCTTGCCGTGAAGCTCCAGCAGGTGCGCGACGCTTGCTTCCACGGCCTCGGATGCCGCCAGCGCGGCGGCGGCAATCGCGCTGCGTTTTTCGTCTACTTCGCCGGTGAGCGGCGAAAGGATGGCGGCAATCTGTTCTCGCCGCGATTCCACGAAGTGGCGGATCGTGCCCCAGGACTTGCGATCATCCGGCGGGAGTGCGCCTGCCTTTTCGCGCTCCTCGAGGCGCTTGTACTGCTCCAGCTTTTCGTCGGTCTCGGCAAACAGGCGCAGCACGTGGGTGCAGCGGGGATTGTCGCCCAGCAGCTCATTGACCCGGGCGTCGCGATAGCGGATGTGTACGAGGTGCGTCTCCGGCCACAGGTCAATGTCACGCTGAAGCGTGTCGAGGTCCGCCTGGTATTCCGAGATCGCGTCGCGGCGCAGCGCGTCATCCAGCACCGCATCCAGCGATTCGTGCATCAGCACGACGCCCTCAACGATGGCGCCGGTATCGAGCCTGCGGCGGGGCTCAGCGAGCGACTCCGTGTCGAACAGCCCGAAGTCGAGCAGCCTGCGCTGGTCATCGCCCAGCAACAACTCCTCATCGCCCTTTGGCAGCGACGACAGGCAGAAGCCCCGCACGGCCGACCACCAGGCAGCATTCAGCTCGGCCCGGCGGTCCTCAAGCGTGGGGGCGTCGGGCGGCAACTCGCGGCCTTCCTCGAGCTCCCTGGTGTTCAGGAACTCGTCGAGCGCCGCCTTCAACTCAATGAGAGTTTCGTCCGCCATCCTCGCCCCGGGGTGAATCTAAGGATTGCTTTCCTGGCGTGCAACTTCGCGCGCTTCCAGCAGCGCACGCAGCTCGTTGGCGTGGTCGAACCATTTGTCCAGCGGCTCCTGGAAGTTCACCGCCATTTCGAGCTCGGTCAGGTACGACTTGAGGCGCTGCAGGTCGGCGATCAGCTCGGGCTTCAGGGCCACCGTCAGGTCGTTCCACAGGTGCGCCGGGGAAGCTGCCAGTCGCGTCATTTCAAGCAGGGCGGGTCCCGCACAGCCCTTGTCGCGGCGACCGGCGGTCAGCATCAGCGCGACCGAGATCAGTTGCGGCAGGTGGCTCACGGCGGCCATGGCGCGGTCGTGTTCTCCGGGCGACATCAAGCGTACCGTGGCGCCGACGCTTTCGATCAGCGAGCCCAGGCGGTTGAGCTTATCCACCGGGTCATGCGGCTCGGGCGTCAGTATCCAGACGCGGGATTCAAACAGGCGGGCGTCGCTGTTTTCGAACCCGCTGCGCGCCTTGCCGGCCATGGGATGCCCGCCGACGAAATACGGCGCGTCGGGAAAATTGAAGGCTTCCTGCGCGGCCTGCACCACGACCTGCTTCACGCCGACGACGTCAGTGACGATGGCGTCCTTGGGGACATCGTCGGCCAGCGTGGGCAACAGCTCGATCGTCCTGGCCAGCGGCGTGCACAGGAACACGACGTCGGCGCGCTTGACCGCATTCTCGCCGCCGGTGGGGGACTCCAGTGAATCAAACAGCCCGCTCACACGCGCGCCGGGAAGGCGCTCGTCCAGGTCCACGCCCGAGATCTCGTGCTTCGGCTGGGCCTGCTTCAACGCCCGGGCCAGCGAGCCGCCGATCAGCCCGACCCCGACGATCGCAATCTTCATTGGTTCCGGCGCCGGGCGACGCCGGGCGACGCTGCTCCGTGTGAGAGCCAGCAAGGCATCTCGGAAGTCGGCCGCTTCGTCCGGGCGCAGGTTCTTCAGGTCCATGTCGCGCGCGGACTGCAGCATGACTTGCTCGCGTCCGGCGTCGCGCAGCGGCACGCCGGCGTCGCGCTTGGCCTCGGTGATCTGGGATGCGAGCGCCACCCGCTGGTCGAGCAGCTTGAGCATCTCGGCATCGATGCGGTCCACTTCTTCGCGCAAGGCGGAGATGTCCATGGTTTCCTCAAAAGAAAGGGGCGACCAGCTAAGGCCGCCCCATTCTATTGCGTTTGTTGCCGATGGTTAGTCTTTCTTGTCGGCGTCGCCCGACTTCTCTTCGCCTTCGTCTTTTGCCTCCGACTTGGGCTCTTCCTTCTTTTCTTCGTTCTTCGCGGGCTTGTCCTCGTCCTCAAAGTCCTTGGCGTCGGGCTCTTCGGCTTCGGCGTTGTCCTCGACCTTGGCGGCTTCCGCATGCTCCTCTTCGGTCAGGTCCATCAGGGCGCCCTCACCGCGGCGGTCAAAGAACAGCAGGATCGGTCCGGCAATGTAGATCGAGCTGAACGTGCCGACCACGATGCCCGCGGTCATGGCGAACGCAAAGCCCTTCAGCAGAGGGCCGCCAAGGAACAGCATCGCCAGCGTCGTCACCGCGGTCGTGCCCGAGGTCATCACGGTTCGTGAAAGCATCTGGTTGATCGAGGTGTTGATGATCTCTTTCAACGGAGTCTTGCCGCCTGTTGCCAGACGGTCACTCTTGAGGTTCTCACGGATGCGGTCGAAGTTGATGATCGTGTCGTTCAGTGAATACCCGATCACGGTCAGCACGGCCGCGACCACCGTGAGGTCGATCTTGATGTCCGCCCCGAAGTAGTCGGCGATACCGATCAAGCCGACGACGACAAAGCTGTCGTGCAGCAGCGCGACCACGGCCGCCAGGCCCCATGCCACGCTGGCGAACCGGATGCGGATGTAGATCACGACCACAACCAGCGCCGCCACGATGGCGAACAGGGCGCGCCACTGCGACTCGGCCGCGACCGTCGCACCGATGGCACTGCTGAGAAGGAACCGCTTGCTGATTTCGTTGCCTTCGGGCTGTTGGCCCTTGAGCCATTCGGAGACGGCCGAGTTCACCGCCGCCGCGACGCTTCCGAAGTTGCTCGGGTCGGTCGGCTCGGGGCTGAAAGTCAGCGGGCCGTCGCTGCTGATGTCGAAAATGCGAGCTTCCTCGGCATCGGGGTTTTCCGTCGTGACGCGCAGGCGGGTTGCGCCCAGCGGCCCGTCGGTAACGCCCTGCACCGTTTCGGTGAATTCCTTGACGTTGACGTTTTCCAGCAACGCAACGTGGATGTTCAGGTTGGCCTGCGTGGCGAAGTATTCGTAGTTGGGGTCGCCATCGAGCTCGATGACGCGTGCCGGGTCAATGAAGTACTTCTCGATCGCCGCCTTGAACTTGTCGCGCTTGGAGACGAGGTCCTTCTCGTCCGCGATTACCACGTTGCGGATCTCGACCGTGTACTTCTCGCGGTCGCCGGCGGCGTTGCGTTCCGGCACGGTCGGGATGATCACGTCGGCGTCAACCGCTGCCAGGTCGGCAAACCAGATCGCCCGCTTTTCGCGCGGCGTCTCGGCCTTTTCGCCCCAGCCGTCGTTGGTGGCGACCCACGGCTTGTCGAAGCCGTCCGGGTACTGCTCGGCAAACTCGGCCGGCTTGGCCAGCTTGAAGCGCAGCGTCGCCCGCAGAGTGGCCTGCTTCACGTTGGTCGTCGTTGGCAGCCAGCCCTCTTCGACCATGTACTCGCCGTAGACCGACTCAAGGTCGGCCTGCAGCATGCGGGTGATCTCTTCCGGGTCCTGGCTTTCCCATTCGGTACGCATAGGGAAGCGGAAGTCGAATCGGTCAGCCTTGCCGCCTTCGAGGTCGCTGCCGAGGCGGAAGACGGGCTGCACTTCCACGCTGTCTGCCCAGTCGAACTTCGCCTCGCCGGAGTTTTCATCAATCAGCAGCTTGGCAATTTCATCACGCTCATAGCCTTCCTTCATCTGGATGCGGAAGGTGTGGCCACCGCGGAACTCGATGCCGAGAACCTCGGAGCCGTGGACGACCATGAAGCTGCCGCCCAGTGTCACCATGATGAAGGCCGCGAAAATGCCGGGCACCATCAGGCGCAGCCAGTTGATGTTGCGGTTGCGGGCAAACTTCAGCCCGGCCATGTTGAACTGCGCGTCGCGCTTGATGTTCAGGATGCCCATCACCATGGCCTTGTAGGCGGCCAGCGAGGTGTAGAGCGTGGCGACGATACCCATGGCCAGCGTAAGCGCGAAACCCTGGATCGGGCCGGAGCCCACTTTGTACAGAATCAACGCGGTCAGCAGCGTCGTCACGTTCGAGTCGACGATGGCCGACAGGGCATTCTTGAAGCCCTCCTCGACCGCGCCTCTGGTGTTCTGGTTCTTCTCGCGCTCTTCTCGTATTCGTTCGTTGATCAGAATGTTGGCGTCGATTGCCATGCCGATCGTCAGCACCACGCCCGCGATGCCGGGCATGGTCAGCGTGCCGAGGCCGGCCGACATTGCGCCCATGATCAGCAGCACGACCATCACGAGGTTGAAGATCGTCAGCAGCCCCAGCCCGCGGTAGACCAGCAGCGCGAAGGCGAACACGCCGATCGCGCCGATGACCAGCGACCACAGACCGCGCTTGACGGCTTCGGCGCCTTCGCTGGGGCCGACGCTTTCTTCGCCTTCCAGCTTCAGCTTGACGTTCAGCGAGCCGGACTTGAGCACGTTGATGATGTCGTCGCGCTCCTGCGTGTTGAAGTTACCGCTGAGCTGCACGCTACCGCTGATGGTGTCTTCGATCGAGTAGGCGCTGTAGACCTGGTCGTCGATGATCACGGCCAGCAGTCGCGGGTCTTCACCGCCGCTGGCGGCTTTCTTGTGCTTGCGGGTCAGCGCTTCGAAGCGCGCAACGGCGAGGCCCTTCAGGTCGAAGCTGACGGCCATGCGGCCCTGACGGTCGGTGCTGGGCTGGATGTTGTCCAGGTCCTTGCCACCGATGCTGTAGTCGTCGATCACCTGCACCGGCACGTACTTGTTGCCCGCTGCGTCGGTCTTGACCAGCGCGCTGGAGACGTCGTCCTTGGCCAGCTTCAGCCACTTGTACTTGTAGCCTTCGTCGTCGGGGACCTTCGGGTACTCAAGCTTGCTGAACTCGCCGTCTTCGGCGGCCAGCACGCGCATCTCGAGCTTGCCGGTGGTCTGCAGCAACTGCTTGTAGCGCGCGGTCTCGGCCGACGTGCTGAACTCGGGCAGCTTGACTTCAATGCGGTTCTCGCCCAGCGGGGCAATGTTCAGCTCGGTGATGCCCGTGGTACCGAGGCGGCGGTTGAGCGTCTCGATCGTCGGGCCCACGAGGTTCTTGTCCTCCTTGCGCTGCTTGGCGGTGTTCCAGGTCAGGTAGTAGCGCTTGAGTGCGTCGGCGCGGCCTTCGTCGAACAGCCCGGGCACGTTGTTGAGCAGGTCGAAGTCTTCCGGCGCCCACATGTCGACAGTCAGTTCCGCGCCGTTGATCACGTCGCCGAACTTCTTGCGGGCTTCCTCGGAGAGTTTGTCTTCGCGGCCTTGCAGCGGCTCGAGGAGCTCACGGACCTTCTTTTCGGCCTCAACCATGTCCTGCTGCACGAGGACGTAGCGCAGTGATGATCCGCCCTTGAGGTCCTGGCCCAGGTTCCACTTATAGTCGTGCAGCGGCCAGCGGAAGCGCGAGCCGACGGTGAGTACCTTGTCGTCGTTGCGGTCGCGCAGCTTGAAGTCGGCGTCGCTGCCCTCGAACTCGTCGGGGTCGATTACGCCGTTGTCGTTCTTGTCGTTCTGCGCCAGGTATTCAGCGTCGACTTCGGCCGGGTTCGGGCCCGGCTTGGGGATGGCGAGGTAGATGCCGAAAATCAGGAAGATGATCGGGTGCCAGCGTTTAAGAAAGTCCCACATGTTTGCGTCCTAATCGTCAGCTCGGCTCCAGGCCGATGCGTGTCAGAGTCAGTTTGATTGTGGATTCTGGTTTTCGGATTGGGCGGGACGGCCAGAATCGGCAATCCGCAATCCAAAATGGCGTTACCGCAGCGGCGGGGCGCGTGCTGTTTGTGTGAACGTGAGGCTGGAGGGCATTTGCAGCCGGGGTGGCTGCCAGTGTGTCTGGAATCTTGGAGGCGGCAGGTCGAGCGTGAGCAGCGCCCCGCCCAATGCGGCCAGTGGCTGGAAGTCCTGCGCTTCGCCGATGGACGGGCGCCGTGTGTCGTCGGGCTGCACCAGTCCGGGGACCTCGAAGCGGATCGGCACGATGGCCTGGATCAGCGACACGTCGTTGATCAGCGCCAGCGAGCGCTGGCCGTCGTCGAGGTCGGTGCGCACGTCGGATGCGCGCTCGCCCAGGTTGGCCACCTGCTGAAGCATGCGGGCGCAGTTCACCGGGTCGAGCACGCGAGCGTAGCTGAGCGTGTCACCCAGCGAGCTGGCAAGGTGCAGGCGCGGCAAATCGGCATAGCTGGCCAGCGCCGCGATCAGCAGCGTGGCTACTACCATGCGTTTCTTCGCCTTGCCCATGGGTACCTATTTCTTGGCGGTCTCTTTGGCTGTTTCTTTCGATGCTTCTTTCGACGATTCCTTCACTTCCGCCTTGGCGGAGGTCTTGTCGTCGTCCTTCACGCTGGAGCGCTTCTCGTCAAAGATCTTGGCGATCGCGGCGGTAGCGTAGGTTGAGTACACCTTCTTGTCTTCATCAATGATGACGCGGACTTCGTCGGATTCTTCGTCGACCTTGTCCACCTTTGCGATCAGCCCGCTGGTGAGCATGACCCGCGTGCCCTTCTCAAGCTGCTTGATCTTGTTCTTGTGCTCGGCTTCCTGGCGCTTGCGGCTGCGTGAGCTGAAGAACCACATCACCAGCAGCACCGCACCCATCAGCACAAACAGCGGCATCATGGAGGGCGCTTCCTGCTGACCGCCGCCCTGCGCCGGCGCGTCCTTGGCCGGCGCGCTTTCCTGTCCGATGAACTGTAAACCCATGAATTGAGACACTTCGCGTTCCTTATGTCCGTGCTGCCGTTGTCCGCCCTGCTACTGGTCCAGTGACCGCTTGTGTTCCTCAATGCGGTAGGCTTCCAGCTGGTCGCCTTCCTTGAAGTCTTCGTAGCCCTTGATCTGGATACCGCATTCGAAGCCTTCGCGCACTTCACTGGCGTCGTCCTTCTCGCGCTTCAGGCTGGTGATGCTAGTTTCATAGATCGGCACACCGTCGCGCAGCAGGCGTACCTTGCTGTCGCGCTTGATGAAGCCCTTCGTGACCATGCAACCGGCGACCTTGCCGACCTTGCTGACGCGGAACACCTGGCGAATGTCGGCCGTGCCTTCGTACTGCTCGACCAGTTCCGGCGCGAGCATGCCGCCCAGCGCGTCGCGGATTTCCTGGATCAGCTTGTAGATGACGTCATAGGTGCGGATGTCGACGTGGTGGTTGTCGGCCAGTTCGCGGGCCTTGTGGTCTACGCCGACGTGGAAGCCGACGACGATGCCGCCCGAGGCCTCGGCCAGGTGCACGTCGGTCGTGGTGATCTGCCCGACCGCCGCCTGGATGACCTTCACGCGCACCTCCGCGTGGGTCAGCTTCGCGAGTTCCTGCTTCAGGGTCTCGACCGTGCCCTGCACGTCGCCCTTCAGCACGATCACCAGCTCTTTCACCATGGTGCCGGCGCGCGCCTTGGACCATTCCTCCAGGCTGAAGCCGCTGGAGCGGGCCAGCTCGTTCTCCTGCTGGCGGACCATGTTGGCGATCTCGGCCGCCTTCTTCAGGTCCTTCATACCGTGGAACAGGCTGCCTGCTTCCGGCATTTCGTCGAGGCCCGCGACCTCTACAGGAATGCTCGGACCGGCCGTAGTGATCTCGAACAGTCCGGCGCCGCGCGGCTCCTGCATCGCGCGCACGCGCCCGTAGCCGTGGCCGGCCACAATCACGTCACCCTTCCGCAGCGTGCCTTCCTTGACAAGCATCGTCGCCACGATGCCGCGCCCGGTGTCGCGGTGCGCCTCAAGGACCGTTCCAACGGCCGGCTTATCGGCGACGGCCTGCAGCTCAAGCAGCTCGGACATGTCGGACAGCACGTGGACCAGCTTGTCGACGCCTTCGCCGGTGATGCTCGAAAGCTCGATGATTTCGGTGTTGCCGCCCCAGTCGGGGGTCATCAGGTTGTGCGCCGCGAGTTGCTGGCGCGCCTTCATCAGGTTGGCTTCGGGCTTGTCGATCTTGGTGATCGCGACCACGATTTCGACCTCGGCCGCGCGGGCGTGGCTGATGGCTTCTTCGGTCTGCGGCATGACGCCGTCGTCGGCGGCCACCACGATCACCGCGATGTCGGTAACGTTCGCGCCGCGCGCTCGCATGGCGGTGAAGGCTTCGTGGCCCGGCGTGTCGATGAAGGTAACGCGCAGGCGCTTGGCGCCTTTGTCAATCTTGCTTTCGTCGACGACTGGTATGAACTTGCCGTCCTTGTCCAGCAGGTCGAGGCGGAACGCGCCGATGTGCTGCGTGATGCCGCCCGATTCCTCGCTGACACGGTCCAGCGTTGCAATCGCGTCCAGCAGGCTGGTTTTGCCGTGGTCGACGTGGCCCATGATGGTCACGATCGGCGCGCGATGCTCGAGGTGGCCGGCGTCCTCCTGGAACTGCTCCAGCTGCTCGGCAATCAGGTCCTCGGCGTCCTTCGGCTCCTGCACCGTGATTTCGCGCTCGAAGATGATGCCGATCTGCTCGATCACGTCCTTGCTGAGTGAGTCGTTGATGCGCAGCGGCGGCAGCCCCTCCTTGATCATGCGCATCTGGATTTCGTTGGTCTTGACGCCCATGGCCTCGGACAGCTGGCGCAGGTTGAGCGGCTGCTCCACCGTCACCGGCCCGGTGGGCATCTCGATCTTCTTCTCTTCCTCGAACTCGCGGCGATCGCGGCGCCGGGCACGCCCGCCGCGCGGGCGGTCGTAGCTGATCTGGCTGACCTCGAATCGCTCGCGGCGTCCGCGGCCCTTGCCGCCCGGCTCGCCGAAACGGGCGGGGATGATCTCGCGGGTCTGTTCTTGTGTGACTCGCCCGCGACGCTCCTTGCGCTGGGTCTCCGCTGCTGCCGAAGCCGCGGGCTTGGTTTCCACGGCCTTGTTGCCGGTGGGGGGCGCGGGCTTGTACTCGGGCTTTTCGTCGACCTGGACTTCCGCCAGGCGCTCTTCCTGCGTGGTGTGCTTCTGCTTCACCATCGCGCGCAGCATGAACTCTTCGTTCGGGGAGAGGCCTTTGAAGCCCTTGCGCCCGACCTCAAGCCCCAGGCTGCGTGCGATCCGGCTGACCTCGCGCGGGGCGAGCTCGAATTCCGCGGAAAGCTTGAAGATGATGTCGAGTTTCTGCGCGCGGGGGATCAGTGAGTCGTCGATGTCGTCGGGCGTCTCGATCTCGACGCCCAGGACCTGCGCCACGAACTCGACGTGTTCCGGCTTCACGCCCAGCTTTGTACCGAGCGCTTCCTTGCGTTTCTGTTCGGCTGTTTCGGCTGCCTTGCGCTCGGCCTCTTCTTTGGCGGCCTTGGCTTCTGCGGCCCTGTCTACCTTGGGTGCGGCCTCGGCTGCAGGCTCGGCGGGCTTGTCGTCCGTGTCGAGCCCGAGGTGCTTGCGGATACGGCTGACTTCTTCTTCGGTGAGCTTGGTAATCGCCGCCTTAACGGTGATTCCAATTTCGGCACACTTTGCCTTGAAGTCCTTCAAGGGCATGCCGATCTCTTTGTAGATCTGGTGGGCCTGTATCAGCGCCTGTTCTCCTGTTGCCGAGTCTGCTGCCATATACCGCGATGTCCCCTCTGGTTACTTCCACAATCCACGCCGCGTTGCGGCGGTAGTGCACTACCCCGATCACTGGGTCTTGCCCTGCGTGTTCGGCTCCCGCTCCGGCGCCTGCGCAGCATACTCCGCCGCGCGGGAAAATGGATCGACCGGACCGGCCGGTTTTCCACCCGCCGACGGTGCCCCCTCTTCGGCCTTTTCTTCGTCTTCGAGGTCCTGGCCGGGCTCGACGTACGTGTTGTCGGCGCGGCGCTGGGCGCCGTCCGCGTGCACGACGTCGGTGATTTCCTCCGGCGGCTCCGGGCTTTCGGTGCAGTACTGGATGATCTGCGCCGCGATGTCGATCGTAATGCCCGGCACCTTCATCAGCGCCTCGGGGCCGGCCGCCAGGATGTCGGCGAAGCTGTCGAAGCCGCTGTTGAACAGGCTTTCGGCCAGCATGTCGTCCACCAGCTCGATCTGCTGGAACTTGGCCAGCGTACGCTTGCGCCAGTCCTGTTCCTGCGTGACCGTGACGATATCAAGGTCCCACTTGCACAGGCGCGCCGCGAGCCGCACGTTCTGGCCGCGCTTTCCGATGCTGAGCGAAAGCTGGTCATCCGGCACCACCACGCGGGCGCGGCGGTTGTCGTAGTCCAGTGTGATGGAATCAACGCGCGCCGGTTTCAGCGCATTGGTGATCAGGATTTCCGCCGACTCGTTCCAGCGGATGATGTCGATCTTCTCGTTATTCAGCTCGTCAATGATGCCCTTGATGCGGCTGCCGCGGACGCCTACGCATGCGCCGACCGCGTCCACCTTCGGGTCATAGCTGGCGACGGCGACCTTGCTGCGGAAGCCGGGCTCTCTGACGATCGCTTTGATCTCAATGATTCGCTCGGCCACTTCCGGCACTTCGAGCTCGAACAGCTTCTTCACGAACTCCGGGTGCGTGCGGGACAGGATGATCTTGACCTTCTGCCCCTGCTTGCGCACGTCGAGAATCAAACCGCGCACGCGCTCGCCGACCTGGTAGCTTTCGGTCGGGACCTGCTCTTTGCGCGGGAAGAAGCACTCTGCGTCGCCGAGGTTGACGAGGTAGTTGGGGCCTTCCATGCGCTGGATCGTGCCGCTGCGGATTTCGCGCTTCAGCCCGATGTACTTCTCAAAGATGTTGTCGCGTTCCGCTTCCCGGTTCTTCTGCACGAAGATCTGCTTGAACGTCTGGGCGGCGATGCGCCCCATGTCGTCGATCTTCACGTCGAACGTGTTGCCGTCCAGGTCGGTCTCGCGGGCGATGATGTTGCCGTTGTTCGGGTCAACACTGACGACCAGCGTATCCGGGTTCTCGACGCGCTTGCGCAGCGCCACAATCATGGCTTGTTCAATCGCTGCAAGGACTTCGGACTTCTCAATCCCCTTGTCCCGCGCGATCATTTCCACGAAGCGCAGCATTTCCGCGCCGTTTACGCCTTCCATCTCAATTCGTCCTGACGTCGTACTAATAAAAAAGGAGCCAGCCCAACGGCCGCTCCGGGTCGATACTTCCCTGAAACGTGGGTCAGAGTGTATGCGGCGGCACCCCACTGTCAAGGCGGGGAATGTCCAATAAACCGCGTGAGTGCAACGCCTTACGCACGGTGCAAACGCGACGAAATCTGCCCGTTTTACTTGGTGCGCGGGTACGGCTGCGGGATGTGTTTCGGGTCCGGTTTGCCATCCTGGTCTTCCTGGCCGTCACCTCGTGTTCGGTCGCCGCCGCAGGCATCGTAGATGGCCACGCCAAGGGCATAAAAGGCGTAGCCAATGCAGTATCCCAGGTAGACAAACACGTAGAACAGCGCCAGCGCGAGGTACGCATAGGCGGCGTCCGTGCCGGTCATGCCCTCGATTGTGGGCGGGTCAAACTCCATCCCCGCGCCGCGCGTGATGCCGCTCGGCACGCCTTCGGCGACCGGCTTCAGGTCGTGGTTGATCACAGGGCGTCCGCGCTCATGCAGCTCACCCATGGTGGCGGTCAGCAGCGGGTCGTTGAGCGTGGCACAACTCGGCAGCACGCACAGAAGGAAAGCAGCAACAAGCGCCGGAAGGCAACGATAGACAGGAAGACGCATGGCAGGTCCTGTCGGGGAATTTCTGCGGGGTCGCACCCATTATCTACTCTGGCGCGGCCAAGGCAAAGCCCAAAGGGCGATCTCGCACAGAGGCCACAGAGAGCGCAGAGCAGGCCTCTGTGACCTCCGTGTTCTCTGTGCGAGACCGCGGTTTCTCCACCTCTACGCGCACTGGACTGGCTTGCTATAACGTGGCCATGAGCGCACCTCGCGAAGCCTGCGGCATCTTTGCCGTTCACAACCATCCCGACGCCGTTGAGCTGACCTACTTCGGGCTGTTCGCGCTGCAGCATCGCGGCCAGGAATCGGCCGGCATCGCCTGCATCATGGACGAGCGCATCAAGAGCTACCTCGGCATGGGGCTCGTCGGCGAGGTCTTCAAGGAAGAGTTCTTCGAGAAATTCGAAAGCAACTACGCGCTCGGGCACACGCGCTATTCCACGGCCGGGTCCAGCAACGTGCGCAACGCCCAGCCGATCACGGTCGATTACAGCGGCGGGCAGATCAGCGTGGCGCACAACGGCAATCTCTCCAACGGCTGGAAACTGCGCCGCGAGCTGGAAGAAGCCGGCAGCATCTTCCAGACCACCAGCGACAGCGAAGTCGTGCTGCACCTGCTCGCGCGCCCGGAGATCAAGAACAGCAAGTATCCCATCGCCGAGGCGCTCAAGCGCATGCAGGGCGCGTTCAGCTTCGTCTTCCTCACGAACGAAGCCATGTACGCCACGCGCGACCCGCAGGGTTTCCGGCCTTTGGCGATCGGCAAGCTGGGCGACGCCTTCGTGTTCGCCAGCGAGACCTGCGCGTTTGACATGCTCGGCATCGAGTACGTGCGCGACGTCAAGCCGGGCGAGATCGTGCGCATCGACCACAACGGGCTGCACAGCGAAATGTGGTGCGAGCCCCAGCGCCACGCGCATTGCGTGTTCGAGCACGTCTACTTCGCACGGCCTGACAGCCGCATCTTCGGGCTCAACGTGCACCTCGCGCGCAAGGCGATGGGCAAGCAGCTCGCGATCGAGAGCCACGTGGATGCCGACATCGTCGTGCCCGTGCCCGACAGCGGCAACAGCGCCGCGCAAGGCTACGCCGAGCAGGCCGGGCTGCCGCTCGAGCAGGGGTTTATACGCAACCACTACATCGGGCGCACGTTCATCGCGCCCAGCCAGGGGCAGCGCGACATCGGCGTGAAGATCAAGTTAAATGCCGTGCGCGACGTGGTGGGGGGCAAGCGCGTGGTGGTGGTGGACGACAGCGTGATCCGCGGGACCACCAGCCGCGGGCGCGTGAAACGCCTGTACGACGCGGGGGCGAAAGAGGTGCATCTGCGGATCAGCTGCCCGCCAACGCGCCACCCGTGCTTTTATGGGATCGACTTCCCCGACCCGAAAGAGCTGATCGCCAACCAGTTGGAAAGCGTGGAAGCCATCCGCGACTTTTTAGAGATCGACAGCCTCGCCTACCTCAGCGTCGACGGGCTGATGAAGGCAGTAAAAGCCAAAGGCAACTACTGCGCCGCCTGCTTTACCGGCGACTACCCAGTCGACTACGACGCCCAGTTCGAAAAAACCGCAATGGAATCGGGCCGGTAGCATTGTCCGTCGCATCTCATGGTTGTCGCGCGCGCGGGCCATGCCATAATTGATACTTGTTACGTGAATTCCAGATCGCAAAGCGGTTGTGCCCCGCGCAGTCCTTTCGTGGAAGTTACGACGTCGTGTCAGGAGGGATGATGCTCCACTCGGTGACAAAAGTAGAGAGCCTGAAAGCCTGCGGAGCCTTCAGAGACTTCAAATGGACGTCGACGGTTGGCAATGCGACTCAGTTCAAGCGCCGGAATGTATTCTTTGGCTGGAATGGAAGTGGCAAGACGACTCTATCGCGAGTCTTCCGGTGCATAGAGAGTTGGCAAACCGGCAACGCTGAAGATTCAGGTTTGGAGCCCGGTTGGCAAGCGAAACTGCGAATCGCGGGACGGGCCGATCCGGTAAAGGTGGTCGAAGACAAGGCCAACGATTTCCCTCCTGTGAGGGTATTTAACTCTGATTTCATCATGGAGTCTGTTGTCGGAGTAGATGGCCCACTGTCACCGATCATTACGCTCGGAAAGGAAAGCGCAAACGACGCCAAACGCTTGGCAACTCTTGAGTCCGATCTACGCGAGGTCCACAGAACGAACGCCGCAATCAACGAGAAACTAGAGAAAGCCGAAAAGGAGTGGAAGAAGAGGTGCTCTGGCCAGGCAGGCGCGATAAAGGTGGCCCTCGAGGGTAGTGGCATATCCGAGTTTCGGAACTTCAACGCGCCTAGGCTCATGGCGAGGCTTGACAAGTTCAAAGACGACAAGAAAGCAATACAGGAGGCCACGCTTTCAGGCAAAGACCTGCAGTTGCATCGGAGCATGCTCGCTTCGGAAGAGAAGTCGCGCCTCGACCTACTGCACTACGATGAGGGTGGTGACGCGGAACTTGCAGAGCAGGTTGTCGAGACTTGCGGTCGATCAGTCGTTGTTCAAGCGATTGAGGCTTTGGGCGAATCGCCTGATATCGAGTCTTGGGTCGGCGAAGGCTTGGCGTTGCACTTGTCGCACGACGCCAAGACATGTCTCTACTGCGGACAATCGCTCCCGCCTTCTCGGGTGAAAGCGCTTGAGGGCCACTTCGACAGCGCCTACACCGACCTACTGTACGACCTTGGCAAGCTAGAAGCCCTGTTGGAAGAGGTACTTGAATCACTTGACGAATTGAAGAGCAAGCTCCCGCCAATTGCAGCTGTCTTAAAACCACACCAGCCTGCCTGCACGAAGGCTTTGGACTTGCTCACCGCAAGAGTTGGCGTTCGACGGAAAGTTCTTGAGAAGGCGCTGAAGTTTGTACAACAACGGCGTGCGCAGCCGCTCAAGGCAGTGCGGGCTCGGATTGACGAGATTCCGTCTCTCAAGTCCGAACTAGATGCACTCGGCAAAGTCATTGCCTCCCACAACCGAGACGTCACGAACCGACAGTCACTGCTCGAGACGGCTTGCAGCAAGATTGCAGACCACATGGTGCTCAAGCTGAAAGACGATTGGCTGTCTTACCTCTCTCTGCAGGAGAAATCGGACAAGCGGCTCAAACTACTGGTGCATCAGGAAGAGCACTTGATCGACGAGCTATCTGCGCTCAGGAAAGAAGTTGAAGGTCATGGGAGAACGGCCGATACGCTCAATCGCGATTTGGCAGACTATCTCGGCCACGGTGACCTGACACTTACACCCGTTGACACGGGATACAGACTCGACAGAAGGGGTGCCGAGACGTCGGTACTATCATTGAGCGAGGGTGAGAAGACGGCGCTTGCCGTGCTCTACTTTCTGCGAACGTTAGATGCGAAAGGATTTGATCGAACCCGAGCGCTGATTGTGGTGGATGATCCCGTATCCAGCCTAGACTCCAATGCTTTGTTCGCTGCCATCGCCTACATGTGCAGTCGTCTTGATGATGCTGGCCAGCTCATCCTGCTTACCCACAACTTCACGGCGTTCCGAGAGTGGAAGAAATGGGCCGCCCGTGGCACAGGCGGTGCGGAATATTTCCAGTGCAAGGCCGTGGAGGAAGATGGTCGGAGGTCATGTACCATCGGCCCCTTGGATGAACTACTTCAGTACTATGAAACGGAATACCACTATCTGTTTGACTACGTAGTTAGAGCGTCAAAGGGCGAGTGTCGGGCCCACGAGCTTCTTCCGCTCCCCAATGTAGCGCGACGCGTGCTTGAGGCCTTCCTTGCGTTCAAGAGGCCCCGGGCGAGCGAAGGGCCCCGTGTAAGCAAACAGGGCAAGAGCGCTGACCTCGACCTCTTCCAATTCAAAGGGATGCTCAAAGGATTTTCGGACGACCGCCTGAGTCGCCTCGACAGGTTTGTGAACACGTTCTCCCATAACGATAGGGTTGTCGTTCCTGGTGCCGACGTGAACCCATTGGGTGAGGCAAAGCGTCATGCCGAAGACCTCTTGGTCTTCATGGACTTGCTCGACAGCCACCACGTGTCCGAAATGAAGCAAGTTATTGCGGCCGAAGTTGAGCCTGTGCGCGCCGCCAGCAAGAAGACAGCCGATTCAAAGGAATCTGCGGAACCGGCGGTCGCGGTAAAAGCCAAGAAGTAAACCCGGAACCGGGTCAGGCTATGTTTTCAGGCGCGGAGCGATGGTACAGGGTTAGCCCCTGCGTTAGCTGGGGGATTTTCATTGGCACGCATCCCGAGGCGCGGAGCGCCGGCACAAAGGCCGCATGCCTCTCAACCCGGTTGCCGCGACTGTGCCGGCGCTCCGCGCCTCTGATGCCCTTTCAAATCCAAACCCCCACCTTCCGACTTCGCCAAGGCTTCGTCGGACGGGTACGGTGGGGGCTAACATTGTGTGCCTGCTGCCGCAGGCAAAGACTGCTAGACTGAGAACCTCACTGGAGCGGACCATGAATACGGCAATCAAAGTCGCGGGCAAGCTGGCGCTGGTGGTGTTGCTGCTGCCGGTCAGTCTGCTGGTGATGCTGCTCTACCTGGGCGGGTTCACGCCCTCGCCCCAAACGGCCGCATCCGTGGGCTCGCTGTTTCGCTAGCCGACAGGCACTCGCCCCGCCCCGCCCGAAAGGGCGGGGTTTGTTTTTCACTACGCGTAGGGATGACTGTCTGTGGACTTTCGCCTGGTACTTGCGCTGCTAGTCGCCGATCAGGATCCCCACGTCGTCACCGCTGATGTTGGCGCAGACGACGTCCCACTTGTTGTCGTTGTTCAGGTCGCAGACGGTCAGCGCGAACTCTCCGGTCCCTACGCTCGTGTTGCTGAACGTCCCGAATGTCCCGGAAGCCGAGCCCAGCGCGATTCCGACGCCGTCGCTCTGCGCAGCCACGACGAGGTCCAGGTTGCCGTCGCCGTTCATGTCGGCCGCGCGGATCTCGTTGGTCGTGGCAACGCCGGAGACCGTGGTGGGCGCGCCGAACGTACCGTTGCCATTGCCCAGCAGCACCAGCACACCGGTGTTGATCGCGGACCCGATCACCAAGTCGAGGTTTGCGTCACTGTTCAGTTGGGCCAGGTGACCCCAGCTCGCGTACACGGAGACGGCAGTGTAGCTGAGCGTGCCGAACGTTCCGTTACCGTTGCCTAGTGCCACACCGTACGCGCCGGAATTGCTCGCGATGGACTGGTAGGCGACGATGTCGAGGTTCGTGTCACCATTCAGGTCGCCTACGCTCAAACCGTTGCAACTCGCCGACGCCGTCAAGGTGTCGCCCAGCGTGAACGTGCCGTCGCCCACGCCCAGCAGGCATCTTACGAAGTAGCTGGAGCCACCGTTGGAATCGACTACAGCCAGGTCGAGGTTGTCATCGCCGTTGAAATCCGCGGCCACGACCCACACGACCGATTGCGTAACGTTCGTGTCGGGAATCTCGGCGCCGAATGTGCCGTTGCCGTTCCCGAGCAGTACACTCAGCCCGCCGCCCTTGCCGACAACCAGGTCGATCTTGCCGTCATTGTTCGTGTCGCACGCGCACACCGTGTAGCCGGAATTCGTCAGGCTGATCGCTGACGCCGTCCCCAGCCCGCCCATGCCATCGCCGAGCATGACGCTGACCGTATCGGTGTTCTGGTCGGCCGTTGCGACGTCGATGTTGCCGTCGTTGTTGAAGTCGGCCGAGTCGATGCCGCGCGGGCCCTGCCCGACGGCGACATTGGTGCCGGCCGTGAATGTTCCGACGTTCAGCGAAGTCTGGATGGTGCTGTCGGCATCGTTGACGTCACGCCCGCCGAGAACTTCCTGCGTTGCCGCGTCGTTGTCGTCATCAAAGTCCGGGCCCCATGGATAACGGCGTTTGCCATCGCCGTCGCGGTCCAGCTTCAGCCCGGAGCTGCCGGAGCCGCCATCGTCCTCCTCCTTGGCGCATGCGAGCGTAAGCAACGGGAGAATGAGAAGCAGTGCGAGGAATAGCGGGCCAGTCTTCATGAGAGCCTCCAGGATGTGTTGGGGAACGAGAGTATGGCGGCCCCGAGCCGCGGTCAACGGGACCCGAGCCACGCCGCCCAATGGATGTCGCATGCCTGTGTACCCTGATCGTGGCTCTTGAATGAAAGGACATGATCATGAGCAACAAGAAGTGGAGGACTCCTCCCTCGCACACCTCCGGCTCGGACGATGTGGCGCCGCAAGCTCCGCCGGAGACGCAGGCGGCCCATGCCCCGCCCGCTACACTTACCAAGGCCAGCTCCGGCGATGAAATCATCCCGCTGGAGCGCTACCCGGCCGACTACCATGAGCGCTCGACCGACGGCGACCTCAGCCAGATCCCCGACGGCTGCTACCGCGTGCCGATCGGCGCCGGGCTGGGGGTCGTGGACATGCGCCTGCAGATTGGCGCGCTTGGCCCCGTAGGCCAGGACCCACGCCCGTTGACCGACGCCGAGATCGAGGGCGCGGCGCGTGACTCGGTGCGCTTCCTGCGGCAGGTGATGACGCTGACCTCGCGGCTGCTGGAGAGCGTGCAGCTTGGCGACATCCGCAAGGTGGTCGCGAGCGAGTTCGCCATGCCCGGCGACGCGGTACTGGCCGACGGCACGATCTCGAAGCACCCGGATGTGCTGAAGGTTCAGAACGGGTCGGGGTCGCGGCGGCCGGGGACCGGAAAGGGGGCAGGTGAGCCGGACACCAGTGAGCCGGACAGCAAGCGCTTTTCCAAGGCGGCCCGGCGGCCTCGCGGTTCAAGCCATCCTTTCCTGGTGCTGCTGCGGCTGGCCGTTCAGTCGGCGCGGTTGATCAAGCAGATCGGCTCGGGGCTGCGCCCGGAGGTGTTCAACCGCATACGGCGCGAGGCGGATACGGCCTACGACAAGTTCATGGACGCGGCCGACTGGGCCCAGTCCCTGGTGGACGGGACCTAATTCGTGCTGCAGGCGTCCCGCCCGCACGAATAGCGGGCAGGAATCCCGGATCACTTTGGACGGCCGAGAGATCGGTCGCGTCGGCGATTGGAGTTTTCTTGCCGATGATTCGAAAATGGCGTGTTTTGATGGTGGATCGCCAGCGCTATGGCAGCCCATCCCCGGGCGTGGCCGCCCGGGTTATGATGACGTCAGTCACCTAGCGTGTTTTTGGGTAGGCGCTGCAAGCCCGGGGTCCGTTGATACAGTTGGGTTGGACTCACTAGAGGAAGCGAATGAACATCCGTCTCTGCATCGTTTGTACGGCGCTTACCGCGCTGTTTGCTTTGCTGCTGATGCTCGCGCCGTCACCGGGCGTGGCGCAGGCTGCGTTGTCCAGCACGGTCAAGATCGGCAAGGGTGATTCGCCCAAGGTGGTGGTCGCGACGCTGAAGATGCTCGGCTCGGACAAGCCGCTGGGCGACTTCAAGCTGCTGGTGCTCTACAAGTCGGGCGACGACAAGAACCACAACTTGACCGGGCTCACCGACGCGCAGGGGCAGCTCCGCATCGAGATCAACGAGATGCCGAAAGAGCTGCGGGTCTTCGCCTACGGCGACTTCATGATCCCGGAGGGCTGGTCGAACATCCCGATCAGCACGCTCAAGTTCGAGGGCGAAGAGCCGTGGGCGCTGCAGGTCCGCCCGCTCAAGCGCGTGAAGATCCAGGGCGCGATCAGGATCGACGGCACTGAACGCAAGGCCGAGCGCGCGAACGTGGCGTTCGCACCGCTGGACGTCGCGCAGGACGGCAGCTTCAGCCTGTTCGATGAGCCGCGCAGCACGCTGACCGACGACGACGGCAACTACGAGATCGAGCTGCCGACCGGCTACTACCAGGTCTGGTCCTACTGGGCTGACCGCAGCACCGACGACTGGACCGGCTTCATCAAGGTCGAGGAAAAAGCGGGCATCTTCGAGGACAAGGTCATCAACCTCACGCTGACCAAAGGCCCGATGATCGAGGGGCGCGTGATCGACGGGCGCACCGGCGAGGGAGTGGCGGCCTCGATCAACCTGTACACCAACCAGTACCTGCGCCAGTTGCGCAACTTCACGTCCGACGGCGAGTTCCCGGATGAAGAAGGCCCGAACGGCGAGGAGATCATCTGGCCGGTTGGAACCTTCAAGTTCCAGGCGTGGATGATCGACCCGAACGACTTCACGGTCGTGATCCGCCCGGCCGGCAATGAGCAAGTGATGCGCGTGATCGACGGGCTGAAGCTGTCTGACGTGGTGGGCAAAAAGCTCGAGTGGGACCTGTACTCGAAGGACATGCGCACCGTGGACGTGAAGGTGGTGACGCACGAGAAGGACGTGCCGGTCAACAACCTCGACATGAATCTGCTGCCGCGCCAGCTCGATGTACCGCAGCATTTGCAGCAGAGCTACACGGCCTCGGGCTACACGGGCGACGACGGCGTGGTGCGCTACATGGGGCTCGCGACCGGGCGCTATGAGGTCTACGGCGCGCGCGGCAGCGTGTTCCTTGGCGAGATCACAGTGACGAAGGAAGCGCTGCAGCAGCAGACGGTGAAGTTCGAGATCCCGTTTGCGTTCGGCAAGGTGAAGCTGGGGGAAGACGTGTGCAAGCACATGGAGGTCTTCGTCTGGATCACCAACAAGGCCGGGCAGAGCTTCGGCCCGTACCCGAGCGATGCCTTCAAGGACAACCCGACGCTGCGCGAGAAGGGGACCGTGTTCGTGCCGCTGCTTTCGCGGGGCTCCACGTTCCGCCTGAAGTTCTGCGCGATGGAGGACGGCAAGGAATTCGGCGAGAACGACTGGGTGCGCTACACCGACTTCCCGCTGGCGACGGAAGACCTGGTGATCACGGTCGACGACGAGAAGTGCTGGGACGTGGATCTGACACTCAAGAAGAACGCGGACTTTATCCCGAAGGACCAACCGAAGGACGACTAGCGCGTTATAATCGCAGGTGCAGGTGCTCACGCGGGATGAGGACCCGCCGAGGAGGAGTCATGAAGCGCTATCCCGTCTTCGCGCTGATCGCGCTGTTGTTCCTGTTGCTGGTGCTGCTCGGCTCGTGGGTGTACCTGAACAACTACCCGTGGCCGATCGGCGACGACACCGACAAGACCGCAGAGGGCGACCGCAGCCGTGATGGGCGCGAGGCTTCCGGCGACCTGCTGGATGATGCCGCGGACGGGCAGGAGCCCGGCGCCGACGGCAGGGCCGGCACCGGCAAGGGCGGCCCGCTGGAAGCACCGCCGGAGCCCTTCCGCCGCGCCAACCCACCCGATCCCATCGAAACCGGCGGCAAGGTCAAAGACGCCGAAACCACCGGTGACAAGACCGGCGACACGGTCGTCGCCGAGCTGACGCCCGGGCTCGCCGCCATCCGCGACGGCAGCGGCAACGAAGGCGATCTTGAGCCGTTCATTGTGAGTACGCTGCTTCCGGGCAGCATGCGTCTCGGACAAAAGCCCGAAACGCGGGTTATGAAGGACATCCCCGTGAGCATGAGATCCGGCGTGCTGGGCAAGAAAGAACACAAGCCCGAGGAGCCCATCGATGGATTTGCGGAAATGCTCGTCGGGCAATTGATCTGGCCCGCTCTAAGCGAAGACGTCGACACGGAAGTACGCGAAGCCGGGCGCAGGCAGGCCGTCGTCTATCTCGACCGTTTGCCAGAGTTTCGTGCGATAGTGGACGCGGACGAAGGCTGGTTCAGCCTCCCGATGACCAAGCGCATGCAGGACGACTATCGCGCGAAGGGGCTGCGCCTGGTGGTCCATTCGCCCGCGTTCGAGATCAGCGGCGGCTACGAGGCGATCGAAGTCAAGAAAGAGGATGGCGCGATCAAGATCAACCTGCAGGTTGCGCCGGTCATCAGTGTCGTGGTGGACGTGTCACCGGCCAACGCTGTCGAGGCTGGTGTGCGCGTGTGGCTTGAGCGTCGCGGGCAGCCCAACTCGCCCGATGCTGACGACAGCCTGTACATGAGCGCGAAGGTGCCGTCGACCGGGCGTCTCGTGTTCAGCGTGCCCGAGCATTATGGGGAGTTCCGCGTCGCGGCAACCGGCGAATCCTGGCACAGCGGGCTGCCGCAGGTGGTGCGCCTGCGCGACTGGAAGACAAACAAGGTCAGCGTGAAGCTGGAGCTGGCCGCGGCAAACTGCGACCACGTTACCGGGCGTGTTTCCTACGGCGACGACGACTACCCGATCCCCGGCGCGCGGCTTGAGAGCACGCACTTTGCAAACACGGTCTACACGGGCGAGGCGGGCACATTCGACATGTGGGTGCCGTTTGATACCTACCAGACCCTCCGCCAGTTCCACTGCACGGCCACCGGGTATCGCCCGGAGATTCTGCCGCTGGAGGGTCGCGCGGAAGGAACTGACGGTGTCGTCGGCGACGGACCGATTGGTCCGTTCAAAGTGAAGATGGCCGATACGGTGGTGGTGGAGCTGAACCTGCCCAAAGAGGCCGCACGAATGTCGTACGTTCAAATTGCGGAGCTGTCCTCGATCAAACCGCTGAAGGCACGCGATGTGGTCCATGGTGTCGAAGTGCCATGGGGGATCGAGAGGCTGACGCTGAAAGAGTACGACGGAGAGGGTGGGACCCTCAGCGTCTGCATCGACGCCGAACAGTGGGAGGACATCTTCCGGCTATACGCAAGCGGCAAGGCGCTGTCCGCGAAGCTGACCGCGAAGACTGTCGAAGATGTATACCGCAAGCGCTAGCGCAACTCGTCGAGACGCAGGGCGTAGGCGGGCAGGGCGATCATTTCTCGCCCGACGAAATAGGGTTCTTTGATAAGGGTGCGCCCGCCGCTGGGCATGGGGTAGGTGTCGACGCCTTCCTGCTCAAGGCACAGACGCGTGCGGGCGACGTGAAACCACTGGCTGACCACGAGCGCCGACTTCCAGCCTCGGGCGTGCATGAGCCTTGCGACGTTCAAGCCGCTGTCGCGGGTCGTGCTACTCTGGTTCTCGACGACGATCGCGTCGCGAGGAACCCCATGCCCGATCAGCCAGTCGCACATCACCTCGCCCTCGGCATAGTTGCCGACCCCGCCGCCGGTGACCACGACCCACGGTGCACGTCCTTCGCGATAGAGGAAGGCAGCCTTTTCCAGCCGGTACTCCAGCGCGTCGCTGGGGGTGCGATTGCGCCACACGGCCGCGCCGGGCACGACAATGCAGTCGGCCTTGGCGTCGGACTCGATGCCGCCGGCGAACACGACCCAGCCGAACAGCGCGACGGCGGGCACGACCACGAGCAATGCCAGCCGCTTCAACCAACGCTTGAGGATGTGCAGGCGCTCACGCATCCATGCTGTATCGGCAAGGCGATGCGTTGGCTGCAGCAGAATGGTGGGCGGGGCAAACTACGCTGCCGAAGCAGTGCGCGCTTCTTCCATGGCCGTGAGGCGCGAAAGCAGACGCCCGATCGCGTCCTCCATCGCCTTGGCCGACTTGTCCGGTATCGCGGTGAACAAGTCCTCGGCAAAGGCCTCGTAGGTCTCGTACAGCATGGAGAGCAATTCGGCGCCCTTTACCGACAGGCTGACGATGCGCGAGCGACGATCCGCCCCGCGCTGTGCGCCGACCAGTTTCAGCGTGCTGAGCTTGCGCACAGCCAGCGTGATGCTCGGCAGCGTGACGCCCATGGCCTCGGCAAGCTGCGAGTGCGTAAGCGCATAGTCCGGTGCCGCATAGAGCACCTTGAGGATTTCGTAGTGCGTCGGCGCGAGATTCCAGCGCGCCATGCGCTCCGTCAGCGCGCGCTCATAGCGTTTGGCGAGGCGCAGCAACTGGGTCCCGAGACGGGCGCGCTTGTCGGCGGTCAATTTGAAGTTGCGAGGCAGCGGCATGAGATTCTCCCGCCTCTCAATCGGCAGCCCGCGAGGATTACTTTAGCGCTTAAGTGAAGATTATTGCCGGAGGCGGTTTTCATCCCACCATTTGCGCCAGCGTTTGATGTCCCAGGTCTTGCCGGTCTGGAACACTACCGACAACGCCAACAGCCGCGAGCGCTGCATGGCAAGGGTGCTGTCGTCGAAGTCGTCGGCCACCAGCAGGTCACCCACGGCGCGCCGGTCGGACTGGCCAACCAGATGCGACGCCATGAACAGCGCCTGGGCCTCACCCTTATCCAGCGCATTGCGCACGGCCGTGATGGGTCGCGAAGTCGCGCCGCTCAGGTCAAACGAGGATGGAAAGACGTGGACGGTGCGAATCGGAAACTTGACGGGGCGCAGGATCAGCGGCTCACCGTCGGCATCAAGCGCGCCGTAAACGCGCAGGGCCGCGTCGATCTCGACGACGCCAAGGGCATTCTTGCGCGGAGCGTCAGAGTCCAGCGAGGCCAGACTCTCCAGCGGCACGGTCATCTCGTAGCTCTCGTTCGGCTGCAGCGTGATCGTCGAGCCGCCGGTGATCGGCAGGCGCACGTTGCCGCGCTGGGTCATTACGTTGCCGCCGTAGTCCTGCTGCTCGTAGGTGACGGCAAGCTGCAGGATGCTTTCTTTGCCTTCGCCTTCGTAGAGCCGCAGCGTGATCGGGTCCTTGCTGACGTTCTTCAGGAAGCAGCGGATCTGCAGCGCCCTGGCAAACAGCGCACCCTTCTGGTCGCTGGCGTACTGCAGGTTCTCGGGCTCGAGCGTCAGGGTGCCGGCGACGATCAGGTCGGCCTGGCTTTCGCCTTTGGCCTTGCTGATCAGCGCGTCGAAGTCGCCGCGCAGGCGCGAGTCGGGCAGAAGCGTGATCGCGGCCTCGGCAACCTGGCGGGCTGCGTCGTGACGCCCGGAATCGAGCATCTGCTGCGCCTGCGCCAACCTCACCGCGAGGAACTGCTCCACCTCGGTACGGTTGAAGTCTTCCTTGTCGTGGCTGTAGTCCGGCTCCTTGGGGCCGGTGCTCTGGGCCGAGCCCTCCGTCTTGCCTGTTCCGAGCGGGTCGTCGGTCGTGGTGTTGTCCTTGGGCTTGATGTTGTTCTCGCGCTCAATGCGGCGGATCACGAACATCATGTCGAGCGCGACTTCCTCGCGGTCGATGGTGCGATAAAACTCGAGATAGCGGGGGCCGAGCTCGACCAGCTTCTCGATCACGGCGTTGCGGTCGTCGTCGGTTTTGGCGTCTTCCAGATCGTTGATCAGCAGCGCCGCGGCCTGCGTCTCGTTCTTGTCGAGCGGCTTGTCTTTGGCGTTCTGCGTCTTGACCGCGTTATCGGAGCGGGCGTCACCTGCGGCATCGCTGGCGACGAAATCGTCGTCCGACGTGTTGCTGATGTCCGGTGCACCGGAGGTGCAAGCCGCAACGAGCAACAGGCAGATCACATAAGGAAGAAAACGCAATTCCGATGCCCCCGGGGGAAATCAGGGTCTACCAAGGCTAACGGGGGCGGCGCACAGCGGCAAGCCGCAGCATCATTCTACCGTAACCGACTTGGCGAGGTTGCGGGGCTTGTCGACGTCGCGTCCGAGTTGGGTGGCCGTGTAGTAGGCGAGCAACTGCAGCGGGATCACCGCAAGAATCGGGCTCAGCTCTTCCTCGCAGGCCGGGATCTCAATCAGATAGTCCGCCAGCTCGCGCGCCTCTTCATCGCCGTGCGTGCTGAGCATGACGACCACGCCCTTGCGCGCCTTGATCTCCTGCACGTTGCTGATCAGCTTCTCGCGTGTTCGCCCTTGCGGGGCGATCGCGATGGTGGGGAACGTGCCCTCCACCAGCGCCAGCGGGCCGTGCTTCATCTCGCCACCCGCGTAGCCTTCTGCGTGGATGTAGCTGATCTCTTTCAGCTTCAGCGCGCCTTCCATGGCCGTCGGGTAATTGAAGTGACGGCCGATGTACATGAAGTTGAAGACGTCCTTGTAGCGCTTGGCGCAGCGCTTTACGGCGACGATGTCTTCATCCAGCAGCGCCTTGGTCTGGCCCGGCAGCTGGCGCAGACCTTCGACGATTTTCGCCTCCGTGGCTTCGTCGGTGCGCCCGAGCATGCGCCCGATACCGACGGCGAGCAGCACGAAACCCGCAAGCTGTGTCGTGTACGCCTTGGTGCTTGCGACGCCGATTTCCGGCCCGGCGCGCGTGTACAGCGTGCCGTCGACCGTGCGCGGAATGCTGCTGCCCATCACGTTGCAGATGGCAATCGTGCGCGCGCCGCCGGCCTTCACGATGCGCAGCGCCTCAAGCGTGTCGGCCGTCTCGCCGCTCTGGCTGACGGCGATTACCAGCATGCCCGGGTCGATCACAGGGTCGGCGTAGCGGAACTCGCTGGCGGACCAGGTCTCGGTCGGGATGCGCGTAAAGCGCTCCAGCAGGTACTTGCCGACCATGGCGCTGTACAGGCTGGTGCCGCACGCGAGCAGCGCAATGCGGTTCACACCCTTGAGTGTCTCCGCGTCCAGATTCAGCTCGCTCAGGTCCACGCGCTCGCCCTCAATGCGCCCGCGGATGGTTTCCGCCAGCGCGTGCGGCTGCTCGTGGATCTCCTTGAGCATGAAGTGCTCGTAGCCCTCTTTCTCGGCCGCATCGAGCGTGAGGCTCGTGGTGGTTTCCTTCAGCGCGACGGGCTTGAGCTCGGAATCAAACAGCTTGACGCCTTCGCGCGTGACTTCGGCGAGCTGGCCTTCTTCAAGGAACACAACCCGGCGCGTGTATTTCAGCAGTGCGGGCACGTCGCTGGCGATGAAGTTCTCGCCGTCGCCGAGCCCGATGACGAGCGGGCTGCCCATGCGTGTGGCGACAATGCGGTCCGGCTGGTCGTTGTGGCAGACGGCGAACGCATACGCGCCGCGCAGGCGTTTCAGCACCGCGTTGACCGCGTGCAGCAGGTCGCCGTCGAACGCCTTGGCGATCAGGTGGGCGACGACTTCCGTGTCGGTGTCCGACTTGAAGGTCACGCCCTGCTCAATCAGTTCGCGTTTCAGCTCGCGATAGTTCTCGATGATGCCGTTGTGGATGATGCTGAGCTTGCCGTCGAAGCTGATGTGCGGGTGGGAGTTGACCTCGTTCGGCACGCCGTGCGTCGCCCAGCGCGTATGCCCGATGCCTACGCCGCCGTGAATGCCGTTGCCGGAAAGGACTTTCTCGAGCGCGCTGAGACGCCCGACGGCCTTGCGCACCTGCACGCCGCTGCCGTTCATGACGGCCACGCCGGCGGAGTCGTAGCCGCGGTATTCAAGCCGCCGCAGGCCCTCGATCAGGACTTCGGTGGCCTCGCGCGGCCCCACATATCCAACAATTCCACACACGGTGCATCTCCTGCCCGGGCTACTTTATCGGCAAGCCGGGGTGATGGGATTACCGGAAAAGGGTTTTCAAGTCGAGGTCGAAGGCCGGTCCAGCAGGGCCTCGGCGATATCGTCCATCAGGATGTACTCGATATCGCGCACGCGGACGATCTGAGGGTGCGACAGGTCGCCGTTTTCGGCCTGGCCGACGATTACCATCAGCTCGGAATCAAGCTGTTCGTACTCTTCACGAGTTACGCGGGGCCTACCGCGTCCGTACAGGTTGTACAGGATGAGGTAGTTTTCATAATAGTAGTCGTAAACGTCGCTGCTCTTGGACGGCATATTCAGTCTCATGGGCCTTTAGCCCGGGCCTATCTTAACGTGGTGGTTCGCCCTTACAACGCTCGGCGTTTGGTGGGCATCGCAAGGAGTGTTTCTTGGACCCGGCAACAGCGGCGTTCTGGATCGGCGTCGCGGTCGTAATCCTCACTTTCTGCTGGATCGCTTACGTATCGGTCGTGAGCGACGCCCTGCACGGCTATGCATTCTCGCTGCTGTTCGACCTGATTCCCGACAAGGACGAAGCCACACAGCGCAAGTTCGAGAAGCTTTGCCGCAACGATGACGAGTTCATCCAGGTGGCGGAGACAGGCCGCATTATCGGCTTCGTGCTGCACTTCACGGGCTGGATGGTGATCATCATGCCGCAGGGGGTCGAGTTCCAGATCGATCACCTGCTGATTGCCGGGCTGTTGAGCATCATTTCGCTGCTGGTCTGCGTGGTGATCGTGCCGCCGCTGATCCTCAGGCACAGGGAAGAAGCGGCACTGCTGGTGCTGCTGCCGTTCTTTGCCGTGCTGGCGCTGGTCTTTAAACCGTTCACGATCATCAGCAGCAGCGTGCGGCGCATGGGCGCGCGCATTGAGGGCGTGGACGTCAGCGAAACCGCCAAGGAGTCCTTCGAGGAAGACCTCGCCGACAGCCTTGAGGGTGCGGAGCGCGAGGGCGTCCTCGACGAAGAAGAGCGCGAGATGATCCAGAAGGTCGTCGAGCTTGGTGAAACTCCCGCGTCTCGCGCCATGATCCCGCGCACGGACATGGTCTGCGCCGACGTCACCGAGGGCGTGGACGGCGCGTTGAAGCTGGCTGTCAAGCATGGCCACAGTCGCGTGCCGGTCTTCGAGGGCGACCGCGACCACATCATCGGCGTATTCTACACCCGTGACCTGGTGCCCACCTGGAACGTCCCACCCGAGCAGAAGAAGCTGCAACTGCGCAACATCATCCGCCCGGCCCACTTCTGGCCCGCCAGCAAGGTGCTCGATGACCTGCTGCGCGAGATGCGTGAGGACCGCCTGAAGATCGCCATCCTTACGGACGAGCATGGCGGCACGGCCGGGATGATCACCTTGGAGGACATCCTCGAGGAGATCGTAGGCGACATACACGACGAGTACGACGAGGGCGAGGTCGAGCGCGCCCACCGCGCCATTCTGCCTTTCCACAAGAATGAAGCGGAAGCCGATGGCGACGTGGACCTCGACGAGCTGAACAAGGTGCTCGAGATCGACCTGCCGGAAGCGGCCGAATACAACAGCGTCGGTGGGCTGCTGCTGCACCACTTAGGGCGGCTGGCGGTCACCGGCGACGAGATCGACATCGGTGACCTGAAGTTGACGGTGATCGACGCCGACGAGCGCCGCATCAAGCGCGTCAAGATCACCCGCACGTCCGACATCACCGAAACCGAAGTGAAGCACTAACTGCTGTCTCGCACAGAGACCACAGAGAGCGCAGAGAAACGATGGCGCGCGACATCAACGATATCACAGGGACTATCGTGGATGCGGCCATCAAGGTGCATCGCGTGCTAGGTCCAGGTCTTTTGGAGAGTGTCTACATGGCTGCGCTGGCCATCGAACTCCGCAAACGCGGCTTGAAGGTCGAACGCGAAGTACCGATTTCCGCCGATTGGGAAGGTGAAGACCTCGGGCTGGCGTTCAGGGCCGACATGCTTGTCGAAGATGAGGTCTACGTAGAAGGTAAGGCCGTTGAACAACTCATTCCTGTCCACCGGCGCCAACTTAGAACTCACGTTCGATTGACGAAGAAGCGCATCGGGTTGTTGCTCAACTTCGGTGCCGCCTTGATGAAAGAGGGCATCGTTCGACACATCGAAGGACAGCCGGACACAGAGTAGACCCTCTGTGAACCCCGTGGTCTCTGTGCGAGATTGCCTTTAATATGGCCCTGATTACCACCACGGCACTTTGTCTGCGCAAGGTCGACTTCAGTGAGACCAGCCAGATTCTCACGCTGCTGACCGACCAGCTCGGCACAGTTGGCGCGATTGCCAAGGGTGCCAAGCGCGAGAAGTCCGGCATCGGCGGCCCGCTGGACTTGATGTGCCTCTACAACGTTGTCCTGTATGACCGCTCGAAACGCGGCACGCTGAGCATCCTCGCTCAGGCCGAGCTGCTGGACTTCTTCCCCGGCGCGCGGCACAGCTACGAGGCTTTCTCGGCCGTCGAGCGCATCCGCGAGCTGCTGCTGTCGATTGAGGTCTCACCGCAGGACGGACCTTCCACGCTGCTGGTCGCGGTCAAGGCCATCCGGTCGCTGGCAGACGACGTCCCGCCGGAACAGGTTCTGGCCCAATTCGCCTGGGGACTGCTGGCGGTGCTGGGCGTTGAGCCAACCGTCACTGAATGCGTCGCAAGCGGAATTGAGCCGAGCGGCAAGGTCGAGGTCGCGTTCAGCATCCGCGAAATGGGGCTGCTCGCGCCGCCGCATACCGAGCATCGCTCAGATCTCGTACGCATCTCGCCACGCACGCTGGCCGCGCTGCAATCGCTTGCCACCGGCGAATTCCGCCGTGGAATTCAAGTTGACGCCTATGCCGGGGCGTTTACGCTTCTCGCCTGGCTGATCGCCATGCAGGGTGGACGCCGCTTGCGCACCGTCGCCCCGCTTGACCCCGCCAGACCGCTGTAACTGGAGCCTGATGAAGTACTTGCCACTATTGATCGCCGCGCTGCTGCTCGCGGCCTGTGCCGAAGGCCCCATTCCGCGCTATGCCGGCCCGGCTGGTGAGGGCCGCCTGGTCTATGATCCGGCCGTCGGCATCACACGCGAGTCGGCCAGCACCAACCAGACCGAGCAGGCGATCTACGCAGACGTCGAAAAGGCGTTCAGCGAGCACCGCTACGAAGTTGCCATCAACGCCAGCATCACGCTGGCACAGAACTACCCGGACGGCTCCCGCGTCGTGGATGCGCTGCGCCTGCGCGTCTTGTCGCGGCTTGAGCTGGGTCGCAACGACGACCCCGAGACGGGGCTGGCCAGGACACTCACGCTGGACCAGTGGCTGTTCCTGTACCTCGCGCCGATCCACGATGATCGCCTGCAGGCAATGATCAACCATGACGCTGAGTCCCGCAAGTTCGTCACGGACCTGCGGGCGATCCCGGTGGGGGACTTTGTGAACTCTCTCGCCCCGGACGCCGACTCCCTCTACGACGCCGGCCAGCTTGAGGCCGCGCTGTTCGATTGCCAGACGCTGCTGACCTACTACCTGCCGGCGCTTGAGCTGCGCACCTTCCGCAACAGCGTGGCCGAACTCACGCGCGATGTTGCCTGGCTGCTGTACGCCGCGCGCGCCTTTGATGCCACGATTCGCCTCACAGACGACCTGCTGGCCATGAACCCTTCACCGGCCGTGAAGGCAGACGCGCTGTTCATCCAGGGCCAGGCGCAGCGGCGCAATGGCGCGCACGCGCTGTCGGCGAACACGTTCGCGCTCCTGTTCAACGGCGCGGGCCTGCGCGACACCGACACGCGCTGGCGGCCTTACGCGCTGATGTGGCAGATCAACGAGACCATGGCGTCGTCCAAGGGCCACATCTACGACCTCGTACCCTACGAAGCCGCAATGGAGCTGCTTGGCGAATACGAGCTCTACGCCATCGAGAACCCGAACATCCCGGCCGCCGTGCACGAGGAGTTCATCAAGCTGATGGATGACGTGTACGGCATCATGATCGAGCGCGACGAAAACTCGGCCGACCAGTACTCGCGCCTCGGCGAAGGCGACGCCGCGGACTACTACATGGCCCGCGCCGCCGAATGGGGCGCCCAGCGCGACAAGCGCATTGCCGAATTGCGCAGCACATACGCGCCCAGGGAACAGTAATGTGGCGGGTGTGGCCTGTTCTGGTGTTTGCCTGCCTGCTCAGTGCCGGCTGCGTCTGGGGCCCCGGCCCCGGCCAGGACGCGTTTAACCCGACGGCGCGGCGCACCGTGCGACTGAACACCATCGAAAACCGGACCTTCCCGCACAGACCGGGCCTGGAATACGAGCTTACGGACCGCCTGAAGGATGAAATCGCAACGGACCGGCGTTTGGTTCTCAGTGAAAGCACGGCCGACGTGCTGCTGAAGGTTTCCCTGATCCGGTTCAGTGAGCCGACCATCGTGGAAGATCTGAAAACAGGCGACCCGGCGGAAATCCTGCTGCGAGCCACGGCCGAGATTGAAGCAACGAGTGACGACTACATTGGTGGGAAGCGCAAACGCAAGGTGAACGTTTCAACCAGCTACGCGCCGGGGCTCGGTGGCGACAGTCGCCGCGCAGGGCTTGACCGGCTGTGGCGAGACCTGGCCCGCGAGATCGTGGAGATTGCGGCCGACGACTGGTCGAACTCCTGATTACACGGTCCCAACAACCGGCGGAGTTGCTACAGTAACCCGCTGCTTTTCGCAGGGAGATAGATGAAGCTGGAAGACGAACAAGGCAAGGAATCCAGGCGCGCAGGCGGCCCCGGCCGCAAGCCCAAGGGCTTCCCCGTTTTCATCCTGGCACTCGCGGCGATGATCATGCTGCTGGTGCTGGTCGCATGGGTTGAAATGGGCGGGACCAGCGAAGAACTGGACGCCACGCAACTCCGCGCGAAGCTCGAAAAGAACGAAATCAAGAGCATGGAAGTACGCCGCCCGGACAACGGCAATGTTGTCTACATCAAGGGCAAGTACGAAGGCGTGCCGGAAGACAAGCCGCAGCAGTTCAGCGCCAAGGTCGACGCCTCACAGTGGGAAACCTGGGTCAAACAGCACGAAGAAGCGATCAACAAGGGCGAAGGCAAGAACAGCCTGCTGAGCGACGTTGAGGTCAAGTCGGAGGAAGTGAACGACAACCTCGGCTGGTTCCTCAAGAACATCGTGCCGATCCTGATCATCGGCGTGATCATCTGGTTCTTCTTCTTCCGTCGCGGCGGTGGCCCGCTGGGCGGCGGCGTGATGGCCTTCGGCAAATCGCGCGCGAAAATGTTCAACAAGGAAGACGTCACCGTCACGTTCAATGACGTGGCCGGCGCCGATGAGGCCAAGGAAGAAGTGGCTGAGATCGTCGAGTTCCTCAAGAACCCGACGCGTTTCACGCGCCTTGGCGCCAAGATTCCCAAGGGCGTGCTGATGATCGGCCCGCCCGGCTGCGGCAAGACGCTGCTGGCCAAGGCCATCGCAGGCGAGGCCGAGCGCCCCTTCTTCAGCATCAGCGGCAGCGACTTCGTGGAGATGTTCGTGGGCGTCGGCGCGAGCCGGGTGCGCGATCTGTTCCGCGTCGCCCGTGAGAATGCACCCTGCATCATCTTTGTCGACGAAATCGACGCCGTCGGCCGCAGGCGCGGCACGGGCGTCGGCGGCGGCCACGACGAACGCGAACAGACCTTGAACGCGTTGCTGGTCGAGATGGACGGCATCGGCAGCAGTGAGGGCGTCATCATCCTCGCCGCAACCAACCGCCCGGACGTGCTCGACAACGCTCTGCTGCGCCCAGGGCGCTTCGACCGCCAGGTGTACATCGACCTGCCCGACCTGAAGGGTCGTGAGGAAATCCTGCGCGTGCACCTGAAGAAGGTAAAGGCCGGCGCGACGATCGACGCCAACGAGATCGCGCGACTGATCCCGGGCTTTTCCGGCGCGGACATCATGAACCTCGTGAACGAGGCCGCGCTGATCGCTGTCATACGCAACCTCGACGAGATCACCCGCGACTGCATCCTGGAGGCTCGCGACCGCGTCGCCTTCGGGCGCCAGAAGCGCAGCCGCGTAATGGAAGAGGAAGAGCGCAAGCTCACGGCCTATCACGAGGCCGGGCACGCGCTGATCCAGGAGTTGACCCCGAAGACCGACAAGGTCCACAAGGTCACCATCATCCCGCGCGGACGCGCACTTGGCGCGACCATGAGCCTGCCGGACAAGGATCGCTACAGCATGCCCCGCGGGCGCGCCGAGCAGATGCTGCAGGTGTTCCTCGGTGGACGCGCGGCAGAGCATGTGGTGTTCGGCGAGATCGACGCGGGCGCCGCCAGCGACATCCAGCAGGCCACCAACCTCACACGCAAGATGGTCACCGAGTGGGGGATGAGCGATCGTCTCGGGCTGTTGAACTACGCCGGCGACGAGGACCAGAGCTACATGGGGCAAACGGTCAAGCAGCCCGGCAACTACAGCGACGAGACGCTGAAGGCGATCGACGAGGAAATGCGCCGACTGATCGACGATGCATGGGACAAGACCGTCAAGCTGATCGAGGCCAACCGCGAGAAGCTGGTGGAAATCGCTGAAGCTCTGCTGAAGTACGAAACGCTTGACCATGCCGACATCGTTACGGTGCTCGAAGGCGGCGACCTTGAGGCGCATCGCAAGCAGGCCACCGAAGAGGCAAACCGCGAAGCCGCAGCGGCCAAGCACCGGGCCATGGAAGACGCCCCCAAGGACAGAGCCAAGCCTGATACAACAGCCTTCGGCAGCGGTGCGGAGCAGCCGGGCACGGCATGAGTGCAAGCTTTCCCAGTTTGAGCGACATCGTGATCCCCGGCCCGTCCGGGGATCGTCCGTTTCGTCCGCCGCTGGTGATGGGAATCCTGAACGTAACCCCCGACAGCTTCAGCGACGGCGGCGCGCACAACCTGCTGGATGACGCGGTCACGCACGCGCAGGCGATGCTGGCCGAGGGTGCTGACGTCCTCGACATCGGCGGCGAATCGACACGCCCAGGCGCGCCGGCGGTGAGCGCCGATGAAGAGATCGCCCGGACAACACCGGTCATCCGCAAGCTGCGCGAGGCGGGTATCACCGCGCCGATCAGCATCGACACAATGAAGGCGCGGGTTGCCGCGGCCGCCCTGGACGCCGGGGCGGACATCGTCAACGACGTCACGGCCGGCACCGGCGACGCCGAGATGCTGGGGCTGTGTGCGCAACGCGGCTGCGTGGTGGTACTGATGCACATGCGCGGCACCCCGCGGGACATGCAGGCGCAGACCGGCTACGCGGACGTGGTGGGGGAAGTGCGCGACTATCTGTCTGCAAGAATCGCCGCTGCCGTGTCGGCCGGAGTGGCGCGCAATCGTATCTGGATAGACCCCGGTTTCGGCTTTGCTAAGCTGCCTGAGCACAACTGCGCGCTGGTCAATGCGCTCGACACACTGGCCGGGCTTGGCTGCCCGGTGCTGCTGGGGGCTTCCCGTAAATCCACGCTCGGGCACCTCACCGGCAGCCCGGTGACCGACCGCGAGCCGGAGTCGCTGGCGGCCGGGCTGATCGGCGCGTTGAAGGGCGCGGCCGTTCTGCGGGTACACCAGCCGGGACCGATGCGCAGGGCACTGATCATTGCTCGGGCAATGACAGGTACGACACGAGGGCAGGGATGAACGAGTACATCATCTACGGCGTAGAGATACTGCTCATCTACCTGTTCCTGATTGTCATCTACAAGTTCGTCAAGGGCAGCACCGGCGACAGCGCGCTTCGCGGCGTCGCGATCATTTTCACCATCCTGCTGATCGGCATTTACCTGATCGCTGACACCCTGGGCCTGTACCGCATTGAAAAGTTGCTCGAGAAGGTCGTCGATTACCTTTTCATCGCCGTGATCGTCGTGTTCCAGCCCGAGCTGCGGCGCGGGTTGTCGAGGCTCGGCCAGAACCGGGTGTTCAACCGTCTGCTCGCGCCGAAGGACGACGTGGTTCCTCGCATTGTGGCAAGCATCTTCCGGCTCGCGCGCGGCAAGACCGGCGGGCTGATCGCCGTGGAGCGCGGCGTCGGGCTGCGCAATTACGTCGAGCGCGGCATTGAAATCGACGCCGTGTTCACGCCCGAGCTGATCGACAGCATCTTCTACCCCGGCAACCCGCTGCACGACGGCGCCATCATCATGCGCGGCTCGCGCATTGTGGCGGCCGGCTGCCTGTTCCCGCTGACCGAGAACCCGGACATCTCCAAGCGGCTCGGGACGCGCCACCGGGCCGGTATCGGACTCAGCGAAGAAACCGACGCGCTGGTGATCGTCATCAGCGAAGAGACGGGCAAGGTGTCCGTGGCACTGAAGGGCGAGCTGATGCAGGACCTTTCGCGCGACCAGCTCGAGAAACAGCTGCGCGATAACCTGGGCACGGTGCTGCCGACAATGCACACCGAGGCCGCAACGGTGGGGCAGGCATGAGCGGGTCAGGAGCCACCAGCGTAAGCGGCATCCGGGCGCCCAGCGCTTCGCGTCGCGGCGACACCCGGCGCAAGGAACGCTGGACCGGTGGCGGTATTGCCGTGCACATCATTATCCTCGCGCTGGCAGTGCTTCTTTGGTGGATCGCGCGCGACATGGTGTCCGTCACGCAGTCATTGAAAGACGCCGGGCGCGTGCGCTTTGAGCTGAGCGAAGACCTGCGCGGCGAGTGGCGGGTGTTCTCCCAGACCAGCATGCCGGTCAGCCTCGAGGCCTCCGGCCCCACGAAGGAAATCAACGACTTCGCGTCGCAGCTCGAGACGACTCCCGGCCGCTTCACGTACCTGTACGAAATCACGGCGGCGGACATCGCCAACCTGCAGCCGGACCGCCGCCACCTGATTCAGCTGACCGTGGACATACGCAAATTCGAGGCGACCAGCGAAGCCGTCGCGCCGCCAGAGCTGACCGTGCGTCCCGTGGTCGGCTCCGCGGGACAGAACGTCTTCCAGGTCACGCTGGAGCGATTCATTACGCGCGACGCCACGATCGACCTCGGCCCGGCCGCCAAGGGGCAGATTCAGGTGCAGGTGAAAGGCTCGACGAAGTCACGCCCGTACTCCTACTCATCCGAGGCGCGTCCCACGAATCCGCTGGAAGTGCGCGGCCCGGCCAGCCTGGTAGAGGCGATCACGGACCCCAACGGGTCGGCAAAGATAAAGGTTTCGGTCGACGCGCTGCAGGCGCTGAGGAACTTCGCAAGCGTCAACGCCCAGACCGAAGAGCAGGTGCTGCAGCAAGGCTCGCTGGTGTCGAACATGCAGCTTCTGCCGATTGAGAACGTCGAGTTGCGCGAGCGCTACAAGGACGAAACCGGCACGGAGCAGTCACGCCCGGTGTCGTTCGTGAACGTGCGGATAACCTACACGCCGCTGCAGGACTTCGTGCAGGTGAGCCGCGAGTTTGCCGTCGAGGTCGTCTTGCCGAACTGGCTGGTGCAGAAGTCAGCCCGGGTTGAGAATCTGCCCAGCAACATCCAGGTCGACATGAAGATCCTCGGCTCGCAGCGTCCGAACTTCAACGAGCAGAACGTCCACGTGCGCCTTGACCTGTCAACGCTGACGCGCAATGAGCTCGAAATCGAGAACGTTGAGGGCACGACCACCAAACGCGCCAAGGTGCTGAACTGGTACTACTCGCTCGACATCAACACGGAGCGCCTGACCTACGAGTTCTTCAACGAAAACGTGACGGCCGAGCAGTACCTCCCGATTGGGGAAATCACAATTGCCTGGACGGAATAGACTGGCGCTCCTGCTGCTCATCGCCGTCTGTGCGGGCGGGCTGTCGGCGCAGTTCCTGCCGGATATCAACCAGTTCGAGGTCGAGAACGCCCGCCTGATTCTGCTGGATGCCAACGGGCGCAGAGTAGGCGTGCTGAGCGGCGACCTCGCCCGCAAGCAACGCGATGGCACGGTTCACGTGGAAGGCGCGAAGCTGAAAGTGGAGCGCGACAAAGGCGCATTCGTCTTGTCCGCGGATGAGTTCAACTACACACCGGCGAGCCACGACTTCGACACTCCTTCCGGGCTGACCGCCACATTGCCGGACGGTGGCACGCTGACCATCCCCGCGGGAAAAGGGCAGATCGAGTTCGCCGAAGGGCTCAAGCTGCACATGACGGTCGAAGGCCAGGCCGAGCTGAAGAGCGATGAAAAGGGCCAGTCCCCCGTCGATGCCTCAATCACGAACCCGGTAATCGACGTCGCCATGTCCGACACCCGTGGGGACACGTCGCGCCTGGCGCTGGATACGGTCAGCATCAAGGGAACCCGTGGCGGCGAGCTGAAGTTGCGCCTCGCGCGCCTGCCATCATTGGGTCAAACCGGCAGCGACAGCCCCGCCGAGGCGAGCGTAAGCTGCTTCGGTGACGTGGAACTTGCTATCAAGGAGAACGCCACGCTGGCCGAGTTGCACATGCTGCGGCGCGCCAGCATGTCGCTGAAGGATGACGACCGGAAGTTCGAGGTGACGTCCAACCTGCTCGACATCCGTGGCGTCGTGCAGCAGACGGACGACAAATCCAAGTACAGCACCGTGCTCGGCGATATCGCCATCGACGCGTCGCAGAACGTACGCCTGACCGGCGATGAATTCCGAGGCACGGCCGGAATGCTTCGCTACCGCGAATTCGGCCTGCGCCGCGAAGTGCGCCTTGAGAATGATCCCACGCTCGCTATCGATCAGGGCGAGTCCAAAGACGGTCGTATGGCGACTATCGAGTTCCGCGCCAAGGACTACGTTGACGTCCAGATCCCCGAATCCACGCCGGGCACGCCGCCGCGTGAGATATCAACAGAGCTGTCCACCAGCGCGCACGTCCGGCGCACCCTCGGCACCGAGCTGGAGTGGCAGATCAACGGTCGGTTCATTCGACTGTTCTCCTCGCTGGACGAGAGCATCAAAAGCGAGGATCGCTACAACCACACCTTCGACACCTACTCCGAGGGATACTCGCCGCTGCTGCGGGTGCTGGGCGTGCAGACCGTCGGCGAAGTCGTCGCCGGCCAGCCCGTCCTGCAACGCGCGGCCGTGTATGGCTCCCGGGCGGAAGGCTCGTTCATAAGCCAGCGCGCGAAGGTACGTGTGTACGGCCCGGAAGTGCTGGGCGTGGTGCTGTCGGACGCGCCGCTTTCAGACCTCATCAAGATAGCCGTCGGCTTGAAGCCGTCGGAAAAGGACGAAAACGGCACTCGCATTCCGCCGCCGCCAGGAGATGGGCTGCTCACCGTGCGGGCCGACGCTCAGTTGGACCTCGACTTGTTGACCACGGTCGGCACGGGCTACGACGTGACGCTGGCGGCACAGGGCAACGTTGAGCTCGATCACGCACCGCTGCCCCGCGACGACAGCAACCTGGTCAGCCTTACCGCGGAGAGCCTGTCGCTGCAGACCCGCGGCGGGGCGCTGGTTTCGGCGCACATGGATACGCTGGAAGACAAAGTCGCGCTGGCGACCCTCGGCTACGATCTGCTGATCTGCCGAAGCATCGACGTTACCGAAATCTTTGACGGGCTGCGCACCAGCATGACCGGGCCGGGACGCCTCATCGTGCGCGACCCCGGCAGCGTCGAATACTTCCGAGCCCAGGTGGACCGTCTGCCCAAGCGCTCCGAAGAGGAAGCGGATCGCACCAGGCCCGACGCCGGCTGGCTCGACTTTGGAGAGCGCTTCCAGGCCGACGATCGTCCGCTTGAGCGAAGGCTCGAAGCGGATTCGCCGGACTTCCGCCTGGTCTCGGGGGACTTCGAAGAGCCCCGCGCCGGGCGCACGGCCGTGAACGACCTGGGCGAGTTGACCGACGAGACGGTGACGCTGCTCTATCGGGTCACGGGCAACCGGGTGTTCGCGAGCAGCACGCGCGGGGGGCCGGGCGGGACGCCGATCAATGTGCTGCGGCTCGAGGGCAACGCATCACTGGATTCGCGCATTGACGGCATCACCGCGTTCGCCGAAGACGCGATCGAGCTCAGCGGCTCCGAGAACCAGCGCGCCGAGGACGCCCCGTTGTCGGTTGTGCTGTTCAAGAATGCCAGCCTGACGATCGACGACTCGGGTGTATTCTTCGGCGACTACGTGCGCACCGGCGTGTTCTCATATGACGGGCGCTGGACGATGGTGTCCTCAGACCGTCTCGAGGTCACGTTCCGTCCGCTGAATGCCCCGTCCGCCGATGCCGTCGAGCTCGCCGAGGCCCGCAAGGCCTTCAGCAAGGCGCTTCGCGCGCATGTCCACCTGCTGGACCGCGCATACTGGCTCGAACAGGCGACGATTCACCTGCGCGCAGCGACTTCGGCCAATCCGCGGCCGACCACCCCGGATGGCGACCAGCCCTGGGAAGCCCTGGAGGAAGCGGAGCAGGCCCTGGAACACATCCACGAAGCGTGCCGCGTGCTGCTGACCGGCAACACCGGCCCGCAACATGAGCCGACGCAGGCCCTGCGCTCAGCCCGCAGGGCACGCTCGCTGCTCGCCGCGCTGGTGGACGTTGTAGGCTCGGGCGGCGTGACCGGCCGCTTTGAATCGAGCAAAGCGACCGTTCCCTCCTTGACGCTCTCCATGCGTGAGGCGCTGTTTACATTCGACGGGCTTGGGCAGATCGTGGACGTGATCGCGGGCGGCGCCATCGAGGTGTCCCGCGGGCCCTACACCATCACCGGCCAGCGCCTCAGCCGCCAGTCGGACGGCACCTTGACCCTCAGCGGCGCAAACATCACGCTGCCCGAAGACACCGGCGTAGAGATTGAGGGCGTGCAGTCCGTGGCCCTCAAGCAGCGGGCGGGCGGCGCGATCGTCGGTGAAAGCCGCGTTGAGCGAACCATGGTCACGCGCGTCACCGGCAAAAAACTCAAGGTAACCGTGAAGCTGGCCCACAACGAGAAGTCGAAGTAAAAGAGAACGCATGTCCGGAAACATCATCACCATCGACGGCCCCTCAGGCGCCGGCAAGAGCACGATTGCAAGACTGGCGGCACTTCGCCTGGGCCTGCGCTACCTCGATACCGGCGCGATGTACCGTGCCGTCACCTACCACTGCATGCACGCGGGCATCCGCCTTGACGATCCCAAGGCCATCGCCGGCGCGCTGAAGGGGCTGGACCTGCAGGTCGAGTTGTCGCTGGATGGCCCGATGCGGGTGTTCGTCGGCGGCAAGGAAATCACGGACAAGATCCGCACACAGGAAGTCACCCGCAACATCCACTACGTCGCCGACGTCATGGAAGTCCGCAACTTCCTCGTCGAGATGCAGCGCAAGATCGGTGAAAACGGCAACCTTGTCACCGAAGGCCGCGACCAGGGTACGCTCGTCTTCCCGAACGCCAGCCTCAAGGTCTATATGTTTGCCACGCCGGCCGTTCGGGCCCGGCGCCGTCACGCGGAGTTGCAGGCCCGCGGGGCCGAAACCACCTACGAGGAAGTGCTTGAAGACGTCTCAAAGCGCGACTACCTCGACATGGGGCGCGAGCTGGGCGGGCTGAAGAAGGCCATGGACGCAGTCGAGCTGGACACCAGCGAGCTGAGCCCGGACCAGGTAGCCGAGAGCATCGTCAAACTGGCCAAGAGCCGCCTCAAGATGCAGACCCGCAAGATCGACAAATCGGCACTTGAGGCCGCCCGCAGGCAGGCCGAAGAGGGCAAGAAGCAGGGCTGATGGAAGTTTACACGGCCGCGCCCGCCGCTATGCTGTTGGGCACCCCCAACCAACTGGAAGACGTGCCATGGCATTTGCACGCTTTGTGATGCTTGTTTGTGCGATCGCGCTGATCGCCATCTCGACCGGCTGCGCTTCGCAGACCCGCACCGCACAGATCGGCGACGTGGGCTTCAACTCACGCCAGGAGCGCGAGCTGGCAGCCGAGAAGTCGGCCCAGCACTACTACAACTATATCACCCCCAAGGCCGGTGCGGTCATTCGCAGCAACCCGGCCGGCGCATTGGTGGAGTGGTACAACAACGACGGAACCTGGGTCGCGGTCGGCAACACACCGACGGACGACATCGTGATCGAAGCCACCGGCAAGCCGGAGCTGTTCCGGGTGTCGGCACCGGGCTTCCTGCCGCAGATCCGCTGGGTATCGGCAATGCCCAGCAGCGACGGCGTGGTTGTCAGCTTTGAGCTGGACCCGGAGTTGCCCTCCGACCGCTACTACCTCGGGGACTGATTCCTTAGCCGTGCGGCCGGCTTGAAACGTACTAGAATTGAGTGGGCGCCCGGATGGGGCGCCCGCTTCGATAACGGAGAGAATCCAAGTGCGCACCAACCTCTTTCAGAAGTCAATGTTCGCGGTCGTGTTGTGCGGTCTCGTCGCCGCTAGCATGGTCAACAGCCAGGATGCACCCGCCCCGGTGAAGCAAGCCGGGCTGGATGTGTTTGAAACCACGCTCGACAACGGGTTGCAGCTGTTGGTGGTCAACCGCCCGGGAGTGCCGCTGGTCAGCAGCTACGTCTGGTACCACGTCGGCTCAGTCGACGAGCAGCCGGGCCAGACCGGCATGGCGCACTTCCTTGAGCACATGATGTTCAAGGGCAGCGCCAAGTACGCCGTGGGCGAGGTCGACGACGTAACGGTCAAAAACGGCGGCAGCAACAACGCCTTCACCAGCAACGACTACACGGCCTATTACTTCGAGCTGCCCAAGAGCCGCTACAAGGAAGCGCTCAAGATCGAGGCCGACCGCATGCGGCACCTGACACTCGACGAGGCCGAATTCACCAGCGAGAAGAAAGTCGTCCAGAGCGAGTCCGACATCAGCGCCGACGACCCCAGCGACCAGATGTGGGAGCGCATGGGGCAGGAACTGTACGGTCCAGCGCACCCGCTGTCGCACCCGGTGCTTGGCTGGCCGCAGGACGTGCAGGACATCTCGCGCCGCGACATGCGCCTGTTCTATGACAGGCACTATCACCCGAACCACGCGACCATGGTGCTCGTAGGAGACATCACCGGCGATGAAGCGCTGGTCACGGTCAAGGAACTGTTCGGCAAGATTCCCCGCGGACCCGAGCTGAAGCGCCCCGCGCCGACCGAGGTGAGCTTCAAGGGCCCGGTCGCTTTCGAGGTGAAGAGCGACTCCGAGGTCATCGAGTTCGGTCGCCAGTACCTCACGCCGCGCGGCGGCAACGCGGATGTGCCCGCGCTCGATGTGCTGGGCATGATCCTCGGCAGCGGCGTCACCAGCCGTCTGTACCGAAGCGTGGTAGAAGAACAGGGCATCGCCAACGCGATTGCATCCGGCAATGGCGACCAGATGCTCGCCGGCAGCTTCTGGATGTGGGCACAGCTTGCGGACGGCCACACCCGCGCCGAGCTGGTGGCGGCTATCGAAGCGGAAGTCCAGAAGATCGTGGACGGCGGCGTCACGGCCGATGAGCTGGAACGCACCAAGAACCGTTTCATTTCCAGCCAGGTATTCGCCCAGGAAAGCGCCAGCAGCCTCGCGCAGGCGCTGGGCCAGTCCCAGGTCGTCTACGGCAACTGGAAGTACACGCTGGAGTACCCGGACAAAATCCGCGCCGTCACGGCGCGCGACGTGCGCCGTGTGGCCGCCGCCTATCTGTATCCGGAGAATGCGGCGACCGGCTGGCTGGTGCCGGAATTGTCGCCAGCCAAGGACGATTCGGCAGGTCCGGACGCCAAGCCAAACGCGCTGAATGTACAGCGCCGTGTGCTGCCCAACGGCATGACCGTGCTGTTGCTGGAACGTCGCGGACTGCCCGTGGTTTCGGTCAGCGCCAATGTCCGCGCCAGCCGGGCAAGTGAAGCGGCCGACGAGGCCGGCATCGCCCAGTTCACCGGCGCGCTGCTGGACTGCGGCACACGCGACTACAGCAAGCAGCAACTTGCGGAGACCATGGAGATGATCGGCGGCAGCCTGAGCGTTGGCTCCGACGGCGGCAGTGTCCGTGTGTTGTCCGACAAGCTGGACGTCGGGCTCGATGCGCTTTCCCAGTGCCTGATCTACCCGACGTTCCCGGATGCAGAAGTCGACCTCGCCCGCAAACAGACACTCGCCGGAATCGAGGCAAGCAAGAACGAGACCTCGTCGTTCGCGCGCAACGCGGCCAGCGCGGCGCTGTATGGCCCCAAGAATCCGCTGGGCCGGCCTGCAGACGGCACCGAAGCCACGGTTGGGGCTTTCAACCGCTCGGCGGTGCAGAACTGGCACAAGCGCTGGTTCCGCCCGGACAACTGCGTGATCGCCGCGGTGGGGGACTTTGACGCGGATGCCATGTTCAAGCAGATCGAGAGCAAGTTCGGTGCTTGGCAGAAGCCGTCGACGGCGCTGACGTTCCCCGAGTTCGACTTCCAGCGCCCCGCTAAGCTGGAAGGCGAGCAAGTGTTCAGCTTCAAGAACTTCGACGCGTCCAAGGTGGACCAGTCCCGCAAGCGCATCCTGATCGACCACCCAGGCAAGGACCAGGTTGTCGTGCGCCTGCAGACGCTCGGCATCACGCGCGACAACCCGGACTACTACGCGCTGCTCGTGATGGACAACATCCTCGGCACGTCACCCGGCTTCACGGACCGTTTCAGCCACCGTCTGCGCGACCAGATGGGCCTGGCCTACAGCACCTACGCGAACATCAGCGGCGGCTCGGGTATCTACAAGGGCTCGTTCCTCGGCTACATCGGCACGCGCCCGGAAAACGTCGAGCTTGCGATCAAGACCATGTACGAGTTGCTGGATGAGATCCGCAGCGAGCCCGTCACTGAAGAGGAAATCACCTCCGCCAAGGACTACCTGAAGGGCAGCTTCGTATTCGACGTGGAAACCACAGGCCAGCTCGCCGGCATGCTGATCAGCATGGAGCGCTACCACCTCGGCTTCGACTATCTGGTAAAGTACGTCGAGGCCGTCGACAAGGTGACCATCGCCGACGTGCAGCGTGTGGCGAAGAAGTACCTCGTGCCGGAGCAGATGGTGGAAATCCTCGCCGGGCCGATAAGCAAGATCACCCCGGCGCAGGACCCGGAAGAGAACCCCGAAGAAGACCCCGAAGGCAACTGATGCTGCGCTGCCTGCTTATCCTGACGCTGCTCGCGGCCCCCTTGGCCGCCGAGTATGAGTCGAACTTCGGGCGCGTGATCCTCGCGAACTGCGACGTCATCCTGCAGGGCGTGGCCAGTGCGACGCGCGCCAAAGTCGGCACGTCGTCGAAGGTGCAGGTCACGGTTGAGACGGTCCTGTACGGCAAGGAAGCCAAGACCGAGATCGTAGTCTTCTACGCCGACCCGGATGTATTGAAGAAAGACGAGGCCGTACGCGGAATGTTCGCGCTGAAGCGACTCGCAGACGGCGGCTACAACCTTGTCGGCAGGCCGGTGCTGACGCCGGATGCCGACCCGGAAGAATCCGACAAGCTGCGGGTGGCGCGCAAGTTCATTGCGCTGGAAGACCAGCCCGCCGGCGATGAACGCACCGAGGACTTCTGGAATCTATTGCTGGATGGCATCGACTTGGGCGGCTACGCGGCACAGAACGCCGCCGTTGAGCTGATGTACGTGGCAAAGGATCGCGGCGGGATCATCACCGAGGAGCGCTTTGAGGAAGTGCTGAAGGCCCGAGAGACCGCGGACAAGCGCTTCACCAAACAGACGCGCGAAGACCTGAAGCTCGCCTGCCAAGGCCTGGTCGAGGCGCAGGTGAAGAGTCTCAAGTTCCGCCGCGTACGCCGCTCGGAGACGCCCAAGGACAAACGCAGCGCGGCCGACGAACTCATGGACCTGCAGAAGGACTACACGCGCGCGTTTACTGAGGAAGACGCCAAGCTGTGTGACGCGCTGGTGGACATCAGCGAAGACGACGTGCTGACCGAGAAGCTGAAGAAGCTGGCCCGCGCGATCCGCAGCGAGATCAAGATTCGCGAAGCCGAAGAGCGCAACAAGAACGCCGGCAAGTAGCCCCGCGCGGGAATTTCCTACTTTTCCTCAATGGCTCGATCACGCCCTGCCGATGAGCAAGCCGGTGCGGCCTGTGCGCGCCCTTACACCAATCACGCTTCCTAACTCGCCTGGAGTAGCCATGAAAAAGATCCTGATGTCCCTTGTAGCCCTCTCCACGATCGGCCTGCTCGGCAGCGGCTGCGTGTCGCTGGATGAGTATAACCGCGTGCAGAAGCACCTCGACTCCGAGATGGAGGCCAACCGCGCACTCGGTGCCGAAAACGTCCGTCTCGGCGACGAAGTCAGCAAGCTGCGCAACGAGCGCACCGACCTGCTGGATTCGATTGAACAGATGAAGGCCGAAATCGCCAAGACGCCTGAGTACACGGGCGAAGACATGCTCCAGAAGATCAAGGACCTGTGGGGCAAGGACATGGGCGGCAGCTGGGAAATGGTCCAGAGCGGCGGCGCAGTCGGCGTCCGCATGGACGACAGCGGCGTCCTGTTCAAGAGCGGCTCATGGGACCTGACCGACAACACCAAGAAGAAGCTGACCGAACTGGCAGGCATCATCAGCAGCAAACTGAAGACTGACGCCAACCTTTTCGTCCGCGTCGACGGCCACACCGACACCGACCCGGTCAAGAAGCTCAAGGCCCAGGGTATCATGGACAACGTCCACCTCAGCGCGATGCGCGCCATGGCCGTGAAGAACTTCCTGTCCAGCCAGGGCGTGCCGGCCGACCGCGTCTTCGTCGCGGGCTTCGGTGAGTACTGGCCGATCAATAGCGGCAGCAGCGCCAAGGACAAGCAGCGCAACCGCCGCGTCGAGGTTTACCTCGGCGATGCAGACGCCCTCAGCATCGGCGCACTGCCCGGCGCGACCGTCAGCAAGTAACTTGACTGCAAGCTCAATGAACGCCCGGCTTCGGCCGGGCGTTCTGCATTCCGGGGATAGACAGGCCGCACTCCTGCGTTAGCTTCGATGACAAGGAGTTGGCCGTGAGTGAAGACCGCATAACACCCGAGTTGCTGTGGCGCCTGCCGCGTGTGGGCAGCCCGCTTGCTGATGCACAGGGAAGGCGCTTCGTTGTCCCCGTTACCAGCTACGACATCGAGGTGAACGAAGGCACCACGCGCCTCTGGCTCGGCGACGGCGAGCGCCTGCGTGCGCTGACCGGCGACGTTTCCGCAAGCCAGCCTGCGTTGAGTCCTGACGGCAGCAAGCTCGCCTTCGTGCGCAAGGCGTCAGCTGACAAAGACGCGAAGAACCAGTTGTGGGTGATGCCTCTCGATGCCGGCGAGCCGGAGATGCTTACGGACATGCCGCTTGGGGTGAGCGATCCGCACTGGCTGCCCGATGGCAAGCGTGTTGCCTTCTTGTCAGCGCTTCACGTGGGGAAGTGGACGCTGGAAGAGACGGCCGCAGAGGCCAAGCGGCGCAAGGACTCGAAGGTCAAGGCACATACCAGCGATCAGCGTTTCTATCGTTTCTGGGATCGCTGGGTTTGCGACGAGCCCGTGCAGCACATCTTCACTGTCGACGTGAAAACGCGCGAAGTCACGGATCTCACGCCTGGGCTCGCGCGCATCTTCCCGCTGATGGAGTCCGCAGGCACCTGGGACATCGCGCCGGATGGCAGCGAGGTCGCCTTCACGGCCGTGCGCAGCGAGCCGCCGTACCACGACCTGATCAGCGGCGTGTACCGATTCAAGCTTGGCGAAGCACCAAGACTGATCAGCGAATGGACGACCAGCCACGCGTCACGCCCCCGCTACTCGCCGGACGGCAAGTACCTCATCCACGGCATGCAGTCCGAAGAAGGCTTCTACGCGGACAAGGTCCGCCTGGTTGCCTACGAGCTTGCGACGGGCAAACACATCGTGCTGACGGAGCCCTGGGACCACTCGGCGGAGAGCTGGGAGTTCTCGGGGCCAGACACGCTCGTATTCCTCGCCGAAGACAGGGGTGCGAACGCGATCTACACGCTGGACCTGAAGCGTGCGCTGCAGTCGCCGGGCGAAGTCGAGCCGCAGCAGGTGGCGCGCGGGGGCTGGTACTCCGGGGTGCAGGTGCGCGGCGATACGGTGTTCACGACCAAGCAGAGCCATCTGAGTCCGCCGGAAGTCGTGGCGGTAAGGCTGGACGGCAGCGGCGAGAAACAACTCAGCCACTTCGGCAAGCCGCTGTTGAGTGAGCTCAAGCTGGCCGAGCCCGAGGAGCACTACTTCGAGGGCGCTGAGGGCAATCGCGTTCAGATGTGGCTGCTGTATCCGCCGGGAAAGGAGCGCAAGCGGCTCCCGCTTGTGCACCTGATCCACGGCGGCCCGCATGGCGCGTTCGGCGACCAGTGGCACTGGCGCTGGAGCGCACAGGCATTCGCGGCCGAGGGCTATCTCGTCGCGATGGTCAACTTCCACGGCAGCACCGGCTGGGGGAACGAGTTCGCGCGCTGCATCATGGGCGAGTGGGGCAAGCGCCCGTACGAAGACATCGACAAGGCAACCGATTACCTGATTGAGCGCGGGCTGGCAGACCCGGACCGCATGGCCTGCGCCGGCGGCAGCTACGGCGGCTACATGGTCAGCTGGATTGCCACGCAGACCACGCGCTTCAAATGCCTGGTAAACCACGCGGGGGTCAGCGACCTGCAGGCGCAGTATGCGCGTGACGTAACGCCGGGGCGGGAAAAGGCGCTCGGCGGCGAGCCCTGGGGCGATCAGGAAGGCCTGGACCGCTACAACCCGATCCGCCACAGCAAGGGCTTCAAGACGCCCATGCTGGTCATCCACGGCGAGCAGGACTACCGCGTGCCCTACACGCAGGCGCTGGAGACCTACAACGCTTACCACGCGCAGAAGCTGGAGGCTCGGCTGGTGGTCTATCCGGATGAGAACCACTGGATTCTCAAGCCGCAGAATAGTCTGCACTGGTATGGCGAGGTGTTTGGCTGGCTGCGGCGCTGGTTGGGCTAGGACTTGGCCGGCTGGCTCATGATGCGCTCGTAGTAGGCTTCCCAGACGGGCAGCAGGGCCTCGCGACGGAAGCGGCTGACGGCCGTTTCGCGCGCGGCTTCGCCCATCTTCTTTGCCAGCGGCTCATTGGTGATGAGCTTGCGGATCGACTCGGCCATTGCGGCCGTATCTCCCGGTTTGTGCAGGAACCCGCTCACGCCGTCCTCGACGACTTCCGGCAGCCCCCCCGTGTTGCTCGCTACGACCGGCACGGCACAGGCCATGGCCTCCAGCGCGCTGAGACCGAAACTTTCGTACTCGCTGGGCAGGAAGAACACGTCGGCCTGCGGCAGCAGCTCCCAGATCGCGTCGTAGGTGCCGGCAAAGGTGCAGCGGTCGAAGACACCCAGCTCGCGGGCGAGTTCCTTGCAGGCGCCCATGTCCGGACCGTCGCCGATCATCACCAGCCGCGCCTTCTTCTGGCGCGAGGCGATCTCGAACGCCTTGATGACGTCCTGCGGGCGCTTCACTTCGCGGAAGTTGCTGACATGCATAACGATCTTCTCGTCCGGCGCCGCCAGGTGGCCGCGCTTGTCCGGGCAGCAGTCGGTGGTGAAGCGCTGGGTGTCAACGAAGTTGGGAATCACTTCGATGTCCTGCGCGCCGCAATCGATCGTCTCGATGACGCGCTCTTTCAGCTCATTGCTCACGCTCGTGACGCCGTCGGATTTGCGGATGCCGAACTTCGTAATGCGCTGGAAGATGCGCTGCTGGCCGATGATGGTGATGTCGGTGCCGTGAAGCGTAGTGATCAGGCGTACGTTTGTGCCGTCGCCGTTCAGCATTTCGCGCGCGAGGTGCCCGCTGATGGCGTGGGGGATGGCGTAGTGCGCGTGCAGGATGTCCAGGCCATGCTGCTCGGCCACTTCCATGATCGTGCCCGCCAGCGCCAGGTCATAGGGCGGGTAGCGGAACAGTGGATAGGCGCTGACCTCGACTTCGTGATAGGTCAGGTTCTTTCGAAAGCTGTCGAATCGGAACGGGATGGCGTAGCTGATGATATGGACGCTGTGCCCGTTCTCGGCCAGCGCTGCGCCAAGCTCCGTGGCGACTACGCCGGAGCCACCGTGGGTGGGGTAGCAGACGATCCCGATCTTCATGCACAGCATCCAAGGATGTTGCGCGCGCACGCGCAATGCCTCAAACACCGGACGCGAGACGTCTGTTCCCGAGGGGAAAAACAAAGCCCCCGACAAGTGTCGGGGGCCGTGCAGGAGAGGACCGAGACGCGCAGAAAGGGCCGGAAAGGAGAGCGTAAAGCTACCCTCTCAAACACGTCTCGGCCGCATGGCACCGCTGCTGGGTGGGCGATCACCTCACAGCGGATGTTTCTGTCTCAGGCGGAAGGGGTGAACACCTTGTTCGTGAGGGGTCACGTACCGGTGGAGCTATCGCTCTCTCATCAACCGCAGAAGTTAGTATAGCCTATCCACGGTGCCTGTCAACGTCTGAAACCGTATTGTTCAAGGGGTTTCAGCGGGACCGGCATTATCACTCCTTCGCCGGAGTCTTTAACGACCGAGCACCCCCAAAGGCATCCTGAATTGGCCATATTTCAAACGAGCCTGGAGCCAATGCGTTCGCCAACTGCTCAGAGGGCCTATTTCTAGGCTGTCAGGGCCATTTGGGTGGACTTTCGCATTGCGACGCCGTGACCCAGTGTAATCGTGCCGTCACCGTCCGCGTTGCATCGCCCGTGCGGGCTGCTTTCCAAGCGGCAAATAAGTTAGTGGCAACTAGGTTAGTTCGCCGGCTCGCACAGCAGGTCGTAGCCCATGGAGCGCACAACCCGCGCATTCAAGCGGGTTCCCGGCTCATGGCGCCCCTTCAGCAGCGCCGTGCAGTCGATCTCCGGCGCGTCGGCCCTTGTGCGGGCGACGGTGGGGTACTTGGGGTCCTGGCCGGGCCCTTCGGCCATCACTTCGATGGTTGTGCCGACGAGTTTCTCGTTGGCTGCGAACAGCACTTCGCGGTTTACGTCCATGAAGCGGCGGTGGCGCTCCTCGATGACCTCGGGCGGGAGCTTGCCGTCCAGCTCGAAGGACGCGGCCTTGTCTTCGTCCGAGAACGGGAAGGCGCCGGCGCGATCGATGTGCCCCTCGCGGATGAAATCCAGGAGCTCGTTGAACTGTTCTTCGGTCTCGCCGGGGAAGCCGACTATGAACGTGCTGCGCAGCGTCAGCCCGGGGATGCGCTCGCGCATCTTTTCCAGTAGGCGGGTCGTGGTTTCGCGCGTGCTGCCGCGTCGCATGCGGCGCAGAACCTCGCTGCTGATGTGCTGCAGGGGCATGTCGATGTAGCCGAGCAGCTTGGGCTCGGTGGCCAGCAGCTCGATCAGCTCGTCCGTCACCTGCGTCGGGTAGGCGTACATCAGGCGGATCCAGTCGATGCCGTGGACCGTGGTCAGGTCGGCCAGCACTTCGTGAACGCTCTTGCGCCCTTCGGAATCGAGCCCGTAGTAGGTGCTGTCCTGCGCGACGATGATCAGCTCCCTGGCCCCGTCGGCCGCGAGCTCGGTCGCTTCCTGAATGATCTGCTCGCGCGGCTTGCTGCGGAAACGCCCGCGGATGCTGGGAATCGTGCAGAAGCTGCACTTGTGGTCGCAGCCCTCGGAGATGCGCAGGTAGGCGTAATGGCGCGGCGTGATGCGCAGGCGGGCGCGGTCGTCGTAAACACTGCCGCGCTCGTCGGGGTCGCTGATGGCGATGCTGCGGGCCAGCTCGCCGCTGCCGGAAAGCTCGCGCAGGACGTCCGACAGGCGCGTGCGGTCGTTCACGCTAAGCAGCGCGTCGACACCGGGAACTTCCTTGTCCAGCACGTCGCGATAGTTGCCGACCATGCAGCCCGCGACCACCACACGCTTGACGTCGCCCTTATCCTTCAGGTCGAGCATGGCCTGGATGTGGTCCAGCGACTCCTGCCGCGATGCGCCCAGGAAGCCGCAGGTGTTGATCACCACGACGTCCGCGTCGTGGTAATCAGGCGTGACGACAAACCCCTCGGCCGCGATGCTGCCGAGCATGGTTTCGGAATCGATCAGGTTTTTGGGGCAGCCGAGCGAAATGAACGCCACACTGCCAAGCGCCGTCTTCATGGGCGGCAATAGTAGGTGCCATACCCCGGGCTGCAAAGCCCGGGGATGCCCGCCAGTGAATCTATTGCGGGCTCACAGACAGGGCGACTGCAACAGGACAGTCAGGATGGACAGGACAAGCTGTCTCCTGAACTCCTGACCGTCATGTCGCAGTTCGCAGTTGACCATCAACTATCAACCATCAACTATCAACCAAATGAACACCTGGGTTGGAATCGAGGTCACCCGCCAGGTCCGCGTTGCGGACGGCGTGATTCAATCGGTCGGCAAGCTCTCGGCCGGCGGGGTGAACCTGCTGGAACACCAGATCGGTATCGCCAAGCAGCTCACCAGCCCGGACCAGGTCTGCATCCTTACACCGCAGGGCGACGAGGCCGTGCTGGAGCTGATCGCAAAGCACGAGCTGCGCGAGCTGGCCCCGTTCGACTTCATCGCCATGCTGTCCGACCGCGCCAAGCACGGCGAGGAAGGCGCAAGCGTGCTGCTGCGCCAGATCGCGCCGCTGAGGGATGCAAAGGACGTGAAGAAGGCGCTGAAGCTGCTGAAGAAGCATCCGGTAGTAATCAGCGCCAGCAAGCCACCCAAGGGCCACAAACGCCACGAGCCCCTGCCCGGCCATGACGAGCCCGACTACCGCTGCCTCGCCTTCGAGGTCCGCCGCATCAGCGAATTCAGCATGCAGGCCATGACCGGCCTAAGCGCCGGCAACGAGGAGCTGCTGTTCATCGACTGGGACGGCTTTGCCGAACTCACCCGCCCGGAAGACGAGCCCGAGGTTGCTGCTGTGCTGGAGAAGTGGCGTTGAACCGCCAAGGACTGTAACTACAAGCACTGCAATGCAACCATAAGTCCACATACGTGGACATGTCCACCTGTGTGGACTTATGGTTGCGTCCGTAGTGCTTGGCGGTCCTTCGTGGTTAGACACCGAACTTGGGTGAGAGCTTCTGGTTCATGAATTCGGCGAGCATCTGGGAGAGCTTGTCGTCGCGGATTTCGTACCAGTCGAAGGTTGCTACTTCGGCGCGCTGCTCGTCGCTGACGGACTCGCGAATTGCTTCCGCCAGCTTGCCGTAGGCGGCCCAGCCGCATTTCAGCACTTCGTGTTTGGCGTTGCGCAGCAGGTAGACGCCGCCGACGGCGGGTACGCGGTCGATCAGGTCGTCGGCGAATTCCCAGTCCCAGCTTCGCCCGGTGGCGGCGCTGGGGTCCGGGTCGACGTAGTTGTCCTGCACGGCCTGCGCCAGCGCCTCGATGTTGACCTGCACCTGCTCGCCGCTGTCCATGCTGCGCAACGTGGTGATACCGGCCTTCTCTTCTTCCGGCCCCGCGATCACGACGAGCGGTATCCCCTTGCGCGAGGCGTACTTCATCTGCTTGGCGAGCTTCGCATCCGCATCGAGGTACAGCTCGGCGTTCACCCCCGCGCGGCGCAACTCGCGCGCGGCACGCATGGAGTAGCCCTTGGTTTCGGGGCTGAAGATCGTCACGAGCACTGCCGCCGAGGCGCGCGCCTTGGGCAGCAGTTTCAGCTCTTCCAGCGCGGCGATCAGGCGGTCAATGCCGACGCTGATGCCCACGGCCGGCACTTCCTCACCACTGAACAGGCCTATCAAACCGTCATAGCGCCCGCCGCTCATCACGCTGCCGAAGCCGGGTAGGTCCTGCAGGAAGGTCTCGAACACGGTGCCAGTGTAGTACTCGAGCCCGCGCACGATGGTGGGGTCGATGCGCACGACTTCATCAGGCACGCCCATGGCCTGTGCCGCCGTGAGTACCTCATTCAGCTCGTCGCAACCCAGGCGACCCATCTCGGTACTTCCGAGAAAGTCCCTCATGCGCTCGAGGCGCGCGGCGTTTGATTCCGCGCCGTCCGCGATCTTCAGGAAGTCGATCACGGCCGAGAGTCCGTTGTCGCTGAAGCCGCCCTGTCCGACCAGCGCCGCCAGCTCCTTGCGCACGCCGTCTTCGCCGATCTTGTCGAACTTGTCGATCGCGCGCATGACGCCGTCCATGACGCTGTTGTCCGACACGCCAATACGCGCCTGCAGCCCCCGGAAGACCTTGCGGTTGTTGAAGCGAATGACGTAGTTGGGAACGCCGAGCGCGCGCATTACGGCATAGTCGATGGCGATGCACTCGGCGTCGGCGAGGAGGCTTGTCGTGCCCACGATGTCGACGTCACACTGCCAGAATTCGCGGAAGCGGCCCTTGGCCGGGCTTTCGGCACGCCACACCGGCCCCATCTGGTAGCGCTTGAAAGGCCGCGGCAGGTCGGTCTTGTACTGGCCGATCACGCGCGCGAGCGAAATGGTCAGCTCATAGCGAAGGGCCACGTCGCGGTCGCCTGCATCCTTGAAGCGATAAAACAGCTTCTCGGCTTCCGGCCCGGCCTTGCCGAGCAGGATTTCAGCGTACTCGATACTGGGCGTATCCAGCGGCTCGAAGCCGTAGCGCTCGAACACCTCGGCAATGCGGCGCAGCAGGCGCGTGCGCGGCACCATCACCTCGGGCAGGTAGTCCCGGAAGCCCTTCAGGATTCTCGGCTGTATCTTCGCCATGACCGCCTTCAAGCAAACCGCCGACGATGAACGTCGGCGGGTTTCTAACCTATGGGTGTCCCCGCGACAACCGAGGCTACCTTCACGATCACTTTTTCAGCGCCTTCAACGCTTCCTGCGGGCTGGCCGCGAACTTGAAGACCTGGCTGAGGCCCAGCATGTCGAACACTTCCTGCACCGGCTCAGTCGGGTTCATCAGGACGATGTCGCCGCCGCGTTCGTGGCTGGCTGACAGCGTGCCGATAAACACGCCCGCGCCCGCGCTGCTGATGTACTCCACGTCGCTCAACTCGACGGCGAGGCGCACCTTGCCCTCGTCGAACAGGTTGTTGATGGTCTGTTCCATGTATTCGAACGTGTGTGCATCGAGCCAACCCGCGATGTGAATGAGCGTCACATCGGGCGAAAGTTGCTCCAGGTTGATCTCGAATTCCTTCATGTGGTTGTGCCTTTACTACCCGCAACTGGGGAATCTATGGGTGGCCGGCCTAGCCCGGAACCTTGATGTACTTAACCAATGTCAACTCGTTCACCTCGCCCTCGCGGGAGGTGTAGCGAACCTCATCCATGACCTTGCGCATGATGAACAGACCCAGCCCGCGCTTGTTGCCGCTGGCGATGTGCGCCTGCAGGTCCAGCTCGGCCTTGGCCGCCGAGCCGGTCGCCGTGTCGTAGCTGATGCCGTTGTCGCGAATCCGGACGCGGAAGCTCTGGTCGTCGGCGTCGATGAGGATCTCGACGTTTCCGCGCTCCATGCCCTCGTAGCCGTGCTGGATGGTGTTGGCGACGGCCTCATCGACCGCGAGCACCACCTTGTTGGCATCGCCCGTCGGCAGCAATGAGCGCTTGATGGCCGAGTGCAGGAATTCACGCACGACCGCGAGGTTGCGCGTCTCTGCTGCGACTTCAAGCTTGTCTGTTACGTGCGAATCTGACACCTGCTATCCCCGGTTGCTATCCCACTTTCAGTGTGACTATCGTGATGTCGTCGTGCTGGTCATCCGTCTGTGCGTGGCCCTGGATGGCGTTCACCAGGGTGGTCAGGTACTCGCTGCTGCTGCGGCTGGCGCACTGGATCGTGATCGCCTGCATGCGCTCCTCACCGAACTCTTCGTTGGTCGGGCTCATCGCCTCGGTGACGCCGTCGGTGTAGATCACCGCACGGTCGCCGCGCTGAAGCTGGATGACTTCTTCTTTCATGTTTCGCTCAAACAGGCGCCCGTCCTTGTCGAAGCCGAGCGCGATGCCGCCCGGGTTGACCTCAACGCACTGCTTGGTCGCGGCGCGATACAGCAGCAGCGGGTTGTGACCCGCCGAGGCGACTGTCAGGCGCGCGGTCGGGATATCCAGCAGCATGTAGAACGCGGTGACGAACATGCCGCGCTTGATGTCCTTGGCCAGCGTGCGATTCACCTTGCAGAAGATGTCGCGCGGCGACAGGTTGTCCGAGGCCTCGTAGCTGACGAGTGCCTTGGCCATCATCATGACCATGCTGCCCGGGATGCCCTTGCCGGAAACGTCCGCGCAGACCATGCCCAGGTGCGTCTTGTCGACCAGGAAGAAGTCATAGTAGTCGCCACCGACTTCCTTGGACGGGCTGTAGTACGCGCTGACATCGTAGCCCGCGATGCGGGGCACGTGCTTCGGCAGCAGGTTTTCCTGGATCTCTTTGGCGATATCCAGGTCGTGCTTGCGCCCCTGGTTTTCCAGCCAGACGTCCTGCGCGCTCTTGAGACCGGCCGCCATGTCGCCCAGCAGCCGTGCCACGATGCCGATTTCGTCGCGCGAGCGCGCGGCCGGGCGGTGGTCGAAGTTGCCGCCGCTGATGACCTGGATGTCGTGCATCAGCGTCTGCAGCGGCTTGGTGATGCTGCTGCCGATCAGGAAGGCGAGGAAGATCGCCAATCCGATGCCGAGCACCGAGATGCCGAGGATGTACATCAGCAGACTGGTCTTGCGGCTCTCGATCTCCTGGCGGTCGAGATAGATCGAGATGCTCTCCTGCGGGCCCAGATCCTTGCTGAAGCTGTAGGCGGCAATGTCATTCACCATCGCACTTCGGTCGACGTTGATGTCACCGATTGTCAGGTCCACGCGGGGGGCAGAAACAGGCAGACTAGCGCCCTTCGGCGTCGGACTGATCACACTCAATTCTGGCGCATCGAACCGGGGCAGCTCATTGGGAGGAATACGAATGATGATGAATCGGACCTGACTTGTCTCACTGTCCGTCATTTCGTTCAAGTCGCGGACGAAGTCTTCATGGAACTCACGGAAGATCTTCTTCCTCAACCCGTTCTGGTGATAGATAAGGTTGGTGTCCGTCTCTTCCTGGATCTTCGTCTTCAATCGGGCAAATGTATCTCGGCTGGCATCCATCGAGTAGCGCTGGAACAAACCGGGGAACAGGTGTTTGCTCCGCTCCATTGCCGCATCGTTGATGTGGCGCGGGGCCGGAGGCTCCGGCAGTTTGGCGCCATCCGCAAGGTCGCGAAGCTGGTACCAGCCCTCGCCGAAAATCTCGATGCCTTGCTGGTCTGACAGTGGGAAGCGTGCCCTGTTCGCCAACGCTTCGACCGCGCACTTCACCCAGATGCGATCGTCCTTGAACTGATCCCAATTGGCAAACTCGCGGCAGCCCGGCACACGCGGATCAAACCAGTCCTTCTGGACTTGCGCCCAGTACGTTCCGAACTTCGCGTCGCGGTTGGCGGGCTGGCTAAAATAGGCAATAAGGCCTTTTTCATTCAGACCCGCTTTGTACGGACGGTGAATGGCTTCCGCCTGCTGCAGCATGCCGACGCCGGCCTGCTGGATGGTTTCTTCAAGGCTGTTCGTCGCGATCACCATGACGATCAGGAAGATCAGCAACGAAACGCCGACCGTCAGCCCGGACATGGCCACGACGATCTTGGTCTTAATCGGTAGACCCTGCGTCTTGGGACGCGCCAACGGCTTGGGTGGGCCGGCCGTGCCGCCACCACCAGGCCCGCGGGGTGCGCCGCCGCCACCGCCGCCTTCATCGCCGCCACCGGGTGGGGGAGGCGTGCGCGTCGGGGGGCCGGCACTCGAAGGGGCCGGTCCTGTGCCGCGCTGCGCCGGGACCGAGCCCGTCGACTGACGCGCCTTGCCCGCAGGCGGAGGCGTCATCATGCGACGATTGTTCCCAGTGCTGGGTGCGCGCGTACTGCGTGGATCGGGCCTTTGGGCCATCTCTGCTCCGCTAACTCAACGCTGAGCCAAGCATCGCAATCGTGTACCACGTCCAGGCCGCGAGGGCCGCTGCTGCCAAGTCATCCATAAGGATGCCGAGGCTGCCTGGAATCCGTTCGAAAGTCCGAACTGGCCACGGTTTAGCGATGTCGTATAGACGAAATGTTAGTAACCCAGCAAAAATGTCCAAGGGTGAATGTGCGCCTATGAGCGCCAAGGTCAAAAAATAGCCGGCCGCCTCATCCAGCACAAACCAGCTAGGGTCCTTGACATCGGAAGCGCTCCTCAAAACACCTATCCCGGCCAGCCAACTCAGCACGGCAAATCCGCCGGCAAGCGGAAGCCAGCCCGCTACGTGCCATTCCACGCCAAAGTACAGGGCAAACGCCAGCGGAACGCACAGCAGCGTGCCGGCCGTGCCGCGTGCAAACGGGACAAACCCGACCAAGCCCATGCTGCCCGCCAGAACGGGCAGGGAGAACAGCCGGGAGCGAGGAGGGTCGGTGTCACGCAGGAAGGGCAAGCAGGCTCCATACCGTGGATTCAAGCGGGGCGTCTGGTATGGTAGCGCCGCTGACCGGAAGTAGATGATTCAAAAGGCCTTGTGGCATCCACTTATATGCGGAAGTTTGAGCTTAAGACGCAGATCGTACAAAAGACACTCTGCGCCCGGCTCAGCAGTGATGTGGACTCCGGCAACGCCGTCATTCTGCGTTCCGAGCTGGCGAAGGCCATTCAGAATGGGCCGCCGGTCGTGCTGCTCGACCTGGCGGACGTCCGCAAGATGGACAGCGCGGGCATTGCCGTGCTGGTTGAAATGCATGACAGGCTGAAGCAGGAAGGCCGACAGATGGGGTTGATCAACACCCCCGAGACCGTCAGGGGCCTGCTTGAGCTGCTGGGAGTATTCGAAATCTACGCCGACATGGAAACCGGCCTGAAGGCCACCAAGAAGCTGCGGGCAAACTGGCAACGCCTGCACGACCCGACCAAGCCCGTCGAATAGCGCAATATGGCCGCAGCAACCGACTTGATCAGCAGCGTTGGCGCCTTTGTGAACCGCTATATAGCGACGTTCGGGGCGGCGGTGCGGTTCGGCGGCGCAGCGATCATGTACGGCGTGCTGGGCGTATTCAACAAGCGCATCTACCCGCGCCATGATCTGATCGTCCAGATGGACTACACCGGCGCCCGCAGCACACCGATCATGGTGCTGCTCGGCTTCCTGGTCGGCGCTTCGCTCGTGATCCAGACCACCCCTTCGCTTGCGCGCTACGGCCCGGCCGAGCTGGTTGCGGGCGTAGTCGGTGTGTCTGTGCTGCGCACGCTGGGGCCGCTGCTGGCGGCGATCATCTTCGCCGGGCGCGTCGGCGCGGGCTTCACGGCCGAGCTGGGGACCATGGCGGTCAGCGAGGAAATCCTCGCGCTGGACACGATGGGCATTCACCCTGTCGGCTATCTCGTGGCACCGCGCTTTCTTGCGGCCTGCCTGATGCTGCCGGCGTGCACTGTGCTGTTCGACCTGAGCGCCCTGGTCGGCGGCTACCTGGCGGGCACCCAACAGTTCGGCATCTCGCACGAGAGCTGGATGGATGTCACCAAGCGCTTCGTTAATCTGTCGAACTTCACGTTCGGCATCGCAAAGAGTTTCGTATTCGCGATCATCATCACGCTCACCTGCTGCTTCAAGGGCTTCAACGTGAGGGGCAGCGGCATGGAAGTGGGCCGCGCCACGATGCAGGCGATCGTGATCTCGCTGATCCTGATCATCTTCTCAGACTTCGTGCTCTCGATGGTCTACAACTTCCTGTCGAAGCTGGGGATTGTCGGATGAGCGGCGACGTGCGGATTGAGCTGCCGGAGGCCCGCAAGGATTCGCATCTGCGATCCGACGGCGCGGCGATCTCCGTTGACCGGCTGGACAAGTCCTACGACGACAACCACGTCATCAACGACATGTCGTTCGAATTCGAGCGCGGCAAGGTCTACGTCATCATGGGCCCCAGCGGCTGCGGCAAGAGCACACTGCTGCGCCAGATGATCGGCGCCGAGCCGCCGGACGCAGGCAAGGTGCTGATCGACGGCATCGACATCCACAGCCCCTCGCGCAAGGTCCGCGACGAAGCACGCCGCAAGTTCGGCGTGCTGTTCCAGAGCTCCGCCCTGCTGAACGGGCTTACAGTTGCTGAGAACGTCGCGTTGCCGATCCAGCGCCACACGGACCTGCCGCAAAGCACGATCGACCTGATGGTCAAGCTGAAGCTCGAGCTGGTCGGTATGGGCAACGCGCTGGACAAGTACCCCTACGAGATCTCCGGCGGCATGAAGAAGCGTGCGGGACTTGCACGCGCGATTGCGCTCGACCCGGCCATCGTGTTCTACGACGAGCCCAGCGCAGGCCTCGACCCGGTGATGATCGGCGTAATCGACAAGCTGATCAAAGACCTGACCAGCAAGCTCGGGATTACCAGCGTGGTCATCACCCACGAGATGCCCAGTATCTTCCGCATCGCCGACGAAGTGCTGATGCTGTTCAAGGGCCGCATCGTGTTCCGCGGCTCGCCGGAAGGCCTGCGCAACTCCAGCGACCCGCTGGTGCGCCAGTTCCTGAAGGGCGATCCCGAGGGGCCGATCAACGCGCCAAGGCAGTTGTCCGAGCTTTCGGAGCGCCTGATCGGGCCATCCGCCCGGCAAGGGGGCGCGCAATGAGCGAAGACGCGATCCCCAACAAGGCAAACCTGATTACCGGCATCGTCGTGCTGGCGGTTGCGCTGTTGATCGTCGCCTTTGCGATCATCAGGTCGTTGCCCGACAGCGGCGTTCAGCCGGGCGTCATGTACGTCGCGTACTTCGAAAACTCCGGCGGCATCCAGGAAGGCGACGACGTGCGCATCCAGGGCCGGCGCGCCGGCGTTGTCAAAAGCGTGGGGGTCGTGATGCGCGATGGCAAGGCCGTCACGCGCGTCGAGTTTGAAATCAAGCCCGGCTCCGGCTCGCAATGGCTCAAGGATGCGCCGATCCCGGGCGACAGCACGATCTCGGTGAAGACGCCCTCCTTCATGGGACGCCCGCAACTGCTGATCTCGATCGGCAGCAAAGACGACGACCCCATCGCCGAAGGCGGCGAGTGGACCAAGACGCGCAGCGCCGGCAGCAAAGACCAGCTCACGGAGTGGCACGATGACCTCGTGCGCGCACAGGACGAAATCGAGCGGTTTGTCAGCTTCTTTGACGACACGGAGGGTTTCGAGCGCCTCAAGAATCAGCTCGGCGATATCGCGGAAGCGCTGGAGAAAGCCGACCAGCAGATCGCCGACCTGACCGAAAACGCGGGCGAAACCGGCGACAAGCTTGACGAGGCGAAGCAGCAACTGGACGACCTGCACGAGAACCTCGCCAGCCAGTCTGAGCCGGCAAGCGACGCTTTGGGCCAGATCGCCGACAACACCTCGCAGCTGCCGGCAGAGCTGGACAAGATCGACGAACGCATCGGCAGCGTGCTGGACGAAGTCGAGCGTATGAAGTCCGACAGCAGCGGCATGGCATCCACGGCCGAGCAGATGAAGCTGGACCAGTTGGGTATCGAGTTGCGCAAGATGGCCGCGCGCCTGCGCTCGTCGATGGAGCGCGCGGTGTACGACCCCTCCCAGGCCGGCGACATGCCCAACTGGCGACGCACCCGCCCGTACTTCAACGGGGGCACGCCGAGCAAGGGAACGTCCATTGATGAGAATCCACCACCGGCCCCCGCCGACCAGTCCGGCGTGCCGAAGGGTGTGCAAGACCAGAAGCGTGTGAAGTAAGGAGAGAGCCATGGCACGTGCGAAAAGTCGTTCCGACCTGATCATGGGGCTGTTCGCCCTGATCGTGCTCGGCAGCGTGATCGGCGTCGTGATGATCCTGCAGGTCGTGGAGACGGGCGTCGAAGGCGCGCGCTACGCGATCCTGTTTGAAGACGTGGGCGGGCTCGGCGGCAATGCGCCGGTGATCGTCGCGGGCCAGAAGGTCGGCAAAGTGGACTACATCAAGACCGTACCCGTGGTCTCGGCCGAAGGCGCACGGAAGGTCGAAGTCGAGGTCGGCATCATCATCCTTGAAGAATACGCCGAGACCGTGGCCATCCCCGCCGACAGCGTCGCCAAGGTGCAGATGGGCGGGCTGTTCGGCGGCAATCAGCTCGTGCTCAACCTCGGCAACAGCAAGGATGTAGTGCGGCCGGGCCAGCGTTTCCCGGCAAAGGGCGAGCCGCCGATCGAGATCAACGACATCGTCGAAGGGGCCGGCAAAACCATGAAAGAGCTTGAGGAGGGGATCAAGAAGGTCACCGCCCTGCTCCAGGACGACAAGTTCACGCAGAACATCGACAAGAGCCTCGAGCTCATGCGCAGCGCCCTCGAGCGCCTCGACAAGGGCCTGAAAGAGATGGAGCCCGCCTTCGGCAAGGTCGGGCCGACCTTCGACTCGGCACAGCAATTACTTGATGAGCTGCATGCACTGGTGAACCAGAACAGCGCGGCAATCAATGAGACAATGTCAAATCTACAGAGCGCATCGGGCAAGCTGGACAAGCTGCTCGGCGAAGACGGCAGCGGCGTTCCGAAGCTGGTGGCGAACCTCAACTCGATCGCCGACAACCTGGACTCGCTGGTCGGAAGCATGAATGACCTCGTGCTCGACAACCAACTCAACATCCAGATCAGCCTCGAAAACGTGCGCGAGGCGACCGACAGCCTGCGCTACTTCGCACGCCGGATTGAGGCAGACCCAAGCCTGCTGATCTGGGGCGGCGACGAGAAGGACAACCCGGCTCTTGACCGCAGCGGTCCGGTACCGAATGTTGACGAGCTCGAAATCCGAAACAGCGGACGCAGGCCGAGGAAAGAAAGCGACTAGAGGTCGCAAGGCAAAGGGATGAAGTCAAAAGTCAGATTTGAACTGCGCATGAGCCGCAAGCCGGCACGGGCGGTTCTTTGCCTTTTGACTTTTGCCTTCCTCCTTGCCGCAGCCACAGGTTGCGGCGGCGTTCCGCGCCTCTCGACGTTCGAGAAGGGCGTCGAGTACATGGACTACTCGGACTACCCCCGGGCAGTCGAGCAATTCAAGCAGCACATCAAGCAACACGGCGAGAGCCTCGGCGTCTGCTACAACCTCGGCGTCTGCTACTTCGACCAGGGCGATTACGACCAGGCCGTTCAGTGGTATGAGAAGGCGCTTGAATACGACCCGCGCGACGGCGACACGCTGGTCAACCTGGGGCTGACCTATCTGCAGCAGGGCCGCGACGTTGCCGCACTCAGCCGCCTGAAGCAGGCCGCGGACGTCGAGAAGGACCGTGCCTATCCGCTGGTCGCGATCGCACTGTACTACCAGCGCACCGGCAAGCTCGACAAGGCTCGCGAATACTACGACGAAGCCGCCAAGCGCGAGGAGAAGTCAGGCTACCTCTGGTACCACTACGGCACCCTGCACGAGCTGGACCAGCGCTTCGGCGATGCCGCGCAGGCCTATGAGCGTTCGACCCAATTCGATTCGACCAATCCTGCCGCCTACGAGGGTGCGGCGCGCTGCTACTACCGGCTGCGCAATTGGCGCAAGGCCGCGCAGAACTACGACTTCGCAATTCACCTGCTGCCGACCGAGCCGCGTTTGTACATCGGTGCGGCCGACTCGCTGACCGAACTCGGTCGCTACGATCGCGCGGTGAAGTATCTTTGGGCAGCGCGCGGGCTCAGTACGCACAACGATGCGGAAGTGCATACGCGGCTGCTTGAGCTATATCCCAAGTTGCTGGAAGCGGAGCAGGCGAATCTCCCGCCCGTCGATGACGCGCCCGACGCAAACGGCGGCTAGCGGCTACGGGTTGCGCGCGAACCAGTCTTCCCAGGCTCGCTTGTTGGTGCCGAAGTCCTTGCCGTCCGACAGCTTGCCAAGTGCGCGCTGTGCCGCAGAGCGGGTGGCCTCGTCCGAGTTCGACAACAGCCGGATCAACGACGGGTTGACCTTGCGCTCGCCGATCGCGCCCAGCGTGTCGATGACTGTCAGGACGATCAGTTCGTCATCCGGGTCCGACAACATTTCCTGCACCGGGGTGGCTGCGTCCTTGGCCTTCAACTTGCCGATTTCGCGCAGCGAGGTACTGCGCACGCTGGCGGATTCGTCGTCGAGATACTCCAGCAGCACCGGCACCGCGCCGAGGCCCTTGTCGCGCGCCATCAGGCGCAGGTACTTGCTGCGGTGCCCGGCCTTGTCCATGTCGAGCACTTCGCCGTCGATTTCAACCGCGTTCTTCGGGCGCTCTGTTGCCGGCTGTTTGACCTTCGGCGCGTCCTCCGGCAGCTCGCGAGACTTACGCTCGGGCGCGGCCGCGATGTCTTCCGCGGCCTGGTGCATGGGGCTGTAGCGGTAGTAGACCTCAAGGCAGAGCACCGACAGCGCCGTGCTGTAGAGGTCGCCCATGATCGGACCGATCCAGGTGTCGTCCGCGGGCCACGAACCCTCGCGCGAGCCGTGCAAGATCTGGTGCGGGAGCAGTTCCTTCTTGAGCGCACTGTTCCACTTCTCCCAGCCTGGGCCCTCACCGTCGTTAAGAAGAAACATGCCCAAGGTGCCGTAATAGAGCCCATAGAAGGTGTTGAAGTTGGGATCCTCGGCGCCGTTGCTGGGCTCGAAGAACGCATCGTAGTTCGGCGGGCTCTTCAGCAGCAGGCGTTCCGCGAACACGTTGCGCGTTTCGAATTTCTGGCGGTCGAGGATTACGCGTGCGGTCAGGCCGACGCCGACCATGCCGATGCCCTTGCGCGTCGAAGGAAGCGTGCCGTAGTTGCGGTCGGCGTAGTAGGTCTCGCCGTTCTCGAGACTGTAGCGGTCGTAGAGATTCGCCAACGCCTCCCACGTGCGTGCATTGACGCGAATGCCAACGGCCTTGGCACTCTTGAGCGCCAGCGTCGCCCAGCCGCTGATCGACAGATCGTTGCGCTCAAACGGACGGCTCTCGGCGCTGCTGGTGATGTAAGCGGTGTAGTCCCAACCGCCGCCGGCGCCCTGGCTGCGCTCAAGGAAGCGTACGGCTGCCTCGGCCGCGTCGCCGATCTCCTCGTCACCGCACAGCCCGTACGCCTCGCACAACACGAGCGTCGCCACGGTATGCGTGTACATCTGCGAGATGCCCTTGTACGCGACGCAGCCGTCACTGGTCTGCTGGCGCATGAGCCACTTCACTGCACGCTGCACGTTGCGGCAGTACTTGCCTTCCTCCGGCGAGTTGCCGGCCGCCAGGAATGGCAGCGTGCATAGCGCCGTAATCGGGCCGCGGTAGCCGTTGTCGCTCGTAGCCCAGCTGGGTCGCACCTGGAACCCATCATTCGGATCCCAGCTGCCGTTCGTCTGCTGCATCTTGGCCAGGTACTCGAGCCCGAGGTTGACCGCGTTCTCCGTGTCCGCGCCGCCGCCGTGTTCCTTGATGGCCGCGGCCTTGCTGTCGCCCTTGCGGTTCCGGAAGAGCCCGGAGCCCGCAGGCGTGTCTTTGCTCGGTGTCGGTTGCCCGCCGCCGAGGCCCTGGCCGGAGTCCGGGCGCATCAGCGCGTTTCGCGCCGGCGGGTTGGGCGCGGGTGGTGCAACCTGCGGCATCGGCGTATAAGGCCGCTCTTCGGGCGGGGCTTCGTATTCCGGGTCGCCCGCGAGAATATCCGGATCTTCGAGAATCTGGTCCGGCATGACGAGGTCATCGTCCTTCGGCACCAGGTTCAGCATTTCGATTTCGTCAGGCTCGGGCGCCGTCGCGGGTGCCGCGGCCACTTCATTGGCCACCGTGGCGCGCTGCACGAAATCCACGGCCTTGCGGATGTCGCTGTTGAACAGCAGCGCGATGCACAGCGCCAGAATGTGAATGCACGCGGCGATCCCGAGGCTGTTCCAGGTCCACTTGCCGACCTGCGTGATCACGGAAATGGCGCGCTCGCCCCGGGGCTTGCGGATGTTCTTGCCTCGCAGCAGCGCAGGCTGGGCGAACTTGGGCAGGCGCACGTTGGACGGGCGCTCAAAACCCTTGATCTCGCGGATCTTCCCCTCGTGAAGCTCATGCAGTGCCGGCGAATAGCAGACCTGGCAAGGCCTGCCTTCATAGGCCAGCTTGCTGGCGCAACGTGGGCACTTCGGTGGAGCGGCAATGGCGACTGCCTGCATGCGGCTGAACTCCGCGGGGTAAGGCCGGGGCTTCTACGCCCTGTCATTATCGCCCACAACGCCACTTAGTAAAGCGCAAGTTCAAGGGTGAGAATGCCTTGCATTGCCATCCAGCCAATCAGGCCGGCCATGAGCAGATTGGCGAAAACCACCAGCGCGGCCTTGAGCTGGAAGCTGCGCTTTTTGGTTTTGTGGCGAAAAAGCTGCATTCCAAGCAGCATCCCGGGCGCCGCCAGCGGCAAGCCAAGCAGCAGCAGGGTCTTTTCCGGAGTACGCGATTTTGCGTTCGTGCGGGCCAGGCGCTTGTCGCAGCCCTGCGCCACAAAAGCCACGAGATTCGTGACCAGCAGGACTCCTGCGACGATGCCAAGCGGCAGGGTCATCCGTTTTGGCCCAGTGCCCGCAGGCGCTTGCAGGCCTCCTCAAGGACGGGCAGCTCCTTGGCGTAGCAGAAGCGCAGCAGCTTGCTGCCACGCCCCGAGCCGGGCTCGAAGAACGCGCTTCCCGGGATGGCGGCGATCTTCGCGCGCTTCAGCAACTCCATGCTTGCGGTCTTGTCATCCGGCCAGCCGAGCGCCGAATAGTCCGCCATTACATAGTAGCTGCCTTTGGGCCAGTACGGCTTGAACCCGCCGGCTTCAAGCGCTTCGCAAATCATCTGCCGCCCGGTTTCGTAGTCCTTGCGCATGTCCTCATAGTACTGCGCCGGTGCGTCCAGCCCTTTCAATACGCCGCGCTGCAACGGGTGGGGGGCGCAGATGTACAGCAGGTCACTGGCGACGGCGGCCTTTTCCATGATGTCCGCCGGAGCCGCGAGATATCCGATGCGCCAGCCCGTGATGCTGAAGGTCTTGCTGTACCCGCCGATCAGCATCGTGCGGTCGCGCAGCCCGTCAATCGTCGCCGCGCTGACGTGTTTGAGCCCGTCGTAGGTGATGTACTCGTAGATCTCGTCACTGAAGACCAGCAGGTCGTGCTTCTTCGCGAGTCCCGCCAGCCAGTTCAGGTCATCCGCGCCGAACACGACTCCGCCCGGGTTGCTGGGCGTGCAGATCACGACTCCGCGTGTATGCTTGCTGATCGCGGCCTCGAAACTTGACCGGTCAAGGGTCATGGTGGACAGGTCCATCCGCGCGTACTTCGGCGTGATGCCCGCCATGATCAGCGTGTTCAGGTGATACCCGTAAAACGGCTCGACGAGGATGACTTCGTCGCCCGGGTTCAGCGTCGCCAGCACCGAGCAGGCGAACGCGCCGCTGCTGCCCACGGTGACGCACAACTCGGTCTCCGGGTCGTAGCTGAGCCCGTTGAACTGCTTCAGCTTCTCGCTGATCTTGCGGCGCAGCTCAATCAGCCCGCGTGCGTGGGTGTAGATCGCCTTGCCGCTCTCGATGGCCTCAATCGCGCCCTGCTTGACCAGCGGGTGCGTCGGCAGGTCGCAGATGCCCTGGCCCAGGTTGATGCCGCCGACCTTGTCGCACTCGATCGTCAGGCGACGAATGTCGGACTGCACCAGCTTCTGCATGCGGTCTGCGATGCGGCTCATGAAAGCTTCCGGATCAGGTTGCCGTAGAATTCGTAAGGAACGTATGCGAGCACGAAGCCGACCTGGATGAAGATCATCAGGTAGTACATGTGCCGCCACGCCGGGTGGTTTTCGGTCTGCGTCAGCGATTCAGGATCGCCAAGAATACGCACGGCAATGTGCGCACCCCACAGGGCGCAGATGCCCCCGAGAATACAGAGGTCGATCGCATGGCCGGTGAGCAGGTGGAAGCCGGTCAACTCGCCGATGCCGACGCCCGCGGGCAGCAGCAGAAACGGCAGCAAAAGAAAGGGCGCCACCAGCTTCGCCGCCTTGGCCGGCCCGTGCACAACCGGCAGCGTTTTCACCCCGTAGGCCGCATCGCCGCGTGCGTCGGCGAAGTCTTTCGTGGTTGTCGCGCCGATCAGGAACAGCCCCATCACCAGCCCGATGTACCACGCTTCCCACGACAGCACGCTTTGCGCCAGCGACCAGCCGGCGACCTTGAGCAGCGTCCCGCGCGGCAACGCGACGGTCAGGTTGGCCCACCAGCCGCGCGCCTTCATGCGGACAGGTGGCACGCTGTACGCCGCGCTGAACAGCGCTGCGGCGATGAAGAGTGCCAGCGTGCTCCAATGGCCGGTCAGCGCGCTCACGGCCGCGGCGAGCACCAACGCCATCGCGCCGGAAGCACCTGCAAGAATCGCCGCGCCCAGGGGTGAAACCTCGCCGGTGCAGAGCGGCCTGCCGGGCTTGTTGATGCGGTCGATGTCGAGGTCAAAGATCTGGTTTACCGCGTTGCTGGCAATGTTGAGCAGCGCGGCCGCGATGGTGCCGAGCAGCAGCACCCGCAGGAACACTATGTCGTCGACCTTCTTGCCATCCGCGAAGTAGGCCACGATGCCGCCGGACGCCATCCCCAGCGCGGGCGCGATCAACGTAAACGGGCGCGCCAGGCGCACATAGCCCATCACCGCCCGGCGCGTGCGGTAGCGCGAGACAATCTCGTCCGAAGGAAAGTACGTCGCCGACATGGCCGACATGGTAGGGGAGGCAGCGGGGAATGTCAGCAACGGCGCCGGCCAATTGAAAAGCCCCGCCGGAGGGCGGGGCCTTATGCGTGCTTGATCTACTCTTCCAGAATCTTGGCCATCTTCACTTCGCTGAGCTTCTTGCGCGCCTCGTCGTACTCGGGCTCGCCTTTCTTGTAGAGCCCCTTCAGTTCCTTGTAGAGCTTCTCGGCCTCGTCCCACTTCTCGGTCTGGAACGCCTCTCCGGCCTTGATCCAGAGCTTCTCGGCACGCTGCTTGTTGACCCAGTCCTTGAACTTCGGGTCGTCTTTCAACTCGTCCAGTGCGGCGTCAATGCGTTCTTTGGCGTAGTCACCGTAGGTCTTCTTGATTTCCTTGAAGCGCTTCTCCGCACCCTGGAAGTCGCCTTCCTTGGCGTTCTTGATCGCGTCCGCAACCTCGGCGTCGATGATGCCGCGGCATTCCTCGATGCGTTCAAGCGCGGACTCGTACTCTTCGATGCGCACCTCGGCGATCGTGGCGGCCTTGTAGAACTTCAGCGCCGTGAAGTAGTCCTTGGCCTCGTACGCGGCCTCACCCTTGGCAAAGTTTGCCTTGATCTCGTTGATCACTGCGTCGTCCGGGCCCTTGTTGCCTGACACGGGGCTCGAGCCGTACTGCGGCACACCGTTGTCCGGCGCGTAATCAATGAAGCGACAGGGGTAGTCGATCATCCCCTTCCAGATCACGAAGTGCAGGTGCAACGACTCGTTGCTGCCCTGGCAGATCTTCTGGCCCGCCAGAACCTTGTCGCCATTGGCCACCAGCGCGGTGCCGCTGCCGATGTGAGCGTACACGCTGACTTCCTTGTCGGCGTGCTCGATGTAGATCACGTTGTCGTTCTCGGAGCCTGCGGGCTGGTCGTCCTTCACCATCGTGACCTTGCCGTCACGCGCCGCGCAGATGTACTGCCCGCGCACGATGTGAAAATCCCACGCGTAGTAGTTCTGCGCCTTCATGTGCGTGGCGCGCGGCGGGCCGATCTTGTTGCCGTTCCAGCTTTGGTAAATCTCATGCCCGACGCCGGCCGGGTAGGGCAGGTAGTACTTGGCGGGCCACTCCAGATCGACGCCCTGTTTCTGCGACCACGGCGCAATGCCCGGGCGGTCGTCCGTTGAGCCCACGGAGACTTTTTTCTCGGTCTCCTCGTAGGCCTTCTGCAGCTCTTCTTCGGTCTTCTGCTCGTCGCCCGCCTTGGCCTTCTGTGCGTTGAGCACACTGTGGGTCAGCAGTACGGCGCCGACGCTGACGATCGCCAGGGCCATGCAAATGGCCTCAAGCGGACGCCTCGCATACAGGGCCCGAAACGTCGCATAGTCACGTTGTGAAGTCATGTACCTTCGCCCTCTGCCCAGGGCCGCGTGGCAAGAACTCCCGAAACCACGCCTCAGGTGGTGCATTATAACGGGCATTCCTTACGCGGGTTCATCCGAATCCGAAGCCAGCATCAACAATGTCGCCGCCGCCGCGCCCGCAGGCACAACAAACAGGTTCAGCCCCGGGACCAGCATCAGCAGGCTCGCGGCCGTGCCCATACCCGAGGCAGGCCAGAAATGGCGCTTCGCCCAGCCCAGCTTCTTCGAGGCCGTGTAATCGCGCAGTGCAAGCGGGTAGTCCATCAGGTCCACACCCTGGATCACGGCGCTGACGGGTATCGCCACGAACGTGACAACCACCGTCAGGAGCGACGCGATCATCAATGGCAACTGCACCAGCAACACGACGGCCGTCCACTTCAGCGACTGCCCGATCGCGAACAACTGCCGCCGCATGAACGCCTGCGCCGAGCGCTCGCCGATCAGCTCACGGCCCGTGTAGCGTATGTGGACCTGCTCACAGATCGGGTCGATGAACAACGGCGCGAACAGCGTCATCACCGGCACGAACAGGAAGTACGAGATCACCAGCGTCAGCAGGAACGCCAGCACGCCGCCCAACCACCCCAGCCAACCCTGCTCAAACGACTCAACCAGCCAGTACGTCACGCCGAAGAACACGCCGATGGCGACGCCGGCAAGCACCACGCCCGAAACCAGGATCGGCGCAATCGCGTAGCGAAACAGTCCGCCACCCGGCACAACCAGCCGCAACCCGACCAGCAGCGCCGTGAAGCCCGAGACGAAGCCGGCAAGTCCGCTCTTAAGTGGAGTGGTAATGGGCAGCGGCCGCGGCTCGGTCATGACCGCGGTCCAACCTCACCAAGTCGCAGCGTGTGCGCGTGGACCATATCCCACTCCGGCGGTGGGGGGTGTTTGCGGTACAGCGTGCAGCGGCGCAAGTAGAGCCGCGAGGGGCCGTCGTCACCGGTGATCCTGTCGGCATCCTGGAAGCGTTTCTCCGCGCGGTCCCAGTCGCGGTCGCGGAACGATTTCAACCCGCGCTCGAAAATCTCGACCATCATCCGGTTCTGGTCAGGGACTTCACCCTTGGGCCCGACCAGCTCGTAGATTGGCGTGATGCGGTCGGTGCCGTGCACCTTCACGATGTCGAGTTCTCGCGTCAGGAACTGTTCTTTCACGGCAAGGTTGGTTTCACGCGAGACGATGATCGGCGACCGGTACAGGCGCGAAGCCTGCTGCAACTGTACCGCGAGATTCACGGCCTCGCCGATTGCCGTGTACATCGCACGCTCTTCGGTGCCGACGTTGCCGACGATCGCGGGGCCTGTGACCAGACCGATGCTCTGGCTGATGCGCCCGAAGCCTTTCAACTGCCATTCGGCCGCCATCTTGTAAGTCTCGCGCAGCGCCGAGTACGCGGCCTTGCAGGCGTGCAACGGGTGTTCGTCGTCGTCGACCGGCGCGCCGAATATCGTGAAGATCGCGTCGCCGAAGAACTTGTCGACAAACCCGCGGTTGCCGCGGATCAGGTTGGTCATGCGCGAGAAGTACTCGCACAGCAGGTCGATCACGGCCTCAGGCGAGGCGTAGCTTGTGACTTCCGTGAAGCCCCAGATGTCGAGATATCCAAGCGTGACCACGCGCCGCGAAGCCCCGAGCTTCAGGATCTCGGGTTTCTTCTCCGCGGTCTCCACCAGCAGCTTGCCGGCGTAGCGAACCAGGTGCTCTCGCGTGACTCTTCGGCCGAAGCCCATCCACCGCCCCTAGAAGTTGAACGGCAGATCGTATTCCTTCACGACCGGCTCATCGCTGCTGCGGACCTTCACCTCGACGCGCGCCTTCAGCCTCTCGCCGTCGATGACCAGCGAATTGCGCAGCCAAGTGTCTTCGTGCTTCTCCCAGGACTTGTCCTTGCGCACCAGCGTTCCACCCGCCTTCTTGGCCTCGTAATGCAGTTTCTCAGCGGTCCACGGCTCGTAGATGCAGTAGGACATCCCGCCGCCGATGATGTACTTGATGCGGATGCCGGGCTTGTTCTTGTTGCCCAGCTCTGAGCAGGCTTCGACCTCTATGCGGATCATTGAGTCATCCTCAAGGTCGCGAACTTCCCACTCATCCAGCTTCTCGATCTTGTTGACCATGGGAACCTCCCGAGTTGCCCCGTTATAGACCACGTCGCGACGCAGCGGGGGCAAAAACGACGAATCACCTGTGAAACGTATATTTGAAGGCATTCGGAGACATTTTGCAGGCAAATTTTGACAAGTCCAATGTCACAGGGTATGACATTAGCATGACATTTGGGTGAAGTTACGTAGACGGTGTGGCCGGCGAGTTGGGCAGGCCATTCCGGTTTGAATCGGACGGGAAACCGCTTCAAACGAAAGTCGCTCATGAATTGCGAGCCGAACCTGCGCTGGATCGAGCGCGCGTACGTCGGCAGGCCGTACGGCTACGGATGCATCACACCGAGAAAGCCAATCCAGCCCCCCGGGGGATCGCTAAACGCTGTTTCCCGTCCGCAGCCGATCCGCGATGAGGATCGCGACCCCGGGGGGCATGGTTCGGACAAGAGCAACACACGCAAGGCGCTGGAGTTGCTGGACTGGTGGGATCGCGCGAAGGAAGCGTTCGAGGAATTGCCAGGGCTCTGGCGCTCGCTGCTGGGAATCCTCGCCACACCGATCCGCTGGCTGCGCTGGTTCCTTTCTCGCCCGGGCATCTGGGTAGGGACGATCATCGTTGGGCTCGCACTGTTCCTGCTCTCGGTTCCATTGATGACGGGCGGCGGTTGCCGCGATGCCCGCAGCGCCGAGGGCGAGCAACTTATGGGTTCTGCGCGCGACTTCTGCCGGATCGAGTATTCCAAGACAGGCGACTTCAGCGAAGTCGTTAAGCAGCTCCAGCTGGAAGTGGACAAGGGATCCTTCCGCGGCAAGTACTACGGCGTTGAGGCCCGCATGGTAGCGGTCGATAGCAACACTGCACGGGTCTACGCCTTTCCAGAGAATCCTCAAGACCGCTTCGGGGTGATGGAGTTTCACTGGTCCAGCGGGAACTCAACCATTGAGTGGCACGACTTCGGGGAACGGAAATGAAGAGACGAGTGGAAGTGGTTAAGCAGCGCCCGCTCTCGACAGACGAGCAGTGGCAGCGACACGTGCGCAAGAAGCTCAGGCGGCGCATTGTGTTCACTGTTGCCAAGCTGACGCTTGTTCCGGCCGTGGTGCTCGTGCTGTTGGCGGTGGCGGCGATCCCGCTGGCGGTTGGCTGAACGCGCGACGCCACCCGTGCGGAAGGCGAACAGTTGATGGGCTCGGCGCGCGATTTCATTCGCGTCGAGGTTTCCAAAACGAAGTACCTCGAGAAAGCACGCGCAGGCTTCGCCGAGGAGGTCGCGCGAGAGAGCTTTGACGGCAAGTACTACCGAGTCTCTCCAGAAGTGAAGCGGGTAAGCGACGACCAGGTCAGCATCAAGGCCATCTCCAAGGTCGGCGAACTCCAGGTCGGCGTCATGACCTTCGACCTCAAGACAGGCCAAAGCGACATCAAGTGGTTCAACGAAGACCCCGATCAAGAATGACCTTTCAGGACGGGAACCCTGAAAGCCGGAGTTTCTCCGATGTCAGACAAACCACGCTCGCTGTTCAGCGGCATCATCACCTTTCTTTGCATTCTGCTGGTCATTCTCATTCTCTCACTGGCAGCGGTTCCGTTGATTACAAGCAATACACGCGACGCGCGCGGTGCATATGAAGACATGCAGCGAAGCATGCTGCCCGAGCGTCGCCTGCCACCGCCCGTGAACCGCCCTGGGCCGCAGCCCAGGCCACGGAAGTACAAGGAGACATTCTTCCACGATTGGGGCGTGACGCCGTTCGTCGACACAGAAGACGATGCACTCTCGACCTTCGGCCTGGATGTCGACACCGCCAGCTACGTCCTCGCCAGCACCTACATCAAGCGCGGCGCGAGCGCTACCCCCGCAATGGTGCGCGTGGAGGAGTTTGTGAACGCGTTCGACTATGGCTATTCGGCACCGCGTGCCGGCTCGCTTGGCATTGAGCTGGCGTGCGCGCCATCACCCTTCGGCCGTGATCTTCAGAACTGCTACCTGTTGCGGGTGGCAATCAAGGCGCGCGAGCCCTCCGAGACTCGTCGCCCGATGATCCTGACGGCAGTGGTCGATACCTCAGGATCCATGTCTGACGGTCGACTGGCGCTGGTGAAGGAGTACCTGACCAGCGTGGTAGGCCTGCTGCGCGCTGAGGACCGGTTGGGGATCGTGGAGTTCTCCAGCCATGCCAGGGTCGTATGCGCACACCTGAGCGGCGACCGCCGGGAAGCCCTGCGTAGAGCCATCAATGGCCTTCGCACTTCCGATCGCACGAACGCCGAGGCCGGGATGAACCTGGGGTACGAGCAAGCCCGTGCCGCATACCGGAAGGACGCAAACAACCGGGTGCTGTTGTTTTCAGACGGCGTGGCGAATGTCGGCAGCACCGATGCTGTCTCGATCTTGGCGGGCGTGGAACTCGGCCGAGGAGACGGCGTCTGCCTCTCGACCATTGGCGTAGGCACGGCCAACTACAGTGACGTGTTGATGGAACAGCTCGCCGACAAGGGCATGGGGGCGTACTCGTACCTTGCATGTGCTGACCAGATCGCTTCGGCATTCCGTGGTGGTCTTGAGCGGCGCCTGGACGTCGCAGCACAAGACGCCCGCATTCAAGTCGCGTTCAACGCGGAGGTAGTGAAGAGCTACCGCTTGATCGGCTACGACAATCGCCAGATAGCTGACCACGAACTCAAGGTCATGAACCACAAAGGCGCCGTCATTAGTCCGGGCCAGGAAGTTACGGCTCTGTACGAAGTGAAGCTTGTGGATGATGCGGCTGGTGAGCTTTGCAACGCCACGCTTCGCTGGAAAGAACCGTCAGGGGGAGAGATACACGAGTTGGCAGGCAGGATAGCCACGTCTCAGATCATCGGCGAATGGAACGACGCCCCCGACAATCTTCGGCTTGCTGCATGTGTCGCAGAGTTCGGTGAGTTGCTGAAACAGAGCTTCTGGGCCAAGGGTTCTAACTTCAAGGAAGTGCGCGCCGAATTGCAGAAAGTACCGAAACAGCGGGCGGCCGATCTTTTGGACATACTCGCACTGCTGGAGACGCCATGAAAACCGTGCACGAGGATTCAGAAGCGAGGCGCGAGCTGCACACCAGACTCATCGCTCAACTGGCGTCGCAAGAGAAGAAGCGGTCGTGGCTCTTGCTGTCAATGTCGGCTCCCGCGCTGGGTTTGCTGGTGCTGATCGTCTATCGTTTCGTGGCCAGTCTGCCCTAGGTGCGCATGCTGAAACTGCCGACGAATGCGGGTGAGTGGGGCTTCGTGATCGTTTTGACCGTGCTGTTCGGCGGGCTGGCGTTCGGCGTGATCTACTCGCAGATCCAGCTGCACGACATGAAGTTTGAGCAGGCGCGGCAGGACACCGAAATTCACCTGCGGCGGATGGCCGACCAGGTGCGCGACTACCACCAGCGCACCGGCAAACTCGAGGACGAACTGACCGCGATGGGCATCGATCCGGCCGATCTCGAGACACGCAACGCGGTGATCAGCCCGAAGGTCCAGGCACACGGCGGGCTCTTCGACCTTCACGCGGAGCTCAAGAAATTCGGCGGGGCACGCTGCTCCGTGGCATACGAGATTGACGGAACGCAATCCACCGCCGCCTGGGCGCCGGGCGACTAATCACCCTCGGCGGTGAGCGCAGGTTGCACCGCACCCTTCCCGGCGACGGCCGTCAGGGGGCAGTGATCTCGAGCTGCTTCACCGTCCTGGGCAACCGCCAGCCCGGTCGTCGTCAACAACAGAGCCAGTCCAATCAACAAGCACATGTGTGTCCCCCAAGCGTGGAAAAGCCACAGGGCCGCATATCAGCCGATGCAAATCGGGAAAGCTGCAGTGCGGGCTCGCGGGCGCGCAAGCGAATGGAAGAAATGCCCGGCGCAGCCTGATTGCATGTCGTATAATGCACTTATGTATAAGTCTTTGGCGCTTCTGTTGCCGTTGCTGGGGCTCTCTGTTGCCGTCGCCGACAGGCTTTGGCGCACGCCGGGGCTGGTGTGGAACTGGCTGGCTTTGCTGCTCGTTGTTTGCGGACTGGCGGCTGTCGTCATGGGCTGGCGGGCACGCAAGTCCGAGCGCAAACAGAAGTGGTACAGCCTGCGCCCGGGCATCATTGCCTTCTGCGCAATCCTGCTGTTGGCGGGTTGGTACGTCGCGCGCGTGCCCGCGCCGATGGGGGAGGGCCCGGCGGGCCCGGGCGTTGCGCAAGCCGCGTTTGCCCGCACCTGGAGCGAACGGCCGATCATGCTGCTGAGCATCGGCGACAGCGTCAGCACCGGCTACGGCGCTCCGAAGGGGCAGGGCTACTTTGAGCTGATCCGGGAAAACGCAGACGACACCTACCCGGAGATGGCGGGCCTCGACCTCTCCCACGTGCTGCCGAACATCCGCGTCGTGCGCCAGGCCGGCAACAGCACCAACAGCACGGAGCACCTGTCGACCATCATGGCGCTGCCGAACTACCCGGCCGAGACGTTCGGCATCGTCTGCGTGACCACAGGCGGCATCGACCTGATCCACTACTACGGCAAGGCCGAGCCGCGCGAAGGCGCCATGTACGGCGCAACCATGGAGCAGGCCGAGCCGTGGATCGAGAACTTCCGCAAGCGGCTGCGCGAGATGATGACGGCGCTTGCCGAAAAGTTCCCGGGCGGGTGCGCGGTGATGCTGGCGGCCATCTATGAGCCGACCGACGGCGTGGGGGATGTCGAGAACGCCGGCCCGATGTTCTGGCTGCCTGCATGGCCCGAAGGCAAAGTCATCCACGGCGCATACAACCAGGCGCTGCGGGACTGCGCGGCCGAATTCCCTTTCGTTCACCTGGTGGACGTGCACGGGGTGATGCTGGGCCACGGGATCCACTGCCGGGACCGCACCAACGAGTTCTACGACGCCGACGACCCGACCTACTGGTTCTTCATCAATCTCGAGGATCCGAACCGGCGCGGCTACGACGCCATTCGCCGAGTGTTCCTGAACGAGATCACAAACGCTTTGCGGGGCGAGCCGGGCTTTGACGTGCCGCCTGCTTCCGGGCCATAATCGGGCCATGGAAGCGGACCCGAACTTTCGCCTCAAAGCCTTTGCCGTGATCGCCGCCGTGATGGGCGTGTTCCTGGTTTCCTTCGTGGCCCAGCGCGTCTGGTTCTGGATGCGCACGCGCAAACGCGAGGACGTCGACACGTCGCGCGTCGAGCCGATCGTGGACTTCGGGCTGCTGGGCATCGGGCTGATCGTGATCTGGATGGCGATCGAGGCGCTGGTGCTGTCGCTGATCACCTCCGGCTTGCAGGTGCAGCCGCGCGAGCGTCGCAAGATTGCGGAGATCGAAATCGGCAAGCTCGACGAAGAAACCGGCCAGCTCAACCTCTTGTTCTATCCCGTCGACCGGGCGGGGCGGCGCATGTCCAGCCAGCGGCGGCCGGTACTCACCTCCGGGCGCGAGTTCGAGCTGATCGTCGAAGTGATCGAGTGGCGCAGCGCCTGGACGTGGCTGGGCGAAGGCGGCTTCTACCAGTTCGTCACTCTGGGCGGCTACGGCAACCCGACCAACAACCCGGAGAAAACCACGCTGGAGCCGGAAAGCGTGCCCCGCACCGCCGGCGCGACGCTGTTCCTGCGCAAGCCGATGCAGTGGGAAGTTCGCCAGCCCTGCGCCGAGGGCGACGTCTACGACATCTACCTGAACCCGGGCAGCGACAGCCTGGAAGTCGATACCCACGCGGAAGATTAGTCGGCCGGCTTGTCGTCGGTGATGACCTGGTCGAAATCCGGCAGCTCCTGCGTCGGCCCAGCGGGCTGACCCGGTGCGGCTTGCGGCATTGATGGCGGCGGCGGCGCTGCGGCTTCCGGCGCGGTCACGGCCGCGAGTACCTGCTGCAGTTGTGCCTCGGTCGCCTGCACGGGCTCGGGCGTAGCGTTGCCTTCGCTGAGCTGCTTGACGCGCTCCAGCACCTTGCGCCGACTGGCGAGGTTCAGCACCAGCAGCCCGGCGGCAATCGCCGCGGTGGTCGATGCGTAGGTTACCCAGCGCCATTGGAAAGCGTCGGCGGACGACTGCAGGTGCTTGGTCTGGCTGCCTTCGCCGACCGCGGCACGAGCGGACTGCTTGCCCCAACTGACGGCGTTCATGCCGCCCGCGATCGGGGAGAACTGTGACACCATCGCATCCTCCGGCTCAACGCCCGAGGTCGCGATCATCTGGGTGATGAACGGAACGATCAGCCATACCACGATGATCAAGCCCGTCAGCAGGCTGGAAAGCGCCTTGGAAATCCCGCTGAGCGTCAGCCGCCAGGTGATCTGGCCGCTCAACAGCAGCGTCATGCCAAGTACCAGCAGCAGCGCGAGGAAGCCGTTGAACTCATGCTTCTCGAACGTCTGCACGACTTCACGCAGCTCGGATTCCGACTTCTTGCTGGCCGCCGCAAGCGCGGAGTTCGGCGTCGGACCACCGCCGGGCGGACCTGCGAACATCGAAATGTTGTCGAGGCCCATGACGTTGCGGTAATCCTCGGTCAGCGTGGCCTTGTCTTCGAGGCGCGCATCCAGCCGGTCGAAGCACACCCAGGCCGTGCCCACGAGGAGCACCAGCCCCAGCACTGTGATCAGCGTCGTGTGCACTACGCCGCGGTCGCCGCCGGGGAAGAACATTCGGCCGAACTTGTTGTTGATCGCAGGGTTGAGCTTTTCGATCTCACGCCGGACGCGGCGGCTGGCAACAGGCGGCTCGCCGGGCGCGGTCAGCGCCGGCACCATCAGCACGAACGTGAAATACACGGCGATCATGATCAGCCCGCCGTAGGCCGAGTCGTGGGATGCGATTCGGACCGCGACGTAGTAGATCGCGAACTGGATCGGGATTTCGATTGCGGCCACAGTCCAGAGCAGGCGCAGCGCCGTGCTCTTGTTGTGCGAAGAAGGCTTGAGCCGGTTCGTTGTCGAAATGAACAGGAACGAGCAATAGATGCCCCAGGTGGCTGTCATCGCGCAGACGTAGAACACGCCCTCGCTCAGCGTGGGGTCGAACATGTTCATCAGCGTCGGCGCGATCATGGAAACCAGCGCGCGCGCGACGGTCAGCACGATGAAGATGATCAGGATGCTCAGCCCGATGACGAACGCGAACGCATAGGTCACCAGCACGGCCGGGATTGCTTTCTTCACGAGGCTGGAGGCATATACGCCGACGAAGCTGATGAAGATCGAAAACAGGATCAGCACCCACAGCACGGCAAAGAAAACCGATGGCTGAATGCCGCCGAACAGGCTGGCGATCGCAAACAGCGGGATCGTGGCGATGATGAATATGCTGGATTGCAGCGCCGCCGCCGAGAATTTGCCGAGCGCGATTTCCCACGGAGACAGCGGCGTTAGCAGCAATAGATCAAATGACTTCTTCTCATGCTCCGACGCGATCGCCGTACTCGAGAACGCCGGGAACACCAGCATCACGACCGCGACCAGCACGATCGACATGGTGATGAAGAGCCCGCTGCCGATGCTGGTCGGGTTCTCGTACATGCCCTTGGTGTTGCTTTGCACGTACAGCCAGATGGCGAAGATCGCGCCCTGGATCAGCAGATAAGCCGTCAGGATGATGACCAGCTTCCAGCTTCGGCACGCGACGCGCAGCTCGCGAACCGCCAGCGGGTTCATGAACAGGCGCTTGAAGAAACCGGGAGATTCGGTTGCTTCCACTATGCGGGTCCGTTACTCGATCCGTTTGATTACGTGAATGCCGAATTGCGATTCCACGATGCCCACTTCGTCGACCTTCAGCTCGCTCGCCAGCCGCAGGAAAGGCTTGACCAGGTTTGCGGTCGGGCTGACGTCAAAGACATGCGTCGGGTCGCTGTCGTCTTCATTGTATTTCTTCTGCAGCTCGACGAAATCCTCGCCCTTCTGCGCCCGCGCGAGGATGTCGTTGGCCAGCTCCCACGCTTGCTCTTCCGTGCGCTCCGGGTCTTTCGGATTCACCCCGGCGAACTTGCCTTTCCAGCTGATCAGGATGTGGCGCACTTTGCCTTCAAACGCGCCCATCACCTTGTAGTCGGCCGGTGACACGAACAGCTGGTAAAGCTGCGCACCCGGGAACAGCCAGAACTCTTCCGTTCCGTCTGCACGGACGATCAACGCAGTGCGCAGTCCCTGAAGCTTCTCGCCGACGTACAAGCTGGCGTTCTTCAACTCTTCGCCGTCTCTGACCTGCACGTCGACCTGCCGCGTCGAGACGCCTTCGCCCAGCTTGTACTTCTCCTTGTCGAGCGCTTCGCTCAGCTTCGCGCCGCGCAACGTCTGTAGCGCGCGGTCTAGCCCGTCGGCGGAATCCTGGTCCGCCATCTCATCCCACGGCTGGGTGATACGCCACTGCATCTGGCCCTGCGCGTCGGCGCTGAAGCTGAGTTGCAGGACGGCGTCGCCGTTTGCGATGCGCACCGTCGCGGGCTTCTGGCCCGATTTGACCAGCGCCACGTCGCCGAGCTTCAGGTATTCGCCGGCCGGCACAAACAGCGCGCTGACCGTTTCGGCCTTCACCCAGTAAAGCTGCTCTGCGCCGTCGATGACTCGCAACACGGGCACTTCCCCCTGTTGGGTCTTTCCGAAATACAGGGTCGCCGTTTTCACCTTGGGTGCTTCCGGCTTTGGCGTTTCGTCCGCGGGCTTTTCATCTGCGGGTTTCTCGTCGCCAGGCTTTTCGGCGTCGGGACTGTCCGGCGTGTCGTCGCCATCACTGTCGCCCTCGCCGGGTTGCTTGGCAGGGTACACGGCCGTCACCCAGCGCTTGGAGAATCCCGCGCCGAGCTCGAGGGCCGCGCGGTCAAAGCTGCTGTCGTCGGGGTAGCCCTGCATGGTGTTGAGCGTCGTCTGCAGGTTGGAGACCTTCACGCGGTCCACTTCCATCGCCAGCGGCGCGGTCATCTTCCAGTTGGAAACGGCGCCGACGGCCTCGCGCGTCAGGGCAATCTCGCTGTCGCCGTCGTGCGTCGTCAGCGTGTCGGGTGTTGCACCGTCAGGGATCAGGTTCAGGCGCACCTTGCGCATGAAGTCGGACGTCGTGCGGAAGATGCGAGTGAGAACGTAGTCGCCTGCCCAGTAAATGAACTCGCCGGAGTTGGCGGTCTTGAGCATGACCGCAATGTCGCCATCGGCGTTCTTCTTGCCGAAGTAGAGGTGCGCGGTCGTCATTTCTTCGCCGACGGTGTACTTGATCGTCAGCTCTTTCTCGGGCGCGACGAGGTCAAAGCGTGCGGCATCCTCGGCGCGTCCGGCAATGTCGCCGGCGTGGTAGTTCTGCAGCGCGTCCGTGATCGCCCGGACGCTGCCGCCCTCGGCGTCGCCCTGGCGCGGCGCCACCAGCTGCCATTCGTCGCCAGCGGGGTCACTGCCCGGCTTGCGCTGGAAGACCATGCTGCGCTCGCCTTCCCTGATGGTGATTTCCTGCGCGACGGCCTCAAACGGCAGCGGCTCGAACGCCCTGGTGCTGACCCAGCGTTTGGGGTCGGGCTTGCCGTCGGAGTTCAGGTTCAACGCGCCATACAGCGTCTCGAACTGGCCGCCGAGGCCCGTCAGCTCGAAGATTCCCTCCGGCGCGTTTTCGCCCGCAAGCCGCACAAAGTCCCGCGTTGCGCCGTCGGCGTGGCCGACCATCACGTGCAGCAACTCCGCGCCCTTGTCGCCCTCAAGGCGCAGGTGCACCGCGTCTTCGTCGTTCAGGTTGTAGCTGGTGAACTGCGCGGCTGTGGTCGTGCTGGGCCTGTTCAAGCGCGAGGAATCGAACACGCGACTGATCAGCGAATCGACGTCCGCCTTGTCGGCGGGTGCGTTGAAGCGAGAGGGAACGCGCCAGTCATCTCCGTCGCGATTGAGTTCGAACTTCTCGCCATCCTTGCCCACCCACACCTGGATACGCTTGATCTGCTCACGGTGGAACGCCGGGTCTTCCGTCGTGCCGCCGACCAGCGTTTCTTCCTTCAGCGGCTCTTCCACCTTCTTTGTCGCGCGCGTGACCCACACAAGCAACGCCAGCACCACGATGATCGCCGAGACGACCATGAGCTGGCGATTGCGCTGCTTCGCGATCACCTCGTCAGGGGTGAAGCGTGCGGCCGTGGATTCTGTCTTGGCTTCTTCCGTCATCTTCGTCAGGCCGCGCGGCGGCTCCTGTCTACTTGTCCGAGTCCCGGATGCCGATGCCGATCTCATACAGCTCGCGGTCGCGCCCGCGCATGAAGCTGCGCACGCCGGCAAACGCCAGCAGGATCAGCGGCACGCCCGCGATGCAGACCATGAACCAGAAAGTCTTCGTGCCCTGGTCGATCGGCCCGACTATGCGCGGGGCCACGCCGGTGCGCGCGCGCAGGCTGACCAGGTCGTCGCCGTAAATGAACGCCTCGGCGATGTTGCGATAGAACGTCAGCCCGTGGCTGATCACCACCGGCTCGATTTCATCCTGTGGGTAGCCGCGCAGATAATCAACGTTCAGCGCCGAAGCGGTCGTCATCACCAGCAGCTTGCCCTCGCGCGGGTTGAGCACCGGCTGGGCTTCCTCGGCTTCGGGGTCGCCGCTCCAGCCCGGAACCTTGCGTTTTTCATCCACCCAGAAGCTGGGGAACTTGCCGCTGAGCAAAGTGGCGACCAGCGCGCCATGGTCAAGCTTCTGCGCAAGGATTCCCTTGCCGGGCTTCGCGGCCGGGTCGCGCTCGACTTCAGCGGGTGAGTTCAGGTTGAATTTGACCGGAATCTCCGGCATGGCCGGGTTGGCCGGCATGAACTTGTACGCGTCGTCCTTGAGCGTGATCAGGTCCGTGCGTTCGAGATCAAGCTCCTTGAGCCTGTCGTCCTTGACGGTCTCTTCGACAACCAGCGGCAGCGGCAGCGAAGCCAGCCCGCGTGTGAACACGCTGGTCGCATTCAAGTCCTTCGGCTCGATCACCGGCGCGAGGCGCACGGTCGTCGGGACCAGCTCAAGGCTCTGGCCGCGGCGCGGGTCGCCACGAATCGCGTAGGGCTGCAGCTTGCCGTTTGGTCGCAGCAGCAGGTCCTGCCCGAATTCGATGCCGAGGTGTTTGGCCCATTCCTCAAACGTCGGGTCCAGCGGCTCTTTTTTGATCGTCACGCCGGTGGGGGGCGTGAAGCTCATGGAGAAGTCGATGTCCGCGCTCCAGCCCTGCACCAGCAGCGCGACGTTGCCGCCCTCGTTCAGGTAGCGCTCAATCTCGTACAGTTCGCGCTCGGACAGCCGGTTAGCCTCCATCACGATCAGACAGGCGAGGTCGCGCGGCACGCGCTTCTCGGTCTTCAGGTCGACCCAGACGGTGTCGTAGTCCAGCACGCCCTTGATGTAGTTCAGCAGCGGCGTATGCCCGTTCTGCGGCATCTGGCCCGGCTGCGGCGGTCCGGCGCGCGGGTCGCTGGGCGGCAGCACGAAACCCAGGCGCGTGCGCGGGCGGGTCTGCTCCCAGATGTTGTCTTCGATGGCGGTCTTGATCTCCGCCTCGGTCTTCTTCTCCGAGAAGTCCCAGATCGCGCCGAACTTGTCCTCATCCGGCTTCACCTGCACGATCACGGCCGCGAAGTAGAGCGTGTCTTTCACGCCCGTCAGCGCACCATTGTCGTCGAACACCGGTTCGCGCTTGCCGTCGAACGGCTGCAGGTTCAGGTAGCCCGCGCCGAAGGGGTATTTCTGCTGCTGCCCGGCCGAGGGCGCAAGCGGCACGCGCTGGTAGGTGACTTTCTCCGGCACGGTCTGCGCGATTGCATCCAGGGCCTTGTTCAGGTTGGCAGCCATCTCGCGGTGCGCGTCCGGCATGGGCTCCGTCACGTAGCAGGCGATGCGCACCGGCTTCTCGAACGACTTCAACAGCCGCTCGAAGGTCGGGCGTTTGGTCTCGTTGCGCATCGTCAGCACGGTGTACGCGATGTCGAACTCCAGCGTGTCCACCCGGTGCTCGCGCGATTCGTCGGCCTTGTCGACGAGGTTCACGATGCCGTTGATGACCTTCGGCTCGGCCGTCCCGTAGTTGACCTCGAGACTGCTGAAGTAGCCCTGCACGCCGCGGACTTCTGAGCGCTCATCCTGCCCGCTCGTCTGAACGTCCACGGTTACCTTGACGCCCTTGTCGTCCAGCTCTTTGCGGCGGGTGGCGACTTCGTCGTTGGTGATGCGCTCGACGCGGTACTGCAGCTTGCCCGCGGAGCTGACGGACAACTCATCGAGCTTGTCCAGCACGTCGCGCTCAAGGTTGATGCGCTTGGCAGGCGGCTCGTCGTCGACGTAATAGACGACGTTGATCGGCTCGGTCAGCTTTTCGAACAGACGCTGCGTGCCTTCGCTGAGCGTGAAACGATGGTCGCCCGTGAGGTCGAGGCGCGTGCGATACTCCATGCCCAGGTAGTTGATGGCGCCGAGCGCGATCGCGACCAGCGTCGCCATCAGGTAGAAATGCAGGGTGTAGTTGCGGCGGCGGTTAATCACTAGCTGTACCTCCGCGACTCAAGCGACCACACGTTCAACAGCACGAACAGCACCACGTAGCCGGCGAAGAACACCAGCCCGTTGGTGTTCACCACGCCGCGTTCAATCTCGCGGAAGTGCTCCAGCACCGAAATCTGCGCGAGCGCGGCGACCACAGCTTCGCCGGCCGGGCTGGACAGGCGGATCGCGTCGTCGGCCTTCTCGCCGCCGCCGACAAGGTGCGCCATCACGTTGACGATAAAGCCGAACACCACGACGGTCACGCCGAGCATCTTGTCGCGGCCGACCACCGCCGCCAGAACGCCGAGCCCCACCAGCGGGACGCTGAACAGGTGGATCAGCGCGGCCTGCGGGTTCTCGCGTGCCATGTCGCTGATCATGCCGCGCATTTCGCCGACGCCGACAATGCCGAGGCAGATCAGCATCGCCATGAAGAACGCCAGCGCCTGGTTTTCGGTCAGCCCGCTGACGAACAGCCCGACGGCCACGAAGGCCGCGCCCAGCAGGAAGCAGGCAAGGTAGCCGCCGGCGACCGGGCCCCAGTCCGGTGAGCCAAGCTGGCTCAGCATCAGCGGAAAGGCGATCGTCGCAGCCAGCATGCAGCCGAGGAAGATCAGCCCTGCGAAGTACTTGCCCAGCGCGATCTTCCACGTGGGGATCGGCAGGGTCATCAGCAACTCGAACGTCGCCTGACGCCGGTCTTCAGACCAGAGGCGCATGCTTACGGCCGGGACTACTACGGCCGCGACCCACGGGAAGATCCCGAAGAAAGTTCGCATCGAAAGCTCGCCGCGATCGAACCAGTCGCCGCCGCTTCCCAACGGGTCGAGCAGCACGCTCATCAGCATGATCACGACCACGAACGCGCCGATGATGCCGAAGCCCATCGGGGAGTCGAAGTAGCCCTTCAGCTCGCGAACAAAGATCGGCTTCACTACTCACCGTCCTTGTCTGGCAGGCGCGGCGAGAACTCGGTGTCGCTTGCCGTGCGCGTGTCCGTCTCGATGTTGTGGACCGTGCCGAAGTCATCACCATTGTCGTCGTCATCGGTCGGCAGGTCGGCGCGTGTTTCGGCGGCTTCCCACGCTGTTTCCGACGGCGACTTGTCGCCGTAGTGAGCGGACTCCGTCGGCTTGCCGGTCATACGCGTCGCGGCCGCCGTGGCGTCCGGGTCATCGGGAAGCTGCGCAGAGACGTCACCTTCCTCTTTAACCGGCTTGGTCGGCGCGATGATGGTGGACATTTCCGTGATCGGCTTGGGCGCCGGCTTGTCGGCGGGCGGCTGCTTGCTTTCGCCGGGCAGCTCGGGCTCGGCTTCCTTCTTGCTCTCCGGCCCGGCGTCGAACGTGCCGCGCTTCAGGATCTGCAGGAATACCTGCTCGAGCGTCAGTCGCTCCGGCGAGAGCTCGGCCAGTTTCATGCCGCCCTTGAGCACCATGTCCGCGATACGCTCGCAGGCCGTATGGATCGCGCCGCTGCCGCCGCCGATGCGCAACTGGAAACGCCCGTAGCCGCTCGGCCCTTGCTGCATCTCGACGGTCTGCACGTTGTCGATGTTGCGAAGCGGCTCGGCCAGCTTGGCGTCCGCACCCTTCACCAGCAAGCGAACGGTCTGGATGTCGTTGTACTTCGACGAAAGCTCGTCCACCGTGCCGTCCGCGACCTTCTTGCCGCCGTTGATGATCACCAGGCGGTCGGCCACGGCCGTGGCTTCCTGCAGGATGTGCGTTGAGAAGATGATGCAGCGGTTTTCGCGCAGGCGCTCGATCAGCTTGCGGATGCCGACGATCTGCATCGGGTCGAGCCCGGACGTCGGCTCGTCGAGGATCAGCACGTCGGGGTTGTGGATCAGCGCCTGTGCCAGCCCCGTGCGCTGCTTGAAGCCCTTCGACAGCTCCACAATCCGCGACTTCAGCTTGTTGCGCAGCCCGCAGTCGGATACCACGCCGTCGAGCCGCTCCTTTAGCGTTCCGCCGCCGAGCCCGCGCGCCTGGCCCGCGAACAGCAGGTAGTCCTCGACCGTCATGTCGCCGTACAGCGGCGGTGTTTCCGGCAGATAGCCGATGCGCTTGCGTACTTCGAGCGGGTTTACGTGAACATCGAAGCCACCCACGCTGGCCGTGCCTTCGCTGGCGCTGATGTAGGTGGTGAGAACTTTCATGGTGGTGGACTTGCCCGCGCCGTTCGGCCCGAGGAAGCCCAGCACTTCGCCCTTCTTGACGCTGAACGACACGTCATCGAGGGCTTTGAAGTCGCCGTAGTATTTTGTGATGCCCTTGACTTCAATCATCGGCGCGAATCTAGCTCAGCACAGGGCAACTTCAACCGCACGCGGCCGCACAAGGCGGCCGATTTTCGCTGCGACGGATTGGCCCACACTTCCATTACGTGTTGAGCGGCGCGCGCGTAACGTGAAACTGCCGGACGTTAGGCGTCAGTTGGAGACGAGGCCCTGCTGCCGAAGCAGCGTGCATGGCGGGCCGACCCGACGAAGCCTCAGCGAAGTCGGGGGCTTGACACACAGCCGTAGCAGGGTATTTCTATGCCCCTTCGCGCGTGGGGAGACTCAGCGCGGAATGCCTCCGTAGCTCAATTGGTAGAGCAGCTGACTCTTAATCAGCGGGTCGTAGGTTCAAGTCCTACCGGGGGTACCAAACTCAAAGCGGCCTGCAGAGCGATTCTGCGGGCCGCTCTCTTTACCCGTCAAGCCGTCCTGAAACTCACCGGTACACGATTCTGTACACGATTCCGTACGTTTCGCTCTTGGGTCAGCACGGTAGCTCACTGCCCATGCTTTGTAGGACGAACTACTTCAGAACCAGCAGCCAAGTGAGGGCAATCAGCAACAGCAGCGTCAGGTAGAACGGCAGTATTGAAAACGACCTCATGGCGTTCGCGAGGTTCTTAATCGCGTCACCCTTCGGGTGCACCGAGTAGAGGTCAGCAGCAAGCAGCGTCTGGTCATGCATCTTGTCGATGAACGCATTGTAGGCGCCGCGAAACCGCTGTTCCAAGTCGAGATAATAGGTGTCGAGCCCGAAGAAAAGGACTACGGGCAATAGCGCAAGGAACGCTAAGTTCGGCTTGCCTTTGTCGGCCACAACGACCAGCACAGCCGAGACCAGGGTAACGCAGAAGGCCTTGCACGAATTGCTGTTTGCGGCCATGCGTTGAATGACTGACTGCATCAGATTGACGTGAGCTTGCACAGCGGCTGAATTCTCGCCGTACGGCCGCTCTTCGGCATCGCCCTTCGATTCATCGGTAGTCATTTCGAATCCTGATCGCTTCATCTACCCAGGTCGCCAAGTTGTCGCGAATGTAGGCGTACACTAAGGTACTCGTGGTGTATGGCGGATCGTACACCCGAACGACATCGGACAACCGCACGGTGCCGTTCTTCAGCGTAAACGAGCCGAATGGATTCGAACCCTTTCTGGACTGAAGACCCAACGCGTCCTTCAAGCTGTGGATGTGAACACCCACGACACCCTTTCCCGAGTCCCACGCCCGGGCTATCTCGTAATCGATCCAAGGTCGCCCTGCGGTAGCGCTTCCGATCAGGACTACCACGCAAGACTTTCCGCTCATCTGCTCGTTGATCCACTTCTCTATCGCTGCCTTGCCGCCTCTCTTGATGGCCTCCCAAGTGTTGCCCGATACCGGCTGGTTTCCTTCGACAAACCCCGCATTGCGCACTTGAGAAGTACGCCAACAATCGCCGTCAAAATGGAAACTGTAGAACACCTTTCTACCCATCCGTACCCCTCCGCATCACGCCCAAGCGCAGTCTGCAACCGCTTGCTCAATCCAATCCCCCAAGTTCTCGTATCCGCCATCCTCTACCCAATCGAACATCGGAATGGCGTCCCGGTGTGCATTCCACAGCGACTTGGTAACCCACCGCTCGCCAAAAAATCCACCTTCGTCAATCTCGACGTCCACAAACCTAAACGGATTCGCGCCCTTCCTGTCGCCCTTCCGCGTCTGCATGCATTTGACGTTGTGGATGTAAATGCCCAGGAGGGCGTTGCCTCGCTCAAATGTCCTCGCGATTTCGTACTGGACCCAAGGCCGACACGCGGTTTCTGCTCCGATCAGTACTGCCGTAACCGATGTTTCACGTAACCCACGGTTGATTGCTGCGCGAATTCCTTTGTCGTCGTTTCGCTTTACGGCCTCACGCAGTCCACGGTCGTCGAAACCCGCATCCCCGCCAGACTGCGTGACCCAGCTGTTTCGAACCTGCCAAGCACGCGAAACGTCCCGCTCGTAGTGGAAGCTAAAAAACACCGGCTCGGCCATAGCATCATCTCGCAGAGGCGATCTACTAAAGTCTACCCAACTCTGCGACAAATGCGGATGTGTACAGGTTGTGGAATTGCCTCCAGATGCCAGGCCATCGTCACGACGATACGAAGTACTTCAACCTTCGCTCATCGAACGACGTCGCGGACCAATGCGACACGATTTGGCCCTACTGACATACACGAGTCGCAGTCACGATAATTTTAGTGATCTTTAATTTGACCGCGTTACGTGTCGCGGTATAGCATCCCAGTCCCCTCGGGTAGTCCAGACACTTCTCCATAAACCAAGAAATCCGCCGGTTGGCGGAAAGGGTGAACTTATGGCTTCTACGCCTGCCAATGCGGCAAACTTGACCCAAGAAGTGCTGTCAAAGTTCCTGCTCGAAGAGCTGGAGTACAAGCTCCAGATCGCCCGCATTTGGCCGTTCATGGGCGTGGTCGGCGGCAAGCTGCGCTACGAGCGCACGGACCAACTCGAAACTGTTGCCAATATCGACAGCATGGCCCAGATCCTCGGCGACAACACGCCCGCGATCACCGACAAGACCGCCGACGCTGATACCAGCGTAACATTCACGGTGGGCGAGTTGGCTACAAGCTACCTGCTGGACTACACGGCCCAAGATCGCTTCCGTTACCAAAGTATCGACGCCGTTGAGTCCGTGCTGGCCTGCAAGCGCCTGATGTACATGTACTTCCGCAAGCTCGACCTGGACAACGGCAACACGCTCTCCGGCGACTTTGACTCCCTGTTTGACATCGCGAATGACGTGGCCCCAACAATGAGCGTCGGAGCCAACGTGGTCGACATGGGGAGCGCCTCACCAAGCCTCGCAAAATTGCAGGAGACCTACCACCTCGTCGTTGCCGGCGGAGCCGAAGCCAACTGCGTCATGTGTAACAGCCGTGCGAGCCGGGCGATCATCGCCGCCTACAACGCGGCCGGCATGCACCCGCAGCGCGTGGAGATGGAGTGGATCGACCCACTGACCGGCGGCAAGAAGCGCCAGTGGATGAACGCGATCAACGGCGCGCCGATCCTGATCAACGACATGATCGAGACGGACGAAGGCAACCTGACGCGCATCTACATGATGGTGGTGGGGGAAGTCTGCGACCGCCAGATTCATGGGGTGACCGGGATTGTCCCCAAGGATCTCGAAAACAAGCTGTTCATCCGCCGCGAGGCCGCGGAACCCAGTGGTGCCACTAGTTCCCAGATGCGCGTGACGTACACCTTCCCCGTGGCGACCGCTATGGGAACCGGCAGCGCCCTGGCGGTCCTCAAGAACGTAGTGGTGTAGGGTCTAGCTCTATTTCGAAACGGAATTGCGCCTGACCCTTTTGCGCTACCTGGCAACGGAATCCCAAACCATGCCCAACGACCGATCCAATCCAGTCATCGCCTTCCGCGACGGATTGGCAAAACTGCCAACCCACATGGTCGAGCGCACAACGGCCGAGCACAACGGTATCGGGCGAAGCCCAGGCCGCAGCCTTGGCCAGATCTTCTCGGCCATGGACCGCGCGTTCGCCGAGGCTGAGTATGCAAGCTCGGCCTACGGACAGCCCGTGAAGGAAGCCGTTCCGACGCCCAACCTGATGCAAGTCTGGCGCGGCGAAGCGGCAACCATGGGGGGCAGCGGACCAGTCATCAGAACGAACAAGTCCGGTTGCGGCTGCGGCGGCAAATCGAAGGGGACGCCGTTGCCGTCGGAAATGCAGGCGCGCATCCGCCAACGACTGGATGAGCTTGGCGCGGACATCCGCTAGCGAAAGGATCAGTATGGCAGGCGGCGACGATCTGTCCGAGCCCTCAGGCGCCGGGATTCCCGCCCGCCAGCGGGCCGATGAAAGGTATACTCTGCGAGGCGGGGGCCAATTGCAGGAGCCTGGGGATCAGGACGTGCTGCTAAAGGCCGAGCGCAGGGTTATTGACACCGTGCTTGCCACGGGCGAGAAGCGCATGGCGCTTCAGCCATTGGCGGAGCCCTCTCCCGAGCCTGGGCCCGACATTGTCATCACTCCCGCCGAGCCCTTCGGCGGTTTCGATTGGATCCGGCCGGTCCGCAAGGATCCCGTGCCACCGCCTGAAAACGAGTGCAAGTGTGAGCTCAATCTTTCCCCGGACATCTCCGAAGGTGCATATAGCGGAACGTTTCGACTCGGCGGCGCCAAGACAAAGCGCGGACCGTACGTGATTTATTGCCCTTCCGGCGCATTCCAGTTCCGTCACGATACTGGTGGTCCCCACAACCCGTGGGTGAGTGTGCTTACCGGCGACATGACGTGTGGTGATGAAATCAGATTCAAGGCTCTAACCGACGTCATCGGGACGCGAGAGGAGATCGTAGGGCGCTGGGGCGCTGTCGAGTGCAGGCAATTCGTAGGCTTCAAACCGGGCAAGCCGCAGCAGGCCGGCGTATGCGATTGCGACGCATTTTGCGTCACAATCGACGAGAACTTCAACGTGGAACGCGCCACTGGCTGCACACTTGAACTGCCACAAGCCAACCCGAACGCCATCCCGCCAATTGGACCACTAGACGCTTGGGCGCCGATCGTCGTAAACACCGAAGGAGATCCCGCCGTAGACTGGTCTTGGACGGCGAAGTCCGACCAAGGTTACGTTTCAATACTTCGTTTCACCCCGTTGGGAAAGCGCTTCAAGTGCGGAGAGCTTGACGTCTTCTTCGTGCAGCCAACTCAAGCGGCGTTAGACTCCCTCAGAAGGGGAGTAGCATGGGTAGATGACACTGTCACAGTTGATGTCTTTGGGGAATGTGCGAATATCCCAATAATTCTAACCCTTTCCCAGAGTGGAGGACGGGTAGAGCTGTTCTCCCGACCCGAGGTAATCAAATCTCTCGTTAGTGGACCGTGTGACAAGTACTCAGGGTCCGATTGTGATCGAGTTTTCGAGGGTAAGGCTCGCTATGCTTCCATTGAGAATGACGAAGGCATAGCAGACATGTGGAACGAGGGCTGCCTTCCGCAGCGGTACAGGGATACGATGCGTCGGCTCTGTGAGGTCGGCTGGTATTTCGCCACCAGAGGTGCGATGAGTGTGAACAAGTACTTTAGTCGCACTGGAGAGTACTTCCCCGGCCCCGACATCCCACCAGGCCCAACGATCGAAGGGTATGATTTTACGATTGATTTCTTCAACAAGATGGTGGAAGTTGCTGGCGCAAGTGACCTGAATCATATTGTCGCATCAGGGCTCGGCGCCGAAATTCCCCCCATCCGTGACGATACCGATGTTTGTGACGCGATGATGCGTGCTCTTGACGCATTAACAAAGTACCTGTTCAGAAGCAACCACAAGCATGCCCTCCCGGGGGGCCGTACTACTGATGTGGGATTCGAGGACTTGGAAGATGTATTCAAGCACTCGGACCAGAGAGACTGCAAGAACTTAGCACATGCACGTGATGCCACCGCACTATTGAATGTGAAGGCCCGAAACTGGCGTCTTCTGCACGGCGTAACAGGTGCAGACGATGTCTGGGTCGACAGCAAACTCAACAGACTTTGGGCGGCAGTAAAGGACAACGCAATTTCTGTAGACGAGTGGTCTGGTTCTGCAATCAAGACAAACGATCTACACGAATCAGACTTCCTTAGCGCAGTCGGCAAGACCGAGCGACATGAGTCAGAAGACTACGCGCCTGACATAACCATTTTGTACGTGCATGGTTACGAACGGGAACTCGGTGTACCGCCGATCGTGTCAATACAGTGGGGTTTTGGCAGGGAGACGATGATAGACATCGAGAGCCTGAAACGTGAAGGCAAGAAGTGTACAGGAGTCTTGGTCATATTGGGTTGCGCGTCAGCCGATATCGCTTCTTACTTTCCAAACACCAGCTGTCGCCTTCTACTAGCAGATGTCCTCGCTACGGCGGAGGGCCAGCAACTCCTTGACACTCTAATCGACGTCATACTTGAAGCACGCGGAGACCCACACTTCTCATGGCAAGATCTGCTCTCTGACAAACGGTTGACCACGATACCCGGTACAACCAATCGGAACTACTTTGATGACAAAGTTTCCGGAGGCAAGGGAGCATCGGAACCAATATGGCCGAGCAAGTGGACGAAGTAGTTGTTCGTGCGAAGCGCCGTCGCTGGTTGACCGTGTGCGCTTGCGTTGCTGTAGGACTAGTTGGCTTGACGATGTTTGTTTGGGTGCTTCGCCTGAATTGGCCAGGTTCTAGTGTGATTGCGAAGTACTACAACGAACGTCGCGTGTGTGGACTGCTCGTATGGCATGATGGCCGGTATGCTTTGATTGAGGTAATGACCAGTGATGGGAAGCCAGTCCTCGATGGAGACGGGAATTATATTCAAGATGGGGTAGCGCAGTACTGGTATGAGAACGGGCAACTCTTGTCCAAGTGCCAAACGGTGCGGGGCAGGCTTCGAGGGACCCTCACACAATGGTATGAGAGCGGGCAACTGAAAGTTGTGGAGGAGTACGATTCCGAGGGAGCCCCAACATCCTGTCGCAAGTGGTATGAGAGTGGCGTGTTAGAATACGAGATAGAGGGCGGTGGTCGCGATGCGCAAATGGGTAAGAAGATCTATTACAGTCCCTCAGGTACGTTGTGGCGTATCGAGAATTACGAAGATGGCGAGCTGTCTGGCGAGTATTGTGAGTACTACAATTCCGGCAACGTCAGAGTAGAAGGGCGATACATACATGGTGCCAAGGTCGGCACTTGGCGGTACTGGTCCGATGAGGGGAAAGTTGTGCGAAGTACGCAGTACGACCCCTAGCTCTGAACGACTGAAGTCAAACGATGTGGGATGGAGCGGGCGTTCAGTGAGTTGTTAGAGTCGCGTTAGCGTGAGAAAATGAGAATCAGGCTACATAGAAACATTGACAGGAGTGCGTCTTCACTGGGTCCGGGTGAAACCGCAGGGATGTTTCCGCCGGATGATGCTCTGAACACACGGGTGGCGGCGCGGTTCGGTGGCCTGATCGGCGGCGATCCAACTTCGCGAGCGCTTCGTCGCACAGTCCGCCCACAGTCGCCGCCGCCCGCTAACGAGTCGACGGCTTCCGGCTCAGCAGTGTCTCCGCTGGCATGGATGGGACGCACCGCCGGAAGCGCAGCTTGCGCAGTCGAAGCCGAGGAGGATGGCCCTCCGAACTCACACGGCACGAAGCAGGCTGCAACCCTGAACGATTTCACGCAGCTTGTAGCGCGCACCCGACTTCCCGAAGCTGAGCAGGACGAGGGCAACGCTTGTTCCGGCGGCGGTGTAACTGGTACGGGTGACGTTGACGGACCGGTCAGCAGCACCGACAACGCACTCGCGCGCTTCAACGGCACGGGCGGCAAGACCATCCAGAATAGCGGCGTCATCGTTGACGACTCTGATGACATCACCGGCGCGAACAACCTGACCATCGGCGGCAACCTAATTGCTGCTGCGGCCTCACTGGGATCGCCCCTGGACATCGGCAGTGGCGGGACCGGCGCATCGTCGACGCCGAGTGCTGGCGAGTTGCTGATTGGCAACGGCGGAGGATACTCAGTAGCCCCCTTGTCGGCTGGCACCGGAATCATCATCACGGTCGGCGCGGGCTCAATTGAGCTCAGTGCTGCCAACAACGGTGATGTCGTCGGGCCTGGCTCCAGCACCAACAACGCGATCGCGCGATACGATCTGACATCAGGCAAGCTGATTCAAAACAGCAGTGTAACGATCGATGACAGCGCAAACATCCGATCGGCCTCGTCGGTCATTTGCAATGAGCAAGCGTCCGCTCCCGTGGTGCCGGTTTCGGGCGAGGGTTTGTTCTGGTCTAAATCGGACACGCCGACGTCACCGTACTTCACTGACGATACAGGCATCGATCACCAGCTGATGGCGGGCAACAACAACCTCAGCGAAATTACCACCGCGTCCACTGCACGGAGCAACCTTGGGCTTGGGTCGTTGGCGACTCAGAGCAGTGTCGGCACAAGCGACATCGACAACAATGCAGTCACGGATGCCAAGCTGCGTGACTCCGCTGGGCTCTCGGTCATCGGACGCAGCGCCAATAGCACCGGCGACCCTGCTGATGTCACGGCCGGAACCGACCATCAGGTGCTACGTCGCAGTGGCACAAGCATTGGCTTTGGCGCGGTGAACATCGCGCAATCGGCTGCTGTCACCGGCTCGCTCGCCATCGCCAACGGAGGCACCGGCGCAAGCGTGGCCCGCGACGCCCTGAGTAACCTGGGTACGCTGAGAGCGGTTTCGATCACCTACACCGGCACGGGAAGCACGAGCCAGACGGTGACGCTGACGGGGATCAACCGGGCGCACTACATTTCCATCGTCCGGGTGAGTAGCGGCAGCGCGGCTACTCAAACCGCCATCCCCGCGGGCAGCACTGGCAACATCTGGTTTCGGGCTGACTTCGGCAGCGGCACCAACGCGCCGAGTCTTGACGCGCCTAGCACAGGAAACAACCAGACGCTGACCTTCAACCTCAACAACGCAAGCACAAACGCCAGTGGTCAGAACTACGCCATGATGGTGCTAGGCACTTCCACCTGAGCTTTCGCACACAGTCACCCACAACCTACCGTGGCACACGAATCTGCCAGTTATTTCTATGTAACTAGCCCACAAGGGCGGCCTAGAACTCACCGGACCGTCTGGTGAATCCAACCCAGGACCGGGCGGATTCCGCGTGGGCGTCCGCTTTTGCCTCCGGTTGCTTTGTCGGCGGCACGTCCTGCGTTGACGGGGCTCGTGCGCGCCGCTGGCGTCCGCTTCGCGGCGCCGCGGCGCACCCCGTCTACGCAGGGCCGCCGACTTGCCCTCGTCGTCGCGCTGCGGTGAGCGTACACAAAACGCAACCGTGGGCGAGGACAACCCCGCCCACGGTGCCTGCGCTACATGTCCGTAGAGCTTACTTGCTCGGCGGCTTGTTCGTCCGCGACATGGCGAGGTACAGCGCCTGCGCTGCATCCTCAAGTCCCGCCGCCGCCGCCAGCAGTGCCAGGACCGACCGTGCGGCTTCACACGCTTCAAATTCGCCGCATCGCACTTCCTCCAGGAAGTATCGAAACAGGACGATCCGAGTCTCTGACTCACTTTGTTGCAGACCCTCCACTTCGGCCTCACGCTGCTTCATCCTTCTCGACCAGTTTTGGCAGGCCTGGTAGAGGTGGCGACGCTTGGTAGCCCGTGCCAGCTCCAGCACGCAGCCTGCGGACCAACGTGCTAGGTCACGCACCTTGAACGGGTAGCCAATGGCCTCATTCAGTCCTTGACCGTCGCTAAGTCCCTTCAGATCGACACCTTCGCGAGAGACGGCGCGCCCGCCGCTCCTTTGAACGCACCTCGCCCAAACTGCGTGGAGCTCGTCAAGCTTCATAAAGCTCCCTTCAACAACGTAATGAGCGTGAGGGTGGAACCCATTGGCTATGCTCCACGTGACTTCGATCCCGCGCGCCCAGTCGCGGATGTGTTTGTCGAAGAATGTCGTCTTTCGAAACTTCTCCAGTGCCTTGAACAAAACGCGCAACAGCTCCTTCAGCGAGTCCGTGGCGATGTGCGAGATCGTCAACGTCATCAGCGTAAATCGGGCTTCGAAACGCAACCTCTCTTCGATCACACCGACCAGCGCGGCGCGGTGTCTTGCGCCTTTCAGCGTAGAGCAGACTGGACAAAGAGCTTCTCGACACTGGTTTCGGTAGACCGCTTCGCAACCCCCAGCCCCAAGCTTCAAGGCTGCGGGCCAAAGGCCGCACTGGTCCAACGCGTCCCCGTTCTTTCGCAACGACTTGTCCGATCGAAGTATCTCGACTATCCGATCCCGCGCTGCCTTGAGGCGAGAATCGCAAAAGATGTCAGTGTGGCCTTCTGACTTCTTGCCGCGTCCCTTGCGGCGAGCGCGCCTACTCGCCATGACCGGCCACTTGATGTGCTTCCCTCGCCTGAGTTGGAGACAGCGCGGCCTGCCGCTTTCCGGCGACCTCCTTCAACCATCGTTCGATTTCCGACTCGGAGATGAGGATCGGTGCATTGCAGCCAGGACGCGCGCGAATGCATCGCAAACGTCCCGCGTGGATCTCTGAGCGTAAGGTCGAGGCGGGAATCCGCCCCTCGAAGAACCGTGCCCACTCCTTCAGTGAACGGAACTGTGGTATGGCCATTGCTTCACTCCACTCCGAGGCGCTTCCGGGTGGTTGGCCCCATGCCAGTCCACATTCATTCGCCTCTGGAAGTGGGGGCGTGCGCGCGTCGTTGTTGCGTTGCGCAACAACAAACCCGCCTACTAGGCGGGTTTAGTGGACGAAGAACTCGTTATGTCGTTGCGCTCAGTCTTCGGAATCCTCCGGATCATCGACCGCATCAACGTAGCCCCGGCCGTCGGTAAATCCGTTGCGCAGCTTCTGGCGAGCTGCCAGCAGTTGCTTCATCGTGTCGTCACGACTGACCGTTGAACGACTTACTCCCACAGCCTTAGCAACGTCGGCCGCAGAAGCATCAGGATGACGCTTGAAGTACGCAATCGCCTCGCCGTGCCATGGTTTCTCGTACTCCCGGTCCTGCTTACCGCTGGACACATTGCGATCCCACAGCGAAACGAGCTCATCAAGCAGGAACGCGAAGAAGCAGGCGCGCTGATGCCCGGTTTCCCCGCGGATCATCCCTGTCGGGTCGTCGCCGGTGATCGCCGCGAACGCCATCCAAGTCGGGTAGCACCTCGTGTAAGTCAGGGGCTTGGCAATTCCGCGTTTGTCGCCTTCCGTGAGCAGCCAGCGACGGAATGGGACATGAAGAGCCGTCGCCCAGCAAACGCGATCAATGCTCGCCTGAGCCATATCCGGTGCATCCGGGCCGCCGTCGGGCCTACAAAGCTCGCACAAGACGTGAACCACCGTCCACGGGCAGTCCTTCACAGCCTTATGTCCCTTGCGAACAACCGCCTTCACGTCCCCAAGCAAGTCTTCCCAAACCGCGCCGGCCATAGATGCCGCGATCTGCAAAGCCGATGGGGATAGCTCCACCTGCTGGCTAGCCCCGACTACTGCATTCCACCTTCGGTTTAGCCAAGGAAAGCCACCGATCATGTAGTTGTCAGTCCATAGCCCGCAAACCGGATGGAAGTCTGGCACGTCTAGGCACTCCGAGTCGGCACCCACCAGTGCGAGAAAAGGACGCGCCAGCGGTTGCCGTTTTGCATCCTGAACGGATGCTTTTAGCCCGCTGAGCCACTCAAGGATGTGCGGTAGCACCGGCCGCCAAGTCAGTCTGACTCTTCCTTGCCGAGCAAAGTAGTCGGATTCGAAGTGAGCGCCGGTAAAGGCCTGGTGCGCCAGATCAATCCACTCTGCAACACCACCGTATGCCAGCCGAAGTTGATTGCGGAGTATGTTCCGCGCATCGGTGAAGGGCCGCTCAAGGGTGGCCTGGAGGCCGTCTAGCATCTCACTCAGCGTCGCCTGGAACTGCGCGAGCTCCACGTCATCCTGCTCTGAGTACCTGAACGGGTTGGGGCGCAGACTGGCGGGCATGGAAGTCCACCAGTCGAACAGTGCTTCCGCTTTGCTCATGCAGCGACTCTGCCCCAACAGCGACGCTTGAGCAAGGCCAGCTAGCTAGGCCAGTCCCATCGCATCCTCAATGGTCTTTCCTTGCCGCCGTTCTAGTACCTGCGCTCGGTAGTGACGCTCAGCCACTCCGGCGGAGTGACCTTGCCACAGAGCAGCTACGGTGGACGGAATGCCCATCGACGCGGCATAGCTGGTGAAGTTCTGGCGCAGCATCTGAGGACCGATGCGGTCGAGTTTGGCCCGGGCGTTCACCATCTGCCACGCGGACTTTGAGAAAATCGGCTCGCCGGTCCCGTTGTGCGGCAGCACATAAACAGCGTTCGGAGCTTCCTTCCGCCAGGCCTTGAGCGACTTCAGTAGGCGTGGGGCCACGTCGCCCTCCGGGGCACCGACCAGGGGGAGGATTCGTGTCCGGCCAGTCTTCTGCGCGTGGATGGTCAGCCGTCCCCGTTCAAGGTCAACGTCCTCCCATTTGAGCGCCAATGCCTCGCCGAGACGGCAGCCGGTGAGCGCGAGCAACGGGAACAATCTGCTTATCGGTGTTGCCGGTCGCTTTGACGGGGCTTGGCCGAACTCTTCCAGCTTGCCCTTCCCGCGACCTTTGCGCCGCTTCACCTTGAGCTTCACGTCCGGTGCTTCCCATTCGACTGCGGCCTTCAGGAACTTGCGCAGAACTTCCGGCGAGAAGGCGCGCGGCTGGTCCAGCTCAACCCTTTGCGGCTTGAGCGCCTTCTTGAGCGGCTTGAAGTCGGGGAAAAGTGGGGGACGCACGTCATCGAGGTACGATAGGCACGCCTTCAGGTTTCGCCTGTAGAGGTTCTGCGTCGCTGCGGACCGGCGCACTGTCCGTTTGCCCATTTTGGTTTTCTCTTGGGCAACGTCCTGAAAGTATGCCGTCAACAATCGGCCGTCGAGGCGGCCGGTCGTAATCAGCGAGTGCCCCTCCCGCTCCAGCCAAGCAACAAAGTGGTCGACGGTGGTCTTTATCATGTGGCCGCTTTTGGCGCTCAATCCCGCACGGGCGGCCGGGTTCATTTCACGCGACTCCACCCGCTTCTCGCAGTCCTTGAGGTAGAGCTTGATGGCGTCGACTAGCGGGGTGTCGTAAGCAAGCCGTCCACCGCGGCGCACAACCTCTGTTTCGTCCAGCTTCTCCGTCAGCCGGTATTCCTTCACAAGCTGCGCGCGATCTTCCGCGTTGGTTGCGTCGAGGGCGGCACAGACGACGCGTTTCTGCTTGCCGGTCGCGTGGTCGCGGTAGAACAGGTAATACTCGCCGCGCCACTTGAGGACGCGGGCCTTTGCCTTTTCACGGGGCATAGATCGTTTCGTGTACCAGAGAGCGACTTGCACTGACTTGTCCCTTGTACACGATTCGTACACGTTTCCCAACGAATTTGGCCAAAAATCGCCGCAAGTGACCGTTAGCAACGAATGGCTATATATGCCTATGTATACGGTATATGCGGGCGGTTTAGCTTCGCGCGCAGACTGCCAAAAGAGGGCTTGCACAGACTCTTAATCAGCGGGTCGTAGGTTCAAGTCCTACCGGGGGTACCAAACTCAAGCGGCCCGAGCGAATTCGCTCGGGCCGCTTTGATTTCGCCCCTCACTACTTGTTTGACTCGGCGAGCTTGGCTTCGAGTTCTTCGTCGCTTACCTGGGTGAGGTCGGCGGCGTTGGTCTTCATGTCCTGGTGCTCGACAGCGCGTGACAGCACTTCTGCGCGTGTCGCGCCGGCCTGCTTGCCCTTGAACGGCTTGCTGAGCAGCGTGTAGATGTCGCGCAGCGGCATGTACTTCATGAAGCGGCGCAACAGCACGAACGTCTGGATCGGGTGCAGGAACAGCTTGCGGAAGAACAGGCTGCGAAGGCCCTTGGCACGGGCGCGGTTGATGTCCGGGCCCTTCATGCAGGTCGGGTCGATCTCGCTGCACTTGAAGTACTTGTACCAGTCTTCCTGGTCGTTCACCAAACCGCGCGCCATGTACTCGTGCCACAGCGGAGTGCCGCGGTAAACACACAGGCGATTGAAGCCGAACGTGTCCAGGGGCAACCGGGCCGCGAACTTGAACGTCTTCTTCATGTCTTCTTCGGTTTCGTCGGGGCTGCCGACAACGAAGAAGCCGTGCACGATCTCGATGCCGGACTTCTTGGCGTTCTTGACGGCCGTCTCGATCTGCTCGAGCGTCTGCTGTTTCTTCAGGCGATCGAGCATCTTCTGGCTGCCGCTTTCGATGCCGAACATGATGATGCGGCAGTTGGCCTTGGCCATCAGTGGGAACAGCTTCTGCACCACGCTGTCGACGCGGCCTTCCACGCCCCACTTGATGGTGATGCCTTCGCGGATGATGCCTTCGCAGATCGCCTCGATGCGCTTGGGCTGCAGCAGGAAGTGGTCGTCCACGAAGTAGACCGATTTGAAACCCTGCTTCTGCAGAACCTTGAACTCCTCAACGACGCTTTCAGCGCTGCGGTAGCGCCACTTGCCCTCGTTGAAGATCGGAATATCGCAGAAAATGCACGGCCACGGACAGCCGCGGCTGGTCTGCATGGTGGTGAACTTATCGCGCGACAGGATCACCGGCACGTCGAGCGGCATGCTCTCGACAAAGTCGAGCGGCAGGCCTTCGCGATCCGGGAACGGCCACTGGTCAAGTTCGCGCTCGAGCTTGCGGTCCGGGTTGTGGACGATCTTGCCGTCCTTCTGCCATGTCAGCCCGAGCACGCCGGACGGGTCGTCGATGTTGGCCAGCAGGTCCAGGATCAGTTGCTCGCCGTCGCCGCGGCAAACGTAGTCGATGTACGGGCACTGCTCTTTGACCTGCAGCGCGTTGAGTGTGGCGAACACGCCGCCGAACGCGATCTTCGCGTCGGGGACTTCCGCGCGAATCAAACGCCCGAGAATCTTCGCATAGGGATAGCTGGTGGTGCTGAGGAAGCTGAGCCCGATGAGGTCAGGCTTCTGTTCCTTGATCGTCTCAATGATCTTTTCGTTCGGTGTCTCCGGGTTGGCCTGGTCGAACATGATGCATTCGTGGCCTTCCTTCTTGAGCACGGACGACAGCGACATGATGCCGATCGGCGGGAAGCCCATCACCTGGATGTTGCCGGTGGGGCCGCGTTCGCCTTGCTGAAGTGCATAGAATTGGGGGTCGCGTACGTGAACCAGAATGACGCGCATGGACGGTCCTTAAGAGCAACTCATTGAATGACAAGGCCTTCGGATCGCCCGAGAATTCGAAGGTGGCAAGATCATGGCACTTTTCGGCGTCAATTACCATCACTCGCGAGGCACATCACGCAAAATCATTGCCGTCGTGATGAGAGTTCAAAACGCGCACTGCCGGGAATTTTGCGGGCTTTCGAGCCGCGCCAGTGCGTCAGAGTTCTAGGATCACGAACGACAACGCACGGAGATTACGATGCGCTCTTCCTTTACGATTTTCCTGATCGGCCTGGTGCTTGGCTCAACGCTTGGAATCGGTGGTCTGTGGACGCAAGTCGTGCAGCCCGCCTACCAGGAGATCAAAGACCTGAACGAAGAGCACGCGGTGATGGAATCCGCGCTGAACGAAGCGGGCGAGACGCTTCGCGAAGTAGCGGGCACCCTGCGCGACGAGGTCACCACCACGAGCGCGCCGGAGCCCATCCTGCCCGGCGAGATCATCCCGAAAGGCGGCGGTACGTCGGGCGTAACGCCACAGCCCACGGAGCTAAAATCCGGCACGCCCCGCAGCTTCCGCACGGCCGATCGCAAACAGCTCGCCGACAAACTGGACGCGCTGGCGACCAAGCTTGACACGGCAAGGGCCCAACCAACCAGGTAACGCGCTCATATCCCGAGCAAGCGCGCGGATTCCGGCGATGACTTTTGCAGTCGCGTTGAAGCCGCTCGGCGCAGCTCCTTGGGCAGCTCGTCGGGCAGGTGCCCGTTGACCAGCTTTCCCGCGGCGGCGCCGGCGATTACGTCCGCACAGGTTTTCAGTGCAGCGGCGACTTCTCCGCCGCCCGCGTGGTCTCCCGTTTCCGCGCGGGCGAGGCGCAGTGTTTCTGCGGCCGCGTCGGTATCCCCGCGCTGCGCCGCCAACCTCACCTGCAACGGCAAGAGAAACTGGTGTCGGAAGCCGCGCGCGTTCTGGCCCTGCAGCAGTGCATCCGCCTCCAGCATGTCCGTTTCGGCCGCGGCGGCGTCGCCGAGCAGAAGTTGCAGCGCGCCGCGCATGGCCAGGAACGCGCCGGCGGGCAGGCGTGCGTGCTGTTCCACCAGCAACTCGATGCCCTCGCTCAAGGCAGAATAGGCCTCGTCGATGCGCCCCAGCTTCTGGCGTGCCAGTCCAAGGTTTCCCAGGCACACGCCAAGCAAGCGTGGCTGGCCGATTTCGCGCAGGATGTCGAGCGCCATCTCGTACATCCCGACGGCCTGCACGGTACGCCCGGTGTCGTCCAGCAGGTTCGCGAGGTTGGAAAGATAGCGCGCTTCCATCGGGCGATTGCCGTGCTCGCGCAGTACGTTCAGCGCACGGCGATAGTGAATCTCCGCTTCCTGTGTTCGCCCCTGCGCCTTCATCAGGATGGCGTAGTTGCCGCTGACGATCGCCTCGTCCGTGCGATTGCCCAGCAGGCGGTGTGTGGCGAGCGCCGCCTGGAAGAACTGCTCGGCCTCATTGTGGCGCCCGGCTTCGGTCATCAGGATGCCCAGGTTGCCGCAGTAGATCGCCTCACCGCGCGGATCGCCCGCGGCCTGGTGAATCTGGTAGGCCCGGCGGTACAGCTCACCTGCCTCGTCGTTGCGTCCGCGCTCGCTGAGAAACGCCGCCAGCCCGCCCGCGATCTTTGCTTCCGACAACTGATCCCCATGTTCGCGGTGACGCTTGATCGACTCGCGGTAGAGCTCCTCCGCCTCTTCGCCGTTGCCGGCGTCGCGCAGGATGTGTGCGAGCGTGCCGAGTGCGTCCGCGGCCTGGCGCGGCGACGCGGCCGACTCAAGCCCCAGCCGCGCGCGCGACTCGGCCTCTTTCAGCTCGCCCATCAGGCGCAGCACGTTGGCGTGCGAAAGCGTGGCGCGCGTGCCTTCCGCGTCGCTGGGCGCCAGCGGCTTGGCCTCGTTGATGCAGTCGCGGGCATCCTTCAGCCGCCCGGCGTGGCGCAGCGCGTCGGCGGCCTTTAACAGCGCGTCGAACCTTTCCGCGGGCGGGCAGAGTTCGTGATCGGCCACCTTCTGCCACAAGTCTGAGGACTCTCGCACGTCGTAATTCTGCTCCGCCTTTTCCGCGGCGGCACGCAGCGCGCGCAACTCGGTCTGCGCCAGCAGGTCGCGCGTCGGCGCCACCGGCGGGAGGGTTCCACCCTTGAACGCCTCGGCCGCGTGACGGGCGATTGCCCGTGCGATGGTCCCGCGTTCCGCGCGGGGAAACAGCTCCTCCATGACTTCCAGTGCGAGACCGTGCAGCTCCGCCCGGTCGGCGGGCGTCTGCAACGCGTAGGCGGCTTCACGCAACACTGCGTGGCTGAACAGGTACTCGATTTCGGCGGACGCCATGGCGTGGATTATCGTTTGCAATCGCGCCGCGTCGAGGCGGCTGGCAGCAAAGCCGCTCAACTCATACACTTGTCACGACGCCGTTCATGACCTGGAGCACCAATGACACGCACACTGCGCTTTGCGCTGGCCGCGTTGGTCCTGTTCGCCTTTGCGACCCACTCAAGCGGCGAGCCGACAGACACCGCCAACTCAACCAAGCTCAAATCGCTGATCGCGGATGAACTCGTCGACATCGCCGGCAAGGCCGAAGACAGCAAGCTGTTCGACACCGCCGCCAAGCTGCTCGACGAAGCGCTCGGTCTGGCTCCCGACCATCGCAAGGCCGCCAAGGCCAAAGACAAACTCAAGGAGACCGGTGACACGGACGATGCCGAGGCGCTGGCGACCTACGAGAAGAAGTCCGAGAAGTACCGCAAGAAGGCCGCTCTTGGCTACTGCGGGCTGTTCGACGAGCTGTCCGGCGACAAGGACACCACAACGGTCGACGCCTGGCTTGAACGCGCCTACCAGTTGCATGCGGCGGAAACCGACGACTGGGTCGAGAAGGAGTACAAGTCCGGTCTGAGCGGCAAGAAGTACCAGCTTGTCTACCGCATGCTGGGCGTCGCCGCGCGCTTTGACACAGGCGATGAGTCGCGCAAGACCGCACGCGAGAAGGCCTTCCGTGAGTGCGTCGCCGCGCTCAGCGTCAAGAAGCCCATCCTGATGAAGTGCCGCGACCACGACATGTGCTACTACCTGTCCATGCCCGAGGGCTGGACGATGGACAAGGAGTGGCCGATCGTTGTCGCGCAGGAGGGCGCGGGCAGCAACTTCGAAGGCATGAACCGCGCGGCCGCCAAGGACAACAAGTGGTTTATCGTCATCACCTGCTGCACCTTCAGCAACACCAACTCATTGGACGGACAGGCGAAGAAGTACCCGTACCCGCAGGAGTTTCTGGACAAGTGGTCCGGCAACCGGCTCGAGTTCGATGCGCCCGGGCTGCTGGCTGTTATGAAAGAAGTCCGCGAGCTGTACAACGGCAGCGAGAATATCTGCATCACCGGCTACAGCGGCGGCGGCATCCTCACCTGGCACATGGTGTTCAAGCACCCGGACAAAGTGGTCGCGGCCGTGCCCGCCTGCGCCAACTTCGCCGGCGCCGCGGAGGTCAGCGACGACGCGGAAGCCAAGAAGAAGATCATCGTGCACGCCTACCAGGGCGACAAGGACGGCTACAAGGAAAGCATGCTCGACGGCCAGTGGGAGGCGGCAAAGAAGCTCGCGGACGCCAACGGGTACGAGCACGTGACGCGCGACATCATCCCCGGCGGACACATCGCCTGCCATTCAGAGGCGCGCAAGGTTTTCCTGGAGGCATGGGGACTGAGCGACGACGGCTAGACCGGCACCACGGTCAGCGTCTCGTGCAGCATGAACCACAGGAAGAAGGCCAGCGCAACGAGAACCGTCAGCCACGCCCAAGTCGGCAGGCTCTTGCGTGACGGGGCAGTGCCGGCGTTGGCCCGCTCATCATGCGGTGGCGGCATTCCATGCTCAGGGCCCTGCGCGGGCTCAGACGAGTCGTTCTCGCGACGTGGTAACTCCGGCTCGTGTGGTTCAGTGTTGTGGGACATCGGAACATCCTCAGAGTCCTAACGCCTCAGAGGAGGAACCCATCCCCGCGCCCGGTGGTGTTCCGCCGGGCCCCTTGTTGACGCGTCAATATTTCTGGTTTTCTGCGTAAGTTGACGCTACGCCATGCTACCCTACTCTTGACGAGTCAATGGGGTAAACCCCGGCGACTCGAGACGACCTTAGAAGTCGATACCACAGGTCGGTCCGGTCACCGGATGCTGTCGGGGCAAGCCCGACAGATGGCCTAAAAGGCGGCGAGAAAGCCGCAAACCGCGCACAGGTACCATGCGCACTCTGAAACGCAGGGCCGGGTTGGCAACCAATCCGGCCCGCGAGCTTTAAGCATGGCCCGGTTCGGCGTCGGCGCGGCGGCTGCACGCAACGTCTTGTCGGCGTGGGAGTTATCGTCTAACCTCTGTTTGCTCGCGTTCGCTGCAACCGGGGAATTTGCTTGTCGACCGTACTCATCGCTGACGATGACGCGTCCATTCGTTCCGAACTGAAGAAGGTTCTGGAAAAGGCGGGCTATTCGGTAATCGAGGCGGCTACGGCCCGCGACACCATCTACCAGGCGCAGGACCACGACCCCGACCTGCTGCTTCTCGACATCAAGCTGCCGGACATGCCGGCCCTGCAACTGCTCGAAGAGTTGCGCAGCGAAAGCGCGCTCGCCCGCGTGCCCATCATGATGATGGCCGAGGACGCCGAAAACGACCTGCTGACCCGCACCTTCCGCTGGGACATCGTCGACTTCCTGCACAAGCCCCTGAATTACGACCTGCTGGCGGCCAAGGTCGGCGCGCACACCCGCCTCAACCAGGCCTACAAGTTTAGCCGCAAGCTGAGCAAAGAGATGTACATGAGCCGCATCGACCGGCTCGAAATCGAAATGAAGGCCAACGAGGAAGACCTCAGCGAGGCCGAGCGCCACTTCACATGGATGCAGCCCAAGCCGCCGCAACTCGAAGGCTATGAGATCGACCTGTTGTATCGGCCTTACGGGCGCCTGGGCGGCGACTTCTACGACTTCGTCTGGCTTGACCGCGACCGGTTGGCGGTGGTGGTGGGGGACATCTCCGGCCACGGCATCCAGGGCGCGATCCTGCAGGCGATGTCGCGCAAACTGATCAGCCTGGCGCTGCGGCAGGAGAGCGGGGACCTGCACAAGGCGATCGCGTTCGCCAACCGCGAGCTGACCAACGACCTGCCGCCCGGCAGCTTCGTGGCGTGCATGATTGGGATCCTGAACACCGAGACCCACGCCTGGAAACACGTGCGCTGCGGCGTGCCGTATCCGCTGCTGATCAAGGGCCGCGAATCGGACGCGCTGATGACCCCCGGCGGCCCGCTGGGGCTCAGCAAGAAGGCTGACTGGCACATGCAGGTGGGTGAGTACGCCACGGTGCTGGAGCCGGACCACACGATGATGCTGATGTCAGACGGCATTATCGAGTGCTATCAAGATGACGACAAGAAGCGTCAATTCGACGTCGAAGGTGTGACCAAGGCAATCAAGGACACTCCCACAGAGGGGCGTTTCATAGCTACAATTGTCGCGCAGTCGGACCTCGAGGCGCGTGCGGACGATGACGCCACCATCATCAGCATCACAAGAAAGTGAACAGCCAAGCGACAAGATGGCGCACATCCTGCTAATTGAAGGGAACGCAGAGCTTCGGGCGGACGTTCAGAAAGCGCTTGAGCGCGACGGACACAGCGTCGAAGCGGTCGGCAACAGCGACGACGCCCGGAACTCGGTCACCATGCGCATCCCGGCGTTGCTGATCAGCGACCAGAAGCTGGGCGAAGAGTACGTCGACTTCCTCAATGAACTTACCCGCAACCGCAAGCTCAGCCGCATCCCCGTGATCCTGATGGTGGGCAGCGACGACCTGTCGGGCGCACTGAGCAGCTATGAGTGCGACATCTTCGCCATCCTGAAGAAGCCCGTGGACCTGGACCATCTGCGCATCCAGGTCGAGACTGTGCTGCGCCAGACCCAGCGCCAGAAACAGTCACGCAAGCGCGAACGCAGGAGCTGCGCAGCCAGATCATGCGCCTCGAGCGCGAAGTGCGCGCCACCACGGAAGACCTGACCGACGCCGCGCAGAACTTCGTCACCATGCTGGCGCGCCCGCCGAAACCGCAGGGCATCCGCATCGACGTGCACTACTCACCCAGCGGCGGATTCATCGGCGGCGACTTCTACGACTTCTTCTGGCTGAATCCGCGCGAGCTGTGCGTTGTGGTCGGCGATGTTTCCGGCCACGGCATCCAGGCGGCCGTGATCCAGTCCATGGCCCGCAAGGTGATCAGCATCGGCATGCGCATCAAGGAAGGCGACCTGCGCGAAGGCCTGCGCTTTGCCAACGACGAACTGGCCGAGGACATCCCGCAGGGCAAGTTCGTGGCGGCGATGGTCGGCGTGCTCGACGTGGTGAGCGGCAACTGGGAGCACGCGCGCTGCGGCGTGCCGCACCCGGTGTTCCAATACGCCGACGGCAAGCACGAGGACGTGCTTACCGCCGGGGTTGCGCTCGGTCTCAAGCGCAGCTCAAGCTGGGCCGAGGCCATCCAGGTGCACCGCACGAACCTCGAGCCCGAAGGCCGTATCGTGATGTTCACGGACGGCATCATCGAGTGCCAGCAGGACGACGGCGAAGAGTTCGATTACGCCGGAGTCCACAAAGTGCTCGAGCGGGCCAAGCTCGATGACAACGTTCCCGAGCAGATCTACCTCGCCGCCCAGGCCGGGCATCGCGCCGTGGACGACGTACTGATCATCAGCATTACCCGCGAGCAGGCCGAGCTTGAAGACAGCGGGACGCTGATGGGCTTCTTCAACGACGACACAGAAACCATGTTCGGCGCGGGGTAGCAGCGAGGGCGTCGGGGGCCCCACACAGGGCCCAGTGGGTTGTCCAGACGGCACCGGCACCCCCGCCATTTCCCTAGAACGCGGTCTTCAGGCTGGTCAGGTTCGGGAGGTTTATCGACTCCGGAAGCCTGCTGGCGCCCCCGTTCGGGACTCGCTCCGTCGCGAAATCCACACCGCTGTTGCGCGCGACGATGGGCTTCGTCTTCAGCCCGCCGTCACCGATGCGCATCGAGCACGTGCGCGGATTCAGTTCGCCCAGCTTCAGGGCGAACGTCACTCGCCCCTGGAAGCCGGCCGTAAACGCCGCGAACTCGAACACCTTTCGGACGCGTCGCTCGATCTTCTCGACTTCATCGATGCGCGCCCGGCAGATCCAGCAGTCGTAGCCGTCGCTGGCCGGCACCCATCCCGCTGCTTCCAGGGACTCGGCGACGTCGGCTCGAACCTCTTCCGGCAAGGAATCATCCACGGCAAGGACAATGCGAATGCGGTGGCAAGTTGAGTTAGAGTTGGACATGGCTGGTCTCCCTCAGATCGCCTCATCAGAAGTGCAACTTAGGCGATATGTGCAATATACCCCGCGCAGGGAGAGATGGCAAATTTATCTTAACAGCTTTTATCTATGGCGTTACAGCCAGATGCCACGCCCGGAACCACGATTTGAACAATCAGTCAAAGTGCACTGTCTATAGCCCGGTGACTTTGTACCCGGCCTCGCGCAATCTGGCTGCCGCTGTGTCCGCGGTCACCAGCTCCGACAAGCGTCTCGTCGGTCGTGGGCTCTTCAGCAATGCCTCGGCCGCCCAGACTGCCGGCCGGGCCGGCACATCCAGCCCGTTCTTCGATGCACGTACCTCGATGCTGTCGGTGACTTCACCCCGCTCATCGAGCGCATCTAGTGACAGAATGCCGATACGCGTACCCAGCGGTCGTGCAAGCGGCGCCAGTACCGCCCCGATCGTGGCCTGCAGCCGCAGCAAGGCACGCGGCAGCAGCGCGAGAATCGGCGCGTTGAGCTGCAACAGGCGAGTGTAGACCCGGCGGTCGAAGCCGAAGCCGAACTCCGTGGGCACTTCACTTTCACCGACTTGCAGCGCATCGCCGTAAACGCCCGGATAGCGCCCGTAGCGGCGTTTGCCGACGCCGTGATGTTTGCGCGCCCAGGTACGCAGGAAGAAACGCCTGTCGTCCATGGCGGCCTCCGGGTCCGGGTGTCTGCCGATCGGCTCGAGCATACTGTACAGCAGCGTGGCGGAAGCCGGGTTATTGGTGCCGATACTGAGTTGCGCGCGAACCCGCGCGGGCGGCTGGCCTGCCCAATGCTCCGCCAGCACTTCTATCAGCCCGGGCACCGTGCTGGCACCGCTGACGGCCGCCAGAACGGGATGCTTGATCCGGGCTGCGGCCACGAATGAGGCCCTTTCCGCAATGTCGACGTAGTGCGCGCCAGCCTCATGTGCGGCGTTCACCAGCGGCGCGGGGTCGTAGCTAAACGCGCCCACCGTGTTGATGACTACCGTTGCGCCGCGCATCGCCTCCGCGCTCGGCGACTTGACGTCGAGCTGCCGGTCGTTTTCAGCGCTGCGCCCGGCCGTAAGCACCTCGACGTCCGGCAGCGTCTCATGCAGCAGGCGAATAATCCGCTTGCCCATGAACCCGCGCCCGCCCGCAACCAGCACAGTCACTCGTCTTCCCCGCGGATGGCCGAGTGCGCGGCGATGTACGCGAGGTAGTGCTCATCGACGCGGTCGCGGCTGCTGGCAAGCGGGTGCGCGCGGGTCTCGGCCTCGAGCGTTCCCTTCATGGCCTTGCCCCAGGGGGTTTCGGGCACAAGCGGGTAGGTCAGCGCCGCGTTCAGCGCCAGCACCTTTGAGCCCAGCCCCAACTCGTCGCCGCGCTCGTCGAGGATTGTGGCGTACGGGTTGGCGCGCGGCTCGCTGATCGGCGGCACCGTGCGAGGCTCGCTCCAGGGCGCGTCGCCGAACAGCACGTAGTCCGACGGCCAGCTGAAACTGGTCAGGAACGCCACCGGCAGCGCCAGACACGCCAGCGCCCACAGCAGTTTGCGCGGCGGGGCATAGACCAGGCGTCGCAGGTTCAGCAGGCGGCCTTCAGACGGTGCGGCGCCTTGCGGCACAGCCACAGCCGCCGCTGCCACGGTGCCGATTGCGAGGTTCTGCGCGAACATCAACAGCAGGAAAGTCGGGTAAATCACGCTTCCCAACCCGATGCTGTGCAAGGCGAACTCGCCGAGGCTTGCCTTCCAGCCGGAGACCACCATCAGCGGAAAGTAGCTGAGTCGCCACGAAAGCAGCGCGCCGAACAGTGCCAGCACGTTGCGCCCGAGGTGGTTGTCATGCCGCATCCCCAGCCGCCAGCCCAGCAGCGAGCCGCCCAGCCCCAGAAACAGGAAAGGCCAGAACAACTCCGGCTGGGTGATGGCCGGCTGCGCGTCCAGGCAGGCCCCCCGCGCCAGCGACACCACCGCCAACAGCCCGGCAAGGCCAAGCACAACTTTCGTCTGCAGGTTCATGCCTGCGTCCGCTTTGTCTTCCACGACGGCTCCCAAGCCCCCGCACCAACATTATTTCGCGCGGACGGGAGTGGTAGTGGCATGCGCTTCCAGCGCATGAGTTCCGCGTGCTTCCAGCACGCGCAGCGGCCGGAGGCCGCTGAAACTCGTCGCCTGGAAGGCGATGCCACTACGACACCTCGGCTACCTCAGGGAACACGATCTCGCTGAGCCGGTCTATGGCGTCCACGTTCGTCTCCTCAATCCCGTACTGCTTCATCATCGCTACCAACTCATGCGGAAAGCCAGGGTTCTCGTCGCTGGCATTCGGGTCGTTGCAGAAGTGTTGCATCCATTCGCCCTTCAGCTCGATGTAGCGGCGTTGAGTCTTGTACACCTCCAGCTCGCTCTGGCGATCCAGCGGAATGCTTGCCGGCTTCGGGCGGGGCTTCTCCGCCTTTTGGGTTTCCTTGCGTTCGCGCAGGTCGAGCGCCCGGTCGCGCACTTCAAGCGACGCAATCTGCGCCAGTTGCCGCGCCGAGGTTCGGCCTTCGCGAACGATTTCGCGCACGCTGTCCCAGTCAACATCCTCGCCCCGGCGGGCGGCTTCAAGCGCGCGCTGCATCAGCAGCTGCGAAAGCTCCACGGCGTCGCGCAGGAACGCCTTGCTGGTGTCGAGTCCTGCATGTGTTTCGGTATGCATGGCAATCTCCGTTCAGTTGTCCGGAGAGAGTATACCGGTGGTTGCGACACCGATTCCGCCATCGGCGGAAAGGGCCTGGGGCATAGGGTTTAGGGCTTGGGGAGGCAATGCAGTTTCCCCAGCCCCAAACCCCTATGCCCTAAACCCAGCGCGCTGCGCGCGCTAGTAGACCATCACGTCCTTGAGTTCCGGTGCGGCCTCGTCGAGGCGCTTGCCTAGCTTCGCCCAGTGACACGTAGGAACAGCCGGGAACAGGTGGTGCTCGATGTGGTGGAACATCTGGTAGCTGATGGCGTTCTTGAGCCAGCCGCGCTGGGTGCGCGCGATGTGGTGCGCCTCGTCGCAACCGTGGTGCACGGTCCAGACCGCGAAGAACCCAGTGCCGCTCTGGCCCGCCCACATGGTCAGCACGAACAGCCCAAGCCACCACTGGTTCAGCGCGAAAGTCAGGTAGGCGACCACGCCGTACCAGATCACGTTGCCGATCAGCTCGGCGTAGACCCACTTGAGCTGGTTCGGCTTGCCGATCTTGAACGCGAACCAGTGCAGCTTCAGCGGGAAGTACGGGCCGACGGCCATCGCCTGCCACCACTTCAGCTTCGCGGTGAAACCCTCGACGTCTTCTTCGCCGAGGTTGTGGCGGTGGTGGTGTAGGTGGTTGATCTGTACGGCGTGCATGCTGCCGGTCATGACGATGCTCAGGAAGTACATCAGCAGGTCGCAGCCGCGGCGCGAGACGCCGACGGCGTAGTGGTAGGCGTTATGGGTCTGCCGCAGCCCGGTCAGGAACAGGTAGAAGGCGCTGAGCTGCGCCGGAATCATCCACCACCACGAGCCGGTGTACTGGATCAGCCAGAAAAAGCCGAGGCTTGCGGCGATCCACGGCAGGCTGAGCGTGACTTCCTTGAACGCCTGGAACCTGCTGACCTTCACCAGGTCGCGCCACTGGACGGATTTCACGCGCGGGTCTTTGGTGACGTGGTAGCCCTCGTCGCCCGGCAGCGCGCTGAGCGGGACGACGATTTCCATGCCGGAAACTTCATCCGCCGTCGGCAATTCGCCCGAGGCGTGAACGGTAAGGTCTTCAGGCCGGGGACTGTCCCCAACGGGGACTGTCCCCGTTTTCGAGCCCCCAGACGTTTGTGCTGATTCAACAGCCGTTTCGGCCGTGGCTTCCGCGGTTGGCGACACTTCATTCCCCTAAGGCAGTCGTGCATACCCCTGCACACCCGCAGGATAGCGTAAGCCGCGCGCACCGCCAAGGACCTGAGCCGCGGCCGATCCGCCCCGCCCGAAAGGGCGGGGATGCGTAGCAGCAAGGCAAAGAAAACCCCGCCCTTTCGGGCGGGGCGGGTCGCTTGCTCGACTGACAGACTAAAAGCCCTCTTCTTCGGCGGGGCTGTTGTCCTTTTCTTCTTCCTTGGTGGGGTGCGGCAGGTCTTTGACCTTCTCGTAGAGGATCTTGATGCCCGCCTCCTTGATCGTGTCCTGCCCGGCCGCGTACTCCAGCAGGTCCTTCACGGGATGCGTCGGCTCAACGGGGTTGCCTTCCAGCTCGGTCTTGCCCCATGACAGGTCGCGGGCGTTCTGGGCCGGGTACAGCAGGTAGCTGCCGTCCGGCAACTGCGCAAACGTGCTGCCCAGCACGGCGCCCGGCGTGCTTTCGCCGACCAGCGGGCCGATCTCAAGGTACTTCCAGTTGTGGGCATAGACTTCCTTGGCGCTGCGCGAGCCACTGTCCTGCAGCGCCACCACCGGGCGGTCCCACTTGGGCATGTTGTAGTCGATCTGGCGCCCGGGCATGCCGGGGAACATGCTCATCGGCGGCGGGTCGCCGAACGGCGCGAAGCAGGCGTTCATCACGTTGGGGCTGCCGCCGCGTCCGCGCAGGTCGATGATCAGCCCGTCGCACATCTCCCACTCCTTCTTGAGGGCGCGCTTGAGCGCGCTGGTCATGCCATCGTGCAGGAAGTGCCAGAAGCGGATGTAGCCGAACTTGCGCCCCTCAAACTCGATGATCGTCACGCTGTTCTTGGTCGCCTGGATCATGTTGATGTTCGTGGGCGTGACCTCGAAGTTCAGCGGCTCGCGGTCGTCGGCGTGGCGGCGCACCTTCACGTTCAGCACGCCATCCACCGGGTTGCGCACGAAGTAGTGCGGGTGCTGGTTCGGCAGCCCCGGGTCGCCGCCCGCGTCAAGCAGCAGCTCATTGCCTTCGATCGGCTTGCCTTCCAGCTCAAGCACGCGGTCGCCGCGCTTGATGCCCGCGGCCTCGGCCGCGCCGCCGGTGAGGATGTCGCTGACGAAGAACTCGCCCGGCTCAAGCTCCGAAATATCGAAGCCGGTCTGGCGGCGCTTGGTGTTGTCCATTTCGGGGGCAAAGTGGTCGTTGTAGGCCTCGCCCTCCATGACCGTGAGGTGGCTGACCTTGAACTCGCCCAGCATGGTGCGCAGCACGGTGTGCAGCGGCACGCCGGGCTCGGCCTTGGCGACGCGCTCAAGATAGCGGGCGCGCATTTCTTTCAGGTCGTGCCCGCCGTACTTCTTGTCGTAGAACTGAGTGCGGATCGTGCTGATGACCGAGTCCAGTACCTCGACGTTGGCCTTCTGCTCGTCGGTAAGGTTGCCCGCATCAAAGCCCGAGCCGCCCTGGTCGTCGGCAATGACTTCCTGCGCCAGGGTGGGGGTGTAAGTCGCCCAGCCGAACAGCAGCAGGGCCACAATCAGCAACGCCTTCGTCTTCATTCGTGACTCCGGTCCAGTATCAGTGCCGACCCCGTTCCGAGGCCGGGCGTTCTTCATCTTTGTTCGCGATATGCTGTACCAGCCGCCGCGTTGACGTGGCATGGTACCGCTATCAAATACGAGCGAACTCAATGCAAAGGATAGTCCGCACATGAACTTTTCTCTCACGGAAGAAGCCCGCTTTTTTGAGGGCATGGGCGCTGACTGGCTGACGCACCACGCCGACGCCAACGGGCGAAAGCCCTTCATGAAGAAGGGCACGACGCCGAAATGGTGCCGCGACCGCTTCGTGGACGTACGGCACATCAAGCTGGAGATCGCACCGGACTTCAGGTCCCGGACTATCACCGGCACCGCAACCCTGACGGTCGCGCCGATCAATGACAACGCGGATTTCCTGATCCTCGACGCCTGCGAGATGGAAATCCAGAGCGTCAAGGCCGATGGTCGCGCCGTGGACTTCGACCACGACGGCGAGAACCTCACCGTCTACTTCGGCCAGACGCTGGAAGCGGACAACGCCATCGAGCTGGCTGTGAAGTACAGCGCTACACCCCGCCGGGGCGCGTACTTCGTCGGCCCCGACCGCGGCTACCCCAACAAGCACCTCGAATTCTGGACGCAGGGCCAGGATGAAGACAGCCGATACTGGTTCCCCTGCTTTGACTACCCGAACGAGAAGGCCACGAGCGAGATCATCGCCCGCGTGCCCAAGGGCATGGTCAGCCTCAGCAACGGCGCGCTGATCGACGCCCGCGACGATGGCAATCACGAATGGCACCACTGGAAGCACGACGTGCCGCACGTGGCGTACCTGATCACGCTGGTGATCGGCGACTACACGAAGGTCAGCAAGGACTACGACGGCATCCCGGTCGACTACTACGTCCCGCGCGGGCGTGAAGACGACGGCGAGCGCTGCTTCGGGCGCACGCCCGAGATGGTGAAGTTCTTCAGCGAGACGACCGGCGTGCGCTACCCGTATGCCAAGTACGCGCAGATCACGGCCGCGGACTTCATCTTCGGCGGCATGGAAAACACCACCGCGACCACACAGACCGAGCTGACACTGCACGACGCGACGGCCGCGCTGGATTTTTCCAGCGACCCGCTGAACAGCCACGAGCTGGCGCACCAGTGGTTCGGCGACTACCTGACCTGCCGCGACTGGTCACACGCCTGGCTGAACGAGAGTTTTGCGACGTACTTTGAGGCCATGTGGCAGGAGCACGCCAACGGCGACGACGAGTTCGAGTACTACCTCGACGCCGACTGGCGCAGCTATCTCGCCGAAGACCGCGGCGCCTACCGCCGCCCGATCCAGACCAACGTCTACAATGAGCCGCTGGACCTGTTCGACCGCCACCTTTACCAGAAGGGCGCGGTGATCCTTCACCATCTGCGCAAGACGCTCGGCGACCGCCTGTGGTGGAAGGTGATCAATCACTACCTGACCAAGAACGCCGAAGGCAGCGTGATCACGCAGGACTTCGCCAGCGCGATCGAAGACGTCACCGGCAAGAACTACGACTGGTTCTTCAGCCAGTGGATCTACGGCGGCGGACACCCGGACTTCAAGTTGAAGGCCCGCTGGGATGACAAGACCGGCAGCCTGGACTACAGCATTCTGCAAAAGCAGAAGCCCGACGAATTGACGGCCGTGTTCCGCATGCCGGTGAAGGTGCGCTTCGTGTACTCGGGCGGGGAAGAGACGCGCGAGTTCGAGATCGACAAGCCCGCGCACCGCTACCACATCAAGCTTCCGGCCAAGCCGAAGTGGATTTGCTTCGACCCGGGTAACGCAGTGCCCAAGACAGTCGAGCTGGATTACACGGAAGAGATGCTGATCAGCCAGCTCGAGCACGATGACGACGTGATGGGCCGGGTGTATGCCGCGCGAACGCTCGGCGGCAAGGCCACCAAGAAGGCCACGGAGGCGCTGGCCAGGGCGCTCGCGCACGACAAGTTCTGGGGCGTACAGGCCGAATGCGCGGCGGCCCTCGGAAAGGTGCACACCACCGACGCGCTGGAAGCGCTGCTGGAACACGCCGACGGCGGCCACCCGAAGGCACGGCGTGCCGTGGCCCGGGCGTTGGGCGAATTCCGCGACGGTCGCGCCGGCGCGCAACTCTGCCCGATGCTGGAAAAGGATGAGAGCTACTACGTCTCGGCCGAGGCCGCGTTGGCGCTGGGCAAGACCCGCAGCGGCGTCGCATTCGAACTGATGGAAAAGTGCCTCGCGCGCGAGAGCCACAACGACGTGATCCGCAGCCACATCTTCAACGGGTTCTGTGAACTGCGCGACATGCGCGCCCTGGAAGTGATGCGCGAATGGACGAGCTACGGTCGCCCGGCGCAGGCGCGTCTGGCGGCCATCGGCGCACTCGGGCGACTGGCGCACGAGAGCACCGAGGACAAGGACAAGACCGTCGCACGCGAGACCATTGAGCCGCTGCTCGAGGGTGACTTCCGCACTGCCATGTCCGCGATCAGCGGGCTGGAAGCGTTGAAAGACGCGAAGGGAATCCCGGCGCTGGCGAAGCTGGCGCGCACCACGCATGACAGCCGTATCAAGAAACGCGCACAGGGGGCGATCGACGCCATCCGCGCCGCGCAGGGCACGCGCAAGGAAGTCCAGGAGCTGCGCGACGACTACGACAAGCTCAAGGAAGCCCACGACAAGCTGAAGGAGCGCCTCGACAAGCTTGAGGATCTCGACAAGGAAGCCAAAAAGAAGCGCCCGACCGAAAGCCTCAAGAAGACGGCCAAGCTGACGACCAAGGTCGCCGCCAGGAGCGGACGAAACGGCAAGCCGAAAGAGTCTGCAAAGAAGTCCGCGAAAACGTCCACTTCAAAGAAAGTTGCAAAGCGCAAACCAGCCTCCAAGAAGAAGGCCCGCAAGCGATAGGCGGACTACTTCGGCCGAAACTGTTGTTCTGATCACAGGGGCGTGCATACCGCATGCCCCTGTGCATTCTCAAGGGAGCAACATGTCGAAGAAGCCAAGGGACAAATCGCCAACCGAGAAGTCCACACCCGACGGTAAATCCGGCTCGATGCTGGACGATTTTGAGAACTCGCTGGAAAGCGCGGTGTCGGACGTGCCGAACGTCGGCCAGCACCCCAACGGGCGCAAGACCATCGGCGAACGCCTGGATGCGGCCCAGCGCGAAGTAGACACAGCCGAAAAAGAAACAGCCGCAGCAGACAAAGCGCTGCGCAAGAAGCGTGGTTCACCGGCGAACTAGGATGGCGGGTAGGCGATAAAGTAGCCCAGCGCGGCCGTGCCCGCGACGGCGCAATAGATCCCGAACCAGCGCAGCTTCTCTTTCTCGACAACCAGCTTGATGCCCCATAGCCCAATCAGGCTGAAGATGAGGCTTGTGAGAAAGCCGGCCATAGCTGGCGCAGCATTTATGTGGCTGATCTCCTTGGCTTCAATCAGCCCTGCACCGCCGATTGCGATCAGACCCATCAGGAAGCTCAGCTTCACGGCGTCGCTCTTCACCCAGCGCAGCATCAGCGCCATGCAGATCGTCGAGCCCGAGCGCGAGATCCCCGGCAGGATCGCGATCATCTGCGCGACACCCACCAACGCGACCAGCCAGAACTGAATGCCTTTCGCGTTCTCGAAGGTGGTCACCAGCTCGCGCTTGCGCTCAGCCAGCCACAGCAGACCGGCCGTGAACAGCAGCCCGACGCATGCCACCCATGGCGACTGCAACAGGTTGGCCTCGACCCAGGCCTCCTGCGCATCCGGCAGCAGCTTCTTGATGGTGATGCCCACGATCGCGGCGGGAAGGCTGGCGATGAACAGCAAACCCCACGCGCGCATGTCAAAGCGCGGCCAGACCAGCTTGAGGATGTCCTTGCGGAAGACGATCAGGATCGCGAGCCATGAGCCAAGGTGCAGCAGCACGCTCTGCGCCGTGCTGCCTTCGCCGCCCAGTTCGCGCCCGAGGATGACCCCCAGAATGACGAGGTGGCCGGAGCTGCTGACCGGCAGGAACTCCGTGAGTCCCTGCACCGCGCCAAGGATGATCGCCTTCAGGATCTCCATGCCCCATGATCGGCAAAACCGTGCCGGAAAGTGAAGCACGACCGCCACTTGACGCGTTTACAGGCAGGGGTTATTTATTCGCCCCGCAGTGTGGGGGTGTAGCTCAATTGGTTAGAGCGCCGGCCTGTCACGCCGGAGGTTGCGGGTTCAAGTCCCGTCACCCTCGCCAGCAAACTGAAGCGGTCGCGCAATGCGCGACCGCTTTCGATTTGAAGTGACGGGCACTGCACGGACAAACTCGTCCGCGGTGCCGCGCTATGTGGTACGCTTACTCGGCCCGGTTGCGGGCGGCCTTCAGCAGCACCGAAACGACTGCCATCAGGACTGTGCGTGCAATAACCATGGTCTGTCTCCGTAGTATCCGCAGAAGACAAGTACCCCGCGCGCGTTAAGATGCCGGCTTGGCTGTGGACAAGTTCTGTTAAAGAATTTCCGACAGTCCACCGCCTCGCCAGCACGCGGCTGCAACCCGGTCCCGCTGTGTCGACTTAACTCAACCTTCACACGTTCCTGACTTGGGCGCTTGTAGATTGTGCTCCAAATCGCGGCCTGAAGTGTACTCGACGGGCGCGACGCGACGGGCGATCATTTCAAAACTGACCTTGGGGATGCACATGAAGGCAATGGCTTGGCGGCTGGTTCCTCTCCTCCTGATCGGACTGATCGCCGCGTGCAACAAGGAAGTGCCAGAACCTCCGCCCGTCACCAACACCGGCCCCAAGCCTGCGGGTGAAGTCGCACCCGAAGGCAGCCTGGAGCTGATCTTCCCGTTCGGCTCCGAGAAAGAGGACTGGCTCAAGGCCGTCACCGACGAGTTCAACGCAGCCGGCCACAAGAGCAGCAGCGGCAAGCCCATCTTCGTAACCGCGCTGCCCATGGGCAGCGGTGAGTGCATGGAAGAAGTGAACAGCGGGCGTATCCAGGCGCACCTCGTCAGCCCGGCAAGCAGCGCGTTCATTGAGCTCGCCAACGCCACGCACCGCGCCAGCACCGGCGACAACCTGGTAGACAAGACCGACAACCTGGTGATGTCGCCTGTCATCATCGCCATGTGGAAGCCGATGGCCGAGGCGATGGGCTGGCCGGACAATCCTCTCGGCTGGGGCGACATCCTGGACCTGGCGCAAAGCGGAGAAGGCTGGAAGAAGTACAACAAGCCGCAGTGGGGCAAGTTCCGCTTCGGGCACACGCACCCGGAATACAGCAACAGCGGGCTGATCAGCCTGCTGGCCGAAGTCTACGCGGCCACCGGCAAAACCCGCGGCCTGACCAAGGAAGACGTCGCCAAGCCCGAGACGGCGAAGTACCTCGAAGACATCGAGCAAGCCGTCGTCCACTACGGCAGCAGCACCGGCTTTTTCGGCAAAACCATGTTCGACAACGGGCCCAGCTACCTCAGCGCGGCCGTCATGTACGAGAACATGGTGATCGAATCCACGCGCGGCAACTACAACCTTCCGATGGACGTCGTCGCGCTCTACCCCAAGGAAGGCACGTTCTGGAGCGACCACCCATGCGGCATCGTCAACGCCAAGTGGAACGATGATGAGCACAAGGCCGCCGCGAAAGAATACATCGAGTACCTGCTCGACAAGCCGCAGCAGCTGCGCGCCATGGAGTTCGGCTTCCGCCCGGCCGACGTGAAGATCCCGCTGGCAGCGCCGATCGACGTGGCCCACGGCGTGAATCCCAAAGAGCCGAAGACCACGCTGGAAGTGCCCGGCGCCGACGTGATGAACCAGATTCTCGAGCTGTGGCGCAAGCACAAGAAGCACAGCAACGTGATCGTCGTGATCGACACTTCCGGCAGCATGACCCAGGACAACCGCATGCGAAACGCGCAGGACGGCGCGCTCGAGATGATCAAGTTGCTGCATGACGAGGACAAGTTCTCGCTGATGTCGTTCTCTGACGAGCTCACGTGGGTCGGCAAGGCATTGCCGGTAGGTGAGAAGCGTGAGGACGCGATGCAACAGATTCGCAGTCTGTTCCCGAACGGCTCCACGCGCCTTTATGATTCGATCAAGTCAGCGCACGACTACGCACGCCAGTCCCGCAACGACAAGCTGATCACGGCCGTCGTGGTGCTGACCGACGGTGCCGACACCAAGAGTTCGCTGGACTTCACCCGCCTGCTGCCGATGATTGATGCCGACGAAAACGGCGACACGGTGCCTGTGTTCACGATCGGCTACGGCTCGGGTGCCGAGAAAGACATCCTGAAACAGATCGCCAACAAAACTCACGCGAAGTTCTACGAAGGTACCCCGGAAAACATCCGCGAGGTATTCAAGAGCATCTCGACGTTCTTCTAAGGGAGCACGATGAGGAACTACCAAGGTTCAGGCGAAGGACCCAGCCAGAAGAACATCTTCATGATAGCCGGCGTGGGCATCTTCTGCGCCATCTGCGCGGCCGTTGGCGTGCTGATGCTGATCAAGGGCGCGGAATGGTTCGGCATCGGCGAAGGCCCCAGCGGGACCAACGAAGTCGCCGACGAATCCACCGACGACAGCGGCAGCAAGCAACCAGTGCAGCCGGGTGAAGTCATCGAAATCGGCATTGCCTACGGCACCGAAAAGAAGCGCTGGCTGCTGGATGCGGTCGCCGAATGGGAGAAAGAACCGGCGGGCAAGCAGGTGAAGATCAACCTGCTGCCGATGGGCTCGCTCGAAGGCGCACAGGAAGTGCTGGCCGAGAACAAGAACATTCATGTCTGGAGCCCCGCCAGCTCGGTCTATAAGGACCGCTTCGTGCTGGATTGGCAATTGAAGTTCAGCGGCGACCCGATCTACGCGGAAGACACCCTGGCGATCTCGCCCATGGTGTTCGTGATGTGGGAGGAGCGCTACCAGGCGTTCATACAGAAGTACGGCGAGTTGAACTTCTCCACCATCGAGCAGGCATTGAACGAGCCGGCAGGCTGGGATGGCATCGCCGGAAAGCCGGACTGGGGCCTGTTCAAGTTCGGGCACACGCACCCAAACAAGTCCAACAGCGGGCTCGTCAGCCTGATCCTGATGGCCTACGACTACCACAAGAAGACGCGCGACTTGCAGCTGAAAGACATCCTGGATACCGACTTCCAGAGCTGGTTTGAAAGCCTTGAGAAGGGCGTCAACTTCAGCGTCGACAGCACCGGCACCCTTATGGAACGCATGGTCCTGACCGGGCCGAGCACATACGACTGCGTCATGGTCTACGAGAACGTGGCCATGGACAACATCGCCACCGCCGCCGGCCGCTGGGGCGAGATCCGCATCGTCTACCCGGACCGCAACCTGCTGAACGACAACCCGTACTACATCCTCAACACACCCTGGAGCGACGACGCCCACAAGAAGACCGCCAAGGTGTTCATGGAGTTCCTGATGAGCGAGCGCATCCAGCGCCGCGCACTGGACCACGGCTTCCGCCCGGGCAACGTGCGCGTGCCGGTGAAGTTCGCGGGCAGCCAGTTCGTGAGCCTCGAGAACTACGGCGTAAAAGTCGACCTGAATACGGCGTGCGAGCCGCCGAAGGGCGCGGTGCTGTCAAACATCCTGGACAACTGGCAGCGCCGCCACGGGCGCTAGATTTCGTCGGCGACGATGCCGCATTGCTTGAGCATGTCCTTGATTTCGTGGCTGAGGTAGGCCGCCGCGCGGTCGATTTCCTCTTCACTGGTGACGTCGAGCCACTGCACCTTCGGGAAGGTCTTGAAGAAAGTCATGCTCTTGCGCGCGAAGGTCTTTACGTCCTTGATCGTCAGGCGCACGCATTCGTCCCACTTGAGTTCGCCGTTAATGTGCTGCTGCAGCCGACGGTAACCGTGCGCCTTGCCGGCCGTCTCGGAGAAGCCCCCGGTGCCGAGAATGCGTTTGACCTCGTCCAGCCAGCCTTCCTCAAACATCCTCTCGGCGCGGGCCTTCACGCGGGCGTATAGTTGCTCGCGCGGCCAGCGCACGCCTGTGAACATCCAGCGATAGTTGCCGCGCGGCTCGCCCCATTGCTCAACTTCGCTGGGGAGCTTGTCGCCGAACTGGATGATCTCGAGCGCGCGCACGAGTCGCTTCATGTCGGTAGGGCCGATGCGCTTGGCCGAGGCCGGGTCTTTCTTCATCAGTTCGGCATGCAACTCCAGCGTCGGGCGCGCTTCCATCTTCTGGCGGAACTCGCGCTGGGGAACGGGCCCGCGGTCCATGCCGTAGACCAGTGCTTTCAGGTAGTAGGGTGCGGTGGCGTCCAGCACGGGGACACGTTTGCGTTTCACAATCTCGGCCAGCGTGGCCTCGGCGTAGTCGAGGTATTCGGAGACGCTGAAGATCTCGTCCGGCGAGACCAGATCGACTCCGTGGTGGGGGGCGCGTGCCAGCTCGTCGGGCGTGGGCTTGGCCGTGCCGACGTCCATGCCCTTGTAAACCTTCAGCGCGTCGACGCTAAGCACTTCGCCGCCCACACGCTCCGCAACCTGCACCGCCAGCCGCGATTTGCCGCTGCCCGTGGGGCCAAGCACAACCAGCACCGGAAACTTCGCGTACGGGTTGAACCCATGCAGGTGGTCGTGATTCATGAGTACGAATTAGCGCACACAAAGGCACGAAGCCACTAAGAACTGCAACCGCGTCGCGCACAGAGAACACAGAGGACGCAGAGAAAAGCACTCCTCTGTGAACTCTGTGGTCTCTGTGCGAGATTGCAGTTTACAGGTTGCGTTTGTCTTCGGCCTGGACGGCCGTGCCGCTTACGGTGATCAGCACCAGGTTGTCGCTGGCGAGGCTGGCGAAGTCGAAGCTGACGCCGATGATGGCGTTGGCGCCAAGCTCTTTGGCCTGGCCTTCGAGGCTCATGAGTGCCGCGTGGCGGGTTTCGAGCACGAGCTGCTCAAACTCCGGATGTCGCCCGCCGCCCTCACGCCGGATAAAGTTGGCGAAATCACGCAGCTCGATCGGAGCGATCGCGGCCTGGCCGGCCACCAGCCCCAGGTATTTCAGGATGACGTGACCCTCAAGGTTGGCGGTTGTCGTCATCAGCATGGCTTGACCTGTCAAAGCCTGATATCAAGCTATCACGCCCTGAAACCCCGGTCAAAGGCGGGCCATGCGCACACTCACGATCGCCGTTGTCCTGATGCTGCTGACTGCCGGCGTGCTGGCGGACGAAACGCAGCTCACGCCGCGCCAGTCGTTCGAGAAATTCGTCGACGTAGTGATGCGCGAAGACATGACCGAGGCGGACCGCGCGGCCGCATTTGAAAGCTACTTCGACTTTGACACCTGGCTCGGTGAGCGCGAGAAGTCCGACGGCAAGACCTACAACGAAGACGAGCGCGCCGACATGAAGCGCGACTGGCTGGACCTGTTCCGCAGCGCCGAGTTCCGCGACTCCTGGCGCAAGCGCAAGGTGCGGGTTCTTGAGGAGCCGATGACGGACCGGGAAAGCGGCAAGGCCGAGCTGGTGATCAGCATGACCGGGGCCGCCGGCGCGGAAGAGAAATTCCGCGTGCTGATGACGCTCGCCGACGATGGAAGCCACTGGCGCTGGTACTCGATTCCGCAGATTGAGGCAGAGCTGCCGGCGCCGAGCCTGAGCGAGCGACTGGAGAACGCAGAGAAGCAACTCGACGAAGTCATCAAGCAGCGCCGGCGGCTGGAAGCATACGAGCAGAAGCTGCTGGAGGAGATTGCCCGCATGCGGGCCGAACTCGCCGAGCAGGGTGGGGGGGATTCGCCGTACGGAACGCCCAAGTCGGTCGTGGAGACCGCCTGGCGCGCGATTGAAAAGGGCGACGCGAACGCGCTGCTGGACTGCCACACGACGCGCCGCATTGCGGGCGCCAAGACCGCCGATGTCAACGCGAGCCTGAAGAAGACGAGAGACCGCCTGATGTCATGGAGCGTCGTCGACTCAACCATCGACGCGAACGACGCCGGGCAGGCGGTCGTGCGAGTGAAGCTGACGCTGCAGCAGACCGGCGAGCCGGATGAGCGGACAGTCAGCATCCGCGTGGTAAAGATCGGTGAACTCTGGAAAATCGACGAGGAGCCATGAGCAAGAAGGTGCGGACGGCGGCGGGGTTTATCCTCGCGAACTTCGATGACGGCGAGCCCCGCTATCTGCTGCTGCGCGGGACGAGAGTGGGGGACTGGCTTCCGCCCAAGGGCCATACGGACGACGACGAGGCGCCGCTGCAGACCGCCCTGCGCGAGACAGAAGAAGAAGCGGGCATCCGCGAGATCAACGTCGTCGAGGGGTTCGCGCGGACAATCGAGTACGACGTCGAAACCCGCAATCGCGGCGCGTACCACAAGAAGGTGACGTACCTGCTGGGCACTACGAACAACACAAACGCCAAGTGCAGTGATGAGCATTCCGAAGCGCGCTGGTTCACCATCGAGGAGGCGCTGGAAAAGATCGCCTTCGAGCAGATGCGCGAAGTCATGCGCGCCGCCGACGCCTACCTGCGCAAGCAATAAGAAAGCCCGCCGCGATTGCGACGGGCCTTCGCGTTGCGCGGTCGGCTAGTCGTCCTTCGCCGGCTGCTTCGCGTCTTCGATGTCCTTCTTGATCGAGTCCGCGAGCTTCTCAAGCCAGTTGCCCGTTTTCTCTGGCGAGAACAGGTCCGTGCGGGAAATCTTCGGCGGCTTGTTCTTCAGCTTGTCGAGGAACTCCTTGTCGCTCCACACCGCGGCCAGGCCCTTCATCAGCCCGCGGATTTCCTTGTCTTCCTTGGCGGCAAGAATCAGCTTGCTCTCGTTGCGGGCCCCTCGCTCCTGCGCGGCTAGGTCGCCGATCTGAATCAGGGCCTTGCTCAGCGCTTCCTGAAGCTCGGCCTGCGCCTCTGACTTCAGCTCGGTTTCCTTCTCAAGACGATCCGCAATGGCGGAGGCGGCATCCGCCAGCGCCTTCTTCGCGCTTTCCAACTCTTCGTTGGCCAGCTTGGACTTCTCGTTTGCCTTCTTGAGCACCTCTTGGGCCAGCTTGGCTTTCTCGCCGCCTTCCTCGGCCGCCGCGTCGGCGTTCTTCCTGGCAGCCTCCGCGTTCTGGCGCGCTTCATCCGCCGCAAGCTGCATGTCCTTCACGTAGTTGACGGCGGTGTCGGCAACGAGCCAGGCATCGATGCCGACAATCTGGCGCACCCGGTTACTCAACTGGCTGACGAAGAACTTCAGTGAGCGTTCCTTGCGAAAGCGCGCCGAGCCCTTGAGGCTGATGTTCTCTTTCGCCATCGCCAGGGACGCGCCGAGTTTCTCCATGTCATCCTGCGACACGTAGTTCTCGTACAGGTTGATCAAACCGTCCTCAGTGGGATTCAGCTCGATCTCAAGCAGGCTCAGCAGGTTCTCAAGCACGTTGCGCTGGGAACTCGTGAGGTCGTTGTCCCCGAGGTAGCTCTTCAGCCAGTCTCGGGCGGGCTCCGCGCCCTGCGTGCCGTAGAGGAACTGCACGTACTGGCGCGCTTGCAGCCCGCGAAGGGCCAATGGCAGGTACTTGAGCTCGATCTCTACGCAAAGCTGGTGCTCGGACTGCGCGGCCGCGATGTACGTCTCGATGTCCTGCTTTACCTTGGGATCGCTCGTGTCCTTGTTCGCGGCACGCAGGTCCATGGCCTTGGTGCCCCAGCACATGGCCAGGCGCGTGTGTGCCATCAAGGCCGCGTCCGGGTCACTTTCCGGGTCAATCCACTGCAGCATGCGCTCAAGGTCGTCGATTGCTTCATCCCACTGCTTCATGTCCGTCCGCAGCCTGCAGAGCTGCTGGTAAGCGCGCACCTTCTGCACGTTGCTCAGCTTGCCGCTGTCCACCAGTGACTTGATCAGCGCGACGAATTCGTCCAGCTTGTGGCAGGCCGCATAGAGCTTGAGAGTATCCTCAAAGTCGTCACCGCTGGCGGCGAGCTTCGTTGTCACAAACGGCTCGATCATCTCACGCACGTCGGCCGCGCGCGGAGGCGTCGCCGAAAGGTAAACCTGCGACTTCAGCAGAATCGCGCGCAGGAAGTTGGGGCGAATCGTCAACGCCTTCTCCAGCGCCTGCAGCACCGGGCGCGGGCTGGTGCCGTCAATCTGGGTAAAGCGCGCAAATTCGAAGTTCGCCAGCAGGAACCAGGGGTAGGCGTAGTTCGGCGCGGCCTCTGTGGCCTCTCGCAGCAGCTTTTCGGCTTCCGTCGTGTTGGGCTGGCCGGGTGGGTAGTACATCAGCACGACCGCGTACAGCACCTTGAACGTTACCTGGTTGCCCTCTTTGCCGCGGGCGTACTGGTCGAACTGCTTGGCAACGGTCGAGCCCATGCCCAACTCGGACATGTAGATGATCAGCAGCTGCGTCATCGCCACGGTGTATTCGTGGCGCTTGTCGGCGTCCTTGTAGTCCTTCAGGTTGAACAGGTCGTGCTCGCCGCCCGGATCGAGCTGGGGGAAGCGCTTTTTGAGATACGCGGTGAAGTCGGCCGGGATGCCGAGGTCGTCGGCTTCGGGCTTTTCTTCTTTCTTCTCGTCCTTCTTCTCGTCCTTGTTGTCGCCGTCCTTCGGCGCTTGCGCGCAGAGGGGTACGGCAAACAGCAGCACCAGCAGTATCGCGAACAGTCGTGTCATCTGATTCTCCGGGCCTGCGAATTCAGGCCGTCACTTCTTCGAGCAGTCGGTATCGCGAATCGCGCCGGCAGGGTACGCGCCCGGCGTCTCGTATCAACTTCCTTACGTCCTCTTCACCGAGCTTTTGCGGCGAGCCCGAGCCCGCATCATGGAAGATGCGCTCGTGCTCGTAGACGATGCCGTCGAGGTCATCCACGCCGTAGCCCAGCGCCACCTGGCTCAGCTTGAGTCCAGCGCTGATCCAGTAGCACTTGATATGCGGCACGTTGTCGAGCATCAGGCGCGAAATGGCGTAGACCTTCAGGTCATCCATGCCGGTCGCGCGGCGCGCCTTCAGCGCATTATTTTCCGGGTGATAGGCCAGCGGGATGAACACCTGGAAGCCGCCGGTCTTGTCGTGAAAGTCGCGTACGCGCAGCAGGTGGTCGACGCGGTCTTCGTCGCTCTCGACGTGCCCGTACAGCATCGTGACCTGGGTCTTCAGCCCCATCTCATGGGCGATGCCGTGGATTTCGAAGTAGCGGTCCGCCCCGATCTTGTTGGGGCAGATCTGTTTGCGGACATGCTCGGCGAAAATCTCGGCGCCGCCGCCGGTGAGTGAGTCCAGCCCGGCCTCGTGCATTTCGGCCATCACGGTGCGGGCGTCCTTGCGGCTGATGCGCGAGAACCAGTCGATCTCGACGCTGGTGAAACCCTTCAGCGCGGTGTCAGGCAGCACGCCCTTCAGCCCGCGCAGCATCTGCAGGTAGTAGTCGTACTTTAGGGCCGGGTGCAGCCCGCCAACGATGTGCAGCTCCTGCACGCCCTGGCCTTCGAACTGCCTGGCCCACTCGACGATCTGCTCGACCGGCTTGGTGAAGCTGCCCGGCTCACCTGGCTTGCGGTAGAAACTGCAGAATTTGCACGTGTCCCAGCAGACGTTGCTGTAGTGCAGGTAGCGGTTGACGATATAGGTCGTGGTATCGCCGTGCAGGCGCTCGCGCACGAGGTTCGCCGCGTAGCCCAACGCAGCAATGTCCGGGGTGCGGAACAGCCGCAGCGCATCTTCGGCCGTCAGGCGCTCTTCCGCCTCGACTTTCTCGACGATGTCTGCGATGTCACTGTTCGCGAACAGTGGGTTCATGCCGGAGGTACTCTCCTTTACCCCGTGCCCGAAGTGTAGCAGCCGGATTGCCCGATCCAAAGCCCCCGCACGGTTGTTGAAGGCATGTTGGCCGTATACAGTACGTGCGTCCCCGATTTACCCCGATGAGGACTTTGCGGTGAAACGATTCCGGATACCTGCGCTGGCCCTGCTGTTGGCGATGCTGGCCGGTTGCGCCGAGTACAAGGAATACACGTACAAGGAATTCTCCGTCAGCCGTGAGCAGGCCTACACGGCCATGATGAGCATTCTCGCGGATGAGGGCTATGAGATCCGCGACAAGGAAGAAAACTACGTTAATGACCTGCCGGAAATCTACGTAGACACCGAATGGAATATGTCCCAGACCGGCAGCCCCTACGCGGGAAACGACTTCCGGCGCCGCGCCTACATCAAGATCACGACGGTCTATTCCGAGCGCAAGCCGTTCGAATACCAGCCGCTGACCGAGGCCGAGGCCAAGGCCTGGGCGGAACAGAAGGAAAAAGAGGGCAAGAAGACCGAGGCCGAAAAGAAGGCCGACCTCGAGCAGACCCGCATCGGCGTCGCCGTTCGGCTTGAGCGCCGCAGCGACATCAAGCGCCCGCTGGAGGCCGACTGGTACTACGAAGGCCCGGACAACTACGAAGTAGCAGTGCTGATGGGCCGATTCGAAGCCGCGTACGGCACCGCCAAAACCGGCGGCACCGTCAGCCCGAGCGGCAAGAGCGAGAAGATGTACCGCGACGAGCTGAAGCGGAGACAAAGCGAGAAATGACCGAAGACAAGCCCAAGATCATCGTCGACTCGGACTGGAAAGAGCAGGCGGCGCAGGAAAAGGAAAAGCTGGCCAAAGAGAATGCGCCGGAGCAACGGGGCCTGCCGCCGGCCGACTTCATCACGCACTGCGCGTCGCTCGCCACACAGGCGATGATCTTCATGGGCGCGATCGCCAACCCGATGACCGGCGAGCCCGACGTCGACTTCGAGCAGGCCCGCTACGTCATCGACACGCTGGCGATGCTCAAGGAAAAGACCGCGGGCAACCTTGCCGACGACGAGGCAACCACCCTCGAAAGCCTGATCGGCGAATTGAAGCTGATCTGGGTTCAGGCGCAGGGCGGCGCGGAAGGCCCGTCCAAGTGAGCCGCACCTCCCTGCTGGCCCCCGCCGCGCTGGCGCTGTTGCTTGGCGCCTGTGGTGGTGGAGAAGGCAACAACCAGCCGCCGCCACAACAGCCGCACAAGTCCCGCCTGGTCGCGTTCGAGCCGGGTGAGTTGGGCAAGGGGATCGAGTACCCCGACTTCACCGACTACTGGCAACTGGCAGAGCAGCGCAACGGCAACGTCTTCCCGGTAAAGGCAAGCATTGATGACGACGGCGTGCTGGTCGCGCGCCTGTCTGCGGATGGCAAATTCGCGGCCCGCAGCGGGAATGAATTCCAGCCCGTGACGCTGATCGGGCTGGTGTCGAGCATGTCCAGCCTGGCGGAGAAGCACAAGAATGACGCCCTGCAGGCCAGCTCGGCCGCGATGATCCTGTTTGCCGACAACCGCGCCCCGTACACCCAGTTGCTCGAGTTGTGCCGGGGTCTGGTGCCGCTGCTGGTGCGCAACCTGTGGCTGGTTTCCCGCGACTCCAGGGACGACACGCTGCGCCTGCTGCCGCTGAAGGTGGATACCTCTCAGGTGTTCAACGAATGGGATTCGCTGCCGCCCGAAGAGGCCGCGCCGACGCTGCAGTTCGCCTGGCGTGGGGGTGCCGTGCGTCTGGCGTGGTTCGACGGCGAAGGCGACCATTTCGACGCCAAGGCCGACACGGACTGGCGGTCGGCACTCAGCAAGAAGCTGCCGCAGTTCGCAAAGCGCGCCCAGCGGGTACGCTTCGATTTGCCGACTGACGCTACCGTAAAGCAATTCGCGGAGGTCGCCGACCTTTGCGCGCCGCTCGGGTATGCCGACATTGAGCCGTACTGGCGCCGCCTGGAAGAGCCGCCGGAATCCGCGCCCGTCGAAAAGCGCCGCGAACTGGCGGCCTACGAAGACAAGCTTGAGATTGCCAAGGGGCTGGACATTCCGACGCTGGCCGACTTCTGGCGCGTCTCGGCCGGTGACCGTGGCCTGCCACCCGCGGCGGAGATTGACCCCAAATCGCCCATGCTGGGGCTTCGTGCGATGACGGACGGCACGTTCGCCACCCGTTCACCCGACGAGCCGGAATGGACCCAGCACGCCGATGACCTGGGCGTCCTGCAGGCATTTCAACGCAACGCAGGTGAGATCGACTTCGATACCGGGCTCAGCGAGTTGCAGGTTGTCATGGCCATGGACCGCAACGCGCGCTGGGAGACATTCCTGGGCGTGCTCGAAATGATGAGGTCGGTAGGCGTGCATCGCCTGTTCGTCGTGACCAACGACGTGCTGGGCCCGACCCTGCGGCTGCTGGACATGACCCTGCCCAAGGGCGACCTGCCCACGGACATCAACGTCGCGGCCGTGCTGGTGAAACGAGACGGCCCCATCGCCGAGGGCAAGTACGACGTCACGTTCCTGCTGGACGGGGAAGAGAACAAGATCACCGGCCCGCGCTTTTCGTCGTCGCTGGCCAGCCTGACCACGCGCCGCAAGGCCAACCCTGACGTGCTGGGCGTCTCCCTGCCGCGCGATGAGCCCTTCGAAACCCTGTTCACCATCCTGAACTCCGTGGCCCTGCTGGGCATGCACAGCGTCCGCATCGGGGGCTGACTTCCGCTACGGCGCTGCTAAATTGCACGCACTCGCGGAGGACAGCAGTGAAGATCGCATTCCACGGGCAACGCGGCTCGTACGCGGAAGCCGCGGCAGCTTGGATGTATGCCGACCAGGACATCGCGACCACGCCGTGCAACACGGCGCAGGGCGTGTTTGATGCCCTTGCCGATGAGCATTGCCAGTTGGGCGTCGTTCGGGTCGAAAACTCCGAATGGGGGACCAGCTTCGAAATCCTCGACCTGCTGCGTGCCACACGGGTGCATTTCGCCCGCGAGATCCGCTTCCACGAGCGCTACAACCTCGCCGGCCAGCAGGGTGCCAAGACCGCCGACATCAAGCGCGTTTACGCCCACCCGGCCATCCTGAACCTGAGCAGCACTTACCTGAGCATGCAGAGCGATTTTGAACTTATCGCCCGCTACGACAGCGCAGAGAACCTGGCCGCCATCGTCCAGCGCGGCGACAAGAACGAAGCCACCGTTTGCGGCGACTTCGCGGCGAGCATCTTCGGGCTGCAGGTGCTGCAGCCGAGCGTGGAGAACTCCGTCACCGGCGTGACACGCTTCGTCGCGATGACCAAGGCGAAGCAGCTTCCGCCAGAAGGCTCGACCGACGTCAAGACGACGGTGATGTTCGAGCTGAAGCACCAGCCGGGTGCGCTGATGCACGCGCTGGCCGCGTTCCAGGCGAACAATATCAACCTGACGCAGGTATTCGCGCGCCCCAACCGCACCAACAAGTGGGACTACACTGTGTTCGTCGAGTTCCCCGGGCGCTTTGATCAGGACAACATCCGCACCGCGCTCGCCGAGTTGCGCAAGCACACGACGTACCTGCAATTGATCGGGAGCCACGACAGCGTTGAGCCGAGACTGAAGACGACCTGAGACGAGCCATGATTGAGCTGAAACTTGCACAACGGGTGGGGCGCATCCAGCCCTCCGCAACGCTCGCATTGACGGCGCGGGCCAAGGCACTGGCCGCCGAGGGCAAGGACGTCATCGCCCTCACCGCCGGCGAGCCGGACTTTGAGACGCCCGACTACATCCGCGACGCGGCCATCGACGCGCTGAAAGCCAAAGGCCCGGTGGACCGCTACACGCCCGCGTCAGGTCTGCCCGCGATCCGCAAGGCCGTGGCGCACAAGTTCAAGCGCGACAACGGTCTCGAGTATTCACCCGAGCAGGTGATGGTGAACTGCGGCGCGAAGCACTCATGCTTCAACCTGATCGCCGCGCTGATTGACGAAGGCGACGAGGTCATCATTCCTGCGCCGTACTGGGTCAGCTACCCGGAGATGGTCAACTTCTTCGGCGGCAAGCCGGTGGTCGTTGACACGTCAAGCACCGGCTTCGTGCTGACGCCCGATGCGCTGAAGAAGGCGCTGACGCCGAAGACGAAGCTGGTGATGGTCAACTCGCCGGGGAACCCTACCGGCGCGGTCTGGTCGCGCGAGGCCCAACAGGCGCTGGCCGACGTACTGAGGGGCACGGGTGTTGCCGTGCTCTCGGATGAGATTTACGAGAAGCTGGTCTACGACGGCGAGCACGTAAGCTTTGCTTCGCTTAGCGACGACGCCTACTCGCGCACGGTTACGATCAACGGCGTGGCGAAGGCCTACGCGATGACCGGCTGGCGCATCGGCTACGCCGGCGGCCCCAAGCATGTGATCGCAGCCATGGGCGCGCTGCAGAGCCACAGCACCAGCAACCCGGCTACCGTTTCGCAGCTGGCGACTCTCAAGGCCCTGGCTGAAGACCCGGCCGAGCTTCCGGAGTGGAAGCGCAAGTTCATCGCGCGGCGTGACGTGATCGCCGGCGGGTTGAACGACATCGCGGGCGTGAACTGCTCGCGGCCGGGCGGCGCGTTCTACGTGTTCCCGGACTTCCGCGGCTGGATCGGCAAGTCCCACGGCGACCTGCTGCTCAAGGACGACCACGTCATATGCGAGGCGTTGCTCACCCGCGCCCACGTCGCAGGCGTACCGGGCAGCGAATTCGGCGCGCCCGGCTTCGTACGGTTCTCCTACGCCGCATCGGACGAAGAGATTCGCAAGGCCGTTGAACGCATTGCCGCCTTCGCCAAGGAGCTGAAGTGAGTGGCATCGACGTACAGGAGCCAGAACCCGAGCCGGCCAACCACGACGTGCTGAAGTTTGTGGCGTTGTCCGTGTTCGCAATCTGCATGTTCAGCCTGTTCTACCGGTTCATCGCCGTACCGACTCTGATGTACGGGGCTGACAACCCGAAGTTCAGCTTCGTGTTGTTGCCCACATGGCTGACCCACTGAACCATCCTTGGGGATAAGTTTTGGAAAGCGTTGATAACCTCCCAAGTAGTAAGCACGTATGCACTAGGGCCAAATTGTAAAGACTCTGTCAGTAATCTTCTTTGACTGCATCAATCTGAAGCGATAGTGGTTAAGCATTCAACGGGGAGAGCATCATGAACGCACAGACGCTCGCCATGTTTTGCGCGGTTCGTGAGCTGGACTACATCGAGCAGGGGATGAGCCAGGGCGTCAAGGGCGCATGGTTCCAGACCCGCAAGCGCGTCCGCAAGTTCTTCACCGAAGACGAGGTGTTGGATTTCACCGACAAGGTGAAAAGCAGTTCGGACCGGCACCGGGAAGTGAAGCCGACCTTCACCAGCTAGCCTGACCACCACAAAGCCCGCGCCCGACGCGGGCTTTTGCTTTCGACCGCGTCGCCGCTATGCTTCCCCGCCATGCCCGACTCGGTCGAAATCGCCCCGCCGCCGCTAGAAACCTCTGAGCACACGGCCCTCGTGCCGCACGCAACGTCGCTCAAGAAGACCCTGCCCGGCGCCGCATCCGCCTGGGTGATGTACGACCTCGCGAACACGGTCTACGTAGCCACGCTGACGTTCATATTCGTGCCCTACTTCGGGAAGCTGTTCGATTCGCGCTCGTTGATCGGGATCGTTTCAAGCATCTCGATGGTCGTCGCCGGGCTGCTGGTGCCCGCATTCGCGGCGGCGGCCGACCGCACCGGGCGTTGCCGGGCTTACCTGATCATCGGCACGCTGGCCTGCATCGTCCCGATGGCGCTGTTCGGGGCAACGACTTCCCTGGTGCCGGTGCTGATCGCCTTCTTCATCGCCAACCTGGCCTATAACGCGTCGCTGGTGTTCTACAACGCGCTGTTGCCCAGTGTGGCGGCCGACCGCAACCAGGGGCTGGTGTCAGGCCTCGGCGTGGGGTTGGGCTATGTCGGCACGTTGCTGACGCTGATCATCGTTCTGCCGCTCAGCGACAAGATCGGCGACCAGGCGACGTTCCTCGCCACGGCCGGGATGTTTCTGGTGTTCGCGCTGCCGAGCTTCCTGCTCGTGAAAGAACGCCGAGTGACATCGCGCGAGCCGTTCAGCATGGGGCTGGTGAGTGAGAGCTTCGCCTCGGTGCTGAAGACGTTGAAGTCGCTGCCGAAGAACCGCCCGGTGATGTGGTTCCTGCTCGGCAATTTCTTCTGCGTGGACGTGCTGAACACGGCCATCCTGTTCTTCGGTGACTTGACCAGCACCACCTTCGCGGGCTCGATCGAACGCGGTGAGGCAAGCATCTTCGGTTTCCAGATCGAGTCCACGACGTCGCTGCTGATCATCGCGGGCATGACGCTGAACGGGCTGGCGCTGGTATTCGGCATCACGCTCGGCTTCCTCACCGACCGGCTCGGCTCGTTGCGAATGCTCCGATTCAGCGCGCTGTGCCTCGTGGTTGGTTTGATCGGCGCGGCGCTCGCCGCCGGGCAGACGGTGCTCGGCTACCTGATTGGCATCTGCGGCTTCGGGGGGCTGGGGCTCAGCGGCATCTGGACGGCCGGGCGGAAGCTGCTGATTGAGCTGAGCCCGCGCGAAAAGGTGGGCGAGTACTTCGGGCTGTACGGCATCACCACCAAGTTGAGTGTGATCGGCAGCGCGGTCGTGGGCATCCTGCAGGACGTTATTTCAAGACAGACCGGCAGCGATCTGACCGGCTGGCGCATCGCGATCGGCGCACAGGCCGCACCTTTGCTGCTGGGCATCCTGTTCCTGGCACTGGTGAAAAGGCCTACCGGCACCGCTACTGCCACGTCTTAACGATTTGCCCACACGGTTGCGGCGCAGGGCCTCCCGCCTACACTGCCCGCAACTCAGGAGAGAGCCATGCGTGCAACCCGTGATGCCTTTGGAGTCGCCCTGCTGGAGCTGGGCCGCGAGAACCCGAACGTCGTCGCGCTGACGGCCGACCTCGGCGGCAGCGTCAAGACCGGCGCGTTTGCCAAGGAGTTCCCGGACCGTTTCTTCCAGATGGGCGTGGCCGAGGCCAACATGGTCGACGTCGCCGCGGGCATGAGCACGGCCGGCAAGATCCCCTTCGCTACCACCTTTGCGATGTTCGGCACCGGTCGCGCGTGGGAAAGCGTGCGCAACACCATCGGCTACCCAGCGCTGAACGTGAAGATCGCCTGCACCCACAGCGGCCTCGGCGTGGGCGAAGACGGTGCGAGCCACCAGTCGCTGGAAGACATCGCGTTGATGCGCGTGATCCCGAACGTGACGGTCTGCGTGGCGGCTGACTACGCTTCGGCCTATGGATTGACCAAGGCCGTTGCAGCGCACAAAGGCCCCGTGTACCTGCGCCTCGGCCGCCCGAAGGTTGTGGACGTCTACAAGGACGGCGAGAAGTTCGAGATCGGCAAAGCCAAGATCATCCGCGAGGGTAACGACGTCGCGATCATCGCCTGCGGCCCGCAGGTCGGCTTCGCGGTCGAAGCGGCCGACGAGTTGAAGAAGGCAGGCATCAACGCGACCGTCGCCGACTTTCACACGATCAAGCCGCTCGATGAGGAAACGCTGGTGGCACTGGCGAAGAAGTGCGGCGCGGTGATCACGGCCGAGGACCACAACGTGCTCGGCGGGCTCGGCGGCGCGGTCGCTGAAACACTCGCACGCACGCACCCAACCCCGATCCGCTTCATCGGCACCCAGGACACCTTCGGCGAAAGCGGCGACCCGGACGCCCTCTGGCGCAAATACGGCGTCCACGTCGCCGACATCGTCAAAGCAGCCAAAGAAGCGATCGCTGCGAAGGCATGAACAACTCATTTCCGCAGAACTAGAGCCCCGGATGGAAATCCGGGGCTTTCTCTTCGACACCGGCAAACATTTCGGTCTAGTCTTGATTGCCTGAACCGAACCGGAGATTGCCATGCTGCGTCGGATGAAGATAATGGCGCTGGCCGTCGCCAGCCTGATCACAATCGGTGTGCTGACCCCATCACACGAAACCAGCCAGAACGCGCCCGCGAAAGAAAGCGGCGATCCGCTCCCGAAAGCTCCAGTGCGAAACTGGGGAGACTGGTGGCCGGAGACCCAGTTCGGCGAAGACGACTCGGTTACTACAGATCAGATTCGCGCCGGCGACCGCACCTTTGAGCGAGTGGTGTACGGGGCCATAAGTACTCCATGGAACGGCTGCCTTGCCAATTTCTCCCACTCAGAGGCCGGTGACGGTTTGCGTTTCGACCTCTTGTGGAGCCGCCCGGGTGACTTCGCCTCCAAAGAGGAGAAGGACGCCTTCAAATCGCCCAAACAGGGCGACATCAGAGCTGCCATCGTGAGGGGAGACAAGGTCATCGCTGAGCCAACTAACGGCGAACCAGCGATTTCCGCATGGGCAGGCGGCAGTCTCGGAATGACGGGCGACATGATGATCTTCTTCGATTGGCTGCCCGCAGACTTTGAAGACTATTGGATTCGGGTCGACATGCTGAAGGAGAGGCACTGGTTCCTGATCCCTTATGGGCTCGGATCCAACCCAAAGGAGAACGCGGGCCTAGAACTCGTCGAACGAGGCGGCCCTGAACAACCGCAGGCTGCGCAGAAGGCCGACCGTCTCCATCTTTGGAACAGTGTTGGGTATGAACTCGGCTGGGTGAAGGAGGAGGGCTGGCATGTCTCGGCTTCGGTTTCCAACCCCTTCGACACAGAAATCCGGATTCACGTGTACGAAGACGGCGCGCGTTGGGAACTCAGCTACCCGCGAACTTCGGCCGTCTATAACTGGCCGGCTGGTTATTCACGATTCTGTTCGTGGACGTCAATCTCGCGCGCAGATTCCATCGACTACTCGCGCACAGACACGTTCAAGTTCTGGCGAACGCCGTTTGATACTCGCAACTGGGGCCTCCTGCGGGTGACTGTGGAAGACCACGCATTCGACAAGGTCGTACCCAGTAGTCTGTTCAACTACACACACAATTGGCTAGAGAAGAAGTAGTGCCGGTTACTCCGCCTTGATGGATCGGGTCATCAGGCGGGTAACGGCTGTGCGTGGGTCGGCGTGGTCGTATATGACGTTGCAGACTTCTTCGCAGATGGGCATCTCTACACCCTTCTGGCGGGCGAGTTCGCGCAGGGCCTTGGCCGTGTTGTAGCCTTCCACCACCATTTCCATTGACGCGATGATCGCTTCAGGCTTCTCGCCGCCGCCGATGCGTCGCCCGAAGTTCAGGTTGCGCCCGTGGCTTGATGCACAGGTCGTGTACAAGTCGCCGATGCCGCTGAGCCCGCTAAACGTCCGCTCTTCAGCGCCGATTGCAACGCCGAGCCGGACGATCTCGGCCAAACCGCGCGCGATCAACGCCGCCTTGGCGTTGTCGCCCAGCTTGAGCCCGTCCACGATGCCCGCCGCGATAGCGACTACATTCTTCGCAGCGCCGGAAAGCTCCACACCCGCAAGGTCGGTGCTGTAGTAGACGCGGAAGGTGGGGGTGCTCACCAGCTCCGCCAATGCCTGCGCGCGCGTCTCATCGCCCGCGCTGACAACCACGGCGGGCATTCCGCGCGCGACTTCCTCGGCGTGGCTCGGCCCCGACAGGCACAACAGGTGCTTCGAGCTGGTGACCTCGCCCAGGATCTGCGTTGGAAACTTGACCGTCTCCTGCTCAATCCCCTTGCTCAGGCTGACGATCGGAAGTTCAGGCGGCAGGCGGTCAGCCAGTTGCGTGAACTCGCTGCGAATGAAACGGGTCGGCACGGCGCTGATGCACCAGTCGAAGCGCTCGAGGCCGTCCAACTCGTTGGTTGCCTCGAGGCCTTCCGGGAAGGAGATATCCGGCAGGAAGATGCGGTTCACGCGTGTCTTCGCCAGTTCGGCCGCGTAATCCGGCAGGCGCTCATACAACGTCACGCGGTTGCCCGCACCCGCGAGCAGCACGCCGAACGCGGTCCCCCAACTGCCTGCACCGATGATCAGCACTTCAGCCATTGCTTGCCTCAGGCGTTTTGCGGCCGATACGCGGCTCGCTGCCGTTCATGATTCTACGGATGTTTGAGCGATGTTTGACCAGCACGGCGAGCGACATCACGCAGATCAGTATAAAGCGTCGGTCGTATGGCTCGGTGAATGTCTGCGCGCCCAGCCAGGCATAGTAGAAGGCCGGCATGCTAAGCCCGGCCACAATGCTCGAGATGCTCACCATGCGAGTCACCAGCAGCGTCAGCCCGAACGCGCCGAGCGCACAAAGGGCAGGCAGCGGTACATGAATCTCGGGCAACGTTGTCACGACCAATACTACGCCGAGCCCGGTCGCCACGCCCTTGCCGCCTTTGAACTTGAGATAGATCGAGTACAGGTGGCCCATCAGGGCGCCGATCGCCGCGAACAGCACGAGGTCCGTGCCGGCGCGCGGCGCAAGCCAGAGTCCAAGCAGGCAGGGGCCGGCGCCCTTGAGTGCGTCAAGCAACAGCACGACGGGAAACCACTTCCAGCCGATGACCCGCGCCGCGTTGGTCGCGCCGATGTTGCGGCTGCCGTGCTGGCGAATGTCCACGCCCTTCAGCAGGTAGCCCGCAAGCAGCCCGTACGGAATGCTGCCCACCATGTAGGAGACGAGCAGCGTTCCGATGATCCAGGCCCAGGTCATGCCTTCGCCGGGGTGAGTGTGCGCGCGTAGCGGGTCAGCTCGCTGATCATTTCGTAGCGGTTCATCGGCGTGATCATGTAGAAGCCCTGCACCTCGGGCGCGATCTCTTGCATCAACTCTTTGCTGATCTTTACGCCTTCCGCACGCCCGCTTTCGCCGCGCTTGCCTTTCATGCGCTCGCGAATGTCCTCGGGCACGTCGATGCCGGGAACCTCGTGGTGAAGGAAATCGGCGTTGCGTTCACTGACCAGTGGCATGATGCCAAGAATCAACGGAACGCCGAGCGGCCTCGCGGACTCGGTCACGCGTCGGGCCGTGGCGATATCAAACACCGGCTGCGTCATGATGAACCTGGCGCCCGCCTGCACCTTCCGCTGAAAGCGTTTGACCTCGTTCTCCAGCCGCAATGACGCACAGTTGAACGCGCCGCCGACGAAGAAGTTGGTGGGGGAATTGCCGTCACGCCCCGTCGCGAATTCGCCCTTGTTGAAGCGCGAGATCATCTCGATCAGCTTGTGGCTGGCCATGTCGAACACGCCGCTGCTGCCCTTGTAGGCCTGCGTGGCGACCGGGTCGCCGGTCACGGCGAGGATGTTGGTAATGCCCATCGCGTAAGCACCCAGCAGGTGCGACTGGGTGCCGATCAGGCTGCGGTCACGGCAAGCGATGTGAAGCACGATGCGCGCATCGACCTGCTGCATGAGCAGCCCGGCAAACGCGAGGTTGCTCATGCGCATGATGCTGAGCGCGTTGTCTGCAATGGTGATGGCGTCGGCGCCGGCCTTCACGACTTCGGCGGCGCCTTTCAGTTCGCCCGTTGCATCGAATCCGCGCGGAGGGTCCACTTCGGCAATCACGATCCTGCGGGTCTTCAGATCCCCTTCGAGCGTCGGCTGCAATTTCAGAGGCTCGGAGGGCTTGGCCTTCTGTGCGGGCTCAGCGGCTACGCGCAGGTGACGCATCGACGGCTTGCGCGCGCTGACCTGGCCCTTGAGTTTGCGGATGTCCTCAGGCGTCGTGCCGCAGCAGCCGCCGATCAGGTTGGCGCCAAGGTCGGCCAGGCGACGCGCGCTGCGGGCGAAGTAGTCGCTGCTTTCGATGTAGATCGGCCGTCCGTGATCGTCGAAATCCGCAAGACCGCGGTTGGGGTAGATGCTGATCGGCTTCTCCGTCAGCTCGACCAGACGCTTGCAGACTTCAATGGCCGCGCTCTCGCCGCCGCCGCAGTTGGCGCCGATGACGTCGACCGGCTGCCTGTCCAGCTCGCGGACCATGCGCTCGGGTGAAATGCCCGTGGTGGTCGTGCCTGCAAGTGTGAACGCCATCTGCGCGATCAGCGGCGTCCCGGGGGCGACGGCGCGCACAGCCGCAATGGCAAACAGCAGCTCGGAGAGGTCGGGAAAGGTCTCCAGCAGGAGGGCGTCGACGCCGCCCTCAACCAGTCCCGTGACTTCTTCCTTGAAGCACTCGCGGCGCTCGTCGTCGGTGAGCTTGTTACTGGAGCGGAACAGCGGGCCGATAGCTCCCACGACATAGGCGCGGTCGCCGGCAACCTGCCTGGCCAGCTCCGCGCCGGCCTTGCAGACGTCATGGCTTGTGACATTGGCTTCGGCCGCTGCGAGTGCCATGCGGTCGGCGCCGAAAGTGTTGGTCTCGATTACGTCTGAACCTGCGTCGAGGTATTCCTGGTGCGCGGCAATCACGAAGTTCGGCTTGGCGAGGTTCAGCACTGGCCCGATGCCGCCGCCCGCCACGAGCCCGCGACTTGCCAGCAAGGTGCCGTACGCCCCGTCACCAACGAGGACCTTCTTCCTGAGTGCTTCGAGAAACGGCTCCATGCGGACTCCGGCGAACGTTGCGCGAGTATATGAGCGCGCGTCAAGCTTCCAAGCGCACGTAGCGCTTGCCGGGCAGGGCCTTGGCGAGGCGCTTCATTTCGAGGGTGAGCAGGCCGCTGCTGATCTGCGCGGCGGGCAGGCTGGTTTTGCCCATCAGCTCATCGACGGTCAGGCCGTCGCTGGGCATCAGCACTTTCCACAACGCGGCCTCAGTGGGGGACATGCCTTGTGGCGTGGCGCTTGCCCGCTTCTCCGGCGCCTTTTCCTCGGGCAGCAACTTGAGCATCTCGAGGCCTTCGTAAACGTGCTCCGGCTCAGCGACGAGGTGCGCGCCTTCGCGGATCAGGTCGTGGGGGCCCTGGCTGAGGTCGCTGTCGACTTTGCCCGGCAGTGCGAAGACCTCGCGGCCTTGCTCGGCGGCGAGGCGCGCGGTGATCAATGAGCCGGACTTGCGCGTGGCCTCGACCACGAGAACGCCGAGGCTAAGCCCGGAGATGATCCGGTTGCGCTGCGGGAAGTTGCGCGCGCGCCCGGGCGTGTGCAGGGGGAACTCGCTTACGACCGCGCCATTCTCGGCAATCTCCAGCGCGAAGCGGTCGTTCTCGGGCGGATAGATGTCCAACAGTCCGCTTCCCACCACGGCGATTGTTCGGCCGCCGGCATCCAGCGCGGCGCGATGCGCGGCTGTGTCGATCCCCCGAGCCAGGCCGCTCACGACGGTGACCCGGCGAATGGCAAAGTCGCGGGCGAAGCGCGCGGCCTGCGCGGTGCCGTAATAGCTGGCGCTGCGGCCACCGACGATGGCGAGCGACAGGTCGTCGTGTGAAGTGATTTCGCCACGGACGTAGAGCAGCGGCGGCGGGTCATCGATGCGCTTGAGGATCTGCGGGTATGCCTTGTCCTCGAGCTCAAGCAGCTTGACTCCGTGCTTCTCGCACTCTTCCAGCTCGCGGAGGTGGTCGCCCTTGCGGATGACCTCCGCCAGCGCCTCCGCCCCTTGCTTGTTTACCTTCGGGACCTTGTTGAGTTCGCTCTTTGGGGCCGCGACGATGCCGCTCGCGCTGCCGAATCGCTTCAGCAGGTTCGCGACACCCAGCGGCGTGAACTTCTGCGCCACCGCCAGCGCGACTTTCGCCTCGATCTCACGCATGTGACCGGCCCAGCAGGGTTGCCGCGAGTGCATCGTCCAGCCTGCAGGGAAGGGCCCCAGCTTCGCCCAACTCTGAAAGCACTACGAATCGCAGCACGTGGCCGGTGCGCTTCTTGTCGGCCTCCATGATCTCCAGCGCGCGCGCCGCTTCCAGGTTCTCCGGGACAACGGTCGAGAGCCCGAAGCGTCCGAACAAGGCAACCACCCGAGTGGCGACTTCCGGGTCCAGCTTCGCACGCTCAACCGACAGGCGCAAAGCCGCGGCGGTGCCGATGGCAACAGCTTCGCCATGCAGATAGCGCTCGGGAAAGGCAGTCTCGATCACGTGGGCAAGCGTGTGCCCGAGATTGAGTGTCGCGCGGCGCCCGGTGACTTCCACCTCGTCCTCCGCGACGACCTGCGCCTTGAAACGAACGCAAGCCTCGATGACCCGTTGCAGTGAATCCACCTCGCGGGCCGCCAGCTTGTCCGCCGACGCTTCGAGCAACGACATCAACTCGTCGCCGCTGAGGGCGGCTGTCTTGATGATCTCTGCGATGGCGCTGACATACTCGCGCTCGGGCAGCGTCTTCAAGAAGTGAAGATCGCAAAAGACGGCCGCGGGCTGGTGGAACGCGCCGATCAGGTTCTTGCCCGCCGCGTGGTTGATCGCGGTCTTGCCGCCTACGCTTGAATCGACCATCGCCAGCAGGCTCGTCGGCACCTGCACGTACCGAATTCCGCGCAGCAGCGTGGCCGCGAGATAGCCCGCGAGGTCGCCAACCATCCCGCCGCCCAGCGCAAACACGAGCGAGTGTCGATCCACCTGGCGCGCGGCGAACACTTCATCGTAAAGTCGCGCGAGTTGTTCAATGCCCTTGCTGTTCTCACCGGCAGGCACGGTGAAGACTTCGTTCGCCACCACTGCGTTCTGTACTACGTCGGCGTGAAGCGGCCCCACGTTGGTGTCCGTGACAATGAAGCTGCTCGTCGGCTTCTCGGCTTCTGCGAATTCACGCATTTCGCCAAGCAGCCGCTCGCCGATCACGACGTCGTAGCTGCGCTCGCCAAGGGAAACTGGTACGCGGGTAACTTCCATTGCCTGAGCCTAACACGCGGCGTGCAAACGACTATTCCTTGGCGTGCGGGTCGTCCGGCTCGGGCTCGGACGGCTGTTCCGGCTGGGTTGGCTCAGCGGGAGCTTCAGGCTCGCCGCCTTTGCCGCCCGGCAGCGGCTTCAGCTTGAGTCCGCCCTGCTTCTTGATTCGTCCGCGCGACAGCTCGAGGGTGCTGGCCTCGAAGCGCGCGCGCTCTCGGCGCTCGCTGAGGATGAACCACGTCAATACCGCGAGCAGCAGCACCACACCGCCGATTCCGGCCACCGCGTACAGCCAGGCGCCTTCTTCACTGTCTTCGGCGATGCCTTTCATCTTTCGCACGATGATCAACGGCCGAACGCTTGAGCTGGTGCTGTTGCTCTCGAACACGTTGCGATAGTAGCGCGCGTCGATGTCGATCAGCGCGCGGGGCTCCAGCCCGGTGGGCGGCTCGATCATGTCACACAGGTAGCGCTTGGGTGTTTCCAGGTCGCCGGTGTCGTGCAGGACGAGCGCACGGAACACGCGCCGCAGCCCGCTGATGTTCGGTGGCAGTATCACCGGCGCGTAGTCGTCGCCGATCATGCCGACGACGTGAATCCCCTGGCCGCGGTAGCGCGGGCCGGTTTCTTCACCCGCAAGGTCGAAGTAGCCGATCTCGGGCACGATCTCAACCTGGTCGTCCGGGTCGTTGGCCTTGGCGAGCATCGCGTAGTACGCCGCCTCGGACTCAAGGTAGATCGGGTCTTCGCGCATCGCATCGCGCACCTGCTGAAGCAGTTCATCCGTAAGCTCGTAGGGCGACCTTTGGCTGAGTGCCAGGTCAGCCGTGAGCAGCAGCGGAAGATGGTCCTGCGTGACGACCTTCTTGGCCTGTGTGCTGTAGGGCTTGACCTCGCGGCTGTAGATCCAGCGGCGCAGGAACGCGCCTGTAAACTTGACCATCACCTTCTCGGTGACCAGCTTGTCTTCGTGCGAGACGGATCCCTTGTCGTTCACGTAGGGCTTGAGCGCATCCGGAATCGTCAAGGCCTGGAACTCGACGGTGCGCTGCTCAATCTTGTGTTCCTTGCGCAGCATTCCCGGGCCGAGCAACGCCACGACGCCCTCGTAGTAGCTTTCCACCTTTGTGCCGTCCTGCAGCACGATCGCCTTGTCGGGCCTGATTTCGTAAAGGTCGAACAGGCGCCCCTCGGCCGCGAAGCCCCGCCCGCGATACACTTCGCATACATCCTGCGACTTGCCGAAATACCAGCCGGACTGCTCGACGCGCTTCTGGTATTCGGCGTACGCCGCGCTGCCCGGTGCGGGCAGCTTCTTCAGAATCTGCAGTGCCAGCACCTCGTTGGTAGGCGCCTGGCGTCCGCGGTAGGCGTCGAACTCGTTCATCGACTTTTCGCGCGAGGCATCGGTGAACTGCACGAAATCGAGCAGGTTCTGCGTTTCGTCCGCCAGCCTGAACACCGGCTCAAGCGTCAGCTTCTCGGCGATGGCCAGTTCCCGCTCCGCTTCCTGACGCGCGAGGTCACGCTGATCGGTGCCGCCGCTTGACGGGAATGGGTCCGGCGGCGGCAGCTCTTCGCCGCCGTCGAACGGCAACCCGACGTCGTTCGACTTCGGCTTGTTGGCCTTCGTCGGGTCGGAGTCCGTCTCGAAGTTGCCGGGCAACTGGTTGATCGGATGCTCCGTCTGCCACTGTTCGCGCTTCTGCTTGAACAACGCCCGAATCTGCTCGGTCGTCAGCAGCGGGTCGAAGTTGGTGCGGATGCTTTCCGGCTCCCAGTCCCAGGACTCGCGGTCGTCCTGCCACGAGTACGTCAGCAGCATGAAAATGATGCCGACCAGGCTGATCGTCATGACGACCAGTCCCGCCAGCTTCACGAACATCGCCGAAGCGGCGGGGGCGGGGCCGTGGTCAACTGGCTTGATGGAAATCTTCGCCAATGGCGCACCTCTTAACCATAGGAACGGGAAATTCCGCTCCCGGTTCAGCTGCGGCTATTGGAGCCTATTCCGGCTTCGTTGTGAACTGGAAGATTCTCGCACCCTTGGGGTGCTTGAGCGTAATGGCCACAACGATCTCGTCGCCGTCGCGCAAGGGCACGGGCTCATGCACCGGCAGGCCATTGAGGTACGTCCCGTTGGTCGAACGCATGTCCTCGATCATGAACGCGTCGCCATCCTTTCGGATCTGGAAGTGACGCTTGCTGATCGTCGGGATCTGGAAAACCAGGTCGCTGGGCGGCTCACGCCCGATCATCATGGTCTTGCGAATCTCGTGGCGCGTGCCGCTCTCGACGTCGACCAGGTAGCCGACTTCGGCCTTCGAGGCCTTGTCCACGGGGCGCTGCGCGCGCGTCGGCTTCGATTGTTTCGCGGGCTCTGGTGAGAGGGCCGGGGCTTCGGGCGACAGCGCGGTGGGGGCCATCTCGGTCCTGTCCGACTGAATCGGCTTGGCGGCCTTCACCGCCTCGTACTTCGAGCCCTTGATGTTGGCCTTCACCTTGGCCGCGTCCACCCTGCCGTTGCCTGCCAGCGGCTGCACAACGTCGACCTCGACCATGCGGTAGAGGTTGGCGTGGCGGAAGTAGCGGTCGACGGACGGCGGAATGCGGATCAGCACCTTCTTCTCGGCCGCTTCGCCGCCGATCAGCTTGATGGCAATGCTTCTGAAGGCGTCCTCGGAAATCTCCAGCGTGCCGGTGATGTCCATCTCGACGCGGTCGTACGGGAGCTGCAGCAACTGCGGGAAATAGTCGAACACCGCCGAGATGAATTCTTCCTCACTCTCGGCGGCGATCACAAGTCGATTCCAGCGCAGCGTTGCAGACATGGCCTAGTCGTCTTCTCCGTCGACGAACCGCAGCGCCTCGTTCTGGAGCAGCGTAAGCTGCGAGTCGGAGTTGCCGGTCGCCTCGATAATTCCGCGCATCTGCTGTTTGCGTTCGTCACCCTCAATCAGCGTATCAATCAACAGCCGGTACAGGTGGGTTGTGCTGATCGGAATTGCATGGATGAGGTCGTCAAACTCGTCATCCGAGAACTGGAAGTTCCCGTGATCCGATTGAAGGGTAGCGGAGCCGTCGTCGTTCTTGATGATCTTCATTGAGGTGTGTTTCTCCGTTACGGTTTAGCGCTTCTGGGTGATGCGGCAGGAAAGGCCCGCATCCTTGAACCGGTCGCGCACGCCCTGGGCCTCGTCTTCCGAGACGCCCTTCACGACCGGCACAATCATCTTGCCGGCCAGAGCAATTGCAGAGTTCATGTCGATGCCCTGAATGTCCGCAATGATCTCGGCCGCGGCCTGCTTCTTGTCTGCGCCCTTGGGCGGCGACAGGAACACCGTGAAGTTGCCGCCACCTTCGGCCGCCTTGCGACCTGAGCCGCCGGCCGCCGGGGCTACCGCACCGGTGTTCGGCTTCTTGATCTGTTTCGTGACTGGCTTCTTGGCCGCGCCCGGGAGCTTCGGGGCGGGCTTGCCGGCCGGTGCCGGCGCGGCCTTGTTGAGTTTGGAAGTCTCGCGCTTCTTTTTCTCGAGGTTCGGGTCTTTGTAGGTGCTGGCCTTGCCGGTCCAGACCGGAAGAGTGTCTTCCGGGCCCGGCTTGAACTTGGCCTTCGGGTTTCCGTCAGCGTCCAATTCGACCTCCTCGTCATCAAGCGAAAGGTTTTCCAGCGAAAGTCCCGCGTCATCATCTTCGACCGACAGCGACGGCTGTGAAGCCTTGCGAGTCGGCGGCAGCATGGTCATGGCGTCCGCGTTGAAACCCGGCTCGTCATCTGCGGGAATATCCAGTGCATCTACGGGGATGTCGACCGAGTCATCGGACACATCCATCACGTCGCCCTCAAGCCCTAGGCCGCCCGCGTCGTCGCCGGGGATATCCACGCCGACGGACACGTTTTCGTCACCTTCCAGGTCGCTGAGGTCAAGGTCCAGGTCGTCGGACTCAGTTACATCCTGCGTCCCGACAGTCTCTTCCATCTGGACGCTGCCGTCGTCGTCCACATCGTCGAACGGGATGTCAACCGCCATCGGCTCACCGCCGAAGGGCTCAACGGCCGCGAGGCTCTCGACCTTCTGGGCCGGCATCGGCTCATGGGCGCTCTCGTTCTCGGCCGCAAATTCGTCGGTGAGATCGACCGGCTCAGGATCGTCATGGATGGGCGGGACGCCGCCGAAGATGGTAGGAGCGCCCATCGGCACGGGTGACGAAACTGCTACGCCGTCCGGGGTTAAACTCATGTCAAGGCGCAGGGGCTGACCGGGCACCTCAAGTCTTACTGATATCGAATCGCCGGGGCGAAGAACTACTTCTTGTGTGGCCATAGGTCGTTTTACACCTGTTCAGGCGTTGCCCGTCTTTCGCGGCTGCAATCCTTTGGGGTCAAGGAATTGTCGCGGTCAGCGGCAACTTGTGTCAAGCCCTTTCACAGAGCATCCCTGCGCACCGAGAATCACATCCTCACAGCATCCACGCAACATGCAAGCCGCCACCGGACACCCGTTGCCAAAGCCGCGGCGCAGTGGTTGCATACCGCCGACATGGTTGCCACGAACCCATCCGCAACGCCGGCCCTGCAAATCGAGGACCTGGTCAAGACCTATCCGGGCGGGATTGAGGCCGTCAAGGGCGTCAGCCTAACCGTTCAGCAAGGCGAGATGCTTGCGATCATGGGCAAGTCCGGCAGCGGCAAGTCCACGCTCATGAGCCTGATCGGCACCCTCGACAAGCCGGACAGCGGCCGGATTCTGATCCATGGGCAGGACATCGCGCACATCAAGAACCTTGCCAGGTTCCGGCGCGAGGAAATCGGGTTCGTGTTCCAGTTGCACTATCTGCTCCCGCACCTGACGCTGCTCGACAACGTCGCGCTGCCCCTGTTGGGCAAGTCCGGTGCGCAAGACCTTGCCCGCAAGGCGCTTGAGCAGGTGGGGCTGTCGCACCGCGTGGGTCACGTGCCGGCCAAGGTCAGCGGCGGCGAACGCCAGCGTGCGGCCATCGCCCGCGCGATTGTGAATCGCCCGCGCGTTCTGCTTGCGGACGAGCCTACCGGCAACGTGGACAGCGAAAGCGAAGCCGTGCTGCTCGATCTGTTCCAGAGCCTGCAGGATGAATTGGGGATGACGCTGATTGTAGTGACACACGAGCGCGGCGTGGCCGACCGGGCCGACCGAATCGTGCACTACAAAGACGGTCTGATTGAGCGGATCGAGACCAGGGAATCAGTTTGAGACTCGCAGCAGTCATATTGATGTTGGCACTCGGATTGGCGTGCGCCGGCTGCCTTGATTCGGGCAACATCCCCGGTGTCACCACCGACCCCGAGGCCGCCGCCAAGGCCGCATTCCCGGAATTACCGCCCGCAGCCGAGGCCACGCAACTGAAAGATCGCGGGAGCAAGATGTTCAACGGGCTCGGCTGCCAGAGTTGTCATTCCACGACACACGAGCGCAACGGACTGATGGGACCGCCGCTGGGCGGAGTCAGCGACAGGGTGCTGGAACGCAAGGACCATGACCCGTTGAAAGCGCGGCGCTGGCTGGTGATGCACATCAAGGACCCTTTGATGTACCCGAGCCCCTTCGCCGATCAAGCTGACTACAAGGGCACCCATATGCCGCCCAACCCGCGCGTCACGGACGAAGACCTGCGCGCACTGGTTGAGTTTCTCTGGGCCCTGCGCTAAACCCGCTTCCCAAGCGACTTCCGGAATTTGGCATGCGCGGCCCGGCCGACCAACTCTCATTCCCTCCGGGAACCGAACTCGTGTTCGGGCCACAGGCCGCGCGCCGCCAGTTCATCAGCGACCGCATTGCCGAAGTCTCGAGAGGCTGGGGATTCACTGAGATCATTCTGCCCGCCTTCGACAGCGCCGAGACCTTCCGCGACCTCGGCGACGAGACCGAGCTTTACAATCTTGTGGACCGCGAGGGCCACACGCTCACGCTGCGCGCAGACTTCACTTTGATCGCTGCCAAGGCCTTGGCGATGGAGTTGCGCCGGGAGCGACGCCAGATCCGCGCCAGCTACGAAGGCCGCGTGTACCGCTTCGCGCCCAGCGGCCACGGTCATCGCGTCGAGCAGACCCAGCGCGGGCTGGAGTGGGTGAACGCAGCCGGCGCGACGTATGACGCAGCCGTACTGATGATGGCCCGCGAGTGCCTCAATGCGGGCGGCGCGGAGGATGCGATCATTGTCGTGGGGCACGGCGGGTTCATTCACGCAGCCCTCGGCGAAAAGGGGCGCAACGAGCGCCGCCTGATTGAAGCCCTTGACCACAAGAACCCGAGCCGCATCGCGCAGCTGGCACAGCGCGTCGGGCTTGATGCAGACACGGCCGCGCTGCTTGGGTCTTTGCCGCTGCTGACTGGCGGTCCGGAAGTGTTCAAGAACGCACGCGAGTTCAAGCTGAATGCCGCGGCAGACGCCGCGTTGTCCGAACTCGAGGGCCTGTATCGGTTGCTTGAGGAAGCCGGCGCGGCCGATCGTGTGCTGATCGACCTAGGCGAAGTGCGACGCTCGGACTACTACAGCGGCTTCATGTTCAAGATCTACCACGAGGCCGTCGGCGAAGAGCTTGGCGGCGGGGGCCGCTACGATCGCCTGTTCGACCGCTTCGGGATGGACGTGCCGGCCGTGGGCTTCGGGTTCAACCTGGCCCGTTTGGCCGAGGCGACTTCACGCAACGGCTACGCGGGAACACCGCCGACTGCGATAGCTTCGTCCGGCGGCGCTGACGCGCTGAAGAAGGTGCTGGAGCTGCGCCGTCAGGGCAAGCCAGTAGACCTGAAGGGGGATGCCTGATGCTGCGCATGGCACTCCCTACCGGGCGAATGCTGAAACAGGCTATGCCGTTTCTGGAAGCCGCAGGCTACGCTCCGAACGAGCCGCTGCATGAGACCCGCAAGCTGACCGTGCCCAGCAAATGCGGGCGCATTGAGTATCTGCTGGTGAAGCCGGTGGACGCCCCGCTGTATGTCGAGCAGGGCGTGGCGGAAGTCGGCGTGTGCGGCAAGGACGTGCTGATGGAAGTCGGCGCCGACCTGCTCGAGCCGCTCGACCTTGGGTTCGCTCGCTGCCGCATGGTCGTTGCAGGAAAGCCTGAGATCGAACGCAAGCTGGACAACCTGCTGTCGCCGGTCCGCGTCGCCAGCAAGTTTCCGCGGGTGGCGCAGCACTACTTCCTGAAGAAGGGTACGCCGTGCACGGTGTTCAAGCTGTCCGGGAGCGTAGAAATCGGTGCGGTGCTGGGGCTTTCTCACTACATTGTAGACATAGTGGAAACAGGCACGACGCTGAAGGAGAACGGGCTTGTCGTGCATGAAGAAATCGCGGAGTGCAGCGCGCGCCTGGCGGTGAATCGCGCCGCTTGGTACGCGAAGCTGGCGGAAGTGCGCGAGCTGCTGAACAACCTGAAACAGTCCGTCGAGGGGGCAAGCCATGACTGACACGCTGAACATCTACGAAGTCGGCTCTGACGAGTTCACCGCGTTCCAGAGGCGGCTTGCGGCGCGCGCGCTGTCTGACGACATGTCGCTGGGCGGCAAGCCGGGCGAATTGCTGCAGCGCGCCCAGGACAGCGGTGACTCCGAATTCGCGGCGTTCGCCACGGCGTTTTATGAAGGCCTCGCGCACACCGCGCGCGCAACGGTCGAACGCGTCATCCAGCGGGTCGAGACCATGGGGGATGAAGGCGTGCGCCAGTGCGCGCGACTGTTCGACGGGCAGGAATTGCCGACGGCACGCATCCAGGTCAACAAACTGGACCTGATGAAGGGCGCCGACGGCGTCGATGAAGCGCTGCTGAAGCAATGCACTGACGAGATAATGCCGCGCCTGCGCAAGTTCCACGAGAAGCAGAGAGAAGCGTCGTGGCAGATTGACGACGACGGCGGCTCCGTCGGCGTGCGGGTACAGCCGCTGCGCCGCGTCGGCCTGTACATTCCGGGTGGAACTGCCTGCTACCCCAGCACCCTGATGATGACGTATGTGGCGGCTCAGGTCGCAGGCGTCGAGGAGATCGCTGTCTTCACTCCGCCGGAGACCCTGGAAAAGTCCCCGCTGCTGTGCGCGCTGCTCAATGAGCTTGGCATCAATGAGGTGTTCCGCGTCGGCGGCGCGCAGGCCATCGCTGCTGCCGCCATCGGCACCGAGAAGATCGCCAGGGTCGACAAGATAGTAGGCCCGGGCAACATCTTCGTGGCAATCGCGAAGCAGATGCTCAGTGGACGCGTCGGCATTGACAGCTTTGCGGGCCCCAGCGAAATCGTCGTCGTGTTCGACGCATCGTCAGACCCGGCGCTGGTAGCCGCGGACATGCTGGCCCAGGCCGAGCACGATGGTCACGCCGCCGCAATCGGCATCACCGACAGCGCCGAGCAGGCCGAGAAGGTGAAGGCAGAAGTCGCGAAGCAACTCGCAGACCTGCCGCGTAAGGACATCATCGAAGTGTCCCTCAGGACCTACGGTGGAATTCTCTGCGTGCCGAGCAAAGGCTTTGCGTTCCGCTTTGCCGACTCGATCGCGCCGGAACACCTTGAGTTGCATACCGAGGACGCCGAAAACGACGCCAAGCAGATCAAGAACGCGGGCGCAATCTTCATCGGCCCATACGCGCCGGAATCGTTCGGCGACTACAACGCCGGGCCAAACCACACGCTGCCCACGGCCGGCAGCGCGCGTTGGGCGAGCGCGCTCAGCGTGCGCGACTTCGTGCGCCACGTCAGCATCATCCGCGGCAGCAAAGAGCTTCTCGCGGCAAACAAGGATGCGGCCATCGGGCTTGCACGCGCCGAACAGCTGGAAGCCCATGCCCGCAGCCTCGAGAAGCGTTTCTCCTGATGAACGACACGACGCTTAAATATTTCAAGCAGCAGCTTCCGGGACTCGCGGGCGGCTACACGCTCGACGTGCCCGATTGCGCCATCAAGCTGAACCAGAATGAGAACGCCTGGGACTGGCCCGCGCACCTGAAGCAGGAAGTGTTCGAGCGCGTCCGCGACCTGCCGTGGAATCGCTACCCGCCGTTTACGCCGGACGCTTTCGTGGGCAAGGTTGCGGCACACATCGGGGCAGAACCGGGACAGGTGCTCGTCGGCAACGGCAGCAACGAGCTGCTCTATTCCGTGTTCGTCAGCACTCTTGAGCGCGGGCGCAAGGTCGTGATTCCGCAGCCCACGTTCACCGTCTACAAACTGCTGGCGGACCTGCTCGGTGCGGATGTCGAGACAGCGGGCCTGGACGATGAACTGCAGTACGACTCGGCCGCACTGGAGAAAGCCGCTGAGGACGCAGCGGTCGTCGTCCTGGCGACGCCCAACAACCCGACCGGAAGCGTGATCGACCCGACCGACCTGGAACATCTGGTCAATACCAGCGGCGCGCTCTGGGTCGTTGATGAAGCCTATTTCGAGTTTCACGGCGAGACCGCGATTGAGCTTACGCGAAGCTGCCGCAATCTCGTGGTCTTGCGCACGTTCAGCAAGGCGCTCGCGACGGCCGGGCTGCGCTTCGGCTGCATGGTCTGCCACCCGGAGGCGCGCCCGATCTTCGGCGCTGCGAAGCTTCCCTACAACCTGAACATCTTCACGATGGCCGCGGTCGAGACCGCGATTGAGAACGCAGTCACCATGAAGACCCGCGTGGAGGAAACCAAACGCGAGCGTGACCGCATCGCACGCAAGCTGCGCGAGTACACCGGCGTGAAGGTCTATCCAAGCCGCGCAAACTTCATCCTGTTCGAGACCGAGCGCAGCCCGCGTGACGTTTGGAAGGCTATGGTCGAGCGCGGCGTGTTAATCCGCGATGTCTCCGGCTATCCGCGATTGGGCAAGGCCCTGCGGGTAAGCATCGGGCGGCCGGAAGAAAACGATGCATTCATCAAGGCGCTGGAATACGCGATGACGGTGGTGGCATGACGCAGCGCACGGGTACGTTCACCCGCAAGACGGCCGAGACGCAGATCAACGTCGAAATCAACATTGATGGCGAAGGCAGCTACGACGTCGACACCGGCATCGGGTTCCTGAACCACATGCTGGAGTTGTTCAGCAAACACGGACTGTTCGACCTTAAGGTGACCTGCAAGGGCGACCTGGAAGTAGACGCGCACCACAGTGTGGAAGACATCGCCATCGCCATCGGCGAAGCGTTCAAGCAGGCCGCCGGCGACAAGGCGGGCATCAACCGCTATGGCCACGCGTACATCCCGATGGATGAGGCGTTGATTCGCTGTGCGCTCGACCTCAGCGGTCGCCCGTACCTGGCGTGCGAGCTCGGCAACATGCAGCGCGAAGAGGTGGGGGGGCTGCCGACGGAAATGGTCGAGCACTTCTGGCGCAGCTTCAGCACGCACTTCCCGATGAACCTGCACATTGACGTTCTGCGCGGCGACGACACGCACCATATCATTGAGGGCGTGTTCAAGGCGGTCACCAAGGCCCTGCGCGTTGCGCTGGACTTTGACCCGCGGCGCAAAGGCGTTCCCAGCACCAAGGGCGTGCTATAGCCATGGCCGCCGTCACGATCGTCGATTCCGGCATCTGCAATCTCGCCAGCATCTCGCGCTCGCTGGAGCGGGCAGGTGGGCGGGTGCACGTTGCGTCAGGACCAGAGGATCTCACGCTCGCGCAGCGCCTGGTGCTGCCCGGGGTAGGAAGTTTTCCCGCAGGCATGAAGGCGTTGAACGAGCGCGGGCTCAGCGAGGCGATTCGCGATTTCGCCGCGACCGGCAAGCCGGTGCTGGGAATCTGCCTGGGCATGCAGCTCCTGTTTGAAACGGGCGAAGAGTTCGAGCCCACAACGGGCCTGGGGCTGATTCCAGGTCGGGTGCGAGAGATTCGGGCAGGAGACAATCCTTCACCGCACATGGGCTGGAACCGCGTAAACGTAACGGCCGACGATCCGTTGTTGCGTGACCTGCCGGCCGAGCCGTTCCTGTATTTCGTGCACAGCTATGTGTGCGAGCCGGTCGAGGCTTCCGACGTCATCGGCGAGACTGAATACGCGGAGACATTCTGCAGCGTCGTGCGGCGAGGCAATGTGCGCGGCATCCAGGCGCACCCGGAAAAGAGCCAGCGCTGCGGCGCCAGGCTGCTGGAGAATTTCCTCAAGCTATGAGCGACTTCACTCTCTATCCGGCCATTGATCTGCGACAGGGGCGCGTCGTCCGCCTGCAGCAAGGCCGCGCCGACGCCGAAACCACATACGGCGAAGACGCCATGGAGGTTGCGCGCGAGTTCGAGGCACAGGGCGCCGAGTGGCTGCACGTCGTCAATCTCGACGGCGCGTTCGGCGACGCGAGCGAAAACCTGTCTGTCCTGAGCACAATCTGCGGCGTCATCGACATCCCCGTCGAATTCGGGGGCGGGCTGCGGTCCGCGAACGACGTCCGGCGAGCGCTCGACCTTGGCGCCGCCCGCGTGATTCTCGGTACGGTGGCGCTGCGAAAGCCTGAGCTGGTTCGCGAACTGGCCTCAAAGCATGCGGACAAGATCGCGGTCGGAATCGACGCACGAAACGGCATGGTCGCCGTGGAAGGCTGGGTCGAAACCAGCGAAACCTCGGCCGAAGAGTTGGCCCGCCGCATGATGGATGCCGGAGTGCGGCGCTTCATCTACACTGACATTGCGCGCGACGGCATGATGGTGGGGCCCGATCTGGACGGTGCCACGAAGCTCGCGCAGGGCGGTGCGGGAGTGATCGCCTCCGGTGGAGTTGGAACGCTGGAGCATGTGACGTCGGCCGCAACCGCGTCAGGCGTCGAGGGATTGATCGTCGGCAAGGCGTTGTATGAAGGGCGATTTACGGTAAGAGAGGCGCTGGAGGCGGTGAAAGGAACACGGACATGAGCGACTTCCTGGTGATCCCGGCCATCGAGCTGCGCGGTGGCATGGCCCTGCGCTACGAATCTGTCGGCATGGGCACGCGCGCCAACCGCGTTGAGCCGATCGGCTTCGCGCGCCAGTTCGTCGAAGCCGGCGCCAGGATGCTGCACGTCTACAATCTCGACGGCCCGTTCATCGTGAGCCAGGCCGAGCACTCCGGCAGCGTGCTCGCCGGCGCCGAACGCAACCTGACCGTGATGGGCGAGATGGCCAAGACACTCAACGTACCGATCCAGGTCAGCGGCGGTATCCGCGATTTCGAGAGCTTCAAGATGATCACGCGGCTTGGCATCCAGCGCGCCGCGATCGGCAGCTCGGCCATGCAGGATCCGTCGCTGGTCGCCGCCTGTGTTGCCGAAAATGCCGACGCCGCGGTTGTGTACATCGACGCCAAGGATGGCCGTCTTGTTTCGCAGGAGTGGATCAAGGACGCAAAGGCCAGCGTGGCCGACGTCGCCGCCAAGGTTCGCGAAGCGGGCGTAAAGCATTTCATCTACCAGGACGTAGCGGCCGACGCGGCCGGCAACGGGCCTCGGGCAGCCGATGCCGCGCAGGTCGGTGCTGACGTTATTGTCACCGGCGGCGTCCAGACGCTCGACCACATCAAGGCCGCGGCCTCGGTCAGCGGCGTAAGCGGTGTGCTTGTCGGCAAGCCGCTGATGCAGGGGGAGTTCACCCTGCAGCAGGCCGAAGAATACGCCAAGGCCGGATTCGCGGCGCGAAGCTGATCATGCTTGCAAAACGACTCATCGTGTGCCTCGACGTGAAAGACGGCCGCGTCGTGAAGGGCGTGAATTTCGTGGGGCTGCGTGACGCAGGCGACCCAGTTGAGTGCGCGGTGCGCTACGACCGCGAAGAGGCCGACGAGCTGGTCTTTCTGGACATCACGGCCAGCAGCGACGAGCGCGACACGACCGTCGAGCTGGCCCGCCGCTGCGCGCTTGAGCTGAGCATTCCCTTCACCATCGGCGGCGGCGTTCGCAGCGTGGACGATTTCGAAAGGCTCCTGCGCGCCGGGGCGGACAAAGTGGCGATCAACAGCGCCGCCGTGAAGAACCCCGAATTGATCCGCCAGTGCTCGGAGCGCTTCGGCAAGCAGGCAGTTGTGCTCGCCGTGGATGCGCGTCGGACCGGCCAGGGCTGGCACGTTTACGTGAAAGGTGGACGAGAGGACACCGGGATGGACGCGCTGGAGTGGATTCGGCAAGGGGTCGCTCTCGGCGCCGGCGAGATCCTGCTGACCAGCATGGACCGCGACGGCACAGGCAAAGGCTTTGACCTTGATCTCACCCGATCCGCGGCCGAAGCGGTGGCCGTGCCGGTGATCGCTTCCGGCGGCGTTGGTACACTGGAACATCTGGCCGAAGGCCTGCAAGCCGGGGCGGCTGCGGTGCTCGCGGCCGGGATATTCCATTTCGGGCAGCACAGCGTCGCGGAAGCCAAGCAGTTTCTGCGGGAGAGACACATCGCCGTGCGCCCGCCGGAGGCTATGCCCGCATGAGCGACATTACCGAACAGGCGCCGGTCAGCGGACTGAAGTTCGACAGCAACGGGTTGCTGCCGTGCATCATGCAGGACGCCCGCAGCGGTGAAGTGCTGACGCTGGCGTGGATGAATCTGGAGGCCTTCAAGCACACGCTCGAGACCGGGCTGGTGACGTTCTATTCGCGCAGCCGCAAACAGCTTTGGACCAAAGGCGAAACCAGCGGCAACATCATGCGCGTGGCCGAGCTGAAGCTCGACTGCGATGGTGACGCACTGGTCGCCCGCGTGCTGCCGGAAGGTCCGGCATGCCACACCGGCGAAGGCGACTGCTTCTTCCAGACCGTGTTCAAGAACAAGGCGGTGCTCAGCGAAGTCGAGGGAGCGCCCGCACGGACAGACGGCTGGGGCGCGCGCCTGGGTACACTGATGGATGACGTGCGCACGCTGCTGCAAGAGCGCAAGGCAACGCTGCCCGAAGGCAGCTACAGCACGTACCTGTTCACCAAGGGTCTCGACAAGATTCTCAAGAAACTCGGTGAAGAGGCCACCGAGACAATCGTCGCCGCCAAGGGAAGCGACCGCAGTGAGCTGATTGGCGAGATGTGTGACCTCGTGTTCCACCTAATGGTGCTGATGGTGGAAAAGGAAGTCAGCTTCGAAGACATCCGGCGCGTCATGCAGAAGCGCCACCGCAGCGACGAGGCCAAGGCTTCCCCGGACACTGAGTTGAAGGTCAGTCGCCCGGTTGAGTGCGAGCCGCTTGAGAAGCGCCTGCTTCAGCAGCTCGATCCCAGCCTTCACCGTGACGTGACGCGCGCGCTGGAAGTCATGTACCGCGCGCACAAGGGTCAGCTGCGCGACGGGGGACTGCCCTACGCGACCCACCCGCTGGAGGTTGCACTGGTGGCCGTCGAGGACGTCAAGCTTCGCGAGCGCGACGAGATCATCACGGCGCTGCTGCACGACGTGCTCGAAGACGACATGGAAACCACGCCGGCCGAGTTGACCGACAAGTTCGGCGAAAAGGTTTCGGCCGGGGTCGTGCTGCTGACCAAGATGTACAAGCGCGACGGCTCACCCAAAGAGCTGGGGCTGCAGCGCTACTATCAGGGCCTGCGCACGGCGCCTGGCTGGGTGCGCGCGATCAAGATGTGCGACCGTGTGCACAACCTGCGGTGCCTGCCGGACTCCGGCCGCAGTGCCGAAGAGATCGCCCACTATGTGAAGGAATCACGGGCGCACCTGCTGCCCCTTGCGGCCAGCACGACGGACCAGCGGCTGCTGCGCGCCGGCGACCTGCTGTTGAAGGAACTCTACAAGTAGGTCACACGCGGGAGTCGTGCAGGTCGCTGTCGGCTTCCGGCAGCTTTTCAGGCGCCTCGGACTGCTTCGACCTGCCGCGCTTGAACCAGCCAAGCAAGTCATCCAGCAGCACATAGAACGCAGGCACCACGAGCAGACTCAACGCCGTCGCGACACCCATGCCGCCAAGCACACCGATTGCCATCGGCCGTCGAATCTCGCCACCCGGCCCAAGCGCCATTGCCGCCGGCAACGCCGCCATCATGGTGGCCACGCTGGTCATCAGGATCGGGCGCAAACGAATCGGCCCGGCCTTCTGCATTGCTTCGCGCGTCGACAGCCCCTTCAGGCGCAACTGGTTGGCGTAGTCGACGAGGATGATCGAGTTCTTCTTGGCGATGCCGATCAGCAGCAACAGCCCGATCATGCTGAAAATGTTCAACGTCTGACCTGTCGAGATAAGCGCCAGGGTCGCACCCGCAACGGTAATCGGCACGATGGTCAGCACGGTCACCGGGTGCCAGAAACTGTTGAACTGCGCGGCCAGCACCATGTAGGCCACGAGAATGCCCATCAGCATCGCGAAGATCAGGCTCTGGATCGCGTTGTTGTAGTCCGCGGCGGCGCCGCTCATGACGACGCGATAGCCCTCGGGCAACTTGGCGCCGAGTTCTTTGCCTTTCTGAAGCGCCTCGTCCTGTGTATGGCCCGCGCCGGGGTTGCCCATGATGGTGATCGAGCGTTCGCGGCCTTCGCGATTGATGCTCTGGAGTACGGGGCGTTCTTCATGCCTTACCAGCAGCGAAAGCGGTACAAGCTTGCCGTTGCTGCTGCGCACCTGCAGTCGCTCGATGTCGGCGGGGCTCTGGCGCTGCTCCTTCAACAGTCGCAGTCGTACATCCAGGCGACGCCCGGAGTCGGAGAACTTGCCCACACGAACGCCGCCGATCAGTGCGTTCAACGTAACGGCCACGTCCTGCACCGGCACACCAAGATCGGCCGCGCGATCGCGGTCCGGCGTGATGCGCAGCTCGGGCATGCCGACCTGGTAGTTGGTGTCCACGTCGGTCGCATAGCCGCTGTCCTCAAGCTCCTGGGCGAGCTGCTGCGACAACTCACCGAGTTTCTCGAAGTCGGGGCCGCGCACGGAGAACTCGATCGGGTAGCCGCGCCGCGCGGCAAAGCCGCTCTGCGACAGGTCCTGCACGCGGGCCTTCACGCCCGGAATCGAGTTGATCGCCTTGCCCAGCTCCGCGCCGATTTCGTTCTGCGTCATGTCGCGCTCATCGGGCGGCACGAGCGTCACGAACATGCGGCCCTCGTTGACGTTGCCACCGCTGAAACCGCCCACGATGGCGAATGCGCGCTTCACGTACTTGTGGTTGTTGACGATCTCTTCGGCCTTCTTGAACAGGTCGTCACTCTCTTCCATGTTGCTGCCGACGGCCGACTTCAGTGAAACCATCAGGCGGCTCTGGTCCTGGCTGGGCACAAACTCCTGCGGCATCACAAACATCAGCCACATCGCCCCGGCGAAAACACCACCGGCGACCAGCAGCACGAAAGCCGGGAAACGCACGGTGGGCTTCAGCGCGCGGTCGTACAGGCCCTTGAGCCCGTCGAAAGCCTTGTCCGCCAGCTTGCCCATGCCCTTGCGTTCCAGCTTGCCGGTGTCGCGCAGAAGTTGCGCACAGCGCGCCGGGGCAAGGGTGACCGCTTCGATGTAGCTGAACATCACCGCAAGGCTGAGCGTAACGCCGAATTGCAGGAAGAACCGCCCGATCACGCCGTCCATGAAAATGACCGGCACAAAGATGGCGATCACGGCCACCGTCGCGGCCAGCGCCGCGAACGCAATTTCTGTCGTACCGCCGATGGAGGCTTTCAGTCGGTCCGCGCCCTCTTCGCTGTGACGGAAAATGTTCTCCATCACCATGATTGCGTCATCGACCACGATGCCGACCGCCAGTGCCAGCGCCAGCAGCGTGAACGTATTGAGGGTAAACCCGAGGAAGTAGATCACGGCAATTGTGCCGAGCAGCGACATCGGGATTGCCAGGATGACGTTGAGCGTGCTGCTAAGCGATCCAAGGAATATCCAGCAGACCAGCGCGGTGAGCAGCACGGCGAGAATCAGTTCGAATTCGATCTCGTGAACGGATTCCTCGACGAACTTCGTCGAGTCAAAGTTGATGCCAAGCTCCATGTCTTCGGGCAGCCCGGCGCGAATATCCTCCAGCTCGGCGCGCACGGCTTGCGCAACGGCGACGGCGTTGGCACCGCGCTGCTTGCGGATGCCCAGGCCCTGCGCGGGTACGCCGTTCACACGCGACATGCGGCGCTCGTCCTCGAAGCCGTCTTCGACCAGCGCGACCTCGTGCATGTACGTGGGGACACCGTCCACTTCACGAATCACGAGGTTGCGCAACTGGTCAAGATGCAGTGCCTCGCCCATTACCCGAACGTTCACTTCACGCCCGACGGTTTCCATGCGCCCGGCGGGCAGCTCAACGTGCTCGCGGCGCAGGGCATTCGTGATATCCGCAACGGTAAGACCCTTGCCCGCCAGCTTGTCGGCATCCACCCAGATGCGCACGTTGCGCTCAAGGTAGCCGCCGAGAGTTACTTCGCCGACGCCCTCGATTGTCTGCAGCCGCTCCATCACGCGATAGCGCACCGTGTCAGCCAGCTTCTGGCGCGAATACGGCCCGCTCAGGCTGATGTACATGATAGGGCGATCTTCCGGGTTGGTCTTGCGCACTACCGGCGGGTCGATGTCTTCCGGCAGGCGCCGCTGGGCCTGGGCGATCACCGCCTGCACTTCCTGCACGGCGAGGTCGATGTCGCGGTCGATCTGGAACTCAATCGTAACCTGCCCGCGCCCCTGTTCGGATTCGCTGGTGATGTTCTGGACGCCCTCGACCTGCACGAGAGCCTCTTCGAGGATCTCGACCACGTCCTGCTCAACGGCTTCCGGTGCGGCATTTTCCCAATCGACGCTGATGCTTACATTCGGGTAGTCAACGTCCGGGAACTGGCTGATTCCGATTCGCATGGCCGCCACGACGCCAAAGACGATGGTCGCGCCCATGATCATCCAGGCGAGCACCGGTTTGCGAACGCAGAGCTCGGTCAGCTTCATGGCTTGGCTCCAGCGGGAGCACCTGCAGTGCTGTCCTTCTGGCCGGCAATCTTCACGGCCGCGCCATCGCGCAGCGCGTCTGCGCCGCGTACTACGACCACTTCACCGGGCTCGACACCGCTTCGTACTTCGATGCGCCCGTCCGGCGTGCGCAATCCGATTTCGATCACGCGTTCGTGGGCTTTGCCGTCTTTCACGACATATACGAGCATGCCCTTCTCACTGGCGCGCACGGCCGTTTCGGGCACGGTGGGGGCGTTGGGACTGGAGCCCACGGGAACTTTCACCAGTGCGAAACTTCCGGGAGTCAAGGTCGAGGCCGGCTCACCACTGACTTCTGCCGTCACGTTGACCATGCGGGTCGCGGGATCGGCGGACGCCCCGATGTGGATTATGGACGCGGTGTACTCGGCTTTCTCCCCGCTCACGCTAAAGCGCGCCTCCATGCCCTTGGCCATGGCGGACGCCGCCTCTTCGGGCACGGTGAACTTCAGCAGTAATGGATCGCGCCGGAGCAGGCGTGCGATCACCGTGCCGGGCTGGACCCACTGCCCGGTCTGCACGAGGCGCGACTGAATGATGCCCGCGATCGGTGATGTCGGGGTGGCGTTCTGCAGGTCAAGCTCAGCCTGTGAGAATTCGGCGGCGCGCTCGCGCTCATTCGCCTCCGCTACGGCGACCTTGGTGCGCCACGCCTCAATTTCCTCTTTTGAGAAGATGGAGCCCTTGGGGTCCTCGCGGCGCTTGAGGCCTTCCTGGGCCTCCTTCAGCTCCGCCTTCGCCCGGTCGTGGGCGGCCTGCGCGGCGTTGTATGAGTACTGAAAGCGTTTGGGTTCGATCTCGGCCAGAACGGTTTCGGGAGTAACGGCCTGGCCTTCGCGAAAGTTGATTTTCTCGACCACGCCCTGGACCTGCGCCGTGATCAGCACCTCTTCAAAGGCGTCAACCGAGCCGGTGGCGCTGACCACGTACTCGACCTTGCGGCCCTCAATCGTTTCAACACCGACGGGGAAGGCGCGTGCCTTTGGCGCACCCGAGCCGCCGTCGTCGTCGCCACCGCAGGCTGCCACCAGTGCCGCGAGGCACGCACAAGCCAAAATGGACACCAGCCTCATGCGGCTTCCCCTCGGGTACATATCTCGCTTATACGCTGCGAGCCTTTGCAACAGACTCGATATCGCCGATATTCCAGCCGTTGTTCTGCGACGGCTTTGCGCTATCTTTACGCCCGCGGACGTGTAGCTCAATTGGTTAGAGCATCTGCTTTACACGCAGAGGGTCGGGGGTTCGAGTCCCTCCACGTCCACCAACGAATCGGCGGCCGCATGGCCGCCGATTTGTTGGTTTGCCGGCGATCCTGGCTGATCTAGCCAAAGCGTTTCCTTGCACGTTCCCTGGCCTTGGCGGCCTCGTCTTCCCGGTTCTTTGGCTCGGCGTTGGTTTCCAGCGACTCGATCAGCCTGCGGGCAGCGTCCGCTACCTCAAGCACGCCCGCGTTGAATGCCTCTTCGTTTGCCTGGCTGGGTTTCGTAAAGCCGCTGATTTTGCGCACGAACTGCAGCGCCGCGGCCTGGATCTCCGCCTCAGTGGCCGGCGGCTCGAAGTTGAACAGCGTTCGTATGTTCCTGCACATGGATCACCTCCGGCTTGCTTATACATCGTCGCGACGAGTGGTATGGTCGCCTGCATGACCGACAGCGATACAAAACCGCGGCGCATGCGTACCGTCCGGGACAAGCTGCTGCTCGTCGCGCTGGCCGTGCTGATTGTCGCCCCGTTCGCCGTCTATTTCGCCGTCTCCGGCGATTCGAAAGACGTCTGCGAGTCGGCCGAGGACCTCAGGAAAATGGCCGACGACGAGCCGCTGGTGGTCACCCGCGCACTAAAGGACGACGACCTGGCAGAGCTCGACCGCTTCACAAACCTGCAGGATCTGCAGCTGCACTACAGCGACATCACGGACGCCGGCGTGCCGCACATCGCCCGACATTCGGAGATGAAGCGGCTGGTGCTACACGCGACCAAGCTTACGGACACGGGCGCACGCCGGCTTGCCGGCCTCACCGGGCTGGAAGAGCTGGTGTTGATCGGGTGCATTGGCGTGACGTCAGACGGGCTGAAGTTCCTGCCTGACATGCCCAAACTGAAACAACTGGTTCTGCACCAGTTACCGGAAGTCGACGACGGAATCGGCGAAACCGTAGCCCAGTGTCATGCGCTCGAAAGCCTTGAATTCGAGGTGATGCGCGGAATCACCAACAAAACCGTGTTCGCGATCGCGAGTCTGACGCAACTGAGGGTGCTGGTGCTCGACCTTTGCCCAAACGTTACGGACGAGGCAATCGTTGCCGTAGCCGCGATGGAGGGGCTGGAAACGCTGTCGCTCGAGGGCGCGGACGAAATGACCGACGCCTCCCTGCCCGGGCTGCAGCGCCTGAAGAAGCTGAAGAAACTGAACCTGCCCGTCAGGGCGAAGCTTTCGAAAGCGGCCATCGACAACCTGAAGGCCGCTCTGCCCGACTGCCAATTCAACCGCTGAGGAAACCATGCCGGACGACGACTGCATCATTACGCGACGACACTACAACTACATCGCCGAGCACACGCGCGGTGACGACGACTTCCTGATCGAGTTGAAGAAGGCGGCCGAGGCTGCGGATATCCCCAGGATCTGGATCTCACCGGCGCAGGCCAGCCTGATGCAGGTGATCCTGAAGCTGCACGGCGCCAAACAGGTCATCGAAGTAGGCACGCTGGCCGGATACAGCGCAATCAGCATGGCCCGTGCACTGCCTGCCGGCGGGCGGGTGCGCACCATTGAATTGGAGCCGAAGCACGCCGACTTCGCGGAAGACTGGATCGCCAGGTCGGACGTTGCAGACAAAGTTGTCGTGCTGCGCGGAGCGGGCGTGGACGTACTGAAAACCATTGAGACCGGCAGCGCCGATGCCTGTTTCCTCGATGCCGACAAGGCCAACTACCCGAAGTACCTCGACGAATGCCTGCGCATCCTCCCGGTCGGCGGCTTGATCATGGCAGATAACGCCTTCGCATTCGGTCGCCTGTTTGAGGAAGCGGACGACGAGTCCGGCGTTGCGGCCGTGCGTCGCTTCAACGACTACATGGCCGCTGAAAAGCGCGTGCATGCTGTCATGGTGGGAATCGGCGACGGCTGCTGGGTGGGAGTCAAGGAAGCTTGAAGCCACTGCCGCAGGAATGGTACTTCCGAAACGTCGTCGAAGTCGCTCGCGACCTTCTCGGTCGACACATTCGGCGCGGCGGCGTCACCGTACGCATTACCGAGGTCGAGGCATATTGCGGCCCAGGCGACAGCGCGGCTCACACAAGCAAGGGACGCACGCCGCGCACCGCGCCGATGTGGGGCGACGGAGGCCACGCCTACGTCTACCTCTGCTACGGACTGCACAACATGCTGAACATCGTAACGGGGCACGGTGAGGGAACGGCCGTGCTGATCCGGGGCGCCGAGCCGGTGGTGGGGGAGGCTGTGATCCGCAAACGCCGCGGCGGCAAGACCGGCACGGTCCTGCTTACAGGCCCCGGCAAGCTGGGGCAGGCGCTGGACCTGACGACAGAGTGGTCAGGCCATGCGCTGTTCGAGAGCGGCGGGCTGGAGATGCTGGAAGGCAAACCCGCCACCCGGATTATCGCCGGGCCGCGCGTCGGTATCGACTTCGCACGCCCCAAAGACATCCGCGCCCGCCTGAGATTCGCGGACGCGGACAGCGATTGGGTTACGCACAAAGGCAAGCTGCGCTGAGTTACTTCTTCTCGCCCTTGTCCGGCTGATCGCCCTCGGCAGGCTTTTCGGGCTTGTCTTCGGTCTTGTCAGCCTTGCCGTATTCGACTTTGAGCGCCGCCTCGATCTCCTTGCGCAGGTCCGCATCCTCCGGCGTGACCTTGCTGGCGTAGAACTTGATCACCTTGCCGTCCTTGCCGACGAGGTACTTGCAGAAGTTCCAGCTGGGCAGTTCTTCGGATTGTTTCTTCAGGTTGGCGTAGATCGGCGACTGGCCGTCGCCTTCCTTGGTCTGGACTTTCTCAAACAGCGGGAAGGTGACTTCGTACTTGTCGGTGCAGAACTTGCGAATCTCTTCGGGTGTGCCCGGCTCCTGTCCGCGGAAGTCGTTGCTGGGGAAGCCGAGAATCACGAAGCCCTTGTCCTTCAGGTCTTCGTACAGCTTCTCCAAGCCGGTGTATTGCGGCGTGTAGCCGCACTTGCTGGCGACGTTAACCACGAGCGTTACTTTGCCCTGGTAGTCTTTCAGGTCTGCGTCTTCGCCCTCGAGCGTCTTGGTCTTCAGGCGATAGAGGGAGTCCTCAGGCAACTCTGCTTCTTGCTTGTCGCTGGAGTTGTCGTCTGACTTGGCAACCTTTCCGTCGTCATCCTTGGCGGGCTTGTCGTCCTGCGCGACGACTCCAAGGGTCGGCAGGGCCAGCAGCGTGAGCAGCGCCGCGAACTGCATCATTCGGTTCATGACGAGTCTCCGGTTTCTCAGGCACTCAGCGCGTCGTTGATGTCAGTCAGCAGTTGCGAATCATCGGGCTTCGTCGGCGGTGCATAGCGCTTGATAACCTGGCCATCCTTGCCGACGAGGTACTTCGTAAAGTTCCAGTCCGGCTCGTCCTGGTCGGACGTCAGGAACTGATACACCGGGTGCTTGCCGTCGCCCTTCACTTCGACCTTCTCGAACATCGGGAAGTCGACGTGGAACTTCGTTGTGCAGAACTCACGAATCTGCTCTGCCGACCCGGGCTCTTGCGCGCCGAACTGATTGCACGGAAAGCCGAGCACGTTGAAGCCCTTGCCGGACAGCTCAGACTGCAGCTTCTGCAAACCCTCATAGTGCGGCGTAAGCCCGCAGGCGCTGGCCACGTTCACGACAAGACTGACATTGCCCTTGTATTGCGACAGGTCGGCCGGCTTGCCCTCGAGCGTCTTTGTCTTCAGGTCGTACAGCGATGCCATGACTTCTCCCATTTCCCCTGATTCCCGGCGCAGCTTAGCGAGCTAACACGCGTCTGTGCGGGGCTGTTCCATTGAAAGTGGATTGGTAACGTAGCCGGCAGCACCGGCACGGAAGGCCCACATGCCGCACCGACTCGCAGTTTACCCCGGCACGTTCGACCCGGTCAGCAACGGCCACATCGACGTCATTGAACGCGGCTCGCAGTTGTTTGAGCAACTCGTGGTTGCATGCGCGGTAAACATCTCAAAGCAGCCGCTCTTCTCGCTGGAAGAGCGCATGGAAATGCTGCGTGAGTGCACGGCCGACTTCACCAACGTCCGTATCGAGAGCTTTTCCGGCATGGTGGTGGACTACGTCCGCAGCCTGAGCGGCAAGGTCATCCTGCGCGGACTTCGCACCTTCAGCGACTACGAGAACGAGGTGCAGATGGCCTACGCCAACCGCACGTTCGCGCCGGACATCGAAACGGTGTTCGTCTGCGCGAGTCTTGAGGAAAGCTTCATTTCTTCCAGGCTCATCCGTGAAGCCGCAGCGCTGGATGGTGACATCTCGCGCTTCGTGCCCGAAGGCGTCGCCAAACGGCTGCGCAGCAAGGCTTCAGCACTCAAGGGCGAAGTCAAGAAACACAGCGAAGGACGCTGATTTTTGCGCCTTGCGCCTCCGATGATGCATCCGCACAATGCCGCCGCCTTACCGGAGACGTAATCGATGAAGATTCACGAATATCAGGCCAAGGAAGTCCTGCGCCGCTACAAGACCCCGTTGCTGCAAGGCCGCGTGGCCTACAGCGTTGAGGAAGCCGTCAACGTCGCACGCGAAATCGGCGGCGAAGTCTGGGTCGTCAAGGCGCAGATCCATGCCGGCGGACGCGGCAAGGGCGGCGGCGTCAAACTCGCCAGGAGCATCGACGAAGTCCGCAAGCACGCCGAAGCGATCCTCGGCATGCAGCTCGTGACGCACCAGACCGGGCCGGAAGGCAAAAAGGTCAACCAGCTGCTGATCGAGGCAGGCTGCAACATCGACCACGAGTACTACCTCGCGGCAGTGCTGGACCGAGAGACGGCGCGCGTCGCGGTCATGGGCAGCTACGAAGGCGGCATGGACATTGAAGAAGTCGCCGCCAAGACGCCCGGCAAGATCAAGAAGGAGTTTTTCGACCCGAGTGAAGGCATGCACGGCTTTCAGGCGCGGCGGCTCGCGCTGGCAATCGGCATCCCGCAGGCGCTGGTGAACAAGGCGGCCGGGCTGATCCTCGGCGTCGCGAAGTGTTTCGTCGAAGAAGATGCCAGCCTGGTTGAAATCAACCCGCTGGTGACCACGAAAGATGGTGGCGTGCTCGCGCTCGACGCCAAGATGAGTTTTGACGACAACGCGCTGTTCCGCCACACGGACATTGAGGCCTACCGCGATGTCACGGAAGAAGTACCGGAAGAGACCGAGGCCAAGAAGTACGACCTGAGCTACATCAAGCTTGAGGGCAACATCGGCTGCATGGTGAACGGTGCGGGGCTGGCGATGTCCACGATGGACATCATCAAGCTGCACGGAGGATCGCCCGCCAACTTCCTCGACGTCGGCGGCGGTGCCAGTACTGAGCGCGTGACAGCGGCATTCAAGCTGATCCTGAGCGACAAGGCCGTGAAGGCGGTGCTGGTCAACATCTTCGGCGGCATCATGAAGTGCGACGTCATTGCGGCGGGGGTGATCGCCGCGGCAAAGGAAACCAAGCTGCAGGTGCCCGTCGTCGTGCGCCTTGAAGGCACGAACGTAGAGAAGGGGCGCAAGCTGCTGGATGAAAGCGGGCTGAAGATTCAGTCTGCTACAGACTTGACCGACGCGGCCAAGAAGGTAGTCGCTGCGGCCAAGGGATAGGCGCGTGAGCGCCGGGCGCTTACCTTGACTATCGGGGGTGCCGGACTAGTCTGGTCCGGCCTTCCGCGGGCGCGGTAGCCGTGTCATTTGGGCATTTAACTCGATTCAGGTCGGAAGAACTCAGTGGACGTCTTCGCCAAGTGCTTCGAATTCACGCGCGACCTTGAAGTTCAGGCGGCGGGGCTATACCCCTTCTTCAAGACGATTGAGGGTAACCACGGCTCGCGGGTAGTGATCGATGGCCGCGAAGTCGTCATGGCCGGGTCCAACAACTACCTGGGCCTGACGCGTCACCCGCGCGTAGTCGAAGCTGCCGTCAAGGCAACCAAAGAGTTCGGCACGTCCTGCAGCGGATCTCGCTACGCCAATGGCACTTATGTAATCCACGTCGAGCTTGAGGAAAAGCTCGCGGATTACATGGACAAGCCCAAGGCCCTCTGTTTCACGACGGGCTACACGACCAACATGGGCGCGATCAGCGTGCTGGCCGGGCGTCGCGACATCATTTACAGCGACCGCGAAAACCACAGCTGCATCATGGACGCAACGCAGCTCACGTTCGCGGAAACCAAGAAGTACAAGCACGACGACATCGAAGACCTCGCCCGCATCCTGGAAAACTCACCTGCGGACGCGGGCAAGCTGATCGTTTCTGACGGCGTGTTCAGCATGAAGGGCACCATCTGCCGCCTGCCGGAGATGGTTGAACTCAAGAAGAAGTACGGCGCCCGCATCTTCGTTGACGACGCGCACGGCGTGGGCGTTGTCGGCCCCACAGGCCGCGGTACGGCCGAGCATTATGGCCTCGATAAAGACGTCGACGTGGTGATGGGCACGTTTAGCAAGAGCTTTGCCGGCCTCGGCGGCTTCATCGCCGGCGAGGAACGCGTCATCAACTACGTGAAGCACCACGCACGCCAGTTGATCTTCGCGGCCAGCATGACGCCCGCCAGCGTCGCGGCCGTGAGTACCGCGCTGGACATGATCCGCAGCGAGCCGCAGCACCTTGAGAACCTGCGCAAGGTGATCTCGAGTGTTCGCGCGGAATTCCGCCGCATCGGCTACCCGGTCGACGACCAGCCGACGCCGATCGTCTACGTGAAGGTGGGCGAAGACATCGAAGCGTTCCAGTTCTGGAAAGAGCTGCTTGAGATGGGCGTCTACACCAACCCGGTCATCACGCCGGGCGTGCCCCAAGGCCAGAGCGGCGTACGCGCCAGCTTCATGGCAATCCACACTGAAAGCGACCTCGCGCGCATCATCGACGCGTTCGAGAAGCTCGGCAAGAAGTACGGGCTGCTGAAGTAGCGATCCATGAAACTTACCAGCTACACAATCGAGCGCGGCTACCCGGTACCGCCGGAGCGCCTGTACGCAGGCTTCACCGAGCCCGATCTGCTGAAGCAATGGATCTGGGGCCCCGGCGCCAAAGACGTGCGCGTTGAGTGCGATCTGCAGATCAACGGCACATTCAACATCAGCATGGACGGCGGCGACTCACGCTGGGGAATGCGCGGCATGTACCTGGAGATTCAGCCGGGCCGCAAGCTGATCCACACGCTGCACTGGGACGCAGACGTCGGCTACAACGGCGAGGGTAAGCATCCGATTGACGAAGTCATCGTCGTCAACATCAAGCCCTACGCCGACGGCAGTGCCCTTGAATACCTGCACATGGGCATCCCCGACGACGGCCGGTCAGCCGCTGAGCACGAACGCAGCGTACGGGCTACGCTGGACCTGCTTGAGAAGGTCCTTGCCTGACTACTTGTCATACCAGATCACGTCCGGCACCTGCCAGTCAGTCTGCTTGTCCATGTACTCTTCGTTCAGGTACTTGTCGGCGGCGTGTTCGTCGCCCTTCAGGTACTTGTCGAAGAATACGGTGGTCAGCGCTGCGATGATGATGTTGGCGCGCGCCTTCTTGCCCCAGTCGTTGGGCGCGTTCGTGAAATCCAGGTGGCCGACGTTCTGCAGCGCGATGAAGTACTTGTCGCCGCTCGGCATGTCGTCGTAGCTAGCCTTCTTCTCAAGCCAGCCGTCGTCCGTGCCCGTGATCTGCATGCACGGCACTTCGTAATGGTCAAAGCTGGTGTTGTCGAACCACGGGCTCGCGCCGCCTATGTCGCCGGCGGCCATGGGCACTACCGCGTCCACCCGGTCATCGCGCAGGTTCTCGTGGTGGTCGTCGAAATTGACGTCCGTGCCGCCCATGAAGTGCGCGGTTGCGCCGCCGAAGCTATGGCCCGTCACGCCGATCTTGTCCATGTCGAACTTGCCGGCCAGCTTCGGGTCGGTCAGGTTCCACTGCTCTGCCATGTCCAGCACGAAGCTGATGTCGGCCGCGCGGTCACGCGCCTCGTTCTCGTTGTAGAGCGCCTCGGCCAGCTCAAAGGCGTTCAGACGCGAGCTGCTGCCCACGTGCTCCGGCACGATCACGACGTAGCCGTGTCGGGCGAGGTGCTTGTCAAGGTAAGTATAGTGCGAACGGTCGCCGCCCAGCCCGTGCGACAGCACAACTACCGGGAACGGGCCGGCGTCGTCGCTCGGGTAGTAGACCGTGGTCGGGACGTCGCGGTCGCGCGCGTCGTCCTCCAGGTCGTCGAACTTGACCGACTTGATCTCATGCCCGCCGTCTGAGCCCGGGCCGCTTGCCGGCTTCTCGTTCTTGTCACAACCAGCAGCGAACAACACCAGCAGCGCCAGCGCGGCGTAGACCGTCTTCATGGGATGCCCCCGGAATTCGAGGTTGTGAGCGACGTCGGTTATTATGACTCGCCCGCGGCCGCTTTCACGGATTTACCGGATTTGCCCCGCCGCGGAACACGAAGAACGCGGCGGCAACAAGGCAAAGCGCCGCCCAGAAGTAGTCCATCTTCAGCGGCACCTTCAGGTAGAGGATCGCGAAGCCCGCGAACACGGTCATCGTGATCACCTCCTGCATCACCTTGAGCTGTCCAAGCGAATAGACCTTTGCACCCAGCCGATTGCCGGGCACCTGCAGGCAGTACTCAAAGAACGCGACGCCCCAGCTCGTGAGGATCACGATCCAGAGTGCCGAGTTCTTCTGGTCCTTCAGGTGCCCGTACCAGGCATACGTCATAAAGAGGTTGCTGCCGATCAGCAGCAACGGCGTGTAGAGCTTTTCCATATGGGGATGGGATCCGGGCAGAACGGTCGATCGACCAGGCTGTACCTACCAACTATCAACTCAGATCACGTTCGCTTCTTCGTGCAGCCTGCTGGGGTCGCTGAACCGGGCGAGTTCCAGCGGCGTGATATCGACGCTGCTGGCCTTGCCGTCCAGTACCAGCTCAGCCGTGACGATGCCGGCCGCCGGCGCGTGCATCAGCCCGTGGCCGCTGAAGCCGGCGCAAACCCAGGCGCCTTGCAGGTGCCCAAGCTTGTCGATCACCGGATGGTGGTCCGGCGTGACCTCGTACAGCCCGGCCCACTTGTGCTTCGGCACCGCGTTCTCGAGCACCGGCGCGCGCTCCATGGCGGTCACCAGCATCTGCTCGCCGAAGTCTTCATTGAAGCTGTCGTTGAAGCCGGCCGATTCGCTGTGGTCGCTCATCCCGATCAGCACGCCGCCGGACTCGCGGTGGAAGTACAGCGTCGTTGACAGGTCAACAGTCATCGGGAACGGGTCTTTGATGTCCTCGAATTTGTCCGTCACAATGATCTGGCGGCGGATCGGGTCGATCGGGACGTCAATGCCCGCCAGCGCGGCAACCTTGCGCGTCCACGCGCCGGTGCACAGCACAACGCGGCCCGTCTTCACCTCGCCCTGGTTTGTTTCAACCGCTACCACGCGCCGGTTGTTGTCATCCAGCTTGATGCCGGTGACCTCGACGTTGTTCTCGATGGTCGCGCCCGCCTTGCGTGCGGCCTTGGCAAAGCCTTGCGTGATGTCGCTGGGGTCGCCGAACCCGTCGCGTTGGTGGAAGGTCGCGCCCTGAACGCCGTCGGTGTTCACGTAGGGCAGGCGCTCGGCCACCTGTTCCGGCGACCACCACTCGACGTCCATGCCGAGGCGCTTCCACATCTCGAACGACTTCTTGAAGCTCGCCACCAACTCGTCGCTGGTCAGCAGGAAGCAGTAGCCCCATTGCCAGTACTGCAGCGGCTCGCCGATCTCGGTTTGCCAGTTCTCGAAGGCCTTGATGGACAACAGGCTGAGCCGCGTGTTGACCTCGGTACTGAACTGCGCGCGGATGCCGCCCGCGCATTTGCCGGTGCTCTCCTGCCCGAGAAACTCGTCGCGCTCGAGCAGCAAAACCTTGCCCGCGCCGCGTTTTGCCAGGTGATAGGCGACTGACACGCCGATGCACCCGCCGCCGATCACTACGATGTCTGCACTGTGCTGCACGATCACTCCTGCCCGTGTTGCAGGTGTCCCGCCTGCACGCTCGGACGGCAGCCCGAGCGAAGTTCAGAGACACTATTACCCATACCGTGATAACTCAACGGCGACGACGCTGCGGGCGAGACGCCCACAACACGTCAGGCCCTTGCCGCCAGCGCCTCTTTCATGCGCTCGAAGTCCTCGGGCGGGCAGCCGCGCTTGCCGAAGAACTTGCTGCGGGCGTGTTCCGGCCCGTGGAAGTCCGCGCCGCCGCTGACCAGCATGTCCAGCTTGCGCGCGATCGAAACGTAGTGCTGCGAGACGTCATGGTTGTGGTCGCTGTGGTGGCACTCAATGCCGTCCAGGCCCTCGCGACGCGCTTCAAACACCACTTCGTCGCCGTTGCGGTACAGCCCCGGATGCGCAATCACCGCCACGCCGCCCGCCGACTGGATCGCGTCAATGGCAATCTCGATCCGGATCGTGGTGTGCGGCACAAAGCCCGGACAGCCCTTGCGCAGGTAGCGCGCAAACGCCTCCTGGTAGTTCGCCACCTTGCCCTGCTGCACCAGCAGGCGCGCCAGGTAAGGCCGGGCCAGCGACACGCCGTCTTCCACACCTTCGGTGCTCAGCGGCACCCCGTGGGCCCGCAGGCGCTCAACCATCTCGAAGAAGCGCTTGCGCCTGCGCTCCTGCACATCGCCGCACAGGCGCTGCAGTGTTCGGCTGGTGCGATCGATTCCCAGCCCGAGCAGGTGGACTTCCGTGCCCGCACACTCACACGTGATTTCCACACCGGGCACAAACTCGACGCCATGTTCGCGCGCTGCGGCCTCGGCTTCATCCAGACCGGCGGTTGTGTCATGGTCGGTGAGTGCCAGCGTGTGTACGCCGCGGCTCGCGGCCTCTTCAAACAGGCGTGCGGGCGCGAATGCGCCGTCCGAGCAGGTGGAGTGGCTGTGGAGGTCGATCAGGGGTGAATGCGGGCTGTCGTTCATCGTTATCCAGAAGGTAGAGTCCGCACGGACTTCCGGAAAGGGGGCAAGGTGAAACAACTTGCACTGGTATGCCTCGGCGGAGCGCTCGGGGCATCGATGCGCTGGGGCATCGCGATGGGGCTGCAGTGGAAATGGCCCAAGTTCGCGGAGACGTTCCCGTACGCAACTCTCATCGCAAATTTCATCGGCTGCTTCGCTATCGGTCTCGGCGTCGGCCTGCTCGGGCGCGAGGGAGTAAAGTGGGGGGCCGAGCTGCAACTGCTGCTGCTGGTGGGCGTCTGCGGCAGCCTGACCACCTTCAGCACCTTCGCCAACCAGACACTCGACCTCGCCCCCGGCAAGGCGCTGCTGAACATCGGCATCAGCGTCGCCGGCGGGCTGTTCCTGGCCTGGCTCGGCCTGACACTTACCGGAGCCCGGCCTGCATAGCCCCGCGCCCGTTAAGCGGGGGTGACATTCGGGGCATCGGGACGCGGGCGTGCGGCCCCGCCAAACCACATCGCGCGACCAGTCCGACGAAGCTTCAGCGAAGGCGGAAGACGCGGCAAACAGCCAAAGCAACCATAGGTAAACACCGGTGAACAAGTGAATGGATGTTCACCGATGGTTGCGTTGGCCGTTGCACTACTTCGCTTCAAGCGGAGCCAAGGGGACTATCCCGGAAGTTCGGGACTGTCCCCGTTCTCAAAAGCTCTAAGTCAAACGACTACGGGGACCGTCCCGTACCGGTGAAGTCCCCTTGCTACGCCGCGGCCGACTCGACCGGCGGAGAGGCCTCCATCCTCTCCTGTTTCCAGTCGTTGAGCGCGTCCATGGCTTCAGCCAGGAAGGCGTCGAGCTGTTCCGCCTGCTTCAGCGACGGCTCGTTGACCGCCTTCGCCGGCGCGCTGTCGAACGGCTCGGAGATCAGGCCGCGCTCGAGCAGCACTTCCTCAATGCACGTTTGCATCAGCTCGACCTTGCGTTGCTGCTGGCGCTCGAGGTCTTTCTGCGCGCGCAGCCCGACGCTGGGGGCGATGCGCCAGCGGTACGGCTTGTCGAACGGCAAAGTCGCGACGTGGTCCAGCTCGCGCTCGTGCTCGGCCAGCACCTTGCGGTCGCGGGCGATGGCGCGGTCAATGTCCTCGCCGCCCAGGTTCAGGTAAAGCTCATTGAGTTCCCGGCGGATCGCATCCTGCTCTTCGGCCGGAAGTTTCGAAGGATCAAACATGTCGTGTCTCCGTGTGTGGTTGCTGAAACAAGTATCCACACCGGTGCGACATTCTAGGCCGATTTAAGGCCAACCCGGATGCCAACCAACGCCCACAGAGCCTTATTTAGAGGGCTTCACGGGCGCCACAAAGGTTTTTTCGGGCTATTTTCGGGCAGCCAAAAAGGGGCTCGTCCGCGTAGCGCACATTCCGTCATCTCCCAATCAGCTGCTACTGACCCGCCGGTTGGGCCTAAGGCTTAGACTTGATAATCCAGTTAACCGATACGTTTGTCGGTCGAGTCTCAGCATCCCCACCCTTGCCGATGATGTGTGAATGTGCTCCTGCCGTTTCGGTAACCACTGACTCGTTGCTAGGGTAGCCATACTCTCGATCAATGGAAATTCGAGAGACAGAACCTAGGTTGATGTTTTCTCCGACCAACTTTCTGCTTGTGTAGTTCGACCAGAATATTGCGGTCTCCAAGACTAGTGAGTTACTGGAGCCCCTTGGCAAGTCTTCTGACCTCACGAACGGCTCGTCCCGCGGGGAAAACAGCGAGTGGTTGTGTGCTCCACCTTCGTTAGTTTCAAACTTCTTGAGGGGCATCGCCGTACTACCCCTTTGACGGCTACCTACTACATCTCCAACCTGAGCCCCCGAGCCGCTGGTCCTTTTCGCAGCCTCTAAATCAATACCCGCACCGCTATCTACACCACGCAAAAACTGGCCGCGAAGATCGGGAATGTTGAACATTGCTGTGTTACCAGCACCATTGCCATGGGTGACGCCGATGGCGGCGTATAGCTCTGCGTACTCATCCATGCGGATCGCGCGCCCGTCACAAAGCAGCCAGCCAGTGGGTATGTTATTGGCTGGTCCAGAAAATGCCGTCACAGCGCCAACGGGGACGCCGGTGAGCTCCTGCGCCAGAGCCTTCCTGGCCAGCTCGTCCTCGCTAATGGCCCGCCCAATGGACTTAGCGGTCAGATCCTCTCGCGCCGACTTCATCTCCTTGTCATAGCGGTCAAGAACTTCTTGCTTTTGCATTGCGAGATCCAGCTCCAGCCCTGCCTTTATGCTGCTGTAGCCCGACCAGCCCGCGAGACCAAGCGCGGTTAGAAAAACTCCGAAGTAGATCATCGCACGATTTATCCATGCGTGGCACGCATCTCGGACCGCCAATAACTGCGAGGCGGATAACTCCTCACCCTTCTTTTCGATCTTCTCAGTCATCTACGTTCTAGCCTCCCTTTGCGCTCAGTCGTCTTCCCAAAGCCAGGCGAGCCGTGCGCGGTCAGTTGTGGTAACCCGATTCCAGCCCGTCTCATCTCTTAGTTCGTTCCAAAGTTCGATGAGTTCGTCTCTCGCTGAGATGCACTCTTGAAGAGCGATCTGATGATCCGCGTGGCCAATAATGCCGGAAGTCAGGCGCAACCGATTGACCTCAATGTCGTTCTCGAGTTGAGCGAGCTTTTGGCAAAACGGGATCCAGCTCTTGGTCGGCCAGACGTCCTTCTGTACGTCCGGGCGATTGAGGTTCATGCCAATGCGGTGTCGGTATCTTGCATACTTGCTGACATCCTGTTGAAGTTCGTCCCACGCGAGAACATCCTTTGCGAACTCGTTGGACTCTCGTTGATCAAGGAACGTGAAACCGGTGAGAACGGCGCTGGCCACCGAAATCACGATAGCGATGGCCGCCATCCATCGCTCTATCGACCAACCTGAGTTCTTCTTTTCACTCATGCGATGATTGTAGCCCATATAGGGTATGTGCGACGATTACAATCGGAAGCAACGCTGGTAGCACGCCAGAATCGAACTCGCACCAAGGAAGCGCTCGTGATGGGATGATGCCCCTTGTTGCTCACGATGGGGCCCCCAAGCCAAGACCCGGGGCTCCAGTGGGCTATTATCTACCGCCCCTGCCTTGCCGTCGGTTGCGCCGGTCATATACTTCCCGCCCCTTCGGTGACGTGTTTCCGGGTGTGTGCCTGGGCGTTGCTGGAGACACATCAGAGCCCGGCCGTGCGTGGCTTGCCGCGTCCGAAGTCGGGATCAGGAACCCTTACATGTCATCATTGCGTGCCATCAATCCGCTCATCCGTCGCTACGGACCGAAGTCAGAAGTCGTCGAAGCGGAACTCGATTCAATCTGGAAAGAACCGTCGCTTGAGGACATGGTCCCGAGCGCACGCCACTTCAGCGAAGACTCGCTGGTCAAGGGCCGTGTCATCACCGCCGAAAAGGACCGCGTCATCGTCGACATCGGCGCCAAGACCGTCGGCATCATCGACGCACGCGAGTTCTCGGCCGACGAGGACAAGCCAAAGGTCGGCGACGAAATCACCGTCCTGATCGAAGAGCTTGAGAACGATGACGGCCTCATCGGGCTGTCGAAGCGCAAGGCCGACCGCAAGATCAACTGGGAAACCGTCGTCGCCAAGCACAAGGAAGGCGACACCGTCCGCGGCAAGGTCACCAAGAAGATCAAGGGCGGCCTGCTGATCGACATCGGCGTGCCCGCGTTCCTGCCGGCCAGCCAGGTCAGCATTCGCCGCACCCGCGACATCAACGAGTTCATCGGCGACGAGCTGGAATGCGAGATCATCAAGATCGACCAGGCCCGCGAGAACATCGTCGTCAGCGCCCGCAAGCTGCAGGAGCGCAACCGCGAACGCCTCAAGGACGCGCTGCTCAGCGAAATCGAGGAAGGCCAGCTGCGCGAGGGCGTGGTCAAGAACATCGCCGACTTCGGCGCGTTCGTTGACCTCGGCGGCATCGACGGCTTGCTGCACATCACCGACATGACCTGGGGCCGCATCCAGCACCCGAGCGAAGTGGTCAAGATCAACGAGACGGTCAAGGTGAAGGTGCTCAAGGTCGACCGCGACCGCGAGCGCATCGCGCTGGGCATGAAGCAGCTTCACGACAGCCCGTGGAAGGGCATCGCCGAGCGCTACCCGGTCGGCTCACGCCACCAGGGCAAGGTTGTCAACATCATGTCCTACGGCGCTTTCATTCGCCTCGAGGAGGGCATCGAAGGCCTGGTCCACGTCAGCGAAATGAGCTGGACCAAGCGCGTCAACGACCCGCGCGAAGTCGTGCAGCTTGGCGACGACGCGGAAGTCATCATCCTAGGCGTGAACGAGGAAAAGCAGGAAATCAGCCTCGGTATGAAGCAGCTTGAGGACAACCCGTGGGACAAGGTCAGCGCCAAGTACCAGCCGGGCGCCAAGGTCAAGGGCGTCGTGCGCAACCTGACCACCTACGGCGCGTTCATTGAGATCGAGCCGGGCATCGACGGGCTGCTGCACGTCAGCGACATGAGCTGGACCCGCAAGGTCAGCCACCCGAACGAGATGGTCAAGAAGGGTGACGAAGTCGAGTGCGTGGTGCTGGCGGTCGACACCGACAAGCACCGCATCGCGCTGGGCATGAAGCAGCTCAAGACCGACCCGTGGGAAGACGAGATTCCGGAGCGTTTCTCGGTCGGCACCGAAATGGAAGGCACGATCACCAAGATCACCAACTTCGGCGTGTTCGTAGAGCTGGACAACGAACTCGAAGGCCTGCTGCACATCAGCGAGCTCGCGGCCGAGGGCGGCGACAAGCCGGAAGAAGTCGTGAAGGTCGGCGAGAAGATCAAGGTCAAGGTGATCAAGCTCGACCCGAAGGAGCGCAAGATCGGGCTTACGGCGTCTGATTTCGAGGGCAGCGAAGGCGAAGTCGGCGGCACGACCCCGGCCGACGATTCCGACGCAAGCGCCGAATAGCATTGGCCATACGCCATATCGCGACGCCCGGGGAAACCCGGGCGTCGTTTTATTTGCCCTATTTGGCGTTTTTGAGCACAATCGGTAAGCCCAACGGCATTTTTGCCACAGACAGTACGGGGCCATTGGCGTGGAATTGCTGTGTGATTCCACACCTGCGTCGCCTCTGGCGACCGTACTCAGCCAGAGACGAGGATCGCCGCCATGCAGCTACTTCGACCGGCCACACTTCTGCTGATTGCGTTGTTGTCCGCGCCTGCGTGGGCCGCGCTGGTTGAGTCCCAATTCCCCGGCAAGACGGAAGACGCAGTGGCGGCCGAGTTCGAGGCCGGCTTGCCCGCATGGCTTCAGGCGCGCCTCAAAGAACCGGCCAAGCCGCAGATGTACACGCTCGACGGCAAGACCGAGGTGTTCGTTGAATTGACGGCAATCGACGGCTCCAACACCACCTGGATGACGCTGGTTCGTGTGGGCTGGATAGCCGAGACGAATCGCTACGGTTGGGGCCCCTACGGCAAGGAGTACAAACTCGCGTTGGCGGACATTCCGGCACGCGAAGTCGCCGGCTGGTTCGTGCCTAAATTCCGCACGCCACAGGAGATTGTCGCGCTCGCGTGCTGGCTGGCGTCGAAGGGCGAGCAGCTTGAAGCGAACGCAAAGTTGGCGGGTCTGGCAGCCGTCAAGGAAGACCTGAAGAAGGACGCAGAGGCCTGGGTCGCCGCAAAGAACGGCTGGACCGTCCCGGCGGACGGGCTGATGATCGTCGAGACCCACGACCTTGAGCGCAACGAAGACGGCATGCTGTTCCAGACCAAAGCCGCGAACGCGGAACGGCTCAAGGAACTCGACAAGGAAGCAAAGAAAGCCTTCAAGGAACTCGAGAAGCTGCAGGGTCTGGACGTAAAGAGCAAGCCGGGCTACCGCAAGAATTCGCCGGGAATGCGGCTCGTGATCCTGCAGGATTACGTCGATCGCTTCGAGCGCCGCTATGCCGGAACAAGTTTCATGGAAAAGAAGGGCACCAAGGAAGACCTCGACGATATCCGCGCGGCGATCAAAGCCGACCTCGAATACGTCGAGACCGAGAAATACAAGGCCGAGCGTTCCGGCATCGACGGGGACTGGCACGCCGCCGCCGAAGCCTACGACGTGATTCTGCGCGTCGACCCTTTGAATCCTGACCTAGTACTCGCGACGGCCGAGGCGTTCAGCAAAGCAGCCAAGATCACCAACGGCGCACGCAATGCCGAAGACCCGGCGTCGGCGAAACGCGCAGCGTTGTTGTATGAGCGATTGCTGGAGATCTACCCGAAGGCACTGGGTTTTCATAACCATGCGGGCGTAAACTGGCTGGCCGCCGCCAGCGACAGCAAGGTGGCTTCCGATGGCAAGAAACGGGCGAAGGAACACCATGAGGAGGTGATCCGCCGCACGGACAACCGCAGCGACCTGTCAGAGAGTGAAAAGAGCAATCGTGAATACGCCGAAGGCCAACTGAAGCTGATCAAGTGAGGAAGCAGCTTCGGTTGCGGCAAACAACCTGTTTGTTACCTTTGACAATCAGGGACTGAGGAGGAGAGGAAATGAGGAGCATCAACACAGCCCTGCTCGCGGCATTGGTTTGCGCCGGCTTTGCGGGCACTTTGCTGGCCGACCCCAGCGAAGACCTGTTCAGCAAAACCCACAAAGGCGCCAAGGAAGCCAAGGTCGCCTCTGACTGGTATGACGCGCTGCCGGCGTGGGTGAACTCGCTGACGAGCAAAAACAACTTCCCGGTAACGCACCTGCCCTACGAGATCGTGAAGGGCAAGCTGAAGAACTCAAAGGTAGTGAACAAGTTCGAAATCCGCGACGCCAACGCCAAGCAGTTCAGCGCCTATCTCATGGTGCTCAACGGGACAGACGCCAACGGTCTGCCGGTCTACGAAAAGACTAACGACTACGGCTGGCTTGCCTGGAAGGGCTGGCCCGCCAAGTACATCGTCGAGACCTATCCCGTCGAGGCCAACACTGACACGGCGACCCTCGTGGCATTTGGCGCCTGGCTGTACGGCGAGAAGGAAAACGAGCTCGCCAACCGGGTGCTTACGGTCGCGCATGAGAAGGACAAGGAGCTCGCCCCGCTGATCGAGGCCTACATCTGCGACAAAGAGAAGTGGGAACTCCCGGCGACCGGCATGCAGCTCTGGAACGCGTGGGACGCGGAATACCAGAAAGAACGCGCGATTCTCGTAACTCCCGAAGAGCACGAGAAGCGCCTCAAGGAGCGCGAGAAGTCGGCTGAATCCGAATTCAAAGCCATCGTCGACGCGCGCGGCGACTACAAGGGACGCCCGCCCCGCCGCAAGGTTCCGACCAAGCAACTGGTCCTGCTGCAGTGGGAGATCAAGCAGTACAAGATCGCCTACGCCTCGGCCGACTTCTTCAAGGACAGCAAGGTCACGGACAAGCTGCAGGAGATCACAGACTCAATCACCGACGACCTCGCGCTGATCAAGGACAACATGGAAGTCGCCCGCAACATGGGCGCAGACGGTGATGCCAACGAGCTCAAGAAGAAGGCCGAGTTCCTGGAAGAAGTCCTGAAGATCGACCCGGAAGACCTGAATCTGCGCAGCCAGGTCGGCAACGCGTGGTACATCTGGGGCAACCCGGCGCCGCACGGCAACAGCTGCGACCGTGCAGACGGCATGAAGAAGGCCATCCCGCACTACGAAATCATCATCAAGGCTTACCCGAGTAACACGTCGTTCCTGCTGGCTCTCGGGCGCTGCTACCAGGCGCTGGAAGACAGCAAGCACGCACGCGTCTACTACGAGAAGGTGATCGAGATCGACGGCACCAAGGGCAACGCGGTGACCGCCAAGGCCCTGATCCGAAACATGGACATGGCCGACCAGACACGCGCCAAGAACGGCGGAAAGTAGACTGCAACGGGGCCCGGGAAGCCGGGCCCCGACTGTTTTCTGAAATAGTGCGTAGCGCAAAGCAACCAAGCGTCACTTATCTGCAGCGCCCCCTCGGCCGACCCCTTCGCGGCTGAACCATGACTCGCTCTCTGATTGTGCTTCTCGTGCTGGCACTCGCGGCACCGCTGTTCGCGAGCGGGCTGGTTGAGAAGGTCTTCGCGCGCAAGATCGCCGACGACTGGTACAAGCACTTCCAGGACTACGTCGAAGGGCAATGCAAAGCCGGGAAGTACCCGGAGACCTGGTTCGAGGGCGCGGACGGCACGCTGCAACTGTTCCGGATCCAATCCGTCAGCGACGGCAAACTGATCACCTTTGAACTGGTCGAGGCCGCCGACGCCAAGGGCAACATCAGCCGCAGCCCCGCCAAGGAATCGACCACATTCGAGTGGTCACAGTGGCAACCGAGATTCATCGCCACCACCTATCCGGTGGCGACGAACCCGGACACGCAGGACGTGATCGCGTTTGCCGTATGGCTCTATCTCAACGCCGATGACCCGATGATTGCCAATCGCGTGTTGACCGTCGTCTACGAAGCCAATCCGGACATGCGCGACGACATCACGGACTTCGTCCGCGAGCACCACGCCTGGTCACCCAAGGACAAGCTGGCGGTGGGGGAGATGTGGGACGAAGTCTTCGCCAAGTGGCGCCGCGTGCTGCTGCCCAAGAAAGAAGCAGAGCAACTGGAGAAGGACCGCAGCAAGGAGTGCAAGGCCGTTTCCACACTGCTGGACGAATACCGCAATGCGGAAGCCCGCACACTCACGCTCGCGCAGATTGCCTATGGGCTGCGCGAATGGCGCAAGAAGCACGGCGCTTCCGACACTGGCTCAAAGTATCTCAAAGACGTAGAAGCCGTGCTGGACTCCATCAGCACCGACCTCAAGAATGTGGAAACACTCGTCGCCCTGGCTGACGGCGGCGCAAAAGCCGCCAAGCCCCAATGGGACGCCGTCGCCAAGGACTATGAGAAAGCGCTTGCGCTCGACAATCGCGACGCGCGCCTGCTTTCCCTCACGGCCGACGCATGGCGCAAGCACGCGAACCCCGAAGTCGTCGGCGGCCAGTTCAAGTGCACACAGGAACACTCGGCCCGCCGCGCGCTTGAGCTGTACGAACGTTGGCACGAAAGCGAGCCGACCAACTACAAGGTCGTGCTGAACATGGCCGTCTGCAACCACGTAATCGGACAGCGCAACGACGCGCGCAAGCTGTATCAAAGAGTGATCGACGAGAGCGAAGACGCGGCGCTGATCAAGCAGGCCCGCGACTACGACAAACTGCCCTGACTTGCCCGCGTCGGTCGCCCCCGCTAAACCCGCGTCATGAGCGGCGCAAAGATTGCATCCATCTCACTGCCTTGCCTTGCGCTGGTGTTCCTGCTGGCAGGTTTCATCGCGAACCCGCCGGCCGAGCCGGAGCCCGAGCCGCTGCCGCCGCAGGAATTTGATCTCCTGTTGGCGCGCGAGTACGTGGAGGCCCAATGCTGGCAGTGCCACAGTGTCAGCAGCCTGCACGACGAACTTGTCGCCGAGTTCGGCGAGCAGGCCGCGGGACTGCGTCCATACGGGCCGGACCTGGCAGGCGTTGGCAATCGCTACGCAGCAGACTGGCACGCGGCCCACTTCTGGCAGCCCGGCACGGTCGTCGCGGGCTCACAGATGCCCGCGCAGCGGCAGTTGTTCGACCAGTCCGGCGCCCTGAACGAACTGGGACAAAACGTCGTGCGCTTTCTGCTGACGCTCAAGACCCCGTCGCCGATCAACAAGCCCTGGCCCACGGAGCGCCTGTCCGCTCCAGACGGCGACGCCGCCCGGGGGCGTACGGTGTTCGTTCGCGAATGCGCCGGCTGCCATGGCGACCAGGGGCACGGCGACGGCCCCGCGGCGCGCTTCTTCAAGACCGTACGCGCACCGGCGAAGCTGGCCGACGGCGAGTTGATCACCCTGCGCGACGGCGAAGCCCCGCTCGACACCATCTACACGAACATCACCAACGGGCTGCCGGGCACCGGCATGCCCAGCTTTGGCACTCGCCTGAATGAAGCCGATAGAGCGGATGTCGCGGCCTACGTGCTCAAGATCAGCCAGGGGGCTGGCTCAGTTTCGCCAGGCAAAGACTGACGAGTTTTGCAGAGAGGGGGCACGGCGAAATTGTGCCTGTCCCCATCACGGGCTAGGATCACGGCAACCGAGGAACCACCGATGGCACTGTTTTCATCAACCTACCCGATTCGTTTCAGCGATGTGGACCACGCGGGAATCCTGTACTACCCGCGCTTTCTGCACTACTTCCACTGCTGCTTTGAGGACTTCTTCGAGCGAGGGCTGGGCATTCGTTACAGCCACCTGCTCGACGTCGAGCGCATCGGCTTTCCCACCGTGCACATGGAGGTCGATTACCTGAAGCCGCTGCGCTTCGGCGACCACGTCGAGATCAGCCTCGGCATCCAGAAGATCGGCAAGAAGAGCGTAACCTGGACCTACACCGGCGACACCGCGCGCGACAACAAGAAGGTCCGCGCCGTCGAGGCCAGCCTCGTCACCGTCTGCCTTGACATGGACTCTTTCACAGGCGTCGAGCTGCCCCAGAAGTACCACGACCTGTTCAAGAAGTGGCTCGTCCCTGACAGCCACCGAACCGGCCTCTACAAGGCCGTGAAGCCGGAATGACGGTTCCGTCTCTGCCGGGCAGTTCAGTCTCCGCCCATTGAGCCGCCTCTCGCGACTCCCGCACTCCAGCCGTCGCAGACGGCGCCTCACTTGATAGCCCCCGGTGGAGCGAAGCGAAACCGGGGGAATTCGTCGCCATCGGAATCCCGAGCCGGCTTGCCGGCGGCTCTCGTGTGGGCGCGGGCCCTCCCGCCCGATATCATCCGGTCATGGCCCACACGTACACGCGGCAGTTGCTTCATATCGTGTTCAGCACGAAGGACCGCCGTCCGCACCTTACGCCTGACAGACGCCCGCGCATGCTCGGCTATCTGCGTACGGTTTCCGAGGACCTTGGCGTCACGTTACTCCGATCAAACGGCGTTGAAGATCATGTACACCTGCTGATCGACCTGCCGGCGTCGCTCAGCACGGCCGAGTTCATGCAAAAGCTGAAGGCCAATTCATCGCGCTGGTTTCGCAAGCAATTCACCGCTGTCGATTTTCACTGGCAGCGCGGCTACGGCGCGTTCAGTGTCAGGGAATCGAAGGCCGCCGACGTGTGTGGCTACATCGACCGGCAGGAACAGCATCACAAGAAGAGTTCGTTTGAAAACGAACTTCGCAAGCTTGTAGCAAGCCACGGGCTGGAGTTTGACGAACGCACCTTCCTTGAGTGATGAGTCGCCGGCAAGCCGGCTCGGGTCCGTTCTTACCTGCATACCCCCGGTTCCGCTGCGCTTCACCTGGGGCTATCGAGAGAACCGCCGTCTTCGACGGCTGACGGGCCGACCTGCCGGAGAGCAGCCTGTGCCGAGGCACGGAAACGTTCGACTTGCGTCCGGGGCTCCAGTTCCTTGAATCGATGCGCACGAGGACGTGAACATGAGCGACATTCCCGAGTTTCCCGATCGCTTCAACATGGCGAGCTACTTCGTTGACTCGAACATTGAGGCCGGGCGAGGCAGCAAGGTTGCGATTCACTACGAGGGCGCTCGTCTCACGTACCAGCAGGTGTTCGAGAACGTAAACCGCGCGGGCAACGGGCTGAAGGCGCTTGGACTGCAGCCGGAACAGCGCGTCTTGACCGTACTGCACGACCGCCCGGAGTTCGTCGACTTCTGGTTCGGCGCGATCAAGGTGGGCGGTGTCGCCACGCAGATCAACCCGCTGCTGCCGACCGAAGACTTCGCGTACTACCTGAACTACACCAAGGCGCCGATCGCGGCCGTTGATGAAGAGGCGTTGCCGAGTTTCCTGCCGGCGCTGAAGGAAGCGCGCTACCTGAAGCACGTAATCGTCGTCGGCAAGGCGAGCGCTGACGCGCCCGCGGGCATCAAGCTTCACGCATGGAATGAATGGCTTGCCGGCCAGAGCGACAAGCTTGATCCGGCAGACACCAGCAAGGACGACCCGAGCGTCTGGCTGTTCACCAGCGGCACGACCGGCCACAGCAAGGGCGCCGTCCACTTCCACTTTCACTTCCCGTACAACACCGAAGTCTACGCCAAGCGTTTTATAGGCATGCGCGAGAGCGACATCACCGTCAGCGGCCCGCGCCTGTTCTTCGGCTACGCCACGGGCACCAACGTGATGTTTCCGTTCGCGGTGGGGGCGACGACGGTGCTGTTCCCTGACCGGCCTACGCCCGCGCGCCTGTTTGAGCTTGTGCAGAAACACAAGTGCACGGTGCTGACCAACGTGCCGACGCTGATCAACAAAATGCTCGCTGAAGAGGCCCGCCCGGACCTGTCTTCACTGCGCTTCATGTGGAGCGCCGGCGAAGCACTGCCCAAAGACCTGCACGAAAAGTGGGATGCCGCATTCGGCGTGCCGATCATTGACGGCATCGGCAGCGCAGAGAGCTTTCACATCTATATCAGCAACCGGCCTGACGACGTGCGCCCCGGAAGCCTTGGCAAGCTGGTACCGGGCTACACCGCAAAGCTGACCGACGACGACGGCAACGCGGTGCAGCAGGGCGACGTCGGCACGCTCTGGGTCGGCGGCGACAGCGCTGCGCTCTACTACCACAACGCGTATGCGAAATCGAAAGAACACCTGCGCGGAGGCTGGATCGTAAGCGGCGACAAGTTCCGCCAGGACGCCGACGGCTACTGGTTCTATGAAGGCCGCGGCGACGACCTGATCAAGAGCGGCGGCATCTACGTCAGCCCGCTGGAAGTCGAGAACTGCCTGATGCAGCACGAGGCCGTGAAGGAATGCTGCGTAATCGGCAAGAAGGACGAGGCGGGGCTCGAAAAGCCCTTCGCCATCGTCGTGCTGAACGAAGGCGTTGAAGCCAGCGACGCCACCAGCGACCGGCTGATCGCGCACGCCAAGCAGAAACTCGTACGCTACAAGGCCCCGCACGGCGTGGCCTTCAGCGACAAACCACTGCCACGCAACGACCGCGACAAGATCGACCGCAAAGCCCTGCGCAAGGAATACGCCTAGTGGAACACACCTTCGGCAACAACACCTGGCCGCAGATCAAAGCCGCGCTTGAGGCTGACGCGCCCGTCGTGGCGATTCTGCCATGCGGCGCTACCGAAGCTCACGGCCGTCACCTGCCCCTGAACACCGACGTCATTATCAGCGACGGCATGGCCGCCTACGCGCTGCCCGCGCTAGAGGAAGCCGGTGTAGTCGCGTTCATGCTGCCATCGTTGCCGTACGCACCGGCCGAGTATGCGGCGGAGTTCGCCGGCACGCTAAGCGTAAGTGCGGAGGCCGCGGCGGGAGTCATCTTCGACATCGCCAGGGGCCTGAAGGCGCAGGGCTTTGCCTGCTTGGCCCTCGCGAACAGCCACTTTGACCCGGCGAACGTACAGATGCTGCGCGAAGTCACCGGCCGCATTGAAACTGAGCTGCAGCTGCCGGTCGCGTTTCCGGATTTCACGCGTCGTAAGCTCGCGCAGACGCTGACCGACGAGTTCAAGTCCGGCGCCTGCCACGCGGGGCAGTACGAAACCAGCCTCGTCATGGCGTCCCGCCCGGAACTGGTAGACGAGCCCGCAAGGCAAGCCAGCAACGACAACCCGGCCAGCCTGACCGACGCATTCGCCAAGGGTGCCAAGACGTTTGAGGAAGCCGGCGGCCCGCAGGCCTACTTCGGGTATCCGCGCGCCGCGACACCTGACGAAGGCGTACAAACGTACGAAACCCTTGCTGCAGCGCTGGTTGAGGCGATCCGGGCCAAGCTGCCCGCCTGATTCCACAATCCACAACCGGCTTGCGAATCGCCACTTTTCTGATTAGACGCACTCATATTAATTGCACCCAGGGATAATTGAAACCTAAAGTATTATCATGACACCTACGGTAATCATCACCGGCGCTTCCCGCGGCATCGGCAAAGCTATCGCAACCGACCTGGCCCAGCGCGGCTACAACCTGATGCTGGTCGCACGCAACGAAGGACGACTTCTTTCAGTCCGGGACGAGTGTGCCAAGATTGGGGCGAAGGCAGCCGTCCTGACAATTGACCTGACCCGAGACGACGCCGGCGCGGCCGTGCGAGACGCAACGCTTGACACCTTCGGGCCAGCATGGGGTTTGGTGAATAACGCCGGGATGGCCGAAAGCGCGCCGCTGGCAAAGAGCGACGACGACTTTCTCAGGCAGCACATGGAGCTGAATTTCTACGCGCCCATGCGCATCATGCGCTCGGTCCTACCGCGCATGATCGAGACGAAGGGTGGGCGCGTCATCAACATGTGCAGCACGGCTGCGCTATCGGGCTACCCGTACATCAGCGCATACGCAGCCAGCAAGCACGCGCTGCTGGGCGCCACCCGCGCGCTGGCCAAAGAGTTCGCGCAGAAGGGCGTCACGTTCAACGCAATCTGCCCGGGCTACGTCCGCACAGAGGTCTGGGAAGCCACCATCAAGAACATCGTGGACAAGACCGGGCTCGACGAAGTCCAGGCCGAGGACAAGCTGAAAAAACTTTCGCCGCAGTACCGCATCTTCGAGCCGGCCGAGATCGCGCACACGGTCGCGTTCCTGCTCAGCGAGGAATCGCATGGCATCACCGGGCAGGCAATCAGCATCGATGGGGGAGAGATCGAGCATTGATGACCACACAGGCTGAAACCATCAACCCGCCCGGCTGGAAGCGGCCCAAGGGCTACTCCAATGCGATCGTGCTGCCCAAGGGCAGGCCGATGTTCATTGCGGGCATGGTCGGCTGGGATGAAAACGAGGAGTTCGTCAGCGACGACTTCACGGCGCAGTTCCGGCAGGCACTGTTGAACATCAGGGCGTGTACCGAAGCCGCGGGCAGCCGCGTCGACTGCATCGGGCGCATGACGCTTTACGTGATCGACAAGCGAGACTACACGGCCGACCTGCCCGGCATCGGCGCCGCCTGGCGCGAGGTGATGGGGCGGCACTACCCCGCAATGGCTCTGATTGAAGTGAAGTCCTTGCTTGAGCCGGGTGCAAAGCTGGAAATCGAAGCGACAGGAGTGGTGCCGGATTAGCCATGGATAACCCGCTGACACAATCTGAGCGCGCCCGCGTCGGTCTCTGGATCCGCCTGGCCCGCTGCTACAACCTTGCGATGCGCGACTTGCGCAGCGGACTGCGCGAAGAGTGCACCATGCCCCAGTTCGACGTGCTTGCGCAGCTCGAGCGCTCGCCCGAAGGGCTGACTTTCAGTTCGCTTTCGGAGAAGCTGCTGGTCACGGCCGGCAACTTGACAGGCATCGTCGACCGGCTCGAAAAGCAGGGGCTGGCGTTTCGCGAAACCAACCCGAAGGACCGCAGGCAAACGTTCATCAAGCTGACCGACAAAGGTCGCGAGTACTGCGACAAGATCATCCCGCAGCACACGCACGACATCGCCAGGCTGCTGGCAGGGCTGAGCGACAACACGGTCCAGAACCTGCGCGGCGATCTCGACAAGATGGCCGCGTTGCTCGACGGTCAGCAGGAATGACGGGAGAAACCATGCAGCCCAAGTCGTTTCTCTACGCGGAATCTGACGGCATCGGAACGATCACGCTGAACCGCCCGGAGCGCTACAACGCCCTCACGTTCGAGGTGTACGCCGAGCTTGGGGCGTTCTTCAAGCAGCTTGCGTCGCGCGACGAAGTGCGCGTCATCGTCATCACGGGCGCCGGCAAGGCTTTTTGCAGCGGCGGCGACGTTGAGGACATCATCGGCGAGCTGTTCGCGCGCGACATGCGCGGGCTGCTCGACTTCACGCGCATGACCGTGGACCTGATCCGCGCAATCCGCACCTGCCGCAAACCTGTAATCGGCGCGCTCAACGGAACCACCTGCGGTGCGGGCGCGGCGATTGCGCTGGCCTGCGATTTCCGCATTGCCAGTACGTACGCGAAGTGCGCCTTTCTCTTCACGAAGGTCGGGCTCAGCGGCGCGGACATGGGCGCGTGCTTCCTGCTGCCGCGTGTGGTCGGCATGACCAAGGCGACCGAATTGCTGATGCTCGGCGATTTCATCGACGCCGCGGAGTGCCACCGGATCGGGCTCTACAACGAAGTGGTCGATTCAGATCAGCTGATGCCGCGCGTGAAGGCGCTGGCCGAGCAACTTTGCAGAGCCCCCCAGTTCGGCTTGATGATGACCAAGGAGCTGCTCAACAAGGCTATGAGCTTCGACCTGGAAACAGCTCTCGAAGCCGAGGCGGAGGCGCAGGCCATCTGCATGCAGCACCCGGACTTCCGCGAATCCTATGACGCGTGGACGGAAAAGCGCGACCCGAAGTTCCAGTGACCATGGAAGACCTGCTGAACCTGCCGTTTTTCACCGACGACCAGCGCAGCTTCGCGCGCGAGTTGGATGTGAACGCGCGGCAACACAAGTGGCCCGACCCGGAGCAGGATGACGCGGCCGCGCTGAAGAGCGCGCTGCGAACTCTTGGGAAGTCCGGCGCGTTGCGCCACGCGGTAACCGAGCCGTGGTCGATGCGCGCCAACGTGCTGGCACGCGAGGTGCTCGCGTACCACTCGGGAATCGCGGACCTTGCCTGGGCCATGCAGGCGCTGGGCGGCGTGCCCCTGTTGATCGCCGGAAGCGAGGCGCAGAAACAGCACGTCCTGGCCAAGGCGTTGGCAGGTGAGTATTGCCTCGGGTTTGCAATCACGGAGCCCGATGCTGGCAGCGACCTCTCCCGCCTCGCCCTGCGTGCGCGGAAGGCCGGCGGCGAGTACTTCATCACCGGCGAGAAGCACCTGGTAAGCAACGTCGGCGTGGCCGACTACTTTGTCCTTTTTGCCCGCACCTCGGATGATCGCCGGGGTGTCTCTGCGTTCCTTCTATCGACGGACCTGCCTGGGCTGTCGTTTGAGCTGCAGCGGCCGTTGTCGCCTCACCCTCTCGGCCGAATCATCTTCGACAAGGTGAAACTTCCCGCCGAGGCTCTTATTGGCAAAGAAGGCGACGGCATGGGCATCGCACTGGGCACGCTGGGCCGCATGCGAACGACCGTCGCGGCAGCGGCCAACGGATTCGCGAGGCGCGCGCTCGACGAAGCCCTGCGACACGCGATGGGACGAGAGATGTTTGGAAAGACACTCGCAGAGCAGCCGATCGCCCAAGGCATTCTTGCCGAGATGCAGGCCCGTCTGGACGCGTCGCGGCTTCTGACGTACCGGGCTGCGTACGAGTTCGACTCCCCTTCGACAGGCTCAGGGCAGGCGGCGACGCGAATCCCGATGCAGGCCGGAATCGCGAAATGGCAGTCGACCGAGAACGCCCAGTGGATCATCGACAAGGCACTGCAACTCGGTGGGGGACTGGCGTCACTGCACGGCAGCATCTTCGAGCGGCTGTATCGCGAAATCCGGCCGTTGCGGATATATGAGGGCGCAAGCGAAGTACAGCAACTGGTGATATCAGCTGAGATGTTGAAGAAAGCCGGCAAGTCCAATGACTGACCCCCAACGCAAGTTTCCGCCCTATGAGCGCCACGTCTTCATCTGCCTGAACCAGCGCGAAGAGGGTCACCCGCGCGGCGATTGCACGTCGAAGGGCGCGCCGGAAGTTCTCGAGCGTTTCAAGCACCTCGCAAAGGAAAAGGGCCTGAAGCCGCATATCCGCGCGCAGAAGAGCGGGTGCCTCGACACCTGCGAGCTCGGCGTAAGCGTGGTCGTTTACCCGGAAGCAGTCTGGTACAAGCAGGTGACGGTGCAGGACGTGGACGAAATCGTCGAGAGCCACCTTTTGAACGGCGTTCCCGTTGAGCGTCTTCGCATGCATCCCGCAACGCCCGGTGATTCCGGCAAGCACAGCCCGATTGGCAACGCGTAATGCCCGAGCATCTTGATGAAGACCTCTGGTACCAAGTGTACCTCACGCGCAACGGCAACAACGTCCACGCCGGGCACTTTCACGTAGTGCGCACGCGCGACAGCGAAGGCCACCGTGTACTCGACCAGGAGATTGTGTTCCACGGCCCGGGCGTCGATCACGAAGCACGCTCGCGCATGGTGCTGGAACGCCGTGGGGGGCGCTACGTACCGCTCAGCGTGCGCTACACCGAGCCGAAGCTGGAATCGCGCATGAGCTTTGAACAAGGCCGTATCCACGCCACCGGCGCAGCGGAAGGCCACGACGGCTCGGCGGTGCCGGATGACGTGATGCCGACGTACGGCGTCGCGACACTGGCCAACACCATCTACAACCAGCCCGAGGCAACGCTGAACTTCGACGCCATGGTCGACAGCACAGGCGCCATGTGCGGCCACGACGCCAAGCTGGTCGCCAAGGGCATGACGCGCAAGACGCCCTTCCCCACGCTTGACCCGCTGTGGGAAGTGCAGTGGTTAAGCAACGAAGGAACGCGCATCCAGGCCTTCTACTTTGACGACGAAGGAACGCTTGAGCAGGCCGACTGGGGCGGCACCGCGGCCCGCCTGGTTCAGACGCAGGAAGACGCGACTCCGCCTTCAAAGTCCGGCGCCAAACCCAAGTAGCCGACGGCATTTTCATGAAGCTGTTTGAGCCACTGAAGATCAACTCCATGACTCTGCCCAACCGGGTCGTGGTACCTGCGATGGTCACTCGCCTTTCGGGCGAGGACGGCTTCGTGAACGGCGATATCACCGACCGCTATGTGAGGTTTGCCAAGGGCGGCGCCGGGCTGATCGTGCTGGAGGCGATGGCCGTGCACGGCAGCAAGTCCGGGCCGCTGCTGCGCATCAGCGGCGATGAATTCACACCCGGACTGCGCGAGTTGCGCCAAAAAATGAAAGATGCCGGGCCCGGTTGCGTCGCGCCGCAGATCATTCACTTCCTGAAGATCAGTCGCAGCGGCTGGCGGCAGAAAGTTGACGACCTAAGTATTGACGACATCCGCGCAATCGTCGACGCCTACGCCGCTGCGGCCGTTCGGTGCATCGACGCCGGCTATGACGGCGTCGAGCTGCACATGGCCCACGCCTACACGCTCTCCAGTTTTCTCAGCCGCATGAACAAGCGCCGCGACGACTACGGCGGCAGTTTGGATCGCCGCCTACGGGTGCCTGTTGAAGTTGTCACCGCTGTGCGCAAGGCGGTGGGGGACTTCCCGGTCGGCGTCCGCTTCGACGGCGAGGAGTGCATCAAAGGCGGCTACACGGGGGATGAGTCGAAGCTGATCGCATGGCGGCTGGTCCAGGCCGGCGTGGACTACGTCAGCATCAGCGCGGGCGGCAAATTCGAGGACGCCCAGCCCCGCGAGGGCGAGCCGCTGTACCCTTATACCGGCTACAGCGGCGACCGCTGCATGCCCGGCAAGACCTACCCGCCGGCGGCGAACCTGTACATCGCGGCCGGCATCAGGCTGTTCCTGCGCGAGCAGGGCAGCAGCGCGCCGGTGATCGCCACGGGCAAGATCAACACGCCCGAGCTGGCCGAGAAGATCCTGAATGACGGCCACGCCGATTTAATAGGCATGGCCCGCCCGATCCTGTGCGACCCGGACTGGCCGCGCAAAGTGCAGGCCGGTCACTTCGACCGCGTGATCCGCTGCTGCTACGCCAACGTCTGCAAGGCCAAGGACGAGCGCTTTCAGACCGTCAGTTGCTTCCTGTGGCCCAAGGGAGAAATCCAGGCGCCGCAGAGCGACGACAGCGTAGCGCCCCAATGGCCCGAAGAAGGGGCCGGGCTGAAAGCCGACGGCAGCAAAGGCCGCATCGACCTCAAGTGGAACGCGGCCAAGGACAACGAGGGCGTCTACGGCTACGACGTCTGGAGGGCCCTGGGCGAAGGCGATTTCGAGCGCGTGGACGCCGTGCCCGCACCGGTCACGGGCTACCACGACACCACGGCCGTGGCCGGCTTCGAGTACCGCTACTACGTGCAAGGCTACGACTACGCCGGAAACCGCACGCCCGCTTCAGGCATCCTCCAGGCACGCATTTCCTGAGAACAAATAAAGAAAGTCGCTACCCCGGGAAGGCGCCGTGAGGGTGATTCGTTTTGTGACCGGAGAGACCCGGCAGTCCAGAGCCGGGGCGGCGGGCAGCCGAAATACCGGAGCATCCCTTGAACGAGCCAGGACCACGCCCACGCTTTGTCGCGGGCCAGCTGATCCGCTGAGTGCGCACCAACACTGTCGGGCAGTTGCTCGACGTCGACGAAAGCACCATCACGGCCTCCGTGCGGATCGCGGGCTCAAACAAGCTGGTCAGCCTGAAGCTGGTGGACCTGCGTGTCGCCAGCTGGAGCGAAATCCGCGACGCCTGCACGCCGTAACGAGCCCCGGCTGAAAAGCCGGGGGCCGCCGCGCAAGCGCGGCGGAATCGCTGTTGGACTGTTCACGCGGGCAAGCCCGCGTGCCCCCGGCGTTTCCGCCGGGGCTCTATCGCAACAGTTCCACAGGCTGAGGCAGCACTACGAACACCACGCAGCCTGTCTTGCTTGACGGCCGGTGCGCGCTGCCGGGCGGGTGCCAGATATAGCTTCCGGCCGGCCAGCTTTTGCCCAGGTCGTCCAGCTCGCCTTCCAGCACGTAGTACTCTTCGCCGCCGGGGTGGCGGTGGCCGTGGTAGCGGGCGCCGGGCGCGAACTTCAGCAGGATGGTCAGCCCGCCGGCCTGCCCTGAGCTAGTCGAAGGGTGCTTGCGCAGCGTTTTGTACGCCACGCCCTCGGCATCCGGAAACTCGCGCCACTCGCGCTCGTCTGCCAGTATCTGGATTGGCTCGGTCATGCTTCTAATCTAGCGGACGTAGGCGGGAGATACAGATGATCCTCGTGATGAACCGGTTTACGGTAACACCCGGGCGGGAGAAGGACTTCGAGGAGGCCTTCAAAGGCCGGGCCAAGCTGGTCGAGACACTGCCGGGTTTCATGGGGTTTGACGTGCTCCGGCCAACCCATTCGACGGGCTCAGGGCAGGCCGAAGAAGGGGGCGTGTTCATCAGCATGACCCGCTGGGCCAGTATGGCGGACTTCGAGAACTGGACGCAATCCGAAGCCTTCAAGCAGGGACATTCACGCAGGCACCCGGGCATGTTCGCCGGGCATCCGCAGTTGGAAATCTTCGAGGTCTTCGACAGCACCCTTCGCCCCCCTGAAGGGGCTCAGGGCAGCCAGGAGGCATAGGCAGTGGCGAAGCGCAAGAGCAGCAGGAACAACATTCTTGGCGTGGTGATCGCGGCCGCGCTGATTGGGAGCGTAATCGGCGCAATCATCTTCTATGACCCGGGCGAGCCGCTGCCGCGCCCCGAGGACGTGAAGTTTACCGAGAAGTACGACGACGAATGGGGCAAGCTGAAGGCGCCGATTTCGCACGTCGACGTGGAGCACATCCTGATCAGCTGGAACGGCGCCAACCCGCAGGTTACTCCCAAGGACCCGGAGCGAACCAAGGAGGAAGCCTGGGAGTTGATCGAGCAGATCTGGAACCGCTACAAGGTGAACCCAACAAAGGAAAACTTCGCGGACCTGCAGAACAGCTACAACGAAGACACCGAGGCCCATCACACCTACTCGATTCCCGACCCCAGGACCGGTGATGAGAACGGCGGGCTCGTGCCGGAGTTTGCGGACTGCGCAAAGTCCACCGAGGAAGGCTTTGCCCGGATTGTGGAATCTCCTTATGGCTATCACCTGATCCGCCGGAAAAAGCAGGGCGAGTAGAGGCAGGTCGTCGGCTCCAGGCCCGCTTCCAGTGGCGATTTGAGCAGTTTTCGCTGCTTGGTCATTTTGTGCGGCGAAACAAAGGGCCTTTTCCCGTAAGGGCTTACACGGCGGCCCCACTAAGATTACGGCATCTTTTTTGAAGAAATCGGTCAAAAGCGGGCGTACTCTGGTACGGGGGTGCTTGGCCGTTTCCTTTGTGGGAGTTGACATGCAGAAATTGCTCTTTTTGACCGCTGCAGCCGTCGTGATTCTGTGCAGCGCGATCAGCCCTGCCTACGCCGGCGACGATGACGATGGCGGCGATGAGGCAAAGAAGCGCGAAGACTTGTTCGGCAAGTCGTTCGGCGACCAGATCGAAGACGCGGTCGATAAGGGCTGCGACTGGCTGAAGAAGCAGCAGGGCATCGACAGCACCGCGCCGAAGGAAGTCTTCGGCAAGAAGCCCGACAACCCCACCTACGAAGCAGGCACGCCGCACCAGTACTGGATTGCGCGCACGGCCTTCCCGATCCAGGCCCTGTGCAAGTCGGGCTGCTTCGTGGACGACCCCGCGATCGACAGCGCCATGAAGTGGCTGCGCGAGAACTACACGGAAAACGGCGCCATCGGCTACATGCAGGGCTCGGTCGGCAGCAGCACCTATGAGGACGCCACGGTCCTGAACGCTGTCGAAGCCTACTACATCAGCGCCTGGGAAACGCACGAGCGCAAGCTCGACAACCCCAAGAGCCGCTATGAAAAGGACGCCGACGGCAACAAGGTTCCCATCAAGCGCTGGGGCACCGAGGAAAAGGGCGCCAAGAAGGCCAAGAAGAAGAAGGACCGCAACTTCAAGCTGGACCGCAAGGACCAGAAGATCTGTGAAATCGCGGTGAAGGCCCTCGAGGCCCGCTTCCGCAAGGGTGCGTACGGGGGCGCCGGCTGGCGCTACGCCAAGCCCGGCATGGCCGAGCAGGACCCGATGGTGGACGTTTCCGCCAGCCAGTACGCGATCCTCGGGCTGAAAGCGGCGACGCGCCTCGGCATCAAGTACGACAAGAGCATGCTCGTGGAAGTCTTCCGCTTCCTCCGCGGCCAGCAGGACAGCACCGGCCCGGAAGTGAAGGCCAAGTGGAAGGGCTCCAAAGACGACGATGACGACAAGAAGAAGGGCCGCAGCACCAGCAGCGAAACCGAAAAGACCCTGCACGCCCGCGGCTGGGGTTACTGCCGCCAGAGCTCGCACAGCGAACTCGACAAGTCCACCTACGGCAGCATGACCGCCGCCGCCATCAACGCGCTGATTCTCATCCGCGACGAGATGGTGGACGACCCGGGCCAGAAACGCGTCTGGGAAAAGGTGGAAGAAGACTGCAACGTCATGATCGGCGACGGACTCGCCTGGATGGTTGCCAACTGGACCATGGAGCAGAATCCGAAGGCCGGCATGCACCGCTTCTACTACTACCTCTACACCATCGAGCGTCTCGGGATGCTCGGCGGAATTGATGAGATCGGCGGGCACGACTGGTACATCGAAGGCGCCAAGGTGCTGCTCGACCAGCAGACCAAGGGCGGCAACTCCGACGGCATGTGGGACCCGGGCCAGGAAATTGACCCGTCCGACGTCTACAACACCTGCTACGCGTTGCTGTTCCTGAAGCGCGCGACCTCGGGTGTCGACCGCCCGATCCCGGTCATCACCGGCGACGGTGGGGACTAAGCCAGTCGAAGGCGAGAACGACAAAGGCCCCCGCACTGCGGGGGCCTTTTCACTTTCCCGGCATCAGCGACCTTTGCCGAGGAACTCGCGGATCGAGCTCATGATCCCGTCCACGTTGGCGATGTCGCTGGTGATCACCTGCTCGTTACTTCCGTAGCGGTGATCGAGGTCTTCCTTGAACTTGCCGCTGCCGTAGGCGCTGCGCACCTGGCCGTAGCAGAACACATTGCTGGCGGGCAGGATTTCCTCATCCAGCAGCTTGAAGCAGTGGCTGGTGTCATCCGCGCCCCAGTTGTCGCCGTCCGAGAAGTGGAACGGGTAGATGTTCCACTCCAGAGGATTGAACCGCTCACGAATGATCTTCGCGCACAGCTGGTACGCGCTGCTGATCTTGGTGCCGCCCGATTCGCGCAGGTGAAAGAACGTGTGTTCGTCCACTTCCTTGGCTTCCGCGTCGTGGACGATGTAGACGCTCTGGATGTTCTTGTATTGGCTGCGCAGCCACGTATCGAGCCAGAAGGCCTCAATGCGGACGATCTCCTTCTGCTCTTCGCCCATGCTGCCTGACACGTCCATCATGTAGATCAGCACGGCGCTGTTCTCCGGGATCGGACGCACCTCCCACGATCGATACCTTCGATCATCGCGCTCGGGGATGATGACCGGATTCATCGGGTCGTATTCACCGCTCGCCACCTGGCGCAGCAGCGCGGCCTTGAATGTACGGCGGAAGTGGCGCAGCGATTCGGGACCGATGCGCCGGATGCCCACGTAGCGCGATTTCTCGGTCTGCACGACGTTCTTGCCCTTGGGCTCAATGCGCGGCAGCTCAAGCTCTTCGCCCAGGATCTCGGCAAGTTCTGCGAGGCTGACGTCCACTTCGAGCACGTGTTCGCCGGGCTTGTCGCCGGCCTCCGCGCCGCTGCCCGGCTCGCCGTCTTCGCCCAGCGAATCGCCGACGTCGCCTTCGCCCTGGCCGACGCCGCCGGTCTGCTTCTGCCCGAATTTGAAACGCGGAATATCGATCTGCGGCAACGGGATGCTCACCGCATCCTTGCCCTTGCGCCCCACCAGCTCACCGTTGGTGAGAAAGCGGCGCAGCTCTTTGCGAATTCGGCCGCGCACAATCTGGCGGAACCGGCCGTGATCGCCTTCGATCTTGTGCATCTTCATGGCTGCATTGTACCAGCTTCGCCGGAATCTGCTGAAGGTGGGGGAGGCTTGATTCCAAGGCCTTCCAGCACTTCGACCACTTCGTCCACGCTGATCAACTTCATCAGCACGCCGTCCTTGTCGTCTCGGCGATCGTAGCCGTCAGGCCACTTCGCCTTGTCAACCTGCAGCACGGCCACGCGCTCCTGACTCGGATACGGCCCCGTCCACGCAGGATCGTCCGGGCCGAAAAGCGCGATCGTCGGCACGTCCAGCGCCAGACCTGCCTGCATCAAGCCGGTGTCGCCCGACACGTGCGCCGCGCACAACTGCAGCAGCGCCGCGCTGCCCATGAACGGAAGTTTGCCTACCGCAAAGTGTGCGGGCATGTCGTGGTCGCAGCGTGCCTTCACCATCTCAGCCAGCAGGGCGTCGTCCGGGCCGCCGACGAACAGGCAGGTGTAGCCGCGCTCGCAAAGAATCCGCGCGAGCCCTACCCAGTGGCTCACCGGCCAGCGCTTGCTGGGCAGCGACCCACCCAGATTCATGGCGACGGCCGTGCCCGACCGGATGCCCATGCCGTGAAGCAGCTCAGCAGCCTGGGCCCGGTCGCCGTCGTCGGGGTACAGCTCGGTGTGCCAGTGGGTACCCGCAGCCCCAACGGCTTTGCAGAGCGCCAGCCGCGCGTCGATCGTGTGGGCGCCTCCCGCTCGATCCGCCGGCGGCAGCTTCACTGAATAGAGTTCACTGAATGTATGGCTCTCGTAGCCCACGATGTATTTGGGCCGCGCGGCCGCGACCATCGGGACGACGTCGGGATCATTCGCGTGCTGAATGATGGCGAGTTCATACTTCTTGCTGCGCAACTCGCGGATCGTGGCGCGTACGCGCTTGAACTTGCCGGGATAGACCACGACGTTGCTGAGGCGCGGGTTGTTCTCGACGATTTCCACGCGGCGCCGGTCGACAAACATGTCGATACGCGCGTGGGGAAAGCTCTCACGCAGGTCGGCGATCGGCGCTGTGCAGAAGATCGTGTCGCCGATTCCGGTTGTGTTGACCACCAGGATCCGCGCCGTGGTATCCGGCGGCAACGGCTCCAGCGGCTGCGGCGTGAATCGCCGCGCGTGCCGGCGGCTCCAGCCGAGCGCGATTCTCGTCGTCAACCTTGGAGGGTTCGGCATTCGTCACATGAAGCTGTGTTTGCACTTCGGGCAGAACGGCGCGGCAAAGCGCATGTACGTTCCGCACCGCGGGCATTGCTTGCTGTCACGCTTGAACGCGTTCTGGACATCGATGAGCAGCTGATCGCCCGGCCACTTCTGAAGCGCCTTGGCCAGCATGCCGGCGGCCTTCTGGAACTCTTCCTGAACCATGAACAGATCGATTTTGTCCGCCACGGCTTCCACATCGCCCGCATCCAGGCGAAGCATCATGTCGTAGAAGCGGTGCGCCTTGGCATAGTTGCGCTCCGACTTGGCCATGATGGCGTGCGCCTTCACCAACAGGCGGTGCGCAGGGCGCTTCTTGGCGGCCGCATCCAGGATCGAACGCCCGCGCTTTCGCAGCTCGTCTTCCATCATCGGGCCGGCACTCGCCCAGACGGTCATGCCCAGGCCCCAGACAACGGTGCCGGGCTCATCACTGTAGGCGGCGTTGATGAAGGTTTCCGCGAACTCGCTCTGGCCGTCGACGATCTCGCGCATGGCCTGCTCGACTTTGATCTTGGCGAGTTCGACTTTCTCCGGGTCCGGCTTCTGGTTGCTGGACTTAAGGCTCATCACGTACCGTCGCCCAAGTCGGGCGAAGTACTCGAGATAGCGGACGTCAAAGGCTTCGGCGGCTTCGAACATCGTGGTACGTGTGCAGTTCCTCAACAAACAGGTGAGTCCGGGCGGCGATTCTGTCCCCAGCCGCCGCCCTGTCAACTTGCGCGGCTACTCCTTGATGTCGCCGCGCGCAAAGATGCTGGCGACGAAATTCAGCAGGTCAGTGGCGCTGGTGTCGTTGTAGCCGTAGCGATCAATCAGACGCTGCTTGACGACGTCGATCTTGGCCTGCGTTTCCTTGTCGACGACGTTGCTCACCAGGCTCGTGAGCTTGATGCTGTCCTTCTGGTCCTCGAACAGCTTCAGCTCGAGCGCACGGTGCAGGCGTTCGTTGGTCTTGTAGTCGAACGTCTTGCCCTCGAGCGCCAGAGCCCCGATGTAGTTCATGATTTCGCGCCGGAAATCATCCTTGCGGCTGTCGCTGACATCGATCTTCTCTTCGATGCTGCGCATGAAGCGCTCATCCGGCTCTTCCATTTCGCTGGTGTACTTGTTGCGTACACGCTCGCGCTGGGTGTAGGCCTTCACGTGGTCGATGTAGTTGCTGCAGAGGCGGGCAATCGCCTCCTCGTCAGCGCTGATCGCGCGCTGCACTTCGTTCTTCGCGATCTCTTCGTATTCCTGGCGAACGACTCCCAGCAGCTCGCGGTAGCGCTTCTTCACGTCCTCGCTGGTAATCAGCGAGTGATGCTTCAACCCCTGCTCCAGCTCGTTCATGAGCATGAACGGGTTGACCGTGTCCGCGGCCGGGTAGTTCACAATCGCGTTGCTGATCTTGTCCTGGATGTAGCGTGGACTGATGCCGTGCAGCCCTTCGTCGCCGGCCTCATTGCGCAGCTCGCGGATGTTGTCCTCGGTCATGCCGGGCACAGACTTGCCGTTGTAGAGCTTCAGCTTCTGCAGCAGCGTCAGCCCGCCGCGCTTGGGGTCTTCCAGGCGCGTCAGGATCGCCCACATTGCCGCAATCTCAATGGTATGCGGCGCAATGTGCTTGTTTACGCGGGCCTTGGTGAAGTCCTTCTCGTAGATCCGGATTTCGTTGTCGAGCACCGTGTTGTACGGAATGTCGATCTTCACCGTGCGGTCGCGGAACGCCTCCATCAGCTCGTTGCTTTGCAGGCGCTTGTACTCGGGCTCGTTGGTGTGGCCGAGGATGACCTCGTCGATGTCCGTCTGCGGGAACTTCTTCGGCTTGATGCTGTGTTCCTGGCTGGCGCCCAAGAGGTCGTACAGGAACGCGACGTCCAGCTTCAACACCTCGATGAATTCGATGATGCCGCGGTTCGCGACGTTGAACTCGCCGTCGAAGTTGAAGGCGCGCGGATCGCTGTCCACGCCGTAGAAGGCGATCTTGCGGTAGTTGACGTCGCCGGTCAGTTCGGTGGCGTCCTGGTTCTTTTCGTCCTTCGGCTGGAACGTGCCGATGCCGACACGGTCCTTTTCGCTGATCAGCAGGCGCTTGATCACGATGTGCTTATCGATCACCGTGCGCCAGTTGCCGTCGTTCTTGGCCAGCAGGTCATTCATGATCTTGCGTGACAGCGGGTCGAGATCGCCCTCCACGCGCAGCTTGTAGGGCAGATCAGACTTCTCGTTCAGCTGGGCGACGATCTTGTCTCGCGCTTCCTTGGGAATGAGTTTCAGCGGCTCCTCATTCATCGGGCTCCAGATCACGTCGGCGCCCGTGACTTCGTCCTTCACCTTCCAGCCGAAGGTGTAAAGACGGCCTTCATCCTTGCGCGAATAGACTTCCAGCCCGCGTTTGAGCAGGCGGGCAATCGTCGACTTGGCTGAGCCGACCGGGCCGTGCAGCAGCAGGACGCGCTTCTCGGTACCGAACTGGAACGCGGCGCTCTTGAAATGGCTGACGAGCTGCATCAGCTTCTTCTCGATGCCGAAGATGGCTTCGTGGCCGCCGGTGAACGGGTCATTGAAAAACTTGTAGCGGACCAGCCGCTCTTTGTACTGGGTGAATTCCTCGCTGCCGTGGCTGAGGATCATCTCGTAGACGCGCTGGTGCGCATTGCGGACGATGCGCGGATCCTCCACGACCATCTTGAGGTAGTCGTTGAAGCTGCCCTGCCACTGGAGTTCGCGGAATTCGCGCACTTCCGGGCTGTCGGCAATCGTGTCGAGGATAGCGTTGATGTCGGGCGTGCGTTTCGCCATGCCTGTAACTCTCCGTAGCGCCTAAAGCGCTTTCGCGATGCCCCGCGTTCTATAGGAAGTGTAACAGTAATCAACCAACCTACTACAAGTGGAAACAGCGGGGAGAACCCACAAGTTCCCCACAATGCGCTACTTCAGGCGAGTCCGCGGGTCAAGCCAATCACGCAACCCGTCGCCCAGCAGGTTGAAGCCCAAGACCGTGCCCAGAATACAGGCCCCGGCAACACCGACCTGGAACGCGCCCTTGCTGGACTCGTCCCAGCCGTGTTTCAGGATCAGGCCCCACTCCGGCACAAACGGATCGCCGCCGAGCCCAAGAAAGGCCAAGCCGGCTACATCCAGGATGGCACTGCCCATGCCCAAAGTGCCAAGCACGATGATGGGGGACAGGCAGTTGGGAAGCACCGTCCGTGCAAGAATGCGAACGTGGCCGAATCCCAGACTTCGCGCAGCCTCGACATACTCAAGCGATTTGACTCGTAATGCCTCGGCCCGGACCTGCCGGGCAAACAGAGGGATGCCGACGATACCCACCGCCCAGATCAGATTCTCAAGCGATTTGCCAAGCACGGCGACCGTCACTACGGCGAGCAGGAAACTCGGAAAACTCATCATGAAGTCGATGGCGCGCATCAGGAACGAGTCCACCGCGCCGCCGAAATAGCCGGCCAGCGCACCGATGAGAGTGCCCAACACCAGCGACAGCAACGTAGCCGCCAGCGCCACCAGCAGAGTTGTCCGCGCCCCGAACACCAGCCGCGAGAACAGGTCCCGCCCCTGGCTGTCGGTGCCCAGCCAGAACTGAGAGCTGACCGGCTCATGGAACCTGTTGAGCCCTTCCATGGGGTCAAAAGGGGCGATCAGCGGCGCGCCGACCGCCGCTACCACCATCAGCAGGATCAGCGACATGCCCGCCAGAGCCGGCTTGTGCTTTCGCAGAAACTTGAAGCCGTCCGCTGCGATTTCCCAGCCGTGCGCCAGCCCCACGAGCGACAAGTCGCGCACGGCCGTCAGGAGCTGAAGAATAGCCCCGGAAACGATCAGCCACACGATCAGCGCGGCGATTTCCAGCCCGATCAGCACCAGCACGATCACCCACGGCTTCGTGAGGGCATCCGCAGGAACACGCCCCGTCGACGTCACCAGCACGAGAACGAGTAGTGCGAACCACGGCACGCCTGCAAGCGCCCACGGCCCGAACTTCAGCCAGCCAACTCCGCTTGTGGATTCACTACCCTTTGCGCCGCCGTGCCGAAGGCGCGGGTCAATAATTGCGTAGCTCAGGTCCGTCAACAGGTTGACGCTGATGAACACGACCGCAATCAACATCACGGACGCCTGCAGAGGCTTGGCGTCCAGCACGTCGATTGCGTCGATCACGTAGCGCCCGAGCCCCGGCCAACTGAAGATCGTCTCGGTAAGCACTGCGCCGCCCAGCAGGTAGCCGAACTGGGTGCCGATCGCCGTGATCACCGGAATCAACGCGTTGCGCATGGCGTGGCGCAGAATTACTGGCCGGTTGGACAGACCCTTTGCGCGGGCCGTGCGAATGTAATCCTGGTCCAGTACTTCCAGCATGTTCGCGCGGGTCATGCGCGCGATCAACGCCATCGGCACCGTGGCGAGTACCATCGCCGGCAGCATCAGGTGGTGAAGCACGTCGAACGTAAGTTCGGCGTTCTGGTACACGAACAGTGCGTCGTACAGAAAGAAGCCGCTGTCTGAGTGAAACGTCGGCCACTTGGCAATGTCCAGCCGGTCGCCGAACGGGAACAGATCGAGCCCACCCGCAAACGCCTTCTGCACAAGGAAGCCCAGCCAGAAGATCGGCATCGATACGCCGATCAACGCGAAGCCCAGGCAGATGAAATCCCAGATCGTGCGCGGCTTGATCGCGGCGAGAATGCCGAGCGAGATGCCGACCACGCTGGCGAACAGCATGGCGAACACGGTCAGCTCTATCGTCGCCGGTACCTTCTCTTTCAACTCATCCAGCACCGGCCGGTTAGTGCGGTGGCTGCTGCCAAGCTCGCCCCGGGCGACGCCCTCGATGAAACGCACGTACTGGGCCTGAAGCGGGTCATTGAGGCCCTGGCTTTCGCGAAACTGCTCGACGTTTTCCTTGGTGGCACGCTGGCCGAGGATCGCACGCGCCGGGTCGCCAGGCAGCACGTGCAGCAGCAGGAACGCCGCGATGCTGACGCCGATCAGCATCGGCGCGGCCAGCATCAGACGCCGGGCGATGAAGCTGAGCATCAGGCGTCCACGCTATTTGCCCTTGTACTTCGCCTTGTACAGGCGATAGGTGCCCGTCGAGTCCACGAACAGCCCGTCCACTTCGTTGCGCCACGCTACGGCCTGCATAGCGGAAAGCAGCGGCACCATTGGGCGGAACTCTTCGTGTACGGACTTCTCCAGGTCTTCGTAGATGGCGCGGCGCTTGTCGATACTGCCCGCCTTCAGCGCGCGGTCGATCTTTGCGGCAACGTCGTCGTTGTAGAAGCGAGGCACGTTGCTGTCGCCGGGCTTTCCGTCCGTGCCCGATAGCAAGGGGCGCCAGAAGTCGTCCGGCTCGCCGGTTTCACCCATCCAGCCGATCAATACCAGCGGCGCCCCGCCGTTTGTGATCAGGTCGCCGAGGTTGGCCATCGGCTCCGGCTGCAGTTTGATCTTCAGGCCGATCTCTTCAATCTGTTGACGCAGCAGGTCGGCGACTTGTGATGGCTTGCCCAGATACGGGCGAGGCACCGACGGCAGAAGCAGCGTGAGTTCTGCGCCCTCCGCGCCAGCAGCCTTAATCAGATCACGGGCCGTCGGCAGTCGCGATTCTCGCGTGCCTTCATCCGTGCTGGGCAAATAGCCATCCGGGTACCCCATCGTCACCGGCGGAAGCAGCACGTGGTGCGCCACGGCCGTGCCATCGTACAGCGCAACCAACGGCGCGCGGTCGACCGCCATGGCGATCGCCTTGCGAACCCTAACATCGGACGTGACAAAACCCTTGGAGGCATCGCAGTTCATACCGAGGTAGCAGAGGTTTTCGGCCTTCCAGCTATAGAGCTTCACGCCAGCATCATCCGTAAGTTGCTTCCAATCCGCGGGTGCGGGGCTGTCGATCAGTTGCGCTTCGCCCGCGACGATCTGCTCGCGACGGCTCTTGGGATCCTGCGCCCACTTGAACACCACTTTCGGAATCGCCGGCGCGCCGCCCCAGTAGCCTTCAAACGCGCTCATGGTGATGGTTTCGGCGCTTTGGTAGTCCTCGGGATTCTTGATGGTGTATGGGCCTGTACCGGCCGGATGACTTGTGAGCCAGGATTGGCGCTTGGCCGGGTCCTTCTCGCCTTCAAGAGTCTTGATCGCAGTGGGGCTCACAATCGATGCCGCAAACAGCCCGCAGTTCGACAGGAACTTCGGGTTGCTGTCCTTGAGCTTGATGACCAGCGTCAGGTTGTCGGGCGTTTCCATGGAGTCGATGTCGCCAAAGTATTCTGCGGCGTAGGGAAGCTTCGGCGGGGCGGCCTTGTCGCCAAGGTTGCGGCAGCGATCCAGGCTGCGTTTGGCGGCGGCGGCGTTGAAGTCCGCACCGTCGTGGAACTTCACGCCTGACCGCAGCTTGAATGTGAAAGTCCTGAAGTCGTCGCTGATCGTCCAGCTTTCGGCCAGACATGGCTCCCAGACCACGGGCGGCTTCTCGGAGGGCCGCACGAGCCCTTCGTACATCTGCTGGATCAGATTGGCGTCGCCGCCGCTATTGGTCGCATGCGGGTCAAGTATCTCGGACTTGTCGCCGCGCAGAACGACGAGCACGTCTTCGGCCTCGGCCTTTTCGATTTCCTTGCCGCCGCCGCAGGCTGCGGAAAGCAAGGCAACCAGCATCAGTCCCGCAACACAGGCCAGGCTCGCGAATCGCATGTTTGGACCTCTACAACGGTGGGGGAGGTGCGAAGTTACCGCACGCACAGGCACACGCAAGCGCAATCGGTAGATCAGGAATGAGTGGCTTTCTCGAAGTGCCAGCCGCCGCCGGCGTCAATCCGGATGCCCTGCCACGCGGCAAGCCATGCCTCTGCCAGTGATGCAGAATAGAGCGGAACAATCGGCCGATACTTGTCGTGGACGGACTTCTCGAGGCCTTCGAAAATCGCGTTGCGCTTGCCCTCGTCCCGCTCGGCGCGCGCCTTGGCAAGCTGCGATTCGACTTCCGCTTCGTAGAAATGCGCCACGTTCGACCAGCCCGGCTTGCCGTCTGGACCGCTCAACAGTGGAGTCCAGAAGTCGTCAGGTTGGGCTGTCTCACCCATCCAGCCGAGCAGCATCAGGTCGTAGTCCCCCGCTTCGATGGCCTCTACCATCTCCCGCATGCTCAGCGCCTGGAGCTTCACTTCAATTCCGACGGCCTCAAGCTGTTGGCGGATCAGGTCCGCAACCGTGTTCGGCTGACCCAGATACGGGCGTGGCACAGATGGAAAGACCAGGCGCAACGGCCTCTCCGGAGCCCCGGTCTGCTCGACCAGCTTCTTTGATTCCGCCAAAGCGGCGTCAGTAGCCAGCTCGTCGCCCTTCGGTTTGTAGTCCTTCGGATGGCCCGGGGTGACTTCCGGCAGCAACACGTACTGAGGGGTCACGCCTTCACCGAGCTTCTCGGCAATTGCGTCGCGGCGAATCGCGAGGGCAATGGCCTTGCGCAGCTTCAACTCGGCCGTCGGGCGGTCCGCTTCCTTGTCGCAGTTCAACCCCAGGTAGCAGATGTTCTCCGCCGGGCGGACACTCAGGTGCACAGCCTCGTTTTCAGCTAGCGCGGCACGTTCCGTAGACGGCACGCCTGCAACGAAGTCGAACGTACCCTCTACCAGCCGCTCACTACGAGACTTGGCATCAAGCACTGTGGTGATCACCAGCTCGTCCACCGTGGGTTTGCCGCCCCAGTAAGCATCGTGCGCCTTCAGGCGAATCTCGTCCCGACCGAAGTCATCCGGATCATCCAACCGGAATGGACCAGTGCCACACGGATGCTTGCTAAGCCAGCTGGTTCGATCAGATGGCGTTTTGATTTTCTCGAGCGCCTGTAGCGTCGTCGGGCTGATGATCGCGGCACAGAAAAGTCCGACTGTTGAGATGAAGCGGTTGTCCGGCGTGTTCAGCGTGATGACCACGGTTCGTGCATCAGGCGCCAGGATGGACTCGACCACCGAAAAGTACTCCTCGGCATAGGGCATCATGGTGCCACTGGTGACGCCATCTGGTTCGCGGGCGCGATCAAGACTGCGCTTCACGGCGACGGCGTCCATCGCCGTGCCGTCTTGGAATTTCACGCCGCTGCGCAAGCGGAACACCCATGATTTCAGGTCGTCGCTTACCTTCCAGCTTTCCGCGAGGCAGGGTTTCCACGTCATCGGGAACTCATCCGAGCGCTGAACCAGGCTCTCATAGATCAACGAAATCACCTCGGCGTCGCCGCCAGAGCTGGTGGCCATCGGGTCCAGTATCTCGCTGCGGTCGCCTCGGACGACGCGCAGTCTTGTACCGGGCTTCACCGGGTCGGCCTTCACGCTCGGGACGAACGTAGCCATCGCAGCCAGGACACAGACGACTAATACAATGAAAGACTTCATGATGGCTCGCTGGTGGGGGAGACGCCGAGTTGCTGCTCGAGCGCTGCTACACGCGCCTCGAGGGCGGCGATGCGTTCTTCGAGCGCGGGACTTGTGGTTCGCACGGTTACTCGGGCCGATGCGCTGGGCTCGGCGGCAGTGGGGGCTTCGTCTTCGGGGTACAGGCAGTGCGCCCAGACGACGCCCCTTGAGCGATTGGGGTCGCTGATGCGTTTGGCCAGCGGATCTTCGCGTGTCGACAGCTCTTCGAGCACCTTGTGCAGCGTCGGCAGGTCCGGGATTGCGGCCATACGGCTGGCGCGCTGGCGCAGCTCGCCCTCGGTCTGCGGCCCGCGCAGCAGCAACTCAGCCAACACGGCGGCCTGTTCGTTGTTCAGCGCGAGGTTCGCAACGAGCGCCTCTTCCCACTTGCTGACGCGGCTGCCGGCCCCGAAAAACTCTGTCGCCATGCTGCGGCGCTTGAGGCCCTGCAGTGTCTCGATCACGTCTGTTTCGCTGTAGTCGGTCTCCGGGTCGCGTGCGGACTTCTGGTTACAGCCGTTGGTCAGCGAGTTCAGAGACAGCGGATAATTCTGCGGCGTCGACAGCGACTTCTCAATCAGCGTGCCGATCACGCGGCGCTCAATCGGGCTCAATGTTTCCATGGCGTCCTCCGCGCGCATTGTAGTGGGGGAGGCGACAATGGCGAGGGCCCCTGGAAAGCAGGAAACCCCGGCACGGGGCCGGGGTTTCCGTAGTGCTCGCTGTCTATTCGAACCGCTTGGCCATTTCCGCCGCTTCCTTGCCGGCCGGCGTGTCGGGGTACTTCTTGGCGATCTTCTCAAGAGCCTTCTTGGCACTGGACGCGCGCATGTCCTCGAGCTTGGGCTTCAGCTTGTCGAGTTCTTCCTGCGCCTTGGCAGTGTCCTTGTACTCTTTGGACTTCTCAAGTTCCTTGAGTTCATCGCTCCACTTGTCGCCGAGTTCCGAGCCCTTGAACTTGGTAGAAGCCTCGCCGAGCACTTCCCCAAGCTTCACCAGATTGCCGCTGTCGCGCAGCTTGGTAATTTTGCCGTTGTACAGATCCACATGCTTCTGGATGAGGCCTTCGAGATACTGCGCATCCGACTTGACGGTTTCGTCGGTCGCTTCCGCTTCGGTCTTCTTGACGTCAGCAAGAGCCTTGCCCAACTCACCGTTGTCGAAGGACTTGACGGCGCCCTTCAGTTCCTTCGACAGTTCCTTGTCTACCTTCGTCGGAGCAAGATCCTTGATCCACTCCTCAACCTTTGAGCCGTCGACGCTTGATGGATGGCCTTCGAACAGGCACCTGCCTTCTGCATCAAGGACCCAGCAGTGGGGGATGCCACGCGTTTCGTACAGGCTGCCGATGTCGGCCTTCACGACGCCGTAGGTTGCGCTCTTGCCCTCAATCAACTTGCTCTGGATCAGGTTGGCGTCTTCCTTGCTGACCGCAATAATCTCAAAGCCCTTCTCGCGGTACTTGTCATTCAGTTCCTGCAGGTGGGGAACCCCCGCCATGCAAGGACCTCACCAAGTCGCCCAGCTTTCGATCAGAACGACACGGCCGCGGAACTGGTCGAGTTCCGTCTCGCCACCTGGGAAATTCCAGCTCTTGTCGAACTTGAAGTTGGGGCCCATATCCCCAACGCCAAGCGCGCTCAGGCTGCCGGCAAAGACCATTGCCGTGACTGCAGCCAGCGCAAACATGGAAATGCGTTTCATCTGCTCTCTCCCGTCGTGTGAGGACGACTTGGTTGGTGATCGTACGGACTTTAACACGGGCGAAGCGCCCAGAGCCTCCTATTAATTAGTTGTTGATTGGGGACGCATTTTCTTACGCCACAAGTTCTGTGCGATCACCACAAATCCTGCCAAAACAGCACTTAGGAACAGAAGGCCAGAATCGTCAGTAGTGCTGCAACCGCCCTCACCTTCGGCTTCCTTGGATTTGGGCTTCGGTGGGGACTTCGAAAGGTTGATGACGTCCCCGCTGATCAAGTTGGGGCTCGTCACAAAGAAGTCCGCGGCGGCGCCCAATGCCCCAAGCACATCGGTCCGAACGATCGAGACTTCGACGGTGGCATTGGTGCCGGAACCGAAGTCGATCCCGACCCAGAACGTGCGCGCGCTGCCGCTTGGAATGTCGGTCAGTGTCTGGATCGGCGAGCCATCGAAGGTCACGCTGATCACGCTGCCTGCGATAACCCACTTGCCAACATCCGTCGGGATGTGCGACAGAATCAGAACCTCGCCGCTGCCCGGCTCAAACGCAGAGTCACCGTCGTCCTGCCACAGGGTCAAGCGGGTCACAGCGGCCGTCTGGGCCGAATTGGCGCAGGTAACGGAGATCGTAATCGAGGCGAGGTCGATACCCTGAAGCTGGCCGGGCCCGGTCGGCGTGAGGCTGCTGACCGCGAACTGCAGTGCCGGCGCGTTCGTCTTGCCGTAGTAGGCGTTGCGCGGCGCGCTCGGATTGCCGGTGCCGGGGGCCAGCTGGTTCTCGCTGTGCCGAATCGAGATGTCGTTCGACGTCGCGACAGCGCTGCTGGTGATTGTATCTGTGCCGGGGTTTGTCAGCACGATGTCTGCCTGGGGATCGATGCTGAAGTTGTAGCTCTCGCCGTACACTACCGGGTTTGTGCCGATATCGACGCGTAACTGAAGCGTTCGGATGACTCCGCCGGGCGCTGTGAACGTTTCCGTGAACGTGATGTCGTCCGTGGTGCCGTTGGGAACGATGGTGCTGGTCTCATCCAACTCCTCTAACGCGTCGAACGTTCCGTTGCCGTCAGCATCAAAGAAAGCCCGGACCCTGGTAAAGGCCTCATCGGCCAGGCCGAAATTGCTGATGTGGACCGTGATGGAGTCGATGTCCACGGACCCGCCGGTCGGTTGCAGCACGAATCTGGCCACCTCGACGTCTGTGTCGTTGAGTTGGTTGCCGAAGTCCGGGCCGGTGGTGCCGGACAGATTGAAGGCAAGGTTCGCGGCCGAAGCGGGTACAGCCAGCAGCAGCAGAATCGCGGCGATAACGGCCCGCATGTGGAATCCTTTCGGGGTGTGTCAGGGTGAAACTGATAATAGCGCAAGATGTTGGCCGCGTAATGGGCGGCGTGCGTGTAAAGTTGCGGCAGCGACAGACCGAGTCGACCGCAAACGGCCTCACGTAAGGCGTCAGGGCCAAACCACCCTCCCGGGCCCAACCGGACATAACATCGATTATCGGACGTAGGAACTGTGGCGACAGGGATAGCGTGGTGCGGATCGCGCCGCCTGTGCGGGCGCAGGCGCAGGTGCGGTGAGTTTGTCGGCCCAATGCCCTGGCTAATCGCAAGAGCGGATTCGGGTATGTCAGGAAAGGATACTCCGGGTCGCCCGGACCCTCAGAAAGCGATTCTGGGGCATTTTCGCGGGTTTGCCTCCGGAACATGCTTGAATTGTGGGTCTACGGGAGACGTGCCAGTGGAAGCCGGAATTCGAGGCTCCGTCGTGCCAACGTCAGCACTGTTTCGTGCCCTGCCGTGTCCACGGACAGGTCTTGAACCGCGCGCAGCAGCTCTCTGCTGCTCCCTACCCAGATCTCTCGCTCGGCCAGGTCGCGCACCTGGAACAGAAAATCATGCTCACCAGGAAGCCACAAGTCGGGCAGGCGAAGCTGATCGCCGACCGATGCCACCAGCGCACCCCAAGCCTTGTCCCCCACTGCCACAGTTTCAAAAGGCGCTGTGGGGGACTCTTCCCAGTTCAGGGCGTGGGGGAGTTCCTTGTTTATCCAGTGTCGCCAGGCCGAAACCGCGCCTGCGACCACGTCTTCATCGGCTTCTTCCAGCGGCAAGAGCGTGGTGTACAGGCGTGTCAGCGTGCCCAGATGCAGTTTCATTTCCAGAGGACTTTCTGTCCGCGGCGCAAATCCATGCTGATGTTGCCGCTCCAGATGCGCTGGTCAACGTCGTAGACGGCGTGGCAGAACTGGCAGAGCGCAGCCAGGTTCTCATCTGCGCAGTTCGTGGGGTCGTGGTCCAGATGCGCCGTCTGCAGCACGACGATGCTCTCCCGGATCTCCGGCGGGCGTCCGCCCGTCATGATCACGTGCTTCCACCACTGCTCTTTCGGCCAAGGCTCTGGCCCCGGCAGCTTCTTGCCGTGGCGGTTGTACCACTGGCCGTGCATGGCCCAGCAATTGTTGGCCCCCACCAGAACGGCTTCACCGTGCGGCTTGGCGCACCACTCGCAAACACCGGCCGCACGCTCGAAACGTATGCGGCGGCTGATTCGCGCCCAGTTCTTCGGGTACTTCTTCTTCTGCGCGTTACGCCGGCGCTCGACCGGATCGTCCATAGCCCCCCACTGTCTGCAACTCCCGATGTCCAGTGTACATCACCGTGCGACACGAACTTCGGTGGGTGTGTTTGACTTCACCCCTGCGCGTGGCTACGGTCGACGCAGCAAGCCGAGCAGAGGACGGAGCATGTTTGAAGGCGCAATTACCGCATTGATCACGCCGTTTCAGGACGACCTGAGCGTAGACTTCGAGGCGCTGGACAGGCTGATTGAGCGCCAGATCGAGCAAGGCATTGAGGGCATCGTCCCATGCGGCAGCACCGGCGAAGCCATCACCCTGACACTGGACGAGCGCTGCGCGGTCATTGAGCGCACAGTGAAGACGGTCAACAAACGCGTTCCCGTCATTGCCGGCACCGGTGGCAGCGCGACGGCCGAAGTCGTCGAGGCCACGAAACGCGCACTCAAACTCGGCGCGGACGGCGCGCTGATCAACACTCCCGCCTACAACAAGCCGCAACAGGAAGGCCTGTATCTGCACTATGCAGCCGTCGCAAAGGCCGCGCCGGAGCTCCCGGTGATGCTCTACAACATCCCGGGACGCACGGCCGTGCTGATGGAAACCTCAACGATGGAGCGTCTGTGCAGCGAGTTCCCGAAGGTGTTTGTCGCGTACAAGGACGCAACCGGCAACCTGAAACAGACGGAAGAAGTGCTGCGCCGGACGAAACTGACTGTGCTGTCAGGCGATGACGGGCTGACGCTGCCGATGATCAGCCTTGGCGCGAAGGGCATCGTGAGCGTCGCGGGCAATGTGATTCCGAACCAGGTTCGGCAGCTCTCTGACTTGGCGCGTGCAGGCAAGCTTGCGGAGGCCGCTGCGCAGAACCACAAGAACACGCCTGTGGTCGACGCCTGCTTCGTCGAGAGCAACCCTGTTCCGGCAAAGTGGGGGGCGCACCTGCAGGGCTTGTGCAAGCCGCACGCCCGCCTGCCGCTGGCCCCGCTTACAGAGAAGAACCGCGAAGTTGTGCGCAAGGCGCTCGCCGACATCGGCGTTCTCTAGCGCGAGCCGCGTTCATGAAGCGAGGCGGCAGCCGCGTGCTGCCGCCTCGATCCATTTCTTGAATAGTGAGCACTCAGGCTTTGCGGCGTCGGCTTACAATAACGGCCCCCACCGCCGCAAGCGACAGCAGGTACCACCAAGTCTGCGAGCCGCCCGTGCTGCAACCCCCACCGCCGCTGTCTCCCCCACCACTGCTGGACTTCGGCGCAACGCCCGTTTCGTTCACCCAGATCGTGACGATGTCCGTGGTGCTGAGCCCGGCGGCGTCGGTTACGGTCAGCTCGAATTGCAGTGTGTCGTCCACCCCCGGTGCAGTAAACGTCGGCTGAACGGCCGTTGGGCTCGACAACGCAACGGTGTTCGCCCCGGTGATCTGGAGCCACTGGTAGCTGAGTGTGTCGCCCGTGTTCGGGTCGGAACTTGCGGACGCATCAAGCTGAACGGATGCACCCCAGACAACGGCAAAGTTTGGACCGGCGTTGGCCGAAGGCGGCAAGTTGAGTTCCACGGTCACGAGGACAGTATCGGTATCAAAGTCGCCCCGATCATCGGTGACCGTCACCTCAAACGTTACGACTTCGTTCTGCGTCACGGCAGGCGCCGTGAATGTCGGCTGCGACGCGGTCGCGCTGCTGAGGCTGAGCGTGATGGCGCCCGCGGTCTGAACCCACGCGTAGGTCAGCGGGTCGGCTTCAGGATCAGTCGATCCCGAGGCATCGAGCTGCCCTGTGGCCCCCGGCAGCAGCCCGAAGTCGCCGCCCGCATCGGCAACAGGCGCGAGATTGTTCGTGATCGTCACCTGAACCGTGTCGGTGTCTGAGTCGCCCCGATTGTCGGTCGCGGTCAGTTGGAACACGACCACTTCATCCTGCGCGACACTGGGCGCCGTGAAAGTTGGTTGTGCCGCCGAAGAGTTGCTGAGTGCGAGTGAGATCGCGCCGCTGATCTGCGTCCACGCGTAGGTGACAGGATCGCTTTCAGGGTCCGTCGTGCCAGTGGCATCTAGCTGGCCGCCATTGTTTTCCCTGACTCCGAAATCTGTACCGGCGTCGGCAACCGGCGGCAAGTTGTTCGATACTGTCACGTTCACTGTGTCCGTGTCTGTCAATCCGGATGGATCAGTTACCGTAAGCTGGAAGGTGACGACCTGGTCCTGCGATACCGCCGGCGCAGTAAACGTCGGCTGGGCGACTGTTGCACTGCTGAGGTTCAGCGCGATGGCGCCGCCGGTCTGCTGCCAGATGTAGCTGACCGGATCGCCGTCGCTGTCGCTGCTGCCGGTGGCGTCCAGCTGGCCTCCGGATGATTCCCGAACGGTCGCGTTGCTGCCGGCGTCTGCCGTCGGTGCAGCATTCGTGCGCAGGTCGAATTCGATCGCGAGATAGGCAAGGTTGCCCGTGTTGCCGCTGACGGTGTCGGTGATCTTGACGGTCCAAGTTCCCTGCACGTACTCGTACAGGAAGGCCGCTACATCATCGTCATCCTGCTTGGTGTCCGGGAAGACGGCGATGATGTCGGTTTCGGCATTCAGCACACCATTGTTCGTGGTCTTGAGATTGACGGTAGTCGCGCTCGGGCTGGTCAACGTAATCGCCAGGTCGCCACGGCGTTCATGGTAGATGCGGGTATGTACCCGGACGCCCATCACGATGCGCGCGTCATTCACGCTAAAGGTGCGCGAGATGCCGGTCGTGCTGTTGTCCGGAATGCTGACCGGTGTACCGCTGTTGACCGAGTCCTCCTTGAAGACCTTCTGCAACCCGATGTTGTGGCTGCTTGCGATCACGAAACCGGTAGCGTCGTTCGGCACACCAGTCTGCGGGTTTGCGGGGATGCTGTAGCCGGTAACGCGCAAGGTCCAGGTTCCCGCCGCCGGGCTGTCGACATGAACCAGCTCGATGTTGTCGCGGCGATTTGGTCCCGCGGTCGTGAACGTGTAGGCGTCGTCGCCGGATGCTACGGTCGTCACGCCTGAGTACGGGTAATGGATGCCGCCGGACGGGTCCTCCAGTTCTATGTCGAGATCATTGACCAGCGAGATCGACGCACCCGCGCTGGCCCACACGTCAAGCCAGTCGAGAACGATGTGGATCGGATCGCTGGTGCCGACGTTGAACGTGTACTCCTTCACGTCACCGCTGCGGACAGTACCCCGGAAGATGCGATCTCCGCCGCCGGCTTTGTCGGCAAGGATCAGGTCCGCGGCCGCCTGGCAATCGACGATGCCGAAGCCGAATCGATAGTCCGGCCCGGTGTTGTATTGATCGCGGCAGGTCTGGGCCAGCACGGCGCGGGCGACGTCAGGAGTGAACATCTGGTCGTTGTGTTCGTGCCGCCAAAGCTGGCTGAGCAGCACCACGGAGCCGCACACACTCGGGCCTGACATGCTGGTTCCTGACAGTGACTGGTAGGCGTCGTCCGCGCTGACGACGGAGCTGGTAAGGCCTACTCCGTTGGCGCAGAACTGCGGCACGAGACGCCCGTCCAGCGCCGGCCCTCTGCTCGAGAAGCCTGCGAGTGCCTCGCTGTCGTCGGCCGCCGCAATGATGAACCCGTTCCGGTGCGCGTTGTAGGTAGGAACCGAGCAGGTCGGGTTGCCGGTCCCAAACGGCTTCGCATAGGTCCCGCCCGGCTTGCTGGTGGCGTAGTTTCCCGCCGATTGCACCTGGCACAGCAGCAAATCGCGGTTCGTGATGTCCGTTTCCTGGGTGCCCGCGTTGTACTGGCCCCAGTCGTCGGCGCCGCCGGTGAAGTCCGCGTAGCTGTGGTTGTCGGCGACGTGATTGAAGCTGTGGCGTGCGTCGCGCCGCTCGGAGTCGATGTTGTTCCACAGATGAACCAGCGCGCACGCCTTTGGCGCGTACCCCTCTGCCGTGGCGTTGCCCGTGCCGTCGCCGACAATCGTGCCTGTCACGTGGCCCGCGTGGTAGAACATCGATGCCGTAGTGTTGACGTTGTAGACGCGGCTGGTACTCGGCCAGCCGGCCGGTGCCGTAACACCCGCGAGGCCCCCATACTGTTCATGCGTCATGCGTGCGACGCCGCCGTCCCAGACTCCGGCCACCTGACCATCTCCGTCGAGGTTGTAGGGACTGACACCTATGATCGCCGGCGTTGCGTTTGACATTGCCGCGCTTGTCTGATTCGTGCTGACCTTGAATCCGCTCAGCGTCACTTGCTCTACGAGGTTGCTCGCGAAGACCGCGCGTGCGCCTGCGTCGTCGACTCGCAGCGTCACGAACGGTGAGGCGCCGGCCAGGCTGCCGTCCAGAATCACGGCCTCCGCATCGTCGAGCAGCCCCGACGCCTGCTGAAGCGTCACGTCACGCCAGAAGAGCACGCGGTACTCACCGGACAGGTTGCCCTTGTCGAGTCGCGCGTAGATGTCGGCGGTAAGCTTGTCCTCCGGACGCTGCAGAAGCGTGCCTACCACGGCCGGTTCTCCCGCCAGAATGGCCGCCATGCTCTCGAGTGATGAAGCGCCGCCAGCTCTGAGGATGTGCGTATGTGGATTGCAGTAGCCGACAAAGGACGCGCCAGCTGCTGCGAGACTGTCCGCGAACGCGCGTGTGAGGTCGCGATCGAGCCTTACATAGAAAGGCTCCCCGGCATCGGTCGGCATCGGACGCGACGGTTCGGCCAGCGCGAATCGCGAATCCAGACGAATGAGTCTCGCGCGCTGCTCGGGTGCGAGGGCAAGCTCAAATGCAGCCTGCGCGCTGTAGTCAAATGGCGCTCCGGAATCGAGTCTGGTCGATGCAGGGTCATCGCCCGGGCCCTGCTGGCCTTGCAGATCGTGGGGCCTGATTGCCAGAAACACTGCCGCAAGCGCCACAACGGCCGCGAGGGCGTAGGCGGATTTGGTCCGCATGCTGCCTCCAGGGAATGTCTGAATAGCTGCTCGACTCGGGATCGATTTCCGCACCGATTCACTGCTGGAGGCATTGGAGACTTTTGATGTGCAGAAATTCTAACTTCGGAAGTCTAAGTCCCCCAAGCCATTATCGTCATGAATTTGGCACCGAGCGGTCTGAAACGCCGCAAATGAAAACCGGGAGCGCATGCGCGCCCCCGGTGCGTGGCTGCGATGTTCTCACGCCCGCTCGCGGCGGCGTGCAACCAACACAATCGACATCAGGGCAATCAGCGTAGCAAGCAACCAGGACGAATCGGCGCCCGTGCTGCAGCCACCCTTGTCCTTGCCGCCCCCGCCACCGGAGCTTGATCCCCCACTACCACCTCCCCCCACCGGCGCGCTGCCCGTGGCGTTGACGGTAATCGTCACGGTATCGCTGTTGCTGTTGCCGTTGCCGTCATCAACGACCAGCTGGAACACCAGCACGTCGTCGACACTGGGCGCGGTAAACGTCGGCTGCGATGTGTTTGCACCAGACATCGTTGCCGAGTTGCTGCCGCCGATCTGCGTCCAGGTGTAGGTGAGCGTGTCGTTCTCCGGATCGCTGCTTTGCGTGCCGTCCAGTTGCGTAACCGCAGCCCAGGCCGCGTATGCGTCGGGGCCGGCGGAAGCCGTTGGCGGGTTGTTCGCAGCAGAATCCAGCACCGTCACAACGACAGTGTCGGTGTCACTGCCGCCGTTGCCGTCATCCACCGTGAGCTGGAAGGTGATCTGCAACGATGAGCTGACTTGCGGTGCCGTGAACGTCGCATTTGCCGACGTGGCGTTGCCGATCGTGACCCAGCTTGAGCCTACTTCAACCCAGGCGTAGCTAAGGGGGTCGCCGTCCGGATCTGTACTTCCCGTACCGTTCAGGTTGCCTGTGTTTCCCTCGGTAACGCTGAAGTTCACGCCGGCGTTGGCCGTCGGCGGGTTGTTCGGCGCAGGAACATCGTTCACGGTGATGTTGACGCTGTCGGTATCCTGGTGTCCGTGGCCGTCGTCGACCGTCAACTGGACGACCACTACCTGGGTGCTCGACACCTGCGGCGCCGCGAACGTTGGCGTGGCCGTGTTCGAGTTCTGGATCGTGATTGTCGGGCCGCTGATGCGGACCCACTGGTAGGTAAGCGTGTCGCCGTCCGGGTCGGTGCTGCCGCCGCCGTTGAGGTTGACAGTCACGCCTTCGTTAACGGTCTGATTGCTGCCGGCGTTGGCCGTCGGCGGCTGGTTGATCGGCGGGTTGACTGTGTCGTAGTCGATCTCAATCGCGAGCCATTCCAGTGTGCCCGTGTTACCGCTTGAGGTGTCTGTGACCTGCACGGTCCAGGTACCGTTCGCTGCGAGCCCGATGAATGCGGCCGTATCGTCGTCGTATTGGCGCGTGTCTGGATACACACCGATAATGTCGTCACGGGTACTCGTGTCGCTGCCCTCGATTTGTGCCGTCGTGCCGCTGTGCGACAGATAGATGTCGATGTTGCCGCGCTGCGTGTGGCGGATGTCCACGTATACACGCACGTTCTTCACGGCATTCGTGTTGCTCACCGTAAATGTACGTGTGATGCCTGTGGTGCTGTTGTCAGGGATGCTGACCGGCGTGCCGCCGTTGAGCGAGTCCTCAAACATCTCGCGGGCGGTGCTCATTACGTTCTCGCTGACGATCACAAAACCGGTCGCGTCGTTGAGGACGGTGTTCTGCGGGTTGGCGGGAATGCTGGCGCCCTTCACGCGGACCTTCCAGGTGCCGGTCGTTGGGTTGTCTACCTCGGCGAGTTCAATGTTATCGCGCTGGTTGCTGCCGTTGCGTGTCCACTGGTAGGTCTGGTTTCCAGCACCGCCCGAGCTGAGCCCGGACCAAGGGTAATGAATAGTCGTGCCGTTCGGCTCGACCAGTTCCAGGTCGATGTTGTTGATCAGCTTGTTGCCGGCGCCGGTGCTGGCATAGATGTCCAGCCACGAGCAGACAACCTTCAGCGGCGTGGAACTGCTGGTCACGGAAAGGTTGTACTCAACCACGTCGCCCTGGCGAATCGTGCCGCGAATGATGTGGTTTCCACCACCTGCACTGTTGGCGAGGATCAGGTCGGCCGCACGCTGGCAGTCGACAACCCCGAAACCGTAGCGGTAGTCCGGCCCCTGGTTGTATTGGTCCATTGCGGTGGCGGCGAGAATGCCGCGCACTACATCTGGTGCGAACTGGCGGTCGTTCATCTCGCGATACCAGAGCTGCGACAGAAGGGTGATCGAGCCGCACACGCTCGGACTCGACATGCTGGTGCCGGACCAGCCCGACGGGCCAAGATAGGCCGTGTCGCTTGCTGGACCGGTACTGAGCAGGTTTACGCCGTTGGCCGCAAAGTGCGGGATCATGCGCCCGTCGTCCGTCGGCCCGCGCGAGCTGAAGCTTGCGATTCCCCCACCGTCGTCAGTGGCGGCGATGACGAGCGCGTTCTTGATGCAACTGTCGTCGGTGCAGCTGTTGTCGCCGGCGCCGTCATTGCCGGCCGACTTGCACATGTTCAGCCAGATGTCGCGAATGTCGATGTCCGACGACTGGGCCGAACCGTCATAGCCGCCGTACCCCCCGCCGCCGCTACCATAGGAATGATTGTCGGCGGAGTGCCGATAGTTGTGGCGGGCGAGGCGGCGCTCGGCATCCATCGAGTTCCAATCATAGCTGAGAACGCAAGCCTGCGGCGCGTACCCGCGCGCGCCCGCGTTGCCCGTGCCGTCTCCGGCGATCGTGCCGGTCACGTGGGTCGAGTGGTCCGCCAGACTCGTACCGTCCACCTTGAGAATGCGCTTGGTTCCGTTGTTGATCGGACTGGGCGAGGGTGCATTCTGGAAATCCACGTGTGTGTCTCGGGCACGGCCTGCATCCCAAACGGCTGACACAACACCGGTGCCGTCTAGATTGTAGCTGGTGCTCGGGCCGATCTGGCTGGGGAGCGCATTCGAGAGTGCGACGCTGTCCACGTTGTGCGCAGTCAGCGTCTGGCGTACTTCCACCCACTCGACCAGCGGGCTGTTCACGAAAGCAACGAGCGCCTGGCGGGTCAGGAAAGCATCAACGAATGGGGTCTCGAAGTCCAGGTGCCCCTGACTGTCGAGCGTGGCGTAGTCCACGGGCGCCTGGTTCTCGGCAAGCAGACCCTCGGCCGCCGCGGACGTTACGTCCCTGAAAAACAGAATGCGATAAACCTTGCCTTCCACCGCGGGGTCGTTGTAGTCCGCCCAGGCCTCGGCGCTGCAAGCGTCCATTGGCTCACGTAGCAGCGTGCCCTCAACACTTGGGGCGTCGCGCAGAAGTGCGCCAATCCGTTGCAGTGCGGCGGCATCGAGCGCGCGAATGAAGTGGGCGTGCGGATAGGCGTAGCCGACAAATGATGCACCGGCCGCAGACAATTGGTTCGCGAAGCCCCGACCCAGCGGGCCGCTGAACTTGACGTAAAACGGTTTTGTCGGCTCGGACGTCGGCAGCGGGCAATCGGAATCTGCAATTGCGTATCTGGGCTTCAGGCTAATGAGTTTGGCCCGCTCGTCGGAAGAAAGCTGTTGTTCGAATCGGTACTGGGCGTCCAGGTCGTACGGCGCTCCCAGCTCCAGGCTTGAGGTAAATCGCTGACGTTCCCCACGTTCGTTTACCTCTTTGGCGTCCTGGCTGTGTACCGCGGTTGAAAGTGTCGCCCAGACACACCCCACCATGGTCAACAGGGCCAGCATCGCCAATGCGGGTTTGGGCCGCATTGATGCCTCCCTTCTCGTCCGAAATATCAAAGAACACACACCTAGGTGAGTCGCCCAGATCTCGCCTTGATTACACGAACGGGTGAGTATTTTTCAGGTTCAAACTGTTTCTAAGTATGTGCGAGCGTTGCGACTTGCGGCACGCCCGCCCGCAAAGCCCCAATTGGTCAACACCTGTACGCAATTGGGCCGTCGGGGTACCTTGGAAGGCATGATCCTGAACACAGAGCTGGCAAGCACGCAACAAGAGATCCTGAAGCACGCAAAGGACTTCGGGCTGGATTTCTTCGACGTGCATTTCGAGATGCTGGACCACGAGGCGCTCAACGAAGTGGCGGCCTACGGGGGCTTCCCCACCCGCTACCCCCACTGGCGCTTCGGGATGCAGTACGAGGAGCTCATCAAGAGCTACACCTACGGCATCAGCAAGATCTACGAGCTGGTCATCAACAACGACCCGGTCATTGCCTACCTGATGGACAGCAATGACTTCGTCTCCCAGAAGCTGGTAATGGCCCACGTCTATGGCCACGCCGACTTCTTCAAGAACAACGCCTTCTTCAGCAAGACCAACCGCAAGATGGTCGACCAGATGGCCAACCACGCGGCCCGCGTGCGCCGCTACATGGACCATTACGGGCGCGACAAGGTTGAGACCTTCATCGACGCCTGCCTGAGCCTTGAGAACCTGATCGACCCGATGCTGCCGTTCACCAAGCCCCTGCAAAGGCAGGAAGCGGCCGAGCTTGACGACGAGACCGTGCGCATCGAGGTCACCAAGCTTCAGTCCAAGGACTACATGGACCGCTACATCAACCCGCCGGAGATCATGGCGGAGAAGCGTGCCGAGCTTGAGAAGAAGGCGCTGGAGCCGCCGAAGTTCCCGCTTGAGCCAGTGAAAGACGTGCTGTGGTTCCTGATGAATTACGCGCCGTTGCGCAACTGGCAGCGTGACGTGATCGGCATCATCCGCGAAGAGGCCTACTACTTCGCCCCGCAGCGCCAGACGAAGATCATGAACGAAGGCTGGGCCAGCTACTGGCACAGCACCATCATGACCACCAAAGCGGCCACGGCGGCCGAAATCGTGGACTTCGCCGACCACCACAGCATGACGATGGGCATGCAGCCGGGCGTGATCAACCCGTACAAGCTTGGCATTGAGCTGTTCCGCGATATCGAGTACCGCTGGGACCACGGCATGCACGGGCTGGAGTGGGAGCGCTGTGACAACAACGCCGAAAAGGAAAACTGGGACACCAACGAGATCGGCGAAGGCCGCAAGAAGATCTTCCAGGTCCGCCGCATTTACAACGACCTGACCTTCATCGACGAGTTCATGACGCCGGACTTTTGCAGGCGCGCCAAACTGTTCACTTACGACTACAACCCGGCCAGTGGCCAGTACGAGATCAGCAGCCGCGCGTTTGAAGAGATCAAGACCAAGCTGAAGACCGCGCTCACAAACGGCGGAGAGCCCTACATTTACGTCGAAGACGGCAATTACGGCAACCGTGGCGAGCTGCTGATGGCCCACCGCCACGACGGTTTCGACCTGGACGAGAACTATTCGCGCGAGACGCTGAAGAACGTCCGCAAGATCTGGAACCGCCCGGTCTGGCTCACCACGCAGGAAGAGGGCAAGGAAGTGCTGCTGGGCTACGACGGCAAGGAGTTCAGCCGCGAGGAGTCCTAGGCGCGTGGTCCAATCCGGGCTGAAATCGTGACAAACTGGTGTGTTGGCGGGGCTTGCACCGTGGACCCCGCCGACTATAGTTGAAGCACCCCCGCCACTCGAACAGACGTTGCCAACATGCGTATTAGCGTCCTGTTTTTCGTGCTGGCCGGCGCGTTGGCGCTGGTGGCCGGTTGCAGCAGCGGCCCCGAAGTTCGCGGCGACGGCCCCACGGCCGTGGGCACCGTGTCCACGCCCACCAAGAGCCGCTGGAGCACCTACCTGCAGGTCATGAGCGACAAGGAACGCACCACGTTCCTGGACATCGCCGACAGCTTCGAGCGCGAGCAGTGGATCCGCCGCAACGGCATTGACGTGCGTGCGGACCTCGATCGCCGCCTGTCTCGCGGCATCAGTGTCGACGCCGCCAAGCGCCGTATCGAAGAGGCACCGGACGAAGTCACCAAGCGCGGCGACAGCACGATGATTTTCTACAGCCGCTACAACACCGAGAGCCGCACCAACTTCTGGCTGCTGTTCCGTGCCGACCAGCTTGTCAGCTGGAACGCGCACACGATTGCCGAACAGGACCGCGAACGCCACCTGCTGGAGTTCGAAAGCGCGTTGATGGACAAGTTCGACACCGTGCTCAAGCGCGGCATCGGCATGGCCGAGATCAACCGCAACGCGGACAACGCCCGCGACGACCTGAATCGCGTCGAGCTTCACCACCGCGAGAAGATCGGCGACCCGGACTTCAAGGGCGCGCGCCAGGTCAGCAGCGACAACTACCTCGCGGCCGAAGACCTGCTCTACGCACGTTCGCGCAACGAGTTGTTCGAGTGGTTCCAGGGGCGCGAACCGGACCACATCATCATCCACCGCCCGTTCGAGACGCACCAGTACTTCATGACCTACACAGATCTCGACGGTACGCTGACGGTCGTCACGGCGGAATTCATCTTCGAGAACGGGTTGCTGCAGGACTGGTTCGTCTATCACGAACGCTAGCACCCGGCTTCGATGGCTGCTTTCGAGCCCCCGCGCACTTGCGGGGGCTTTTGACTTGGCGGAAGGCTCGCCCTGTGCCAATCGTTCACAACATGCCGGGTGTTCAGCTTTGGCCAGAGCAAGCTATACAGAATTCGACTCGTGAGACGCTGCTAGATGTCCGAAGGCGACACAGAACCCGACAGTAGAGGCAAGCCGCCCCGCGCGCCCGGCAAGTTTGACGCGGGCGACTGGGTTTCCGCGCACGCGATACAATCTCTCGGCCGCCTACCCCTGCTTTCAGCCCTGCTTGGCGCCCTCGTCGGCGTAGTCGGCGTAGTCTTCTTCACCCTCTCCGAACTCGTCCGCAACCTGCTGTTCGGCAGCCTCGGCGGTCTCACCGAAGAAACAGAAGAAACCCTCGAAGTCACCAGCTGGTATGACCGGCTGAATCACCTGTTGCCCTCGCCGGACACCTCCAACCCGCAGATATGGATGCTGGCCGTGGTGCCGGCTGTCGGTGGACTGCTGCTCGGGCTCTGGTACTGGCGCACCAAAGACAAGACGCAGGCGGGTACCGAAGTCGCCGTAAAGGCTTTCCACCAGGATCGTGGACGCTTCCAGAAGGGCAACGTCTGGAAGAAATTCATCGCGAGCACGATTACGCTCGGCACAGGTGGCGCTGCCGGACGCGAGGGGCCCATTGCGTTGATGGGCGCCAGCATTGGCAGCAATATCGCGGACTGGCTCAAGCTGACGCAACGCCAGCGACGCATCCTTCTTGTGGCGGGTCTCGCGGCGGGTATTGGCGGCATGTTCCGTGCCCCCCTCGCGGGCGGGCTGATTGCGGCCGAAGTGCTTTACAGTGACGCGGAGTTCGAGCCAGACGTGCTCATTCCCGCCACAATCGCAAGCATCATCAGCTACTGCGTGTTCTGCCTCAACTTTGGCTGGGGCTCGCTCTTCGGCAAGGTCGCGGCGAATTATCAGTTCACCAATCCACTCGAGCTTGTGCCGCTGACTGCTCTCGCGCTCGCACTTGCTGCCACGGGATTCGTGTTCGTGAAAATGCAGCACACCATGGAGAACCGGGTAAAGAAGATCCCGCGCGTGATCCGTCCGATGCTGGGTGCCGGAATCGCGGGCGGGATCGCCATCGGACTGTACTACCTCAGTGGCCAGTGGTCCGAAGACGGGCTGCCGCAACGCGCTGTGTTCGCCGTTATGGGTGACGGCTATTCAGCGCTAAAGCTGGCATTGAGCGGCGGTGGAATCTGGTGGGTATTCCTGCTGATCGCGGGCGGCAAGATCCTTGCAAGCTCTCTTACAATCGGCACCGGGGGCGCCGGCGGCTACTTCGCGCCGTCCATGGTAATCGGGGGCTGTGTCGGCGCCGCGATCGGCATCCTGTTCTACCAGGTGCTGCCGACCGACTTGCTTCCGTCCGGCATGATTCCGCACCAACATGAGGAGTTGATGGCCGTGACGGCCGTCTTCGCACTGGTAGGTATGGCCGGGTTCTGGACCGGAGTGGCAAAGGTGCCCGTCAGCAGCGTGATTATCGTCAGCGAGCTTACAGGCAGCTATCACCTCCTGCTGCCCGCGATGTGGACTTGTGCGATCACCTTCGTGCTGGCACGTCGCTACAAGCTGTTTCTTACCCAGGTCGCGAACCGCAAGGAAAGCCCGGCGCACGTCGGCGACTTTGCCGTGGACGTGCTGAAGGAAATCAGGGTAGCGGAGATTCTGCCCGACCTGACCAACTTCGACACGGTCGATGAGAGCACGTCACTTCAGCAGATCCTCGCGATGAAATCGTCACGCCAGCACTATTACCCTGTGGTAGACCGCGACGGTCGCTTTGCCGGCATCTTCAGCCTGAACGACTTGCGTACCGTGCTCGACGAGACGGAGTTGTGGCAGCTGCTTGTTGCCGCCGACATTGCCCACCACAATGTGGTCACCGTCCACCCGAGGGAGACGCTGGGAGACGTTGCGAACAAGTTTGCGGACACCGATTTCGACGAATTCCCGGTTGTCAGCGATGACGACGAGCGCAACCTGCTGGGCATCATCAGCAGGCGCCAGTTGAACAACGCCTACATCAAACGGACCATGCACTACGACCAGGTCGCAAAGGCCGAGAACGCTCGCCCGGCGATGTCAGGCCGACTCGAGAAAGTCAGCAAGTGAAAGACGTGAACTACTTCGAGGGCACGCCGACCACGAACGTGGGCGAGATTCGCGTTACCAGCCTGCTTGACGGCTGGCTGAGTCTGGACGGCGGCGCGATGTACGGGATCGTGCCGAAGGTACTGTGGGAAAAGCACCTGCCCAGCGACGAACAGAATCGCGTGAAAATGGCGATGCGCCCGCTGCTGGTTCAGACGCCGACGAATACAGTGGTGGTCGAAAGTGGCATCGGTCAGGCGATACCGCCCGACCTGCACGAACGCTATGGCATCCACCGCATCGGCCCGACCCTGGACCAACTGGTCGCGGCGCAGGGTGTAGACCCCGCTACAGTCGACACAGTGGCCTGCACCCACCTGCACTGGGACCACTCAGGCGGGCTGTGCAAGTTCGTCGACGGCAGGTACGTCCCAAGCTTTCCGAACGCCACGTATGTCGTGCAGGGCGGTGAGTGGGACATCGCAATCGCCCCCACCAACCTGCATAAGGCCAGCTACGCCCCTGAGTCTCTGACGCCGCTGGAAAGTCAGCTGAAAACGGTTAAGGGCAATGGCGAGATAGTTAAGGGGCTAAGTTTTGACTTTACCGCCGGCCACACGGAAAACCACGCCGTGATCTGGCTCGAAAGCGGCGACGAGTTCGGCGTGTTCTTCGGCGACCTGGTTCCAACGATCAGTCACGTCCCGCTGGCGTGGATCAGTGCCTACGATATCAACGCCGGCGGCAGTTTCGCCGCTCGCGAAGTGCTGTACCCGAAAGTACTTGAGCGTAACGCGAAGTGCTTCTTCTACCACGAGCCGGGGTACCCTGTCGGGCAAATGCTTCAGCAACGAAGCAAGTACTCCGCTGAGCCATTGGTTCAACGATAAACCATGCTACTCGCGGAGCGTAACCTCAATCGTGTGGGCTGATCCGTTGCGGGTGTACGTGACCTTGATGCGATCACCGGGCTGGTAGCTCGCAAGTGCCGTCTTCAACTCGTCGAGCCCGTCGATGTTGGTTCCCTCGACCCGGGTGATCAGGTCACCTGGCTTCAGGCCTGCTTCTTCGGCGGCCGTCCCGTAGATTACTTCCTTTACGAGTGCGCCCTGCTCCGCTTCCGGGCGAAAGCCGCTGTCGATCAAGACGCCCAGGAATGCTGTCGATATGGATCGCGGGACCGAGCTGATGGTGTCATCACGCGCCTTGTCATCGGCACCGATGATCGCCTCATATACCCGACGCGCCACGTTGATCGGGATCGCAAAGCCGATGCTGTCTGTGCCCTCGCCCTGATCGCGAAGTTTCCAGGTATTGATCCCGATCACGCGCCCTGTCAGGTCGATCAACGGACCGCCCGAGTTGCCGGGGTTGATGGCGGCACTGGTCTGCAGGTAGTTGCGCACGAGCGTGCTGGCATTCTCGCTGCGACGTCCGACGTAGCTGACGATTCCCTCAGTGGCCGTGTAATTCAATCCGTAAGGGCTGCCGATGGCGACAACGACGTCGCCTTGTTCAACCTTGTCGCTGTCGCCCAGTGTCGCTGGGACCAGCTTGTCCGCGACAATCTTGATTACAGCCAGGTCGTACTCCTCGCGCTTCCCGACAAAACGCGCCTCATACATGTTGTCACCGAGTACCACGTTCAGCTTCCGCGCATCGCTCGGGATTACGTGGGCATTCGTGAGGATGTAGCCCTGGTCATCCAGGATGATCCCGCTGCCAACGTGGCTCTGGCCCGGCAGGCGGGCTGAGCCTGTGCCGGATGGAACGATCCGCTCCGGGGTTTCGGCGACGATGCCGACCGTGAATCGCTTTGCCCAGTTAATGGCGTTGACGTACTGCTTGGGACGCTCCTGTGTCAGGGCCGGGTCTTCGACAACTTTGTCGGCCGCGAGGCGATCCAGCACACCGGAGTTGGCGACCAGAAAGACCAGCACGCCGCCAAAGAACGCGCCGATCATCAGATACATCAATGAGCGGCGCCCGAGCATTTTGGCCGTGTCCAGATGTCCGCGGTGGTAGCCCTCGTAGTAGGCAACTTCGGATGGTTCTTCTGCGTCAAGCTTTCGGATTGTCGGCATGGCTGTGTCTCCTGCTGCCCATTGATACGGGCGTTGGCGGCTTGGCGGTAGAGAAAAGCCCGCAGCAGTCGCCGCGGGCTTTTCGTGATCTGGCTCTCAACGCCGTCCGCTACTTCTTTGCCTTCAGCGTCTTCTCGGCGCCGTCACGGAGGATCTTGATTTCGTACTCCGCCCCCTTCTCCACGCCGGCGAGCGCGTCGCGCAACTCCGTGCGCGTGTCGACGTCCTTTCCGTTGACGGCGAGAATAATGTCGTAAACCTCAAGCCGGGCACGGGCCAGCGGCTTGTCCGAATCAACGATTTCGTTGACTGACAACCCGTGGTCGAGCCCGAGCTGCTTCTTCGGCATCGGCATCAGGCGGGCAACCCGCACTCCTTCGACGATATCCATCTGCTCGCCCTTGGCCAACGGCACGTCCTTCTCCGGATACTCGGGGCGATCTTCCTTTACTTCCGGCACCGGTGGGAGCTTGCGATCGATCTTGTCGGTCGCCCCAACGATCTTGCGCTGCCACATGTCGATGGTGTCGCAGAACTGCTTGTGGTACTTGGCTGCGACCTCAAGGGTGTCGGGCCACTGGTCTTTGCCTTCCTCAAGGATCTTGTCCTTGAGCTCGGCAAACACATCGTCCACTCGTTCCGCAATCTCGTCGATCGCGTCTTCGTACTCGTCTCCACCGATACGGCGCAGGTCCTTGACGCGCGCATCGATATCGCGGTTCAGCTCGCCAAGTCGCTCCAGCGGTGAAGGAAGCGTTTCGTCGCCGCCGATCTTCTTGGCCCAACCATCAAGCTCGGCCGTGTAGTTCAGCATGAACTTGTCGGCGTCCTTCAGAATCTGCGCCCACGCCTTGGGGTCGGCATCGTCAAGCTTGTCCTCAAGGCCTTCGTATGTAGCGAGAATGCGCTCTTCCACGTCGTCGAGCTGGTCCTGATACTTGTCACTGGCGATCTTGCGGAGGCGCTTCACGCGGGCGCGCAGGGCCTTCTTCATGTCGGTGACGCGTTCCTTGGCATTCGGGACTTCGCTGCTCACGCCAACCTTGTCGGCCCACTTGTTGATCTGCGCCGAGTACTCCGTGTGAAACTTGCGCGCGGTGCTCAGGACGCCGTCCCACTCGGCAGGCATACCGTCTTCGATCTTGTCGTGAAGATCAGCAAACGTGTCGCGGATCTTGTCGGAGAGGTCGTCCATCTCTCCTTCAAGTTTGTCATCGCTCGCCTCGCGCATGCGCTCGCAGTTGAACAGCAAGTCGCGCTCGAGTGCGCGCAGGCTTGCTCGGTAGCGGTCTTTCTTGATGTCCAGCGCCTCTTCAGCTTTGTCTTCAGGGTCGCGCTCGGCCGCGTTCTCGCGCTCGCGCTCCTGTAGCTTCTTCATGTCCTTTTCGAGCTTCTCACGCGCCTTCTTTTCGAGCGCGTTGATCTCCGCCTCGGTGAGGTCGCCGGCCGCGAAGGTCCCGCGCTTCACTTCATCGACTTCTTTCAGGAAACCGCTCAGCGACTCACCGTCGCCGTGGCTCTCGGGTCGGGCCATGGTGTCGCCGGGCTCGGCCTTCTTGGCTTCGCCGTGGCTTTCAACCGTGCCGTCCTTACTTTTGATCGTGATGCCCTGTGCAGCCAGCGGCAGTGCGAGTCCGATTGCCCCAGCGACCATCAGCCCGAAGCGTCCCATGTCCTTCTCCAGTCCACGTTTCTGTCAGAGCGACTCCATATTGTACGCGATGGGATGGCAACCTGCTTCAGAATTCTACACGATGTAAGGCCACCCCCGATTGACCGTCCAAGTCCGTTATTCATACTTGGGGGCTAAGCCTTGCAGGCAGTGGAGTTACGGCGTGCGCTACGGTGCTTTACATCTAAAGAACAACCTGGTGGCGGCCCCCTTGGCCGGCATCAGCAATCGCGCGTATCGGGTGCTTTGCAAGCGCTACGGTGCGGGACTGACCTACGTTGAAATGCTCAAGGTCGAGAGCTTTCTGCATCACAACCGCAAGATGATGAACCTGAAGTACTACCGGGAGGACGAGCGCCCGGTGGGTATCCAATTCGCCGGCAACAATCCGCAATGGCTGGCCGAGGCCTGCATCATGGCCGAGGCTGAGGGCTACGACACGATCGACCTGAACATGGGCTGCCCCGTGCCGAAGATCGGCAAGTGCGGCGCAGGATCGGCGTTGATGGCGTATCCGGAAAAGGCCGCCAAGTGTTTCGAGGCAATGGTGAATGCCGTGAAGATCCCGGTCACGGTCAAGATCCGTGCCGGCGTGAACGAGAACTGCCTGAACTTCATCCAGATCGGCAAGCTGGCCCAAGAGGCCGGGATGGTGGCAATCACGATTCATCCACGCACTCGCGCACAGAGCTTCAAGGGCGTCGCGGATCACGCGCGTACCGGAGAGCTCAATGCTGCGCTGGACATCCCGGTGATTGCGTCCGGCGATGTCAAAGAGCCGGAAGACGCCGTGCGCATTCTCAATGAGACCGGCTGCGATGGCGTGATGCTCGGACGCGGTGTCTGGGGACGCCCTTGGCTGTTCCGCGAGATCGATGAATTGCGCCGCTTCGGCCGAGTCGTCACCCCCACTCCCGACGCCATCGAGCGCTTGGGCGTCCTGCGAGAACACTTTGAGTTGCTGCTAGAGGGCTTTGATCCTCGCCACGCCTGTCAGGTCGTACGCCGTTACGCAACTTGGTACGTGCGCGACATCCCGGGAAGCGCCCAGTTTCGCGCACGAATCACGCGCGTTGAGACGCGCGAGGAATTCCACGAGATTCTCGACGAGATCACTGAACACTTCGAGCGCGTGGTCGGCATCCCCGAAGACGAGCTGATCGGCCGACGCCCCGTCGCGGCCTTGTCGGCGTGAACCCTTTTCATTTCCGCCCCCTGCGCTACAAAGGCGTGATGCTGCGTTGGCTTCCCGTAATCCTGCTCGCAGTCACCCTTTGCGGGTGCGCCGTCGGCGGCGACCGCCCGCCGGTTCGCACATATGCGTGGCCGTTCTTCAGCGACAGCGTGGACGCGCAGGGCAACGCAACAACTCGCGCGCTCGGACCATTCGTTGAGCAGGAAGAACGCGCAGACGGCTACTTCAGCTCGACCGTCCGTCCCTTCTACCGCTACATTCGCGACCCTTCGGCCTACGAGGAAGATCACCTGTTCTTCTACCCGATCAGCCGCTACCGCGAACGCGAGCGCCCGGGTTGGGAAGGTCGCAAAGAGACTCGCTTTCACCTGCTGCCATTCGTGTGGTGGAACGACGTCAGCTTTTCGCCCGGCCATCGTGAGCTGGACTACTTCTTCTTCCCGCTGGTGTTCGGCGGTGAGAGTACGATTGAGGGCTCGCACTTCGCGGTCGCGCCGTTCGGCGGCAACCTGAAGGGCGTGTTCGGGAACGACGAGATTCGATTCGTAATGTTTCCCTTGTACGTCGAGCTGCATCGCCAGGGACGCGTGACGTACTACCTGCCGTTCCCCATTGTGAAGTGGGGCTATGGCCCGGGCTACCGCACATACGGCGTGATGCCGCTGTTTTCGCGCACCGAGGTTTGGAAGGAAGTCCCGGACGAGATCACCGGCGGAACCAAGAAACTGCCCGTCGCCGACCGCTGGACCGTGCTGTGGCCGTTGTTCCGATATGACCGCGACGGACTGGATCGCAAATACCCGCGCGAAGCGCTGATGGTCTACCCGCTGTTCGGCTACAGCCACACGGCTGTCACCACGAACCTGAGTTTTGCGTTCGTGTTGAACTATCCCATGTTCAGCTACACGCGCGCGGACCTGACCGACACGACTATCATCGATGCCTTCTGGCCTGTGTTCCGGTACGCCAAAGGTGACAACTTCACCCAGTACCGAGTCTGGCCGCTATGGGATTATTCGCAGCGCAAGACGCCGGTCGGCACGAACACGGCCATCAATGTGCTTTGGCCGCTGTTCTGGTATTTCGAAGACGAGCTTCCCGAGTACACCGAAACCCGCTACCAGGTCTTTCCCCTGTTCTTCGCCAACTTCCGCCGCTATCTGCCGGAGCCGGACGGAACCATCCGGACCAGCCACCTCGTGCGCATCTGGCCGCTGCTGAAATACCGCAAGGACACGGATGGCACGGTGAACTTTGAGATGCTGTCGCTGTTCCCGTTCAACGACGAGAAGATCGACAACAACTATGGCGCGTTCTTCAAGTTCTTCACCGTGACGGCCGGCCCGGACATCACCAAGGTGCAGGCGTTGTTCCGGATGTTCAGCTACGAGGAAGACCCCTACCACGTTGACCTCAGTGTCGCTCCGCTGTTCGACTGGCACGTGGTGAAACAGGCCAAGGACAGGCTGCCCGACGCCTACGGGCCCCAGCCCGGCGACATCGAGGACTTCAATTTGCTTTACGGGATGCTCGGGTACCATCACGGCCCGGATGACCGGTACACGAAGCTGTTCTGGGGCCTGAAGATCCGCAAATGAACTGGAAAGACAACGCCGTCACAGGAGCATTCAAAGGTGCGGGCTATACGCTCGTGCTCCTGCTTGAGGCGCTGGGGCATACCACGCAGGCATGGAAACGTCGGCGTGCGATCCTTACCCAGATGCACGTGATCGGGACTCAGTCACTGCCGATCGCCAGCTTCTTCATGCTGCTGATCGGCATGGTCTTCGCGCTGCAGGTGGGTATTGAGTTCGCCCGCTTCGGCCAGACCAGCCTGGTTGGCCTTGTCATAGTGGCGGCCATGGTCCGCGAGCTTGGCCCCTGGATGACCGGCTTCGTGCTGATCGCGCGCGTCGGCAGCTCCATGGCAGCCGAGATCGGCACGATGAGAGTGGCCGAAGAAATCGACGCGCTTGAAGTCATGTCCATCAATCCCAGCAGCTTCGTCGTCATGCCGCGCGTGTTCGCGTACGCTGTAATGGGCCCGGTACTGACCATCTTCGGTACGCTGGTTGGAATCGTCGGCGGCGGCATCGTCGCGAACCTGCAGCTGGGCGTAACGGTTGCCGACTACCTGCGCTTCGCCGAGAACGGTGCCGAGGCTCTCGACATCTACTGGGGGCTTCTGAAGTCGCTGGTATTTAGTCTTGTTGCGGCCTCAGTGGCATGCTCGGCGGGTATGCGCACTTCCGGCGGCGCGGTGGGTGTCGGGCGCGCGAGCCGCAATACCGTGGTGATCTCGCTGACGCTGGTCGTGTTTTTCAACTATCTGCTGACCAGCTTCTATAGGATGGTGAAGCTGTTCGTCACGGGAGCCCTATGACCGACCGTTCGTCGGCCGATCAGGTAGCCGTTCACTTCGAGCACGTCTCCAAGAACCTTGGCGGGCGGCAGATTCTCGATGACCTCTCGTTCGACGTGCGAGAAGGCGAGACATTCGTGATCATCGGGTACTCGGGCACCGGAAAGTCCGTCACGCTGCGGCACATGGTCGGGCTGATGGCGCCCGATCAGGGCAGCATCCGCGTAGACGGCGACGAAATCACAACCATGTCGCGCAAGGAGCTCGAGATCATGCGCCGCAAGTTCGGCGTGCTGTTCCAGAGCGGCGCGCTGATCGCGTGGCTTACCCTTTTCGAGAATGTCGAGCTACCACTGCTTGAGCACACGCGCATGAGCAGGAAGAAGCGTGCCGAGATCGTGCAGAAGAAGCTGGAGATCGTGAACCTGTGGCAGGATCGCGATAAGTACCCGGCCGAGATCTCGGGCGGCATGAAGAAGCGCGCCGGGCTCGCCCGCGCGCTGGCGCTCGACCCGGGGCTGGTACTTTACGACGAGCCGACGTCAGGTCTCGACCCGGTGATCGCCAACGAAATCGGCAAGTTGATCAACGACCTGCGCGACAACCACGGTATGACGCAGATTGTCGTGACCCACGATATGGAGAGCGCGTACGACATCGCCGACCGCATTGCCATGTTCTATCACGGCAAGATGATTCAAATCGGCACGCCCGAAGAAATCCAGGCGAGCACCATCCCTGAAGTACAGCACTTCATCACCGGCGGCAAGGAAGGCCAGGTCAGTCGCCGCAGCAACACGGCCATCATCCGCGGCGTAGCACCGGGCATGCTCAGCCAGCGCAGCGTCCAGGCCGCAGAGGCCGAGACGGCCGTCGCCACAGCCGAGCCCGAGCAGGACGGCTACGTCTTGCTCAGCGAGGAAGAAGCCGCGGCGGCCGCCAACGACTCCCCCACCGAACGCGACCTGCCGCAGGAAGAAACTGAAGGACCGATTGAATCGGAATTGCCCTCGCTGGACCCGGAAGAGTCGGGAACGGCGCGGGATGAAGCCCCGAGCCTTGAACCGGAGACTGAGCCATGAAAGCACGTGACTTCATCGTCGGAGGACTGATCTTCCTCTCGTTCGCAGTAGCGCTCTACTTCGCCGTCTACGTCGGCGGAACGGGCAGCAGCGTGTTCAGCGGCGGCCAGAACGAGTACCGCATCACGTTCCCCAACGTCGCCGGTCTCCAGCAGAACGCGCCGGTGTGGATCTCGGGCGTGCCCAAGGGCAAGGTCAAGGCGATGTACATCGACCCGTCCACCGGCAACGTCGAGGTCGCCATCGGGCTCGACAGCGACATGGTTCTCAAGACCGACTGCCACGCGGAAATCATCCCGAGCAGCGCGTTCGGCGGCAAAGCGATCGCGCTCGACATTGGGCAGTCACCCGATCCGTTGCCGGACGGAGAGAAGATCCGCGGTGAACTTGTGGAGGACCTCTTCACGGCCGCCAGCCGCGGTATCAGCAAGATCAATGAGGGCATTGATGTCGCGGTCGACACGATCAAGGACGTCAATGCCGTGGTCAAAGACGTGCGTGCAGGCCGTGGCGCCGTGGGCACGATCCTGTACGACGAAAAGGTTGCAGGCGACGTCGCGGCGACCGTCGAAAATGTGCGCATCATGAGCGAGGACGCCAAGGGCATTACCACCAACGTCCGCGACATCACCGAGAAAATCAACAGCGGCGAAGGCGCTGCCTCGCTGCTGCTGGAGGACGCCGACACGGCAATGCGCATCAAGAACATCGTCCGTAACGTCGAGGACGCGACAGACAACACGGTCGGCGCCACACGCGGTATCAAGTCAATCGTGCAGAAGATCGACGACGGCAAGGGCTTCCTGGGCGTCCTGCTGAACGACGAAGAGACAGGCGAAAACATCAAGTCGGCCGTTGCGAAGACCCCGCCGCTGATGGACAGCATGAAGAAAGTCACCGACGAGATGGGCACGACGCTCGAGGGGGTCAACAACGGCGAAGGCTTCGTCGGCAAGATGTTCCAGGATGACACGCTGTACAACGACACGCTGAACGCCATCAATACACTGCGCAGCGGCTTTGAAGACATCCGGGAGCAGGCCCCGATCACGACCTTCGCAAGCCTGCTGTTCCAGGTGTTCCAGTAGAGGAAGAACAAGCGACAATACGCCCATGTGGATCGCGCAGACCTTTCACGATTTCACTCGGCACGCGATGTCACCCGTCGCCGCGGTCGCCCTTCACTCGGCGATTGGGGCTTTCTTCATCGCCGCGATAACGGCACTCGCGGCCTTGCTACAGCCGACCCGCATACGCATGAAGTGGGCAAACTGGGCCGGCGCCTTTGCCACCGGCTCGCTCATTGGCTACTTCGCCATTCGGTTCGCCAACACGGGCACGGAGCCGCTGCAGAACATGTTTGATGTGGTGGGCTTGAGCGCATTGTTTCTCGCGCTGGTCTACTTCGTTGCGATTCGGATGAAGAAACTGGAATCGGTCGGTGCGTTCGCCTACCCGGCCATTGCCGTGATCTTCTTGGTCAACCTGCTGTTGGCGCGAACCGCCACGCAGGGCGGTGATGCGCCGATCACGAGCCCGCTGCTGGTCGCGCACATTGTGCTGATCATTCTGGCGTACGGCGTGTTCTTCATGGCAACGGTTGCCGCGGTCATGTTCCTTCTCCAGGAACGGATGCTCAAGAAGCGCAAGGACCCTTCGTTCATGCGGACGTTTCCATCGCTGGAATCCTTGCGCAGCCTTGTAAACGCCTGTGTCGTGATCGGACTGCCCCTCGTAACCGTCGGCTTTGCGCTTGGCTTTGCCAGCTTCCGGGCTGAGGACTGGGCCCACGTCTACAGCAATCCCAAGGTGCTCAGCAGCCTGGTGCTGTGGCTGGTGTTACTTGCGGTGGTGATCGGCCGGCGATTCGGCTGGCTTCACGGGCGCCGTCACTTCTACCTGGTTCTCGTCGGTTTTGCCCTTGTTTTGGCAACCTACGTCGGACTGGGCCTGGTTGAAGCACGCGATAAGGGCACGAACCCACCGAACATCGAAGGAAAATCGGGCTGATGCATCGCTTTGTCGTTCTCGGGATCAACCACAAGTTCGCGCCCCTTGAGGTTCGCGAACGGTTGGCGTATCCCGACCGACGCATCCCCGGCGCCCTCAAGACCATCCGCGAAAAAGCCGGGTGCGCTGAGGCCGTTCTGATCTCGACCTGCAATCGCGTTGAGGTCTATGCCTTCACCGACGGCGAAGACGCCCGTGCCCGGCTACTGCTGGGTCTCGCCGCCGATCACGGAATGAAGCCCGAGTACCTTGAACAGTACTGCTACTTCCACCGCGGGCGCGACGCCGTGGAGCACCTGATTCGCGTTGCAGGCGGGCTCGACAGCCTCGTGCTGGGCGAAACCCAGATTCTTAGCCAGACCAAGAAGGCCTACCTGCTCGCGCAATCCGAGAATTCGACCGGCAAGGCGCTCAACGGGCTGTTTCATCGTGCGTTCCAGGCCGCCAAGCGCCTGCACACGGAGACAGGTATCGGCGAAGGCCAACTGTCCGTTTCGGCCATTGCGGTGCGTTTCGTAAATCGCGTGTTTGAAGAACTTGGCGACAAGACGGCCCTGCTGATCGGCATCGGCGAGGTCGGAGAATTGACACTCACTTACCTGAAGGAAGCCGGCATCGGGCGAGTGGTGGTGGTTTCACGTAATCTAGAGCGCGCGCGCGAAACGGCCGCACGCTTTGACGGCGACGCAGTGCCGTTTGAATTGCTTCAAGACTACTTGCCGGCCGCGCACGTCATCATTTCGCAGACGGCGTCCGAGACCCGAATTCTCGAGCGAAAGCACTTCCAGAAGTCGCAAAAGCAGCGCGGGTACGCTTCCGTATTCGCCCTCGACCTGGCCGTCCCACGCGACATTGCGGAGGACGCGGGCGAAGTTGAAGGAGTCTATCTCTACAACGTGGACGACCTGGAACACGTCGTCGCGGAACACACGATGGAACGCAGCCGCGAACTGGAGCAGTGCCGCGAAATCGTGGCCGATGAGGCCAACCACTTCCTCAAGGGCTTCAAGACTTTCGAGGCCGGCCCTTTGATCACACAGCTTCGCAGCCGGGCGGAGCAAGCTCGTGACGCAGAGTTGGAGCGCCTGTTCAATCGTCTGCCCGACCTGACTCCTGAAATGAAGGAAGAGCTTGCCGCGCATTCGACGCGTTTGCTCAACAAGCTGCTTCACCCGCAGATCCAGGGCATCAAAGAGCAAGCCGCGCATGGCAATACGGACTCACTGCGTGTGATGGCGGAATCCCTGGGGGTTGAATCCGTGGCGTCAACGCAACCAGGACAGACCGCACCCGACGAATCCGAAACAGTACCCTCCGAGGAGCAGCCATGAGCGCATCCAGCTCAAGGTTGGAGTTTCTCGGCCAACTGGCCGGCGGGCTTGCACACGAGATCAAGAACCCCCTCAGCACCATCAAGCTGACGCTGCAGCTGCTGGAGGAAGACTTCGTCAAGGAAGATTCCCCCACCGCAAAGCGGGCGGTGCGCAAACTCGAGGTGCTGCTGCGCGAAGTCCAGCACCTCGACGACATTGTGCAGGAGTTCCTCACATTCGCACGCGGCCACGACATCAAGCTGACCCGCACCAACCTGCGCGAAATGGTCGTCGAACTCTTCGAGTTCCTTGCCGACGACGCCCAGGCGCGCGGCATTCGTTTGCACTTCGATTACGAAGGCGAGCTCAACAACCTGCTGCTGGACTCGACGTTGATCCGCCAGGCAATCCTGAACCTGCTTCGAAACGCGTTCGACGCGCTTGAGGGCAAGGACGGCGGCGAGGTCATTTTGCGCGCCCGCATCAAGGGCGACCTGCTGGGGATAGAGATCATCGACACGGGCTGCGGCATTGCAGCATCCAACTATGATCGTATGTTTCGCCCGTACTTCACGACGAAGAAGAAGGGCACCGGGATGGGCTTGCCGATGGTACGCCGGATCGTCGAGGAACACGGCGGGCAGATCACGTTCGAGTCGGAAGAAGGCAAGGGGACTCGCTTCCTGATTCTCATGCCGGTAGACCCCGAAAAACGCGGCAGCCTCAAGTCGATGGTGCGGAGCGAGCAACCATGAAAGTCCTCGTCATCGGCAGCGGCGCCCGGGAACACGCACTGGCCTGGAAGCTCAGCCAGTCACCACACGTCACAAAAGTATTTGCCGCGCCGGGCAGCGAAGGCATGAAGGCCGTCGCCGAGCCGGTGAACATCAAGCCGGATGCCTTCAACGATCTCGTTTCGTTCGCCAAAGAGCAGAAGATCGACCTCACCGTTGTCGGTCCCGAAGACCCGCTGGTGAACGGCATCGTCGACCTGTTCAACCGCAAGCACTTGCGAATCTATGGCCCCAACGCAAAGGCGGCTCGTCTCGAAGGCAGCAAGGCCTACGCGAAAGACGTCATGTCGCGCCACGGGATTCAGACCGGCGGGCACAAGGTCTACGACAAGGCTGAGCCTGCGCGGGAATACCTCAACAATTGCGACTACCCGGTCGTGATCAAGGCCGACGGGCTCGCGGCCGGCAAGGGCGTGATGATCTGCCGTACGCTGGAAGAGGCCGAGGCAGCGATCAGCGAAGCCATGGTCGACAAACGCTTCGGCGACGCCGGCAAACGGGTTTTGATCGAGGACTTCCTGCAGGGCGAAGAAGTGAGCGTCCATGCCATCAGCGACGGGCACAACATCCTGCCGCTATGCCTGGCACAGGACCACAAGCCCGTCGGCGACGGCGACACCGGCGAGAATACCGGCGGCATGGGGACATACAGCCCGCTGCCCCAGATCAGCGAAGCCCAGAACGCGATCCTGGAACGAGACGTCGTCGTCCAGACCATCCACGCCATGAACCGCGAAGGCGAGCCGTACAAGGGCACGATCTTCATCGGCTGCATGATGACCAAGCAGGGCCCGAAAGTTCTGGAGTACAACGTACGCTTCGGCGACCCCGAGACACAGAGCATCATGATGCGTCTCAAGGGCGATCTGTTCGAGATGCTGAACGCCACGATCGACGGCACGCTCGATACGATAGACGTGGACTGGGACCCGCGAAGCGCGGTCACGGTCGTGCTGGCCTCCGGCGGCTACCCGCGCAGCTACGAAAAGGGCTACAAGATCAAAGGCCTCAACAGCGACTTCGGGCCGGACGTACAGGTCTTCCATGCCGGCACAAAGAGAGTCGATGGCGACTGGTACACGAACGGCGGCCGTGTCATGAGCGTGGTCGCGCTCGGCAACGACCTGCGCGATGCCCGCGAGAAAGCCTACGCGGCAGTGGACAAAATCCACTTCGACAAGATGATCTACCGCAAGGATATCGGCTTCCGCGGCTTGAAGTAGGAGACCCATGGCAGGCTCAGCAACAACCAGCTCCCCCACCATCGGCGACGGTCCGCTGGTTAACGTCGCCGACTTCATCATTGATGGCGGCGTGCTCGATGACGCTACGGCATTGCGCCTGTTGCTGCTGCCCGATGATCGGGTCTACGACTTGATGTACTCAGCCTACCTGGTGAAACGCCATTTCCAGGGCGACAAGTTGCACCGCTGCAGCATCGTCAACGCCAAGTCCGGCGCCTGCGGCGAGGACTGCAAGTTCTGCGGCCAGAGCGCCAGCTACCAGAAGGACACGGGCGTCGAGACCTACCCGGTTATGAACGCCGACAGCATCCTCCGCGCGGCCGACATGGCCGTCGAATACGGCAGCACCAATTTCGGCATCGTGACCGCCATCAAGGGCGTGCAGGATGGCCCGATGCTCGATGCCATCTGCACGGCCGTGCGCAAGATTCGCGCCGCGGGAAAGATTGCACCCGACGCAAGCCTCGGCGTGGTGAGCAAGCGCGTGCTCGAGAAGCTGAAAGACGCGGGGCTGCAGGTGTATCACCACAACCTTGAGTGCTCGCGCAGCTACTACCCGAACATCTGCACCACCCGCGATTGGTCTGAGAACTACGAAACGATTCAGCGCGCCAAGCAAACGGGCCTGGAAGTCTGCTGCGGGGGCATCCTCGGCATGGGCGAAAACGTTGAGCAGCGCGTCGAGTTGATGCAGCAAGTCGCAAGCCTGCAGCCTGAGCACATCCCGCTGAACTTCCTTGTGCCGGTTCAGGGCACGCCGCTGGAAGACGTCGAGCCGCTGCGTCCCATGGACTGCCTTAAGGCCATCGCAGTATTCCGCCTCACGAACCCGCGCAGCGACCTGTTCATCGCGGGCGGGCGCATTCAGCACCTGCGCCAGTTACAGCCGTTCATCTTCATGGCCGGCGCCAACGGCATGATGGTAGGCAACTACCTGACCACCACCGGCCGAACCAAGGAAGACGACCTTGAGTTGGTGGCAGACCTCGGGCTCGAAGGCTGAGTCAGCGGTACAAATCACTCATCGGACTGTAATTGGCCGCGACTAGCCAACCCCTTAGCCTGCGCACGTCAATCGTGAACGGGGGTGAAAATGGCTTGGAGAATCGGCTCACGCAAACACCGCAGCATGTCACCAATCGGGATGGCAATCACGGGGTTTGCAATCGGGGTGCTGCTTGTCGCCGGCGGGATCTGGGCGTCAACTAGGGGTGGCGAACTAAATCAGATGGCGGCAAGTGGGCAAAGGGTTCCCGCCAAAGTCGTTGATGCTCGTGAAGAGAAGAAAAGAACACGTCGCAACGGACGCACCCGTACGACCTACGACTACTTCGTGACCGTCAGCTTCACGCACCCGGATGGACGACCAATCCAAAAGGAGCGCGAGGTCAGCAGCAGCGTGCACAGCCACTATGGCACATGCCACGGCGGCGCGAGCATGCCGACTACCGTCGTCATCAACCCTGCAGACCCATCCGACTGGCTGATTGAAGAGCAACTGCAAAGCAAGCAAGCGTCGACGGATACCATGGCGTGGCTGCTTCCGCTGATTGGTCTCGGCTTCTTCGGCATGGGCGTGTTTGGAACAGTCAGCCATATGAGACGGCGAAACAACTCACCGACGCCCGCACCGGGATACGGCTACCCACCATCTCAAACAGGCGGGCCCGTACCCTACCCACAGCCTCCCGCCAATCCGGATGAGCACGTCATCTACGACGCAAGGCGTGAGCCGCACCGTCCTCACTAGCCGGATCCATTCATGGGCGCAAAGCAAACCATGCCGCAGCAGCTCGAGGGTCAACCTCGTGCTGCCGCGGCACGGGCATTTCGGTCCACATGTCACGGCAATGACGTCAGCGCCGGCATCTTTGCCAACTCCGCCCTGCTCAACCCGGACAGGCTCATCTCAAGGTTGTGCCTTGCGGCCGGAAGCAGGTTCGCACCTCTCAGCAGCACATTGCGCAGGCGCCGTCGATACAAGCCTCGCATTGTGGCAAGTGCCGTCAGCCTGCCTGCCAGCCCCAGCACCTTCTTTGCAGCCGGGCGACGAAGCGCCTGGTACTCATCCAGCGCCGAAGCCGGTGCGAGACCCTTTGCGACGCGGGCAAGCGCTTCGCCCAAAACCACGGCATCAACCAGCCCGGTGTTCATCCCCTGACCGCCCGCAGGGCTGTGCGCGTGCGCCGCATCACCCATCAGCAACAGGCGCCCATTCCGGTACGTCCGCGCCAGGCGATGGTGCAGTCGGAAACGGGAACTCCACACGGCCCGTTTCACCACGATCCCGCCGGCAGAAGGACCGCGTTCGTTGAGCAACTTCTGGATGTCTGCCAGAGCCGGTTGCTCCGGTGCATCGTCCATGGTTGCCACAACGCGGAACGTTCCGTCCGGCAGCGGCGCGACGACCACCAGCCCCGACGGCGAGAAGAACAGCGAGACCTCTTCGTTGCCGAGCGGCCAATCCATCTCGACATCCGCCAGCACGAACGACGATTCGAATGCCGCCCCATCAAACGAGATCCCGGCGGATTCGCGCACGGTACTGTGCATCCCGTCCGCGCCCACCACGTAGCGGGCAAAGACGGATTGCTCGCGCCCGGCCTGGGTCAGCATCGTTACGGTACCGTGTTCGGTCTGGATCACCTCTCCCGCCGTCACTCCCCTGTGAATCTTGCCGCCGAGCCGCGCGATTCTCTCCGCGAGAATGCGCTCCGTTTCGTGCTGCGGCAGCATCAGCAGGTACGGGTGCCTTGTTGGCAGCTCGTCGAAGCGCAGTGCCACCAGCGGCTTATCCCGGTCGCGAATGCTGAACTTCGCAAGCTTCAGCCCCTTGGCGGTCATCGCGTCACTGACACCCAGTTGCCGAAGGGTGTCGAGCGTCTGGGCGTGAATCACTGCGGCACGCGAAGTGGTATGGCTGGTCTCATTCTTGTCGACCAGCAGGTGCTTCACGCCGGCCTGATGAAGCGCGATGGACAGGGCCATGCCCGTGGGCCCGGCGCCAACAATCAGCACGTCAGTAGTTGCGGGTAACATTGTCGTCTCTCCGTTCTCGTTTATCAACGTCCGTTGACTTCTAATGTCAAACACCGCCGATTGCATTTGTCATCCAATGTTGGCAAATTTTCTTCCATGGCTGAAAAGACACGCACACCGAAGTCCGCCCGAACTCGGGCGGCACTGCTTGAGGCAGCACGCGAGCTGTTTGCGGAACGCGGATACGTAAAAGTGACCGTAAGGGACATCGCCGCGAAGGCCGGAATCGACCCGGCAATGGTCATTCGCTACTTCGGAAGCAAGGACGGGATCTTCGCCGATGCGGCGGAATTCAACCTGGAGTTGCCGGACTTGCGCGGCGTGGCCCGCAACTCCATTGGAGAGGCGCTTACTCGCCACTTCCTGTCGATCTGGGACAGTCCCGATGCCGGGTTGCCGGTGCTGCTGCGGTCCGCGAGTACCAACGAGTTGGCAAACGCCCGTATGCGCGAGATCTTCAACAAGCAGATTCGAACCGCCCTGGAAGCGATCGCCGGGCCTGACGAGGCTGAGCAGCGCGCAGGCCTAGTCTCAAGCCAGCTCCTGGGCTTGGCCGTGTGTCGCTATGTGCTGAAGTTGCCGCCTGTTGTTCGCATGTCGAAGGAGCAACTGGTCAAGACGATCGGCAAGACCCTGCAGCAATACATCACCGGCAGACTGCCTCGCTAGCCCAGCACCCAGCGGAAGCCTTGGGGTGTGTCTTCCAGCTGGACGCCACGTTGCTTCAGGTCGTCGCGGATGGCGTCGGCCGTGGCGAAGTCCTTCGCCTTACGTGCGGCTTGGCGGATTGCGACGAACAGTTCCACGGCGTCACCGTCCATCACTTCGATCGGGGCCAGCTCCTCCACCATGGGCAGCTGGCCGGCTTCGATCATTTCCCACAGTTGCTCACGGTCCGGCATCTCTGCCCAGTGCTTCAGGTGGGACGCCTTTGCCGCCAGCGTCTCCTTGTCCAGCCAGCTTTGCACCTGCTCGCGCGTGATCAGCCCGCTTCGCGCGCTTCGGTCCAGCACATCGAGCACTTCGTCGAAACTCTCCATCAGGCGCAGTGCTTCACGTGCCTCGGCGGGCCCGAGTTCCTTCTGGTTCAGCTCCGTGACGGCACCAAAGACCGCTGCAAGCGCGTTCGGCACGTTCAGGTTGTCGTTGAGTGCCTCATCGAACGCCGCTTCGGACTTGTTGACCAGCTCCAGTACTGTATCTGAGGCAACCCCGTCCACGTCCGGGTTCGTGCCGTTGCCGACGGCCTCACGCAGCTTGTCGTAGCGAGTCTGGAGGCGCTCCACGCTGGCACGCGCCTGCTTCAGCAAGTCCACGCCAAAATTCATCTGCTGCGTGTACTGGTTGCTGATGAGCGCGTAGCGCAACACGTTGGAGGGCACACGCCCTCCCTTGAACCCGGCGGCCTCCAACTCATCGGCCAACTGGTCACGCTCCGCCGCGCGGGGATCGAGCAGATCCCGAACGGTGTAAAACGTGCCGTCCCGCTTGCTCATCTTCTTGTTATTCACAAGCAGGAAGCGTCCGTGCACCCAGTAGCGGGCGAACGCGTTGCGCGGCGCGCCCTCGTCGGGCGCGCCATGCGGGCCGGGCACATGGGTCGAGTACGCACCGTAACTCTGGGCGATCTCGCACTCATGGTGCGGGAAGATGTTGTCCTCACCACCGGTGTGGATGTCGATCAGCGCACCGAGATGCGCCCGCGACATGGCCGAGCATTCGATGTGCCAGCCCGGAAAACCTGCCTTCAAACGACGGTCCACGCCTTCCGGAACCAGTTGGCGGTAGCGCTCATAGTCGGCCGGGTCCCATCCTGTCTCGCTGTGCGGGTCCCATTGCATCAGGTGCTTCGGGTCCACCTTCCAAAGGTAGAAGTCGCGCGGGTCACGCTTGTGTTCGCCGACGGCAACACGCGCACCTGCTTCAAGATCCTCCAGAACCTTGCCGCTGAGCTTGCCGTAGTCCGGGAACTTCTGGATGTCGAAGTACGCCTGCCCGCTATCGTCGATGTAGGCGTACTCATTCTCCAGCAGCTTCTGGATCAGCGCCAGCATTTCAGGCACGTGCCCGGCCGCTCGCGGATGCAACTCCGGCTCGCCCGCTTCGCTGCCGCTGTAGTTCTTCATGCGCAGGCGCCGCGCGTCCTCCACGAACGCGTCTTCGTAATGCCGTGCGAGCTTGTACGGGTCCCACCCCATTTCTCGTGCTGCAGCCTGCAGCTTGTCTTCGCCCTGCGCGTCGGCGACGTCGTCCTGCGTGAGGTGCCCGACGTCGGTGATATTCATGACGTGCCGCACCTCGTAGCCGTTGCGTTCCAGCACCCGGCGCAGCACGTCCGCCATCAGGAAGCTTCGGAAGTTGCCGATGTGCGCAAAGCTGTAGACAGTTGGGCCGCACGAATACATGGTCACGCGCCTGCCCTGTGGGTCGAGCGGCTGAAACACTTCCACCGACTTGGTGTATGAGTTCTTCAGTTTGAGGACGGACATCTCGGCCTTATTGCGCGGGCTTGAGTAACACCACGGCCTGGGTGGCGATGGCCTCTTCTCGGCCGACGGCATCCAGCCCCTCGTTGGTGCGGGCCTTGACGTTAACCCTGCGGGTCTCGATCTCAAGAAGCGACGCGATGCGCGCTTCCATCTGGCTCTTGTAGGGTTTCAGCTTCGGCACCTGGGCGATGATGTTGCAATCAATGTTCTCGACTTCCCAGCCGCGGCGCCGTACGTGCTTCCAGGCTTCCTTCAGCAGATCGCCGCTGTCGGCATCCTTCCATTTCGGATCCGTGTCCGGGAAATACTCGCCGATGTCGCCCAGACCGGCCGCGCCAAGCAGAGCGTCTGTAATGGCATGCAACAGGACGTCGCCGTCGCTGTGTGCCTTGCAGCCGCGATCGAACTCGATTTCCAGCCCGCCGAGGATCAGCGGACGGCCCGCGACCAGCTGATGGATGTCGTAGCCGATGCCTACGCGCATTACCCGTCTCCTGCCACAATCATGCCAGCGCCATGCGGAAAGGGAAGCCGCTGGCGAACGTCGCCACGCGTGGTTAGATGCAGGCATAACGGAGACAAGACATGGCGGAAATGACCTCGTTCGGCGATGGCACCAGCGACTACGAGAAGTACATCCACACGCAGGAGCTCTACAAGCTTCAGAAGACTCCCGACCAATGGGTGAACGAAGAGGAGTTGCTGTTTCAGGTTGTCCACCAGGCCATGGAGCTGTGGCTGAAGGTCTGCATCCAGCACCTGGAGCAGAGCATTGCGTGGATGGGCGAGGGCAAACTGCACGAGGCCACACGCTTCCTGCGGCGTACCGCCAAGGTTCTGACGTTCCTCGCGGACAGCCTCGAATTCCCGCGCAGCATCTCGCCCTGGGACTACCACAAGATTCGCATGGGACTGGGCAAGGGCTCGGGGCAGGAGAGTCCCACCTACAAGCGCATACACAAGGTCGTTCCCCGCGTGCTGACGGCGTTCAATGAACTGATCGCGTCCCGCAAGGTCACGCTTGATCAACTTCATGCCGAGCGCGAACAGCATCAGGAGCTCTATGACCTGATGTGGGCGATGGCGGAATTCGACCAGGAACTGATGCACTGGAAGTACCGACATTTCCACGTGGTCAAGCGCATTATCGGCGACGCGGTCATGAGCTTGAAAGGCATCCCGGCCAGCAGCCTGCAGAGTACCGCCCACGAGGCGCAATTCCCGGACATATGGGCCGTCATCAATCGCACTACGAACAGCTACAACGCCAAGTTCCGCCCGGAGGGCGCGTCAGGCTACTAGATTGATCGTTGGTGGATTCGGCATTCAGAAGTGTAAGATCAAGCCCACACTTCACCCGGGAGACTGCCATGCCCAAGAAGACGGGATTGATCGTGCTGCTGTTGGGGGTGGCGATCATCATCGCCGCGCTGGTAGACCTGTTTGGCATGAGCGCCGGGTTCAACATGGATTTTGGGAAGTTCGGCAGCTTCAGCGAGTGGCCGACGGAGCGTCTGGTGCTGCTCGGCGTCGGGGTGTTGCTTGGCGTGTGGGGCGCATACAGCCTGAGCCGCCAGTCCAAGAAGAAGAAATAGCGCGCGGACTCTCCTGTGGCACCGGTCCGCGCCAATCGCTAGAAACGCGGCAGGAGGGCTAAATGCCGGACGACCCACTGCTCAAATGGCGCGAGGAGTTTCCAATCCTCGCGAAGAAGACCTACCTCATCAACAACAGCCTTGGCGCTATGCCTCGCGGCGTTCGCGACGGGCTGAAGCACTTCGCCGACATGTGGGACAATGACGGCGTGGTTGCCTGGCACTATCCGGACGGCTCGGGCTGGCTGGATGATTGCGAGAAAATGGCCGATCTGATCGGCAGTGTGATCAACGCCAAACCTGGCAGCATGATGCTGCACCTCAACGTGGCTTCGCTGACGGCCCAAGTGCTTTCAAGCATTGACTTCAGCGGCCCCCGCAATCGCATCGTCTACGACGACATGCAGTTCACCAGCCCCCACTACGTGTGCCAGGCGTGGACGCGCTACGGCGCTGAGTTGGAAATCGTGAAATCCGATGACGGCATCAGCGTGGACGTGCAGAAGATTGTGGACGCCATCGATGAGCGCACAGCCGTTGTGCCCATCAGCCACGTCTACTTCCGAAGCGCCTACCTGCAGGATGTGAAACCAATCATTGAAAAGGCACATAAGGTAGGCGCAAAGGTCCTGCTGGACGTCTACCAGAGCATCGGCACTGTGCCGATTGACGTGAAAGACCTCAACGTTGACTACCTGGTCGGCGGCAGCGTGAAGTGGGTCTGCGGCGGGCCGAACGTCTGCTACCTGTACATTCGGCCGGACCTGATGAAGGACTACAAACCCGCGCTGACCGGCTGGATCAGCCACGCGCGCCCCTTCAAGTTCGAGATGGACTTCACTCCGCACGAAAGCGCGTGGCGCGCGGCCACTGGAACACCGCCGGTCGTGGCGCTTTACAGCGCGCGTCCGGGCTACGAGATCATCAAGCAGGTCGGAGTAGAGAACATCCGCGCCAAGAGCAAGCGGATGACGGCCCACCTGTTTGAGCGCGCCAAGGAGGCCGGGTTCAAGGTCAACTCCCCCACCGACCCGGAACGCCGCGGCGGGACCGTGTGCATCGACTTCGACGGGGCAGCAAAGGCCGAGAACAAACTGATCGAGCGTGGCTTCATCATCGACTACCGCCCGGGTGGCGGGATTCGGGTCAGCCCGCACTTCTACAATACGGTTGAGGAAATCGACGCGATCATTGACGAGATGAAGAACCTGCGAGATGGCAAATAGCCATCCAGCCCGCTTCGGGATAACATGCCGGCATGACCAGCATCCACGACGACCCACTAGCGTCCCGTGGCTTGCCCCAGCGGTTCCTCGACCGGCTGGAGCAGCTTGAGGCGCTTTACCTGCTGAAGGGCGACCCGATTTTGCGCTCAGGGTTTGGTGGCGGACCGGAGCGCTGGCGAAAAGAACGCGAGCCGATTCTGGACGCGATCACGGGCGACGGCTCGCTGCTTGATGTCGGCTGCGCGAACGGCTACCTGGCCGAGAGCCTCGCCAACTGGGGTCGCGAGCGCGGGCTACAACTGACGCCGCATGGCATCGACGCCGGGCGCCACCTCATCAATGAAGCCCGGGCACGCATGCCCGAATTCAAGGACAACTTCCACGTCGGCAACGCATGGGACTGGCAGCCCCGGCGACGCTACAGCTACGTGTATATGCTCTGGGATTGTCTGCCGCCCTACTACCTGGGCCGCGGTTTGCATCGGCTGCGTTCGGAGTTCGTCGCACCCGGAGGACGCCTGATCGTCGGCACCTACGGCAGTCGCTCAAGAGGCCAGAAGCCCTGGGACATGGAACGCTACCTCGCATCGATCGATATGCCCATCGCGGGTCGCAGCGCCGGCGGTGAGCCCCGCATCACCTCGTTCTTCTGGATCGACGCATAGGGGCAGACATGCCGAGCACATTTGCCACCGAACTCTTCGTCAAGCTATTCGGTGTGTTGCCGTCGGACCGCTCTCCCAAGCCCCCAGCGTCCAAGGCCCCAAAGACGGAAGTGCTGGTGCCCAACCGGCCGGCGGAGCCAGGTGGCAAGGTGATCTACCACGTGACGCCGCGCAAGGACGACCGCTGGAACATCCGCAAGGAAGGCGGGGCACGCCCATCGGCCGTCTGCACCAACAAGGATGAGGCAATCGAGCGCGCGCGTGAGATCGCGAAGAATGCGGGCTGGTCGCAAATCATCGTGCACAACAAGGACGGCAAGATCGCGCAGGAGTTCAATTACGGCGACGCGTCCGGTCAGCGTGCGCCCAAGATTGAAGAAGAGTGGGAACCGGACGAGACCGATCGTGGTCTCGAAATGACCGAAATCCCGACGAACCACGAAACACGCCCTACCGCCAAGGTGAAAAAGGACTCGCCGGCGCCGAAAGCTACGCGCGCCGTGTGGCACGTCACCCCGCGGGCAGAGGATGGGAAGTGGCGGGTGAAGCGGCAGGGCTCAAGCAAGGCGACGCGCGTGATCAGCAAGAAGGACGACGCGGTGAAGGTCGCCAAGGAACTCGCCAAGAACCACGGCAAGAGCCAGGTGGTCATTCACAAACAGGACGGCAACATCGCAGAGAGCTTCAAGTTCGACCCGTAGTCGTTAGCGTTTGCCGGACTTGATCTGGATGTCGTGCGCAATGGCCTGCGAGAAGAGCTTCGTGGCCCCCTGGGCGGCCGAGAGCTCCAGCGACGCGTCGCCTTGAACCTGCGCGATGATCTGCAGCATCCCTTGCTGCACGCGGCACTTGATCGACTTCACGACGCCGCGCCGTCCGCGATCGAGCCCAAGGGCAATGCGCAGAATGCCCGCCAGTATCCGCACCTGGTGCTGGCCCTTCGGATCAAGCTCAGCGAAGTGCCGGTGACGTTCCTTGGGTGAGCCGCGCCGGCTGTAGCGGGCCGTAAGCCCGATGATCTCGACTTCCCGGTCTGTCACGCCGCGCAGCCCGCCACCTCGAATCAGCTGGTAACTGATGTGTTCACGGTCCAGATAATTCATGCCGCGGCCGACGTCATCCAGCAGCGCCGACGTCTCGAGAAGCTCACGGTCGCGTTTGGCAAGTCCATGCAGGCGCTTGGTTGCGTCGAACAGGTTCACGGCCAACTTGGCGAGATGTTCCGACCTCTTTGTGTCAGCCCCCGCGAGCTGGACCAGCTGCCGCGCACTTGCGAGCCGCACGTTGGGCGGCGGCCCCTTTGCGCGATGGACCTTCTCCAGTTCGTGCAGCAGAACGCCTTCCCGCAACGACGCACCGCAGAGCTGGAACTTGTCTGACTTCACCAGTCTCAGCGCCGTTTCGAGCACGGCCGCCCCGAAGTGGATCACGTCCGCGCGGCGTTCGTCGATACCGGGCAGCCGCGTCCGCGCCGCCGCGTCCACGCTGAGCAACTGGCCTGCCAGGTCGCGAATTTCAGACGCATGAATTTCATAGCCGTTGAGCGAGCCCCACGGATCGCGCCCGCGCAATCGCAGGCAGGTCAGGCCCAGCGTCATGTGGGAGCCGGACGTGCCGATCACCACGTCGATCCCGCGCTTTCGGATGCTTTTCAGCAGCGGCCCGGCCGTGTCGTTGATCAGGCGCATCAGCTTGTTGCGGGACTTTCTCGATAACGGGTCTTCGGCGCCGAACATGTCACGCAGGCGCTGCACGCCAAGCGGCACGCTCTTGCTGACGATCAGGCGGTTGGCCGTCCCGTACATGATTTCAAGGCTGCCTCCGCCGAGGTCCAGGATGAGACCCTTGCGCTTTTCAAGATCTGTCGCGTGGCGCACACCACGATAGATCAACTCAGCTTCTTCGACCCCGCCAATGAGCCTTGGCTCAATTCCGGCCTGCGACTTCACTTTCTTGAGGAACTCCTGTCCGTTGCTGGCCTCGCGAACAGCGCTCGTGGCCACGGCGAGTGTACGGTCCACTTTCAGTCGCTTGCACAGCGTCGCAAAGCGCTTGAGCGCCTCGAGGGCATTGTGCATCGGGACAGGCATCAACCGCCCGGTCTTGAACGCACCGGCGCCCAGCTTCACCCGTTCCCGCTCACGATCGATGACCTGGAAAGAGTGCGGCCCGTAGGTGTCGGCCACGATCATGTGGACCGAGTTCGAGCCGATGTCGATTGCCGCGAGTCTCACGCCGCTCCGCCTGTACCGCCCAGTCTCGCGGCCAGGGTCTCCTGCGCTGCCAGGCGCGGATTATCGCCCGGGTTGCAACGCACCCATGTGCCATCGGACTGCAGCAGCCAAGCCTGTACGTTGTCGGACAGCGGTATGTCAAGGCATTCTTCAATCACGCGCGCACGCAACGCGGGGTCAAGGATCGGGAAGCAGGTCTCCACGCGGCGGTGCAGGTTGCGCGACATCCAGTCCGCGCTCGCCGCATACAGGAAGTCATCATTGGCACCGAATGAGTACACGCGGCTGTGCTCAAGGAAACGCCCGATGATGCTGCGCACGCGAATGCTGTCTGACACACCCGGCACCCCCGGGCGAAGGCAACAGACGCCGCGGATCAACAGATCAATCGGCACTCCCGCAATGGACGCGAGATAGAGCGCTTTGATGACCCCGGGGTCTGAGAGGCTGTTCATCTTCGCCCGGATGCGGCAGGGCTTTCCATCGCGGGCGAGTTGCGCTTGCTCATTGATACGCTGGATGACCATGTCATTCAGTGTGAAGGGCGAATGGTAGATCTGCTTCATGCCCGGCGTCTCGCCGGGGCTGGTGAGTTCGCGGAAGAGCTTGTGGACGTCCGTGCAGATTTCTTCGTTCGCTGTCATCAGGCTGAGGTCGGTGTAGGCCCGGGCCGTACCGGTGTGATAGTTGCCGGTTCCCAAATGGACGTAGCGCTTGAGCCGCCCGTCTTCCCGACGCAGCAGCATCATGATCTTGCTGTGTGTCTTGTAGCCGACGACGCCGTACACCACCTGTGCACCCGCGTTCTGCAGGCGTGTAGCGAGGTCGATGTTCGCCGCCTCGTCAAATCGGGCGCGCAGCTCAACACACGCAGTCACTTCCTTGCCGGCGCGCGCCGCGTCGAACAACGCTTCGGTCACCTCCGAGACCACCCCGGTTCGATACAGCGTGCCCATGATGGCAACGACGTTCGGATCGTTGGCGGCCTTGCGGATAAAGTCCAGTACGGGGCCGAATGACTGGTATGGATGGTGCAACAACACGTCGCGCTGGCGAAGAACGTCGAAGATGTCGGTGCCGGCGGCCAGCTCCTTGGGAACGCCAGGCTGAAATGGCGGATACTTCAGGTCCGGTCGATCAGCGAGTTCATACAGTTTCATCAAACGGTTCAGGTTCACCGGCCCGTTCACCTGGTACAGGTCCTCTTGTCCCAGGTGGAAATGATCGAGCAGCATATTGGCGATCTCGGTCGGACAATTCTCCGCGACCTCCAGCCGAACAGCGGCGCCGTAGTGGCGTCGAGGAAGCTCGAAGCGCAAGGCCTCAGCGAGGTCTTCGACTTCTTCCTCGTCAACGAACAGGTCGCTGTTGCGAGTGACACGGAACTGGTATGCGCCCTTCACATTCATGCGCGGGAAGAGTTCACCAATGTTGTGGTGGATGACGGCCGAGAGCAGGACGAAGTCGTACGGGCCCGCCGAAACTTCCCGCGGCATACGAATCACACGCGGCAGCAGACGCGGCGCCTGGACAACGCTGATGCCGCTGTCACGGGCGAAAGCATCCGGGCCCTCCATCAGCACGACAAAATTGAGGATCTTGTTCAGTACGTTCGGGAATGGGTGCGACGGATCAAGCCCGATCGGCGTCAGCAGCGGTTGGACTTCGCGCCGAAAGTAGTCAGCGGCCCACGCCGCCTGCTCCTCGCTCCATTCGGTACGTCGGAGAATGCGGATGCCGTTGTCCGCCAGCTTGGGAATCAGAACATCGTTGAACACGCGATACTGCTCGGCGACGATCCCGCGGCTTGTCTCGTGAACGCGCGCCAGCATGTCCAGCGGACGAACTTCGTCCGGGCCGGAAACTTCCACACCCGCCGCCGCCTGCTGCTTCACACCGCTTACACGGATCTCGAAAAACTCATCCATGTTGCTGCACGAGATGGTGAGAAAGCGCAGCCGCTCCAGCAGAGGCACGGTTTCATCCGCCGCCATGGCCAACACGCGGCGATTGAACTCCATCAGCGAGAATTCGCGGTTGAAGTACAGGTTCGCGTCGCCGGGCTCGACAGCGGGTTTTCGATCACTGGCTGCGTTCATGGCGTTCATGGCGCTCCTGGCGGCATGCTAGTCAGTATATGTCAAGAACGCGTTAACGTCGTGTGGGGCTCCAGCCGCCGCCGCCGGGCGTGCGGATGTCGATCGCTTCGCCGGCGCGCAACTCGCCGCTGCATTTGCCGTCCAGCGCCTCAGCGTCGCCGTTCGCATCCCGAATCTGGTTTATGCCTGGACGCCCGGGCTTGCCCTTCCCGGCGCCGGCAGGTGCATGCGCTCGCCGTTCAGAGAGCACACCAAAGTGCGCGTCGACCAAGGTGCGCACGCGGCGGACCACTCCGTTTCCGCCTGGATGCTTCCCGGCCCCGCCCGATGCCTCGCGGACACTGTATTCCTCGACTCGCAGAGGATAGGCGTGCTCAAGCGCCTCGACCGGGGTGTTGAGCGTGTTGGTCATGTGCGAGTGCGTTGCGTCCGCACCGTCACGCATGGGGCCGGCGCCGCACCCGCCCGCGATCGTCTCGTAGTACGTGAACTGTCGCCCGTCCTGCGTCACTCCACCGATCGTCAGGTTGTTCATTGTGCCTTGGGATTGAGCGGGAACTCGGCCGGGAGCGGCCTTGGATAACGCCGAAAGGCAGACATCCACGATGCGCTGGCTGGTCTCAACGTTGCCTCCTGCGACCGGTGCAGGCGACCTTGCGTCCACGACGGTTCCGGGTCTGGTCACAACATGGATGCTCTCAAAGCAGCCATGGTTGATCGGCGGGCGCGGCTCACACAGGCAGAGTACCGTGTAGAGCGCAGCACTCTCCGTTACCGCGCGGACCGCGTTGACACCGCCCCGGACCTGCGCTGCGCTCGCGCTGAAATCAAAAGTCAACTTGCCTGGTGAAACGGCAAGCTCCAGCCGAATCGGAATATCCGTGGCGCCCGCCCCGTCGTCATCGAGCACGTCTTCGGCGCTGTAGGTGCCGCCTTTCAGAGCCTTCAACGTCTGCCGCAATATCGCATGGCTGTGCTTGAACAGCGCGCTGCACAGGCGCACAAACTCGGATTGGCCGTATCGCCCCACGATGTCCGTCAAGCGCTGCCGCCCGCGGTCGCAGGCCGCCTGTTGCGCGCTCAGGTCACCCCGTCGCTCGTCAGGCGTGCGCGTGTTGGCCAATATCAGTTTCATCAACTCTTCGCTCACCCTGCTGGGCGGGATAACGAGCCCCTCCGCCACAAGGTCGGTCTGTGGCGACATGCTGCCGGGAGCGGCCCCCCCGATGTCGGCATGGTGGGCGCGATTGGCGGAGTAACCAAGCAGCCGACCTTTGTCGTAGATCGGCGCGACCATGGTCAGGTCGGGCAAGTGCGTACCGCCGCTGTAGGGATCATTGACCAACGCGTACTCACCGGGGCGCAGCTCAAGCTGGCTGAGTACCCCTCGCACGCTCGCGGGCATCGAGCCCAGATGCACCGGCAGGTGGGCCGCCTGCGCAAGCAATCGGCCACGCGCATCAAACAACGCACAGGAGTAGTCGCGGCGCTCCTTGATGTTCGGGCTGTACGCCGAGCGCTTCAGTACCTCCCCCATCTCCTCGGCCACGCCAACGAGGGCGTGGTGCAGAACGGCGATCTCGACAGATGTCTTCACGTCCATGGCTTAGCCGATGTTCTGTGTATGCAGCAGCATCAATTGACCGGCCTGCGTCACTTTCAGCACCCAGCCACGCTTGAGGTACAAACAGGAACTGAGCTCTGTGACAACTGCGGGCCCGTTCAGCCAAGTGCCCGCAGACAGCGACTGGCGTTCATACACTGGTATGTCGGCGGCGACTTTGCCAACGGCTACTGCCCGCCCGGCCGACATTTCAATCGGCAGTGACACAGCTCGCTGCTTCTCTTCGACCCGCACCCGCACGTTGACGATTTCGGCCTCGGCGTCCTTGCGCTCGAAATGGAACTCCTGCAGGTGCGCGGCGCCGAAACGCGTCTTCCAGTTGCGTGTCAACGGCACACCCAGCTCGAAACTCTGACCCACATAGCGAACATCGAGGGTACGTGTGTGCTGAAACGGGCCGGAAAGCCCGCAGTCCCGGAGCTCTCGCTCGGCGCGCGATTGCAGCTCAGTCGCGACCCTGGTCGCCTCCGCCAGGCAGGTTCGCGACTCGCGCAGCATGACCGTGCGTGACAGGTCTCGCGAAGCCGGCGTATGCAACATGCCCAACGCACACAGCAGCCCTGGCGCTCGCGGAACCAGCACTTTCTCGATGCCCATCAGCTCGGCGAGGTCGCACGCGAGCAGCCCACCCGCGCCGCCGAAGGGAACGAGAGCCATGCCGCCCACGGCACGCCCGCGCTCGACAGTCACGCGCCGCAGCGCGCGCTCAATTCCGGCCAGCGCAACACGCACGATCGCCTCGGCAAGCTTCTTGGGCTGCGTTCCCCTCCCCAGTCTCTTTAGCGCCCCGGTCGCAGCCGCGGGATCAAGCGCAAGCTCACCGCCCAGCTTAAGGTCGGGCGGGATACGCCCGAGCACGAGCAGTGCATCGGTAAGGGTCGCGTGCTTGCCACCGCGGGCGTAACAGGCAGGGCCGGGATCGGCGCCTGCGCTCTGTGGACCGACATGCAAGGCACCGCCGGCGTCCAGCCAGGCAATCGACCCCCCACCCGCGCCAATCGTATGAATGTCGAGACTGGGTGTGCGGAGCGGCAACCCGGCAATCAACGTTTCCGGGCGTAACGTCGGGATCTCCTCGACCAGGGAAACGTCCGTGCTGGTGCCGCCGATGTCGAACGCCACGCCGGTCTCGATCTTCTCGGCCGTCAGGGCGTCGCGCACACCCGCTATGCCACCTGCCGGGCCGGACAGTGCGAGTTTCACCGGCTCGTCGGCCGCAAGCCTGGCCGGAAGCCAGCCGCCGGCCGAGTGCATCAGCACGACACGGGTCGGAGCGATCCGCTCTTGCAACTTCGTGATGTAGTCCCGGAGCCTGGGTATGAGCCCCGCGTTGGCCGCCGTCACCAGGCTGCGTTCATACTCGCGGAATTCCGGCGCAAGCTCAGACGAAAGCGTGACTGGAACACGCAGCTTTGTGAGCGCGCGCTGCAGCGCGCGTTCGTGCGCCGGGTTCGCGTAGCTGTGCAGCAGGCAGACGGCCACGGCGTCAGGCTTCAGCGCCTTGACTTCGTTCGCTACGCGCGCGCACTCTTGACTGGTCAACTTGCGCGCCACGCTGCCGTCAGGCTCGAGCCGCTCGTCGACTTCAACCCGCAGCTCATGCGGAACAAGTGGATTGCGCGCAGACGGCTCCAGCGAATACAGCTCGCCCGGATCGCGATTCTGGCGCCCGATGGCCAGCACATCGCGAAATCCCTTCGTCGTTACAAACACAACGCGCCCAAGCTTGCCTTCAAGCAACGCATTCGTCGCTACGGTCGTCCCGTGAACCAGCAGATCCGCCCCGCCCAGACGCTCAAGTGCAGCAGCCACCGCCACGCCCGGGTCGCCGGGCGTGCTCGGAATCTTGCACGTCAGCAGTTTGCCGTCGCGCACGACACACGCGTCCGTGAACGTGCCGCCGACGTCAATGGCCGCGATGATCGGAGCTTTAGCCGCCAAGCGTATCCCCCACGCGCTGAGCCCATTCACGAATGCGTCGCGCCACGCCGATCGGCACTTCCTGCGTGATCATATGGCCGTAGCCGTCGAACTGGTGCAGGCGTACGTCCGGCATGCGTTTCCAGATTTCGAGCTGGTCCGGTGCGGCGCAAAATGCGTCTCGGCTACCGTACATGACTGCGACCGGGCACTTGATGCCAATCAGGCGATCGGAAACGTCAAAGCTGCTCAGCAGCTTCAGCCGCCGTGCGAGTTCGTCATGATCGAGATGCTCGAAGTACTTCAGGAACTTCTCGCGCTCTTCCCCCTTCAGTGTCCCGGCCAGTTTCCACCCCGCAAGCAGGCGTGCGACCGGATTTAACAACACCTTTGGCAAAACACGCGACGCCGCCCTCCCCACTGCGGCGGCAATCGGCTCAGGCTCATGGCTGAAGGCGGATATCAGACACAACCCTTTCACATCGGCCGGACGCAGTATCGCCGTCTTCTGTGCCACCGCGCCGCCAAATGACTCGCCTATCAGCAACCCGGTTCCGAGCGCCTGCATCCGCGCGACGACGACATCTGCTAGTTCGTCCCACTTCAGCTCACGCCCAAGCGGATATGCGAGCGGAATCAGCTCGAGCTCCGGCAGCTGTTCCTGCGTACGGATCACCCAGCGGGCTTCCCCATCCAGTCCGGGCAAATACAGGGCACGTGAGTACATTGGCCTCTCCGGCGTGCAGAGAGGTTTAGAGTGCGCGGAGCCACTTCTCAACAGCTTCTGCGATGGCTGCGTCGGCCAGCCCCTGTGACTGCAGCGAATCCCAGGTGGTGAAATGCAGCGCGTGGCCCAGCACCGCCTGCACGGCAGCACGACTGGATCTTGAGGGACGCCAAGTCTTCAGCAGATCATCGCGCACGCCGTCCAGCCACTGTTGCACCTCCGCGAGCATCGCCTTGAGCGGCTCAATGTCGTCCGCGTCGCGGTAGGAGTTGCGCCACACGCCCTGCGTGCGCCGGTAAAAACCGTACAGCGCGGTGAGCGCCGTCCGCGTGCGGTCGGCCGGCTCTTCGAGATGCCGCCACTCCGCGACATCCGGCAGCGGATTCTGCTCAAGGTAGCGGCTGGAACACGCGCGGTAGAGCGTCGTTTCGTCGGGCAGATGTCGGTAGACCGTAAGTCGCTGTACACCCGCCTGCTTTGCAATCGCCTGGATTGTGGTTTTGGCGGGCCCGATGGTGGCGTGCAGCTCAACCACGGCGTCCACAATACGGCGGTGCGTTTCCTCGGCGCTTTCCTTGCGGCGTTTTTGTCGATACTGGCGCGTCTTCATTTTAGTGAACATAGCTGTTTATTTAACGTTTGACAAGTACTTTGCCGCGCGATATGGTTCCGGCATGATGTGAACACTATTGTTTACTGAATATGAACGGAGACCTGTATGAACCTTGCATTCGAGACGCAGCAGCTTGGCAATGACACCTTCCGCCTGCATGCGGACTTCCCCCTTCCCGGCCTGGGTGTATTGCCGGTGAACAGCTTCCTGATCCGCGGGGCCGAGCCGGTCCTGATTGACACGGGCCTTGCCGGACAGCGCGAGAGCTTTCTCGGGGCACTCGGCAGCTTGATCGACCCGGCCGAGCTCCGGTGGATCTGGATGACTCACATGGATGCGGACCATGTTGGCAACCTGGAGACGATCCTGAAATCGGCGCCGAACGCCCGGGTCGTGACAACCTACCTCGGCATGGGCAAGGCCGGGTTGTTGGGGCTGCCACTTGATCGCTGCTACCTGCTGAACCCGGGTCAGACGCTGCGCGCAGGCGATCGCGAGCTGCTGGCTGTAAAGCCACCTGTGTTTGACGCGCCGGAAACGACCGGGCTGTTCGATCGCTCCTCGGAGAGCCTGTTCAGCTCAGACAGCTTCGGCGCTGTACTTCAGGACTCCGCGGAGTCGGCGCTTGAGGTGGCCTCGGGGGACTTGCGGGACGGGATGCACCTCTGGGCCAGCGTCGATGCGCCGTGGCTGAATGTCGTCGAGAAGACCCGGTTCCAGGCGACGATTCGCGCACTCCGGGAGCTGAAGCCACAGCAGCTGTTGAGCAGCCGCCGGCCACGGGTCATGTCCGTGACGCGCTCTTCGCCAACCTTGAGGCTGTTGCCGGCACGAAGGGATTTGAAGGGCCGGACCAAGCCGCTCTGGAGCAGATGATGGCGGCCGCGTAGGCATCCACTTGTGCGCAAATTGCAACAGGGGCCGGCGCAAGCCGGCCCCTGTTGTTCTGGAGATTGGTCTAGCTGATGGTGACGGGCAGGCCGGCCTTCTGCCAGGCGTCGAAGCCGCCAACAATGTTGGAGACGTTCGTGTAGCCAAGCTTGCGAAGTGCGCCCTGGGCCATGCCGCCGCGCATGCCTGACTTGCAGTACACCACGACGGGCGCCTGCGGATCAGGAATGGACTTGGGTACGGTGTCCAGGATGTTGTCGAGCGGAATGTGCTCGCTGCCGGGGATCGTGCCGCCGCCCAGTTCCTGCGGCATGCGGACGTCAATCAGGGTCAGGCCTGCGGTGTAATCCTTCTTGGGGGGAGCAGTCTTCTTGGTGCGCTTTTTCTTCTGTGCTGCCTTAGTCGTCGGTTCAAGAATCGTCGCTGCGTCGGTGGGTCGAAGTCTCGGTGGAAGCTGCATCGCGGGTCCCTTCTCAATCGGCCGGAAAACTACGCGTCAAAATCAGTCTGTCGGGCTAATAATTATACGTATCTGCGCGACAAATTGAAGCCTCAAGCACTTGACTGAAGGCACTTCAAACCTATGTTCCGCGCCCCGAGTGTCAGAAACCGCCTCCATTGACCCGGCCGCCCCGCACAACTATACGATGCTTCTGAGACCGCCGGTGGAGCGCGTTTCCGCCGCCTGACCCGTTCTACAGCCCGAGGAATATGCCATGGCCTTCCAACGTCCGAAGATCTCCGTGTTTGGCGCCGGTTTTGTCGGCTCGACGGTTGCACAACGCTGTGCAGATCGCGAACTCGGCGACGTCATGCTGATCGACATCGTCGAAGACATGCCCCAGGGCAAGGCCCTCGATATGTTCGAGAGTGCGCCTGTAGAGCGCTTTGACGCCCGGGTGAACGGGAGTAACAAGCCGGCCGACGTGGCGGGCAGCGACGTTGTCGTCGTGACTTCTGGCATCGCGCGCAAGCCGGGCATGAGCCGTGACGACCTGCTCACCACCAACGCCAAGATCGTCCAGAGCGTGGCAGACAGCATTCGCGAACACGCGCCGAATGCGATTGTCATCATGGTTACAAATCCTTTGGACGTCATGAGTTGGGTCGCCCACAAGCGTCTCGGCTTCCCCAAGAACCGCGTCATGGGCATGGCGGGAGTGCTCGACAGTGCCCGCATGGCCAGCTTTGTCGCGATGGAACTCAACTGCAGCGTGCAGGACATCAGCCCGATGGTGCTCGGCGGCCACGGCGACACGATGGTTCCCCTGCCGCGCTACACCACTGTGAGTGGCATCCCGATCACTGACCTGATTCCGGCCGAGCGCATCGAGGCGATCAACGATCGCACCCGCAAGGGCGGCGCAGAAATCGTCGCGCTGCTTAAGACCGGCAGCGCCTACTACGCGCCGGGCGCGAGCGTCGCGCAGATGGTTGAGAGCATCGTGAAGGACCAGCGCCGCATTCTGCCCACCTGCGCGTTGCTCGAGGGCGAGTACGGGCTGAAGGACACCTGGCAGGGCGTGCCGGCACTGCTTGGCAAAAACGGCATCGAGAAGATCTTCGAGCTGAAGCTGACCGCCGACGAGAAGAAGCTGCTTGAAACCAGCAACGAGCACGTCGCCGGCGCGATCCAGCAGGCGGCGAAACTGCTGGGGATGTAGCCGACGGAGTGCCTGGGGCTTCCGGTCGGCAAATCGGCCGGAGGCCGATCGGTACGACATGGCCAACATGGCCATTCTACTTGTGCTTGTGGCTCTTCTTGTCTTCGTACATCTCGGTGTCGGCGCGGCTGATCAGGCTTATCAAGTCGCCTTCCTGCTTCGGGTCGTGCACGGCGTAGCCGACGCTGAATGAGACCGTGTATTCCTCGCCCTTGGGCGGCATCAGCTTGTGGGTCGCCTTCAGGCGCTCCTTGATCTTGTCTAGGTCTTCGGCCACCGCCATCCAGGCCAACACCACGAACTCGTCGCCGCCGACGCGCGCGACTACATCGGATTCGCGGAAGGTGCTGGTCAGATACTCGGCCATGTAGACCAGCACTCGGTCACCTTCCTGATGTCCGTAGGTGTCGTTGATCGGCTTGAAGCCGTCCAGGTCGAAGAACACCACGGCCAGCACTCCGCCCCGCCGCTGAGCGTTGGCCCAGTACTGCTTGCCCAACAGCTCGAGCGCGCGGCGATTGCGCAGCCCGGTGAGCGGGTCGGTCAGTGACTGCTCGCGCAGCTTGCGGGTTTCGCGGTGCAGCTCCATTTCCGCCAGCTTGCGCCTGGTGATGTCCACGTGGGCGCACAGGGCCACACGCCCGTTCTCGGCGGGAATGGCTGACACCCGCACGAGGTAGTAGCGCGGCTCGGCCGGCGTGTGGCACGGATACTCCATCTCATAGCTCTCGCGCACGCCGCCGATCACCTCGGCGAGTCCTGCCTCAACATCCGCGGCAAACTTTTCACCGCCGACGCCGACGGCCGTGCAGGCTTCGAAATAGGGCTTCCCGACCGGCTTGATGAATTCTTCGGGCGCGCCGTGACCGCGTGCAAGATGCCCCCAGGCGGCGTTCACACTGAGCACGTTGAGCTGCGCATCGACCAGCACCATCACGTCAGGGATGGCGTTCAGAATCGTGTTGAACTGGTTGCGCTGCGTGTCTGCCATTGTGCACCTCGCTGAGCATACCGCGCGGAGGCGCTTTGCGCGAACAAACCGCGCTGCGGATGCACGGATGCGACGAGTTGCTAGAGCTTCTCAGGCAGCGCGCTGAACGGCGTCGGGACCTCGGCCGGGTGCAGCAGCTCCAGAATCGCGTAGACACAGTTCACCGCGGGCGCCGCCGCTGTCGTATACAGCGAAGCAAGGCCGTTCAAGGTCTGCATCACCAGGCGCACCGGATCAAACACGCTGCGTCGCGTGGAGCCCTTCACCACTTCGCCGTCGTGCACTGCATCCGCCACGGAATAGAGCACGGATCCCTTGGGAAGCCCGCGTTCGTGGAACAACTTCTGCAGGTGCCGCTCACGCTGCTCGAGCGACTTGTCGAGTTGTGCGGGTACGCTGAAGGCATTGGTCAATCGATCGACGACTTCGGCCCAGGTGACGTTGCGCGTCGGCACGAATGAACGCCAGCCGTTGAGGCGCGCAATCATGCCTTTGCGATCCGCGTCGATGATGGCGGCGGCCTGTTTTTCCGCGTCGCCTGCCAGCGCCCTTGAAAAACTGAAGTCGAGGTGCGAAGCGAAATTTTCGCGCACCATGGCCGGCTGAGCGATCAGTACTTCCAGTGGCCGTCGCCAGCCGGAGTCTTCTACCTTGCGTACATCGGTCGACATGAAGCCCTCGCTCGGGGGCTACAAGGTTAGTTGTATCCCGAACGAAATGCCACACCGCTCTCGGGCGGCTAGGCCCGCGCGCGGGAGACCTCGGCCCGTACGGTATCAACCCACGCGTACAGCCCTGCCATCTGTTGATGGAAGTCGTGGGTGTGACCATCCAGTGGATTCTTGAAGAACGGCGCCAGTTGGGCGAGCATCCCGGATTCTCCCCGCTGCCAGGCGACGCTGACCAGACGCACGAGGTCGAGCACCAGCGGCGCGGCAAGCGCGCTGTCGCAACCCTGCCATGTGAACGTCATCGTCATCGGCGTGCCGAGGAAACCCTGGAAGTGAATCAGGTCCCATGCGGTCTTCCAGTCGCCGAGGCTGGGCACGTACTGGATGTCCGTCTTCACGAACGCGCCGCCGAGCATCTCGCGCAGCGCGGCGTCCTTCTGGCGCAGCTTGCTGTCTTTGCTGGCCGGCGCATCAAGCACCGCGCCGTCGTTGTTGCCGAGGAAGTTGTTACCCACCCAGCTCATCACCTTCAGGTTGCGGGCAAGGAACATGGGGCCGAGCACAGTCTTCAGCAGCGTCTCGCCTGTCTTGCCGTCCTTGCCCGCGTGTGGAAGTCGCGAGTCGCGAGCGATCTTGCGCAGTGCGGGCAGCTCTGAGGCCTGGCTTGGCGTGAAGTTGATGTAAGCGCATCCTTGGCGCAGCGCCGCGAGGGCGGCCAGCAGCGTGCCGGTGCAGAATCCCCCACCTGCCTTCGGCAGGGCCTTCATCAGGTCCTCGGGCGTGTCGAAGTCCGGAGTCTCGGCAAAGTACGGCTCCGTGCTGCAGAGATTGACTACGACCACGCGGTCGAGGTTGTGATCGCTGCGGAACCGCGCCAGCCGCTCTTCAATACGCGTAAGCTCGGCCAGATAGCCGCCTTCCGGGACGGAGCCGAATACGAACCCCTTCACCGTGTGAATCTGTTTGTCCAGCACCTCAAGTTCGCCGCTGAGCTCCCGCGCGAGTTGCTCCGGGAGAATGCGCGCCTGCCCCAGCTCCACAGCCTTTTCGTGCAGCGGCGTGTTCGACACTTCGGCACCGCCGAACACCATGTCCTGCAGACCTGCCAGCGGCAGCCCCTTGAACTCCGGTCCGTCCGTCACCATGCCGGTGGCGGGCATGCGCCCCTGGGCAATCGCTGTCGCGCCGACCATGGCCGTTGTCGCGACGTTGCCCCGCGCCCCGATGAAGTAGATGCCGATGCGGTTGCTGGTTGCCAAGCTATCTCTCCTGCAGCTCGTTTAGTGCCTTGATGGCGCGCTCCGCCATTGCACGACGGCGCGGCGTTTGTGCCGCGATTGCCTCGCTGCTCCTCGCCGCGGCTGAACGAATCACGGGCATTGCGACCAGGTCTTCTCGCTTCACGCTTGTATCGAACGTTCCGTCCTTGCCGGAGTCTTCCGATCCCGCCGGCTTGCCGTTCTCCAGCGCCGAAGCCTTGCCCCTCAGCGCTGCAGCGCCCGCATCCAGCTTGTCTGCCAACTCCGCGCGCGCCGCGGCATCGAGCGGTGCGGCGTCGGGCAGGTCGCCGGGAGCCAATCCGGGAGCAGACTCGCCCCCGTCCTTCAGGGCGTTCCTGGCATCCGTCAGTGACCTGTTGCGCTGTTCGTCTGTTGCAGCGGTATCTCGCAGCACGGCCGCAGTGCGCTTGAGCTGCGTAGCCGTCTCCTTCATGCCGAGCGCCTTGCGGTACGCGTCCCGGTCGCTTGCGGCGCGGCTTCCGCCGACGTCGACACTTGACCAGGAATCCGACTTGCCTTGCGCCTCCGTGCCGGCGACTGCACCGCCATCGACCGGGCGCTCGGCGCTGACGACAGCCGCGAACAGTACACCAGATGCCAGCGCCAGCAGCGGTACTGCAACCAGCCTGCGAGTCGGGATCAACACGGGCGCGGGAGACCGTACAGCCTGCTTGAGTTCCTCCGCTGCGCGCGCGAGCAGGGGGCGATAGAAGACGTTGCCCTCGACAACGCGCAACGCCGCGGCCAGGGCGCCCGTATCGTGCGGCAAGCGTGCCTCAAGTGCCAGTGCGACCTCCTGCAAGCCCGGCAAACGGTAGCGGCGCAGCTCATAGCCGACGCCGAGCAAGAAGCCCGCGGCCCCGCCCAGCGCGATGGAGCCGATGCCGCCCGTCGTCGCGAACAGCAACCGCGGCAGCAGGTCAAGGAACACCACCGAGAGCCCGAGCGCTATGGCTCCCCCTGCAATGCCCGTAAATGCGGCTCTCGCCAGCTGACGCGCGATCAGCCGCAGCGCGACGGCGCGCAGCTCGGCTTCCAGTTCGGCTCGGCTGGTCAGGGGCAAGGGCTAGTCCTTCTTCTCTTCCTTCTTCTCTTCGGGCCACGGCTCAAACAGCAAAGTGACCTGCGGGGTTACTCCGCGTACTGTCTGCGGAATCCCGTCGGCTTCAGGATAGGGTGAGTAAATGTCCGGCACGTAGCCGTCGTCGCGGTCATTGTCGAGCACGCATGCCGAGTCGCGCCACATGGCGATCAGGTTGCCCTTCATGTCGGCCTCAAACAGCGAGCGGTTCAGCTCCGCGCGAAACTGCTCAAAGCTTCCGGTGAAGATGAAGCCGACCTTGTCTGGGTGGGCGTTGTTCTGGTGGTCCCACAACCAGTCCTCAACCGGAACGACGGTTTCTTTGCCCGTCTTGCTGTGGAAGAAACGAACGCTGATTTTCACACGATCGCCGACAGGCTTGTCGAGGTAGCCGCGGCCGGAGCGCTTTTCTTTGCCCTCGGCCAGCCCGACAATCTCAAGCGCACGCTTCAGGTGCAGCCCGCTGCCGGCACTGGCAAACAGGCTCTCGTGCGTGTTGCCGCCGGGAGACACAAGCAGATACTCCAGTGGGCGCGTCTGTGAACCCAGCAACCACGCGTCCATCTCAACGACGCGCTTGGCCGGGTAGGCACGCAAGCCACCCTCAAATGCGACGTAGTCGGCATCCTTCTGCTTGGGTGGATCGGGCTGTGCTTCGGCCTCAGGCTCAGGCTCGGCGGTGTCCTCATTCCCGGCCTGGATCGCCTCGGTCTCGCCCGTGAACGCATGCACAACGCCATAGACGCCGGCCGCAGCTACGGTCAGGAACAGGGGCAACCAGGCGAGTATGCGCAGCTTCATCATCATCCCTCAGGTTCCGCGAAACGGCCCATTCTGACACATTTCTAACGGATATGCTGCGCGCAAGGCCCGAGAAATCAAGGGGTTGTGAGCTACCTGTCGTACACCCCCAGGGAGTCGGAGTACTTGAACATCAGTGGAAGCTGCGGTTTGTCCTGCGCCGCTCGGTGCTGGTTGACGATTGTGGCCGCATCGAGGGCGGTGCTGACGAACATCCACGGCGCTGTCCCGCTACGTGCGCCCACCGTCGGATCCTTGGCGAACGAGATCTCGACCTTCTCGATCTTTGCCCCGCTGCGGTCTATGTAGCCTTCGACTGCATCGACCAGGCTGTTGCAAACCAGCGCGTACTTGGCCTTCTTTTCACGGATCTGGACGGCCGAATCCGCTGGAAAGATCACAAGCTGTTCCAGGGTCGCGTAGCTGTTTTCGACAGTTCGGCGACCGCGCGCATCGATCGCGATCACGTACTGGTTGGCTTGCGCGCCGTCGTCCCAGACGCAGTAGATCGTCACTTGCTCCTTGGGCGGGGAGGGCTTGTCGAGCATCCCGTCTGTCTTCGGCAGATCGGCCCGCATGTTGTTTTCATCCACGCGAAAGCGCGTACACAGGATGAAGAAGATCAGCAACTGGAACGTCACATCGATCATGGGTGTGAGGTCCGGTGCGGCCTTGTCTTCTTCTGTCTGACGCCGCTCTTTTCGTTGCCTGCTCATTGGTTTCCCCTAGTTCGTGCGCTGGTCCTTCAGGACCGCAATCTTGACTTTGTAGAGCCGCACCGCGGCCATCAGTTCGATCAGCTTTCCAAACTCGGACGCGGGGCAGCGGGCGTCGCAGCGAACTACGACGACGTTCTCGCTGATGCCGTCAGGGTCGAGCCCCGGCTTGCCCTCCGCAGGCGCAGTGACTGCCGCCTCTCGCGCGAGAATTGCGCGCATCTCGTCGCTGCTGCGTGGTCTTGAGTCGCCGTAGCAGAACCAGCCGAAGGACGCCTCTGATGCTCCCACTTGCGCGATGTGGACCGTGAACAGTCTCTCGGGCCCCAACGGCGTATCCCCGGCCGTGAGACTGTCCGGCAGGCGCAGATCGACCGTCTCCTGGGACGTGATGTGTGAGACGACCAGGAAGAAGATGATGAGCTGGAACGTCACGTCGATCATGGGAGTCAGATCGAGCGTGCTCTCTTCTTCGCCGCGGCTGCGACGTTCGTTTCTCATGGCGAATCCTTGAAGATTCGCCCCGGGATGAGATAGCGACTTAAACGAACCAGGCGAGGGAAAGTTCCCTCGCCTGGTTTCAATTCTTGGACGAACTAGCCGCCGTAGGCGCCCAGCGAGTCGGCGAACTTGAACGTCACCGTCAGGGGCTCAAGCCCCTTCTCTACGCGGTTCTTGTTCACCATCGCCGATGCGTCGATGGCGAGCGAAACGAACATCCAGGGCGCTGTACCGGACGCCGCGCCCTGCATGGCGTTGACGGCGAACGAGATCTCAAGCTTCTCAATCTTCGCGCCGCTCTTGTTGATGTACGCCTCGGTGGCAGCAACCAGGTTGTCGAAGATCTGCCCGTAAAGGGCCTTCTTCTCGCGGATCTGGGCCTGGCTGTCGCCGGGGAAAATCACCATCTGTTCCAGCGTCGCGTAGCTGTTCTCGACGGGCTTGCGGCCTCGCGCGTCGATAGCGACGACATAGCTGTTGGACTTGGAATCCGGCTTCCAGTCGCAATAGATCGTGATCTGCTCTTTGGGTACTGAAGGCGTGCTCTGCAGACCTTCGTCCTTGGGCAACTGCACCTGGTGATTGCGTTCGTCTACTTTGAAGCGGGTGCACAGGATGAAGAAGATCAGCAGCTGGAACGTCACGTCGATCATCGGCGTGAGGTCCGGCGTTGCCTTCTCGTCGTTGTTCCGTTTCTTGCGTGCTCGTGCCATGGGATTCTCCGGACCGCGAACTAGTCGAGTCGCTGGTCCTTCAGGATTGCGATCTTGATTTTGTACATCATCAGGCTTGCCATCAGCTCAATCAGTTTGCCGAAGTTCTCGGCCGGTGCGCGAGCGTCGCAACGGACAACCACCATGTTCTCGCTGATGCCATCCGGCCCGATACCCAACAAGTCTCGGTCCGGATCGACGATTGCAGCTTCCTTGGTCAGGATGCCGCGCATTTCGTCGATGCTGCGCGGATTCGCATCGCCGTAGCAGAACCAGCCGAATTCATCGGGCATGGCGGTGTCGGACGACTGATTGATCGGCGCAATGTGCACCGTGAACAGCTTCTTCTCCTTGGGGTCCGGCTCGTTCGCGGCAAGCGCGTCCGGCAGGCGCAGATTCACGTTTTCCTGCGACGTGATCTGCGATACCACCATGAAGAAAATGATGAGCTGGAAGGTCACGTCGATCATCGGCGTGAGGTCGACTTCGACGCCTTCCGAAGACCGCATGGATTTACGTTTCTTTGCCATTGGTATTTCTCCGGGCCGGGCGGAGGCGATGAGCCCCCACCCACCCTAGGATCTTGTTCGTTCGTTACTGCTGTCCGGCGTACGCGGCGACCGTTTCAATCATGTCGTCAGCCACCAAGCCGATCGAGGTGCCGATCGAGCCGACCTTGTTCTTGAAGTACCAGTAGAACACAAGGCCCGGCATGGCGATGATCAGACCGAGAACCGTCGACAGCAGCGCGAGCGCGATACCACCGGCCACCATCTTCGGGTTCACCTGGCCGCCCGGGGCGTTCTCAATCTTCGCGAAGGCCATAACCATACCCGTCACTGTGCCGAACAGACCCATCAGGGGGCCTACAGACGCGCACAGCGCGATCGGCGAGATATGGAATTCAAGCTTGCCTTGCTCAGCGTCGCCCATGCTTACGGCCGCGTCCTTGACGCTTTCCGGGCCGAACTGCATGCGGTTCAGGCCGGCACCGACGATGCGCGTCAGGTAGTTCGGTGCGCTCTCGCAGTACTGAAGCCCGCCTTCAAGGTCGCCCTCGTCGATGTAGTTTTGCAGGGCACCGATGACTTCCGGCGGCACGATCTTGTCGCGGCGCACGTTCACGAAGCACTCGATGATCCAGCCGAACATGAACACCGAAACAAGGATGATCATCAGCTGGGTGATGATGCCGAACGCACCGCCCGGAATGCCGAGGATCTTCTCGCCGAGCGAGTAGCTGCCTTCGCCTTCCTGGGCGAACAGCGCGGGGGCCAGCACAGCGCCCGCCGCAAACAGCGCAACCACAGCCATGGCCTTCTTGGAAATCTGCAAGTTCATTGGGATGTTCTCCTGCCCTTTACTGATTGGGTCGACCCCGCCGCTCGGGGTCGCCGCATCAATGGTTTGTTTGGACAACGTCAGAAACGGGGTGTTCGGCAAATGGTTCAAGAAAATGCGTTATTTGCCCACTCCGGTTGTGCCACCTTTTAGTCACCCTTGTACGTGTTGATGATCTTCTGGATCCCCGGAAGTGACTCATCTTCCGCGGCCTTGGTCTTGCCCAGCAGGCTGGTCAGCTCGGACACGTACTTGTCCGCCAGTCTTGCGTAGTTTTCGGAGATCAGGGCCACCTTCACCATTCTGTCGTTGCGCTTGACCTCGACCAGCTCGCCCTTGTTCAACTCGGCAAGCTGGGCACAGGCGTTGGCCGCCCCAAGAAGCGCCTTGCTGCGAATTTCGTCGTCCGCGTTGAACAGTGACAGCGACGTGCTGAAGTTCTCGAGCGCCTCGGCCCACTCTTCCGCCTTCTTCGCGGTCGCCGCGTTCACCAGGCCCTGCCCCAGGTAGCTGCCGGCCGTGAGGTAGGCGAGGTCGGGGCTAATCCAGTCCGCACGGGGCTGCCATGGGCGATCCGGGTTGGGCTTGTGAGCCTCCTTCCAGTTCTTGACGGCTTCGTAAAAGCGCGCCTGGGCGCCGCGGGTGTCTCCCTCAAGGATCTGCATGAAGCCGACCTTCAACTGCGCCTCGTAGGAAGCGCGCGAAGGCTTGCCGCCCTGCTTCTTGAGAGCAACGCGGGCAAGATCGTCGTAAGCGTCGCGGGCGCCCTTATAGTCCTTCTGTTCTTCGGCGTAGCGGGCCGAGGCGCGGAGCGCGCGAAGGCCCCAGTCGAAGTATTCCTTGTCGCCGGAATTGGACGCCAGATTCTCCGTCAGTTCCATCAGCGGCTTGAACGCCTTGTCAGCTGCCGTCTTGGCGTCGCCTTTCTTGAGGTATGCCAGACCGAGAGCCTCGAGTGCATCGAGATAGAACCGGTTCAATCCGCCTGCGTTGGTGACAGCCTTGCCCGAGACCTTCGAGGCGTAGTTCACGCGGGGCACGACACTCTTGTCGTAAAGGTTCTCCGCCTTCTCGCAGTCCTTGAGATAGTCTTCAAGCTGTTTGATGGCTTCGTTCCAGTCATTCTGCAGGTAGTACCCCATCGCCGCGTAGTACTTTGCCGAGAGCAATATTCCCTTCCAGGCATCATCGAAGCCCGCAGGCGCCTTCATATTGAGGACAGCCTGCGCATCCTGGATCAAACGCCCCGACTGCCCGCCGGCCAGCTTGCGGCTGAGTCCGTTGAACTCGTCCATGGCGTTGCCGTTGTAGCGCACTGTGTCGGCTTCCCACGGCTTGACCTTGGTGCCCGGGCGGCCGCGCTCTGACTCCCAGATGATGCCGGACACGGTCTCGGCCTGGACGTCATAGGCGGTGCTGGCCTTGCCGTTCTTGGTCTGGATCACGCCGCCCGCTGCCGCGGACAGAGCGCCCGCAAACAGAGCTGCAACAGTGGTTGCCAGAATCAGGTTCTTCATGGTCTGTCTCCTTGCCGCCAGGGCCTATCCGCCCGTGGAAAGCTTGATGTCGTTCTTCTTGCAGAGATCGGCGATCTTCTTGGCGTAGTCTTTCAGCCGCTTGAGATACTCCTTCATCTCCGTCGGCAGATAGGTCGCCTCCAGGCTGCTTTCGCTCATGGCGGTGTCGTAGCCTGATTGCGAGTACGTCTTCACGCCGCCATCCTTCAGCGCTTCCACGCCCATGTCCTTGTTGCCGTACTTCTCAAGCCACAGTGCGGTCAGCTTCAACCAGGCCTCGAGGTTGTCGCGGAAGTCGCCGCGGAACTGGTACTCGCTCAAGAGCTTGAAGCTGGCCCAAATACGCAGGTGGATCTGCGAAGCTTCGAACAGGTAGCCCGCCTGGTCGGCCGGTACGGACTGCAGCACGACCTTGTCGCCGTCCTTCTTCGGCTCCAGCGTGGGCGTGTATTGATCCACATAGGCCGGCCACTTGATCTTCACGTCGCCGGTGGTTGCCTCGTGCAGCAGCAGGAAGACCTCGGCCATCGTTCGGCCGACGTAGAGGTAGTAGTCTTCAATCGCCTTCTGCAGGTCCGTGTCTTCCGGGCGATTGCTGGTCACCCACTTGTACTTCTTGCCGCCGACCTCGTTCGCGTCGCGAACAAGGTTGAAGCACCAGCAACGGCGCATCAACAGCGCAGACTTCTTGAGATTCGCGACGTCGCCGGTTTCCTTGTAGAGCTCTAGGTAGGCCCTTCCGAGCTGGTACTTCAGCTCGTACTCGTTACCGCTGCCGGTCTTGCCGATGGTCTTGGTGCGCTGATCAACCGGGACCTCGGTCTCCTTGCCCCACACCTTGTCGCCGCCGAAGCGTTCCATGTAGGCGCTGAGGTACTTGACCGTGTTGTTCCAGTCGCGGATGCGGAAGTACTGCGTGCCGAGAAGCTTGACCGACTTCTCTTCCAGCCCTTCCGGGCCGCCCTTGCCCATGCGCAGGCGGTACTCTTCGTAGTACTTCAGGATGCGCGTGGTGGCCGGTCGGGCTCGCTCCAGCACGTCCTGAGACTGGGACTCCAGGAAGTTGCCGAAGTCATAGATGAACAGCGTGCCGGTGAAGTAAGCCAACGCGTCCGTCGCGACATCGATAAATGACAGCAGGTCGGCGTACTGGCTGACCTTTGCGCCGTCCGACTCCTTCTTGGCTTGCTCGGCCTCCATCAGCGTGCGGATCTTGTCGACGATCTCGTAGTCCGTGCCGCCCGATACCGCCTTCTGCACTTCATCGCGGATCGACTTGAAGGCATCCTTCTTGATCTGTGTGTTGTATTCACCGCGCACGGCCTCGGCCCAGCGCTTGGGGTACTCCTCAGCGAGTGCCTTCCACTTCTGTGAGACGGCCTCTTTCAGGTCCGGCAGGTACGTGCGGATGTCGTCGTTCTTCGGGTGGTCCAGGAACAGGTCGAGCATCCAGCGCTGCCAGAAGTGCTCGGCCAGGATCATGCGCTGCTCGTGCGTGCCCTTGGCCTTGGCCAAGCGTTCGCTGTCTTCCTTGAAGCCGGCGATCGGGTTTCCGTCGCCGTCCTTCGCGGCCGGGTTGATGCGCTCGAACGAGTTCTTCTTCATCAAGTTGGCGTAGGACGTGAGCTTCGAGGCCGCGAGCGCCAGTGCGCTGATCTTTGGGGTCAGCTTCTCGTTGAGGATCGCGTACACGTTGCTGACCATGTACTGGATCTGCTTCTCGTCGTCCGGGAAAGCCTCGACATAGGCCTGGTACACGGCCTCGGCCGCGTCCTCGTCCTTGGCTTCGGACAAGGCGCCGAAGCTGAGTCGGAGCGAATACTTCTTGTACTCCGGGCTGTCGGCGAGGTGCGTGCCGAACCACTTCCAGTACGGACGCAGGATGGAGAGCGCCAGCGTCCGCTCCTGGGCCTTCAAATTCTCGGCAACTTCATCCGAGAGGCTCTTTGGTGGATTGCGCAGCAGGTAGCAAAGATCGTACGCCGCGTAGCCCATGCGCTTCATGTCCGGGTCGGGCTCGCCGGTGCCGGACGGGTTGTCGCGTGACCATTTGGCGTTGTGAACCTGGGCAATCGCGCCGATACAGTCGGCGATCGTCGGGTTCTCGATCGCGCTCAGCGGCTCCTTGATCTCTTCCCAGGCCTTCTGGGATTCGAACAGGAAGTACTTCTTGTAGTAGTAGACAGCCTTGTTCCAGTTCACCAACTGGTCCGGCGTATTATTGTCGAGGATCGCGTCCCAGTGCGGCTTGGCCACGCCCGCAATCAGGCCCTCAGGCAGACCTGAAAGATCGGTTTCGTGCCGGGCGATCTGTTCCTGGTAGAACTCCGGGTCCTCGATGTCGCGGATGTACTTGTCCTTGTCGACTTCGCCGCGGCGGTTGTTGCGCGAGGCGTTCGGATCCTGCGAAACGTTGTAGTAGGCCTTGGCGCCGATGTAGAGCGCGATGTGGAAGCTGCGGAAGATGCGCGGCAGGTTCACCATCCGCACGGCCGCCTGGTGGTACTTCTTCTGCGCGTACAGGTCGTTGGCGGTCTTGTAGGCCAGCTCCATCTTGGCGCGGTCGCCTGCAAGCTCGGCCTTCACTTCGTCGGCTTCCTTGCTCAGCTTCTGGAAGTAGCGGTTGTTCGGCTCGCCATATTCCTTGTGGATAAGGAAGCTGGCGTGACGCGCGTACTGGTTCGCCATTTCGCCCGGGAAGCCGTTGAGTGACTTGCCGTCCTTGATCAGGTTGCAGCGGTTCTGCATGTGGGCGGGCACCGGCTGGTCGGGGTCGAATTTCTGCTGGAAGTACACGGTACGGAAGCAGCCTTCGCGGAACGCGAGCGCCGCGTCAAGGAACCGCCACATGCCGGAGTACATCTCGGCAATCCGCACGAAGCAGGCCGGGCCGTAGGTCTCAAATGTCTTCGTGTCACCGCAGGCCTGCAGCAGTGACTGGTACGCCTGGATGTTCTTGAGAATGACCGACACCGGATTGGTGTCGAGCTCGGCGTACACGGTACCGGCGCACTTGAAGCGCAGCTCGTTGTCGAGGTTGTCGCGCGTTGCGATATCCGCAAGCACGGACAGCGCCTGGCGACGGAAAGATGCATCGCGATCCTGCGCCAGCTTGAACAGCAGGTCGATGGCGCCCGCGATCTTTGCCTCGTCGCCCAGCTTGATCAGCGCGCTGATGCGGTACAGCTGGAAGCGCTTGAAGTAGAAGTCCAGCTCTTTGAAACCGCCGTACGACGCGAAGGCCTCGCCGTACATGTCGATGGTCTTCTGCAGGTTGGCGGGGTCATAGTCGAGCTCAGTCGTCAGAAGCTCGGCTGCGCGCAGGTACCCATGCTGCAGCGCGATATTGCCGACGAACGAGTTCGAGCCGAAGCCGGCCATGAAATTGACGAGGTCGAGGAACTTGCTGACCGCGCCGGCGGTGTTGCCGCGGGCGAGTTCGATCTCGCCTCGCAGCTCATAGCTGAGTACGAAGTCGACCGTCTCGCCTTCACGCAGGAAGTCGAATTCGTCGAGCCACTTCTCGGCCAGCTTGAACTGGGCCTCGCGGTCACCCGAGCCGCTCTCGTACGTCATGCCCTTCACGTAGTACGAGTAGCACATGCGGTAAAAGATCGAGTTGTAGACTTCGGCCTTGGCCGCAAACGCTGCGCCGTCCTTGTCACGCTCTTTTTCAAGCAGCTGGCGGCGCGTGTCGCATGACTTCCCCGCGTCGTCGCAGAATGTGCGGGCCAGCTCCGGCTCGGTGCGTCTCAGGCTCAGGGCGAGCTCAAGCTGCATCACGGCCTTCGCCAGGACGCTCTGGTCATCTTCCGCGTCGCCGAAGACCTCAACGGCCTTCTTGTAGCGTGAAGTGCGCCCGGAATCGTCGCCGTCCTCGGCGTAGATCGCGTCGGCTTCGGCCTTCATGACTTCGGCCTTGCTGCGCTTCGCGCGAGACTTCTCCGTAGCCTTGCCGGACTCGATAATCTTGTCCAGCACCGCGTAGGATTCCTCCCACATCTGGAGGCGTACGCCGAGGTAGCGGCCGTACTCGACCATGTCGCGTGCATGGGCCGAGCCGGCAAACAGGCTCAGCACGAACACGATAACCAGCCCGGCGACAACACCGGGCATCGTTGCAACTCTTGAATGATTGGGCATATCCACTTGCTCCGCTGGAGCCCCGGAGACGGAAATAGTTGTTGTCGTGCGCCCGAGACGCACTGCAGCACTAAATCCAAACGGATGAACTGATCTGGGGGTTCAGTGCTTTTTTGCCCGGAAACGGGCCATAAATCAAGGCCCCCGGCGTTTGCCGGGGGCCTTGATTTTGAATCTTGTTTCCGTCCTAGCGCGGCTGAGTTGGGCCCGCACCGTAGACGTATTCTTCCTCTTCCTCAAGGTCGATGATGCGCGCGCTGACGACGATGATGATGTCCTGGCGCACGACGCTCTTGCCCTTGCGGGTGAACAGGCTGCCGATCAGCGGCAGGTCACTGATGAATGGAATGCCGGAGTCCACCTGCGTCTCGCTCATCTGGCGCAGACCACCGATCACGAAGCTGCCGCCGTCCGGCACCGTAATCGTGGTGCGGATGCGCTGCAGGGTCAGCTGCGGTGTCTGGATCGCAACCGGTGTACCGACGCCAAGGCTGGTCGTGAAGGTCGGGATCGGACGCAGCAGCGTTGCCAGTGTCGGGCGCAGTTCCAGCGTGATGTAGCGGCGGTCGGCGCTGATCGTTGGACGCACGTCCAGCACGATGCCGTCACGGATCACGTCGACAACCGGGTCTGCCACGGCCACACCGGTCGCGGTGTTCGTGTCGAAGTCACGGATATACGCTACTTCGTTCAGCACGCTCACGTGGCCGCGCTGGGTGTTGTGCACTGTCAGACGCGGGGCCGTGATCAGTGTTGCGCGCTCCCGCTTGCGAACGGCGCGCAGGATGGCGTTGACTTCCGGGTTGTCCACGAAGGCCATCTGGAAGGTCATACCGCCCTGGTCGGTCAGGCCGACGCCGCCGCGCTGGCCGCCGAGGCTCTTGTCGAACAGATTCTCGATGCGGGCGCGCTGGTCAATCCGGACGTTGCCGCTGGGCGGCATGTCCTGGAAGAAGAAGCCGGCGTCATTGCCCGTACCACCCGGGCCGGCCGGGTTGCTGTTGTTGCCGAACTGGATGTCGTCCAGCGCGGCCGGAACCGGCGGAATGCCGGGGGCCGGGATCTGCGGGCTGCCGCCGATGCCGCGGAAGTCGAGCCCGATGTCTTCAAGGAAGTCGTCGCGAATGGTAATGAAGCGGGCTTCCACGGAGACGGTCAGGCCCTGGCTGCGGCGCAGGTCCTGCAGCAGGTTGGCGACCCGGTCAATGTTGTCCGGGCTGTTCAGTACGATCAGGTCCTGCTGGCGCGTCGTCAGACCGTGGCCATCAAGGCCCCAGCTTTCCGGCGCGATCGCTTCTTCGATCACTTCCAACAGGTCGTCGATCACGAGCGGATCGGCTTCCACGTCATCCTCTTCGGGTGCAAGACGGGAGTCGCGCTCGGTGTCGCCGGACAGGCGCGGCTCATCACCCTTGAAGGTGCGCAGGTTGATCAGCAAGTCGGCGACGTTGAACACGCGGCGGACCACGTTGCGGCCTTCGCCGGCGTCGGCTTCGTCGATGATGACGGCTCCGTTTTCTACGCGCCACGACAGGTCGAGCTGGTCGCAGACCAGGTCAAGCGCCTGGCGCAGCTTCACGCGACCGATGTCGAGGTTCACTTCCTGTTCACCATCCACGGCGCGGGCGCGCAGGATGTTGATGCGGCCCTCGGTGCGGAACTTGGCGATCACGTCGTCGAGAGTCGAGCCCTCGAAGAACAGCGCGAGCGTGGTGTTTTCCAGCGAGCTGCGAACCGCGATGTCTTCCTTGCTGAGCGGCGTGCGGCGCGAATCTTCGAGCGCCTGCGCGCGGCGGTTGGTGAGCAGCCACTGCTCGTAATCCGCCAGCTCGACGTCGTTGACCGGCATCGGGGTGCTGGCCTTGATCAGCTCCATCGTCTCGCGCCAGTTGCGGTTGAAGTCTTCCCAGGCGGCGCGGTCGCGCTTGCCCTGGTCGAGGTTCGTCGCAATCTGCTTCAGGCGCACAACCTGCTCATTGTACGGGTCTTCGCGCAGGATCTTGTTGAGCACGATCACAGAGTCGCGATACTCGCGACGGTCGAAATACTCCTGCGCCTGGCTGTACAGGTTGGCGACCTCTTCACGATAACGGTTCAGTTCCTGCTGGATTTCCATCTCGCGCAGGCGGCGTTCCTGCTCACGGATCTTGACGAAGTCGTCAAGCCGCGCCTTTTCGCGGCGTGCGTTGGCGTCCTGCATCATCAGGCGGGCTTCGCGCTCGAAGCTCTCCGTCTCGATCATGTAGCCGGTCCAGCGGATCGTGTCGAGCACCTTCTCCAGCTCGGCGATCGCTTCGGCGTACTGCCCGTCGCGCATGTAGCGGTCGGCGACGTCGAGCCCGTGGCTGATCTCATAGACGGCTTCGGCGCGCAGCGCGGATTCTTCTTCGCTGCGGGCGCGGGCCATGTTTTCGCTGGGGCTGCGGGAAACGCCGAGCGCCTGCTCCACGTTGCCCTTGATCTGCTCGGCAACAGTGTTGTTCGGGTCCATCAACAGCGCGTCGCGGGCATATTCGCCCGCTTCGTCGTAGCGCTTGTCCTGGTACAGGCGGGCGGCCTCACTCGCGTAATATGCCGCGAGTTCCTTGAGGTCCTTGTCGCTTACACCCTCGGTGGCGCCGCGCGCGGCGCGCTCGCCGCGGCTGGCGACTTCCTTGGGCTGGCCGCTGGTCTTCGACTCTTCGGCCGCGTCGTTGCGCGCTTCTTCGCGACCGGCCGACTTGCCGTTCTCGTTTTCGAAGCGTGCGACATAGTCGTCAGTGGTCGGGTTGACCTGAACATCGTCAGCCGGCGGCGGACTGGACGCACAAGCGGCCAGGAATCCCGCAAAACCAGCAACGGCGGCCAATGAGAGCCGCTTTCCGATCCCTAATTTCATGCTGAACTCGCTCCTCATCCGTCGGGGCAGTGCCGGGGACGATGCGTTAGGGGTCCAACGAAATCTTCGGAGGGGAGCCTCAATCTAGCGGAAGCAGGGGTGATGTCAACGCTCTAAATGCTTTGGGGCGTCACGTCTGCGTCACATTGGCAGGTCGGGTGACGGGTGTGTCAGAAACCACAAATGCCGAGTGCCCTTGCAGAACGGCTACATTCTGCAAGGGCACAAACTTGCGGATCGGCCACTACTTGTACAGCGTACCGAACAGGTCGAAGCTTTCGCCCCCGACGCTGACGCTGCGTTCGTCAAGCCCGTCATATGACCCCGCGGCCAGGTCCACGGTTTCATCCTTGTGGGCCTTCAGCACGGATGACGGGGCTTCCTTGCCCGTCGCGTCATAGATCTTCACGCCGCTGCCGGGGCTGCCCAGCTTGACTTCGCCGCCGACGTCCGCGCCGGTCTTCACAGCACCGGTCCAGACCACGCGCAGCCAATCTTCGCCGGCCTTGTACCAGCGCGTCACCTCGAAGTTGCCTTCCTTGCCACCGCTCTTCACGGACAGACAGCGCACTTCCATCGCGTCGTCAGTGGAAGGCGGGGCCGAGGGCTGCATTTCTTTCGTGGTAGCCTTTGGCAATTCAAAGTCGCCGAGATCGCGAGAGGAAAGCAGCGGGTTGGCGCCGACCTTCGCAACGAAGCGGTAGGTCGTATCGAAGTCAATCTTGGTGTCCCCCGGCAGAATCTCCTGCGGGTTCACCTCGGTGCCGGCAATGTCCAGCATCTTCAACCCGCGGTCCTTGAGCTGCGTCATCGTGTAGACGCCCCCCACGGCCGCATTGTCCGCATCAACCTTTTCGACGATCTGCACGCGGTACCAGGTGACCTTCGGTGGGTCGACAGACTCATCCACCACGGAGTGCCACTTGGCCAATGAGATGTTCGCGCTGTCTGCGCTCGAGCCGGCAAAGCCCATCGCGATCCGGTTGTTGACGATCACCGGGTGTCCGGCCGTGACAGTCCGGTCCGGGCTGAAGGACCACCCGGGGTACCGATCATCCTTCGCGCCCTTCACGCCACGCTTGAGTCCCTTTTGCGTTGCCATCTTCACGGCGTAGGTATACGTCACGCCGGTTTCGAACGACGTATCGCGGTACTCATTGCCGCTGATCGGACCGGCTACTTCTTCCCAATCCGAGGCTTCCTTGGGCATGACCGGCTTCATATCGCTCGTCGAGCGAAGGTACTCTTTCTCCGCATCGGACTTCTTGGGCCACATCTGCTTGTTCGGCTTCTTACCCTCGGCGTCTGTGGTGTTCCACCACTTGTCGAAGCGGTCTTCCCAGGCGCGCAGGGCCTCTGTGTACTTCTGCACGCGCTTTCGGTACTCGCTGCGACGCTTCTCCACTGTTTCCGGAGCCCGACGCTCGATGAAGTACTGGATGTCCGGCGGAACGGTGTCTACAGCCGGGTCGTCCCAAGTTACCACGATTTCCATCGTGGCGGGGTCGATCTTTGCAGCGACGTTTTCGACTGCACCTACGTCGACCTCGTCGTGAGGCTTGTAACGATCGATGTATTCCTGGAAATCGATCTTCCCGTCGAAGTCCCCCCGATCCCAGGTTCGTTCTTCTTCCGCGGTAATCTCACCATCTTTGCTGGTCAAGAATCCGTCACCGCTCTTATCCAGTTCAGCAAACGCCTCAGTCGGATCCTTCGGCGGGTCCTTGTACTCTTCCTTGCTAATGAGACCGTCCTGGTTGCGATCCCAGTTCTTGAACTCGTTCCTGGGTGCCGGGCCGGTGAAGTAAGACGTCTGCTGGAATTCGATCTGATCCCAGGAGCCGTCGCCGTTCGTATCGAACTGCGCGAATTCGTCCTGTGGCTTCGCGTCCATCGTAACCTGCCAGAAGATCGGCATGCCCAGCGGCAGTCGCGAACCCGCCGCGGGTTTCCATGCATCCGCTTCGCCCACCTGCATCGTGGCCGTGACGCTGTCGGGCAGCGGAATCGTGCCGCCCTTGGGTGGGGACACCTTGGTATCCTCAAGCTTTGCGCGCACCGCCTTGACGGAGTTCTGCAGCGAATCCTTTCCGTCGGAGATGCCGCTCGTCATTACGATGGCCGCCACGAACAGGATGAGGAATACCACCCCCGCGATCGGGGCCCCCACCGGGCCGTACTGCGCCAGAGCATTGGAACTGTTTTCCTGAGCCATAACCTTTTCCCTTTTAGGGGAAGGGGAAACCGGGGTTTCCTACGCGAATTGCGCTCTCCACCGGAATCACTGGTTTGAATCTTCTGCTGCCTTCACGGCCTTCCAATTCGTGTTGAAGGCCGCTGCCCTCACCTTCAGCGCGACGGCCACAGGCAACACCACGCGGTCGTCCTCGTTCAGGTTCTTGTCCACTGCATCGACAAGCTTGCGTCCCTCGCCATCGTTCGGATCCAGGTCTTTCGGGTCCGGCGGAAGCACGATTCCCGCACCCTTGTCATTCATCTTGCGCGCTACGGCGGCTTTGTCCTGGTTGCTGATGTCGTAGCGAATCGCGGCCGGGCGGGCCGTCATTTCAGCCTGCATCATCTCGAGCAGAACGGGGAAACCGATGCGTCCATCGCCGCCGTCCGCCGCCTTGCCCATGGTGAGTGCCGTCGGGTTTGCCAGCTCACTGGTGAGCAGCGTCGCGAACGACGGCAGGCACTCAAGGAAGATCTGGCACGGAAGCCCCATCCAGGGCGAGTCCGCTTCATTGCTGGCAATCGGCGCATACGCATCGAACTTGACGTTCTGAAGCTTCACGCCGTAGCCGCCATCGGCGCCGGCGGCGATCAGGCGCTCGCAGGTGGTGGCAAGCTCGCGCAGGACGCGCAGACGCATCTGCATTTCCCGGATGCGTTCCTTTGGCGGGTTGGCCATTTCGTTCTGCTGGCCGGACCAGAAAGTGTCGCGGTCCGCGCCCGGGCGCTGGAACTGCCAGCCCGCGACGAGATCAGGCATCGGCGGAATCTTCACCATCGCGTCGAAGCGTTCCTGCAGGCGCTTGAGGCCCATGTTGGCCTCTTCGGAGTAGAACTCGAGCCCGCTGTCGCGCTTGTCAAAGCCGGAAGTGAACGACTGACCGCCGCCCTTCAGTGCGCTTTCCGCGTCCGTGAGTGACTTGCCGAAGCGTTTGAAGCGATCCGTGGCGTCCTCCAGAGTGCCCTGGCTGTCAACGGGGCCCTTCGGGTTGAGCTTCTGTTCCGCATCGGTCAGGGACTGCTCGACGCCGCTGCGGTACATGAACCCCACCACCACGAAGATGATGCCCAGCAGGACACCCGCCCCGAATACCACGAAATGAAGGTTCTTCTTCAGATTATCCATGTTTGATCCATCTTCTTGCCCGTGCACTGACCGGGCAGCCATGGCATTTATTCAGTCGCTTCGCCTTCACCCTCTTCGCCGCTCGAAGGCTCCTGCACCGCCTTCAGGGTCAGCACGACACTTACTTCACTGACGCCGAACTTGATCTCGTTGCCTGCACCACCGCGCAGCGTCCTTGTGTAGGGCCTGCCGTCTGCATCCAGAATGTTGACGCGCGTGTCGACGATGTCGCCGAGCATGATGTCGCCCGTCCGGGTGCCGAACTCGGCGCTGGAGAGCTGGTTGACGGTGATCTTCAGCCCGCTGCTGAAATCGATCTTCTTGCGGGCCTTTTCGTCGATCTTCTTCAACTGTCCCGACGCCTCCAGCTCCGCAAGAATCGCGTTCGCCAGTTTTTCGGTCAGCAGTCCGTCGTTGCCGGACAGCTTGTTCTTGAGCGAGTTGTTCGCCTCGCTGGTGTCGATGGAGTTGGACAACTCGGAGGCGATCCAGACACGCAGCGTGTAGGTGCGCGTCGCGACGTAGTGGCCGCCCTCGTTCTCTACCGCCCCCACCCAGCCCGGCTCGGTCTTCACTTCCAGCATCCAGGCGTTCGTCTGAAGCAGTGGCGACCCGGACTCCGGCTTGGCTTTCACGTTGGCGTAGTAGATCGGCGTGCGCGGCTTGCCGGCTGCATACTCAGCCAGCGCGTCGAGGGTCGACTTCGTGATCAACCCCGGCGCGAGGTCGGTCCGCAGCGTGAATTCGGTCGGCGGGCCGGCCGGCTCTTCATCGTCGTCCGGGCCCTTCTGCGGCGCGAGCGTTGCGACCACACCCTCGGCGAGGTTGATCAGCGAGAAGGCCTTGGCCTTGTCATCCTCTTGGGGGGCCGTCGCCGCGATTTCCTTGCCGCGCTGGGACTTTTCGTTCGCGGCACTGGTGGCCTGATCGACCACCGCGCTCACGCCGCCCGTGGACAGGATCGCCAGCACCATCGCAATGATGCCGCCCGCCAGAGCAATGCCGCCCGCCGCAAAGAATGGCGCGCGCAGCTTTGCCGTGGCCTGGCCTTCCACGTACTCGGGCGGAATCAGGTTGATGCTGTTGACTTCGTCCAGCGCCAAGCCCTGCAGAGCAAGTCCGATGGCAACCGTGAGGCTCTGGATATTGTTCTGCACCTCGGTCGGGTCGACGCTGCGTGACAGCGCGACACGTACCGGCGTGTCGGTCTTGTGAACCTGGTACTGCAACTGCTGCTCGAAGAACTTCTTGATGTTCAACAGCTTGCTGCCGTTGCCCATCATCACGAGCTGGTTGATGTTCGCTTCTTCATGCTGCGACTTGTAGAAGCCCACGGCACGGTAGATTTCGCCCACCATGTCCTTCAGCGGCGGCTTCATTGCCTCAAATACCGCGGCCGCGTCCTTGGACTTGTGCGCACGCCGCTTCAGCTTTTCCGCGTCGTCGGCCGACAGCTTGAAGCGGGCACGAAGAGCCTTGGTGATGTCGTTGCCGGCGACCGGCACGACGCGCACGTATGTCTTCTGGCCGTCGATGATGATGACGTCGGTGTTGTCCGCGCCGATGTCGATGGCGACGCAGGCGTCGCTGACGGCGTCGTCCATCTCGTACTTGATGTAATTGTAGATGCCCAGCGGCGCGACCTGGATGCCGGTAATCTGCAGCCCGGCCATGTCGCAGACGTCCACGATCTGCTCGACAACGTCCTTCTTGGCGGCGTAGAGGTTTACGCGCAGCTCATCAGGATCGCCGTCTTCGATGATCTGGAAGTCCCAGACCGCCTCCTCGAGCTTGATCGGAATCTGGCTGCGAGCCTCGTTCTCAATCGTCTCGCGCACGCGCTCTTTGGGCACGGGCGGCAAGCTGATGATTCGGCCGAGGGTGTTCTGCCCCGAAATGGAGACGAACACCTCATCGCCCTTCTTGATGCCGCGACTTGAGCGCAGCTCGTTGAGGGCGCCGGCCGTAGCGTCTTCTGCGCTCGTGCCTCCGCCTAGCCCGAAATCGCTGAGGGGGATGATGGCGACATCTTCCAGGGCCACGCCGCCGCGATCACCGCTGAGCTTGACGGCCTTGACGCTGGAAGTGCCGAGCTCGATACCCCATGCGGTCTTTGCCATGAGTTCCTCGAAACAATGGCGATGGCTGATCGGCAGGGCCAATCAACCGTCCAGAATGCTGAATTCATTTCCGCTATGGGGGGCACGAGACAGCATGGCCCGAAATCGTCTCAAGGTCAAGCGACGATTGCATTTCAGACACATCGGTGACGTAGCGGGCGTCACACCCCGGCCGGAAGATACGGTCCTTGTGTGAAGAAACTCGCGATGATGCGCTTCACGGCCTCGGGCCGGGTGGCGTTCGGTGCAAGTTCTGACTCGTCATCCACGAATGCGAGTGCAGGGTCGGGGTCCGAGATGTCGTCCGCCACCCATCGCCCGCCGTCGGTCGCTGCTTCCTTATTGAGCTGGTCCACGAGTGGCGTCCAGTCGAGCCGACGCCGTTGCGGGCTGCTGAGCAGGTCGAACCATGAGAGTGTTGTGAGGCGCAGCTCGTATTCGTGCAGCCCCTGGTCCCCCACCATGACTGTCAGTATCCGATCTGTGGCGGCGGCGGTGTTTACGGCTGTCTCATGGAGATAGCGATCGCAGACAATGACGCTCAGGTCGATCGCGTCAAAGCGTTCCAGCTCGGCGTCGCCTTCGCGCAGGGTGCGCAGGTCCTGCTGAATCGCCCAGAACTCCTGCGCAAACCAGTCAGCGTGCAGGTCAGGGTTGGCAAGCAGGCTCGGGAACATGTCGAGCGCGTAGTCGTACTGCGCCTGCCTGCGCTTGCCTTCATCCTTGAACTTGTCACTGGCGACCGGGCTGTCGTGACGACGGGTCAACTCGGTCAACGTCAGGTCGATCTTGACCCCTTCCGGCGTGGTGAACTGCCCGAAATCGCCCGCGATTGCCGCTGCAAGCAGCGTCTGCCCGTGGGTCAGCGCCAATGCGGGGTAAATCATGGCGAACGCGCTGCAGGCGCCGTCCGTGTCCCAGTGGTTGTTCGTGACGGTCGTGATGCCTTGCAGGACCTCCAGCCGGTCTTCCGCTTCGGCGACCTTGAGCGCCATGCCGGTCGAGAGATCATGCTTGAAGCGAACGGGCGTGCGATTGCCGGGCCAATGAGACAGGTTGAGGCGCCCGGGTGCGGTGCCGTCAACGCTGACGCACTGGTTCGCGTCCAGCGTCTCGTTCCAGTGGCGATACACAAGGTCGGTCATGGACCCGCCGTGGAGTCTATCCGCCGGGTATGTCGCTGGCGGCACTGCCGTCCAGCCTGGACATCTTGGCCACTCGGCCGGTGTGCCGTCCGCCCTCGAACTCGGTCTCGAGGAACACCTTCAGGCTGCCGGTTACGATCTCAATTCCCATGCTGCGCGCCCCGAAGCAGGCGACGTTGGCGTTGTTGTGGCGGCGGCACATCTCTGCTTCCCACGAGTTGTGAATGACCGCTGCGCGACAGCCGGAAACTTTGTTGGCGCTCATCGCCATGCCGATGCCGGAGCCGCACACGAGGATGACGCGGTCGCATTCATCCTGCATCAGAAGTTGGCAGGCCCGCGCGGCGTAGTCGGGGTAGTCGACGCGATCCTTGCTGAAGGGCCCGAGATCTTCGACCTGGTGGCCGAGCTCTTTGAGAAACCGGACCAGCTCATCTTTCATGTCGACTGCTGCATGGTCTGCCGCCGTGACGAGCTTCATGGCCGATCTCCCTGTACTGCCGAGAATAGCTTATCAAAGCCGTCTTCCAATGCGGCATCCGCCTCGCGCACGACTGCCGTGCGTGCAAACAGCGACTCAAAGTGCGCGCGCACTTGCTGTGTCATTTCCTCATAGCCCGCGATCGGCCCGCCCATGGGGTCGCTGACCGACCAGCGGTGTCCGTCGGGAACGGACTGCCAGATGTCGGCTCCCATCGCGACGCGAAGGTCGCTGGCGCGCGCGCCGTCAAACCGGGCAGGAACGTGGCTGGAGAGGTCCACGTCAAAGGACCTGGCGACCGCGACCATGTGCCCCGGCGACCGCGCCTTCGGGTTTCCCATCAATCCACTGGAAGACGGCGAGTACGCGGGGATGAAGCCTGCCAATTCCCGGGCGTAGTAGCCCTGCATCGCGGCGAGCAGCCCCTTCGCGAACGCGCTGCGGTTCAGGTTGCCAAGGCAGACGAATTCAATGGAACGGATGAGACGCTTGCGCAGATCGCCCCGCGAGACCGCGCCTTCGCGCAGCACTTCAACGCCTGAGCGCAGCATGCGTACAACGCTCGAGGCAGGCCGCTCGGGCAACTCACCGGCACTCAGGACAGCCTTGATGCCCGGCAATTCCGCAATCTGTGCTGGCGCGTTCAATGGCGGCTGGCCGTGCAGGTTTGCGCTGGTTGCGACAACCGCCGCGCCGGCCAGCGCGAGGAACTTCGAGCCGACCTCGTGCTGCACGATCCGCAATCCGATTCCGGCGTGCGCAGCCCCGTGCGCCACGATGACCGTTACGCCCTTTGGGCCAAGCGTGGTTACGGCAAAGCGCTCAAGTTCCCGCAACGAGCCGGCGACTTCTAGCGCGGCCCGGGCATCCGGCAGGTGCACCGAAAACGGCTCACGCCGCTCACCTTTGAAAGCCTGCAACGCCGCGCTGTGCAGCGTGCTGTCGGCCATGGCCGCGACGCCGTACACGGTATCCGTAGGAAACGCGACGAGCCCCCCTTCGCGTAGCAATCGCGCGGCTTCTTCTACCTGATCGGGTGCGAGGATCGGTGCTGCCATGTCAGCTCGGGGTTTGCTTGGCCGCGCGTTCGTCGCGACGCCGCTTGCGCTCCGCCAGAGCGAGCCGCCGCCCAAGAAGCCCGCGACCGCGGATAACGCGATAGCCGAAGTAGATCGGGCCGGACAATACGTACGCCAGCATCAGCGCGGGAACGGTGAGTCGCCAGTAGTCGCCCAGGATCACCACCAGGGTCAAAAGCACCAGAAACGCGACCATCGTGCGCAGGCTTTGCTTGCGCGTAACAAGCTTGTTGAAGAGGTGGCTGTAGCGGATTCGGGTCACCATCATCACGCCGACGAACATGCAAACCAGCGGGAAGAGCACGCGGAGAATCCACGTCCACGGCTCGTCCCCGAACCACTCAAATTGATTGCGCAGCCAGCTCAGCCCCAGCACGAACCCGGCGATGCTCGCGGCCGCAGCGGGCGACGGAAGTCCGCGAAAGCTGGTGTGGTCGTCCTCTTCGTCCGTTTCCACGTTGTAGCGGGCCAGGCGCAGGATCGCGCAGCAGGCGTACAGCCCGCTTACCGCCCACAGGATCTTGGTATCGAACTCGAAGGCGCTGCCGTGGGCAAAGAAGAAGTCACCGGCGACGCGAATCATGAGTGCGGGCACGACGCCGAACGTCACCGCGTCGCACAGGCTGTCCAACTCCGCCCCGAAGCGCCCCGTTGTGGCCGTCATGCGGGCCACCTTGCCGTCTAGCGCATCGCAGAGCATTCCGGCGCCGATCAGCAGCGCGGCGTAGCCCAACCGCAGGAACACTTCCTTTTCATCACCCGAGATGACGGCCGCGTAGGCCTTCGCCAACTCGATCAACGACGCAATTCCCGAGATCGCGTTGCCGAGCGTGAGCGCCGTCGGGAGCATCGCGAGGCCCGGCATGCGCTGTCGCTTGCGGATGCGCCGCGATGTGTTCACGCCGGGATGCAACCCGCTGTCGGCGGGGCCGAGCTGCAACAGGCGGCCGCTCGCCGTCAGCTCATCTCCGCGTCCCTGTTCCGACTTTGCGGTCTGGTCCGGCATCAGTTGCCTGACTCCTCCCAGCCCATTTCCTTGAGTATGTTCGTTGCGGCATCCACCGCGTCGCAGCCGCCGCGCACAACCAAACGCGTGCCGAAGCAGATGCAGGTTGCGTGCTCGCCCTGGTGGACTTCGTCGAGCAATTCCTCGAGCGAATCCAACACGACACGATTGCCCCCGGCGCGACGCACATCGCCGTCGAACCCTTCGTCTTTACCCGGCGCGGTGCGCTGCCGCTGGTAGGACGCGTCGAGCTTCTTCAGCAACTCCGTGACGTCGTAGACGCGATAGCCCCTGCTGCTTGAGCGTCCGGCGAGGTCGGCAACCAAAGTCCCTTCGCGAACGCTGATGTCGATCGGCAGGTCCTGCGCGGCCATCTGCGCGGTCAGCTGTTTCAGCGCCGCCAGCGCGCTCGTTCCCTTCTTGTGCGGGAAGTCGATGTGTTCCTCCACCGCGACCTCAGCGAGGTCGGGGCCCAGCACGATGCCGAGCGCCGCCGCCTTGCAGATTGCGGTGAGCACGCTTGCCACGGGCGTGCGTTCAATCTCCGCGCTGAACTCCGCGGCCTTGAGCCTCTCTATAACCGTGCGTTCGACGCGCAACGCTTCCGACTCGCCGCCGTGCTCCGCCACCAGGATGTCCAGCGCTTCGCGCACGCGGGCGTGGCCTTGCTCGCTTGCGGTGAACAGCAGCCGGTCTCCGACGACCGACGGCTCACTATCACCGCCGCGCGGGTCGTACAGGATTTCGTCCAGTGCATCGGCAAGGTGTTGCGCGGCCGTGCGCTCCGGCTCGGGCGCCTCGTTTGGCCGCTGCGCAACAGCGGGGGCGCCGTAGTTGTTGACGTACTCAACGAATCGGCCTGAGAGCACGCTGACGTCGTAGCCCTTCACACGCGCATCACCGACCGACACTCCCGGCTGATAGACGTGCAGGGTGCTGGTCGATGCGTCCAGTGACACCTGGTAGCCGGCGGCGATTGCGAACAAACTCGCCGCAGCCTGCGGTGTGACTTCGTCCCGGACCAGCCAGCACGGCGCGTCCAGCGTTTCTTCATCGAGATCGTGCAGGTGCAGCTTCGCGCCAAGCTGCTCCGCCAGTTTCTCGGCGCAGTCGTACGCACTTTCGCCGTAGAAGCCGATGTGGATGGTTTTCGGCGCCTTGTCCTGCGCGCACACAGCCAGCGGCAGAAGTGCAACCATAGCCAGCGCGATGAAGTTCCTCATTTGCCTTCCCCTTCTCCTGCACCGGCCGGCTGCCACCCCATCGCTTCGAGAATTTCGGCCGCGCGGTCCACGACGTCCATGCCGCCGACTACAGCAATCCTCGGTCCGTATGCACGAAGCAAGGGCGAGAAACCTGCGTTGTCGAGTTGCGTGCTGAGGGCGTCGACAATGACCTGCACGCCGCCTTCGCTGCGAAGATCGCCGTGGAACCCCTCGTGGACCTTGTCGTCGGTCTTCAGATCGGCGTAGTCCTTTTCGAGCTCGGCCAGCACATCAGAAACATCAAACACACGGAAACTGCTGGATCCGACGAAGAAGTCCTCGTGAATGCGCAGCGCTCCGTGCTTGCAGTCGACAAAGAAGCCCTGCTCGCGCGCGAGCCCCAGCAGCGCGTCGTAGTGACTGTGCGCGTTGTCGAGCGTGATCGCGGTGGTGTCGTATTCCAGGTCGAATGACTCCATCTGAGCGTGATCGACATACACCGGAACGTCGCAGTCTTTGAACAGCTGCCACAACAGGGCGCTCACCAGAGTGCCTTCGCCGCCGAAGTTCGACTGAAGCTTCGCGAGCTTTCCACGATAGGCGCGGTCCACCTGCAGTTGCGAGCTCTCTCCGCCGTGCGCGGACTCCATTACCCTTAGCAGCTCGCCGATGCGGTCGAGGTCTTCCACACTGCGTGTGTACACAAGGCGCTTTCCAATTGCCGAGCCGGGCGCAGAATCGCCGAGCTGCAGAATCTCTTCCAGCGCACTGCGCAGCTCTTCGGTGGCCGTGGGTCGATACAGCATGTCGGGCTCAAGCCCCGCCTCGGAGATCGTGCCGTAGCGCTTCTGGTATTCGGTGTAGACCTGGCAGAGTTTGTCGGTCTTGAAGGATCGCACGCCCGTTGCCGACGGCGCATCCTCATTGTCTTCCGCGACCAGCACCTGCCGGTTGGCATCGTCGATGCTGACACGAACGCCGCCCGACGCGCTGATTAGCTCCGCCGCCGCCGCCGGCGAGACGCCCTTGGCGTGCACCCAGATCATGGATTCCAGCTCAAACGCCTCATCCATGTCGCCGGGCTCAAACCGATAGCCAAGCTGGCCCGCAAAATCATTCAGCGCACTGGCCAGCACTTCGCCGGGATAGACGCAGTTCACCGTACGCTCGGTCTTTGGCTCCGACCGCGCCGGCGTCGCCATCGCCAGTACCACCATCACTGAGGCCAGGCTGACGAAGAGTCTGCTCATTCAGCGCTCCTGGGCCGTCGCGGCCTGCTGGCTTGCGTGTCCTTGCTCGGACGTCGCGGCGAGTTTCACCGTAGCTATCACGGTGCCGCCGCCTTTGACCTTGTCGCCGACCTTGACCTTCCACTCGACGTCAAAATCGTTGTCGAAGTAGAGCTCCGTGCGGCTGCCGAACTTCAGCATCCCGAAGCGTTCGCCGCGCCGGACGCTGTCGCCTTCCTTGATCGGGCAGACGATGCGGCGCGCGATCAGCCCGGTAATCTGGCGGATGTAGTAGCGCGGCCCCCACGTGGTCTTGAAGCCGAGGTTCTGCGCCTCATTCAGCGTGCTGCACTCGGGGTCGCGAGCATCGCGGTAGTCGCCGTCCTGGTGCCGTGAGTACTCCAGCGTGCCGTCCAATGGGGCGCGGTTGACGTGCACATCGAACACGCTCAGGAAGATGCCGATGCCCTGGTGTTTGCCCTCGAGGTACTCGGTCAGCTCTTTTTCGCCCACGTCTGTCACGGTGCCGTCGGCGGGGCTGACTACGGTGAACTCGTCGCCCGTAAGCGGCCGATCCGGGTCGCGGAAAAAGTTGAGGTTGAAGCCGGTAAGAAACAGCGGGATGGCCCCCACCGCCCACAGCGCCGGGTGCACGTACCACGCCAGCGCCCAGACACCGACCCAGAGCGCGCCGGGAATGACGAAGCCGAACAGGAACAGCTCGCGTAAACCGTATTTTGTGAATGGCATCGCCGAAGGTTAGCAGGATGGCCGGGGCAATCCCAGACGCGGGCTACTGTGCATCATTCGGCTCTGTGTTGGATGGCGGCGGCGCCTCCACCTCACGCTGACCGAGGATGAACGCGAGGTTGAAGATCACCTTCTTCTTCAGCGCCTCCCGCGAGACAAACCCAAAGTCGCGGCTGTCGGCGTAGGCTACCGCATCCGTGTCAGTGACGATCAGGTAGCTGCCTTCGGGGACAGTCGCGCCGTCCTTTATCTGGACGTCCTTCCCCATCGGAAACCCGACCGGCAACGGCAGACGCCCGGCCACCTTGATCGTCGGGCCGACGCGCACGATGGTCTCACCGGGCAGCCCGGCAACACGCCCGATCAACTGGCTTGGCACGCCGTCCTTCGGGTCCGGGTGGTCGTAGATGACGATGTCGCCAAGCTTCGGCTCACGCCACAGGTTCATGTTCAACAGGATGACCGTGTCGCCCGGCTGCACTTCCGTAATGGGCGACTGGACCTTTCTCGACAGCGGCTTGTACTCGCCGGGAAGCGTGTAAACCCCGTAACTCATGAAGATGTAGACAGCCAGAGTGACCGTTACAACGGCCATCAGGATGCGCAGTCTTTTGACCCAGCGTTTGAATTGACTCACCTTCGCGCGCTTGCGCTGCAGGCCGGTGTCGGGCGGGTGCTCAGCTGGCTCGTTCATGCGGTCACGCGGGGCTTGCAGTCGGGTGCCGGGTCTGCAATATTGCGAGACCTGTCATTCTGACCATTTGTAGCTAATGCCTTCGGGCCGGGACTTCAAGGAGCGGGCGTTTGAGCCTCTTCAGAAAATCCGAGCGCCAGATCGACGCGCTGTCCACCATCCAGGACACCAACACCTTCAAGCTCGTCAAGAAGCTCGCTGAGGGCGGGATGGGCGCCGTGTATGAGGCGATCCAGCTCGGCAGCGACGGCTTCGAAAAGCGGATGGCCATCAAGACGATCCTGGAAGACTTCTCTTCAAACGACGAGTTCACCGAGATGTTCATCGGTGAAGCAAAGCTGGTGGCAGACTTGATCCACCAGCACATCGTGCAGATCTACCAGCTCGGCAAGTCCGGCCGCAGCTACTACATGGCCATGGAGTACATCCACGGCGTGAACCTCGAGCAGTTCATCGACCGCCACCACCAGTACAAGAAGCGCATCCCGACCGAGTTGTGCGTCTACATCTGCAGCCGCGTCGCCCGCGCGCTTGAGTACGCGCACAAGAAGCGCAACGCGCAGGGCGAATTGCTGGGCGTCGTGCACCGCGACGTCAGCCCCAAGAACATCATGATCGACACCGAGGGTGTGTGCAAACTCACCGACTTCGGTATCGCCAAGGCACGCAACCTCATGAAGGACAAAGAGGGCGACGTGCTGATGGGCAAAGTCCAGTACATGAGCCCGGAACAGGCAGCCTTCGAGCAGACCGACGGGCGCAGCGATATCTTCAGCCTGGGCGTGGTGCTGTACGAGCTGCTGGCCGGGCGCAACATCTTCGCCGACGACGACACGCTCGTGTGCATTGAGAACGTCCAGAAGAAGCCGATTCCGCCGATCAGCCACTACAACCCGAACGTGGATGACGACCTGCAGCGCGTTCTCGACCGCATGCTTGAGCGCGACAAGTCCAAGCGCTATCAGGACGGCGGCGAAGCGGCGACTGACCTTGAGTTTTACATCTACAAGGGAGGCTACGGCCCGACCTTCAGCACGCTCAGCGAGTACCTGCTGCACCTCTTCCCGGAATTCAAGCAGTTTGTGGCGAAGTAGCAGCGCTCCGCAACGATTGCAGGCGCCGCGCGGTGCGCGGCGTCTTTCGTTTCAGCTCTTGGCATGTTCCAGCAGCCAGTCCCCTACCGTTTGCAAGACGGCATCATCAACCCGGAACGCCTTCTGCCGCGCGTCGTTGAGATCGTGGCCCATGTGGTCGATCAGAACGTAGTCGGCAAGTTCGCGCGTGGCGCACCACGCTTCCCAGCGCTGCGGGTTGTCCGGCCAGAGCCGCGCATCGCGGCCACCCTGTACAACCAGCATCGGCACACCCTTGCTTGTCGGGTCGGCCTTGAGCGCGTTGGCCCAGTGCCCTGCCAGCCACTCGTAGCTTTCCCAGCCCTGGTACGGTGCACCTTTGTACGGGCGTGCAAATTCGACGAACTCTTCCGGCAATAATCGCGCGCCTTCTTTGAAGAATGCTTCGAGGCGATCGTAGTACTCGATCGCCAGTTCGCCTTTTGCCTGCTGGGCGCCGGACAGACTCAGCAGGCGGCGGGCGCGCTCTTTGCCAAGCTCAAAGGTGTTGCCGAACGGAGCGGCGAGGCTGACCACCCCGCGAACGGATTCCGTCTCGGCCAGCTTGGCGACCATCATGGCGCCTTCGCTGTGGCCGATGAGGAACAATGGCAGGCTGCCCGTGCGTTCGTCATCGCGCAGGACGGCCAGGGCGGCACGCAGGTCATTGAGGCGCTGCGGAATGCTGTAGTCCTGGGGAGCGTCGGCCGGCTTGTCGTGACCGCGCTTGTCAAATCGGAGCGTCGCGATGCCGCGCTCGCCCAGTTCGCGCGCGACGCGCTTATAAAGGGTGCTGCGGAAGCCGACAGCCGGCATGTTGCCGTCGCGATCGTGCACGCCGCTGCCCTGCACGATCAACGCGGCGGCCCCGGGTGCGTCGGGCACGGCAAAGGTTGCGCCAAGGGGCGGAGAAGTAGGAAGTTTCAGGTCGGTACCCTGCATTGACGGAGTTCCATTGCCGGTCTATACGAGTTCCCCTTCCGGGGTTGATTTTCAGGGGCTGGAGAGGCGATGCACCGCAAGGACATGATCCAGATGATCGCCGTGATCGCCGTCCTTGTGATCGGCTTTTTCGTCGTCCAGCAGTACATCATGCCAAGCCCGAAGCCGGCCCCGGTCAACCAGGCCCCTTCGAACCAGCCCGGCAACAAGCCTGACACCAATGCACCTGGCGGCAACCAGGCCGCTCCGCCGAAGATGGAGGACACGACCCCGTCGACGGACGTCACCTCCAAGCCGACGGCAAGCGACGAGGCGCACGGCTTCCTCCCCATGAAACGCGAAAAGGCGAAGCTGCACAAGCTGGCCAATTCGCGCCTGACCGCGGAAATTTCCGAGCGCGGCGCGGTCATCGAGCGGCTCAGCTACATCGACGCAGACGGCAAGCCAGTGTACCTGCAGACACCCGACAACCCTCAGGATGAGCCCAAGCCCGGTCTCGCGCTGGAATTGCTGCACCCGCTGGACTCGGCGCCTGATTTGTCGCCTCTGGCCCTGGTGCTCGACAAGAATGACAACTGGCGCAACACCTCGCGCTGGGAGCTGGTGCCGGACGCAAAGCAGCCCGAGCACGGACAGTCACTCACCTTCCGCTTCCCTCCCGGCCGGGGGGTGGAGTTCCCGCAGGAGTCGGACGGCACCGTGATCTTCAAGACGATCACGCTGTTGCCGGAAACCTTCCGCTTCGATGTCTCCGTCCGTGTCGAGAACAAGGGCAGCGCGCCCGTTGAAAAAGTCATCGGGCTTTGGGGCCCGGTCGGCATGACCAACGACGCCGCCCGCAACAGCGCAATGCATTCGCGAATCGCCCTGTACGCAAGCACCGACAGCAAGCGCTTCGTGCAGTTCGAGGATTCGCCAAGCATGCGCGGGCTCGCCAAGGACGTGAAGAGCCTGCAGGAAGACCTCGAAGAAGAAGGCCGCGCGCGGCACGACTGGGTCGACGCCCGCGACCTGGACGACATCAGCAAGGAAGACCGCTTTCTCGTAGTCCACGGGCTTCGGACCGACTACTTCCTCGCGTTCATCGCGGCCGACCCGGAAGCGCGCGACCAGCGCTGGTCCGGCCAGGTTCTGCCGCTCAAGGGCGACGACCAGAACGCGGCAATGTCGCTGATCGCTCCCAAGCAGGAAATCGCCAACGGCGAAAGCGCCGTCGTGAACATGCGCTTCTACGCCGGCCCGCGCGACAAGGAACACCTGACCGAAGCATGGAACGCAAACCCGCCGGCCGACGAAGAGATCAAGCTGCAGTGGAACGAGCTTGCTACGTCCGGCTTCTGGGACGTAATCGCGACGCCGTTGATCTGGATTCTGGGCATGCTGGCGAACCTTGTTGGGCCCGGCTTCGCGATCATTCTGCTTACGCTGCTGGTGCGTTTCAGCCTCAGCCCGCTTTCGTACCGCGGGCAGAAGTCCATGGCAACGTACACGCAGAAGATGAAGGTGGTGAAGCCCCGCCTGGACGCGATCAAGGAGAAATACGCCGGGCGCAAGGATCAGCAGTCGCAGCTCAAGATGCTGACCGAGACGCGCGCGGTCATGAAAGAGCAGAACGTCGGCATGCTGCCCCTGGGCGGCTGCCTGCCGATGCTGATCCAGTTGCCGATCTTCATCGGTCTGTATCGCGCGTTCGGCAATGCGATCTTCCTGCGTCAGGCAGACTTCCTGTGGATTCATGACCTAAGCCTGCCCGACGCATCATTGCCGCTCTCGACATACATCGGCGACGGCTGGCTGAGCTTCCTGGCCCACAACGGCTACCTGACGTTCAACGTTCTGCCGATGCTGTGGATCGTGCTTTCGGTGCTTCAGTTCAAGCTTCAGCCCAAGTCGGATGACCCGCAGCAGGCGGCCATGCAGAAGAACATGGCGTTCATCTTCCCGCTGATGGGGCTGATGTTCTACGGCTACGCCTCGGGCTTCTCGTTCTACTTCATCATTTCGAGCCTGTACTCGATTGCCGAGTCCAAACTGGTCAAGCGCAGTCTGATCAAGCAGGGCGTCATGCCGGACCCGAAGAAGAAGCCGAAGGTCGACGAAGAAACCAAGCCCGACTACCACGGCGCGTCCTAGCCGCACGCGGGGCCTGCGCATGCCCGACGCCGACACCATCTTCGCCCTCGCCACGCCCGCGGCACCCTCGCCCGTTGCACTGATTCGCGTCAGCGGGCCGCGTTGCGCGGCGATCTGCAATCAGCTCTGCGGCGCTGAATTCAAACGCTCGTCCGTCGACTGCCGCATTTCGCTGCCGCTGGGTGAGGTCCCGGCGACGGCCTGGCTGCTGCCCGGTCCCGCAACGCTCACCGGCGACGACACGCTCGAGCTTCGCATTCCCGGCAACCTGGCCATCGTCCGCGAGCTGGAGACGCGTCTGCGCGCACTAGGCGCACGCGACGCCGAGCCCGGCGAGTTCACGCGCCGCGCGCTGGATGCGGGCAAGCTCGACCTGTCCCGCGCCGAGGCCGTGTTGCAACTCATCAATGCAACCGATGAAGTCTCCCGCCGACAGGCCGTAGCCGACCTGTCGGGTGAAACGGCCACCCGCATCGGCGCATTGGCGGAGCAGCTGCGCGGCTTGCGCGCACGCTTCGAGATGTCGTTCGATTTCAGCGAAGAGGAACACGCCGAATCGTTGGAGCAGCGGCTGCAAGCCGACCTGCACGAATTCGTGTCAGGCCTTCGCTCGGTCGTCGGCGCGGACGATCCCGCACCACGCCAGGCCAAGCCTGTCATCGCCCTCTTCGGGCCGCCAAATGCGGGCAAGAGCACGCTCTTCAACGCCCTGCTTGGCACGCCCCGCGCGCTCGTGAGCAGCACGCCGGGCACGACACGCGACCCGGTCGAGGCGGATCTATCAATCGGGAGTCACGTCGCCTGCATCGCCGACCTGAGCGGCGTGGGCGGATCGGACGTGGACCTTGGGCGCTTCGCCGAAGCTGCACGGGCGCGCGCAATGCAGGCCGACGTGCTGCTACTGCTGTGCCCTCCCGAAGGCAGCGAAGAATTGATTGAAGAGCTCAAGGAGCTGCAGCGGCGAGATGCAAGCGTGCGCTCTCGCGCCATGTGGGTCCGCACAAAGTCCGATCTAACGTTTGAGCAACGGGCCAACCCGGCCGGTCTTGAAGAAGTGTCTCTGTCCGCGCTCAGCGGGGCCGGACTGGAGGACTTGCGATCGCGGCTGGAAGCTCGCCTCGATCAGGCGGCCTCAGGCTGCGCCACCAGTCTCCTTCGTATGCGCTCGGCCGCCGCGCTGGCACTGCTCGAACAGGCGACAGCCGATCCGGACACGCCTCACGAAGTCGTAGCTTCCGACGTACGCCGGGCTCTCACGGCCCTCGATGAAGCGCTGATGGCAGAAGCACCGGGCGAAGTGCTCGACCTGATCTTCAGTCGTTTCTGCATCGGCAAGTAGCGAGACTATGCCGGCTCGCAGGCAGCGAGTGCCCTTTCGTGTGCGTCTTCGGGCGCGCGTATGGGGCGCATGTTGTCGGCGCGGCTGAGGAACGCGAGGGTGGTGTGGCCCGTGGTCAAGGCAACGCCGTCGCGCATCACGGCGTACTCGAAGCGCAACCGGGTCTTGGTAACTTCGCGCAGCCAGGTGCGCACGACCAGCTCGTCGTCGTACTTCGCGCTGCCGCGGTGCTTCATGCCGGACTCGGTCACGGCCAGCACGTAGCCGCGCTGCTCCAGCTCGGCGTAGCTGATGCCGGATGCGCGCATCATCTCCGTGCGCCCGATCTCGAAGTACACAAGATAGTTGCTGTGGTACACCACGCCCATCTGGTCGGTTTCGGCGTAGCGCACGCGGACGGTGACATCGTGGGGCATGGCGAAGTTTTACCGAACTACAGCGCGGCCGCCAGTTCGGTTGCAAACAGTTTGGCGTCGAGCCCGCCTCGATGATAGCCGCGCACCCACGTCGTGCCGTTTACCAGCATGAATGGAACGCCGCGTTTGCCGGTTTCACGCTCCAGTTTCTCGGCTGCGCCGTCCACCTTGCTGATGTTGACGGTCTCATAGGCGACGGCGTTTGCGTCCAGCAGCTTCTTGAGCCGCACGCAGTCGTAGCAGAACGTTGAGACATACATCTGCAGCGTGGCGCCCTGCAGGCGGTCTCGCATGTCGTGGAACAGGTCCTCTGTCATCAGCTTCTCATTGCCTTGGCATACCTGCCAGCGTGCTTGTCGCAGCGGTTGCCGCTTATAGGCTAGCTTCATGGCTGTTGCAAAGACACTGACCCGTGAGCAGGTGCGCGAGCTGGACCGGCGCGCGATCGAGGAATTCGGCATCCCCTCGATGCTGCTGATGGAAAACGCGGCGCGCGCCTGCACCGACGAAGCCGAGCGCATCCTGCGTATCGACGGTGTCGGCAAGGCCATGGCACGCCTGCGCCAGCCCGGCAGCAAAGACGACATACCGCGCACGATGGAAGAGCTCGAGCGCTGGAAGGACAAGCTGCACAAGGCCGACACTCCGCCCGTGATTCTGTGTGGCCCCGGGAACAATGGCGGCGACGGGCTCGCGATCGCGCGCACACTGCACAATCGCGGCCACGCGGTTTGCGTCTACTACGTCGGCGACCCGGCATCGCTGGCGACCGCCGGGCCTGACGTGGCGCTGAACGCGAAGCTGCTGGGCGGGCTGGGGGTACAGATCCAGGAGTTGCGCAGCCGGGAGCAGTTGAAAGCCGCGTGGAAGACACTGAACGAGGCGCCTCTGATCATTGACGCGCTGTTCGGCACGGGACTGGACCGGGTGATAGAAGACCCGTTCCGCGCGGTCATCGAGGCCGCCAACGACGCCGACACGCCGAAGCTGGCCGTGGACATCCCGAGCGGGCTGGATGCAAACACCGGCGATATTCTGGGCGTCGCGATCCGTGCCGAGTGCACCGTCACGTTCGTTGCCGAAAAGGCAGGCTTCAAGGAGGCCGCCGGCCCCGCGTTCTGCGGGCAGGTGACCGTGGCCGAAATCGGCATCCCCCGCGAATACATTGAGCAGGCCTACGCGGCCGCCCAGGGCTAGCTGCAACGCAAAACCCCCGCTGCTTGGCGGGGGTTTGCGCCTGCTGCTGTCTTGGGAAGCTATTCGTTGAGCTTCTGCGGAATGCTGGTCATGTACTTCTTGGCGGTGGCGTTGTCGATCAAGCCCGGCGTCTGCTTGACGTCGTACAGCGTCGCCTTCGCGCCCTGAACGATGTTGGACAGGCGGCTCTTTTCGTCGCTGGTCAGGCTCTTTTTCCGCGCGGCCGTCACCTTGTCGCCGAGCGTGTCGAGCGCCTTCAGTACCTTTACCGCCGCGTCGACGCGCTTCTTTGTGTCGCTGCTTTCGCGAGCCTCGCCATATTCGAAGCGCGCGGAAGTCACGGAGTCATCGGCCGCCTTCACGTCTGAGAGATTGTCGACGGCGGGCTTGCTGCTCTTGCCGGTGAGGTCGATGCCGACGTCCACCTTGCCGAGCTGCTTCTCGATCTCCTTGGCGACGTCCTTCACGTCCGTCTTGGCCTCTTTGGCCTTGCGCGCTACCTCGGCCTCGGCGGTGATGCGCTTCTTGAATGACTCATACACCTGGTCGCGGCTCTTCCTGAGCTGGTCGTACAGCACCGTGCGGCGCTCCTCGGGCAGCTCGGCCATCTCCGCGGCGACTTCCTTTTCGAAGGTAATCCGCGCCGGCAACTCCGCCACGACTTCGGTACGGCGATCGGACGGGACCGCCCGGAAGTCTTCCTTGACCGACCAGAACTCGCCCATCAGCTCGCTGTTCGTGGCGTAGATGTAGCCCACGCTCGCGGTCATCAAGACGCCGATCACGGCGAACACGTACACTCCGGCCTTCATCAACTTGCCCATGGTCGTTTCCTGTTCTCGAGTCCACCCGCATTAGCCAAACAGATGCCGCCGCGCGGTGCAACGCAAATGCAAAGCGGGGGGCCTGCGCCCCCCGCTCATTTGTGTGTATCCGGCTGCTATCCGCCGTTTGCCTTCAGGAATGCTTCCCACATCTTCTCCTGGCCGGTGGTGTAGTCCGGGCCATCGACGAAGTCGATGTCTTCCTGGGCGAACTCCTTCTTGGACGTCTCAAGCTCCCACTTGTTCTTGTACTCGCCGAACACCTTGTCGGCCCATTCCTGCGACTCGTGGACCTTCTGCGCCGTCAGGTCGTACTTGAGGATGTCCGTCTTGAACTTGTTGACGTTCGTCGACTTGGCGTCGATCTTTGACGATGCCGCCTGGAACGTGCGAATCGCGTCGTTCTTCAGCTCGTCATCATTCAGCATCGACAGGTCATCCTTGCTGCGGATGTTGATCGCGAAGAAGTCGACCTTGCTTTCGCCGAAGTGGAAGCGGAACAGGTCCGCCGCGTACTTGGCCTTATAGTAGTGCTTGATCGTGTCGGCCCAGGCGGCTTCAAGCTCTTCGGACGGGGTCGTCGCCTCGCTCTTGAGCGCCTTGGCCTTTTCGTACGACGCGTCGAATTCAAGCACGGACGTCCAGTAGAAGTCCCATGCCTTGCTGCCATCCATCTGGCCCATCTTGCCGACGACCGCGGTGACGAACTCACTTTCGAGTTTCTCGCGCGGCGACTGCACGTGCTCAGGCGGAAGGCCGGTGCGGCGGTTGTTGGCCGGAACGTTCGGGTCGACCGTGTTTCCGCCGCCGCCCTTGTTCTTGTTCAGAACGTAATCCGTGCCGACGGCGCCGAGGCCCAGCACGACGATCACGATACAGATGATCCAGATCAGCTTGGCCTGCTTCTGGGTGATCTTACCCTTGGACGGGCCCATCGGCCTGCCCTCGTCATCCAGCGCGGGCATGGCGGATGTCTGCGGGCGTGCCGCCCCGCCGGTCGGCGGACGCTTCACCGGGCCGCCCTGGCCCGAATTCACACGCCGAACCGCGGATTCGGATTGGACTTCTTCGTAGTCCTCAATCACATCGTCGTCGTCGTAGTCCGGAACCACTATTGCCTCGTTGTTGTGCCAGTGTGTCAGTCAGTGGCTATGCTAACGAATGAACGCCCGTTCGGTTTCCCGTTTATGTAATGTTTCGCATAACCTCGCCACCACCGACATCAGCAAATTCGCCGGGTCAGGCGAGCTGGACTTCATGCTCTCGTCCGCAGAAAGCAGTATGCCAATGGCTTCGCGAATGTCCGGGCGATCCAGGCCGCGCGCCGTCTGCAAGAATCCTGGCTTCAAGTTCTCCCTGAGCCGGGCCTTGGAGCGACTTAACGCGTCTGAAGCAGATCCTCCCTGCCGCAGTGCCAGTGCGGCGCGCCCCAGGGCTGCAACCTGCAGTCTCAGCAGCGCGAGCAAAGAGAGTACCGAGCCTATCTCCGCTTTGCCAGCCATTTTAGCGGCGTGCGCGAGCGCCTGTCGTGAGTCTCCTGCGAGAATCGCGTCACACAACGGGAAGGTGACATCGGCACCCTCGTAGCCGCAGGCGTGCGCGATGTCGTCGGCCGTCACGCGACCGTCATCGCTCAGCAACGCAAGTTTGCGCAACTCAGAATCGGCACGGGAGAGGCTGCCGCCCGTGTACTCGCGAAGCGCGGTCAGCGCGCGGTCGTCGGGCTTCAGCCCCAGTTCGCCGGCCGCGTCGGCGACGAGCTTGTTCCAGCCGCGCGTGTCCCACGGCTTGAGCTCTTCGCAGATGATGCTGGGAAAGTTCTCGCACACGCGCTTGGGCACGGTGAGGTTGCGCTGGAACGTCGCGCCGTCGAACACCAGCACGTTGCGCTTGCCCGGCTTCTCGAGGTAGCCCGCGAGTTCTTCTTTGAATCGGGTCGTCACCTCGTGGCGCGGACCCACCCGCTGGTTGAGCACGATGGCGGCGAAGTCACCGCCGAACATGCTCGCCGAGCGCAGGTCGTCCAGCAACGTTGCGATGTTGTCGTCCACCTGCACGCGGCGAAGCTCCAGGCCGCGTTGCATCAGCGAGTCACCGAGCGCGTTCAGGCAACGACGGCGAAGGAAATCCTCCGCGCCGAACACGGCGTAGACCGGCGCCTTTTCCAGCTTGTCGGGCGCCTTCAGGAAGTCGGTTGCGGGAATGGGCTTCGGCACGGTTGGCAGGTTACAGGCTGCTGGTTTCAGGTGTGAGGGGCAAACATGTGCCTGAAATCCGGCTAGACCATGCGAACGAGCTTGCGGGTCAGCCACTCGCCGGCGAGCAGCAGAATCAGCAGCACCAGCAGGATCGAACGCAGCCCGAAGCGGTCCTCGTTCCGGTCCCACACCAGTGCCGTGATGCCCTTTACCTCGTTTTCACGTTCTCGCACCTCGAGTGCGGCGTCGCCGGCGTCCGTCATCAGATAGACACGCTTGCCGTCCTGATAGCCGAGGTCGGCCGTATCGGGCGGAAGTTTGCTCGCCCGTTTCTTGAGCCCGTCGAAGTCGAGCGTGAGGTTGCGCAACTCGGCAATCGGCGCGATGACCGTGTAGCGGTGCGGCGACTTGCGACTCTCTTCGTAGCCGCGCACCCAGACGTCGAACTGTCCCGGCTCGTTGGCTTCCACGACGCCTTCAAACAGGTTCGGGCTCCAGCTCACTTCTCGCAGCACTACCTTGCGAACGCTGAGCTTGCCCTGCGTGCGCGACTGCACGTCCACGATCACCTTGCGGACTTCCCCGTCTTCCTCGGTGCTGGGGAGCTCTTTCAGTTCCTTCAGCTGGTTCTGCACGACCTCGCTGTAAATGTCGCCGAGCAGCTCGACGTAGATCTTCACGTCTTCGCTGACCTGGTACTTCGTCTTGTCCGTGTAAACGTCCACGCGCTGCTGCTTGCCGGCCAGGCGGCGGCTGGCGACAAAACGAATCGCGTTCTGCCAGAAGCGGTAGAAATAGTAGTCGCCGACGTACTCGCGCCAGTAGTGCATGTCGTCGCTGCCGAAGTACAGGCTCATGCCGTTGCCATAAGGCATCGCGGCCGTGAGCACGTCGCCTTCGCCGGTGATCGGTCCTTCGCGGGCCACACGCGACAGCGCCACGGCCGGCGCGGGCTTGATGCCGCCCGTGACCTGGTACCAGTACAGACCGTGAAGCGTGCCCTTTTCGAAATTGCCGTCTACGACCTTGCCCCACAACTCGTCGTTCCGTTCACTGTTGCTGCTGAGGCGGTGCAGCTCATGCGCCCGCCCGGCCGGCGTCAGGCGCCAGTGCTTTTCAATCGAAGGATTGACGAGGCTTTCGTAGCCGGACGGGAAGTCCAGTTCCACGGGGTAGAGCGCGCGGGCCTTCTCGTAGTTGCCGTAGCTGCGCGGGTTGTGCGCGTTGCCTGCCAGCAGGATCAGCCCGCCGCGCTGCCGCGAGACCCACTCTTCGATCCAGTCCCAGTACTCGATGCGCCAGAAGGTGCTGGCGGGGTCGATGTCGCCGATGATGATGACGTCGTAGTTCAGCTTGAAGAAGTCTTCCTTTTCGCGGACGACCTTGCCGTTGCCGAAGAACGGCCAGCCGAGCGGCTTTACGGTCTTCTTCACTTCCTCGTCGTAGTTTGACGTCGGCTGCGTCCACCCGTCCTGCGCGTCGAAGAAGAAGCCCTGGTACTCGAGCTTCTTGTCGCGCTTGAGCGCTTCGTTCAGCGCGCGGCCTTCCCAGCGGAAGCGCTGTTCGAGGTAAAGCACCTTGATCTTGCGGTCGATGACCTCGACGTAGTGCTCTTTCACGTTGTTGCGGTAGGTGTCTTCGTCCGGCAGGCGGTCGTCATTGAGCTTGAGGAAGTAGACGTGCTTGCCGGGCTTCTGCGGCTTGAAGCGGATCTTCACTTCCGCCAGTTCTTCGCTGCCCAGCTCGATCACCTGGTCGGCTTCGCTGCGCACGGGACGCCCGTTCAGTTCCTCATACGGGATCGGGTTGCTGACCGAATCTTCGCACAGGATGATCTTCACCTGCTGGCCGGGCTTGCCCTCCACCGGGTCGGCGCGGTAGGCCTTGTCGGCGCGGATCTTGAGCTTCACGTCGAGGTAGTCGCCCTTCAGGATTTCGCGGTCGGCCGAGACGCTGAGCAATTCGAGGATCTTCACCGGCTTCGGGTTTCCGATGGCGACGGTCACGAGCTCAAGGTTCTGCTTGCCCTTGGGCGGCACGACTTCTTCGCGCTCTGACAGCGGCGTCGTGTCACGCCCGTCGGACAGCACCATGACCGTCGCGAGGTCATCCTCTTCCGTGTAATAGCGGCGCACTTCGGCGAGCGCCTTGTCCAGCTCGGTCAGGCGTCCCGTCGGCGCGCGGAAGTCCAGCTCGGCGGGGTCGACTTCGAGAATCGCCTCATCGGTGAGCTGGTCGCGCCCGAACTTGGTGCTGAAGACGAAGTAGCGCACCATGGACATGCGCTGCGTCTTGTCGCCTTCCTTGCCCTTGGCCTCGATGTCCACTGCACGCTGTTTCAGCATCTCCAGCAGGTCAACGTTGCTGCCGGTGGGCACGGCCAGCTTTGCGCCCTCCGTGACGAGCTCGCAGGCGATGTCCCAGCGGCGCGGGCCTTCCGGGTGCGCGGTCTCGAGCAGGTTGTCGATCAGCGCGCGCTTCTTCTTGATTTCTGGGTCCTTCACGTCTCCGCCCAGCAGCTCGGCGAATCGCTGTTCGCGCCGCTCGATTTCCTTGAGCTTGTCGTTGAGCGCGGTTTCCAGCCGGCGCTTCTCGCCTTCGTCGATCTGGTCGTCCGGCTTGGACATCTCGGCCGAGAGTGCGGACTGCAGCAGATCGGCCTCGGCGCCCAGGCGCGCGACGTCCGCCCGCGCGGTCTGCCAGTCGCGGATCTGGAACTCCTTGCCGTGCATCTGCTTGAGACGTGCCACGAGCCGCGAGGCGCGCTCGCGCACGACCTTGCGCACGAAACTGCGCACGGCCAGCTCATCGGGTGTCAGCGTCACGAAGCCCTGGGTCGGCGGCTTGTCGATGCGAATGCCGAGCCGTTCCAGCTCGTCGCGGGTTGTCTTTACGTCGTTGGATTCGCGGTCATCCAGCACGTTGAAGACAGGGAACTCGCGCGACTCCGCCCCCATCGACAAGGAGTCGTCGATCAGGATCGCGACCTTGCTGCCTTCCACGTAGGTTTCGGTGTCAACCAGTGACGGACCCGCCAGCAGCAGATACAGCAACAGCAGAACCACCATGCGGATCACGGCGAGGAAGCCGCGCGTGACGCCCGGAACCTTCTTCTTCTCGTAGATGTAGATCAGGATGGGCAACCCGACCGCGACCGGCACGACCACCAGCGCCGTCCAGATAAGCGGCGACAGCCCGAACAGACCCGGCTCACGCGAGAAGGGCTCGAAGTTGTCCCAGCTGAAGATCGAGTCGGGCGCGAGAACGTGCAGGATGCGTTCGGGAAAGATGGCCCCGTACACGACGGTGATCACGACGAGTGCGAGCAGCACGCCGAACACCGACATCACGATTTTCAGACCCGTCGACACTCGTTAGTCCTCAGGCTTGCTGATCACGCCGGACCAGATGGTCTCAAACAACAGGAAGCCTACGCCCAGAATTGCCAGCCACATCCACTCGCGATTGCCTTCGTCACCGCCGAGCGGCCCGCCTGAGCCTAGCTCATCTCCGGCGCGGACAAAGAGATAGTCATCGAAGCCGAGCGCTTCCTTCAGCGCCGCATCGACGGACACGCGCGCGTCTCCCTCGGCGCCCTCGGCCTGCTCTACCGGGCCGAGCTTGATGACGTTCGACTCGCGCGACTCCAAGTTGACGGCAAAGCGTTCCTGCCACTTCTTCTTGTTTTCGCCGCCTTCGACGCGCTCCAGCGCCGTCACGGTAAACACACCGGGCTGCGCCGTGCCGCCGAACTCCAGCAGTTTCAGGTTGTCTTCGGCCGTGCTGACCAGCTCGCTGGTGTTGCCCGCGGGGTCGCGCACGGTGTAGGTGGGCGCGATGTCCGTCACGCGCAGCACGCGGCGATACGGCTCACCCACCGCGAGGTTGCTGTAGCGTGCTTCGTTGGCGGTGAGGTAGCTGGCGACTTCCAGGTACAGGAACAGCGGCAGCCCGCCGGTTGCGCCCCACAACTCGTTCCAGCGCTCCGAGGCCGTGGTGGCCACATAGATCACGCGCCCTCGCCCGTACTGGCGTTCAATCATGAAGGGATCGCCGGCTTCGTTGTTGAGCTTGAGCAGCACCTTGGTCGGGCGCAGCGGGTCCACTTCTGCACCGGACGGCAGCTCAAGCGTGCGCCAGTTCCAGATGGCCTTCGGGTCGGTAATGATCGAGACGTTTTCAGGAGTCTCGTTGAACAGCTTGATTACCGGGTGATCGTCGTCCGCCGGCAGAAGCCCATAGAGCTTGGCGGAAACCGAATCGTCGTTACCGCCCGGGCGTCCGAGCTTGGCCGGCAGCAGTCCTTTGCCGTCCTGGTACAGCATGGCGTTGTACTTCTGGTAGTCGAGCTGATCGCCGTCGAAAATCAGCAGCCCGAACCCCGCGTCAACGAACTCAGTCAGCTTGCCGGCCACGCCTTCCGGGATGTCGCGCACGTTGGCCAGAACGACCAGCCTGTAATCGAGGAAGCTGTCCACGCTCGACAACTGGTCGGCGCGCATGGTGATCACGCGGTTCGGCGTGATGCGCACGGCCGGCCCCTCGGAGCTTTCTCCCTCGATCTTGCTGCTGCTGATCCCCAACGCGGTCTCAAGGTAGAACGTTTCGTCCTTGCGCGGGTCCGGGTGCGGCGAGCCGTTGACCACGAGGATGGGGATGTTGGGCACGACGTGAATCACCAGGTTGCGCGAGTTGTCGGTCTTCAGCGCGTCGGCCTGCTCGGTGAAGATCTCGATATTCCGGCTGGCGCCGGCCTTCTGCTCGTCTTCCTTCAACTCCAGTTCGTGCGCTGACAGGGTCAGGCGGACGTTCGTGCGCCGGTCGCCGGGGGCCATGTCGATCGGGGCCGAGAACGGTTTCTCGTTCGCGCCGTCGATGCGGTACTTCAGGCGCACGGGCCTACCTTCGGCGCGGTTGGACGAGGCGAAGTATTCCAGGTCCACGTAGATGTTGGCTTCCATGCCGTTGCCGATGATGCGCTCGCCGACTCGCACGTCGGTGATCGCAACGTTCTGCGTGTTGTCGAAGCCGGCGTCGTAGAAGGTCAGGGCGGTGCCGGACTTCTTCAAGCGCTCATGAATGCGGTTTGTGACCTCGGCAAACTCGTCGTGGCCGGAGGCGTCCTTGCGAATCTCACCCCAGCCGGACAAGTAAAAGTCCGACACGACCACCATGCCGACCGCGTCGCTCTCGGGCGTTGTTTCGGCGATGCGGGCAGCTTCCTTGAACGCAGCCAGCACGTTGGTGTCCACGGCCGCCACTTGCGTCGCGGAAATTTCGCGGCGCGCGGCGTCAAGGTTGAGCGAGGTCAGCTGGCCGATACGGCGCCGGCGGCTCTTGGTGGCTTCCTCGTCGGTGACGATCAACCCGCCGATGCCCGGCGGCACGTACACGTCACTCACGCGAATGATCGTAACCCGATCGCGGTTGGGCTCAAGGCTGTCCACCAGAGCCAATGCGTACTGCTTGGCGCGGTCGAAGCTGGTCTGGCCTTCCTGCTCGTAGGCCATGCTGGCACTGTTGTCCAGCACCAGCACAAGGTGCAGTGGCGAGTCCGTACTGAGCGTGCCGCGTGTGATGCCCAGGCTGTCATCCGCCCAGTCCTTGATGCGCTCACACCCCATCGGGAACAGCGCCGCGGCAATCATGATCACGGCCGCGATGCGCAGCAACAGCATGATCAGGCTCTCGAGCTGCATCTTGCGGCGGGTCTTCTGGTATGCCCGCAGCAGGAATTCCATCGCCGCCCAGTCGACCTTGCGGAAGCGGGTCAGGTTGATCAGGTGGATAATGATCGGCACTGCCGCTGCTCCCAGCGGCACGCCAAGTCCAAGTGTCCAGATCAGCCAGGTCGGCATAATTCAGCGACGCGCTAGGCGCGAGTTCCTGTTCTGCGTGCAAGATACGCCTGCAGGGCTACGCCCAGCGGCATGCTTGTGTCCATCAATTGAAAGTCGGCCTTGGCGCGCAGGCATACGCGGCGCACTTCGGCCGTAAATGAGTTCACTTCCTCAAGGTAGGCCTTGCGCAGGCTGCGCGGGTCCACCAGCAGGTCGGGGTAGCCTTCCATGCCGAGGAACTGGGTCAGGCGATCGAAGGTAAACTCGCGCTCCATCGGATCCATCACGTTGAACACGATCACGTCGTGCTTGCGCGCGGCCAGATGCTCGAGCCCCTTCTTGAGGTGCTTGAGATCGTCAAACAAATCGCTGATCACCATCACCATGCCGCGGCGCCCGGTGCGCTGGGCAACGTCGGTCAGCACTTCACCGATGTTGGTTTTCTTCTGCGCTTCGCGCTCGTGCATCGTCGCGAGCATGCGCATCAGCGTGACCTGGCTGTTGGCAGGCGGCACCCAGTCGAACAGCTTCTCGTCGAACAGTGCCAGGCCCGCGGCGTCAGACTGTTTCTGGATCAAGTAGGCCAGGCTGGCGGCCATGTACTTGCCGTACTCCATCTTCGACTGGTTCTCGCCGGACTTGTAGCGCATGCTCTCGGATGCATCGAGCACGATGACGGCGCGGAAGTTGGTCTCTTCCTCGTATTCCTTGATGTAGTACTTGTCCGACTTTGCGTAGGCCTTCCAGTCAAGGAAGCGCAGGTCGTCGCCGGGCACGTACTCGCGGTGCTGCGCGAATTCCACGCTGAAGCCGCGGTACGGGCTGCGGTGCATACCGGAAATGAAACCCTCCACGACGTTGCGCGCCGTGACTTCCAGGTGCCGAATGTTGTTCAGCACCTTCGGATCTAGATATTTCTGGTATTCCTCAGCCATGCTCGGTCATTCACCCAGTTGCTTCAGTGCCGCCTTTGCTTCTTCCGCGAGGACGCCTTCGCCCTCGCTCAATGTCTGCAGCAGGTTTCTGCTGCCTGCATCCTTGCGCTCGCCCATCCAGCGCACGGCGATGATTTTTTCCGCCAGCGATCGCTCGGACGTCGCCACCATCTTCATCAGCCCGGCGCCGTCAGCCTCAGCCCGCCTTGCATACAGCGCCAGCAGGTCGAGCCCCTGGCCGTCGCCTGCTTCGCGGTAGGCCGTTTCCAGCGCACTCGCGGTCAGCGCCTCGCCCAATGCGTCGGACAGGATAGCCGCGCGCTGGATCGCATCGTTGGCCGCCTGCCTGCCGCCCTTTTCCTGCTTCAGGCTCTCCAGCTCGTTCTCAAGCAGGGTCGCCTTTGTTTCGGCAATCGTCTTGCCGTTCTCTGCTTCGTTAAGACGGCTCTTTGCTTCGTCGGCCGTCTTCTTGATGTCAATCGCGCGCTGCACCGCCTCGTCGTACTTGGCCTTGCTGACCTGGCCCCAGCCCTGGAACAGCATCACGGTGAAGCCAACCGCCATCGCCAGGTACAGCGCACGGCTGATCCAGCGGGTTGCCTTGATCAAGCCCGGGCTGAACGCGCCGGCTTGTGCATAGCGGTCGAGCTCTTCTTCCAGCTCTTCCTTGCGGCGCTGGAGAGCTTCGTCTTTCTCCTTCTGTTTCTCGTCGGTTGCTTCGTTCATTTTCACCCCAGCCCTTGCGGGCTGGGCTATGGTTTTAGCGGCTACACATCCCCTACTTGGTCACGTCGGGCAGGCGGGCGTCAGTCAGGCTTTCGGCCTCGGCGCGCGGGATCATCTGGATCAGCTTGTCGATGATCACGTCGCTGGTAATGCCCTCGGCCTCGGCGCTGAAGTTCGGAATGATGCGGTGACGCAGCACCGGGTGGACAACCGCCCGGATGTCATCGCCGCTCACGTAGTAGCGCCCGTTCAGCACGGCGCGCGCCTTGGCGCCGAGAATCAGGTACTGGGACGCGCGCGGACCGGCGCCCCATGCCAGCAGACGCTTGATCTCATCGGGCGTCTGCGGGTTGTTCAGGCGCGTCAGGCGCGCGAACTGCATGGCGTACTTGATGACGTGCTCGCTGATCGGCACCTTTCGGACAAGCTCCTGCAGGCGCATGATCTTCTGCCCGTCCAGCACGTGCTGAACCTTGCCGCTGTAGGTGGCCGTGGTCATCTTCATGATTTGCATTTCTTCATCTTCCGTCGGGTAGTCGACGTTGATGTTGAACATGAAGCGGTCCTGCTGGGCTTCCGGCAGCGGGTAGGTGCCTTCCTGCTCGATGGGGTTCTGCGTTGCCAGAACGAAGAACGGCTCTTCCAGCTTGTGGCGCTTGCCGCCGGCCGTGACCTGGTGCTCCTGCATGGCCTCAAGCAGCGCGGCCTGCGTCTTGGGCGGCGTGCGGTTGATTTCGTCCGCGAGAATGATGTTGGCGAAGATCGGGCCGGGAAGGAACTTGAACTCGCGGCTGCCGGTCGCCTTGTCTTCCTGCAGCACTTCCGTGCCGGTGATGTCGCTGGGCATCAAGTCCGGCGTGAACTGGATGCGGCTGAATTTAAGCGACATGGTTTCGCTGAGGGTGCGGATCAGCAGCGTCTTGGCCAGCCCGGGCACACCGACCAGCAGCGCGTGACCGCGCGCGAAGATGGCGATCAGCGTCTGCTCAATTACCTCTTCCTGGCCGACGACGACGTTGTGAAGCTGCTTCACGATATGCTCGTGCGCGTCACGCAGCTCAAGCACTGCCTTGAGGTCTTCGCCTTCGAGTCTTTCTTGCTCAGCCATGTGGCCCCTCGGTTCGTTTTCCGGGCTGTGCCCGTCGGTCATTCGGCCTTGAACACGTAGACCCACTGGGCCGACGCGACAATCAGGAACGTTTCCTTCTTTACTACTGCTTTCTCCCCTGACGGGAAGGTGAACGTCTCACCATTTCGCAGATGCTCGACGTTGAAGACGTTGCCGGTCTTCGGGTCGGTCAGCGTGCAGGCTTTATAGCGCGTCAGCCCGTCGGCGTCTTTGTATGCCTCGCCGCGGCAGTAGACCGTCAGCGTGGCGGGCACGGCGTCCGGCTTGACGTTGTCGAGCTTGATCTTGGTCTGCAACTTGCCCGAGTTCACGTCATAGACGGCGATGTACTGGTCAAACGGCACCAGCACGTTGTCGCCCGCGATGATGCCGCGTCCGTCCGGCTGGTCGCCTGTGTTGTACTCAGCCTGGAAGTGCAGGCTGCCGAAGTCGGCCTCTTTGCTGCCGCCCTTGCGGAAGCTGGTCAGACCGACGGAATACAGTCGCGACCGCCCCTGGATGATCAGGCGGTTGTCGACGATGCCGAGCACGTGCTCATACTCGCCGATCGCGCCCTTGCCCTTGTTCGGGTACTCCATCCACTGGTCGCCGGTCACGGCGTCGAGAATCAATGACAGGCGGTAGTCGTACGGCGCGGTGACCACAAAGCCGCCCGCCGCGATGGGCGCGTTATTGAACCAGCCGCGCGGCAGCGGGCTGCGTTCGCGGCTGTAGCGCGACACCCAGCACAGCTCCCCGGTTGCGCGGTCCACGGCGCCCGTCGCGCCCGTGTGCGTGCAGCAATAGAGCATTCCGCCCTGCTCGGCGATGCTGCTGATGTCGGGCAGGTCGACCGGCTCGCCGCCGTAGCTCCAGGGCTGGGTCGAGAGCTTCTTGCTGCAGATTTGAGTGCGCCAGACCAGCTTGCCCTCACCCTTGCTGGGGTCGCCCTTGGGCGTGACGTCGAAGCACATCATCCAGACTTCGTAGGTGTCTTTCGCGGTAAACGCGCCGGAGATGTACAGCTTGTTGTCGCGCACCAGCGGTGCGCCGCAGAACACGATGTCCTTGAGGAACTCCCAGTCTCCGCCGGATTCCTCGACCTTGCGGTTCGGGATCGTGACTCGCAGCGCCGCATCGCGCCCGAGGTCAAAGGCCTGGATCTGGTTGCCGGTCGGCTCACCGGTTTTTTCGCGGCTGGGGCTGCCGGCACCCATTACCGCGAACAGGACGTCCGACTCGCGATTATCCAGCTCCCAGCGCAGACGCCCGATGCTGGAGGACATGACGCGATAGCGCGAGCGCTGGTCCTGCTGGCGGCCCCAGCCCCAGCGATTGTTGTTCTGCGGGCGCTGCACATAGCGCAGGTTCTTGGGCACCTCAAGCTGCAGCGGGTTGGATTCGCGCCCGTGGCGGAACCACATCACTTTTTCGTTGTCGGCCTCGTTCGTCGCGACGCGATGCACGAAGAAGCCGGACTCATGCACCGTCGGGAAGACAACCGGCAATGGCGGCGGCTCTTCGCTGCTGTACTGGTCCTGCGGCTGGTCCGTTCCCGGCACCTTTTCAACCAGCTTGAACCCCTGCACGCCTTCTTCCGGCCCGAGGTCGAGCATTTCGGAAACTTCGCCGATTGGCGGGGCGACCGCGTTGCGGGTGCCATCGCCCTGCAGCGTGCGCCAGCCGGGACGCGACAACAGCTCTTCCGAAACCTCAGGCGAGGCTTCGGCCAGTGCGCGAATGTACTCGAGGCTCTTGACCGTCTTGCCGCCGACATCCACGTCCGCGCTGTAGCCGCTGCGCTCCAGCCGGCGTAGGAACCGGCCGAGACGGTAGTTCATGCCGGCTTCATGGCAGGCGCGCACGTACTGCACCTGCAGCGCCGGGTCGCGATTGAACTCGTCGGCCCAGGACAGCTGGTACTCCTCGAGCCACTTCACGGCCGAGACCGGGTCGGCGCTCTCCATGGCCTGCGACGCCAGCAGTTGAAGCGCGGTGCGGCCGGCCTGGCTGAACTGGTAGAAACGCGCGCAACGGCGCAACAGGAAGCGGTCGTCATTGGCCAGTGCGAGGCGCAGCATCTCCGCGCCCTTGGCGGCCTGCTGCAGCGCGAGGCGATCTTTCAGCGCCTTCGGCCAGTCGGGAATGCGGAAGCGCGAATTGATGTAATCGGCCAGCGGGATCCAGGTTTCGGAGTAGACGTCCAGCGACTTCTTGTCGGCCTTGGAAAGCTCACCGAACCAGTCGTCCCGCACGAGCTTTTCCTCGTTGCGGGGCATGTCGTCCTTGAGCCACTCGTCGCGCAGATGGTGGTAGCGACCGAAGGCATCGCGCCACTTCTCAAAGGCGTCTTCTTTCTTGCCTTCGCGCTCAAGGGCAATGGCCTCGAACTCGCGCTGGCGCGCCTCGCGGATCTTGAAAAGAATGTCGTCCTTGACGCGCCCCGTCGGCAGGTACAGGTCAGGGTTGACGATGAGCCCGCTGTCCGCATCCTGGGCCACTACGGGCGCCGGGTGGTTGACCGCCGAAAGCACTCCGAGCACCGCGAGAAGCAGCAGCAGGATTCGGGTTTTCAAGGCCTGCCTCCTGGCTTAAGGGGCGCGAAACAGGGCAACTCTTTCTACGCATCAGGCCGGCGCAAAGGCCGGAAATTCCGGCACTTACCTGTTGGAAAGCACGTCGATGGCACCCTCGATGTCAGCCCTGAGGGCTGAGCCCGCCGCGTCGGTTTTATCGAGCAACTTCCGCAGGAAGGCCACGTTGTTCTTGGTGCCGAAGGTCTTGATGTACTCGACGCAGGCGCGGCGCGATTCCACGTTGGGCACGTCGGCCAGCTCTTCAATGTTCTTGAAGTACGTGTTGTCGTCAACGGCGATCAACACGCGAACCAGCACGGCCGCCTTCTGGTAATCCTTGCGCTCGCCCTTTACCAGTTCCTCGATACGTGCGCGCGCTTTGTCAGAGATGTAGCCCTTCACGCCGGCCGGGAGTTTGCCGAGCAGATTCTTGGCCGCGTTCTCCCGCGAACGGTCTTCCAGCACGCTCATGGCCATGTCCGCGAGCCGCTTGTGCTGGTCGCCGTCCTCACCGAAGTCGTCGAGGTTGGACAGGGCCTGTACCGCCGGGCCCTTGACCGAAAGCTCGTCCTCAAGCAGCGCCGCGCGGATCACCTTGGCGGCGTCAATCTCCGGTGTAACGCGCCCGTACGCCTGCAGGCGGACGTCCTTGCTCTCGTCGCCCAGCGCCTTCTCGATGATGCTCTTGCTGTCCGACTTGTTGCCCATGCGCTCGGCCATGACCGAGGCCGTGCTGATGGCCGTGGCGCGAACGTCGGCGTCCGGGTCGGTGGTGCGACCCTTCACGGCCGGGTACACATCCTCATCGGAAACGCGCGAGTTGCGGCGATAGACGTCGACGGCCTTGAGCGCTGCGTTGCGAACGCTCGCCACCGGCTCTTTCGCCGGGTCCAGTGAATCCAGGAACAGCGGCAGCAAGTCCTTGTCGTCGCTGCGCTGCAGGCCCTGCAGTGCGTTCTGGCGCGCGATGCTGTACTTTTCATCGCGGTTGGCCAACACGTCCTTGAGCAGCGGAGCCGACTTGGCAAGCGGGATGTAGCTGCGCCCGAGGTTCTGCGCGGCCTGGCCGCGAATCACCTCGTCTTCGTCCTTGACCCAGCGCGCCAGGTCATCAAACGACTCCTTGCCCTTGGACTCGGCCCAGGCGTTGATCGCGCTGGAGCGCTTGGGCGACTCCAGGCTGGTGTCGTCGGCCGCGGTACGGAACAGCTCCAGGTTCTTGCCCTTGAGCACCATGCGGTTACCCAGCAGGTGGTCGATGATCTTGCCGCGCAGGCTGGTCGCATCGGCCGGCAGCTTGCTGTAGGCCGCGACGAAAGCTTCCAGCGCGGCGTCACTGCGCAGGTTGGTGAGGTGCGTGTCCACCTGGGTGGCGTAGTAGTCCGGCTTGTACTTGTCTTCCGGCTCACCTTCCTTGGGCTTGGGCGCTTCGTCGTCCGCGATGTCGAGGAACGCGGTCACGCCGGCCGCGCCGAATTCACCGAGCGTCTGCGCCGCGGTGCCGCGCTCGCTCGGCTTGTCTACGTCCTTGAACGTTGCCACCAGCCCGCTGATTGCGGCCGATTCCAGCGCCGACTGCTTCAACTGGCGCACGGCCTCCGAGCGCAGGCTGACGAAGCCGTTGAACTGGCCGAGCGTGCAGACGTCGATCAGTCCATCGGCAGCCCGCTTGTCGCCGAGCTCCGCCAGTGCGAACAGCGCCTGCAGCCCGAGCGGCTTGCCGTAATCCGCCGCGATCGCGCCCGACCGCTTGCCGTCGTCGCCCTTGGGCCCGAGACGCTGGGTCTCCCACATTTCGAGCAGCGCATCGGCCGACGCGGTGTGTTTGGTGGCCACGACCACTTCGATGGCGGCGCTGCGGAGCAGTTGCTCGGCTTCCTTCTCGCCTTCAGCCGGTTTTGCAAAGAACGCGTCGACGATGTCTCCGCCCTCTTTCAGGGACGCCAGCCCGTGCAGCGAGCCCCAGCGCAGGCGGCTGTCGAGCTTCGCGTCGGCGGCGTAGGTCTTCAGCAGGCGGACCACTTCGTTGCGGTCCGCATTGGCAGCCTTGCCGGACCACAGACGCCCGAGCGCGCTGGCGCAAGCGGCGCCGAGCCACGGATACGCCGGGCTCTCGACCGCCTGTGCCTGCATCAACTGAACCATGTCGGCGCTGACGCGGGTGTCTTCGAGAGCGCCCAGCAGGCGCACGCATTCGAGGCGGCGGGCGCTGCGCTCGGCCTTTACGTCGGCCGAGATGCCTTCTTCGTCGGGGTTCTGCTTCATGCCCTCGACGAGATCCTCGTAGGCCTCATCGGCGGCCTTTGCCAGCCGCTCGATGGCGCCGGAACGTAGGTTCTTGTCGCCGAGGTCCTTCACGTCATCGGCGTAGTCGCCGGCGCTCAGCGCCGCGGCGGCCATTACAGCCATCAAGCAGGTCAACAGGCAGTACTTCATGTCCGGAATACCCTTCCGTGTCGCTCTAAACGTCCAACAAGGCCCGGTGGTTTACCGGGCCTGAGGATCCCAAGGGGCACGAGAGTACCATTCCGGACTGTCAGTCCAAGGGGAGTCAGCGACCCAAACACGGCAACCAATTGCCAATGGGGAATGGACTTGCGCCGGATTGAAAGTGTTTCAATGCCGACTGAATCTCGCGAGCGTTCCCTTGGCGAACTCGTGTCCCCCACTATTGTACCCGAATGACTGACCGACCCCGCGGGCGAGCACGCCAGCCTCACCCCAACCCGACCAAGCGCCCCCCACCGCAGCCACACAAGCGCCAGCGGCCGGACCGCGGCGGCAGCGGAAGGGCGCGACCACACCCACGCACCGTACACGACCTCGACCCGCGCAAGGCCGCGTTTGAGACCATGCGCAGGCTTTCTCCCGGCGACCTGCTCGAGCCGGCCGTGCAGGCCACGCTTCGCTATCAGGGCTACGGGCCCGACGCCGCCCACCGGGTGCTTCCCATGCTGGAAGACGCGGTGCGCTTTGCCTTCCTGTTCGATCACCTGATCGCGCATCTGGCTTCGCGAAAGCCGTCCGATCTCGACCCGGATGTGCGCGCGGCACTGCACCTGTTCCTTGCCTGGTACCTGCTGGACGACCCGACCTCTGCGTACGCCCACGGCAACGCGGCCGTCAACCTGCTGAGCCCGCAGCACAAGGGGCGCGGGTTTGTGAACGCGTTGGTGCGGCGGCTGGGCGAGTTCGTTCGTGTGGAGCAGACCGAGCCTGAGGACTACCGGGCGCTGGTCGCAGCGCATCAGCCGCCACCGCTATGGGCCGATCGCGCGCGCCTGGGCGCCGGGCGCATGCTGGTGGCGGAGCGGGCAATCCTGCCCGACCCGGCAACGGAGCTGGCATCGCACTTGTCCATCGTGGGGTCACTGCCGCGCTGGCTTGTCGAGAAACTGATTGAGCAGCACGGGCCGGAAGCCGCGACGCAAATTGCCATCGCATGCATCGAGCGCCCGGCGACATGGCTGCGCCCGAACCCGCTCAAGGCCGACTGGAAAGAAATCGCCGAGTGGTGGACTGTCAGCGGCACGAGCGTTGAGCGAGTCCCGACGCCCTTCCATGGCGACGCGCTGGCGCTGCCGGCGAAGTTGCGCTCGCTGACCGAGCACCCGGGCTGGGCGAACGGCGCTTTTTATGTGCAGGACTACTCGGCCCAGCTCGTTGCCCCGGCGCTGGAGGCCAGCCCCGGCGAGACACTGCTGGACCTCTGCAGTGCGCCGGGCGGCAAGGCCGGGCACCTCGCCGAGCTGACGGACGATCGGGCAAAGATCCTCGCCTGCGACGTCACCATGCCGAAGGTCGAGCTGATCCAGCAGAACATCGCGCGCATGGGCTATCGCAGTATCGCCACCGTGCAGGCCGATGCCGGCGAAGTGAAATTCCCCGAGCCGTTTGACCGCGTGCTGGTGGATGCACCGTGCAGCAACAGCGGCGTGCTGGCCCGGCGCGTCGAGGCCCGCCACCGCATCAATGAGCAGAGCGTGCAGGAGCTGACCGCGTTGCAGTTGAAGATCCTCGAAAACGCGGCCGCCAACCTGAGCCCGGGCGGCGCGCTCGTGTACAGCGTGTGCAGCATCCTGCTGGATGAAGGCCCGGACGTGGTGCACCGCTTCCTCCGCGGCAAGGTCGGCGACAAGCGCAGAGAAGACATCGGCTGGGAAGTCGAGTACGAAAACTACCTGCTGCCCGTGCCCGCCTTCCACGACGGCGGCTACGTGGCACGTCTGCACGCACCCGGCTAGGCCTGTTTGGCGGGCTCGCGCCCGGCCCAGCATTCGGCTGTACCCAACTCGCACTTGCCGAGTAACTTCAGGTACAGGAACAGCTGCATGCGGTACGCTGCGAGGAACTTCACGCCCGAGTTCATGATCGCGGCGGCGAGGCTCATCTCCGGGCCGCCCCAGGGCATGCTCTTGCGTTCGTTGGTCAGGCGGTCGCTCGACAGCCCGCCGATCATGGCCTTCAGGTTCGCGGCCTGCTCATCCATGACGCGGTCGAAGTTGGCCAATGTTGTACCCTCGGCGCGCTTGAGCAGGCGATCCGCGTGGTCGCGGTTGCCGTATACCAGCGTCGTCGTGAAGCCTTCACCGGCGCGCGTGATGTAGCGCAACAACTCCAGCACGCTGCGCTGGTTCGCCGTCGGGCGCCAGTCGACGCGGTCGCCGGGTATCTTCGCCGCCAGAAATTTGCAGATGCGGATTTCTTCCAGCATCGAGCCGATCAGTTCGTCCCGGGTGATCATTCTGCTGCCTCCTGTGCCGGGCGCGGCTGCGGGTCTACTCCGACCCAGCACTGCGCCGGGCCGATGTCCTTGCGCCCCGCCGCCTTGATATAGAGAAAGAACTGCATGCGGTATGCGACCAGCGTCTTCACGCACATGTCCATCAGCGCCTGCCCCAGCGGCACGGGTGTGCCCCACGGCATGTAGGCCGTCTTGTGCGCGAAGTCGTGGCTGCTGATCCCGTCGACCAGGTCGGTAAGCTGCTGGCCCTGCGAAGTCATGGCGCGCTCGAAGGTCTGCTGCGTGACCTCGTCGGCTTTCTTGTAGTACTCCTCGGCGTGATCCCAGCTTTCGCTAACGGCCTGCACGCCCGGGACGATGGCACACGCCGTCAGGTACCGCATCAGCTCGAGCATGTCACGCTGCTCCGGCGACGGGCGATAGCGCATGCCCCCGGGCGGAATCTTGGTGGCGAGATGCTTGATGATGCGGATTTCCCACAGCATTGAGTCAATCAGTTGTTGCTTGGTGATCATGGCTGCCTCCGGGCTAGCGGGCCTGCAGTTGATCCAGCAGAACCTTGCGGCTCGCCGCATCGGCGATGGCGTTGCCGGCCTTCTCCGCCTCGGCGCGGTACTTGGCCGCCTCGTCCGCGTTGCCGGCCACCGCGTTGGCGCGCGCAAGCGCCTCAAGGGCAAAGGCCCGGTCGTACTCGGCCAGCTTGTCGCCGTGCTGCTCGGTCAGTTCCATACAACGTCGCGCGTGCCGCAATGCTTCCTCGCCATTTCCGAGGGCGCTGTAGACGCGGCTGATCAGCCATTCCGCGCGCTGGTGCTCGGCGTGGCCGGCGGTCTCAAGGTAGTGGTACGCGCTGGCGAACGCGGCGTAGAGCATCTTCTCGTCGTCCGCGGGCGTGCGGGCCTTGTTGTCCAGCAGCGCCCAGGTGATGCCGGTCAGCGCGTCGGCGAACGACTCCTGCATCTGCTCGGCGATCTGGCGACGGATGAGGTTCTCGGAATCGGGCATGAGTCAGGGCTTAGGGCTTAGGGCTTAGGGCTTAGGGCTTAGGGCGAGTATCCGCCGGGCGGATAAACCCGCAAGTGCTTTTCATCCCCTCCGCCGCTGCCCCAGTTGTGACGGGTACGGCCTGCCTACGCGTCGACTTTCTTGCGCTGTGGATTCTGCGTCTCGTTTTCGCTGACCTTCTTCTCGATGAAGTCGATAATCTGCTCGGCGACGTCGACGCCGGTTGCGTTCTCGATTCCTTCCAGTCCGGGCGACGAGTTCACCTCAAGCACCAGCGGCCCGCGCTTGGCGCGGATCAGGTCAACGCCCGCCACGTTCAAGTTCATGGCCCGGGCGGCGGCGATCGCTACTTCGCGCTCGCGCTTCGTAATGCGCAACTTCTTGGCCGTGCCGCCGCGGTGCAGGTTGCTGCGGAAGTCGCCGGGCGGCGCGCTGCGTTCCATGGCCGCGACCACCTTGCCGCCGACCACGAACGCGCGAATGTCGCGCCCGTCAGCCTCGCGGATGAACTCCTGCACGAGGAAGTTTGCGTTCAGTTGCTGGAAGGCGCTGATCACCGCCTCGGCGGCCTTGGGCGTTTCGGCCAGCACGACACCGGCCCCCTGGCTGCCTTGCAGCAGCTTGATCACCAGCGGCGTGCCCCCCACCAGCTTGATCACGTCGTCCTTGCCCAGCAGGTTGTGGGCAAAGCCCGTCTTGGGCAGGTCCACGTTCTTGCGTGACAGCAACTGCAGGCTGCGCAGCTTGTCACCGCTGCGCACGATCGCCTGGCTGGCATTGAGACTGAAGCTGCCGATCATCTCGAACTGGCGCACGATCGCCGCGCCATAGGCCGCATCCGCGCTGCTGGCCACACGCGGGATGATCGCGTCGAACTTCTGCAGCGCGCGCCCGCCGTGCATGACCTTCGGGCTGTGCGCCGTGATGTCCACGTAGCAGCGCAGGTAGTCGACCACCATCACCTTGTGGCCACGTGCCTCGGCCGCTTCCTTGAAGCGACGGGTGGAGTAGAGCGTCGGGTTTCTCGAGAGAATGCAGATGCGCATGACGTGCCCGTTGAATGTGCAAACCATACATCGCTGCGGGCAACGGCGACAGTGCGCCCGTCAGGTTGCGGCCGGCTCAGGCTGTTCTTCGGGTTTATTCTTGGGCTTGGGCGACAGCATCACGACTTCCGTGACGCCCTTCCAGCTTCCGCTGGCGGGCTCGATTGACTTGCCCTTGCGCACCAGCAGCGGCATCTCGCCCGCGCGCCGGATGACCGTCTTGCCTTCGTCGTCCTTCTCGGCTTCCTCGCGCTTGCGGCTTTGCACCTCGAGGCGGCCTTCCTCAAGCATTGCCGCCAGCAGCGCAACGTCGAACTTTCGCCCGCACACGGTGCGTGCGCCGGCAGCCTCCACCATGTGGTCGGTCACGCCGCCTTTGCCGCCGCCAAGTGCCAGCCAGGCCTGCACGTGCGGCGCGAGGCGTTTGGCGGCCTGCACGAACAGCAGGTTGATCTCATCGTTGGCGGTCATCGCGATCACGCCCTTGCGCGTTTCCACCCCGCCGCGCAGCAGCGTGTTCACCTCCAGCGCATTGGCCTGCATCACCGGCAGGCCGGCCATTTCGGCGTGGGCGACCTCTTCGCGGTTGCGGTCCACCAGCAGCACTTCCTCGCCCGCGTCTTTCAGCGCCTTGCCCAACGCCCGCGCCACCGAGTTCGCACCGAAGATCAGCCAGCCCTGATTGGACTTGGCCAGAACCTTAAGCAGCTTTCCGACCGGCTTGCCGGTCAGCCCCGACAGCGTCACGGTCGTCACGATGCACACGAACACCACGGCGCGGAACTGCGTCCCCTCCGGCGCGCCCGTATCCGCAAGTTGTGTCGCGAACAGTGAGGCCACGGCCGCCGCCACAATTCCCCGCGGACCGATCCATGAGATGAACAATCGCTGCCTGACGCTCAGCCCCGAGCCGATGGTGGACAGCATCACCGCGGCCGGGCGCACGAGGAACACCAGGCAGCCCGCCACGGCAAGTGCCGGAAGCGCCAGGCCCTGCAGCTCGACCAGGTCGACATTGGCCGCGAGAATCACGAACAGCAGCCCTATGAACAGCATGCTGAGCTCTTCCTTGAACTCGATCAGTTCTTCCTGCTCGCCGCCCATGAAGCCTGCCACCAGCCCGGCGACGACCGCCGCCAGCACGCCGGATTCGTGCGCCAGCGCGTTCGCAAGCTGGAACGCCAGCAGCACCAGCGCCAGCGTCGCGATGCGGTTCATGTGGTGCTGCGCCAGCGCCTTCCAGCGCGCGACGCCCACGATCAGTAGCCCGATGGACCCGCCCACCAGCCCGCCCACCAGCGCAATCTTGCCCAGCTCAAGGGCCGCGAGCCCGAACGACGACGCCACCGGGTGCAAGGCAATCCCGAACACCACGGTCGCAAGGATGGCCCCCACGGCGTCGCCCAGCACGCCCTCCGCGGCGAGCACGGTGGCGACCGTCTTCTCCGCCTTGATGCGGCGCAGCAGCGGTGAGATCACCGTCGGCCCCGTAACGATCAACAGTGCGCCGAACAGCGCCGCGATCTCGATCCGCCAGTGCATGAAGTAGTACGCCACCAGCGCCGCACCGCCTGCCGCGATCAGCGCGCCGATGCTGATCAGGCGCCGCACGGGTGTACCGGTGCGCTTCAGGCGGCGGGGGTTCAGTGACAGCGCGCCCTCGAACAGGATGACCGACACGCAGAAACCGACGACAATCTGCAGCCACGGGCCCAGTGTCTCGGGACGCACAACCTTCAACGGGCCCGACGGACCAAGCAGCACGCCCGCGCCCAGCGCCAGCAGGATGCCCGGGACCCTCAGCACCGCACCCAGCGCCAACGCCGTCATGCCGGCCGCAAGTGCAATCGACAGGGTCAGCGCCGGTGAATTGAAGATGTCATGCATGGTCGAGGGTTTTAGCCGATCACGGGCCGAACACCTAGGGCGTCCGCTATGGCCGGACGTCACCCGACGCGGCTAGACTGCGCGCCATGGGACTGCGTCCGAAAATTGTGCCGATGGCCGTGGGGCTTGCGACGCTTGGCGTTGGCGAAGCTGAGGCCGTCCAACGCTACGACGATGCACTTCAACGCGCGCCACTGCTGGCGCAGGGCAGCACGCCGCGGGCGGTTTCCCCGGCGGGGCGCCTGTCGGCTTGCGGCGGGCACTTCATCGGCTGGTTTGGCGCGGGCTGGCTGTCGTTCTCATTGATGATGTCGGTGCCCGCGCTTGCCTTCGTCGGCGAACTCGGCATCTTCCCGCCGCTGTTCGTCGGGCTGTTCGTCTCGCTGGGGTTGCTGTTCGTCTACCTGGCGGTTCGCCGCGGCGTCACGGCCGTGAAGCTGGTGAAGCACGGCGCGTTGACCTGGGCCGTCATCACCGGAACCGAACGCAAGGTCAGCACCAGCCGCGACTCGGACGGTCACACCACCATTTCGGTCAGCTACGACGTCAGCTTCATGTACCGCACGCCCGACGGCGAGCTGCGCTTCGGCGAGTGGAACCTGCAACGCCCGGACGCCATCGTGGATGAGCCGTGCGAGCTGCTGCTGTATGACCCCGAGGATCCAACCACCGTGGAATTCGCCGACCTGCTTCCCGGCGGGCTCCGCATCGACAGCCAGGGCAACGCAACGGAATCACCCAAACACAACGTGATCGGGCTGATCCCGTGGGTCATCCTGCCAATCGGCCCCATTCTCGGCGCACTGATGTTCGCCAGCTTCACCGTCGAATAGGGCTACTCTTTGTTGCGCAGGACCTTCTCGGGTGTTGGTGCCGCGCCCTTTTTGTAGCTGGCGCTGTCGGCGCGCTCGTATGGGACGCGGGCTTCAAGCTTGGCCTGCCGGCCCTTGGCCTGCTGCTTGTCCTGCACGTGTTTGGGCGGGATCCAGTTGCCGAAATCGTCGAAGCTGCCCTCGGCCGCCGCTTTCTCGGCCATCGTCACGCGGCGCTTCTTGCGGTCGTCGGACATGGGCATGTCCTTCAGGTCGGCCGGTGCGCGCTCGCCGAGGTCGGTAAAATTGTCCATGCGGACGGCGCACAGGTCGCCGCACATGGTGCAGACGTCGCTGTCGTAGTCCTCGCTGGTCGCGCGGAACTTGCGCGCCTCAACCGGGTCAATGGCGCAGGCGAACATGGTTTCCCAGTCCAGCTTTTTCCGGGCTTCAGACATGCGGTCGTTGATGCGCTTGGCGTACGGCACGCCCTTGGCGAGGTCGCCGCTCTGGGCCGCGATGCGCGTGGCGATCACGCCCTGGCGCACGTCGTCCGCGTTCGGCAGTCGCAGGTGCTCGGCGGGCGTCACGTAGCACAGCATGTCCGCGCCGGCGGCACTGCAGACCGCGCCGCCGATGGCGCCGGTGATGTGGTCGTAGCCCGCGCCCGTGTCGATGGTCAGCGGGCCAAGCACGTAGAACGGTGCGCCGTGGCAGATGCTCTTTTGCAGCTTCACGTTCGCGGCGATCTGGTCCAGCGGCACGTGGCCGGGGCCCTCGATCATCACCTGCACGCCCTTGGCCCACGCGCGTTTGGTGAGCTCGCCGAGAATCAGCAGCTCCTGGATCTGCGCCGCGTCTGTGGCGTCGCCGGTGCCGCCCGGGCGCAGCGAGTCGCCGAGGCTGAAGGTCATATCGTACTTCGCCGCGATCTCGCACAGCTCGTCGAAGTATTCGTACAGCGGGTTCTCGTTGCCCGTGGCGCGCATCCAGGCCGCGTGCACGCTGCCGCCCTTGCTGACGATGCCGACGATGCGCTGGCGGCCGTCGACGTACTTGAGGGTCTGGCGCGTGATGCCGCAGTGGACGGTGATGTAGTCGACGCCTTGCTGTCCCTGCTTGTCGATTTCGTCGAGCAGGCGCCGGGCCGTGAAATCTTTAAACCCCTGGCCCTTCATGATGTTGTCGGACATCGCGCCGTAGATCGGCACCGTGCCCACCATGATGCTGCTGTTGTCGATCACGGCCTGGCGAATGCCGTCGAGGTCCTGGTAGCCGGAGCTGAGGTCCATGACGCTGTCGCTGCCGAAATCGATGGCGACCTTCAGCTTGTTCAGCTCTTCCTCGAGGCTGCCGTGGTCGCTGCTGATGCCGATGTTGGCGTTGACTTTCGTCTTCGTGCGACGCCCGATGGCGCGCGGCGCGAAGTCGTGGTTGATGTTCTTCGGGATCACGAGGTGGCCCTGCGCGATGAGCGCGCGGACCTCTTCGGGCGCGAGCTCTTCCTGCTCCGCCACGTAGGCCATTTCGTCAGTGATCTTGCCTTCGCGTGCGAATTGCAGTTGGGTCGGCATAGTGTCCCTGGTTCTGCCCGTAACGTTTGCCCGTAGGCGGCGCAGGATAGTAGAAGCACATACCTTCACCAGTGGGGGTCACTGGCGCAGGAGTTTGCAATTCGGATTTTCGATTCTGGATTCAGCGGCGGCGGAGGCCGATCATGGACGCAATGGAAGCGATGCTGCTCGTCATCGACGGCGCGTGGAAGGACGATTTTGAAAGCCTGACCGACGCCATCGCAGACCTGACGGAAGAAGAGAGCGTGTGGCAGCCGCCCAGCTACAAGCGCGAGCCACAAGACGAAGGCGTCGGGCGCCCGGGCACAATCCTGTGGCACCTCAACCACCTTGAGATGTGCCACCGGCACTACATCGCCACGCTGGAAGCGATGGACCCGACAAAGTCGCCGGACACAGCCGCACCCGGCGAGCTTCCGCTGAAGCAGATCCTGCCCGCACTGGAAAAGACCACCGGCGAAATGCGCGAGGCGATCGCCAATCTCGGTGCAGAGGGATTGACACGTCAAGTACGCCCAAACCGCAGCGCCGCCAACTTCATCGCGATGATCGCACGTCACATCAGCTGGCACGCCGCCCAGATCAAGCAGACGCGCCGCCTGCATGCGCATCGTCCACCAGGCTAGGCGCGGGCGTAGGCTTCTTCGCGGCGGTTGCTGACTTCGTTGGCCATCTTGATGGCGGCGTACATGGCGCGCTCGTCGGCCTTGTTCTTGCCGGCGATCTCGAACGCCGTCCCGTGGTCCGGGCTGGTGCGCACGATGGGCAGCCCGAGCGTCGTGTTCACGCCCTCGAAGAAGCCGAGCGTCTTCACCGGGATCAGCCCCTGGTCGTGGTACATGGCGATCACCGCGTCGTAGCGCCCCTCGCGCGCGAAGGCGAACACCGAGTCGGCCGACAGCGGGCCTTCGACATCGATATCTTTGGCGCGCGCGCCGCGGATCGCGGGCTCGATCACCTTGCGTTCTTCGTTGCCGAAGCGCCCGTTCTCGCCCGCGTGCGGGTTCAGCCCGCAGACGGCGATGCGCGGCTTGGCGATGCCGAAGTCCTCGCGCAATGCGGCGGCCGTGACCTCGATCGTGTGCTTCACATCCTTGCGGGTCAGCGCACGCGACACCTTGGCCAGCGGGATGTGAATCGTCGCGAGGCTGACGCGCAGCCCGCCCCCCACCAGCATCATGACCGGCTGTTTCACCTCGCAGGCCGCCGCAAAGAACTCGGTCTGCCCGGGATACGGAAAGGCCTCCTTCGGCATCATGTCCTTGCAGATCGGCCCGGTGCAGACGGCATCGCAGATTTCGTCGGCGAGCATCTCGATTGCGCAGGCAAGGTAGGTTGCGGCGCGCTCGCCGCTCAGCTCGCTTGCCGTGCCGGGCTTGATGGTGTCCTGGTCCTTGAAGCCGCAGTCCACGAAGATCGGGCGCCACGGCTTGTCATCCTCGGGCATCAGGTGGCCGAGCAGGTAGCCGCAGTCTTCCAGGAAGTCGTCGGCCGGCACGATGTGGTAGGTGTGCATCGCGCTGGGCTTTTCGAGATGCTGGGCGTAGAGGTACGCATCCCCCACCACCACGATCGGGCGTTCGGGCAGGATTTCCTTGCGGCGCTGAAGCTTCTTGATCGCCTTGTGCGCGACCTCCGAGCCGATGCCGGCCGGGTCGCCGGCCGTGACCACCAGCGGCATGGGAAGGTCCAGCAGCTCGTACTCACCTGTGTCGTCTGGCTTGCTCAACTGCGTCTCCGGACAAGGCGCTCGATGGGCATCAGTATCAGCACCAACGTGAGAAGATACAGCACGGGCAGCGTTGCTTCACGCGTCAGGCTGGTGACTTCCGGCGAACGCGCCGCGAGCGGCGGCAGGTCTGCTGTCGCATCCTCGGCGAACTGGCGGGATTCAACCGGCGCCGGCTCGGCCACGAACACGTCGCCGATGGAACGCTCTTCGGAATCTTCGCTGTTGCTGACGCGTTCGAATACTTCGCCAGGCCCGAGGGGCAATGCGCCGACCAGTCGCCCGTCCTTGAGCGTCAGCGGCACCTCGCCGTCCTTTGTGCGCATGACGTAGGTGGCGTCCGGAATCGGGTCAAGGATGCGAATCCCGTCGGGTGTGGCCTCGCCCAGCAGGCGCACGTCCGGCACTTCGCGCGGCAGCAGCCAGCGCAGGCTCGCCGCAAAGATGCCGGGGAATTCGCCCCAGCCGGTGACTTCACCCAGCGACTCAGGGTCCATCCCCGCGCCCCAGAATGCCACGCGCCCGAGCCCGTAGCCCTTGAACGCCAGCACCGGGGTCGCGTTCGGCTCGGTCGTCTCGGCCGAGAGGGCCACGGCCGCTCCTTCGCGGGCATAGTTGCGGGCCACCCAGGCGACCTTTGGTGCGGGCTTCGGCAACGCCTCGGCGCCGAACAGTTGCTCGCCGACGGGTAGCAGCATCAGCGGAAAGGTGCCGGGCATGACGTCAACCTTCGGCGGCTCTTCGCCCTTCTTGAGTTCTTCCTCAAGCTTGCGGCGGCGTTTTTCTTCCTCGAGCCTCTTCTTGTCGTCGTAGGCCTCGAACGCAAGATCGACGGAATCCACGAAGATCACGTTGGCCTTCTTGGCTGTCTCCGTGTCGGCGGCGATGTAGGCGTAGCTGCGTTTGGTCGCCAGCTCGTTCACGACCTTGCGGGCTGCGTCGCCCTCGACGTTGCGGCTGTCGAAGCCGTCGCCGATGCCGATCGTGATGATGTTGATGTCGTTCTCGATTGCCTTCTGGCGCAGGTCGGAGTGCTTCAACCCGGCCAAGGTGTTCTCCGGGCGGTCGCCGCCGTCCGTGAGCATCACGATCATCTTGACGGCACTCTTCTCTTCCTTCATGACGTCGATGACGCTGTCCATGGCGGCATAGATGTCCGTGTTGAAGCCCTGCGCATCGAAGTCGCTGGCCTTGACCTGTGACAGTTCGTTGCCGATGCGCGTCAGGTCGCGTGCGATCTGGTCGCGCTGGAACTTGTAGGCCGGGGCCATGCCGTAGACCCAGTTCTGGTCCAGCGTGAACGCCACGACGCCCACGCGGGTGGCAAGCGCCTCGCTGGTCTTGTCTTCGGCGTCGTAACGCCCGCCGTTGTCGATCAGGTTCAGGCTTTCGGCGACGCCAGTGCTGGCGACCTTCCAGCGCGTGGGCCCGTTGGTGCCGATCGGCGTGGTCATGCTGAGCGACCGGTCGATCACGAAGCAGATGCTGACCTTGGCCACCTCGACCTTGATCGGCTCTTCCTCAACGGGCGGGTTGTCGGGCGGTGGCTGCTTGCCTTCCTTCTGGAGGATGACCGGCAGCATCTGACGCGCGTAGACCGACATATGCTCCGGCGCGACATATTTGGCGCCGTCGCCGGTCACGAACAGCCCGCCGCCGCGCGCGACAAAGCCGGCCAGCGCATCGGCCTGGTGGGCGTTGACGCCCGCCGCCGCGTCGAGCGCGTTGAGTGCATCCACGCTGGTGAGCACCATGTCGATCGGGTCGCCGCTAATCTCGAGGTGGCTGCTGCGGAACTCGCGGACATCCACACGGGTGAAGCGCATGTCCGGCGCAAGCTCGAGCGCCCGGCGCCAGGCCTTATCGTCAAGACCGAGCGCGAGCACGCTCGGCTGCTCCCCTACCCGGAAAACGTGGCCCGTACGCTGCAGCTCTTTGCCGTCGGCGTCCAGCAACTGCGCCTCCAGCACGTGACGCCCCGGGGCGTCGCTGCGGATCTCGGCCGTGTTGTCGGTCAGTTCCAGCGGCTTGCCATCTAGTGTCGCAACGACAGTCGCCTCGGGGCCGGCGACGAGGAAACGAGCCACAAACGGCTCGCCAGGCTGCACGCTCGTGGGCGCGTCAATGCCGCGCAGGATGGGGCTTGGGGCGGACTGCTCGGTCGCCGGGAAGACCGCTTTGCACGGCACGCCAAGCGCCTGCACGCGGTCGCGCACTTGCAGCGTGGCGGCACGCTCGACGCCGTGTACTTCGGTCGTGGCCGGGGGGCTCTCGCCGGTCAGCGCGTTGCGCACGCGGTTCACGAAGTCGTCGGGTGCCTCGGCGAAGTCCGTCGCGCCGGCAGCTTCGGGCAGGGTCGCGTTGGCCAATGCGAGCCGCCAGGTTCCCGTCGGCTCGAAGCGCGCCTCCGAGTCGGCCGTGACGACCGGGCCAAGCAGCACCAGTCCAAGCGCCACGAGCGCGCCCAGGCGCAGCGCGCCCGCCACCAGCCGGGTGCGTCTGTCGTGACGACGCCCGATCACCAGCCCGGTGCCGGCCAGCACAATCGCGCACACCAGCAGCAGCGGCAGGTGCTGCGGGGCGTTCAACGACATCGTGTTCCAGTCAGGCCAGTCCATGCGTCCGCCGGTTGTAAGGGCTGGTGCTCCCTTGCATAGTGCCCGCGTCTATCCACGGGACTTTCGATGAACAGTGTAACCGTCAGCGCGCTCAAGCAATACGTCGATCAGGAAGTTGAACTGAAGGGCTGGCTGTATAATCGACGCGGCAGCGGCAAGCTGCTGTTCCTGCAATTCCGTGACGGCACCGGCGTTGTGCAGGTCGTCGTCAGCAAGAAGGACGTGCCCGAAGAAGTCTTCGAGACCGCCAAGCGCATCGGCTACGAAAGCAGCATCATCGTGCGCGGCAAGGTGACCAAGGATGACCGCAGCGCGCTCGGCGTCGAGGTGCAGGGCAGCGCTGTCGAAGTGATCCAGGAAGTCCACGACTACCCGATCCAGATCACCGAGGACGTGCCCAACATCGACAAGCTGCTCGACCTGCGCCACCTGTGGGTCCGCAGCAAGCGCCCGCACGCGATTCTCAAGGTGCGCAGCGAAGTTGTGCAGGCGATCCGCGATTTCTACTACGAGCGCGACTTCGTGCTGTACGACGCGCCGATCTTCACGCCCGCGAGCTGCGAGGGCGTCAGCACGCTGTTCGAGGTCCCCTACTTCGAAGAGACCGGCTACCTGACGCAGAGCGGCCAGCTCTACGGCGAAACCGGCGCGATGGCGTTCGGCAAGGTCGTCGTGTTCGGGCCCACGTTCCGCGCCGAGAAGTCCAAGACGCGCCGACACCTCACCGAGTTCTGGATGGTCGAGCCCGAGGTCGCATTCCTTGAGCTGGACGGAATCATGGACCTTGCCGAGCAGCAGATCCAGTACGTCGTCGGGCGCGCACTCGACAAGTGCAAGGCGGAGCTGAAAGAGCTTGAGCGCGACACTTCAGTGCTCGAGCAGGTTGTTAAACCGTTCCCGCGCATTCACTATGAAGAAGCGCAGAAAGTGCTGCAGCAGCTCAAGTCTGAGTTCGCCAAGTCCGACGACCCGGAGAAGGTCAAGCTCAGCGGCGACATCCTCAAGAACGGGCTCGGCGACGACCTCGGCGCGGCCGACGAAACCGCGCTGGGCATGCACTACAAGCAGTGCATCTGCATCCACCACTACCCGCGCGAAGTGAAGGCGTTCTACATGAAGGCCGACCCGACGGGAAAATACGCCATGGGTGTGGACGTGATCGCGCCGGAAGGCGTGGGCGAAATCATCGGCGGCGGGCAACGCGAAGACAGCCTCGAGGTTCTTGAAGCCCAGATCAAGAAGCACAACGTGCCGCCGGAATCAGTTAGCTGGTACGTCGACCTGCGCAAGTATGGTAGCGTCCCCCACGGCGGATTCGGCATGGGCGTCGAGCGCTGCGTGCAGTGGATCACCGGCTGCCAGCACGTTCGCGAGGCCATCCCGTTCCCGCGCACGATCTACCGCCTGACACCCTGAGGAAGCACCTTGCCGAACGCCATCATCATCGACATGCCGGACGTCCTGACGGACGAGGCGGAGAATGACCGCGAGGCGGCCGCGCTCGTGCGGCAGATCGTCGCGACCGCGGGCGTGCGCGTGACCGAGCAGGCATTCAACCAGGCAGACGAGTTCGCGATCCAGTCGTTCGCGCCGCACCAGTTCGACGCGATGATCTTCAAGCTGGTCAACCGCGACACCACGCTGGCGCTGCGCTGCATCAGCGCGTTCAAGAAGAACTTCAAGCCGCGCGTGAACCTGCGCAAGGAAGCGGGCGACATCCTGAACGCTTGCAGGCAGCGCGGCTGGAAGATCGGTATCGCCGGGCACCTGAGCGAAGACCAGCTGGCGGCGCTGGAGCGGGCGAAGCTGCTGCAGATGATCCACGTGAAGGGTCTGCCGAGGCAGATGAAGATCGACCTGCCGGACCCGCGCGTGATCGAGTTCCTGGTCGGGCTGCTCGGCACCAGCACCGGCGAATGCCTGATGCTCGGCACGCGCTGCGACAACAACGTGCGCCCGGCGAACATCCTGCGCATGCAGGCGATCCAGTTGCAGATGGGGCGCTACGGCAAGCTGCAGTTGCCGCGCGACCTGCAGGACGTGCCCGACTACGAGGCGCCCGACGTCAACGCCCTGCTGAACGTGATTCCGACGGTTGTGTAATGGCCACAGGCACGAAAACCGAGTACGAGCCGGTCATAGGGCTGGAAGTCCACGTCCAACTCAAGACCGCGTCCAAAATGTTCTGCGGCTGCGCCGTGCAGTTCGGCGCGCCCGCGAACTCGCTGACCTGCCCGGTCTGCCTCGGGCTGCCGGGCGCGCTGCCGATGGTCAACAGGCAGGCCGTCGAGTACGGCATCCGGGTCGGGCTGGCGCTGAACTGCCAGATCGCGCACCGGGTTAAATTTGACCGCAAGAACTACTTCTACCCGGACCTGCCCAAGGGCTACCAGGTCAGCCAGTACGACGAGCCCCTGTGCTTCGACGGCGAGCTTCAGCTGCCGATTCACGACGCGAGCGGCCAGCCCAAGATCTGCCGCATCACGCGCGCGCACCTTGAGGAAGACGCGGGCAAGTCGATCCACATGGACGGCAGCACGCTGGTGGACCTGAACCGCGCCGGCACGCCGCTGATCGAAATCGTCGGCGGGCCCGACCTGCGCAGCCCCGAAGAGGCCTACATCTACCTGAACACGCTAAAGCGGAACCTGAGCTATCTCGGGGTCAGCGACCTGAGCATGGAAAAGGGCAGTCTAAGGTGCGACGCTAACGTCAGCATCCGCCCGAAGGGGCAGGAGAAGTTCGGCGTGCGCAGCGAGATCAAGAACCTGAACAGCTTCCGCATGGTCCGCGCGGCGCTGGAGTTCGAGATCAAGCGGCATGAGCAGGTGCTCGAATCCGGCGGCACGCTCACCCAGCAGACCCTGCTGTGGGACGACGAAAAACAGGAGACCCGCAGCATGCGCAGCAAGGAGGAAGCAACCGATTACCGCTTCTTCCCCGAGCCGGACCTCGCCACGTTCGATGTACCGCGCGAATGGGTCGAGCAGGTCCGCGCCACACTGCCCGAGATGCCGGAAAAGCGCCTGCTGCGCTTTCTGGACGACTACAAGCTCAGTGAGCAGGACGCGGAGTACCTGGTCGGGGACAAGGCGCTGGCCGACTTCTACGAGACCGCGCTCAAGCTGATGGACGAGCCGCGCAAGGTCGCGGCCTGGGTGGTCGGCGAGGTCACGCGCGAGCTAAATGACCGCAACGCCGCCATCGGCGACCTGAAGCTGACGCCCGAAGAGTTGATCGAGCTGATCAAACTGCTCGACGCCGGCAAGCTGAACAACATCACGGCCAAGGAAGTCTTCCACGCCATGGTCGAGACGGGCGAAGGCGCAATGACAGCAGCCCAGCGCCTGAACAAACTGATCGTGCAGGACGACGACGCAATGAACGCCGTGATCGACGAAGTCATCGCCGAGTTCGCCGACAAGGCCGTCGCCGACTTCAAGGCCGGCGAAGAAAAGGCACTTGGCTTCCTGATCGGGCAGTGCATGCGCAAGCTGAAGGGCAAGGCGAATCCGAAGGAGCTGGGACCAAAGATTGCGGCGCGGATCAACGGCTAGCTCGCGATCAGCCCCGCCCAAGAGGGCGGGGATAGGTCAGACAGAATTGCCGCATCAATCCCCGGCCTTTCGGCCGGGGCGGAGCGACTCGGCCTATGTTCGAAGACCAACGCCCGTTGCGCCATGCCATCGTCGCCGTGATTGAGTCCGGCGACGAAATCCTGTTTATCGAACGCGCGGCCATGGACACCTGGCCCGGCTACTGGTCCACGGTGACCGGCCAGCTTGAGCCGGGCGAAGACCAGCAATCGGGCTGCGTGCGCGAAGCCTTTGAGGAAGTCGGGCTGCGCGTGAAGCCCGTTCGCAAGCTGTGGGAAAGCATGACGCGCCGCGCCCACTTCGTGCTGCACTGGTGGCAGTGCGAGCTGACCGGCCCACGCGACGTCACGCCCGACCCCAAGGAAGTCGCCAACCACAAGTGGATTCACCGTCGCGATATCCCGAGCATTCCGCTGATGTTCAGCGACTCCCGCTGGTTCTTCCGCGAGGTGTACCCGGGCGTCAGACATGCCTGAAGAGTGGCGCAGACAATCCTGTCTGCGGGGCGCGACGCGACCACAGACAAGATTGTCTGTGCCACCCAACCGACCACAGACATGATTGTCTCTGCCACTCAACCGACCACAGACACGATTGTCTGTGCCACCCGAACGCTACTACACTCTGCCCATGCCCCACGCCCTGCTTGCCCTGACAATTTCCAACGCGCTGGACATCCTGCGCCGGGGCGGCACCTGGGTTCTGGCCGCAACCGGCGTCGCGTTCATCCTGTCGCTGCGCTGGTTCAGCACGTTCGGGCTGGGCTACGAGGTCGTGCAGCTTGAAGAACTCGGCGTCTACACCATCGGGCTGCTCGGCGCGGTGGCGGTACTGGTGTTCTGCCTGCCCGGCGAAGACGAAACCGATGAGCCCGAGGCGCTGCTACTGACGCGCCCGGTGTCGCGCTGGGTCCTGTCATTGGGCACGTTCTTTGGACGGCTGCTTCCGATCGCGTTGCTGTGCCTGCTCTGGAGCTTCGCGATCTTCAACGCGCTGCTGTGGTTTGAGCTGGAAGACCCCGGGCTCTTCAGCTACCGCGGCTCCAGCAGCGCATTGTCCGAGAGCGGCGGCCTGATCCTGCCGGTACTGGGGCAGTTGTTCGCCACCAGCATCCTGCTCGCGTTCGTGCAGCCGGTGGCCCGCCTGCGTCGTCCGGTGCTGGTGGGGCTGGCGACGTTGGGGCTGTACGTGCTCGGGTATGCTGTGGCCGGGCTTGGCGGCGCCTGGTCGGTCATCCTGCCCGATCTCAGCCGTCACGACCTGACTTCGCTGCTGTGGGGACCCGGTTTGCAGGTTTCCATGCCCGCCCTGCTAGTTCACGCTTGTGCGTGGTGTGCGGCCGGGGTAGCGTTGGACAGCATCGGATTAACAGTCAAGTCAGCGGCATAAGGCACAATACGGCGGGCGTTTGCATTCGTCTTGCCGGGTATGAAAGTAAAGGCTAGACTTTAATATTGGACCTCACGGGTCTACTTCTGTCCAACATCCTGTCACAGGTACGCCTGCCGGGGGTCGGTTTTGCGGTACGCCATATTCGGTGACATCCACGGCAATATCGAGGCGCTGGATACAGTGCTGTCGCATTGCAAGAAAGAGGGCGTTGACCGCTACCTCTGCCTGGGTGATATCGTCGGCTACGGCGCCAACCCCGACGAGTGTTGCGACATCGTCCGCGAAATGGGCTGCCCCACCGTCGCCGGCAACCACGACTGGGCCGTCTGCGGCAAGCTCAGCATCGAATTCTTCAACACCTACGCCAAGCAGGCCGTCTACTGGACGCGCGACAACCTCAAAGAAGAGAACATGCAGTTCCTTCGCGAGCTGCCGCTGGTCCATGAGGTCAACGACGACATCACGCTTGTGCACGGCAGCCTGAACTTTCCGGACCTGTTCGACTACATCCAGACCAGCCAGGACGCGCGCCTCTCGCTTGAGAAGCTGCGCACGCGCGTCTGCTTTCTCGGGCACTCACACGTGCCGGTCACCTTCTTCAGCGGGCCGATGGTCAGCTACTCGATGTCCTACGAGATCAACCTCAAGGGCTTCGAGAAAGCGCTGGTGAACGTCGGCAGCGTGGGCCAGCCGCGCGACGAAAACCCGAAGTCGTGCTTCGCCATCTACGACAGCGACAAAGAGATGGTGAAGATCACCCGCCTCGAGTACGACCTGGAAACCACAGGCCGAAAAATCCTCGACGCAGGCCTGCCCGAAATCCTCGCCGAACGCCTGAAGTTCGGGCGCTAACTGCCGTCGTCAGGATAGGCAGGATTGAAGAGGATGGGTTCACTTCGCAGAGCGCTGTCGCCATTTGCCCCATGAAAGTTGCGACGTGCGACGACCGGTCGCCATCCACTCACATCCTGTAAATCCTGACCAATGGCCTTTGCGGTATTCAGTTGTCAAACAGCTCGCGCTCGTCATGAGCTGTTTTGGTCGTGGCATGTTTCCGGTGTTTCGTCGGCGATCGGCTCGGGGTACGGCTCGTCTTTCATCTCGGGGAAGTACTCGGGCACGGGCACATCTTCGGTCGGGCTTGCGCCTTCTTCCGCCGCGGCCTGCTTTTCGACGTCGTGCTCGATCATCTCGTCGAGGTCGGCACGGCACTTCGCGAGCTTCTTTTCACGCTCCTGCAGCAGCATGCGCAGTTCACGCGCGGCCTTGGTGGCCTCGCTGATCGGGTCGCGCCCGCGCCCGTCTTCACGCGGGATGTAGCGCTGGGCACGCTCCAGTGCGAGGTCGTGGGTGGCCTGCGTGGACTCGATCGCGCGGTCGATTTCCTTCCCGCCTGTCTCAAGGTACAGGCGGTGTGAAGAAGCAAGCGCCTCGAAGACCAGCTTGCGGCTGCGGGGCTTGCGATTGCGAACGTTGGCGTAGCGGGACATGGGACGGCTCCGGATGACTGGGCGGGAACTGCCCGCCCTCAATCATCCCGAGCGATGGAGTGCGTTCGGATTTGACCATCGCGACGAGAGGTTTTTTCGCGCACGCAAGTGGGCGGTTCGGCGTGACTTCGGTGGAATCGATGAAATGGCGAAAAAGATTCTTTTCACGAACACGTACCATTCGCACGGACCACAAACGCCATGCGCGAAGGCAGCGAAGAAAAAGCCCGAAGGACGCGAAGTCTCTAGACTCTTCGCGTCCTTCGCTTGTCTTCGCCTCTTCGCGTGAAGCCCTTAGACCTTGGCAGGCTTGCGCTTCTTTGACTTGCCCAGCAGCAGATCCAGCAGGAACTGGCCCGGGCTGCGCCGCGCCTTGCGCTCTTCTTCGCGAACGTCCCATGCCGGGCGCGGCACGTCCTTGATCAGCATGCGCACGATGTCGCGGCTGTTCACGCCGTCGGCTTCCGCGTGAAAGTTCGTCAGGATGCGGTGGTGCATGGCTGGCAACGCGATGGCGCGCACGTCGTCGGGCAGGGCTTCGTCGCGGCCTTCCAGCGCCGCGCGTGACTTGGCGCCGAGGATCAGCGCCTGTGTGGCGCGCGGGCTGCCGCCGCACTCGATAAGGTCTTCGACATCGGCGTTGAACTTGTTCTCGGGGCGCGTGGCGCGCACCAGGTCGATGGCGTACTTCAGCGTCTCGTCGCGCATGTTGATGCGGCGCACGACGTCGAGCATCTTGACCACCTGCGCCGAGTCCATGATCCGGTCCACCGGCGGCATTTCGCGGCTGGTGGTGCGGTACAGCATCTCCATTTCGTCGTACTGGGTCGGGTAATCGACCAGCACGGTGAACATGAAACGGTCCAGCGCGGCGGCCGGCAGAACGTACGTGCCTTCCTGCTCAATCGGGTTCTGGGTTGCCATCACGAAGTACGGGCGCGGCAGCGGGTAGCGCTTGCCGGCGACGGTGACGGCGAACTCTTCCATGGCCTCAAGCAGCGCGGCCTGCGTCTTGGGCGGCGTGCGGTTGATTTCGTCGGCGAGCACGAAGTTGGCGAAGATCGGCCCGCCCATGAACTGGAAGCCGCGGTCTTCTTTCTCGCCGACCAGCACGTCGCTGCCGGTGATGTCGCTCGGCATCAGGTCGGGGGTGAACTGGATGCGGTTGAACTTCATGCCCAGGATTTCGGAGAGCGTGCTGATCAGCAGCGTCTTGGCGAGGCCCGGCACACCCAGCAGCAGCACGTGGCCGCCGGCGAAGAAGGCCGTCAGCACTTCCTCAATCACCTGCTCCTGCCCGACGATGCGTTTGCCCAACTCGGCGCGGATGGCCTTGTGGGTTTCGCCGATTTCACCGAGTACGCGGTAATCGTCGCCTGACAGTGACGGCTGTTCTCTGCCCATGGGTTCCTCGCGCGCCATTATGGAAACGCAAAGCCCGGCCACAAGCAGAGATAAATCCGGGGGCTAGTCCGGCTCGTTCGCCCGGGGCTTCCAGACCTCCGGGTCGCGGGCCGCATGCACGACGCCGACCACCAGGATGCGCTCAGGCTCAACCCGATACCCGATGGAGTATGGGAAGCGCCTAAGTCGCACCCGGCGCATGCTGCCGCGTACTTCCGCGTATGCCAGGGGGCTTGCCTTTAAGCGCGAGACCGCCTCCCGGAATGCAGCCTCAAATGCGGCCTCCAGGTGCGGCGACAGGGCCTGGTAATAACTGCGGATCTCGGAGACATCCTGGACGACGCGTTTGTCGAACTCCAACGCGCGGGTCATTCCGACCAGCCCAGTTCGCGACAGAACTCTCGCCAGCTGAGCGCTTGCTCAGGCTCGGCGGCACGGCGTTCAAGCGCTTCCCACGTCGGACCGCGGACTGAAGCGGGGTCGTCGCCGGCAAGAATGCTTTCCATGATCTCGCCCACCAGCTTCAGCCGGTTCTCGACGCTGAGCTTGAGGTAAAACTTGGATTCCGCCGCCTCTGCCATGGCTTTATTGAACCACGTTAGTCCAGCGCGTTCCATACCTTGGGGCGGCGCCAATTCAACCGAACCGGCCGGGATGGCTATCCGTTTCAGTTGTTGAGGAAATCCGAACACGCTTCAGCAGGCTTCAGCAGGCATCGGCGGCACGGCATTTGATGCATGCGGGTTGTGGGCCGAATTCGGCCCCGGAAGCGCCCGTTTGCTACGGTGCGGACACCTTCCGGGGGCCGTCATGTTACCTGTTGGTAGCATTGCGGCTTCCGTGCAGTGGACTAGACTGCTTGGGTACCCCCGCCCGGGAGCTGAAACGAGGAGGCAACATGCAGCGCCCGAATCATTTCCGCTGGACACTGATGCTGTTTGCAATTGCGGCCGCGTTCCTGGCCTTAAGCGTCGCGCCCGCCACGGTGCGCGCGGATGACGACTTCAAGTCGCTCAAGAAAGAGTATGAGCAGGCCAAGGCAGACGGCTCCCGCACTACCATGGGCCGCCTCGTCGACAAGATGGCCCGAACCAACGAAAAGGATGCGGCCAAGTACCTGCTGAAAGAGCTGTCCGAAGACCAGGCCGCCCACAAGCGCGGCAAGGCGGGGCTGCCCGGCGACATCCGCGACAAGATCGTCAACGCGCTCTCCAGCTTTACCGATGAAGACAGCGTGGGGCTGATCGGCAAGGCCGCGCTGGATCTCAAGAGCGACAAGGACCCGACGCTGGCGCTCGACCAGTTCGACTTCTTCAAGTCGCTGGCCCGCATGACCGGCGTGGCGCCCGCTGACAAGACCATTCGCGAAGCCCTGTCCGAGACCAAGAACCCGTTCATCAAGTGCGCCGCGCTTGAGGCCGTGCGCCAGGCCGGCGCCAAGCGCTTCGCGCCCGACGTCATCGCGATCCTGATGGAAGAGAACGAGGAGTGGATCAAGAAGTGGCTGATCGTCCCGATCAACACGCTGGCCTGCCTCGAAGACATCGTGGATCCCGCGGACAAGGAGACGGTCATCAAGGTCGTGGACGCGGTCGTCGCGTTCCAGGAACGCACCACCTGCGCCGATGAACGCGTACGCTTCTTCGGCGGCAAGATGCTCCGCAAACTCACCGGCGAAATCGCCGACATGGAAAGCACCTATTACTGGAAGTGGTGGTCCGCGCAGATGAAGGCCGTCGGCGCCGTCGACAAGTCCAGCAAGCCCGAGGGCAAGCGCAGCAAGACCGCGGCCGTGCCGCCGGTGTTCGACGCGCAGCCCGTGGGCCGGCGCTTCGTGTTCGTGATCGACGTCAGCAAGAGCATGGAGATGCCGCTCAAGATCACGCTTGAAGAGATCGAGAAGCGCAAGAAGGAACGGGACGGCCCGGTCACCAAGGGCCCCAAGAAGGAAGAAGGCGGCGAAGATCAGGACCCGGCCGACAAGGATGCGGACAACCCGCTGCGCCAACTGCCGTGGAAGGACATCAGCACCAAGATCGAGCTTGCGCGTGAAGAGCTCTCGCGCGCCATCAAGACCTTCGTAGGTGACCGCCAGTTCGCAATCGTCACCTACTCGACAGAAGTCGAAGTCATCACCGGCGGCTGGGTCCAGGCGACGCCCGACAACTGCGAGAAATGGTCCAAGGAAGTGAAGACACTTGAGCCCGTGTCGCTCACCAACATCCACGGCGGACTGATGCAGGCCCTGCGCATCTCCGACAAGGGGCTCGACGCCGAGGCGCCGTCCGTTGACCGCGACTGCGTGCTGACGGGCGCCGACAGCATCATCTTCCTGACCGACGGATGGGCAAGCTGGGACGACCAGAGCCAGACCAAGGTCAAGGACAAGCGCAACGGCCAGGACGCAAGCGTCGGCGACGGCCCCTTCATCTACGGCGAGGACATCTGGCCTGACATCCTGCGCCAGAACCTTTTCCGCAAGGTCATCATCAGCACAGTCGGCATCGGCATGCACGACAAGGAACTGCTGAAGGCGCTGGCAGACAAAACCGGCGGCACCTACGTGGACTGGGGCTTCCCCGAGTAGTCGCGCAACGGGCTGGGATTCGGGGCGGAGTCGTCGGTCGAAGTCACGGCCGCTAGAAGGAAATCGAATGCACAGGCAACTGGTTCTGGCACTGGCTGCGGTCGCGCTGCTGTTTGCGCCGCTGGCCGTAACCCACGTGGATGCCCGCAAAGTCGGCCCGGTGCTGGTCAAGGACGACCCCAGCGAGGCGTTCGAGACCTTCAACAGCATGCTTCCGCTGGTCGTGAACGGCGACGACGCGGGCAATGCCGCGGTGCGCGAGGCGCTAGACGACAAGTCGCCGTGGATCGTGATCGGCGCCGTGGAAGCCGTCCGCCAGGGCGAAGTCAGCAAGAGCGGCAAGGGCAAGGTCTACCTGCCCGAAGTGCTCGCGCTGATGGATGAAAAGCACAAGAAGCTGCACAAGGAAGAGATCGTCACCGTCAACGTGATCGCGTGCCTCGGTGCGCTCGCCGTGGTGGATACACCGCAGGCGCTGCAGGTCGTGCAGGCGATCGTCGACTGGCAGAAGTGGTCTGAAAACGAAGTCGTGCGCCTGCGCCACATGGCTGAAAAGGTGCTGTTCGACCTCACCGGCGACGACTGCACGCTCAAGGCGGAAACCGTAGGCTTCTGGGAGTGGTGGATTCGCAACAAGGCCAACGCCCAGCCGGACAAGGCGCCCGAGAAAAAGAGCAAGACCGCACCGATCCTCTTCAAGGAGCCCGCGGTCGGCACCCGCATCTGCTTCGTGATCGATGTGTCCGACAGCATGAAGTGGCCGATCAACGAAGAGGATCTGCCCAAGATCAAGAAGCTCACGCCGCACCTGGACTGGGCCAAGATGCCCGAGCCCTGCAGTGCGATGGACCTCGCCAAGGCCGAGCTGATGCACTCCATCGACGCGCTGAAGCCCGGCGCGGAGAACGCCGACGAAAAGGACGGCAAGAGCACCAAGTGGAGCAAGAACGACCCGGAGCGCCGCTATTTCTCGATCATCACGTACTCGCAGGAGGTCGTGAACTTCAGCGGCGGCTGGATCGAGGCCAGCGAGAAGAACTGCAACATCTGGAAGGCCAAGGTCGAAGAACTCGAGCCCGACTCCTACACGAACATCCACGGCGCGATCCTCATGGCCATGGGGCTGCACGACAAGGGCGTCAAGACCGACAACCTTGAGCTCGACAAGGAGTGCGTGCTTACCGGCGCGCACACCATCGTGTTCCTCACCGACGGCTACGCGACCTGGAGCAACGACTCCACGGACCGCACGGCGCAGGACCAGTTCGGCAATCCCGTCGGCAACGGCGAGTACATCAGCCGCGAGAAACTGGTCGAGCTGGCTGTGCGCCTCAACCGCTTCCGCAAGGTGGTAATCAACACAGTCGGCATCGGCAATCACGACAAAGAGCTGATGCGCGACCTGGCCAAACAGACAGGCGGCAGCTACCAGAACTGGTACTGCCGCATCGTGTACAAGTAACCCCGCAGCGCGCCGCCCCCTCGGCGCAAGCCCGCCACAGGCTCTGGGAGGAGGCTGGACGGGACTGAGGAATCCATGCAGATCCGCATCGCTCTGATCGCGGCGCTGGCGCTAATGCTGACGCCCGCCCTCCTCGTGCACGCGGGCAACAAGGACGTCGACAACGCCCGCGGGGCATACCAGCAGGCACAGGATGAAGTCGCCCGCAAGGCAGCCCTCAACGCGCTGGTAGCGACACAGCACGAAGAGGCCGTGGATTTCATCGTCGGGCGTATCGCGCGCGAAAACGATGAGGTGAAACACGCAGAGTTCATGGACGCGCTCGCCGGCTTCAGCGCCGACAAGCCGCTCAAGGCGCTTCTCAAGGCGGCCGAGGAAGTCAAAAGCGAAGAGGACCACCAGCTCGCTCATCACCAGTGCGACCTGTTCACGGCGCTTGCGCGCAATCGCAAGTCCGACCTGCCCGAGAAGTCCCTTCGCAAGATGCTCGACGACCAGCGCATGAAGCCCTGGGCGACCCTGGCACTGGTGGAGGCCATTCGCGCGGCCGACGTGGCGGATGCCGGCACCGGTCGTCGCTTCATCGCTGAAGTACGCGCCCTGCTCGACAAGAAGCAGGCCAGGCGGCTGGCGTTCGAAATCGTGACCGTGAACGTGCTTGCCTGCCTGAAACAGTTGACGCCCAAGGACTCGCCCGCCGAGCGCAACGCCACGGTAAAGGCGGTGGTCGAATGGCAGGCCTGGAGCCACAACACGCAACCCCGCCTACAGGATATGGCGGACCGGGTGCTTCATCACCTGACCGGCGAAACCTGCACCCTCAATGATGAGACGCTTAAGTTCTGGCGCTGGTGGCTGGCAAACAGCCCGGACCAGCCCGACAAGCCAAAGCAACAGGCGCGGGGCACGGCGACACTGTTTGACCAGCCGGCGCTCGGCGACCACATCGTCTTCGTGATCGACGTGTCCGACAGCATGAAGTACGACGTCACCGACGAAGGACGCGCCGCGATCCGAAAGAAGTCCGAGCACCTGGATTGGGACAAGATCAAGAGCAAGCTCGACCTCGCCCGGCAGGAGCTGATCTACTCGATCAACCAGCTCAACCCCGGCAGCGACGCGCCGGACGCCCGACGCCCCCGGTTCGCCATCATCGCGTACTCAGACCGCATCTACGGCTGCACGAACGGCTGGCTGGTGGCCGACGACGCGGGCTGCAAAGAAGGCGTCGAAGCGGCCGAGAAGTTGGAGATCAAGTTCACCACCAACATCCACGACGGGCTTGCGCGCGCCTTTGCGATTCACGATGGCGGCAACAAGGCGGACCACCCGGACACTACCGAGGAGTGTGTGCTGACGGGCGCGCACACGATCGTGTTCTTGACCGACGGCTTCGCGACGGCCAACGAGGACAAGAAGCTGCTGGAACCGGAGAACATCCGCGCCTCGATCCGTCGCCTGAATCGCTTCCGCAAGGTGGTCATCAACACCGTCGGCATCGGCAATCACGACGACAAGCTGATGCCAGACCTGTCTGATGACTCCGGCGGCAAATACACAGACTGGACATTCAAAGAGAACGTCGAAGAGAAGAAGGGCAACTTCGGATTGGTCCCACGGCGCTAACCGACGGCTATTTGAAGTTGCGCACCCCTCCTCGGCGGGCTATCCCTCTGCCATGGATGGCAAACCTGCAATCGTGCTGGTCAGCGGCGGGCTCGACAGCGCCACAGTGCTGGCAATGGCCAAGGCCGACGGCTACCTCCCCCACGCCCTGACCTTCGACTACGGCCAGCGCCACGACATCGAGTTGCAGGCCGCCAACGCCGTTTGTGCTTCCCTTGGCGTCGCCCCGCCGAAGGTCATCAGGCTGGACCTGCGCGCCATCGGCGGCAGCGCGCTGACGGCCGACATCGAGGTCCCGAAGGACCGCCCCGAAGGCGCGCCGGGCATTCCCGTCACCTACGTGCCCGCCCGCAACACCCTGTTCCTGAGCTATGCATTGGCCTTTGCGGAGGCCTCGGGCGCGCATGACATCTTCGTCGGCGTCAACGCCGTGGACTACTCGGGCTATCCGGACTGCCGCCCGGAATTCATCCAGGCGTTCGAAAAGCTGGCCAATCTCGCCACACGGGAGGGGGTAGAGGGCCGCCTCATCCAGATCCACGCCCCGCTGATCCATCTGACCAAGGCCGAGATCATCCGCGAAGGCACAAGACTGGGCGTGGACTACGCCCTGACCCACTCGTGCTACGACCCCGTGGGCGACCTCGCGTGCGGGCGCTGTGACTCCTGCACCCTGCGCCGCAAGGGCTTTGCCGAGGCAGGCATAAACGATCCGACTCGATACGCCGATTCGGCTTGATTCCATCCGGGCCGTTACTACCTTGCCGTCCGTTAGAAGGCTCTGAGGAAACTGGTCTATGCCGAACCAGCCGATTTCGATCAATCTCGACCGCATGGTGGATGCCATGCTCGACACCCGCACGCCCCACTACTGGGACCCCAAGCGATCGAAGATCGTGCGCGGCAGCAGCGAACTTGACGACGACCGCACCCGCCGCGTGCTGATCGACACGATCGGCAAGCGCAAGTTCAAGCAGCTCACGGACGGCTTCGCCAAGACCATCGATCCCAAGGATGGCAAGCTGGTGCAGGAGGCCGTCAAGGGCAGCTTCGACAAGTTCAACCGTCTGCTGCAGAAGCGCCTTGACCTGAAACAGGCCTGGATCGCTTACGCCGGCGTGGAACTCATGGACGCGGCCGTGGACTGGCTCTCGATGCAGGGCGTCGAGGAATTCATCGCGACCGGCGAAATCGCCAAGTTCGCGATCGAAGAAGCCGAGGCCGAAGAAGAGGCCGAAGACGAAGACCTCGACGAGGATGACGACGAGGAAGAAGAAGCCGAAGAAGAAGAGGAAGAAGAGGTCGAGGAGGAAGAAGAAGAGGAAGAGGAAGAAGAGGACGAAGACGAAGAAGAAGAGGACGAAGACGAGGAAGAGGACGAAGATTCCCTCGATGAAGACGAAGACGACGAATAGTCGGCAACGCTGATTCGTTACCACCAAGCCCGGGTTGATCCCGGGCTTTGTTCACTCTCAAGCGTATACTCACGAGATGGCGAGCGCCCGAGAACAACTGATCGAGGCTGCAGGCAAGCTCATGGCCGGCAAGCAGGCCGTGGGCGGGCTTTCGGGCTGCGCGGTCAGCCTCGGCGTGGCGGCGCTTGCGGGCAAAGGCCTGCTGCTGTGCGTGACGCCCGGACCGGAGACGGCGGAGGATGTCGCGCTCGACCTGGAAGCGCTGATGCCGGGGCTGACCTGCCTGACCGCCCCGGTGATGGACGACAACAACCCGGACAAGCAGGCCGCGTGGATCAGCCTGCTGTCGCAGGTGGCACACGCCGGCGGCCCGACCGTCCTGCTGACGCCCGCCGCCGCGCTGATTGAAGGGCTGCCCGCACCCGACGAAATCCGGACCGCCAACCTGAGCCTGCGGCCCGCGAACAAGCTGAAGCTCGACCCGCTGTTCAGCCAGCTCGTGGAAGCCGGCATGCAGCGCGTCGAGCAGGTGGACAGCCCGGGACAGTTCGCCCGCCGCGGCGGCATCGTCGATATCTTCCCGCCAACGCTGGCCAACCCGGTGCGCATTGAGTTGTTCGGCGACGAGATCGAGAGCGTCCGCAGTTTTGACATCCAGACGCAGCGAAGCTTCGAAAGCCTCGACGCAGGCATCGCATTCCCGCTGGTGCCGGTCGAAGGCGGCAAGGACGCGATGCTGCTCGACTACTTGAAGTCCCCCACCGTGGTCGCCATTGAGCCCGAACGCGTCGCGGAAAGGCTCAAGACGCTCGCCAGCTTCACCGACGACCCCATACGCCACAAACGCGTTGAGGGCGCGCACAAGCTGCTCGCCACCGCGGGCGCGCTGACATCCGGGACGGCCGCGACCAACCTCGAGTGCGTCGCGCCGGTCAGCCTCGGTGATGGCTACGAAGGCGTCGCCAAGCTGTTGACCCCGCTGCTTGATTCCGGGCTGCGCGTGCTCGTGTTTGGCGGCACAGAAGCCGAGCTGCGCCCGGCGCGGGAAGGGCTCGAAGGCCAGGGGCTGAAGGAGTCCGCCAACCTGCAACTCCTGACCGGCGACGTCGAGGGCGGGCGCGTACTGCCGGGGCTCGGCTTCGCGATCCTCAGTCTGCACGAGTTGCTTGGTCGTTCGCGTCGGCGCCTGCGCTTCGAGAGCTCCGACCGTCCGGACATGGGCGATATGCTCGACGACTTCATTGAGCTTGAGCCCGGCGACTACGTCGTCCACCTGCAGCACGGCATCGCCCGCTTCAAGGGCATGGAAACACTCAACCGCGAGGGCCGCCCGGGCGAGTTCCTGAGCCTGGAGTTCGCCGACAACATCACGCTGCACGTGCCCGCGACCAACGCCGACGTCGTGCAGAAGTACATCGGGATGCGCGGCATGGTGCCGCAACTCAGCCGCCTCAACACGCAGGCGTGGTCCGAGCGCAAGCTGCGCGCCCAGCACAGCGTGCTGAAGCTCGCCAGCGACATGCTTGAGGTGCAGGCCATCCGCGCACACGAGGCCGGCCACCCCTGCCGCCCGGACGGCCCGGAAATGGCCGAGTACGAGGCGGCCTGCCCGTTCCGCGACACCCCCGACCAGGCCAAGTCCAGTATCTCGATCAAACGCGACATGGAATCACGCAAACCGATGGACCGGCTGCTCTGCGGCGACGTGGGCTACGGCAAGACCGAGCTGGCGATGCGCGCGGCCTACAAGATGGTGCTGGAAGGCCGCCAGGTGGCGATCCTCGTGCCGACGACGGTGCTCGCACAGCAGCACTACCTGACCTTCAGCGAACGCTTGCGCAGCTTTCCGGTGATCGTCGATCTGCTGTCGCGCTTCCGCTCAGCGGGCGAGCAGCGCAAGACCATCGAGCAACTGGCCGAGGGCAAGGTCGACATCGTAATCGGCACCCACCGCCTGCTGAGCAATGACGTTCAGTTCAAGAATCTCGGGCTGGTCGTGATCGACGAGGAGCAACGCTTCGGCGTCGAGCACAAAGAGCGCCTGAAGCACATGCGCCGCACGGTGGACCTGCTGACGCTCAGCGCGACGCCGATTCCGCGCACGTTGCACCAGGCGCTGCTGGGGCTGCGCGACATCAGCAACCTCACCACGCCGCCGCAGGACCGCCTGTCAATCATCACGCGGCTGATGCACTGGAACGACAAGGAGCTGGCCGACGCTATCCAGCACGAGCTTGCGCGCGACGGACAGGTGTTCTTCGTGCACAACCGCGTCTTTGACATCGACGTGATTGCCGAGCGCGTGCAGAAACTCTGCCCCGACGCCCGCATCGCCGTCGGCCACGGGCAGATGCCGGAAAGCCAGCTTGAAGAGGTCATGCTGCGCTTCATGAACCGCGAGATCGACGTGCTGGTCTGCACCACGATCATCGAAAGCGGCATCGACGTGCGCAGCGCCAACACCATCATCATCGACCAGGCGCAGAACTACGGGCTAAGCGACCTGCACCAGCTTCGCGGGCGCGTCGGGCGCTACCACAACCAGGCCTACTGCTACCTGCTGGTACCCGACGACGTGAGCCTGAGTGAAATCGCCGCCAAGCGCCTGAAAGCGATCCTGCAGTACTCGGCGCTGGGCAGCGGGTTCAAGATCGCCATGCGCGACCTTGAGCTGCGCGGCGCCGGCAACCTGTTAGGCCCGGAGCAGTCGGGCCACATCGCGACCATCGGCTATGACCTGTACTGCCGCATGCTGGACCGCGCGGTGCGCAAGATGAAGCACCAGCCCGTGCCGCCCGAGGTGGACACCCAGCTTGATCTCGGCATCGACTTCCGCATCCCCCACAGCTACATCCCGTCGCAGAAGCAGCGCCTTGAGGTGTACCGCCGCCTCGCCCGCATCGGCGACGACCGCCAGTCCGACGAAATCGGCGCCGAGATTCGCGACCGCTTCGGCAAGCCGCCGCGCGAGTTCGAGCAGCTCATGCAGGCCGCACTGGTGCGGTCACGCCTGGCGCGCCTCGGCATCACCAGCGTCAGTCGCGCCGAAGACCACATCAAGCTGCGCGCGCTGTCGGCTCCGCAAAGCCAGCGCAAACTCAGCCTCGCCAGCAAGTCGTTCCGCGTGCTGGATGAAACCACGCTCGCGCTGCCCCTGCGCAAGGGGCTGGAGCAGCCGCTGGACCAGCTTCGCTTCCTCGCCAACCTGCTAAGCGCGCTGGCACGGCAGGGAGTGTTCGCCAACAAGCCGGATCCCGAGCCCGTCACGGCCGAGACCAGTTGACCGGCTTCACGAATTCCCCCACACCCTTGCCCGCCAGCACAATCCATCGCAAGCTGCCGGCCCCGGAGAAGACATGAAACGCATCCTGGCTGCCGCGCTGCTACTGATTGTCGTCTGCCCGCTGGTTGTGGCTGACGAGCGCTCCGACGGCGCCGACGAGATTCTCGCCGTCGTGAACGGCAAGGCGATCACGTACCAGCAGATCGTCGGCGACCTCGACATGCAGGCCGAGATCAATGCCACCCGCACGGTACAGCGCGTCCCGGCCGACATCGCCGACAGCGAGATCGAGCAGCAGCTGGTATTCCAGCGCCTGCGCAACTACATCCTGCAGCGGCTGCTGGATGCCGAGGCGGATCGCGTGCAGCTCAAGATCAGCGACTCGCAGATGCGCGGGATCATCATCCGCCAGAAGAAGAACCTGGGGCTGCGAGATGACGACGTCAAAGCCTGGGCCAGCTACCTCAAGGAAAAGTTCAACCTGACTCCCGGCGAGTACCTGGAGCGGACACGCGGCGAGATCCGGCGCAACGAGATACTGAACTACATGGCCGGGCTGTACGGCCCGCTGCCGGCGCAGTTCCCGCTGGAAATCTACTTCTCGCTCTCCGTCACGCCGCGCGACGTGCGCGAAGAGTTTGACCGCACCGCCGACAGTTGGCGCATCGCGCGCAACATCGACTACCGACGTTTCCGGTTGCTGTACCCGCCGGAGGTCGCGCGCGAGAACCAGGCGAAGCTTTACTCGGCCGTGCTGAACGGTGACAACAGCGTGCGGGAACGGGTAATCAAAGGCGAATCGATGGAGCGCGCCTCAGACGGGCTGAAGAAGCTGATCGAGGATCTCGGCATACCCGGCGCACAACTGGAGCTCGGCGAGCGCAAGACAGCCAAGGACGACAGTGACCTCGACCCGCTGACCTACCAGATGGTGCTTTCGGTGCCGGCCAACGGCGGCATCAGCGAACTCGGCTACGCGGAAGACACCGACGACGAAGGCCAGAAGCTTGAGGGTTTCCAGTTCGTCCAGTTGTTCAGCCGCGAAGATGGTGACCGGCGCAACTACGAAAGCCCAAAGGTGCAGGAGGGCATCCGCGCCGCAATCGAGCGCGAACGCCTCTCGCAGAACCAGGCGAAGGTGGAGCGTGCGCTGCTGAAACGCGCGGCCATCGTGCCCGAGAAGCTGTTCCAGAGATAATTCGCCATAGGCAAACCACTGCTGAAGAGTTAAGTAGCACAGCAAGCAGCCAGCGGAGCACCGAATGCCAGCGCCACCCAAACGTTACAAGGTCGGCGAGATCATGCGCCACACGGGGCTGTCGCGGCAGACTATCCACAACTACACGATGCTCGGGCTGATTCACCCGGTTGAGCGCACCGAGGCGGGCCACCGCCTCTACGACGAGGGCGTCTTCGACCGCATCCGCAAAATCGAGCTGCTGAAGATCCACCGCACGCTCAACGAAATCCGCGAGATGCTTGAGGAAGAAGACAAGAAGTCCGGCGACGGGCAGAGCGCCGCCGGCTAGTTCGGAACCTTCAACTCGCGACGGCAAGCCGACAACACACGCGCAACCGAGATCGCGTCCATGCAGCGATGATCGATCGGGCATTCCTTCAACTGGCACGGCCATGCATACGGCGAGCAATCCACGCGCTCGCGGATCACTTCACCGCGTTCGACGTCCGGCAGCGCCGTATACCGTGGGTCGTTCGGTCCCATGATGCAAACCACCGGCTTGCCCAGCGCGACGCCGATGTGCCGGGGCCCCGCGTCGTTGGTGAGTATCAGGGCCGCACGCTCATACACGGCCTTCAGCGTGCCGAGATCAAGGCCAAGGCTGGTCGGGAATTCACGGCCGGCCGCCATGTTCACCGTCTCGGCGTCCGCAATCTCGTTGGGCGCCACGCTCAGCAGGATCTTCGCGCCGTCGCCGTGCAACTCGTTCAGCACCTCGGCATAGCGCACCGGCGGCCAGAGCTTGCTGGGGCCAAACGCTCCGCCCGGCGCGCAAATCACCAGAGGCCCGCCATCCAGCCCGCGTTCGGCGATGAACTTCTCGGCCGCCTCACGCTCGCTTTCCGCAATCGGCAGGCTGGGGCGCAGCTCGCCGGGCGGTATGCCGACCTCGTCCAGCAACTCCATGAAATAACGCCCGGTGTACTTGGGCAGGAACTTGCCGTCGTCGCCCATTTCGCGTGGACGCCCGGCATGCAGCAGGAAGCTGCGCCCGTCCTTGAAATAGCCCACGCGTTTCTTCACGCGCCCCTGAAAGAACTGCCAGGCGCTGCTGAAGCTGTTCGGGAAGATGAACCCGAGGTCGAAATGACGCTTGCGAAGCTCGGCCGCGAAGCGGTTGGCGCCCAGCATCCCCCGGTGGGCCCCCTTGCGGTCGTAGGGAATGACTTCCTTGAACCAGGCGTTGCCCTGAATCAGCGGCACCCCGGCGGGCAGACAGACCAGGCTGAGACGCTCCTGCCCGAAATGGTCGGCCAGGCGGGCGAAGGCGGGCGTCGCCATGACCAGGTCGCCCAGCGCGTTGGGCGCGCGTACGACTACGTTGCGGGAGTCCAGAAGGTCGCGTACCATCGAATCGATCATATCTGAAGGGCGTCCGTGCGCATCATCCGGGACGATTTCGACAAACTCGTGGAAAGCTTCGGCGCGTCTCGACGCATGGCGACGCGGCTGGGCGCGTTGGCGCGCAACCAGCTGCACGTCTCCGAGACTCTGCTTGAATTCGCTCACGACGACGACGGCAAGCCCCTCAGCAAGCTGCTGCTGGCAAAGGCGCTGCTGGATGACGCGGCTGAGCTCGACGATGCCGGGCTGGCCCGTCTGGCAAAAAAGCAGGACGCCGACTTCTTTGAAGAAAACCCCATCGCACTGCGCCGACAGGACGGAGTACGCGTCATCTGCCTCGCCGAGGAAGCCCCGGAAGCCGAGCCGGCCGAGCCGCCCCAAGGCAATCTCGCCATGCTGCCGGAAGGCGGCGTCTCCGGCGTGATCGACAAGAACGAGGCCCGCAAGCTGCTCGGCACGGACGAAGTTTCGCGCCTCAAGCTGGACCTGGTCACCAGCAGCGACGTCGGTCGAAGGCTTGAGGCCGTGCGCAAGCTCTACCTGACCGAGCTGCCGCCGGACGAGAAGCTGAAGTTGTTCCTTGCTGCGCTGCGCGATCGCGAGGCCGACGTGCGCGCCGAAGCCGCCCGGGCGCTGGGCGGGCTGGGGCTGGAGGCGTCGCTTACCGAGAATCTGGCCAAGGCCGCGCGCGGCGCAACCGACGAGCGTGTCGTCGCCATCAGCAACCTCGCCCGCGTGCTGGGCAAGATGGACGGCGGTCAGCGCAGGCTGGGGCTCAGCCTGCTGATCGAGTTCGTTACGTCCGGCGAGGACAAGGAAGTGGTGCAGGGCTCGCTCGGCGTACTTGCCAACCAGCTCGTGGAGATGGAAGGCGGCGCAACGCTGGCCCCCCACCTGCACAAGCAGTTGATCGAGCTGCTGCAAGTGCGCTTCAACATGTACGAGGACGCTGCGCGGAAGGTCTATGGCAGGCTCTATGACGCCGACCGCGAAGGCATGTCCGCCCTGCTGGTCACCAGCGTGGAAGAAGTCTCACAACCGGAGCTGCGCTTTTTCCTGCTGAGCCTGATTACAGAGCACGACCTGGCAGCCGCTTCGGCCCCGCCCGTGATTGCGCAACTGATCGACGGGCTGACCCACGGCTCCGAGCTCGACCGCAATTTCCAGGCCTGCTCCGGCGCGCTGACCCGGCTCGGAGAAAAGGCCGTTCCCGGGTTGCTGAAAGCGCTGGACCCCGCCGACGACGCGGCGCGCGGACGCGTGATTGACTTGCTGGGGCACATGTTGCGCGGCAGCGACGCGGCCGAGTACCCGTTGAAGAAGGCGACCTCGGCAAAGATTGCGAACGCGTTGCTGGGGCTCTACTCCGACGCAACGCCTGAGGTCTGCACGGCGCTGCTGGAGAGCGGCTTCTTCGATCATTCGGCACTCAGCAATGAGGCCCGCACCAAGGCGTCCGAGTTGATCATTGAAAGCATGCACGAGTTCCGCTTCGAGCGGCAGATCGAGCTGGTGCACGCCGCGCTGGAACGCTGCGGGCACTTTGCGCTGGAGCCGCTGCGCGTTGCGATGCTGGAATCCGCCTACGACGTCACGCGCCTGGCCGCGGCAAAGCTGCTGCCCGAGATCGTCGAGCGCGTGCCGGAAGTATCGAAGAAAGAGCTGCTGCAACTGCTGGAGTCCATCCGCACCATCACCGACGCGGAAGAAACCGAGTTCCCCGACCGCGGCCCGTTGTACATCGCTCTCGGGCGCATCGGCGCGCACGGCAACATGCCGGCCGAGAAAGCCAATGAGCTGGCGCAACTGATGCGCGACCGGCTCGGGCATTCCAGCAACGTTTACGACATCCTCGAGGGCCTGGGCTACCTCGCCGCGGGTGAGAACCTGGCGAAAGACGAGCGCCTTGAGGTCGGGTATCACCTGCTCACGGTCCTCAAGCGCGGGCTGCCGGGCATGTCCGGGCGCATGCGCAAGAATGAAGAGGGCGAAGACGTACTGCACTTCGGGCGCGAGACCACCGCGTACACGGACATGATCCCGCGGATTCTCGAGGGGCTCGGGCGCATGATCGAGGCCAAGTCCACGCCGGACGTGCTGTTCGAGCGCATCGCCGAAGAGCTGATCAAGCTGTGGACGGAGATCACCGACTACAAGCGCGTCTGGGCGCCGGCCGCAACGATGACGCTGGCGCGCCTGCTGGGGCGCATCGCGCTGGGCGAGCGCTGCAAGCCGCGCATGGCCGACGACATCACCGACCTGCTGACGCGCAAGCTGGTGCTGCTGCCGGTGATGCAGGTGATCGCGCAGCTCGTACTTTCGGGCGTAGACAGCGAGCGGATGGACCTCATCGCCCAGCGCGTGTTCAACGAGCTGGCCAAACGCATCAACGAAGAACCCGGGCCCGAGCCGACCGAACGCCGCCAGATCCTGGAAACGATGACGGCCGTCGCGCAAAGACCGAAAATGGGCGAGCGCGAGAAGGACGTCGAGCACGCCCGCCGGGTCGTGATCGAGGCGCTGTTCGCCGCGTTGCGGGACCGCGTCTTCCAGGCGCGCACGATGCTGGAACAACTGGCGGCCAGCAAAGCGCTGTCAGAAACCATGCGAACGGACATCACCCGCCGCCTCAAACCCGCAGCCAAGCGCGGCTAGAAGCCGGAGGTTGGAGGTGAGAGGTTGGAATTGGGGCGTTTCCCGGCAGTTCCCCACCTACCGCCTCCAGCCTCCAACCTCCCGCAGTTTTCCACGCCGTTCACATTTTCGAATGTCAGCAAACTTTTGACAGCTTTGCTGGCCCGTGTCGCGTGTATCGGTACGCTTGCGCGTCCATCGGAGACGAACATGCAAGCCCACCACTACAAGTTGATGATCTGCGGCCAGCCCAGCTTCCGCGCCGTGCGCGACACCCTGCCCACGCTGGAGTACGAGCCGGGCATGCAGCGCGGCTTCCTGCTCAGCGCCGAGAGCACGCAGAACCGCGTGAAAGGCCGCTACATCTACACCAAGATCGGCAAGCTGGCCGAGATCGACCCAGAGTCGCTGGAAGTCAAGGAGACAGCGACGGAGTCACTGGCCGAGTGCGTATTCGAAATCGACCAGCAGAAGGGGCTGGCGAAGGTGCTGCAGCGCCGCGGCGAGCTGAACGCGCTGCACGAGGCGCTGGACGCGATCCCGGGCGCGAACGTCGAGTTTGAAGACCTGAACCTGAACCTGTTGGACCTGATGCTCGAGGTGCAGGGCGCGTACAAGAAGAATGTCATCAAGAGCCTGCGGATTCACGACTACCTGGCGCGCGAAAACATGCTCGCCAATGCGAGCTTCAAGATCATCGAGCCGCAGGATGGTGAGAAGATCGCCGAGAAATTCAGCGACCAGCTTGATGCGTTCACACTCACGCTCAAGCTCCCCGACGGCGCCTGCGCACTGACAGTCACCCGCAAGGGCTCCGTGCGCGCCAGCGACGACGCGCCGGATGAGCTGCTGTCATTTGTGAAAGACCTGCTGCCCCGCTTCCACGAGGCTGAAGTAGAAACGGCCCAAGTGGTCGACCCGGTAGCCGCCCAGCGCAAGCGGAGGTAGATGCGATCCGCCCCGCCCGATAGGGCGGGGTGACGCTCCCAAGATCAAACGCTGAATCCGCGGCCTTTCGGCCGGGGCGGGACGGAGCACTCCGACTCAAACGTCCAGGATACGCGTGCAGTTGCGGCAGCGGAGGATTTCTTTACGGGCGCGGATCTGCATCTGTAGCTGCGTATTCAGCTCGCTTTGGCAGCCGCCGCAGAACTCGCCCTCGAGGTGACAGAGCGCCTTGCCGGGGTGGCGGGTGTTTACTTCTTCGTACACCTGCAGCAGCTCCGGCACGACGTTGGCAACAGACTCCGCGCGCGTCTTGTATTCTGCCGCGATTACGGCCTCTGCTGACTTGATCACTTCCCCGTTGGCCGCGGCCGTCGCTTCGTGCGTCGTGCGGTAGGCTTCGGCTTCCGCCCTCGCGGCCTCAACGTTCTGCTCGGCCGTGGCGACGGCTGCGATGAGGTCCAGGCCCTTCATTTCCAGCTCGTCGATCTTGGCGCGCTGCTTTGCGGCCGCGTCCATGCCGGCCTCTGTGCCCTGGCCTTCGAGCTGCTTCACGCGCTCGTCCAGCCTGTGCAGCTCGCCTTCAAGCTCTTTGTGCTCGTTATGCAGCTTGCGCAGCTCTTCCTGCCGCTCGGCCAGCTTGGCCTGCCGTGCCTCCAGTTTGGCGAGGCTGGCGGCGGTATCGCGATTGGTCTTGTCGATGGTCTCCTGCGCGCGGACGATCGCACGATCGTGTTTCTGCACCGCCCACAGCGAGTCGAGGCTTTCAGCGAATTCGGACATGGCCCGGTTCTAGCCAACGGGCGGTACCCCCGTCCAAAACAAAAACCGGCGAGCTCTCGCTCGCCGGTTCTTGCGGGCGGGACGCCCGCATCACTTTACAGGTCGCCGAGGTCCACTTCCTCGTCGTCATCGCCTGCGCCCAGCAGGGCCGAGACAGTGACGTTGTCGAGGAAACCCTCCAGCTTGCGCGACCGCACCGGGTGCTGGAGCTTGCGGATGGCCTTGGCCTCGATCTGTCGGACACGCTCGCGGGTCACCTTGAAGATCTTGCCGACCTCTTCCAGCGTGTAGGTGTGCCCGTCGCCGATACCGTAACGCAGGCGGATAATCTCGCGCTCGCGGTAGGTCAGCGTGTTCAGCACGCGATCGATCTTGTCCTTCAGCATCTCCTGGCTGGCGACGCCGACCGGGTTGTCAGCGTTGTCGTCCTTGATGAAGTCGCCGAAGAAGCTGTCCTCGCTGTCGCCGATCGGGCGGTCGAGGCTGATCGGGTGCTTGCTGATCTTCAGCACGCGCTTGGCTTCTTCGTACGAAATCTCCGCGGCCGTCGCGAGCTCGCGTACGCTGGGTTCGCGGCCTGTCTCCTGCATCAGGCGCTTGGCGACGTTGCGCAGCTTGGACATCGTCTCGATCATGTGCACCGGGATGCGGATGGTGCGGGCCTGGTCGGCGATGCTGCGGGTGATGGCCTGGCGAATCCACCAGGTCGCGTAGGTGCTGAACTTGTAGCCGCGGCGGTATTCGTACTTCTCGACCGCCTTCATGAGGCCGGTGTTGCCTTCCTGGATCACGTCCAGGAAGCTCAGCCCGCGGTTGCGGTACTTCTTGGCGATGCTGACCACCAGTCGCAGGTTACCGCTGAACAGTCGGCGCTTGGCCTCTTCGTAGGCCTGGTAGCGACGCTTCATTTCCTCGCAGCGTTCGTGCAGGTCTTCGCGGGTTTCCATCGCGCGGCGCAGCAGGGTCTCGAGCTCTTCCTTGAGCTGGTCGACGCGCTTTTTGGCTTCCGGCACGTCCTTGAGGCGCTCGATTTCGCGGTCGAGCCAGTTCGCCTTGCGGCTCACGCGCTCGATCTCGTCCATCATCGGCTTGATCTTCTTGGTCTGGATGTTGAGTTCTTCCAGCAGAATCACGCCCTTCTTCTGGCGCGAGCGCACGTGCTGGTAGGCCTTCTCGCGCTCCTTCTTGGCGCTTTTGCCTTCCCAGAACAGCCAGTCGTCCTGGTTCAGCTTCACCAGCTCTTTCAGCGTGGTGAGGTTGTCGTTGAGGCGGGCGCTCATCTCCGACTTCGCCATTTCGAACTCGGAGTTGAACTTCATGGTGCGGTCGAACGCCAGCTCGCCGCGCTCGACTTCGCCGAGGATGCGGATGGCTTCCACCTGCGCGATGTGGCTTTCCAGCACGCGCTTCTGGAAACGCTTGCGCGTCACCTCGATCTTCTTGGCCAGCGCGATTTCTTCGTCGCGGGTCAGCAGCGGAATTTCGCCCATCTGCTGCAGGTAGGTACGCACCGGGTCGTCGATGCGCCCGTCTTCGTCCACCGGCGGCTTGGGCTCGGAGTGCCTGCGATCCTTCTTGTCGCGGACGCGGTATTCGGGGCTGTCTTCGACCACCTCGATCTTCAGCTCGTCGAGGCGCATCAGGATCTGGTCCAGACGCTCGGGGCTGACGACGTCGCCCGGCAGGGCTTCGTTCATTTCGTCGTAGGTGATGTAGCCGCGGTCGCGACCCATCTTGATCAGGTTGCGAATCTGGTCGTTCACCTCGTCCGAGTTCAGGACGTGCGTGGTCGGCAGCAGGTTCGCCGTCTCGGTCGCGACGATGGTGGTGGTGCCCGCGGCCGTCTTCTGGAATCCGGCGACCGGCTTGATCAGTTTCTTTTCCGGCGCCTCTTTGGTCGGCATGTTGGGCAGCATGCGCTGCAGCGTCGCGGTGTCGCGCTTCTTTGACATCACGCCGGTCTTGGGCTTGGCCTTCTTGGCCGCAGCCTGCGACGGGAGGCGGATTGTCGCCTCGCCGTTGCCGCCGGATTCCTTTTCCGCAGCCGCCTTCTTGTTGGCGGACTTGCTTGCCGACGCCTTCTTCGACGCGGACTTCGATTTCTTGCCTGTTGCAGTGGCCATCTAACCTCTTCCTGTCGCGTTCTACGCGTGACTGTTCCCCCTGCCTTAACGAAGCAGAGTTCCTCGCCCCATCCGCTTAATGCCGCCGAATCGATAATTCGGGCGGGCGTTATGCCCTTTTGCCGCTCTTTCTGCCCTTCTTTTGACGCAAAACTTCCAGTTTATCTGACGCACTTTTCGGCCGATTGTCCGCGGCCAGCTTCTGTATTTCCGAGACCAGCCTGCGTTCTTCCTCTTCCGCCACACCGGTGCCGAGGTCGGCGGGGATGCGTATATGTTCCAGCACCCTCTCCAGCTCGCCGCGGGCTTCGCCACTGACGTGTGACAACAGCGCCCCGGGCACCACTTCGCCATGCTCGTCCCACGCGTTCAGCATCTCGCGGTACAGCTCGCCCAGTGCCGCCGTTTCAAACGCTTCGGGCGCAAGACTGCTCGACGCCGTCGCCAGAATCTTCGGGTGCTCGAACAGCCGCCTCAGCACCTCGCGCTCATAGGCCGCGCGTGCGCCGCCGGGTGCCTCGGGCGTGCGCGGGCGTGGTGCTTCTTCGCGCAGCTTTGCTTCCGCGTGGCGGGCGTGCTCAGCCTCGACCGCGTTCAGAACCGCGCCTTCACGCACATTCAGCGCCGTCGCCGCGCGCCGCGAGTACAGCTCGCGCAGGCTTGGGCTGTCGGAGCGCCCGATCATGTCCGCCAGTTCGCGCAGTGCCTTCTCGGCCTCCACGGGGCGCTTCAGGTCGTAGCGGCTCGCGAGCACCTCCAGCTTGTAGTCGAACGCATCTCTCGCCGCGTCGAGTACCGCCTGAAACGCCTCGGGCCCTTTGCTGCGCAGCAGGTCGAACGGGTCCTTCGCGCCGGTGATTGTCGCGATCTTCGCGTCCACGCCCATTTCGAGCACTACGTTCACGCCGCGCTCCGCCGCCGCCTGGCCCGCGTCGTCGCCGTCGAGCACCAGCGTGATGCCGTCGCCGTAGCGACGGGCAAGCGCCACCTGCTCGCGCGTCAGGGCCGTGCCGAGGGGCGCAACAGCGTTGTCGAAACCGGCCTGGTGGGCGGCGATGACGTCCGTGTAGCCTTCCATCAGCAGCACGCGCCCGGTTTCTTTCAGGCGCTGCGAGTGGGCCAGCTTTTCGACCGCGTATAGCAGCCTGGATTTGTGAAAGAGCAGTCCTTCGGCCGAGTTCACGTACTTCTGTGCCTTGGCGTCAGGGTCCAGCAGTCTTGCGCCGAAGCCGACGATGCGCCCCCGGGGGTCGCGGATCGGGAAGGTGATCCGCCCGCGGAAGAAGTCGTACCAGCCGCGGTCTCCCTTGCGGCATAGCCCGGTCGCAAGGATCGTCTCTTCGTCAAACTTCTTCAGGGCGGCGTCGCTTTGCCGGTGGTACTCGTCCGGCGCGAACCCCAGCCCCCAGTCTTCGGCCGTTTCACCGCCCAGCCCGCGGTCTTGCAGGTACTGTTGCGCGGGCTGGTTCTTGGCCAGGTTTGCGCGGAAGCCGCGCTGGGCCCACTCCATCATCTCCAGGGCGCGCGCACGTACGCTGCGTTCTTCCTTGCTGGGCCCGCGCCCGCCCTCGAAGGTGAGGGTGACTCCGCCGCGGTCGGCCAGCTTTTCGACGGCCTCGCGGAAGTCGAGTTTTTCGTAGGCCATCACGAAGTCGATGACGTTGCCGAAGACGTTGCAACCAAAACACTTGTAGGTCTGCCGTGAGGGCGAGACCGTGAAGGACGGCGTCTTCTCATCGTGAAACGGGCAGTTGACCCAGAAAGCCGCGCCCTTCTTGGTCAGCGGCACGTACGACTGGATCACGTCGACGATATCGTTGGCCCTGCGAACCTCCTCGATGCTTTCGCGCGCAACTCTGCCCAAGTTGTGTCCTCAGTCGGGTTGTGGGCGCCCTCCAAAAGCGCTCGCGCACTGCCGTATTGGCAGAAGCCCCGAATCATGGGAACGTATCACACGAATCCGGCATCGTCAAATGGGGGACTTGACAAGACCGGGTTTTCCCCAATCGGCTGAAAGCCTTAGTTCAATATGGTTTCAGCGCGGTTTCGCACACGGTGTTCGACCCGTGCTTGACATGGTTGAAACGCTGAATACCTTGTTTTGCTCGATTCTCGGCACCGTCAGGGCCGGGAATTTCGTTTGAGACTGACGCCCAGCCCCTATCGTCTAGCCGGCCTAGGACGGAGCCCTCTCAAGGCTCAGACACGGGTTCGAATCCCGTTAGGGGTACCAGACAGTGCGGGCCGCTTGGTCGCTTGCCGACTGGGCGGCCCATTTTTTTGCGATGCGACCAGCTCCCCTCTCGCCCCGACACGGGGGAGAGCCATGGGCCATGAACGGCCTACGCGAGCGACACCTGCCAGTACGTTGCCGGCAGCGGTACAGAAATCCGCAAATTTACGACACCGTCGACTTGGACCGACTTGCCCTGATGTGACTTCGACGGTTGGACACTCGACCTAGTAGCCGCTGCCGCCGACCCGGAAGACGCGATCAAGCGCCTGCGGCATCGAGAGGGAGTCGCTCATGAGGCGGATCCCCGGCAAACGCTGCAACATTCAAGGGTGCGACCGCAAGGCGTCGCCCTCAAGCAGCTGGTGCGCATACCACCGCAAGCACTACGACGACATCGACCCTCCCGCCGAGCTGCAGCGCCCTCCCGACGCAGACTTGCTTGACACCGGCATGCGCTCGACAGTGACCTGGCCGGCGCGGTTGGCAACGACGATGCCCTCATCGGGCTGCCGCTTGCCGTGCTCATCCTTACACTCCCAGGGACTCAGGCCGTAGATCTGGTCGACCTCGCTCTCGATCGCCGCATCGAGTGAATCGAACATGCCCAGCCCCTTGGTCTCCATCATATGCCGCGACGGGCCCGGACTCCGGACGTCGTAGAGGTTGCACATATGAAGGATGTTACTTCCATGGCGCGCGTGGGCGCAATGTGACACGCATGCAATCTAGTGTCGCAGCCTAGCGAATGTTACATCTCTCCCCACTATTGCAACACGCCCTACCTTTCGTGTATGACCTGTTCCCCACACTCCCAAAGTTCAGGAGGACACAAGAATGCCAGGAGAAGATGCCGAGCACATTAACAGGGTGTTTGTCGCCAACGACGCGAACCACCGCATTCCGGTGGAGGTGCCGTCGCTCGACGTTGGGTTGAAGTCCGGTGCAATGAACCCGTTCAAGGCTGGGAGCAAAGTATCCGTTCAAGGCGACGGTGAGTACGAGGTCGTCGCCACCAGCGGAGACTACGTCCTGATCAATGGCAAGTGGTGGTATGTGCCCCACCTGATGCAATTCGGCTTCAATAACTACTACATGACAATCAAGTAGGCCCTGATGATTACCAGCAACGCCGTCCGCTGTTGGCAGCGGACGGTGATTGCACAGAGTAGCCAGCGGGTCGCACCGGAGCGACCAGATCATGGCTACCCCCGCGCTGGGCGCCGCTTCGAAACCGTACCCTCTGGTGGTTCATCCCGCGGCTGCGTTGAAGCCCCATCGCCCTCGTCCAGCTGGCGGCGAATTCTCTCTTTGACTTCGACTGGAACGCGTGACGTGGAGCCAGTCCTTCGGTAGTTCCTTCGTTCTCGCGCCACAGCCGTGTATACACCGTCGACGATTTGGCTAAAGCGGCCCTGGAACTCGTCGCTCTCTCCTATTGCCAGCCACGCATCCGTTACGCGCCAGCGAGCCGTGGCCATAGTCGTTCGGCTCACCAAGCCCAGCACGTTGAGGTATGCCAGAGAATACTCAGCTGCGAGCTTCCAGCCCTCCGATGGCTCGTCTTGGTCGTCTCCATACTCGCCGGCCAAGAAGCTCGCTACATCGACGGCTAGCAACTCTCCACGCATTCTCTGCAGGTAGGTCAAAACCGCGACCAGACCGTTCGACAAGGTGTCGAGAACGGCGTTGACCTCGTGGCCACTGGGCTCGCTGGTCGCCTTCTTGGCTCGCAGTTGCTTCGCCGCTTTGGTGAGGTAGCCGAACCAAGTGAGAACGGCCTCGGCAATGATCATTGGCTCTGCCATGTTGTCCCTTTCCGATGTCGATTGACGCGCAACTATACACATCTCACCCCTGCGCCTGCAGTCAGGATTCGGCCCGTACTTCAACCCATGCGCGGCGTAGTGGTCTCCCAGTTTCCAGGCAAATGGGTGCATCTTGGCAGAAGCGCTCAATGTAGTAGAGCTCGGCCGTGACGTCGGCGACGTGACTCTGCCTTCGAACGTTGAAAAGAAGATGAGCGTTTCGAGCGCCGTACAGGACGCAAGATAGAAGTTGGTGCGCCCCACGGGTTTACAAACGGTAGGATGCGGGCGAGATTTGGGTGGAGACTGATGGCTGTCAGCCGGGAATCGATTGTGTCGGCCTGTCGGAAGGCGCTGGAGGGCATACCCTCTGTGCAGGCCGCGTTTGTAGCGGGCAGTTCGGCGTTTGGACGAGAGGACGAGTGGTCGGACATTGACCTGTGCTGTGTCGGGCCACAGTCGGAAATCGCGGCAGTGTACGATGCGCTGGAGTCGGGGCTGGAAGGCCTGTCCCCCATCGCGCTGAAGCTGGAAATGCCGCCGAGTGCCATGTGGCCCGGGCTGAGCCAGCGTTTCTACCGGCTGCGAGACACCGACGAATTCCTGATGATCGACTTCTGCCAGCTCACGCCCGAGCAGGTGGTGACGTTCATGGAGCCGCAGCGCCACGGCACGCCGGTCGTGCTGTTCGACCGTTCGGGCATCATCAAGCCGGCGCCTCTGGAAGCCGATCACCACGAACGCCTGAAAAACCGCATCGAATGGCTGCGCAAGTCGTTCCCCATGTTCCAGAACCTGGTGCGCAAGGCCGTGCTGCGCGGCGACCTGATCGAAGCCAAGGCCGTCTGGATGTCGCACAGCATGCGCCCGCTGGTGGATGCACTGCGCGCGCGCCACAACCCCGAACGGTTCGACTACGGCTTCCGCTACACACTGCACGACCTGCCGCACAAAGTAGCCAAAGAGCTCGAAGCCATGATGTGGCCCAAGGACGCCGAGGACCTGCTGTCCAAGCTGGACGTCGCGGCCGAGCTGTTCGACAGCACCATCGAGGCACTCTCGGCCGACCTCTAGCCTTGCTAGATTGTCGCGATGGTCGGAATTGACGACATTCGCAACGCCGCTGAGCGCCTGAAAGGGCTGGCGCACGTGACGGCGGTGCATACGTCGCGCATGGTGGATGCGCACTGCGGCGCGTCGGTGTTCTTCAAGTGCGAGAACTATCAGCGCGTGGGCGCGTTCAAGTTTCGCGGCGCCTACAACGCGCTGTCGCGGCTTCCCAAGGGGGCGGGCGTGCTGACCTACAGCTCGGGCAACCATGCGCAGGCGATTGCACTGGCGGGCTCGCTGCTGGGGATACCCACGCTGATCGTCATGCCCGACGACGCACCTGCCGTGAAGCAACGCGCGACGCGTGAGTACGGCGCGGAGATTGTCCTGTACGACAAGCACACGACCACACGCGAAGAACTGGGCGCCAGGCTCGCACAGGATCGCGGGCTGACCGTCGTGCCGCCATACGACCACGCCGACATCATCGCAGGTCAGGGAACGGTCGCGCTGGAACTTCATGAACAAGTGTCGGAAATGGACGTACTGCTCGCACCCTGCGGCGGTGGCGGGCTGCTGTCCGGCAGCGCGATTGCAACCAAGGCGCTGCGGCCGAATTGCAGAGTCATCGGCGTCGAGCCCGCGGCCGCCGACGACGCTACACGCTCGTTCAAGACCGGTGAGCTTCAGTGGGTACACAACCCGGACACGATCGCGGATGGCGCGCGTACACCGTCGCTCGGCAAGCTTACGTTTCCGATCATTCGGGAGCTGGTGGACGACATGGTCACAGTGGACGATGCCGCCATCATCACGGGCATGCGATTCATCTGGGAGCGCATGAAACTGGTCGTCGAGCCGACCGGCGCGCTCGCCTATGCGGCTCTGCACTCAGGCAGGCTGAAGTTTCCCGGCAAGAGGGTAGGCGTGATAATCAGCGGCGGAAACGTAGACGTCGCCGCCCTGCCGTGGTAGCGACCGCGCAACCGAGCATCAGTTGCCGCTGAGCGCCAGTTCGCGCTTCCGTTCCTTGAGTTCGTCCGGCAGAAGCCCGGTGACGCGAAGGCGATCGATCCACATCTTCATGATCTCCCACCGGCCTTCGTCGCGTGCCCATTTTGCGCGCTCATTGGCGGACTCTGCCCTCAGGCTCAGGCCCTCTTTGTTGCCTGCTTCGAGCGCAAGTACGGCCCCGCCCTTGTCGTAGGCTTCTTCAAAGTCCTGGTACCCGAACAGCAGGTCGGCCTTGCCCTTGTTCATTGCGGCGTGGCCTTCTTCGAGCAGTCTCTCGCGCTGCTCTCTTAGCGCGGTTTCCTGGGCAGACTTCGCGCGCATCTTGCGAACATCATCGGCGGCTGTCTCCACGGCCGCCAGCCCGTTGGTGGCCGTCTGGTCGCCTTCATTCACGGCGATGACTTTCTGGAACAGGTTCTTGGCCTCGTCGATCTTCAACTCGGCCTCGCGGAACTTGCCATCCTTTGCCAGCGGCTCCCACTCCTGCATCAGGGCCTGCGCGTCATCGTTCAGCCCGAGGATCTTGTCCTGGTCGAGCTTCTTGATGTACCAGAGCGTGCCGAGGATGCCGCCGACCACCAGCAGCAGTGTCGCCGCGACGCCGAGGACTTCCTTGCGGTTTCGGCCGATCCACTTCATGGCCAGGCGCAGGGCCGAGTATTCGACCGAGCCCATGGCCCGGCCCTCGATGAAGTTGCGGACGTTCTCGGCCAACTCCGCCACGGTATCGATGCGGTGTTCGGGCTCTTTCTCAAGGCACTTCAGCGCAAGGCGCTCAAGCTCTGCGGGGACTTCGATTTCCGGGTTGCGCTCGCGCGGCTTGACGGGCGTCATTTCGCGCACCTGCTCAAGCACCTCGTCGCTGGACTTGCCGGTCCAGGGCGAACGCAGGCAGAGCATCTCGTACAGGATGACGCCCATGCTGAAGATGTCGCTGTGGTGGTTGATCGCGTCGATGTCACCCTTGGCCTGCTCAGGCGACATGTAGCTGGGCGTACCGATGATCGCGCCCATCATCGTCTGCGACGCACCCATATCGAGGCGGTCGGTCAGCACAATGTTGCTGTCGCTGCTGCTGCGGAACTGGCGCCCGATGACCTTGGCCACGCCCCAGTCCATCACCTGCACTTCGCCGAATCGGCCTACCATGATGTTGGCGGGCTTCAGGTCTCGGTGGATCACGCCGCGGTTGTGGGCAAAGCTCATGCCTTCGCAAATCTTGATGAAGGTATCGAGCAGCCGCATGAGGTCGAACTCGCGCCTCATGTCGCGGTTGCCCTCTCGCAGTCGCAGCAGGACTTCCGCGAGACTCAGGCCTTCGACGAATTTCATGGTGAAATACAGATTGCCGGCGCCGTCGACGCCCATTTCGTGCACCGGCACGATGTTGGGGTGTTCGAGCTGGCCGGTGATCTGCGCTTCTTCCAGGAAGCGCTCGACAACGTCGCGACGCCCGAGTAATTCCTTGCGCAAGACCTTCAATGCGACGCTGCGACGCAGCTCGGTGTCTTCGACCTCGAGCACTTTGCCCATGCCGCCGCGCGCGATCTCACGCACTACCACATAACGCTTCTTGTCGGTCGTCGCATCAGGCTGATATTGCGCGAGCGACGACTGCATCTTGTCGCTCAGCAGCTTAACGCCTTCGTCTATGCCGATTTTCTGACGCACCTGCGCGATCGTCATTTCGCTGGCGGCAATGATGGTGCCCGCCGGCACTTCCTTGTCGTCGCGGCTCAGGGCGTCCGTGTCGCGGTGCAGGTTCCAGCCGCTCGCCTTGCCGGCGCCGGTGCTGCGCGCGGTGGTACTCTTTCCCGCATTGCTGTCTTCCACGGGACGTGTGGTGGGCCTGCGCGCTTCGTCGATTCCGCTGGTCGGGCGCTTGTCGGTCGGCGTCGTGCTGCGATCCACCGCGTCGGTCGGGCGGCGATCGGTGGGGCGATTGGATTGCTCCACGGGGTTCGTCGGGCGGCGATCGGTGTGTCGGCCGGTCTGGCGCTGTGGCGCACGCCCTGTCTCCTCGTCGCCCATGTCCGGAAGCAGGGTGGGCTCGGACAGCACGCCCATCATGGCGTCATACAACTGGTCGGCATGCGTCTTCGTCAGGTGACCCTTGTGGATCACCAGCTCGTGCATGGTCATCTTCTTCTGGGTGGCCTTGCGACGGCGCAACTCAGAACGCAGCGTCTCGGCCTCGAGGGCCGATACGTGCCCGCGCTCGTGCACGAAGTTCAGGAACGCTTCGTCGATTTCGGCCTGGGTGTTTGGCATTCAGCCCGCCTGGTGCCAACGTCATAACCATTGTGTCGGACGGATCATACCGTTACCCCCCGACAGTGGGGATGGCAAATTCCTGTGAAATGCCCAATTCACGTGCGATTAGTCGCTATTGGGCATAAGCTCCGCCAGAATCGTTGCAACCTCTTTCGCCGTAAGGGCGAATGTCCGCGTGCGGTCCGCGCGTGCGATGTTCAGCCCCACCAGGTTGCCCCTCAGGTCAAACACTGGGCAGCCCTGCTGTGACGGCAATGTCACACCGTCGTGCTGGATGACCTTCCCGAGGTGCGTGTAGCGGTCGTTGATAGGACCTTTCACGTTCGGGCGTCCCCCACCCGGAGGCGGCGGCGGGGCGTCTTCCTCGGCAAGCTCGACGTCCAACCGAGTTTCCTTGCCGTCGCGCAGCATCACGATCCCCACTGTGTCGCCGATTTTGTGGGCCTTGACCGCGTCGTCGATGTCGCGTTGCTCGGTCACGTCCTTGTCGTCGATCTTGAGCAGGATTTCGCCGCTGCTGACGCCGGCCAGCTCAGCCGGTGAGCCCGGCTTCACGTACCCGACCTGCACCCCTTTGCCTTCGGGCGCAGCCTTGGATTGGAAGATGCCGAGTTCCGGCTTGCCGGTACCCTTGCTGGGCACTTTCTGTCCCAGCGCTTCGGCGCGCGCCACGAGCTGGATTTCCAGGTCGAGCGTTTGATCGCCGCGCTTTACCGACAAGGTCACCTTGTCGGTCGGCTTGCGCCCGCGGATCATTGCGATCAGCCCGTTCCAGTCGTCCACGGTCTGGCCGCTCATCTTGAGCACGATGTCGCCGACCTTCACACCGCCCTTGTCCGCGGGCATGTCGGACGTGACGCTGGTGACTTCCGCGCCGCCGCCGTCGGCGTCCTTTGCCGAGATGCCGAGGAACGGGCTGTTCGGGTCCGGCTGGCCGGCGATCTTGTCGCTGTCGTACGGCGGAAGCGCGACGAACCCGTGCGCAAAGCAGTCGCCGTGCGCGTCCACACTGGCGAGCATCGTGCCGATCATCGGGAAGTCTTCCGTCGTGGTCCCCGCTTTGAAGTCGATCCACTTGGTGAACTTGCGGTCGCACTTCAGCAGCGCGATGTCGTGGCGGTCGTTGCGCCCCGCCACCTTGGCTTCGAAGCCGGTCGTGCCATCCAGCAGCTCGATCTTTTCCGCCTCGTCGATCTCGCTGGCTTTGGTCACGAGGTAGCCGTCCTTGCCGACGACTGTGGCGAACGCGACCTGCTTGCCCTTCTGCTTGACCGGGAAGACGGTGCCCTTGGCTTTGCTTTCGAGCAGCTTGGCCCACAGCACCAGCAGATGGCTGCCCTGCTTCCAGTCATCGCGCGGGAGGCTGCCGTCGCCGCTGTCTTCGCCCCCTACGTCGCCGGTGGAATAGCTGAACTTGATGCGCTCGCGCGAGTAGCCGCGCTTAACCTCAAACTCCGTCTCGCTATTGCCGTCGATCATCATCATCGCGTTCGCGAAATCAAGCGCGCCATCGATGTCGAGGTCGCCGACTTTCACGATCACGTCGTCCTCGCGCAGCCCGGCGTTGAACGCCAGTCCGCCTTCCATCAGCTCAATGATGCGCGCCCCGCCCTGGCCGAAAATGCGTGCGCCGAACGCCGGAACGCTGAGGTGCAGCACCTGCCGTTTCCCGCCGCGGCTGATCTTGATCTCCTGCTCTTCGACGATGCCGCGCGAAATCACCCATTCGACCCAGTCGGTTGCCTTCTCGACCTTGTCGCGATCCACGCGCTCGATGATGTCGTTGGCCTCGAACCCCGCCTTGCCGGCCGGTGAGTTCGGCAGCACGTCGTCCACTCGCACGCCCTTGTAGGACCGCACTGCCATACCCACGACGGGCCGTTTGCTGGCGCGGCGCCCGTTCTTCATCCACTCCTTGAAGTCGTCGCGGTCGCGCACGGGGTCGAGGTCCGTGTCCTGGCCCGCGTGGTCCATGTCGCGCCAGCCGGCTTCCGTGGACCGCTGCAGCGCGGAGATTGCCTTCTTGGCGGCTTCCTCGGCTTCCTTGCCCTTGAGCTCGGCCGAGTAGAGCGAATAGGCACAGGCCGCGTTGTACAGTACATCTGCTGTGCGCTTCTCGGGCTTGAGCAGGTCGTCAAACAGCTTGCACGCACGCTTCAGATCACGGTCCTGCAGCGCCTTTACGGCGTCCTGGTAGGTCTTCACTTCCTTGCCGGTCAGCTCGCCTTCGACCGGGACACGGTTGCCCTTGCCCCAACTGGGGTTGGTCGCGTTGCCGAAGGTCTTGCCGGCCTTCAGATCTTCCATCATCTCTTTCATCGCCTTGACCGGCGTGACATTGTTGATGGAGACGTTGTTGGTCTGGATGGACTGATTGATCGCGACCATGTTGCCGTCCAGGTCGAATACCGGGCCGCCTGAGTCACCGCTGATTACCGGCGCGTCCGTCACGATCATCCCGCGCCCGTTGTCCGGCGCGAGGCACCGGCCTGCACGCACGACCGGGTCGCGCCCGGCCTCGGGGCCCAGCGGGTGGCCCATCGGGATCAGCCACTGCCCGGCCTTAACCTTGTCGGAGTCCCCCAGAGGACAGAACGGAACTTTGGCCCCTTTGGTGTCCGCCTTGATGAGTGCGTGGTCGAAGTCTTCGTTCCAGCCGCAGGTGACGGCATCCAGCATTTCGCCGCCGAACAGGACGATGCGGCACTTGGTGCCGACCTTGGGCCCGGTGACGTGACCGCAGGTCGAAATCCAGCCGTCGTCGCTGATGAAACAGCCTGAGCCGGACGAATTGCTCATGCGCACGCCAACGACCGCGGGCCGCACTTTCGCGGCGACGGTCTGGATACGGCGTTCCAGTTGCAGATAGTCGTCAAACTTGCTGACTGGCTGCTCGGGCGCTGACTGCGCGCGCGTGAGAGACAGCAGACCGACGGCCGTGAGCACGACGGACGCCAGAAAAAATCGGGTCCCGATCTTCTTCACGCTATCCTCCGGTTTTGGTGCTTGTGGACGCTTACGTCTTTATACAAGCCTATACGTACAAGTGGGATGCGAGAGGGTCACCTTACCGGCTTTGGCATCCCGGGATATCACCGCCAGCTAATGGATTTTCATGGCTACCATCTACCTGATCCGGCACGCCGAGGCCGACTACGAGTGGCACGGGCCTGACAGCGGGCGCCCGCTCTCTGCCCGCGGCGTCAAACAGGCACGCTGGATGGCCAGACGGCTGGCGGGGATCAAGCCTTCAGAGCTGCGGACCGCGCCTCACCAGCGCTGCCGGCAGACGGCGGCTGAACTCGGGCAAGTGCTCGGTATCAAGCCCGAAGTCGATGACCGGCTTCACATCGCACGCAGCTTCCGCGTGACCATTCCACCCGACGTCGCGGTCTGGGTTTCGCACAGCAACAATATTCCCGGCGCTCTCGAGGCCCTGGGCGTGCCATGCAACGCGTGCGGCCACGCCTCTGCATGGGTCGTAAAGTTCGACGACGCGGGCGAAGTCGCAAGCTACGACTACATCGAGCCGGAGGTCTAGCCATGCCGATCGAAGTCAACGTGTCAGACCGCATCGCGCATGTGGCGTTGAACGCGCCGCCGCTGAACATTCTGACCTCTGCGCTGCAGAGTGAATTGCGCGCAGCTCTCGAAGCACTGCGCGAACGGGACGATCACAACGCGGTGTTTCTCACCAGCGCGCTCGACGGCAAGTTCTCGGCCGGCGCGGACGTGGGCGAGCACATTGGGCGCGACAACTGCAAGCGCATGCTGGAGGCGGCGCATGGATTGATTGCGGAGCTGCTGCGCACGCCTGTCCCGACGCTCTGCTTTGTGGACGGACCCTGTCTTGGCGGTGCGTTTGAGTTGGCACTCGCCTGCGACCAGATTGTTGCGTCCGAGCGATCGACGTTTGGAACACCGGAGATCCAGCTCGGGTGCTATCCGCCTGCCGCGATGGTACTCATGCCGCAGAAGCTGCCGGCGGCCCTGGCGGCGGAGCTAATCCAGGGCGGACACGGGCTGACCAGCGTTGAGTTTGCCCAGCGCGGGGCGGGCATCCGGGTCGTCGATGAGCTGTCCAAGGCGCTCGAAATGGCCGGCAACAACTATCGCAACCTGCCACGAGGCGCCCTCGTAGAAGCGACCAGGCTGTTGCGATCCGGATCGCCCGAGCGGTTTGCCGCACAGGTGGGCGGCATTGAGCAGGCGTATCTCGAACGACTGACCGACTTGCAGGATGCAATCGAAGGCGCCGAGGCATTTTTGGCGAAACGAAAGCCGGTCTGGGACCACAGAAGTGTTGGAGGCCGATAACAGGCGGGTCAGCACCCCGAAAACCTGTAACCTGAAGCTCGGAAACTCGTTAGAGTTAATGAGGACAGAGGGCTGGAGGAAACCATGAGGACTGTATCCATCCTGGCTGCATTTGCGGCCGTGGCGGTGATGCTGGGCTATTCACCCCAGCCGGTAGCCGCAAAGGACGACATCGACAAGCGCGAGCAAAAGGCGGCCATGGCGGAAGCCGAGGGCCTGCTCAAGCGCGACAAAGAGGCGGTGGACGAAGTCGTGACGGCCATCGAGCGCCTTTATGGGCTGCTCGATCACGACATGGCGATCGCACTGCTGGGCTACTTCGACGAGTGCGACAGCGCCTGGGACTCAGCCAGCGGCGACAAGAACGCACCGAAGGAAGCCAAGGGACGCCCCAAGCAGGCATACAAGATTGCAAATGCGATCCTGCAGTGCATCCGCAACATGACGCTGGCGGATGAAGTCGCCGAGTTCGAAGACGACATCAATGAGCGCGACAAGTACTCGCTGCGCCCGCGCATGGCGATGATCGATGCGCTGGCCAACAACGCGGAAAACGAAGCCTGCCTGAAGGTGCTGGTCGACCTGGCCAAGAACGATAAAGGCAAGATGGACACCGATATGCGCGTGCTCGCGATCCAGCACCTGGGCAAGCACGCCAAGGTCGACGACGTATTCCACACGCTGATGAAGACCCTGAACGACGGAAGCTGGCGCATTCGCGAAGCTACGGCTGTTGCACTGATCGACGCCGACGGGCCGAACGAAGACCAGATCATCGTCGCGCTGATCAACGACCTTGCCAAGGAAACCGGCAAGATGCGCAAGACGATCTCCGACGTCCTGAAAAAGATCACCGGCGTAGACAACGGGACAGACCCGGACAAGTGGATCGACTGGTTCGCCAACAAGAAGCGCGAGGACCAGGGCCTGCCGCCGAAATCCGGCAAGGGCGACCGCGGGACGCGCGTGAAGGTTTTCGAAACCGAAACCTTCAGTGACCGCTACGTCTTCCTGATCGACACCTCGGTATCGATGACGGAAAAGATCACCGATGAAGAGAAAGAGAAGCTGAAGAAGTCCATCACCAGCGGCCCCGGCGACGACAAGGACCCGCGCCGCCCGCTCGACTGGAGCCAGATCAACTGCAAGCTCGACCTCGCACGCGAAGAAATGATCCGCAGCCTTGAAGTGATGGACCCGCAGCGCACCACGTTCACGGTCATCTCGTTCGCCGAGAACGCAACGATCTGGAAAGATGAGCTGGTCCCGACCGACGAAGACAATGTCGCCGAAGTGGCCGACTGGCTGCGCAAGATAAAGGGCCAGAAGCGCACGAACGTCTTCGGCGCGCTCGACGCGGCCTATGACCTGAGCGAGCGCATCGCCGGCACCGAAGTCGACAAGCGCAAAGAGAAGAAGAAAAAGAAGAAGGACGACAAGGACGGCCCCGTCACCGGCATGCACCGCGACGACGCGCTGCCGGACACCATCTTCCTGTACACTGACGGCTACGCCACCTGGGGCAAGTACTCCGGCGAAGACGTGCTGTGGGCCGGCAAGTCCAACGAAGAAAAGGCCAAGCTGTACGCACCGATCATGAAGTTGATGATCGACGAGGTCGAAGACCGAAACCGCATCGCCCGCATCACGGTCAACTGCGTGGGAGTGGGCCTGCGCCAGGACAACACGACTCTCAGCGCGCTTGCAAAGTCCTGCGGTGGCAAATACGTCGCGATCGGCAAGTAGCCGGAAGCGTGAGCAGATTTGCGAAAGAGGACGGCCGAGGCCGTCCTCTTTGCGTCGCGCGCGTTCTAGAATATGGCATGGACGACAAGCAGAAACGCAAGGTTCGCAACATCGTCTCGGGCATCGTCCTGTCCGTGCTGGTGCTTCTGGTGCTGGCCTACTGCGGCGTGTTCGAGGGCGCGCAGTCGGACGAAGCACAGGTCCGCTCACTGCTGGAGCACAGCCGCGAAGAGATCAACGACAAGGACTGGCAGGATCTGTTCGATCTCTGCGATCTCACCGAAGCCGAGAAGCAGGCCTGGATCGAGGCGGTGCCCGCGCAGGCCGACATCGTTCAACTGGACTCCGTGGCGGCGGCCGAGATAATCAGCATCCCTGACGGCGCGACCGAGTATGAACTGGACGTCACCGTCACAGGCCACATCGGCAAGCTGTTCGTGAAGGGGCCGCAGCTCAACTCGGTCTCGTGCCACGTCTGCTTCGTCAAGAAGAACGGGCGCTGGTACATCGACATCAACAACCCGAAAGCGAACTTCGGGCCGTACGTGCAGAAACCAACGATGCCGAAGTAGGCCTAGCGCTCCACGACCGCATTGCCCGGCTCGGGTGCATATTGCTCCGCCACGGGTTGCGGTGCGGGCTTGGCAGGATGCTGAATCGTGATCGGCAGCAGCGCCAGGGCAACCGCGGCGCACGCCATGCCGGCCTTCCAGAAGCTGCGGGTAACGGCCGACTCGTGCTTGCCACCGAACTGGTAGTGATGGTGCAACGGCGAGCAACGGAAGATGCGCTTGCCCCTTGTGGCCTTGAAGTAGGCGACCTGCAGCATCACGGAACCGGCTTCCGCCACGAACACGCCGCCGGCAACCGCCAGTACCAACTCAAGCCGGGCGAGCGTGGCAATGAAGCCAAGTAGGGCACCCAGGCTCAGGCTGCCGGTGTCACCCATGAACACCTTGGCGGGGTGGCGGTTCCACCACAGGAAACCCAGCAACGCCCCGGACGCCGCCACGCCCAGGACGGCGCAGGTCCAACCCAGACTCGGGTCGGCACTACCAAACACTGCCATCAGGACGGCCGCGCCGCCCAGTGCGTAGAATGCTATCGCGCCCGTGCCGCCGGCGAGGCCATCGAGCCCGTCCGTCAAGTTGTAGGCGTTGCTCGCCCCCACCATCACGAATGTGCCAAGCGGAATCATCAGCGCGCCCAGCGGAATGCGGGCAAACGGCAGCACCAGCACCGCGCCTTCGTCGCCGAGCAGGCGATACGCCGCCGTGCATGCAATGACTGCGATCGCCGTCTGGATCGCAAGCTTCTTCTTGCCAGAGATGCCGTCCTTGCCGCGTTTGGTCAGCTTGCAGTAGTCGTCCCACAACCCCAGACCGGCGTGCGACAGCACCACGAATGCAGCCGCGCCCAGTGCAGGCCAGACGCGCGCAGCATCGGCCCCGCCCAGCGTGATCACAGCGCAACCGAGCACGGACGCAACCAGCATCGCGGGCACAAGGAACGCGCCGCCCATCGTCGGCGTGTTCTTCTTGTCGGCGTGCAGCATGTTGAGGTAGTCGCTGGCCTTGCGCTGCTCGCCGTCATTGAGCTTGCGCCGCACCAGCCACGGGATGACCAGCCGGCCCGCGAACGCGCTCAGCAGCACGCTCGTGAGGAATATACCGAACGCGCCACCAATCAGGATCGCGGCGAAGTTCCAGTTCAGTTCGGGGTTTGCAAGGTCCATGTCAGGCCGCCGCCGGGTTGCGTGTACGAGTCAGGATGTCGGGCAATGGATCGCCCACCGGGTGCTCACGGCGCGTGGGACGCAGCGGCATCAAAGATTCCGCGTCGTAGCGTTTGCGGAAGGCGTCGACGATGCGGTTCATCTTCATGCCGTTACTGCCCTTGATCAGCAGCAGGTCGCCGCTGCGGCACTCTTCCAGCAGGTGACCGGCCGCTTCCTCCGAGCTATCGAAGCTCCAGACGCAACCCTTGCCGTTGGCAAGGAATTGCTCTTGGTAGATCTCGCCCAGGGCCCGCATCTGTTTGCCGACCGTTACCACCAGATCGACCGGCTGCGTTGTGCCCAGGTAGGCGACTTCGCGGTGAAGACGCTCGGAATCCGGGCCCAGTTCAAGCATGTCCCCCAGCACGGCAATCCGCAGCCCTTCGCAGGGGAAACGTCCCAGCGTGCGAAGCGCCGCGCAGGTGCTGGCGGGGTTGGCGTTGTAGGAATCGTCCAGCACGCCGATGCCGGCGAAGTCGCGGTACTCAAGGCGGCGCCCGACGGGCTCGATGCGGCGCAGCGCGATCTGCATCTCGGCGATGGAAACGCCCCCCACCCAGCCGACAGCGATCGCCGCCAGCGCATTCAATGCGTTGTGTTCGCCGTGCAACGGCAGGCGGAATTCATGGCGTCCGTTGAGCATGAAGTGTGTGCCGAACTTGTTGCTGCGGATGTCGCCGGCACGCAGCTCACAGCGCTTGTCCGTACCGTAGCCGACCACGCGGCAGTTTGCGCGCTCGGCCGCGCGCACGCAGCGCGGGTCGTCAAAGTTCACGATGGCGATGCCGTCCGACGGCAGGGCCGCCAACAGCTCACCCTTTTCCGCAATGATGCCATCCAGGCTACCGAGCCCGCTCAGGTGGCTCTCGCTGACACTGGTCAGCACACCGCAGGTCGGGCCGGCGATGCGGGCGAGCTCGGCGATCTCGCCGGGCTCGCTCGTGCCCATCTCGATCACCGCAAATTCGTGGTGATCCGACAGGCGCAGAACCGTGTGCGGCACGCCGACGCGGTTGTTCTCATTGGCCGTGTTCTGCAGCACGGTGAAGTTGCGCTTCAGGATTGCGCTGGTCATCTCGCGCGTCGTGGTTTTGCCGTTGCTGCCGGTGATGCCGACCACAACCGCTCGCTGCATGTCGCGATAGCCGCGGGCCAGGCGACCGAGCGCCTTGAGCGAGTCTTTCACGAGGATTGTAGGAACGCTGGGGACGAAGCCGGCCGGAACGCGGTGCGTAACGAGACAGCGCGCACCCTTGGCCTGTGCTTGCGCGAGAAACTCGGAGCCATCGAAGTTGTCGCCCTTCAGCGCGATGAAGACGTCGCCCGCGACGATCTTGCGCGTGTCCGTGCAGACCGCGCCGAACTTCACCGGCAGTGCGCGGGAGCTGTCGTCGGCCTCGCTGCCGTCCGCGCCGTCAGGCCGGCGAATCCACTCCCCGCCTACGGCCAGGCGTACATCCTGGACGGTCATGTTGTGCATGGTGAAACCCCGACTCAGTTGACGGCGAGTGCGCGGCGGCCGCTGCCGGCCACGCCCCAGAAATGCTCGAGGGCACTTCGGGCTTCTTCTCTGTCGTCAAAATGAACCGTGCGGTCTGAGAAAATCTGGTAGTCCTCGTGCCCCTTGCCGACGATCACGATGACGTCCTCCGGCGACGCCTCGGCGATGGCCTTCTGGATCGCCTCGCGCCGGTCGACGTAGACCTCGGCGGGCTTCTTCTGCGGGGGGAAGCCGGCGAGAATTTCCTCGATGATGGCGCCCGGGTCTTCGCTGCGCGGATTGTCGCTGGTGACGATCGGGCGGTCGGCAAGCTCGGCGCCGATCGCGCCCATCTGCGGTCGCTTGGTGCGGTCGCGATCGCCGCCGCAGCCGAAGATGCAGGTCAGCTTGCGGCCTTCGCACACCTGCCGAAGTGTTGTCAGAACATTCTGCATGGCGTCGGGTGTGTGGGCGTAGTCCACGAACACCGACGGTGCCGGCTTGTCGAAGCGGACGCGCTCGAGGCGTCCCGGCGCGCCCTTGAAGTCCATCACGGCCGCGCGGATCTTCGGCAGCGGCAGGTCCAGCGCCAGCGCCATGGTGATTGCGCCGGAAAGATTCTGCACGTTGTAGCGCCCGGTCATGGGGCTGTGGAACATCGAGCCGCGGCTGAGCCAGCGCATACCGAAGCTCATGCCCTGCACGCCAAGGTTGATCTGCTCGACGTCAACGTCGGCCTCGGCATGTTCGCCCACGCCGAAACAGACGCTGCGCGCACGTGACGCCATGCGGGCGCCGTACGCATCGTCCAGGTTGACGACCGCGACGCTGCGCACCGGGTGCAGCATCTCAAACAGGCGCGCCTTTGCGTTGAAGTACCGCTCGAAGTCGCCGTGGTAGTCGAGGTGGTCGCGCGTCAGGTTGGTGAAGATCGCGCCGTTGAATTCTACGCCGGTCACGCGGTGCTGATCCAGCGCGTGGCTGCTGACCTCCATAACGCAGGCTTCCTGCCCCAGCGCCCGCATCTCGGCCAGCATCTTCTGCACGCTCAGGCTGCTCGCGGTCGTGAGCTTGGCCGTGCGTCGCTCGCTCCCGACGATGTTCCAGACCGTTCCCATAAGACCGCAGCGAATGCCGCAACGCTCAAAGATCTCGCGCATCATGAATGCGCTGGTGGTCTTGCCGTTGGTCCCGGTGATGCCGACCACCTTCATGTGCCGCGACGGGTGGCCGTACATCATGCTGGCCAGGTAGCCGAGAGTGCGGCGCGGATCGTCCGTGACGATCTGCGGCACCAGTTTGAATTCCTTCAGCGGACGCCCGACCAGCAACGCACCCGCGCCACGGTTCAGCGCGTCGCGAACGAATCCCGTACCGTCGTGCTTGCTGCCCGGCAGGGCCGCGAACAGGTTCCCCGGCATGACTTCCCGGCTGTCGTCCACGACACCGGTGATCCGCAGGCGCTGGTCGTGCAGCACCCAGATTTTCGGGTCGAGCTTCTTGAGGTCACGTGCAAGCGACTGAAAGCGCATCTTAGTCCTTACTGGCGGTTTCTTCGGGCATGTCTTCCGGCACGCCCAGCTGCTTGAGGGATCGCAGAACTATTCGCGACATGGTGGGTGCGGCGACCGTGCCGCCGTAATGGCGGATCGGCCAGCCGTACTTGTTGAGAACCTTGCCGTGGGCTTCGTTCACCACGACAATCACGCTGATGACCGGGTTGTCCGCGGGCGCATAGCCGACGAAGCTGCAGACCTTGTCTTCGCTGTACTGGCCGTTCTTGACCTTCATGGCCGTGCCGGTCTTGCCGGCGATGCGGTACTGCTTCAGTTGCGCGCCGGTTGCCGTGCCGTCCTCGACGACACCCTTGAGCGTCTCGTTCATCATCTTGCGGGTGACTTCTTCGGACAGCCCGCTCTCGACGAGGATCTCCGGCTTGCCCTCATGCAGCACCTTGCCGTCCGGCCCGACGACGCGCCCGATCACCCACGGCTTGTAGACGTGACCGCCGTTTGCGATGGCGTTGAAGCAGTTCAACATCTGCATCGGCGTGACCTGCACTTCGTAGCCGATGCTCACGCTCGGGATCGAGCTGGGTACGGTCCACTTGTCGAGCGGGCGCACAACGCCGGCGCTCTCGCCGAAACGGGGGCCGCCGAGATCGAAGCCGGTGCGACGTCCGAAGCCGCACTTGGTGATGGAGTCATAGAGCTCATCGCAGCCGAGCAGCAGCCCGATGCGGGTCATGACGGTGTTACTGCTGCTGACCAGAGCGCGGTTGACGGTCACGCAGCTTCGCCCGTTCCACTGCACCCAGTACTCGTTGGGTATCTCGTGCCCGTGGTCGGTGATCTGTTTCTTGCGCCCGGGGATCGAAAGTTCCGGCGTGTATTCGACCAGGCTGGTCGGCGTCAGCAGCCCGCGCTGATAGGCGCTGCACACGATCAGCGGCTTGAACATTGAGCCGGGCTCAAACGGGTCGGTGATCGCAATGTTCTTGCGCGCCGCCGCGTCACTGCCGGGAGAGTTCGGGTTGAAGCTGGGGTAGTTGGCCAGCCCGAGAATCGCGCCGGTGTTGGTTTCCATCACGATGACGGACACCGTCTCCGGCTCCCACATATCCACCAGCGAGTGCAACTCATCTTCGACGATCGCCTGAATGCCTGAATTGATCGTGAGGTAGACCGATGCTCCGTCCTGCGCGGCTTCGATGCGGTCGTCGATATTCTCGATCGGGTGTCCCAGCGCGTCGACTGCGATCACGCGCTTGCCTGGCTTGGCCGCGAGATAGCTTTCCAGCGCGCGCTCCACGCCTTCCTGCCCGTACATGTCGCGCCCGACGAAGCCGACGATGTGCGAGGCAAAGTTGCCCAGCGGATACTCGCGCGTCTCGATGGCGCGCAGCTCGATGCCCGGCAGGTTGCCCAGCCGCAGCTCGGCGTCGATCTTGGCCGTCGCATCGATCGCGACTTCGCGCTCAATGCAGTAGTAGTATTTGTCGCGACGCTCATAGAGCTGGTTCTCGACGTTGCGTGCATAGTCGCCGTCTTGTCCGAGCAGCGACGCAAGGCGCGTGGCCACCTCGGCACGCTGGTCGCCGGGCACGGCCCGGGGATTCGCCACCAGGGATGCACCCGAAAAAGTCGTCTGCCCGAGGCAAACCTTGTCTTCGCTGAAGATGCTGCCGCGAGTGCCGGGCAACGTCAGCGTGCGAGTGGAGTTCGCATGGCGCTGGGCGAGGTAGTCGTCGTGGTGCCAGACCTGCAGGCTGAACAGACGCCCGCTGAGACCGAACAGCACCACAATCACGCCCCCAAGCACAATACGCGCGGAGCGCCGCGGAGAGACTCCGCCGCCTGTTTCACGCAGCATCCAGAAGAGAAGCTTCATTCCTTCTTCTCCTTCTTCTCTTCTTCCTTTTCCTTCTTCTTGCCGGGCAGCGGCTTGATCTCGCCCTCAGGCGGCAGCAGCGGCAGACCGGCCTCGCGGGATTCGCGAATCATGCGGGCGGGGTCGCGCTTCTTGGCTACCTCGGCGCTGAGCACGCGATTGCGCTCGTTCAGCTCACGCAGCTCGCGATCCAGTTGCGCGGCCTCAAACCCGACGCTGCGGATGTTGAGCCGCTGGCCGACGATCACGGCCGCGAGCGAGACGCAGAAGATAAGGAAGATGATGCCTGTCTTGACGTTCATGGATTCCGCCGGTGCTTCTTGCTGCGATACCTGTCGTCGCCCAGCTCCTGCTCGGGCTCGCCCCAGGCGAAGCGCCGCAGCTTGGCGCTGCGTGCACGGGGGTTGGCCGTGCGCTCCGATTCATCGGCGGTTATGTGCTCAGGCTTGAGGATTCTCCCCAACCCCTGTTTCTGCCAGTCACGAAAGGTCTGCTTGACGATCCGGTCTTCCAGAGAATGGAAGCTGATCACGCAGATCACTGCGCGTTCGGCCATGCCGTCCGGCACGGCGGCGAGCGCCCGCTCAAGCTCGCCGAGCTCGTCGTTTACGTAGATGCGCAGGGCCTGGAATGTGCGGGTGGCGGGATCGATGCGGTGCTTACCCTTGGGATAAGCGCGCCGGCAGAGTTCGGCGAGGTCCGCGGTTGTGCTCAACCGGCCCTCGTCAATCGCGAGTTTGGCCTGGCGCGCGATGCGGCGCGATAGACGCTCCTCACCGTACCGCCAGATCACACTCGCGATTTCATCTTCCGGCGCGCTTTCCAGGAACTCCAGCGCGGATGGACCCCCGCCAGGGTCCATTCGCATGTCCAAGGGTCCAGCATGTCTGAAGCTGAAACCGCGCTCAGGTTCATCGAACTGCGGACTGCTGACGCCTACGTCTAGTAGCAGACCGTCTGCGTGCTCCACACCCACGGCGCGGAGCTGTTCAGGCCACTCGCCGAACCGACCGTGCCGGACAACCGCACGTCCTCCGAATCTTCCAAGACGCTGAGTTGCATGTGCCACCGCAGCGGGGTCGCGATCGATAGCGACAACCCGGATGCCCGGATACCTCTCGAGCAACTCGGCACTGTGTCCACCGAGCCCGCAGGTACCGTCCACGACAGTCGCGCCATCTCCGAGTCCGGCAAAGGCTTCGGCAACCGCTGTGACAAGGACGGGTAGGTGTTCGGCCACGGGCTGCTCACGCTACCTCCGCCAGCCGCGCACTTTCCTGCTTCTCGGCCGTGTTGATCATGCGCATGACGTAGGGGCTGAACTCGATGCCCGGGCTCAGCTCCTGCACGCGAGACAGCAGCTTCTTTACGCGCTGGATCTCCGGCAGGCGGTCGCTGACCTTCTTCTCGAAGTCGTCAGCCTTGCCCTGATCGAGCAGTTCGGCAACGGCGCGAAGCCCGTGCGGATCGTCTTCCTGGCGCGTGTTCGGAATGATGTGCATGTTTGCTCCCCCCTAGGGATTTCGGTACAGGCAAGGCGCGACCGGTGACGTGTGCACCACGCCGTCCTTGCCGGAGTTCGGTTCCGCCGCAGCTGCGGCAATTCGGTTGAGGTGACACCCTTGCGCCGGGTGTCGGGCGACCGGCTGTGACGCGGCCGGTAAGCGCCATGGTTTAGGCCATGGGGCGCAGACTTCGCGCCGGGTTGGGGGCTTGCCCCCGCAACACGCTAGCCCTGCTCAGGTAGCGTGCTGTTGTAGATGCCTGATACCGCGCCCGGGTCCAGCTTTTCGATGTTCACGGGCACATTTGCCTTCTCGGCCTCGGTCGGATCGTAGAGCTGCATGTGATCGCCGTTGCCGCTGACCACCACCTCGGACGTCAGATTCGCGTACGCGACGTGGCTCTTTGGAAGCAGGACTCGGCCCTGTTTGTCGACCTCTACCTGCTCCACCATGGCAAGGAACTGCTGCCTCTGACGCTGCACGTCGCTGGGCAAACCAGCGTCGCCACTCAGCGCCTCGATGCGGCGTTCCCCGCTTTCCTGGTCAAAGATGTCAAGGTGTCGAAAATCCGCCCCGAGCATGACGTACAGCAGAACCTTGCCATCACTGGATGCCGGCAAGCGGGAGCGGAACTTGGCCGGGATTGTGATGCGGTTCTTCGAATCCATCGAAGTGGTGGCGAGTCCGAAATACTTGGGTGCACCCGCCATTTCCCCTCCGACACAAGGGAAGATAACCCACTTCCACCCACTTGTCCAACACAGAAGGTGGATTTTTCCTAAATCTTTTATTCAAAGGGTTTATGATGCATCACCCCAAAGGGGCTGGTATTTCAGTTGCATATTACCCTATATGTGGTGGTCATTTGTCCGAATAACCATCCGAATAGAGTGCCTGAGCTCACCTTATCGGACGGACTTGGGGCGAAATCGACTCCAATTTGCCACTCTCACCCACCGGCGGGCAGAGAATCCACCCCCTTCCACCCACCGGGCTGCATCGCACAATCAAAATCATGTCCAACCACTTCGCAGACCGCCTGCGGGCGGCCATCCAGGCCAAGGGCGCACCGATCTGCGCCGGCATTGACCCGCGCCCGGAATGGGTTCCGCAATCCTTCTACGACGGCGCTTTCGAGGAATTCGGGCGCACGCAGAAGGCCGTACGCTTCGCCGTTCGCAACTTCTGTATCGAGGTGCTGCGCCTCGTCGCGCCGCATGTGCCCGCCGTGAAGCCCCAGGCGGCCTTCTTCGAGTCGCTTGGCCCGGGCGGCTGGGCGGACTTTGCCGCCGTGTGCGCTGAGGCGCGGCGGCTGGGGCTGATCGTCATTGCAGACGTCAAGCGCGGTGACATCGGCAGCACGGCCGAAGCCTATGCACAGGCGCTGTTCGGAAACCGCGAAATCAAGGGCGTCACGATCGAGTCCGCCCATGTGGACTGTGCAACGGTCAACCCGTATCTCGGCGCGGACAGCGTCGTCCCATTCGTTGCGGCCGCGCGAGAGAACGGCGCGGGGCTGTACGTGCTCGCACGCACCAGCAACAAGGGCAGCGCCGAATTCCAGCAACTCGAGCTGAAGCAGGGCGGTGCGCTGGTGGATGAAGTCGCCCGCAAGATCGACGCCTGGGGCGCGGAGAGCCTCGGGGAGTGTGGCTACAGCGACGTCGGCGCGGTTGTCGGCGCCACACACGTGGACGCCGCAAAGCATCTCAGGCGCCTGATGCCGCGCACTCCGTTCCTGGTACCCGGCTGGGGTGCCCAAGGCGGCCACGCTGCGGCCGTGCGTGCCTGCTTTGATGCCAAGGGCCAGGGCGCAATCGTGAACTCGAGCCGGGGCGTGATGCACGCCTACGCGGCAGGACCGCTGAAAGAGCACGGCGAAGCCCACTGGAAAGAAGCCGTCACGCAGGCCGTGAAGATCTTCCACCAGGAGATTGCACAGCTCGCGGCTGAACCCGCCTAGGCGCTCACACGTTCATAGGGAAGGGCCCGGGGTTGTCTCAGGTGGATGATTTGGGCACACTTGGCCCACCCCATCCGGAACAGGAACACAGGCATGCTGAGTTATCGACTTTCTGTCGCGATGATGGCTGTCGGGCTGCTGCTGGCCGGCACTCTCTATGCGGACCGCATTTCGTACATCCAGGGCTCGGGTGCTAAAGCCGAGATGAAGATGGACGAAGACATCACGATCACCGGCTGGAGCGCCTCCAAGGTCGACTACAAGACCGCCGACGGCAAGGCCGCGAGCGTGAAGTACAACGACATCCTGTCGCTCGACCGGCACTACGGCAGCATGAGCGCGCAGCTTTCCGAGGCAATGGACCTCATCGCAGCCGACCCGGGCGACGCGATCGCCGCGCTGGCCGAGATCGCGGCCAACGGCAACGCGCTTGACCGCGAGGAAGCGGCCTTTCTGCGCGCGAACATTCTCGACAGCGAAAGCTACGCCGACAAGGCACTCCTGGGCCAGGCCGTGAAGGCCTACCAGGACTACGTGAAGAGCTACAAGGCGGGCTACTTCGCACGCGAGGTATACCGGGGGCTCTCCAACGGCCAGTTGCGCTCGAATGATGTCAGCGGCGCGCGGGCGACTTTGAAGGGCATGGTTCGGGCCGACAGCGCGCTCGAGCGCGAAGGCAACCAGCTGCTGGGTGAGCTGGAGGCCGGCGAGGCCAAGTGGTCCGACGCGATCGCTGCGTTCAAGGCCGCGCAATCGTCAGCCAGCAGTGAGAAGGACAAGAACCACGAATACCTCGCCAAGGCGTGGGAGGGCTGGTGCACGCTCAAGAACGGCAACGCCGCCGCGGCCAAGACGCTGCTGGAGTCGGTGACGGACGACGACGGCTTCGACGACCCGAACAGCACGGTTGACGAGGCTGCTCTCGGTGTTGCGTACCCCGCCCTCGGTGATTGCTATTTCGAAGGCGACAACTTCCAGAAGGCCTACGACGCGTACGTCAAAGGTGCCTATTTCGCCTGGTGGTCGGCGGGAACGCGCGAAGGCTACTGCCTCGGGCAGGCCTACCTGTGCGCCAAGAAGAACGAGAGCACCGGCGACAAATGGAAGAAGCGCATGACCAAGCTGCGCACCGCACTGGCGCTCGGCTTCCCGCGCGTGCTGGCGGAAGTGGACAAGCAGTAGGGCTACGCCAAATGAAAACGAGGGACGCCCGCTGGCGTCCCTCGTTGCGTTTTGCATCCCCTACTTCATCTCGACCTTGGTGGCCTCCAGCACGGTTTCACCGGACTTGGTCTTCTTCACCAGCTTGATGAGCGCGCCTTCGGAAATCCACTCGCTGGTTTCCGTTCCAGCCTTTTCGTCCTTGGACTCGAAAACGTCGCAGACGAACTCGCCGGCCGCGACCGTCAGCTTGACGCCGGTCTTTGTTGGCTTGCCGTATTCCTTGTCCCAGGTTTCCTTGTCGGTCGTCTTGTCCACCGCCTTGGCGCCTTCGCTCGGGACGCCCGCTTCGTCACAGGCCACGGCCGACCAGGTCGCTGACTTGGCCTCAACGGCGCCGACCTTGCGCAACTGGTAGCTCTGGTCCCGCCCCGGGACGGTGATCTTGAGAATGACGTAGTTGTCGGTCGCGGCATAGAAACGCGGCATCTCGGACTTCACGGTCTCGACCGGATCCGGGTCCTTGGATTCCGCACTGCCCTTCTTGTCACTGTGGAAGCTCACTAGCCAGACAACATCCTTGCCGTTCGTAACCTGCTTGACGACGCCGCCGCACGGGACGTCTTTGCAGTAGTACGCTTCCGTGGTCGCCTGGCCGATGGTCCACTTGGCTTTGTCGCACTTGAGTTCGATTTCGCCCAGGGTGAGCGTCTCCTCAGTCCACTCGACCTCTTTTTCCTTACCGTACGGCATGCGGATCTGGATCTTGATGGAGGCCCAGTCGCGCGTCTTTTCCTGCTGCGCGGTCTGCTTGCCGTTGGCGAACATCGTGTGCGTGTACGTGATCTTGCCAGCGTTCACCCGGGTTACTTCGTCCTTGAAGGTGATCCCGTTGCCGAGTGAGTACTCGGCCCAGTCCCCCTTCTCGGCATCTTTCCAGGTGTTCCAGCCGTCCGCCCAGTCGCCTTCCTTGGCGTCGGCGTGAATCGCGGACTGCTGCCATGCAAGCAGTGCCAGCACGGCGCAAAGCATTCCTGCGCGAAAAAGTTGGTGCATTCCTCCTCCTCCTCAAAAGGGGGTGCTGCGGCCCGGCACCAGTGTATACGGACGAGCTGCGCCCGCCTACTCCATCTTCAGCTCGGTCAGCTCGATTGTGTGCGGGTCCGCGCCTGCGACTGTGGTCTTCGCGAGGATGACAATCCCGTTCCAGCTCCAGCTTTCGGTGTGTCCGTAGGCTTCGCTAACGGAATACAGCGCGGGATATGTGCCCGCTGGCGTCTCGACCATCTGCTCGATTTCGCCCGCGTAGGCTGCCGGCTCTTCTTCGGCCTCGCCCGGAAAGGTGTGCTTCAACGTGTCCTTGCCCGTCTCGTTTCCCGCGGCATCGGTGACGGTCATCGTGTACGTCGCCTCGGTCTCGGTCACCTCGGTGACTTCGACGCGAACGGTCCTTTCCGGCTTCTTTTCGCCGTTTGCGGTCGTGTAGCTGCTGGTGACGTAGTAGTTGCCCAGCGTGCGGTAGAACTGGTGCTCGTCGTGGCCGAGGTCAAACACCTCCAGGTCCATGCTGTAGTTCTTCATCTTTGTCGCTACGGTCAGCCCGGGCCAGTAGACGCTGGTCCAGCTTTCGAAACCCGCGTCATTCATGTGGTAGCACTGGAAGTCGCCGGCCGGGCAGTTCTTGGTGACCATCTCCATGTTGGATGAGGTTCCACCACCCATGGCCATGGCGGGCGCACTGAAGCTCATTTCCGTGTCCTGGCTGAACATGGACTTGCCGGTGTTGTCGAGGACGGAGAGCGTGAATGTCGCGCCGTCCGCGCGTACTTCCTTGACCTTGTACTCCATCGACGTCGAGGTTTTCCCACCGCCGGCGCCTGAGGTGGTGCGGATGGTCCAGCGCCTGCCTTCCTTGCGATAGAGCTGGTACGGGTCCACATCCGCGGCGTCGAACCAGGTGAGCTTGGAAATCTGAGTCGAGCTCGAAGCAATCTTCAACTGCTTCACGACCAGCGGGTGATAGTCAACGCTCACCCACGTGGTGGTCTGCAACGTCTCCGTCTTCGTCACGTGCTTGCGGCACTTGAACTTGCGGAAGCCCATATCGAGGGTCTCTTCGGTCAGGCCGGCCGCGGCGTAGCCCAGCTGCTCCGGTGATGGTGACTTCAGGTCGACTGTGTAGCTCGACGACGTGTAGCTGTTGCCGCCATCGGACACCGTCTCGTCAGTGATTTTCGCCTTGCCGTCCTTGTAGCTGGTCACCTGCACCGTCCGCTTGCTGACTTCGGGGGACTCGCCGCGTGTCCAGTCCACCACGCGGTAAGACCAGTTGCGGCCCTTCTTCGCGTACACGTCCATCAGCTTGATCGTCGGGTCGAGTTTGACTTCCGGTTCGGCGTCCTGTGCAAGCACGGCCGGGAACGCGAGCAGCAGCAGGAAGGCGGACAGGATCAGGCGTTTCATGGCATCTCCCCTGGCGACGGCTTGACCAGTGTAGTCGCCCTGTCCGCAAGTCGCCAAATCATTGCGCAAATGAAAGCGGGCGCCCGAAGGCGCCCGCCTGAGTGTCGTTGCCCTAGTCTACGTATTCAATCAGTTCAGTCGTCATCGACCCGCTTTCCATCTTGACCAGCAGGCCGGGGTATTTTTTCGACATCCAGGATTTCGTGCCGCTCACTTCCGTCACAGTGCACTCAAACTCGCCTGCCTCAACCTTGATCGTTTCCTCGGTCGTCTTGACCTCAGGTCTGTCGCCCCAATCGTCTTCCGCTTCGCGGAACTCAATCTCTGTCTCGTTTGCCGGCAAGCCTGCCATCGGCTTCCTGTCCTTGTCCAGAACCGTGTATGACACCGTGGCACTGTTGGCACCGACTTTGATGACTTCCGCCTTGAAGTACGAGATTATGTCGTCCATGCCCTCAAGCTTCGTAGTGGTCTTCGCAGTCCATTTGCGTCCCTTCTTTTTGTAGAGCACATACGGGTCAGGCTTGTCCTTGTCTACGGCATAGCCCTCGCCGAAGTTCACGTCCGGGCTCGCTTCCTTCAGCTTCGCCAACGTGTCGAACCAGCGGACGTCACCTTCTCCGCGCGCCCACGGGAACACAAGAATCCCGAAGCGCTTGTTGATCTTGTCTTCGGCGACGATGGCCGCCTGTTCTACGCGCTGCAAGCGCTTGGCCGCATAGACGGCGTCGTGGACTTTGTAGTTGTCGGTTTCCATCACGTCGCTTGCGACGTCGCAGCCCTTCTTGTCCCAGGATGCATGCAGCGTCTCGGGTGGACTGCCGTTCCGTGCGTAGCTGATACGCGCGCTGTCGCGCATCCCGAAAAGGACCTTCTCCGTCTTTTCGGCCGCGAGTTCTTTCTCGGCCTTTGCGAGCCTGTCTTCGAGTACCTTGACTCGTTCCTCCAGCTCCTTGAGCCGCTCTTCGACAGTCTTGGAGGTCGTTTTCTGAGCAACGGTCACTACCGGGGCGATCGCCAGCAACACGCCAACCAACGCCGCAATCACTGCCGTCCTGATCATCATCGTCTCTCCTGTGTGTTCGGAATGCTCCAAACAGCTTCGTGGGCATTAGAGTTGTGAGCTTGCTGAACAGCAAGTCTCAAAAAAGAAAGCGGGCGCCCGAAGGCGCCCGCTTGTCTTCACACTGCTCTAGTCTTCGTCGCCTTCGTTGAACTCAACCAGTTCCATTGCCTCGCTCTTGACGATGATGCCCGGGTACTTCTTCATCATCCAGGTCTTGCCGTCGTCGTAGCTGATCGCCTCAAACGTGCCCGCCTTGCACTCAATCTCCTTTTCGATCGACTTCGGCGCGGGCGGCATTTCGCCCGACCCACGCTCGGCCGTCTCGAACTTGAGCGCCGTCGTGTTGGCCGGGCCCATCGCCTGGCCGTTCATGTACATCTGCGTTTCCATGTCGCAGCCGTCATCGGTTACGTTCTTGATCGTGGTCTTCATCTTGAAGCCGCCGGTGATTTCGTACGTCCAGTTGCGGCCTTCCTTGCGGTAGGCTGCCCATGGATCGATCTCGCCGTCGCCCTCTTTGGCGTCTTTGCCCTCGCCTTCAGCTTCCTTGCCTTCCCCCGCGTCCGTGGTCTTGTCTTCGATCTTCACCTCCTTGTGCGCTTTCTTGAGCTCGTCAAGCGAGGCGTACCAGTCGACCTTTGAGTCACCGCTCGCCCACTCAAACGTCATGATCGCGAAGCCATCTTTGCCGGCCACGTCTTCCACTATCAGCGCTGCGCTTCCCCGCTTGTCAGTTACGGCGTAGACTTGGTCGTGCATCTTGGCGTAGTCACCCTTCAAGTCTTCCGCAGTCGCACCACACCCTTGTTTGCCCGCCTCGCCGGTCAGCGTTTTCGGTGCTTCACCGGATTTTGCATAGGCAACGCGAGCCAAGTCCCTCATCGATCCGATGATCTCCTCGCACTCCTTGCGGCGATCCTCCTGGCTGGTCTGCTTGGGCTTCACTTCTGCGGGCTCCGCCTCGTCCTTGGCTTCCTGTGCAAGTGGAGCCTGGGCAACAAACACGCACGCAACGAGTGCGGCCAAGAGCATCGTGAATGTGTTTTTCATAGTCAGTTTCCTTCCCTAGCGCGGCAGACGCCGCTCGTCAGTAAGGGCCAAATTAGACACCTGAGGGCATAGTGTGTCCATCTTCACAATTGATCCACCAAACAAAAAAGCGGGCGCCCGAAGGCGCCCGCTCGGTACTGCTACCGGGAATTCAACTATTCCTTGAACTCAACCAGCTCGGACTTACCGGCGGCCGACTCCATCTTGACCATCAGGCCCGGGTACTTCTTGGACATCCAGGTCTTGGTGCCGGAAACTTCGGTCATGGTGCACTCGAACTCACCCGCACCAACCTTCACGGTCTCGTCCTTGGTCTCAACCTTGGGTGCGGCATCCGCCGGAGCCGTGGTATCAGCCTTCGTGAACGGGATCTTCGTCGGCTCGGGCTCAGGCATGCCGGCCATGGGCTTCATGTCGGCGTCGAGAGTCCACATCTTGACCATCGCGTGATCGTCGGCCACTTCAACAACTTCGGTCTTGCTGTGGCTGATGTTTCCACTGAAGTCGTTCTTGACGACCCAGATGCGGCCCTTGGACTTGTAAAGAGCGTACGGGTCTGATGCGGTCTCGCCACCGCAACCACCGCCACAAGCGGCCGTGTTGCCGCCGTTGCCGCCTGCAGCGTTGTTGCCGCCGCCACAAGCAACTGCCACGACTGCCACCAGGCAAAGAAGGCTGAAAAGGATGCTCTTACGCATGAAATTCTCCCTGATAATTTAGGTTAGCTGCCAATCCTGCTCAGATACGTGGCTTGCGAACAAGCACAAGATATGCCATATCTAATCAGAGTGTCATGGAGCCCTTGAATTAGGGCTCAGGGGGCGATTCCGCCTTCTGGAATGCCGGGTAGTCCATGTCACGTTATGTGTGCAAGTGTAAGAAAAGTTGACACGCCATGCCCATCTACGAATACCGCCACACAGGCAAGATCGGCGACACCTGCGAGGAGTCGTTCGAGATCTTTCAGAAGATGTCCGACGAATCGCTCACCAAGTGCCCGGTGTGCGGAAAGCCCGTCGAGAAGATACTGTCGAGATTCTCCGGCGGTGCCGATAAGATGGCACCCAGCCGCCTGAAAGAGCTTGGCTTCACGAAGCTCGTAAGACGCGACAAGGGCGTCTACGAAAAAGAGTAACCCCGCACGTCCCCCACTGAGCCTTAGATGATGCGTCAGCGATTCGTCCTTTCCGCGTGCATGGCACTCTGCCTGGCCGCATGCGGCCAACCTGAAGAAGACACAGAGCCCGTCAAGCCCATCAAGGTCACCGTCGGCGTCGCGCTGGAAGAGCCGATGATTCCGACAGACCCGGCCGTCGACCCTGCCGTGGCCTATGACGGCACGCGCGTACACATGGTCTACAGCCAGTCCAACGGGACGCAGTACAATCTCATGTACACCCAGCGCCTCGGTGGCGGCAGCTTCACGGCGCCATCGCCGGTTTTCCCGGGCTCTACGGGCAACAGCCGCAACGCGCACGTGTTCATGGACAGCGCGGGAACGCTGCACATCGTCTGGGAAGAAGGCACAACGCCCAACCGCGAGATCTACTACGCCACGCGCACCAGCGGCGGCGTGCTGAGCACCCCGGTCGACATGACCAACACCAGCGAGGACGAGGCCGACCCGCGCGTGCACGTCGACAGCACCGGGCGCATCCACATCATCTGGACCGGCTCGACTGTCCCACCCAACCCCACAACGGCGATCTACTACAGGCGCACGCAGGGTTCGATCTTCCTGTCCGCGACGATTCTGCCCAAGGGCACAGGCAACCAGCCGGCCGAAATGGGCGACATCTGCACCGACGCCGGCGACCGCATTTACGTGGTCTGGGCCGAAAGCGACGGGGCGTCCCGCAACATCCGCATGGTCCGCAGTGACGACAACGGGCAGAATTTCGGCGGTGTCGGCAGCGGCTTTGCCGCTAGCGGCTCGGTCGACATGACCCAGCCGCGCGTGCAGGGCGGCACCGACGGCGAAGTCTTCCTCACGTTCGTGGGCCAGGCGCAGAACGGCGACCGGGCGTTGTTCGTCACATACACGCGCACGGGCGGCACGTTTGCCAGCCCGGGCCAACTGGTCAGCAGCCAGACGCTCGGCATACGCGACCCGGAAATCGCCGCCTTCGACCGCGGCTCGAACGACTACAACGTCTTCGTCGTCTGCAACGACGGCTCCACCGCGGGAGGAGCAATTCTACTGTTCAGCAGCCACGACAACGGCGAGAACTGGTCCGAGGACCCTGTGGACATGAGCCAGGGCAACTCCCAGCCCGTGACAAACGTTTCCCCGGCCGTGGCGCTGGACGACAACGAGGTCATCGTCAGCTGGGCGGCGCAGCCCCAGGGGGGTGGAATCGTCCGGACCTGGACCTCGACCAGCGACTACAGCTTGCCCTAGGTGGCCGCGAGCGGAAAATTACCTCAACGAACGTGCTCCCCATTGACACGGTAGGCGCAAACCCTATCGTTTTCTGCCCTTGAGAGATCGCTGCCTCGTCGCGCACTGTGGCGAGGCGTCGTTTATTGGAGTCATGAATGTCCACCGCGGTTGCCTCCGACCTGCTGACCGAAGTTACCGAGACAAAATCACCTGACATCAAGCACCTGCTGCAGCTGCGCGAGCAACTGCTGGCGGAGCCCGGGCTGCGCAAGACCGCAGACGCCGCGCTTGATAACTGGACCGCATCACGCGAACGCCAGGGCGTGCTGCTGTACCTGCTCGGGCGCCTTGAGCGCTCGCTGACTATCCTCGAAACCGAGGCCGCCAGCGCATGGAGCAAGCACTTCCTCGCGCGCGCCTACGTTGACTGCGGCTTCTACGCCAAGGGCGAAGAGCTGCTCAGCGGCGAGCTGAAGAACAACAAGGACCTCGAAGTCGTCATGCCCCTGTACCGCTCACAGGTCATGCAGGGCAAGTACGACGAGGCCGCGAAGACACTCAAGGCCTTCAAGGGCGATCACCCGTCCGTCAAGGCCGGCTTCATTGAGCTGAAGTACCGCGAAGGCGACCTCGAGACCGCGATGGATGAAATCGTCGCGCTTTACAACGATGTGCAGGACGACCGCATGGTCGCGTTCGTCTACGGCCAGATCGCGCAGGCCGCCGGTGACGACGAAGCCGCGCGCCGCGCCTATGAGCAGATCGCCCAGCACCCGCCGGTAGCGGTGGACGTGTTGATTAACCTCGGCACGCTGTATGAAGACGAGTCGCACTGGGAACTCGCCATCAAGTGCTATGAGACGGTGCTGGCTGCATACCCGACGCACTCGCGCGCCCGCCTTTACAAGCGCGACGCGGAAGCCAGCAAGAACATGTACTACGACGAAGATCGTGAGCGCAAGGAAGACAAGCGCCTGCAGATCCTGCGCACGCCGGTCACCGACTTCGAGCTTTCGGTGCGCTCGCGCAACTGCCTGCAGAAGATGAAGATCGACACGCTCGGCGACCTGATCCTGAAGACCGAGTCCGAGCTGCTGAGCTACAAGAACTTCGGCGAGACCAGCCTGCAGGAAATCAAGTCCATCCTCGGCTCCAAGGGCCTGCGACTGGGCATGCGCACCGAGGACGCGCTCGCCTACGCTCCGCCGGAAGACGGCAGCGCACCGGTCATCACGGGCGACGACCAGCTGGCGCAATCGATCGACGCGCTGGAGCTTTCCGTGCGCTCGCGTCGATGCATGGAGCGACTTGGTATCAAGACTGTCGGCGAATTGGTCGACAAGACAGAGGCCGAGCTTGTGGCCGCGCCGAACTTCGGCCAGACCTCGCTCAACGAAGTGCGCCAGAAGCTGGCCGAGATGAACCTGTCGCTCAAGGGCTAAAGACAACTCGAAATGAACAATGCAAAATCCAAAATTGGACCGCACGCCTGAGTCCATTTTGGATTTTGCAATTTGAAGTCCCTGCGGAGCTGTGATGTCGGATGCCACGGGCACAGTTACCGACCCTCTCGAATTCAGAGAGGGCCGCGGCGCCCTGGACTTTGGCCTGCTCGCCGTTCGCAACGGCTTGCTGACGGCCGAGCAGCTTGAAGATTGTCGCGCCAAGCAGGCGGCCAGCGCCAACCTCGGCGAAAACAAGACACTCAAGGACATCATCCTCGCCAGCCGCCTCATGACCGAGGAAGAGTGCCTGCGCGTCGAGCGTGCGCAGCAGCACCTGACGCAGGACCGCGAGCGCAAGCAGGACCTCAAGTTCAAGGGCTACGAGATCATCAGCACGCTCGGTGAAGGCGGGCTGGGCAGCGTGTTCAAGGCGCGCCAGGTCAGCATGAACCGGCTCGTCGCGTTCAAGGTGCTGCACAACCAGTGGATCAGCGACGACGAGTTCCGCAAACGCTTCGTGCTTGAGGCCCGCATCGTCGGCAAGCTGAGCCACCAGAACCTGATTCAGGTCTACGACGTCGGGCGCGAGGCCGACTACTACTACTTCAGCATGGAGTTCGTCGACGGGCGTACGGTCGAAGACCTCGTGCGTGAGGCCCCGCGCAAGCAGATGGAAGTCGCGCGCGCCGTGGACATCTGCATCCAGACGCTGCGCGCGATCAACTACTACAAAGACTTCGACATCGTCCACCGCGACATCAAGCCCAGCAACATCATGATCACGCGCTCGGGCCTGGTGAAGCTGGGCGACTTCGGCTTCGTGAAGAGCAAGCTGGACAAGGAGCTGGGCTACGAGGGCATGGTGCTCGGCACACCGGACTACATCGCGCCCGAGCAGGCCATGGGCAAGGAAGACGTCGACTATCGCGCCGACATCTACAGCATGGGCGCGACGCTGTACCACATGCTCACCGGGCGTCCGATGTACGACGGCACGCCCAGCAAGGTCATGCTCGCGCACACGCGCACGCCAATGCCGGACCCGCGCACGTATCGCCCCAGCCTGGGCGACGACGTGGTCAACGTGCTGCAACGCATGCTGGCGAAAGACCCCAACCAGCGCTACGCGAACATCAACAGCCTGTTCGCCGACCTCGAGGCACTGCGCGATGCCCACAAGGCCAAGGCCGCAACGAAGTACGAGATCGGCAAGAGCAGCATCATGCGCGCGCTGAACATCGAAAAGAGCCGCCACAATGAGCTGGCCGAGCGCATCAAGACCGCCGAAGCCAAGGCCGACGCCGCCTCCGCCGCGGCAAAGCTGGCCTGGGGAGTGGCCGCCGGCGCGGTTATCGCGGCGCTGACCTTCCTGATTCTCTGGCTGGCTACGTAGATGCCGCCGCCAGACGGAACCCGCTTTCACGCATCACTAAGCCGCTGGACAATCGGCCTCCTGGTCGCGACCGCGTTCGTAGTCGCCGCGACATTCGGCATTGAGACTCTGCGCTCCGACTGGGTTCTGGTCGGCGTGGTCGTGCTGGCTGCATCGGTCGCCGTGGCCGTGGCAGGCGAGGTCTTGCTGCACTTCGTGGCCGGCCCGCGCAGTTACGTGGTGAATGACACGGGGCTGTGGTTCGGTCGCGGCAGCAATCTGACGAAGCTGTTCGACTGGAGCGAAGTAACTTCCTGGAAGCTCATCACGCAGCGCAACGGCAACGACCGTTGGAAGATTGAAACGGATGACAAGGTCTTCACCATCCGCAAGCTCGACGTGGAGCTTCCCTCGGCAGACAATTTCGCACGCGAACTTGAAACACGGATCAGTACCCCGCGATCCGCTTGAGCTCATGGGCGCGGATAGAGGCGCGCCCAGTACTCCCAGAACGTGGGGAAGCTCTTGGCGACGCACTCCGGGTGTTCGATCTTGATCGCCGTACGCAGGCCGGCGATGGCAAAGCTCATTGCCATGCGGTGATCGTCATACGTGGATATAGCAACCGGCTTTGAGTGCGAAGCGTCAGCGATCGGCCCGTCCACTTCCAGCCAGTCGCCACCTGCCAGTGTTTCTACGCCAAGTTTCTTCAACTCGGCCTGCAATGCCGCAATCCGATCCGTCTCCTTCACCCGCAGCGTGCTCAGCCCTTTCAGGCGTGAAGTCCCCTGCGCAAAGGCGCACACGACCGCGAGTGTTTGGGCGCAATCCGGCAGGCCAGAGAGATCCGCTTCAATCGCACGCAGTGGTGCACCCTTCACACCAAGACCGTTCGGGAACTCCAGCACTTCGCAACCCATCTGCTCCAGCAGGTCGACAAAACGTACGTCCCCTTGCACGCCGCCCCGCGCCAAGCCATCAATCACGCATGTGCCGCCAGTGACAGCCGCCGCGCCCCAGAAGTAGCTCGCGGCCGTGCCATCCGGCGGGCAGGTGTAGTGCGTCGGCCGATAGTTTGCTTCGTGGATGTGAAAGCGCCGATAGCCGTCGCGCTCGATGTTGCTCTCGGGAATGCCGAACGCCTTCATCACTTCCAGCGTGATGTCCGCGTAAGGCTTGCTGACGAGATCACCCTCGATTTCGATCTCGATTCCCCCACCGCGCGTCGGTGCAATCATCAGCAGTGCAGACAGGAACTGGCTGGAGACGTCGCCTCGCAGAGTGCATTTGCCGCCGCGCAATGACGCTCCTTCGATCTCCAATGGAACGCAGCCCGACGCGCCCGCCTCAGTGATCCGCGCTTCCAACTGCCGAAGGGCGGCGATCAGTTCCCCCATCGGGCGCTCGCGCATGCGCTCGTTGCCATCCAGCGTGAACTGCCCGGGCATCACCGTCAGCAGCGCCGTCGCAAACCGAGTCACGGTGCCGGCCGGCCCGGTGTACACCTTCACGGGATGTGCCGGTGGATTCTTCGGCGGCGTCAGAGAAACTTCCTTCGACAGCGGGTTTGCGCGCCGCACCTGCCAGCCCAGATCAGCCAGCACGTTCAACATCAACGCCGTGTCGTCGGCTGGGGAGAGATTCGAGATGGTGCAGGGCGAGCCCGATAGCGCCGTACAAACTAGCGCGCGATTCGCAAACGACTTTGAGCCTGGCAACTCGAGCCGTGAATTGATGGAACCCTTGAGCGGTTCAAGAATCATGTGCTCACAAATGGCAACGACTACTCCTGACGCGTCGTCACCTCCAACTCGGGTCGTAGCTTCTGCATGACAGCGATAACTGTTTCGAGCGTAGTGCCGGTCGGCAGAATGGCTTCAGGCCACGCCAACGCGTCGTCCGCTCCGGATGATGCAAATACAGCATATAGCAACCGCTTTATTGTCGTCATTGAGGCACCCCAAGTTGCCTGTTCGCTGGGCACAACTACGAGCCTCCGATGTCCGTTTCGCTTCACAACAATTGCCACCTCGCCAATGTCATCCCATGCGAACCGACCGAGGCGCCAAACGCTGGCTTGGTCGTCAATGCCTTCGGCGTCAAGAGTTAGAACCGGGCGATTCCAAATCACTCGATACCAGCTCTTTGCCCCGAAGTAGCCGGACACAATGGCACATCCCGCCCCAAGTGCGATGGTCTGTGCGGTCCTGTCTGACTTGACCTCGAGCACAACCAGCGCGATGCCCATTGCAAAGAAAACCGCTAGCACGATTCCAACAACCACATACTGACGCAGAGTGCAACGAAACGTGACTGGAGAGAGCGGTCGCTGCATGCGACTACCCGATGCCCTTCAGGTGCTTGTAGTTGGCCACGCACAGATCGGCCAGACGGTTGGCTTGCGCCTCGGCGATATCCGGGCCGAACGAGATTCGTATGCAACCGATCGCGTCTTCCCACGAGAGTCCCATGGCAGCCAGCACGTGGCTGGGGTCGGTTTCTCCCGGCGCGCACGCGCTGCCGAGCCCGACACAGAAGCCCTGCTCGCCGAGCTCAATCGCCAGCGCCTGGCCTTCGATCTCAAGGAAGCTGATGTTGCTGATGTTCGGCAGGCGCGGTGCGCCCTTACCGTTGATACGCACGTGGTCGCCGAGGCCGGCCAGTATCCGCTCTTCCATCGCGTCACGGATCTTCTCGACACGCGGCCAGATCTTCGCACGCTCGGCGTCAGCCAGCTCCATGGCCTTGGCGAGTGCCGCCATGCCGCTCATATCTTCCGTGCCAGCGCGATAGCCCCACTCCTGCGGCCCACCCACGATCACCGGCGAGATGCGGTTCGTCATCTCGTTGTAAAGCAGTCCGGTGCCCTTCGGGCCGCCGAACTTGGCACCGGCCAGGCTCATCAGGTCAGCGCCGAATTCCTTGGGTTGTAGCGGCAACTTCCAGAACGCCTGCACGGCGTCGCAATGGAACTTGGCGCCGCCCGCGTGCGCGATCTCGCCGATCTCTTTCACAGGCTGAATCACGCCGGTTTCGTTGTTGGCGTACATCACGCTGACCAGCGCCGTTCGCTCAGAGACCGCTTTGCGCAGCGCCGCCAGGTCGATTACCCCGTCTGGTTTCACCGGCACGTAGTGGACCTTCGTTCCGGCCGTCTCCATGCGCTGGGCTTCCAGCAGCACGGCGTGGTGTTCAATCGCGCTGATGACCAGCTCGTTGCGCGGCGCGGTCGCTCGCTCCATCACGCCGCGCAGTGCAAGGATGTCGCTCTCCGTGCCGCCGCTCGTGAAGATGATCTCGCGCGGGTCGGCGCCGATCACCTTGCCCATGCGCTCGTGCAGCTCCCACAGGTGCTTCTTGGCAACGTACGCGAGCGGGTGGTGCGCGCCGGGGTTGCTGTACTGCTGCGTGGCGTACTGGTGGAACACTTCCAGCACTTCCGGGCGCGCCGGCGAGCCAGCCGCGTAGTCGCAGTAAACGTATTCTCTCGCCGTCACTTCGCGCTCCGTTTCGGGCGGGGCAGCACCACGATGCTGGATGGCTTCGTGGGACATTCCTGCACGCACAGCCCGCAGCCCGTGCATATGCGGCTGTCGACTTTCGGCACCGTCGCATCAAAGTCAATGGCGTTGGGCTCGAGCGGGCAGGCGTCGTGGCAGGCGCGGCAGCTCTTGCCGAGATAGCCGAGGCAGGTGTCCGGCTCGACGACCGCGATGCCGATGCGGATCTCCCCCACCGGCGTCTTCTTCAGCGCGCCCGTCGGGCAGACATCCATGCAGTCGCCGCACAGCGTGCAGGCGCCGTGGTTCGGGCGCAGCATCGGCGTGCCTTCCGTGCCGCCGTCCTTGCCGTTGCTGCGGACGATCACCTTCTCTGGGCAGGCCTCGACGCACTTGTTGCATTTGCTGCAGACGTCGCTGAACGAGTCTTCGTGAATCGCACCCGGCGGGCGGAAGAACTTGCGACCGTGTATGTCCGTGAAGTCGCGCGGAACGGCCGATCCCTTGGTCAGCCCGCCTTCGTACAGCTTTTTGAACAGCCCGGGGTCCCAGTTCTGGACGATCTTCGAGCCCGGCACGAAGCGCGTGGCCTGCTTCACGGCCTCGCCCGCGAACTTGCGGATCGAGTCGCGCTTGTCAGGGTCCACTGGCTTCTGGTCGGCCATGGCCGCAGGATACCGGCTGGCTCAGGCCTGTGGCAGGGGGTTGAATCGCACCGGCGGCAGATCCACCCGGCGGTGATTCTCGATCATCCACACGGCCGCTTCTACGCCTGTGACTTGGCGGGCGGCGGGCTGCTTGAAGCTGATCAGCCGCTGCTTGAGCTCGACGTCTTCATGAAGAATGGCAACGCCATATTCACCGGCCGGCAACCCCGCATTGGCCAGCGGAACCTCCAGGACCAGCTCCTTGCAAGCGGCAGGCACCTCGAACGGCTCAGACATGAGGGCGGGAGCGATGCCCACCCGGGCAGTGAACGGCGCGTCGTGCTCAAGCGCCAGCCAAATGGCCATGCTGGTCGGGACGTGCCAGTCCGCACCGATGGTGTCGAACCACTCCGTTTCGAACTCGTGAAGAATGACCCGCTTGCAGGTCATGAGCGAAGTAGCCACTGGCCCGCCGTCGGCGCGATCCATGGACGATCCGGCTAGATCCACTCAGGCTCGGCGTCGCTTGTGACGAAGCCGCGTTCGCGACCCAGTTTCAGGAACAGGCGCGCTGCCTCCATGCCTTTGTCGCCGATGTCGATCGTGTAGTCGTTGACGTACATGCCGACGAACTTGTCGGCACGACCACGATCAAGCCCGCGCCCGTACGTCAGCGCGTAGTCCAGCGCCTCGTCGCGGTGTTCGAGCGCGTACTTGATGCTGGCGCCGAAGCACTTGCTGAACTGGGCGATGACTTCCTTGCCGAGATCGCGCCGAGCAACGTTGCAGCCAAGCGGCAGCGGCAGCTCGTACTTCGTGTACCACCACTCGCCCAGGTCGACGACCTTGAACAGCTTGAGGTCGTTGTAGGTCACCTGACCCTCGTGAATGATTACGCCCGCATCCACGGTTCCGTCGAGCACCGCATGCTGGACCTTGTTGAAATCAAGATTCACCAGCTCGACGTCATCGTTGTAAAGCCGCATGGCAAGCGTCGCGCTGGTGAGCGGCCCCGGAACGCCGATCTTCTTGCCTTTCAACTCGGCAGGGTTCAGCGGCTCCTTGCTGACAACCACCGGGCCGTAACGGTCGCCCATGCTGGCGCCGGCACGCGTGATAACGTACTTGTCCGAAATGTACGGATAGGCGTGGAAGCTGACGGCCGTGACTTCGAGTTCGTTCTTCTTTGCGCGCTGGTTGAGCGTTTCGATATCGCACAGCTCGTGGTTGATCGTCAGCCAGCCGGTGTCGATCTTGTGGTTCGCGAGCGCGTGGAACATGAACGCGTCGTCGGCGTCCGGGCTGTGGGCAACGGTAATCGATTTTGCTTCGGGCATGGTAGCGGCGCCTTCGTAATGAGGGCCGGAGTCTAGCCCCTGAAGCCGCCGTGGCAACCGATCAGCGGGCGGCCTTCTGCTCGGCGCTGGCATCGGCCAGACGCACCAGCTTGAGCTTCAGCTTCTCCCAGATCTTTGTGTCGACGAAGAGCTTGACGACATCCGGGTCGAGATCGCCCTCCTTGGCCATAGCTTCCAGAATCTGGATCGCACGCTCCAGCGGAATGGCGGGCTTGTACGGGCGATCGCTGGCCGTGAGGCTGTCGAACACGTCGGCGACCGCCATCAGGCGCGAGCCAAGCGGCGTCTCTCCGGCCGGGACGCCGTTGGGGTAGCCGCCGCCGCGCATTTTCTCGTGGTGCTGGCCGGCGATTTCCGGCACGCGCGCAAGGTCATCGGTCCAAGGGATGCGCTTGAGGAACTGCCACGAGTCCGCGACGTGGTTTTCAATCTCCTTGCGTTCCTCCGGGTTGAGCGTGCCGCGCTTGGTGCAGAGGCTCTTGTACTCGTCGTCGTCTACCAGCGGGAACGTGTCGTCGCCGATCTTCCAGGGCGAGTCGAAAATCTGCTTGAGACGCGCCTCGGCTTCATCCGTCACGAAGATCGGTTTGATGTGTTTCGTGACGAACGCGTAGTCGTCCTGCAGCTTGGCGATCTTTTCGGCCAAGGCATCGCGGATGGCCTGCAACGCGGAAGCGGACGGCTTTCCGTCGGCGTACAGGCGCGCTTCCTGCCGTAGCGCGTCAAGCTCTAGCTCGAGGCGAATAATCCTGGCCCTGAACTCAATTGCCTGCGCCTGCGCCGGGTAGAGCTTTTCGGCCTTGGTCAGCACGTGCTCGCGCACGCCGATCTTGCCGAAGTCGTGCAGCAGGCCGGCGTAGTGCAGCTCAACCATCTCGGCGTCGCTGAACATCTCCTCCGCGAACACGCCTGTGCCGGCCTTGTTGACCTCGTCCGCAAGCGCCATCGTGAGGCGGTCCACGCGGCCGGAGTGACCGGCCGTTGCGGGGTCTCGCTGTTCCACGGCCTGCACGCACGCGATCACGAAGCGCTCGAACAGGTTGGTGATGGCGTCCATCAGGCGGACGTTTTCGATGGCAACGCCGGCCTGGCTTCCCAGGCTGGTTGCGAGCTCAATGTCCTCATCTGTGAACGGAATAACGTTGGCCGTCGGGTTGTCTTCCAGGTCCAGCTTGTTCAACGGATTCTGCTTCTTGTTGATCAGCTGGACCACGCCCACGACTTCATCGCTGGTGTTCTTCAGCGGCACGGTCAGCATGCTGCAGGTGCGGTAGCCGTACTTTTCGTCGATGGCCTTCTTGAACTTGTAGGGCGCGTCGCCCTTGAGCTTGTACACGTCGTCCAGCACCACGATTTCGCCGGTGATCGCCGCGTAGCCCGCGATGCTCTCCAAGTTCGCCGGAAACACGATCTCCTCGAAGGGAATGTCGCAGCTGTCGTTCTGCGCGGCTGAAAAGCGCAGGCTGAAGACCTGCTGGGTCAGCGCCGCACGCTTCACGGCGACTGCACGGGTGCGGCGCTCCGCGCGCCCGAGGACCTTGCGCCCGCTGAAGGCGGCGCCTCGGCCGCTCTCGATGGTGTAGATGCTGCCGGCGTCGGCATCCATGATGTTGCGCGCCTCTGTCAGCACAACCTGCAGCAGGTCCCTGAGCACGCGAATGTCCGAGAGCGCGGTGCCGATCCGGTTCAGGCGGGCCAGCTTGTCACGCGAGGTCGCGCTGGAGCCCTCACTGAACGCGCGCGAGCGCAACCAGGCGAGTTCGCGCGCGCGCGGTATGAAGCGGTCGAACGCCGCCTGCTTCAGCGGCAACCCGAAATGATCGTCGAACTGCGGGTCATCGACGGCCGTTTCGCCGAATGTTGCGAGCACCGTGGACGGCGCACGGTCTTCCAGCAGCTTCTGGTCCAGTTGCTCGCTGGCGGTGTCGATCAACAGCACGGCACCGTTGCGCAGCGAAAACGTTCCGGTCTGGTCCGGGGACGCGATCTCGATGATCTGGTCACGGTCCGCGCTGAAACGCTGCGAGGCGCTCAACGAAGCCATCAAAGCGCGCCTGCGAGTTTCGTCCTGGCTGTAAACGATGAAGCTGAGCGCCTGCTTGGCGGATGTGATCGGGATTCGTTTGGACAGTCTGGACGTCGCGGAGCGCATCGGTGCCTCCCGGGGTCGCCGCGAAGTATAGCAACGGACCCGGTCAGGGTCGCGAAACCGTCGTGCGCTTGCTCCAGTCGAATTTCAGGCGCAGCGTATCGAAGTAGGAGCGCGTCGGGTGCGCGACCAGCGTGAGCGGTGTTTCGGACTTGCGTATTTCAACGGTGTCGCCGCCGTGCAGGGCAAGCGTACCTTCACCGTCCATCGTAATGGTCAGCGTGTCGTCGCCTTCCACGCGCAACTCCAGCACACCGTTGGCCGGGACGACCAGTGGCCGCAGACTCAGCGTGTGCGGGCACAGCGGGGTCAGTATCAGCGCGTTCAGCTCGGGGTGCAGCAGCGCACCGCCCGCGGCAAGGTTGTAGGCGGTGGAGCCAAGCGGTGTCGAGAGGATCAGCCCGTCGCCGAAGTAGTCGGCGATCAGCGCGCCGTCGTGGTGCGCGAAGACGTGAGACATGCGCTGGTCCGGCGCGCGTTGCAGCACGACGTCGTTGATGACCGTACGCTCCGTGCGTTCGTCCCCCCGCGTTACGGCGACCTTCAACTGCAAGGACTGACGCGTGGGCAAGGTGCCCTTCACGGCGCTTTCGAGGTTTACCAGCAGCTCGGGCAGCTCGTACTCGGCCAGGAAGCCGAACTTGCCGAAATTCACGCCGAGCAGCGGCACGCTGTGCTCACCTAGACGCCCGGCCGCACGCAGGATGGAGCCGTCGCCGCCGAAATTGATCACCAGAGTGGGAGTCTTGCCGTCGAGGTCACGCCCGTCGTCGATCACGACTTCGTCGACCATTTCCTTCAACAGCGGCTCGACCTGCGCGATGGCGTGGGCCACGTCGGCACGATCGTTGTCGCCGGTCAAAAGGATCATCAGCTGACGCTGCTTCCCGCGGATACGTTGCGTGTGCTGCCGCTCTCGCTGCCGGAGCCTTTCAGCCCGAGCCGGCGTTCAATGCTCGCGGCGATGCCTTCGGGGTCAAGCCCCACTTCCTGCAGGACTTCCACGCGGGCGCCATGGTCCACAAAGCGGTCGTCGATGGCGAGAACCTCGATCTTGCCCGACTCAAGGCGCGCACGATTGGCGAACTCAAGCACGATACTGCCGAAGCCGCCGCGCCGGACGTGCTCTTCCACCGTGAAGACGTGCGGGTGCTTCTCAATCAACTTGGCAAACAGCGACTCGTCGAACGGCTTGGCAAAGCGCGCATTCACAATCGTGAGCTTCTTGTTGTGGCGCTCCTCGATCAGGTCGGCTGCTTCCAGTGCGTGGTACACCATTGAGCCGTAAGCGATCACGACTCCGTCGTCGCCTTCGCGCAGGACTTCCGCCTTGCCCAGCTCAAGCGGCTGGTCGTGCGGCAGCTCTTTGTCCAGGGCGGGCGCCTTGGTGCGCGGGAAGCGCACGGCCGCGGGCAGGCTGAGCTCGAGCCCGAATTCCATCATGTCCTTCAGCTCAGTGGCGTCGCGCGGCGCCATCAGCACCGTGTTCGGCAGCATGCTGAGGTAGGCGATGTCGAACACGCCGTTGTGAGTCGCGCCGTCCGGGCCGACGAGGCCGGCACGGTCAAGCGCCATCAATACGGGCGTCTTGATCAGCGCCAGTTCCTGAAACAACTGGTCGACGCTGCGTTGCATGAATGTGCTGTACACCGCGCAAATCGGCTTCAGCCCGCCAAGCTTGAGGCCCTGCGCGAAACCCACCGCGTGCTGCTCCGCCATCCCGACGTCGTACACGCGGTCCGGGTGTTTCTGCTGCACCTTCTCCAGCCCCGTGCCCTGCAGCATGGCGGCCGTGATCGCGATGACCTTTTCGTCCTTTTCGATCAGCTCGAAGGTCTTCTCGACGAAGACATCGGTGTACGCCGGGCCGCTCGCGAGCTTGAACTCCTTGGGCAGGTGGGCCGTCAGCTTGCTGTGCGTCTTGGCCGCGTGATAGGCGTAGTGGTCGGGCTCATCGTTGTTGAAGCCCTTGCCCTTCTTGGTCATCACGTGCAGCACGACCGGCTTGGGGATGCGCTGGATGTTCTCGAAGGCTTCCAGCATCTGCTCAATGTCGTGGCCGTCGATCGGGCCGTAATAGAAGTAGCCAAGCTCTTCAAACAGCACGCCCGGGTGCGTCGCGGGCATCAGCCCGTGCAGCCCCGCCTTCACGTGGTCCAGCACGTCGTGCACCGCGCGCCCGAAGCTGCCGGCCGAGTCGTCCAGCATCTTCAGCATCTTCTTGATGTCCTTCTTGGCGCTGGTGTACGCCTGGGACGTGCGGAACTTGCTGAAGTAGTTTGCCAGCGCACCCGTGGCAGGGCCGATGCCATGCTCGTTGTCGTTCAGCACGATTACGTACTTCAGATCGCGCATGTCGCCGCCGTGGTTCAGCGCCTCAAGCGCCTGGCCTTCCTGCAGAGCGCCGTCGCCGATCACGGCGATGCTTGTCCGATCGGCAAAGCCCTGGCGCTTGTTTGCCACCGCAATCCCGAGCGCCGTGCTGAGCGAGGTACCGCCGTGGCCCGTCTTCACGAGGTCAAACGGGCTTTCCTTGGGGTCGGGAAAGCCGGAAATGCCTTTGTACTGGCGCAGCGTGCCGAATCGCTCGCGGCGGCCTGTCAGCAGCTTGTGCGGGTAGCACTGGTGGCCGACGTCGAACACCACGCTGTCGTGATTGAGCAAGTTGTAGAAGTAGTGTAGCGCGATGGTCAGCTCGACCGTGCCAAGACCCGAGCCCAGGTGGCCGCCGGTACGCCCGGCCACGGTCTCGATAATGAACTGGCGCATCTGATCGGCCAGCTTGGGCAGATCACTCTTGGCGAGTTCTTTGAGCCCGTCGGGCGTATTGGCTTTTTCGAGCAGGTCGTACATCCGTGCCTCAGGTGATGCTGCGTAGCAAATAGCCAAGTCTAGCGGCCCGTGGGTAGCGGTCTAGTGCGTACGGGCCACAAAGTATGCTGCTATGGTGCGCAACGCCTCGGCATTCTGCATGCCTTCAAGCTCCGCGCAGGCCTTGGAAATCAGCTCTTCGGCGTATCTCTTGGCGCCGTCCAGGCCATACAGCCGGGGGTATGTCATTTTGTCTGTGGCGCTGTCTTTTCCGGGTGACTTGCCAAGCTGCTCCGCGGTGGCGGTTTCGTCGAGGATGTCGTCCACCACCTGGAACGCCAGCCCGATGGACTTGCCGTAGCTGCGCAGGCGCTTGAGCGTCTCCGCGTCTGCACCGCCCATGATGCCGCCGCAAACCACAGCGGACGTGATCAACGCGCCGGTCTTGTGCTCGTGGATGTAGCGCAGCTCGTCGATGCTGGGCTCACGCCCCTCTCCCTCGAGGTCAGCCATTTGTCCGCCGACCATGCCCTCGAGCCCTGCGCCCGTGGCCAGCTCGCGCCCGGCGGCAACCGCCTTCGTGGCATCCTTCACGTGGGTGAGGATTGCCTGGAAGGCGTAGGTGGCCATCGCGTCGCCCGCGAGGATCGCCGTCGCCTCGTCAAAGGCCTTGTGACAGGTAGGCTGCCCGCGGCGCAGGTCGTCGTCGTCCATGGCCGGCAGGTCGTCGTGGATCAGGCTGTAGGTGTGGATCATCTCAAAGGCGGCGGCAACGGGCAGGGCCGGCTCAAGCTCGCCCCCTACTGCCTCGCAGCCCGCCAGCACCAGCATCGGGCGCAGGCGCTTGCCACCGGCCTGCAGGGAGTAGTTCATGGCGTCGACGATGCGCTTGGGCGCGCCGGACTCAGGCCATGCATAGCGCTTGAGCGCCTGCTCAACCAGCGGATTCATCCGGCTGAGCAGGCGCTCGAAGTTTTTCTTGCTTGCGTCGTCCTGTGTCACTGCTTACCGCCTACGCGCCCGGCTTTACTTCCTTGGCGGTCTTGGGACGCGCCTTGTCGTTGTACCAGGCCGGCTTCGGAGCAACTTCGAGACGGCGGTAGCGGTTCGGGCGAATGTTCGCCTTGCGATCGTCGCCATCCTGGTACAACAGCGGACGCAGGTCGCGCTCGACCTTTTCGCCGGTCTCACCGATCTCGGCGCCCTTGACCACGTTCACGATCTGCGGACGCAGGAAGAACAGCAGGTCGGTCTTGCTGGTGGTGCGGTTGGCGCTCTTGAACAGGTAGCCCAGGAACGGGATGTCCTTCAGGAACGGCAGCCCGTTTTCTTCCATACGCTCGCGTTCGCGCATCAGACCGCCCATGACCAGCGTTTCGCCGTCGCGGACGAAGACGTTCGTCTTGCTCTCACGCTTGCTGAGAACCGGCGTGTTGTTGCCCTCGATAGCGATGTTGCCGATCACTTCGCGGACGGTCACCGTCACGTCGAGGCGGATCAGCCCGCCTTCGAGCACGGTCGGCGTCACGTCCATGACGATCGAGACTTCCTTGAACGAAACGGACGCGGTGGTCGAGCCGCCGGTCTGGCCGGAACTCTGCAGGTACGGCACTTCTTGACCTACTTCGATCCGCGCCTGCTGGCCGTTGCTTACCATCTGCGTGGGTTGGCTCAGCGTCTCGACTCGTCCCTCGTTTGCAAGCAGCTCGAGGCGCACGTCGATGCGCGGGTTGGTGAACGTGGCAAAGAACGGGTCGAAGCCGGTGGGCTGGCCGAACAGGCCGCCAACGGTGCCGGAGCCAGTGTCCTGGCTGCCGCCGGCGAATCGACCGTCGTTCAGGTTGTCGGCCGAGTGGCTGGTGAACAGCTCAAGACCGTAGCCCATGTAGTCGTCGAGGGTCACTTCAATCAGCTTGGCCGTGATCAACACCTGTTCCGGCGCGGTGTCGAGCAACCGCATGATCTGGGTGATCCTGGGCATGCGGGATTCGAGTTCATACACCACGATGCTGTTGCGGTCCGGGTTGCTGATGATGCGCCCGTTTTCGGACAACACTTCCTTGAGCGCCGTGATGAGTTCCTGCTGTGAGGCGTCGCGCGTCATGCGGTACTCGTTCACCACCAGCGGATCCTGCTTCTGGGCATCCTTGCTGATCTCGGCGGTCATGCCGATCAGCGGATCGAGGAACTTGGACATGCGGTCAAGGTTGTCCTTGATGTCGAAGGCCGTGATGAAGAACGTCTGCTCATCGACGACAAGGCGGCCAACAGCGCTCAGCAGGCCCTGCAGCTCGGTCTTGAGCTTGGCCATCTGGGCGCCGGGGATCGTCCAGCTGCGGTCTTCCAACTTCACGGGACCGGAGGGGCCACCGATGGGACCTTCCGTAAGCTGAACGCCCTTGTAGGCGAAGCGGAAGCCCTGATCCTGCCCCGGGGCCGAGTCATCAAGCGTGATTGGCTCGATCTCCATGTCGCCCAATTCAGCCAGTCGGCGAAGAATCTGCTCCGGCTTGGCCTCGCGCATGTACATGCTGATCTTGCGGCTCTGGACCTTGGTGACGACCTCGGTGCCTTTGTCCTGGTCGTCGGGAGTCTGCGGCGTCTTGGTTTCCTTCTGGCTGAGCGTCGCCGGGACGAACACCTGGGCGTGCGTCACGTTCGCCACTTCGAGGATGGCCGTAACCAGCTCATGCGACTCGAAGTTGACGTTGAAGCGGCCTTCAATTTCGCCGTTCACAACGTTGGCCAGCGCCTCTTCCTGGGGGCGGCGCTTGATGATGATGACCTGGCCGTCCTCGATGTAGTCGAGCTTGTTGGCTTTGCAGATCGACTGGATCGCGGACTTGGGGTCGACATCGCGGAACATCACGGTCAACTTCACGTCGACCTGACCTTCCACAATGATCTGCAAGCCGGACCGCAGCGCGATGTAGTGCATCACGGTGTGAAGGTCCTTCTGCACGAAGTCGACCGTGATCGGATCCGTTGGATTCGGCTTGAAGTCGCTGTCCTGCGCCGAGAGCGCAGGTGCGAACGTCCCGACCATCAGCAGCATGAAAAGCGGCAGAAGAAGACCGCCACGTGTCAGCTTGAGCATTGCATTCCCCCCGAATGCCCGCGAAAGCAGGCCAAAATTCAGTTCTGTCTGTCCCCTACTTGTTTTCCGGCGCGTAGCGCCCGTCGTCTCCGACAAAAATCGTCAGCTTGGCGCCCGTGTCGCCCGCGAGGTCCACGCCCGAGCGCACCTTGAAGTCGCTGCTGCCTTCCGACTGGTAAACGCGGTTCTTGAAAATCTTCTCGATCGTGAAGCGCGTGTTGGTCAGTCGGTCTTTTTCGCCGTAAGGGCGCTTCTTGCCGCGGAACCACGCCTCGAGAACCGGCCTGTCTTCCTCGGTGATGTTTCCTTCGGCGTCCTTTGTTTGAACGCGCTGCATGGTCTCACTGAGCCCGTCGAGCACCCATTCCTGCTTCAGGTTGTCGATGTACTCCTTGCGCTTCGGGTCGACCACGTCGATGTTCTGCACCCACAGCGGATCGTAGGCGAGCGACTTGCGATCTATGTCGGGCTTGTTCTCCCATTCCCAGCCGCCGTTGTCCCACTGCCAGCGGTAGCGCGGCATCGGGATCACTACGGGCTCGGGAATGTCCAGGTCCACGTCCTGCGTCTGCGGCGCGGGTCCGCCGGGTACGCCCTGCGCACCGCCGGGATTCGAGGGGGTCGTGGGCGCAGGCTCACCGCCGGGCGCCGTGGGTGTTGGCGTGCCCGCGGCTGCGGCCGGGTCGGTCTTTGGTTTTTCCGGCTCACCGCCGCCGAACAACCCGAACTGCCATGCCGCGACAAGTCCGCCGATCACGACCAGACCGCCCAGGACTGCCAGTTGCTTCGTTTGTTTGTCCATTGCCATAGCGTCACCCGTTGGGCCTTAGCGGCCGATTGAGTCCACATCCCGACGTTCAATCACGTAGACAGACATCACGAACACGTGCTTGCTGCCACCGTTTGTGTCGCCGGTGCAGGTCAATTCCTCCGGAATGATGATGTACTTCGGCGAGGTTTCGTTGCCTTCCTGCGCCAGCGTCTCCATCTGGGTGACGAAGCGCCCGAAGTCGTGGAAGTAAGCCAGTGCCTCAATGGTCAGCTTGGTGGCCATCAGCCCCTTGGCGAAACGAATCCGGATGCCCGGCGCGTAAACCACTTCCGCGCCAAGCTGCTGCTGGCGTTCCGGGCGCAGCGCGAGGTGATGCTTTTCCGCCAGGCGCAGCAATGCCGCGCGCACTTCGGGCACGTCCAGTCGCTCGACATCGGGCTCGGCGAACGGCGCCTCCTGCGCCTTCACCCGCTCCGACATCGCGTCACCCTCATTTTCCAGCGTGGTGACGCGCTCTGAGCGTTTCAGCATCAGGTCCATGTCGAGCATCAACTTGCTCTTCTTTTCCTCCGCGGCGATACGGTCGGCGACCTTCGGCTTGTAAAGCCCGAAGTAAAGCCCGATCGGAGCCGCGCTGCCAAGCAGCAGTGCGGCGAAGATGGCCACGATACCGGCCGTCCAGTCGCCACCTGAGCCTGATGATGCCTTGTCCGCCATTGCGTGCTCCTACGGTTGCTCGCGTCCGCTGAACTGTGTCTGCGCAGCGCGCATGGTGAAAGGTACGTAGCGCGAAGCTTCAGCATCGCCGCCCGGCACGATTTCGTGCGAAACATCGAGGGTGAACTTGGGCTCGCCGACCAGCTTGACCATGCCGTCCATCTGGCGGGCCACCTGCGTGAGCTCGCTTTCCGTCAGGACGTCCGAGCCTTCAATCTGGATGTAGCCATTGGCCTCAAGACCGCGCGTACCCATCAGGGCCTCGGCGGCCGCCGTATCGTCTGACGTCTCCAGCGCGCGCCCGCCGTTGTTGGTGGTGAGCTGGATAGAGTTGTACCAGAACTTGGCAGTGGACGGGTGGTGGTCGACTAGGTCGACCAGGATCGGGTTGAAGAACGGCCTGTCCTGGCGGACCAGCACGTCTTCTGTCCAGGCCTCGATCAGTGCGTTGCGGCGCTTGCGGGCCGCGGGCTCGCGCACGTCAAGGTCCGCCTTCATTGCACCCAGCTTGAGAGAAATCTGGTTCACTTCGTCGTTGGCCTGCTTCAGCTTGATCGTTTCGCGCCAGAACAGACTGCCGACGAAGATCGCCAGCAAGCCCGCCAACAGCAGGATGCTAACGATGGACAGGAAAATGACGCGCCGTCTCTGGCGTGCCTTTGCCTTGTCCTTGATTAGGTTCAGTTCAAACATTCCAGCCCCTTAAGAGCGGTGAGACCGCTTTTGCTGAATCAGAGTGCACGCATCGCCAGGCCAGTGGCGACCGCCATCATCGGACCCAACTCATCGAGGAAGTTCGGCGGATACTTGCCCGCAACGCCGCCCACGTCAATACGCGCAAACGGGTTCCACAGCTCGGTGGGTACACCGAGCTGGCTGGCGAAGAACTCCTGGATGTCCGGGAACTTTGCCGTACCGCCGCAGAGCCGCACTTTGTCAACGCGCGGAATGATACGCCGGTTGATGTAGTACTTGAAGGTGTCCTGAATTTCACTGATCAGGTCGCCCAGCGCATCGGCCAGCACGGCGCGGTTGGCGGAAATCCGCTGTGCCGCATCCATGCCGCTTTGGGTCTGGCCGGACGCCTCGAAGTCGTCGGCGTCGCTCATGGTGTCGCCGCTCTCGAAGCCGGTCTGATCGCTGTCGAGCAGCACGTACTCTTCGTTGCCGTCGTCGATCGGCTCAAAGCCTTCGGTGTCGCCGAAGCCTTCCGTCTCACCGCCGCCGCCCCCGCCGCCGAAATCGTCGGCAAAGCCGCCGCCCTCAAGGTCATCGAGCGGCGTGTAGCTGGCTTCGCGCTTGCGTTTTTCGGCCTGCGGAAGATCGAGCCCGTAGATTTCACTGATGGCGCGGCTGAGCATGTCGCCGCCGGTCGCAATGTCGCGAACAAAGCAGCGGCGCGGGCCATGCAGGATGGACAGGTTGGTGAACCGCGCGCCGATGTTAATCAGCGCGACCGTCTCGCGCTCATTGAGACCCTCGGTCTCGGAGTAAGCGTTGGCCAGCGCGAGGGTGTCGATATCAAGCACAACCGGATCGAAGCCGGCGCTCTTGAGCAACACGTAGCGCTTGTCGACCTCTTCCTTGTGTACCGCGACGACAAGCCCTTCCATGACCGGCTTGCCTTCTTCCATGGCCTCATCGAACAGCACGTAATCGAGCGCTGCCTGGGCGAGGTCGAACGGGATAATCTGCTCAGCTTCGAAGCGAATGGCCTGCTCAACTTCCCCCTTCGGAATCGACGGGAACTTGAACAGGCGAGGTGCCACGCGCGGTCCGGAAACGGCGAAGGCGCAGGGCTTGCGTGAGAACGCAGAGTCCTGCGAAACCCGTTCCAGGGCCCTAAGTGGGGCTTCAGCAATCGCTTGCGGAGATTCCTCGGGATGGAATTCAGACCGGCGGATGTCAGCCTGCCCCACGCTACGCAGGGAATAGCCTGATCCAGTGCGCTTGAGCGCCACGGCCTTGACCGAGGAAGTCCCAACATCGATGCCGACGGCTAAGGTTGCCATGGGCGCTTCCGTGTAAGTTGAGTTGTTGAAGTTTGGTCTACGCCCGAGAAGATAGACGGGTGGTCAGAAGTCGTCAACACCCTTCGTAGCAAGCAGATACAAATAGGGGCCCGCTCAAGGGCGGGCCCCGCATGAAGATTCAAGATTCTACTTGCAGCCTGCTCTAGTTAATGACGTTGCGAAGAGTCACAGCCAACTGCACAGCCACAACCTCGCTGTTCTCAGTCGTCGTAATGTTCGCCGAGAAGCTGGTGTTGGTGTTTCGCACAATCTCAAAGGCCGTGATGTCGCCCTGTGCGAACGTCATGACGTCGTCGCCCGGTACGGGTGGATCTTCAGGCGTCTCGTCCACGAACCGGTACACGATGAACGGATCCGTCGGGGTGGCGTTGGGAATCCGCGACTCCCAGGTGATGGTCACGTCGGCCGTTGTGTCGCCGATCGGATCATAGCGAAGGCTGTTGAACTGGATCTGGTCGCCGGTGTAGCCGGAACCTACGTAGTCACCGCCTGTTCCGTCGGTGGCCGGGAAAATGATCTGGTTTCCGGTGCGGGCGTCGAAGGTCAGCTGTCGAATCAGGTCGACTCGCCCGGTTGCATTCGCGAAGTCTTTCGACTCACGCATGCCGGTGAACAGCGTCACCATCACGATGCCCATACCCATGATCAGGATGGTGGACACGATCATCCCGACAAGCAGCTCGACAAGCGTGAAGCCCTTGCGGGCGCTGCGGCGTCGATTGGCGTTCTTCATAGTGAGGCCTCCACAAGTCCGGGGCGCACTAGCGCGCCATCCGGGTCTCCTGGTTCATCTGGTAAGTGGGAGTACCGCTCAGGTTGCCCCACTGCACAACCACGTTGATCTGGCGGTAGTAGTAATCGATGCCGCTCCAGTTGGCCTGGACGTAGTAGTCGTTGCCGGTGTTCGCGTTGTACAGGTTCTGCGCGCGGATGCGGTAGGTGAACCCGTTGAGCGTCACATCCTTGTACCGCCCGGCAACGTTCCATGCGCCGTCCGGGTTCGCGAAGCGGTAGCCATAAGGAAGATAGACTGCGCTTCCGCAGTCTGCGGAACCGAAGCCGGTCAGCGCCGTGTAGCCGTTCGAGTGCCATGACTCGACCTCGCGCTCGCACATGAACAGCGCGTTCTGGTCGTGCCACTCGTTGATCTCGGAGACTCGAGCGCTGGCGTAATAGGCAAAGCCCGCCAAGGCGACCACCGTAATGATGAAGATGGAAACCCCGACCTCAACGAGGGTAAAGCCGCGGCGCGAGTTGCGACCCACAGTCTTTGTTCGCATGTTTCAAACCTTGTGAAAGATTTCTTACAGGAACTATACACCCCGAGACGTCCGGATCAAACAGAATCTTGCAAAAAGGGAGTAATGTCCTGCGTTGAGCGCTTGAGTGTATCAAATAAAGCAGGGGACCCAGACGGGTCCCCTGACAGTATGAAACTTGCGGTCCGGCTTACGGCCAGCTGATGGTGCTGTTGCCGCTTGCCCACACCCAGGTCATCAGACCGTTGCCGTCCGAGGTGCTGGAGGCAGTGGCCAGCACGCTCGGCGTGGTGGCGTAGGTGTTGACGCTGTAGTACTTGCCGGCGAACGCACCGTTGGCAACCTGGACGCCGAAGGGCGCGGTGACCGCGGAAGCATTACCGTTCTTGCTGTACTCAACTCGGCAGAAGTCGCGTGCCGAGCCCATGAGCTGTTCGCCTTCCGCGCGACGTGCGTCGCGGGTGTTCGACGTGATGAGCGGGATTGCGGCCAAAGCCAGAATACCCACGATGACCACGACGATCAGAAGCTCGATCAGCGTGAAACCACTACGATTGTTGCGCATTGAGTTTCTCCTGAATTGCCTTGTTAGGCGGAACCAAACGGTAGAGGACGCATATTGAAGTGGTGAGTCAAATGGGTGTAAAGCCCAAAACGTGAATATTCACGAACTTTAGCCCTTTGCTTCACCTCTTCTACCCACTAGTGTCACGAAAGTATCACAGACCTCGCATGTTGTCCAACAGATTCCGTCAGAAAAACACTTAGTATTCCACAAAGCCTTACGCATGGCCTGTTTCGGGAGTGTAAGAAGCTTCGCCAGGAATCAGCCATGGCTCATTTCCACGCCCCATGCGTGCTGTGCAGTAGCCCGGCAGGTCATCCGGCGCTTCCGGTCCCCTCAATAAACGTGTCCAGATCGGCGATCATGTCGGCCACGCGCGCATAGCGGTCGTCCGGGTTGCGCGCCATCGCCTTGGCCGCGATGCGCGCCAGGTCGTCTGGAACGCCCGGATTCAGGGCATTTGCGCGCGGCGCCTCGTCGAACAGCACGCGCTTCATGACATCGTACTGGTTCTCACCCTCGAACGGGCGCTGCCCGGTCACGGCCTCAAACACCGTCACGCCGAGGCTGTAGATGTCGCTGCGCTCGTTTACATCCGCGCGGTCGCCCTCAATCTGCTCCGGGCTCATGTACGCGGGCGTTCCGAGGCTGATGCCCGTGGCCGTAAGGATCTGACTGGTCTTGTGAAACGCGAGCCCGAAATCGACGATCTTCACCTGTCCGTCCTTGCAGATCATGACGTTGGACGGCTTCAGGTCGCGGTGGATTACGCCGTGCTGGTGTGCGAACGCCACGCCCCTCGCCGCGTCGCGCACGATCTCGGCCGCGTGATACGGCGAAAGGTGCCCTCGGTCGTACACCAGCTCGCGCAGGCTGCGTCCGTCGAGGTACTCCATCACGTAATAATAGAAGTCCTCTTCCTGGCCGAAGTCGAACACGCGCACGATGTTTGGATGTACCAGGCTCGTAATCGTCTCGATCTCGCGCTTGAAGCGCTCGACGTCGGCGGGGTCCGTGACGGCCTGCAGCGGCAGAACCTTCAGCGCAACCACCTGGCCATCGGCGCGACGTTCGCCGCGAAAGATGATGCCCATGGCGCCGCGAGCGATCTGCTTGAGCTTGTGATACTGGCCAAGCGCGCTGGGGTACAGTTGCGTATCCGGCTTGGAGGAGTCGCCGGACTTGCCCGACGACACGATGCTTTCGGGCTCGATGTTCTCGGCGATGCGCCGGGCAGCCAGCTCCGACGCGATGATCCCCAACGCGGCCGATACGTCGGCCGGCAGGAAGCCACGACGCGCCGCCGCCGTTCCCATATCGCGAGCTTCGCCGGTCTCGACCAGCGAAAACAATTCTTCCACCTGCTTGGCGGACAACAGTCCGGTGATGGAGCCGACGTGGGCGAACAACCGATCGTAGCGATTCACGGCCATGAACTTGGCGATACTCCTGAAAGCCGGCGGTTGCGTGGCCGTCAAACGGTCACTTGGCCGCAGCACGTTTCGAACGGGACTCAAACAGTTTGGGCAGAGGCTCATCCGTTAGCAATGCCGTGTACACCGCATTCAGGGAATCAGCCATGTCGGCGGGGCGGTATTCGTCCTCGATTTTGTCGAAGGCGGCCTTTGCCATGCGCAGGCGCTCGGCGGGGTTCTGCACCAGCAGCAGGATGCGCTCGGCCAGCGCGTCCGCGTTGTCACGGGGCACGATCATGCCGTCGACACCATCCTGGATCAGGTCGAACACTGCGCCGCCCTCGGTCGCGATTACCGGGCGCCCGTTGGCCATTGCATTCAGCACCATCAACGCGGCGGCGCTTTGGCGCGTATCGATCACGGCGATGTCGTACGGGTCCCAGATGCGCCCGTAGTCGTACAGGCCCTGCACCACAACAATGCGCGGCAGCATCCCGCGCGATTCCACCTGGTCGCGGACGTCGCCGGCCTTCGGGCCGCTGCCGAGGATCGAGAACATAGAATCCACGCCGCGCGCCTGCACCTTGATGGCGGCCTCAATGAAGCAGCCGTAGCCGCAGCCCTCTGTCAACGGACCCACCCAGCCTACGACCTGTCGCTTGCGATCACTCAGGATCGACTTCTCATCCGGTGCGCGTTCGGGGAATGCGCAGTCGCGAATGAGGGTCGTCCGGTCGCGCTCGAGGCGACAGTCGTTCAGCAGGCGCTCGCGCACCGACTGGTCCGAGGCGATGTATGCGTCGTAGCGTTTGTCTTCCGTGGGCGGCAACTCGTCCGGCTTGATGCCGTGAACGCTCACACAAAGCGGCAACTGAAGGTGATCGGCTACGCGAATCGCCGGCAGCGCCGGGTCCGGGCTGACTGCGTGCAGCACTTCCGGCTCGAACTCGGCCAGCGCTTCCTTCATGCGCCGCCAGCCGAAGAAGCCCATGCGACCTTGCTCCGGGACTTCGAAGCGGCTGTCGTATGCGCCGTCGAGGGTCTTGGCCATCGGACCGCTTGGAGACAGCAGCATCACGTGATCGCCCGCTGCGCGCAGTGCGTTCAGCAACGTGCGTGTGTACATGGTGGTGCCATCGAGCTCGAGCGCGGGCGCGAAGACCGCGACACGGTAGCTCGCGTGCTCATCGAGCCTGATGCGCCCGGTGTCGCGCTCGCGCTCACGGGCTTGCAGGCGTGCGGTATCGCGCCTTACGCCGGAGGGCCTAACGATCTTGCTGCCGGGGGGGCTGTCTGGCATCAGGCCGCCTCCGCATCTGCGTCTTCGCCCTGCTGCAGGCGGTAGGCGTTGGCGTACGCGCCGTTGAGCTTCATCAGGTCGTCGTGCTTGCCGCGCTCAATCACCCGGCCTTCGTTCAGCACGAGAATCAGGTCCGCGCGCCGGATCGTGCTGAGGCGGTGCGCGACCGCAAACACCGTGCAGCCTACAATGAGTTCATCCAGCGCCTTCTGCACTTCGCGCTCCGAGCCCGTGTCGAGCGAGCTTGTAGCTTCGTCCAGCAGCAGCACCGGCGCCTTGCGCAGGAACGCACGCGCAATCGCCACCCGCTGACGCTGGCCGCCGGAGAGGGTCACGCCGCGGTCGCCCAGGGGCGTATCGAGGCCCTCGGGCATTTTTTCAATGTCGTGCCAGATGTGGGCGGCCTTGGCCGCCTCGATCACTTCTTCTTCGGTCGCGTCCTGTTTGCCGGACATGATGTTCTGCCGGATGGTCGTGTTGAACAGGAACGTGTCCTGGCTGACGATGGCGATATTGCGCAGCCAGCTCTCGTTCTTCATGTCGCGCAGGTCCGCACCGTCCACGCGGATGGCGCCGCCCGTCGGATCGTAGAAGCGCGGGATCAGGTCCATCAGCGTGGACTTGCCCATCCCGCTCTGGCCCACAAAGGCAACCATCATGCCGCGCTTGGCCTCGAAGCTCACGTCGCGCAGCACGGGGCGGCCTTCCACATAGTGGAATTCGAGGTTGTCGAACGTAATCCGTTCGAACTCGCGCGGCGCCTCAAGGGCGCCTTTCCGGTCGACCAGCTCGGGTTTTCGGTCGAGCAATTCGAACACGCGGTCGAGCGCCGCCGTGGACTCCTGTACGTCGTTGACCGAATGCCCCAGCTTTCTCGCAGGGTCATACAAGAAGATGAGGCCCGCGAAAAACTGCACGAACATCCCGAGTCCGCCCGCGTCCATGAACCACGCTGTGGTCATCAGGTAGCCGACGAGAAATAGCGCGGCGGCCATAACCGTGTTGTAGGTCAACTCAACGCCGAAGCGCGCGCTGCCCTTGTAGCGGGCGACCTTTCGCTCGCGGCGGAAGACGTCCTCAGAAACGCGCTCGAATTCCTCGCGTTGTTCCGGCTCGAGGCGGTAGGACTTCACGACCCGGATACCGTCCAGCATCTGATGAAAGAAGTTGCCGGTGACTTCGACCTTCTTGTAGCGCTTCTTGGTGGCCTTGCGGATTCGGCTGGCGAACAGCATCACCGGGATCAGCACGATCGGGAACACCACAAACGTCGCGAGCGACAGGATCGGGCTGGTCGCCAGCAGCACGGCCATCACGGAAATGATCGTAATGGGGTGTGAGACGATCCCCTCGATGACGATGCGCACCAGCGCGCTGGCGGCGGAAGTATTCGCCGTCATGCGCGACATCAGCGCGCCCTTGCGTTCATTATTGAAGAAGGACATCGGCTGCTGCAGCACACGGTCAACCATCGCGCGCTGCAGCGAGATCACCGTGTAGGCGCGCATGTAGCCCATGTAGTACTGGCGCAGATACGTGCCCACGGCCATTCCGGCGGCACCGAGCAACAGGATTCCCGATAGCGGCGCAACCTTTTCGACCACGTAGGAGGCGGTGGCATCGTTGACCGCGCCCCCTTTCGTGAGTTCGTTTGCCAGCTCCATGAACGGCCGGATGACAAACAGGCGCACTGCATAGCCGCCGGAGTAGAGGCCAGTGCCAAGCAGCACCAGCAGCATCTGCGGCCACTGCGGCTTGAGGAACGGCCAGAGGCGCTTGAAGTATGCCAGCGCCCTGCGGACATTCAGCCAATCGAGCTTTTCCTTGCGCTTTCCCATGTGCTCAGAGCGTTATTGTGTTTCTTTATCGGCTGTTTGCTGCAGCAACGCCAGCGCCTTTTCAGCGATGGTGAGGTGCGACAGGTCGCGCATGCACTTCAGGCCCATGCCGGGGCAGCGCCTTTTCAGGCACGGCATGAGTTCGCACTCGCCGTGAACCACGTGCTCAAGCTGGCCGAATGGCCCCGTGCGACGAGGGTCTGTCGGCCCGAAAACCGCCAGAGTCGGCGTGCCTTGGGCGGCGGCGATGTGCATGGGGCCGCTGTCGCAGGTAAGCATCAGGTCGGCGATGTCGAGCAGCGCGGCAAGTTCGCGCAAGCTGGTCTTGCCCGCCAGGCTGATCGGCTTGGCCGTCTTGCATGCCGCGCAGATTTCCTGACAAATCTGCGCAAGGTCGTCGCCCCCGACCAGCACCGGCTGCAGGACGCCCGCTCTTTCCGCCAGTTCATCCAGCACGGCCGCAAAACTGGCGGCAGGATAAACCTTGGTCTCCCAGCGTGCACCGGGACAAACCGCGACCAACGCGCCGCCTTCGTGCCCCGCTTCGGACAGCAAGGACCGCGCGCTTGCCCGCTCCGTGTCGCGGACGTCCAGGTCTTCCCTGGTCTGCTCGCCCGCGCCGAGTGTTTCAGCCAGCGCGGCATAGCGCACTCGTGCATGAATCGGCTGTCCAGGCGTGGTGACGCGATTCGTGTAGAACAGCCACGAACCCTCCCGCGCGTCGCGATCCCCCACCCGGATCGGCGCCCGCGTCAGCCATGAAAAAAGCCCGCTGCGGAACAACCCCTGCATGTCCAGCACGACGTCGAATTTGCCTTCGCGCAGCGTACGTGTGAAGCTGCGCAGTTCTCCACGTTGGGCCAGCGGCCCCACCAGCCCGCGAAACCGGCTGCGGTCGAAGGGAATGACGTCATCCACGCAGTCAATGGGCGCGATCAATGAATCGAGCCCGCGATTGACCAGCCAGCTCAGATGCAACGTCGGCCAACGCGACTTGAGCGCCCACGCCGTGGGAACGGCGTGCACGACATCACCCAGGGACGACGGCTTGATCAACAGCAGGCGTTTTCCGGCGAGATCCGCTATCGGCTCGATGGCCATTAACGCTTTCCGTCTTCGAGCCGGCTGCGCTCAATCCCGCGCGTGAGCACGAGCGTGTTGCCGGTCGGGATGCGGCGGGCTTCGTCAAGCAGCGCGTTCGTATCGAACAGGTTAAGCCGCATCACGCGCGCATAGCTCCAGACCAGTTCCTTCATTTGCCGCTCGCCTGCCAACTCCAGCATGGTTCGCCCTACGCGCCCCAGGCTTGCAACCGCCTGCGGACCCAGCGTTGTCGGCGAACCCCGGAAGATATGATCAGGCGCCGTCAACACCAGTTCCAGACCGCCGCGACGTTTGCTGGCGACGCTGAAACCCAGGGCCAGGGTTTCAGGCTCCAGGGGCAGGAAGAAGCAGCCAAAGCGGTGAAGGCGCACAAGTTGACGACCGAGCTCTTCATAAAGGTGCAGTGAGTCGACGTCCTTCCGCTCGACCAGCGGCTTGAGCGTGCCCGGGACGCGCGCGAACACGCTGAGAGTCGGCGGCTTCAGCAGGCACGCCAGCGGTGACGGCGAAGCCGCATGGATCGCGTTCAGCTCAAGCATCCGGCCCCACAGGGCTTCGAGCTTGCGGCGCGAAGCGGCCTCGTCGGTGCTGTCGATGGGGCTCTTGAGTTTCCAGATCTGGCCTTCGCCAAAACGCAGCTCGAAGTGGTTGTGCAGCAGGTCAGCCCATGATTCCGGGTCGGCCGCCGCCAACGGTTTCTCAAGCTGCTCGAGGTCCGCGTTGCTGGCTTTGCGGTAGATAAGCAGCAACGTATCCGGGCGTTGCACGCGCGCGATCGCCGAGCTGGCCTCCCCGCAAGTGGCGACACGCACGGTGTTGAGATCGAACTGCTTCTGCTCGGCCTGGATTTCCAGGTCGCGCGCGACGTCGCGCTCGACGCCGCCGTCCCCCATGAGTTTGCGGTACTCCCGCAGAAAGCGCCGGCGCACAACCATCGGCGCATCCAGGAAACACAACGACAGATAGGCCAGGTTCTGCCGACGCTGCAGCTCGGGTGGAATGCCCGGCAGGAAGTCCTCATCCGCAAGGTCGATGATGAAGAACTCGGGCGCCCGTCCCGCGCGCGGCGGCCGAATCAAGATGTTGCGCAGGTGCAGGTCATGGTGCAGCAGCCCGCCTTTGTGCAGGCCCGCCACGAACTCGGCAAAGCTCTTTACGAGCGAGCGTAGCAGCTTTACGTCGGTGAGCAGGCGCTCGCGCTCGCGTTCGAGATAGGCCTCGAACTCGGCCGCGCCGGACACTCTCTCAAGCACCAGGTAGTTCGCACCGGGTTTTCCGCGACCAGTGTAGAGCCCCACGGCTCGCGATGTCGGGATACCCTTGGCTTCGGCGCTCTGGATCGCTTTCCACTCGCGACCCGACGCGCAGAAGCGCATCGGCGACATGCGCGTCATGAAGCGGGTTTCAAACGCCTTGACAATGAACTCGCCTTCGCGGGTCTTGAACTCGTAGATCGCGCGCCCGGGGCGTACCCGCATGGTGCGAAAGCCGTCGGGCGACAACAGCGCATCGCGGATAGCCGCCGCCGCTGCCTCCGCGCCGGTGCCGCCTTCCACGACCGCGCAGCCGCCGCTCAGCGGCTTCAGCAACGCCGGTATGTTGTCGGCCAGGTCCATGCCCGCGTGTCCCGTCCGCAATATGTGTGAATGCGAGTGTGCAGGTTACGTTCCGCGCGCCTTCGCGGAAACCTCTGCGCTCAAGTGCGCTTCGCCGCGGCCATCTTGAGCGCTTCGAGCATGCGGTCGGCGTTGATTTCCCGGCTGAGCAGGCTCGCCGAGTCTACCACCGCGTCGGGCACGGGAGTGGCGTTGAGCACCTGATCGAGCCGCATGGCCAGCTCATCAACGTCGGTCCGGTTCTGCAATACATAGCCGTTTGCCCCATCGCGAATGTGCTGTTTCGCGCCGTTCTCGGCGCTGGTGATCACCGGCGTACCGCATGCCAGCGACTCCGTCACCGCATTTGCGCTGGGATCGTGCATGGTGGGAAGCACGAAGACGTCGGCAGCCCCGTACCAGCGGGCAATGTCTTCCGTCTGCTCGATGAAGCTCGACCGTCCTGGTGTCGTCTTGGCCAGCATCTCTTCCGCGGTACCGGTGTAGCCGGGCCCGACGCAGGCGAAATACACGTCGTTCCGCGACTGTGCGAGCTTGATGAAGCCGGTTACGGCCTGCATCAGCCCCTTGCGCCGAAAGTCCATCCCGGAAAACAACACAAGCTTCTTGTCCGTCGGGATGCCGTGGCTGCTGCGCCACGCGTCGCGGTCTTCGCGGACGCCGGTATTGAATCGCGCCCAGTCTACGCCGTTCTGGATAACGATGATGCCGCCGGGCTCCAGCTTGAAGCGCTCGATCACCTGCTCGCGGATCATCTCGCTGTTCGCGACGTACAGACCGAAGCGACCGGGTTTGAACAGCCCTTTCTCCAGGCTCAACAGCTCGCGGTGCCGGGGATTCAGTTTCGCGCGGCGTTTTGCGCCCTCCTTGCCGTAGCGCGTTTCGAGCCACATCTGGTGCAGCCCGTCGCCCAGCCGCAACACATCGCCGGGATAGGCCCGCGCGAGGCACAGTACGGCATCCGCAGAGCACTCGCCCGCAGCCTTGCCCGCGCGTTTTGCGAACCAGCTGTGTTTGAACGGGCCGAGGACCTTGGGGCGCGACACCGGCACGATCTCCATGCCCTCGGCGTCACGCGCGTCATGCCGGTGGCAGACCACCGAAATCCGATGGCCCTGGCTTACCCACTGACGCGCGAGATCAACGGCATAGCGCTCTGCGCCGCCGCGTGTCCTGATGAACTCGGTTCGGACGATCGCAATGTGCACGCTATTCATCCGAAGAAAGACGGTCCGCGAGCTCGTGCACGGCGCGCTCCTGCTCGGGCGTTTCGATGCTGCCCGGGCGTGCCTCCCGCACAAGCCGGATTGCCTCGTCGGGCTGATACCCCTGGTCGACGAGATAGCACGCGATCATCGTGCCGGTGCGCCCGATGCCCGCGCCGCAGTGCACGACGATCGCCCTGCCTTCATGCCGGTAGAACCGCGCCTGCTGCAGGAACGCGTCGATGGTCTCGCGCGACGGCGGGGTGAAATCCGGCACCGGCAGATGCAGCAGCTCCATGCCATAGCCTGCAAGCTTGTTTGGGTCCGGCGCGCCGCTGGTCAGGCTGACGACCAGCCCGACGTTGCGGTCCGCAAGCCACTGCCACAGCCCGTCTGACGCGTAGTCGGGCCTCGCCATGCCGGCGATTTCATTCTCGATTACCCAGGAGAATCCGTTCACGTGCGCCACTTTAGGAGGCTTGGGCGCAGTGGCCAGTGGTCTACTTGCTCCACACGCCCCAGGCCGTTTCGTTGCTGCCATCGAGGATCAGCGCCTTGCCCGCCAGGGTGCGCGCCTCGCTGTTGGAGCCTTCGGCCTGCAGCGCCTTCGCCAGCGCTGCGAATGCCGCCGGGTTGGAGGGCTCGAGCACGATCCAGTTCCGCAAATCCCCCACCGAGGGATCCGCCAGTGTCGTCGCCCTCTCGAATGTCTCGAGATGCACCAGCTCCGGGTCCACGACTTCGTTGACGATGGCGAGATACTGTTTGGCCGCGTCGGTGTCGCCTCTCTCTATGCCGCGCTGTGCCGTGGCCAGTCGCCGCAGCAGCGACTCTTCTTCCAGTATGGCATCCAGATCATCGTACTTGCGCAACCCGGCGCGCCACGCGAAGTAGGTCAGTCGCCGTATCGCGTCAGGCGCAAGGCGCTTACTGCCGGCGATGGCGCGCGCACGCGTCAGGACGTCATCCGGCACGTTGGTCATGCGTTCAACCTTGGCGAGTTCGCTGTCGGCGTCTTCATCCCGCCCGAGCGCCACGAGCCACGCGACCAGACTCAAATGCTCGTCAAAGCTCTCGCCGTTGTGGATCAATCGCCGGACACTGGAAACGGTCAGCATGTCGTAGTCGATCGTGACGCGCTTGCCGTCGTCCTCGATACTGAAGTCGCTGCTTCCGACGGCCGTGACGCGCCCGCTGTACTTCTCAACCCGGCTGCTGCGTGTCCCGTCGGCCTCTTTCTCGGCGTGGACGAGATACTCTTTGATCGAGTTGGTTTGCCGGATCGCCCGCAGGTTGCTGGCGAGCGCGGACGTAACACGATCGGCCAGCAGCAAGTCTTCGCGATACGACTGCACCTGGCGCGAGACGAAAGTGGACTCGTTGATTTTCTTGGCCAGCGCCGGCGAGCCCACCTCAGTCGCCGCCTTTGCGCGGCGCGCGGCGAGATCCGTTTCCAGCGCGTCGAGCGCACCGTAGGCAGCCTTGAAATCACGATTCTCGAGCAGAGTGCGCAGCTTGCCGATCGCGTTCAGCGCATCGGCCGACCACTGGCCCAGCGTCTCATCCTGAAAGCCGCGCCACGCCTCTGTGCGCAGCTCAGAAGCCTGGTGGACCGACTCCAGCAGCTGGCGGACTTTCGCCAATCGCTTCGTGATCTTGTCGACACTGTCCGCGGTTCGCCCCGGAATGTACGCCTCCAGCAGATCGCGCTCCTTAAGCAGATTGCCCGCGTTGCGCATGAGCTGGAATTCGCCGAGCGTGTCGGCGCCATCCTGATCCTTCTGCCAGTCACCGCGCAGATCGTCAGCCTTCTGCAACAAACGGGCTAGGTCCTCGGACTCTGCCGCAAGCACCCACTGGCGCTGGGTCTCAAGCTTGCGTGCCACGTCAATTTCGTCGGTGTCGCTCAGTGGGACCAGCAGCTCGGCCGGGAAGCGATCCAGCGCGCCAATGGCCTCGGCCGTGCGTTTGTCTTTCAACGCCTCGTCAGAAGCCTGTTTGGCCTTGTCATACTCCTTCTCGCGCAGCTCCGACACGCGCTTGACCACGTCCCGCTGACGCTCGCGCGCCTCGGACTGATACTCGGTGTTGGGGTAGCGCCGCAGGAAGCTCGCCCAGGCATCGTAAGCGCCCTTGTAGTCGGCGCCGCTCAGCGACGCCCGGCTTTCCAGCTCCGCCGCGTTGAACGCCTCATCCTCAGGCCGGAAGGCCGGAACGCCGTCACCCGGCTCCGTGTTCGCCGGTCCGATCACCGCGTTCGTGGGCGGTCGAATCGCTGTGTTCGTCGGTGCGTTGCTCGGTGCATTGTTCGCTGCCGAGATGCCGTTGTCGGCGTCGCGCAGCAAGCCGCCGATCCACAGGAACGCCACCACCACGATCGCCGCGATCGCCATCACCGCCAGCCCAATCAGCAGCCTCGGCGAGCCGGCATCCAAGTCGGGCGTCTCGTGGGTGCCGCTGTCCATCTGTGTCAGGTCGGTCGGCTCGGTCGGCCCTGTACCGGTCGCCGCAATGCGCCGCGTAACCATGCGCTTGGGCAGCGCCTCGAGCACTTCCATGAAGCTGCTGGGGCGATCTTTCGGGTGATAGCGGATGCAGTCCATCAGCAACTGGGTGAACTTCGGCGGCAGGTCAGGCCGGCGGGCGTCCAGCAGCTCCGCCCCCTGTTTCTGGCGCAGCATGATGGCCTGCGCGCCGGTCTGCCCGAACGGAGGCTCGCCCGTCGCCAGGAAGTACATGGTCGCGCCGAAGCTGAAGATGTCGCTGCGTTTGTCCGGCACCATGCGCCGCAAAACTTCAGGCGCAGAGTACGCCGGCGTGCCGAAGTTCAGCGGGCCTTCGTGGCCTTCACTGATCAGCCGCAGGTCGCCGGCCAGCCCGAAATCGGCCAGTTTGCAGCGCCCACGGCTGTTCATGATCAGGTTCTCGGGCTTGATGTCGCGGTGCAGAATGCCCTCGCGGTGCGCGGCGTACAGCGCCTCGGCCGTCTGTCGCGCGACTGAAAGCAGCTCATCGCCGGTGAGCTTGCCGTTTTCCTTGACCAGCACGCGCAGGTTGGTGCCTTCGGCAAAGTCCATCACGATGAAATGGACACCCTTGTCCTCAAGGATGTCGATCACTTTCACGACGTTTTCGTGTTCAACGCGGGCGAGCGACTGCGCCTCGGTCCGGAAGCGCTCTATCAAGTCCTCGCGCTGGGCCAGCGCCGGGTCGAGAACCTTCAATGCCACGATCTTGTCGATGTATACGTGGCGGGCACGATAGACCACGCCCATGCCGCCGCGGGCAACGCGGGCCAGCACCTCGTAGCTCGCGAGGCGACGCCCGATCAGCGGGTCCTGCCGCCCGCTGGTGTCGGTGCCCCCTGTGTTCCCTTCCGTCATGCCTTGTATCCTAACTAAGGCGGCCCTGTTCTGCCCCTTCTGTAAACGGTGGTACGTTGGCTGAAGACGACACGAAGCAGCTTCCGAGCGACGAAGAACTGGCGGCGATGCTGTCGCGCGCCGAGGGCAAACGCAGCGGGCGAAAGCCCAAGCGCGACCCCAAGCTGCCGTCGCCGCGTTTTCCCGAGGCGCTGTACTACTACATGTTTATCCTGGTCGAGGCGGCGATCCTGATCGGCGTCTGGGGCTTCATGCGCATGGGCGTGGATGAAGCGCTGAAAGGCCCCTCCATCGAGTCGCCGATTCTCGACCAGTTGCTGTTTCACCTGAAGTCGATCGGCATCGGGCTCGCGAGCGTGCTGGCGCACCAGCCGTGGGTGCCGCTTGGCGCGGGAGTGCTCAGCGTGGCTGTCTTTCTGCCGACTACGCCGAAGAGCCGCAAGCGCATGGCGACGATCGTCAGCACCGTGCTGGTGCTGGTATTCGTGATGCTGATCGCGCTGCAGTTCAGCGACGACATCGCCGGCGCGGGCGCGATGCAGCAGTTTTGAATCACGCGGCCCGATGGGGTACACTGGCTGGGGTATCGACCGGAGATGGCCTTGCTTGAGCCTGCCGCATTCGTTTCGCACCTGCAACACCTGCCCGAGCTGATCGGGAATGCGTTGCACGCGCTGGCGCAATCCGGCCCTCCGTTTGGCGACCCCAGCGGCAACCCGTATGGCTCGCCCTACAACTCCGGGCCCAAGCCGCTTCCCGTCGGCGCGCTGATTGTCGGCTTCCTGATCGGCATCGGCATCAACGTCTTGTTCGGATTCTGGGGCAAGTCACGAGCAGAGCAGCACAATGTTCACCCCGCCATCGGCTTCGCACTGGGCTTTTTTCTGAGCTGGATCGGCGTCGCGATTGTGCCGGTGTTCAAACGCGACCGTGTGTTCAACCCCGGCGGCGGCGTGCGCTACCAGGCGCCGCCAAACGCGCCCAACCCGATGTACGGGGCGCCGCAGCAATACCCGCCGCCGCAACAGTATCCGCCCCCGCCTCAGGGCTACGCCGGCGGCCCGCCGCCCGTCGGCCCGGCGCCGCAATATCCCACGCAGGGCCCGATGATGGCGGGGCAGGGGATTGCGCCGCCGCCTCCCCCACCGCCGCAGCAGCCGCAAATGCTCACGGCCGATGCGCAAGGCTACGTGGCGTGCCCTTCCTGCGGTGCACGCACCAAGGCCGGGCGCAAGACCTGCATGAGCTGCGGAAACGTCATGCCGCCGGTCTACAACCCGAACATTCGCTAGCTGCATTTGTAATGGGATGTCGCCCGCCCGCGCATTAGCATGTACGCGGAGGCTGGAATGATGACTGCTCTGATCGACGCCACTCACCACCTGCTGCCCCTCGCCGCGCGCTCGAGCAGCCCGCCGCCCATCAACCCGTTCGACATGATGCCCTGGGGCTTCTTCATGGTGATCATGCTGGCGAACCTGGTGTTCATGGTCGGCGCCGGCGTGGTCGGTTACTACATCGCCAAGAAGTACGAGATGGAGCCGTGGCTGGGCGCGGCAGCGGGCTTCTTCCTGACGTGGATCGGCATCCTGATCGTCTTCCTTGTCGGCAACTCGCAGCAGCAGGCTCGTGAGCGCAAAGCCAAAGAGAAGCAGTACGCTGACTGGTGGTACGCAAACTATGGGCCGCAGGCGCAGAACCCCTACGGCGCGCAGGGCAACAACCCGTACAGTTGGAACGGGAACCCAGCGCCGCCTAGCCCTCCGCAGCCGCCAAACCAGCCCTGATGTCGGCATCCGACACGCTGCCACGCAACAACCCCGCGCGGTGAATGGCGGACGCGTGCATGATTGCTAGCCTGCCCCGATCACGGAGGCAGCCATGACCGAACACGTACAGAACTTCATCGCGGGCAAGTGGGTTGAAGCGAGCGGCGAAAAACTTGACTCGCGCGACCCAGCCAACGGCGACCTGATCGCGACCTTTAACCAGGCGACCAACGCCGACGTCGACGAGGCCGTCGCCGCGGCCAAGGCCGCGTTCCCGGCCTGGAAAGCCACGCCGCAGCCCAAGCGCGCGGAAGTGATCTACAAGAGCGCCGAAGTCCTGCTAGCGCGCAAAGAAGAGCTCTCACAGCTCATGAGCCGCGAAAACGGCAAGCCGATCGCCGAGGCCCGCGGCGACGTGCAGGAAGCCATCGACATGGCGTTCTACATCGCGGCCGAGGGGCGCCGCGGCTGGGGCCACACCATCCCGGCCGAGATGCCGAACAAGCGCATGTACACGATCCGGCAGCCGCTGGGCGTGTGCAGCCTGATCACGCCGTGGAACTTCCCGATCGCCATCCCGAGCTGGAAGAGCTACCCGGCGCTGATCATGGGCAACACCGTGGTATTCAAGCCGGCGGAAGACACGACGCTGCTCGGCAAGCGCTGGACGGAAGTGTTGATCGAAAGCGGCGTGCCTGAGGGCGTGTTCAACATGGTGGTCGGCCACGGCGCGCCGATTGGCGACCGGCTCGTCACGCACCCGGACGTGCGGATGATCAGTTTCACGGGCAGCACCAAGACCGGACTCGGCATCGCATCCAAGGCCGCGCCGCTGAACAAGCGCGTGAGCCTTGAGATGGGCGGCAAGAACCCGGTGATCGTCTGGGAAGACGGCGACCTGGAGCTGGCCGTCAACGCGGTTATGTGGGCCGGCTACGGAACTTCGGGCCAGCGCTGCACGGCGTGCTCACGCGTGATTGTGCATGAGAAGGCGCATGACCAGTTCCTGAAAATGCTCGTCGAGCGCGCGCCGAAGCTGAAGGTCGGCCACGGCGCGGAGCCGGACTCGTTCTTCGGTGCGATCATCAACGAAGGCCAGCTCAAGAAGATCGACGAGTACGTGCAGATCGGCCAGAAAGAAGGCGCCAAGCTGGAGTGCGGCGGCAAGGTGCTCAAGGACGGCGCGTACGCGAAGGGCAACTTCTACGCGGCCACGGTGTTCAGCGGCGTGAAGCCCGGCATGCGCATCGAGCAGGAAGAGATCTTCGGGCCGGTGATCAGCGTGATCAAGGTGAGCAGCTACGACGAGGCGATCAAGGTCGCCAACGACGTGCAGTACGGACTGAGCGCCGGGTTCATCAGCAAGGACGTCAATCTGTGCCACCGCGCCAGCATCGATCTCGACTGCGGGCTGTGCTACATCAACGCGGGCTCAACGGGCGCCGAAGTCAGCACTCCGTTCGGCGGCTGGAAGAACACCGGCAACGGTCACCGCGAGGGCGGGCCGACGGTGATCGAAGCCTTCAGCGACATCAAGACCGTCGTGATCGACTACAGCGGCAAGGTCCAAAAGGCCCAGATCGACAACAACTAGGGCAGCCCATGCCAACTGGCGAGTGGGAAATGTACAGCGCTGAGATTGAGGGCAAGAACGCTCTCGTCTTTGTGCGTACGGACTTGATAGAGGACGCCCCAAATCCGCTCCTGCCGCACTACTTCACGATCACATTGCGCCTGAGGAGTCGCCGGGCCGACGGCTTCTCCGACGAAGAAGAAACCAACGCGTTATGGCGCATCGAAGATCGCATCGAAGCGGAATTCTACAAGGCGTGGGGCGGTGTCTACGTAGGCCGATACACCTTTGGTGGTCAGCGCGTCATGGCCTACTACTTGCCGCTCCAACCCGAACCACAGGTCGCTCGGAGGCTCGTCGAGCTTTGCGCAACAGGGTACGAATTTGAGCTGGACTGTTTCGAGCAGCCGGATTGGGAAAACTACGTCGACTTCCTGTATCCGAATGCCATCGCATGGCAGGAAATCAGCAACGAGCCTGTGCTCGAGAACTTATCAGCCCATGGCGATCCACTAACTCCACCGCGCCACACACTCCACTGGCTGTACTTTCCCGGGCAAATGGAACGGGACGGCTTCGCCAAGGCCCTAAAGTCCAGCACTCTTCAATTCGACGTCATCGGTACGTTGGATCCTGAAGGAGAGGTCAAACAGTATGGGGTCTGCCTTGAGCATCAGTGCAGTATGGACAAGTACGCGCTACTGAATGTTCAGGTTCGACTCCTGCGTCTCGCTCAGGAATTTGGCGGAGAGTATGACGGCTTCGAATGCGAGATGTTGGGCAGTGCGTAGGAAATCCCAATCTCCGGACAATCGTTCATCCAGCCGGGCAGTTCACCCTAGTAGTTCATCAGCACCCACTCGCGCCACTCGGCTGTGCCCTCAGCCTGCGAAGCGGGCGTCACTAGCTTAGCCTGGGGTGACTAGGCCGCAGGCCGCGGAACCCCAGGTGTCTCGTGCGCGAATCAAAAGCCCGCGAAGCGGGCGACCCAGCCGCGCGAAGCGTGGCAATCATTCCAGGTAACGCTCGTCGAATTCTACCTCGTTCAATTCCAGCAACCGCTTCAACTCGCCAATGAAATCCTGCTTCGCGTGATGTTCCTCCTGGTTCGCGATGTATCGATCCACATCCAGTACAATGGATTGGTTTACGGTGAACGCCGCAAAGCCGCGTTGCCACTCGAATGCAGGTTCACGCTGACGCACCCATTTGCTTGAGCCGGCCTTCAGGTCTCGCATGAAGTCGGAGACGGCAATGGTTGCGGGTATCGAAGTCAGTAAGTGCACGTGATCCGCGACTCCGCCTATGTTGAAGGGTACGCCGCCGAGGCGCTTGATGATTCCACCCATGTACGGGTGGGTTTCCGGTGTGAGCAGCGGTCGGCGTTCCTTCGTTGAGAACACGACGTGGTAGAGCAATCGCGTGTAGCTTTGCGACATGCCGATCCCTTCGGGTGGGTCGCCCGCTTCGCGGGCTTGTGGTTTGTCGATTGTTTACCTGGGGTTCCGCGGCCTTCGGCCTTGTCACCCCAGGCTAACCTCGTGACGCCTGCTTTGCAGGCTGGACAACACAATGCGGATCGGACTGGGGGGCGTTCCCGACTGCAGGTCGCTAATAGTTCATCAGTACCCACTCGCGCCATTCGTCTTCGATCTCGTTCAGCTTCTTGCCGAACGCCGTCTCCAGCGCCTCCACGCGCTCGGCCGCTTTCTTCTTGCCGCCGCTTTTGAGCCAGGCTTTGGCCTGCTCCGGGTGCTGATCGTAGATGAATTCCATGAAGCTGAACGACTTCGCCGCGTGGGCCTGCTGCATGTCGTTGATCTCGGTCGCGACCAGCATGCTCAGCGGGATGTCGTGCCCGAAGCGGATGTTGTACACCGCAACTTCCCGCAGCAGATCCGGCGTGCCGGACTTTTTCGTGAACTCGGGGATCACCTTGTCATCGGCCGTCGTCGCGCCGATCTCTTTCATCGTGTAGCGCTGCACCATGGTCGTGCCCAACACCTCTGATGTCACGAGATAGCCGAAGCCGGTGTCGACCCACGGCGCGCGGTCGCGAATGCCGTCCTGCGCATACGCGAGCAGGCTCAGCACAAGCGTGTTGCACAGCATGTCGTCGGCCGCGGAATCCAGCGGCGAGCAGACAAAATACCCGTACGGATCCTTCTGGCCGTGCCCGTTCAGCTTCTTGGCGAAGTCGAGGTCATCGCCCGTGAGCTTGAGGACTTTCTCCAGCATCGCCACGTATTCATCGCGCGTCTGCAGGTGGGTCAGCGTGTACTGCCGACCGCCGAACGGCGCGCCTTCAGTGCCGAGCAGCGCCTGTGCGCGCTGGATACAGGCGTCGGCGTTGCGATGCAGGAACTTGGCGCGCGGCGGCGCCTGGACGGCGCGGACCATCACGTTGGCACTGCTGCGGCGGTCGAAGTTCGCACCGATCAGATCGGCCTGCGGGTCCTTGCCCTCGGTCTCTTCACCGAAGCTCGCGCCTTCGACAATCTTGTGGCCCTCATCGCGCCACTTCTTGGCGAACGGGGGCACCCAGGTGTCGCCATCCTTGACGTGCCCGCGCAGCTTGCGCGCGTCGGCGTCGTCCGGCACGTAATACAGCAGATCAACCGCGGCGATCTTTGCCGCGCGGTCGTCGCCGGCCTTGGCCGCGCTCTCCATCAGCTTGCGGCAGCGGTCGGCGCACTTTTCCCAGACCTTGAGCTTCTCTTCGTCGGGCTTCTTGCGCGCCTCGATGTACTCCTTGCCGCTGACGCCGTCTTCGGCCGGCAGGGGCTCATCCGGAACCCACTTGTCGTCCTTGCGCTTGTAGCCGAGGCCTTTCCAGGCCTTCTTGTTGTCGGGCTCAAGTTCGCGGGCGCGGTCGTACTGTTTGCGTGCCAGCGAATAGATCTGCACCAGCCGGTACTTGTCGCCAAGGTCGGCGTGCTTGTCGGCGAGCCATTCCCACAGCTTGCCGCGCTCCTTCTCGTAGTCAAAGTCGCCGGCGCGCCCGGGCACGCTGCAGACCAGCAGCAGCCCGAGGATCATGAGGACGGAAGTCGCGCGTTTCATGCCTGCTCCAGAGGTGCCCTTAGACAAGTGGCGGCTCGCGCCCCGACCTTACCCCTGCGCGCCCGCGCCGTCAGCCTTTTCCCAGACCACGACGCGGTCCCGCCCGGCCTGCTTGCCTGCGTAAAGCGCGTCATCCGCGTGGCTGATCGATTCATCGATGCCGATGGCGGGGTCCAGCGGCGCGATTCCGAAGGTCATGGTGACCTTGAGCTTCACCTTGCCGCAATCGATCTCGAGCGCGCGCATGGCTTCGCGCAGCTTCTCGGCTGCGATCTTCGCGCCGGTCACTTCAGTTTCCGGCAGCATGAAAAGGAACTCTTCGCCGCCCCAGCGCGCGATGAAGTCCTGGCTGCGCAGGCGATGGCGCAGCTCGCTCGCGACGGCCTGCAGCACGATGTCGCCGGCCAGGTGGCCGTGCGTGTCGTTCACTTTCTTGAACAGGTCGATGTCGGCCATCACCAGCGTGGCGGCGCGCCCGCTGCGGCGGATGCGGTTCATCTCTTCGTCGATGTTCTCGATCATGCGCCGGCGGTTCATCAGCCCGGTAAGGTCGTCGGTGGATGCGAGCACCTTGAGCTTGCGCTCGGCGCTGTTGCTGGCAAGGCGATAGTAAACGGCGAGCATCCCCATTGCGGTGAACACGACGCCGACGTTGATGAACGGCACGGCTTCGGTCACGGCCTGGCTCGGCCCATGGAAATGGATCCCGCGCGTGTACCAGTACAGCATGGAGTAGAGCATGAACAGCGCGGCGACTTCGAGGAACACGACTCTCGGCGAGATGCGGTCATTGAGCCCCGCAAACGGTATCAGGGGCCACAAGTAGAAGTGAAATCCGCTGTCCCAGCCAAGCAAAGACACAGCGACCGAGGCGTGCGCCGCCACTTCAAGTTTGATCAAAACTGCCGATAGGTCGAGCAGCCCGCGCTCGTTGGCATAGCGTGCCAGAACCCACGCCGCGACCGAGCCGACGTTGAACCATGCCAGCGTAGTCGAGCCCAGCCACCAGAACATCGGAATGAACGCCGCGTGCGCCAGAATGCCGATCCAGCAGACATAGCGCAGCGCGACATACATCCGGTAGTCTTCCGGACGCAGGCGCGTCGTGGTTCTCCTGGTGGCGGCCATGCTGTGCGTCACTATCGGCTGGAGGGGCCAAGTCGCTATTCTGCTTGCGGCCCGCCCTCCGGCCAATGCCCTAGCTTTGAAACTCTGACCCGTTGAGTTCCCGTGCGGATACGAGCCCTGACTGACGAAGATGCACCGGCCTGGCGCGAAATCCGCGCACGGATGCTGCGTGAACACCCGGAGGCATTCGGAGAAGACGCGGACGAGTTTCTCGCGCGCGAGTTGCCCGAGCTGTGCGATCGCATCCGTGACGGCCGCGTAATGGGCGCCTGGATAGACGGCACGCTCGCCGGCACCGTCGGCTGGTTCGTCGGGCGCGGCGCCAAGCGCAAGCACGTCGCGGAGATCTGGGGAATGTACGTCGCGCCGGAAACGCGCCGCGCAGGTGCGGCTCGTGCACTATTGCGCGCGGCCGTGGAGGCTTCGGACGCAGTGGGTGTCCGAGTGTGGGAGCTGGGCGTCGAGGAAAACAACCACTCCGCGCTCAAGCTCTACGAAAGCGAAGGCTTCGCCGTGTGGGGCGTTGAGCGCGACGCGTACCGGTTTTCCGGGCGCAGCGTCAACGTACTGCACATGAGCCGCTTTGCGGACGCCTAGCCCTTCTTGACCAGCGCCAGAATCTGCTCGGCCGCGAGGCGCCCCGTCTCCGCGCCGCCGTTCATGTAGCCCTGGAAGTCGCTGCTGCAATGCTCGCCGGCGAACAGCAGGTTGCCGACGGGCTCGATCTCATGGCCCGCGATCGTCCCCCACTGTCCCGGCTTGTAGCAGGCGTAGCTCGCCGTGGTGAACGCGTGGCTCGGCCAGTGCATGCGGAAGTGCTTTGACGTGTAGGCCCACTTGGCGCCGGGGTAGGCTTTTTCCAGCCCGGGCAGCAGCTGGTTGATCTGCTCGCGGGGTGTGCCGTCGCCGACCTTCACGCCGCGTTCACCGCCTGAATAGAGCGTGATGCCCCCGGACAGACCGGGCTGCAGGCGCGCGTTGTCCCACGCCAACTGGAACGGCTGGTCGGTGAAGATGTTGCCGCCGTAGCCCTGCTCGCGCCACGGGCGCGTGGACATTCCCAGCAGCAGCTTGGCGTTGGTGCCGTAGCCGAGCTCGTCTATCGCGCGGCGCTTTTCCTTCGGCAGCTCTACGCGGATGTCAACCTGGCGCAACAGCGTGAACGGCAGCGCCAGTACGACGTAGTCGGCCGATACGTGCTTGCCGCCGCTGAAGGTCAGCTCGTACGCGTTGCCGTCTCTTGAGATCGCCTCCAGCCTGCGCGCGGTCTGGATACGGTCGTCCAACCCGGCCGCGAGCCTGTCGGTGACCTGCTGGTTGCCGCCCTTCACCTTGTAGCGCTCGTCGCTGTCACCGAACGTCTCCCAGCTCTCGGTGGTTGTGTCGAGACCGATCAGGCACAGCATGTTGAAGGCGGACTGCTGGTCGGCGTCGAGCCCGTACTCCGTCACGAACGCGACGTCCAGCAGCGACTTCAGCCAGCCTTCCGCGCGGATGGCGTCGAGGTACTGGCTGATGCTGGTGTTGTCCACGATGCGGAAGCGCTCATCCGACTCGTCGCCGTCCAGCAGCGCGGAATCCATCGCCATGCGCTCGACGTGCGGCTTCAGCCAGTCCATGACTTCGCGGTCCGTGTAGTGCCGCTCTCCGAGGAAGTAGGTGCACTGCTTGACCGAAGAGTCGTCCTGCATGTCGAGCAGCTCAAGCTCAAACTCAGTGCACAGCTTGAGCATGTCTTCGTGCGTGCTGTCGATGAACGAGCCGCCAAGCTCCACGGTCTGGCCCGGGTTCAGCAGGTCGCGCTTGGTAAACATGCGCCCGCCGACGCGGTCGGCTGCCTCGTAGATGTCTGCGTCGACACCGCCCTTCTTCAACAGGTGGGCACAATGCAGCCCGGCGATGCCGGCGCCGATGATCGCAACACGTTGCCCCGGCTTGCCGGATGACTTCAGCTGGGTGTTTGCACACCCGGCCGCCACCGCCGTCAGGGCAAGACCCCCGGCCGCGGCCTGCATGAAACGGCGGCGCGAACGCATCTCGATCAACTCGTCGGCCGGTATGCCGGTTCGGTTGGATTCGGCCGCAATTCGCGCCAGCATGCGCAGACGGCCCATCAATGGCGTGCGAGACATGAACGGCTCCGCGGGATCGCCAAATCAGACACAGCCCCCGCCGCAGAAGCAAGCCCGCAGATTCCTGAACCGGGTGCGTTCGCGGCGGCATTCAAGTCCATACTGAGGAACCACGCCCGTGCATGACGCGGGCGTGGATTGCGTCATGCACCCCTGCACCCCTTTGTCTTGAGGAGGACAAATGCCCCGCTTCGTATTCCCCGCCGCCGCGCTCATGCTCGCAGCCGCTGCGGCCCTCATCGGGTCTTTCGGCAGCAGCGCCCAGGACCAGCCCGAACGCCCGAAGTACATGATGGCCGTCGATGCGCTGGCCGGACCGGCCGTCGAAGTCCCGGATCCGCGCAAGAAACACGAGTGGCTCGAAAACATCGACATGGACGACGCGTTCAAGCTGGCCAAGAAGGAGAACCGGCCTGTGTTCGCGACGATTCGCTGCCTGCCGTGCCAGCAATGCTCGTGGTTCGACAACGCGATCATGAAGGCGACGCCCGAGCTGGAAGCAAAGCTGCAGAACTTCGTGTGCGTGCGCATCACCACCATGCGGGATATGGACGCGCGCCTGTTTCAGTTCGAGAAGTACCAGGATCTCGACTGCTCATGGTGGGGCTATTTCTTTGACCCGGAAGGCCGCATTTACGGCGTCTACGGCGGCATCGACATCAGCGGCGACAAGTCGTGCATCACGGTCGCCGGGCTCATGAGCGCGATGGACCGCGTGCTGAAGTACCACTACCAGCCGCAGCGCGAAGCTTGGGACCTGTTCGGCGAAGCGCCGAATCTCAAGGGCCGCGCGGACACCCCCTTCAAGCACGACGGCTGGAAGAACTGGGCCCGGGAAGACAGCCAGCGCGCCGACAAGATCCTGAAGGACAAGAGCGAGTGCCTGCACTGCCACGAAGTGGCCGAAGTCGTGCGCCAGCCGCGCTTCGACAAGAAGAAGTTCGAGAAGAAGACCGACTTCTACGTCTGGCCCTACCCGCAGAACATCGGCGTCGAGCTAGACCTCGACAAGGGCCTGACAATCAAGAACGTCATCAAGGACAGCGCCGCGGACAAGGCCTCGATCGAAGCCGGCGACGTGATCGACGCCGCCAACGGACAGATTCTGTTCAGCCCCACCGACCTGCGCCGCGTGCTGAACGAGCTTCCCTACGGCGACTGCAAGCTTGAGCTTCTCACGCGCGACAAGGCCGGCGAAGCCATGCTGGTCAACGTCGAGCTCAAGGGCGACTGGCGGCAGTACGACCTCGGCTGGCGCAAGAGCGTGGCTGAGGCAAACATCGGCGCGCACCCCGGCTTTCCCTGGCCGCTGAAAGGCGACCGCGGCAAGGCCGGCGTCAAGGGTGACGAGATGTGCATCAAGCCGTTCTTCGGCAAGGCGCCCAAGGGCCACGCGATCGATGCGGGTCTGAAAGCGAGCGACCAGATCATCGCAGTCAACGGCGACACGCGAGCGCTGGAAGGACGCGCGTTCCTGGCATGGTTCCGCATGACCTACGACCCGGGCGACCAGATCACGCTCACGCTGGTCGACGACAACGGCAACAAGCGCGACATCAAGTACAAGGTCGGGCAACACATCGACGACTAGTTGAAGACCAAGGGCAAAGCCCGCAGCTACGGCTGCGGGCTTTTGCGTTGCTTGCGTGCGGACCAGACTGCCAACGGCACCAGCAGCATCAGCCACCACGCTGAGCCGAAACCGGCCGTGCAACCTCCACCACCGCCGCCTCCCCCACCGCCGCCACCGCCTGAGCCTCCGCCGCCCATGCTGGCGGTCGCCGAGCCCGTGTTGCTATATGTGCTCGAGCCGACCGTATTGAAAGCCTGCACGCGATAGGCGTACAGCACGCCATCGGACAATCCGCTGTCGCTGAAGCTGTTTGTATTGGCCGCCAGCGTCTGGATCACGGCGAAGGCGCCGCCCCCGTCGCTGCGCTCAAGGTAGAAGCCGTCTTCGTTGCTGCTCGAGTCGGTCCATGTCACTGAAATGCTGAGACCAGCCAGCGCAGTCGCCGCGCAGTTGGTCGGCGCGGCCGGTGCAGTCGGCGTGCTTGTGCCGGTGATCGTGATTTCGTTGCTGGCGCCGCTGTCGCCCGCACCGTTGTAGGCGAACACACGGTAGTTGTAGTCCACGCCGTTGGTCAGCCCGCTGTCGTTGTAAACCGTGACGTTCGCCCCGACGGTCGCAAGGGTCGCGAAGCTGCCGCCGACAATGCGGCGCTCAATGCGGAAGCCCGTTTCGTTTGCGCTGTTGTCGGTCCAGCTCAGGTCGCAGCCAAGGCTGCCCGTCGCGGTGCCTTGCAGGTTGGTCGGGTCGGAAGGCGGCGTCGGTGTGCCGCCCGTGCCGAATTCATGCGCGCCGATGTCGAGCGTCGCGTCACTGGCACGCGTCACCTGTTGCTGGTGCTTCAGGTACTCGTAGGTCAGCGGATGCGCGCTCGCGCCGGCCGCCAAGGTGGTGCCCGTGTCGCGACTTGCGGCCGTGCTGGTGAGCGTGAAATCCTGCGCGGCCACATTTGTCCAGCCGGGGTCGCTGCCGGTCACGTTGCCGCCCTGGTTGTTGACCGTGCCCTGCATACCCGCGCCGGAGTGGCTCGGCGTCGGCGTCCCCTTGAAGAAACAGTTGCGGTAGTTGAGTACACCTGTGTCGTCAATCAGCCCGAGATTGCCCGCGTTGGCGGTAACGAAAATGATGTTATTGCGGCAGTCGCAGGTCTCGCTGTTAGTGCTCAGGCGCACCAGCGTCGTGTTGCCCGTGCGCGTGCTGTAGATGGTGTTGTTGTAGAGATACAGCGTGCCCTTGCGGTACGTGCTGGTTGTGCCGTTGTCGCCGCCGTAGTGGATGATCTGGCTGTTCCCGGCCCCGTTCGGCTCAATCAGGATGTTGCCGTAGACAAACGTCGTGTCGTAGCCGCTGAGTGTCTCGATGCCGCTGCCGTCGGCCTCCACCAGGTCCAGTTGCCGGTTGCCGGCCTCGATCCAGTTGTAGCGCACGACGCAGCTTGAGCTGCGGTCCTTCAGGTTGTTGCCGTTCGCACCGCTCTTGGTCGGGCCGTAGTGGTTGTACTCGTAGGTGATGCCCGCGCTTTCGCAGTAGCTGTTGTGCTCAAAGGCCGAGCCGCTGTTGCCGTTGTCGTAAATGTAGTTGTAGCCGACGTAGCAGTCCTCGGTCAGGTTCGGGTTGCCGCTGCCGCCGACGCCGCCACCCGGGCCGATGAACAGCCCGTTGCCGCAATCGTGCATCTCACAGTACTGGATCTTCAGGTGCTTGGCCTTCTCGACGTAGATCGCGGCCGAGTTGCCTACATAGGCGACGCCGGAAGTTCCGTCGTCATCGGTGTAGGTGTAGCCGGTGTGCGCGCTGCGGATATCCAGATACTCGACCGTGATGTACTGCGGCATGGTGTCGGTTGGGACATTCGCGCCGCCGATCTTGATGACCCCTCGGTTGTCGTTCCAGTAGTCGAGTTGCGTGCGGGTCGTCGCGTTCTGGCCGGTGATGATCGGCAGCGCACCGGACGTCGTGTCCGGAATACCGCGCACTATGATCGGGTTGCCGGCGGTGCCCTGCGCGCAGATCACGAACTTCTCGGCATAGGGCGTGCTGCGCCAGTGAATCTGCACGATGTCGCCGGCCGCGAGGTTTTCCCACGGGAACGCGCCGATCGACGTGTAGGTCTGGCCGGGCCCGATATCGTACGTCGCACCCGACATCACGGGCGCAAACAGCAGCAGAAGCAGCAGATAACGCATGGCACCCCCGGGTTGGACTGGGTCTGCCCCTGTAATGGGCGCGCCCGGCCATTGGGGTCACAAAAAAACCTAGCTGCCCGGCACGGTGTCCTGTAGCCACTTCAGGAGCACATCGGGCCGCTCAATCGGAAGTACTGCGACGCCCAGGACACGGTCGTGGTCGCCGTAGAACAGAATGCGACGGGCTTCGACGTAGGGCGCGCCCGTCACAGCAGGGCCAGCCGTGGAGCTGCCGATGGTGTCAACCTTGTACCTCTTGATCTCCGAAACGTCATAGTCGCACAGACGTACGAACTTGATGAGTTGGATGCGCGACCCTGCAATGAGAACCCGAGGACGATACGCCTGCAGGAACATTCCGGGCAGGCTGAGCAACGTTCCGGCCGCGAGTAGAAGGAAGATCACCCCCATCGCGTGGGTATCAGATTCCGTCGCGACGAAAATCCAAACGCCGAGGGCCACGAGGAACAACTCACAGCACACCAGAAACCAGAACATGCCTCCGTAGTAGGCACGCGAGGTCTTGGTGCCCCGAAACTCCAGTTGTTTGACGTTCGCCGGCAGCAGGGGGACGTTCCTCCGTTCGCCGCATGATTTCATTTCTGCCTGGTCGGTCAATTCGACCCTGCATTCGAAAAAACGCCAATGCCCCCGGCCGGACTCCGGGGGCATCCTCGGCGGTTGCTACGCCCTATCCCTCGTAGCAGCCCGCGTCGTGGGGACTCACGCGGGTGGTGCCTTCGAGGTCCTTCGCGGTTGCGTAGGTCGCATTGGCCGCCGTCAGAAGTGCTGAGCCGCCGCCTGGGTGCGCGTCGCGGTTGGAGCCGTTGGTGGTGACGTTGACGAAGTCGCTCAGCCCGTTGCCGGTCGTGAACGTGATCCCGCTGGTGACGCTGCCGAAGCAGACGTTGCCCGCGAACGTCACGCCGCTGATTCCGTTGCAGTCGATTGCCCAACTGCCGGTGCTGTAGCAGGCATTGTTGGCGAACACCATGTTGGCGGCGCCGGACCAGCTGCTCAGCTTCGCTGCACGGCCTGCGCCGTTCACGAACGTGTTGTGCACCACCTGCAGGTTGGTCGGGTTGCCCTGGTGAGTCTGGCTGGCGAACGCGCTGCCCACACCGTTGATGCACAGGTTGTTGCGCACGACGCACTCGCCCTGGATCTGCATCGTGTTGTCATTGCTGTTGTAGCAGATATTGCGCTCGACAATGTTCTGCGCCTGCCCGGCCGTGCCATACACCAGGATGCAGGGATAGTTCGTATCGTGAACCAGGTTCTCGGCTATCAAATTGCCCCAGCTGCCTTGCTTGACCTCGATGCCGTCGCCCTGCGCGCCTGACCCCGAGCCGTTGGTGTCGTGCACGTGGTTCAGCGCGATCACGCTGTTGGACATGATCACCGAGCCGTTGTTCGCACCCAGGTACATGCCCTCGCCGGTGCCGCCGGTGTCGTGCAGCTCGTTACGGGTGATGTACATGTAGCTGGTATCGTGCGTGTTGGTGGTGATGCACGCGTCGCCGGTGTTGTGCACGTGGTTGCCGTCGAACCAGACCTGCGTGCAGTCGTAGAAACGCACGCCGTGGCTGGTGCCGGTGAATTCCAGATCGTGAATGCGCAGGTAGCGCGTCTGCGTGAATTCGCCCACGTTCATGATGTTCTGCGTGGCGGTCATGTTGATTACCACCGTCGCGCCCGACGCCGGCCCGATCCAGATCGGCGCAGCGGCCGTGCCCTGCACATCCAGGTTGAACTTGCTGGTCAGGTTGTAGGTGCCGGCCGCGATCTCCATACGGTCGCCGGGCGTCAGAGCGTTCATGGCGGCCTCAAGCTGCGTGGCCGTGCCGGTGAATGACACCAAGTTGGATGGCGTGAGCCCAGCCCATGTCGGGTCATACGGGCTGCTGGAAGGCGCAACCGGCGTGGCACTGACCTGCGCGCTCGCGGCCGACTCGCCTGTGCCGTCGGTGTACGTCGTGACGGCGTAGTAGGTCGTGCCGTTGGTCAGTCCCGTCAGATTGTACGGCGTGCTGCCCATCGGTACGGGTGTGCCGGTCATTGGCGTGACGCCCGCGCTGGTCGCGTAGTAGAGCGTGTAGTTCGTCGCCCCGCTGACGTAGTTGAACGTGAACGTGATCTGGGCGTCGCCGGCCGTCGCGTTCAGCGTCATGGTCGCCGGGCCGCCGGGGCCGACCGGGACTCCGTTGCCTCCGCCTCCCCCACCGCCGCCGCCACAGGCCGCGAGCGTCATCAGCGTCAGCACACATACGATGCAAGTCAGTTTCTTCATGGCCTCCCCCTACTTCTCAAAGCACCCGGCTACTGCGCGTTTGCGCTGCTCGCCGTGGATGTCCGCCTCGGTTGCGTACTGCTTGTCCGCGGCGGCAAGCAACGCGGAGGCCGCACCCGGCGCCGCGTCGCGTGCTGTCGCGTCAAACTTGATGTCTGCGAAATCCTGCAGCCCGCGGCCTTGCACGAAGCCGCTGCTCACGCCGTTCACGGCGCCGTAGACCACGTTGCCTGCCAGCGTCACGCCTTCGCTGCCGCCGTTGAACTCGAGCGCCGTGCCTTCGCTGTAGACCGCGTTGTTGGCAAAAACCATGCCTTCGCGGGCGTTCCACGAATTCAGTTTCGCGCCGCGTTTGCTGCTGATGATCGTGTTGTGGATGACCTGCAGGTTGATGCTCTTGCCCTGGTGGTCGTGGCTTGCGAAGCCCGCGCCCTTGCCGCTGATCAGCAGGTTGTTGCGCACGATCGCTTCGCCCTGCACCTGCATCACGTTGTCGCCGGAGTTCCAGCAGACATTGCGCTCGATGACGTTTGGCTTCTTGCCGTTCGTGCCATAGGCAATGATGCAGGGGTACGCAGTGTCATGTACGACGTTCTCCGCTATTAAATTGCCGTAGCTGCCCTGTTTGACCTCGATGCCGTCGCCCTGGCTGACCTTGTCGCCGCCGATGTCGTGCACGTGGTTCAGCGCGATCACGCTGTCGCGCATCACGGCCTTGCCTTCGTTCGCGCCGAGGTACATGCCTTCGCCCGTACCCGCCGTGTCGTGGATGTCGTTGCGCGTGATGTAGAGGAACGCGGTGTCTTTGGTGTTGGCGCTGATGGCGACTTCGCTGGTGCCGTGGATGTGGCAGCGGTCGATCCAGACGTTTTCGCAGTCATTCAGGCGAATGCCGTGCGCGCCGCCGGTGAACTCCAGCCCGCGGAAGCAGACGTAGCGTGTGGGGCCGTCGACGCCGACGTTCATCAGGTTCTGCTTCACGTCGGGGCGAGTGATGATGACCTGCTCGAACTCGGGCTCGTCGTCTGACTTGCTGCCGCGGGTTTCGCTTGCGCAGATCCAGATCGGCGCTTTCTCTGTGCCCTCGATGTCGAGTTTGAACCAGGCATCGATACTGTAGGTTCCCGGCTCTATCTCCAGCTTTTCGCCGGGTTTCAAGCCCTGCATGGCGGATCTAAGAGCCGTGCCGTTCTGCTCGGGAGACTGTTTCGCGTTGTAGCGCTGGGTGACCGTGCGTGTGGGTTTCACGTCGGCCCAGGCGGGTTCATAGGGCGACTTCGGCGTGTCTTTCGCCTTGCGCTTGGCAGTGGCAGGCACGGCCGACAGCAGCAGCCCCAAAACCAACAGGATGACCCAGCCCAGACGCATGATTTCTCCCGGTATTCATGGGGTGAACCCCACCGGGTCAGGGCAAGTCAGGAGAATTTTGGATTTTCGATTTTGGATTTCGGATTGGCTTGGTTTGGGGGCCTCGCGGAGGGGAGCAATCCGGAATCTGGAATCTAAACTCGAAGGCATGAAAGACCCGGCCGAGCTGATCAAACGCTTCAAGTCGCGCGTACATGTTCTGGACGGCGGGCTGGCGACCGAGCTTGAGAAGCGCGGCCACGACATCAGCGGCAAGCTGTGGTCGGCGCAGGTGCTGCTGGAAGACCCGGGCGCGATCGAGCAGCTTCACTACGACTATCTCAAGGCCGGCGCCGACATCATCATCACCAGCAGCTACCAGCTCACGTTTCAGGGCATGAAGGAGGCCGGCTACACCCACGAGCAGGCCGAGGACGCGCTATGGAAAAGCGTCGAGGTAGCAGTCAAAGCCCGCGATCGCTACCTGAGCGATCTGAAAGAAGATCTGCCCGAAGACCGTAGACCGCTAATCGCCGCCAGCATCGGCCCCTACGGCGCATACTTGGCTGACGGGAGTGAGTATCGCGGAAAGTACGGCCAAAGCTGCGAGGAACTAGAAAGGTTCCACCGCGAACGGTTCGATCTTCTGATTCGCTCCGAAGCCGATTTGCTGGCGTTTGAGACTAGCCCGGAAGAAGACGAAGTGAACGCATACTTCTCGCTGCTCGAAACTCCAGAAGTGTCAGGATGGATTACCACCAGCACAAGCAAAGCAGCCACCGCAGCTATGAACTTCTACGACGTGATCCCTTCTAAGGGCATCGTCGCTTTGGGTGCCAACTGCGTCGGTCCATCAAGCATCAGCGAATTCATCAATCAGTACGACTGGGTGAACGACCACACAGCAATCATCGTCTACCCCAACAGCGGTGAGGGTTGGGATGCCGAACACCGTTGCTGGGTTGGCGAGAACGATGCCGAGCACTTTGCCGGACACGCGCGCGAGTGGATCAAGGCTGGGGCCAACATCATAGGCGGCTGCTGCCGCACTGGGCCCGAGCATATTGCCCAGTTGCGTGCGCTGGTGGATAGCCTCTCGCCACGTTCGCCATGAAAAGCAGTTAATGGCGCGCTTGGCGCACATGGCGAGATGCCAAACCAACCCGGGCTTGCCTACTCAACACCCACCGGTAAAGTCTCCGGTCCTTTGATTTGTGGACTCTGGAGGCCGTCATGCCGACTCCGTTTGTGAATGAACCGATTACCGTCAACTGGACCGAAGACCGCATCGCGAGCGTGAAAAAGGGCTTCGTGAAGGTGCGCGAACGCGCACAGGATATACGCCCGTTGCGCCTTTGCGGCGAGCTGGACACCGACGGCGAAACCATCGAGTCCTACAACCCGTCCAACCACTCCGAGCTTCTCGGGCGCACCATCAAGGCCAACGGCGACCTCGCCAAGCGCGCCGTCGAGTACGCCCACGACAAGTTCACCAACTACTGGCGCAAGACCGACGTCGGGCTCCGCGCCCGCATTCTGATGCGCGCGGCCGGGCTGATGCGCCGCAAGTATCGCGACGAGCTGAACGCCTACCTGATTCTCGAGTCCGGCAAGAGCTGGACCGAGGCCGACGCCGACACGGCCGAAGCCATCGACTTCTGCGAGTTCTACGCCCGCGAAGCCATGAAGCTTCAAGGCGAGCCGCAGCCGCTGACCGACCTGCCGGGCGAAGACAACAACCAGTATTTCATTCCGCTCGGCGTGGTCAGCGTGATTCCGCCGTGGAACTTCCCGCTGGCGATTATGGCCGGCATGACCGTCGCCGCGCTCGTCACCGGCAACACGGTCGTGCTGAAGCCGGCCAGCGTCACGCCGCTGATTGCCGCGCGCTTCGTTGAAATCCTTGAGGAAGCTGGGCTGCCGAACGGCGTGCTGCAGTTCATCCCGGGCGGCGGCAGCGACGTCGGCAACGCGATCGTCGAGCACCCGTTGACCCGCATGGTCGCCTTCACCGGCAGCAAGGAAGTGGGTCTCGGCATCGCGGAGAAGTGCGGCAAGCTGGCGCAGGGCCAGATCTGGATCAAGCGCACGATTCTCGAAATGGGCGGCAAGGACGCCATGCTGATCGACGAAGGCAGCGACTATGAGGACGCCGCCAACGCCATCGTCGCGGCCGCGTTCGGCTTCCAGGGCCAGAAGTGCAGCGCCTGCTCACGGGCGATCTTTGTGGGCGACAGCTACGACAAGATCGTGCCGCTGATCGTCGAGAAGGCCAAGGCGATCAAGATGGGCCCGACCGAGGACAAGGCCAACTTCATGGGCCCCGTGATCGACAAGAGCGCGCAGGCCAGCATCATGAAGTACATCGCCGTCGGCACCAAGGAGGGCAAGCTGCTGCTGGGCGCGAAGGAAGGCGACAAGAGCGGCTACTTCGTCGAGCCGACCATCTTCGGCGAAGTGAAGCCCGACGCGCGCATTCACTGTGAAGAGATTTTCGGACCGGTGCTCGCTTGCCTGCGCGCCAAAACCTTCCAGGAAGGCCTGGATATCGTAAACAGCACCGAGTACGGGCTGACCGGCGCGGTCTACAGCCGCAACGCCGAGCACCTGGAGCTTGCGCGCCGCGAATTCCACGTCGGCAATCTGTACCTCAACCGCAAGTGCACCGGCGCGCTGGTAGGCTCACAGCCCTTCGGCGGCTTCAACATGAGCGGTACCGACAGCAAGGCCGGCGGCAAGGAATACATGCTGCTCTTCACCCAGGCCAAGCTGGTGAGCGAAAAGAACAACTGGTAGTCGATAGCCGATGGTCAATGGCAATCGGGCGGCGCACATGCGCCGCCCGATTGCATTAGCGTGCTTTGACTCGGCATCAAGAATGGTCGGACTAGCCTCGGACCAGATAGTCCTGAGCGTGCTCGTCCCAATAGGGCCATAATGCTTCGGTGCGGGCAATCCAGTCCGCCCAAACACCCTCTCCGAGCCAGCTCAGAAGTCGACTTTCGCTTGCACCTGAACCGTACACGTGTCGCAGCGAGTTGACGGCCTGCGCCCTGACTTTGGCCGCTGCGCGACTTCTTATGACCGCGCTACTCTCCTCGTTTTCTCTATCCCATTCGTCTACGAGGTCCTTCCACGCGTCGGACTTGAGAAGCGCCTCGGCAGCATCAACTGGATTGTCTGCAGGCCGAAGTAGAGTTTGGCGAAGTACCGCCGACTTCTCGATGTCGTCGAGATAGCGCTCTGGCATCTCTGCACGTCCGTTGAGCGAAACTCCCATTCCTTCCGTCACTTCGAACGGGATGCCATCCACGACAGCCAAAGGATAACACGGCCAATTCGAGGCACCCTCTCTGACGACCAAGCCAAAGCAACCGACACTGGGGCACCGCATCGGAGCGCCGTCAGGCTCCACAAACAAGAGCCGTGCGACCCAGAAGACCCTTCCGGCATATTCGGCTCGCCCCATGCGATCAGCGCTCTTTGCACGTAGATAGGCTCGCAGAAGGCGTATGGTTTCGGGCTTGCCCAGCGGCACCATCGCGTTTACCGCACGAATAAGTGGGACCGGGTCGGAGCAAAACCCTGGTTTAGGGCAGCTCTCGATCATTTTGAAGTAGTGTTCATCCGGATACGCAACACGGGCAGACTCATGCTGCATCGCCTTCGATTCCATTGCTGCATTGGGTTCAGTGCCGACTCGTTGCTCCGGTAGGGAACGAGCCGCGCAGCCTGCGAGGACGGGAATCAAAATCCAGAAAAGCCGATGCATCGGCACCTCCCGTGCCTCAAGGCAAAGTGCAGCATACAAAGACACCTCCGCGACGCTGCGACAAGTTTGTCCGGTGAACACGCTTTGCTATTGGGTCGCTACGTACTTCTGGGCTGCTTCGTCCCACCGCGTGTTTAGCTGGCGTACGCGCTCCAGATGTGCTTCCCAATCATAATCCCGCCCGTACGACTGCTTGGCCCAGAGATCCTCGGCCTCAGGATAAACCCCTTCCAACGCGTTTAGTACCTGCTGTCGAACCTTGGTCCTGATCCAATCTTCGCTGACAAACCATTTGTGTCCGGGCTCGTCACCTTCCCAGTCGATGTCTTTCCAAGCGTCAGAATCCAAGAGCTCCTCAACTGCTTTCAGAGGGTTGTCGGCGGGGCGCAAGGCCCGACTCCGCAAGTCGGCGTTTTCTTCGACGTAGTCCAAGTACCCCTGGGGCGGTTCTGGAGTGCCTGCGAGCATCAGGCCAAAACTCACGTCAAATGGGATATCCCGCATGAGTTGCAGCGGATAAAGCGGCCAGTTGTCAGATCCCTCTTCGATTTCGAGCATGAAGCTGCCGATCAACGGGCAGCGAGGCGGCTGACGCTTATTTGTTAGGAACGCGAGCCTCGTCACCCATAAAACTCGACTCGGGTAGTCATCCCAACCCCTCGGGCGCGGGTCCGGCGCCTTCCATTCCACATAGGCTCTCAGAATGCGAAGCACCCTCCCTTTGCCCAGAGGCAATAGTCCGTTCACGGCGCGCACCAACGGAACGGGGTTATCGACTGAACCCGGGCGCGGACAACGATCAATCAGCTTGAAGTAGTATTCATCGTCGAACGGCGCGGCACCGACCGCGGCCTCGCTTTGGGGCGCGGGCTCTTCAGCAGGCGGCGCGAACGGCACCGGCGACTTTGACGCACAGGCACCCAGCGCTAGGAAAAGCACAGCGAGCAACGAACGCATGGGCGTTCCGCGCGGGGACCAGGGGTGAGACCGATATCCTAGCATATCGAGTGGCCCTGTGCGGCGTCATGAAGCTTCGTTTCGCCAGAACGACGTTTTGCTATGGTGCTCGCGAACTTGTGGAGGCTGCTATGGAACCGCCGAAACCGGAGATTTCGAAGCTTGCGAAGGTGAAGTCGCTGGAGGAATACCAGCGCCTGTACCATGAATCGCTCGAGAACCCCGAAGCGTTCTGGTCGCGGCAGGCCGAGCGTTTGTCCTGGTTCCACAAACCCGACAACGTCTATGACTTTGACTTCGACACCGTGGACGTCTCCTGGTTTGCGGGCGGCAAACTGAACGCGGCCTTCAACTGTGTGGACCGGCACCTTGACCAACGCGGCGACAAGACCGCCATCATTTGGGCCAAGGATGAGCCCGGCGAATACCAGCACATCACGTACCGCGACCTCAAGCACGAAGTCGCCCGGGTCGCCAACGTGCTCAAGGCGCACGGCGTGAAGAAGGGCGACCGCGTCTGCATCTACCTGCCGATGATCCCCGAGCTTGCATACACCATGCTCGCCTGCGCGCGCATCGGCGCGGTACACAGCATCGTCTTCGCGGGGTTTAGCGCCGACAGCCTGCGCGACCGCATCGTCGACGCCCACTGCAAAGTCCTGATCACCGCCAACGAAGGTTTAAGAGGCGGGCGCACGATCCCGCTGAAGAAGACCTCTGACAAAGCCTGCGCCGGGCTCGACATGGTCACCACCATGCTCGTCGTCAAGCGCACCGACAGCGAAACCGACATGAAGTCCGGGCGCGACTTCTGGATGCACGAAGAGACTGCCAAACAACGCAGCACCTGCCCGGCCGAGTGGATGGATGCCGAGGACCCGCTGTTCATCCTCTACACCAGCGGCAGCACGGGCAAACCCAAGGGCGTGCTGCACACCACCGGCGGCTACATGACCTACGCCAGCATGACGCACGAGTACGTCTTCGACCTGCGCGAGGACGACGTTTATTGCTGTGCGGCCGACATCGGCTGGGTGACCGGGCACAGCTACATCATCTACGGCCCGCTGGCCAACGGCGCGACGACCGTGATGTTCGAGAGTACGCCGCTCTACCCGGATGCCGGACGCTACTGGCAGATGGTGGACGACCTCAAGATCAACATCTTCTACACGGCGCCGACGGCCATCCGCGCGCTGATCGCTCAAGGCGACGCGCACGTGACCAAGCACAAGCGCACGTCGCTGCGGATCCTTGGGTCAGTCGGCGAGCCGATCAATCCGGAAGTGTGGCAGTGGTATCACGACGTCGTCGGCGACAAGAAATGCGCCGTGGTGGACACCTGGTGGCAGACGGAAACTGGCGGCATCCTGATCACGCCGCTTCCCGGCGCGACGCCCTGCAAGCCCGGCAGCGCGACGTTTCCGTTTTTCGGCGTCGAGCCGGTACTGGTGGACGACGCAGGCAAGCTTCTCGAAGGCAACGGCGTGCGCGGCAACTTGTGCCTGAAACGCTCGTGGCCCGGCCAGGCGCGCACGATCTACGGCGACCACGCGCGTTTTAAACAGACCTACTTCAGCACCTATCCCGGGCTGTACTTCACGGGCGACGGCTGCCGTCGCGACGAGGACGGCTACTACTGGATCACCGGGCGCGTGGACGACGTGCTGAACGTTTCCGGCCACCGTCTCGGCACGGCCGAAGTCGAGAGCGCGCTGGTGGAACACGATGCCGTGGCCGAGGCCGCCGTGGTGGGCTGCCCGCACGACATCAAAGGCACTGGCATTTACGCATACTGCTACCTGACACCCGAGGCAAAACCGGGCGCAGAGCTGATCGGCGAGCTGAAGGAAAAGGTCCGCGAAGTCATCGGGCCGATCGCGACGCCGGATCACATCCAGTTCGTGCCGGGCCTGCCCAAGACACGCAGCGGAAAAATCATGCGCCGCATCCTGCGCAAGATCGCCGAAGGCGAGTACGCGGCACTGGGTGACATCACCACACTCGCCGACCCCAGCGTGGTCGAGAAGATCGTCGAGGGCCACAAGGCACTCGCGAAGTAGCCTGTGCGCATCTGCGACGCGCGCACTTCCATCGCCGTCGCTCAAAGGCGATTGCTTTCGCGACTACTCTGCGTTGCGCCGTGATGTCATCTTTTGTCGCAACACCCCGGCACGCCCGCCCCTGGGCCACCGAAAGCACCCACATGCGTTTCACCATCGCAGCCATGCTGCTCGCCGGCATCTCCGGTCTCGTGTTCTCGCAAGCCAAGTCTGACGTCAGCACCCGCGCAGACGCCGCGTTCAAGCTGACCGACCAGAACGGCAACGGCAAGATCGAATGGGAAGAGGCCATCCAGACCCGGCACGATTACGAGAACCTGCTCGCCCTCAGCGCCGACGCGGAAGATCCCGAGGCCGCGCGTCAGCAGGTGGAGCTGGACTACGAGCACGTACTCGAGCTGGCCCACTTCCTGCTCGCCGATGGCAATCACGACCTCGTCGTAACCAAGCCGGAGCTGCGCAAGTTCCTGAAACTTGTCGACAAGGAGAAGGTGCCTGAGCTTGAGCTCTGGCATCACGAGCAACTTGCCCGCCTGTGGGTCGACGAATCCTGGGACGACCTGCTGGACCTGATGGACGGTGACGCCGACGGGCTGATCTCATTTATCGAGCTGGTGAAACACTACCCGACCAAGTTCGACCCCGAACACGCCCAGAAGGCCGACAACAACGACGACAACAAGTTCGACAAGTCAGAGTACGCATCCTTCAAGGCGCTGGAGAGGTTGTCCGGCGTCCTCGTCGATGAGCTCGAAAACAGTATCGGTGTAGCCGGCGGCGCCAGCGAGGAAGCCGGAAGCGACGAAGACGATGAGCCGGAAGCCGGCGAGAGCAAATCCGACGACGCGCGCAAAAACGAATCCCGCAAAACCGAGTCGGCCGAGACCGTCGGCCAGCTCAAACCCGGTTCCACTTGGCAGGTCCGCTACGACGACAGCAGATCCAACAAGTATGAATGGTACCGCGTCACCATGCTCGACGGCGAGTGGGCCGAGGGCTGCCAAGGCAAGGTCGAAGGCTTCTACTACAAGTTGCAGCACCGCTCATTCGAGAACGACGGTGACGCGGACTGGACGTCTTCCAGCGCAGGCGGTGGCGAAACCTCAGCATCCAAGGCTGCTTACTGGCCGCGCGACAGCAAGAAGACCGAACTCATCGAAGTTGCTGCCGGCGAATTCCGCTGCCTGAAGTGGACGCGCTACAAGCGGGACCGCAAGTCCGGCAAACTGACCACCGAAGTAGAAAGCGTACGCTACTTCATGGAGAGAAGCGGTGTTCCCATCCTGGTGAAGGAAGTATCGCCCGACGGCGAAACACTCGCAGAACTCATGAAGTTCAACCCATAGGGAACAACGGCGCGTGCAGCGCACTGAGAGACAATACCGGTGCCAGTCTCATGATTGACTCCCGACGGCCGTTGGCGTAAAGACGCCGTACACCGTGGAGACAAGCCATGAAGCGAATCATTGCGCTGCACGCCGTCTTCGTTTCGTTGCTGCTGCTATTCGTTGCGTGTGGGCAGTCCGCACCGCCGTCACCGCCCAAGCAAGCCAAGGCGCCTCCCAAAGAGCAGCAACGCGAAGACACGAGCGCCGCGGACGCCGAACGACAAAGCCGATTCGAAGCCCAGAACGCCATTGACCGCGCCAAGACCGAAGAGGAAGCGATAGAAGGTCGAGGTCTCTACACGGGCACACAGAGTTCAGGCCTTCTAGACGAGACCTTGCAGAGGAAGCTCACGCAGCTCGATCACCTCGCCTACCTGAAGGTCGTCGATGCAATTCAGCAAACCAAGACACCGCCTGAGGCACGAACACAGGCGAAAGGCTACACAGGCGAGCCACACAAGGACGATCTCGCGGCCGAGCTGAAGGCGCACATCGCACGCCTGCTCAAGAACGATCCTTCCTTGAAGGACACGGCAGGTGGATCGAGCGCACCGTCCGGACCCAGCAACAACCTCGCGCAACTGTTCGACGGCTGCGAGACGGAGAGCGATGCCGACGCCAGAGTGAAGGCCTACAAGGGCGATGCCAGCCAAGACCAGTTGCTGGCCGCCATGGAAGTCTGGCGCTGGCGCTCGCCAAACGTTGTCGATCAGGCCAGCATCAACTTACGCTTTCAATTTGGATCGAAGTACTTGCGCTTCAGTGATGGCCGAATCGCCTTGCAGATGGATCAGACCACGTTCAGCACGTTTCTGCCGGATGGAACCAAGCAGATCACGGCGACTTCCGCCAAGAACTTCTTCAACTTCCCCATCGGGATCTCACCCGATGAGAAGTACCTGTACACCGCCGGTGGCGACTCCGGAATGATTCAGAAATGGGATGCTCAAACAGGCGAGTTGGTACTGGCGTTCGGTTCCGTAAAGACGCCGTACTACGTCGGGCCGAACTCGGCGATCCTTCCGGATGGAAGCAGAGTCGTAAGTTGCTCAAACAAGGGACACATCACGCTTTGGGATGCCGAAAACGGTGCATTCATTCGACATATTGCCACTATCCCACGTTTGGAAGCCGTTCGATTCAGCGCGGACAGCAAACTGCTGATCGCAGCAAGCCAGGACGCAATACGCACGTACGAAGTGGACACGGCCAAGAAGCTCCACGAGTTCACCATCGATCACGCGACCTTTCGACAGTTCGATGTATCTCCCGACGGAAAGAAAATGGCTTTCCGTGGCGTTCTACCGGGCGAACCGACACCCGCGGGCCCTCCCGGACCCCCACAGGAGTCGGTTGTCATTGCCGACGCTGAGACCGGTAACGAACTCGGCAGGGTGCCGGTAGATTCCTCCGTCGTTTCCGTTCACTGGCTCGAATCGGAGAGGAACGTCCTCGTCAGCCTTTACCAGCACCTCGTGCTCATCGATGCGGAGAGCATGGGAATCGTTCACTCACATGACATCACAACACAGCCCGAAGGCTCGTTTATGTCGCGCGACCGCAAGACGCTAACCCAGTTCATCGGGCAAGTGACGAAGGACGGCAAGCTGGTCCTGCCGAACTTTCTCACCTACGGGCGCAACCCGTAGCGCGAAATCGCGCTGTGCCGTGCGATGAATCCCGACGCTAGACTGCGCACGTGAACACGCCAGCCTCAGACGCACCCGAGCCGATTTTCTCCCTGCCGAACTTGCTCACGCTGGCGCGGTTGCCCATGGCCGTTGCAGCGTGGTTTGTTGCGCGCTGGCCGTGGGCGCTGGCGTTGCTGATGATCGCGGCCGCAGCTTCCGACATGGCGGATGGTTGGTTTGCTCGGCGCATGCGCGAGCGACGCCGGGCGCGAGGCTTGCCTACGCGCGGGCTCGGTGAAAGAGGCGGGCGCGGCGCATGGCTTGACCCCGCTTGCGACAAGGCGTTCGTGCTGTCGGTGATCGGCGCGGTGTGGTGGTTCTATTTGCCGCCGTGGTGGCTGCTGCTGATGATTGGCGCCCGGGAAGTCTTGTTGCTGCCATTGATGTTGGCGTATCGCGCGGTTCCGGCCTTGCCGGGCCGAGGCCACGTCGACCTGCGTGCCGGCTTCGCGGGCAAGCTCGCGACGGTGACGCAGTTTGCCGCGCTGTGGTCGATCCTGCTGCGCAGCGGAATGCAACTCGCATTCGCGCTGGCAGCCTGCGTAATCGGCGTGCTTGCGGTTGCGGATTACGTGCGGCGCGCTGCGGTGAGCGCTCGGGAAACTACGGCCAGCTGAAGGCGGCCGTGCCGGACTCCCACGTGAAATCCATGCGCCCCTGGCCATCGGCGGCAACGTTCGTCTGCACCGACGCGTCCATTCCTGCAACGGTTGAGGATGCGCTGAACGACGCGACGGAGTAGTACTGGCCGCTGAAGGCGCCGTTGGCAGCCTGCACACCGAAGGCCGTCGCGACGTCTGACGTGTTGCCGGTCTTAGCGTACTCGGCGCGACAGAAATCTCGCGCGGCGCCCATCATCTGCTCGCCCTCGGCGCGACGGGCGTCGCGCGTGCTGTTGGTTACGAGTGGAATCGCGGCAAGCGCAAGAATGCCCACGATCACGACAACGATCAGCAGTTCAATCAGCGTGAAGCCGCGCTTCGCCGTTCGCATACTTCTTCCTCTGCCCGGTACATTCTGGGTGCACGTTTGTGACACAAACGTGACGTTTGCTTATCACATAATTACAACAACGGTGGGCGATGTAGTCAATAGTGCCCGATTGTCGATTCGCTGATCCGGCCGCCTGCAACAGATGTCGCATCGGTACCTGGCCGGGCGCGCCTGTTGTGACTCAGGCACGCGGATTGTCTGAAGCCGCGGGGTCCTGGGGCTTCGGCGCTGGCCGCTCGCCGAAAAACCAGCGGCTGGTGCGCCGCTGGCGGTATTTCAAACCGAACTTGTTGGTGGCTGCTTCGGAGACAAATTGGACGGCCTCTTCAGGCGAGTCAGTAACAAGCAGCAGGTTGACGTCGGCCTGGTCGATCGTGCCCTCGCGCACCATCACGTTCTGCAGGAAGTCCAGCATCGGCTGCCAATACTCGCATCCGAGCAGCACGATGGGGAACTGCTTGATCTTGCCGGTCTGGATCAGCGTGACGGTTTCAAAGACCTCATCCATGGTCCCGAACCCGCCGGGCGGAACGATGAAGCCGTAGCTGTACTTCACCAGCATCATCTTGCGCACGAAGAAGTAGCGGAACTCGACCCAGCGGTCGAGGTACGGGTTCGGCTTCTGCTCTTTGGGCAGCTTGATGTTGCAGCCCACCGACGGCGTCCCGGCGTCGCGGGCGCCACGGTTGGCCGCCTCCATGATGCCCGGGCCCCCGCCGGTCATGACGGTGAACCCGGCCCTGCCGAGCTCGAAGCCGATCTCGCGAGCGAGCTTGTAGTAGTGGTGTGTCTCCGGAAACCGCGCCGAGCCGAACACGGTGACGCAGGGCCCGATGAAGTGGAGCATGCGGAAGCCGCGGATCAGCTCGAAGAACACGCGCAGCGCACGCCCTAGCTCGTAGCGACGCTCGTGAGAGCCTTCCAGCAGCCGGAAGTCCTCGTCGCTGCCGCTGCGCTTGCCCCAGGTGTGCGTGTCGTGCCGAGAGTGTTCTCGCTGTTCGTCCATGCCGCAAGTCTGCCGGGCGGCGCGCTGCATGCAAGTCTGCCGCGCGGATTCCATGCAGACGCGCGCGTCGTGGTGTACTATCTGCGTGCCCGGCATCCTGATCGCTCACAAACTCGCTGCCTGCTATCAGGGAGACGCGCATGTCTGTTGCCCGCCTGCTGCTGTTCGCGCTCGCTTTTGCCTGCGCTCACTCGACGATTGACGCAGCCGACTTCGGAGACTTCCGGCCCAAAACGGCGCCGCAACGGACGCTCTTCGAGTACGACAAGCCCCCGGCGGTTCAGCGTGGCGGCGGGCAAAGCTTCAACGACCACTGGCCCTGGGGCGGCATCGAGATCTCGGCTTACTCCGGGCTCTACCCTGTCTTTCTAGCGGCAAGCCAGGGTATCGACGTGGGCATCCCGGTGATTCCCTGGATTTCGTTCGTGCTGAAGGCCGAGGCCACGGCCGGGCTGCTGCTCACCGGCGGTATCTTCGACTTCGGGTTTCGCTTCCACTACGATTTCAGCGACAAGTTCGCCGTCTACGGAGAACTCACGGGTCGGTGGGCCATCGGTGAGCTTACGATCGCGAAGATTTTCCGCGGCTTCTTCAAAGAAGTGATCGACGCGGACATTGGCCCGATCAACGGCCTCGGGGTGGGCTTCGCCGGCGGCGTAGAACTGGGCGGACGACACCTGCGGTTCTTCGCAGGCATCCACTACAGCGCCATCTTCGTGGACACGGAGCTGTACGTGGAAGACCACAGCATCGGGCTTCCGACCATCACCATCAACCACTTCGGGTTCCAGGTCGGCATGCGCCTCTATCTGGGTTAGCGCTGCCAATGAAAAGCGGCGGGCGCCTAACGCCCGCCGCCTTGTGATTCACCTTTGCTCCAGCGATCTAGCCCAGGTTCTTGGCAACAAAATCCCAGTTCACGAGGCTGTTAAGGAACGTCTCGATGTACTTGGGGCGGGCGTTGCGGAAGTCGATGTAGTAGGCGTGCTCCCACACGTCGATCGTCAGCAGGGGCGTATCGCCGGACTTGATCGGGCAATCCGCGTTGCCGGTCTTGGTCACCTTCAGCTTGCCGTCCGCGCCCTTGACCAGCCACGCCCAGCCGCTGCCGAATTGAGTCGCGGCCGCGTTGCTGAACTCTTCCTTGAACTTGTCGAAGCTGCCGAAGGCCGCGTTGATCGCATCGGCCAGCTTGCCGCTCGGCGCTCCGCCGCCGCCCGGCTTCATGCAGTTCCAGTAGAATGTGTGGTTCCAGACCTGCGCGGCGTTGTTGAACAGCCCGCCTTCCGTGGTCTTGACCAGTTCCTCGAGCGACTTGGAGGCTTCCGGCTTGCCCTCGGTCAGCTTGTTCAGGTTGGTTACGTAAGCGTTGTGATGCTTGCCGTAGTGGTAGTCCAGCGTCTCGGCCGTGATGTGCGGCTCCAGCGCGTTCTTTTCCCAGGGCAGCTTCGGCAGCTCGAAGGGCATTTGTGTCTCCTGTCAGTGGTTCCCGGATAGCCGGTAAGGTCGGACAGGTTTTATAAAGGATAGTCTTTAGGAATCAACCCTGTTAGCAGCGCTTCCGTCCCGCTGGTGAGTGACTGAACTCTCCTTCTATGGAAGCGATTGTTCCGAAGAAATGTTGTAAGTCTAAAATGTCATGCCACACTTAACACCAGATTCCGGCACACTCTGGACTCTTGAGTGGTGCGTACGGTGCGAACGTATTCTGGCCCATACCAGGGAGAGTGATAGATGAGCAAATTCCTTTCAATTGCGGCCCTCAGCATCGCGGTGAGCTGTCTCGCCGGCGTTGTTGCGCAGCCGCTGGCCGCAGGCTGATGCGGAGGCTCGAAGGTCGGCCGTGTAGCCGGCCCCACCGGTGGTGGAGCAAAGCCCGTAGCAGATCCTGCCAAGCAGCCCTCATGGGCTAGTGCATCATCCTCATCCATCGAATCCGCAGCTGCTGAAAAGCGTCCGATCGTGCTGTACTTCCCGGACGAAAACGACAGCGAGTGGGAGCTCTACGGCGAAGACTTCGCTGAGCTGAGCAAGATGGACGCCATGTTCATGAAGATCGCTTACACCGCTGACCGCGAAGTTTCCCCGTGGGCAGAGGAAAGCGTCGTCCCGACCAGCAAGCTTCTCAGCGACAACCCCTCCCGCGAATACAACGTCGCGGTGGGCAAGCCCGCAGTGCTGGTTTGCGACTGGTACGGCAATGAGTACTTCCGTACCGACAACAAGGTTCGCGCCGACAAGCTCAAGCTGATGATTGCCAAGGTCGCTGACCTGGTTGATGACGCGAACAAGAAGCTTCAGAAGAACCTCGACAAGGCCCAGGCTGCCGCCGACAAGGAGAACAGCAAGGACGCCATCAAGGAACTGCTGAAGAACTTCAAGGAAGGCGTCGTTGGTCTGGAGGCACAGGAAGGTTCCATCCGCCTGTACCACGAGATCATGGACGGCATCCGCGCCAAGAAGGACGAGCTGGTTGAGAAGGGTGACGTGGACGGCCTGAAGGAACTGGGCAAGATCGTCAAGAAGACCGAGCTCGAAAAGGAAATCGACGAAGCCATGGAAGCCGCCAAGAACGCGGCCGTCGAGAACCCGAAGACCCAGAAGTAACAAGCCACAAGACAATCAAAGACGGCGCCCTCGGGCGCCGTCTTTTGTCATTTGTCTGCCACGGCGGCGTGCTTCCGACGAATCGTTGTAACCCTGCCGCGTCGCGACCCACTAATCTGCGAAGATAGCCAGCCCCACGGAAAACCATGCGAAGCACCCACAAGCTTCCTTTCCACTGACGCTGCCACGATCGGAGTGGCGGCGCCTCTTCAACGGGTAACTGATCCAACAACTCCCGGCTGTGGACGGCCCACCACCCTGATGCGGTGCGGTGCGCGCCATTTTCATTGCCACAGCTATCGAACGGTGCGGTTCGACTGAAGGGAGACTCAAATGAAGAAGAGTTATTGGTCCGTGCTGATGCTGGCGTTGTTTGCCATCGTCGGCTTATCCACCCCGCTCTCGGCTTGTCCGAGCGGCGGGTGTGGCGGCACCGGCGCGACGGCCGGTTGTCCGAATGGCGGCTGCCCAAGCGGCGGTTGCCCGAACGACAACAAGCTGAAGCGTGCGCCCGCGCAGCAGCCGAACGGCGGGGGGCGCGCGCCCGTCGCCGCAGACCCGAAGGGTGTTCCATCGTGGCAGACGGTCTCAACCGAGGCCATCGAAAGCGCCGCGGCCGAGGAGCGCCCGATCATCGTCTACTTCCCCAGCGAGAACGCGAACGACTCAGAGTTCTACGGGGAAGAACTGGCGGAGCTGAGCAAGGCCGACGCCCTGTTCATCAAGATGCCGTACACCGCCGACCGGGAAGCTTCGCCCTGGGCGGAAGAGTCCGTGGTGCCGACCAGCAAGCTGCTGAGCGACAACCCCGCCCGCGACTTCAACGTCGCGGGCGGCAAGGCCACCGTGCTGGTCTGCGACTGGTACGGCAACGAGTGCTTCCGCACGGACGTGAAGATCAAGGCCGACAAGCTGTCCGCCATGATCGGCAAGGTGAAGGAGCAGGTCGACGACGCCAACGAGAAGCTGCAGAAGAACCTCGACAAGGCGCAGGAGTACGTCGACGCCTCCGACCGCAAGAACGCCATCAAGTACCTGTTGAAGAACTTCAAGGATGGACTTGTCGGGCTCAGCGCGCAGGAAGACACCATTCGCCTGTATCACCAGGTGATGGACGACGCCCGCGCGGAAGTCGCCAAGCTGACCGAAGCCAAGGACTCCGAGGCGCTGAAGGCACTCGCCAAGGAGTTCAAGAAGACGGACGTTGAGAAGGACATTGACGAAGCGCTCAGCAAATTGAGCTAGCCTGAATCATGCAGAACAATGCGGGCCGGAACACCGGCCCGCATTTGCATTGGCCGTAAGTCCTTTTCTCCTGAAGGCTTATAGCCGCCAATGTCGGGGTGAACCGTTCGGCAGCCCGCTCGTTTGAAAAACCACACAAACAGACTGTTCTGCCGGGATTCGCTCGTAAGCAGTGACGATTTCACTACACTTATGCTTGGTGCTGGGCAGCAACCAATTTACGGAGGAGACGATATGAGGCGTTTTGCAATGCTCGCTCTGATGGCCGTCGGCGCGTTTGCGCTCGCGGGTATCACGGCGCAGCCGCTTTCGGCAGGCTGATGTGGTGGTGGCAGCGGCGGTGCCGCTGCGGGTGGGGCTGCTGGTCCCACGGCCAAGAAACTTGGTCGCGCTGCAGGACCGACGGGTGGCGGTACGGCACGTCCGGCCCCAACGATCGATCCCGAGTCACTTCCAACATGGCAACGCGCTTCGTCTGAGACTCTTGAGTCCGCGGCGAAGGAATCCCGTCCGTTGCTGATTTACTTCCCGGGTGAAAACGACACAGACGCCGATTTCGCCGACAAGGAGTTGGCCGATATCAGCAAGACGGACGCCGTCTTCATCAAGATCCCGTACACTGAGGATCGCGAGAAGTCCCCGTGGGCCGACGAATCGGTCGTCCCGACCAGCAAGATCCTGAGTGACAACCCGTCGCGCGACTACAACGTCGCCGTCGGCAAGGTCACCATCGTCGTGGCCGACTCGTACGGCAACGAGTATTACCGCCTTACCAAGAAGCCCTCCGGCGACCAGCTCAAAGGCTACCTCGGCAAGGTGAAGGAACAGGTCGACAAGGCCAACGAGAAGCTGCAGAAGAACCTCGACAAGGCCAACGACTACCTCGCCAAGGAAGACCGCAAGAACGCCGTGAAGTATCTGCTCAAGAACTTCAAGGAAGACGTGGTCGGTCTGCAGGCGCAGGAAGACACGATTCGCGCCTACCACGACATCCTCGACGCCGCTCGCAGCCAGATGGCCGAGTTGGTTGAGAAGGGTGACGCGGAAGGTCTGAAGGCCCTCGCCAAGGACGTCGACAAGACGGACATGGAGAAGGAAGTCGAAGAAGCGATCGACAACCTGAAGTAATCAGCCTGCCTGTTTCACGAAGCGGCGCCCCCGGGCGCCGCTTCTTCTTTTGGCGTGCGGAACACCAGGTGCCACGCAGGGTAGCTGAAGCACGCAAACACGGCAAAACTGGTCACCAGCACCAGCAGGTGGCTATGGGCGATGCGCTCCGGCAGCAGGGTGCGCCCCAGCCAGAGCATCAGGACGTTCATCAGCAGCGTCGCAGCTTCCGCCAGCACGAATCCCGCAAGCTGTTTGTGCAGCTTCCCCTGCCGCGCCCGGAACACAAAGTAGCGCGCCCCGACAAACTGCACGCCCGCCCCGACCAGCAGCCCCACATTGTCCGCCAGCGACTGGTTGAGGTGCAGCAGAAGGTGCAGCGGCAGATAGACGGCGAAGTAGATGCCGGTCGCAGCACCACCGGTGATGCAGTTGCGCACGAAGCGCCAGACGCGCGCGGTTTGAACTCGTGTCAATGCGGCCTCAGCCATGTTTCAAGCATACCCCGTCATAGGCGCTTTAGGGTAAAGGTTGCGCAAAGCCGCGCGTTGGACCCGTCCCCGACCGCTGCTAGACTGATTGCGTGAGCAAAGCCGCCGCTTCCAAATCTGCCGCTCTGCGCGACCTTCCCAAGCTGGACACACTGCTTGGCAGCGCCCCGTTTCAGGGCCTGATCGAGTCGGCCGGGCGCGCCCTCGTGACCGAGGAAACCCGCGCTGCGCTGGACGTACTGCGCACGGACCTGCGCGAAGGCGGCCACGTTTTTCAGTCCGAGTTGACCGAGCCCGCGCTGGCCTCGTTGGTGGAGCGCCGTATCGCAGCGCTCACCGAGCCCGTCCAGTGCCGCGTCATCAACGCCACCGGCGTCATCCTGCACACGTCGCTGGGTCGTGCGCCGCTTGCACCGCAGGCCGTCGAGACAGCGATGCGCGAAGCCACCGGCTACTCCTGCCTCGAGCTCGACCGCGCAACCGGCAAACGCAGCGATCGCGACAAGCTCGTGAACGGATTGCTCGCGCGCATCACGGGCGCAGAGGCCGCAACCGTAGTGAATAACAACGCGGCCGCGACCATGCTGATCCTGAACACATTGGCCGAGGGCAAGGAATGCGTCTGCAGCCGCGCCCACATGGTTGAAATCGGCGGCAGCTACCGCATGCCCGACGTGATGCGCAAATCGAGCTGCCAATTGGTCGAGATCGGCACGACCAACAAGACGAAGGCCGCGGACTACGAAGACGCCATCACCGAAAACACCGGCATGCTGCTGAAGGTTCACACCAGCAATTACGCGATCGTCGGCTTCGTGCACGAAGCCGCGCTGGAAGAGCTGGTCGAGATCGGGCGTCGTCGTAACGTGCCGGTCGTGTACGACCTTGGCGCGGGCAGCATCATCGACCTGAAGCAATACGGCATCACCCGCGAGCCCAGCGTGCCGGACCTCGTTGCCACCGGCGCAGACCTCGTCTGCTTCAGCGGCGACAAGCTGTTCGGCGGCCCCCAAGCCGGACTGATCGTCGGGCGTAAGGACCTCGTGGACCGCGTCAAGAAGAACGCCATGTTCCGCATGATGCGCTGCGACAAGGTGACGCTCAGCCTGCTGGAACACACCCTCAAGCTGTACCTCGACCCCAAGCAGGTGATCGAGAGCGTCCCAACCCTGCACGCCATCGCGCGCGACGCCGATGAAATCAAGCGCAAGGCGCGCGCGATCGCGAGCAAGCTCAAGAAGGCGGGCATCGAGGCCGAGATCACCGACAGCACCAGCCAGATCGGCGGCGGCAGCACACCCGGAGAAGAGCTGCCGACCACGGTCATCGCCATCCGCAAGCTCGGCGGCTCGCCCGATGCCGCCGCCAGGCGCCTGCGTCTCGGAACACCCAGCGTCTTCTGCCGCATCGAGAACGACGCACTTGTCTTCGACCCCCGCACCCTGCTGCCCGGCCAGGAAAACGAGCTGGTCTCGGCCATCACGGCCGCGAAGAGCTGATCTGAACATTGGAAGATCTGACCATCGTGCTACCGACGCTCAACGAAGCCGGCAACGTCGGCCCGCTGATCCGCGCGCTGCATGAGAAGCTGGGCGAAACGCCGGTGATCGTCGTCGACGGCGGCAGCAGAGACGACACCGCCCAGGAAGCCTCGACGGCCGGCGCACGCGTCAGCGAAAATCACAACGGCTACGCGGCGGCGTTGCTGCAAGGCATGCGCGAAGCAAACACCACCTGGGTCATGGTGCTGGATGCCGACGGCAGCCACACACCGGAAGATGCGCGCAAGTTGTGGGATGCACGCGAAGACGCCGATCTCGTCGTCGGCAGCCGGCTCGTAAAGGGCGGCGGCAGCGCGGGCGGCCCGTTCCGGAGGTTTCTGTCGCGCACGCTGGCCGGTCTGTTCGCCACGTTCGCGCGCATGCCCGCGCGCGACGTCAGCAGCGGTTTTCGTCTCTACCGCCGCGACCTGTTTCTCGATGCGCCGGAAACGGCGAAGTTCTTCGAGGTACAGCCCACGCTGCTCGCCCATGCCAGGCGCAAAGATGCCCGGGTGAAAGAAATCGGAATCTACTACAACCCAAGAGGCAAGGGTCGCAGCAAGAACCGCATCATACGCTACGGCTTCGCATTTCTCGGCGCGCTATGGAGGCTGCGCTAGCATGACGAGCCGCAACGGCTCGTGTATAACACTCGCAGGGGAGCAGATAGGCGCCTGGTGGGCCTCTCGGTCTTCAAAACCGTTGTGACGTGAACGCGTCAGGTGGGTTCGATTCCCATGTGCTCCCGCCAAATCTCCAGTTCATAGTTCCGGGTTCCGGGTTCTGCGTTGAACCCGGAACTCAGAACTCTCTGGCTCGGAACTGAAATGCACGCCTGGCACGACATTCCCGTTGACGTCGCCAAGATCGAGGAAGAATTCCCGGCCGTCATCGAAGTCCCGCAAGGCAGCAAGAACAAGTACGAGCTCGACAAGAACACCGGCATGCTCAAGCTCGACCGCGTGCTCTACAGCGCCGTCCACTACCCGGCCGACTACGGCTTCGTACCGCGCACGCTGTGCGACGACGGCGACGCGCTCGACGTCCTGGTGCTGGGACAGCAACCGGTGTATCCGTTGACGATCGTTCCCGCGCGCGCGATCGGCGTCATGCGCATGCGCGACGAAATGGGCGGCGACGACAAGCTGATTGCTGTCAACATCCACGACCCCGCCTTCACCGACTACCGCCACTTCGACGAGCTTCCCCAGCACCGTGTGCGCGAGATCAAGCGCTTCTTCCAGGACTACAAGATCCTTGAAGGCAAAGAAGTGGTCATCGACGACATCCTCGGCCCGGACCGCGCGAACGAGATCCTCCTCGAAAGCATCGAGCTTTACTCAAAGAAGTTCCCGGGCTAGGCCTTCATGCGGCTCAGCTTCAGCCCGCGCGAGATGCGGTCGATGACGACCGTGATCGCCACCATCACCAGCAGGTAGGTGCTGGCCTTCTCGAAGCGGAACCATTCAAAGTTGAACGTGAAGAAGAAGCCCAGCCCGCCGACGCCCACAATGCCGAGCACAATGCCCATGCGCACGTTGCTCTCAAATTGAAAGAAGCTGTAGGTCATCCAGTCGCGCCACGACATCGGGCCGGCCGTGTAGGCAAAGCACGTCATGCGCGAGCCGCGGAAGCCCTGCTCGAAGTTCCGGTACGGGACGTTGTCTACCGTCTCGCTGAACACGCGCACGAGCACGCCCAGGCTGTGCAGTGCGATCGCAATCGCACCCGCAAGCAGGCCCGGCCCGAAAAACGCAATGAACAGGAACGCCCACATCACTTCAGGCACGCCGCGGGACACCAGTCCGATGCCTCGCGCCAGCACCATCTGTATGAGCCGCAGACCGCGGATGACCGGGTGCGGCGTCTCGCCCGTGAACTGCTGGCTCTCCAGCTGGAACGCCACCGAATGCGGATACGTAAGCAGCATCGCGCCAAGCACGCCCAGCAGCGTGCCGATGATCGCCATCGAAAGCGGCACGGCGGCGGACTTCACCACCCGCCAGACGAACCACTTGGAAAGCTCTTTCTCCCACGCCGTCCAGGCGTCACCGTCGAAGATGTCCGTGATGCCGTACTGCTCGAACAGTCGGATCCCCTCGGTTTCCTTGGTGATCATGAACAGGCCAAGAGGCGCATCCGGGTCCGGGAACGGATTGGCGCGGATCGCATAGATGTCCTGCCCGCCCCAGACCTCCATGTCGAAGTCGGGAGACAGCAGGTCCTCGAAGAATGTGAACTTGGAAAGCTCTTCGCCGGACACCAGGTTCACCAGCGGCTCGAGATAATTGCGCGTCTTGCCCTGCGGGCCGGAGCTGTTCCCCCACCCCATGAACCACACCGCCCACATCACGATGCACAACCCGAAGCCGACGCCGATGTAGCCGCGACTGATGCTCGCCAGCGTGCTGCGCGACCTTACCGCACGCGGATGATTCGGGTCGTTGCGCAGCTGCCGGCGGATGAAGTTGCTGGCCAGGTCGGCGCTCAGCGTCAGCCCGAGTGTGAACAGGATCAGCGTCGTGATCTTGTCCCACTTGCCCATGCCGATCTGGTACATGATCTCGGCACCCAGCCCGCCGCCGCCGACCGCACCGATCACGGCGGCGTTGCGGATCGCGCACTCGGCACGCATCAGCGTGAACGACTGAACGCTGCGCGCCGCCAGCGGGCGGATGCCATACAGGAACGTCTTGAGTCGGCCTGCGCCGAGCGAGCGGATCTGCTCGTATTCCTTCTCGTTGATGTTGTCCCAGAACTCGCTGTAAAGCTTGCCGAGAATGCCGGTCACGTTCAGCCCCAGCGCGACCGCGCCCGTCACCGGCCCCAGCCCTAGCACCGCAACCAGAATCACGGCCCACGCGAAGTCGGGCACCGCGCGCAGCGTGTCGAGAATCAGCCGGCAGGCCGAGCAGAGCGCCGCACGCGGGCTGCGCAGCGGAAAGCTTCGCCACCAGCCCCTGGCGGATTCCTCACCGACGCACACGGCGCGCGAAGCCCCCATGGCAAGCACATACGCCAGGATGATCGCCATGAACGTGGCAAAAACCGCCGCGCTGAGGGTTTCGAGCGTGAGCTGCCAGCAGCGGCTTGCCCACTCGGCGCTAAGGTCAGGGTGCGAGAATGACCCGACCAGTTCCCACGCGCGCTCGATGGCGCGGCCGCGCTTCTCGCTGTCTGTTAGCGCCGCGAAATCCCAGTCGGCCGCCCAGAACGAGCCCAGCACCAGCACGGCCAGTACGAACAGCGCCGCGAAATGGCCCCAGGGGCGCTTCGCGGCGTAGCGGTCTGTGCTGGTGCCGAGCTTGGTCATTTGTCGAGCGCCACGTCATCCAGGTGCATGGCGCGGTACTCGGCGCCGTAGAGATCTTTCAGCAGCTCACGCGAGAGCTCGGACGGTGCTCCCTGCCAGAACAGCCTGCCTTCACGCAGCGCAATCACGCGCGAGAAGTGCCCGTGCAGCAGCTCCAGCGTGTGCAGGTTCACCAGCAGCGTGGTGTTCATCCGGCGCGCGACGCCCGACAGCAACTCGATAATCTCGCGCCCCAGGCGAATGTCGAGTTGGCTGACCGGCTCGTCAGCAAGCATCACGCGCGGCTTCTGGACCATCAGCCGCGCGATCGCCACGCGCTGCTGCTGGCCGCCGGACAACTCGCCCGGCATGGACCACAGCTTGTCCTGCAGCTCGACCTCGGCCAGCGCCTTCTTCGCAGCCTCTATCTCCTGCGGCCAGAACAGGCTGACCAGCGCACGCGGAAGGAACCAGTTCCCGAGCTTGCCCATCAGCACGTTGTGCACGACGCGCAGGTGCTGGATCAGGTTGTCGTTCTGGTACAGCAGCCCAACCTTGCTGCGCAACTCACGTAGCGCGCGCCCGCGCAGCACGCGCGTGTCGCGGCCAAGCGAAAGGACCGAGCCGCCGGTCGGCTTGATCACCGCCGCCATCATGCGGAACAACGTGGTCTTGCCGGCGCCCGAAGGCCCGATCACGGCGACGCGCTCGCCTTCGCGTATCGAAAAAGTCAGGTCGGAAAGTGCCTGCACGTGCCCGAAGGCCATCGAGGCATTCGAAAGGTCGAACACGGTCGGGGCGGTCGAGGCCGTCGCCTGCGCGGTTGTGTCTGTTTCGGTCACGGTTTCCATAGCATGCGTCCATGCCCCACGGGGTCAGGGAGCAGCCCGCCCGGCTACTCCCTGCCCTTTTGGGGAGGCGACTACCCGCCGATGTCTACACCAGCATCCATCACAGCGCGGATACCATCCCATTCCTTCAAGTCGGCCTTCACGAATGCGCCGGCCTTGAAGAAGCCCAGGATCGCCTTGCCCTCGTCGGACTTGTCCATTTCCAGGAACGCGGTGCAGATCTTGCCGATCAGGTCAGCGCCGAGGTCCTTGTGGGCAACCCACGAGTAGTCGACGTAGTTCGGCGTCGTGTAGATGATCGGCGCCTTGGCCTTCAGGTCGTCCGAGGCCTTGTCGTAGGTGGCGTAGTTCAGCGCGCCCACTGTGAAGCTGCCGTCGGCGACCTGCGCCAGCGTCTTGTCATGGCTGCCGCTGTAGGCGACGTTGCTGAAGACGTCTTCCGGCTTGCTGCCCGACTGCGTGGTGAAGAAGTGGCGCGGCATCAGGTGGCCGCTGGTGCTGCCCTTGCTGCCGAAGGTGAAGCTCTTGCCCTTGGCCTTTTCCGCCAGGTCCTTCAGGTTCTTCACTTCGCCGATGCCGCTGTCGATGTTGGCGATGAAGTAGGTGTGGAACTTCTTGTCGATGTCGCGGCAGCAGACGACCTCAGCCTGGCCCTTGGTCTGCTGGTCGGCCTGCACGGTGGTCACGCCGCCCATCCAGGACATGTGCGCCTTGCCGTTGGCCAGCGCGGTCACGGCCGCGGCGTAGTTTTCAACGTGCATGTATTCGACCGGGATGCCGATCTTGCCCTCGAGATACTTGGCGACCTTGCCGTAGTTTTCCTTCAGCTTGTCGGCGTTGTCGTCGGGAATAGCGGTGATGATCAGCTTCTCGGGCGCGTCCGTTCCGCCCGTGTCTCCGCCGCTTCCGTCGCCGCCATCAGCGGCCGTGTTGCCCGGGGCGTTCCCGCCGTTGCCTGTGCCGACCGCGTTGTTGCCCCCGCCGCACGCGGCGAGGCCGAAGATGCCCGCCAGGGCAACCATCAAAACCAGAATCCGTGTCATTTCGCTCTCCAATGTACTCAAAAGGGACGGCCGCACGTCCGCCTGGTAGCTATCTGGGGGTTTCGAAACTTCGAGAAGCGCTGGGATGTCCGGAAGGCGTCGCAGGGCCCCTTGGGGCCAAAGCGGACGCTACCGACCGGCAGCGATGGAAGGCACTCACGTAAAGCCAGCGACCACGCCTACCGGCGCGGCAATCGCAGCTCACGTGAAGCCTGAGATACGCAGGGAATGCCCGTTTGCGGGCAAGTGGATGCTTCGCGTATCAGTGGTCGTGTATTGCACGAGTCGCCTAGTCTAGCCATCACATGAGTGTCGGCAAGCGTAAACGGCTTACGAAAAACCGCCCGCGAAGCCGCCCCGCAGGCGGCAGCAGCGCAAATCGGACAGGCGATATCGCCCGGCATCGGGCAGCCCGTGACGGATCACGTCCTCATCGAACGACACGGTCGGAAGCAGGTCCGCAGGCAGCGGATCGCACTCCCCGCTGGGCTCAACGACGCCCTCGCTGAGAATCCGTACCTGGGCGCGTGAGACAACCGGGACGCGCATGGCGGCCTCGGCGAAGATCGCAAACAGACGGTGGAACCAGACCGGCATGCGGAACGCCAGCGGACGGCGGCCGACGACTTTCGCGACGCGCAGGACCGCTTCGCGCAGGGTCAGCGTTTCGGGGCCAAGCGCGGCGAATGTGCGCCCTAGCAGGCGGTCGTCGGTCAGCGCGCTGAACAGCAACCGGGCCATGTCGCTGACGTGCAGCGGCGCAACCTGCTGGTCGCGCATCCCAACGAAGGCAAAGACGGGAAAGGTAAGAAACGCGCGCTTGAGGTGATCGAGCATGTGGTCGCCGCGCCCGTAGATGACGCCCGGCTTGAAGATGACGAACGGCAGCCCGGATTCGCGCACGATCTGCTCGGCCTCGTACTTGGACTCGTGGTATCCCGAGCCGCAGTCCGGGCGCGCGCGCAGGAAGCTGACCAGCACGACGCGCTTGAGACCGTTCGCTCTCGCTGCCTCAACGACATTGCGTGCGCCCTGCACGTGGACGCGGGTGTAGGCCTGGTCGCCGACTTCGCGGTTGATGCCGGCCGCGTGTACCACGGCGTCGCAGCCCCTGAGCTTTCTGCGCAGTGCAGCCGCGTCGCATACGTCACCGCCGTTGCGGCGCGACAACTTGACCGCTTCATGCCCGTGCGCTTCCAGCAACTCGGCGAGGGCGGCGCCGACAAACCCGTTGCCGCCCGTGATCGCGACTCTCATTTCTTCCTCCGTTTGCGCCGCACAAGCTGGGTCGGGCAGACGGCGCTCAGGAAGTCATTCAGGGCGGCGGCCAAACGCTCGGCCTGCACGGAGTAGTACAGGCGGTTGCCGTCGCGGCGCTGTGCCACGAGCCCGGCGTTGAGGAGAATGGACAGGTGCCGCGAAACCGACGGCGCGGCGATGTGGAAGCGCGCGGAGATATCCCCGGCCGGAAGCTCGCCGGTCCTGAGTTCCTGCAGAATCTCGCGCCGCGTGGGGTCAGCCAGTGCACGAAAGATGGAGGCTGCGTTCGCCATGTCCTCATGTTAGCTATTTAGCTTTTTAGCTAATAACACAAATAACGGCTTTATGGCGACTGCGTCAGGATTTGCAGGATGGGAGAGGATGCCTTCCGCAGTCGAGCACGGGCAAACAAGCGGTGCAGCGTGCGGCCATTGCACCGCATCCGCTGACATCCTGGTCATCCTGACAAAGAGTTACTCGGGGAATTCGCCAGGTTTGATGTCGGCCAGCATGAAGTTCTCGTAGTCGATCGGCGAGCCGCTCTGGCGGCGCAGCATGGTCAGCTGGCCCACGTGGGTCATGGCGTCGGCCAGCGGGCCTTGCAGGAGTACTTCGAGCGAAAGCGGACGCCCGTTGATGTCGCCTCGAAGCTCGGTCTTCTGCAGGTGTTCGTCCACCAGCTTCAGCAGCTTGGCGAAGGTATCCAGCTCGGCCTGTGGCTCGCGCGGCGAGATCGGCACGATCGAGCCCTTGTCGAAACTGCGCACGACAAACCGCAGCAGGTCGTTCACGTGATGCAGCACCTCCACCGCGTTGCGCCCGTCCGCCGGCGGCAGGTAGGTATAGAAGAAAGACGGGGCGCCGCGAACGGCGCCCCGAAGTCGATAGTTGAGCGTGGCCAGAAAATGCCGGATGGTTTCGCGTTCTACGCTCAAGCCCTAGCCTCCGAAGTCCACACCGCTGTCGATTGCCCACCGGACTCCTTCCCACTCGTTCATATCTGCTTCGACGAACTTGCCCGCACGCAACGAGTCGAGCACCTTCTTGTCCTCGGCGTTGTCCGTCGTCATGTCGAGGAAGGCTTTGCGAATCTTCTTGATGGTCTCTTCCCCCGCGTCCTCGCGAATTACGAACGCATAGTCGGCGTACTTTGGTGTCCGGTATACGAGCCGCACTTTCTTGCGTACATCTTCATCGGCCTTGTCGAAGACGCTGCTATTCAGCGCGCCGAAATCAGCCGAGCCATCCGCCACGCTGTTGAGCGCCCTGGTATGCGAGCCGGCGTACGCCAGGCTCTTGAAGATTTCCTCCGGCGTCTTTTCCGTCTGCTTGTGCAGGTAGTACCTCGGCATCATGTGCCCGGACATGCTGCCCTTGCTGCCGAACGTCAGGCTCTTGTCCTTGCCCTCCTTCACCAGCGGCTTCAGGTCTTCCCACGGATCGGGCTGTTCGCCTTCCACTGCCGGGGCGATAAACACGGTTTCGAACTCCTTGTCGACATCGCGGCAGCACAGGACTTCCAGCTTGCCGTCGGCTTGCTTGTCGGCCTGCACCACTGTCACGCCACCCAGCATGGCGATGTCCGCCTTCCCCGTCGCAATCGTCGTCACGGCTGCTGAGTAGTCTTCAACGGGCAGGTATTCGAAATCGTAGTCCGTCAGCGCGCCCAGACGCTTGGCAAGTGCCTCATAGCGCTCCTTCAGTCTGGACGCACTGTCATCCGGCAGACACGTGATTCGGAATACCCTCTTCTTCGGCGCGTCCTTCTTCTCAGGCGCATCGCCTGCAATCACAACCGCCGCAAACGACACCAGCAGCATCAGAGAAAGCGCCAAGCGTTTCATCATGAACCTCCGCGAGGGATCGCATCTTCGATGATCGTGACGTTTTCGGCAATTCACAAATGCGAACGGCACACCCGAAGGCGTGCCGTTCAATATGATTGAGTTCTTATGCGCTGGCTCCGGCCGGCTGCTTGATCTGCTCGGCGACGACCTTGGCCGCGTCGCGGAAGACGCCGACGACTTCGTCCGTCAGCTCCTTCTTCACGCGGATCGCTTCCATCGTGCTGGCCTTATTTGTGTTCAGGTACTCGATGTAGGCCTTCTCGTACTTCTGCACGTCTTCGACCGGCACTTCGTCGAGCATCCCGTTCGTGGCGGCCCACAGGATGGCGACCTGGTTCTCTACCGGCGCCGGCTGGTACAGGCCCTGCTTCAGCACCTCAACCATGCGCGCGCCGCGGGCAAGCTGCGCCTGGGTGGCCTTGTCCAGGTCCGAGCCGAACTGCGCGAACGCTTCCAGTTCGCGGAACTGGGCGAGGTCGAGGCGCAGGCGGCCTGCCACCTTCTTCATCGCCTTGATCTGCGCGTTGCCGCCGACTCGCGACACCGAGATGCCGACGTCGATAGCCGGGCGGACGTTCGCGTAGAAGAATTCCGGCGTCAGGTAGATCTGGCCGTCGGTAATGGAGATCACGTTGGTCGGGATGTACGCCGACACGTCACCAGCCTGCGTTTCAATCACCGGCAGGGCGGTCATGCTGCCGCCGGTCTGCGGGTGCATGCGCAGCTCGTGGCCGTCGCCGGCTGCCTTGAGGGCTGCCTCTGCCGCCTTTTCCTCGTGCGGGGTGCGGTTGCCGTAGCGCTTGCCGTCGATGCCTTCCGTGGTATCCCAAGGGGCATCCTTCTTCACGATGATGAACTCTTCCTTCAGCTTTGCCGCGCGCTCAAGCAGGCGGCTGTGGCAGTAGAAGATGTCACCGGGGAACGCCTCACGGCCCGGCGGGCGGCGCAGCAGCAGGGACATCTGGCGATAGGCGACGGCCTGCTTGGACAAGTCGTCGTAGATGCACAGGGTGTCGCGGATCTGCTGCGGCTTGTCGGTCGCGTACATGAAGTACTCGGCCAGCGCGGCGCCGGCGTACGGCGCGAGATACTGCAGCGGGGCCGGGTCCTGCGCGTTGGCGCTGACGACAATGGTGTAGTCCATCGCGCCGTATTTCTCGAGGGTCGCCACCACCTGGCGCACGGTCGAGGCCTTCTGGCCGATCGCAACGTACACGCAGATGACGCCCTTGCCCTTCTGGTTGATGATCGTGTCGACAGTGACGGCCGTCTTGCCCACCTCGCGGTCGCCGATCACCAGCTCGCGCTGGCCGCGGCCGACGGGGATCATGCTGTCGATGGCCTTGATGCCGGTCTGTAGCGGCACCTTCACCGGCTGGCGTGCTTCGATACCGGGGGCCTTGAATTCGATCAGGCGCTGGTCGGCGGCCTCAATGGGGCCCTTGCCGTCGATCGGCTTGCCGAGCGGGTCCACCACGCGGCCGAGGAAGCCCTCGCCGCAAGGGATGCTCAGGATCTTGCCGGTGCGCTTGACCTGCTGGCCCTCCTTGATGGTGATGAAGTCGCCCATGATCACGATGCCGACCGAGTCTTCTTCAAGATTGAACGCCAGTCCGAAAGCGCCGTTCTCGAACTCGACCATCTCGTTGGCCTGCACGTTCTCGAGCCCGTAGACGCGGCAGATACCGTCGCCTACCTCGAGCACGGTGCCAACTTCTTCCATGCCGATTTCTTCGCCGAAGCTTTCAATCTGCTTCTTGATTACTGAGGTGATTTCGTCCGAGCGCAGTTCCATTTGTTTGCCTTCTGTCGTTCCAACCTGATGTTGGTGAAGTTCGTTACGTTGGTTCTGTTCCTAGTCCTGTTGGAGGTTGTGGTAGTCCTCGAACGCCTTCTTGTATTCGGGATCGGCCTTGTATTCCGCCTTCTGTTCGGATGTGAGCTGACCTTCGCTCTTCAGCCAGTCCGTCTTGAGTCGCTTCAGTTCCGTCAACCCGCGCAACCCGCTGGTATCGCTTCCGTCGCGATCCATCTGGATGCTGTTGCACAGCGCGTTGTAGATGTGTGCACCACAGGCTGCGAAGTTCGCTGAAGTCTTTTCCTTGGCGAACGCTTTCCACGCTGCCTGCGCCGCGGCGGCTTCCTTGTTGAACGCACTGGTGCGTTCGGGATCGGCCGGCTTCTTGTTGGAGGTACCGCCCGTGTCGCCTCCGCCGCCGGTTGCCTTCGGGCGGTCGTTGGCCTTGGGGGGCGCCTGGTATGTGCCCCCGCCGCAGCTTGCCGTGAACAGAACGGCGAGCGCGAATGCGAGCGCGATGCAGGTTGCCTTTTTCATATCCCCCTCCGTTGCCAACAGCGGCTACTTCTCAAGCGCCATGGCCAGGTGCGTCAGCCGTGTGCGCAGCGTGTTGTCCACCAGCTTGTCGCCGAGGCGCACGCGCGCGCCGCCCAGCAACTCTTCCTTGTGGTTGAAGTGCAGCACGATTTCCTTGCCGCCCGAGGCGACCGAAAGCTGCTTCTTCAACTCTTCCAGCTCGCCTGGGTTGAACTCGGTGCCGGATTCGACCCACGCATGTTCGCGGTTTTCAGCCTGGTCGCGGTACATGTCGAACGCCTGGCAGATGTTGTCGAACTGCGGCTCGCGGCCCTTCAAGATCAGCACCTTGATGAAGTTCAGCACCGCCTCGGACACGTGGCTCTTCAGCGCCTCGTCCATCCCTTTCATCTTCACCGCGCGCGGCACGCGCGGGCTGGTGAAGAAATCGCGAAAGGTCTTGTCTTGGTACGCGTTGAACACCCTTTGCATGCCGTCGTGCACTTCGCCGATCGCGCCCTTGTCACGGGCGGTTTCGTACAGCGCGACGGCGTACATGCGTGCAACGGGATCTGACGGGTTGGTAGCCATGGCAGTTATCAGTTCTCAGTTGTCAGTCAGCTCCGGTCCCAGTCACTGACAACTGGCAACGGGCAACGGGCAACGGGCAACTAGTTATTCATTGCCCCCGAGGCCGCGATGGCTTCCTTGGCCAGGCGGCGGTGGTCGTCGTCGGTCAGCGACTTCTGCAGCACGCGGCTGCTTGCCAGCAGGGCCAGCTCGACGGCCGCGTCACGCAGCTCGGCCTGTGCCTTGCGGGTCAATTGCTCGACTTCCTTCTCCGCGCGCTCGCGCGTTTCCTTGGCCGCCGCTTCCGCGTCCGCCTGGATGCGACCGGCGGCATCGCGGGCTGCCGCGACTGCTTCGTCGGTGATCTTCTTGGCGTCGGCGTGCGCGTCGCGCATCATTTCTTCGTGCTTGCGCAGCAGCACTTCAGCCTCCGCGCGAACCTTGTCGGCCTTGTCGAGAGCATCCTTGATGCTGGCCTGACGGTCGCCGAGCTGCTTCAGCAGGATCGGCAGGACCTTCCACGCCAGAATCAGCAGAATCAGCCCGAAGGTCACATACTCCCAGAACATGAGGTGCCCCATGTACGTGAGTACGCCGTCCTTGGACTGCGGGCCTTCGCCGTGGCCCTCGGCAGCAAACAGCGCCGGCGCCAGCACGGCACTGGCACCCATCAGCAGCAACAATGTCTTCGCGTTGAAGCGCATGGTTATTCCTTGCTTCCGGCCGGTCCGGCGACGCCTCGCGCCGCCGGACCGATCCGGGATCAGCTATTCCTTGGCCTTCTCGAACGGCGCCTTCATCACTTCGACGGACTGATCGCCGCTGGGGATCTTGCCGCCGGCGAAGATCATCGCCAGAAGACACACCACCACCGCGAACAGAGCCACACCTTCGATGAACGCCGCGGTCACAATCGTAAGCCCGCGGATGTCCGCAGTGCTTTCCGGCTGACGAGCGATGCCTTCCATCGCCTGCCCTGCCAGACGGCCGATGCCGATACCCGCGCCGATGGCCGCAAGACCCGCGCCGATGCCGGCCGCGCCGTATGCCCATCCAAATCCACCAAAATCCATTGTCTCTCCTTAGGTTGCTGCTTGTGTGCTCGTGGTCTTTGCCTGTCCTCTGCCAGTAGGCGCCCTCCCGGCAGGCGCCCCCCGTGCGTAACGACGCACGGGCACGCAGATCAATGTTCCGGAACCAGGTACAGCCCCACAAAAATGGCCGAGAGATACGTGAAAATGTACGCCTGAAGAATCGCTACGAAGATTTCCAACGCCGACAGCGCCACGCCCATCGCCACGGTCGGCACGCCGGTCACGAAACGCCAGCCCGCAATGTCCGGCGGAATCAGCAGGTTGATGAACAGGAACGACAGCAGCGAGCAGTGGCCCGCGGTCATGTTCGCGAACAGACGCACGGCCAGCGCGAACGGTTTGATGAAGATCAGCGACGCAAACTCGATCCCGAACAGCATCAGCCAGATCGCCAGGTCCATCGGCTTCCAACTGAACTTGTAGGGCACAAGGTTGACGAAGAAACCCTTGATGCCGGGGCCGACGCCGCCTTCCACCTTGATGCTCATGTAGAACGCGCCCACGATGTAGACCATCAGCGTGATCAGCGCCATCGAGGCGGTGAAGGTCAGTGCGGTGCTCGCGGTGGTCGAGCCCGGAATCAGGCCCATCAGGTTGACCAGCGCCAGGAACATGAACATGCAGACGAACAGCGGCACGAACTTGTCCGCCAGCCAATGCTCGGGCAATTCCTTGTGGTCGCCGTGATCGTGGCCGTCGCCGTGGTGATGGTGGAAGTGCGGATTCTTGATGCTCGGGCGTACGATCTCGTCACGGAAATACGTAACGATCGGCTCAATGAAATTGCGCAGCCCGCGGGGCACGCGCGAGTTGCGCAGGAACGTCACGTAGCTGACGCCGACAATCATGATCAGCGCCGCGGCCCACATCATCAGCACGTGCTGGCTGATCGCCATGAAGCCCGGCATCGTGTCGTTCCACGACTTGATGAATTCCGTGCCATGTTCGCCGGCCAGCGAAGCCCACACGGTGTAGCGGTCGTACAGGTGTTCGACCGGGTTGAAGTTGTCTGCTTCCGACGCGAGAAACACGCTGATCTCCGCTAGCTCGCGGCCGCTTCCATACGGCGGCGAACTGTCTCATTCACAAAGGTCATCATCTGCCAGCCGAGTGACAGCACTACTCCGGCCATGAACGCGACGGCGAAACCGGCCGGGCTGCCCAGCCCGGTAAACGCCAGCGCGAAGAAACCAAGCACCAGCACCACGAGCCGAAGCCCGAAGCCGCCATAGATGTGTCCCATGGTCGCCGCGCGCGTTTCGCTGCGCATGGCGCGCTTCATGTTCATGTGGCTGAACAGCATCATCGGCACGGACAGCGCGATGCCCGCGCCAAGCCCGACGGCCATCTGACCATCCAGTCCGAGCATCCATACAACGGCAGCGACCGTCGCAAGGACGATCAGGGTCAATGCCGCTACCGCATAAAGCTGCCAGGTCATGGCTTCTTGTCCGTTTATCGCTTGTCTGCCGAGGCCTTCGATTCCATCCGGAAGACCGTCTTCACCACCCACACCATCGCGCCCACAGAGCCCAGCACCGCCCCCACGATCACCAGTACGGGAGAGATGCCCAGCAGGTCATCGAGCCAGTACCCGAGACCCGTCGGCAGCAGCATGATCATCAAGAACTGGATGCCGATACCGGTATAGCGCACATAACTCTGCATCCCACGATTGAGGCTTTGGCGGCGGTTTGCCTCATCCGAGCGGCCGGACTGCTTCGAATTTCGAAGCAACTCGGCGTCCTTTTTCAGGCGCTCGTACTGATCTGGCGACGGCGGCTCAGGCCGCTTGCTGTCGCCGTTTTCGGGCACTCCGGACCCCTTTAAAACCCCCGTGGGGCCGGGAACATAACAGCACCCCCCACCCCCGTCAACGGAATAGAAAGCGGCCGCAAAGGCCTTCGGATAAAGGGTTTGCGCCCGTCAGAATCGTGCCGGAAGTAGCATTCGATGGGCGTGCGGTGCAGGCCTACTCTTCGGACGAAATCGGCGCCACCTGCTGGCTTTCCGGGCTGTCGGCGTAGAGGTCCCAGAAGTGACCGTAGCCGTACATGCTGATGTAGATCATCACCAGCGCAACCGTGCCCACGAAGTACCAGATCGGCTTGGCCAGCGGCTGGTTGGTGTGTTCCTCAAGCATCCTGGCGGGAAACCAGATGCCCAGCACCACGGCGATCAGCGTGAAGATCACCACGACGGCCACGCGCCCCCAGTGCACGTTGGACAGGAAATTCCAGGCGTCGTTGATGAATTCCATGGGCAGGCTCAAGCGGACCCACCTTCATCGGGGCTTCGGTGGGCTGGGCCGTCGGGGTCAGACCCCGGGATCGTGAACCCGGGAATGTTAAGCATCTCCGCCCGCGTCTCCGGGGTCAAGCGTTCCCCGATGTTCTTGTAGCGGTTCGGCCAACCATCCTTGCGCGCCTTGAATCGGCGATGCACCCAGAAGTACTGCTCCGGGTGCGCCATCACGACACGCTCGACCGCGTCGCGGTAGTCGCGCACGATCTGCATCGGGTCCGTGCCCTTTGGGTATGTGTGGAACTCCGGCGGCAGGAACTTGAAGTCAAACCGGTCGCCATTGCGCACGCAGAAGTGAAACGACACGTTGCCCCCGGCGCGCATCACCAGCCGCGTGTACTCGGTCTGCCAGGTGCAGGGCACGCCGAAGAAGGTCTCGAGCGGCGCCCAGTCGCCGCCGTTCTGGTCCACCAGCGTGCCGACCTGGCGCTTTTCCTTCATCGCGCGCATGTACGCCCGCCCGCCTTCGTCGGCCTTCACGCACACGTTGCCGAGTGCCTCGCGGGCGCGCACCAGCCACTTGTCCAGCAGCGGCGGGCGGACCGGCTTGGCGATCAGCGTCAGCGGGTCGTGGCCCGGGCTTCGCCCAATATTGAACGTAACGATCTCGAAGTTGCCGATGTGCGCCGTCAGGTTGAACACGGCCTCCGGCTTGCGGTACCAGGTGAGGAATTCTTCCTCGTTCACGTTGCTGTGGAAGTACGGGCTGTGCTTGCCGGGCGTGAAATAGCGCGGGATCAGCAGGTAATCGACGAACTGGTAGACCGAGTGCTTGAAGCTTTCACGTGCAATGCGCGTGCGTTCGCGCTCGGGCAGTTGCGGCAGGCACAGGTCCACGTTGCGCAACGCGTAGCCGCGCAGCTTGCCCATCACCAGCCAGCCGATGCGAGCGATCCAGCGCGCCCAGAAATAGGCCCAGCGCCAGCCGAACACGGTCAGCCAGAAAGCGTACCACCGCATTAGCAGCTCAATGGGAATGCGCGTCGGCGCCCACTCAAGCAGGTTTCGGCCGTTCTTCTTTTTCTTCTTCTTGGCCATTGGTGAGCTGCTTTTACGCGAAGGCGCGGAGAGTTGCGAAGTACGCGAAGAAAGGCAAGGCGTTGGTCAGGACGGGTGAAAAAAGGATGCGTGTCCGGGAGCGATTGCGCATTCTGCGACCGTTCGTCTGGTCTGCACCCCCTGCAGCCGGCGGGCATCCTGTGAAATCCTGTCTATCCTGACAAACGCGGTTCTCTGCGTTAGCTAGGCAGTCCTTCCCACCGCATTCTTGAGTGCTTCTATCAGCGCTTCTTCGTTCTTGATGACCTGGAACTCGATGCGCAGCTCGTAGATCGGCATGCCTGCTTCTTCCTCAATGTCCGTGCCGCGGAATTTTACGGCGTCCTTCTGCGTGCAGACGCCGATGCTTGCGCCGGTCTCGCGCGTCATGCGCAGGAACGGGATCACCTGCCGCTGGATCTCGCGCTCGCCGTAGTCCTGGTGGTCGTTCATCTGCAGCGCGCCGAGCGGCGTCAGCTTCGCCCCCAGCTTCTCCAGCGTGCGCTCAAACCCGCGCGGGTTGCCGATGCCGCAGAAAGGCGCGACCGTTGCACCGTCCAGCAGAGTCAGCGGCGCGTCTTCCCCGTTGCTGACGCGCACCAGCTTCACCGGCTTGTGCGCCGCGTGCGCGACCTCGCCGACGAAGCCGTTGCAGCGCACGGTGTCTTCCAGGTCTCGCAGGCGATCCGGCTGGGCGACGCCCGCGCGCGAGAAGATTGCGAACTTCGCCCGGCGCACGCTGCGCACCGGCTCGCGCAGCAGCCCGCGCGGCAACATGCGCGCGAAGCCGAACGGATTCAGCGCGTCAAACAGCAGGATGTCGAGGTCGCGCTTCAGCCGCAGGTGCGAGAAGCCGTCGTCGAGCACGATCACTTCCGCGCCGTCGTGAATTGCCTTGGTCGCGCCTGCCACGCGGTCCGGGTTCTGGATGTGCGGGACGCCCGGGCACAGCTCCTCGAGCACTTTCATCTCGTCGTTGCCGGCCTTCTCGGATTTGTAGCCACGGCTGACGATCCACGGCTTCAGTCCGAGTTCCTGCAGCATCTTGACGATGCATGCCACGGCCGGCGTTTTGCCGGTTCCGCCGGTAGTCAGGTTGCCGACGCAGATCACCGGCTTGTCGACGGCGATGCCCTTCAGCAGTCCGACGCGATACATGCCCAGCCGGGTGATCGCGCCCAGCCAGAACCAGAACGACAACAGGCGCAACATAAAACGCAGCAGCGCCGCACCGACGCCGCGCTTCTCACCCGAAATGACCGCCATGAAATCGCGCTGTTTCACCGCAACGTGATAAGCGCAGTCGCAGGATTAGGGAAGTGCTTAGCAGTCGGGAGTCTGGTGTCCGGAGGGGGTAGTCAAGTCAGCGACCCCGGACTGAGGACACCAGACTCCAGACTATTCCTTCAGTTTCTTGTACAGGTTCTCGATCAGCTCACGCTCGCGTGTGGTGACCTTGGTGCGCGGCACCGCGCGCTCACCCGGGTGCTGCACGTCCGGCTCGCCCGGTGTTGACCCGTCAAGCTTTCCGGCGTTCGGGTTGTACACCCAGCGCGAGCGGTCTTCCGTGCGCGTGTCGCCCTCGCCCGCCTCGGGCTTCACGTGATTCAGGTTGGAATCGACGTCCTTGTCCGGCTGGGCCGGCGGCGGGGTCGGGTCGCCCTTCTTGTCGCCGACGCCGCCTTCTTTCGGTGGTGGGTTGCCGTCCGTCGGCTGCGGCTGCGCATCCGGCGGAGGATCGCCGACGCCGCTGTCCGACTTCGCACCGTCAGGCCGCTTTTGCACTTCGCCTTCTTCGCCCTTGCCACCGTTTCCGCCGTTATCGCCTGCAGACTCGCCTTCGCCCTCGCCTTCTTCACCACCCCCACCGGCCTGCCCCGGGCCGTCGCCGGATTTTGAGGCCTCGGTCTCGGGCGGTGTTTCGTTCCTGGCAACCTGCGGCGGCGTGGTCGGCTCGTCCGGCGCCGGGCGCCAGAACGCCAGCGGCATCAGCGCCAGCACCAGCACGATCGCCAGCGCGCCCCAGTGACGTGCGGGCGCGGCCTTCTTCTCGAGTTTGGGGTCAAGGCGTTGCGCGATGCCCGCTTCCATCGCGAGACGGAACTCGCCCTTGCTTTCAAGCCAGGTCGGCAGCGCATCGTTCAGACCGAGCGCGCGGTCCAGCAGCAGCGTCCAGTCGGGCGCACCGGCCGCGGCCGGGCGGGCATACGAGCGACGCGTAAGCAGCAGCGCCAAAACCGAACCGGCGAGTGCGATGAGTGATAAAGGAAGGAACCAGGCCAGCGACTCCGCACCGGCCAGCGCCAGCACGATCGCCAACAGCGCCGCAGCGCCCGACGGAAGCACCGCCCAGCGCCCACCCGCATTGATCATGGCCGAAGTAAGCCAGCGCTCCCGCGCCCGCCCCACCGCCGCCTCAATCCGCCTCTGGTTGTCAGTCTCATTCGGCATAACTGTTGGACGCACAATCTACCTGCCGGTTACCATAATAACCCCTTCCTTCCCCGCCATCGTCCGTCAACATGGGCAAGTTTGCGCCGTTTCTCATTTGCTCGTTGTTGGTTGCATCCGCGTGCGCAGATGCACGCATCCACCGGCTCGCTTCGGCCCAAAGCACGGACGTCCTACACCTGGCGGCCAGCGCGGCGAGTGTTCTGCCCGTGGGTTACTCTTTCGACGAACACCTGCGCCTACGCTGGGGCGAGCTTGTTGTGATCCGTCGCGAAGGCGTACCTGTTGAGAGTTCCTACTCATTGGTGTTCGCTTCGGGAGCGGCAAAGGCGACTCCGAATCCATCATACCTGCCGGCGGGGCTCCAACTGTCTCGCTACGCGGACTCCGAAGTTGTGACCGGAGGGATCATTCGAGCCGAAGATTGCGCCCCGCACTTGATTCCCACCGTCAGCTACGACGTCGTGTGCGGTGCGAATGACCCGGAGCCTTCATTCGCCGACTTGCGCCTGCGCATCGCAGCCTCTCCGCCCGACGAAGGAAGTTGCCTCGTTTCGTCGCTTGCGCATGCGCGCCCTTTTGACGATGGCACGCACTCCGCTGCCGTACGACGTGCCCTTGGCTGGCTGTTGAGCCTTGATGACGTGGGGTTGTGTGGACTCGCACTTGCCAGTGAAGGTGAAGTGCGCGCTTATGAAATCTTCGAGTCGACGGCGATGTTCATCGCCGCTTCCGCTGCGATCCTGCACGGCTTCCTGGCAACCGAGGTGTTTGGCGACCTTGCCCCTGAGGCCGCCGAGTACACATCCTCTCGCCTGGAGAACGTCAGCCTGTGGGGCTATTGGGAAGGCGTAGCACTCGAGGATGTCATCAGCGCTGCCAACTCTTCGTGGATGATTCCGCTTTCGCTCTCTGACGAAGTAGACCCATACGTCGAAACACCCTATCCGGAGCGCGCAGGCAGTCGCGCAGACGTGCTTCAGTTCATCGCCGTTCAAACAGACGCGGCCTGGGTACTCAACGGAGGTACGCTCCTGCTCGTCTCTCGCAAGACGGCCGATCAGATTGAAGCGAACCGCCCGCAATCCGGCCCACGCCAATCGTTGTTCACGCAGGACAGGGCCATGGGCGGCGATCCCGCCCGGCTGCTGGCGGGGCTGATGCCGTTCGAGTCCGAACAACAACGGGACATGGACAAGGCGGAGGAACTCACAGATCAGCTTGTTTCGCTGCTAAGTGCCTTGCTTGATGAAGGTACAGATCTGGCGAAGGCCGGCAACGCGGAAGAGGCATTCAACCATGGCAACGCATGCCTGCTGGCTCTTGAGCGAGTCGATCCGTTCCTGATGGACAGGCAGCAACTGGAACTCTATGCCCTGCGCGCGCAGATACTGTTGCACAAAGCCCGCAAGGCGGCCGGCATTAGTCGCCCCAACTGGTGCACGTTGAACAAAACGGTCGAGCTTAACGGCAACAAGGTCCACTGCACGATCGACGCCAAAACCCACACCACGCTGCAGTACAGCTACTATGGCGAGTAACCTGCCCAAGTGGTTTCGCTCGGCATTTCGCGACATTTGGCGTATAGTCAACGACACGATTCCCCTTCGTTACGTTCCCCGCGGTCCCAACCGGAGTCCGCCATGCGCACGCTGCTGATCGCGACGGCCGCTGCCTCGCTTATCATTGCAGGATGCGTCTCTTTGAAACCTGCACCCACCGAAGACCGGGTCGAGCCTGGGCCGTCACCCGTCGCTCACGTTGAGATTCTCGGTGTGGTGATCTCCGCGCTTCCGGCTTGCCTGCCGGCGGCGAAGGCTCCGGGCGTGCGCGGCGCCCGCCTGATGAGCGAAGCCGTTCAGCTTGGGGAGTTTGAGAACGCTTCCGATGAACCCGTTTACCTGCTCGCGGGGGAGCTCTGGACCGGCGAAGGCGACCTCATGCTCGCCGAGTCGGCATTGATCCCCCCACATGAAACCGTAGCCATCCCGACGCGTCGCGTTGGTGTCGGCACCGGTGGTGAGTCGCGGCGCCCGGATGCGGAGTTGCGCTTCGCGGATCCCTTCGTACGCATGACCAACACTTCAGCCGATGACCCCTTCTCCACGCAACTCACCGCGCGCTGGGCGGCGTACTACCTGGGCGACTGGACTGGCGAGGCCCGCTCGGCCTACGTCACCGCCTGGAACGATCAGTTGGAGCAGAGCACCGACTACTGCATGCGGAAGCTCGGGCTGCTCTCGGACACGGGCATTCATGGGCTGCGCATCGAATCATTCGACTACCAATGGGAATGCGAAGACATGTTCGCCGACCGGGCCATGTTCGTCAGCTACGCGCGGGACCTCTTGCGCAGCTACCTTGTGGCCGCGGCCGTGCTGGGGCGCCCGGAGCCAACCAGCCGCTGGGGCTGGGGCGATCCAGCCGAGGACCGCCCGGGTGGGAAGCTCGTGCTGGAGGATGGCAGCGTACTTGAGTTCGGTTTCCAGTTGGTGCCACCGTCCTACTTCTACAGCCCGTTCGACTACGTGCGCGATTCGCAGAAGCCCGGGCTGCTGCCCGTTACCAAAGCGCACAAGGGACTGACGAACAACTACGAGATACGACTACGCAAGGATGGCCCCGTCCTTCACCGCTTCTCGTTCAATGACTGCGAACCGGACGGAACCGCAAATTTCTTTCGCTAGAAAGCACGCACGCGGCCCGACTGGATGGGATAGAATTGGCGTATGCATCGAAGCCGCGCTGCCCGTCAGAGTTGAACCCTCGGCGATCCGGCGCGTTTGTAGTGGTACGGAGGCAACCATGCGCGCGCCGGTTTCGCAGTTCTTGTTCTGGTTCCTTATCTCGTTTTCGCCGGCGCCGGTGGTTGGGATTGTCACCTATGTGATGGTGCATGCGCATGAATCGCCGGATGCCGTTGAGGTCAGGCCGGCCGCGTACGGCGCGCCGCAGGTCTATGACCACGCCCCGCCCGTGCAGCAGGAAGTCGTCGTAGAGGAACCAGACGAACAGGCTGAGCCGATCAAGGCCGTGCCGCAACCGGCCGAGGGCTTCGAATTCACCCGCGCTCGCGGTAGCAGCCGCAAGCAGCAGCAGGAAGAAGAGCCCAAGCGCAAGAAGCCCCCCGGCTTCCCTGACTTCTAGCCAGCACCCACGGGCGCCGAACTATTGGCGCCCGTAGTCGTTTAATGGGCATCCCGGGGTGTGTGCCGAGGCTGGGGAACCGGCCGTGAACACGCGCCCAAAGAAGCTCATCCTCGCCGCAAGTCTCACCGTCGCCGCGGTGCCGCTGCTCGTGCTGATTGCGCTGGCGTTGACCGGTCACAAGGAAGCACAGCCGCCCGCCGAAGCTTCAGCGCCCCCGGCCGCCCCTGCGCCTGCAGCCGCCCCGCCGATCGTCGAAACGCCCCCACCGCCCGCGCCGGTGCTTGAGCCGTTCAACCTGCCGCCCAACCACGTGATCGGCGCGCAGATCATGCTGGGCGAATTCCGCGTGATTGCCATCAACCGCTACTGGGCCGATGCTCGCTCGCCGGTGCTGACGCTTGAGCAGGCGCTCAAGTCCGGCGACTGCGTCATCCGCGAATCCGGCAAGCGCGGCGAAGTCACGGCCGAAGTCAAAGGCAAGCGCCCGGTGCTGGCCCTGACCGGCGAGCTGCTGCTGGGCGGCATGCAGGATCGCCTCGTCGCGCGCAGCACGCTGCTTGAGCCGGGCAAACACAACCTGCCCGTCTTCACGGCCGAGACCTGGCAATGGCCCGCCGGCACCGAGCCGTTCGAGAAAGTCATGCAGCACGACCCCGCACGCCCGCTGGTGGACCTGAACGTGAAGGCCGCCATCTTCCAGGCCTCGTCCAACGTTTCCGTGCGTGAGGCGATCCTGCAGGTCACGACCGCGCTGCACGTGCCGGACGCCGAAGGGCGCGGCGCATATGTCGCCGCGTACAAGACACCCGCCGCCAGCGGCATCGATGAGCTGGTCCGGCGCGGCCACGGCATCACCTGCGTCTTCACCGTAGGCTTCGCCGTCTATCACCGCGAGAAACTGGTCGCGGCCGAGCTGTTCGACAGCACCGACCTGTTCTCACGCGTCTCCGACCAGTTGCTGCGCAGCTACGCCATGACGGCCGTGTTCGGCAAAGTTTCCAACTGGGACATCGAGACGCCCGCGCCCGAGCCGGAGCCGACGCCGCCCGAGCAACCCGATGAGCCGGGCTACCAGTCGCCGAACGAGTACCCGCCCCCACCGCGACCGCTGGGCGCGTTGACCGACGACGGCACGCGCCGCTTTGAATGCCGCCGCGACGTCGACAGCCCGCCGGTGCACATCGGCATCTTCCGGAAGTAGGCGAAATCCGAAATCGGGTCCTTGACTGTTGCGACTGATTATCGCTTAAGATTGCGACTGAGTCGCATTCCACTGTCGAGGAACCCATGAAACGCCTGACCATCCCCGCCGCACTGCTGCTGACGCTGTCCATTACCGCACTCGCCGCCGAGCCCGCGCCCCGTGCGCCTGAGCCCTTGCGCGAGCAGTCCATCACCATGCTGCCCCAGGCCCTGACCAGCTTCGGCGCGGCCGTGCAGAGCGGCTACATCTACGTCATTGGCGGGCACACCAGCGCCGCGCATCACTACGACAGCGAAGGCTTCAACCGCCAGTTCATCCGCCTCAGCCTGCACGACCGCACAAGCTGGGAAGTGCTGCCGGGCGGCGCCGCGTTGCAGAGCGTCGCGCTGGTCAGCGACGGCGCACGCCTGATCCGCATCGGCGGCATGACCGCGCTGAACAAGCCGGGCACCGATGCCGACCTGCACAGCACCACCGAGGTCGCCGCGTTCGACCCGCTGACCCGCGCATGGGTGGACCTTCCCCCACTGCCCGAGCCGCGCTCGAGCCACGACGCCGTTTGCGTCGACGGGCGCGTGTACGTTTTCGGCGGCTGGAACCTCGACGGCGACGAAGAGAACGCCGCCTGGCACGACCACGGTCTCGTGCTCGACCTGACCGCCGAGCAGCCCGCATGGAAAACCATCAAGCAACCGTTTGTCCGCCGCGCCGTTGCGCTGGCGGCCGCGAACGGACGCATCTACGTCGCGGGCGGCATGACCGAAAAGGGCATGTCGCGCAAGGTCGACATCTACGACCCGGCCGAAGACAAGTGGTCCGAAGGCCCCGAGCTTCCGGGGCGCGGCTTCGGCAGCTCTGCGTACGGGCAGGACGGCCGCGTCTACGCCACCACGATGGAAGGCGAGCTGTACAGTCACGCCGGCGCCGAGAACGAGTGGCGCCCCGAAGGCACGCTGACCTTCCCGCGCTTTTTCCTGCGTCTGCTGGGCGTCGGCCATGGAGAGTTTGCCGCCATCGCGGGCACCGGCAGCGGCGGGCACGTGCGCAACATTGAATGGCTCAAGCCCGGGCAGACCGGCCCCTGCATCACACGCGTCACCCTTCCCGCGCCCGGCCACGCCAAGGCGCGGCAAGGCGTGTTCGTCTACAACAACGCGTTGTACGTGTTCGGCGGCAATAACTCGGTAAAGGACCACCAGTTCGGGCGCGACGACTTCAGCGATGAGGCGTTCCGCATCTCGCTGAACACGCTGAGCGCCGAGCGCATCGCGACACTGCCCGTTCGCCGCCAGTCATTCCTTACCTTCACGCGCGGCACCGAGGACCGCTACGCCGACAAGGTCGGCTACGCGGTCGGCGGCTTCGGGTATACGGCGGAAGGCGACTCGGCCGTGAGCCACGCCGAGATCCTTGAGTACAGCCTCGAGGCCGACGTCTGGAGCGAGAGCCGCATCAAGCTGCCCAGCCCGCTGACACAGTTCGGCGTAGCGCAACATGACGGCAGCATCTACCTGTTCGGCGGGCTGGACTTTGATGAGTCCCGCGGGCGCAAGGAGCGCTTCCGCGAGTCGGACACCATCTGGCGCTGGAACCCCAAGGCCGAGGGCGAAGACGCCAAACGCTTTGTGGCCATAGAGCAGAAGCTTCCCACTCCACGCCGCGCGTTCGGCAGCACGCTCCTGGACGGAAAGTTCTACATCGTCGGGGGCATGGGTGCGAACTTCGGCGAGATCGACCGTTGCGACGTGTATGACATCGCCAAGGGTGAATGGAGCACCATTCCCGCGCCATCCAGCACGCGCCTTGCGCCGAAGCTGGTGGCGCTGGACGGCAAGCTGTACCTGGTCGGCGGCTCCAGCGTGACCGAGGAAGGCAGCTTCGCCACGGACCGCACGATCGAGCAGTTTGACCCCGCGACGGGCAAGTGGGCCACGATCGTCAGCGACCTCGGCGAAGACCTCGGCGAGATGCAGGCGTTTGCTTTTCACAATCGCCTGCTGATCTACTCGGCGCACAACTCTGACGAGCAGATCAAGCTGCTGTTTGTCGAGCCATAGAACACGGCGCCCCGCTTCGGCGGGGCGTCTCTGAGAAACTTATTGATACTGAGTCTCACTCTTAATGACGAGGACCACGATGAAAACGCCATACCTGCTCGCACTCACACTGCCACTGCTGATTCTCACCGCCTGCGGCGGTGGAAGCGGCGACAGCGGCAGCGACACACCGGAAGTCTTCAAGATCACGACCGCGTCCCTGCCCAACGCCATCGAAGGCGTCAGCTACACCGCCCAGCTCAGCAGCGCGCACGGCACCGCGCCGGTAAGCTTCGCATGGGCGCCGGGCTTCACCGCGCCCGCGTGGCTTAGCCTGTCCGCGACTGGCGAACTCAGCGGCACGCCCACGGCGACCGCGACGATTCCGTTGCAGGTGGAGGCGACGGATTCATCCATGCCCGCGCTGGTTGCTACCCGAACTCTCAACCTGACTGTCGTCGCTCAGCCCGCGATCACCACCACCTCCCTGCCACGCGCCATCAAGGGCACGGCGTACTCGCACCAGCTTGCGTACACCACGCCCGCGAGCCTGAACCCCACGTTCGCGCTCGCCGCGGGCAGCACTCTCCCCAACGGGCTCGGGCTGACGCAGACCGGCGTCATCGGCGGCACCACCACCGATGGCGGGCTGTTTGAAATCACGTTTGAGTTGCTGGTCGGTACCACGGTCGTCGACTCGGCCGCGTTCGACCTCGTGGTCTACGAATCCATCCCCTACACCTATATCGAAGACGCGCTCGAGCCCAACGACAGCACCGGCAGCGCAACGCAGCTGCTGCCCGGCGCGACGCCCGCAGGCCGACTGACCGCCAGCGACCCGGCCGTGCAGGCCACGCCGCTCACGCTCAACAGCGACCTGAACATCACCAAGCCCGACGGCGATGACTACTTCAAGTTCAACATCGGCAGCGTGGGCACGATCAAGATCGAAGTCTTTTATCGCTGGCTGGTCGGCGAAGTGGACGCCACGCTCTGGTTCTACAGCGGCTCGCCGACGCACCAGGTTCTGCCGGTCGCCGAGTCGGCGACGACGCAGTCCGACGACGAGGCCATCGTGTATCACAACGCGCAGCTCAGCGGCGGATTCACCACCGGCTACTACTACCTGCAGGTGCACGCGCCGGCCGACGCCACCAGCGCGCTCTGGAACCGCAACGCCTACAGCTTCCGCATCACGTTCAACCACTTGACCATCGCAACCGAGCAGCTTGAGGCAGACAGCGCCGGCGGCAGCATCAATGAGCAGGTTGTCGCGTACAACCAGGGGGCGAGCCCCACGGCGCCCTCGTTCTCGATCGCCGCCGGCGTTCTGCCCAGCGGCGTCAGCTTCACGAGCGACGGGCGCTTCACCGGGACGCCGACGCAGTTCGGGCTGTATGACTTCACCGTCGAAATGGAAGACGGCGGCGTCAGCGTGCAGCGCGACATCAAGGTGCGCTTCTTCGACAGCAACGCGGGCGACTTCTGGCAGATCCGCGGCGAGCGCCGCGAGTACAACCCCGGCGCGGGCGACCCGCTGCTGGAATCATTCGGCGACGCGATGACCGTCGCGCCGCACCCGGACTACCCCACCGAGGGCGCGATCTACGTCAGCGGCGGCTTTGGCAATCAGATGCTCGACAGCGTGCGCGTCTTCCATACCGATCGTACGGGCATCCCGGCTGCGAAGCAGTTCAAGTTTGAAGACCTCGGCAAGCCGCTGCCGGTGCCCGTGCGCTATCACGGCATGGCGTTCCTGCAGCACTCCTACGGCGGCTATCTGTACGTCATCGGCGGCGAGATCGGCGCGGCTTCCGGCGCGCACACCAGCGGCGACCTGTGGCGCAGCGTGCTTCGCATGCAAGTGGCCGACGGCGCGGGCGACGCGCTCAGCCAGCCGCTGTCAGGTAACTGGGAAGTCGTCGCCGAGTTGCCCGACACCGATCTTTCCGGCAAGGCGATCCTCGGCTGGGCGGAGTTCGGCGTCGCGGTCGACGACCAGTCCAACGACACGGACGACCGCCTGTACCTGCTCGGCGGGCGCTACGACCTTGAGGACAGCATCGGCGCGGGCACTTACAGCCGCACCTTCCACGACGCGGTCCTGATGTACGAGTGCCCCACCGCCGCGGCCGGCACCGGAACCTGGTTCCGCAAGACCGATACCGCGCCGTACACCGCGCGGCGTTTCCCGGCCGTCGGGATGATCGGCGGCAAGATCTACATTGCAGCGGGGCGCGAAGGCACGCCCGGGCAAACCGGCAGCGGCTCGGCGCTCGCGGACTACATCGAGATGTACCAGCCGGACAACTACCAGGCGAACGCGGCGATCAGCATGGGCGCGAAGACCCAGTTCCCGACGCTGACCGGCGGGGGCGGCTACTACCCGATGTTCGCGACCATGAACGGCGAGCTGTACATCTGGTGCGGCTGGGACAGCGCGTTTCACGGGACGAAAGCACTCAACCGCTTCGACCCGGCGGGCAACACCGTCACGCGCCTGTGCGACGCCGACTGGGGCACCGGCTTCGGCGGCGGTGTGGCGCACGACGGCAAGCTGTGGATCATCAGCGGCATCGGCCACGGCGCGGACTCCGAGCCGAAGAACCTCGTCTACAACCCGTAGCCTGAGCAAGGGGCGGGCGCAGCAGCGCCCGCCCCGGCTTTCGCTGGCAGTCGTGCGGCGGGATGCGATAATCCCGCCAGGAGAATCCCATGCGACGACTGCTACTGCTTCCCGTGCTTGCGCTGATCTTCACCGTGCCCACGCGCGCCGATGAAGAGCCGCGCAAGGTCAACTTCGAGAACATCGACGTCTCCGGCACCGTCACGGACGCGGACGGCAAGCCCGCCGCGGGCGTGCCCGTGGCCGACTACTGGACCTACGACGGCGCATGGAAGGCCAATGGCGACGTCGTCTCCGACGCCGAGGGCAAGTTCACGCTCAGCATCCGCACCTTTCCCGACCAGCCCGCGCGCGCCTACCGCGTGATGGCGGCCGATGCCGGGCGCGCGGCGGTCGTGCTCGCGAAAGTCGAAGAGTTGAAGGCGGGCGTCGCGCTCGCGCTCAAGCCGCTGGTGCGGGTCAGCGCCAAGCTGGCCGCCGACAAGGACTTCCCGGTCGAAGACGGCGGCTACGTCAACTTCTACTGGAAGGCGCCGCAGACCTGGATGGCCTCCACACAGATTGAAAAGGGCGCGTTCAGCGCGCTGCTGCCGGCCGGCAGCTACAGCTACATGTTCCGCGCGAACGCCGCCTACAAGTACTCGCGCGGCAGCTTCGACGCGAGCGGCGAGAAGGCCGAGTTGCCTGCGATCGAGCTGGTCGTGAACCCCATCGCGCGCGCCTACGGCAAGCAGGCGCCGGCCATCAACATCAGCTATGTGCGCAACCTGCCCGCCGAGCTTGAGGGCAAGGGCGCGCAGGTCACGCTCGCGGCTTTCAAGGGCCGCTGGGTGCTGCTGGATTTCTGGGGCTTCTGGTGAGGGCCCTGCACTGGCCGCAGTTTGCCGGCCGCGATGAAGCTCTGGGATGAGCACAAGGACCAGCAGGACAAGTTTGCGATCATCGCCATTCACAACCCGCACAAGCAGGCGCCCACGTTTGAGAAGCTCGACGCGCTGCTTGAGTCCCGCGGCACGCTAAAGAAATGGGGCCAGAACCTGCCGTTCACGGTCGCGCTCGACAACAGCGGCGAAACAGTCAAGACCTACGGCATTGAGGCCTACCCCACGCAGGTACTGATCGACCCCGACGGCAACGTCGTCGCCGGCGGCAGCGAGCACATGCTTGAGCAGAAACTGAACGAATTGAAGGAAGCCGCCGAAACCAAGTAGGCCGCCGTGGGCCGTGTGCTAACATGCGGCCCGCTCACAACACAGCTTGAGGATCGTCATGCGCTATCTGCCGCTGCTGGCCCTACTGTTGCTTTTGCCTGCCTGCACCAAGACCGCTTCGTTGCGCGCCACCGCCTCACCGCGCGGGGCGTCCGCCTCGGCCGGCGGTACCGTACGCGACCCATACAGCGGAAGCAGCGCGAGCGCGCGGGCTACCGACGACGGCGTCTCCACCAGCAGCTCCGGCCCCAGCTATCGGCGCTACAACCCGCCCGTTGTGCGCGAGAACATCGGCGGCGCGACGGTCAGCATCGACACGAAAGACGGCGACGTCACCGCCAGCGATCGCCTCGGCCCGTTCTTCGTACGCGGCGACAACGACGGCGTGCGCCTCGGCGGCGACGTGGACCGCTGGAAGTTCTGCGACGCCTGCTACGACTCCGGCGTCAGCTTCTATGTGGACTCGGACGACGGCGTGCACGTCAACGAGCCCAACCCCAAGATCCACAACGACTACATCCGCGCCGGGCTGAACCCGGACCACTTCGACGTCGTATGGCGCGGCGTGGGCTTTGAGAAGGCGCTTTCAAGCTTCGACGGCGTGGCCAAGGTGCGCCTCGATGCCAGCGCCAGCGAAGACGGTTTCAAAGTCTCGGGCGTGCCGAGCATCCAGATGACGCTGCTCGACGTAAGCGCCGACTACGCCGTCCACCGTCTCGCCGCCCACGCGGGCCTGAAGGTCTACATCGACGAAAGCGAAGAGTTCGTCCTGAAGAAATAGCCGCCAAGACGCCAAGTAGCGCCAAGGACTACAAATGCATGAAAAAAGCCGCGGAGCATGCGCTCGGCGGCTTTGTTTTTCCTGGCGCTGCGTGGCGACTTACTCGCTGTCTCTCTCATCGAAGGTTGACGTGAAGCGGAACAGGTCCGGGCGGCGGTCGCGGCGTTGCCTGACTGAGCCGTAGTTGATCGCCTCCGTCAACGCCTCGAAGTCGAGGTCCGTGGTGATCACCGTTTCGATGTTCGGCATCGCCTCGGCGAGTATCCCGTCGCGCGCGAACTCGAAATCACTCGGCGACAGCACGGCCGACTGCGCGTACTGGATGTCCATGTTCTCGACGTGCGGCAGGTTGCCGACCGTACCGCTCATCACGACGTACACCTGGTTCTCGACGGCGCGCGCCTGGCAGCAGTAGCGCACGCGCAGGTAGGCCTGGCGGTCGTCGGTGCAGAACGGCACGAAGATCACCTCGGCGCCGTTGTCGGCCAGATAGCGCGCGGCCTCCGGGAACTCGCTGTCGTAGCAGACCAGAATGCCGACGCGCGCCTTGGGCGTGTCGAACACGGCGAGGCGGCTGCCGCCCTCAATGCCCCAGGCGCGCCGCTCATTCGGCGTGATGTGAATCTTCGGCTGGCGGTGGATGCTGCCGTCGGGCAGGTAGAGAGTCGCCACGTTCTCGATGTTCTTGCCGACCTTCATCGGGTGCGTGCCGCCGATGATGCCGATCTGGAACTCGCGCGCGAGCGACACAAACAGGTCGTCCACTTTCTTGGTCAGCGAGGTGAGTTTGCGAATCGCATCGAGCGGCGTCTTGGTCTTCAGATAGCTCATCAACTGCGCCGTGAGCAGCTCGGGGAACAGCACGAAGTCGCTGTCGTACTCGTGCGCGACGTCGACGAAATAGCGCACCTGCTGCGCGAAGCCCTCGAACCCGTTGATCGCGCGCATCTGGTACTGGACGCTGCTGACGCGAATCGCGCGCGGCTTGCGCATGCGCCCGCGATACTTCGGGTTCAGCCACTCCAGAAACGTCGCGTGGTTCAGGCTGAGAGGGTCGGGCAGGTAGTTCGCCATCACCTTCTTGAGCGTGAAGCCCTGCTTGAGCTGAAAGCTGAGCACCGGGTCGCGGTACTCGCCGGCTTCGACCTTCCAGGCGTATTCCTCGGCGCTCATGCGCTTGGCGTACTCGTGGTACTTGTACAGCCGCCCGCCGAGCACGATGCGCTTGAGGTTCATCTGCTGGCACACGTCGCGCCGGTACTGGTAGAGGCGCTGGGCCATGCCACGCCCGCGGAAATCCGGGTGTACGTTCACGTCGGCGCCGTACAGCGTGTCGCCGGACGGGTTGTGGCTATAAAACATCGCGCCGTCGGTGATGCCCGCCCAGGTGTGGTCGCGGTAAGGGTCGCGCCCCATGTGCACGATCAGCGAGCTGCACGATGCCACGATCTGCCCGTTGACTTCGACCACGCCCTGGCCCTCGGGAAAGATGCGCAGGTGCGACTCGAGGTTGCGCTGGTTCCAGACCACGCCGTCTTCAGCCAGCGTCGGGTACGCGGCCTTGTTGAGCGCGACCAGCGCGTCGATGTCGTTGAACGTCGCCTGGCGCACGATGATCTTCTCGCGCTTGCCGGCGGCTTTCTTTTTGTCCGCGGACTTTTTCTCGGACGACTTCTTCTTGTCGGAGGATTTCTTCGCAGGCACGGTCGTTCCTTGGCGTGTTGTCACGTGGTCTCCCGGCATGATGAATGGTTGGATTCAATGACGCAACGCTGGCAACCCGCCGCTTTATTTCCGACAATCCGCACACACGGGGGAAGCCGATGAAACTGCTGATTGCAGGCTGCGCAGTCGCAGCACTGAACCTCGCCGCCTGCGCGTCCGCGCCGGATGTTGCGGGGCCTGACTACGATTCCAGCGCGCGCTTCGCTGACGTTGCGCGCACCAGCCCACTTGCTTCAAATGAGGAATTCAGCCCGCGGCCGGGTGAGCCGATAACAGTCGACTTCCTGGAGAAACGACTCCCTCCTGGATTCAACCCCGTCAAAGGCCTCGAACGCATGCCATTCGGCCGCGGCATGTTCGGTCCCTGGGACGTCGGCGGCACCGGTCCCAACGACACAGGAGCGCCCGGTCGTTTCCGCACACTCTCGGATGTCGAGCATGAAACGCTTGGCGAGAAACTGGGCTGGGTGTTGGCGCCGGTGCTTCGTGGCACCGGCCTGCAGGTGATCTTCGAAGACGACACATCAGACGTTCGCGTCCATGCCGCCGCGCAAGTACCGGCCGACGGCTTCACTCGTGCTGAAGCACTGAGCATCGTCCGCTCGATCTGCGACGACGCCGACCTCGACTGCATCGTGGGTGAAAACGTGGTGCTCATCAGAAAGCGCCCGCCGCACATCGTTCCGGGGAGTATCGACGGGCTGTTCGACGTTGCGTTTACTCAAGTCGCGCTTGTGGACGCGATCCTTGAAACGGCCAATGTGACGCATCAGCAGGTGTTCGTGCCGGCAATACTTAGTCAGCCCACAAAGCGGGATGCGACCAAGAAGGTGAGCCTTACGGCGACGGGCGTCACGCCCGACTACATCCTGCGCGAACTGGCCCGCCTCGGCGACATGGACATCGAGGTCATCGCACTCGAAGACGCCGCCCCCGGATTCGAACAGGGCTACATGTTCAAGTACAAGAAGTAGCGCGTCAGCCCGTGCCGGGGCTTTGCGCCTTGCCGTGACACGAAGACCACCGCGGCACGCGAAGACGCAAAAAGACTTGGTTCGTAACGGCTTTGCGCCGTGGCGTGTGGCGGTTACGGGCGGATTTTCTCGAGCCGCCATCCCGACAATTTTGAAGTTTCTTTTCAGCCACCCGGGCGGGTTTGCGGGTGGCGGGCTGGTTTTTTCGGGCCTGACCACATTCCTTTCGTCGGTAGGAATGAGGGGCGGGTTGCCCCGTGGCGCCGGCAATTCCGCCGGTGGGGCTGAGCAGCGCCAAGCCCAACTCGTCGCCGCCCGACGGCGTCGACCACAGGCAGAATCGCCTGTGCCGCTGGAAGCAGACATGACTGAGCAGGAACTTCCATCCGAAGATGAGTTGTTCAACGGGCGGGCCACCGACGGCTCGCGCCCAGCCATGCCCTCGGGCAGGCTCTACGAGAAGTGGGGCAAACCCATCCCCGGCGGCGACGAAAACAAGACGCACGACGAAGTCGAGCGCGACCGCCTGCACTACCAGATCGACCGCCAGCACCTCGCGCGCCTCGACAAATGCTGCCGCTTCGCCGAGGCCATGGTCGACGTCGGGCTGGACGCGATTGCGAACGCTCCGCCCGAAGCAGTCGCCGAAGCAGTCGCCGAGACACAATCCGCCAACGGACGCCCGCCCTACAGCGGCGACAAGCGCCCGCGCACCGTCGGCGCCGCGGTGTTGCCTGACGACCCCCGCGAACGCGACGAAATTTCAACCGCCCAATGCGAGGCCGCGGCCGATCAACTCGCCGCCGCCCTCGAGGCCGCGGGCGACGCCGCCCCCACGCCGAAGCTCTCCTCACAGACGCGGGCCATTCCGCTGGAGAAGGCGATCCTGATCGGCGAGCGCGGCAGCAAGCTGCTGATGACGGCGTCGGCCAAGCGCACCGAGATCGCGCACCGGCTGGTGAACACGGCGCTGACGCTCGATACACGGCGCAGCTTCCTGCAGAACCGCTCCGTCGCGGTCGTGTATGCGACGCTGCTGCATCTCGATGAGACGTTCCGCGAAATCGGCTTCGGCTCATGGATGCCGTTCCGCTACCCGGACCAGTGGCTGTCGTTCTGCGGTGTAATGCAGCGCGTGCTTGCGGCCAACGGGCTGATTCACTCCGACAACCCCGAGGTCTACCGCAAGTTGCTCGATGAAACCCCGCCGGTGAAAATACCCGGCACCATAGATGAACGCGTGAAGCAGGCGCAAACCCCGGAGCATCTGGGCTTGTGTGCGCGCAACCGCGGCCCCAGAACGTTCGATGAACTGGCCAGGATCCTCAAGTCGCAGCCTCCGCCGCAATAGACGGCCGCACGCCAAGACGCCCGAACTCCCGGAATACCCGTGACGTGAAGCTGCGCCTTCGCGGGCTTCCTTATTGTTCCCATCCCGCGGGAGGCATTCTAACGTAGAAGCCTTGGGCTACCTGAGGCCGGTGCGGCCTTTGATCGGAGGACTGAGATGTTCAGGACATTGATTCTTGGCTCGTTACTGGCCGTGTTCGTCGCGCCTGTGTTCGCACAGGAAAGCGGGCTGAAGGTCGGCGACGACGTCGTCGAGTTCACCCCGCACAACTGGATCAACCCGCCCGAGTTCGGCAGCTTCGGCGAGCTGAAGGGCGACGTCATCTTCATCAAGGCCTGGGGCATCAACTGAGGACCCTGCATGCGGCAGTTGCCGCACCTTGCAGAGATCGCGGAAAACACGCCCGGGCTGCACGTCGTAGGGCTTTACGCGCAGGTCCAGCCGCTGGCGGACATTGAGCGCGTGCTTACCAAGTACAACGTCAAGTTCCCCAACGCGATGGACAGCTTCTGGGACGCCGGCTACGAGGCGCCGCAGCTGCCGCAAGTGTGGATCGTCGGCGTGGAAGGCAAGATTATCTTCAAGGGCGGCTCGGGCTACGATGAGATCCTCGAGAAAGAGCTGGCCAAGGTGAAGTACCCCGGGCTGGGGCGCTCGGACTTCCACAAGGACCTCGAGCCCGCGGCCAAGGCCTACGGCGCCGGCAACTACGCCGAGGCTTACAAGCTGGCGGAAGCCGTCTACGACGACACCGAAGACGACAAGGCCGAAGAAGACGCCGAGTACATCATTGAGCGCATCGACGACCGCATCGGCACGCTCAGCGTGCGCGCGGAAACGGCCGAAGTGATGAAGGACTACCAATATGCGATTCGCTGCTGGACCGAGCTGCTGAAGTACAAGGGCATGGAGGACGCGGCCGAGGCGCCGGAGCGCCTCAAGAAGCTGACGGAAAGCGAAGCGATCAAGAAAGAGCTGGCCGCGCGCCACGAGTTGCTGAAGGTGATGATGGACCTGGACGTCGTCTACCAGAACGTCGACGACACCGACGCCGCCAAGGTGGCCGAGTTCCGCAAGAAGTGCATCGCGGAGTACGAGAAGTTCGCCAAGGAAAACGCGGGCACCGGCGCAGGCGACCGCGCCGCCGACCTGGTGAAAACCTTCAAGGACCTGCTTCCGAAGGAAGAAGAAAAACCGGCGGAGCCGCCCAAGGAAGCACCCAAGGACAAGTAGCCGAAAAATCCGCCCCATGCGGGAACCGCGCGCCGGGCTGGTGGGTCTCTTCATATATCCACCGGCCCGCATGCGGGGCGGTTTACTGCATTCTACTGGAGACGCGAATGTTCTGGACGCGTGTGATGGGCGTGGCAATGGCCACCCTGATGATCGGCGCCATTTCACTGGCGCAAGAAGCCAAGCCTGAAAAGACGAAGGAAGAGCCGGGCAAGACCGCCGCGGAAGGCGCCCCGGCCATCGACCCCAACAAGGCCCCCGAGGGCAAGCTGAAGGTCGCGACGACAGCGGACATCGCCATCAAGGACGAAGCCCGCAAGAAGGACGTCACCCTGACGGCCATCTATCCGGAGGAGGCCGGCAAGTACCCGGTGATCATCTTCAGCCACGGCGCAGGCGCGCAGGTGGATGCAGGCACCAGCCTCGGTGAATACTGGGCCAGCCACGGCTTCGTCGTGCTGATCCCGAAACACGCCGACGCGCGCAAGAGCATGTCGGAAACCATGCTCGAGCAGTACGACAAGGACAACGACGGCAAGATCAGCAAGGAAGAAGCGCCTGAGCAGATGCAGGCCTTCTTCGACACCGTCGACAAGGACGGCGACGGCTTCCTCAGCAAGGAAGAGATGGACGCCATGGGCGGCTTCGGTCGCGGACGCGGCGGTAACCGCGGCAATCGCGGCGGCCAGCCGGAACAGCCGGAGAAGCCGAAGGAAGAGCCCAAGGACGGCGAGGACGACTTTGACATGCTCGGCGACCCGGCCGAGATCCTGCTCGAAGACCCGGCCGAGCCTGCCCAGCCCGCACCGGGGCGTGGACAGGGTCGGGGCCAGGGGCGTGGCGGACGCGGCGGCTTCGGTCGCGCGCCGGCGCCGCTCGATGCCACGGCCGGCGTCGATCGCGTGGCGGACATCAAGCTGCTGCTCGACAACGCGGCGGCGATCGTGAAGGCCGTTCCCGCGCTCAAGGACAAGATGGACCTCGAGCACGTCGGCGTCAGCGGCCACAACCACGGCGCGTACACCGCAGAGCTGATCGGCGGCGCGACGGTGAACGTCGAGTCGACGGTCAAGGCCGAAGACGGCACCGAGACCAAGACCATCGAGAACCGCAACCTGGCGGACAGCCGCGTGAAGGCGATCCTTGCGCTGAGCCCGGCCGGCGCGGAACAGGGCGGTCTGAGCAAGGAGAGCTTCAAGGGCATCAAGATCCCGGCCATGACCATGACCGGCAGCAACGACAACACCGGCGAAGGCCAGGACGCGGCATGGAAGAAGCAGGCGTATGAGCTGGCGCCGGAAGGCGGCAAGTACCACGTGTTCATCGAAGGCGCGCGCAACAACAGCTTCACCAGCCAGCCCCGTGCATGGGGCCGTGGCGGCGAGCAGCCGGCCACCGACAACACCTTCGAGTGGGTGAAGACCAGCACGCTTGAGTTCTGGAACGCGACGCTGAAGGGCGACGCCGAGGCCAGGAAGTGGCTGGAAGGCGACGCGCTCAAGGAAAGCAGCGAAGGCAAGGCCGCCATCGAGCACAAGTAACGTGTTGCGGGCGTCCCGCCCGCAGACGTGGCGCCGGCAATGCCGGCGCCACGTGCGTTAAGTGCAGGTGCGCGCCCGTGCCTCGCGCGCCATCTTCAGCATCGCGTCTTGCAGCGACTTCAGGCGCTTGCGGAAGAACGCGTTGCTCTGCGATCGTGCCGTGGCCCACAGCGTGACGCCCACGATGCGCCACGCGATCAGCGTCGGCAGGTGCTGCAGCTGGTGCGCCGGGAACTCGCGCACGCGGTGGTAGCCCTCCAGCATCCAGCCCATGCGCTCCGTCTGCCGCTCGTTCCAGTAGGCCGACGCCACGGCAAGATCCGTCACCCACGGCGCGAAGCCGGTGTCGTCGAAGTCGATGGCCGCGATGCCGTCACTCGTGTGCAGCACGTTGCGCGAGTGCAGGTCCGCGTGCAGCAGCCCGATGTCGCGAGGGTGTGATAGGCTCTCGTAGGCGCGCATGGCGGCGCGGCGGATGGCTTGGAACTCGCGGCGATGCTCGGCGGGCAGCAGCTTCCAGGTCGCTTGCGTTTCAGGCGTGGGCTGCTGGCCGGTCATCACCAGCCAGCCGGTGCGGTCAAAGCCGCGCGGGCGCTTCCAGCCGGCGGCGTGCTCGTGCAGGCGCGCCATCAGCTCGCCGATGGCGGTGATCGTGCTTCGCCCGAGGCGGCGGCCGACGATCGTTCCTTCCACCCACTCGAAAACACACACATGGCTTGCGCCAACACCGGGCTCATCCAGCGCGATCACCAACTCGCCGTCGCGGCTCGCGACCGGGTTCGGGCAGGCGATTCCGCCCGCGTGCAGGTCGGTCAGCCACGCCAGTTCGCTGAGGGTCTCGCTGATGGTGTGGTACCCCGGGCGCGCGACGCGCACGAGAAAGTCGCCGCGCCGGGTGTGCGCGCGGAACGTCGTGTTCTCGCCGTGGAAGATGAAACGCAGTTCGGCGTCGCGCATCCCCCACCGCGGCAGCACGTCGGCCAGCGCGCCGCGGATGCGCCGCACCTGCGCGGAAACAGGAAGATCAGCCCAGTCTTTCATGGTTCACCGGCAGAGAACGACTGCGGGTTGCTGGCATTCGGCTCGTCGCGACGCAGGCGCCGCGACCACCGACAGGATTGTCGGTGCCACAAACTGCCACTACGCCAGGTCGTCGTACATGGCGCCGAGCATGTCGCAGTACAGCACGCCGCGGTCGATGTCTTCCTTCGCCAGCAGGCTGCTCTGGTGCAGCCCCTCGAGCACGAACTCCATGCCGACCGCCAGCTCGCCGCCCTTGAGCCCCTTCAGGTACTCGAGTGTCAGCTTCTCCAGCTCCGGCACGCTCTTCACCAGCTTGGCGAAGTCGGCGTCGCTGGATTCATCCGTCAGCTCCAGCCGCTTGCCCTTGGCGAAGAAGTCGATCACCGGCTTGTACGGGCCCTCTTCGCGTTGCGGCACGGCCTCGCGCTTGGTGCGCCCGGCGCGCGCGCGCGTGGTGTACACACCGGGGAAATACTTCTCGAAGGTCGTGCGCACGGCCGCTCCGATGATGGTGGTCGCCACCTTGTGCGCGCCCTCCTGCTCGCCTTCGTAGACCAGCTCAAGCTTGCCGGACATCGCCGGAATGCCGGCCGCGAGGTCGATCACGCGCAGCCAGGTTTCTTTCTGCTTCGTGACGAGGCAGCGCCGCTCGGCGTTGCTGAGAACGCTTTCCAGAATCGCGATCGTCATGCGGGCCGAGACGCCGCTGGCCTGGTCGACGAACTCGGACTTGCGGGCCTCGAACGCGATCTGCTCGATCGCGTCGCGGATGAACGCCGGTACGTGGATCTTCGCCTGCGTCGGGCGCTCGGTCCATGCTTCCTGGTCGGTGATCGTCTTGCTGTCTTCGATCGTGAGCGGGTAGTGCGTCAACACCTGCGACTCAATGCGGTCTTTGAGCGGCGTGATGATGCTGCCGCGGTTGGTGTAGTCTTCCGGGTTCGCGCTGAAGCACAGCATCAGGTCGAGCGGAATCCGCACCGGGAAGCCGCGAATCTGGATGTCGGCCTCCTCAAGAATGTTCAGCAGCCCGACTTGAATGCGCGGCTGCAGGTCGGGCAGCTCGTTGATCGCGAAGATGCCGCGGTTCGTTCGTGGAATGATGCCGAAGTGGATCACCTCTTCGTCGGCGAAGGTCAGGCGCTGCGTGGCGGCCTTGATAGGGTCCACGTCGCCGATCAGGTCGGCGATGCTGACGTCGGGCGTCGCCAGCTTCTCGGCATAGCGCGCGTCGCGCCCGATCCACTCGATCTCGGTGTCGTCGCCGTGCAGCGCAACCAACTCGCGCGCGCGCTTGCTGATCGGGTGGTACGGGTCGTCGTTGATTTCGCTGCCGCGCACGACGGGCATCTGCTCATCGAGCAGGTCCACCAGGCTGCGCAGGATGCGCGTCTTGGCCTGCCCGCGCAAACCCAGCAGGATCAGGTTGTGCCGCGCCAGCACCGCGTTGATCACCTGCGGGATCACAGTGCGATCGTAGCCGATGATGCCTTCGAACAGTTTGTCGCCGGACTGGATGCGCGCGATCAGGTTGCCGCGCAGCTCATCCTTCACGCTGCGGGACTTCCAGCCGGACTCTTTCAGTGCGCCAATCGTCGTCGGTCGTGCCATGCCGCGATGCTAGCAGCGAAGCCGCAGTCTGCCACTGGGCACGGACGGCCGTTCAGCCGCCAGGACGCCAAGGAACGGCAACTGCTTCCGAACCACGGACTCACACAGATGGACACGGATCACCGCAACAGCGGTATCTGTGTTGATCTGTGTCAATCTGTGGTTGAAGCGCCTTGGCAGTCCGTGGCGCGGCTTGGCGTCCTGGCGGCGGAAGCAGTCTCAGACTTTCAACTCGCGCGGGTCGAGCCAGCTGATGTCGGCTTCGTCCTGGGTTTCCCACTCGCCGCTCACCAATCGCCAGTTGTAGCCCGAGCGAACCAGGAACTTGCGCACCGCGACCTCGCGACGCTCCGCCACCGCACGCAAGATCTTCCGCAGCAGCCAGCCGACCGCGATGCCAAGCGCGCTCGCCGCCGCGACGGCCGTCCAGAACGAGATGCCGAATTGCTCTACGCGCTCCGCACCAAGAAAGAACGGTGCGATTGCGATCAGGCAACCGACCAAGGCCGCGATCATGGCCTGCACGCGGCGCGTAACGGTCGCCTGCATGTGCACGGTGGCAATCGCGACGTCGGCGATCGGCTGTTCGATCTCAATGCCGGTGATCTTCAGTTGGCGCGTTACTTCCCGGTTGCCGCGGATCAGCGCGCGCCAGTACTTGGCCACGGTCTTGGGCGAATCCAGCGCGGGAAACGCGGCCGCCGTCATCCAGTGGAACACCGGCTGTACGCGCGGGCCGGGGACTTCGAAGGTCGCCAGCAGCGCACCGAGACGGCGCGCGGACGGACGCCCGCCTGCCGCCTCACGGTAGAACTCCTTGATGGCGCGCCCGGGCGATTCCGGCGCGCTATCCTCCCACGCCTTCATCACGCGCCAGGTGGCATAGATGAATGCAGCCACAATGGTGACGCCCGCCACGCCGAAGAAGAATACGTCCAGCCACTTCACGGCTTGCGCGCCGGGCTCAGGCACGCGCGGCGGGTGCATGGCAAGCAGCACGGCGCCCGCAAATGGAAGCACCATCACCGGCAACAGGCGCAGCAGGATTCGGTTGTAGCGAGCGACCCGCTTGAGGCTGGTATCCGGCTTCATCGCCGCGCGCAGGCGGGTGACGCCCGTGATGCTGATGGGCTGTTTCGCGGTGACTGCTTTGGTCCGCATGAATTAACCCTACCCCGTAGATGCCCTTCATGCGGGCGTTTGCGGGCGATTCTTCAGAAAACTTGTGTACGAAAACCGCCCCAAAAGCACAGCGCTCGAGCAAGATGCTCGAGCGCCGATATGTACTTGAAGCGGGTTCTAGTTCTTGACCGGCTCGGGCTTCTTGTCGGCCTTGGCGGTTTCGCAGCCGCCGCAGTCACCCTTGTCGCAACCGCCCTTGTCACAGCCGCCGCTGCAACCACCGCAGCCTCCGCTGCAGCCGCCACAACCGCCGCAGTCGGACGCGGTCACTTCGCCGTTGGCTGCCTTCTTGCAGGTGCCGGCGCAGTCGCGGTCAGCCTTGACGGCCTGGCCCGCCGAAGCGCGCTTGCAGGTGCCGCAGCCCTTGCAGCTGTCCGCCTTCGCGGTCGCCTTGGTATCGGTCTTGGCCTCAGCCGTGTCGGCCGTGGCGTCCGCATTCGTGTCTTTGCTTTCGGCCTTCTTGGCCTCAGCTTTCTCGGTCTTCTCAGCCTTGACGACGGTCTTACCTTCGCAGGCCGGGCAGGCGTTCAGAACGTTCGCGCCCATGCACAGGGCAAGCGTTGCGAACGCGATCAGCAGCAGGTTCTTCATGTATGTTTCCCTCAAAAGAGCACCAGAAACCGGTGCAAGTCTAGCAATGAGTGGTCGTTGAATCACGCAACTTACACCGGATTTCACACCCCCGACACGCCTTGCGAGGCAGACGTTCAGGGCTAAACTTCGGGAATACGGAGGTCGAAGTGTCCAAGCATCTGCTGAAGCTGAAGGTTAACGGGCGCGACATCGAAGTCGCGGTCGAGGCGTACCACACCCTCGCGCAGGTTCTGCGCAATGAGCTGAACCTGACCGGCACCAAGGTCGGCTGCGACATGGGCACCTGCGGCTGCTGCACGGTCCACATCGACGGCAAGGCCAAGCTGTCCTGCCTGACGCTTGCGCTCGAATGCCAGGGCACGCAAGTGCGCACCATCGAGGGCCTGAACGAAAACAGCATGCACCCGCTGCAGCGCGCCTTCGCCGAATGCGGCGGCAGCCAGTGCGGCTACTGCACGCCCGGCTTCATCATGAAGAGCTGTGAATTGCTCGAGCACAACCCGGACCCCACGCGCGAAGAGATCAAGGCCGCGCTCGCGGGCAACCTGTGCCGCTGCACCGGCTTCATGAAGATCTACGACGCGGTCGAGACTGCGGCTCAGGAATTGCGCAGCGATGCACCCGCCAGGACGCCGGTCAAAGCAGGGGATTAACGCATTGGCCACGCGCGATTTCTTCGGCCCGGAACTTTCGCGTTCGCTCGGGCGCCGGGCCTGCGCGTTCGCCGCTATCTTCCTCATTACCCTGCTGGTGGCCTCGGGCTCGCTCGGCTATCTCGACTGGGCGAGCGCGCCCAAGGACGTCGTCGCCTACTGGCAGGGCGGCGGGCGCTTTCTCGCCGGCCAGGATCTCTATCCAACCGAGCCAGCGGCCGGGCGTCCTTACCTGTACCCGCCCGCGTTCGCGGCCTGCTTCTCACTGTTCGTGCGCCTCGACTTGCGGTTCGGGCTGGCGCTCTGGAGCGCAACGCACGTCGTGTTCGGCGCGCTGCTGATGCGCGAGCTGCACTGCTTCGCAAAGCTGCACGGCGCACGCGGCTGGCCGTGGCTGGCGGCGCTGCTGGCGTTCATGCTGTTTCGCTCGTTCTGGACGGAGCAGAGCGAAGGCCAAGTCAACACGCTGGTGGCGCTGCTGGTGTTCACCGGGCTGGTGCGCGCGCTGCGCGGGCGCGAGATTTCCGGCGGGCTGCTGCTGGCCGCGGCCGTGCACGTGAAGGTGTTCCCGGGTGTGATGCTGATCGTGCTGCTGATCCAGAAGCGCTTCCGCGCGGCACTGGCTATGGGCATCGGGCTGGTCGCGATCGGGCTGCTGCCGTCACTGATGGCGATCCCGAAACTGGGGCTGATCGACGGAATCGGCTATGGACTCGGGCAGCACATCCAGTGGCTGACGAACGTGATGTGGCCCGCGTTGAGTGAAGGCTCACTGGCGGGCACCACCTACTACACCGAGCCGAACCTGTCCCTGCGCGCGGTAACCTACCGCTGGTTCGTGAACGACCTGCAAGGCGGCGGCCCGCTGCTGGTTGCGCTGCCGGAGGGTCTGGCCCGCGCCTTCTCGATGCTGACCTCGCTGACGCTTGCGGGCGGCGCGCTGTTCGCAACCTGGAAGTCCCGCGGGCAGGAGATCGCGACGATCGTCTGGGCTACCGGCGCACTGTTCGCGCTGCAACTCGGCAACCTGCTGTACTGGGACCATCACCTGCTGCTGATGGCGATCCCCGCAACCTGCCTCTACATCGCCGTGTTCAACGGCAAGTGCCCGCGCACCTACATCGCGCTGCCGTTGCTGCTCGGAGTCGTCGTGAGTCTCCCCCACCTGCTCGAGATGGCTGTCGACCTGTCCGGCAAGCAGCGGGAAATGCAGCCGATGAAGACCTCGCTCACGTGGGGCATGCCGATCCTGTTCGCCATCGCACTCGTGCTGCTGGCGGGCAAGACCTGGCTGCCACCACGCACGAAGCCGGATGACAAGGCCGAAGATGCCAAAGCCTGAAGCCGACATCCGCCAGAGCCTGAACAGGGTGCTGACGCCGCTGTCGCGCGTCTGGCTGGGGTACTGCCTGGTCATGCTGCTGATGGCGACGGCCGTGTCGCTGCTGGACTGGGTGCAGATCTACCGCGACGCGAACGTGTATCTCGACGCCGCGCGCGCCATGGTGAACGGCGGCGACATCTACCACACCGAGCAAGGCGTGCGCTCCATGCGCCCGCTGATCTACCCGCCGGCGTTCGCGGCCGTGGTCGGGCTGATCATTCCACTGGGCGATCCCATGGACGCCGCGGCCTGGTCGGCAAGTCACCTGGCGCTGCTGGTGTTCGTGTTCTGGAGCGTCGCGAGAGCCTGCCGCCTGCACAAGCTGGGCGCGGTGCGCCAGTTCGCAGTGCTGGCGATGATGGTGGTGTTCTACCCGATGTGGCGCGAGATCATCGAGGGCCAGGCCAACCTGCTGTCGATCGCATGCCTGACAGGCGGCTGGCTGCTGATCCAGCGCAAGAAGGACTTCGCGGGCGGGGTGCTGCTCGCGCTCGCGACGCACCTGAAGCTGATCCCGATCGCGCTGCTGCCGCTGCTGCTGATCCAGCGCAACCGCAAGGCCGCGATGGGAATGGCAGCGGGGCTGGTCGGTTTCATCTTCCTGCCGTTCATCTGGACGGTTCAAACACACGGCTTCGGCGCGGGGCTGACGCGCTGCCTGCTGCTGAGTGGCGACTGGCTGATGGATGTGCTGAAGCCTGCGCTGAGCCACGATTCGGTCGGCGGAAGCATCCAGCACCACATTCCCAACTCGTCGTTTCATGCGGTGCTGAACCGCTTCTTTGGCGAGGACACAGTGCTCTGGGGCGCGGAGCCGGAGTGGCGCGGCCCGCTGCTGTTCGCCCTGCCGCGCTGGCTGCTGTTCGGGCTGGGCATGGGCATTCCGTTCCTGATGTACTGCGGGGCCTGCTGGCTCGCATGGGTCAGTCACCGCAAACGGCTAAGCAAAGCCGCGGCGATCGGGCTGGCATTCACGGCCGCGCAGATGGCCAACATGCTGTACTGGGAGCATCACTACCTGGGGCTGATGCTGGTGCTTGGCCCGCTGTTCGCGGTTTCGTATTACACTAAGCGGAAGAAGGCAGCGTGGTACGCCGTGCTGCCGCTGATGCTGGTGCTGACGCTGCCGAGCCAGATGCTGATCTGGGTGGTGTACGAGATCGACAACGCCAAGTGGGACTGGCTAAAACCGTTGAAAATGGCCGGGGCGCCGCTAATCAGCATTCTGGTTCTTTGGTGGACCACGTTCATCATCTACGCACGCAGGGCGCTAGGGTCGCGTAAGGCGACCACCTGAGGGAAACATGCCGATAGTCAACGGGTCAGGCCAGACGAAGAACACACACCAGCTGAACAAGGGCGTCTGGGGTGACGCGGGCGCGCCGGCGGAGGCCCCGTTCAACGTGGTCGGCAAGCGCATGCCGCTGAAAGACGCCTACCGCAAGGTCACCGGCGAGGGCGTCTACACGGATGACATGAAGTTCCCCGGCATGCTGCACTGCCGTATCCTGCACGCCACCAAGCCGCACGCGAAGATCGTAAGTATTGACACGTCAAAGGCGCTGGCCCTGCCGGGCGTGCGCGCGGTCGTCACCGGCGACGACGCCGAGAACCGCTTCGGCGTGCTGCCCGTAAGCCAGGATGAGCCCGCCATGGCGCGCGGCAAGGTCATCTACAACGGCGAGCCGGTCGCGGCCGTCGCGGCGGATACCGAGGAAATCGCTGCCGAAGCAATCTGGCTGATTGACGTTCAATATGAGCCGCTGCAGGAATTTCTGCGGCCGCGCGAAAGCCTGAAGGACGTCGAGCCGGAGCTGCAGCTCCACGACAAGGTCGACAAAAAGCACCCCGCCACCAACATCCACAAGGCCGTGGACCAGGAGTTCGGCGACGTCGAGGCCGCATTCAAAGCGGCAGCCAGCACGCCGAATGCGGAATTCAAGTTCGACGGAATCAGCCACGGGTTCACCGAGCCGCACAGCGTGATCGCGCATTGGGACGCCGACGACCGCCTGCAGCTCTACACGCCGCAGCAGGTCCCCCACTACACGCACCGCGCGCTCGCCAAGGTTCTCAACCTGCCGATGCACCGCATCCAGGTGATCCGCACCATGGTGGGCGGCGGCTTCGGCGGAAAGTCCGACCCGTTCCAGCACGAGATGATCGTCGCCCTGCTGTCCATGCGCACGCGCCGCGCGGTCAAGGTCACCATGGACCGCGAGGAAACTTTCCTGACCGGCCGTGGACGCCACCCGACGGAAAGCAAAGTCGCGATGGCCTTTGACAAAGAAGGCAAGCTGCTCGCGCTCGACAGCGACGTGATCATCGACGGCGGGGCTTACGGTTCATTCGGCGTGGTCAGCGCCTACTACAACGGCGTGCTCAGCAACGGCCCTTATCGCATTCCGGCCTTCCGCTATCACGGCAAGCGCATCTACAGCAACCGGATTCCGAGCGGCGCCATGCGCGGCCACGGCAGCGTGAACCCGCGCTACTGCACGGAGACGCTGGTGGACATGGCGGCCGTCGAGCTGGGCATAGACCCGTGCGAGTTGCGCCTGCGCAACTTTCTGGAAAGCAACACGCTTACGCCGTTCCACAAGTTCCGCATCACCAGCAACGGCATTCGCGAGGGTTTGGCCGAGGCGATGAAGCGCAGCGACTGGAAGAACAAGTGGGGCAAGCTGCCCTACGGCCACGGCATCGGCGTGGGCTGCGCGTGGTACATCAGCGGTTCGGCGCTGCCGATCCACTGGAACAAGCTGCCGCAGAGCACCGTGCACCTGAAGATCGACATGGACGGCGGGATCACGGTGCATTCACTGGCCGCCGACATCGGGCAGGGCAGCGACACCATGCTCGCGCAGTGCGTGGCCGAAGTGCTCGGCGTGAACATGGACCGCATTCACGTGAAGTCCACCACGACCGACACCGCGCCGATCGACCTGGGCTCATACAGCTCGCGCGTGACGTTCATGGCAGGCAACGCGGCGCGCGCCGCCGCAGAAGAGATTCGCCACAAGCTGACCGACGCGGCCGCACGTTTGACAGGCCAGCGCGGGGAGTACTTTGACTTTGTCGAGGAAGAGCTCGTCTGCCGCACCAAGCCGGACGTGCGCGTCGGCTTTATGGAAGCGCTGCACGAAGCGCAGGCCGACATCGGTGCGCTCGTCGCCAGCGGCAGCTACCAGAGCCCACCGCTGGGCACGACGTTCAAAGGCAGCAACGCCGGCCTGAGCCCGAGCTACAGCTTCAGCGCGTTCATCGCCGAGGTGAAGGTCGACCCCGAGACCGGCTTTGTGCAGCCCCTGAAGATCTGGGCCGCGCACGACTGCGGGCGCGCGTTGAACCCGCTGAGTGTCGAAGGCCAGATCGAGGGCAGCGTGCACATGGGCCTCGGCCAGGCGCTGTGCGAGCAATTGCGCTATCGCAACGGGCAACTGCTGAACGGCAACTTCCTCGACTACAAGATTCCCACGCCGTTCGACACGCCGGAGATCGAGGCGATCATCGTCGAGAGTCACGACCCCGAAGGCCCGTTCGGAGCCAAGGAATGCGGCGAAGGCGCGCTCGCACCGATCATCCCGGCCATCGGCAACGCCATCTACGACGCTGTCGGAGTGCGCATGTTCGAAGTACCCATGACCCCGGACCGAATCCTCAAAGCCATCGAAAAGAAAGCCCGCGAAGAAGCAAAGCAGTAGCCGCCAAGACGCCAAGCAGCGCCAAGCAAGACAGCGAGTCCGGAGATTTTCTCCGGGCTCGCTCCGTCAAAGCGCAGTTGCAGTTCTTGGCGGACCTTGGCGTCTTGGCAGCCAACGTCCTTCCCAAGCCGATCCAGGGCTCATGAGAAATATGAACCCACTAGAAGCTCTCTCATCTGTTTCTCATGTTCATCTCACCTTCCTCTCACTTTCGGGCGGCTACCTTTGTCGCACCTACCCGAAGACCCCTTGGAGGAAGAACCATGAAACACCTGATCTGGGCATTGCTAGTGGGCGCGATGATTCTGGCGGCCTGCGCGAACGACGGCGGCGGCGGTGAGGACGACGAATGGGCGTGCCCCATCGACGCGCCGCTTCCGGCGTACGCCTCGGCCGTCTTCACCACGCCCACCAACATCACGAACACCTACTTCCCGCTGGTGCCGGGCACGGTCAATGTGTTCCGCGCGCAGACTGAGGACGGGCTAGAAACCACCGTCACCGAGGTCACCAGCAACACGAAGACTGTCGACGGCGTGCTGTGCGTTGAGGTCTACGACCGCGTATTCGTGGACGACTTGCTGATCGAAGAGACCTACGACTGGTACGCGCAGGACGATGCGGGCAACGTCTGGTACTTCGGCGAAGACAGCACCGAGTTCGAGTACGACGACGATGACATTCTGATCGGCAGCGACACCGGCGGCTCCTGGGAAGGCGGCGCCGACATACTCAGCCTCGGCTACAACGCCACGCCGGGCATCATCATGGAAGCCAGCCCGGCCGTGATGGACGAGTACCGCCAGGAGTACTACCAGGGCGAAGCCGAAGACCAGGCGCGCGTCGTGGCCCTCAACGTGCCGATCGTGCTGGCCGACGGGCGCAGCTTCAACTGCCTGCAGACGCTGGAAGCCACCTGCCTCGAGGAAGACTCCGAAGAGTACAAGTTCTACGCACCCGGCATCGGGCTCGTGCGCGAAGAGGTCATCGACGACGGCGTGTTCACCGAGCACAAGGCAACGTTCCTGACCGGCCCGAGCAATACGCCCGATTTCGGCTCGGCCGTGTTCAGCAGCCCCACCACCATCGACAACCCGTACTTCACCCTGACACCGGGCAACTCCTACATGTACCGCGCCGAGACTGAGGAAGGCGTCGAAACCATCATTGTCGACGTCACCTCGCAGACCAAGACCGTGAACGGGCTCACGTGTGTGGTCGTGCACGACCGCGTCTATTTCGACGGTCGACTGATCGAAGACACCTGGGACTGGTACGCGCAGGACGACGCCGGAAACGTCTGGTACATGGGCGAGGACGTCGTCGACTACTTCTACGACGCAACCGGCGCGGTCAGCGGCACCAGCACGGCCGGCTCCTGGGAAGCGGGCGTAGGCGGCGCGGTCCCCGGCATCAACATGCTTGCATCGCCGACCGCGGGCGACGCCTACGAGCAGGAGTACTGGGCCGGCGAGGCCGAGGACGTAGCGATGGTGCTGGCAACAGGGCTGACCGTGACGCTCAGCAATGGCGCGATGTACACCGGCTGCATCCAGACGATCGACTGGAACCCGTTCAACCCGACGGCGATCGAATCCAAGTTCTTCGCCCCGGCCGGGGCGGGCCCGGGCATCAAGGAAATCGAGATCGACGGAGAAGAGGTCGTCGAGCTGACACTCACCACCCCATAGCCAGACGCAACGCAACGGCCCGGCCACGTGCCGGGCCGTTTGCATTTGCCACCCTTTGCCAGCACGCACGCGAGTTGGTAGATAACTGCAAAGGCGATCTCGCGCAAAGCCGCAGAGCGCCGCGACAAGCCGGGCATGCGGCACGCACGATGCGGCGCTTAGCGGCTCTGCGTGAGACAGCAGTTGAAAGACAAGCCATGACGATGTTGCTGCCGAAGTTTGAATTGCATCAGCCGAAGACGGTGGCGGATGCTGTTGCGCTGGCCAAGAAATACGGCGAGCAGGCCGACTACCTGTCCGGCGGCACCGACTTGCTGCCCAATTACAAGTGCGGGCTGAACGCGCGCAAGCATGTCATCAGCCTGCAGCACATTGCGGATCTCAAACAGATCAGCGCCACAGAAATCGGCGCGGGCGTCACGCTTACCGAAATCGAGCACAACACCGAAGTACCTGCCGGGGTGCGTGAGGCCGCGGGCCACATCGCTTCGCCGCTGCTGCGCGAAAGCGGCACGCTCGGCGGTAACCTGATGCTCGACAACCGCTGCCACTTCTTCAACCAGAGCTACTTCTGGCGCAACTCGCTCGGCTACTGCCTCAAGGCCGACGGCGACCGCTGCCACGTGGTGCCGCGCATTAACATTGATGGTAAGTCGGAGCTGAACAACAAGGTTTGTGTGGCGACGCACTCGAGTGACCTCGCGCCGATGCTGATCGCGCTCGGCGCCGAAGCAACGTTCGTCGGGCCCGAGGGCGAGCGCACAGTCAAACTGAACGACTTCTATTACGGCGACGGCATCGAGCGCTACCAGCGCAAGGACAACGAGATACTTGTTAAAGTCACGCTGCCCGACTGGGCGCTCAACGTGCGCAGCGGCTGGAAGAAACTCGCCCCGCGCCAGAGCATCGATTTCAGCGTCGCCGGCGTCGGCATCGCGCTGGAGCTGGAGGGCAAGAAGGTGAAGCGCCTGCGCATCGGCCTCGGCGCCGTGGACACCACGCCGGTGCTGTTCGACTACGAGGGCAAGGACGTCCGCAAGGCGCCGCACAGCTACCTGTTCGTGGATGCAACCAAGGACGCGCCGGAAGTGATCGGCAAAGAGCTGACGGACGAGCTGATCGACAAAGTCGCCATGCACGTCCAGACCCAGGCCCAGCCCAAGCTCAACGTCCCCATGGCCCCCGACTACCGCAAAAAGATGTGCGGAGTCCTCACCCGCCGCCTGCTCAAGGAACTCCGCGACGGCCGGGAATAGTGGCATGCGCGTCTCGCGCATGGCCCGTCATTCGCCGCCTCGTTCGCCAAACGCGGCCATCGGCGAGACGCCGATGCCACTGTCTCAACACAAAGTTCCCTAAAGCCCCGGCAATCAATATGATGCCGGGGCTTCTCGTTTGAGACGACCATGTCCCTCTTCAGTCGCTTCTTCGAAAAAAAGAAAGAACCGCCGGGCCCCTCTGCGGACGAACAAGCAGAGCAAGCCGAACTCGCTGCAATAGACGCAATTCGGCGTGCAGCCGAGAAGGACGATTGGGAGCGCGCTGCGAAAGCATGTGAGGAAGTCCTTGCAAAGCTGCCAAACCTTCGGTCGGTCCAGGACATTCAGTTCGACATCCTCATGCGTAGCAAGAACTACGACGAGGCCTTGGAGGCACTCGAACGCGCGTACGGCAATCGTCCGAAGGGACTGAACTACTACGTCAATCGAAGCTGGATCGCGACTGAGCGACGCGAGTTCGAGTCAGCCATCGAGTTCGCGGACAAGGCTCTCGAGCTCGACCAGCGTCAAGCAATGGCCCTCAACAACCGTGGGTACGCGCTGCTTTGCCTGTGCCGCTTTGATGAGGCGATTAGGGATCTCAATCGCGCGCTGGGCATTAACTCGGGGCTGGACATCGCCAGGCGCAATTTGATCGCGGCCTTGGGGCAGATCGAAGACTTCGAAAAGGCCGAGTATGAGGCACACCGGCTCGCGACCAAGGGTGCCGACCGCTTCCTTGGCTACGGGGTTCTCAAACACGTCTATCTCATGCAGAACAAGCGGGGGCTCGCGTTGCAGGCCGTCCGGAACAGCCTCGAAATCAAATCGCGCGATGTGTCAACCGCGCTCGACCAAGTGTTTCTGTGTGGTGTGATGGGGCTGCACACGGAATGCAAGGACGCTGTTCGTCACCTCCGCTCGCTTCAACCCGAGCCGTTCTATCTAGACCTCGCCGACGCGGCACTACGCGACTCAGCGGGAGACTGGCTCTCTGCGAGTGCGCTATGGTCGAAAATGGACCCGCCGACGAGCCGGATAGAAACCGTCGCACACTCCAAGGCTCTGCATGCCGCCGCAAACGGACGACTTGAAGAAGCACTGAAGCTCCTCGGCGAGGCGACCGGAAACTGGAAACGGAGTGAGCCATGGGATCACCTGGCCTTTCGCTGCAGCCTTCTCATGGAGCTGAGGCAGGACTCGACAGCAGGGCAACTACTGGACGACTTGTTGCAACGCTGGCCGAGCTATCCACTTCCGGTTCGGCTGCGTGCTCGCCTTGCGATCCAGCAAGGCAACCTTGACGAAGCGCGGGCGCTAATGAAGCGACTCGAAGGATCGCGCATAGCGCGCGACCATGACCACTACATCCAATACGCTCTTGAGTTTCACGCAGCGCAGTTTGACGCGGCGTTGGAAGTCTTGGGCAAGTCCACGGGATATCTGCCGCCGTCAGAGAACAGTTTGTATCGCGCCGCAGTCCATGTGCATCGCGAAGATTGGGACCTCGCCCGCACGGACCTTGAAACCGCCTTGCAAGTCGGGACTCGCGCGCTTCAAGCCGGTCGAAGAGCAGCAATGGGCGATCACTGGCAATGGCTCGCAGGGTGCCATGCGCTGACGGCCCAACTGCCCCACGGCGACAAAGAGGCAGAACTCGCAAAGGCGATGGAGTTCTACCGGCTGTCGATGCGAGCCGGTTACTACTCGCATCGATCCGCATGGTTTCAACCGTGGCTGTTTCCGCTACGCGGGGTTGAGGAGTTCCGTCAGCTATGCGGCCAATAGCTGGTGTGTTTCGCTTACCACTTCCGCCGCTATAACCCTGCCATGCCTGAACCGCTCAAACTTGCTGACCTCAAACTGCGGATGCAGGCGTATGGCATTCGGCCTAAGAAGAAGTTTGGGCAGAACATCCTTTGCGACTTCAACCTGCTCAAGGCCATCGTGGCCGACGCCGAGATTGACGAGGGCGACTGCGTGCTGGAGATCGGCACCGGCGCGGGCTCGTTGACCGGCTACCTGTGCGACGCGGCCGGGCTGGTGGTCAGTGTGGAAGTCGATACCGGCATGTTTGAGATGGCGCGCGACGTGCTGACCGGCGTCGAGAACCTGGTGCAGGTGCGCTGCGACGCACTGAGCCAGCAGGGCCGCGGGCTGGATGACGAACTGGTGGGCTCGCTGCTTGAGTACATGCGGTCCGGCGAGTTGCCGTTGCTTGACTCTGCTGAGTCTGGCGACTCAGCAGGCCCGACAGGATTGTCGGGCCCACCCAGAGACAGGATGCTGGTGCACTCGCACTTGCCCGGCAAGCCGCCGCGGTGTGGGCGCCTTAAACTGGTCGCGAACCTGCCCTACTCGGTTGCTACTTCCGTACTGATTGCGGCGCTCGAATCCGGGCTGCCCTTTGAGCGCATGCTGGTGATGGTGCAGTACGACGTGGCTGAGAAACTCGCGGCCGAGCCGGGTGGCAAACATTGGGGCCTGCCGTCGCTGCTGCGCTGGTGCTTCGCCGACGCGAGCATCAAACGAAAGGTGCCCGCCAAGGTCTTCTGGCCGAAACCCAAGGTCGAGTCGGCGCTGCTTGAAATCAGACCCAAAGCGAAGCGCCCCGACATGGCCGAGTACCACCGCCTGCGTCGCCTGGCCCACGTGCTGTTCCAGCACCGCCGCAAGGCCAGCAGCAACGCATTGGCGCTCGCCCTGCACGAGGACAACTGGCAGACCAGCGAGTGGATCGCCGGCATCGGCGGCGACCCCACCGCACGCCCGGAGCAATTGCCGCCTGAGGTCATGTACGCGCTGGCGGCCCACGAAGAAGTCGAGCCGCTGGTGCGCAAAGCAATGCAACTCCACGAAGACCAGCTGGCCGCCAAAGCCGAAAAGCTGGCCCGACGGGCTGAATGGAAGCGGCGTGTTTACGGGGAAGAAGAATAGGCCGGCCTTGGCGGCCCAAGCCAAAAGGCGAAAGTACAACGGCAAAAGGGACTACAACGACACACTGCCGTTCCCTTTGCCTTTTGACTTTTGCCTTTTGACTTCTTGATTGCCTTCTCCGGTTTTGACTTATGTCGCCGGGCAGATTGCCCATTTGTCATTCGCGTAGCGGTTGTTAGAAGCAATGCCCGTCCAGTCCATAGTTTGTGCGGAGCATCCATGGTTTCGGTATTCATCCCCAAGGAAACTCCCGAAGACGAACGCCGCGTTGCCGCCACACCCGACACTGTCAAACAGATGGTGAAGAAGGGCGTGAAGGTGGTGATCCAGGCGGGCGCCGGTGAGCGCTCGCATTTTTCGGACGAAGCCTACGCCGCGCTCGGCGCGACCATCGAAGCAGACCGCAACAAGGGCCTCGCCGAAGCCGACCTCGTCATGCAGATCACCGTGCCCGAAGAGGCACAGATCAAGCAGATGAAGGAAGGCAGCAGCCTGATCAGCTTCCTGTGGGCGTTCGAACATCTTGACCTGGTCAAGGCGCTCAACGACCGCAAGATCAGCCTGTTCGCGATGGACGCCATCCCGCGCACCACACGCGCACAGAAGGACGACGCGCTCAGCAGCCAGGCCAACCTCGCGGGCTACAAGGCTGTGCTGGTCGCCGCGAACCACCTGCACAAGATCCTGCCGATGATGATGACCCCCTCAGGCACGATCAAGCCGTCGCGCTTCGTGATCATCGGCGTCGGCGTCGCGGGCCTGCAGGCGATCGCAACGGCCAAGCGCCTCGGCGCGATCGTGGAAGCCACCGACCCGCGCCCCGAAACCAAGGAACAGGCCGAGTCACTCGGCGCCAAGTTCCTCGAGGTCGAGGGCGTCGAGGTCAAGAAGGGCACTGGCGGCTATGCGGCCGAGCAGACGGAAGAATACAAGAAGGCCCAGGCCGACATGCTGGCCAAGGCATTCCAGAACGCCGACGCCATCATCACCACGGCGCTGATCCCCTACCGCCCGGCGCCGAAGACCATCTCGGCCGAGCACGTGAAGTCGATGAAGGACGGCAGCGTGATTGTCGACCTCGCGGCCGAGCGCGGCGGCAACTGCGAGCTGACGGAAAGCGGCAAGACGGTAGTCAAGGAAGGCGTCACGATCGTCGGCGACCTGAACTGGCCCAGCACGCTGGGCGTGCACGCAAGCGAGATGTACGCGCGCAACGTGCTGAACATCCTGCTCGATTCCCTTACCAAAGAAGGCGAGCTGGTCTGGACCTACGAGGACGACATCGTCGACGGCGCCATGGTGTGCCACGCCGGCGAAGTGCATCACCCGAAGGTCCGCGAGTTGATGGGGCTGCCGCCGCTGAAGAAGGAAGAGCCGGAGAAACAGCCAGAGCCCGCTGCGTCCTCGTCCGCCGAAGCTTCAGCGAAGGCGGAAGCGGCGGGGCAGGCTGCAGAAAAGCCAGCGGAAGAAGCAAAGAAGGACGATCCGCCGAAGGAAGAAAAACCCGCCGAGGAGTCCAAGTAATGGATACAGGCGCAATCCTCATGCTGCTGTATGTGTTCGTGCTGGCCTGCTTCGCGGGCTACCAGTTGATCAGCAAGGTGCCGCCGACGCTGCACACGCCGCTGATGTCGGGCGCGAACGCAATTTCGGGCATCACGATCCTGGGCGCCATGCTGGCCGCGCGAGTCGGGCCGGGTGCGCCGTTCAACATCTCGACGATCCTGGGCGCGATTGCGGTTGCGCTGGCCACCATCAACGTCGTCGGCGGTTTCATGGTTACCGACCGCATGATGGGCATGTTCAAGAGCAAGAAGTAAGGGGCAACAAGTGGACTTCATCGCGGCAACCGAGCCGATGCACCTGAATCACCTGCTGGCCAACTTCGGCTACCTGGTTTCGGTCGTGATGTTCATGCTGGCCATCATGCGCATGGGCCGCGTAAAGACCGCCCGCAGCGGCAACTTCCTCGCCGCGGCGGCGATGCTGCTGGCCGTGGTTTCCAGCTTCGTCGAGATGGGACAGATTGAGCCGTGGTACATCGTGGGCGGGCTTGTGGTCGGCGGCGCGGTCGGCGCGATCATGGCCAAGAAGGTCCAGATGACGCAGATGCCCGAAATGGTGGCGCTGCTCAACGGCTTCGGCGGCCTGGCCAGCACCTTCGTCGGGCTGGCCACGTTCTTCTCGATGGGCGGCTCCGGCACACTTGGCCAAATGATGCGCGAAGGCGGCTGGTTCGGCGGCATGAACCTGGTGCTGACGCTGATCGTCGGCAGCGTGACCTTCACCGGCAGCGTGATCGCCTTCCTGAAGCTTTCCGAAAAGATGTCCGGCAAGCCGATTCTGCTGCCCGGGCGTCACGTGCTGAACGGCATTCTGCTGCTCGTCCCGCTGGTGCTGGGCGTCGGCGCGGTGTGGTTCGTACAGGGCGTGCCCGTGATTGCGGCCGTGCTGATCCTGATCGTTCTGCTGACCTTCGTGCTTGGCGTGACGATCGTGATCCCCATCGGCGGCGGCGACATGCCGGTGGTGATCTCGCTGCTGAACAGCTACTCGGGCATCGCTGCGGCGCTGGCCGGCTTCACGATCAATGAGCCGGTGCTGGTCGTCAGCGGCAGCCTGGTTGGCGCTTCGGGTTTGATCCTGACGCAGATCATGTGCAAGGCCATGAACCGCAGCCTCGCCAACGTGATGTTCGGCGGCTTCGGCGCGGAGGCGCCCACAGGCGGTGGTGGCGGTGGCGAATACGTCGGCGTCAAATCGTCGGACCCGGAAAGCGTGGCAATGATTCTTGCCGACGCCGGCAACATCGTAATCGTGCCCGGCTACGGGATGGCGGTCGCGCAGGCACAGCACGCGGTGCGCGAGATGGCCAACATCCTCGAGGAAAAGGGCGCAAACATCCGCTACGCAGTGCACCCGGTGGCAGGCCGCATGCCCGGCCACATGAACGTGCTGCTGGCGGAAGCCAACGTGCCCTACGAGCAGTTGTTTGAGATGGACCAGATCAACGACGACTTCCGCAACGTGGACGTCGTGCTCGTGATTGGCGCCAACGACACGGTCAACCCGAGCGCCAAGACCGACAAGTCCAGCCCGCTGTACGGCATGCCGGTCATGAACGTTGAAGAAGCGCGCACGGTATTCACGATGAAGCGCAGCCTCGGCAGCGGGTTCGCGCAGGTGAAGAACACGCTGTTCGAGTGCCAGAACAACTACATGGTCTACGGCGACGCGCGCAAGACGCTCGAAGAGATCATCAAGGCGCTGAAGGAAGACTAAGACTTGTCTGGTGTCTGCAGTCTGGAGTCCGGTGTCAAAGACCGGTCCGGGCTGTTGCAGTTGACTTCAGACTCCCTGCGATCTGCCTTGCAATGCCGACGACGTAGTCCATCATGCCCGAATCGACTCACACGAGGCTGACATGAAACGACTCTGCATGATTGCCGCGCCGCTTTTGATCGCCGCCTGCGTAGCCGAGCCCGGCAAGCTGCCCGTTGCGCCCGACCTCCGCACGGCCGACGTGTTCACGTCCGAGGGCTACAACGCAACGGTCGTGGCCGAAGGCCTGAACAACCCGAGTGGCATCAGCTTCCGCCCCGGCGATGGAGCGCTGACAGTGTGTGACAGCGCCAACGGGCGCGTGGTCGTGATTGAGGACGGGCGCCAGCTGCCGATCATCGAAGGCATGACCACCGAATACTGGAAGACGCTGGAGAATGGCAGCAAGGCGTTCAAGCTTGGTCCGCTTTCGGCGGTATGGCTCAGCGGCCAGCAGATCGCGGTCACGGACGCGGGCGAGCCGGACGGCAAGGAAACCGTTGCGACCTGGCACATCTCGAGCGAAGGCGCGGCCAAGAGCAGCGTCAAGCTGCGCAGCAACGCGATCGGCCCGACGACGAACGACGCCAAGGACCTTGGCGAAGGCAATCTCTCCGGCATGTGCCTGATGCCGGATGGCCACACGTACTACGTCTGCGGCCAGGGCAGTGACGTCAAGAGCTGGATCCTGCGAGGCGACGCGAACACCGGAAAGCTGGAGACCGCATTCTCGGCAGACGACAATGGCATTGCGGTCAATTCGCCGGTGCAGTGCATCGAGTGGCGCGGCAACCTGCTGGTGGTCTACAGCGGCGCCGGTGGCAAGGATGACGGGCTGATCGTCGAGTGGGACCTCAAGACCGGCAAGCCGGCCAACCAGTGGGCCGTTCCCGGCATCGTGGACCCGATGGGGATCGCCCACGTGCCCGGCACGCGCAACCGCTTTGCTGTCACGGACAACAACTGGTCGCTCACCGGCGTGAACGCCGGCACGGTTTCGCTGGTGACGCTGGAAGACTCGCAGGACGCGCGGATCGAAAAGGTCGCGACCGGCGTGTTCGGCGCGGTCAACTGCGCCTTCGGGCCGGACGGGCGTTTGTACGTCGCCTGCCTCGGCAAGAAGTACGACAGCAGCGAGGGGCTGGTAATCGCGATCAACGGCTTCAGGAAATAGCTGTTGACACGTCAACGGCAGGCGGTACACTTGCTCCAGAGGAAATGGCCATGAGCACATTCAATCGCAATCATTCGCTCCGGGGGTGTCGCAAGGCGGCTTGAGTGGGTTGTTGCATAAGGACCACCAGCGCCCTGCGACCGCAGGGCGCTTTTCATTTGCCACAGGGGTGTGGTGTCAATTGGTAGCACGCCCGGTTGTTACCCGGGAAGTGGGGGTTCGAATCCCTCCGCCCCTGCCAATGCAACTTCAACTGCAGTCTCGCGCAGAGACCACGGAGGACACAGAGAAAGGCCTCAATGGTTGTCTCCGTGCACTCTGAGTTCTCTGTGCGAGGCCGTAGTTTGCCAATTTCGTTGACCCCGGAACGGCCATCCGCGCATATTCGTTGTATGCGAACCCGAACCCTGCTGTTTGGCGCTTGCCTGCTGGCGCTGCTTTGCGTTTCCCCTATCGACACGATTGCGAAGTCGAAGAAGAAGAGCGACCCCAAGGGCTGGCGCAGCATCGGGCTGTCGGGCGGCGGCGCGATGTTCTGTCCTGCCATCAGCCCGGTTGATCCCAAGCTGATGATGGTCAACTGCGACATGAGCGCCGCCTACATCAGCCGCGACGGCGGCCACAACTGGGAAATGATCCACGCCGAACAGCTCGGCGGAAATACCCGCTGCCGCCCCGCCTGGCACCCCACCGAGCGTGACACGCTGTTCGCAGCCGGTGAGTACTACGGCCGCCTTAAGGTCAGCCACGATGCCGGCAAGACGTTCGAGCCGATCGGCAACCTGCCCAACGGACTGCGTGGCGAAATTCACATCTGCGCCGCACAGCCTGACCTGATGTTCGCGGGTCGGCAGGACGAGACATGGCGATCGGAAGACGCGGGCAAGAAGTGGAGTGTCTGCAGTGGGCCCTCGGGCGAAGTTGTCGGTTTCGTCAGCGGGATCGGCGGACTGGTGTGGGTCGCGACAAAGCAGGGCATCTGGCGCAGCGACGACGACGGCAAGAAGTGGTCTCCCGCCACGGAAGGCTTGCCCAACGGCGATCTTTTGAGCATCAGCGGAAGCTGCCAGCAAAAGGTTGAGCGCAAAAAGCGCGAGCCCACCTTGTACTGCAGCGTCAAGGCAACCAATGACGCGGGTAAGTACGTTGGCGGCGTCTACCGCAGCGATGACCTGGGCAACTCGTGGACCAGCGTGATGGGCGGCGGAATCAACATGGACGTCACGTCCGCAGACAAATGGGCGCAGGGCGACGTCGCCCAATACCCCACCGTCCTGTGCACCGACGTGAACCCGGACATTGTATGGGCCTTCAACACGAACACGGGCGTGTTGCCGCCGCACCATACGGCCGCGTACCGCAGCGAAGACGGCGGCAAGACCTGGCACGCGACTTTCTTTCCTGACCCGCGCTTCAAGGGCTACAATGTCGCGCCGGACTACACGACAGTCGGCGACGGCCAGTTCTACCAGGGTGCGCCGGAGAACGTGGCGATCTGCCCCAGCGACCCGGACATCGTGATCCAGCTCGACTCCGGCAACTGCATCATCACTGAAGACGGCGGCAAGACGTGGTTCAATGGCCACACGCGGCAGGCAAAGGACGAGGACTTGTTCGAAAACACCGGTCTCGTCGTGACGACCACCTGGCACTACTACGTCGATCCTCACGAGCCCAGGCGGCACTACATCTGCTACACCGACATCGGCTTCGCCCGCAGCCTGGACGGCGGCGAGACCTGGCACTGGTGGAGCGAGAAAGAAAAGGCGCCCTGGCGCAACACCTGCTACGACCTCTGCTTTGACACCGACAAGCCCGGCCGCATGTGGGGCGCGTTCAGCAACGTGCACGACATTCCGAACGACAACATCATCAGCGGGCGCCACAAGGGCACCGGGCCGGGCGGCGTCTGCCACAGCGAAGACTTCGGCGAACACTGGACGCCGGTCAAGGATCTGCCGCTTGCTCCCTGCACTTCAATAATCAGGACACAGCGACCGCTGGACCCCACGGCACGCAAGCCGAAGATGGTCTGGACGCTGGTGGCGACGCTTTTCGGCGAGGGTGTTTACGCGTCAACAGATGACGGCAAGTCATGGACCAGGCTGGGCGAGATCGGCAGCAGCGCCAATCGCAGGGTCTACCGCGTCCGCGCCGACAGCGAAGGCCGACTGTTCGCACTCGTGACCGCGCTGCGCAACGGCGGCGACTGGGACGAGTCCGGCCCCGGACTGTACCGCTGGGACGATGACAAGTGGACACGCATCTGCGACAGCCTGCGCTGGCCGAAAGACTTCACGATCGATCCCGACAATGACAACCACATCCTGATCGGCGCGGCCGACACAAAGGGCGAAGGCGCAGGCCTGTGGGAAACCACGGACGGCGGCAAGAAGTGGGCCTGCATCCTGCGCAAGGGCTCGCAGCATTTCAGCGCCAGCTTCAGCCCGTTCCACAAGGGTTGGATCTACGCGAGTCTGTGCGAAGGCAGCGACGGTGACGCACTCTGGCTCAGCAAGGACGGCGGCAAGAAATGGGAGTCATTCAGCAAGCTGCCGTTCCGAAACATCCAGCGAATCGAATTCGATCCGCAAGATGAAGACGAAGTCATCGTCACTACCTTCGGCGGAAGCATCTGGCGCGGGCCTGCGGAGCCTTGAACCTTCCCCGGCACACGACTTAAACGAAAGGCGGCGCCCCGCACCGTGGCGCCGCCTTGCCCGTTGTAGTCCCTGACTATCCGCCGTTGCCGCCGCCGCCCCAACCGCGACCACCGCCGCCCCCCCCGCCGAAGCCGGGGATCATGCCGCCGAAGCCGCCCATCATGCCGGGGTCGATCATGCCGCCGGCCTGTGCGCCGGACGTCTTGTACGTTTCCAATTGCTCGGGCGTGAGCACGCTGCCCAGCTCTGCCGACTGGTCTTCCTGGATCTGCTTGATCTGGGCCTGCATCTCTTCCTGCGTGGCGCCGTTTTCGCGGGCATTCTTCATTGCGTCGCTGATCTTGGCGCGTGTCTCTTTCTCGATGCGAAGCACTTCGCCGTTCTGGTACTCATCCAGCCCCAGTGGCTCCAGGCGGCGCTTGTCCATCTCGGTCTTCATGACCTCCATGGCCTTGGCGCGCTTTTCCGGGTCGCCCATGATCTTCATGATGCTGCCGCGCGGATCCTTCGGGTCGAACTCCAGCCCGTTCTCCTCGGCGATCTTGGCGATCTGCGCCATCTGCTCTTCGCGCTGCTTGGCGCGCGCGGCGTCACGCTCGGCCTGCGCCTTGGCCTGCATTGCCTTGTATTTTTCGAAGTCGGCGTCGCTGAAGTCGGCGGAGACTTCACCCTCGCCTTCCCCTTCGGCCGTCTTGCCTTCCGTCTTCACCACGGCGGGCTTCTTCTCAAGCTCGGCGAGGCGCTTGTTGGCGGCCTCAAGCTCGCGTTCCTGGCGTTCGAGGCGTGCCAGCAGCGTGCCTACGTCATTGGACTCACCTTCGCCCGACGGGATGCCGTCGATGTCGCCGCGCAGGCGGTTGTTTTCGTCTTCGAGGGTCGCGATCCGCGTTTTCATGTTGGCGATATCGCCCTGAACGGATGCGTCCTGCTGGCAGCCGACGAGCCCGAGCATCGGGGTCAGCAGCAGCGCGGCCATGAGCAACTTCTTCATCGTTTTCTCCGTGCCATTATGTGCTTCAGGGGTGGTCGGGAAGTACGTCGATATCTCACGCGGAAATTGTTGGAGTAACAAAACCCGCGGCCGGGGCCGCGGGTTCGTACTCATAACTGGCTGTTTTTACGCGACTTACGCCTTGCGGCGCAATTCGTCCATGTGGCGGCGGAGGCTGACGGCGTCTTGCCCCACCAGCGCGCGGAAGTACTCGCCTTCGCGCCACATCAAGACGACCTTGCCGTCCACCATTACTTCGGCGGCCTGTATGCCTTCCGGCGCCGCGTGCTCGAGGCAGTTGCATTTGAAGACCATTACGCCGAAGCGCTCGCCCTGCAGCGTGTCGTAGACGGCGCACATGACGCGGCGCCCGTTGACGATCTCGCACTCCCACTTCGATACCTTCATCATCGCGCCGTCGAGCTCATGCGGCAGCTCCGGCCCGTCGGCGAAGTATTTGCGGTAGGCTTCCACTGCGGCGCGGTAGCGGCACTTCTCGGCTTGCGGTGCGTCGAGGCTCACGTGCGCAACCATCGGCGCAAGCCCACTCGGCAAGCCTTCGTTCGGCTCATTGTCGGACCCGCCAAACACCAGGACCAGCGCGATCACCAGCATGATGCTCGCGGCCGCGAACAGCACGGCGCCGCCCCAAGGGAAGCCGAGGCGGATGGCCTTTCGCTCTTCGTCGGCTTCTACTTCATGCTCGCAGCGATCGAGGGCGAGCATTACGCGCGAGCGCAGGCCCTCCGGGCACTCCGGGGCGTCATCCATGCAGCGCTTGACGGCATCGACGAACTGGCGCTCGGTTTCGACGTACTCCTTTGTGTAGGGGCACTCGCACAGGAACGACTCAATGCGCGCGCGATCTTCGCCGCTGAGCTCGCCGGCCAGGAAGGCCTCCAGATTGCGCCACACGAAGCGGCGCTCTTCAGGGATCTGCGGTGCGGATGTTGGCTCGTTGTTACCGGGCATTTTGACTGCAACCTCGCTGATTCAAGCCTGGCTCTATCTTGTCTGTTCCGCCCGGAGTGCATCTTCGGCCACACCGGGGATTTCTTCGCTGCCCAATTCCGAGAGGCGCTCGCGTAACATGGACTTGGCCCTTGAGAGGCGCGACATCACCGTTCCAACCGGGATATCGAGCGCCGCCGCAATCTCCTTGTACGCCATCTCGCCGATTACGTTCATGATCAGTACTTCGCGGTACTCATCGGGCAGGTTCTGCAGTGCAGCCTTCAGCGAATCATCGAGCGAATCCAGAAACCCCTGGTTCTTCATAAGCGAGGCCATCGCCTCGCCTGACTGGAAGTCGCTCAGCAGCTGCTGGTCCTCGTAGCCGATGAAACCGTCCACATCCTCGTAGCTCGCGTTTTCCGGCCTGGCCTTGCGCCTGCGGTACAGGTTGATGAACCGGTTGGTCATCACCCGGAACATCCAGGCCTTCAGGTTCGTTCCGGGCTTGAACAGGTGGAACCGCTCAAACGCGCGGACATACGTGTCCTGCACCAGGTCTTCCGCATCGCGCGAGTTCCGCGTCAGCTTCAGCGCGCCGCCGTACAGCATGTTCATCAGCGGCAATGCGTCGCTCTCGAACTGGGCCCTCCGCTCGCTTGTTGCCTCTGCCACACCAACTCCGAAACAGGACCCGTTGGTCCCGCATTCCACGATTTCGGGCATTATACGAAGGACGGCCGCGCTTGCGCTAATTCGAAGACGAGCGTTCGGTCTTCACGTCCGCGTGTTCCTTGCCTTCCATCAACGCGTTCCAGAACGCCTCGGTGAACACCTCGAGGCGCTCGCGGCACAGTTTGGCGCGCCCGAGCATTTCTCGCAGGCTGAATATCCGCGCCGGGTTGACCGCCAGTTTGCCGATGATGCGAGAGCTCGAAAGCTTGGCCTTCTCGCGCACGTAGCGCTCCAGTTCAGGCACGCGCTCGTCCGACATGTCGAAGATGCTGCGCACCACCACGAACGGGATCTTCTCGTCCTCGGCGATGTTGGCGATGGCGATGGCGCTCTGGTCGACCACATCGGCCTGTGTGCTCATGTGCAGCTTCATCTTCTCGGCCGGCAGGCGCACCGGGTCGAACACGGTAACGATACTGCCCAGCAAACCGCCGATGCCGGGCACGCTGCGAACCACGCGGCGCATCATCTCCTGCACCGACTGCTGCAGCTGGACGGGGCGGTACTGGCTGCCCAGCCCGATCTGGTTCAGGAAGTTCACGCCCACAACGACGTCGCCGACATTCAACGCGCTGCTGAGCGCGCTGCCGAAGCCGATGCTGACGATGGCGATCGGCTTGTCGACCGTGATCGCCTCGCGCAGCGCCGCCGCCGTGGCATCCGGGTTGTGGCCCGTGATCAGGCACTTGGCGCTGGTGTAGTGCCAGATGCCGCCGTGAACCAGGCCTACCTTCTGTTTGTAAGTGCGCGAGTTTTCGAGGCGGCTGGTGAACTGCAGGGCGTCGGATTCGGTCGCCGCGACGAACAGGATTTTCGGCAACTCGCGCATTCGACCATCCGATTAAACGGCGGCACAACAGGGACTCAAATCTGCCCTATGACGGTAAGCAGAGCAAGTGGATAGTACCAAGGTCACGTTCCGGCGCAGTGGGCTTTATAGCGGCTCTGAGAAGATACCGATGGCCTCGACCTTCTCGCCTGCCTCGCGCCGCGCCTTCTGCTCGTTGTACTTCTTGACCCAGGCCTCCCAACTTGCGCCGTCGGCGAAATTGCGCCCGGTGAAGTCCACGTTGGCAATGGCACTCACCTGGATCACCTGTGCCTCGGCCTGCTTGGCCGGGAAGAAGTCGATCGCGCCGTCCTCAACGTTGAACACAAAGCCTTCCAGCACCTGGCCGTCGTGCAGGGTGACCGTCACGTCACCGCGATAATCCACGGCGCGATGCAGCTTGCCGACCACGTCGTCGCTGACCTTGGCCTCGGCGCCGGTTTCGATGCGCTTTCCGACCACCGGCGGGGTGATATCGCGCCCGCGGCGGCTGTTCACGCCGTTGAGCGTCGCCATCATCGTGCGCCAGAAGCCTTTCATGCTGTTGAACGTCTGGTGCACGGCCGTAGGCTCATACCCGCAGTGGACCATGCAGTTCTGGCACTTGCTGTTGCCGCTGGCGCGCCCGTAGTTTTCCCAGGCGGTGTCGTTGATCAGCTCTTCCCAGCTGTCGGTGTAGCCCTCCTGCAGGAGGTAGCAGGGCTTCTGCCAGCCGAACAGCGTGTAGCAGGGGTTGCCCCAGGGCGTGCACTCGAGGTGCAGCTTGCCCATCAGGAACTCCATGAACAGCGGCGACTGGTTGAACTTCCACTCCGGCTCCGGATCCTTGAGAAGGTCGCGGAACAGGGTGAAGGTCTTTTCGCGGTTCAGGAAATTCTGCTGGTCGGGCGCCTTCTGGTAGCTGTAGCCCGGGCTCATTGTCAGGCCTTCGACGCCCAGCTCCATCATGCGGCTGAAGAACTTCCGCGTGTTCTCCGGGTTCACGTGGCTGAACAGGGTGGTGTTCGTGCAGACGCGATAGCCCTGGCTGACGGCCAGCTTGATGGCCTCCTCGGCCTTTTCGTAGGTGCCTTCGCGGCAGACGGCGAAGTCGTGCGCCTCGCGGTCGCCGTCCATGTGGATGTTGAACGTGAGGTATTTGCTGGGCTCAAACACGCCCTCTTCGAGACGCTGCTTGAGCAGCAGGGCGTTGGTGCACAGGTAGATGTACTTCTTGCGCTTGACCAGCTCTTTCACCAGCTGGCCGATCTTGCTGTACATCAGCGGCTCGCCGCCCGGGATGCTGATGATCGGGGCCCCGCACTCTTCCACCGCCTTGAGAGCGTCGCTGACTTCCATTTCTTTCTTCAGGATGTGCGCCGGGTACTGGATCTTGCCGCAGCCGGCGCAAGCAAGGTTGCAGCGCAGCAGCGGCTCAAGCATCAGCACGGTCGCGTAGCGCTTGCGGCGCAAAATCTTCTGTTTCAGCACGTAGCTGGCGACGGCCCACATCTGGGAAACGGGAACTGCCATAGTCAGAGCCTCTGGATCGACAATCGGACGAGTCTAGTGGCGATGCATAGCGAGTCAATCTAAGTCCAGACGTTCCGCAAGCTCTTCCACCACCGCCGCTACGGCCTGCAGCGCCAGCAGGGCCCGCGTATCGCTCACTTTGCCGCGCTGGCGCTTCTGGACGGCCGGGTGGATGAAATTGCGCAACTCCTTGATTCCGCGCGCCACATGGGTCACGGCCGAGGTCAGTACGCCCATATGCTTCAGCACGGACAGGGCTTCCTCGAAGCGGTAGCTGTCGGCCTGCGCCGGCGCCTTGCGGCGTGGGTAAACGGCATGGAACGCGGCCTCGGTTGGCTTGCCCAGACGCTCGACCGCGGCCTGCAGCGCGCCCTCCAGTGTTGCCCCGGACATCACCAGCGTTGCCTTGTAGCTGCCCGCGTGAAAGGCTCGCCATGCCTCATCGGCGTCCTCGACAATCGGCGCGGCGGCGGAGCGGGCGATCGCGCGAATGGCGCTGCGAACCTCTTCAGGCGCGTGCCGGGGCTGCGAATTCAGCGCATCGATGAAAGCTTGCAGCTGCCCCGCAATGTGCTCGCGCTGGCGCACGAAATGTCGCCCGCTCAGGTCGATCAATTGCGCGACGTCCTTGGCCGCCGGCAACGGGGGCTTCGGCGTCGGGCGACGGGCCTTTCGCAGCCTGGCAACCTGCGCGTCGATCTCATGCACCCGGCGGATGTGGGCGTCGCGATCCGCCCCGAATGCTTGCGGTTGCAACGCGATCACCAGGTCCAGCGCTCGCGCGCCGACCTCGAGCAGCAATACATCGCGCGGGTCGCGTGCGCGGCTCATGAACTCTCCAGCAGGTGCTCAATCGCGGGCAGGGTGTCGCCGCGAAACACCACAATCAGGGGCCCCGCATTGCCGAACTCGGTCAACGCGAGCGCCGCGCCTCCCCTGAACGGGCCGAGCCCGGCGAATTCGTCGCGCGCAAAACTCACGGCATGGGGATGGGCACGCAGTCGCCGCAGCTTTTCGTCCAGCTGACTTGCCAGCCCCGGGCGTGTCTGGGCGCCAGGGGGATAGATTTCGAGTGAGTCCCCCACCAGCGCAGCCAGCACGGTCGCACCGTGCTCGCGCAGTCGTTGGAACAACTCACCCGGCGTGGCGGCGGGCGCCCTCGTCGCAACTGCTCTCGGTTGCATGATGCCTGCCAGCGCAGCTATTCGGGACTTCTCTTGAACGTCACGCAAGGCGGGCGCGTCCAGATCCTCGGCGGCCAGCCTTACGGCCAGATCTTCACCGGACGGGTCGTGCTGCACCGCTGCCAAGGCCAGGCGCCGACGCTGCGCGCGGGTGACGCACAGCGTTTCGGCGGGCTTTCGGTGTTTGTCCGCGCCGCCGGAAGCGGCCGCGATCACCGCCAGTTCGTGCTCAAGCCGGGCATCCGGCGGGCACAGTTCCAGCTCGGGCTTGGTCGTGCGCCGCAACAGGTTGAAAGCCGCGTCTGGCTTGCCCTGTTTCAGCAGCAGGCTGGACCGCGCCGCCCGTGCGGCCACGGCGTCGTCGCTTCGCTCGGCCCGACGCAGCAGCTTCTCCGCCCGTTGCAGCGAGAGTACGCCACACGCGGCGAGGTCTGCGGCCAGCAGCGCTGCCTGCAACGTCACGCCCGGGTTGTCTTCAAGCTTGTCCAGCAGCTCGCAAGCCGCCGCGGCGTTGCCTGTCGCGGCCAGTGCGCGGGCGAAGAGTACTTCATCCGCCGGTGCCGGCTCGGCGCCGCCGGCCAGTGAAAAGCAGTGGATCGCCACTTGCGGCTCGCTGCGGCTCCAGGCCTCGCGCGCGAGATGCCACGCCAGGGCAGGCTCCGGGTTCACCGCCAGACGCGCAGCCGGCAAACGAGTTTCGATTGTCTCCAGCCACGGGCGCGACTCCGGCTCAAGGTCCAGCCTCGCTGGTCCAAGCCCGACCCGGACGCCGATCTCGACGTAGTCCGCCGCCGCAAGCTCGCGCAGCGCTGACTGCAGTGCCGTCCTTGAGAGACCTGTGACCGTGGCCAGCGAATCCTCGTGCACCGGGTGCGGCGCGCCGGCGACAAGCGCGAGCACGCGCCGCGCATTCGCGGACGGCGTTGCCGGTGGAAGCCCGAGCGGCGACGTATCCCGGATGTCGGCCTTCGGCAATTGCAACACTTCCGGTACATCCGAAGGCGCGCCAAGCACAACCCCTGTGGCGGCAAACCCGCCCTCGGCCGCGAGCTGCGCCGTTTCGGCAAACGCGCCGAGCAACACGGCCGAAGCGCGGTCGAGCGCACCGACGTCCAGAACACCGATGCGTCCGCCGCCGGGCAGCAATTCCCGCAACAGGTCGGTGAGCGCCTCGCGGCTCAGCACCGGGTCTGTGGCTGTGTCCCCCGTCGGATCGTGGAAGAGCCCGGCCGCGCGCAGCAACTGAACGATGCCCGCGTACGGGTACCGGTATGGGCCGGACGGCAGTACAATGCCGTCCCCCACCGCCTCACGCACGGCGCGGGCGACGGCACAAGCGTCGTCGCCGCGGAACACCATGGCACGTGCACCGGGCGGCGGCCGAAGGGGGCTGGACCCATGTTGCCCCATACGAGACCTACGGATTTCAGAAGTCGGACGGGCAAAGCTTAACTTGTTTGCCGCGAAAAGCCCGTATTTAGAGGCGTTTCTAACGTCCTAGGCGGACTTGCCCTGCAACATTTCCTTGATGAGCCGCAGTGGGTCTTCAATCAGGGAGATGTGGCCGAGTGCGTCCTCCAGCAGGTTGTCGACGTAGCCGGCTTCCTGCAGCTCGTTCATGCCGAGCTGGTTGCAAAGGTTCATCAGCATGCCCTGGCTCATGATGAACCAGGCCGTCTGCTCCGGGTCGACGGCCTTGTGAACCTCGCCCTGTTCCTGCGCCAGCTTGATCAGCCCGCTGAAGTAGCGGTTGTAGGTGAGGTAGTTTTCCTTCAGCACCTGCTTCACGCGCGGCAGGTCCGAATTCGCGAGCGCGCGCAGGTGCAGTCTGAAGTAGGGCTCATTGTCACGCATGATCTGCCCGTGGGCGCGCACGACGGCAATAGCCTTCAGCAGCGGCGTCGGCAGGTTCTCGGCCAGCTTGTCGTAGTGCTCAATCGTGACTTCGCGGGCGCGGCGCAACACGGCGACATACAGGTCCAGCTTGGTCTTGAAATGCTGGTAGATCACGGGCTCGGTGACGCCGGCCGACTTGGCCAGCTCGGCCGTTGTGACCTGGCCGTAGCTGGACTTGCCGAACAGCTTTGCCGCGGCGTCAAGCAACTGCAAACGCCGGTCTTCCTTGCTGAGCCGCTTTTTGGCCATGGGTTTTGTCTACTACTTGCCCAGGGCTTCGGCAACGTCGATTTGGACGCGCGCAATGTAGAGCGGCCGGCGGTCGCCGCTGCGGCTGAACTCATCGAGCAGGACGGCAGGGTCGGGCTCGACTTTGCCGTCAAACACCCTGCTCTTGTTGAGCTTGATGGTCAGCGCGCCCTTGTCATTCAGCATGTCGCTCGTCACCCACACCGAGAAGCGTTTCACGTCACAGACCTCGACGTTGATCGTGCTCGCGCGCTTGGCCTCGATGCGCCCGACCGTGAGGTGGGTCTGCCTGGGGATCGTGCCTGTGAAGGTGTGCAGCTCGCCGTCGCGCTTGACGGTGAGGCTGATGTCGTCGCCCGCGCGCTTCTGTGAAAGCAGCATGCGGATCTCGCTGAACGAAGTAACTTCCTTGCCCTCGCACTTCACGACGTGGTCGCCGTCCTTCACTCCCATCTTCTCGGCGATGGAATCGCGATCCACGTGCCCGACGATCGGGTCTTCCATGAGGTTCGGGTTGTCGTTCGGCGGCACCTTGATGCCAAGGTCGATGCGATAGCCGGTCTTCTGCGCCACCGGCTTCTTGGCCTTGTTCTGGGCCTTCGGCAGCTCGCCGCATTCGTCGATGCTGATCCAGCCGCGACGGCCTGTAAGTGCGCGGTCGGCCGTCCAGTCAATGCTGTCCGGCACGGGCGGGCGGGTCCACTTGTCGAGGTAGCTGAGCTGCACCGGGAAGGTCTCGTCAGGGTCGCCCCAGTCATGCCCGGCCGTCGGGTGTATGAACCAGTCGATGCTCGCGCCCTGCTTGTTGGCTTCCTTGTAGAGCTTCTCGACTTCCTTGCCCGGGTAGATCGGGTCTTTTGCACCGTTGAAGGCGTGGATGTTCGCGCCTTTCAGGTTGGTGTAGGCGTGCATGATGCCGTCGGTCGGCGGGATCAGCGGGTCGCCGCACATGGGCAGGAAGCCCGCGAATGCATCCGGCGAGTTGAACGCCATGCTGAGCGTGCCGCTGCCGCCGTCGCTGAAGCCGGTGATGAAGACGTGCTCGGGGTCAATATTCAGGCGCAGCTTGGCCTGCCGTATGAAATGCAGGATGTTCTGCCGCCCCGCATCGCGCCACCAGGCCGCGTTCATCCACGTCTCGTAGCAGTCGGCCGAGGTGGCCAGCGTGACCACCGGGCGCGGGCTGTCGTGCTCGCGCAGATACTTGTTGTACCAGCGCATGATGGAGACGCCGGCGTCGACCTTGGCCGCCATCACGCCCCCGTGCAGGCAGACCAGCAATGCGGCGGGCTTGTCGGCATCATAATCGGCCGGGATGGTGATCCAATACGGGCGCTTGAAACCGTCCGGGCATTCGGTTTCGAACTTGTGCTCGCCGGGCTCGGGAGCGGGTGGGCGCGGGTAGTCGCGGATCAGTTGTTCCAGCCTCTCGGCGCCGAGCGCGAGCAGCAAGGGGCGCATCTCTTCGCGCTGGTCCGGGAAGTGCAGATAGCGATCCAGCATCTGCTCGGGCGTAAGCTCGGCATCCTGGGCCTGCACGGGTGCCCGGAAGAGCAGCAGCAGGGCCAGAAGCGGCAGATAGCGGGCAAGTCTCACGGCTGTCCCAAACAGGGGCGAGAATGTCGCAGGGGCAAGTATACTCCGCACCATTGTACGGGCGGGGCGGGGCGAATCAGATAGCCACAACCAACCGCCTTCGCAGATCGGGGAGAGCATGGACGACATACCCACGAACGCAGCAGCCTTCCGGCGCAGCGCACCGGAGACGGAATCCGGGCTGCGCCTGACGCTCAGGGTCACCGATCCGGAAGTGCTGGCCGAGTTGCAACCGCGGGAAGGCGCCGAGCGCGAGCAGTACGCGCTGACGGCCCTGCGTGTCGGCGTGATTGCGCTGCGGCAGGCGGGCACGCTCGTCGACACCGAGAGCTTGAAAGACGAGGGTGAGCGACTGGTCGAACTGGTAGAGACCCGCCTGAAGGACCATGCCAAGACCCTGGACACGACGCTGCAGAACGAGCTTTCCAAGTACTTCGCCGACGACGGCAAGTTGAGTGAGCGCATGAAGTCGTTGCTGAGCGACGACGGCCAGCTTGCGGGCGTGCTGGAGAAACACCTGACCGGCGACAACAGCCTGCTGGCAAAGCAGCTTGCGGAGGCCGTCGGCAAGGACAGCGACCTGATGAAGTACCTCTCGGCCGATCAGCAGAACGGGCTGGTGCAGACCATTACACGTGTCGCGCAGGAGCGACTGGAGGAGCAGAGCAAGAAGGTGCTGGGCGAGTTCGACCTGAACAATGACCAAAGCGCGCTGAAACGTCTGATCACACAGATCGAAACCAACTTCAACCCGGATGACCCAAAGACCGCGCTGGGCGTGCTGAAGAAAGCACTGGGCGAAACGCAGGAGCAGATTCGCAAGGACCTTTCGCTGGACACCGATGGCAGCGCGCTCAGCAACCTGCACGGCAAACTCAAGAAACAGATCGACGAACTGGTAGAGCGGCAGGCCAAGTTCCAGACCGAAGTCGCCAGTGTATTGGCGGAGTTACGCGGCGCGAAAAAGGAACGCGCCGTCAGCCCCAGCGGCGGCTTTGACTTCGAGTCGCTGTCCGGCGACGCGTTGCGTGAGCGGATGCACAGCGACGAGCTGTTCGAAAGCGTCGGCGAAACCACCGGGCTCGTGGCGCGCAGCAAGGTCGGCGACCACGTACAGACCCTCGGCGCCGACTCGGCCGCGCCGGGGGCGAAAGTGGTCTACGAGTGCAAGCGTGCGGAAAGCTACACACTGGCCAAGGCGCTGGCCGAGCTGGATGAAGCGCGCAGGAACCGCGGCTCGGAAGTCGGCGTCTTCGTACTGGCCGCTTCGAGTGTGCGAGGCAACCCGAAGATGCAGGCGGAGTTTCCGCGTGCACTGATGCGCCAGGGCAACGACATCGTCGTGATCTGGGATCCGGAGGATGAAGCGAGCGACGTCAATCTCGATGCGGCAGTAACACTTGCCCGCGCGTACGCCGTACGCGAGCGAGGTGAAGAGGATGCAGCCGCTGACGTTGACTGGGAGGCTGTGGACAGGGCCATCCACGGGGTCGAGCGCCAGATTGAGTACATTAACGACCTCAACACGTGGACAGGCAACATCACGCGCGATGCTGAAAAGATCGCCGACCGGCTGGGCAAGATGAAAAAGGACCTCAACCGGGAAATGGAACGGCTGACCGAGCAGATCGAGAACTTGCGTCCCTAGCGAACATGGCTGGATATTCCGGAACTCCGCTTGCGAAGAAGCTCGGCATCAAGCCGGGCAACGCGGTGCTGCTGGTTGGTGCGCCGGACGGGTTTGAGGGGCTGCTGGAGTTGCCGCCTGAGGCGAAGCTGACGCGGCGTACGGGCAAGGGGCCTTACGACGTCCTTCTGCTCTTCACGAAGGAGCGCGCGGTCTTTGAGCGCGAGTTGGCACGACTGCGCGAGCTGATGACGCCGGGCTGCGGGCTATGGATCTGCTGGCCGAAGAAGGCGAGCAAGGTGCCCACCGACATGACCGAAGACGTCGTCCGCGAAGTCGCGCTGCCGACCGGGCTGGTCGATAACAAAGTGTGCGCGATAGATGAAGTCTGGTCCGGGCTGCGCCTGGTGATCCGCAAAGAGTTGCGCTAGATCGACTGATCGATCGCTGCGTTCCAGACTTTGGCACCCTGTTCGTGTTGGTCTACTCCAGCGAAGAACGATTCTGCAATCTGGCCTAGGTCATTGCTCGGGTCAGATATCTCAAGGAATTTCGGTTTGAAAACCTTGAACCGCTTCCGCCAAGTCTTTGGCCGGAAAGGCACGGCCATCAAGAGTTTGGATTCTGACTCTCCGGACTTCCGAGCGTCTATCAGTAGGGCGTCAAACTTGCCCTGAGGCAGGGTTACGAAGCCGTCGTAGACCAAGACCGCTCGTTCAAACTCTGTGGCACCTTCCAGCATCTCCATGCCTTGCTGAACGCCCTCCTCAATTCGGCCCGCCACAAGTCGCTGCATCTGTCGTTCGCCGTTAGCCTCAGACGCAAACATCGGAATCAACGTCTCTCCGTCACTGACGCACCATAATCCATGTGCTGCAAAGAACCCGGCCAGCTTCGCTGTTTCAAGCATTGCGGTATCCCGTCCTAGTGATCCGGAACATACAAATAAGTGGCGGGGGGCGCCCGTGCCCCCCGTCTTTGTGATCCTGTAAGCCGGGTTTTGTTCCCCTTGCGGGGTGCAGTCATTCGTCTAGGCGGCGGGTTGCCCCGCAGCTCCAGCAGCCTACCCGGACCTCTCGCGTCACATTCGCAGCGGGACGAGCAGTCCCTTGGTCCCTATTTGGCCTTGCTCCGGAGGGGGTTTGGCGTGCCACACCTGTCTCCAGGCGCGCGGTGGGCTCTTACCCCACCTTTTCACCCTTACCTGCGCTCTTTCGAGCCGCGGCCGAACGCGCGAGTTTCGGGCCCTCGTCGCGCCCCGCTGCGCAAGGCAGGCGGTCTGTTCTCTGTGCCACTTTCCCTGGATGAGCTTTGAGACTCACCCGGTTGCCGTTAGCAACCCTCCTGCTCTTTGGAGCCCGGACTTTCCTCCCGCATTGAGCAGGCCTTTCGACCAGCTCAAGACAGGCGACTGCCTGGACCACGCAAGTAATCGTACGCGGGTTTCACAGGCTGTGTAGCCCCCGGCGGCAGCTGGGAGCTAAAGCTCGAAGTTGAAGCCCTGTTTCACCATGCGCTTGTAGGAAGGCTCGTCGAAGCGGTACAGGCGCGCCGCGCGGTGCGCGACGCCCTGCTGCATCTCGTCCGTCTCCTCGAGAATGCCCATGGCCAGTACCTTCTTGCGGAAGTTGCGCTTGTCGAGCTGGCGATCGAGGATCTTCTCGTACAGGCGCTGCAACTGCGTCAGCGTGAACTTGCGCGGCAGCAGCTCGAAGCCGATCGGCACGTAGCGCACCTTGCCGCGCAGGCGCTCGACGGCCGTCTTGAGAATCTCATCGTGGTCGAACGCGAGCGCCGGCAGCTTGTGCAGGTCAAACCAGGCGGCCGCGCTGGCGTCGGTCGCGGCCTGCACCTTGTGGTCGCGCAGGTTGCACAGCGCGTAGTAGGCAACACTGATAACGCGCTCGCGCGGGTCACGCTTGATGGCGCCGAAGGTGTACAACTGCTCCAGAAAGACGCGCTTCAGCCCGGTCTCTTCGTCAAGTTCGCGGCGGGCTGCCTCGTCGAGCGTTTCGTCCGGGCGAACGAATCCACCCGGCAGCGCCCAGCGGCCCTCGAACGGCGCGCCGGCGCGCTGGATCAGCATCACCTTCAGGTCCGCGTCATCGAGCCCGAAGACCACGCAATCCACGGCAACGGCAGGATGAGGGTGTTCGTATGTGTGGGCCATGCCCGCATCTTAGTGTCGCACGCACACCATGGCAATGCCGGCCAAAGCAAAAGCCCGCCGTTTGCACGGCGGGCTCTGCCGGGTTCTCAGTGACAGGCTAGCGCGGGTCGACGTACAGCCTGACGTCGTCTTCCTTCAACGTGTCAAAGCGCAGGTCGCTGCGTGCGCGACGGTACCATTCATCGCCGAGCAGGTTGCTGCCGAGGATCACGACGTCCGTGCCCGGCTGGACCTTGTCGACAACACGCACGCCCGCTTCCTTCAGCAACTCGGTGAGACGCTCCTTGCTGTAGGCTTCGTTGGGCGGCTCGTAGGTGCCGTGCAGCGCGACGGTCAGGAACTTGCCGTTGTGCCACAGCGCGCTGACGATCTGGTCGCCCTTGCGAACCGGGTCGGCATCGTTCGTCAGGCTCAGCACGGTGCAGAGGCTGTAGTGCGCGGAAAGCATGCGCACGATCTCGACGACGCCGACAAACTCGTCCTTTTCGAAGCCGTGCAGGCGCCACACTTCGAAGCGCTGGCCGATGCGCACGCCGTCGCTGTATCCCAGGTTGATGTGGGTGACGCCGCGGGCGTAGTCGCTGTAGCTGATCTCGCCGTCCGGGTCGCTCTTGTCGAGCTTGACGGGGATCTTCAGGCGCGGAAGGTTGCGGATCAGGTCTTCGTACTTGCCCGCGTCGCCCTCGTGCGTGAGCTTCTCGCTCTCGAACTTGCGCTGCAGGTCTTCGATGCGTCCGTCGTTGGCCACGGCCATGAGCTGCAGGCGGGTTTCCTTCGCGTCGGTTTCGGTAATCGCTGTTTCGGCAACTTCGCCGGCGTCGCGCAGCTTCTCTGCGCTGTCTTCCTTGCGGCGAGTGACGGCAGCCGAGAGCTTGTCGAGCGCGGCGTCCGTGTCCTTCTGGCTCGCCTTTTCGCCCGCAAAGCCGACGGAGATCCGCTGCGTTCGCCCGGCCGAATCGACGTACTCAACCTCACCGGCCACGTCCGCGTAAAGCAGGTTGTACTGGTGCAGGTTGGCGCTCACGAGGTCGCGGATCAGCTGTGTCTGCTTGCGGAAGACCAGCTCGAGCGTGATCTTCGTGGGTTCCTGCATCACCTTGTCGACAGGCGGCTTGTTGGTGCCGTGGTCGGCGAGGGCGGCTTCGAGCGCGGCTTCCGGCGGCATCAGGCTGTCGGTGTCGAGCTCACGGGTAAGGTCGCCGCCGGCAACGGCAACGCTCGCGCCGCCGATGTCGATGGTCTTCACCGTGTAGTACTGGTAGCCCTTCAGGTAGACGTAGCGCTGCAGCTTGCGCTCAAAGGTGTTGAGCCAGTCGCGTGCGGCCGCGTACTCGTGAACGTAGCCGCCCTCTTCGCCCGCGCCGTAGAAGCGGCTCTCGGCGTCAAGGTAGGCGTTCAGCAGCGGGCTGCGCTTTTCCGCCGGGGCGGTGCGTTCGTTCTCGCCTGAGAAAACATTCGGGCGGGTGATGGAGCCCTTGACCGCGTCGATATTGCCCAGAGGGTCGCCCATCTGGAAGCCGGTCACGGCCGCGACGGACTTCATGTGAGACAGCACCGGGTCAAACGTCTTGTGGTCTTCCTCGACCTGTGAGACCAGGCGTGTGCCTTCCGCCCGATAGCTCTGGACCTCCTGGGCGTAGTACGCCCACAGGACGGTCGCAATCAGCACGAAGGGCGTAAGGATCGCCGAGATGATCCAGTACCAGCTAGCTACCCTGTTATCGTTCGTTGCCATGACGTTTCCTCGCTCTGTTTCCTGTGGGTTTGCCTAGCGCTTCTGGTCTGGCCCTGCCATGCCCAGGAAATAGAGCACTTCCGACTCGGGGTACTTTTCATAGTTCAGGCGACGCTCTTCGGCCTTGATGAACTCGGGATCCTGGTCCCAGTTCCCGCCGATGATCACGGCGTCCGTGGTCGCGTCGATGTGTGACTGCACGCGGTAGCCGACGCTGCGCAGCAGGTCGGTAAGCTGCTGGCGAGTCAGCGTGGTGAAGTTGCCGCCGAACTCGCCAACCAGCGCCCAACTGTAGTACTGGCGCTTGCTGAAGTTCGGGTTCTTGATGATGTCGCCGGCTTCCGGGTAGACGTTCGGGTCATCGAGCGCATCCACGCGGCAGCGGGCGATGTTGCCGCGCAGCACTTCCTGCACGCGAATCTCGCCGATCTGGACGTCGCTGCTGCGGCTGGCGTCGGCGCGCAGCACCTGGAAGGTCTGGTTCTTGCGCACGTCGTTCTTCTGGCCGATGTTGATCCAGACGTAGCCCGACTTGTTGTCGACCAGGAAGATCGCGCCGTCCGGGTCGCGGCTGTCGTCGATGCGGCGCTTGTCGGCCTGTATGCGGTAGGCTTCCATGGCCTCGCGCGCCTGCTTGCGGGCGACGGCGGCTTCACGGGCCGCTGCGAACGCCGCTTCACGGGCGTCGCGCACCGACTGCGAATCGAGCTTGAGGTAGGTCTCGCTTTCCTTCTTCATCGCGTCGGCCAGGCGCTGCTCGGAGCCTGCAACGCTTTCCTGCGCGGTCTTCAGCTCGGCGTTGGCGGATTCGATCGCGCTGCGGACGTTGCTGTACTTGTTGTCCGCCTGCGTGTTCTTCTCGTTCATCGCCTTGGTTTTTTCGGACTTCTGCAGGTCGCGCTGCTCCCGCACGCGCGGGATGTACTTGCCGACCAGGTTGTTCACCACTTCGTCCTGGCGCCCGAGCGCCGCCTGGATCGTGGGCGTGTCCTGCTTCTGGTAGATCTGGTTGGCGTTGCGGCGAGTGTTCTCAACCTGCTTGATCGGGACCTGCTTCTCCGTCCACTGCTTGGTTTCCTTGTCGTAGATGCGCACAGGAATCGTTGCGCCCTTGGTGCCGGAAAGCGGCTGGTCCGTCGCGTCGATCACGTAGTAGTCGGCAACGACCTGCGCGCCCTCCTCGAGCAGCGCCTCGATCGCCGCCGGAGAACTGACGGCCGCGTCGCCCTTGAAGCCGATGTACATGCAGACCTCGGCATAGCGGGCCCGCACGGAATCGATTTCGGCCTGCTGGCGTGCCGGGATTTCTCGCAAGGCCGAAAGGTACTGCTTTTCCTTCTGGGCCTTGTCGTAGGTGAGGAATGCGAGGGTTCCCATTCCGAGCAGGAATACGATCATCACGATCATCACGATCAGATCGACCATCCCGCGGCGAGACATTCTCGACATCGAACACTCCGCTTACTGACGCACGACGCCTCCACGGATCATTCCGCGGAACGGCGGCGCAACAGTATCAAGCAGGGGGGTATAAGCGTCCTGAGCATAAGGAAGCGGCCGAAAGGGGGCAATAATCCGGTAACAAAAACCTTGACACCCTTGTGTCACCGAAAGCATGCTCACAAACGCAAGCGCAGCCCGCATTTGCCCTTATTTCCGGTTTGAATTCCTGCTAAATACTGAAGCGTCGCTCGCGGCGGCACAGTGCCCAAAGTCGCGGCCCATTTTCACCCCCACCTGACTACTCCGCTTGGCTGAATCTCTCTACATCATCGACGGTCACAGCCACATTTTCCGGGCGTACTACAGCCCGGCCGCGCGCCGTCGCACGGTGCGAGGCAAGCCCGTCGGCGCCATCTACATCTTCACGCGGATGCTTCAGAAGCTGATCAAGGACTTCAAGCCGGACTACCTGGTCTGCGTGCTCGACCCCCACGGCGATACCTTCCGCAACGAAATCTACGACCAGTACAAGGCCAACCGCGAGGCCATGCCCGAGGATCTGCGCGACCAGATCCCGATCGTCCGCCAGATGGTCGAGGCTTTCGACATCCCGATCCTGGTCGAGGACGGCTTCGAGGCCGACGACGTCATCGCCACGCTCGCCCGCATCGGCGAGAAGGCCGGGCTGGAAGTGCGCCTCGTAAGCAAGGACAAGGACCTGAAGCAGCTGCTGTCCGACCACGTGCGGATGATCAACCACGACGACGGCAGCGAGTATGGCCCCGAGGAGCTCGAGAAAGAGCTGGGCGTCACCCCCGAGCAGTTCATCGACATACAGGCGCTCGCCGGCGACAGCGTGGACAACATCCCCGGCGCCAAGGGCATCGGCATCAAGACAGCCGCCGAGCTGATCAAGCAATACGGCACGCTGGAGGAAATCCTCAAGCACGCCGAGGACATCAAGCAGCCCAAGCGGCGCGAGAACCTGATCGCGTTCCGCAAGGACGCCGAGTTGAGCAAGAAGTTAGTCCTGATCCGGACCGACGTCCCAAAGGTCAAGCTCGACAAGAAGGCCGCCAAATACCACCTGCCCGAGAAGGACAAGCTGCTGCCCCTGCTCAGTGAGCTGAATTTCAAGAGCGTCGCGCAGGACTTCGGCTGGGGCGACGAAATGGCCGCCACCACGGAAACAACGAGCCCCGGCGGAAACGCCGGGGACAGCGGCAAAGCCGCTGAATCGAAAAAGGCGGGGCCCGCGAAGAAATCCAGACCGGGCAGCCAAGGCTCCCTGTTCGGCGACGTGCCGGAGCCCGAAGTACCCAAGATCGAAAAATCGCTGATCAACGCCGACGCCGACTACACGCTGGTCAACGACAGCAGGGCCTTCGACGCCTTCCGCAAGGCCACCAGCAAAGCCACGCGCATGGCAATCCACTGCGCGGCCGAGAACTACACCGACTGCGCCGGCATCGCCATCGCGACCGAGCCGGGCAAGGCCTGGTACCTGCCGCTGAACAGCGAAACGCTCGATCGCGGCAACGTACTTGATGCGCTTGAGGTGAAGTTCGACGACCCCAAGGTCGGGCTCATTGGGCACGACTTGAAACACGACTTGCGCGTGCTGCTGAACGAGGGCTATCGCTTCCGCGGCATCGAAAGCGACACCAAGCTCGTGGCCTTCCTGCTGGACGGCTCACGCGAAGACGCCAAGCTTGCGAGTCTCTGCCGCGAGTACCTGGGGCTCGACACAATCAACTGGGACAAGCTGTTCGGCGAAAAGAAGTCACGCGTCAGCCTCATGGACGCCGAGCCCGAGCGCGTCATGCAGTACGCCGCGCAATTCGCGGACTATGCCCTGCGCGTAAACGACGCACTGATGCCCCAGCTAAAGAAGATCGAGCTGGAAGGGCTGGCGCGCGAGCTGGAGTTCCCGCTGATCGAAGTGCTCGGCGAAATGGAGCACAAGGGGATTCGCATCGACAAGCCGTACCTCGCCAAGCTCGCCAAGGAGATGGGCAAGGACATCGACCGGCTCGAGAAGGAATGCCACAAACTGGCCGGGCGCGAGTTCAGCATCGGCTCGCCCAAGCAGCTCGGCGAGGTTCTGTTCGATGAGTTGAAGCTGCCGGTGCAGGGCAAGACCGCCAAGGGCACCGGGCGCAGCACGGACCAAAGCACGCTGGAAGCGCTCGCGCCGTTGCACGAGTTGCCGGCGAAGGTTCTCGAATGGCGGCATCTGTCGAAGCTCAAGTCCACCTACGTGGACCAACTACCGGAGTTGGCCGACAAGGAAGATCGCGTCCACACGACCTACCGCCAGACGGTCGCCACAGGTCGGTTGAGCAGCAAGGACCCGAACCTCCAGAACATCCCGGTGCGCACAGACGACGGCAAGAAGATCCGCCGCGCCTTCATCGCGCAGGACGGCATGAAGCTGATCAGCGCCGACTACAGCCAGGTCGAATTGCGCATTCTCGCGCATATCGCCGACGAAAAGCACATGATTGCCGCCTTCAAGGACGGCGTGGACATTCACAAAGCGACGGCCGCGGGCATTTTTGGCATCAAGCCCGAGGAAGTGGATACCCACCAGCGCAACGTCGCCAAGACAGTGAATTACGCGGTGCTGTACGGGCAGAGCGCCTTCGGCCTGTCGCAGGGCCTGGGCATCTCGCGCGCCGAGGCCAAGGAGTTCATCGACAACTACTTCAACTCGCACCCGAAGGTCGCGAAGTTGAACGACCAGGTGCTTGAGGAGTGCCGCAAGCAGGGCTACGTGAAAACGCTGTCAGGCCGCAAACGCTATCTGCCTGAGATCGGCAGCCGCAACGTAATGGTCCGCAAGCAGGCCGAACGCCAGGCGTTTAACACAGTGCTGCAAGGCACGGCCGCCGACTTGATCAAGTACGCCATGCTCCATGCGCACGAGCAGATCGAGAAGAAGAAGCTGCCCTACCGGATGCTGCTGCAGGTGCACGACGAACTGGTATTCGAAGCGCCGGCCAAGGAAGCAGCAGCCTGCGCCGAGTTCGCCAAGGACGTCATGAGCAAAGCCATGAAGCTGAAGGTGCCGCTCGATGTTGACGCCGGCAGCGGCGACAACTGGCTGGAGGCAAAATGACGCGCCAGCGGTCAAAGGCAAACGGCCGGCGGTCAAGACCAGAGCCCAGCCCGCAAGGGCTGGGGAATGCCGCCCGCAGAACGTTCCCAAACCACAACCCCCACCAGACACCAGCAACCACCAACCAAAGGCGCGAAGCGCCGAAACAACCGTCAGCCCCCGGCGCAAGCCGGATGTCCAACGACGCCCCCGAACAGTCACAAGCAATCGCCATTCAGAGGCGCGAAGCGCCGTCACAATTGTTAGCCCCCGGCGTAAGCCAGGGGTCCATCGACGCCCCGCAAAGCGTGCCGCGGAGCGGCGGCACAATCCGTGCGGGTTCTGTGTCGGCGCTCCGCGCCTTGGAGGTTGTCTCGCGATCCAACCACCAGCTTACGCTGGGGGCTAACCGTGCTTGCCTGCTCCGCAGGCCGATGCTCTTGGCAGCTTTGTGCCTGTGTGCAGGCCTCGTGGTCGCGTGCAGCAACAGCAAGCCCGTGAACGAGCCAGATGACGAGCCCAAATGCGGCGAAGTCAAGGAACACCGCGACCAATGGCGCCCGCGCGAGGCGCAGTCGGACTTCCTCGACATAGGCAAGCAGGCCGGAATCGAATGGCTGTCCTTCTACCCCCAAGACCAGCTCGACTACCCCGAGTATTTCGAAGGCCTCGACCGCGACCAGAAGCGCCGCCTAAGGCTCGCCCCCAAGGGATCCGACGAGCAAGTCCTGCTTCAGTTTGAGCTGCCCGAAGGCAGCAAGCTCTGGCCTGTGGACTGGTACGGCACAGAGTTAATGGCGATCGACCTTCCGACAAATCCCGGAATCAGCGTGGCAGTGGCCAAGGTTCCCGAGGGCAATGCTTCTCGGCTTGAAGCGTTGGCTGAGGCAAGGGTGAAGAACCCAATCAAAGGGGAATTCGACGACGGCAGCGGGGGGGCACGAACGACAAAGATAAGCGAAGGCGTGATCACACTACAGACGCCTTCGGGGCAGTACGGAAGTGAGCGCGAAGCGTATGGAGAACGCACCATAGTCGGCAGAACCGGTAGTTGGCGCATGTATGTCGAGTGTCTTGAGGGGGCTGATCGGGGGAAGGCGGTCAGAACAGTACTCAACTCCATTTCCATCAAGCGCGAGCTTGCACTGGAAGGCTCTCCAAAGCATAAATGCAGCAGCTCGCTCGAAGAGCAGCTTGGCGGGACCCTGCGGTTTCGCGACGGCACCCTTCAGCTTCCAATCGAAAATGGCCGGCTCGTCCGCAAGATCGGCGCGGACACAACCATTCAGATTGATGGGCAAGGCGCCAAACCGTGGATCCTGATCCGAAGGCTTAAAGAATCCAAAGCCGACGGGGACATACGCGCGCGCCTCAGGCGCGACACCACCTTCCTCAGACGCACGAAGGTGCCCAGCGCGAAGTTCTCCGCAGGCTATACCCCGCAGGACGCCAAACTACCGCTGGTGGTCTTCGACTACGGCGACAGCAGCGCGGAAAACCAGCTTGTAGGCGTGCTCAAGGCCGGCGACGAGCTGCTGACATTTGAAGTCGTCACACAGGGCGTAAGCGACGGCGATGCGAGACGCGCAGCCAGGGCGGCGGCACTCAAGTTGCTGGCAGGCGCCACGGCCGAGCCCGCCACGGAAGCACCCGAGTTCGAGCCGTTGATCGGCTGGAACGTCGGCACAATGGGAAGCAATGATTAGGCACTGCCCAACTGCAGTCTCGCACAGAGACCACAGAGCACACGGAGGCCACAACGGCCTTGCTCTGCGAACTCTGTGCTCTCTGCGCGAGGCCGCAGTTCGATGACTTCAAAACCGGTGATCGCGCTGGTCGGCGGGGTGGCGAGCGGCAAGTCGGCAGTCGCGCGGGCCTTTGAAAAGCGCGGCGCATGCGTCGTAGATGCAGACAGGGAAGGCCACGGCGTGCTTCACGACGCCGCGGTGAAGCAGGAAATCAGGGACGCTTTCGGGGAAGCCGTCTTCGATAACAAAGGAGAAGTTGACCGGGCAAATTTGGGTGCTGAGGTATTCAGCGACACCGCAAAACTGGCTACACTGAATCGCATCACCCACCCCCGCATCCGGCAACGTACACAGGCAAAAATCGAGGCTGCACTCAGCGACCAGAAATTTAGCGCGGTCGTGCTCGACATCAGCCTGCTGCTGGAATCGGGCGCTTACGACGGGAAGTATTCTCTGCTTGTCTTCGTTGAAGCAGATGAGAACTCCCGATCGGATCGCGCCCACCGGCGCGGGTGGCAGCCAGGCGAGCTTGAACGCCGCCAGGCCCGACAGCTCAGCCTAGATGAGAAAAAGCGGCGCGCCGACGTCGTCATCCATAACAACGGCACGCTCAATGATCTGGACCGCCAGGTAGAGGAAATCTGGCAGAAACACGTCAAACCGGCCGCCGGGGGCCAATGACCAACCGTACCCGGACACATCGTTCCCGCCAAGCCGGCCCACGGCCCGTCGGCGAGGAACCAGACACCCGGGCCATCCTCAGTCCGGAGACCTGCCCACAAGGGCGCTGGAGCAAGAATGTCACCTGAAGGAAAGTCAGCACCTCGCAAACGCGGCCGAGGCCGCAGCAACAATCGATCCGGCGGCAGGGGCCGCAAGCCCGGTGGCCGCAAGAAGGACGGCACCGACGTAATGCACGAGGAGCTGGCACGCCAGGCCGAGATGGCACGGATGGAAGCCAGACGCGAGAAGGAAGAAGCCGAAAGCACCGCCCACGCCGACAACGGCAACCACGGCGGCAGCAACGGCGCGGTGGACGACGAAACGGCCGCACAACTCGCCGCCAAGGGCGCCGAGCCCGAGCGCCAGCCCGCCGAAGACAACGGCGAGCCCGACACCGAAACTGCGGCCCCGCCGCCGCAGCCCGCTAATCGCGAGCCGGTCTTCATCAACCTGAACGACCTTCAGAAGATGAAGATGGAAAACCTGCAGCGCGACGTGCGCAAGCTGGGCATCCAGGACGTCACGGGCCTCAAGAAACAGGACCTGATCTTCCAGCTGCTGAAAGACCGCGTGAAGCAGGGCGCGACGATCAGCGGCGAAGGCGTGATGGAAGTGCTGAACGAAGGCTTCGGCTTCCTGCGCAGCCCGGACTACAACTACCTGCCCAGCCCGGACGACATCTACGTGTCGCCCAGCCAGATCCGCCGCTTTGGTCTGAAGTCAGGCCACGTGGTCGCCGGCCAGATCCGCCCGCCGAAAGACAACGAGCGCTACTTCGCGCTGCTGAAGGTGGAAAAGGTCAACGGCGAAGACCCGAACAAGCTGGCCGAGGTCGTGCCCTTCGAAGAGCTGACGCCGCTGTATCCGGATCGGCGCATCTTCCTCGAGGTCAAGAACGACCTGAACCTGCGTATTATCGATCTCGTGACGCCCATCGGCATGGGCCAGCGCTGCCTGATCGTGGCCCCGCCGCGCACGGGCAAAACCGTCATCTTGCAGAAGATCGCCAATGCCATCCGGGCCAATCACCCGAATATCTACGTGATCGTGCTGCTGATCGACGAGCGCCCGGAAGAAGTAACCGACATGGAACGCACCGTCGACGCCGAGGTAATCGCCTCGACGTTCGACGAGCCCACCTCACGCCACGTGCAGGTGACCGAAATGGTGCTCGGCAAGGCCAAGCGCCTGGTTGAGCACAAGGTCGACGTTGTGATCCTGCTAGACTCGATCACCCGTCTCGGGCGTGCCTACAACGCCGAGCAGCCGCACAGCGGCAAGATTCTCACCGGTGGCGTCGACGCCAGCGCCCTGCAGCGCCCCAAGCGCTTCTTCGGCGCGGCGCGAAACATCGAAGAGGGCGGCTCGCTTACGATCATCAGCACCGCGCTGATCGACACCGGCAGCCGAATGGACGAAGTGATCTTCGAAGAGTTCAAGGGCACCGGCAACGCGGAGCTGCACCTCGACCGCCGTCTGGCCGACCGCCGCGTGTACCCGGCGATCGACGCAACACGCTCGGGTACTCGTAAGGAAGAGCTGCTGCTCGACCCCGAAGAGCAGAAGCGCATGTGGGTGCTGCGCCGAATCCTGAACGACATGAACCCGATTGAGGCCATGGAACTGCTGAAGGAAAAGCTGAAGAAGACCACCAGCAACGCCGAGTTCCTGATGACCATGAACATCGGGCCATAGCTGAGGCGACCGTTTCTGGCGACAAGGGGTCGGCGCACGCCGACCCCTTGTCGTTGCGGGTGCCAGAATTCATGCACCCCGGAAAACGCAATTCGTAGAACCAGTAATCTGAATAAGGCGTTACAGTAAGTGGGGCAGGGAGACACGACCATGAAGATCATAACCGCACTGATGATGGCTCTCACGCTTGCGTTGTCCGCGCCCGCGTTCGCCCAGGAAACGAAGAAGGAAGAGACACCTTCGAAGGAAGGCGAAACCGTCAAGGACGACGCCGAGGGCAAGGACGTCAAGAAGCGCGAGATGACGGCCGAGGGCAAGTCGCTCTACGAAGACGTCGAGCGCGTCTACAAGAAGTACTATGAGCTTGTGCTCGCCAAGGTGAAGAGCAACGAGCAGTACAAGGCCGACGATGTCTGGGCAGAAGCGGTCAAAGAGGCCAAGAACGCCAAATACAAGGACATGGCCGAGTTCAGCGACGCCATCGTGAAGATGAAGCAGAAAGACCGCGAGTTCAAGAAACAGGTGAACTCATTGATGGACGACAGCGCCAAGAAGTTCGCCGAAGACGTCAAAGAGTGGTCCAAAGACCAGAAGAAGTAGAGCGGTTGATAGTTGGTAGTTTGTAGTTGATAGCCCAAAACTAGAGCCCCGGACGGAAGTCCGGGGCTTTGCGACTAGTGCCAATCTTCACCGCACCAGAGGCACTGTCGGGCTTTCGGCGATGCGACAATCCGACCACAGGCTGGACATCGATTGACGAACACTTCCGAAGCATGTCGTCGAAGCACAGTCTGCGCGACATGCTCCAACTTGCCGTCGGGATCGTCACCCAACGCGGCCGCCAGCGTGCCTGCCTCGGCATCGTCGAAATACTCCTCTGCTGACTTCCCGGACGCTTCGGACTTCCTCCGGATTAGCCAGCCGCTAAAGATCTGACGTTCGCGTTCGTTCAACAGCTGTCGGTAGTTCTCCACGATGTAGTGGCGAAGCACTCTCGACTCATCGTAGCGGGCGGAGTCTGCCATGTGTGCTAGGCTAGCTGAGATCGCCCGCCTTCGCCAAGGCTTCGGCGCGCACCGAAACGGCCCCCGACTTTGGTCGGGGGCCGTTTCGGTGGTGGGCGTTACTGGACTCGAACCAGTGACCCCTGCCGTGTGAAGACAGTGCTCTAACCAACTGAGCTAAACGCCCTTCAATCAACGTCCGGCCGTTGCAAACCCGCCTGAGTCCTTGCGTGGCAGGCCCTTTGCCGGGGCGATTGGGGGGCGTATACTATTTGCCGCCCCAAACCCGTCAAGCGAGGGACTTTCATGGAAACCATCCTCGTCGTTGAGGACGACCCGTCCATCCAACGAGGCCTGGAATTGAACCTCCAGGTTGAAGGCTACTCCGTGATCACTGCCAGCGACGGTGAAGAAGGCCTGAAACAGGCACTGGAGCGACGGCCTGACATCCTGCTGCTGGACGTGATGCTACCGAAGCTGTCCGGCTTCGACATCTGCCGCCAGATCCGCAAGCAGGGTCTGACCATGCCGATCATCATGCTGACGGCCAAGACCCAGGAGATCGACAAGATCATGGGGCTTGAGCTCGGCGCTGATGACTACGTCACGAAACCGTTCAGCGTTGCCGAAGTCGTCGCACGCGTGAATGCGGCCGTGCGTCGCAGCAAGCGCTTTGAAACCAGCGAAGCCGACTACACCTTCAGCGACTACACGCTGGACGTAAAGGGCCAGGTCCTGCGCAAGAGCGGCGAGCAGATCGAGCTGAGCCAGAAGGAATTCCTGATGCTCAAGCTGTTCCTGGAGAACGAGGGCAAGGTGCTGAGCCGGCAGGAGATCCTCGCCAAGGTCTGGGGCTTCGACTACTACGGCACGGACCGCACGGTCGACAACTTCATCAACAAGCTGCGCCAGAAGATCGAGCCGGACATCAACAACCCCAACCACATCCTCACCATGCGCGGCAGCGGCTACAAATTCGTGAGATAGCCCGGTCTCCAAAGCCCGGGAATACCTTCCAACCCCGCACCGATTGCGCGGCATTTGCGCACGCGTAGACTAACGGCCGACGCACCATGAGGCCTATCCCTTGAAGATCGCCATACTTTCGCAGGGCCCCCGGCTGTACAGCACGCGCCGCTTGCGCGAAGCCGCCGAAGAACGCGGCCACAAGGTCCGCGTGCTGGACCCGCTCAAATTCTCGCTCGACGTCGAGAAGAAGAACCCGCACGTCTACTACAAAGAAAAGAAGGTCGAGAACTTCGACGCCGTGATTCCCCGCGTCGGCGCGAGCGTCACCTTCTTCGGCACGGCCGTCGTGCGCCAGTACGAGCAGATGGGCGTGTTCTGCCTGAACACCAGCAGCGCGATTACCACGAGCCGCGACAAGCTGCGCGCATTCCAGATTCTGAGCCGCCACAACATCGGCATTCCGAAGACCGCGTTCGTGCGTCAGCGCAGCAGCGTGATGCCGGCGATTGAGCGCGTCGGCGGCGCACCGGTGATCATCAAGCTGCTGGAAGGCACGCAGGGCATCGGCGTGATCCTGGCGGACACAAACAAGGTCGCCGAGGCGATCGTCGAGACGCTGCAGAGCACGAAGCAAAACGTGCTGATCCAGAACTTCGTCGAGGAAAGCCGCGGCCGAGACGTGCGCGCGTTCGTCGTAGGCGGACGTGTCGTCGCCGCCATGCGCCGCAGCGCCCAAGGCGCGGAGTTCCGCAGCAACGTGCACCGCGGTGGGCAGGCTGCGGCCGTGCAGCTCGAGCCCGAGTACGAACGCACGGCCGTGATGGCCGCCCAGATTCTCGGGCTGCGCGTCGCCGGCGTGGACATGCTGGAAAGCAACGACGGGCCGCAGGTGATGGAAGTGAACAGCTCGCCAGGGCTGGAGGGCATAGAGGCCGCAACCGGCGTGAATATCGCCGCCGAGGTCATCAAGCACGTCGAGGAGCAGGTGCTCTTTCCTGACTTGGATATCAGGCAGCGACTCACGCTTGACCGCGGCTACGGCGTCGCGGAAATCCCGATCGGACCCGAGTCAGCGCTGGTCGGCAAGACCATCAAGGAGTCCGGGCTGCGCGACCAGGACGTGCTGGTGCTCAGTATCATCCGCGATTCGCAGACCATCCCAAACCCGAAGACCACACGCGAGATCCTCAGCGGCGACCGCCTGCTGTGCTACGGCAAATTGCTGGCCATGAAGACCCTGTTCCCCAGCCAGGACTGGGCAAAGCGCAACACCAGGAAGGTCAAGGCGAAGACGAAGTAGGTTGCTTGAGCAAGGTCTTCACGCAGCGCCGCAGCCACGGCAGCACGTCCTCCTCGAACCACGGGTTGCGTTTCATCCAGCCGGTACTTCGCCAGCTTGGGTGCGGCGTCGGCAGGAATTCCGGCGTGTAGTCTCGCCACGCCTGGACGGTTTCTGCCAGCGTCTTCTTGCGGCGCTCGGCCAGGTAGTGTGCCTGCGCGTACATGCCGGTCAGCAGCGTCAGCCCGACGCCCGGCATCTGCGTCTTCAAGCGCGAATGCCACAGTGGCGCGCACTCGGATCGAGGTGGAGCGTCGCCCCCCTTCTCGGTTCGACCCGGGTAGCAGAATCCCATGGGCATCAGCGCGAACTTTGTCGGGTCGTAGAACTGCTCCCGGCCGACTCCAAGCCAGCGGCGCAACTGGTCGCCGCTCTTGTCGTCCCACGGAATGCCGCTTTCGTGCACCGCCGTTCCGGGCGCCTGCCCGACGATTAGGATGCGGGCCTGCGCGCTGATCTGAACTACCGGGCGCGGCCCCAGCGGAAGATGAGCCTCACACTCGCGGCACGCCCTGACCTCTTTCAGAAATGCGGTGAGTGCTCTGGGCTCCGGCATCGGTTAACTCGCGACGGCCAGCTCTTTCAGCTTGGCCTCGACGTTGTCTGCGAGCTGCTTGATGAACGCCGGGTGCGTGTTGACTGCTTCCGCCGCGGCGAAGGGCACGCCGAGCTCGTCGGCCTTTTGCTTGCCCTCGACACCGAGGTCATAGAGCACTTCGACATTGTCGCACAGGAAGCCGATCGGCGCGGCGACAATCTTCTGCGCGCCGCCCTCCTTCAGTTCCTCGATCACGCGATCGAGGTAGGGCGTCGTCCAATCGATCTTGCTGTCGCTCGGCGCGCTCTGGTAGCCGACCATCCAGTTGGTCGCGCCAACCTTGCTCGCTACCAGCTCCGCCGTCTCCTTGATCTGCTCGACGTACTTGCTGGTCTTCACGACCGGCATTGGTACTGCGTGGGCGCTAAGGACCAGTCCCGTTGCGCTGTTCGTGAGGTCCGCATCAATGGCTTTGGCGGCCGCCTTGATGCGCTCGGCCAGCGCGTCGACAAAACCCGGCTTGTTCCAGAACGGGTCCACGACCCCCACCCACTTCGGGCGGCTTGACTCGTCAAGTTTGTCCAAGCCTTCACTGACGCGGCGCAGGTAGGCGTCCCAGCTGATGCTGCTCTGGTGCGGGGCCATAACCAGCACGACAAAGTCGCCGTCCACCTTCTCGATCTGGTCCGCGATGTGCGGCAACCAGTGGTCGTAGCCCACAGTTAGCTTCAGGTCGTAACCACGCTTCCTGAGTTCGGCCTGGACGGCTTCCGCCTGCGCCTGCGTGATCTCGTTGAACTTCGAGAAACCGCCGAGGTGCTTGTAGTGCTCGACGACTTCGTCAACGCGCGCACGGCGCGCCGGGTTGTCGCCGAAGATGCCGTTCACGAAGCAAAATGCCTGCCCGGGGCACTCCGCGTGTTTGCCGCAGCATTCTTCGGTTGGTCCGCCGAACGCCGCCACCATCAGGTTGCTTACCGCCATTGCCCGTTACTCCTTGAGACGCGCCTCAACATGCCACTTCGCCCGGAGCTCACGCAGTGTGAGTTGCCCCTCCGAACTCGTCGCCGTCACGCCGGGCGGCAGGTTCTTCTTCGTACTCTCGCTGGCGATCTTGTCGGTGACCCCCCACCAGAAACGCTCGCGCGCGTCCAGGCTCAGCAGCGCGCCCCTCCGAATCAACTCACGGTTCGCCGGCTCAAGGCAGTATTTGACGAGCGCTTCCTCAAGCCATGCGCCATGGTCCTGGTCCTGCTCCAGGTGCAGCGTCCAGTAGCCGATCTCTTCTTCGCTGAAACCGGCCTTGCGCAGACCCGCCACGGCCAGTTCGAACATGGCCGGAATCGACCACTCGTGGCCCGGCCCCAGCGCACCGAGCCCGACCAGGAACGGCTCCTCCGTGGCGACGCGGTAGTGTTCGCGGATGAAGTTCACGACTTCCGGGTGCAGCGGGATGATGTCTTCTTCGCCGGGCTTGATGCCCGCTGCGTGCATGAATTTCTTGTAGTGCTCGGCGTGGTCTTCGCCGTCGCTGCGCTCGCCGTATTCGTCCACCAGCACCTTCGCCAGCCAGCACTTGGCCTCGCTGTCGGGTGCATTGATCAGCAGCAGCTCCATGTATGCACAGAAATTCCCGACCAGCGGGAAGTGCTGTCCCGCCAGCACCTTGAAATCAAAGCGCGAGCGCGGGTCGGTTTTCATGCGGCCCAGGATCGAGTGCCCTACGCCCGCATGGTTCTTGATCTCTTGCCGCAGGTCGGAAAGAAACTGACGCGCTTCCTTTTCCTGCTCAAGCGTGAGAGTCATGGCCTTGGTCCTGTTCCCGCTTCGACCCTAGAACGCGCAAAACCGACGCGCCAGTCCGTCTTCATCAGGCTTGCATCCGAAAAGCCGCGTGGCAAGAATCACGCCCGATGTCCGAATCCGCATCGCAGAAGAACTTCTGGAAGGCGCTCGGCCCCGGGCTGCTCTGGGCGGGCGCGGCCGTGGGTGTCTCCCACCTGGTACAAAGCACACGCGCCGGCGCGGGCTTCGGGCTGGGTCTGATGGGCGTGGTGATCTTCGCCAACGTCTTCAAGTACCCCGCCTTCAGCTTCGGTCCGCGCTACGCGGCCGCGACCGGCACCAGCCTGCTGGAGGGCTACCGTCGCCAGGGCAAATGGGCGCTCGGCATATACGCACTGATGACGCTGGGCACGATGTTCACGGTGCAGGCGGCAGTCACGTTTGTGACGGCGGCGCTGTTCACCGCGCTGATCGGCTGGAAAGAGCCTGTGCTGGGCATACCCGGCTTTGTTGTGATCTCGGCCGGCTTGATGGCGGTATGCGCCGGGCTGCTGCTGATCGGGCACTACAAGTGGCTCGACAAGATCATCAAGGTCGTGGTGGTCGTGCTTACCATCACCACGTTTCTGAGCACGGCCGTCGTGCTCACGAAGCTGCCGTTCACATCGTTCCGGATTCTGCCGGAAGCCGACTGGGTGACGACCACAACGACGGCCGTGATGATCTGCGGGCTGATCGGCTGGATGCCCAGCGCGTTCGACATCTCGATCTGGCATTCGCTCTGGACGCTGGCGCGCAGGCGCGAGACAGGCGTCGCCCCCACCGTGAAGAACGCGCTGGTCGATTTCAACGTCGGCTACTTCGGCACGACGCTGCTGGCGCTGTGCTTTATCTTCATGGGCGCGGGCGTGATGTTCCACTCGGGCAAGGAATTTGCCGCAGCACCGCACGCGTTCGCAGCGCAGGTGATCGAGCTGTACACCGAAAACCTGGGTGCATGGACCGGCCCGGTGGTCACGATCTCAGCCTTTGCCGTAATGTTCTCCACTACGCTGACGGTGGTGGACGGCTTCCCGCGTGCGATTGCGACGCTGGTGGCGCGCTTCCAATCCGAAGAGAAGCCGGATGTCCCCGACGCCATCAGTCGCAAGGCCTACTGGGCGGCGCTGGCCGTGCTGTTCGTCGGGTCACTGGTCGTGATCCAGTTCTTCCTGAAGTCGCTGACCGCGATGGTGGACGTCGCGACGATTCTGTCGCTGCTCTCCGCGCCGCCGCTGGCGTGGCTGAACCACCGCTCGATGTTCGGTGCGGAGGTGCCGGAAGCCGCCCGCCCCGGCAAGGCCATGCGCGCCTTCAGCTGGTTCGGAATCGGCACATCGGTGGCGCTTGCACTCTACTTCGTCGGCATCCGCTGGATCTTCCCCAGCGGCACCTAGGCCAGCCCGTGCCTCACCAACAGAGCTTCATCATCAAGCAGCGTCGCCACGTCGCCGTCAGCGACTACCTGTCCCGCGTCGACAATCACCCCGCGCGTGCACGCGTCGCGGGCGAGGTCGAGATCGTGGGTGACGATCAACTGCGTCTGCGGCAGGCTCTTCAGCAAGGTGGACATTTCGCGGCGTGCGCGCGGGTCCAGCATGCTGGTCGGCTCATCGAGTGCGAGGCACTCCGCATCCATCGAGAGCACCGTCGCAATCGAGGCGCGCTTCTTTTCGCCGGGGCTCAGGTGGTAGGCCATTCGCTCGCCGAAGCCCTCCAGCCCGACCGCACTCAAAGCCTTCGCCACCCGCGCTTTCACTTCGACTTCAGGAACACCCATGTTGCGCGGGCCGAACGCAATGTCGTCGTATAGCGACGTGCAGAACAACTGGTCGTCCGGCACCTGAAACACCAGGCCCAGTTTCTTGCGCACTTGCCGGACTGTCTTGCCCGACAGCTCAATCCCGCAGATCCGGATGGTCCCGCTTTGCGGCTTCAGGATGCCGATCAGTTGAAGCAGCATCGTGGACTTGCCCGCGCCGTTGGCCCCCAGCACCGCGACGCGTTCCCCCGCGCCGACGGTGAGATTGATCCCGCGCAGGGCTTTGCGCCCGTCCGGGTAGCTGAACTCCAGCCCTGCCAGCTCGATCAATGGATCTGCCACGCCCATATCCTGATCATCGTCAGCGCCACCGTGAATAGGGCAATCAGCCCCCAGTCCGGTTTTGACAGGGGCTTGTCGAAGTACGTATGAGAATCCCCGTGGTAGCCTCGTGCCTTCATGGACTGGTAGACGCGCTCCGCGCGCTCATACGCCCTGAGAAACAGCGACCCCACCATCAACCCCACAACCCACGCCTGCCACAACCAGCGGCCACGCCATGCACGCGCATCTCTGGCGCGCAACATGCGCTGGGCCTCCTCGCGCAACACGAACAGGTAGCGCCAGGCGAAACCCACGATCTCAATGAACACGCGCGGCACATACAGACGCTCGAACCCGCGCAACAGGGACTGAAAGCTGGTAGTCGCCGAGAGCAGCATCATCGCAAACACGCTCGTCAACGACTTGAACGCCACGTTCTGCAGCACGACGAGCGCCCGGCTTGACATGCGGAATCCAAAAACGCTCACCCAGTACTCGCCGCGCGCGGTGTCCGGCTTCATGAACGGCAGAAACACCAGAACCAGCAGAATGAACGGCAGGACCACGACAAACCGCTTGGCCAGAATCCACCAGGGCACCCGGCCGATCAGCCCGAACAAGACCAACAGTGCGCCATAGCCCGCAAACGCCTGCCAGGCCTTCGGTGGCGTGCTGATCGCGACGAATACGACCGCAAACATGCAAAGGATCTTGGCCCGCGCGTCAATCCACAGCAGGGTGCCGTGCGCGTGGAGTTCGCCTGCCGCGTGGGAGCCGCCCATCTAGGTTGCCGCTGCTTCCTGCTTGCGCTTCTTGAGCATCCAGCCCAACAACAGGGCAAGCCCGAAGCACAGCAGCGTTCCAATGATCCCGGCGAGAGAGACCTTCAGGAATCCATGCTCAACACCCGGGACTTCATAGTCCGGGATCGGGGCAACGTTCTTCTGTGTCTCGTTCTCTTCGGCCTTGTCAAGGAAGCCCTTCTCCTCGGCCACCCACTCGAGTCCGTCCGGACTGGACGATGCCCAGTACGACACAACGCCGCCAAGCACGAGGCTCACGCCCATTCCGCCGATCAGCAGCAGCTTCGTGTTCTTCGTCATACGGCCACTCCTTCCGGCTCGGCGCGCCGCAGTGAGGGAATCAAGTCCGGGCGCGCCACGGCGACGGTGGTCACCACGGCCATCGTAATCAGCGCCTCGCCAACCCCGATCAGGCAGTGCACGCCGACCATCGAGGGCAACGCAACGCTCAGCGGCACAGTGCCGGAAATGCCGAGCTCAACTGACGCCGTCGCGGACGATGCGACGACCGCAATCCACGCCGCGGCCCCGCTTGCGCCAAGCAGCGCCGGTCTCCCTTTTGGCAATACGCGCAAGGCAAGCATGTAAACCAGCCACCCAAGGAATGCGCCGACCACGCCCATGTTGAACACGTTGGCGCCGACGGCCGTGATGCCGCCGTCAAAGAAAACCATCGCCTGGATAATCAGCACAACCGCCATCACAAGAATGGCATTCAGCGGGCCCAGCAGAATTGCCGCCATGGTCGCGCCCACGAAGTGACCGCTGGTGCCGCCCGCGACAGGAAAGTTCAGCATCTGGGCCGCAAAGATGAACGCGGCCGTGACGCCCAGCATCGGGACCTGCTGCTCGCCCAGGGTCTTCTTGGCGCGCACAACGGCCGCCGCGACGCAACCGAGCGAGACCACGCCGGTGGAAATGAGTACAGGAGCGCTGAGGAATCCGTCAGGTATGTGCATGGTTGTGCTTCCTGAGTGCCTTTCCGGTGGAGCTGACAGCCAGCGCCGCGTGCAGCACGCCTTTCAATTTGCGCATCCCGTCGGCCAACTCACGCAGCACCTCGGGCCTGCCGCGCATCATGATCATCTCGGCGCAGTTGTGGTGGTCGAGGTGGACGTGCGTGCTGGCAAGCACGTTGGCGTGGTACTCGTGCTGCAGCTCATTGAGCTTGTCCGTCAGCCCGTTCTGGTGGTGGTCGTAAATGAGTGTGATGGTTCCCAGCACCTCACCGCCCCTGGCCCACTCTTCGTCGACGAGGCGTTCGCGAATCAGGTCGCGGATGAACTCGGACCGATTGTCGTAGCGCGAGCGTTCCACCAACCGCTCCAACTCGGTGGCGAGGTCGGCTTCCAGCGAGATGCTGAGTCGTACAAGGTCGGACATGGGCTACCGGTATTACAAGAGTTCTAGATCGTAATACGAACTCGGGAACTTTCCACGGACAGAAAAGGCTGTTTCTGTGCGTTCTAAGCGGGATTGGACTTGGGCAATTTGTGCCCGACAAGTTTGCACGGATAGCACTCGCTGGTTGGGAACGGGGCATGTTGGCGGTACAATCAACACACCGGCCATGCATGAGTTGGGGAGTGGGTGGCCGGTACTGAATGCCGAAGGCTTCGACACAATTGATCGGTAGTTCGCCAGCGTTCCGAAAAGCTCTCGACGACGCGTCAGTGGCGGCACGGCAGGTCGCACCGGTGCTGGTGATTGGCGAAACGGGCTCTGGCAAGGGTGTCATCGCCGAATACGTGCATCGCAAGTCCGCACGGGGTGGCCGTCTGGTCTCCCTCAACTGCGCCACCTTTCAGTCCAACCTGTTTGAGAGCGAGCTGTTCGGCTACATGCGCGGCGCATTCACGGGCGCCGCAAAGGATACCCCCGGGCTGTTTGAGGCGGCCGAGGGCGGGACGCTGTTCCTCGACGAAATCGGCGACACGCCGCTCGAGATTCAACCCAAGCTTTTGCGCGCGCTGGAAGAAGGCGTCATTCGCCGCGTTGGCGGCACGCGCGAAATTCCGGTCAATGTGCGGCTGGTATGCGCGACAAATCACGACCTCAAGGCGCTGATCGCGGCGGGGAAGTTTCGCGAGGACCTGTACTATCGCATCAACTCGTTCGTGGTGACGCTTCCCCCACTGCGCGAGCGCCGCGAAGACATCGCGGAATTGGCCAGGTACTTCCTCGACGAGCACGGCTCAGCCGCCGCGGGCCTGGCCAAAGACCTCGCCGTGGAAACCTGCAAAGCGCTCGAGAGCTATGCCTGGCCCGGAAACATCCGCGAGCTTCGCTCCGCGATGTCCTATGCCGCAGCCCAGGCAGGTGAGCGCCACACCATCCAGCTGGAGGACCTGCCGGACGCCATCCGGGGCACGCCGACGGCCGAGGCGCCGCCGGATGCGGGTGCCAGCTATCTCGAAGCGTTCCGCGAGTTGTACCGCACAGGCGCGGAAAACCCGCAGTTGTGGGCCGACTTCCTGCTGCGGTTCAACGATCATTTGGGCAGCAACAAGTTTGCGCGCCACGACGTGCTGGTATGCCTGCGTGCCGTCCGTGGCGAAGAGCCGACCAACAACGCGCTTGTGAACGAGTGGCAGCGACACATCAAGCCGATCCCCTTGCGCCTCGGGCTGATCCATGAGGAGGGCAAGAAGCTTCGCATTGACCTGGAAGCCTGCGAGCGCAGTCATCGCGCGCCGCCGGAGCAGGACGTGCCGGATGAGCCGGAGCCTGACACCGAACAGATGCCGCCGCTCGCGGAGCGCAACCGGCACACAAACCTCGACTCGCCGCGCACGACATTCATCGGCAGACAGGAGGAGTCGAGGCAGCTTTGCGCGATGATTCGCAGCGGGCGGCCAAACCTGATCACGATCACGGGCCCGGGAGGGACGGGAAAGACGCGGCTCTCGCGCGAGGTCGGGCGGTTGCTCGTCCGGGAACTGCCGGGCGGCGTCTGGTTCGCGGACCTTACCGAGTCGCGCAATATCGAGGGTGTTGCCTACGCCGTGGCCCAGGCTTTGGGCGTGCCGCTCACCGGCAACCAGTCGCCGGAGCTGGCAGTTGGCGCAATCCTCAGGAGTCGCGCACCGAGCCTGCTGATTCTCGACAACTTCGAACAGGTAGCAGAAGTAGCCTCACCTACCATCGCTGAATGGGTTCGCCATGCGCCGCAGTTGGTGTTCCTCGTAACCAGTCGCGCGCTACTGGGTGTCGAGGGCGAGCAGGAGTTCGAGCTGCAGTCGCTGCCCCTGCCAAAGGAGAATGCGCCGCCCGACCTCATCGCCAAGAGCGAGGCCGTTCGCCTGTTCGTTGAAAGAGCCCGCGTTCACCACGTGGGATTCAGCCTGAACCCGAGTTCCGCGCCGGCCGTAGCCCGAATCTGTCAGCGCCTCGAAGGCATGCCGCTGGCCATCGAGCTGGCCGCGGCGCGCACAGTCATCATGCAGCCGGAGCAGATCGCGGAACGCCTGGACAAGTTGTTTGACGTGCTGAAGTCGTCGCGCAGAGACCTGCAGCCGAGGCAGCGCAGTCTGCACGCAACGCTTGACTGGAGTTACGACCTGCTGAACGACGTCGAGCGCTGGGCCTTCGCGCAGCTGTCGGTGTTCCGCGGCGGGTTCTTCCTGGAGGCGGCCGAGGAGATACTTGACCTGTCAAGATATCCGGATGCGCCGAGCCCCATGGACGTGATCCAGAGCCTGCGGGAGAAGAGCCTGCTGCGCGCGTTGGAGACGCCGTACGAGACGCGTTTCAACATGTACCAGCTGATTCGAGAGTACGCGGCGGAGCACTGGGAGAAGCTCGCGAATGACGCCGAGCGCGAGGCCGTGGCCGCGCGCTTCGGAAAGTACTACCGGCGCTACGGAACCGAATGGACGCGCCGCGCTTACACCCAGGATGCTCTCGAGGCGCTGGACCGGCTCGATTATGCGCGCGCGAACCTTCGCGCGGCGGCGGACTGGGCGTTTGACCATCGCCACGACCCGGAATGCCTCACCACGCTGCTCGAATTGTCCAACGAGCTGGGGCACCTGTATCGAGTTCGCGGCCCGGGCAACGCTCGCGTGCCTGCCCTGCGGCGCGCGCTCGAGGTCGCCGGAGACACGGACAGTCCGCAGCACGTGAAGCTGCTCTGCAACCTCAGCCAGGCCGAGCAGGAGGCGGGTGACCCCGCACAGTCCAGCGGGCTCGCAAAGTCGGCCGTGGAAATGGCCGAGAGACTTGGCGACGAGATGCTTCTCGCCACAGCACGCTTCCAGATGGCCGGGGTCGAATACGCGGCCGGCAACATTGAAAGCGCGCAGCATTTGCACCAGCAGGCGCTGCCGGTATTTGAAAAGCTCGGCAACGAGCACAACGCGGGCCGGGTACTCGCCCGCATGGCGCTCGCCTGCGGCATGATGGGCAACTTTGACGAGGCGCTGCAATACAGCATGCGCGCCGAGGAAGTGCTGCGCCACAGCGGTGACCTGTCGGGGCTGGCGTTTGTGCACAGCATTCGCGGGAGCATCTACCTGAAGCGCGGAAACAACGAGCTGGCGCTGGAACAGATCGTCGCTTCGGAGCGCATTTACCGCGACCTGACCGACAAGCGCATGATCACGCTGTCACTTGGCAATCGATCGCTCGTATGCAGGCGCCTGCGTCGCTTTGACGAGGCGATCCGCTACGCCGTCGAATGCGACGAGCTCACGCGCGAGCTGGGTGATCGCCAGACCATGCTTACCAACCAGATGAACACAGGCCTGATGTTCGTAGAGCTTGAGGACTTTGACCAGGCCGAAGCCTGGCTCAAGGAATGCCGCGACGAAGCCAGACGACAGCACAGCACGCGAACCGAGAGCGTGTGCGTGGAAAGCCTTGGCGTGATCGCGTGCCGCCGTGGAGACTACGCCGCGGCACGAAAGCTGCTGGATGACGCCGCGAAGCTTGCGGGCGAGGATGATGAGCAGCGTGCAGGAGTTGGCGTCTCGCGCGCGGAACTGCTGCTCGCGGAGAGCGACCCGACGGCCGCGCTCGCGGCGATTCAACCCGCGCTCGACTATTGGCGCAGCAAGAAGGCACGCGAGGGCCGCGACTGGTTCCGCACGCTGACCGTGGTTGCCCGTGCAAACGCCGAGATGGACAGCAAACAGGCCCGCGAGGCCGCAGACGATGCGCTGGAGCTGGCGGCGAAGCTCCACTTCAATGCGGATGACGCGTCGCCATTTATCCGCGAATCGCTGGAAATTCTCAAAAAACTGTAGTGCGTGCGCTGGCGCGACATGCCTCACAGCATGATCGATCCTGATCGATCATGCTTTTTCTCACCTCCGTTCATGCGCACGATTCACACAGGTCTTGACGCGTCAATCGTCGCGCCTGATTGTTCCAACTCCAACTATTGTCTGACTTAGAGCCATGCAGGCCAGTCTGCGGCCAATTGGCACGCAGACTGCAATGCCGACGCCTGAGTCTGATTCGATCACAACGCGGCCCCACTCCGCAGGGAAGGAATCACGGCGTGGGGTTCGTTACGAGAATGAGTCCGTGTGTTGGGAACCGCGGCGCTCTCAAGTTCAGTCGCCCATGGGGAGTCAAATGACTAACGTTCAACGCAGTTCAAGATTCACGCCGGCTCACTTGGCCGGGTTGCTTTTGCTCGCGATCGTCAGCGCATCTGCGCTGGCTGCGCAGGGAACCCCGCAGGTCATCTACTACAAGATGAACGAGGGGACGGGCACAACCACGGCAAACGACGCGAACCCCGGCCAGGGAACAAACCCTGCCAACTTGCCGACCACGGCCCCAACCTGGATCACGCCTGGCCAACTCGGCGCGGCGGCTCTGGACTTCACCAACGCCAGCGGCGCCATCGACACCGGGTGGTCGCCCAACCTGAGCGCCTCGGACTCGTGGACGCTGGAGTGCTGGGTACGCCCGACGTCGCTCGCATTCGGCTACTTGTACGGCATCGGGTCGTCATCCTTCCGTTGCTTTCAGAACTCGAACGGAACGCTGTCAATCTCAACCCTCGGCGGCACTGCGGGCTCCATCACCACATCAGCGGCGCTTACCGCAGGCGTTTGGACGCACCTCGCGATCGTCTATGACGCGACGGCCAGCAACGTAACCGTTTACTTCGACGGCAACATCGACACGGTGCAGAGCGGAACGTCCATCCTCTCCGGATCCCTCGTTGTCGGCGCCGTCACGGCAACTTCCACAAGCAATTGGGACGGCGCGGTCGACGAATTCCGATTCTGGTCCAGCGCCCGAGCCCAGGGCGAGATTCAGGCCGGAATGAACTCGGAGTTGCCTCTGAACGGCTTTGTCATGGGAGGTTCGTCGCCGGGTGGTCTCTACGCAGGAGCCCAGACGGACCTGACTGCCCTCTCACTGTCGATGTCGAGCGGCGGAAGCAGCACCTCCATTGCTTCGCTCACGATCACCAAGACCGGCACAATCTCCGACTCGGACGTTACATCGGTAGACCTGTGGCTGGACAACAACAAGGACGGAGCCGTCGACGGTGGCGACACGGCGCTCGGCAGCACGACCTTCTCCAGTGGACAGGCGACATTCACCGGCTCGCCGCTTCATACGGTGGCTAACGGTGCAAGCGATCGACTTCTCGTTGCGTTCGACATCAACGGAGGTCTCACGCCGGGTGTCAGCTTCGGTGCCGAGGTCACCTCGGCGTCCGACATCAATATCGGCGCACAGACGGACTCAACGATGTATCCGGTGGCGGGGTCGCTGTCCTACGTCTCGGGACCCATCACGTCCTTTCCGTACGTTCAGGACTTTGAAACGAATCCCCCGTACTTCAACGCAGCCTTTGCGACAGGGGCGCAGACCATCCCCACCGTCACCGCGGCAACACCGAGCACACCGGGCAGTGCGTCCACGACAGGCTCAAGCGGATATGGAATCGCGTTTGCGGCGATCGCCGGCAGTGACCCCAACAATGGCAGCAGCGGCATGCTGGACATGTTTGGCGGTACCAGCACCGGCGCGACCACGATGGACCTCGCGTTCGACATGAACGGCTTCTCGACCAGCGACTATGTCGGTTTCGAGTTCTACTGGAACGACGAAGGCGTCGATGCGTCGACCACCACGGACCCCATGCAGGGCGTGTTCCTGAGCACCGACGGCGGCGCCACCTGGGCCGCCGCGCTGTACCAGTTCCCGCCAAGCATGAACACCGGCATCTGGAACTATGTGACGATGGACCTGTCGTCGGCCATTACGGCGCTGTCTCTCAGTTACACCAACCAGATGGTGATCCGTTTCCAGCTGGCAGAGAACTCAAACGCTGACCATCTGCTGATCGATGATATTCGGATCGAGGACCCGGCCGCGCACCTGCAAGTCACGGCGGTTGCCGGCCTTACAGGACAGGCAAACATCGGCGCCACGGACGCACTCGTCGGTGGGTTTGACACCTTCTCGATCAACTCGACACAGGCGCTGAACGGCGTGACTCTTCTTCAGACAGGCAGTATCGCAAACAGCGACCTGTCAAACATCAAGCTCTGGGAAGACACGAACACGGATGGAGTTTTCAACACCGGCGATACGCAGTTGGGCACTACCGTTTCAGCCCTTTCCGGCAACATGGCTGCCTTCAACGGTTCGCCTCTCCGCAACTACACGACCAATGAAACGATCCGTCTCTTCGTCACGGCCGATGTATCCAGCACCGCAACCGTGCCGGCCGAAATCATTTTCAGCATCGATGTGGTCAGCGATGTTTCGACAAATCCCGGCTACGTGGGCGGCACGTTCCCGATCGACCTGGACAGGGTCGTGCTGAAGGCACCGGCCAACTCATACCCGTATGTGCAGGACTTCGAACTGCCGGAGCCATACTTCAACGCCACGTTCGCAACAGGTGCTCAGTCGAACATTCCGACTGTAACCGCTGTTGGTTCAACACCGGGAACGGGCGCAGCAACCGGTGCAAGCGACTATCTGATCGCGACAGGTGCAGTGGCAGGCAGCAGTCCCAACGGCGGCACCGGCATGCTCGACATGTTCGGCGGGACCGGAAACGGCGCCACCAGCATGGATTTGAGTTTCGACATGTCCGCCTTCAGCATTGCGACCGACACCTTGATGCTCGAGTTCTTCTGGAATGACGAAGGCCTCGACGCGTTGGCGGCGACGGACCCCTACCAGGGCGTGTTCCTGAGCACCAACGGAGGCGCAACCTGGGACGTCGCCCTGTACCAGTTTGACGGCGGCGGCACGGAAGGAGTCTGGCACCAGGAAGCCATCAACCTCCGGACCATGCTGTCCAGCCTGTCGCTGACTTATACCAGCCAGATCGTCATTCGATTCCAGATGGTGGACTCTCTCACTTCGGACCACTTGCTGATCGACGACATCAGCGTGTTCGCGCCGCCGGCACAGGTGCTCGTCACCGGCGGTGACGCAGTGGCCGCGCCCGCAGCGCGTCCGGCCGATACGGACGCCGTGATCGGCAGCTTCCTGTTCGAGGGCATCAACTCGAACCAGGCCGTGAGCGACATCGTGGTCACCAAGCTCGGCAGCCTAAGCGACAGCGAAATCAGCGCCGTTCGCCTCTGGGTCGACACCAACAGCGACAACGTCTTGAACAGCGGCGACACGCAGATCGGCGCCACTACGGCGTTCGCAACCGGACAGGCCAGCTTCAACGGCGCGCCACTTCTGCAACTCAACAATGGCAGCGAACTGCTCTTCGTCAGCATCGACATCGTCACGGGCGCAACCGTGCCCGCGGACGTCGGCTGCGAGATCACGGCAGCAGGTGACGTTACCGCCAGCCCGGGATCGGTCACGGGCGCGTTCGCGGTCAATGGAAACATGCTGGTGCAGATCATCCAGCCGGCGAGCCTGCCCTTCGCCACTGGTTTTGAGACTCCGCTGGGCAACACCACGACGCACTTGCTTGCCGGCACCTATCCCAACGCCACGGCCGCGGGTGCGCCGCCGACACTTGGTACCTCGACGCAGGACGGCGTCGTCGACATTGCTACCACGGCCGTCGCCGGCAGCAGTGCGCACGGCGGTTCGAACATGTTGAACTTCTACTTCAGCTCAAGCTTCGGCGCGGCGGCCATGGACTTCTACATCGACATGTCCACAGTAAGCACGACCGACTCCGTGCGCTTTGAGTTCTGGTGGAACGATGAGGGGATTGACACCGGCTCCACGACCGAACCGTTCAACTACGTGTTCCTCAGCAACGATGGCGGCATCACCTGGGCGCTGGCGGTGTTTGATTTCATCGAAAACGGCACGGAAGGCGTCTGGAACCAGGAGATCATCGACCTGTCGCAGATGATGAGCACGGCCGGTCTCAACTTCACGGCCGACATGGTGATCCGCTTCCAGTGCGCCGACACCATCAGCAGTGACAACCTGTTGATCGACGACATCCTGGTCGAAGTGATGCCGGATATCGACGTAGCTCGCGGCGGCACGTCAATTCCTCACAACGGCATCGACATCGTTGGCATCAACCCCATCGGCCAGTCGGCGCAGTTCACCTACAACATCACCAACGTCGCCCCCACCGGTGCAAACGACCTGGGCCTGACCGGCTCGCCGCTCGTCCAGATCACCAATTCCTACAACTGCACTGTGAGCATCCCGACGCAGCCGACCATCGCCACGTTCTCCCCGGGCCAGTCGGACTCGTACGTCCTCGACATCACACCCTCCGCCGGCGGGACATTCCTGGTCGAGGTGCTGATTCCCAACAACGATCCTGATGAGCCGCAATACAAGATCACGATCGTTGGCACAGGTGCTGAACCCGAAATCGACGTCCAGCGCCCGGCCGGCACCTCGATCGCCGACGGCGGCACCGACTCCCTCGGCGGCGTGGCGGAGAACGTCACGGCCACCTACACCTACTACATCGTCAACGGCGGCAACTCGACGCTCGACTTGACCGGCACGCCGGTGGTCGACCTGCAGAATGCCACCAACGCCACGGCTTCGGTCCTCACCCAGCCGAGCATCACCAGCCTCGCTCCGGCCGGGTTGGCACCGTTTGTGGTTGAGCTGACACCGGGCAGTGGCGCCTTCAGCTTCACGCTGACCATCCCCAACACCGACCTGAACGAGGGCAACTACACCTTCACAGTCAGCGGAACCGGCATCACCACGCCGGAGATCGACATCCTGGACCACGATGGTTTTGGTGTGAACGAAGGCGGCGTGGTCAACCTCGGCAACATCCCGCCGGGCACGCCGGCGACTTACACAATCACGATCCAGAACAACGGCAACATGGATCTCATGCTGACCGGTACCCCGGCCGTGCAGGTTTCCGGACAGACGAACGTAACCGCGAACGTCACCGTCCAGCCGGCGACCACCGTTACCGTCGGCAACAGCGCGACGTTCGACATTGAAGTCACGCCGGGCGCCGTGGGGTCATTCAGCTTCCAGCTTCAGATTCTGAACAACGACGCAAATGAAGGCGCCTTCACGTTCACCGTAGCAGGCTTTGCCAGCTCCACTTCCGGCGGCGGCTCCGGCGGTGGTGGTGACAGCGGCGGTGGATGCTCAACGGCCGGTGTAGAAATTGACAAGACATGGGGCCTGCTACTGGGTGCATTGGCCCTGCTTGTCATCGCCACGCGAGTTCGCGCGGCGCGCAGGAATCCCTCCTAGGTCAGCCAGACCACCAAGCGATACCCAGAAGGGGAGGCCGAAAGGCCTCCCCTCTCTCCATTTGTGGGGATCACTGCCGCCTGGCGAGCTGCCTGATATCGCGGTTCTCAAGGATCGTCGGCGGCGCGGTCTCGGCGCTGCTCAGCCCGGCATCGACCATGGCGCTTGCCAGAGCGTCGCTGGCAATGCCCGCGTTGGGGTAGATCAGGCGCACCACAGGCCATAGCGCCCGAAACACGCGGTAGCCGAAGTTGGGCTCACGGCGCGGAGTCACGGGGTAGATGTAGCCAGGGCGGAATATGTGCACGCGCGGAAAGCCGGCCGCGAGCAGCCCCTTTTCGGCCTCGCCCTTGTAGCGCGCAAAGGCCATGCGGCCTCGGCCTGTCTGGTCCGCGCCCTGGCCGCTCAGGAAGCAGACGACTGCGCTCGGGCTTGCCGCGTGCAGCGCCCTGGCGAATGCGAGCGTGTAGTCGACAGTGATGCGGCGGAACTCGTCATCCGGCAGCGCGCCGGTGTAGGCGCCGAGGCAGAACAGCGCGACATTCTGGCCGGCCAGCGCGCCAGCGACAGGTGTGTAGTCGCCCAGATCGTCATGCAGAACTTCGCGCAGGCGCGGATGATTCAGCCCCACGGTGCGTCGCCCGATCACGGTGACCTGCGCGATGCCGTCACGCTCCAAGCAGCGCTGCAGCACCAATCCACCAATCATGCCGGTGGCACCAATCGTCAGGACTCGCTTCATTTCGATGCATGAAAAGAGGACCCTTGCCGGCCTCTTTTCAATCGCTGTAGCAGTAGGACTGGAACCCCGGCTTCCGTTCTGAAGCAGCATTGCCAAAGACTCTGCCCATCGCGTCAGTTGCGAGTTCGAGGCAAGTGGGCTGTACAGGCTCGGCCGTGCTACTTGCCGGCCACTCCCGGCGTGTATCGGGCGTACACGTAGAACTCGCAATCCACTTCATCCAGGACCTTGTGCAGCAACGGATGCACTTCTTCCCACGCTAGTCCTCCCACGCCTGTTGCCAGGCGTGGAATCGCCACGCTCTTCAAACCCTCGCTCGCAACCAGTTTCTTCAGGGCATGAAGCGCATGATTGACGTTGGCCGATGTGGCCCCACCGGGATGTTGTCCTTTGGATGACGGAGGCTCTTGCGTCAGCAGGTTTATCACGCGCGCCTTGTGGCCGTCCGGGCCGACGCCGCTCCAGATCCACGCCTCGCCGGGTTTTCGCGCTTCGGTATGACACCAATGGCGGAAGTCCTTGACCATTGAGGGGTATCGTTCTCTAAGAGCCAGCGCGAGCCCTTGCTTGAAGTCGTCGTTCGGGGCAACCCCGTGCGCAATGGCCTCGCACTTCGTCAGCAAGATGTCGCCGTCAACTGGATGCAGCATATTTGCCTCGTCTCGTACTCACTCAGATCATTGTGGGCCCGGCGAGTTGCGGTTCAAGGGGTCCGCCGCTGCCACCCCTGATGCCGAGATTGCGGCTGTGCCCGCGCAAAAAGCCGTCATGATGAAAGTGCGCTGTATCGCCGCAACAGGGAATGGATACGCAAGAAATGGGGCTCCCTTGTGGAAGCCCCATTTCAGTGGTCGGGGCGAGAGGATTCGAACCTCCGGCCTCTTCGTCCCGAACGAAGCGCTCTACCAGGCTGAGCTACGCCCCGACTGTCTCGTTCGGTGGGCGGAAGTGTACCAACCGAAGGCCTACCGGCAAGCGGCGGCCAAGGATGAACGTGTGCGGGTTGCGGAGTGGCATCGCCTTCCAGGCGATGAGTTCCGGCGGCTTCCAGCCGCCGCGCGTGCTGGAAGCACGCGCCACTCATGCGCAGGATGCGCATGCCACGCCTACTGCACGTGCTGGCCGTAGCTCCAGTGGTAGCCGTCCGGGTCGTCGAAGTAGAACTGGTGTTCCTGCCACGGCTGTTTCAGGATCTCACCGACTTTCACGCCGCGCTCTTTCAGCTCGGCGTGCGCGGCCTGCACGTCATCCACCTTGACCCCCAGCCACATGCCGCCGCCGTACTTGCGCTCGCCCTCAGGCCGATTGTCGCGGTGGACGATCAGGTAGCCGCTGCCGAATGCGAATCCGGCGACGTCCTTTTCATGCGTGCCGATTTTCCAGCCAAGCGTCTCGCCGTAGAACTTCTTGCTGCGCTCGAAATCCGACACGTAGATGAAGCCGTAGAAGACTCCCTCAACGGTCATGTCTTCTCCCCCCATCGCTTGCCCAGGTCGTGTTCAAGCCCGAGGTGATCGAGCACGCGCGCGACCACAAAGTCCACCACATCTGCAACTGTCTTCGGTCGCGAATAGAAACCCGGGTTAGCGTCGATGATGGTCGCCCCGGCTTCGGTCACTTGCACCATGTTGCGTAGTGCGATCAGCGACAGCGGCGTCTCGCGCGGGACGATCAGCAGCTTGCGGCGCTCCTTCAGTGTCACTTCGGCTGCACGCCCGATCAGCCCCTCGCCTGTGCCGTTGGCGACTCGGCCAAGAGTGCTCATGGTGCATGGGCAAATCACCATGCCGCGGTGGCGGAAGCTGCCGCTGGCAATCGGCGCCCCAACCTGGCTGTTCCTGTATAGAAGGAACTTGCCGTCAGACCCGGAGAACGCCTTCAAATCGGGCTTCTTGGGGTCACAGGGAATGTCCAGCTCGGCCTTCCAGACGTCGAAGGCGGCGTCGCTGAACACGACGTGCGTCTCAAGGCCTTGTTCACCAAGGACTTGCAGCAATCGCTGGGCATACTGAATGCCCGAGGCACCCGTGACTGCCACAACCACCCGATCCGGAACTGACATACCGACCTGCCCGAATTTGGACTGAAAGAATCCAAGAAATCCTGTTGCCAGACCGACCGGTCTGTTTTACACTTCTTGCATGGCCGGGACGATTGAAAAGCTGAATGTCCGCGACCGTCTGCTTGAGACGGCGGCGCGCCTGTTTTACGAAAAAGGCTACACCGCCACCGGCATCAACGAGGTCATCAAGCAGGCCGGTATCTGCAAAGCCAGTTTCTACCACCATTTCAAGACCAAGGAAGACCTGCTGGTCGTTTCGCTCGAGCAGCGGCACGACCGCATGATGTCCGAATTGCGCGAGGTAGTGGCGCTCGGCAAGACACCCGCCGAAAAGATCGGGCGAGTTTTCGAGTGGCTTGGAAACGCCTGCAATTGCGGGGTTTCGGCCAACGGCTGCGCCTACCTGAACATGGTCAGCGAGTTTCGCGACGCCGGCAGCAAGGTGCGCGAACTGGTCAAGTGGCACAAAGGGGTCTTCCGCCAGTTCCTCGCCGAGCTGGTAACCGCACATTTCCGTGGCAGCGGCAAGTCCGAAGACGAAATGCAGGATGTAGCCGACGAGATCTACCTGCTGGCCGAGGCGGTATTCGCCGCCTCACCGGTACATCGCTGCACTTGGCCGGCGGAAACGGCCTGGCGGATTGCGGCCGCACGGCTCGGAATAGAAGGCTAAAATTTTTGGAATGAACAGACCGACTGGTCTGTCTTATAGGACACAGGCAATACGGACCAGAGCAATCGAATAGGACGGGCACCTAATAAGGAAGAAGCGGGGGCATCCGCCGAATCCAGGAGAGAGAGCACCATGGAAACCAAGACCAAACTCAGGCAGCGGTTTGAGGAAGAAGCCCTCCCGCTTATGCAGGATCTGTTCGCCCAGGCCTATCACCTCACCCGCAACCGCGCGGATGCGGAGGATCTGGTGCAGGAAGCCTACATTCGCGGCATGCGCAAGTTCGCCCAGTTTGAAGAAGGCACCAACCTGAAGGCATGGCTCGGGCGCATCCTGTTCAACCAGTTCATCAACGAGTACCGCCGCAGGAAGCGCCGCATCAAGTCCGTCTTCGTCGAAGGGGTCGAGAACATGGCGGGCGTTGAGCACAACGCCGAGCTTGACGACCGCTTCGCCCAGATGGGCCCGAAGGAGCTGGCGAACGACGACAGCTTCCTGCAGAGCCTCGACCAGGACCTGAAGGAAGGCCTGGAAGAACTCGACGGGCGCTACCGTGACGTGCTGTTGCTGAACACCGTCGGAGAGTTGAGCTACCGCGACATCGCCAGCAAACTCAAGCTGCCGATCGGAACCGTCATGTCGCGCCTGCACCGCGCAAAGGCGTTCCTGCGCGAACGCTTCGCCGGCAAGACCGCCTCGGCGGCCTGATAGGACCAACGCAATCAGCAACCAAGGCCCAAGGGACAAACCCCTTGGGCCTTTGGCATTTGTTCCAATTCGAAGGGCCCGCCCTGAGCCCTTCGACGAACTCAGCGCAGGCGAGCGCCGCGAGTCGAAGGGTTGTTCCTTTCCCCCACCGGGCTAGACTTCCCGCTCTTGCACGCAACGGTGTTGGATGGCTGCCAAGCCCTTAAAAGTCGTGATTCTTGCCGCGGGCAAAAGCACGCGCATGAAGTCCGACACGCCGAAAGTCCTGCACAAGCTTGCGGGCCTGCCGGTCCTCCAGTGGGTGCTGAACCAGTCCGACGCAATGGGCGCCGAAGAGACGATCGTGATCGTCGGCCACGAAGGCGACCGGGTGCGCGAGAAGTTCAAGGACCGCCCCAACACACGCTTCGTCACGCAGGAGCCCCAGCAGGGCACCGGCCACGCCGTGATGCAGGCCAGGGACGCGCTGGCGGGCTTCAACGGCGACGTTGCGGTGCTGTGTGGCGACGTACCCCTGATCCGCGCCCGCAGCATTGAGCTGCTGCGCCACATGCACCGCACTGAGCAAGCGGCAGCCACCGTCCTGACCACCCTGCTGGACAACCCGCAAGGCTACGGGCGCGTGATTCGCGACGGGCTCGGGCGCGCGCGACGAATCGTGGAACAGAAGGACCTCGCGCAGTCCCAGGAAGACATCAAGGAAGTAAACACGGGCACATACGTGTTCGACTGCGCCAAGCTGCTGGGCGTGCTCGACAAGCTCAACACCAAGAACGCGCAGAACGAATACTACCTAACCGACGTCGTGCCTTTGCTGGCCGATTCCGGCAACAAGGTCGCGGCCTGCGCCTGCGACGACCCCGAAGAGGTGATGGGCATCAACAACCGTAAGCAACTCGCGGTTGCAGACGGCATCGCCCGGCGGCGGATCATCGACGAGTTGATGATCGAGCACGGAGTCACCGTCTACGAGCCGTCTACCACCTACATCGAAGCCGGCTGCAAGATCGGGCGCGACACAACCATCTACCCGCACACGGTGATCCGCGCGGGAGTTGAAATCGGCGAGCACTGTGAGATCGGGCCGTTCGCGCACCTGCGCCCCGGCACGAAGCTTGGCAACCACTGCAAGGTCGGCGCGTTTGTCGAAACCAAGAACGCGGTGTACGGCGACGGCAGCAAGTCCGGCCACCTCGCCTACATGGGCGACGTGACGCTGGGCAAGGGCGTCAACATCGGCGCGGGCAGCATCGTCGCGAACTACGACGGCGAGAACAAGCATCACACCGAAGTCGGCGACAACGCCTTCATCGGCTGCGGAACGGTGCTGGTAGCGCCGGTGAAGGTAGGTAAGAATGCGCAGACAGGCGCGAACACCGTAGTCCCCCACGGCAAGGACGTACCCGACGACACCATCGTGGTCGGCGCACCAGCTCGAGAGTTGCGCAAAAAGAGCTAACTGAGGACCACAGCATGCGGACCAAGGGACTGAAAATCTTCGCGGGCAACAGCAACCGCAAGCTCGCCGAGCAGATCTGCAGCATTCTCGAGGTGCCGCTGGGTCACGCGCGCATCGAGAAGTTCCCCGACGGCGAGATCGACGTAAAGATCGAAGAAGACATCCGCGGCGTGGACACGTTCTTCATCCAGTCCACCAGCCCGCCGGTCAACGACAACCTGATGGAATGCCTCCTGTTCGCAGACGCCGCGCGCCGCGCATCGGCCGAGCGCATCACGGCCGTGGTCCCCTACTACGGCTACGCGCGCAAGGACCGCAAGGATGAAGGCCGCGTACCAATCAGCGCCAAGATGGTCGCCAACTGCATGGTAAGCGCCGGTTTCGACCGCGTGCTGACGATGGACCTGCACGCCGCGCAGATTCAGGGCTTCTTCGATATCCCCGTGGATCACCTGTACGCGGCGCCGGTGATCAACGAGTACTTCGAGAACCTCAAGGAAAAGCTGAGCATCAAGAACATGACCATCGTGGCGCCGGACGTCGGGCGCTCGAAGGTCGCGCGCGGCTATGCCAAGCGCCTGAACGCGGGCCTCGCGATCGTGGACAAGCGCCGAGTCAGCGGCGAAGAAACAGAAGTGATGGACATGATCGGCAAGGTGGACGGCCAGGTCTGCGTGCTGATCGACGACATGATCGCCACCGGCGGCAGCATCGTCGACGCGGCCAAGGCCTGTCTCAAGTTCGGCGCCAAGGAAGTCTACGTCGCCTGCACCCACGCCCTGTTCTGCGGCCCGGCCGTCGAGCGCCTGAAGAACGCGCCGATCAAGGAGTGCATCGTGACAGACACCGTGCCGATCGACGGCAAGGAGTTTGAGACGCTGAAGGTCCTCAGCGTCAGCAAGCTGCTCGCAACGGCGATTCGCAACATCCACTTCAACGAGTCGGTCAGCCTGCTCTTCAAAGGCTGATTCGATTGGGATTGGCGGTTTTGGTGTCTCGATCGGCCCATGGGGCTGAATTCGCGGCGATTTGGTCAATCTAAAATCGTCGAGTCTTCCTATCGTGAGGATTTCTGTCTCACTCGCACTACCGGCATAGACTGTGGGCCCAGGAGTAGTCTCATGAAGAAGTTCCCGCTGATCGCCGCGGCGCTCGCCGCTGTGTGTTTTTTCGTTGCCGCGCCGCAACCGGCCGCGCAGGACGCCAAACCGGCCAAGGACACAACCACCGAGAAGGCTCCGGCCGTCGATTACCTCGTGATCTGCGCCGACGCGTTGAAGCCGGTCGCCGAAGAGTGGGCCAAGTACCGCGCAGACACCGGGCGCGTGACGCGCGTGATGCCGGTCAGCTCGATCGCCCGCCCGAAGGACGTTGACCTACCCGGACTAACCGAAATCAAGGACGCGATTCTAGAGGCCGCGGGCGGCGAGAACATCACGCCGGGCTTCCAGGTGCTGCTGCTGGGCGACTGCCCCAACAACAGCGCGACCGACTATGACGCCAAGACCGAGATTCCCTGGATGCTCACGCGTCAGATGGACTCCAACCCGACGGTCTCACGCCGCGAACGAGTGCCAACGGACAACTTCTACGCCGACCTCGTTCAGGACGATGACGGGCTGCCGGACATCGCCGTCGGGCGCATCCCCGCGCGCACAGTAGAAGAAGCCCGTCTCGCGCTGGCCAAAGTGAAGGCGTACGAAGCAGCCAAGCAGGGTGAGTGGCTGCGCAACCTGACGTTCTTTGCGGGCGAGGGCCACTTCGGCGCGGTCATCGACGGGATGCTGGAGAAGCTTTTCATCCAGTTCGCCGAGTCGCTGTCGCAGGCGCACAACGTGCGCATGACCTACGCCAACATCAACAGCCCCTACGCCTATGTGCCGACGCAGTTCAGCGACAAGGTCATCGAAGAGGCCAACAGCGGCGCGCTGCTGCTGTGTTATCTGGGCCACGGCGCGCATGACCGCCTCGACGACATGTACGTCGAAGTCGACGGCAAGAACAAGCGCTACCCGATCCTGACCGCAGATGACGTCAGCAAGTTCAACATCCAGGGCGGCAAGCTGCCGGTCATGATGATCATCGCCTGCGAGACAGGCCACCTCGACCACCCGCAGGGTTGCCTCGCCGAGAAGATCTGCTTCACCGAGAAGGCGCCCGTCGCGATCATCGCAAGCAGCCGCGACAGCCACCCGTACAGCAACACACTGCTCGAAAAGGCCATGGTGCACGAATTGACGGACAACTACGCCCCCACGCTCGGCGAAGCGTTCATGAACGCCAAGCGCGAGCTGATCCTGGCGCAGGACCCGGACCGCAAACGCCTCGACATGATGGCCATGTTCATCATCCCCGAGAAAGAGCGCAAAGAGCTGAACCAGAGCCACCAGAGCCTCTACAACCTCACCGGCGACCCAGGGCTGCGCATGCAGTACCCGAAGCTGAAGCTGTCGCTGCGCCTCGGCGCGGGCGGCGACACCATCAAACCCGACAGCGAACTCAGCGTGATCGTCGATTCAAGCGAAGACGTCGGCGAGCTTGACGCCGAAATCTGGGTCGAGTGCACCCGCGCCTCGCTGGCCCACAAGATCGAAGACTTCGACAAGGCCGCCCTGACCGGCGCCGACGAAGAAAAGCGCGCGGCGGCCGAAAAGATCGTCGCCACCAACCACGCCAACAGCAACAACAAGCACCTGGCGGCGCTGAAGGCCAAGGCGGACGGCAAAGCCAGCACGGAAACCACGAACGAGGACGGCACGACCACCAAGACCTGGCAGTATTTCTTCAAAGGAAAGCTCGACTCCCCCCTTGAACCTGGTGACTACATTCTCAAAGTGTTCGCCCGCGACTCGAAAGGGGAGCGCTGCGGCTTTGCAGCCGTGAAATTGAATGTAAGTAAGTAGCCCTTTAGGAACGAACTCGGGGCAGGCCACGCCGCACGGTGCGGTACGCAGGCCTCGGGGTCCAATACTGAGGTAGTCATGCAGATTCCGGCTTTGAAGGCCGAGCGCCGCGACTTGAGCGGCACCAAGGCCATGCGCAAGCTCCGCGCAAACGGCGGTCTCCCGGGCGTGCTCTACGGCCGTGGCGACGACAACGTCAACCTTTCATTCAGCTACCGCGACGTCGAAAAGCTCATCCGCGAGGCCTACCACGTGGTCGAGCTCGACTTCGGCGACTCCAAGCAGCCGGCGCTCGTTCGCGGGCTGCAGCGCGACCACCTGGGCGATGCCCTGCACCACATCGATTTCGTTCGCATCGACCTGCACGACAAGGTCAAGCTGAACATGCCGATTCACTTCCTCGGCACCCCGCGCGGCGCCGCCCACGGCGGGCTGCTTGAGGTGCTGCACGGGGAAGTACCGATCCTTTGCCCCGCAAGCGGCATCCCGAAGTACATCGAAGTCGAGGTTACGCGGCTCGAGGTCGGCGACAGCATCCGCTACAAGGATCTGCCGCTGCCGGAAGGTGCGGAGCTCACGGCCAGTGGCGAAATCCACGTGGTGAAGTGCGCCCAGGCCCGTCGCTCGGAAGAGTCGACGACCGCGGGTGCCGGAGCGCCGGGTGCACCTGCAGTCACGGCTGCGACCGTACCTTCGGCCAAGGGTGCGCCGCCCGCCGCAGCAGCAGCCAAGCCAGACGCCAAGAAGAAGTAGCGGCGCGAGCATTCGCGTCGTCACACCCCTCCCCGATGCCGGCACCCCGGCGGCGTCGGGCGCAAAGACCGGGAGGGATTCATTTACACTGGGGTTGGAGAAGTCATGGCAGAGCAAGAAAAGAGGACCTACGAGGGCCTGTTCCTCGTGGATCCCGGGTTCGCCAACAAGGACCCGGAAGCAGCCGTCGAGCTGTGCAAGAGCGTGCTGGAAAAGCACGGGGCAACCATCATCCGCGCCGAGCTGTGGGCCGAACAGCGCCTCGCCTACGAAGTTCGCAAGAACAAGCGCGGTGCGTACATCCTGACGGCTTTCCGCTCAGACACGCTGAAGCTGGCGGAGATCGAGCTGGAGTGCCGCCTGACCGAGCGCATCCTTCGCTACCTGTTTACGAACCGCGAAGGCGTTCCGATCGAGCGTTGGTTCAAGCGCTACGACGCCAAGCCGGCGCGTCGCGAAACCGATAGCGAAAAGTCGACCGACGATGCCGAGGAAAAGAAGGAATCGGCAGCGGCGGCAAGCTAACGGATTACGCCAGACTCGATACGAACGGACGTTGAGATGATTACGCTGAACAAGGTTTTCCTGGTGGGCAACCTGGCCCGCGACCCGGACCTGCGGCACACGCCGTCGGGCACCGCGGTCACGGAGTTCCGCCTGGCGGTGAGCGACAGCTACACCACCAGCAGCGGCGAGAAACACGACCGCACCTGCTTCATCGACGTGGTGAGCTGGCGAAAGCTGGCCGAAAGCTGCGCCGAGTACCTGAAGAAGGGCTCGCCCGTGTTTGTCGAAGGCCGCCTTGAGCAGGACACCTGGACCACCGGCGACGGCCAGCGCCGCTCGCGCATTCGCGTGGTCGCGTACAGCGTGCAGTTCATTCGCCGCGAGGTTGAGCGCAGCGCTTCCGGCCGTCACATCCGCATCGTGGAAAAGGGTGGCAACACGATCCACGACGACAACGCGGACTCCGGCGACGACGATCTGTCCGAGCCGCCGCGTCGCGATGATGACAGCAGCTACGATGAAGACGTCGGAGACGACGTCACCCTGGACTAAATCAGCCGCGGGCAAGAGTCCGCGAAAGGAAATGAAATGGGCAACATCCGCATCAACAAGACCAAGCTGAAGAAGAAGAAGAACAAGAAGAAGGGCACGCGCAACCTGCTGCCCGTGCAGAACAAGCTCAGCAAGGACCAGCGCGACTTCATCGACTACAAGGACGTCGACACGCTTTCGCGCTTCGTCAGCGGCGTAGGCAAGATCCTGCCCCGCAAGCGCACCGGCACCAGCCACAAGGAACAGGCAATGGTGCGCGATGCAGTGAAGCTCGCACGCTTCATGGCCCTGCTGCCGTTCGTGAACAAGTAAGCAGCGCCGGCACGACCGGCGCCATTGGAGAGACAGAGATGAAATTGCTCTTGAGGGAAAGCATTCGCGGAGTCGGCAAGCGCGGCGAGATCGTTGACGTAACGGACGGCTACGCCCGCAACTACCTGCTTCCGAAGAACCTGGCGCTTCCCGCCAGCGACGAAAACATGCGCCGGCTCGCCGGTGAAAAGCGCGCCTACGAGGCACGCCAGATCAAGGAAAAGGAGACTGCCGCGGAAGTCTCCGACGCGATCGGAAAGGTGCAGCTCACCGTGCCGATGCGCGCCAGCCCGGAAGGCCACCTGTTCGGCAGTGTGACGCCCAAGGTGATCGCCGACGCCTTCAAGGAAGAAGGCATCTCGGTCAAGCCGGGGCAGATCGAGCTGGAGTCGGACCACATCCGTGAGCTCGGCACCTACAGCTTCAACATCCGCCTGCACGACGAGGTCGAAGTCCAGAGCCGCGTCTGGATCGTGGCGGCCCAGGAATAGTCGGCCGGAAAGTCCCACAAACAGGCGCCGCACGGCGCCTGTTTGCATTTGAAAAAAGAAGTGAGCCTCACCGTTGGCGGACAGTGAGGCTCTCGAGTGCGTGCTGAGTGTTTTGTTTGCCGGGTAACGTTGCCCGGCACGTTTATCTGGCTATGAAGCGGTCTGACGAAATGCGGTCTGCTACTTCTTCTTGGCGGACTTCTTCTTTGCGGCCGGCTTCTTCTTGGCCGTCTTTTTCGCGGCGGGCTTCTTCGCCGCAGGCTTCTTCTTGGCGGCCGGCTTCTTCTTCGCCGGCTTCTTCTTGGCGGCCGGCTTCTTCTTGGCCGTCTTCTTCTTCGCGGTACCTGCCATGCTCCCCTCCTTGGACTTTCGTATCGCACACACTCGATGAATGAAAAGTATCCTGTGCAACATGGGCCGTCAAAGAAAAATAGTGCGCTCGACGACGAAGCTTGACGCGTCCATACGTCCGGATAATTCCACGGAAGCGCCGACAGTTGACACGTCAATAGTACGGGAGTTCCAACGGTGAAACACGCAGTCGCCCCAATCTCCTTGCTGTTCGCGGGCTTTGTGGCAGCAGCCTGCACCGTGACCAGGCGCCCGCAACTCGTCGAGCCGCAGACAACGATCGAGGTCATGAGGCAGGCGTACCGCGAAGATGACTCAGGACTTTTTCTTCATACTTTGGGTCGTCCGGTGTTGCGCGAGTACAGCGAACACCTCGTTCGCGTCGGTTGGTCGGAGATTCGTCCGAAGGTCGGCGAGTTTGTCGACGCCGCAAAAGTCGTCGAGGCCGTGAAGTACCGCGCGGAAAAACCAGACCCGCTCGTGTCGTCCGACTTCATCTGGCCCGAGCCGGAAGCCGAGCTGATGCGCGTCCGCCTTCGGCTCGACGGTGAAGAGGAAGACTTTCTCTTCGAGCAGGAAGTCGACGACGCGCCGGAAACGGCGAAGCAGGCCAAGGGTTTCTGGATCGGCGACCGCTACTTCGTCCGGACCGAGCATCCGTCACCGGATACGTATCAGCTTGAAGAGTCACCGGAATCCGAGCGTACGCAATGGCGCCTGGTGTTCCCCTACTTTCCGTTCCAGCACGACGGGCCGCTTACGCGCCGGCTGCAGGAAACACTCAACCGCGAGAAGACGGACTAGCCGCACAGAATTTGCCCGCGCGCCCCGTTTCCTGCGAATCTCCGGGCCTGCCCGCGCGTTTCATTTGCTTGTTAGCCTGCAACCACCTGCTATAAACTCGGAAGGGGCGGGCGCGCCCCTGATTTGTTTGGAGGCAGCATGAGTGCCAAGGTCGTCATCGTCATCATTCTCTTCGCCGCGGCGGTGGGCGGCGCGGTTACGCTCGCGCTGCAGGAAGGCGGCATCGAGTATCGCACCGTGCCCGATCTCACTTCAGGCAAGTACAGCGGCGAGCGGGTTAAGGTGAAGGCGCAGGTCGTCGCCGTGCAGAACCAGTTCAAGCCGACGAAGTTCACCTGCATCGACATTCCGCCCGAAGGCGCAACCGCACCCGCAAACCCCGAAGTGGTCCAGGTGATCTACGAAGGCGACGACGTCCCGGCGAACCTGAAGAAGGCGGCGCACGTCACCATGGAAGGCCGCTTTGATGCAAAGCGCGGCGCGTTCATCGCGACCGTGTTGCAGACCCAGTGTCCCTCGCGCTATGAGGGCAAAGAACTGACCACAGCCAACGAAGCCGATCCAGCCCCGTAAACCGGATGCTCGCCAGAATCGAAACCATTGAGCAATTCCAGACCGCCGTCCAGTGGATGAAGGCAGGTCAGACGGCGCTGCAGGTGGGTCTTGTGTTCACGCTGGTGCTGCTGGTGCTCAGCGCGCTGTCGGTCATCGTGAAGGATGAGCGCCTCGCACACGCAGCCCGCCGCGGCCAGTATGCGCTGTGGCTGCTCACCGCGTTTTGTGCGGGCCTTCTCTACCTCGGCATCTTCAAGGGCTACTACTTCGTCAGCTACATTGAGCACGTCACCGAGAACAATGAAGTCGTGCCGTTCAAGATTTCGGCGTTGTGGGCAAGCCAGCAGGGCAGCCTGCTGTTCTGGTGCCTGATCCTGACCAGCTTCTGCGGCGCGTTTGCGTTCTCTCAGCGCCACAACCGCACCGACCGCCGCCTGCCATACATCCTGGCCGTGCTGGCGATCATCCAGTTCTTCTTCTTCTACATATTGGTCAACCCTTTCGACGTGACGGCCGCCAACCGCTCCAGCCCGTTTTCGCTCAGCTGGTTCTGGATGATCGCGGACCCCACCGTCGCCAAGACCACCATGGCCGCGGCCACGGACCCGGCCAACGGCTTCAAGGCGCCGGGTGACGCCTGGGACATGATCCACGCGTTCGTCACGGCCGGCTCCGGCGACTGGACGATGGCCAAGGCGCACGCGGCGATTACCACCAACGCGGCAGAGCTGCCGGCGGGTGTGCAGGCTGCACTGCTCGACAGCGTCAGCGACGGCGGGGGCATGAACCCCAGCCTGCACAATTACTGGATCGCGATTCACCCGCCGATGCTGTACTGCGGCTTTGTCGGGTTCACGATACCGTTCGCCTACGCGGTAGGCTCATTGCTCAGCGGCGAGGTCAGCGAGGGCTGGCTCAAGCCGATCCGTCTCTGGACGATGGGCGCCTGGGGCTTTCTCACCGTGGGCATCGCGCTCGGCGGGCTTTGGGCCTACGAGATCCTCGGCTGGGGCGGCTACTGGGCATGGGACCCGGTCGAAAACGCCAGCTTCATCCCCTGGCTGACCGGCACCGCTTTCATCCACAGCGTGATCGTCACCGAGCGCCGCGGCATGCTGCGCCTGTGGTCGTTCATGCTGATCATCATCACCTACTGCATGACCGTGATCGGCACCTTCCTGGTGCGCAGCGGCGTGATCAACAGCGTGCATGCCTTTGGCGCTACCGGCGACGTGGATGCCTGGTTCTACGGGTTCATCTTGGTGGTCTTCATGGGCAGTCTGCTGGCGCTGATCTGGCGCGCGCCGCTGCTGAAATCGGACCGCAAGCTGGAAAGCGTCATCAGCCGCGAGGGCAGCTTCCTGTTCAACAACCTGATCCTGCTGGCGATCGCCCTGGCGACGTTGCTGATCACCATCTGGCCGCTCATCACCGAGAAACTCTACGGCAAGGAAGGCGTCGTCGAGTTCGGGCAAAACGCCTTTGTCATGTTCAACATGCCGCTGTTCCTGCTGGTGCTGGTGCTGATGGGCGTCGGCCCCGCGCTGGCCTGGCGGCGCAACAACGGCAGGCAGATGCTGCGCGCCTTTCTGCCGCCGGGCATCGCGGCAGTTGTAGTCGGCGTGATCAACTTAGCCTGGCTTGCAGGGCGTGATCTTTTCATCACGACCGGCGGCGATGCCCCGCTGGCCAACGCCGTGCGTTACCTAGTACAGGTCACGCTGTGGCCGATCTGCGCGTTCACACTGGTCTGCATCTTCATGGAGTTCGTCGCCGGCGCCCGCGCCCGCAAACGCAGCACCGGCGAAAACGCGGTCGTCGCCATGGCGCGTGTCACGCTCGGCAACCGGCGGCGCTACGGCGGCTACATCGTGCACCTGGGCATCCTGCTGGTGGCACTCGGCATTTACTACAGCAGCCTCTACGAGAACGAGGGCTCGGTCATTGCACAGCCGGGCGGCTACTCGATTCTTGAGGACAAGCTCTCCGGCGATCGCTACGTCGTCTACTTCGAAGAAGAAGAGCGCACGGCGAACTGGAATTTCCTGCGCGACAAGTTCGGGCAGGATGAAGAGCGCGCAGCGACGTACGCCAACATGCTGCGCTATGTACGTCAGAACCCCGAGCTCGACGCCAACCAGATCGTCGAGAAAGTCAAAGCCGACTTTGCAGCGCAAGCCGGCGGCGAGTTGCCCGAGTTCTTCGTGCAGAACGCGCTGCCCAAGATGATCGTCGCCGTGCAGTGGGGCGTGCAGCAACGCGGCAACACAAACGTGTACGAAAGCTTCAACAGCACGCTGCGCATCTTCCCCTACCAACCGCCCGCCGAGCTCGACACGGCCGCCTACTACGAAGCCCACGGCCACCTGCAGGCGCTGCTGTATGGCGACGCGCGCACGGACGGCAACTTTGACGGGCGAGCCATGGGACTGACGGTGGCCCGCCTGTTTGTGGGCAGCGCCATGCGCTCCGAACTCGGCTTCCGCAACCAGATGGTCGAGTTCCGTGGCATGGTCAAGAACGCAAGCGCCGAAGAGCTTCTCAGCATCACCGCGCTCGACCGCTTCGGCTTCACACCGGAAGAGGGCAACATCGAGCCCCTGCGCGGCGCCACTTTGCAGCAGATGGACGAGATCCTCGCGTCGCTCGATGCGCTGGCTATCGAAGGCATCAAGCTCGGGACAGAGCTGCTGGACGTGAACGCCAAGCTGCAGGAACACCTCTCCTCTCTGCCCAAGGGGGAGTTCGCCACGCTGTTCGCGCTGGACGCCTCTGACAACGAAGCCTACGCCGAGGGCCGCTTCAACGCGCTGAGCGAGCTGGAGCAGTTTCACAAGGTTGTCGAATCCGCCACCGCCGAGCGCCGCACCGAGCTGGTCATGGAGCTGGCCGCGCGCATCACAGACCCGGACGCCAGGGAGAAGCTGGAAGCCATGCGCCCGCTGTCCCTGACCGGGCTGACTCGCGCGCGCGAGAACGCGGAAGGCGAGATCGCCGCCGGCATCGACGCGGAGCGTGACGCGCTTCTTGAGAGCGCGGCCACAGTCGCGCCGCGTATGCGCATCTTCTACGACAAGCGCACCGGCGCCCCGCGCATGGCCGAGCCGGTGAAGGACCCCTACTATTACCGCACGCTCAGCAAGGACATGTACTTCATCCTGCAGGACGCGCAGCCTGACGGAACCGCGAACTTCCGCTTCTTCGTGAAGCCGCAGATGAGCTTGGGCCTCGCCGGGCTCGGCGTCATCATCATCGGCACCGTGCTGGCGTTCCTGCCCCAGTTCCGCCGCCGTCGGCCGGAGGTGGCGTGATGGCAATTGCGGACTTCGGATTGCGGATTTCGGATTGGCGCTTCCGCGCCGCGACCGGGATGTGCCTCCGTCCCAAGTGCAGAGTCCAGAATGCAAAGTGGGCGGCGTTGCTGTTTGTGTTGTTCGCAGTCTGCGCGCCTGTCGGGTGGGCCCAGTCAACGGACCGTTCCCCCGCCGAGGCCGAGCGTCTTTACCACGAAGTCGGCGACCAGCTCTTCTGCATCTGCGGCTGCCGCGAGAACCTTCTGACCTGCAGCCACAACACCTGCAGCGCCAAGGATGAAGAACGCGCCTACCTGCGCGAGCTGACGCAGAACCCGAAATTTGACGCTGCGGCCATCAAACAGGGCATGGCCGACCGCTTCGGCAACGAGGTACTGCAGGTACAGCAGGCCAGCAGCCTGTATCCGATTCTGGCATTTTCCGGCATCGTGCTGGTTGCGGCCTTTGGCGCAGGCTTCTGGGTCATTACTCGGCGCGAAGAAACCAAAGCCGAGCAGCCGGAAGTCACCATCGACCCGGAGATGGAAGCACGCATCGCCAACGAGCTGAAGGAGCTGGACTGATGCAATCGTGGCCCAAAGTCCTGATCGGCGCAGCAGCGGCAGCGTGCCTCACGGCCGCGGCCGACTGGCGCGTTTCGCCGCTCGTGTTCGGGCTGGTGCTGCTGACCTTCTCGACGCTCGCGCGCTGCAAGCGACTGTGGTTCGTCGGCGACGTGGAGAGCGAATTCAGCATCGTCGCCCGCCGCCGTGAAGAAGCTCTGCGCGCGCTGAAGGATCTTGAGGATGACAAGCTGGCCGGAAAGCTTCCGCCCGAAGAATTCGACCGCCTTCGCCCGGCCTATCTGCAGACGGCGAAAGAGTTGACCGCGCAGCTCGACAAGATCAACGAGCGGCGGGTTGCCGCACGGCGGCGCATTGACGAAGACCTCGCCCGATCCAAAGCGCAGGCCAAAGCATCGGAATGATACGGCTGTTTCTCATCATCCTGCTTCTCGCGCAGTCACTCGCGGCACAGGGCGTGTTGACCGGCAAGTTGTATGACGCGGCCGGCGGCGACGACTACCTCGACGACGCCGCCATGATCGGCGCGGTAGCACTGCCCGAGACCTCTCCACCGTTCAACGAATTGACCGCCACGCAATGGCAGGAAGCCTTCACCGCGCTCTCGACCGGAGAAGAGTTGACCGTTCCGCTTGGCGGTGAAATCGCCCCGGTGACGCCGACGGGCAGCTACTTCCACGAGATCGAGGGCGACGGAACGTTCCGTCTGGAGGGTCTGCCGCTCAATCAGCGTCTCGGCGTCGCCGCGAAAGTCGGCGACGTGTGGTGGCCGCTGCGAAGCGAAGTGCGCCTTGCGGGCGCAGGCGTTGAGCAGGAAGTGCGCATTCCATACTTTCGTCTTGGGGCGGATCCCGCAAGCGTGAAGATCGAGAAGTATCACCTCGAAGCCGGTGCAAGCCTGCGCGCGGACCTGCGTTTTGGCCCCATCACTGTGCTGGAAACGCTGCGTATCACGAATCCTGACGCCGCCTTTGCCGCGATGGTGACCGTCGAGCTGGATGTGCTGGTCCCGCCCGGCATGTCCGCGCGCAACCTACCGGGCATGTATGGCAGCCAGCTTGTCTACATGCAGGGCTGGAACGCCACGCCACCCGCCGAGAAGAGCTTCGAAGAGGGCGCCGCCACGGCCTGGACATTCGGCACCGGCGGCGGCATGCACGGCGGAAAGCCGGTCTACGGGCCGGAGGCACAGGCAAGCCCGGACAACTGGCACGGACTGAACGGCGACCCGATGTTGGCCATGGTCGGCGCGGGCAACACCGTCTACCGCATCAACCCGTCACCCAGCGGGCGCTCGGCGACGCTGGTGTTCACCCGCCCGGTACCGCCCGCGCGCGACGGCGTGCCCGGCGCACTTGAGATCCGCCTCGTCCACAAGGGAGGCGTTCTGCTCGCAACGCCGCAGGGCAAGATCGCGGTCGAGCGCATGTTCAACTACGATGTGGTCGAGGCCACGGCCTCTGTCGCGCTGGACCTTGAGCTGACGGGGCTTGTCGAGGGCGCGCACCGCCGCCTCTACGGCAGCCCCACCCACGAAGGCGCGCACCAGTTCCCATCGAACCCGGAACTCGCCCCGGACCTGCTCGCCGGCGAGAAGGTCCAGCTTGTGCTCGGCTTTGGCGCGGACGCGCAGAAACAGATGGCTGCGCTGGAGGCTCGCGCCACCGGCGAAGCCCCGCCGATCGATGCCCCCACGGAGACCAAGCCGGAGCCGGGCCTCGATCAACAGGCACTCTTTCTCGGGCTGGCGATCGTGTTCGGGCTGGCATTCATCGGCGCGCTGATCGCAACGGTCCGTCTACCCCGCGACAAGCAGTTGCAGCGCCTGGCCGAGCTGCCGGCGTCGCGCCGCGAGGTCATCGAGGCCGTGGCCGCGCTCGAGAAAGACTATAAGGAAGGCGCGTTGCCGGCACGGGCCTACCAGGACCAGCGCCAGCGCCTGCTGAACCGGTTGGTCGAGTTCGACGCCCGCGCCAAGGAAGAAGACTGATTTGAAGCTGGTTGCCGAGGGAATCACGAAGTCCTGGGGCGCGACACACGTGTTGCGCGGGCTCGATTTCACGGCCGAGCCGGGCAGCCTGACGGCGCTCACCGGCGCGAATGGCACCGGCAAGACGACTTTCATCCGCGTGCTCGCCACCATCCTTCGCCCTGATGACGGTAGTTTGAGCCTCGGCGAGCTGGGCTATCGCAGCGATGCGCTCAAGGTACGCGGGCTGATCGGCTACCTCGGGCACGAAAGCATGCTCGACGCGGCCATGACCATGCGCGAGAACCTGAACATGTTCGGGCGGCTCTACGGGCTCGCCGATGCCGCTTCGCGCGCAAGCGACCTGATTCAGCGCTTCGAGGCGACCGCCTTCGCCGACCTGCCGATATCGGAACTCTCCCGCGGGCAGGAACAGACGGCCGCCCTGTCCCGTGCGTTGATGCACGACCCGCGGCTGCTGCTGCTCGATGAGCCCAGCACCGGGCTGGACAAGTCCGCACGCGGGCGCCTTTGGCAAGCCGCACGCGAACAGGCCAAGGCCGGCGCAGTCGTGATCTTCAGCACCCACGACCACGACAGCGCCGCCGACGTTGCCGACAGAGTTGTGGAGATGCGCGACGGCAAGATCCACCCAACCATATAGGAAGGAAGCGTCGCCTTACCCCCCACGGACGCGTTGTTACCTTCGCGACACCAAACTTGCGTAAGCTGCGGGTTCCGGTAGCATAGAGGACCCATAAGAATGCATTGAAACCACGGTGTGAGCTGCACTTGCGTCAAGTGCGGCAATACGCTCCGGGTTTCTGGCGTAGGGTTTGCATAGACTGCATTTACGGACGATCACTGGAGGTCCGATGTCACGCTCAAACCGGTCGGGGTTTACCCTGATCGAACTCATGATTGTCGTGGGGATTATCTCGATCCTCGTGGCAGTACTTGTCGCCGTGCTGTTCGGTGCGATGAAGAAGGGTGAGGCCGCCAAGGCCCGCGACTTCGTCAGCAACGTGATTCCCGCCGCGATTACCAAGTGGCAGGAGGAATCGGGCAAGGACAGCAACACCTTCCCGGCCAGCCCCAACATTTCGGACGGCGACGGCTACTGGCAGGGCAACGCCGAGCTTTTCAATGAGCTGGTGACCAAGCCCAAGAAGGCCGGCAAAGACCCCTACGTCAAGGACGACCAGTACCTGGAAGGCACGGAAGGCGGCAAGCCCGTGTTCCTGGACCCCTGGAACAAGTTCTACATCTACCGCAACTACAACATGAAGAAGAGCGCTTCCGGGCGGACGCCGAAATTCGGCGGCAAGCGCTACAACCCGAACACTTACGACATCATCTCCCTTGGCGCCGACGGCATCCTGTACACCGACAAGAACGGCGACACGGATGACATCTACAACGGCGCGGCTGAATAGGGAAAGGGGGATACCGGCATGGCAATGAGAAACGCAAAACGCGGCTTCACACTGATCGAGCTTTTGATCGTGGTCGGCATCATCTCGATCCTGATCGTCGTGCTGTTCGTGGCGATCCTGCCCTGGCTGAAGAAGTCGGAAGACAAGGCAAGCCGAACGCTGCTGCAGCAGATCGGCGGCGCGGTCTCTGGCAGGAAAGTTGCGCTGAGCATCAAGCAATTCAAGAAGGATGCCGGCTCAAGTCTCTCCGGACGCATAGCCGCGGACGAAGACCTGGCCTCAAGCCAGATGATGCTGTTCTACGCCGCGCCGACGCGCGAGATCTGGGACCAGGCGGCCATCTACAAAGACCGCAACTACGCACCCGACCTGCAGCCGCAGGAATTCACCAGCTTCACCCGCAGTGAGGGCGGCAAGCTGCCCTACCTCGTAGACGCCTGGGAAACACCACTGCGCTACAAGTACGAGAAGATGTTCGACGGCGGCATCATCATTTCGGCCGGCGAAGACAAGGTATTCGGCGGCCCCGACGACCTGATTTACGACCCGCGGAACAATGCCGTGAAGACCCGCGAGGAAATGAAGTAGTCACCAAAGGCAACGCTATGAACAGAATGCGCAAAGCGAAGCTGGGTTTCACCCTGATGGAGTTGCTGGTCGTCATCGCGATCATCGCCATGCTCGTCACGGTGATGGTGCCGGTGATGCTCAAGTTCATGAAGGGCCGCGGGCTCAGCATGGCTGGCAACAACATCGGCGGGTTCGTGGCGTTCGCACGCGGCGAGGCCATGAACACGCGCCAGACCCACGTCATCGTCTGCTACACCGAGCCGGAAGAGATCGCGACTTCAACCGACTCCGAGTTCAAGTTCTACGCCGGGCCGGGCATGGTCATCTACCGCATCAACCCGAACCCGAACAAGCAGCAGAACCCGGACGAAGAAGTCATCAACTACGTTCGCCAGCTCGACTTCGCCGGCCAGATCGGCGGTGCGGTCGACTTCGCCCCACGCTGGAAGCAGGAGGCCCCCACCGGCCCGATCGAAAACTACCTGCCCGAGCAGGTGAACAGCGCATTCGCCGGCAAGTTCAAGATCGTGGTGCTGTCCGACGGGCGCCTGATCATTCCGCAGGACAAGCCGGGCTACATTCTGGATTCCGGCGAAACCAAGAACCTGAAGGCCGACCTGGTGCTGACGGACACCGAGCGCTACGTCTACATCGACATCAACTCGGCCACGGGTGCTGTGAAGCGCTCGAATGTGCTGGAAAGCGACGAAGTTACCGAGCCGTAGGAACCCCGCGACACACTGAAGGAATGATGCCATGGCACACAGAACCAACAGGCGCAAGGGCTTCACGCTGACCGAAATCCTGGTCGCGCTGGCGATTTTCGCGCTGGGCGGAACGGCCATCATGGCGCTGTTCATCACCAACGTGCGCCTTTCGCGCCAGGCGATGGACTACACGCGCGCCGCGGAATTCACGCGCAACATCCGCTCGCTGATGACGCAGTCGCTGTCGCGCCCGATCAACCTGGGCGACAACGACAACGTCTACGCGTTCTACTACCCCGAAAGCTCGCTGACGTTCATCCCGGACGAGTACCGCGACCATTACGAAACCGGCCAGACAGGCCGCGACGCGCTGGAAGACAACATCGGCGGCACACCCGTTTCGAACACGATCTTCTTCCGCATCCCGAAGGTCATGTTCGACGCGAACGTGACCGGCGACGCGCGCAAGAACATGATGACCGAGATTCCGCGCGACGCGCTGAACAGCAGCGGCGGCACCATGAACTTTGACCGCGAGCCCAGGGTATTCCGCCTGCTGCCGGACCACCTTCGCCGCGCCGGCGCACGCGACGGGCTGGACCCCGATGACCGCATGTTCTACCAGTTCGACATCGGCATCCGCCGCAGCGTGCAGCGCTCGAGCGTTCCGGTGGCCAAGGGCGGCGGCGGCAAGCAGCCGCTGGACGACCTCTATGTCGTGCACGTCAAGATCTACAAGGGTTTCCAGTTCGAGGGCGACGTGTTGAACGACCCCTACTTCGAATGGGATTTCTACGTCAACGCAGCGCACTGATGAGTGTTCAGTGGCCAGTGACGACAGGCGAGAGTGAAGAACTGATTGTTTGCAGGGTCTGGTTCGTGTGCTGCACCACGGTCGTTTCTGACCTCTGGCCACCGACCACGGATCACTGGAGAGTACGCCATGAGAAACCTTCGCCGCGGCTTCACACTGCTCGAGCTGATGATCGCCATCACGCTGATGCTGATCATCATGCTGATGCTGCGCTCGATGTTCGTGAACGCGCAGACCATGTACCTGCGCGCGGCCAAACGCGTGGACGTCTACAGCCAGGCCCGCGCCTCACTCGACATGATTGAGCAGGACCTCATGCGCCTTGAAACAGGCGTCGAAGACTACCACACGATCAACATGCGCTCGCTTGAGGTCGAGGACCTGCGCAACGTCGAGGCCATTCCCAACTCCAAGGCCTATTCGCGCCTCGACGACTGGGTCGAGCCGCAGGACCCGCAGACGCTGAACATTCACGAGTTCCTGTCCTTCACCGGCCGCAACACCTGGTACGACAAGGACAAGAAGAAGTACGTGACCGGCACCGCCCTGGTGGCTTACTACCTTCGCCGCCGACTGCCGGACAAGAACGGCGACCAGTACGGCGGCGCGTATCTCGTGCGCCGCATCATCCCGCAGCGCAGCCTTGCCGAAATCGCCGCCATCGGCAGCGGCAAGATCAAGGCCGATCCGATCTACCCCCACGAAGACGAGCTTGCCAGCTTCATCTACGGCGCACGCGTGTTCGTCGACGACCAGGCCGCCTTCCAACTTGGCGTGCGCAACGGCGCGTTCAACTACAACATCATGCCCGAATGCAGCGAGAACGACCCCAACGCCAACTGGATGTGGATCAAGGGCACGGCCGGCGCCGTCCGCCCGAAGTCGGCGCAATCCGGCGGCACGGCGATCCTGCTGCAGCAGCCGCTGCGCGAGAACCGCTCCGAGTTCGGCGGGCTGTGGACCACCAACACCGCGCCTGACCGTGACTTCGTGTCGGCACGCTGGAACTATCCGTCGGTGGTCATGATCGACCTGACCTTCATCGACCGCACCTTCGACCGCATCAACGCGGAACGCGGCAGCGGCACCTATCGCTCGTTCAGCCGCGCGGTGCAGTTGCCGGTGTCCGGCCCGATGTACCGCCTCGATGATCGCGACCTGCAGTTGCTGCTGCGCTAGTCACATAAATCACGTACGAATGCCCCGGCGGACACCGATCGCCGGGGCTTAGTTATTGCCCCTTGCGAAGCTGCGTAAATTCGCAGAATATATGCACTTCGGTTGATTCTGGGCTCCCGGGCCTGCGTTGCAGCAGGCTTTGAAAGGCCGTGTAGTGCGCATTGCTCTGGTCTCTGACATCCACGCGAACATCGAAGCGCTGAACGCGGTAATGGCAGACATCGACAGCCTCGGCTGCGAGAAGATTTACTGCCTGGGCGACCTGGTTGATTACGGGCCGAACCCCTGCGAGGTGCTCGACGTCGCGATGGAACGCTTCGACCTCACCATCCTCGGCAACCACGAGGAGGCGGTGATGCTCGTGGCCGAAGATTTTAATGAGCGCGCCATGCGCAGCGTCGAATGGACGCGCGAGCAACTGAACAGCCCCGACCTTCCGAAGGAAAAGCGCCACAAGTACTGGAACTACCTCGACGCCATGACCAAGAAGCGCGAACACAAGCAGGGCGACCTGCTGTTCGTGCACGGCAGCCCGCGCAAACCGACGCACGAGTATGTGTTCCCCAAGGACAGCCTCGACCAGGCGAAGATCCGCAGCATGTTCGCCAAGTTCGACCGCTTCTGCTTCTGCGGGCACAGCCACATCCCGGGCATCTACAGCGAAACCGGCAAGTACGGCCACCCGAAGAACCTGAACAACGGCGAGCTGGACCTGCGCCGCTTCCGGAAGCTGCTGGTGAACATCGGCAGCGTCGGGCAACCGCGCGACCACGACACGCGCGCCTGCTACGTCGTGATCAACGGCAGCAACCTGCAGTTCCGCCGGGTCGAGTACGACTACCAGGCCACGGCTAACAAGATCCGCGAGATCCCCACGCTGCCCACGATGCTTGCCGACCGCCTGCTGCTGGGCAAGTAGCAAGCAAGAACCCGCCGCGTGCGCGACGGGTTACTCGCAACAATTGCGGTCTGCTAGCTCGATCTGCGCGTGCGTACGGCCACCAGCAGCGGCAGCGCACTGGCGACCAGCAGCCACCACCACGTCGAGACTCCGCTCGTGCTGCAGCCGCCTTCGCCCGGCGGGTTGTAGTCCGTGGGCCCGTCGTCGTCGGGGTTGCCGGTGTTGTTGACCGTGATGACAATGAAGTCGTCGCTGACCCCGCCGTTGCCGTCCTCGACAATCAGCTCGAACGTGAAGTTCTGCGAGAACGTCACCTGCGGCGCGACAAAGCTGGCGATCTGCAGCGTCGGGTTGGTGATGCTGACGACCGTGCTGCCCCCCACCTGCTTCCACGTGTAGCGCAACACGTCCGATACGTCGGCATCGCTGCTGGCGCTGCCGTTCAGCGTTACCGTGGCGCCCTCGTTGACGGTCTGGTCGACGCCGGCGTTGGCAACCGGGTTCGCGGTGCTGGTGTTGCCCGTGTAGGTGATGCGGTACAGCACCGTGTCGGTCAGCACGTAGAGATTTCCGTCCGGCCCGAAATGCATGTCACGCACGGGCGCGCTGAAGCTTCCTGCAAAGGCAGTCTGGGCGACGCCCGCACGTTCGTTGCCGCCCGTGAGCACCACGCGCAAGATCGAGCCCGTGGCGGCTTCACTTCCGAGATACACCACGCCGCCGCGATACCCCACCGTCGGCCATGAGCCGAGGGCGCCCGGATGGAACGCCGCGCAGCTTGGCTCGAACGTCGCACCCAGCTCCCAGGCCGGGTCGCTGTAGCCGGTCACGCCCTGTGTGCCGCTCAGCCCGTTGGTATCCCAGCCGTAGTTCGCGTTGCTGATGATCACGTTCAGCTCATCGAGCCCGCTGGTGGACGAATTGCCCGTGTCCACGCCGAACAGGTCGCCAGTGGTCGGGTTGATGGCCATGCCGCGCGGATTGTGGAGCCCGCGCGCCCACATGGCATTGCTGGTGAACGGGTTGCTGAGCGGAATGGTGCCGTCGGCCTGGTAGCGCAGAACCTTGCCGCGCCGGTCGTTGACGTCCTGCGCAAAGCCGCCCGCAAGGCTGATCGACGCGCCGCCGTCGCCAACGCTGACGAACATGTTGGCCGCCGCGTCAAACACGATGCGCCCGCCGAAGTTGTTGCCCGCGCTGCCCATATCCACGCCGCTGATCAGCGTCGTCTCGCTGCCGCTCGCGGCCGTCCCGAGCGCCGAGGTGTCCTCAAGGAAGCGCTTGACCATCAACTGAGGCGCGCCGGTCGTGCCCGTGGACTGGATCACGTAGATGAAGCGGTTGGTGCTGTCCGTCGGCGAAGTTGGAAAGTTCGGGTGCAGAACGATGCCGTGCAGCCCGAGGTCGTTGCCGCTGGGCGCCACGAAGCCGCTCACGGTCGCGAATACCGACGGCGCGCTCGGCGTCGTGGTCGGGTTGTCCACCACCATAATCTGGCCGCTGGCGTTTTCGGTGTAAAACAGCCGCCCGTCCGGCGCGAACGCGAATGAGCGCCCGCCGGATACCGGATTCACCACCACGGCCGAGGCAAAGCCGCCGGCCACACTCTGCGCTGCAAGGATCGGACAAACGGTCAGGACGGCCGCAAGGACAGCAAATCGCATCAGCATCTTCCGGGGATCGTTCAGGGAAAGCCCATGTTGAACCTATTGAACGCCCAACGCAAGCCCGGGGTTGGGTCTACAGGGCATCGAACGGTGCGCCGCCCGGGACCGTCTGTTTCAATTCCTCGATTTGCCACCTCAGTGATGTCTGGTTGCCGACATCCTGGAGTGCTTTCACGCCCAAAGCCCAGGCCGCCCGGGCCTCGCTCTCGCGCCCGGCACTCAGCAAAGCGCGGGCGAGCCCGCACTGGGCACCACCAGCGGTATTTCTGTCGCCAGAGGCAACTGCGTACACGTGTGCCCGCTCGTACGCCTTGATTGCCTCTTCCAATTGTCCCAGGCGGTACAGCAGCTCGGACCGGTTTAGGGTGACAGATGCCAGACCTTTCTGATCGCCAAGATCCTGCATCAGCGCCAGCGCTGCCTGGTATCCGGTATCCGCCTGATCGTACAGCCCGGCAAGCATGTCGAGATTGGCGATGTTCATGGTAACGGTGGCGCGGCCGCGGCGGTTGCCTACTTCATGGTGAATCTGCAGCGCCTCGGCGTAGGCTTCCCGTGCCGCCTGTGCATCGCCAGCCGTCGCAAGTCCCGCACCGAGCGCAGCGAGCGCGATCCCTTCATGCCAGCGGTTGTCGACCTCCCGGTGGATGGCCAAGGCCAGACGGCAATAGTCGCACGATTCTTCGTAACGGCCGCGCACGCCGGCTAGCCCGGCAAAATCTGACAGCACGATGCCCTCATATCGACGATCCCCGTTCTCGCGGGCGGCCATCAACGCGCGGGTCATGATGGGCTCGGCCGCATCGGCGCCGCGCAGGCGGTGCTCGGCCAGCGCTGCCCTGTGCAGGGAAAGCGGTAGACTGGCGGGCGGACAGATCTCCGAATAGCGCGCCCAGAGTCGAAGCGCGTCGTCGTGTCGATAGGCTTCCGTCGCGTTCTGAGCCGCGCGGAGTGTGTAGCGAATTTCGTCGCCTCGGAAGCCCGCACCTGCCAGTCGCGCGTGCAGGGCAAGCTGGTCGGCGACCGCGTCAATCGCGTGCCGCTGTTCGTCTGCGACTTCCGAGCCCGCCGCGCCGAACAACAGTTCGATGCCGCGCAGCGCCCAGGCGTGCAAACTCGCGCGCTGACCGGGCGGCAGGAGGTTATAGGCGGCATCCCGCACTACGGCATGGCGAAACAGGTAAGCACGTTCGTCGTTCACTGCGAGAATATACCCGGCCGTCCCTTCGCGGCGAGCAGCGGGACTCGACTAGTCGATCAGCTTCATTCCGCGCGGGCTCAGGAACACGGCGAATGGCCGCCCGACGAACAGTTTGCGCTCGACGTAGGGCAGCCGCTCAACCTGCAGGTGCTTGATCTGGTCGAGTTGCACGCGGGTCAGCCCGCCGCCCTCGGTGTAGAAACTGATGGCCGCCCGGCCCTGGCTTTTGCCGGCCGCCATCAGACTTGTCAGGGCATTGGCAACCAGCTCGGCGTCGGTGCTGTCGTCCGGGCGCTCCTCCTGCCTGAAGTGCGCCACGCTGCGCAGGCGGAAGTAGGCGTTCAACGTATCGCCCTCGCCCGCCGCCTTGGCCAGCAGATGCACCAGGTCGGGCTGGCTGGGCTCATCCATGCTGCCGACGATTTCCGTGCCGTCGTCAAGGAAGAGCGTGATGCGCGTCCAGTAGCGGCAATCGGCGCTGCCGGGCGAGTTGTCGCCGAGGGCGAGGTACTGGTCTTCGCCGAGCTCGACCTGGAAGGGCAGTTCGCGCTGGTCATCGGTCCATTCCTCGATGCGCCCGATGTAGTAGACGTCGCGGTCGATGCTGCGCACGCGCAGTCTGGCGCCCTTGCCTTCGCCGCAGGCGATCTCGATCCGCGCCTTGCGCCCGTCGCCGGGCTCGGCCTCGGCCAGCTCCAGCGCGACATTGCCGGCGAGATTGATCGCGCCCTGTTTGTCACGCGCGCGAAGCTGGTCCAGCAGCGGTGTGCCGACGTCCAGGCGCAGTTGCTCGGCCCCGTCGATGGTCAGCACCAGTTCGCCATCGGCCAGCGAATACGCGACGTCGCGGGCATCCGTGCCGAACTCGATGGCGCTCAACTTGTCGATCGACAGCTCCTCGTCGGAGTCACCGGAGACGTGGAACAGCTTGCAGCCGCCCGCATCCGGGCGCAGCTCAAGGCGATACCTGTCGTCGTTGCGCACCAGCACGATGGTGCATTCGCCGCCTGCGTCGAGGGTCAGCTCGGCGCGCAGGCGCATGTCCCCCACCACGTGGTGTCCGTAGCGGTCCTTGGGCGTCTCGGTGGCGCCGAAGCTGGCGTCGTGATCTGTGATGTTGCCGGGCTTGTCACTGGTTTCGCCGCGCGGGAACACGATGCTCCCGCCGCCGCCCACGCTGATCAGCCCGTCGCTGAATTCCACCTTGCCGACGCGGTCAAAGTTCTTCACCCAGGCGGTGTTGCTGCTCAGGCTCTCGATGATCGGGAACCACAGCACTTCGCGCTGGCGGGGCGGCTTGCGAAGCAGCTCGATCTCGCCCGTGCCGGGCAGGCGCACGTAGACGTCGCCCTCGGCGATCAGCACCTGCTCACCGGGCAGCGCGACGCAGCGCTTGACGTAGGGGTCCGTGCGGCGCAGCGGGTAGCGGAAGACGATCGGCTCCCAGCGTGCGGGGTCGCGATAGAAATAAACGAACTTGTCCACCAGCACACGGTCGCCCAGCACCGGGTCGCCCAGCAGCGTCGGCGCCATGCTGCCCGACGGGATGCGAAACGCCTCAAGCCCGAAGTGCCACACCAGCAGCACCATCACCAGCGCGGCCGCGAGGCTTTCGGCCTGCGCGAACACCCAGCTCACGCCGGTGTGCTTTCCGACCTGAAGATCCCGCCCGCGAATCACCGCGCGGTCTACCGAGCCGCGCAGCGCGAACGCAGCAACGAACGAAGCAAAGCCGGCCAGCGTGCACCACCCGCTGACGTGGTACATGGCCATGCAAAGTATGCTGACCCCGATCAACGCAAACAGCAGCCCCCCCTGTACAACTGGGTTTGCGCGGACACCCTTCTTGCGGTGCATGACCCACGCAACGACTAGCAGCACTGCGCTGGCGACAAGAACGGGTCGTCTGATCCACGAATCAACCGTGTCGACGCTCAGGAATGCCTGAGGTGCGACAAGAACCCATGCAGCAAATGTCGCGACGTCCGCCAGCCGGGCCCGAATCTGCGGGCTCAGGCGTGCGTAGCCCTTGGCGGGTGCGGCCTTGATCACTGTAGACGCCTCAGTCATGCCTGCTCGCTTGCGATTCCAAACCGCAAGCTATAGTGCGGCGTCTCGACCGACAAGGAGCCAGAAATGCTGAAGGAAGGCGACAAGGCACCGGCATTCAACCTGCCGGATCAGGACGGCAAGAAGCACAAGCTCTCCGACTACAAGGGCAAGTGGGTCATCCTGTTCGCCTACCCGAAGGCCAACACCAGCGGCTGAACCAAGGAAGCGATCGCCTTCACCGGTCTGGTGAAGAACTTCGAGAAATCCGGCGCCGTCGTGTTAGGCATCAGCCCCGACAGTGTCGCCGCACAAAAGAAGTTCGAAGAGAAGCACAAGCTCGGCGTCGCGCTGCTCAGCGACGAAGACAAGGCCGTCACCACCGCATACGGCTGCTACGGCGAGAAGAAGATGTACGGGCGTACAGTCAAGGGAATCATACGCAGCACCTACCTGATCGATCCGAGCGGCAAGGTCGCCAGGATCTGGAGCAAGGTCCGCGTAGACGGCCACGCCGAGAAGGTGCTGGAGGCGCTGGAAGCCGCCCAATAAACGGGCTGGCCCCGCCGGGGGCAAAGCGCGATAATACATGCGCTTCCCCGCCGGTGCCGTTATGCCGATCGAGTTCAATTGTCCGTTCTGTGGCAAGCACTACCGCGTGGCGGACGCCAACGCCAACAAGCGCGTGAAGTGCAAGGAGTGCGGCACACCTGTCACGGTGCCGGACGCCAGTGGGCTCTCGCTCGAAGACACGGCACAGATGCGCAAGCTGCGCAATGCGCCCACCGAGATTCTGCCCGCCAATCGCCCGAACAAGAGCATGAGCGCGCTGCCGCAAGGCGCGATCCGCAAGGTCAACGTCCCGTCCGACACGGCCAGGATCAGCAAGCAGCCCCCATCGCGTCCTCCCCAGCCTGAGCCGGATGCCAAGCCGCCGGGCGGGAAGCTGCCCGCAGGCAAGCTGCCCAGCGGGCTGAAGGCGCCGCCGGGTCTGCCCAAGGGCGCAACGCGCGTGAGCAAGACGCGCACGATGCCGGAAGGCCCGAAGAAGCGCGGGCTGAACTTCGTGTTCCTGCTCGGGGCGCTCGCGTTAATCGTCGGCTTCTTCCTGCCGTGGGCCAACGTCGGGCTGCCGCAGTTCGAAGGCGGCGTGGCCGGCTTCGAGCTTGGCTGGCGCGCGGCCGACCTCGCGGCCGCCATCCGACTGGCAGGCCTGTACCCGGACAATCCCATCGTGGACGCGCTGCACAAGACACCCAACAACGCGCTGGTGATGTTCGCGCTGTACCTGATCCCGGTGCTTGCGCTCTACGCGATCGTCGACGAGTTACGTTGCGCCGGCAAAGGCAAGAGCCACTGGTGGATTCGCCTCCTGGCCGGCCTGTCGCCCGCGCTGGCGCTGGGAGTGGTGTACGCGGCGCTGCGCGAGCCGATTGACGCGTTCATGGCGGCCGACGGGCTGTCGCTGTCCAGGTACGACACCGGCGCAATGATCGCAACCATCGGCCCGGGTGCATACACGATGCTCGGCGGCTGGTTATTCGCGCTGCTCGGCATTGTAGTCGCCCCCAAGGTGAAGAAACCAACGACGCCCGCACCTCCGCCGCCCGAAGACGAAGAAGAAGACCTGCCCGACGTATCCGGCGCGGCAAAGCCGAAGCTGCCCACGCGGCGCGGGCCGGCCTCCCCCAGCGGCAAATGAAAAGAGCCCGCCGGTTGGCGGGCTCTTTCGTGATTCATTCAGACTACCAATCCCAGTCGCCCACGAATTCCTGGAACTTGTCGCCCGCCGACTTCATGAAGCCGTTGGTGTCGGTGATGGCGATCTCAACCTTCGTGTAGCGCTTGTCCATGTCCCAGTTCTCGTACGCCGTGCTGAAGTGCAGGACGATGAACTTGTCTTCCTTGTCCGTGTGGAACCAGTACGCGAGGCTCGAGTTCCAGTCGTTCAGGATGATCGTCGGCTTGGCCTCGGAAGCCGTCAGCTTCTTGAGGCGCTTCAGCAGCAGCGCGTAGCCGTCGATGCCTTCTTCCACGCCGCTGATCAGTTCCAGCGCCGGGGTCTCCTGGTCGGACAGGTGCTCCTTGAGCTTGGCAACGTCGCCCTTCTCGATCGCGTCGCGGATGGACTTCACGCCCGGCGCGTTGTAGTCGAGGCGGTAGTCGTCCGCGTTGTAGCTGCTGAGGTACCAGTTGCGGTGCGCGTAGCCGCCCGCTTCGTCGTCCCACTTGCCGATGCACTTGCAGCGGATCAGGTTGGCCGCTTCGCCGTTCTTGACGGCAATCACCGCGTAGTAGCCGACGCGCCCCTGCGCGCGCTCAGCCGCGTCTTCGCTGTAGTTCTTGAGAATGTTCGCAAGCAGTCCGGCGTAGGTCAGTTCCTTGTCGCCGTCCTTTTCGTAACTGTTGTTGTCCATGTACTCGCGGCTGTCTTCTTCGAAGCAGCTCTTGAGCGCCTCGAGGTCGCCGGCCTTGGCGGCCTTGACAGCCTTCTTGTAGACGTCGATCGGGCGCTTGTGGCCTTCGGCCTCGCCGTCGGCGATCTTGAGTGCGTCCGGTGCGGGCAGCGCCTCACCCTCGGTCACCACTACGCTGCCGCCATCTGTCTTGTCCGCGATCACGGGCGAAACGAACATCGCGCCAAGCACGAGCGCCGCCACGCCTGCCATCAGAATCCGATTCATGCGCATCCCCTAATTTGACAAAAATGGCCCGGTGAACACCGGACCCCGTTGTGAGCGCTCAGAGCATAAGTCACAGCAACGTCACGTCAAAATCAAATTGCACCAAACCGTGCTGTCGGCGCGCCCCGGGCAGGCGCTTGCGGGCGCGGCTTGCACACGTAAACCGTGGTCTACAAACTGCTTTCAAGGACGCGCCATGGACTTTGCCCTCACCGAAGAACAGTCGATGTTCCAGCAGGCTGCGGCCGACTTCTGCAAGACAGAAGTCGAGCCGGTTGCCATCAAGCTTGAGGCCAGCCACGAGTTCCCGATGGAACTCACCAAGAAGATGGCCGAGCTCGGGTTCATGGGGCTGGTGATCCCGGAGCAATACGGCGGCGTCGGCGCGGACTACCTCGCGTACCTGCTGGTGGAAGGCGAGATCGCCAAGACCAGCATCTCGCTTTCCATGACGCTGGGCGCGCAGAACAGTTTGGTCGCGCTGCCGATCATGAACTTCGCAACCGAAGAACAGAAACAGCAGTGGCTTCCCCCACTCGCGAGTGGCGAAAAGCTCGGCAGCTTCGCATTGACCGAGCCCGGCGCAGGCAGCGACCCCGCGGGCATGCGCACCACGGCCGAGAAGAAGGGCGACAAGTGGGTTCTGAACGGCACCAAGCTCTATATCACAAACGGCGCCGTCGCCGAGTTCCTGATCGTCTGGGCGGTGACAGGCCGCAAGCCTGACGGCAAGCCGCAGATCAGCGCCTTCCTCGTCGACAAGGCCGTCAGCCCGTTCAAGGTCGGCACGGTCGAGGACAAGATGGGCGTGCACGCCAGCCCGACGACCGAGCTGATTTTCGAGGATTGCGAAGTGCCCGCCGAGAACCTGCTCGGCGAGGAAGGCGCGGGTTTCAAGGTCGCGCTGGTGACGCTCAACACCGGGCGCTGCAGTGTAGCGACCCAGTGCCTCGGGCTGGCGGAAGCGGCCTACCTGCGCGCCAAGCGCTTCGCCGGCGAGCGCGAGCAGTTCGGGCAGAAGATCGCCGAATTCCAGGGCATCAGCTTCAAGCTGGCCGACATGATCACCGAGCTGAACGCCGCCAAGGGGCTGGTGTGGCACGCGGTGTGGTTAAAGGAACAGTTCGGGCTTTCCGACCCGCGCTTCATCAGCATGGCCGCGCAGGCCAAGCTGTATGCATCCGAGATGGCGGAGCGCGTCACCAGCGCCGCGATCCAGATCCACGGCGGCTACGGCTACATGCGCGAGTATCGCGTGGAGGAGTTCTTCCGCGCCGCACGCCTCATGACCATCGTCGAAGGCACCAGCGAAATCCAGCGCCTCACCATCAGCCGCTGGGAGATGAAGGCCTAATCGCAAGGCTCCGGGCGGAAGCCCGGGGCTCTACTCGATCCACTTCACGTCGCTGAGAGTCGCCCGGAAGAACTTGCCCTGCTCCCACTTGTCGGTGCCGTGGTGCCAGCCTGCGGTGAACTGGCTGGGGATCGTGTAGCCGTCTGCCGTGACTTCGTCCGTGAAGTCGGCGCCGAACTTGAGCTTGGCCCAGCTTCGGTCGTCGGTCTCGTCGCCCCAGCGTTCGCCTCGGACGCTTTCAATGCGCCCGTTGTCGGCGATCTTGAACTCGAGCGTGTAGTCCTCGCCGTCCAGTTGCAGGCGGCACACGGGCGTCTCGCCGGGCAGCCACTCGGCCGCCAGCAGCGCGGGCGGGAACCACATGGCTTCGCACGCCGCACGTCCTCGCGCGCTGCGCATGACATCGCGGCCCCTGCCCTTCACGATGTGCAGCAGCCCGAACAGCCAGAAATTCACGCCCCCTTCGCTATCAAAGTAATGATCGCCGCCGGCCAGCTTCAGCGGCCAGCCCGTGGCCGCGCGCCAGGTGAACCCGCCGGGCACGCGCAGCAGCTCGGTGCTCTTGATCGGCAGCCAGCCGCCCTCCTTGCCGGGCTTGATCTCGCCGTCCAGGCGAAAGCGAACGGCGCGAATCGGCGGCGCGTCGGGCGCGATCATGTGCTCCAGCAGCTTGCGTGCGGGTGCGGGCAATCCGTCCAGCTTTCGTGCATTCGGCCCGCCCAGCGGCGGCATGGCCATCAGTTCGCGCTCGATGCGCGCCAGTTTGCGCCGGTGCGACCAGAAGCCCGTCGCGCTCATCAGCACCACGGCCGTCACCGAAAGCACAATCCCGAGAATCAGCCACCCCATGACGGCAAGGATTCGAATTCCCCGATTCCGCGCAAGCTGCCGCGAGCCGACGAATGGTACGTGTTTGGCAAAACAAACTTTTCGTAGGCAAGCGACTGTCCGTGCAAAGCGCGACGCCGGCGTGTCTTGCGCCGGGAAACTTTTCCGCGCGTTCGGCGCGAAATCCGGTTTGTGTTCCATCCGCCGGTACGATTGAGGGCGGGCTTCTCCCGCCCAGCACGAAGCGGAGCACGAACATGGCACTCACCACGCTCAAACGCGGGCGCAAGCCGCGCAACCGCAACCAGATCTTCGAACTCATCACCCTCGCCCAGCGCATCTACCTTGAGACCGGCGGCGCCGACATCGACCACCAGATCAAGGCCGCGAAGCGCCAGCTTGAACGCTGCGAGCACTACGCAAACCACCCGCCCCTTGGCGAGCAGGCCAAGGCACTGAGCCTCGTGAACGCGGCCCTGCGCGAGCTGCGCACGGCCGAGCAGATGCGCGAAAAGAAGCTCGCGGAATGCACCAAGCTCGTCGAAGAGGCGCAACAGTCCGAAATCGACGCGCAGGACCAGGCGTCACCGAAACCCACACCCGCACCCGATACGCCCCCACCCAAGCCCGATCAACCGGCCGCGACGGCGTCACCGGAAGACCGCCACGACCAGTCCGACTCCTAGCCACCGCCCGCTGTTTGAAAACTGAATACCGAAGGAGTGGCATGCGCTTCCAGCGCATGCGTAGCGCGTGCTTCCAGCACGCGCAGCGGCCCGAGGCCGCTGAAACTCATCGCCTGGAAGGCGATGCCACTTCATTGCGCTCGGCATGTTCGCTTGGTGGAATCCCAAGCCTGTTTACGAGGAGACGAAGATGAAGCGCACACTCTCAGTGATGGTTGCCGCGACGTTGGTGATCGCGGGCGTGATTGCGACGCTGCAGCTCAGTGACGCCAGCAACGCGCAGGACAAAGAGGCACGCCCGGGCGACGTGAAGGAATACTTCCCGGACGTCCAGACCAAGCTGGTCAGCTACAAGGACGGCGACGCGGAGTGCGAAGGCTTCATGGCCTGGGACGCGAACATGGACGGCAAACGCTCGGTCGTGCTGGTCGTCCACGACTGGATGGGCCGCGGCAAGTTCGACGAGCAGCGCTCGCGCGAGCTGGCCGCCATGGGCTACCTCGCGTTCAGCGTTGACGTCTACGGCAAGAACGTCCGCCCGAAGAACCGCGACGAAGCGGCCAAGGCCGCCGGCTCATGGCGCGGCGCCGACCGCGGCCCGTTCCGCACGCGACTCAAGGCGGGCATGACGGCCGCACTCGCCAGCGATCAGGCCGACGCGGAGAGCGTTGCCGCCATCGGCTACTGCTTCGGCGGCACGGCGGTGATGGAGCTGGCTCGCAGCGGTGCAAACCTGCGCGGCGTAGTCCCCTTCCACGGCGGCTACGGCAGTGAGCCGGGCGGCGACGCGGCCAACATCAAGGCCAAGGTGCTGGTGCTGCACGGCGCGGACGACAACTTCGACGGCGTTGTGGTCCTCAACAACGAACTGAAGGAAGCGGGCGTCGACTACGAGATCGACCTCTACGGGCACGCCGTTCACGCCTTCACCAACCCCGACGCGGGCGACAACCCGACCGCGGGCGTCGCCTACGACGCGCAGGCCGACGAACGCTCATGGATCCGCATGAAGGATTTCCTCTGGGAAGTGCTCGACTAGCGCGAATTTGAAGCTGCTTCAAAGCCGGCCGGGATTCTTCCCGGCCGGCGTCGTTTTTCCCGGATGGTGGAAATACAGTCTTAGTCCGCCTCGTTGAGAGTGTAACTGTGTTGCAAATTCTTTTTCGTACTACTCAACTACGGAGATCGACCCATGAAGACGTTCACGCGCATTCTTCCCGCCCTGTTGCTGGCTTTCCTGTTCGCGGCCTGTGCCAGTTCCAAGGACACGAAGGCTGAAGGCGGCGAGCCCGAGCCCGCTGACATCGTTGACACCGCCGTAGCAGCCGGCGACTTCGATACGCTTGTCGCAGCCGTCAAGGCGGCCGAGCTCGTGGAGACGCTGAAGGGCAAAGGCCCGTTCACCGTGTTCGCGCCGACCGACGCAGCCTTCGCCGACCTGCCGGAAGGCACGCTCGATGAGCTGCTGAAGCCGGAGAACAAGGAGAAGCTGGCGAGCATCCTGACCTATCACGTCGTCGCGGGCGAGGTGATGGCGGACGACGTGGTGAAGCTGACCGAGGCCGAGACCGTCCAGGGCCAGAAGGTGCAGATCGAGGTCAAGGACGGGACTGTCTACGTCGATGGCGCGAAGGTCGTCATCACCGACATCAAGTGCACCAACGGCGTCATCCACGTGATCGACAAGGTCATCCTGCCGAAATAGGTGGTAGCCCTCAAACGCCCCCGAGGCTACCCCGGGGACGCGGCATCGTGCCGCGTCCCCGTTTCTATTTGCTTAGGACGACTTGCTCGACGAGCTCGCAGGTCTGGCGCATCCATGCTTCAGTGTCGAAGCGTTCGCTTATCTGCTTCGCGCGCCGTATGTTTTCCGGATTATCCAGCAGCTGGTTCAGCACCTTGGCGATACGTGCCGCCTTGAATTGCTTCGGCGCCAAACCATCGCCGACGCCAAGATCGCGCACCCGTGAAAGGTTGTCCAGCTGGTCGTGCGCCATGTGGTAGATCAGGTGCGGAATGCCCGCCCGCAGCGCCTGGGCGCACGTCCCCACGCCGCCGTGGTACACCAGCGCCGCCGCGCGTGGCAGAACTTCGCTGAACGGGATGTAGCTCGCGTGCATGACCGTCTCGGGCAGCTTCGCGGGAACGGTCTCGCGGAAGCGCGTGATCAGCAGCCCGCGACGGCCTGTAAGCTTCAGCGCCTCGACCGCCTGCGCAAAGAAGTCGTGCCCGTGGGCCATGGCGCTTCCGGGCGTGAAAACCACCGGCGGCTCGCCCGCCTGCAGGAATGATTCAACCTCGGGCGGCATCTCGTGCATGCCCTTTTCGTCGAACATGGGAAAGCCCGTCAGGCGCGTCTGCTTCGGCCAGTCCGGCTGCGGCGGCCCGAACCAATCCGGGAACAGCCCCAGCACGCGATCCGGCGAGTGCCACCACGACCGGATGATGTCCCGCACCGGCGGCAAGCCGTGGCTCGCGCGGAAGCGGTTCAGCTCGGGCAAGACGGCCTTGTCGGCGACTTTGCCCCCGGCCCACCACTGGAAGGCTTTCAGGAAGCCGGGCGCCCACTGGGGTATCGGCGCGCCGTGCAGCATCGGCTGGCGGTAGCGGCTCAGGAACAGGCAGGGCGCGAGGTGCACGCTGGCCAGAGGGATATCCAGCAGGTCGCGCGCGTTGCGTGCGCCGAACGCCAGCGTGCCCGCCAGCATGACGGTTTCGCCGGGCTTGTTAAGCTCGCGGGCGTACTCGAGTATCGGCGCATAGCTGTGGTTCAGCGCCTTCTCGACCAGTACGTTGAATGCCTTCTTCGGGTGCCACAGGTCCGGGTCTTCCTGCGCGCGCTCGAAGTCTTCACGCGTGCCGACGGCGCGGAATGGAATGCCCGCACGGCCCGCCAGGTCTTCGAAGTAGCCGCTGGTGATGAGGAACGGCTCATGCCCGCGGGCCTGCAGCGCCTTGCCCAGCCCGACGAACGGGTGCACGTCGCCGGAGCTGCCCATGGGATACATCAGGATACGCATCTAGTACCGGCGGCAGGTTTTATGCCCGTTGAGACAATTCCATGACGCACGCACGGTATAATCCGTCTATGCCCGACGATACCCCTTCCGACCCGCAGTTCGAGCCGGACGACACCCACGGCGAGCCAGGCCGTGAGGACAGCACCATGATCGCGGCGCGGGCGAAGGTCTGGTTCTTCGACGACGACAAGACACCGGTGGATTTCGTGCTGTTCGTGCTCGAGCAGTACTTCGGGTTCGACGAGTCCAAGGCCCGCGTGATCACCGACCGCATTCGCAAGCAAGGCAAGGCGATGGTCGCGGAGCTGCCGGCCATCCCGGCCGAGATCGCAAGGCGCAAAGTAGACCAGGCCGCGGCCGACGCCGGCTACCCGTTCAAGGTCGAAGTAGAAGCCGGCCCGCAGATCGTCTGATGGACGCCGAACTCACCAGCGCCTCCGCCAAAGCCGCCGACAGCGCGGACAGGACATTCGCCGAGTGGCTGCGCGAGTTGCCGGATGGCCCGTTGCGCGATCACATAGCAGAGTTGGCCGATACTCATCGGCAGCTCGACGAGACACAGCTCAGACTCGTCGCGTTGTTTCAGGAGCGGCACGGCTGCCTGTACGGCACCTGGAATACCGACGACCGGACCGAGATTGTTGGCCCCTACATCAGTGCTGCCAGGCGCCGGCAGGGCCTGGGCTCACAGATGCTGGACTGGTGCTTTACCGTGAGCTGGGCCGTGCCCGAAATGTTCCTGTTCGCACCGGGTACGGAGTTGTGGCGCGCCGAGAAGCTGGAGCCGCATGGGTTCGAGCCTCACTCACCCGTGCTGAAGGACGGAGCCGGCGACCACCAGACTTTCGAGGTAACGCTTGAGCGTCGCGCCAACCGGCATCTGAGACGGGTCGGCGAACCGCGTGGCAGCGGTCCCTGGGTCGTCCAGCTTTACAACGATGACACAACGCCGTTCCCCACCGTCATATTTGCACTTCGCCGCGTGCTCGACGTGAACGAACGCACGGCGTTTGAGTACGCCTCGCTGGTGCATTCGGCAGGCATCGCGTCGGTGCGTTACTGTCGCAGCGAGTGGGGCGCGAATCGCATCGCTGCTCGAATCCGGGCAATCGCACGCCGTGACTCGTTCCCACTAACCGTCTGCGTCGAACGCAGGCTCTAGCCCTCACCCGAGTGATCCATGGTCGAAGCACAGATAGCCAACGTCACCGAATCGCCCGAACACATGGAAAAGGTGCGCGAGCTGTTTCGTGAATACGCAGCGGAGATCGGGATTGACTTGGCCTTCCAGGGCTTCGAGCAGGAACTTGCGGAGCTTCCGGGGTGTTACGCCGCGCCGAAAGGCTGCATCCTGCTGGCGGGTGTTGAGGGCGAGATTGCAGGTTGCATCGCCGTGCGTCCTTTGGCAGAGCGAACCTGCGAAGTCAAACGCATGTACGTGAAGCCGGCGTATCGAGGGCTTGGCGTCGCGCGAACTCTGGTTTCGGAAGCTCTGGGATTCGCGACGGAAACCCGCTATTTGCAAGTGCTACTGGACACCCTCGAAAGCATGAAACCTGCTCGCAAGCTTTACGAGTCGTTCGGCTTTCGCGAGACGGACCCCTACTACAAGAATCCGCTGCCCGACGTCGTGTTCTACGAGTTGGACCTCCTGGCCTGCGCGCTAGACATAGTCGCCGCAAGCGCACATGAGATCGGCGAAGGCCGGTGGGGAATCGTGGTGCATAACGACGATGAGATCAGCTTCGGGTCTGCAAGTGTCATTCTGAATCACTACTTCGATCTGAGCCCCGACGTCGCTGCGGCCTTGGTGCAGGTGATTCACTTCCACGGCAGCGCCGCTGCAAAGCGCATGGAGGATCTTGGGGTCGCACACGCGACGTTTGAACGGATCCGGAAATCGCTCGATCGTTCATCAGAACGTCTAAACATTGAGTTGATCGATCTAGAGGCACCCGCCCCTCCCGGTGAATGATGGTGTGCCGGTGCTAGAATGCGCGCATGCCTGACACGCAGACGTTGCCCAAGCCGAAGGTCGATACGGACGCCGATGCCAAAAGCAAACGCGCGCCGATGTGGAAGGTCATCTTCCACAACGACAATGTGACCACCACCGAGTTCGTCACCTGGGTGCTGATGCGCTTCTTCGGGCACGACATCGACAAGGCCAAGAAGATCATGCTCGAGGTCCACAACACCGGCCAGGGCCTCGCGGGCACCTACCCGCAGGAAGTGGCCGAGTTGAAGAAGGACCAGGTCACTTCCACGGCGCGCACGCAGAAATTCCCGCTGGTCGTCACGATTGAGCCGGACGAATAGCTTTCCGGCCGTTGCGTCCTTGACCGTATCAGGTTGCCGCTACAACATTGCTGCCCGGAACGCCAAGGAGACTTCATGCGAATCTTCGCCGCCGCTACGTGCCTGACCCTGATCAGCGCTGCCATTCTCGCGCAGGACGCGCCCCCGCCCGCGCCGCCGGCCGACCCCGCGCCGCCGGCCGACCCCGCGCCGGCAAGCCCGGCCCTCACCCGCATGAAGCTGGGCGAGTTCTGGTACGGGATGTACCTGCCCGACGGAACCACCGAAGGCTACGCGCGCCTGCAGTTCAGCGAAACGGCGCAGAAGGGCGTGCACTGCGACTGGGAGCTGCACATCTCCGGCGACGGCTGGAAGTACGAGGAAGACCGCAAGACCAGCTTCGACGCGAAGTGGGAGCTGACCTACACCGAGATGTCCAGCGGGCTGCAGCGCGTGCTCGCGGCGCGCGAAGGCAACGTGATGGTCGGCAAGTCCGGCGTCGACGACCTGCGCGCGGAAGTGAAACAAGACGCGATCACCGGGATGGGCTTCATCCTCGCCGCCGCCATGCCGCAGAAGGGCGGCGCCAAGCTGGTCCGCAACGAATACAACGAAGCGGACGGGATGAAGGACCTCGGCGCAACCACGTTCGACTCGATCGCGCAGGAAGAGATCGACCTGCCGGAAGGCAAGGTCAAAGCCTGGAAGTACACCATGCAGCGCAGCGAGAAAGGCAAAGAGCTGCCGATCTGGGTCAACGACGCGCGCGAGATCGTCCAGGTGGATTGGGGCACCGGCAACCTCATGAAGCTGCACCGCAGCAGCACCAAGGAGCTCTACCAGCCGACGCCGCCATTCCTGACCCAGCTTGAGTCCGAGGACAAAACCAAGCTGGTACTCACGGCCGACTACGCCGGCTTCACGCTGGATGAGATGTGGGCCCTGTGGGCAACCAGCGACGGGCTGACCAAGTGGTGGCCGCCGGAGGCCGAAGTGGAAGGCAAAGTCGGCGGCAAGTACCAGCCGACCTGGAAAGACGAAGAGGGCAACATCGTCTGGCAGTTACTGGGCAAGATCGAAATCTGGGAGCCGAACAAGAAGCTCGGCTACACCTGGCGCTGGAAGGAGACGCCCGAGAACGTGCCGGACCTGCACGTGGTGGTCGACTTCAAGGCGATCGACGGCGGCGTGAACGTGACGGTGACGCACTCCAGCTTCAACGCAACGAACGACGACCAGGTCAACCGCGACGGGCTCAAGAACGGCTGGGAAGCCTTCTGCAGCAAGATCCCCAAGCTGAAGCAAGACCCCGACAAGAAGTAGCTCAGAGCCGCACAACCACATACAGCCCGACGTGCGTGCCGCGCGCGGCGAACTCGTTGCCGTCTTCCTTGCTGTCGTCCTCGATGCGGAACACGCGGTGGCGCAGCGCAGCGCCGAACTCCACTTCGGCTACGCGGTAGCCGATGGTCGCCGACACGTCGAGGTTGGTCTGGCTGTGGTAGATCCGCCCGCCCTCGTGGTACCAGGTGGCGAGGTTGTCCACGTATGTCCCGCGTGCCTCGAACGCGAGCCGTAGCCCATCTACAGGCATCACGCTGAAACGCGCCCCCAGCGCCGGCAGAGGCATGCGCTGCGCGCCGAAGTCTTCGTGGAACTCCTGCTTGCTGCTGATCCGCGGCTTGTTCGGCTCAAGGAAGACGTTCAGGTCGTCAAGCGTCACGCCCGCCAACAGCGTGAGCCTGCCCCACTCGCTGCGCCACGGAGTGAGTTCGTACCAAAGTTCCGCGCGCCACCAGCGCGTGGGCCCGAAGTCGATCGTCGTGCCCGCGCCGAAGACCGCACCATCGTGCGGCACGTCGTGGTCGAAGGTCTTGCCGCCGCGAAACTGGTTCCACGTGAACGTCGCACGCAGCCCGTTCATGTCGTCAAACTGCCACGCGGCCTCGAAGCTTGCGGAGAACCACTGGTCGACGCCAAGGTCGTCATGCAGCCCCAGATGCTCGCCTTCCAGCCGGTGCTCGCGGATCTTCGCGAAGCCGTCAAAGTCCGCCGCATAGTCCGCGCGCACCTCAAAGCCAAGCCGATCCCCCAACGGCCCGGCCGTGAGAGCGTGCGCGGCGAAGACGAACACCAACACTGTCAGTGCAAATCGGATCACGACTTCCTGTCCACTGGTAGGTGCGCGGCGCCGATGACTCCGGCGTGTTCGCCGAGCTTGCTGGCCACGAGAGGCAGCTCCGCCAATGGCGGCGCGAATGCGCGCAGCTTGAGGGCGTGGCGGATGTGTTTCTCGAACGCGGGCAGCGAGTTGGCCACGCCGCCGGTGAACACAATAGCGTCGAGGTCGAGCACGTTGTTGATGCTCGCCAGCCCCGTGCCGAGCGCAACGCCGAGCTGCCGCCAGACTTCCTCAGTCCCGGCGTCGTTCGCGTCCGCGATCTGTTTGATCGTCGGCAGGTGCCTGCCGAATTCCGCGTAGCGTTTGAGCAGCCCGGGCGTGCCGGCGTAGGCTTCCATGCAGCCGCGCCGCCCGCAGCCGCAGGGCCAGGCCTCGGGCGTGCTGTCGATCAGCACGTGGCCGATCTCGCCCGCGAAGCCGCCCGCGCCGCGCCGGACATTGCCGTCCAGCACGATCCCCCCACCGATGCCGGTGCCGAGCGTGACCAGCAGGAAACTCTTGTAAGTGCCGCCGTGGCCGTAGAGGCGCTCAGCCAGCGCGGCCGCGATGGCGTCGTTGTCAACGCCGACCGGCAGGTTGAGACGCGCCTGCAATTCGGCCCCGATGTTGACGTCTTCAAAACCGGGCACGTTGGGCAGCTTCCAGCAACGGCCGTCGTCCCGGACCTCGCCGGGGATCGCCACGCCGACCGCATCGGTGCGCGGGTCCAGCACGCGCACGAGTGCTGCAATCGCGTCCAGCACGGCCGCGGGACCGGCCGAGACGTCCGTGTCCACGCGCGAGAAGCCACGCAGGTTCGCGCCGTCCACAATCGCGGCCTTGATGGAAGTGCCACCCCAGTCGATGCCTATGGGCATGGGATCATCTTGGCTACAGGGACACAGCAAATCGACCTGTCAGTTTCGCTGCCAGACTTTGTCGTCGATAGGCTGAAGAACCTGGTTCATCTCCGGCGTGGCCAGAATCATGTGCCAAGTGACGCCCGGGAACTCCACAGAGTAGTAGTGTCCGACGTCTTCTAACTCCACGACAGTGCCATCCGCACACTCGAACTCATACTGCATGGTCACGAATGAGAGCCCAGGGCTGCGGGTCTCCATCAGGTTTCCGGAAAATGCCCGGCGCACCCCGGCAAGCAGCGTCGGATCTTTACTCGTGACCCACGGATTGTCGTCCGGATGCGCAGAGTCTCGCTTGCGACCCTTCACCGCGATCACTTCTTGCGCCAACCCAGCGAGTCTCGACAAATTGGCCTCCGTATTCTCGTTGTACTCATGCCAAGGCTGCCCGGCCTTGTAATCTGGGTGAAACAGCGGCAAAGGCCCGGACGGGAAATGAGGCTCACTCTTTTGGTCTGCCGAAACACTCGGCTCTCGTTCTGACTGGTTTTCGGGTTGGCTGGGCTGTTCCGACGATTGCCGCGCTGGTGGACCGTTCGGCTCGCTCTTCGCAACGCATCCCGCACAGATTGTCGCCAGCGCACAGATCAGCCAAATGCGTTTCATGTAAGCCTCACGTAAGGATTATAGCTCGGCTTGCACTAATGATGTGGAGTGTCAGTTAGTGGAACTTTTGGCCGGGGCTGAGCGTTTCACTGTCAGGTGCGAACATGGAACTCACGGCAACAGCAACCATCACCAAGATCGGGGACGAGTACTTCCTGCCGATCGACTTGGCGTTGCTGGAGGCGCTGGAATGCGCCGTCGGCGATGAGATCCACTTCACCGTCGAAGGCAACCGCCTGATCGCCACCCGCCGCAACGAAGACCAGCCATGAGCCAGACGTGGACACTGCGCCTGGAGCCGGAAGGCGAAAACGGCCGCATCAATCTCCCGGACGAGCTGCTGGCGCTCATGGGCCTCGCGATCGGCGATGAGGTCGAGATCGTCGAACTCGAAGGCGGCCTGCTGATCACTCCGCACAAACCCGGCTAGCCCTGAACCCGCTTGTAGTCGAACTCGACGGCCGGAGACTCTTCGCCCTCGGGCGTAATGTTGTAGTGCGTGAGCACGAGGTTGTCGGGCGCGCGCAGCTCGAGCGTCGTGCGCCAGCCCCAGTCGGGGCTGCCGTCGCCAGCCGGATAGCTGCCTAGCACGTTCGGCTTGTCGGCGGGCGCACCTTCCTCGCCTTCGGAAACCATGACGCGCGTGCCGTTGTGGTGGTTGTTGACCCAGGCGGTCTGCCAGCGCTTGCCGCCGATGTAGTAGCCGATGATCGCGAGGCCCTGCATCGGCTCTCCCATCAGCGTGCCCTCGTATTCGTGCAGCAGGAAGTTGCCGTTCGCCACCAGACGCGTGGTGCCTTTTACCTGCGACTCGTCACCGATCTTGCCGGGCTCGAACCAGGTCTTGGCCGTGCCCTGCCACTCCCCCACCATCGATGCCAGCAAGGCGTGCGGGCCGTCTTTCTTCGACTGTTCGAGCTTAGCCGACATTGCGACCTCCGTTGTAGCTGCAACTTACGCGCGGGCGCCGTTCAGTCAACGTCCCAGAGGTACACGGCCTGGTCGTCGCCCACACCGACGATGCGCCGCCCATCGGGCGACCACGCCACGTGCCAGCAGATCTCAGGGCCGCCGCCGAGCGTCTCGATCAGCTCGCCGTCGAGTTTGTAGCGGTGGATGAACCCGTTGCCGTCCTCGGTCATGAATTCGTCCCGGCCGGGGCGAAACTCGATCGCGTATGTCCCGATGTCGATCTTCGTCGACAGCACACTTCGGCCCGTGTCCCAGAGCCACAGCCCCTTGCTGGTCGCAACCGCGAGGATGCCGCCATCGCCTGAGAACCGCAGCGCGCTGATGGGCGGACACTCAAAGTCGAGCGCCTCGCCCTCCCCTTCCGCCGGGAGACTGAACAGGCGAACCGGATACCCGGCGATCGCGACTCGCGTCCCGTCCGGGTTCACGCGGCAAGCGGGAATCTGCCATGTATCGAACAGCGTCCCCAGCCTGGAGCCGTCGGCCGTGTCGAAGATGCCGATCTTGCCGTCCACGCCCAGGTACAGCCGCGAGCCGTCCGTCGAAAACTGCATCAGGGAGAACTCGGCAAGCTTGCCCAGCGAGACGCTCTCCTTCGTGGCCAGGGTCCACAGTCGGGGCTCGCGCGCTGTATCAACCACCGCCAGCTTGTCGCCCATCGGCGACAGCAGCATCGCCTCGACCGTCTTTTCCCTGGTCCGGAATGAGTCAAGTTCCTCCAGCGTATCCGCGTCGCGAATCGAGACGCGCCCGCTGACTTCCCCGACCAGCAGCCTGCGTCCATCGGGCAGGAAGCTCGCGTAGATGGCCTGCACCTGCCGCTTGTCCATCGGTGCAAACAGATCGTTGTCGAGGTTCCAGAACCGCACGCCGCCGCCGAGCTCGGCCGTGATCGCCCTGCGCCCGTCTGCGCTGCCGGCACATGCCGTAACGAAAGACAGCTCGACGCTCGCGATCGACTTGAACGCGGTAATGTCCCAGAGATGGACCGCCACCGATATGCCGTCCCGCATGCCCACCAGGGCGCGGCCCCGACCTATCGGCTTCGGTGACTGCATGGAGTGCTCCGGGCCATCCGTCGGCAGATGCTTCAACACATCCGCTCCGGGGATGGAGCGCAGGTACAGCCCCTGCTCGCGCGTTGCGCTCAGGAACGACCTGCCGTCGGGCGCGAGCACGATTCCCCACGTTCGGCCGTCTTCGCGTGACAGGAGCGGCTTGACGTCGCCTTCCGGGGACACGGAATAGAACGCGCCCTTGTTCGTGCCGACGTACATTGCGGCAGCGGACGCATCCCACTGGATCGACCGGAGCCCTTCTTCCGCGGCCAACTCGATGGCGCCGATCGCGCGGCTTTCCTTTCCGGTCTCTACGTCAACTGAGAACAGGGCGCCCGTGCTGTCCCCCACCACTACACGAGCGGCATCCGGGCTGAAGGCGACGACGCTGATTGCGGTCTCGTGCTCGAATTCCCACACGGGCCCACCGTCTGCGCCGCGCACGAGCAGCGGATTGCCGGCCTCTGACGTCGTGGCCACAAGTGCGCCATCGGCTGAAATCGCCGCGGCGGAGGCGTATTTGCTGCCGTGCTTGCGCTCCCACAGCGAGGTCTCTTTGTCGGGTGACCAGAGCTGGATTTTCTCCGGCCCGCAGGTGAATGCGACCGCGCCGTCGGCGCTCATGCCGGCGTTGATTGCGAAGCGATCCAGCCTGCGGTTCACGCCGCCGATGCTCTTGGTGGGCTTCCGCCCGGGGCGCGGGTCGGTGGGTGGCTCCTCGGCCGGCGGTTCTTCCCCCTCCGGCGGGGGGGTGCCTGTCGTGGGTTGGCCGGTGTGTACCGACCCGGGCGATTGATCGGGCTTGTCCTTGCCACCGTCAGCGGCCGGATGGCTGGAATCAGGATGCGCATGCTGTCCGTCATCGGCCGTGATCGGTTGCTGGTCGTCGCTGTCGCTGGAGCACAGCGAAGACGGTTCGAGATCGGCGGCAAGGTTCGCGCTGCTGCCTCCATTGCCGTGGGCGTCGTTGGGATCAGCCAGGTGCTGGACAACGACCACGCCGCCGATCCCACCCACCAGCAGGATCAGCCCAAGCAACAGCAACGACCAGGCAGGACGCTTCATGTGGCCTCGCGCTCATTCTACGAGGTCAGCATGCGGGCGATGGACAAAAATTGATCGGCCGTCCGGGTGAGTTGAAGCTCGAACTCGTTTCACGCGAAGTCCCGAAGGTTGGCAACGAACCGCAACTCCGTTTTCGCAGAGCCTGCCCAACGAAGCCATAGCGAAGTCGGGAGACCACGGAACGCACCGAGAAGGCAAGCCTCGCCTCTGTGAACTCTGTGGTCTCTGTGCGAGATGGCTTTGTCAGGCCGCGAAAGGGGGTCAGGCACCTGCGCTTCGCTTCGGAGCCAGACCCCGTTTCGCTATCCTGAGGTGCGGCGCTGGAAGTGTTTCTGGGCGAACTTGGCGGGCTTGGGTGCGGGCACGGATTTCTTCTCTTCCTGTGTTGAATCGGCCGCGTCCTTGTCGGCTTTCTCTTTGACCTTCTTTGGTTTCTTGCCGAAGCGTTTGCTGGACATGTGTCCTCCTGTGCAGCCACCCTACCATGCACGGGCACTCGCTGCAGTGTGGCATTCGCTTCCAGCGAATGAGTTGCACGCGCTTCCAGCGCGTGACGACTGCGGCTTGAAGCCGCTGCAACTCATCGCCTTGAAGGCGATGCCACTAACCTTCGATGGCTACGCGTTGCTTGCTGTGCTGGTTGACGGCGGCTTCTAGGGACTCGTCGAGGTCGGCCGGTTCTTGCCTGAGATCGTAGTAGAAGTTGCGGCGGCGGGGCTCGTAGCCGGCGTCGCGGATGAGGCGTCTGATCTCGTGCTCGTTCATGCGGAACGCGGCGCCTGCGAGCCTTACCACGTTCTCCTCGATCATCAGGCTGCCCATGTCGTTGCAGCCGTAGCGCAGGCTTACCTGGCCGACCTGCCCGCCCTGCGTTACCCAGCTTGCCTGGCAGTTCTCGAAGTTGTCCAAGTAGATGCGGGCGACGGCCTGCGTGCGCAGGTAGTCGTGGGCGCCGGTCATCTCGACGTGGCTCATGTCGTTGTCGGCGTTCTGGAACGTCCAGCAGATGAAGGCCGTAAACCCGCCCGTCTCGTCCTGCAGGGCGCGCAGGCGCTCCAGGTGCTCGATGCGCTCTTCCAGCGTCTCGACGTGGCCGAACATCATTGTGGCCGATGACCGAATCCCGAGCTTGTGGGCCTCGCGCATCGGCTCGAGCCACGCATCCGCGCCGCCTTTCTTGGGGCAGATGATCTCGCGCACGCGGTCGACCAATATCTCCGCGCCGCCGCCGGGGATGCTCTGCAAGCCCGCATGCTTCAGCTCAACCAGCACATCCGGCAGGCTCAGCTTCCAGAACTTCGCGAAGTGCTGGATCTCGCTGGGGCTGAAGGCGTGGTTGTGCAGGCCCATGTCGCGGAAAAGCCCAAGCATGTCCTGGTAATACTTCAGCGGCAGCTTCGGGTTGTGCCCGCCTTGCAGCAGGATCTCCGTGCCGCCTAAATCCAGCGTCTCCTGCGCCTTCTGGCGCAGCTCTTCCTGATTCAGCGAGTACGCGCCGTCCTCAAGCGGATGCCGGTAGAAGCTGCAGAAATCGCAGTCGGTAATGCAGACGTTGGTGTAGTTGATGTTGCGGCTGATCACGTAGGTGACCAGCTCCTTGCGCCCGGCCGCGGTCATCTTGCGGTCGCGCACGGTGTGGGCCAGCACCGCCAGCTCGTGCACCGGCGCGTACTTGATCAGCCAGACGCCTTCATCAAACGTGATGCGCTCGCCCGCCAGCACCTTGGCGGCAATGCGTTCGAACTCCGATGGAACGGCCTTCGCGATCATGCCGCGAATATAGCCGACCCACCCCGCCCGCCAAGGGGTGCGCTACTTCATCGCGTCGAGCACCTTGTCGACAGCGGTCTTTGGCACCAGCTCCAGCTCTGCGGCGCGGCGGGCGAATTCGAGCAGGCCTTTCATGTGCTCTTCGGTCAGCTCGTGGTTGATGACGTCTTCGAGGTACCTGGCCAGGTCGGCCTCGCTCCAGCCGGTGTCCATGCCCGCGTAGCGGATCAGGTCTCCGGAGACCGCGCGGCTTTCATCATAAGCCGTGCGCAGCCGCCGGTGGAGCGCGTCCGTCAGCATCGGCTTCGGGCCTGTCCAGAGCGCGAACACGAACGGCAGCCCGGTCAGCAGTTTCCATTCGGCCGCGAGGTCCACGAACACGCGATCGGTTTCGAGGTTTCGCGCGCGCAGGCACTGGTCGCCGATCAGCAGCACGGCGTCTTCCTCGCGCTTGAGCAGGTCGTCCGCGCTGATGGTTGCGTCAACGTACGCGGGGCGTGCACCCGCTTCATGCAGCAGTATGCGCGTGAGCGTGACGCTGGTGCGGCTGGCGGCCGTGAGCGCTACAGTCTTCACCTGCGAGGGCTCGACGCGGGTGAACAGCCCGACGCTGTCGACGATTCCATCCGCGCCTACGCCCAGGTCCGTGAAGAAGCTCCATGTCTTGTGACGAAGGGCCTCGACCACGGGCAGCAACCCGACGTCGAGCTTGCCGTCATCCATCATCCGGCACAGGTGCGCGGGCGTGTCCGGCACGACCTCGATGTCGGTGTCGTGCTGCAGGCTGTACCAGAGTGGAACGGCGTTCAGATAGCTGACAACACCGATGCGGAGTTTCTTCACGGGCAACCTTCCATGCGCGAAACATAGCGCCCTCCGGGGCGGGTTCAAGGAAGGGTGTGGCGGTGCTAAGATCAGCCCACCTTCGGAGATTCTTATGCGCACACCGACGACACTCGCTGCAGCTCTGCTTTGCCTGATCGTTCTTGGCGGCTGTTCCAGCAAGAACATCATTGAGGAAAAGACGCGCAATACCTCCGCCCTTCGCACCACCGGCAGCTACTACGTGATGCCGCTGGAAGTCACGTTCAAGCCGCCGCAGGCATGGGAGATCAGTGACGACGAGTGGAAGGACTGGGTCGACACCTGGAAGATCAACTTCCGCGAAGAGATGCGCAACGAGTGCTACAAGACGCTCGAGTTCCCGGAAAGCACCGAAGGCCTCGACGGCGCGGTCGTGCGCTGCGAGATCTATGAGATGGACAAGGGCGGCTTCTCCGGGTTCGGCGGCAACGGCTTCGCCCGCGCGCACATCACGATCGTGGACCTCGACGGCAAGACCATCTACGACGCCAAGCTGGAAGGCACCGGCGCGAATTCAGGCTTCGAGAGCACCGTCACCCGCGGGCGTATGAAGTTCGCCGTACTCAACCTCGCGCGACAGATCTCCGACGTTATGGAAGACGGCGACTAGGGAGAGCCCATGCGCTCTGCGGTCATTGCCACGATGGCGCTCACCACCTGCATCGCAGTCGGGTTGGCGCAAGAAGAGAAGCCTGCGCGCAGTTTTGTGGACGTCTCGGACGCCGTCCTGCCGGCGGACGCCACGGGCGGCCGTGTGTATCTGCACGACCTCGACGATGACGGCTACCCGGACCTGATCCTGCAGAACAACGAAGCCACGGGCCCGGGCAATAACGGCGGCGTCGCGATCATCATGTTCAATCGCGAGGGCGAAGACGGCGGGCGCAAGTTCGTTGAAGAGCCCGGGCTGGTGCCGGAGCACAACGCCGGCGAATTCGCCAAGGACGCCCGCCTGACGTCCGTCTTCACTGTCGTCGGCGACTTCAACAACGATGGCGTCGCCGACCTGTTTCGCCCGTGCTACGAGGAAGGCGCCGATCACGAGAAATTCCCGGACACGGGCGAGCGAGCCGGCGTCTGGCTGGGCAAAAAGAGCGGCGACAAGGTGAAGTACAAGCTGGGCGACGCGTTTGCGACAACCGAGCGCGCAACCACCTGCGCCGTCGCGCAACTCGATTACGACCGCGACGGCAACCTCGACCTCTTCCTCGGCAACTGGTACGTCGCTTACGGCAAGCTGATGGACGCGCAGGTCGACCGCCTGTTCAAGGGCGACGGCAAGGGCGGCTTCACCGACGTCACGGAATCAGCGAAGCTGATGACCAAGTCAGAGCCCGCGCAGGCCGACAGCAGCCGCCCCACCTACGGCGCGGCCGCCTGCGACTACAACGGCGACGGCTGGCCCGACATCGCCGTGGCAAGCTACGGCCGACAGTGGAACCGCCTGTGGAAGAACAACGGCGACGGGACATTCACCGATGTCGCGCCCGAACTGGGCGTCGACGGAGATGACATCCGCGACGGCAAGTACCCGGACTGGGTGAAGCGCGCGAGCGAGGACCCCTGGCGCGCGAACGGCAACACCTTCAGCCTCGCGCCCGCGGACTTCGACAATGACGGCGACATCGACCTGTTTGACGTGAACATCCGCCACGGCTGGGCCGGCGACAGCAGCGACTACACCGCCCTGCTGATCAACGGCGGCAAGGAGAAAGATTTCAAGTTCACGCGCCTGACCGAGCCGTTCATCCGCAAACACGCCGACCCCGACAACTGGAACCAGGGCGACCTGATGGCCCTGTGGGGCGACTTCGACCACGACGGGTTGCAGGACATCCTGCTGGCCAGTGCCGCCTACCCGGACGACCAGCGCCTGCGGCTGTTCCGGCAGACGCCCGAGCATTCGTTCGAGGACGTGACCGAGCAGTTCAAGCTCGACATCGAGGAGTGCGGGCACGTGGCGATCGGCGACATCGACCTCGACGGCGACCTGGACATCGTCGGCATCGGCAGCAAGTCGCGCTTCAATAAGCGCACGAAGAATGAAATCCACGTCTGGCGCAACGACATCGCGCAGGGCAATTGGCTCGAGATCACGCTCGAGGGCGGCAAGGACTGCAACAGCTTCGCCTACGGCGCCAAGGTGTGGGTGACGGCCGGCGACACCACAATGCTGCGAGAAGTAAGCAGCAGCGCCGGTCACCAGGGAGTCGCGCCCCCGCGAACGCTACACTTCGGACTAGGCAAGGCCGAGAAGGTCAGCATCAAAGTCGAGTGGCCAGACAAGAAGCTCAGCACACAAGAGTTCAAAGACATCGCCACCAACCAGCGCCTGACGCTGAAACAAGGCGGCAAACTGAAATAGGCAAGCAGATATGAAAAGACCCCGCGAGTTTCGCGGGGTCTTTGGCTTGGCCACTTACTATTCGCCGACCTTGATGCGGGCGAAGGCGGTGAGCTTGTACTGCTTGCCGCTGGCCTTGGCGGTGTTGGCTACGTGCTGCTCGACGTTGACCGACGTGTCCTTCACGAACGGCTGCGCCAGCAGGGTCTGCTCCTTGAAGAACGCGGCGACCTTGCCCTCGGCGATCTTCTCCTGGATGTTCTCCGGCTTGCCGCTCTGCTTCGCCTGCTCGAGTGCGATTTCCTTCTCCTTGGCCACCAGGTCCGCGGGCACGTCGTCCTTGGTCAGCCCCAGCGGGTTGGTCGCGGCGACGTGCATTGCAACGTCCTTGGCGAGCGTCAAGTCAGCCTCGCCGCCGTCGGCGCCTTCGAACTGGGTGAGCACGCCCAGCTTGCTGTCGCTGTGCAGGTAGCTCCCGAAGAAGCCGGCGCCGCTGAGCGTGAGCCGCTTGTAGCTGCCGATCTGCATGTTCTCGCCGGTCTTGGCCACCAGCGCCTTGACCGCGTCGCCCACCGTGCCGCCGCCCGGGTACGCAAGCTCGGAAGCCTCGCCCTCGCTGGCGTGGATCGCCTTGGCGATGTTGTCGACCAGCGCCTTGAACTCGTCGTTGCCGGCCGTGAAGTCGGTCTCGCACTTGACCGCGACGACCGCGGCGACCTTGCCTTCTACCACGATGCCGACCTTGCCTTCGGCGGTCTCGCGCCCGGCCTTCTTGGCGGCCTTGACTTCGCCCTTCTTGCGCAGGTCGTCGATGGCCTTGTTGACGTCGCCGTCGGCTTCCTGCAGTGCGCGCTTGGCGTCCATCATTCCGCAACCGGTGCGTTCGCGAAGTTCCTTGATCAGGGCAACCGTAATCTCGGCCATGGCTAAATCCTCGTGTCTGCTAACTGTCGGGGCGCCCGAAATGAGCGCCCCTTGAAGTATCAACGCTCGAAAGATTCCAGACTAGCTGTCGCCGCCGCCTTCCGCCTTGGCTTCGGATGCTGCTTCTGTGGCCGGCGCTGCATCCGGCTTCTTTGCTGGCGGCTTGCGGCGCACGGTCGGGGCCGGAGCTTCCTTCTGCTGCTCCTCGGCCTGCTTCACTGCTTCCTCTGCTGTGGCGTCCACTGCCGCCTTCTGCTCGGCCGTGCGGGCGTGACGGGTGCGTCCGCCGCGATCGCGCTGCGGGCGGCGTCCACCGCGCTCGGGCTTCTTCTGGGCCGGGGCTTCGTCGAACGCGCGGATGTCCAGCTTGCTGGCCATGCCCTGGCCGGATTCGTGAAGCTTGCGGCCTTCGATGCAGGAGTCGGCAAGCGACTTCAGCACGATCTGTAGACCGCGCACGCTGTCGTCGTTGCCCGGGATCACGATGTCGATCAGGTCCGGATTGCTGTTGCTGTCGACGATGGCGACGATCGGAATCTCGAGCTTGTTGGCTTCAAGAATCGCGATCTCTTCCTGGCTCGCGTCCACCACGACCAGCGCGGCGGGCAGACGGTCAAGGTTGCGCAGACCGTCGAGGTTGCTTTCGATCTTGCCCTTCTCGCGGTTCAGGACCGACTGCATCTTCTTCGGCATCGCGGCGAGCTTGCCGCTGGTGTGAAGCTTCTCGAGAGCCTCAAGACGCGACAGGCGACGACGAATGGTGGCGAAGTTGGTCAGCGTGCCGCCAAGCCAGCGCTCGCACATGAAGGCCTGGCTGCTGCGCAGGGCCTGCTCGCGGACGATGTCCTTGGCCTGGCGCTTGGTGCCGACGAACAGCACGCGTGCGCCGGTGCTGGTGAGGTTACGAAGGAAGTGCTTGGCGGTGATTACGCCGCGCAGGCTTTCCTTAAGGTCGATGATGTGGATGCCGTTGCGCTTGTCGCGGATGAACGGCTTCATCTTCGGGTTCCACTTGCTGGCGCGGTGGCCGAAGTGGAAGCCTGCATCGATGAGTGATTCGGGGCCGACGGCGGGCACTGAATCCGACCACGTGGCCGGGGCCTTCTCGTCGAGGATCGTGGAAATGGCGTCGTCGCTCATGTCTTCTTTCATGTGATCCGTGGCGTAGCGGGGTCGTTGTATGACCGCATCGGCGGCACAACCCCGGCCAGAGATCACAACATCAGGCCTTGCGGCTCCTTCCTCTACACGGGAAAGGCTCAGCCGCGAAATAAGGGCGGGAAGTGTAGGGCGGGTGTTGTGGACTGTCAACGAGGGGTCTGTGGATAGTCCTGGGTCTGGAGTCGGGCGTCTGGGGTCGGTCGAAGTGGCTGGAAAAATCGGGACTTTCGACACCAGACCCCAGACTCATGACTGCCACGTGACTCCGTTGTATCCACCTGATTAGAACGGGCTTGCGGGCTGATTTATCCTCTTGACCTGCCCTTGCCATGCATTATCGTCATTGGTCTGAACACCCCCCTAATCGTAACTGACTTGTCCTCGGAGAAGGCCGTTTTCGTTCGGCATTCTTGTGGGAGTAGCACGTGCATACTGTTACGAAGGTATTCGTCATCATCAACCTGGTGGTCTGTCTGATCCTCAGCCAGTACGTGTGGGTATCGATGGCCGGCAACGTCCAGTGGCGCGAGAAGTATCAGAACGAGCGTGACGCGCGCCACCGCGACAAGGCCTCTCTGGAACAGGCGTACAACCAGCTGCTCGCGCAGCGGGCCGCCAACCAGCAGAGCATGGCCCAGAACTCTGCCGAGGTGGCGGCGCTTAACGCCACCAAGCAGGCGCTGGAAGCCTGGAAGCTCGAGGCCGAGCAGACCCGCGATGATGCACGGACGGCAGCCGACAACCTGAAGACCGCCGTTGAGCCGTTCGCGCGGATCTCGCAGGACTACAATGAGCAGGTGGTGGACAAGCTGCAGCGCACGGTCGGTGAGCTTACCGACCGCAAGTCGCAGGTCTTCACCGACCGCGGCGACAAGCTGCTCAAGGTCGCGCAGCGCCACAACGACTACGCGATGAAGCATGAGGACTACCGCCGCATCGAGACCTACCTGTTCCTCGAAACCGAAGAACTCGAAGACCGCCTCGACCGCCTGGCCCGCTACCGCTGGCTGCGCCCGGACCTGCAGCGCGACCTGGGCGACAACGGCCCGGTGATTTTCGCGAGCGTGCAGTGGGTGACCGGCAACAGCCTGCAGATCAACAAGGGGCGTCGTGACGGCGTCGAGCTGCACCAGAAGTTCACCATCATGCGCGGCGGCAGCACCATTGCCGTGGTCGACGTGGTGGAAGTGCAGAACGAAACCGCAGAGTGCGTGATCGTGGACCTGGTGAAGTCGAGTGTGAAGCCGACCGCCAAGGATGAGGCGTTGACCCGGTTGTTCATGTCACGGGCGACCCGCAAGTAAACAGCTAACAGCGCGTCTTAACGCGAGGGTGTGAAATGGGCGTATTTTCAAGAACTATGTTGATGCTGACCCTGGCATGGCTTGTCGGCCTGCTGGTCACGTTCATCTTCATGAGCAACAGCAGTGAGCCGAGCTGGCGCAGCAAGTTCATCGCTGAAGCCAACATTCGCCGGGCCATTGCCTACCGCTACGTCGACATCAAGGGCGGCATCGTAGCCGAGCGCGGCCACGACAAGGGCGCGTCGAGCGACGACACCGGGCTCACGCCGGAAAGCATCGGCGCGGCCCCGTACGGTCTGCCCGATGAAAATGCCAGCGTCCCCGGCGGCAGCACGGACCCGCTGCCCGGCGCGAAGGTCAGCCCGGCGTCCAGTCTGCTCCAGATTGAGAAGAAGAAGGGCGACACGCAGAACGACAACTTCGGCGCCGCCAAGCAGCAGGCCATCTCCGACATCACCGAGCTGCGCCAGGCCATTGCCGACGCGCAGCGCGAGCGCCGCGTCCACACCCAGCGCCTCGACGAAGTGCGCGAGCAGGCCCGCATGTTCGCCGCCGAGATGCAGTCCTACCGCTACATCATCGCCAGCTTCCAGCAGAAGGTGTTCAACCTCGACTACGAAATCCAGCGCGCCATGATTGAGCGCGACGCCCTGAAGGCTGAGCTGGCACAGGTCGAGAACGACATCAGGCGCATCGACAGCCAGGAAATGACGATCGAGGACGAGTACTACAACACCGCCAAGCGCTACGAGGGCGTCATCCGCGTCCTTTCGATGTACGAGGTGGCGGACAACAACCTTCGTATTCTCGCCGACACGGCCGGCCGCGGCTGGCTGCGTGGCAAGGTGGTGGGCGTGGGCGATGACCCGAACACGGGCGTCGTCAGCATCAGCATCGGCAGCAACGAGGGCGTGTTCGAAGGCCAGGCCTTCTCGATCTTCCGCGACGACGCGTACATCGGAAAGATGGTCGTTGAGAATGTCCGCGCGAACGTGGCCATCGGCCGCCTCGCCGAGGAATTCCGCGGCAAGCGCATCGTCCTGAACGGCGACAACGTCAAGACGGCAACGCCCTACGGCAACGGCGCAATGCGCCGCTAGCAGCACGACAGAACTGGCAGCACGGAATGCGGCACAGTAAGTAAGGAAAGAACGATGGCGAAAAAGCCTCTTCCACCGAAACGCGCAGCAGGCGGGGCCCCCAAGGCCGGCGGCGGCGCACCCAGCCCGGCCCAGTCCGAGGCGGTGGGCAAGTTCGACAAGTTCGCGGCCTTCGGGTTGGCGATCCCCAGCGCGGTCCTCGCGATCCTGACGATGGTGCTGGCGCTCGGCTACACCAACAAGGAATTCGACGTCGGCCTGTTCGGCTTCCCCAAGAAGTCGATCGCGGACTGGAACGGCGGCGGTGCCTCGATCCAGACGCTCGGCTCGGTCCAGATCACCGGCTTTGAGACGCACAACTACATCGGGCGCCTCAGTGAAGGCGAAGTGGACGTGGCGGTGATCAACGTCGGCTCGACCCAGGGCGTGAACCTTGGCGACGTCTTCACGCTTGCCAACGCAACCGACGGGGCCGTCCGCCTTGAGTTCGTCGTGTTCGACGTCGGTGACAGCATCAGCCGCGCGTACATCCTGCTCGGCCAGGACGTGTCCGAGGGCAAGGCCCGCGGCTACAGCCTGAGTGAGTCCAGCATCGTGAAGCTGTGCGGCGGCGCCAGCGGCATCGACGTCAAGCGCGAGTGGAAGGACCAGATCATCCGCCGCTACGCCGAAGCCCGCACCAACGCGCAGTAAGTTTCTCTCGCACGCAATCTCCCGCCGTCCGTCCAGGGCGGCGGGTTTGCTTTTTCAGGCCACGCCGCCGGACAAGCGGCTTTGGGGGTAGTGGTTGGCCAATGCAGCTTCACCCTATGCCCCAAGCCCTGGGCCCATGCCCCAACCCCCACTTATTTCGTGAGGATTTTGGCGTTCGGTTGACCACCCTTGCTCCGTAAAAGTGGGTATCACCGGGGCCCTCCGGGCTTCGCATGAACCCTGTACACGAAAGGATTTCGGATGGGTGTGGCTACTTTGATGACGCGCCGCATGCGCATGCTGCTGATCGCGACGGCCCTCACCGGGCTGGCGATTGCGGCTGCTGCTGTGACCCCTTACGTCGGCGCCGAAGGCAAGTTCGAGACACTGAAGAACCTGCAGACCGAGAGAGTCTCTTTCTCCAAGGCAATCAGCCCGGCCGTGGTGGCCATCGCCGCCAGCAAGCCGGACATTGGCAACCCCGGGCAGACCGGGCTCGCAGGCGGCGGCGCGACCGCGGCCGCGGGCTTCGTGATCGACGGGGACTACGTCGTCACCTGCCTCGAGGCCGGCGAGCTGATGAACAGCAGCCCGCGCGCCACAGACATGTACCTGAACAAGGGTGACAAGGTCTGGATGATGGCGCACGACGGTACGGAGTTCAACGGCGAGGTCGTCGGTCGTGACCGCCGTAACCTCGTGCTTCTGGTCAAGATGGACGAAGGCCACCCGAAGCTGCCGTCGCTCAAGTTCGGCGACTCCGACAAGGTGGCGATGGGCGCAGCGGTGTGCGGCTTCGGCAACACGCTCGACAGCCTGATCATCGACCGCCAGATCTCGATGAGCTACGGCACCGCCTCGGGCTTCTACCGCTTTGAGCCGATCGACGTGATGACGCCCGACAACCCGGACTCCGGCGGCGACCCGTACAAGGGCAACGTGCTCGAAGTCGACGTGGCGATCCACGACGGCGACCACGGCGGCCCGATCGTCAACATGGACGGCGAAGTCGTCGGCATGAGCTGCGCCCACTTCATGGCCGGCCGTCACCTCGGCTGCGCCGTGCCCAGCAACCAGATTCGCGCGGTCATCGCCCAGTTGAAGAAGGGCGTCGCGCAGGATGAGCTGGCCCAGGGCTGGCTCGGCTTCAAGGCCCGCAAGCCGGCCGGCACCACCAAGGAAATCTTCATCTCGGAAGTCGAGGACGAAAGTCCCGCCTCCGCGGCCGGCATCACGGTCGGCTGGCAACTGGTGCGCATCGACAACTACCGCATCCCCGAGTGGAACCGCCTGAAGGAGATGCTCGGCATCGGCTACATCACCCGCAAGCGCAAGGTCGGCAACATGTTCAGCAGCCGCGAAGTGGACGTGCCGGTCAGCTACGGCGTGCCCGTGGGCACCCACATCCAGCTCACGCTGCGCAACCCGGAAGACGGCAAGGAAAAGACCGTCGACCTGATCGTGGGCGAAAAGGCCGAGGACTTCTAAGGAACCCAACGCGGCAGCCGCCGCGCAAAGGAAACGGACATGAAGAAGATTGCACTGGCACTCGCCCTCATCCTCGGACTCGGAGTCGCGATCAGCGCGGCCCAGGACGCAGGCAAGAAGGCGGAAAAGAGTGGCGAGAAGGAAACGGCCGCGACGACCTACGTCAAAGCGCCGTCGATGAAGTACCACAAGGACCTCGAGCAGCATCGCATCGCGATGGCGAAGTTCGTGTCGCAGCACACCGTCTCGGTCGAGATCGATTACGACCGCGAAGACGTCGCCGGTACCCCCGGCATCCCGGGTATCCCGGGCATGGGCGGCCCGGACATGAGCGACCCGTTCTTCCGCTACGACATCGGTCCCTTCTCGGGCCTCGTGGTCGGGCCGAACCACATCCTGATCTCGGACCGCTGCCTCGGCGACTTCGCTGAGGACGGCCCGAGCGACGCGGTGGAAGCCATCACCGTGACGCTGCCGAACGGCGAGCGCTGGCCCGCGCGCGTGGTTGGCCGCCACCAGCAGATCGACCTAGCACTGCTTGAGCTCGACTGCGTGATCAACGAGACCTGCCCGACGCTCACCGTCTTCAAGTTCCCCGCCAAGCGCGTCGAGCTGAAGCACGGCGAGGGCGTAATCGTTGTCGGGCGCGGCCAGAACCCGCTCGGCACGCTGGTCAATGACGGCATCGTGAGCGCCCTCGAGCGTGAAAACGGCAACGCGTTCCAGCTTGATGCCCGCATCGGCAACAGCACGCTGGGCGCCCCGGTCGTGAACCTTGTCGGCCAGCTGGTCGGCATGGTGACCATGCACAACCACGCGACCTTCGGCCAGGCAAGCGGCGTCAGCTACGCGGCCTACATCGACGAGGTGAAGGAAGCCTACGACGCAATGAAGGACGGCAAGTTCATCCCGCGTCCGCCCGCCCCGTTCATGGGCGTCGGCGCGCAGAAGAAGTGGCCGGACAAGCCGGGCCTGGAAATCGGCAACGTGGTCCAGGGCAGCGGCGCGGAAAAGGCCGGTATTCGCACCGGCGACGTGATCCTGAAGGTCGACGGCAAGGACATGAACGAGCTGGAAGACCTGCTGAAGGTTATCAGCGAGCGCAAGGTCGGCGACACGCTCAAGGTGACGATCCTGCGCGGCGAGAAGGAATCGGAAGTGGAAGTCACTCTCGGGGCCAGGCCGTAGGCCAAGCCAGACCGGTGAAATGAAAACGTCCGGGCAGGCAACACGCGCCCGAAAACAGGAAACGAACATGAACAAGATCATTGCAGCGGTAGCGGTCAGCCTGATGCTCGGCGGTGCGGTCAGCCTCGCCGAGAACACGGCCCCGAAGCCGAATGACACAGTCGCCAAGCGCGACGCCGAAGTGATCGCGCTTACGGCGCAGGTCTACCCCGCCTTCGTGATGCTCGGCGGCGGCAGCGGCATCTGCATCAGCGAAGACGGCTACTTCCTTACCAACCACCACGTCTTCAACGAGGCCGCGGCCCCGGCGAAGGTGGCGGCCAAAATGGCCGGCAACAGCCGCAAGTTCACGGCCGACGCCGTCGGCGCGGACCCGCGCGGCGACATCGTGCTCGGCAAGCTGCGCCTCGAAGAGGGCGAAAAGGTGCCGTTTGTGCCGCTGGCCGACAGCGACAAGCTTGAGATCGGCGACCTGTGCCTCTCTATCGGCAACCCGTTCCTGCTGAACGGCAACGGTAGCGAGCCGACGGTCACCTTCGGCACGGTCACGGCCGTGCACCGCTTCCAGGGCGGCTACGCGGACAGCATCGAGATCGACACCGCTATCAACCCCGGCAACTCGGGCGGCCCCAGCTTCAACATCAACGGTGAGATGATCGGCATCAACGGGCGCAACATCGCAAGCCACGGCAAGCGCTACAACACCGGCGCGGGGTTTGCGATCCCGGCCAACCAGATCAAGAACTTCCTCGACGCGCTCAAGGCTGAATCCGGCGGTGCGTACGTGGTGCGCCACGGGCTCATCGGCGGGCTTGACCTCGACCTCAGCAGCCAGGAAGGCGCTGTAGTCCGCGGCGTCGAAGCTAACAGCGACGCCAGCGACGCCGGCTTCGAGCCGAAGGACGTGATCACCGCCGTTGACGGCAAGACCGCCTTCAACGGCTACCGCTTCCTCGGCATCACGCAGACCAAGCCCCGTGGCTCAAGCTTTGTCTGCACCGTGAAGCGCGGCGACAAGGTCATGGAGCTGACTGCCACGAACAGCGTCCCGACCGAGAGCGGCCAGTTCGGCACCGTGCCGCGCCCCGATGACGAAGCACGCAAGGGCGGCGGCGGCATGCAGGCGATGTTCGGCGACCCGTTCAAGCTGCCCCCGATGAAGAGCAGCCTGGGCTTCAAGGGTGAGTACAACGACGACCGCAAGGTTGGCGGCTACAAGATCACGTCGATCAAGGCGGGCAGCCCGCTGCTGGACACCGGCATGGAAGAAGGCGACGTGCTGACCAAGGTCAACGGGCGCACGATCTTCTACTTCGCCGATCTTCACGACATCCTGATCGCCACGCCGGAGGGCACGGAAGTGACCGTGACCTGGCTGCACAACGGCGAAGAGATGACCGCGACGGTCAAGACCGCCAAGGCCAAGTAGCAAGCACGCAGGGGATTCACGGGCGCACGCAAACGCGTGCGCCTGTGTTCATTTGAGCCGGTGGCGCGGACATTCACCGGCGCACTACTTGTCGGGCAAAAAATCCCGGGGCATCTCGATGCCCTTCTCCGCAAGCAAGGTCTTCACGCGCGCCAGCGTCTCGGGTGAGTGCAGCTGCATTTCCGGCCAGTCGCGCTTGAAGCCGTCGCGCGCGTCTTTCCTGGTTGCGTCAATCGCAATGTGATGCGGGTTGCGGATCAGGAGCTTACGCCCGTGCTCCTCAACCAATTCTTCGTCAAAGAGGATGTCGCGCTCCGGGTCGATATTCGCCAGCGCGGCCCAGCACAGGGCATTCAGGTCACCCTGCCGGATCAGCCCCGCCGGCAGAATGACAATGAGCGGCAGCGGTGCGTCGCCGGCGCGCTGGAACAACTCATTGGCGATTTCGCGCGCCTGGTGGCCGCGTGTCTTTTCGATCTCCACAACAAACACGTTGTCGCCGGCCATCCAGCTTCGGGCCGCCGCGATCTCGAGCTTCGCGGGTGGGCGCTCGGGGGCCGGGAAACGGCCGGCGCGGCCTGATTCACGCGCGTCGGGACTGTTGCCCAGACCGCTGATGCCGCTGCCCTCGCCGATCGTGCCGGGCTCACCGGGCATGGGGCGCGTGGCGTCGATGCAGACCTTGCTGCCGAAGTGCAGCGCGCGTGTGGCGTGGTCGAGCGTCTCCGTCGGGCCCAGCACGAACTCGAAGCTGTTGCGCGCATCCAGCCGCGACAGCACGTAGCGCGCGACCGCGGCTTCGTCTGTGAGGTCCGGTCCGTCCTGGTCGACAACCACGATCACCTTGGTGAACGCCGCCTGACCCAGCCCCCAGACGGCGTGCGCGACCTTGCGCGCCTGGCCCGGGTAGCTCTTGCGGATCTTCACCAGCATCAGGTTGTGCGCGACGCCGACAAACGGCAGGCGGTAGTCGATGACCTCCGGGATGGTCTGCTTCATCAGCGGCAGAAACAGGCGCTCAATGGCGCGCGTCATCCAGGCGTCTTCCTGCGGCGGCGGGCCGACGACGGTGGCCATGTACGTCGGCTGGCGCCGGTGCGTGATCGCGCTGACGTGGAAGACCGGGTAGTCGTCGTCAAGACTGTAGAAGCCGGTGTGGTCGCCGAAGGGGCCCTCGCGCCGCAACTCGTCGATGTGGATCCAGCCCTCGATCACGTAGTCGCTGTTCGCGGGCACGTGCAGCGGCACGGTCTTGCACGGCACCATCTTCACCGGCTTGCCCTGCAGGAAGCCCGCAATGATCATTTCATCCAACCCCGGCGGTAGCGGAATGACAGCGCTGAACGTGATGGCCGGCGCGCCGCCGATTGCAATTGCCGCAGGCAGCTTTTTCTCGCCCTTGGCCAGCGCTTCTCGCATGTGCTCGGCCGCGGTGTGGTGCGTGTGCACGTGGAAGCCGGTGGTTCGCTTGTCGTACTGCTGGATGCGGTACATGCCGCAATTGCGCTTGCCGTCCCTGGGCGATTCGGTGAAGACCAGCGGCAGCGTCACGAACGGGCCGCCGTCTTCGGGCCAGGTCTTGAGAATCGGAATCTCGTTCAGGTCGATCGCGTCGCCGGTCTTCACGACCTCCTGGCAGGGGCCCTTTTTCACGTACTTCGGGAAGAAGCCCGAAAGTTCCTTGAGCGTGGGAAGCACTTCGAACTTTTCGATCAACGTCCGGCGCGGCGCCTGCAGTGTTTCCAGCAGCGATGACAGGCGTTTGTTCAGGCCTTCAAAACCCTCGACGCCGCAAACCATCGCGATCCGCTTCTCGCTTCCCAACGCGTTGATCAGCACTGGTGCGCGATGTTCGCGCCCGTCGATGCCCACGGGGCGATGGAACAGCAACGCCTTTCCCCCACCGGGCAGCTTGCTGACGCGGTCCGCGGCGCAGGCGATGGTCTGGTCCACGGATGCCGGGTTGCGAAACTCTAGCAGTTCACCGGCTTCGCGGAGTGCGGAAATGAATGACTCGAGGTCATCGAACGGCATGCCGGGAATCTAGCTTGTGCCCGCTTGAGGGCAATCACGCCCGGGCGACCTCGATTACTTTGCGGCCAGCTTGCAGTAGATCCGGGAGAACTTCACGTCGTCCTTTGCCGGCGTCAGTTCCTTGATCAGGATCTGGAACTCGACTTCGCGCACTGCGCGTTTGCCGCCGCCGCTGCTCACGCGCGCCTCGAGGGCGCGACTGAAGTTGCGATGGTCGTCGTTGGGATCATCCTCACGACCAAGCTGCCGCCCGGCGAGCCCGCGACGCTTGATCACGAAGCTGTCGCCCAGTGCTTCTTCAAGGCAGCTGCCCTCGACGGCGTCGCCGCCAAAGTGCGGCGGGCCGGCCGTAAGGTCATTCGTCCAGAGGTATGGCGGCGCGACCATGGCATCGCCCAGGCCCGCGGTGAAGCCTTCCGCAATGGCCTGTATGGCGGGGTTTGCAACATCGTCCTGACCCGCGAGCTGCGGCTCGTCGAGCAATCCGAACCACGGGCTGATCCTCAGCTCTGCGCTGACTTTTTCGAGTGCCTTGAACTCATCGGGCGCGTTTTCGAAGTTGAGCCTGAGGCGCCAGACGCCGTTCTGCGCGGGTTTCTCCAATACCTCGAGCCGTATGTCGTAGCCGATCGACGACTGCTTCTCAGGCGGGCGCTTCTCGTCGATCCTGCCGCCTCCCTTGCTTTCCACTTCGATCCGGACGTGGAAGCTCGACACGTCGCCGACGTCATACGCCGGGCTCAGCGCGCGAGGCCCGTCGGGCTGCACCGCCGCTAGGTCGAGTTGAAGTACTTCGCTGTACTTCGGGCGCAGCAGCGACGTGTTCGGCACTTCCGCGAACAGCTTGCGCAGCGCGGCGTCGGCCTCGGCCTGTTTGTCGAGATCGCGCCAGCACAGCGCGACCAGCAGCATGTCCGTGCCGTCGCCCTTGAGCGTCTGGTAGGCGGACTCGAAGTGGCCGATCGCCTCGCCCGGCTGGTTGGTGGAGAGTTTCAGGCGCCCGTACTCGCGGTGTGCGGCGGCGCGCGTGTCGTCATCGCGGGCGGCACTTAGGGCGCGAATCAGGTAGTTCTCGGCGACTCGCGGCTCGGCGACGCGGTTGATGCCCGCGAGGTCCACCAATGCCTCCGCGAAGTCGGGCTCGAAATTCACCGCCTCTTCAAGCAGCTTACGCCGGGCGCTTGCGTCGATCGAGCCGGCCGATGCCTCGAGCCACAATTTGAACGCGCGCTGACGCTCGGCTTTGCCCGCGGCCACCCAGGCGACCATGCCCTCCCAGCGCAACGCGCCCTGGTAGTTCTTCTCGATCTTGTTGGTTTCCTGGAAATAGCGCAGCGCGTCTTCATAGCGCTCGGTGCGCATGGCCGCGCGGGCGACGCCGTCCGCGCACTCCAGGTTCTCCGGCTCAAGCTTGTGGCCCGCGAGATACGCCCCGTAAGCCGTCTCAAAGTCGCTCAGCATGAAAGCGACCTTGCCCAGCAGCAATTGCGCCGCGAAGAACTTCGGCGAGCGGGTGACCACAATGCGCAGCGCCGAGCGCTTGTCCTTCAGGTCGCCGTAATTGAGCTGCATGCGGTAGACGTCGTAGTCCTGCGCCGTGTACTTGCCGGCGGCAATGTCGCGCGCGGCCTGCGCATGCTTGAGCGCCTCGGTGTCCTTGGGGTCGAGCTTCGCGACCTGCTCATAGGCCCCCGCGGCTTCTTCCCAATGCCCGAGCTGCCACTGCGCGTTTGCGCACAGCGCGCTCCAGTCCGGGAACACGTCATAAAGCTCTTTGCACTTCAGCAGCGCCGCCAGCGTCACGCGGTACAGGTTGGCCCGTTCTTCGGGCGTGAGCTTGTCGTCATTGGACATCGAGAAGGCATTGCGCGCGTCGACGTAGTAGATCTCGGAGAAGTCGGGCTTGTCCTGAAGCAGGGCCTTGATTGCGGAGGCGCGTTCGGTGGCGCTCATGGTGAACAGTTCGCGATATGCGAACCAGTACTTCATGTCCCACTTCTGGTCGCGAATGCGCTCCCCTACCAGTACGTCGAGACGGCTGGAAGAGTCGCCGTACAACTCGTCCATCTTCTTCAGTGCATCGACAAGCTTGTTGGGGTCATTCATGTCCTCGGCTATGCCGAGCCGGATTTCCGCGACGTCCAGGTTCCCCGGCGCCTCCTGCTCGGCGGCGACGATCGCCTTCATGGCCGCCTCGTAGTCGTGCATGTGGTAGAGCAGACTCACCAGCTCGACCGTCGAGGTGACGTGGTACATGTCCGACTTCGCGGCCGTGCGGTAGAACGGCAGCGCCAGCGCGTACAGTTCCTGCGCGGCGTCGCCGAAGGGCTTCTTCAGGCGGTCGTCCGTACGCGACCAGCGATGGAAATCTTTCGCGCGGATGTCGAGGTCGCGTGCGGCCAGATAGACGACTTCCGCCGTACCGGGCGCAGCCTTGGCACAGCGCGCGAGAAACGCCAGCGGCAACGCCGGGCGTCCCGCGGCCGACTTCGGCAGATCTGCCTCGGGCTTGGCGATGTACCTGGAAAGCTCACGGTAGACCACCATTTCGTCGTTGAGGCGGGCGATGGCGAACTCCAACGCCGCCTTGTCGTCCTCTTTGATGACCGGCGGAAGCGGCTCTTCATACGTCTGGAACAGCCACCAGGCGATCTCGAGGCAGGTGTCGTAGTCGTCGGGATACAGCTCCAGCAGCGACTTCACGTACGGCAGTGTTTCGTTCTGCTTCGCCTGCGAGCGCGTGAAGAGACGCAGATACTCGAGCAGCAGCGGCTTGGAGGTCGGGTCGAGCTTCTTGGCCTCATCGAGCTGCGCGCGCGCGAGCAGCGGGTAGCCGAAATCACGCAGGCGCTCGGAGCGCGCGACGTATTCCTTCACCAGCCGCGCGGTCTTTTCGGCGTCGGTTTCCGCGTTGGGGTCCTGCGCCGTAACACGCGGCGTCACGCACAGGAAACCAAACAACGCCAGCAGGACGATAGCCGTCAGGATGCGCTTCAAATCAGTACTCCCGGGCCCACTACAGGGGATACGCAGCAGCGGCGTGAAAGCAGCGCACAATGTGCCAGATCAGGCATGGATGAGCGCAAAATACGGCTAGTCCTTCAGCGAATCCCGCATGGTTGACCCCATACGGTCCGTGAACTGTTTGTAGCTGGCAGGTGCGCCGGCGCTCATGGCACGCCCGAGCGTGGAGTGCAACTCGCCCTTGAAGTCCACGCCCATGTACGCCGCGTACCACATGGACGGGTTCGAGAAGCTGCCGTAGTTGCGCGTGTCGCCGGACAGATAGCGATCGATATCTGACTTGGCGCGATCCACTTCCTCAGACGTCTTGTAGTACAGCAGCATGATGAAGCCCTGTACCAGGTGCGTCTTGCCGGGGTTGTTGCGATCCGGCACGACCATCTTGACCGCGAAGCCGTGGCTGCGGAACGGCGAGCCGGGCTTGGGGGGTGCTTCCCAGCCGGGAGCGACGCCGCCGCCGGCCTTGATCGCGTTGATGGCCTCTTCGAAGTTTGTGGTTTCCTGCACCTCGGAGTCGGGCAGCGCCTTGAGCATGTTGCGGACCTTGTCGACGGATTCGTCGATGGCGCGCTCGAAGTCTTTGCTGTCCAGCACGACTTCGCGTTCCTGCTTCTGTTGTTCCGCGCGGTCCGACTTCAGGGTGGTCACGATGAAGTACAACGTGATGCAGATGCCGAGCCCCAGCCCGATCAGCATGAACGTGTTGATCAGCGCCTTGGTGTTGCTGCGTTTGCCGTACGTGACATCGGCGGCGACTTCGACATAGTCGCGCTCTTCGGGCTGCCCGTAGTTCACGGGCCCGCCCTGCGCCGCGTACGGGGCGCCGCCGGCCGGCACCCGGACCACGTTCTGGCGGGCGCCGAGGGGCCTGCCATTGGCGTCCACGAGTTGTCCGAAGGTTCGACACTTGGGGCAGGTTGGCTGGTTCGCGACCGCGTTGTAGGGGCCGCTGAACGAGTGACCACAAGCCCTGCAGGTGAATGTGCTTGTCTGTCCGGGTTGCATGGTCCTTTCCGCACGCCGTTGCTTGTCAATCAAGAGGCCTATTGTACGCTGAATCAAGAGACGTGCGTAACCTTTTGACCACCGGCGCGTTAAATAGCTGCTACGCCCGGAGATAAAACCATGGAACTTGCATTCATCAATCTGGGGACCTGGGAAATCGTCGGCATTGTTGCCGTCGGAATCCTGTTGTTCGGAAGCCGCCTGCCATCGATCGCCCGCAGCCTGGGCAAGAGCGTGACCGAGTTCAAGAAGGGTGTGAAAGACATCCAGCACGACATGGATGAGCCCGAGCCCAAGAAGCTCGAGAGCAAGAGTCGCGAAGTCGACGCGGAGAAGGTCGAGAAGTCAGAGGCCGAGAAGGTTTCCAGCTAGTCCCACCCCACCGTTGATTTCAATCCCGGTTGGTGTATTTTCCCGCCCTGCCCCGAAACGGGCACCCGTTAGAAAACAACACCCTGCTTGGGTGGCGGAATTGGCAGACGCGCTGGCTTCAGGTGCCAGTGTCCGCAAGGACGTGGGGGTTCAAGTCCCCCCCCAAGCACCACGACAAACGGACGGCTCTGCCGTCCGTTTGTCGTGGAAGGCAAAAGGGTGAAGTCAAAAGGCAAAAAGGAAACTACTGCGGCTCGCTGTTGCGCTTCACCTTGGTGATGCTGGCTCCGAGAATTCTGCAGATTTCGTCGGCCTCCTTGGTGATGGCTGCGAGCTCGTTTTCTGCGACCGTCTCCGTCGCTGCCAATAGCCTGAGCCAGTACTTTGTTTCCCGGGCTTCCTTCAGTGCGACTGCGTACTTGTGGGCGAAGTCAGGCTTGCTTTCTGCCGACTGCCCCTCTTCAACGTTGGCACCAATCGAGGTTCCAGAGCGCAAGAGCTGCCTGGCAATGGTCCTGGCCGTTGACGAATGCTTCTCCAGATGACGACACAGCTTGACCACCCGAACCGCAAGCTCAAAGCAACGCTCGGGGATCGGATTCAGCTCGTTCGCCATACTTTCGCCTTTTGACTTCCTACTTTTTCCTTCCATCGACAACGTCGATGGCGTAGCGCTCGATCTTGTTGTAGAGGCTTTTGCGGGCGAGCCCGAGGCGCTTGGCGGCCAGCGTTTTGTTGCCGGCGCAGTCGTGCAGGACCATCTGGATCACCTCGGCCTCAATCTCGGCCATGGTCATGCTGAGCCAGCGGCGGTTGGTGTCCTGTTGCTCGAAGCTGAGTGCAACGCGCTTGTCGAGTGCGTCCAGCGCCTCCTTGCCGAGGCTGATCCAGCGCACGACAAAGTTCTCCAGCTCGCGCACGTTGCCCGGCCACGGGTAGGCCTTCAATTCCTCGAACACTTCATCGGGCGGGTAGTCAGGCTCAATGCCGTAGCGCGCGCCGTGTTTGCGCAAGAAGAACTCGACCAGTGCCTGCACGTCATCCACGCGCTGGCGTAGCGGCGGCACGCGGATCTCAAACGTGTTCAGGCGATACAGCAGGTCGCTGCGAAACCCGCCATCCTTCACCAGTTGCTCGATCGGCGCGTTGGTGGCCGTGATGATGCGGACGTTGATCGGCGTGGCCTCGGTGCCGCCCAGGCGGCGTACCTCTCGCTCCTGCAGCACTCGCAGCAGACGCTTTTGAAAACTGAGCGGGATATCGCCGATCTCGTCAAGAAAGAGCGTCCCGCCTTCGGCCTGCTCGAACAGTCCGGCGCGGCTCTCGCGCGCATCCGTGAATGCGCCCGGCTCGTAGCCGAACAGTTCGCTCTCGATCAGCGGCTCTGGAATCGCGAGGCAGCTCTGGCCGACGAAAGGTGCATCCCGCCGCGGGGACAGCGCGTGGATCGCCCGGGCGACCACTTCCTTGCCCGCCCCGCTCTCGCCGAGGATCAGCACGGGGTAATCGGCTTGCGCCACCTGCAGCACATGCTGCTTCAACTCGCGCATGCGGGGTGAGTTGCCAACCACCTGAGACAGTGCGTCCATGGCCATGTGTGTAAGAATAACACACCTGACGGACGCCCGTAAGTCTCGATTTAACGTGTGCTTTCGCCCCCGAAGGTCACCATGGGACCATGCCCGATGACGACCAGTTCATGCAGTTCCTGAAAGAACCCTCGTACGAGAATTACGTGCGGGTGCGCAATCTGGTGCTGGCCCACCCGGCGTACGACCCCTACGGCAACCAGCTGAATGAGGCAATGCAACTGCTGGACAAGTCGGATTGGGCCGGGTTCATCGACAAGGGGCGCGAACTGATTCCCAACTTTCTGTTAAGCCCGCGCTTTCACCTGGCGCGCAGTTTCGCGCTGAAACAACTGGGCGATGAAGACAGCGCCGATATGGAAGCCGCCATGTACGTCTGCTGCATCGAGGGTATCCGCAGCACCGGCGACGGCAGTGAGGACAAGCCGTGGCTCGTTCTGCGAACGCTGGATGAATACGACATGCTTGAGCAGATGGGCAAGAAATCGGCCGGGCAGTCGCTGCACAGCAAGGACGACAGGTCGCTCGACCGCATCCAGTGCGAAGACGGCAGCGCGTACTGGTTCGACGTAACCGACGCGTTCAAGAAGCTGAGCGACGACCTCAAGCCTTAGGCTTGTTCTGCTCGGCCAGGTAGCGCTTGCGATTGATGCGCACCTTGATGAACAGGGTGACGAAGAAGAACATCCCGGTGCCGACAAAGAACGCCATCGCGTGTTCGCGGAAGAAGCGCTCGACGAACGAGATATCCTCGTCGCTGTAGTACCAGAAGCCCGGGATCTCGTCCGTGGTGTCCCCAAGCGGAAAGAACACGTCGTCTTCCCAGGTCGCGATCGACGCGGCGCCTTCCTTGGACGGGTCATTGAAGCCTTCGCTCTGGATGCGGTTGACGTACCAGCGCGGGGTTTCCATTTCCCTGGCACGCTCGCCGAGCACGCCGCTCAGCACATCCGGCAGCGCCTTGAGTGTGTACAGGTTGACCAGTTCCACGTAGCCGCGCTTGAGTGCGGACAGCCTGCGACGCTGCAACCCGAAGGCGTCCGTCTCAAGCGGCCCGTCGCTGATGATGGTGAGGTCGAGCGCGAAGTTGCCCTGGCGGCTGCTGAACTTGCCCGGGTAGTACGGCGTCTCGGTTTCGAAGCCGACGACCAGCGGCGGCAGGTCAAGCGCACGCCCGAGCTGCGATTGGCCGGGCTTCGGGTCCACCCGCACGCACAGGAAGGTGAAGTCGTTTTCGACGAAATACTTCAGGTGATCGGCCGGCTCCTTGGGGAAGCCGCGCTCGCCCAGGTACGCGTTCAGCGCCTCCAGGCCTTCAAGCCCGGTCGCGCGTACCGGCGTGATCACGTACGGGCCGACTGTCACCGCATCATCGACAATGACGCCCAGCGCCTTGGCGTCGGCCGGCGCGCGGGCAGTGAGCATGCCTGGCAGGAAGTCGGGCCATTCGAAACCGGTCTTGTCCGCCCACTGCTTTCGCGCGAGTTTGAACAAGCGTTCGTGCAGCTCGGGCCCGGCGTCGAGCGCCTCTTTGGTAGCGATGTCGTAGCGCAGCGGCTTGCTGGGCAGCGTGAGGACCCACGCCATGTACTCGGGGTTGGTGTCGGCGTTCTGGAAGAACGGCTGCACCTGGATGATCATCTCTTCATAGCCGGGCGTGTCGCCGGACTTCGCGCGATGCACTAGCACAACACGCTGGGCCGACTGGTCCACGTCGCCCGGATAGCCGAACGGCACCATGCAGCAGGCCGACAGCGGCGCGCCAAACATCATCATGATCAGGACAGCCAGTTTCATTCCGACTTCTCCGGTTCCTCGGCAGGCGACTCAGGCTCCGGGGGCGGCTCAAGCGAACGCGGCTGAAGCGTTTGCTTCGATTTCATCCACAGCCACACCCAGGTCATCACCAGCGCGATCAGCGCCAGTGCGCCGAAAAAGTACTCCAGCGGCGAGTCGATCTTGTCGTCCACCGGCGGCGCGTTCTGCGCCATCAGCGGCGCCGCGAGCCAAACGCAAACAAGCCAGCCGGCCAAACGCTTCATCGCGCCTGTTTACCGCAAGGCGCGGGCGTTTGACAGACGTGGTCAGGTATCAAGTCCCGGCGGGCTCGACGATGTAATCGTCGAGTTCTTTGGCCAGGTCGGGACAAAGCCCGGTTGGATCTTCGATGGTGATGCGGCGCTTGTTGGAGTCGTCCTCGACGTCAATCCGGACGTGGACGTAATTCTTGGGCCACACTTCGCGCCAGATGTCGGCCCACTCCACGACGGTGATGGCGCGATCCGAGTGGATCGCTTCCAGGATTTCCCCCGGCAACTCCGGCGACTCATTCAATCGATAGAAGTCGATGTGATGCAGCACGGCGCGACCGCCGTGGTAGCTGAGCATCAGCGTGAACGTCGGGCTGCGCAGACCGGCCCAGCCGCCTTCATCCAGCCCGCAGGCGATGCCCTTGACGAACTGCGTCTTGCCGGCGCCCAGCACGCCCTCCAACGCAACGAATGCGCCGCGCGGCAGGCATTTGCCCAGCAGGCGGCCGATCTGGATAGTGGCCTCCAGGGTGGGACTCATCAGGTGCAGAGTATTCATGTGTTCCTCTTCCCGTATCTGGCCAATGTGTCGGGAAGGTGTGATCAGTTACACAGTATACCACACGGGGCCACTTCCTGCCGTGTGAACCACCCAGTTAATTAACGCGGACGGGTGTCTGAAAACCCCGGAAAATAGCCCTTCGCACAGCCCGCACAGACTAAAGCTGGTGAACCCACGAGAGGACTTCCAAGGCGCGCGGCTCGCCCTTCTGGAGAATCTGTACCAGCGGCTCACCCTTCTCAAGCGGGCGCATCACGCCCAGCGCGCGGATCGGCACGTCGAACGGCCATTCCGTCACGATCTTCTTCCAGCGGTTGGGCTTGACGACAAACAGCAGCTCGAAGTCTTCACCGTCGTGAAGGGCGTGGTGCAGAGCGCGCTCGGCGCCCTTGCCTTCAAGCTTGGCGAGGCGGCGGGCGGACTTGCTGACCGGCACGGCCTCGGCTGCGATGTCCGCGCCGACAGCGAAACGCACGCCGGACTCTTCACAGATGCGCGTCAGGTCGCCGCTGAGCCCGTCTGAAATGTCGATCATGGCGCTGACGCCACGCTCGGCCAGGAAGCGGCCTTCCGCGATGCGCGGCTCAAAGCGTAGGTGCTTGCCGAGGATCGAGCCCCCCAGCGAGCCGGTAATCGCAACCACGTCGCCGGGCGCCGCGCCCGCGCGCAGTGCCGGACGGACGCCTTCCATCACGCCGGTCATCGCGACCGAAAGACTCAGCGGCCCGTCCCAACCTTGTGTGTCGCCGCCGGCGAGTGTGACGCCGTACGTGGCGCAGGTCTTGGCCATACCGAGGAACACGCGCTCGCGCAGCTCAACCGGGGCACCGGTCGGCAGCGTGCAGGAAATCAGCGCCGTGCTGGGCGTGGCGCCCATGGCGGCCATGTCGCTCAGGCAGCGCGTAATCGCCTTGCGCCCGACTTCTTCCGGCGTGGCGGCCGGACCCTGAACGGCCGGGATTTTCTTGCCCTTCTCGGCCAGGATGAAGTGTTTGCCTTCGATAACGGTGTCGATCTTGAGCGCTTCGCGGTCGGCGTGCGTGCGCATGATTGCGCAATCGTCGCCAGGCCCTACTTCAAGGTCCTTCGAGGCCGGCGGCAGCTCGGTGCGAATCCACTTGATGTACTCGAATTCGTCAGACGACTTCGGTGCGTGATGCTTGCTCATTGACTCCTCAGCTCGCGTCTCCGCGAGATACCCTTCGGCCGAAACTACGGCAGGGGTTTTATACATATCGTCCACGGTCGTACCTCAGTAATCTGCTGGGCCTTTCAAACCTGCTGTCCGGGCGTAAACTTCGCGGCCCACGTCACTTACTAGAACGCACAGAGGTTCCAGCCGGCTTCCAAAGATAGGGTGATTTCATGCGCAAAGCGGAAGTGATCGAAGGCCTGCGGGACACCTGGCAGGTCTTCCGGGTCATGGCCGAGTTCGTGGAGGGCTTTGACACGCTTTCGAAGGTAGGCCGCTGTGTCTCGATCTTCGGCAGCGCCCGCACCCACCCGGATGACGAGCTGTACCAGACCACCGTGCTGCTCGCAAAACGACTGGCCGAGGCAGGCTACGGCGTGATTACCGGCGGCGGCCCGGGCGTGATGGAAGCCGGCAACAAGGGCGCGGCCGAGGGCGGCGGCGAGTCTGTCGGCCTGGCCATCGACCTGCCCATGGAGCAGGAGGCCAACCCCTACTGCAGCACCCAGATCGACTTCAAGTACTTCTTCATCCGCAAAGTGATGTTCGTGAAGTACGCCGAGGGCTTCATCTTCATGCCGGGCGGCTTCGGCACCATGGACGAGATGTTCGAGGTACTGACGCTGGTGCAGACGCTGAAGATCCGTCGCATCCCGTGCGTGCTGTTCGGGATGAAGTTCTGGCAGGGGCTGTACGACTGGATGGACAAGACCATGTGCGACCAGTACCGGCACATCAGCCGGGAAGACCTGGACCTGTTCCATCGCACGGACGACGTGGACGAGGCCGTCGCCCACATCGCCAACTTCCACAAACACAGCCCCACCCGCAAAGGCCGAACCATCGGGCGCGGCGACACCCGCGAAATCGGCAAGGTGACGAAGAAGTAGCAGGTTGCCGCGACCTCGCAATTTGAATCGCTCCGGCTAGATTCCCGCCATGGCGGACGCGGCACCAGGCAAGCTATCTCCCGAGCAGAAGCGTGGCGTCTTTGTCGTCTGGCTGATCATCTTCATCGACTTGATGGGCTTCGGAATCGTGCTGCCGAGCCTGCCGTACTTCGTGCGCATCTTCGAAGTTCCAGACTGGGCGAACGCGTTTGCGCGCGCCATCGGGCTGGATCGCTCGCGCGGCGGCGTGCTTGTCGGGATGATCCTGACGGCGTATTCGCTGTGCCAGTTCATCTTCGCGCCGATCTGGGGCAGGCTGTCCGACAAGGTCGGGCGACGCCCGATTCTGGCGCTTAGCACCAGCGGCTTTGCAGCCACATGGGTGATGTTCGCGTTCGCGCCGGGGTTCACGCTGCTGCTGGTGTCGCGCGCGCTGGCCGGTGTCTGCGCGGCGAACATCAGCACCGCGCAGGCCTACATGGCCGACGTCTTCCCGCCCGAGCGGCGCGCCAAGGGCATGGGTTTGATAGGCATGGCATTCGGGCTGGGGTTCGTGTTCGGGCCTGCGATCGGCGGCGCGCTGGTCAGCCAGACTCTGCTGGGCTGGCTCGGCTACTCGCCGGACATCGACGTCGAGGCCTTTCACCGCGCGCAGCTGATGGTGCCGAGCCTGTTTGCCGCGGGGCTGAGCGCAACGTCGTTCATCCTGACGCTCACCATCATGCGCGAGTCGCTGTCGAAAGAACTGCGCGCAGGGCTCGGGCCACGCAAGAGCCGCATGGCGCAGTTTGCGCAGGCGCTGACTCGCCCGGCCATCGGCCCGATGCTGATTGTCTACCTGATCGTCACACTCGGCTTCGCGCAGCTTGAGTCGATGTTCACCCAGTTCAACGCGGACTTCCTGCAACTCAGCGCGAGTGCCAACGCATGGGTGTTCGTCGTGATTGGGCTGACGCTCGCGTTCGTTCAGGGCGGGCTGATCGGCCGTCTCGCAAAGCGCTTCGGCAGCGCCAAAGTGCTGCTGGTCGGGCTCACGGGGCTGGCGGGCGCCATGTTCCTGTTCGGCTTCCAGAAAGAGCTGAACCCCGGCGTGAACTCCTACGCGTGGCTGATCATCTGCGCGATGCTGATCGGTGGGACGAACGCGCTGGTAAACCCGAACGTGTTGGCCATCATCAGCAGCCACGCCCGCGCCGATGAGCAAGGCGGCACGATGGGCTTCACGGCCAGCGCAGCAACACTCGGGCGCATCATCGGGCCTATCCTCGGCGGCTACATTTACGACCGCTTCGGACCAGAGCAGCCGTTCGCCGTTGGCGGCGTGCTGATCGCGCTCGGGTTGCTGCTCTTCCTCGCGCGCTGGAGGGTCATCACCCACCCGGCCGAGCCCGCGCCGAGCCCTGCCTAGCTACGGAATGAACTCGCCCTGCTCGTCGGTCTGCAGGTAGCTGGCGATCACGTTGAAGCCCTTTGCCTCGAAGCGCTGGCCCTTGGCGATATTCAGGTCGCCGGAGACGGACAGGAACGCCTCTGGCGCGGACGCCTTGTGGATCTTGGTGCTGGTGTTGATGGTCAGGTTCGGGACGGTCGCGCTGCTGGCCAGCAGGATGCCGCCGTCATCACTGGTGGCGCTGCTGCCGTTGATCGAAATCTCGCCGCCTGTGCAGTAGATGCTGGCGTCCTTCGCGAAACGCAGGCTGCGCGTGTAGTTCTGGTAGACCTGCAGCTTGCCGTCTCGGATGTTGACGTTGCCGGTCAGGTAGAACATCCCGCCGCCGGTGGTGTTGCGCATGGTGCCGCCGTACATGTTCAGCGCGTCGCCGCTGTTCCAGATGTCGTCGTTGATCTCGAGTGCGCCGTCGTGAATCGTGATGGTTGCACCGCTGAAGTCCGCGTCTCCGTTGCCGATGAACTTGCCCGAGTAGATGGTCAGCGTACTGCCCGCGATCCATGACTCTTCGCCGCGGTCCGTACCGTTGCCGTTGCTGAAGCGACAGTTGAACTCGCCGCCGTCGATTACCAGGTCGCCGGCGATCTGGAAGCCGTAGGGGTTGGGCGTGTTCCACTTGCCGCCCTTCTCGATCACGAGCGTGGTACCGGCCTCGACGTACAGTTGCGCCTTGCCCGGGTCGGCGTTGGCGCTCGACGTTGTGCCGAAGCTGCCTCGGATGCGCTTGGTGCCGCCGCGCATGATGATCTTGCCCGCGGTCGCAGTGCCGCTGAGCGTCTGGTTTTCTCCGTCCAGCACCAGGGTCGTGCCGGCCGCCGCGAGACTGCCGCCTTCGGCGATGGTCAGGTCACCGTCGATCGAGACCTCGCCTGACGGCAACTGCACCGTGCCGCCGCTGCCGACGTCAACGTTGTGGATCTGGCGACGCTCAGCGATGGTCGTCTTGCCCTCGCCCGCAAGAGCACTCTCGCGGCTGGAAGCAGGCTCCGTGCGCTTGTCGGCGACTGCATCAGCTGTCGCCTTATCGGCTGCTTCGGTTTCCGCGGACTTGGTCGGGGCGACCTCCGGCTGTTCCGCCGGCCCGACATCCATCGGCAGAACGACGTGCCGCCCCTGTTGCTCCAGCGGATCGGCGTCCGCCCGCGCGGCCTGGTCGATCGGTTTCGCAACCGGCGCCTTGCTTGCCGCCGGTGCTCGGTCGTCCGCCACGGCGAACCAAACTCCCGCAGCCATCGCGATAAGCCAAAGCGCCAGAATCCCGGTCCAAAGTGGTGTGCGTTTCATGGCATCCCCCTTGCTGTTCGTTCAAACGAGGAAAGGGGACACGGGGTTCCGATTATCTGCGGCGGAACTCTGCCGCAATTCGCCGACACTCTTCCGGGGAAAGCGAGGCTGAGTGCAGGCTCAAGAACAACGCGGCGGGGTCGCCCGGAGAGCGCTTCTCTGCCAGTCGTTTCGCGGCTTGCAGCCCGACAGCATCCGCCTGGGCGCCGAGCATCATGCGCTGCTCGAAGCTCTTTTCGCGCCATATGCGGGCTTGGAGTGCCAGGACTGCCGGCGGGGTGTCATCCATTTCGTGCCTCGACCAACAGCTTATCGAGCCCCAGCCTGGTGCTCCATGATTTCACGTACGCTTCGTCCATCGGAACACCCGCGACGAACAGGGATCGAACATCTTCAACCTGCCGCGATGATCCGCCCTTGGCAGCCCACTGCAGCTTCGACAACACAAGGTCTTCGGGCGCCTGCACATAGCACGAAACGTCGCCGATGGCGTCCTCGCGGCGGCGTGCGAACTCAGTTTGATGAAACTCGTCATCCTTCAGTGGTATCAGGTCGAGTTTCCAGCTCGTCTTGTAGTGAATTGCGTTGAACATCCGGCGCTCGGCCAACCCTTTCCGAGCGGTTTCGGCGTCCAGATACCAGTCCTCGCCAAAACGCTTGATCAGCGCTTCAAGTTGATCGGAAGTCATTTTGACCAGCACATCGGTGTCGAATGTCGAGCGCCCGGGCACATACGCCCTCATGGCCGTAGAATCGACGATCATGTACTCAATGGCAAGCTCGCTGAATGTGGCAGTCAGCACACGCAAAATGTCCCACGGCTCGTCCATGGCGCGAGTATACCAACCGGCGCGACAGCTTCTTGGCCCCTTCCTCAAGGGGCTTGGGCCGCTATAACATGAGGCTGCCGCACGGGCGAAGGAACTGCGTCCATGACCGAAACCACTATGCCCTCCATCCAAGTAGTCGCGCCGAAAGCCGGCGCCATGGAGGTGCGTGAAGCACCCATACCAACCATCAAGCCGCACGAAGTGCTGATCAAGATCCGCGCCGCCGCCGTCTGCGGCAGCGACCTGCACCTGTACCAGTGGGATGAATCCATCCGCGGCAAGTTGAACCGCGCCAGCGACAACTTCAAACGCGGGCTGATCGCGGGCCACGAGTTCTGCGGCACCGTCGTCGAGATCGGCAGCGAAGTCGGCACGATCATGGACGACCCGACGGTGAAGCTCAGCGTCGGCGACTTCGTCAGCGCGGAAAGCCACGTCGTGTGCGGCAAGTGCTACCAGTGCCTGCACGGCGAGAAGCACGTCTGCGTCAACGATAAAATCATCGGCTTCGACCGCGACGGCGCCTTCGCGGGCTACATCGCACTGCCATCCTCATGCGTCTGGAAGAACGACGCCGACCTGCCGTACGAGATCGCCGCAATCCAGGAACCGCTCGGCAACGCCATGCACGCGGCCGCGCACTTCCCGCTGAAAGACCAGCGCGTGGTGATCTTCGGGCTAGGCCCGATCGGCATGTTCAGCGCGGTCATCGCACTCATGCACGGCGCCAAGCACATCACGGCCGTCGAGGTGAGTGAAACACGCATCAAGTTGGCCAGGGAAATCGGCGTACACGACGTGATCGCCGCCAAGCCGGCTCGCACGCCGGAAGAGCGCGCCGCCGAGCGCCAGCGCATCCAGGGCCTCGTGCGCGAAGCGGCGGGCGAGGACGGCCCCGACGTCGCGCTGGAAATGTCCGGCCACCCGGATGCCATCACCAACGCGGTCAAGTCCGTCCGCCGCGGCGGAAAGGTCGTCGCCTTCGGACTCACGAAGGACAGCGCCTACACGTTCGACGACTACAGCAAGGACGTGATTTTCAACGGCATCACGATCCAGGGCATCATCGGTCGCCGCATCTATGACACGTGGTACAAGGTGCGCGACCTGGTGCGCATGCCCGAGGCTCAGGCCAAGCTGCGCAAGGTGATCACAGAAGTGCTGCCGTACACCGAGTTCCGCGGCGGCATCGAACGCATGTTGCGCGGCGAAACCGGCAAGATCGTCCTGCAGTTCTGAGTGGCCGCTAACCCGCTGAAGAAATGCCCCTGGCGAGAGCCTAGAACCACGGCGCGCCACCCCCTATAACACCCCGCTACGACTGATGGGGACCGACTTGCGTTTTGCGTTGCTTTGCATCCTTTGCCTCGCGGCTCCGTTGCTGTTCGCGCAACGCGTGCCCGTCGGCTCAGAGGGCAAACGCATCAGCTCAATCGAGCTGTTCGTCAAATCCGAAGGCAAGGTCTTTGAGCGGGCGCCGGACAGCGCCTCGCGCCAACTGATCTTTGGTGCCATGCGCACTGCCCAGGGCAAGCAGTTCAGCAGCGAAGACCTGAAGGAAGACATCAAGTACCTCACGGAAAAGAGCCACATGTTCCGTGACGTCGAGTGGGAGATCGTCTACGACGCCGACGCCGAAACGAACATCATCAAGCTCAAGTTCACCCAGCCGCTGATCTGGCGCATCCGCGTGGTCGCGCCCATTCGCGGCAAGTGGTCCGAAGAGGGCGTCACCGACTTCTGGCGCGCGCGCAACCAGATGGACAGCGCCGAAGGCTCCGAGTTCAGCATCCGCCGCATGGATGCGGACGTCGAGCGCATGTACGACACCGGCGGCTTCCTCGACATCCGCAGCGAGTACAAGTTCACCGAAAAGGGCGTCGATCTGCTGTTCCGCGTGATCCAGAACCAGCCGCTGGAAATCCTGCAGTTCTCGGGCGTCTACCAGTCCGGCTTTCAATCATCGCTCAAGGACGTAATCGCCGGCATCAAGCCGATCCGCGAGCTTCCGCAGGAGCCCGAAGAGGGCACGCTGGTCAGCCCGCGCTATTTCCCGAAACGCGCGTTCGACGGCGACATCGTCACCGACGCCAACCCGGCCAACATCCTCGGCGCCAGTGAGCAGATCACGGCCTACTACAGGATTAACGGCTTCGCCTTCACCACGGTCAAAGCGCGCTTGATCAGCCTGCCGACGGCCTTTGACGCCAAGGCGCTCACCGACAACTACGGCGCGCTGCGCGAAAACGTGCTGGACACCTGCCGCGACCTGATCAACGACGGCTACGGCGGCAAGCTGGTACTGATCTTTGACGTGTACGAAGGCCCGCAGTGGCTGGTCGGCGACATCAGTTTCTCAGGGCTCGACGGCGTGAAGTCGCTCGACAACGGCGCGCTGAGCGGCTCGCGTCTCAGCGGGCTGTTCGGCCCTGTGCTTGCGTTCTGGTACCACTTCCTCGCCAGCAGCGCCGCCGAGCGCACGGCCGCCCTGGGCGAAGAAATGCGTACCAAGGAAGGCTCGCCGTACGTCGAGGCGGACGTCATCCGCGACGCGGAAACCCTGCAAAGCTACTTCCGCTCGCGCGGCTGGCTGGATGCGCGTGTTTCGTTCTCAAATTTCCAGCTCAACGAAACGCGCAATCGCATCAACGTCGACTTCCATGTGGAGCCCGGCTCGCCCTATGCCGTCACCAACGTGCGCATCGAGTACGACACGCGCGCGCCGCGCGTTCCCAAGGGCGCCGAGCCGAAGGAATTCGACAAGCCGGTCGCGGAGTGGGACGAGTTGCTTGAGTGGCTTGGCTTTGACGACGTCGAGGCCCTGAGTGCGCAGCTGGCCATCGAGCGCTTCGGCACCGACTACATGATCGGCAAATACGACGCGGCGAATGGCCACTGGTTCGCGTCCTACGACCTGCTTGAGCCCGTTCCGTTTGACGAGTACGCCATCAACGGCGACCCCAAGACCTTCGGCGACGACGGCTACGCCGGGCGCATCCGCGCACTGCTGGCCGACAAGGGCTACTCGAACATCGAGCTTGAGTTCATTCGCGTCGAGACGCGCAAGGACTTCGTCGAGACCGAATGGGAAACACCCTGGCCGGTGCGCCGCACTGAGCTGATCATCCGCCTGCAACAGGGCTACAAGAGCATCGTCGGCAACGTGACCCTGCGCGGCAACGAGGCAACCCGCGACGACGTGATTCGCCGCTACGTTACCCTGTTCCCCGGCGACACCTACGACAGTAACCAGAAGCGCCTGTCCGATCTGCGCCTGCGCCGCACTCAGTGGTTTGAGCAGGCCGCACCCGGCCAGGGCGTCGTCAGCCGCACGACCCCAAGACTCGTCGTGACGGAGGACGGCGTCATTGAGTACACCGACGTCGACTACGACCTCGTGGAAGGCCGCACCAACCGCTTCAACTTCTCGGCCGGCTTCAATTCGTCCACCGGCTTCACCGCAACCGTCGACCTGACGCTGTTGAACTTCGACATCGCCTCGCTGTTCAACTGGATCTGGGGTGACTGGTCGGGATTCACCGGTGCGGGGCAAAGCCTGACCTTCACCGCCCAGCCGCCGCTGGACCGCCAGCAGGTCTACCGCGTGAGCTTTGATGAGCCCTGGCTGTTCGGCTACCCCGTGTCCGGCGGAGTATCGGCCGGCTATGAGACCCTTGACCGCGGCGACTACACCCGCGGGCGCATCGGCATTGACCCCTATGTGGGCTGGCGAGTCTTCCCCGACGTGTCGTGGCGCTTCGGCTACAGCTATGAAATCATCGACATCAAGGACGTTGCCAGCGACGCGCCGCAAGAGATCAAGGACGACAGGGGCCAGTCGATCCTCAGCACCCTGTGGACCGAAATCCACTGGAGCACCACCGACAACCCGTCCTTCCCCACCACGGGCTGGGACCTCAGCTACCGCTACGAATACACCGGCGGACTGCTGCTGGGCGGTACGCTCGACATGTGGCACATGCGCGCCAACGCAAGTCTGTACCTGCCACTGGCCGAGCTGGACAGCATCCGAACGCTCGTCCTGGCCATCAACGCGACGGCCGCATGGCAGGACGTTCACACGGACTCGACTTCGATCCCGTTCAGCCAGCGACTGTTTCTTGGCGGCAACAACGTCAACGGGCGCGGCACGTTGCGCGGCTTCCGCTACGCGGGCGTCGGGCCGAGCCGCGATGACATAGCCATCGGCGGCAACTTCATGCTGACCGGCTTCGTCGAGCTGCGCCTGCCGATCTTCCCGGGCAACCTGTGGGCCGTCGCATTCATCGACGCCGGCGAGCTGTCGCCGACCCTGAACACATTTGACGGCAAGGGCTGGACGGTGTCGGGCGGCTTCGGGCTGCGCCTGCTGCTGCCGATTCTGCCCGTGCCGTTCGCGCTGGACTTCGGTTTCCCGATCATTAACCAGCCGGGCAACCGCGAAGAAGTCATCAGCATCAACCTCGGCTTCGGCTTCTAGTCAGGCTAGACTGCGCGAAACCTGGCGGAGTCTGACCATGAACCGAACCACGCTCACAACAGCAGTCATTGCAGCATGTGTTGCAAGCCTGTGCGTACTTGCATGGGCCACACTGTTGGCGCCCGGCACTGTGAACGCGGCCCCAGATCCGGCGCCGAAAGCGGCAACCAAGCCCATACGGATTGCGATAGTCAACCTCGAAGAGATCAGTCGAAGCACGCCCCTGTACAGTCGGCTGAGAAGCGAGTGGGAAGAGGCGCGGGCGGACATCAAGTCCTACCACGCCAAGCTGCAACGGCAGCACGACACCACACTCCAACGGATCGAGAACGGCGGCGGCGCCCACGCGGACGAAGACGACTTGGTCAAGGACCGGGTGCGATTGCAGGCGTTGCGAGAAACCTTGAAAGCCGCGAAAGAAGAGGGAGATAAGTACCTGAACGCGCTGATCGCTGACTTCCAGAAGCAGGTACTTACAGAGGTGATGATCAACGTCAGGCGCTACATGCGCCAGGAGGGCTATGCCATTCTGCTGCAGGACTACAACGTAGAAGATGACCCCGCCGACTTCATGAGTGGGGATCCGTACGCACAGAGCTTGCTGGCCAAGCCCGTCCTCGACGCGCCAGGCTCATTGGACGGCAGCAACGTGTTCGTCACGGATATCACGCAGGAAATGATCGCCGCCATGAAAAGCGGCGGCGTTCCGGAAGACCCGGATGATGGCTAGTCCGGCCGATCCGGTTTGCGCGCACTAACCGCAAACGCCTAGATCTAGGGCTTTGCGGTTGACCAGGCATCTCCACGCGGCCTAGCATCGGATGGACAAACCCGTGGAGAAAACCCATGCGCATGACCTCCGTTGCGACCCTTCTGGTTCTTGTTGCCATCACCGCGTTTGCCGGCGCTCTGGTTGCGCATCTGCTTACAACCACGCGCGCCGAGGAAGTACACGCGGCCGACAAGGCGGACGGCAACATTCGCATTGCCCTCGTGCGCCTCGAGGAAGTCGCGCGCCGCACCAAGATCTTCAAGCAGCGAAAGATCGACTGGGAGGCGGCCCGGGAAGAGGTCCGGCGTCAGGACGAAAAATACGCGTCAGAAATCGAAGAGCGCCGCCTTGAGCTCGCGAGCGAAATGGCCGGGAAGAACAACGCGGATCGCGTGACGATGCTCCGTGTAGAAATCCAGGCGCTTGAAGAAGCCCGAAAGGCGTCGCAGGAGACCCGGGGGCGCTACCTGGAAGACCTGCTCGCCCAGTTCCAGAAGGAAGTGCTTCAACACGCGATGGAGAAGGCCGAGAGGTACGTCGACATGCACAACTTCGACATGCTGGTGCAGGACTACCCTGTGGAGACGGCCGACGCCGACTTCTTCAGCGCCAACGCGTACACCCAGACAATCCTGAGCAAGCCCGTGCTGTATGTCCCGGGCATGGCGACGAACAAGAACGCCTACGTGGTGGACATCACGGACGACGTCTAGATCAGACGAAAGGCCTTCACCAGGGCATTCACAGTTGACGGGGCGGAGTTCCCGCGCCTACCATCCTGCGGGGACCTTGAATCACCGGAGAGATGGAAATGAAGCCTGTTGCCTACGCCGTATTGGTTTTGATCGCCTGTGCCGCCGGAATCGCCGGCAGCCTTCTGCATGAATCGTTCAAGTCGGCCGACGCTGTGCAGCCGGCCTACGCTGTGGCTCCGCCGCGCCAGGACAAGTCCATCCGGATCGCGCTGGTGAACCTGGAAGAAGCCTCGCGTCAGTCGAGAGTGTTCAAGAAGCTCAAGGTCGATTGGGACGATGCGCAGAAAGAGCTGAAAGCCCAGGGCGAGAAGTACCAGCAGGCCTACGAAAAGAAGTACCAGGACATCCAGCGCGCACGCATGGCTGGTGGCGATGAAGATGAGATCCTCACCCTGCGCGTTGAGTTGCAGGCGCTTGAGCAGACCATGAAGGCCGCCGAGGAAGAGGGCAAGAAGTACCTGTCGGCCCTGCTTTCACAGTTCCAGAAAGACGTGCTGATCGTCGTGATGGACGAGATCGACAAGTTCTGCAGGCTTGAGGGCTACGACATCGTGCTGCAGGACTACTCGCTCGATAACGAAGAGGCTGACTTCTTCGCCGGCAACGCGTACGCACAGGCGCTCATGAGCAAGCCCGTGCTGATGGCGCCCGGCATGCAGCAGAACAAGAACGCCTACGTGGTCGACATCACCCAGGCGATTATTGAGCGCGTGAAGGGCGGATAAGATCGGCTTGCACCCCACGCCCGAAGAATTCCACAGCCTGCTGCGCCGCCGGCGCAGCAGGCGTTTCTTTACCGACCAGCCGATCGAGCCCGAGCGCCTGGAGCGCGCCCTGATGGCCGCCATGCGCGCGCCCAGCGGTGCGAACACCCAGCCCTGGGAATACGTGCTCATTGAACGCGGGCCTGTCCGTGACAAGGTCCGCGTGCTGTGCGAGAAGGCCGACGTCAAGTTCCATGAGGCCAGCCCGGACTGGCTGAAGGCATTCTTCGACGATCACATGATCACGCCGGTCAAGGAGTTCGCCGACAACGCGCCGTACCTTGTGGCCGTGTTTGGGCGGCGCGACCTGCCCTTCTGGCTGCAGTCCGTCTGGCTCAGCGTCGCGAACTTCATCACGGCGCTGGAGATCGAGGGCATCCACTCGCTGACCTACACACCCAGCCTGACGCGTGACTTCAACAGGCTGCTGGGCGTGGACGAAAGCTGGAGCTGCCAGGCCGTGCTGCCCATCGGCCACGGCGTCGAGAACGAGGAACTGAAACCGCGCCCGCGGAAGGGACTCGGCGAGAAGGTCCACGTCGTGAGCGGCGACGGCAAGCTGCGGCCCTTTGACGCTACACTCCCCTTCGACCCGTAGCGTTCAGCACGGAGTTCACAGAGGACACAGGGAAGAGGCAACGCATTCTCTGTGTCCCCTGTGAACTCTGTGGTAAAAAAACTCTATGGCGCTGACATTCACAACTGCTGGCGAATCGCACGGGCCGGCCGTGATCGCATCGCTGTTCGGGCTGCCTTTCGGGCACGCACTGGATACCGACTGGATCAACAGCCAGCTCAAGCGCCGCCAGGGCGGCTACGGGCGCGGCGGACGCCAGAACGTGGAGCGCGACGAAGTCACCGTGCTGAGCGGGCTGCGCCGGGGCGTCACGATCGGCAGTCCGCTGACGCTGGTGATTCACAACAAGGACTCGCGACTCGACAAGGCACCCGACCTGCCGAACGTTCGCCCGGGCCATGTCGACCTCGCGGGAGTTCTCAAGATCGGCAGCAAGAATGCTCGCGATGTACTGGAGCGCGCCAGCGCCCGCGAGACGGCCGCGCGCGTGATGGCCGGCGCCGCATGCCAAAGCCTGCTGCGCGAATTCGGCATCGAGGTTGTCGCGCACGTGCTCAGCATTGGTGAGGTCGCTGCCGACGCGGCGTACGGCAAGGGCTACACGAAGATCTTTCAGGGGGCGGGCGACGCCCGGGCCGCGCGCGACGCCGCCGACTTTGGAACCATTGACCGCAGCCACGACGCGGCATTGAAGGCAGCCATCGACGACGCAAAGGCGGCGGGTGACACGCTGGGCGGCACGATCGAGATCGTTGCGCTGAACCTGCCGCCGGGACTCGGAAGCCACAATCAATGGGACAGCAAGCTCGACGGCAAGATCGGCCAGGCGCTGATGAGCATCCAGGCGATGAAGGCCGTCGAAATCGGACTCGGCGCCGAAGCCGCGAGGCGCCACGGCAGCAAGGTCCACGACCCGGTGCTCCCGATGCCGCCCGCCCATGGGCGCAGCCCCTACACTCGTGGCAGCAACAATGCCGGCGGGCTTGAGGGCGGCGTCACGAACGGCGAGCCGCTGGTCTGCCGCGTGCACATGAAGCCGATCAGCACGCTGATGAACCCGCTGCAGACCGTTGACGTGTCAACCGGCAAGGCGGCCAAGGCCAGCACCGAACGCAGCGACACCTGCGCCGTGCCCGCCGCCGCGATTGTCGCCGAGTGCGCCGTCGCCATCGTGCTGGCACAGGCGCTGCTCGAGAAGACAGGTGGCGACAGCGTTGTCGAAGCAAAACGCAACCTTGACGCCTACCTGGCCTCGCTCAAGACGTTCGGAGCCGGGGCATGATCTCGCGCCTCGACATCTCGATCCTGCGTGACGTTCTGTTCACGGCCTTGGTGTGCGTGCTGGGCCTGACGTTCATCTTCACGGCGCTAAGCCTGTACCAGATCGTGAATCGTTTCGAGGTCACCCCCCACTTCAGCACGCTGATGTCATTCGCGCCGTCACTTTGGGTCAGCCTGCTGCCGATGACCATGCCGATGAGCGCGCTGTTTGCCGCCACGCTTGTGTTCGGGCGCATGCGCGCGGAGCGTGAGCTGCTGCTGCTGGCCGCGTCGGGGGTCACGCCATGGCGCCCGTTTCTCATGCTGCTGCCGATCGGGCTCCTGACCGCGGCGATCTCGTGGATGGGAGTCTCGGTATTCGGACCGGACGCCTACGCCGAGCGGCACTCGTTGCAGCGGCAGGCGCTCGCGGACTTCATTGAGAACCCGCCGCAAGGCCCGCGCGAGCTGCACTTTCCCGGCAAGAGCGGCGCCGAGCCCAGCATCGACATCAGCTACGCGGCCATCGAGGGCGTCGCCTACAAGGACCTGCGCATTCTGGTCTACAACGACCTCGGGCTGCTCGCGACGCTCAGCGCCGACCAGGCAAGCCTCAGCTACCAGCGCCACAACGGGATGATGGTGCTGACCCAGTGCTACGCGCCACGCCTGATCGAATTCGACCCAAGCTCACAGCTCTCGGCGTGGGACGACGACAAGAGCGGCGACGTCAGCGCCGAGGAGTTCAAGGCACACAGCCTGGTCCCGCAATCGGCCAACGAGTTCGCAAGGCTCGACCTGAACGCGGACGGTCGGCTCGATCGCGACGAAGTTCCGGCAGCAGGAAGGCCGTCGGGAACACCGCTCGTTGCGGACAAGATCAATGAGCTGCGCGTGCCGTTCACATTCGGCAGCGAAGAGGAGCCGAATGCCCCCAAGGCAATGAAGACCGGCCAGCTCGTCGAAGATATCCGCAAGGACATTGAGGCGCGCTCAAAACAGCGCGGCGCTGCGGCCGAGCTTGTCCGGCGCACGGGGCTCGCCGCGGCGGGCTTGCTGCTGCCGCTGTTGGGCGCGCTTTTGGCATCGATGATCAACCACCCGAACCGCCTGTTCGCCATCGGCGTCGGCGTGATCCCCAGCGCGCTCGGCTACTACCCGCTGATGACGGCCGCGACCACCCTGGCCGAGAACGGACAGATCCCCCCCACCACGGCGATGCTGATCGCGCCGGTGGCCACAACCGTGGCTTGCGCGTTGATCGTGATTGGAATGATCCGCGGCCGCTGGGTCTAGGCGCCGTCCCAGCGCGCACCCTTCTTGCGAAGAAGCCCTTGCATCCGCCGCGTCGACCGGATGCCACTCTGCTGCACGGCATCGCCCGGCGCGTAGTACTCCAGCGCGCGGTCGATGACGGCGGCGTAGTCTTCAGGCTCAACGAAGTTCTCAAGGTAGCGGCGCACGTCGCGGGCCCGGCGCAGATTGCCGACGCCGCGCTGCATAACTGTTTCAAGGTCCACCAGGCGCAGCTCGCAATCGCCGCGCTCAAGGCAGGGCTCATCGGCGGGCGTGACCAGCAGGTTGCCCGCGTGGTAGTCGCGATGCTCAAAGCCCGCATCGTGAATGCGGCGCAGCAGGCGCATGCCATCCGCAAACAGGCGCTCGATCACCGCGTGCTGCGGCGAGCGTCGCCCCGGTTGCAATTCTTCCTTCAACTGGCGCAGCGTACGTCCGTTTTCAACGTAGCGGCTGATTGTCCACACGGCCTTCGGCGCGTCCGTCAGGCTGACCGTGCCGTGGTCTTCGACTTCGCAGACGGAAATCCCGGCATCCGACAGGGCGCGCGACATGTTTACCGCCCGGCGCGCCGGGTTCCAGCCGATCAGGCGCGCCCAGCGCTTCTTCCAATCCGCGCGACAGCCGATAAATTTGAACACCTTGAGCTCGCCATGGTGGCGAATCAAGGCAAGCCCGCCCCGCCGCGAAACCTGGAAGATGTCCAGGAAATCATCGTGACCCAGCACCTTCTGCGAGGCACGCTTCAGCGACTCCAGTTTGGGCCCGGCCGGCGGACGCGCCGGTACGGAAACGGAATGCTCGGGGGTGACCGGCGCTTCAGTGATCGTAGGTTGCATTTCGGAATCAGGCGTCCGCGGGTAACTTAAAGAAACTGTAAGTGTAATCGGCAGCGGCATCAATGCACCGCTAAACTCCGGCTATTGGCCACCATGAAGCGATTTGACCGTTACTTCCTCAGTGTCTTCATCCAGAGCCTGGTGCTCGTGCTGGCCCTGTTCACAACGGTCTTCCTGGTCGTCGACGTGCTGCTGAATCTCGACAAGATCCAGAACTTCCCTGATGTCGCGAAGGGAACAACGCTCTTCTACGCCTTCAACCTTCCGCCAATTCTGTACCTGCTGTATCCGTTCATCGTGATCGCGGCAGGCATGTTCGCCGTCGCCCGTTTGATCCGCTCGCGCGAGTTGCTGTTGCTGGAAGCCGCGGGCGTTGGCCGCAAGCGCGCGCTCGCAGCGATCATGATCCCGGCGCTGCTGCTGGGCGTTTTCGGCATCGGGCTGCGACAATGGGCCCTGCCCGATTTGGCCGACGCCGCCCGCGAATCGCCCTACGGCGCGTTCGAGTTCCGCAAGGGCAAGCGCATCAGCGTCCGCGACGACGAAGGCAACGTCTGGTTCGTGCGCAAATACAACCTCGATACGCGCACCATCGAAGACGTCCGCATCCTCGACAAGTCCGCCCAGCGAGTGATCGTCGCCGATGAGTTGCACTGGGTAGACGAAAGCGGCGTCTGGTGGTCGTCCGGCAAATCGAAGGTCTACAACCTGGCGGATCTGACCTCGGTCGAGGGGCCGGAACAGGGATCGCCTGCGGTATTTGATGGCGCGCTGCCGTTCGGTCAGATCTACCCGGCCGACTTCGCCCGCCGCCGCCGCAGCTACACGGACCGCCCGCTCACGCAACTGCTGTCGGAAAACATCGCGAGCCCTCGCGACAACGACCTCGGCGTCGCGCTGTGGCACGAGCTGTGGCACCCGTTCGTGGGCTTCATTCTGCTGAGTTGCGGCGTGGGCCTGATCCTGTCGCGCCGCGGGCTGAAGGCATTCACGGCCGGGAGCCTCGCGATCCTGTGCGTGGTGGGCTACCAGATCCTGCAATTCTGGTTCGAAACGCTCGGCCAGGCAGGCGCGTTCCCGCCCTTCGTCGCGGCAAGCATCACGCCGCTGCTGTTCGGCGGGTTCGCCGCTGTCGTGTTTGCGCGTACGTGAGGGCACATGGGTAGAATCCTGTTCCCGGAAAAGGTGATCGACGACAATGAAGACGCGGTCCTGAATCGCGACTCTGTCGTCCACTACAGCAAGCAGCTGCAGGCTCTCAACGAACCAAACATTGCCGACCAACTGCGCGAAACCGGCATCGACGAGTACTTCAGGATCTCGCTCATTCCCACATTCACACCCGTTGTGTTGCTACGAGCGTGGCGAATAGGCAAGAATCTATCCGGCGTCCTGAAAATCAGCGTAGGTCCCGGCGGCTATGACGCATTGGGCTTGCGCAGTGAATCCGCATTCAAACTACCCTCGGCGACGTGGCGAACCTTGTCCACTTTCCGAGACAGCATTGATCTCTGGTCGCCAACTTCGCTTGTCAAGATCGGGCCGGACGGCCGAGAGTACATGGCGTGTGATGGGCATACGTGGCTCGTCGAATATGTTGACCGGCAGTGGTACCGTGCCATGGCCGAGCACTGCCCAGAGTCCCCCACTTGGCTCAAATTCGAGGAGGAAGCCGTCAAGTTGATGACTGATTGTGGCGTCAACCCTTGGTCCCTGGAATGTGACGACGAATAGGGCGGAAACGGAAAGCCCCCGACATCGCCGGGGGCTTCGTTACTACCGACTGGATAGGCGCTAGATCTTGCCGGCGCGCTTGCGCTTCTGGCGCAGGGCCTCGCGTTGCTTGCGGCGGCGCTCAAGCACCGTGCGCGGCGCGCCCTGGTTCTTGACCTTGCGCTCGTCGCTGACGGTCAGCTTCTTGCGACCCTTGCGGCGGCGGCGGGCCAGCACCTTGCGCCCGTCGGCCGTTTCCATGCGTGCGCGGAAACCGTGGGTACGGTTACGTTTGACGTTGGACCTGCGAACTCGCTTCTTCATGGCTTTGCCTGTTCAATACGCCCCTCAAGCGGGCGGGCGGAGAAAAGTAGTGGGCTCAGGGCAGGGTGTCAAGGCCCCGGCTTGTGCAACTTTCGCCCGTTCCATAGCATGTGCCGGCCATGAGTGAAGAGCCCAAATCCGATGCGCCCCTCAACCCGGACTTCCTGGCCATGCTGGTCTGTCCGGAAAGCCACAAGCCCCTCGTCCAGAAGGGCAACCGGCTGCTTTGCAAGGAATCGGGCAAGGCCTACCGCATCGAAGACGGCATACCCATCCTGCTGATCGACGAAGCTGAGCGAATTAGCGACGCCGAGCTGGCGACGCTATAGCGCCCCCTCGGCGACCTCGTTGTAACCAACCACCAACAAGCTAAACACGGAAACCGCGCCGGCGGCTAACCGGCGCGTACGCGAGGAATGCGATGAGTAACGAAGACACACTCAAAGAGGCCAAGCAGCGCTACAAGGCCACGGTCCACCTGCCGCAGACCGACTTTCCCATGAAGGCCGGGCTGCAGGAGCGCGAGCCCGCCCTCCAGAAGAAGTGGGCCGAAGAAGACCTCTACGGCAAGATCCGCGCTGCCCGCAAGGGCGCCAAGCCCTGGGTGCTGCACGACGGGCCGCCTTACGCAAACGGCGACGCCCACACCGGCACCGGCATGAACAAGAGTTTGAAAGATATGGTCGTGAAGTTCCGGACCATGCAGGGCTTTGACAGCCCCTATGTGCCCGGCTGGGACTGCCACGGGCTGCCGATCGAGCACAAAGTATTGCAGGAAATGGGCGGGAAGCTGCCCGAGGGCACTACCGCACTGCAAATGCGCGAACGCTGCCTTGAGTACGCCACCAAGTACATCGACATCCAGCGCAAACAGTTCCAGGCGACCGGCACGCTCGGCCGCTGGGATGAGCCGTACCTTACGACCAACCCCAGCTACGAAGCCAACGTTTTGGCCGTCTTCCGCGACCTGTTCGCCAAGGGCTACATCACGCGCGCCCAGCGCAGCGTTCACTGGAGCTGGGCCGCGCAATCAGCGCTGGCCGAGGCTGAGCTCGAGTACGAAGACCGCCAGGACACCAGCATCTACCTGCGCATGATGGCGCAGGGGCAGGTCGCCGGCGTGGATAACGTCGCCCTGCTGATCTGGACGACGACGCCCTGGACCATGCCCGCCAACCTCGCCATCGCGGCCGCGAAGGACGCCGAGTACGCAATCGTCGAGTACACGCGCGATGGCAAGCCCGAGCGCATGGTCGTGGCCGAAGAGCTGCGTGAGGCGGTTGCCGACAAGTCCGGGCTGACCGACGTAAAGGTGCTGAAGCACTTGCGCGGCGCGGAGCTTGAAGGCGTGAACTACACGCACCCGCTATGGGGCACAACCTGCCCGGTGGTGTTCGCCGACTACGTCACACTGGAAGACGGCACCGGCCTCGTGCACACCGCGCCCGGCCACGGCAAAGAGGACTTTGAGACGGGCAAGAACCACAACTGGTTCAACGTCGATCGCCCCGTCTGCCCGGTGTCCGAGAACGGGACGTACTACACCGGCGAGCGTCTGCGTGAAGAGCTCAACCTGCCGAAGGACTACAAAGACGACAGCGGCTGGCTCGCGTTCATCGACGGCAAGCACATCATGAAGGCCAACGACGCGATCGTGGAACGCCTGCGCGAGCAAGGCCTGCTGCTGCACAGCGAAAAATTCACGCACAGCTACCCGCACTGCTGGCGCACGCACACGCCGGTGATCTTCCGCGCGACCGAACAGTGGTTCGTGAACGTCGACCACGTCGAGCCCGGCCAGACCAAGCCGCTGCGCCAGCGCATCCTCGACGAGATCAAGCTATGCAAGTGGTACCCCTCATGGGGCGAAAAACGCATCAGCGCGATGCTCGAGAACCGGCCTGACTGGTGCATCTCGCGCCAGCGTTACTGGGGCATCCCGATCCCGGCCTTCATGGATGAAGGCTCGGGCAAGGTCTGCATGTCGCAGGCCACGGTTGATCGCGTGATCTCACTGGTAGCCGAGCACGGCAGCAACGTCTGGTACGACGACGCAAACTGGCCCGTCGACAAACTGCTGCCGGACGACGTGCGCCCGGACGAGTTCAAGGGCCGCAAACTCAAGAAGATGGACGACATCTTCGACGTCTGGTTCGAAAGCGGCTCCAGCTTCCAGGCCGTGATGCGCACCGATGCCGACCTGAAAGACAAGGCGCTGAGCGAGAACGGACGTACGACGCACTCAGGCATGTATCTGGAGGGCGACGACCAGCACCGTGGCTGGTTCCAGGTGTCACTGATCCTGAGCGTCGCCACCACCGGCGTGGCGCCGTTCCGCGACTGTTTGACATGCGCCTTCGTCGTCGACGAAAAGGGCGAAAAGGGCAGCAAGAGCAAAGGCAACATGTGGCCGATCGACCAGGGCTGCCGCGACCTCGGCGCGGACCTGGTGCGGCTGTATTTCGCCAGCATTGACACGTCAAGCCCTGTGCCGGTGACGTACGACCTGATCCGCGGCGCGGGCGACAGCTACCGCAAACTGCGCAACACCTGGCGCACGCTTGTCGCCAACCTGTTCGACTTCGACCCGGACAAAGATGCCGTCGCCGCCGACAAGCTTTCGCAACTCGACCAGTGGGCGCTCAGCCGCACGGCCGGGCTGGTGGAAGACGTCACCGCCTGCTTCGAGCGCTACGAGTTCCACCACGCCATGCGCGCGCTGGTGCAGTTCTGCACGGTCGAGTTGTCGTCGCAGTACATCGACGTCTGCAAGGACGAGCTGTATTGCGAGGCGGCAACAGCGCCGCGACGCCGCGCAATCCAGACGGTGTACTGGCAGGTCGCTCAAGTGATCGCGAAGTTCATGGCGCCGGTCACGGTCCACACCGCCGAGGAGATGTGGCAGTACATGCCCAAGCCGGAAACCGAAAGCGTGCATCTGGCACTGTGGCCGACCGTGGGCGGGCTGCTGACACGCAAGCCGGAGCTCGACAAACGCTTCAAGCTGATGTTCCGGCTGAAGGCGGAAAGCGACCGCGTGCTCGACCGTCTGCGCAAGGAAAAGGTGATCGGCAAAGGCTACGACGCCAACGTCACGCTGGGCTTGGGCAATGACCTGATGAAAGAGCTCGCCAACTACGGCACGCCCGAGCAGTTACAGGCCGAGTTGCCGGGTCTGCTCAATGTCAGCAAGGTCGCGCTGGATGCATCCAGCGACCACGCCGCGCTGCAGGAATTCGAGCCGGCGACGGACGTGCAGGGCCTGTGGGTCAAGGTTGAAGCCAGCGCCGAGCAAGCCTGCGTGCGCTGCTTCAGGCGAACGGGCGACGTCGGCAGCGTGAAAGAGCACGAGTTCCTGTGCACGCGATGCGCCAAAGTGGTTGGCTAAGGCTTGAGGAGACAACCAGCGGGCCCGCCACTAAAGCCCGGGCCCGCTTTTCCCCAAACCGGCCAGTTCTGGACTCTGCGCGCCGGGGGTGTATCTTTTGGGGGAGCGTTCGAGGAATCAGATGCCTGACCGTGCCAAGATTCGCGCCGTGATCCTGATTTCGGGGTCCGGTACCACCATGGAAAACCTGCTGGAGCGCGCCGCCGACGGCAGTTGCCACATGGAGTGCGTCGGCGTCATTTCCAGCAAAGAGGGCGTCGCCGGAATCGCACGCGCGCAGAAGTTCGGCGTCCCCGTGCAGGTTGTAGCGCGCAAAGACTATCTCGACGCCCAGGCCTTCTCGCGCCAGGTGTTCAAGATGGTCAATGCCGTGCAGCCCGACGTGGTGCTGCTGGCGGGCTTCCTGAGCTACCTCCACCTTCCCGAGCGCTACAAGGGCAAGGTGTTGAATATTCACCCCAGCCTGCTGCCCAAATTCGGCGGCAAGGGCATGTACGGCATCAAGGTCCACACGGCCGTGCTGAAGGCCGGCGAGAAGCAATCAGGCTGCAGCGTCCACTATGTGGACGAAGAGTACGACCACGGCCCGATCATTCTGCAGCGCAAGGTGAGTGTTGAGCCGAACGACACACCCGAAACGCTGATGGCCCGGGTCATGGAAGCCGAGCGCGAGGCGTACCCGGAAGCGGTAAACCTCTACGCCGAAAAGAGGCTGCTTCAGGTAGCCCAGTCCGTCCGCATTCTGCCCGTTAAGCCGGCCAAGGCCGGCGCATCGAGCTAGCCGGTCTAGTCGAGAGCTATTCGGTGCCGCAATGCAGCCAGGCGACGTCATTGCCTACATGGAAATGTGCAACCGCGAAGGCGCCAGCCTTCAGCGTGGCATGAATTTCCAATTGGGCGCGAATCACAGCGTCCTCCTAATGAGTCGCCGCCCCAACGCACCGTACATCGATCGCATTCAAGACAGTGGAGAAGTCCTGGTCTACGAAGGGCACGACGAGCCGAAATCCGCCGATACGAAGAGTCCTAAGACCGTCGACCAACCCGAATTCACACCCAAGGGAACGCTTACGCAGAATGGGCAGTTCAAGCAGGCGGCCACTGCATTCAAGCGCGGAATTCGCCCAGCTGAACGCGTTCGCGTCTACGAAAAATTGTTCACGGGGGTCTGGGTATTCAACGGCGAGTTCGATCTTATCGACTGCTGGAACGAGGATTCTGACGGACGCCAAGTCTTCAAGTTCAAGCTGCGCCTGCGAGGGGATTCGGAAGACGAGGGACAAACGACCGTTGCCCGGCGCGAGCTCGAGCATGATCGCGTGATACCAAGCGCGGTAAAGCTTGAAGTCTGGAAGAGGGACAAAGGCAAGTGCGTCCAGTGTGGCGCCACCGACAATCTGCACTTTGACCACATCATCCCCTACTCAAGGGGCGGCAGTTCGCTGGTGGCGAAGAACGTCCAGCTACTCTGTGCAAAGCACAACCTAGCCAAGCGGGACCGAATCGAATAGGGCGGCCTGAAGCCACCTGTCTTGAGCGTCTTTTCCTTATTTCCATGGAACCTCTGAGGGAACTGCCGCGTCCTAACGCGGCATGTCATTTAACCGTTGAGGGCTTCGTCATGATTACTCGTAAACCCTTCTATGCACTGATGTTAGCGGCGGTACTTTGCTCGGGCGCACTTGCGGCGCAGGGCATTGTGATTGATCGGCGCGTTCGTCCGATGCCCCAGCCGCGCCCTCAACCGCAATATATTCAGATTAAATCCCACGCGATCGAGACCGTGATCGAAGGCCAGACGGCCACCACCACGGTGACCCAGACCTTCTACAACCCGAACAACTGGCAGCTTGAAGGCAAGTACATCTTCCCGCTGCCCGAAGAGGCCGCCATCAGCGACTTCCAGATGACCATGGAAGGCAAGATGGTCAAAGGCGAGTTGCTGGACGCCGACAAGGCCCGCCAGATCTACCGCGACACCGTGCGCCAGATGATCGACCCCGGGCTGCTCGAGTACGCCGGGCGTGGGCTGTTCCAGGCCAGCGTGTTCCCGATCCTCCCGTGCCAGGATCTTGTGATCAAGTTCAGCTACAGCGAGCTGCTGCCGTACGACAGCGGGCTCGTGAAATTCCGCTACCCGCTGCGTACGCAGAGCTACTGCGACATCCCGGTGGGCAGCGTCAGCATCAAGGTGACGATCAAGGGTGAGCAGAACCTGCGCACCATCTACTCCCCCACCCACAGCGCCGAGATTATTCGCAAGGGTGAAAAGGAAGCCGTGATCGGCGTCGAGCAGAAGGAAACCCAGCCCGACACCGACTTCGAAATCTTCTACGGATATGCCGAAGACGCGCTGTCCGCCAACGTCCTGAGCTATCGCGACGATGACAAGGCGGGCTACTTCCTCGCACTGCTGACGCCGAAGATCAAGCTGGCGACGGACGAGATCCTTCCCAAGGACGTGATCGTGGTGCTGGATACCTCCGGCAGCATGGACGAAGACGGCAAGATCGACCAGGCCCGCAAGGCGCTCAGCTTCATGGTCAACAAGCTCAACGAAAAGGACCGCTTCGCGCTCGTCACGTTCTCAACCGAAGCGCGCAAGATGCACGACAAGCTGACCGACGCCAGCAAGGAAGCCAAGGCCGACGCAATCGCCAAGATCGAGAAGCTGGAAGCAACCGGTGGCACGAACCTCGAGCAGGCGATCCGCTTCGCCTACGAGCTGGCCAGGTCCGCGCCCGAAGACGGCAAGGTCACGCGCCCGTGCTACGTGATCCTGCTCAGCGACGGCGTTCCGACCATGGGCGAAACCACCGACGTGAAGGCGCTGGCAAAGATCGCCAAGGACAACCGTGCCGAGAACGTCCGCGTGTTCCCGTTCGGCGTCGGCAACGACGTCAACACCTGGCTGCTCGACACACTGGCCGAAGAGAACAAGGGCCAGCGCGAATACGTGAAGCCGAAGGAAGACATGGAGGTGAAGGTCAGCAACTTCGCCAACAAGATCGCCTCGCCGGTGCTGGCGAACGTCAAGCTCACGATCGACGGCGCGGAACTTCACGACATGCACCCGCAGGTGCCCGGCGACGTGTTCGCCGGCACGCAGCTTTCGATCCTCGGGCGCTTCGACAAGCCGGGCAAGCACCAGCTGGTGCTCAGCGGTGACGTCGCCGGCCAGAAGATCGCCTACGAATACACCATCGAGCTGGCGGCCAAGGACAGCGGCAAGGCTTACCTGCCGCGCATGTGGGCCGTACGCCGCGTCGGCTACCTGATGGACCAGCTGAACATGAAGGGCTTCAGCCAGGAGGTGAAAGACGAGATTGTCCGCCTCGGCACCCAGTTCGGCATCGTCACGCCGTACACCAGCTTCCTCGTGGTGGAAGACAACCCGCGCCGCATGCCGCGACCGGGCGCTGCCATGCCGGAGGATGAGAACCGCGGCGGGCGCGCGATCGGCGGCGGCGCAGGCGGAAGGGACTGGGACGGCAACGAGTCCCCGAAGGCGCCGTCTGAGCAGAAGGGCGACGACGCGGTCAAGCGCAGCAAGTCCAACGCGGACCGCCGCGAGGCCGAGAGCGGAGCCGACCTGGCGGAAGCCGAAAAGGACGCAGCCGACTCGGTCGCCGAGCGCGCCAAGAAGGCCGGGCTGCGCTCACGCGCCGACGGCAAGCTCGCCAAGCTCAAGGAGCAAGGCTACAGCGACAAGGCCGCGGAAGAGGCCGCCGGCGACATCATCAAGACAGTCGGCACCCGCAGCTTCGTCTGGAGCGACGGTATCTGGCTTGAAAGCGACCTGACCAACGCCGAGCTGTTCGGCGCCGAGGTGGTCGAGTACCTCAGCGACCGCTACTTCGAGATCGCCGAAGGGGCGACCAACTCCAAGATTCTGGCCCTCGGCAACGAAGTCATCTTCCGCAACGGCAAGACCACCATCCGTGTGGTGGACAAGACCGGCCAGGCGGAAGGTGAGAAGGACGAGAACAAGGAGGGCTAGAAAGTAGCCTGCATCGACCGAACCCCCGGAGGCTCAGCGCCCCCGGGGGTTCTGCTTTGCCGGGTGCGCGATCTGCACGCACTGTGTTACACTAAGGGCCCCGAATGGCACGTTCTGAGCGTTCGCGGCAATTTTCAGCCGATGGGGCTGTGAGATTGCTGACGTACCGCTACACTGACCGTGCCGGAGGCTAGGTGTGAAGAGCTTCACACTCGATTGGAAGGGCTGGTGGCTGCTGCGGACGCCGATGTCGGACGTGCCGGAGTTGGCTGCGAAGACCTGTATCTACGCCGTCATGGGCGCCAAGCTCAAGAAAGTCGGCGCCGGCGTCGGCAGCAGCGGGCGCGAGCCCATCCTGTTCAACATCTACAAGGGCGCTGAGCCCGTCCGCGAACACCTGCAGAAGCTGCTGAACATGTCCCTCGGCGTGTTCGCCGCAAAACGCGCGAAGGAAATCAAGAAACACGCCATCGTGTACGTTGCAGCAGTCCCGGATGACACCGACCTGGGCGACCTCGCGTCACTGCTGAGCCTCGTCTACGGCGCGGTGCCGTTCGCACCAAAGCACCACGCAATGCCTGCACCCTACGACGGCGAGACGTTTCACATCAAAAACGACGGCAGAAATCCGGGGCTGCCGGCCGAGATTTTCCATACCGACAAGAGCGCCAAGGGCGACAGCGACAAGACACACGACCCGGATGCCACGCACGACGGCGCGGCCGACGCCGCCATGAGCGCGGCGATCGCCGCCGAGGCGCAGGCCACGCGGCGCCTGACCCAGTCCGAGATGGATGCCCGCGGCATCGCAACCGAGAAAGTCGCGAAACCCAACGAGCACCTGGCCACCGAGAAGCTGCAGAAGCCGCCACGCCTGGTCGAAACGGCCAAGGTGGACAAGGACGGGATCGAGCAAGGCATGGCGACCGAGCGCGTGCCCAAGCTGATCGAGACCACAAAGGTCGACAAAGACAAGCTCGAGCAAGGTCTTGCCACGGAGCGCGTCCCCAAGCCACCCGCGGCCGACGGCGACGACCAGAACACCGAGTTCGTACCCAAGCCCGAAAAAGAGACGTCCGAGGAACCCACCATCCTCGACGAAGCCGGCAAAGAAGCCTCCTGAGCCGGTACGCGTACTTTCGTAAAGAATTGCCTAAAGCCGCAGCCGCCTCATGCCGATGACGGATACAGAGACGATCTAGCCTTTGCGAGAGACGACCATGAGCCACACGAAGCGCATTTCCCGCAAGACCCACACCAGTGTTCGGCTCAAGAAGGCCGACACAACCCCGGCGCCCCTCAATGCCGCGCCCGTCGAGCGCCCGCAGCGCAGACCGCGCAGCCGCACGCAGCGCGTGCTGGCCGCTCGCGAGATGATCGGGTCGCGCGATTTCGACCTCGACGGCGCGTTTGCCCAGGCCGTGACGAAGCTCATTGAGCGCGAGATCGACGGCTAATTCACTTTTGCTCCACTTCCCGTGGTAACCAGCGCGCCGCTTGCTACGCTGACCGCGTGATTGCCTTGCACGGCCCGGTGGCCTGTTGCCCCAGTGCTGGCAGGGAGAACTTGCAAGCGGCTGCCATGAATCCGCGACCGGACCTCGCACACGTTGCGAAGGCTCGACCACAAGGTTGAGCACAGGCCTGTCGCGGTTTTTGCATTTGCCGCGCGGAGAAGAACCATGGCCAGGAACATCGTTCACGTCGTAGGTACCGGCACCATCGGCGAGCCGCTGATCGGCATGCTGACGCACTTCAAGGATGCGCTCGGCATCGACGAAGTCACGTTCAACAAGCGCACACCGCTCAAGACCGACCGCAGCAAAGTCGTCGACCTGCTGCGCCGCGGCGCCAAGCTGGCGACGGGCAAAGACCAGATGTCCGGCTTCGAGAAGATGGACTGCAAGGCCGACTACGAAACCGAAGAAGCCATCACGCGCGCCAGTGTCGTCATCGACTGCACGCCCAGCGGCGCCGGGCTCGCGAACAAGGAACAGTACTACCTCAAGGCCGCGGAAGCCGGCGGCAAGGGCTACATCGCGCAGGGCAGCGAATTCGGCTTCGGCAAGATGTACGCGCGCGGCATCAACGACGAAACGCTGTCGCCCGGCGAGGACAAGTTCATTCACGTGGTGAGTTGCAACACCCACAACCTCGCGGCGCTGATCAAGCTGTTCGGCATGAACGGCAAGGACAACCCGGACAACCTCGTGAGCGCCGACTTCGTCTGCATGCGCCGCGCCAACGACGTGAGCCAGGATGAGGGCTACATCGCCAGCCCCGAAGCCGGCAAGCACAAGGACGAGCAGTTCGGCACCCACCACGCGCGCGACGCCTACCACCTCTACAAGACCAAGGGCTGGGACTTCAACCTGTTCAGCAGCGCCATCAAGCTGCCGACGCAGTACATGCACATGCTGCGCTTTCACATCAGGGTCAACGAGCCGACCAGCGTCGAGAAGCTGATCGCCAACATCAAGGCCGACGACCGGCAGGCGATCACCTTCAAGAAGAGCGCGAACCAGGTGTTCAGCTTCGGGCGCGACCACGGCTTCTTCGGGCGCATCTTGAACCAGACTGTGATTCCGCACGAGGCGCTGACCGTGATCGGCGGCAAGGACATCTACGGCTTCTGCTTCACGCCGCAGGACGGCAACAGCCTGCTCAGCAGCCTCAGCGCCGCCACCTGGCTGATGGACCCGAAGGGCTACGAAGAACGCATCCAGTGCCTCAAGCCGTACTTCTTCGCGGAAGTCTAGGCCTCACAAGTGCTCCAACACGGCCGCCTGTTGGCGGCCGTGTTTTGCTAGATGCATCTTGTGCAGTTGACGTGCAATTGGAGAATCGCCCCATTCCCAAACTAAGGCACGATCATGCATGAAATGAAACCTCTGCGGGTGCCATTGCCGGTGGTGCTTGTGTTCGCGGCGATGGTGCTGGCCTGCGGAAGCTCGCCGGACTACGACGACGACACCTACTACTCCGACGACAGCTCCAGCGACAGCAGCGGAAGCAACTACACCGACACCTCCGGCAGCAGCTCTTCGAGCAATTCCTCGCCGAGCAGCCCCGCCGCGCCGTCTCGCCCGACGCTGCCGAGCTACGTGCCTGAGCTCGACGTAAACAACGTGCCGGCCGCGCCGATGACAGTTGACGTGTCAATACTCTACGGCGCGCCAACCAAGCCGACCGATTCGGCGCAGGAGTTCTGGGACAAGCTGCGCGCGAAGTACGACTGCGATGCCTCGGGCAATCGCGGCGACGGAACCAATCCATTTATCCAGCCCAACTTCGAGTTCGGAAGCAAGGACGCCAAGGAGTCCCTGCTGCTGGTAGCGGAGCGCCGCACGGATTCCTCCCGGACCTACGCCCACGGGTTGGCCTTCCTCAGCTACGACAGCAACCGGCAGTATGAAACCTACACCGTCGGCCAGAAGTGGAGCACGTCAGACAAGTACACGCTCGCTGTCGGCTACTTCCGCGACGGGCAGATGTACGGGCCCGTCGCCGTGAACTTCAAGGATGCCGCCCGCAACGGCCAGGATTCAAAGCTCCAGTACGTTGGCGAGTACAGCGGCGGCAAGGCCAACGGCGAGTTCCGCTGGTGGAATGAATCCGGCTACCTCACCGAGCAGGTCTGGACCGTCGGCGGCGAGCGCCACGGCAGCAGCTATCGCTGGACCTCGACGCGCTCCTCGCAGACCGAATACGTCGGCGGCACCGCTTCCGGGCTGCGCCGCGAATGGGACACCCTGGGCCGAATGGTAGTCCGCGGGCAGTACTACGACGGGCGCTACTACGGCAAGACCGAGTACTGGTCGCCCGACGCCACCTACCCCTACGTCGTCTCCTGGTACGACTTCAACGACAGCGGCTTCTGGAAGGCCTGCTACAACCAGCAAGGCAAGCTCGCCTACCAGGCCTGGGTCAAGGACGGAAACGAGAACGGCCGGATGGTCATCTACTCGGACGCGGGCGTCAAACAGTGGGAAGGCACCCGCGCCTCCGGCCAGAACAATGGCACCTTCAAGCGCTACACATCCGACGGCTGGTGCGACTTCGACACCGTCTACGTGGCGGCAGTCCAGACAGGTCCCGTGCACTGGTACTACAAGGACGGGAAGGTCCGCGAGTCGGGCCCGTTCGTCAACGGGCAGCGGGACGGCAAGTTCACACGCTACGATGAGAACGGCGTCAAGACCGGCGAGTACACCTACGCAGGCGGCAAGCTGCACGGTGACTCGATCACCTACGACGCCAACGGCAACATCATCACGCACGATGTGTACGAGAACGGCGAATTCGTGCGCTCGGCGCTTGGCCCCATCTGGCCCGCGCCGACCAGCGTGCTCGACGACAGCGGCAAGCCGATTGAGCGCAGTTGGGGCCGCTGGCGCACCGAAACGCAGGACGACGCCCCGCCCATGGAGTACGGGATGTCCATGGCGTACTCCAGAGAGCTGGGCGGCTGCGTGATGTTCGGTGGGCGCGCCGGCTTCGGAAGCGACACCAAACTGACCAACCAGACCTGGCTGCGCAAAGACGGCCAGTGGCAGCGGATCTTCGCCGATGGCGATGCCCCGCCGTCACGCGACTACGCCTGCATGGCCTACGACCAGAAGCGCGGCGTGATCGTACTCTTCGGCGGGCGCGACTCGGACGCCACGGTGCTGGGCGACACCTGGGAGCTCTCCGCGACCGGCTGGAAGTTCCGCACCCCCACCACCCAGCCCGGCGCCCGCGCGGCCGCGGGCCTGGCGTATGACACCGCACGCGAAGTGTGCGTCCTCACTTGCGGCTTCGGGCCCGGCGCGAACAACGCCAACGAGGTCAAGACCGAAACCTGGGAATGGGACGGCAACGACTGGGCAAAGAACGCTACGACAACAGCCGGCCCGGGGATCTACGGCGCGGCCGTCGCCTACGACGAAGAGCGCCAGCGGGTGGTAGTCAACGGCGGCGCCGACGGAACGAGCATGAAGTCCGGAACCTGGACCTTCGACGGCAAGCGCTGGACCGCGGCGAGCCTGAGCACTCCTTCGCCCAACTCGATGCACGGCATGGTCTATGACTCCGACAGCCGCCGCGTGATACTGCTGCACAACACATCGGCGAACAACGTGCTGGAGTTCCGCGCCAGCCGCCCCTCCGGCGATTCATATCCGTACTGGCAGAACTGCCGCAACTCCAGCCTTCCGTTCGGGCGCACGGAATTCGCCTGCGCCTACGATCGCGGTACCGGCGAGCTGGTGGTGTACGGCGGCGGCTACAACGACGCCGGCACCCCGAAGTTGCTCCGCGAAACGCTGGTACTCACCACCGAGACCCCTGAAGACAAAGCCGCAGACAACAAGGAGTTCGTCGAGGTCAATCTTGCCGCGCCCGGCTGGTCGCACATCGACAACGGCGAGTTCGCTGACAATCCGCTGAAGCAGTGGACACTGACGCACGATCCCAAGCGCGGCGTCGCCGTCATGTTCGGTGGGCTGGACGTGCGCGACAGCAGCAACGTCACCCGCGAGTTCAAGGACGGCGAATGGCGCGTGATCGAGACCGCGGATGCGCCGCCCGCGCGCTTCGGCGCCATGAGCTGGTACGACGCCGGGCGGGGCACCGTGATGCTGCTCGGCGGGGCGTACATGGAAAACGACAGCCGGCACGAGCTCGACGACCTGTGGGAGTGGGACGGCAAGACCTGGAGCCGCCTGCGCGAGCACATCCCGGGCATGCCGCCATCGATCTACACCTGGGCCTACGACGAAAAGCGCGGCGTGCTGGTCGCCATCTCGTCAGACCTGCTCACCAGCACGCTCCACGAGTTCAACGGCACGGGCTGGAAGAAACTCGAGGCCGGCGAGCCTTCCCAGGAGTACATGGACGGCCTGCTTGCGTGGGACCCCATCAAGCAGCAGGTCATCTACTACTACCCGTACGACGCCGACTGGATCGAGTCATTGCCCAAGGCGTGGCACTGGGACGGCAAGTACTGGGCCGAGTTCACGCCGGGGCTGGCAGGTCCCGAAGACAGCCACGGCTACCGCCTGTACCCGGACACCGGGCACAAACTGATCTGGCAGGTTACCGCAACCGCGATCCGTCGCTTCGACGGGCAGACGTGGACGGCATGGAAGCGGCCAAGCGGGCTGGACACCTTCAACGGACGCCTGTGGGTCGACGAAGCAAGCGGCAAGCTCTACTTCCACGGCGCGGTGCGTGATTACGTAAACTTCCGCAATCACACGCTGGTCTTCGATCCTGCGCAAGGCGAGGAGATCAAGTAGCACGGTTGCCAAAGAGCGGCCGAAGTGTACCCCACCATCGCGACATCAAATACACGAAGGGCCGGCTCGGGAGGGCCGGCCCTTCAACGTCGGGCAGCGCTGGGCACCACTGCCTGACAGTCTTTTCGCGGGGCGCGGTCCCAAGACACAGTCGAGGGATCCGCGCCCCTGCAGGCTGACAGCGCTGGGCACCGCTGTCTGACTGCATTTCCTTATGGCGGGTCAGCAGTGGCACCGACAATCCTGTCGGTGCTGGTGCATTCCGCTACTCACCGCCCTTGCTTACCGCGTTCCCATCGCCCTCGTCGGTTCCGCCGAAGTTCTGGGTCCAGATCGTCTGCCAGCGGGCCGAACCCAGCACGCGCCATCCCGGTGTCAGGATGTTGCGATGGTGGCCGGAGCTGTGGCACCACGAGTTGTGGCTGCTCAGCGCCGTCGGCGTGCCGCTGTTCATGTGGATGTTTTCGCCGCCGCCCCCCGGGTAGCCCTCGTACTTCATGCGGTCGCCGGGGCCCTCACCGCGCGGCTCGCCGGGGATCACGTGGGCGATCTGCCCGCCGTTGCTCTCGACGCAGTACTTGCTGTGGTGATGCGCGGCCCAGTACAGCTTGTCGTTGATCTTGAGCGCCACGCGGGCGAACATGATGCGGTATTCGTTGGTGATCTTGACCTGCGCCCGCGACTCGGAATCCGCGTGGCCTTCACCGGTGGGGAAGTTCTCGTTGTACTCCATCACCTTGACGTTGGTGTTGTAGAGCGCCTGCTTCTTGGTGTCGTCGCCGGTGTAGTTGCGGATGCTAAGAGCTTCATTCGCAATGTTGCCGATGTACTCGACCGTCTCTTCCGGCGTCTGCTTGAAGTAGTCCTGGTTCGGGTCGATCGTCGCCATGCGCGTCGCGATGGCGCGGATCTTCTCCATGATGCTGTCGAACTCCGGGTTGGTCTGGCCGGTGAACTTGGCCGGGTCGTTCCAGATCTCGCGCACGGCCGCGACGCGCTCGTCCACGTCGGCCTGCACTTCGGCCTGGTTGGGCCCGTACGGGTACGGGTACTTCTCGCTGTCCATGATCAGCTCGAGCGCGTATTCGCGGCGGCGGTCAAGCTCGGCGAGCAGCCCGTCCATCTTGCTCTTGTCGCCGCTGAGCAGCCCGGTGGCCGCCTTGGCGCGCGCCATTTCCTTGTCGAGCACTCCCTGCAGGATCTCGATGGAGGGCTTTACCGCGCGCTCGCCCATGTCGAGCAGTTCTTCGAACGCCTTCTCGGCGTCTTCGGCCTTCTTCTTGTCCTTGCTGCCGATGCCCTTCTCGAAGCGTGCGAGCACCCCGCGCAGGTTGGCGTAGAAGATGCCGTTGTCCTTCTCTTCGGGCGTGACGAGCGCGCCGTCGTACTCGACGAAGCCGCCCGACGGGATCGAGATCTTGCGCTTGCTCGCGAGCAGGATGTCGATCGCTTCCTTCCAGTCGTTGCGGTCCTTGTACAGCAGCAGCGCGCGGTGCGCGGCTTCGTCCATCCAGCCGTTGTCGAAGCAGAAGATGATCAGCCCGAGCTTGTCTTCATCGACCAGCCCCGGGGTGACGTCATAGAGCGCGAGGCGATCCTCGGCGTTCAGCTTCTCCATCGTGGTGGACGACGGCACGACCAGTTCTTCACCGGTCTTCTTGTCCTTGTAGCTGTAGATGAACTTCAGGCGCCCGTTGCTGGACCAGCCCTCGATCTTGGCCTCGTTGCCGTGCCAGACGAAGCGCGTGCCCTTCAGGGTGCCGTCCTTGACGCGTGCGATCAGGCGATCCTGCACGGCCGCGATCAGCTTCTGCTCGCTGCGGACGCCGTCCGGCAGCAGCGGGTTCTTGCCGGGCAGACGCCCGTCATCCTTGCCGACCTTGTCCAGGATCGAGGGGCCCTTCTTCACGGGCTCTTCGACGACCGGGGCTTCGGGAACAATGCTGGCCTTGAGCGCTTCGATCTTCTTGCGCTCGGCCTGGTAGGTTTCGCGATCCGCGTTGTCGAGGAACGCGCGGGCCAGCAGGTCGTCGCACACCGCAAGCGCCTCGTCGTAGCGCAGCTCATCGGCATAGCGCCACATCTGCTGATAGCCCGACGCCAGGAACGCGTCGTTCATCTTCTTGGCGTATTCGCGCGTGTCGGCGATGCGGCCCTTGTGGGCGTTGGCGAAGCTTGCGAGGTAGGTGTCGTCGTTGAGGTAGAGTTCAAGCTCGCTCAGCTTCTCCATCGCAACCGTGAAGTTGCCTTCCTCAACGGTCTGGTTGATGGCGGCGAGGCCTTCGCTGACGTGCGCCTCAACCTCCGTGTTGAGCTGCTTGGCAAGCTCGGTCTTCATGTCGGTGATGTCGGACAGCGCCTTGCTGCCACGGCGGCTCTTGAGCTTTTCCTGCAGGTCGCCGAGGTCGTGCAGCTTCTTCAGCGTGGTGCCGTTGCCGTTGACGATCTCGTTGGCGACGGCGAGCGCCGCCTTTTCTTCATCACTGAGCTCGGCCTGGCGGGGACCGCCGCCGCCCTGGTCGGCGACGTCCGATCCGCCGCGACCGCCAAGATTGATATTGCTGACCAGCAGGTAGCCGCCCGCAGCCAGCACGAGCACGATCACGGCCGCCGCGACGAGCGCGGGCACCGGGCTCTTGCGCGGCGGGATGTACGGACCGGCGGGCGCTTCTGCGTCTTCCGCACCCGCGGGGGCCGCCGCAGCCGCCTTGACCGGCAGCTTCGGCGCTTCCGCCCGTCGCGCAGGACGGGCGGGCGCCGGCTTCGCCCCGGGAGTGGGGTTAAGACCAGTGACCTGGATCTTAGTAGTCCCGATCACGATGACGTCGTTTTCTTTAAGGAAGGCGAAGTTGACCTTCTCATCGTTGAGGATGGTGCCGTTGGCCGACATCTGGTCGACGAGCTTCCAGCCGTCCACGGTGCGCTCAAGCGTCAGGTGCTTGCGCGAGGCGCCCTTTTCCGTGGGCAGGATCAGGTCGTTGCCGTCGGCGCGACCGATGGTGATGATGCCGAGGTTCGGGTCGGGCGAGAACTCGCGTACTTCCCCGTTCATACTGATGAGAAGCTTCATCAGGTAACTCCGTTCGCATTGGTGTAAACAGCGTTGCCTACGCGGTTTCCACCCAGTCCCAGCAGTTCGAATTCCACCCGATAGATGCATAGCCCGTGCCAATCCGCAGGCCGGCGCTCGACCCGCAGCGAATGGGGCATGACCTCGACGGCGGAAGAACTGTCGCGCCCCATATTGGGCATATTTTATACGTTTTGGTAGCGCAGCATCCGCGGCAACTTGGGGAACAACTCCTGTCGGTAAGTGTAAACCTTGATGTCAAGAGGCTTACCAAACGCCTGCCAATTTCAGCGCGCGTGTATTTGTTATACGTGCCTATTCGCTTGCACAGCTGCCTCTTGGGTGAGTTTTATCACTTCACTCCTCTGCTCAGCGCGGCGAAATCGGGCTGGGACCTGTACCTCGAGCGCCCGATTTTGCCCCGATTTTGACCTCCAGGCGCATCGCCTCCAATCACCATCACGGCCGCGAGTATCTCGGCCGTCTGAACTGGTCGCGGATGTACTGTCCGCGGGCAACTGACTGCCCGCTACGTCTCTTTCAGGATTGCCTCCATCTGTTGCTCGGCGTGCAGGAGCGCGTCGCCGACGTTCACCACGTTGTGCTTGAGCTTGTTGTGTACGCCCGGGTGCGTGCCGCTGGTGATCTGCCTGATCAGGCGCGCGGCCTGCACCGCGAGTCGCAGCAGCATCACGAACGGGTGCGAAGACCCGCGGGATTTCGACTTCGCGCCGGTCCTTTTTGGGCCATCAGCCGTTTCGCCCGCCTTGCGCGCGTCCGGGTGGCGCGAGATGGTTCCGTCCGTGCGCACCATGTCGCCGGGCATGGCCATTTCGCCCGCGACGGCTCGGCGCAGGTCGCCGACGCGGATGGTTTCCGCGACGCTCGACGTGAGGTTGATGATCTGCCACAGGAAACGCACGGCGTCGCGCAGGATGAACTCGACCTGCTTGTCGCTGAGCGGCCGGGACTTTTCCTGCGGCGAGGGCAGCCCGATGACTATCTTGCGCATGTCGATCAGGTCGTGGCCGGCACCCATCTCGGTGCGGTAGACGCCCGGCTCCAGCGGCGCGCCGTCGGCATCCTCCGCGAGTTCTGCCCGATCATCCAGATAGTCATCCGGCAGCCGCTGCAGGCGCGCCCGCAGCGCGGCCTGGTCACGTACGCTTGAGGCGGACGTGCTGGTTTCAGGCGGGGACTGCCCGGCACCGCTTTGCGACTCGCCCGCATCCGCACCCGGCGCAGGCTTCCTCCACTTCTTGTTACTCATGATCATGTCCTTTCGTTCAAGAGCCACGATCAGCGTACAAGGGCATGCGACAAACTTTCGGCGACCCGCCCTCGCGCCCTGCAAAACTCCATTCCAGGCGTGCTTTGGCGTGCGTTCGCACGTTAGACTGGCAGTACCCCGCCCCGAGGCCGGAGAGCGGCCGTGCGCGACTGGCACTTCAGACTGATTCACATCGTCTCCGTGTGCGGATTCCTGTTCGCGTCGGGCGTCTCGTTCATGCTGGCGGCGAACATCCAGGACCGAATCGACGAGATGCTCTATGCCCGCGAGAAGGGCGAGCTCGTCAATGTGGAAGTCTACGGGCACTCGATCGACGAGCGGCACTCGTCGCGGCTGCACGGCGTAAGCGGCGTGATCGAGGAGCCGACCTTCCTGCACGTGCGCTTTCAAACGCGCAACGGCTACCGCTATCACGGCGCGGTGCAGGTCAGCCGCACCACATTTGAGCGCTACGAAGACGCGCGCATCGACGCGCCGATGGGCTCGTGGGCCTGCGTGCCCCCCAGCGCGCCGGAGCACTGGACGCTGCTGTCCGAGGCGCTGGTCGTCGAGCCGCGCTACCGCTGGCACCGCAACACGGCAATCATCACCGGCATCGTGCTGCTGCTGATCGCGATTGCCGCAGTGACCGCGCACCCTGCCATCGAAGTCCTGCACAGGCGCTGGGTCGCGCGCATCAATCGCACACCCGGCCCCTACGGGCTGCGCCGACGCAGGCTTACGTAGATGCCATGAACGAAACAACCCCGGCCTTGGCCGGGGTTGTTTCGTTGGGATTGCAGCTAGTCGCCGGACAGGTCTCGGTCGCCTTCGCGATACCAGAAGGTCCGCACCTTCCGGATCAGGTCGCGGTAGTTCTCGAACTCGTCGCCCAGGCGCTCGTAGCGCGTGCGGTAGACCCATTCCTCTGCCACGTAGCGCGGGTTGAAGAACGACTTGCCGACTTCGCTGGTGCCGTCGGCGGGGCTGGGCATGCTGGTGACCTTGCTGTCGAGCGCCAGACCTGCGTTGCTGACCTGGCCGCGCAGCCCGCGTACGTAGACGTTTGCGTAGTCCCAGTCGCGGGTGACGCCCTTGAAGATCGCGACGCCCCACATTTCGCTGACGTAGCGGGTCAGGAAGCGCGGCGCATCCATGCCGTCCCAGCGGTTGGCCGGGCCGATCTTGTCCGCGAGGCGCGTCAGGACCTGCCATTCGCCGTTCTCGTCGCGGTACACCATCGGGGGCGGGACGGTCCAGCGGCTGTAGGTCTTGTAGACCTTGGACATGTCGATTTCGTTGTCCACCACCGGGGTTTCCTCGAACTCGCCTGATTCGGGGCCGGTGCCGGTGAAGTCGCGATCGCTGTTGTCCTTGACCACCTGCTGGTTGCGGAAACGGTTGACGTAGCGGATGACCTCGCGGTTCTCAACCGTCACGTTCGGGTTCGCCTCGCCCGGGATGCGATTGCCGGATTCGTCGAAGGTCGCGGGCAGGTGGGTTGCGCGCTCCTCGGCGTCTTCCCATGACTCGGCGCGCTGGTTGGCGCCCACGGACTTCTGCCCGTCCCACACGCCGACGACCGCCTCGGTCTGCGTTTCCTTGCTGGTGACGATCTTGACCTTCACGACATCCGGGCCGGGTGCTTCGCCCTTGATCTGCTGGTATTCGTCGGCGGTCACCGAGCGCACGTTGCCGTCGTCGTCGACCACTTCGAAGCCGTCGATGATCTCGGGCTCGCGCACGACGCGCTTTTCCCAGATCAGGCGCATCAGCGGCAGCACCACCTGGCTGCCGTCGGCCTCGCGGCTGATGGTGAACTTGATGTTTTCTTTCACGAGCTGGTAGCGGTCGCCGCCATGCTCACCCTTGAAGCCGTCGTCGTCCTGCGGCGTGACGTCGTATTCGTAAAGGTAGACGTACTCGTACTCGTAGTCCTTCAGGTACAGGATCTGGTCCTGGTCGTCGCGGACGAGCTTGCCTTCGCTGTCCGTCAGCGGGATGCGCGCGCCCGAAAGCTCGTCGCGGTAGTCGCGCCACGCGCCGTACTGGTCGAATGCGGGCACAGGCACAGAGCCATCGTTGGCGTTGCCGAGCGGCGCGTAGACGTACTCTTCGCCCGCGTTCAGGTTCGCACCCGGCGGGATCGGCGCCTCGCGGTTGGTGGTGAATTCGCCGTCCGGGTCGCGCATGAAGTCGACCGGGTCGATCTTGCGCGGGTCGAAGCGACGCCCGGTGGTGTACTCCTGCATGTCCAGGATCACTTCGCCCTGCGGGCCGCGGCGCCCTGTGTCAACGCCGCGCTGGATCACTTCGGCGGCGCCGTGGTCTTCGTCGCCGACGAAGTTGCCCATCTTGATCTTCGGCAGCCCGATCAGCGGGTCGTTCGCCGTGAGCGGGCGGCTGGTGATGTCCGCCAGGTTCGCGTAGCGGCTCAGCAGGCCCGGGCCCAGGCGACGCTGCCAGATTTCCCACTCCGCCTGGCTGACGCGCTCGCCCGCCTGGTAGGTCACGATGTACTTGCGGATCGGGCGACCCTTGTGGTCGATCACCTTGACCGGCTTGCCCACCACGTCGCCGCCGAACTTCTCGGTGCCGCCGCTCAGTTCCTCGGCGTTGCCGTAGCGCTCATCGGCCGGGCCCACGATGCGCCCGTTGATGTGGTAGGTCTCGTTCGGATAGTCGGCGTGCTTGATGCCGGTGTCATAGTCGAACAACACCTTGTCGCCGGACTGGTACAGGCGGTAGTGCGGGACCATCACCGGGCGGTCGACGGCCGGGTGATCCGGCGCCAGCACGCCATAGCTGCCTTCCTTGCCGTCGCGGCTGCCGGCGATGCGGGCGTTGAGATAGCCCGGGTCGTTGGCGCGCAGCGGGCGCCCGAAGCGGTCGATGCAGTCGCCCGCCATGTAGCGGCGCTGGGTGAGCTTGCCGTACATCTCGTCGGAGTCGTCCTTCACGAGGTGCGAGCCATCCGGCAGCGTCTCGTCTTCACCGAAGACGCCGGCGAAGGTGTTGTCTTCGTCGTAAACCGCGACGTAGCGCATGGCCTCGGCGCGTTCGCCGTCGACGTAGGTGCTGATGCGGTACGGCAGGCAGCGCAGACCGCTGAGGTCCGGCGCGTCCAGCTTGTGCGAGAAGCCGATCTGGCGCTGGAAGTCGGACAGCGGGTGCAGAAGCATCACGGCTTCATTGATGTAGCCGTAGTTGCCCATCCACTCGTACAGCCCCTCGGCCTCGGCAACCTTCTGCAGCACGGAATGGTTGCTGACCGGCTTGTAGACGCGCTTCATGTTCGCGCGGCGCTGGTCGAGCGCCTCGGGCGACAGCACTTCGTCGTCCGGGTCGTACGGGTACTCGCCCGCGTCCCAGGGGTTCTTCTCGATGTCGTGCGTGAAGACGTGCAGCTCGAAGTCGAGGTGGCAGTCGACGGGCACGCCCTCGCGGTCCGTGCCGCTGTTGTCCTTCACTTCAAGCGGTGACGGCGGGTTGTTCAGGTCCACGTCTTCCGAGTTTGGCTGCGGAAGCTCGGTATCCTTGATGGTGCGGGTGTTGTCGTTGATCACCCGGAACAGCACGTACCAGTACTCGTCGCTGCTGCCGTCGGCATGATTGATGACGATGCGCTTCGGGTCCTGCAGGTCGATCTTGAGCTGCCACTGCGGGTCATTCAGCTGGCGCTCGGCCTTCTGGATGAACTGGTCGAAGTTCTCGGGACCGTAGGGGTCGGGGCCGCCGAAGCGCCCGGGGAGATCGGAGCGGTTTCCCTGGCGAGGGTTGTCAGCGCCCTGGTGTGCCTCGCGGGTGCCGTCCTTGGTCAGGTCGCTGTCGGCGCCGTCCGGAAGCTCTTTCAGGGCCTTCTGAGCGACGGCAAGATTGAGCACAAAGCCCAACATGGCCACGATCGCCACTGCGCGAAAAACATAACGCATGCGAAACTCCAGGTTTCGGTCTCGCCCGGCGACGAAAATACGACGCCGGGAGGCTGCAAATTACCTGCGGGGGGAGCCCGAATGTTAGTTGAAAGGGCCTAAGCGTCAAGGCTTACGCGTGTCACGGTAGAAACACAGGTTTTGGGTTTTAGGTTGTAGCCGAGAGGCCTCGGGTGATAAGAGTTGCGCGGTCTTTCGAGTCACCCACGGCTACTTTTCCCAAAAACCTGAAAGCCAGAACCTGAAACCGTGTTTCTGCGTCCCACTTACCACGGACAGTCATGCCGCACGCGTTGATTTTATCTTTTTGACGTTTCGGAGAGAGACATGCTGAGCAAGCTCCCAAGAAAGACGCTGCTGCTGAGTTTCGGCGGCGCCCTGCTGGTAGCCATATCCTGCGCCCTGGTCAGCCTTACATGGGCTGAGGACAAGCCGAACTTCCTGCAGGAAGGCGACAAGCAGTTCGAGGAAAAGAGCTATCGCAAAGCCTACGAGGCCTACGAAAAATACCTCAAGGAAAGCCCGGAAACCGACCAGTGGTTCCGCATCAAGCTGCGCATGGGCCACTGCCAGGCCCAGCTTGAAAACCACGAGAAGGCCGAACAGGAGCTGACCGAGCTTGCCGACTCCGAAAAGCTGACGGACCTTCAGCGCGGGCGAGCGGACTACCGCCTCGGGCACTATCTCGCCGAGCGCCCTCACTATTATTACGAAAACAGCAAGGGCGTAAAAAGCTGGGGACGCTGGATCGCGGACTCAAGCTACCACAATACCGAGCAGGACGATGCCAAACGCGCCAAGGACCGCCTTGCCGCGTCTTTTGACTTGCTGCTGCCCGAAGCCCGCAAGAGCATGAAAAAGCTTGGCGAAGACGCAGACGCCTTCGCCATGGTCGAAGAGGCTTTCAACGCGGGCCTGGATGCCTCGGCCGCGCTGCACACCTGGCAGTACCAGGCCGGACGATCGCAGCACAGTTTCGACTACTTCGACGCCAACGGACAGAAGCAGACCTACTACTACTATCGCCACGACTTCAAAGACCGCGACACCATCATCAAGCAGCACGACGAGCTCGTGAAGCTGTGCAGCGAGCTGCAGCAGGCCTGCACGTCGCTGCAGACGCAAGGCCGCGAGTTCCCCAAGGACGTCAAGGAGATGCTCGACGCCGCGCCCACCAAGGCCAAAAACATGGGTGCACTGGCGATGTACCGCAAGGGCACCTTCCTTGTCGCCCTGACCCAGATCGACGACTGGACCATCCAGAACATGCTGTACCAGCCGGACCTCGAGAAGTTCGACCCGCTGGCCGGCGACTATTCGCCGATCCCGGTGTTCGAATCCGTCTACAAGGACTACCACGACACGCCCTACGCCGACGACGCGCAGTACTTCATCGGCTACTGCTACCAGCAGGTCGGGCGTCACCTCGACGCTGACAAGGCCTACACCAAGCTGATCGAGGACGAGGCGTTCAAGGAAAGCACCGAGACCAGCAGCGCCCGCTACAACCTGCAGCAACTGCGCGTCGAGCGCCTGCAGGTCGCAACCGTGGCGGCGGACGCCCCCGTGCCTGACTCAAAACTGATCCGCAAATGGGCCAACAACGCCAGCTGGTACTTCCGCGACAACGTGGGCACGCCGCGCAGCCTGTTCAAGAAGGGCGAGCATCTCGGGCTGTGGGTCGAGTCGCGCAACGTCAGCAAGTACGAAGTCCGCGCGCTGACCTTCAACGTCAGTGAAATGCTGAAGGACCGCGCGTTCCTTGACGCCAAGGCCGCGGGCCTGAGCGGCATAGGCGACCCCGCGCTGGCGGAGCTGGTCAAGAAGTACACCGGCGAGCAGGTGTTCACCAAGACCTACACCACCGGCGATGAAGGGCTGCACAACTACACGCGCATGACCTTTGAGCTGCCGCAGACGCTGCCGGTCGGCGCCTACCTGATTGAGGTCGACACCGGCTCTGTCGTCGACCGCCGCCTGGAAGTCATCAGCGATGCCCAGGTCGTGGTGCAGACCTACAACCCGGATGAGAACCTCGCGATCATGGTGGACAGCGAAAGCGGCGCGCCGCTCGCCGACACCACCTTCATCTACAAGCGCTGGCACACCTGGTGGGCCAACGACCAGATCCACTGGACCATCGACGTCAGCAAGTACACCAGCGACGCCCAGGGCCGCATCCGCGTCCCGACGGTCGGCAACAGCGACTGGGACGGCTACCTGCTGTATGCGGAACAGTCAGGCCGCTACGCCTTCGTGCAGACCGGCTTCCCGTGGTGGCAGCGCCGCGGCTGGAACGACTACAGCACCTACGACACACGCATGTACCCCACCACCGACCGCCCGGTGTATCGCCCCGGCGACGAGGTGCACGGCAAGATCCTGCTGCGCCAGCGCGACGGCGGCGAATGGAAGAATGTCGCGGGCGCGCGCTTCCAGCTTGAGCTCTACAACCCGCGCGGCGAGCAGAAGCTGAACAAGACGATCGCCGCCACCAAGTTCGGCGCGCTCGAGTACGACCTGAACCTCGCCAAGGATGCCGCACTGGGCTCATGGTACTTCTACGTGCGCTCCGGCACCGGCAACTGGATCGGCAGCGGCAACTTCCAGGTCGAGGAATACAAGAAGCCTGAGTTCGAAGTCAGCGTCACGCCGCCGGACAAGCCGGTCAAGCTGGGCCAGGCCATCAGCGCGACGATCACCGGCACCTACTACTTCGGCGGGCCCACCGCGGGCGCGGACGTGAAGTACAAGGTCTACCGCGACTTCTACTATCACCGCGTCTACTTCCCGCGCGACTACGACTGGCTCTACAACTGGCAGACGCCGATGTACTACGGCACGCCGGACCAGCAGTTCTACCGCAACTCCGGCTCCGAGCTCGTGCTCGACAGCGCCGGCAAGCTCAATGAGCAGGGCGAGCTGGTCATCGAGTGGAACACGAGCAAAGCCCTCGAAGAATGGGGCCAGTACGACCACCAGTATCGCGTCGAGGTCGAAGTCACCGACAGCTCGCGCCGCACCATCACCGGCTCAGGCTCGGTGAAGGCGCTGCGCCGCGCGTTCTTCGCATTCGTGGACAACAAGCTCGGCTTTTATCGCCCGAATGACCGCCTCGACATCGAGATCCGCACGGTCACGGCCGAGGACAAGCCGGTCCAGACGCCGGGCAAGCTCGAGATTCACCAGGTGACCTTCACCAAGACCATCGACGAAAAGGGCATGCCCAAGATCGATGAGCTGAAGACCCTGCTCAGCACCCACGACATCGAAACCGACGAACGCGGGCTGGCATGGTGGAACACGCCGTTTGAAACACCCGGTACCTATGAGCTGGTCTTCCGCACGCAGGATGAATGGGGCACCGAGATCGTCGGCAGCACACGCGTCATCGTGAAGGCCGACCACTGGATCCCGGGCAGCTTCCGCTTCGGCACCATCAGCCTCGTGCCGCAGACCAAGGTGTACAAGGAAGGCGAAAAGGCCCACATCCTGCTCGCCAGCGACTTCAAGGACCCCGAAGGCGGGGCTGCCGGCGCCTGGATGCTGATCAGCGTCATGGGCGGCAACGAAGTCGTCACCCAGAGCTTCGTGGATCTTGGCAAGACAGGCGGCCAGCTCGAGCTTGAGCTGACCATGGGTCGCGAGCACATCCCCAACTTCCACGTCAATGTGCTGACCGTCCAGCAGGGCGAGCTTCACACGCAGACCTGCGAAATCTTCGTGCCGCCGGTGGACCAGTTCCTCGACGTCGAGGTCAAGACCGACAAGGAGTGGTACCAGCCCGGCCAGAAGGGAACCATCAGCGTCACGGCCAAGGACAACAAGGGCAACCCGGTCGCGGCTGAATTCGCGCTGAGCATCTACGACCGCTCGGTCGAATACATCATGCCGGACCGCACGCCGAACATCATCAAGCACTTCTACGGGGATCGGCGCAGCTACCGCCTGAACTACGTCAACAGCTACAACACGGCCGTCGGACCCATGCATTGGGACAACCAGAAGTACGAGCAGCACCGCTGGTATGGCGCGCCGCTCGGCTACGGCGTGCACGACTGGATCAACTGGGAACGCGACAAGTTCAACTTCGCCGAAGAAAAGGAAGCGGCGAAGACCAAGGACAGCAAGTCCGACCGCTACGCCCGGGGCTTCGACAGCGACAAGGCCGAGGCGGATGGGCGCAACGTCGACGAAGATCCCTCTGACGAAATCGGTGGCGGCAAAGGCGGCGGCACTACCTTCCGGCGTGCACGCGGCGGCGGTGGTCGACCCGGCAGCGCGAACGACTCCGAAGGCGGCGAGCTGCAGGACGGCGCCGCGGAGCCTTCGCCGAACGCGTCCCCGGCGACCGAGTCACTGAAGAAGGCCGAAGAAAAGCGGCAGGACTCGCTGGAGGAAGTGGCCAACAACGAAGAGGCCGCGACTCCGCGCATCCGCAGCAACTTCAAGGACAGCGTCTTCTACAGCCACCGCGTGGTCACCGGCCCGGACGGGACTGCGACGATTGAAGTCGAATTCCCGGACAACCTGACCGACTGGAAGATCGCCGCGCGCGGCATCACGGAAGTCGCCAAGGTCGGCGAGGCCTTCACCAACGTCAAAACGAAAAAGCAGCTGATCCTGCGCGACCAGGCCCCGCGCTTCTTCGTGGAAGGCGACGTGGAGACGCTGTCAGGCATCATCATGAACCGCTACGACGTGCCGCTGGCCGTCAAAGCCATGCTGATGCTCAACCCGCTGGATTCGGCCACCGCGGCGGAAAAGGCCGCGTTCTGCACATACGAGCTGTTCCCCGAAACCCAGGACGTGCAGCAGATCACCGTGCCGGCGGGCGGCGAAGTCCGCGTCGACTGGCGCGTGCGCATGACCGGCGCGGGCAATTTCAAGATTCGCATGCTGGCGCTGAGCCAGATCGAGTCCGACGCCACGGAGAAATCCTACCCCTGCAAGATCCGCGGGGCGGAGATGTACCAGGCGACCACGGCCGTCATCAAGGACGGCGAGAAGTCGCAGACCTTCACCGTAGACCTGCCCGACAAGCTGGACCCGGAACAGACGAACCTCGACCTGCAGCTCAGCCCGAGCGTCGCGGCACTGGCGATGGACGCCCTGCCGTACCTGCTCGAGTTCCCCTATGGCTGCGTCGAGCAGACCATGTCCCGCTTCCTGCCCGCGGTGATCGTGCGCAAGACGCTGGAGGACGCGGGCATCAGCCTCGAGGAAATTGGCGAACGCCGCGCCAAGCTCGAATACCAGGGCGTGAACCCGCAGGCCGCGTACTGGTACAAGCACAGCCCGGTGTTCAACACCCAGACCATGAACGGAATCATCGACTACGGCATCAAGCGTCTCGCCATCATGCAGCACGGCGACGGCGGCTGGGGCTGGTGGCAGGCCGGCCAGAGCGACACCTACATGAGCGCCTACGTCTGCTACGGCTTGCAGACCGCCAAGGACGCAGGCGTGAAGTTCGACTACGGCATGCTGGACCGCGGCGTGAAGTTCCTCGGCGGGCTGGCGCGCAGTGAAAAGAGCATCCACCGCGTGGCCTACATCGCGTACGTGCAGGCCTACTGCGGTGCGCCGGACAAGGAGTTGCTGGACCTGATCTACAACCGCCGCGACGACCTGACGCACCAGTCCCGCGCCATGATGTGCATGGCCGAATGGCTGGCCGGCGACAAGGAACGCTCGCGCATCCTGATCAGCAACATCGAGGACTACCGCAAGGAAGACCTCGAGCACGGCACCTGCTGGTGGGAAGGCGGCAAGGATTACTGGTGGTGGTACAACGACAAGATCGAGACCAACGCGTTCGTGATGCAGGCGTTCGTGATGGTCGACCCGAAGAACAAGTTCCTTGAACAGCACGTGCGCTGGCTGGCCCAGAACCGCAAGGGCTCACGCTGGAACAGCACCAAGGACACCAGCCACGCAGTGGCGGCCCTGATGGCATACGCCAAGGCCACCGGCGAGCTGAGCCGCAACTACACGGTAAGCGTGAAGATGGACGGCAACGAGATTCACAAGTGGGAAGTCACGCCGGACAACATCTTCGCGCTGCAGACGAACGTGCGCCTGAACGGCCAGACGATTACGCCGGGCAAGCACACGTTTGAAATCACTCGCGAGGGCGAGGGCAAGGTGTACTTCAGCAGCTTCCTCAGCTACTTCAGCAAGGAAGACCACCTGAAGGCCAGCGGCAACGAGATCCACATCGACCGCAAGTACTACAAGCTGGTCGAGAAGGTCGAGGAAATCGACGTCCGCAACGAGAGCGGCGAAGGCACGCACAAGGAAAAGCGCCTGACCTACGACCGCGTTCCGCTGGAAGACGGCGCGCAACTGCTCAGTGGTGACAAGATCGAGGTTGAGCTGAATCTAACGGCCGACAACGACTACGAGTACCTCGCGTTCGAGGACTTCAAGCCGGCGGGCTGTGAGCCGGTGGCGCTGCGCTCCGGCCAGGGCTACGCGGGAGGCCTGTGCCAGAACGTGGAGTTGCGTGACGACCGGGTGGCGTTCTTCGTCAGCTACATGCCGCAGGGAACCGCGCGCCTGAAGTACCAGCTCAGGTGCGAAATCCCCGGCACGTTCTCAGCCCTGCCCACCCAGGGCGGCAGCATGTACGTCAAGGAAGTAAAGGCCAACTCCGAAGAATGGAAGTGCACCATCTCGGACAAGTAGGGGCAGTCTTTCATATCGCCACACAGGCCCCTGCGGAAACGCAGGGGCCTTGTTCGTTTACGGCACAACCAGTTTCACGCGGAATCGCTACACAGCGCAGGTAAGATGGAGCACATGGCACACACCAGCACGCTCATCGCAGCGCCCGCTCGGAACCAGTTGCCGGGCTGGGTCAAACAAGCGGCATCGGCCGTAGCGGTGATGACGCTGCCGGGAACAATACTGATCGCATCGTTGAAGCACACATTCCTCTGGGTCTTCATGGTGCGAGACTCACAGGTCTACGACGACGTGTTTGCCGCGGGCCTTTCCGGCTTCCAGGCCGCGACAATCGGCATGCTCCTAATCCTGCTGCTTGCATGTCGTGGCCGCGACTGTCTGAAGCGTGCATGCGGCGTCGTGATGCTGCTCGCAGCGTTCTTCGCGTTGATAGTCGTCTGGCACTCAACTCAGGCGTACGAGGGGGCCTTCTACCGTACGCTTTGGACGATTCGCAGCTCGGGGAGCATGGAAGCAACGCTTGCGGTGGTTCTGCTTGCGGCGGGCCCGTGGCTTCTTGCAGACACTCTGGATCGGGCGATCCTTCGCCCTACGGTTGCCGCGCCCTCCGCGCTTCGCGAGGGGCTCCACACAGCACTCTGGCTTGCCACGGCATCGGGCGTAGCGTTGGTGATGAATGGGCTGGAACACTTCGACTCGTATGGGCTGGCCATGGATTGGGGCCCCGTCGAGATATGGGTGGCAGTGGGTTTGGCGACGGCCTTGGGTGTGGCCGTCGCTGACCATGTCGCCGGCACCCACAAGAAACGTCTCTATCGGGTGACCGCGTCTATCGCGCCCAACTTCCTGCTTCTTTTATTCGTCGGTGGTCTGCTGTTGCAGCAACGCGACGTCGCTGAAGGCCCGTACACGGAGTATCGCGCCAACGGCGCTGTAGAAGAGCGGGGCAGCCGAATGGCTGGCAAGCAACATGGGCAGGTGCTCAGGTATGATTCAGAAGGCAACCTGCAATCCGAGTCGTGGTACTGGGAAGGTCAGTTGCACGGGCTATACAAACGCTGGGACGAAAGCTCGCTGGTGGAACAGGGAGCCTACTGTTACGACGCAAAAGTCGGCACCTGGAGCAGCTGGCAAAACGGCAAACTGACTGCGCAAGAGGTGTTCCAATGCCGATACGCGCCGCAAATCAGCAGGCACTACTTTGAGAACGGCAAACTCTCGCACGAAGTGCGCTACGATGCGGATATGGTTCATGGCGTTGAAACGGACTGGTTCGAAAACGGACAGAAGAGCTCCGAAACGCCGCTCCTATATGGATTCAAACACGGCGTGTACAGGAGTTGGCAAGAGAATGGCCTGCTCCATTCGGAGCTCACGTTCGTGCTCGACTACTTCTCCGGAGAGGAACGCAACTACGATTGGGACTCGGGTAAGCTGGCGAGCACCGAACAGCATGAACTCAGAGCGGAACGCGCCCAGCTAGCGGATGCACTCGACCCGGATTGGCGCAAGTGAATACCCCGAGCGCACCCCCGTCCTATCCTTCGGTTGCCGCAGTGTGACCCGAAGACTCGCATTCAGTTTCCACTGTAGGGGCTGCAAATGACCGACGAGACGACGGCCGAGACTCGGATTGAATCTCCTCCACTGGCCAATGTCGCTTCTCGGCACTTGCTGATCAAACATTGCGTGGCGGCATACGCGTGCGCGCCCTACCTGCGTGAGTAAACGCCCTGCTTGGGAACGTACGTTTCGCCTTCGGTGTCGGCGTCGCGTAGTGCGCCAAGTTCGGTGACGCGCCAGACTTCGCCGTCCTTGACGACTTTCACGACGAACTTGTCGCTGGCCTTCGAATCAGTCTTTTTGAACACGACGGTCGCGCTGGTTTCCGTTTCGTCGCGCAGCCCTTCAATCTCCGGTGGATTGTCTTTCTTGTTCTTGTTCTTTTCTGCGCGGTCATCGCTGGCCTTGTGGACGCCCTCGACGTAGGCCCTGGTGAACAGCCCAATGGTCGCCTTCTCGAGCCCCTTGCACAGCACACCGAAATAGCGGAACTGGGCGTCATTGCTGAAATCGCGCAGCGCCACAAACGCCATTGCTGTCTCGTTCGGCGTGGCGGACTTCAGCTCCGGCTTCGTCAGCTGGGGGCTGTCGGGCTTGCTGCTCTCGTAGGCGAACTCCAGCCCTGCATTTCGCATAGGCTCCCACGACAGCGCGAGCTCACCATCCTTTGATCCCTTGCGGTCCTCACGCCCCTGCTCCGCATTGTCTATGCGCCACTTGCCGTCTTCATCCTTCACGACGTGGTAGCGAAACCATGACTTTCTCGGCTCGCCGACCTCCCACTTGTCATCTCTATCCTTGTAGCGGGAGACGCGCTCCTGGCTGGTGATGATCGTGACGCTGCCGTCTTCGAGCGTCTCTTCACTTTCAACGACGGTTTCCTTTCGCGCGCTCTGATAGCTGCTTTCACGGTTCTGCTCGCCGATCCGCTCCTCGCCCGCGCGGGCGGCAAGCTCGGCGCTGAACAGCCCCTTCTCAAGCTCCGAAAGCGCCTTGTTCGCCAGCCCGTTGTAAACGGTTTCCGGCGCGGGCGGCAAGTCGTTGAAGTCTTTTGGGTGGTTGGCAATGTTGGACCATGCCATCACCACGCCCTTTGCGGTGCTGGTATCCTGCGCGTCGAGGGCTATCTCAACGCCGAAATCAAAAACCGTCTCACCCGAGGTCTTGAACACAAGCTTGGGGACGGGCTTCGCCTCGTCCTGCGCGTTCACGAATACAGATGCGAACAGAGCAAACATTGCTGCAGCAACCACGACTCTTCGCATTTCCAACCTCCGTTGAACAAGTCAGCGCAGCATAGAATGCACGCACCCCCTGTCGCCAACCTTCAGCAACAGGCCCGGTTTGCGAGAGGGCTCGAACGGTCTATAAAAGAGCGCCCGAGCCGGAATGCAGATGACCGACAGTGAACAGCCCGAAGAAGCGTCGCAATCCGCAGAAGCCGCCGCCGGCACGGGCGATGCACCGCGAATGCTCAAGCAGTGCGTGCTGGTATTCCTGCTGGCGTGTGTCTGTGCCGCCTACCTGCAGACGAATCCGGGCCTTGTGCACTTCGCGGACGGTCACAGTGAGTGGTCGTGGAACCGCTTCGAGGGCATCCGCGAGGGCGACAGCAGCTACCACATCAAGGCCGCGTGGCTGTATCGCACGGGCGAAGTCGGCGACGCGGGCAAGGACTTTCACTGGACGCGCGAGTCGGTATGGAACGGGCACTTCAGCGACAAGGACTTTCTGTACCACGTCTACCTTATTCCGTTCACGCTGCCGGCCGAAGACCAGTTCCACTGGCAGGCATTCACCAACGGCGCGAAGCTCGCGGCCATCATTGCGGGCGGGCTGTTCGCGCTTGCACTGCTCGCGAGCCTGCGGCAATTCAAGGTGCCCAGGGCGTGGCTGTGGACGCTGGCGACCGGCGGCTTGATGGGCGTCATCATGGCCGCGCGCCTGACCGAAGTGCGCAGCTGGGTGTTCGGAGTCTGCCTGGCCATGCTCGGCTGGGCGGCGCTGTGGCGCGGCTCGCGCCGCTGGACGTTCGTCGTCGCCGTGCTGTACGTGCTGTCCTACACCGGCTGTCACCTGCTGCTGGCGATGGCGCTGTTTCGCCTGCTCTTGCGCCAGGTGCTTGGCCCCGAAGAGGGAACGCGCAAGCAGGCGCTCAAACAGGACGGCATCCTGACGGGTGTCGTGCTGAGTGGGCTGGCGCTCGGCTGGCTGATTCATCCGCAGTCGTTTGAGCTGCTGTACATCTGGTGGGTGCAGAATCTCGTGGTGCCGCTCACGCATGCAGGCATCGCCGGTATCGGCAACGTCAGCGAGGTCCCGCCCGGGCTGCTGGGGTCGGAGCTGCGCGGCTGGCCTGTACTGACGCTGCTGACGGGCGCGACCTGGCTTTTTGTAGCCGTCGTGCTGCTACCCCTGTCTTCGCTGGTCGCGCGGACACGTCCGTCACAAGCCGCTTTGGCAACCTTCATCATCGCGCTGGGATTCACACTACTGAGCCTGCTCAACGGGCGATTCGTGGAGTACGCCGTGCCGTTCATGCTGATCGCGTCGGCGCGCTGGCTATCCGACGTGCTGTCCGCGCCGGTGGCCCGGCAGCGGCTGGCCGGCTTGAAGCTGTCGGCACAGCGGCAACTGCAATTCGCGACCGCACTGCTGGTTGTGTTGCTCGCGATCAACCTGCTGCGCACTTCCGAGGAAATCGGCTGGCGCCCGCGCGCGCAGCTCGAGACGGTGGGTGTCTGGATGCAGGATCACGACGAATTGAGCGGCAAGGTGATCTACAACGTGAGCTGGGACTCGTTCCCCGAACTGCTGCTCTTTCGCAGCGACTGCGACTACATCTGGGGAATGGACCCGATGTTCACCGCCGCGAACGGGAATACCAACTCGCGCCGCGTGATCGGGCTGATGGCCAAAGACACTTCGGCTTGGAGCGACGACCCGGCCGAAGTGTCGCGCATCCTGCGCGAAGACCTGCACGCTGACTACATCTTCGTGCACGACCGCGACCCGGGCTTCCCGACGTTGAACCGCATGCTCGCCTGGTCGCGGGCCGGCGTCCTGCAGCCGGAGTTCGCGCGCCGCCAGCAGGGCATCGCGCTGTTCCGCGTCCGCACGCCGTAGGCTTGGTTGCCCGGCTTCCTGCAACGGGCTACCATTGCGGCTTCACGCTTCTCTGGGCATCCATGGCTGATGTAGAGACCGCCGAAGCAGGCAGCACTCCCCCACCGGCCGAGACCTCCCCCGGGCGCTCCGTACTGATCAAGCAAGCGGTGTTCGTGTTCCTGGTCGCCTGCATCTGCGGCGCGTGGCTGCAGATCAACCCCGGCTTCATGCCGTACGGCAAGGGCGAGAACGAAACGGTCTGGAGCTGGCAGCGCAACGAGGGTGCATTGCGCGGCGACACGCCGTATCACATCAAGTACGCCTACCTGCTGCGCACGGGCGCGATCGGCGATGCGGGCGAAGACTTTCACTGGACGCGGCTCTCGATCTGGAACGGCAACTTCAGCGACAAGGACTTTCTCTATCACGTGTACCTGGTGCCGTTCACGCTGGGGGCCGAAGACGAGTTCCACTGGCAAGCGCTGATGAACGGCGCGAAGTTCGCGACCATCATCGGCTGGGGAATCTTCGGGCTGTGCCTGTTTGCGTCGCTGCGCATGCTCGGCGTCAGGCGCGCATGGCTGGCCACGCTGGCGTGCGGCGCGCTTATGGGCTCACTGATGGCCTACCGCATGGCCGAGCCCCGGAGCTGGCTGTTCGGCGTGTGCATGGCAATCCTCGGCTGGGGCGCGCTCAGTCGCGGCTCGCGCAAAGCCGTGTTCGTGATCGCGGTGTTCTACGTGCTGGCATACACGGGCTCTCACCTGTTGCTCGCAATGGCGCTGTTTCGGTTGGTTTTCCGGCAGGTCTGGCGTCTGGGGTCTGGCTCGTTTTCCGGCACGGAAAAGGTGCCTGACCCCCTGCCGTCCAGACGCCGGCTGTTGATCGAAGACCTGCAGCTCACTGGACTCGTGCTGGCCGGGCTGATTCTCGGCTGGCTGATTCACCCGGGCTCGTTCGCGCTGCTGAAGATCTGGTGGGTGCAGAACGTGCTGGTCCCCTGGGGGCATGGCGGCGGCGGGGTCATCGGCGCAATCAGCGGGGCGCTGCTCGGCTGGCCGGAGGGCGCGCAGCTGCCGGCGGTCCCGCCCGACATGTCCGGCATCGAGATGCTGCCCTATGGCCTCGGCAAATTGGGCGCCGGCGCGACCTTCATGCTGGCTGCGCCGATTGCGCTTCCCATTGCCTCGCTGGCGCTGAAACAGAAGCCGAGCGCCACGACGTTCGCGACCTGCGTGATCGCGGTCGGCTTCATCGTGCTGACATTCCGCAACGGGCGATTCCTCGAGTACGCCGTGCCGTTCACTCTGCTGGCGAGCATGTGCTGGCTGCACGGGCTGATCGCAACCGAGAGAGTGCAGACGGCGCTGAAGAAGACGCCGCCGCGCAAGTTGGTGGGCATCACCAGCGCGGCCCTCGCCGTCGTGCTGTGCATCAACCTGATCGTCGCGGGCAATGAAATCGGCTACCTGCCACGCGCCTACTATGAAGAAGCGGGCGTCTGGATGCAGAGCCACGACGAGATGAAGGGCAAGGTCGTATGGAACCACGGCTGGGATTCATTCCCCGAGCTGTTCATGTTCCGCAGCGACTGCGACTACATCTGGGGCATGGACCCGATGTTCACGGCCGCGCTCGCCAACGAGGACGGGCAGCGGGTGATCGAGTTCATGGACGGGCGGCTCGACCACTGGGGCGGCAACCCGCGCACGGCGTTCTACATCATGCGCGAGCAGTACGGCGTGGATTACGTCTTCTTCCGCGATGACATGAAGGACAGGGCCATGCTGCGCCAAGTGGACTCGTGGGCCGACGCGGGCCTTCTGCAACGTCGCTACTACGACGAACGCCTCGGCTTCGCGCTCTACGAGCTCCCCAGGAACTGATCCGCTAGCGCCATTTCAGGCTGTAGACGTCTGTCTCGGACACGAACTCCTTGGTGACCTCGCCGTTCTCGCCCAGCTTGTCCTGCCAGTAGCCCGCATCGACGATCTTCCATACGCCGTCGAACTTCTTGACGCGGACTTCCAGGGCGCTGCTCCACTCATCCTGTTTCTTGAAGAGGACGTTCTTTGCGCCGTCCTCGCCGTCGCCCGTCGTCTCGATTTCGCGCTTCGCCTTCTCAGGGTCGTTGCCCGCCCACTCCTCGAACTTCTTGTCGAGGCCCTTCATGTAGCTCTTGGTGAACAGGCCCTCCAGCAGGTCGGTCCAGGCCTTCAGCCCCTTGCTGTGGATGGAATTGCCCAACTCTTCCCGAGTCGGAATCAGGTTCTCAAACAGCGAAAGCGCGGCCCCCTCCGGTGTGTCCTGCTTCAGCGCGGGCAGCGCTTTGCGATTCTCGTACTGGCGGCGGTAGAACAGCATGAAGTCGAGCATCGTGCCCTGCTCTTTCCAGGTCATCTTGACGTTGCCGTCCATGTCGACCTGCTTTCGCTGCTGCTCGATCCGGTTGATGCGCCACTTGCCGTCTTCGCCCTTGATGCAGGTGTAGCGCGTCTTGCTTTCCTCGGTCGTTTCCTTCCACTCGTCGGTCTTCCAGTCCTTCTGTCGGACCTTCACGGACTGCGTCGTTTCCACCAAGGTCGCCCCGACTTCGTCGATGGATTCCCCGGTGACCTTCTCCTCGCCGCGAGTGGACGAATAGGTGACCTCGCCCTTTTCCTCGCCGGCCTTGTCGGCGTCGCGGCGCTTCAGGAATTCGTCCGCCAGCAGCTTTGACTCGTACGCGCGCAGCGACTTCTCAAGCGCCGCATCCCATTTCTCCCCGACCGCGTCCATCGACTTGGACGTGCTTTGGCGATTGTCCGTGTACGCGCCCCATGTTTCGACCAGCGCCTTGGGGCTGCTCTGGTCGATCGCCTTAATTGCATTGAACTCCAGCTTGAACGTCTCCACCGTATCGCCGCTGACCTTCCACTCGAACGGCGGCTTGGCGGTGTCCTGGGCGCCCGCAAACACAAGTGCGGATGCAACGATTGGAAGTGCAAGCAGACGTACGGCTTTCATGTGAATCTCCCGGGGCTGATTGGGCCAATCTAGGCCTGCAATGAATACGTCCAAGAGGGCGCCGGGGATGACAGAAACCCGGCGCGGCGTTCTGCTAACTATGGACGCCTGAAAAGCCCAGTTTTCAAGGGCGTGCGCGGCTGTAGACTTGATGCCAATGGAAGAGTTCGTCGAAAAACAATATGGGGAAAACGAGCGCTTCCAGCGCGACCCCGTCACCCCCACCGCCAACACCGTCTATCTGCGCGTGAAGTCGGAGCAGGTAAAGGGCCTGCTCGGCACCAAGTATTCGGTGCCGCAGGGCTTTGTCGGGCTGATCGAGGAAAAGGACGGCAAGTCCAAAGTCCTCATGCCGGGCGAAGAAACCGGCGGCGAGTTCACCGCCCATCTCCTGCGCGACCGCGACGTACGCATCCCGTTCAATGCCCAGAAGGCCACCACCAAGGACGGCTTTGACGCCAGCGTAAACTTCGAGCTGAGCGTCACACCCGACATCACGCGCCGCGACGCCATCGACGCGTTCATTGAGCATAACGTCGAGGGCCGACGCCACTTCGACTGGCCGCTGCTCAAGGCTGAGATGCAGGACGAAGTCGCCGCGGCCGTGAAGAGCGTGCTGAAGGAATACACGGCCGAGCAGATCCATGACGAAGCGGTGCTGCAGAAGGTCCGAAAGCAGATCATCGACCGTTGCAGCGTCGAGTTGCAGGCCAAGGGCATCGCCGAGGCCAGCCTCGATCTCGGGCGCGTGCGCAGCGAAGGGTTCGAGCAGCACAAGCAGGACCTGGCGGACGTCCAGCGCCAGGGCGAGCGCGATCGTGCCAAGCAGGAAGTGCAGGCCGCCATGCTGCGCGACCAGATGGGGCAGGAGCTGTCGCGCAAAGAGCTCGAGGACTTCCTGGTCTCGGCCAAGGAAGAAGGCCTGATCAAGGAACACGAGCGCAAGCTCAAGGACCTGGAGCGCAAGGCCGAGCTGGACAAGCTCGAGACCGAGTACCGCGAACAGCAGTACAGCCTTGAGGCCACGCTGCGCAAGCTGGTGATGGAAGACAAGCTCAAGATGGACTCGCTGATGCTCGACAAGCACGTCGAGGTCGTGAAGAAACTGAAGGACGAGCTTTCAGAAGACCGCATTGAGGTCTACATCAACCTGATCAAGGACGAAAAGCTCAAGGCCGACCTGCTGGCGAAGCTGATGCTCAAGAGCATGTCGCCGGAGCAGCTTTCCGCGGTTGCCGAAATCGAGGCGCAGAAAGTGCGCCAGTTCGAGCTGGCGATTTCCAAGCCGCGCCTCGACCCGGTGCGCGAAGAACATGCCGAGCAGGACACGGGCAAGGTCAAGGAAGGCGACCGCGTCGAGATCACGCAGGAAGACAGCCAGGCCGTACGCCGCCCCGCCGAGATCGACGATGAGGACATCGCCTCCGTCGCGGCAACAGAAATGAACGAAGCGCTGGGGACGTCACTCAGCGAGGCCACGCAGGCGGCAACCGTGCATGTGCCGGAGACCGAGGAACTCGAAGACGTCGACACGGAAGAATTGACGCCCGCCGAGCTCGCGGCCGCGGAAAAAGAGACGAGCAGCTCGCCGGAAGTTGACGCCGTCGCGCTGGTGACCAGCGGGCGACGCGTCTTCGGCATCGATCCGCTGCGCCAGGAGAACCTGACGCAGACCATCGTGTCGCTGGACTATGATGCAGGGCGCCTCGGCAGCCTGCGCAGCGTGCGCACATCCGGGCTTGAAGCCGACCGCCTGATTCTCGCGGGCGCGCGCAACGGCGTGTACACCACGCTGGTGCAGCACCAGAAGGCGCACCGCGAGTACCCGATCGGCCCCGGCGTCGATGCGCGCACGGGCATCAACGCGGCCGTCATCTATCACGGGTTCATTTACGCTACGCACAGCGAGTTCGGGCTACTGCGCTGGCCCAAGCTGCAGCCGTACAGCTCGGCGGTGCAGGTCATGCCGGAGCTGATTTCGAAATTCTCCACCACGCGCAACCTGCAGGTGTTTGACAATCGCCTGCTGTTTGCAAACGGCCCGACCGTGCTGTTGCTGGAGGCGACGAACGACTCAGGCAGCACGCTGCGCGTTGCTGCTCGATACAGGGGCACGCGCCATGAAGTCACGGCGCTGGCGGCGGACGACAAATACATCCTGATCGCGGACACGGCCGGCGACGTCTACGTCTGGGACCCGAAGTCGAGCGAGCCGCCGGTGCTGGCGTTCTACGCGGGCACGGCGATCAGCGACCTGGCTGCCACTGAGTTGAAGGGCAACCGGCGCTGCCTGCTGGTGGCGATCAAGCGGCCTGTCGTGCCGATGCTGTTCCGCGATGGCAGCACGGCGCTGGAGTTTACGGCGCCCGAGCCGGTGCGCACCTGCGACGTCCTGAACGGCACGATCATCGGGCTCAGCCGCGACCGCATGCGTATCTTTACCTGGCGCGAAAACCGCCCCGACTGGCCCGCATGGCAGTTCCAGTTCACCGAGCCGGTGCTGGATGTGCGTCTGGTGCCGCCCGCGGCTGTCACGCGCGGCGCGTTCACCACTCCCCCACCGATCACCGGCATGAAGAACCCGCCGGGATACAAGTAGACCCGGCGACGCGAGCAACGCCTTTAGTTCTTCGTGACTTCGCGGCCCCCTGCGCGTATGAACTGAGCGCATGTCCGAAGACTTCCTGAATCTGCCCGACACTGTGCTGTGGCAGCGCGCGCTGAAGCTGTACGCGGCGCATGACTGGTTCATGGTGCACGAAGCGCTCGAGGTTCTCTGGAAGCGCAGCAGCGGCGACGACGCCGAGTTTTATCAGGGTTTGCTGCAAGCCACCGTCAGCCTGTACCACTACGCGAACGCAAATTTCTCCGGCGCACGCCAGCTTGCCAGGTCGGCCGTCTCGCGCCTTGCCAAGCTGCCGGTCAGTTTTCACGGCGTCGACATCAAGGCGTTTCTCACCGAATACGAAGCCCTGATGGCGCCGCTGCTGACGAACGTGCAGGGCTTGCGTCCACTCGACGCGTCCATAGCGCCGAAAATCGTGACAGCGTAGCCCCCGGCGTAAGCTGGGGGCATGGGGATGCTGCACAGGCGTGACACACCGCAGCAGCATCAAAGCCCCGTTGCGGCCGTTCTGGTTTTCGGGTGTGCAGTCTCCTCATGCCCCCCGCTGACGCAGGGGGCTACGCCGTAACGGCGGCTTCGCTATAACCACCCGCAAGGAGATTGCCATGACTGACGTTCCCCCGCCGGCGAAACCAATCGGCATCGAGATGAAGCTCCGCAAACTGGAGCTTCCGGCCGAGACAGAAAAGGGCTATCAGGACTACGTGGACGCCATCGACGCCCGCATCCGCAAAGGCGAAGACCGCAACATCATCTGCCGCGACGCGCTGACAGAGCTGTGGGGCGAGCAGAACTCCGCCATCGCCAATATGCAGTTCGACCCGCGCAATATCACGCTTGAGCCCGAGTACTACGGCGACTGCGACCCCGAGCGCTACTACAAGGTCAAGCCGCTGCTGTGGCTGTGGTACATGTACGACCGCAGCCCGGCCGGCATGAACCTTGAGCTCGGCTTCCGCCTGCGGCGCATGCTGGCGCAGCACATCTTCAAGAAGTGCGGCAAGAACTTTAAGTGCTTCCCGTTCGTCGAGTTCACCTTCGGCTACAACATGGAAGTCGGCGACAACGTGGTGATCCACCGCTGGGTGCTGCTGGATGACCGCGGCGGCATCAAGATCGGCGACAAGTCCTCCTGCGCCGACTTCGTGAACGTTTACAGCCACACCCACGACATCAACCTGCAGCAGTTCGTTGACAACAAGCAGACGGTGATCGGGCCGCGCTGCCGCCTGACCTACCATTCAACGGCGCTGGCGGGTACGCACATGGGCGAAAACAGCATGCTGGGCGCGAGCGGGCTGCTGACCAAGGACGCGCGCGAACACGCGGTGTACGTGGGCATACCGGCCAAGAAGGTCAAAGAGAAAGACCGCGAACTGGCAGAGCCAGGCAAGCACAAGGAAGAACGGTTCTAGCGTTCCGCGCTACCGAAAGAGGCGACGCCCGATGGCTGCAACTCGTTCTGCGTTGCGGTAGCCCGCGAGGTCGGCGATCCAGCGGTACCAGGATTTCGGCGGCTTGAAATCGGGCTTCACGCGCAGAGCTTCCTTCACAAGCTCCTCGAAACGCTCCGCGTCGCCGGTGTTGTACCAGACCATGCGTCCGGTCTTGAAATACCGGTACGCCAGCGCCTCACGCCGCTCGGGCGTCCAACTGTCGCGGCGATCCAACTCAGCCTCGATACGCTGCAGAACCCCTTGCGTGCTGCGCGACCTTTCCAGCGGGTCTCCGCACGTCAGCTGATCCGCCCCGTGTTTCCGATACAGCGAAACAACTTCCGGCGTTGTCGCCAGCGTTGCGCCCGCCAGCCCGAGCATGGCCACGAAGCAGAAGTCGTCATCCTGCGGGACGTCACTGTTCCACGGCTGACCGCGAAGCAGCGCCTCGCGCCGGTGCAGTGTGGAGCAAGTCGCGAACCAGGCGTGGCGCAGCAGGCCCACCAGCCAGTCCTTCCCGAAGACGCGGTGAATCGGCTCCGATCGTCCATCCTCACGCAGATCACACCACGCGCCCACGGCGATGTCGGCGGGCGCGATCGTCCGGACCAGCGTGGTCAACGCGCCCGGCTCCAGCAGGTCGTCCGAATCAAGGAACATCACGAACTCGCCCCGGCTTGCCTTCGCGCCGCGATTGCGCGCGGCCGATGCACCGCCGTGTTCGCCTTCCAGGACTTCAAGCGTGATTCCATCCGGCACAGCCAGCGCGCGAAGCATCCCGACGGTTCCATCCGTCGATCCGTCATCGACGACAATCAGCTCGATCGCCCGGTAGTCCTGCGCGAACACGGACTCCAGCGTCTCCTGCAGCAGCGCTTCGCGGTTGAAGGTGGGGATCACGAGCGAGACCAGCCCGGGCTCAAAACCGCCTGGCAGCCAGCTTTTGGTTGTCAGGGAATCAGCCATGGTCGCGGAGCAAACCTGCCTCCTGCCTCCTGCCTTGCCAGCCGCCTGGGATTCACTTGCCAGTGTAGGCCTTGCGCACGGCCGTATCGAGGCTTGCCAGCAGCTTCGGGTTCTTGCCAGCACACTTCTGCAGCTCGCGGCTCAGCTCAATGATCTGCTGGTATGCCGCGCCGGCCGCGCGCCGCGACGGCACGGGCAGAACGCGCAGTTGCTCAACGGTGATACGGCCCTCGGTGCGCAGGCGATGATCCTTGAAACTGTCGCGATACAGTCGCCCGAAGTACTCACTGTTGAACACGCCAAGCAGGAAGTCGTCGTCGTGGTCGGGCGCGCCGAAGCAGGCGAGCAGGTCTTCGCGAAAGAACGCCGGCGGATTGTGCTTGGCGGCAATCGGGCGCTGCGCGTCGCGCTTGATGACGATCTTTGCCTGCTTGAACGTCGCAGTCGGGGCAATGCGCGCGTAGCGGCCGCTGTGGCTGGCGGGGGTCGGGCGCAGATACTTCTGCGGCTTGCGCATGGCGAACGGGATCACGTCGTTCGCGTCGCGGATCGGCTGTGCGCCCTTCTCCGGCTTGTCGGTGATCAGCTGGGACATGTTGCCGGGGTTCACGCCCACGTCGCCGAACGCCGTCGGCGGCAGCGGGATGTGGCGCAGGATGCTGGTCTGGTAGACCTGCTCGCGCTCGTCGGCGCGTGACTCCCACGGCTCGCCGCTGACGTCACCCTTGCCCGCGGTCAGCACGAACACGCCCGCGTCGTCTTTCACACCCGGCAGCGCGCCCTGGCCCTGCGGCAAGATCTGCTCCGGCGACACCAGTTGCGCCATTGCCCGCCGGAACGCCGCGTAGTCCGGGCTGTCCGCCACGCGCAGCGGCAGCAGGATGCCGATGCGACCGCCGCTTCGGCGCACAAGCCTGCCTGCCAGCTCGGTGAAGACCGTGTGCAGCGCCGGCGTGCCGGTAAATGAGCCGAAACGGCGCGCGATCGCCGCGCGCTTGGCAGGTGGCAGGTCGGCCGCGGCGGCGCCGGTCAGGTCCTTCCAGGGCGGGCAGGCGATGATCGCGTCCACGATCTCGCGGTCGTCCGCTTCCAGTGCGTCGCGGATGACCAGCTTCGGGCGCACGGCAAGCTTGAGGCACTGGCCGGCGATTGTGAGCACGCGCCGGGTGCCGTCTGACAGCTCGCGCGAAATTTCCCAGCCCTGCAGCTTGCCGCCCTGCAGCCACGCCTGCACCCACTGCGGGCGCGAAACGCACGCCCACTCGACCGCCGCCAGCAGCAACGAGCCCAGCCCGCAGCACGGGTCCAGCACCGTCGGCACGTCGTTGCGCGGAAACTTGCTCAGGGTCTCGTGGGCGACGCGGAGCGCAAGCGCGCGCGGGGTAAAGTCACCACCCAGCGTCTCGCGCAGTGCACGCGGCACGGCCTTGGCCATGCGGTCGTGCTCTTTCCAGGCAGCCGAGAAGTCGACTTTCATGCGCAACGCCAGTGGTCAGAGGCCAGTGATCCGTGGTCGGGAAGGCCTGAGCACCGGCCACCGAACACTGAGCCCTTGTACTTCACGCGCAACCTGCCTTCAAACCAGCAGATGTGTATAATGGACTAGGCGGGTCCGGAATGTACCCTGACTGCCAAAGCGTTTGAGAACCATGCTGACATACTCCGACAAAGTCAAAGAGCACTTCATCAACCCGCGCAATGTAGGCGTTCTGGCCGACGCGACGGTGGTTGGCGAGGTTGGCTCCATGTCGACCGGACAGGCCCTGAAGCTCTACCTGAAGCTGGACGAAGGCGAAGTCATCCGCGACGCCAGGTTCCAGGTTTTCGGCTCGCCCAGCGCCATCGCCGCCAGCAGCGCGCTTACCGAGATGCTGAAGGGAAAGCAGATCGACGAAGCCGCGCGCATCACGGCCGACAACATCAGCGAGTACCTCGGCGGGCTGCCGCCTGAGAAGATGCACACCTGCGTGATGAGCATGGAAGCGCTCGAAGTCGCCTACGCGCGCCATCGCGGAATTGAGCTTGAGACCGAGCTCGATGAAGACGATGAGATGCACATCTGCCGCTGCTACAGCGTGCCGGAGCACAAGATCGAGCGCGCGATCCGCGACAACGGATTGACGACGATCGAAGAGATCACTCACTTCACTAAAGCGGGCGGCGGCTGCACCAGCTGCCACGTCGACCTGAAGATGATTCTTGAGCGCGTACACGCCGACAAGCCGCCCGAAGTGAAGAAGCCCACGGCCGCACCGCGTGCCGGCGCCGACGCCAGTACGCTGGAGCGCATGAAGGCGATCCAGGACGTGCTTGACCGCGAAGTTCGCCCGGGGCTCGCGATGGACGGCGGCGACATGGAACTGGTCGACGTGCAGGGCAACAAGGTGTACGTGCAGCTTCACGGGCACTGCAACAGTTGCGCCTCGAGCACCACGACCATGAAGTTCTTCGTGGAGGACCGCCTGCGCGAAATGGTGGACCCGGAAATCGTCGTGATCGACACAACCGAACACGCGGACGAGCTGCACGCCCCGCCGATGCGCTAATGACCGACCGCCCGATCTATCTGGACAACAACTCCACCACCTTCCCGGCGCCGGAAGCTGTCGAAGCCGTGCTGCCGCTGTTTGGCGATATCTACGGCAACCCGAGCAGCACGCACTCGTTCGGGCAGAAGGTGCGGCACCAGATTGAGCTGGCGCGCGAGAACGTCGCGAAGCTGCTCAACTGCAAGCCGGGCGAGGTCGTGTTCAATTCCGGCGCGACAGAGGGCAACAACACCGCCATCTACGCCGCCCTCGACGGCATGCCGGACCGCAAGCACATCATCACGAGCGGGGTCGAGCACGCCAGCGTACTTGAGGTCATTCGCTACCTCGACGAGGCCGGCTATCGCATCACCGAGCTGAGCGTGGACCGCATGGGCCACATCGACCTCGACGAGCTCAAGAACGAAATCAGCGGCGACACGGCGCTCGTCAGCCTGATGTGGGCGAACAACGAAACCGGCGTGATCAACCCGATCAACGCCGCGGGCGACCTTGCCAAGCAGTTCGGCGCGCTGTTTCACGTCGATGCGGTGCAGGCCGCCGGCAAGCTGAAGATCGACCTCAAGGAAGAGCTGGCGGTCGACTACCTGACGATCTCCGGCCACAAGTTCCACGGGTTGAAGGGCGCGGGCGCGCTGTTCGTACGCGAGAAGGCCCCGTTCCTGCCGTTGCTGCGGGGCGGTCATCACGAAGACGGGCGCCGCGCAGGCACAGAGAACGTAATGGGAATCGTCGCGATGGGCGCCGCGGCGGCCCTCAGCAACCGCGAAATGGCCGGGCACGTCGAGCACATGAAGAAGATGCGCGACCGCCTGCAGTCGGGCCTGCTGGCGAAGTGCGACGACGTGATCATCAATGGCGACCAGCAGGACCGCTTGCCGAACACCCTCAACGCCGGCTTCAAGTACATCGACGGCGAGGCCCTGCTGATGATGATGGACGCGGCGAACATTGCCGTCAGCGCGGGAAGCGCCTGCAAGTCCGGCAGTATGGAGCCGAGCCACGTGCTGATGGCCATGAATGTGCCGCTGTCCGCGATTCACGGCAGCGTGCGTTTCTGCGTAAGCCGCTACACCGAACCCGAAGAGATCGACGCCGCCGTCGAGCAGACAGCCGCCATCGTCAAACGCCTGCGGGAAATGAGCCCCTTCGGACACGCCGAGAAGCGCGACGAAGGGCTGAGCACCGCCGAGCTCGAGAAGCACAAGGCCTACTTCGCGACTACCTGAACTACGGTCTCGCACTGAGACCACAGAGAACACAGAGTACTGCTGCAGGCGTTATCCCTGTGGTCTCCGTGTGAGATTGGCTTCCAGTGAGTGAAGAGCCGACAGTTGAGCAGATCCGCGCGGACCTCGAGGCAGGCGAGGGCCCCCACGCCGTGCGCCTGGCGCGCAAACTGGCCGAGGGCTGCGACATCGACACCATGCTGGATCTCTCCGCAGCGTTTGCCGAGCATGCAACATTCGGACCGCTGGTGGACATCTGGCGACGGCGCATTGCCAAACGCCCGTTGCACGAGCGCGAGCACGCGGCCTTTGCAAACGCGCTCAATGGACTCGCCAACGAGCACCTGACCGAGCGGCGCGAGAAAGAGGCCATGGAGCTTCTCGCCGAGGCGATCGATATCGCGCCACGGCTCGACTACATTCGACGCAACATCGCCAGCATGCTGGTCCACAAGGGCGACTTCGACGCCGCGCTCACGGAGCTGGACATTCTGCTCACCAAGTCGCCGCACGACCCGCAGGCGAACCTGCTGCTGGGCGTGGCGCGCTACCAGTCCGGCGATCCCGCGCTTGCCCTTGAGCCGCTGACACAGTCCTTCCATGCAGGGTTCCCTGACGCCGGGCTATGGCTGCTCAAGGCGCAGTGTGTTGAGGGGCACGACAGCGACGTGGAACGAACGCTGGAGCGACTGATTGCCGACCATCCCGAGCGCGCCGCAACCATGATCGAGCTGGAACTGAACGAGCCGGGCAGCCCCCTGCAGAAACTCAGGGACCACCCGGCCGTTCAAAAACTACTCACGTAGCATCACCTTCCAGCCCGTTGGCACGCCATCGGCAAGGATGCCGATGCTACTCATACGTGTGATCGAAAGGCTTCTTCTTGCCGAACAGCGCGGCCGGGTCGGCCCATTCCTCGGGGCTGATTTCGTACTTCTCCGCCGCATCGGCGGCGGTCAGGTACTCGAATTGCCCGTCGGACCAGGCGACCAGGATGCCGTAGTCAATCGAATCGTAGTTGTGCCAGTTGCGGCTGTTGAACGCGAACAGGACCGTCCGCTCCTTTGACTGCAGCAGTTGCTTGAATTCGCCCATCTTTGGCGCGGTGAAGCTGCAGTTGGATGGGTCCAGCTCGAACTTGTCGCCGTAGCTTGCACGATCGGCCGGGGTGTTCGGTCCGCCGAGGCTGACAATTTCATCCAGCTGGTCTGCATCGAGCAGCTTGTGGCGGAAACAGACTTCAAAGAACTCGTGGCCGCTCTTGTCCTTGTTGTCTTTCTGGTTGGCGCGCTTGGTGAAGGTGCCGTCGTTGGCCAGGGTCTGAAGGCTGCTGTACAGCTTGCTCATGTTGACCTTGTCGAGGTCGGCGTGCGTCTTAGTGAAGTGCCGGGTGACGCTGAAGGCCAATACGGTGACGAGCAGCCCGAGAATACCGATGACAACCATGAGCTCCACAAGGGTGAAACCCGCGCGTGCGCGAGAATGCATGATGACTCCGAATAGAAGATGGCGCGCCAGAAGAGGCGAGGACCCGACACCCAAGCATTCCCCACGAAGCCGCCTGTGTCAAATTAATACGTATGTTATTCGCACTATTGCGCTTAGCCTATGATTTTAATGCATCCAATAGTCAGCATGCCCGCCGGGCACTCCGGCGAAATCACGAACACACCGTGCCGTCGCGCGATGCGCTATGGCAGGCAGCCCGCGCCTGGGAGGCGCGGCGAACGTGGCAGTCGGTCTATGGTGGCGTCATCGCGGCCGAGTGAGGCAGCCGCAGCGGAAGTCGGTCAAGTCGGGTAGATCGGAGCGAACGTCTACAGTCAGACTCCATGGCGAAACACCCCTGGCGGGAGATTGCGCGCTGGGAGGCGTCCGACACTTCCATTGTCGCCATGGGCAGCCCCGGAGTCAAATCAAACAGCCCCGGAGGTGATCCTCCGGGGCTGTCTTGTGCTGCATCACGGTGCTATTCGAAGGTGCGGTCGAAGGGCGCCTTTTCGCCGATGATCTCGTTCGGCGAGTTTTCCCAGGCTTCCCCGTCGAGGCTGTATTCACCGCTGACGGCGTCGTCCTTGATCAGGTAGGTGGCGGTGTCGCCGTCCGACCACTGAACGATGACGCCCTGGTCCTTGTAGTTGTGCCAGTTGCGTGAGTTGAAGGTCAGGATGACCTTGCGGCCCTTGCCCTTGAGACCCATGACCGTCAGCAGGTCACCGGCCTTCGGGGCGGTGTAGCTGCAGCTGTTCTGCGGCATTTCGCCGTTTTCGTCCTCAAGCCACTCCTTGCCGGCCTTGGTGTCCGTGGTGGAGTTCAGGCTGACGATCTTGCTGAGCAGCCCGTCCTCGAGCAGCTTGCGCTTGAAGGCCACCTCGTAGAACTTCTCGCCCTTGGTGTCCTTGATGTTCTTGTCACGCAGCCGCTTCTTCTTGGCATCGTCGGCGGCGATGTTCTGGAAGCCCGCCATAAGGTCACCGACCTGCTTGACCTCAAGCTTGTTCTTGGCTTCGGTCAGCTTCGGGATCACCGCGACGGCCAGAATGCCGACCAGCAGCCCCAGAATGCCGATTACGACCATCAGCTCAACCAACGTAAATCCGCGACGTATATTGCGTTTCAATTCAGTTCCCCTTGTTTGGGTTAAAAACGAAACCATCCCTGTATTTGGAGGGTATCCGACGAGCCCAGTATCCTGCAGCGTCCGGAGCCCGTCAAGCACCCGGCGACAGCCCCAGTGTCAGTAACACTGGGCACAACTGCGTAAGATGAATTGTGACAGAATCTTACACGCTAGTGCGTGGGAGGCGTAAAATCGTCCTCGAGACCCTTCAGCGAGTCCGGGAGGTTTGCGTCGGCCTCTTCCTGCTGCGCCTTCTTGAGCGCAACTTTGCGGTCGCCCTCGTCGATGCTGCCGTCCACCTTCAGCGCCGGCATGGTCACCGGGCGTTCGAGTTCCGGGTGGCCGCACTTCGGGCACGGTATCTTCATGCCCTCTTTCCAGTTCAGCACGTTGAACTTGCTGAAGCAGGCCGGGCAGCCGAGGATCGAGATGTTCTGCGTCTGGAGCAACTCATGCACCTGCTCGGCGCTGAGGATCTGCTTGCTGACCATCACTTCGCCGAGACGGAAGAACAGGTTGAAACGCTCAAGCTTGGCCTGCTCACGGATGGCGTCATGGACCTGCTGCTCGTTGCAGTAGCCCTTTTCGATCGCCAGGCGCCCCAGGGTCATGCCCATCTTGCGCACGGCCGGCGACATCTCGAGGCGTGAGCGGTTCTCGCGCTGGATGGCCAGCACGGTCATCAGCTCTTCCTCGCTGAGGAAGCCGAGGTCGACCATGATCTTGCCGAGGTGGGCGCCGTCGGGGGCTTTTTCCTGCGCTTCAACAGACTTGCCGAGTTGCTCTTCGTTAATGAAACCGCAGCTCACCGCGATTTTACCGAACAGTACCTCGACCTTGGTTGTCGCCATCTTGCGCCCCGAACCTGTAAACCGGCGCGATCATAGCACTTCCCATCCCCCGATGAAGAGGCTTGGAGCCAACGGACCGGTCAGTGACAACCGTTCCAAGCATGCACACCACTTTGTAATGGAGACATGTCGTCGCATGGGCGACGATTGGGGCATCCATCGGAGGCCTTGATGAAGACAATCCTGCTGACCTGTCTGCTTGCCCTGACGGCAGCGCCGCTTGCGGCCAAGATCGACCTGGTGCCTCCCGGCCCGCGCGAGTTCATCCTGGACAACGCCCGGATGATCTCGGAGACCGACAAGACCACCATTCGCCAACTGTGCGACAAGCTTCTGACCGATACGGCGACCCCTATCGTGGTCGTGACCATTGAGTCCATGGCCGAGTACGGCGGCGGGGGCATGAGCATCGAGGCGTTTGCCTCCGCGTTGTTCAACCAGTGGGGCGTGGGACAGGCAAAGATCAACGGACAGGACTTCAACACGGGCATGCTGCTGCTGGTCAGCCAGCTCGACCGCAAGGCGCGCATCGAGTTCGGCGCCGGATTGGGGCGCAGATATGACGCCCAGGCCCAGCAGATCATGGACGAGCTGATTATCCCCAACTTCAAGGCCGGCGATTTCAGTGAAGGCATCAAGCAGGGCGTCACCGGGCTGGAACAGATTGCACGCGGGCTGGACGTGCCGCAGCGACCCATACCGGCTTGGGTCTACTTCGCAGTCGCGATCTTCATCGGGCTGGCGATCTTTACCGTGGTTTCGCTGATCCGGCGCGGCAGCAGCGGTTGGGCGTGGCTGTTCTGGGGCGTTGTGTTCGCGTTCATCGGGACGGTCATATACAGCGCCCTGACCAACCGTGGCGGGGGCGGCGGCTTCAGCGGCGGCTCATTCGGCGGGGGATTTTCAGGAGGCGGCGGCGCCTCGGGAAGCTGGTAGGAGCGGACATGAAAAAAGCATCCAAAGTCTTTCCCGAAGACGATCGCAAGCGCGTCGCGGAAGCCGTGAAGGTTGCCGAGGGCAAGACCTCGGCCGAGATCGTGCCCGTCGCGGCGACCTCCAGCGGGCGCTACGACCGCAGTGAAGATGTGATCGGGCTCTGGATCGGGGTGATCGCGCTGGTGGTGGTCTGGATTCTGTTTCAGGACGCGCAGCCCGACGACTGGGGCGGCACGAAGCTGGTCGTCAACCTGCCGATCGTGCTGGGCATCATCGTCGGCGGCTGGCTGCTGGGCGTGGTGGTCGCCAACCAGATCGGCTGGCTGCGTCGCCTGTTCACGCCGCGCAAGGAGCTGCGAGAAGAGGTCCAGCAGGCCGCCAGCAAGGCGTTCTTCGACAGCCGTGTGCACCACACGGCCGGCTCAACGGGCGTGCTGATCTTCGTAAGCCTGTTTGAACACGTGGCGGTGATTCTGGCCGACCAGCAGGTGATGGAGAAGCTGGGCCAGGAAAAGCTCGACCAGTTCCGCAACGACCTGACGGCCAAGCTCAGGGAAGGCAAGTACAGCGAGGCCTTCTGCCAGACGATTGAGCAAATCGGCACGGCCCTCGGCGAAGTATTGCCCCGAGCCGACGACGACCAGAACGAACTCGAAGACGCGCTGGTGCTGATCGACTAGGCACGGGTTGCCAATCCTCCTTGCGATTGGCAACGTCCGGGCGGAGGCCAACATGAACCGACTCGCCCCGTTGATGATTCTCGCACTTCTGTTGTGCGCCTGCGGCGGGGGACTGCCGCCGGAGGCACAGTCTACGGCCGCTTCGGCAGCAAGCGCGCTGGTATCGCATGACAAGGCGGCGATTGCGAAACTGGTCGTTGCGGGTCAGCGTGAAGGCGCGCTGGGTCTCGATGCCTCATACCCGATCGAAACGGAAATGAAGAAGAACGAGCTGACGCTATCCGACGTGCTCGATCTTCAGTTCTTCACAGACATCACGGCCGCCAAAGTCGCTGAAGATGGCGCGGCGCTTGAAGATGAATCCAACGCAAAAGTCATGCTCACGCTCGACTACGGCGAATCCACGTTCGTGGTCAAGTCCTTCCTGCTGAAGAAGGAGGGCGACGCCTGGCTGATCGACATGAAGGCCACGCTCGAGCTGTGGCACCGGCTGGACGGCGCGGATGCGCTCTCAGTGCTCAAGATGCAGAAGTAGTGCTCAGGCGAAACATACGTCTGGCAAAGACAAAGACTGGGCCGTTAGGCCCAGTCTTATCTCTACCGTTTCCCGTCCGCGGGAAAGGGGGTTGATGGACGTTCAGGTCCGCCCGTCTCAACTTACGAGGAGTATACCCCATGGCCGCGCGAGTGACAAAAACGGCCTAATTCCCCTGCTGTCGGTGGCTTAGGTTCGTGATGCCCGCGGCATGTCTGCTTCACGCTAGACCTTCACGCGGGCGTTGAACCAGGCTCCGAACATGGTCTTCATCAGCCACAGTTTGGCGCGGGTGAGGGGCCATGCGCTTGGGTTGGGCATGAGCCCTCGGCACTCTTCCGGCAGCATAATGAGGCTTACCTTGACGTTCGGCGCGATGCCGATGGGCAGCCCCTTTTCCATGCAGCGGCGGTAGAAGTGCTGGAACACCGGCACCATATCCTCGACGCGCGGCGGCTTGCGCTTGCCGTAGGCCGCGCCGATCACCGGGCGGAACACGCACACCGTCGGGATCGCGCCGTGGTCGACGATCCAGTCGATGGCGCGCATGGATGACTCGACCGGCTCCAGCCCGGCGATGATCTCGCCGTTCACCGTGTCAAAGCCGACGTCGTTGGCGTTGAAATCGATCGCGTCCAGATAGCGCTGCAGCCCGCTGCGGCGCGCCTTGCCCGGCCCGATCTCTTTGAACAGCTCTTCGTCGATGACTTCAAAGCACAGGCTGACGTTGTTCACGCCCAGAGCCTTGAACTTGCGGTAGTTCTCGAAATCCGCATCCGGCGGCGCCTGCAAACCGAGCAGCAGCCCGGTGCGCTCCTTCACCGCACGCATCACCGGCTCGAACAGACCCCAATAATCGTTGCTGTCGATAAAACCCGTGTTGATGTGCACGAAGGTGATGCGGCTTTCCTTGCGCGCGGCCAGCACGGTCTCGACCACGTCCTCGATGCTTTTCTCGACTTCTTCCTGGCTGCCCAGGTTCTGGCCCTCGGTGCAGAACTTGCAGTATTCGTTCTCGCCGTTCGGGCCCCAGTTCTGGCAGCGCGGGCCCCAGTAAATGCCGAGGTACGTGCCCTGCAGGCAACCGATGCGCTGCATCAACTTGCCGCTGCTGGTGCGCTGCTTGTACCACTTGGGCTCTTCGGGGATGCGCACTGTGTCAACGTACTCGGCGTTGGCGCGATCCAGCTTGCCCAGCCACGGGCCTTTGCCCACGGGCTTCAGGTTGTCGTAGGCGTCGTAATCGAACGGCTTCTTGTCGCGCCAAACCTGGTAATCGTCCCCCACCTTCACCAGCCAGTAGGGCGAGTTCTGCACCCACCACTCGACCACGGGGATGTTGGTGTACATCTCCTCGCCGATCACCACCTCAAGCCCGCTGCCGAGCCCGGCGCGGTTGCGAATGATCTGGCGTGCGTCGTCGCCCAGCGCGCACGACTCATCGATGCGCAGGCCTTTGCAGTAGAGGTCCAGCTTCAGGTACGCAGGATTTGCGCGGCCGTCAGGTTGAAAGAGTCCGACTTCCATAAGGCTCAGGCCGGGGTGTAGCGGGGCACCCAAGTGTAACGGCGTTATGTGCCGAGTCCACCGGGAGCGCCGTTAACGCACACGAGGCCGGCGTGGGATCCGGCCTCGTGTACCACAACGGTTTTGCTACTGCTTGCGGCGATCCTTGGGGCGCTCCGCGTCCTTACGCTCGCGTTCTTCGCGGGCCTTGCGCTCGGCGTCTTCCTTGCGCTTGCGTTCGGCGTCGTCGCGCTCCTTGCGTTCCCCGTCTTCTTTGCGGGCGCGCCTGGCCGCCTCTTCCTCGCGGGCCTTGCGTTCGCGCTCGGCGTCGGCGTCGCGTTCGCGCTCGGCATCCTTGCGTTCCGCGTCGCGACGGTCTGAATCCTTGCGGTCGCCTTCGCGCTTGCGCTCGGCGTCCTTGCGATCACCTTCCTTGCGGTCGTCGTCGCGACGGTCATCGTCCTTGGCGTTGCGGATGCGCTCCTTGAGGTTCGCGATCTCCTCCTTCTTGTCCTTGATCGCGTTCTCGATGCGCTCGATCTTCTGGCGCTTCTCGCGGCTGTCATCCATGCCGCGGGCGCGCTCCAGCTTGGCCTGCAGCGCCTCCAGCTCCTTTTCGAGCTGCTCAAGCTTCGCGGCCGGGCGTTCGACGCGGTCGTTGTCCTGCGCCGAGACGTACTGGTTGTCGACAAACGCTGAGCCTGCCATCACGCATACGGCCAGTGCGCCTACCTTGATCCATTGCTTCGCTGACATGTCCTTCTCCTCGATCTGGTGTGTGGAGAGCCACGGCATCATGCCCGTGAGCTCCGCCTGGGTGGGGACTTCGCCTACCTTGACCAGCACCTGTCCTTCGACGTCCTCTACGCGATGACCGTCTTTCACCAGTGCGGGCGCGCCGCTCTTGACGACGTACCAGCCGCTCTCGACTTGCAGCGCATCCAGGCCGCCGCCCAAAGCGGCCGGGGTGAACTGCGCGTCGATCGTGGCTGCCACGTTGTCCGGAAGCGCCACACTGGAAGGGGTTGACGGGTTGGGCTTGGGGTCCGTTTCCGGCATGACAATCAGGATCAGCAGCGCCGCGATGCCGGCCGCGACGACGCCTTCCATGGCGTACTTGAGCCAGGGCTTGGCCCGGAGCCCGCCCTTAGCCGCGACGCGGGGCAGCAGCCTGAGGGGTGCTTCGGCCGCAGCCGGGTCGGCACCCTGCGCCGGGGCAGATGCGGCGACGGCGACTTCGACGCCGGTTGCCGCCCGCAGGATGATGTCTGCAAGTTCCGGGCGCGGGCCGCCGTGGAAAATCTCCTCGAGCGCGTCATCGAGCAGCAGGTCGGCGACATATGTTGCCTGGTCGCTCATACCTGCCCCGACCTTTCTCGAAGGGACGCGCCCTTCATCTTGCGCTCGACGCATGCCTTCAGCACGCTGCGCGAACGCTGCAGCAGCGTCTTCAGCCCGTTCTCCTTCATGCCAAGCTTCTCGGCCGCAACGGCCTGCGGCTGGTTGTCGCGATAGACGGCGATCACCGCCTCTTTGGCGCGCCCGCGCAGCTCTTCGATGCAGCGGCGCAGAGCGCCGACGTACGCGTCGCCGCCATCTTCGAGGTGGTTCTTGGCGACAGTCTCGGCGGCCTCGAGGTCAACCTCGCGGCGGGTGCGAAGATGGCGGCGTGCGTGCAGGAACTGGAAGCGTGCGGACTTGCGCAGGTACGTCGCCGTCGCGGCCGGGTCGATATCCTCAAAGCCTTTTCGGATGACGACGAGAAACGTTTCCTGCGTGAGGTCGTCGGCCTGCTCGCGCGTGCAACCCAACAGGCGCAGATAACGCCAGACTCCGGCGTGGTGTTCGCGCACGAGGGTTTCGAGATCAAGCTGGGCCATTACGACGGTGCTCATACCCACTAACTGCCCGGGAGAGACCCAACCTATTCAGAATTGTCTGAAAACTTGCGTCAAAGCTGCTTGTGGAAATGGACTACGGGACGTTTCTCCTTGTAACCCAAGGCTTTATGCGCTTTGCGGCTGGCCTCGTTGTCGGCGTGCGCATCCGAGCCCATTTCGCTGCAGCCTTGCCCGCGCGCCCAATCCTCGGCCGCTTTGACCAGTGCGCGCCCCACGCCCTCGCCGCGCAGGTCTGCCATCACATACCAACCTTCGATGTAGCCGACCGGCGATGTGCTGCAGCCCTCGGCGTTGCCGCGCAGGCTGGCTTCGAGGAAGCCGCAGGGGCCGTCGTCATCCTCAGCGATGAACGTCTGGATCTTCAGGTAGGGCGTAGCGTCGCCCTTCAGCATGCGCTCGGCGTCGTCGCGCAGCTCATCGGAGGAGTGATTCGGCCACAGCGCGTTGCGCATGCGCACCCACGCCTCGAGGTCGGCGGGTTCAATCGGGCGGATGCGCATTGGCTTCCTTCGGCGGGGCGAGATCTTCGCGCTTGATGATCTTCGTCGGCGCGCCGGCATCATCCGACGTCTGCTGCGCCTGCTTTGCCTCCCGGCGCGTCATTTCACGCAGGTGATGCGCCGAGCGCCAGACGTGATACGCCAGGCGGTCCAGCCAGCGCTGGGCCGCCAGTTCGTGCAGAGCCTGTTCGGCGTCCACCCTTTGCGCGGCCGTCGCCTCCAGGATGGCAGGGCGCGCCGTGCGTCGATCCTCGGCTAGCTTGCGCGAGAACTGCTCCGCAAGCTGGTCATCCGGCTCAAGCGCCGGATCGCGCAACTGCTTCACCAGTGTGCGGAGCAAGTCAGCCAAATCCTCGCCGACTTTTCGGAGGGAGGCATTGCGACGCGCAGCCGCGAGGGAAACCGGCTCGTGGAAGTCTTCGGCCAGCCGCTCAAGGTGATCAAGCGCGTGAATCGTCGAAAGCTGGCGACGGAATTCGAAGCCCGTCGTCTCCGGTGGCGGGATGCGCTGCAGAAACCGGCGCGTCTCGGCCAGCGCCTCGGCGATCTCCGGCAGATCGCCGCCGTGGGCCCACTTCTTGTCGCCTTCCAGTGTTTTCGCCAGCCCGGCGTACATCGTCGCCGCGATCTCTTTCAGCACGTTGCGAACGGCTTCCACCGCAACGGCCGGCACACGCAGCAAGCTGGTGTCGAGGTGCTGCGTCAGACGCGGGCCCTTCAGCTTGATGCGGTTCTCGATGAAGCGTGCGTACTGCGGCAGGATCGGCAGGAAGATCGCCGCGCCCAGCAGATTGAACGCCGTGTGAAATGCCGCGATGGTCAGCGCATGGTCGCCGCCGACCCAATCCTCGGCAAACTCCTCAACGCCATGCGTGAACCAGGGCAGCACCGCGAACGCCACCCCCGCCGTCACCAGGTTGAAGATGATGTGCGCCAGTCCGGTGCGTTTGGCCGACACGCTGCCGCCGATGCTGGCGATCGCGGCTGTGACTGTGGTGCCGATGTTCTGTCCGACCACCAGCGCCGCGGCCTGGTCCACGCCGATGGTGCCGCCCGACAGTGCCGCCAGTGTCGTGGCAACGGCCGCGCTGGATGACTGCATCACGACGGTCATTGCCACGCCGATCAACACCAGCAACGCGCGCCCACCGAGCGTCGCCTGCGGCCAGGTCGACGGGTCGAAGTGGACGGCCAACTCCTTCATGCCGCCCTGCAGCACGTCGATGCCGACAAAGATGACGCCGAAGCCGGCAAGCGCCTGCCCGATCTGCGCCAGCCTGCCGCGCGTCACCAGCTTGGCGAACGCGCCGAAGCCGATCACCGGCAGCAGAAGCTGACCGACGTTCAGCTTCAGCCCGAGCAGACTTACCAGCCAGCCCGTGCTGGTGGTGCCGAGGTTGGCGCCGATGATCACCCCCACCGCGTTGGTGAACGGCAGCAATCCGGCCGAGACGAAGCCGATGGTGGCGACCGTCGTCGCGCTGGATGACTGCACGATCGCCGTGATACTCGCGCCCGCGCCGACGGCCGACCAGCGATTGGTTGTGTACTTTGACAGAATCGAGCGCAGCGCATCTCCGGCGAGCGCCTTTAGCCCGTCGGTCATCAGGATCATGCCGAGCAAGAACAGCCCGACGCCACCTAGCACGCTGGTTACCACAGTGAACATGGGCAGAACGGTAACTACCCGTGGGGCAGGCTGCCAGCCTGCCGCGGCTTGGAAAAAACGGACGGGCTGGCAGCCCGCCCCACGTTACAGCGGACCGGCCTTGCGCCCGCCACGGTTGACCTTGACCGGGCAGGCCTGCGAGCCGAGCAGCGTTTGCGCCATGGCGGCCGAGCGGTCCACCAGCGCGCGCACGCCGTCGCGCAGGCGTTCGCTGTTTTTCACGAGGCGAACGTTTTCTTCCATGTCTTCGGCGTCCCAGCCGCGGGTGTGCGCGACGTACGGGAACTGCGGGAAGGCGCAGCCTATTTCCGCGAAAAAGCCGAGCATCTGGCCCGCGACGCCTTGCACGTTGTCCTGGCCGCCGGTGATGATGAAGCTCGCGACCTTGTTGCGCAGCATGACCCTGTCCGCGATCGTCACCTGGTTCTGGATGCAGTTCATGCGCTCGACCATCTTGTAGTAGAGCGCGCTGGCAGCGCCCCAGCGGATCGGCGTCGCGACCAGGATGACGTCGGCCCAGTGGACGAAGGCCTCGTAGACCTGGTCGAGCTGGTCTTTGGAATCCATCTGCGTGATCGAGCAGGGCCAGGTGCAGGCGCGCGCGGCCTTGGAATAGTAGCCCTCGCAGTTGCGGAATTTTAAGGCACTCAGCCGGATGTAGCGGGTTTCGAGACCTTGTGACCTAGCGTGTTCCAGCCCGGCCTCGAGCAGCGCGTCGGAGGTTGAGTAACGCGGGTTGGCTTCATCCATGGCCGTGGTCGAGATGCCGACCACGCGCACCGGGCCTTCGCCACGTTCAATCTTGCGCGCCAGCGGGTGTGGCTCGTGCGGCAGGCGGTTGCGCTTCGTGCCCGAGTTCAGGTCGACGAACAGCTTCCCGCCATCTTCTTTCAGCGTGAAGCCGGGGACTTTGTCCTCTTCAAACCCCGGCTCGCCGAGCCCGGAGCAGCGGTGGAACTTCCAGTGATGCCAGGGGCAGACGACGTAGTCGCCGTCCAGATGCCCGTCGCCCAGCGGCCCGCCGACGTGGTTGCAGACGTTGTCGATCAGCCCGAACTGCCCGTCCTTGAAGGAGAGCGCAAACTTGCGCTTGCCAACTTCAACCACCCGCAAGCCCGGCTCACGCAGCGAGTCGACCTCACCAATCTCAACCCAGTTCGCATCGGCCATGACGGCATGCAACCACGAAGGCGCACGAAGGACCACAAAGAAAGAGGCGGGCCATGCGGCCCGCCCCTTTGGCGTCTTGGTGGCTTGGCGGTTCTATACGCCCTTGAAGCTGGGTGTGCGCTTGCTGTTGAAGGCGTTGAGGCCTTCCTTGGCGTCCTGGGAGTCGAACAGGGCCTTCTGGAGTTCGCGCTCGAGTGTGAGGCCTGATTCAAAACTCATCTCGGCGCCGCTCTGCACGCTGCGCTTGATGTTGCCTACCACCTTGGTGGCCTTGTTGGGCAGGGTGAACTGCTTGCAGTAGTCGAGCAGCTGCTCTCTGAAACTCTTGGCGTCGCCGTCGTAGATCTCGTTGCAGATGCCCCAGTCGAGCGCTTCCTCGAAGCTGAACAGGCGCCCGCTGCACATCAGCTCGATCGCCTTGGACTTGCCCACCATGCGCAGCAGGCGCTGGGTGCCGCCCGTGCCCGGCAGCACGCCCAGGTTCACTTCCGGCAGACCGCAGCGCCCGGCGTCGCGGCGCGCGATGCGGATGTCGGCCGCCATGGCGATCTCGAGACCGCCGCCGACGGTGTGCCCGTTCAGCCCGGCAACCACCAGCTTCGGCGTCTGCTCAAGGCGGCTGAGAGTCTCGTTGGCGTGCAGGCAGAAGAAGTACTTCCAGTGCGGGTTGGATTCCTCAAGCATCTTGATGTTCGCGCCGGCGCAGAAGAACTTCTCGCCTTCGCCGGTGATCAGGATAACGCTGATCTCGTCGTCGAAGCGCGCTTCCAGCATGGCGTTGTCCATCTGGCGGAACATCTGGTGCGTGTAGGTGTTGGCCGGCGGGTCGGAGAGCTCGATCATGAAGACGCCCGGGACCGGGCGGCTGGTCTTGATCACGTCCATGCTCTCACGTTCTTTGTCTACCGACGGTTGCCTGATTGTCATGCGTCTCTCCTGTAAGCCCGCCCGAGGCGGATCGCTGATTGGTCTTGAGGCGCGAATATGGCGCGGGTTGGGGCAAAAGGCAACCACCGGCGCGATGAGCTACGCCACTATCGAATAGCGGAAGGGCTCGGCCTTGCAGTTCGGGCAGCGGCGCTGCCTGGCGAACTTGGGGCCTTCGGCCTTCATTTTCTTGTCGCAGGCGAGGCAGCGGATCTTGACCACTTCATCCGGCAGCAGCGGGTTTTCCGGGATCTCGCTGGCACGCGGCGGCTTTGGCTCACTGGCTGCGCTTTCAAGCTGGGCTAGGTTCACTCGCTTAAGTGCCTGCTCGGAGGCGCGGGCGGAATCGCTTTCGCCGCTCGGGATGGTCACGGCGCGGCGGGGGGTGGGCGCGGGCTCGAGCACCGGCTCATCCTCGACGATGTCGTTGTCGGTGAAAGCCTGCTCGCCGGCGACGTCAGCTCCTCCAAGCCCTTCCCTAAGCTCCCGGGCGCGCTCGGCGTCGCGGGCCTCGTCCTCTTTCTTCACGCGGCTCGAGATCAAGGTGTAGCCGACCAGCGTAGCGACCCAGGTGAACGCGCATACAAGGAACAGGATCGGCTGCACGGGGCTGGGCGGAACCCAGTCCAGAACGGTCGCCACCATCGCCAGCAGCGGCAGACCCACGCTGCCGAAAAGCAGGGCGTCCAGGATGTGAGGATTGACGTACGTGTGCTTGCGGGCCTCGCGCACCACCAGCCAGCTCACGATCAGCACCACCAGCAGAATGCCCAGCATCCCGTACAGGATCGTGGTGCCGAGTTCAAACGCGGCCGAGTCCGGCTTGGTGGTGTTGGCCGCAAGCAGTGGCAGCGTGCTCATGCACTGGATCATACCGTGGAAACGACCGTCTGCATCCTGCCGTTGGGGCGCTCATGCTTCCGCGGCGACGTTGCGCTCGTGCTCCAGCAGCCATTGCTTGCGCTCGAGCCCGCCGCCGAAGCCGGTCAGCGAGCCGTCTGCGCCGATCACCCGGTGGCAGGGGACGATGACGGCAATCGGGTTGCGCCCGTTTGCGGCGCCGACCGCGCGCGATGCTTTCGGGTTGCCGATGCGGGCAGCCAACTCGCCGTAGCTGGCCGTTCGCCCATACGGGATTTCGCACAGACGCTTCCACACGTTGCGCTGGAAGTCCGTGCCCTGGGCGGCGAGGGGCAGGTCAAAGCTGGTTCGCGCGCCCGCGAAGTATTCTTCGAGCTGCTTTCGCGCCCGTTGCAGCACTTGGTGTTCGTGCACCTCCCCCATCGCGTGCGCCCCCATGTGCAGTCCGGTGATGCCGTCGTCGTTGCAGGTAATGAGCAGGGAGCCGATGGGGCTGTCTATCTCTGTCTGCCAGGTCATGGGGACTTTCTCAATTCAGATGGTGAGCGGCCTTCCATTTGCCGAAAGGCCGCGTTGAAGCGGCGCAGGCTGGCGAAGCCGCTTGCGTATGCGATGCGGGTGAGCGGCAGCGCAGTCTCAGTCAGCAGGCGCTTGGCCTCGGACACGCGGCTGAGCTGGCGCAGGCGTGCGGGCGTCACGCCCAGTTCATCTTGCAGCGCTCGGCGCAGGTGGCGCGAGGTAACGCCCAGGCGGGCGGCGAGTTCCTCGATTCCAATCCGGCGGTTGCGTCCCAGCAGGTTGCTTGCGCGTTCCGCCAGCCTGGCCTTGGCGTCGACGCTGGAGTTGCCCGGCACGAGGTCAGGCCGACAGCGCAGGCAGGGCATGAACCCGGCCTGCTCGGCGGCCGCGGCCGTCTCATAGAACTCGCAGCGGTCGCGGCGGGGCGTGCGCGCGGGACAAATCGGGCGGCAATAGATGCGCGTGGACTTCACGCCGACATAGAAGCGCCCGTCGAAGCTGCGGTCTTTTTCGCTGATCGCGCGGTAGCAGATGTCGGCGTCGAGCTTCATGCGCCCGTAATAATAGAAAGCGGCGAGACATGCTCGCCGCTTTCGGACGCCACAGTGGAATTGCCAACTGAGTTGCCTTTGCACGCGGGCATTCTGCACAGAGCAGAACTCCACTCGTAGCCTCCAGTTGCGGCGTCAGTCGTCGTCACGCTCGACATTCTGCTTGTTGAGCACGGCATTGCTTCGAAGGAACTTGATAAGCAGCTTTTCCACCTGCCCGCGAAGTTCTTCCGACTCAATCTCCACATACCACGCAGAGTTCACAATGGGCGCCTTGAACCAGAACTTTTCGCTATGATCTTTGACCCGGCTCCGAATCTTCTTTGCCTTCCCCACGTATATGGGCCGGTCTGAGATGTCGTAGAAGACGTAAACACCAGGCGTATCGGGCCAATCGTCGTTGTCGTGCGGGTTGAAACTGCGGAACTCACCTACACCTTCAACGTAACCCTCTTCTTCAAGCTCCTCCGCAACCCCTGTGTCAACCTCTTCACCAAGCGCATTCTCAAGCTTTTCAACAGTGCTCTGGCGGGGATTTGGCGTCTGACCGGACTCAATGAGCGAGATTGTTACCTGAGAGATCCCCGCTGTTTCAGCGAGTTGTCCTTGCGTTAGGTTGTTTCGCCTCCTCGCCGTCCGCAGCCACTCTCCGAAGGCGTTTTCTTTGTCATCGTCCTCGTCAACATCTTCATCTTCGTCCTCGTCTGCTTCTTCATCCTCTTCCGGCGCATAGTCTCCGAGTTCGAACTTTTCTTCTGCGCGATCTATCCACGTAAGAGTCTTATCCAAAAGCTTTCCCGTAGGCCGGGAGTCGCCTCGCTCCCATCCGCTCAAGTACGGCTGAGACACTCCAAGTTTCGTGGCAAGGGCCTGTTGAGTGAGTTCCGCCGCCTCCCTCGCCTCTTTCAATCGTTTTCGAAACCACCTTGCCATGGGATCTCCGGGGGCCTTCCTGCTTACAACTGTACCCAGACGCTCTTTGTCTGGGTCATGTTGGCGAGGCCCTGCAGCCCCATCTCGCGCCCGTAGCCGCTGAACTTGTAGCCGCCGTACGGCACCGCGCTGTCATACCAGTTGTAGCAGTTCACCCAGATGCTGCCGGCCTTGACCGCCTTGGCGTACTTGTGCGCCTTGCTGACGTCGCGCGTCCAGACGCCGGCCGCCAGCCCGTATTCGCTGCTGTTGGCCTTGGCGACCAGGTCGTCAAAGTCGCCGAACTTCTGTACCGCCAGCACCGGGCCGAAGATCTCTTCCTTCACGATGGTCATGTCCGGCGTGCAATCGGCGAACACGGTCGGCGCGACGTAGTAGCCCTTGTCGCCCATGCGCTCGCCGCCGGCCACCAGCTTTGCGCCTTCCTTCTTACCCTTCTCGATGTAGCCCATTGTTGTCTCGAACTGGGCCTTGTTGTTCTGCGGTCCGTAACGGCACTCGTCGTCGAGCGGGTTGGCGCAGGTCATCTTCTTGGCGCGCGATGCCAGCTTCTCCACCGCCTCGTCGTAGACCTTCTCTTCCACCAGCAGGCGCGACCCGGCCGTGCAGACTTCGCCCTTGTTGTAGAAGATCGCGGCCTGCGCGCCCTTCACAGCGGTGTCGAGGTCGGCGTCGGCGAAGATCACGTTGGGTGACTTGCCGCCGAGTTCCATGGTGAGCTTTTTCAGCGTGGGTGCGGCGTCCTTGATCATCTTGACGCCGACGGAGGTGCTGCCGGTCAGGCTGATGGCGGCGATGTCCGGGTGCTCGACGATGGCCTGGCCGATCTCGCTGCCCTTGCCGTTCAGCACCGCCACGATGCCCGCGGGTACCTTGGCTTCCTTGATGCACTCAGCCAGCAGGATGGCGGTCAGCGGCGTCGGGCTGGCGGGTTTTAGAATCACGGCGTTGCCGGCCGCGATGGCCGGGGCGATCTTGCGCGCGGCCATCAGCAGCGGGAAGTTCCACGGCGTGATGCCCGCAACGATGCCCAGCGGCTCGCGCAGCGTGTAGACAAACAGGTTGTCGTTCACGGGGATGGTTTCCCCCTGAAGGGACCTGAGCACTCCCGCGAAATATTTGAAGTGGTCGGCGGCCATCGGCACGTCGATGCTGTAGCACTCGCGGTAGGGCTTGCCGCTGTCCATGGCCTCGAGCGCCGCGAACTCGTGGCGGCGCTTCATGATTTCGTCGCCGATCTTCCAGATGGCGCTGGCGCGCTTGGCCGGCGGGGCCGAGCCCCAGTCCGGCTGGGCCTTCTTGGCCGCGTCGATGGCGGCGTCGAGATCAGCCTTGCCGGCCATGGCGATCGGCGCGATCACGTCTTCGGTGGCCGGGTTAATGTTGTCGAAGGTGCGCTTGTCAGCGGCGTCAACGAACTCGCCGTTGATGAACAGTTTCGTCGGGAATTCCTTCGGGACTTCTACGAGAGCCATATCGGTTCCTTTCGTGACTGGGCGCGAGTCTAGGCGACACAATTGGACGGTCAATGCGGAGGCGCGGCTCAGACTTCGCCGGCGCGCTCCTCGATAGTCTTGGCCAACACGCGCCTGAAGTAGCGCGGCTGGACCAGCTTGCGTTCAATCTTGCCGGCGTCGTCGATGTCCGCGAGCTGGCGATAGGCGGCAAGGGCCACGCTTCCGGGCTTGAGTCCAAACTCACCTTCGTCAACGTGCAGATGGTCCTTGTTGAACTTGGCTGCGTAGGGCGCGACGCCGCCGCCGAAGACAATCGCCTGGCGCGCGGCCTGCTCATGCAGCGTTTCGGGCGGGACGAGCATGTCGCCCGTTGCGCGCGTGAAGACGCCGTTGTCGTACTCGAAGCGGGCGGTCATCACTTCGTCGCGGCGGGCATCCAGCACGGGCCAGAGCTCGCGTTTCAGCTCTACGTCAAAGTCGTCGGCCATCACGTACTGCAGCACCATGGCATCGAAGCACGGGACGCCAACCACCGGCTTGTCGAGCGCGAAGCCCAGCGTGGCGGCCGTGGCGAGCCCGATGCGCAGCCCGGTGTAGCTGCCGGGGCCGCAGTTGACGGCGATCACGTCCATGTCCCCGCGGTTGATCGCCGCGTCGAGGCAAGCCTTGTCGATGCAGGGCATCAACTCGGAGCCGTGTCGACGCGGGCCGGAGACCTCCACCTGGGATTCGACTTCGCCGCCGCGCAGCACCGCCGCGCCGCCGCCGTCTCCGGATGATTCAATTGCGAGGATGATGCCATCCATATGTGCGGAGCTTAGGGGCCGGCCGTCGACGCACAACTGCCGGACGCCCCCTTCAGCCCAGGTCTTTCTTCGCGGCGGCGACCAGCGCGCTGCTCACTCGCCCGAGGGTCGCCTGGTCTTCTGCCTCGACCATAATGCGCAACAGCGGCTCCGTGCCCGAGTAGCGAATGTTGATGCGCCCGCGGCTGCCGAGTTCCGCGTTGAGTTGCTTCGTGGCCCTGCCAAGCGTCTTGAGCGAGCCGAGCGCGGGCTTGGACCTGGTCCTTACGTTCGCGATGGACTGCGGAAACTTGGTCACGCCCGCGCAAAGCTCCGACAGCGGCTTGCCAGTATCGAGCATCACCTCGATCACGCGCAGGGCGGTGTACAAACCGTCGCCCGCCAGATGGCCTTCGTCCGCGAGGATGATGTGGCCGCTCTGTTCGCCGCCAAGGACCGCGCCGTGCTTGTGCATGGCCTCGAGGACGTACTTGTCCCCCACGTCCGTGCGCACCAGCTTGATGCCCAGCTCAGTGAGGGCGCGCTCAAGACCGAGGTTCGCCATGGTCGTGCTGACGACGGTGTCGTTCTTCAGCACGCCGCGCGCCTTCATGTCGGCCGCGAGCAGGGCCAGCATGTGGTCGCCGTCGCGCACGGCGCCCGTTTCGTCGATCAGAATGCAACGGTCACCGTCACCGTCGAAGCAGATACCGACGTCGGCCTTCAACTCGCGTACCGCGTGTGCGCAACCTTCCGGGTGCAGCGAGCCGCAATTGCGGTTGATCATGAAGTGCGAGTCGGGGTGGTTCGGCGACGCGGCGTTCAGGAAGTATACATCGAGCGCGTTGTTCGCCGCTTCGCCGCCCGCCTGCATGCTTGCACCGACGCGGAATTCCGGCTCGCTTTTGCCGAACGCCAGGCTGTGTGCCAGTTGGCTGAGGATCTGAAGATCGACGCTGCGCGCACCGTACGCCGCGTCCACAACCGCGGCGAGCGGGCGTTTCCGCAGGGCGGCAAAGCTCTTGCGGAAGGTCTTGACGATGTAGGTCTCGTAGTGGCGTTCGCGTCCAAGTTGCAACCAGCCGAAGCGCGCGCCCTTTGAGGTTGCTTCGCCGACGGTCTTGCCGGACACCACAGCTGTCTCGAGGCGCGCTTCCACGTCGGCCGGAAGTTTGAAGCCGTCGCGCCCGAAGATCTTGATGCCGTTGTCTTCGGCCGGGTTGTGGCTGGCCGTCACGCTGATGCCGGCGGCAAACGGACCGTGCCCGGTAAGAAACGCGACTTCGGGCGTGCTCATCATCCCGGGCCAGTGGACGTCGCAATGCTCCGCAATAAGTCCGGCCGCGAGCGCTGTGCCCACCAAGTCGGCGCTGGGGCGCGGATCGACACCCAGCAGCACCATGGGACGCTCCCCGGGCTTGGCGTGATCCGCGAGGAATCGGCCGAGGGCCCGCCCGATGGCCAGAATGTTTTCCGGCGTCAAGGCGCCCTTGCCCGCTTCGCTGCGAACGCCGTCCGTGCCGAACAACTTTTGCGACGGCGCGGCGGGCTGCTTGGTCGCCTTGGCCGCGGGCTTCTTGCTTGGCTTCCTGACTGACTTCCCGCGCGTCTTGCTTGCCGGCGCTTTCGCGGATTTTGCGGCTTTCCTGGAAGCCTTCTTTGCCGGCTTCTTCGTGGATCTCGTGGACTTGGCGGACTTGCGGGGCGCGGGCCTGCGCGCCGACGCTTTCGATTGCTTTTGCTTGCGCTTCGCCACGACCGTCCCCCGTCCCGTCTGGGCAGCGAGTTTGCGTGTGCACACAGGTGCGGTCAAGTTGTGGGCTCAATGCCCGGAACTTGCGCCCGCGCGCTGACGCATCGGCCGCGTTCCCGGTACGCGAATCAGCCACTCATCCGGGCCGGGCTCGTCGTCTTCATCAGGCTGGATGCATGTCGCCATGACGATCTTCACGCTGGGAATCATCGCCTCAAGCTTCTCCGGAACGCCCAGCCCGCCCTTGCTGTGGAAATTGCCGTTGATGTGCAGCACGCGCCCCTTGGGGTTCGCCTTCAGCCACTTCGCGACGCTGTCGGCCATCGTGTCGTCCTTGAAGCACTGCGAGGCATACATGCGCTCGATGGCATCGGCGTGCCCGTCCATGCCCCCCATCGCTTCGAAGAACTTGGTGCGATATGCGCCGGGAAGCGCCTTGATTTCAGGCGCGCACCAGGACTTCTCTTCGTCGCTGAATTTTTCCAGCACCTCCGTGCCTTCCTTGTAGACGCGATTGGCGAGCGGACGCGGGATGTTGCCTGCGATGACGGGGATCTTGTTGGCCCTGCAGAACTCGATCAGCGGACGGTAGTCCGCATAGTTGGGCCACAGGTGGCCTTTCTTGCGGAACTCTTCTTCGCCGATCTTGCCCGATAGATAGTCGTCGAGCACGCCCTGCGTGTCGCGTTCAAACTGTTCTGTCGCGAGGGCCAGCGGACGGCCTGTACTGTGCATGTAGCGAAGGAACTCAAGCTCTGCGCGATGTGCGCCCGGGTTGCCGTGCAGCTCGCCCAGGAAGACGACGTCGTTGTCGCCGACCATCTCCTTTGCCAGCTCCGTCGGCGAGACCCAGCCGAGTGACGGCGAAGCGTTCCAGAGCGGCGCACGCAGTTGACGCCAGGCGTCGGCCACGCGCTCCTTCAGGTTGTCAAAGTTGCTCTGCCCGCGGAGCACGCGCACACTGAGCCCCCACGGGCCGAGGCGCTCAACCAGCGCATCCGTCTCGCGTGCAAACTCTGCGTCGGAACGTGGATGCAGCAGCACGTCCACGCCGACCGGCCGCGCGTCGTCGGCGACCTCAGGCAGGTCGGCAACGGGCGGGTCGATCAATACAACGCCCGCAACACGACTGTCCTTGTCAGCCGCCATGCGTAGCGCGACGCCGCAGGAGTCCATCACGCCGACCAGCACGACCCGCGTATCCGAGGCCTGGGCACCCTTCATTGCGCCGTTCACTTCCGTGAACACGGCATCCAGTGCTCGGCGCGCGGCAACCATGGCCAGGATCTCGCGCTCGTCAGGCGACCCCGCTTCAATCGCGGGCTCGATCACCGCGACGCTCGTGGTGTCGTCGCACGCCTTCGAGAGGGCCTTCCGCAAGTCGTCGCCGGTGATTTCGCCCGTGCCAAGCGGCGCCCCCGGAATGCCCACCCACAGCTCACGGCTGTAGCGGGCGCGCTCGACCGTGTACTCGGCCTTGAGGTTGGTGTGAACTTCCTCGCTGTTCTTCTCGCGCTCTTGCGCGCTCACGCAGAGGGTCACGGACAGGCACAGTACCGCTGCAATAGACAGTCGCATTGATGGCTCCTTTTGCCCCATGATGCCAGCGCGCGTACAAATGCAAACCGCCCTGCCAGGGCAGGGCGGTTTGAATGGGAGGGCTGCTAGTCCTTCTGCCCGAACGGCATGAATTCGCGCACGATTTCGCCCTGTACTTCGAACACGGCGCCGCTGTTGGTGAGCTGCACCAGGCGACCGTGGCGACCCCCGGCGAGCGGGAAGTCGAAGTCCGGGCCGCCCAGCTTGAAGATGCGCTTGCCGCCTTCGCCGTTCAGGACCAGCGAGTCGGTGTGGATCACGCTGCCATCCGGCAGGGGCTCGGAGCTTGGCTTCACGTCGCGCAGACGCTCACCCAGCGGGCCCTCGGCGCCGGCCGCCCAGACGACCTGGCGATTGAGGTCTTCGTTGCCGAGGCTGCCGACTTCGGCGCGCGTCGGCTCAGAGGCATTGAAAGAGACAAAGTTCGGCAGACCCTTGCCGCCGAGCGGCAGGATGTGGCCCGCTTCGCTCACGCTGGCCGCGCCCTGCAAAACCGCGATATCCAGCTTCCACTCCTCGTTGGGTTCGACGCGACCGCTCCGCGGCTCGTAGCTGAGGTGGCGGCGCGTGTCGTCAATCGTGATGCCGAAACGCGAAGCCGACTCGACGAAGCTGTCGATGAAAGCTTCCGCATCAAGGTTGCTGCCGTAGAAGCTGACGCGGGTGTTTCGCACACTCTCGGGTACGCCGCCGGCGTAAAGCTTCACGCCATAGGCACTCTCGGCCAGATCGGCGACATCACCGATCGGCATGCGCTGGACTTCAACAATGGAGCCGTCCGCGGCGATGTTCGCGTATGCGTGATCGAAGTCGACCGCCAGCATGCTGCCCTTGCCGAGTTGCACGCTGCGCCCGCCGACGTTCAGGCTCACGGGTGTGGCGGATGCCGTCACCACGACCCGCCCGCGCTCGACGTCAAAAGCCGGCGCGGAGTACGGGCCCGTCGCGTGTACCCGAACGGCCGTCGCGCCATCGAGCAGAACTTCGCCGGTCGCGAATGTCAGGCGACGCGGCTCACCAACGCGGGACTCCACGAGGTCGCCGTCGACCACCATGGCCATGCCGTGTTCGTCGTACACGCCGGCGACGGTCGGTCTAAGGCTGCCCGGCGTGATCCAGACACCCAGGCCAAAGATGAACACAATGACGGCGACAGCAGCCACGCGCGGCAGAACCGTGCGCAGCAGGAAGTTGATGCGGATGACATTGTCCGGCGTGTCTTCGACCGCGATGATTTCGGCCTCCGCGGGGTCGGCACTTTCGGGCACAACCTCGGCTGCTGCGGCCATCAGGCGCGCAAAGGCGCGATCGCTTACGTCTTCCGCAGGAACGGCGCGAACAGCGGCAAGGGTGCGCTCGAGCTGATTGCGCTGCTGCTGCAGCGCGGCATCTGCCGCGAGACGGGCCTCGAACGGGCGGGACTCCTCAGCAGAGAGGTCGCCGATCATCCAGGCAATCAGTTTTTCACGCGTTTCGTCCATACGTATCTCCGGGCTTTAAACGTCCGGCTGGAACTTTCGTTGGCTACTTCAGCCCCCTTCGTTCAAGGTGTCGGGCGAGCGAATTGATGGCCTCGTGCACCCAGTACTTGACCGTGCCTTCGGGGCTTCCGAGCACGTCGGCAATCTCGGCGTACGGCATGTCGTCGTACATTCGCAGGACCAGTGCCTCGCGCTGGTTGTCCGGCAACTGGGTCACCGCCTCGCGGACTTCTTCCACCAGTTCGCGTGAAACCAGGATTTCGCCACTCTGCGGATCGCTGCCCTGCAGCAGGCCCGCGATCGAGCGCTCATCGTCGCCGTTGGGCGACGCGTCGATGCTGACGTGCTGGCGCAGGCCTTCACGCTTGAAGTAGTCGAGGCTCAGGTTGCGGGCGATCTGCAGGCACCAGGTCGTGAACTTGGCTCGCGGCGTGTAGGTGTGGGCGTTCTTGATCACCCGCAGGAACGTCTCCTGGAAGATGTCCTCAGCCGCTTCGGCCTTGCCCACCATCTTGTAGATGAAGTTGTAGACCTGTCGGCGGTGGCGGGTGACCAGGGTTTCGAAGGCGTCCGCGCTCTGTTTCTTGACGTACAGCTTCAGCAGGTCGAAGTCGCTGCGCTCTTCGGGAACCTTCAATTCGATGGATCTGAGCTCTGCGGGCGTGGCGTGGCGGGCCGTCGGCGACGGCAGCTTCTCGGTCTGTTGCGGAGCAGCACGTCTGGCCACCGGCAGCACCTGGCATCGAGAGGGAGGAATCGAACAGCATCTTATGCTACGGCGTTCTGCCAACAACCAACACCGCGTTTGGAACGCACGAGCCGCCAGTGGGTTGTGCATCCCTGGAACAGGCTCGCTTCGAAGCCCAGTACGCGAATGGTGAGTCATGACACGTTACTGGTCCCGGTGTGGTGCGATTCCTAACACCTGGTGGAAGATTCAGGCAGTTTTTTCTTGCATTGTGTCAGGTGGGGCCCATATATATGAAGTAACAAGTCCGACAACCCCCACATCAAGGAAGATCAGGCGCCCGCCTATGAATATTTCGCACACACGTCGTCGCGCGGCCCGGCGCGGCGGCATTCTGGCTGCAGCGATGTTGTTCTTTGTGATGGTCACCGTCGCGGGAACATGCATCCTTTCCATGTCCACCATCCAGCGCATTCGCACAATCCGCAACGGTATCGACGTTCGCCTGATGATCGCGTGCGAAGCCGGGGTGGAAACCGTCCGCGGCCGATTCACACTGGTTGCGGGTGTGCAGGAAAACTGGAACTGGCTCAGCGACACAACCTGGACAGCCGTCGACACCGTGGTGGTAAACGGAACCAACGTCCAGGTACAGGCGCTGCGGTTCACTGACCCTTCCGTGCCCCGCGCCAGAGTCCGAGGCTTTGCGACGGCTTCGGGCAAGACACGCTACGTCGAGGAGACCATCAAGGTCGCTGCGTTCAGTGACTATGCCGTGTTCATCGGCGAAGCCAGCGCCAGCCACTGGGGCTACTTCAAGTGCGTGGGCAACTTCTACTCGGTGGGTAGCTGTAACTTCGGTGCAACAGGAACCCAGTTCTTTGGAAACGCCTGGACTTCAGGCAACTTTACGAAGAGCGGCAACTCGGATCCCGACAGCTACACCTATCTAAAGGGCAACCTGCAGGGCGTCCCGGTCATCACCATGCCCGATGACGTCGCCAACTACACGGCGATCGAGAACGGCGCCAAGCCGCCCTATCTGTCCAGTGATCACGTGTACTATGAAAACACGCTCGAAATTCAGTTGATGGGCACGCAGTACCGCCGCATCTACGTGCGTCGCAACTCTAGCGGCACGGCCGGCGAGATTCCCCCCAGCTGGCAGGCCGCGGGCAGCACGACCGCTCCGGCCGGCTATCCGGGAGGCGGCTCCTACGGACTGATTCCGGGCAGCCAGGTTAGCGCCGCAAGCGGCTGGTGCGACACCGGCGGCCTCGGCAACGGTACCGACGGGTTTTACCGCGGCGGGTTGAACATCAAGGGCGCACCACGGGCGTGGAACGACGCGACGGTAACCGGCACCGCCACCTCCGACGTCTCGAACACCTGGTACCAGCTCGCTTGGGAGACTCTGGATATTCCAAACAACGGTGTGATCTACGTGAAGCTGGGCTCGCCGGCGGCGGATGGCTCAAACGACGATACCGACTTGCCGGGCAGCTACCCCAACCGCTACACGCAACGGGGCATCAATCAGGGCGACCTCCAGCGCAATACGCCGACCAGCCGCAGCGACTCGGGCCGCACGCCGGTGCTGCTGCTCAGCGGCTACCTCACGGACCGTCGCGTCACCATCTGCGGCGACGGTGTGAACATGGTGGTCCGCGACAACATCATCTACAACTCCTACGCAAACGACCCCGGGCTGCGCCGCGAGGCGAACAAGACGAGCAGCAGCGCCCTGGCCGTGCCCGAAATGCTGGGCGTGATCTCGCGCGAGCGCTGGTCAAATCAGGCATCCAAGTCAGGCACCTACCTCGGTGGCGGCGACATCAACATGGCGTACCGCTACTGGAACCTGCTTCCGACAGCCTGGACGGTAACCAACATCGCTGGCGATACCGGCCATCTTGCGGCACAGAACTGCCTGGATGGAGTGTTCCTGGGGACGCGCACCTGCGGCGACAACTACTACCATTCGTCGCCACCAACACAGGAGGTCTGGTTCGCGGGCGGACTGATCTCGCTGTACACCACCTACTACACCGAGAACTGCTGGTCGTACGTGCACTACGACTGGGACTGGCGCATGCAGGAGACAACGCCGCCGTTCTTCCTGAGCTCATACAACGTCTCGGCGACATTTGTGCCGGGCTCATGGAGAACCTGGACGGGCTAGCCGGAACTTATCTGAAGAAGCCCAGAGACCGCGTGCGATGGCATGCGGTCTCTTTGCATTTGAGTGCACGCCTGGCCGGAACTTCCACAGCATCGGGTGTCATATTAATTGGACCCTGACATGTGTATCGATAACCATGTCACATGGGGTCCAATAACGCGCACACAACCGGACTTACAGTTCGCACAAAAACGGTCATCCAACCACAATGCCTAGTTTGCAACTGTTATACTGCAATCGGTGTTCAATGCTGGACCTAAGTGCAACGAATGCTGTAGCGAGGAAAGTTGTCTTGGTGTCCGATTGCTCTTACATTGTGCTACCACAAAAGTTGACAGGGCGGAATGTAATGGTGTAATATTCAGGAGTTGCACTTTCCCGAGGGACAACCCATGCATCCCGTTGCAGTCGTTCGCAAGTCAAGCAGGCGAGGCGGCATTCTCGCCGCCGCGATGCTTTTCTTTGTGATGGTCACAGTCGCAGGCACAGCCATTCTCTCGATGTCCACCATCCAGCGCATCAAGACCGTGCGCAACGGCATCGACGTGCGCCTGCTGATCGCGGCCGAAGCCGGCATGGAAACCATCCGCGGGCGATTCACGCTTGTGTCAGGCGTTCAGGATGACTGGAGCTGGCTGACCACCGGAAGCTGGACCAGCCTCGGGACGGTGGTGGTGAACGGGACGAACGTTCAGCTGCAGGCCAATCTGCTGTCCGGCAACTCCGTGCCCAGCGCGCGCATCCGCGGGATCGCATCCGCCAGCGGCCGCAACCGTGCCGTTGAGCAGACGATCAAGGTGGCGTCGTTCAGCGACTACGCCCTGTTTTCAGGCTCGACCTCAACCACCGGCATCGGCGCCTACTTCAAGATGGTTGGCACGTTCTACTCGCGTGGCGACATCAACCTGAACAACTATGCCGGGATCGAGTTTTTCGGCGCGACTTCGACGTCAGGTGTTGTAACCAACTTTGCCACACCCGAGGGCTGGGCTTACAACTTCAAGCAGGGGGTAACACAGGGCGCGGCGGTGATTACCGTTCCGACGGCCGCGTATGGCGCTGACCCGATCAAGACGCGCGCAATCGAGCTCAACACGGCCTACGCCGGGACGAGCAATTTCCCGAACTGGAGCGTACCCGCGTCAGGCTTCCTGTTTTACCGCAACACCCAGTCGCTGACGTTCAGCAGCTTCACCTCGGGCGCTGTCAGCGGCACACAGGTGACGCGCACCTATTGGCGGCGGAATGCCGGTAGCAGCACCGCGTACGATGACTCCTGGAATTACAGCCTGGCTTCAGAGACGATCACGCTGCCGCAGGGTCAGGAGATCTGCATTTACGTAGACACTGACCAAGCGCCCCTTGGGACCGACAGTTGGTCCGCTGGCGTGCGGAATTACTACCCCGCCACTTCGCAAGTGAATGTGTCCGGCACGCTTCGCAACTCACGCGTCACCCTGTACGCCGAAAAGGACATCCACGTTGTGGATAACATCTCGTACTACAGCCTGCTGGCCGATCCGACACTGCGCGAGCAGGCAAACAAGCAGTCGGCCGGCGCGCTTGGTTTCACGGAGATGCTCGGCATCTGCGCCGAGGACGAGATCTATTTCGACTTCGGCAGCTTCACGCCGAAGGTCAGCGGCAACTTTGGGTACCACAGCCCGGGTAACACGTACCAGTACATCCTGGACGGCGTGTTCCTGGGCACATACCGCGCCGTCATCAACACCGCGCCGGCGTATTCGTCCGCGAGCACCGAGCTGTGGGTGTGCGGCGGACTGATCAACACGAACTACAACACGACCGGCTTCGGCGGCTACTTCACCCCCCGGCACTATGACTGGGACTGGCGCCTGCAGTCCACGACACCGCCGTTCTTCCTGCGGGCCTACAACGTAACAGCGACGTTCGTGCCAGGCACCTGGCGTACGTACGAGCTCTAGATCACCTGAAGTTGAGAAAGGGCCACCCTTCCGGGTGGCCCTTTTTGCTTGTACTCACTATTTCTTGCCGGTTTAATTCCTTAGTCGAAGCCTAGAATTAGCCTTTGGAGGGCGAATCGGAAGATTCGACCGGCTTTTGCATGACAAAACATAAGCTTTAATTTGACACATCGGCCTAGTTCGTGTCATATTCATGCCTAGTCATGTACGAAAATTGGAGGCCATGATGCGGCAACTTTACACAGACCGTCGACAGAATCGTCGTGGCGGCATCCTGGCAGCGGCGATGCTGTTCTTCGTGATGGTCACCGTCGCTGGAACCTGCATTCTGTCAATGTCCACGATTCAGCGGATCAAGACCGTACGCAATGGCATCGACGTACGCCTGCTGATTGCCGCTGAGGGTGGCATCGAGTCCGTGCGCGGCCGCTTCACCCTGATCAAGGGCGTCCAGGACGACTGGACATGGGTCAGCGACACCACCTGGACGAGCGTCGGGACCGTGGTCGTGAACGGGCAGAACGTCGTCGTTACGGCCCTGCGCTACCCGGGCAACTCGGTACCGCGCGCCCGCGTGCGCGCTTCCGCAACCGCTTCGGGCAAGACGCGTGTGGTGGAATACACGATCCGTGTTGCAAGCTTCAGTGACTACTCGGTGTTCGCCGCGGGCGGCACCTTCGGTGCGAACTACAAGCTGGTCGGCAACTACTACGCCAACGGCAGCCTTGATGTGCCGTACACCGGCATCCGGCTCTATGGTCGCACGGAGCTGACCGGCACTGTGTACGGGACCTACTCCAGCCCGACGGACCCGGAGTATCCGTTCGTCAACCAGGCGCCCATCACCGTTTCGCCAATCCCCTTCCCGACGGACTTGACCGAATGGGACTACATGAAGACCGTCGCCGAGACGACCGGCTACGTGTACGCCGAAAACACGATGCAAATCATCTTCAACGGCACGACGTTCACCCGCTGGTACGTTCGCCGCAAGACCTCGACCGCAGGCACAGGCACGATTCCGAGCAGCCCCGGAACCGTGGACAATTCCACCGACAGTTGGGTCAACCCGACCAACGGCGCTGTCGACTACACCAACACATCGGCTGGCAACCCGCGACTGGTCAATGCGGACTACGAGTGGGTATCCGAGACAGTGAACATCCCCGACGAGGGCGTGATCTACGTCCAGAGCGGCCCGGCCTCCGGCGTCACGGGTGGTCCGCTCATCGGCAGCCCGTGGTTCAACGACTCGATGGGCGGCAGCGCCACCAATGGCTTCACGCAGCAAGCCTCCAGCAACAGCATCAGCGGCAGCGATGCCAACATCTTCCGCAACCAGGGCGGGTACGGAGTCTCGTACGGCTACAGCCCGGTCTTGCTCATCAGCGGTGTAATCGATGACAGCCGCGTCACGCTCGTCTGCGACCACCGCATCGTCATCAAGGACTGCGTCTCCTACCAGGGCTTGCTGGACAACCCGGACCTGCGCCGTTTCTTCAATGACGGTGCGAGCGGCAAGCAGCACGACGACGCCATGAACATGAAGGAAATGCTTGGTGTGATGTCGAAGACCGAAATCCACCCGACCCCGACCTGGTGGAACCCGCTTCCTGACGCCAGTCGCGTCCAGGGCGACTTGGCCGGTGAAACCATCCCCGGTCACGACTGGTCGGATATCAAGAGCAGCAGCGCCGGCGGGGGCGACTACTCCATCGACGGTGTATACCTCGCGATCAACCAGACGGCGCCTGCACGAAACTACGGCTACACTTCGGGCACGGGCCCGCTTGGCGAGATGTGGCTGTGCGGCGGGCTGATCTGCCAGGGCAGCTATGGCGGTGGTTTCGGCAATACGTTCTATCGCCGAAACTATGACTGGGACTACCGTATGAACATCACCATGCCGCCGTACTTCCTGCGCGCATACAACACCACTGCACGCTTCGTACCGGGCACCTGGCGTACCTGGTCTTCCTAGTAGAGCCAGAACGAGATCGGGCCGCCTTCGGGCGGCCCGGCTTGCTTAATTGAAGATGATCGCCACCTCGACGCGCCCGGCCTTCAACCCGATGTCGCGCATCGCCCCCTGAAAGCCATCGAGCTGCTGCTGGATGTCCTCAAGTTTGTTGCTGATCTTCAGCACTTCCTCGAGCGTCGCCGCCGATTCGAGCAGCTTCAGCATCCGCTCTTTCACGGCCGTCGTGGAAGCGATGCGTGCTTCGACCGAGAAGTACTCGCCGGTGCGGTCCCAGGCGCTGAAATCAAACTCGTCGATCTCCCAGCCTTCGGTCTTTTCAATGGCTTCCAGCAACAGCTCGAGCCTGGCCGACGGCATCTTGAAGCTGACTGCGTGGTCGTTGAACGACATGACCGTCGCGTCGAACTGCGCCGCCATCCGGCGCAGCTTCTTTGAGGCCTGCATTTCCTCACCGCTGTCGACGCGAATCCAGCCGGCGCGTTCAATCCGCAGGTCGGCTCGCTCAAGCCTCGCCTCGGTCGCAAGGCCTGCGTTCGCCTGCTGCGGCACCTGGGCAGGCCCACCCGACGAGTCGTTTGCCACGAAGCTGTCGTCGTAGCGGGTCTCCACGTCGCGTTCGGCGACGGACTCGCTGGGGTAGGAAGCGCATCCGGAAAGCACTCCAAAAGCAAGCAGGCACGGCAGAAGATTCCTCATCATCGCGGCACTCCGATCGGGTACGGGGGGTCGGTCCGAAAGTCCATGAACGCGGCCAAAGGGTTCAAGTTTTCGGCGACGGGCGTCTCAAGCTAGAGTGCTCCTCCACATGCCGTCGATCGACAAGCCTCTGGCCAGCCCACGCCGACCTGCCTTGCTGGCGGGCGCAGCGGCCATTGCCGGCTGCTCCGCCGGAGTCCTGCTGGGCTATCTGCCGGGGCTGGACGCCGCCTTGTTCGTGCTGGGGGCCGCCTGCGGGCTGGCGGGGGCGGTGCTTGCACGCCGTCCATGGCCGCGCACCTCGGCCCTGCTGGCGGCGACTTCAGTTGCGCTGTTGTTTGCAGCTTATTGCGGCGTGCGCCAGCGCCCCGCCGACACCGATCTTGCGACCGTCTTTCCCGACGACGTTGAGTTGATCCGCGTAGAGGGCGAGATCATTGAGGGCGGCGACTACGTCAAGCGTGACCCGGCCGCATTCGAGTACCCCGAGAGTCCCCGGGCTGAGCCGGGGTTCCCGGTCGGTGCGGACCCGCGCCAGAACATTTCTTTCCTGCTCAGGGTGGATCGGTTGCCGGACCTTGATCGTGACGCCTCCGGGCTGCTGAAGGTCTACGCGCCGCCCGACACCACCGTACACGTCAACTCGCGGGTGCGAGTGATCGGACGTCTGAGGCAGCCGCGAAGGGCAGGCAACCCCGGCGAGCTGGACAGCCGCGCACGCTACGCCGCGCGGGGCATCTCGCACACGCTGACCGTGAAGGACGCGGATCAGATCGAGGTGCTGGGCATGCCTTCTGCGTGGGATCCCCGCCGCGTTGCACCGTGGGTTCACGAACAGTTTCACAGCCTGGTCGGCTCGCGCATGCCGCGTGAGCGCGCCGCCATCCTCGGCGCGACGCTGCTGGGCGAACGCGGCAACCTCACACCGGCGCAACGCTCAGATTTCGTGCGGTCGGGCACCGTGCACCTGCTTGTGGTCAGCGGTCTGCATGTTGGTCTGCTTGCCGCCGCGGTGTTGCTGGTCCTGCGGGCGTTCGGGATCGACCCGCGTTGGGCCTGGGGCGCAGCCGGGTTTGTCGCGTTGGTCTACCTGTTCATCACCGGCGTACAGCCAAGCGTGCTTCGCGCCACGGCGATGGTCGTCGTGTATGCGCTGGGCAAGATTCTGCTGCGACGGCCTGACCCGCTGAATGTGCTGGGCGCGAGCGCACTCGTCGCGCTCGCGATCAACCCCGGTGACGTATCGGAGCTCGGCTTCCAGCTCAGCTACCTGGCAGTGTTCGGGATTCTTGCCATCGCGCCGGCGCTACGCATTCATCGCCCGCTGACAGATTCGGAGCGCCTGACCCGCAAGCCATGGGAGACGATGCGAGATTGGCTGGCGGCCTCGCTGCGCATCTCCTTCGCGGTCGGGTTGTGCACCTGGCCGCTGCTGGCCTACTCGGTTCACGTCGTCAGCCCCTCGATGCTGATCACCAATCTGCTCGTCGGGCCGCTGCTCACGGCGATGCTGGGCGTCGCGCTGCTGATTCCGCTGGCCGTGGTGCCTTTCATCGGCGCCGCGCTGGCGTGGGTGCTTTCGACGCTGGCGGGCTTGCTTGAGCTGGTCGCTTCGACATTCGCGGCGCTGCCGGGAGGGCATTTGTTCCTGCCTTCGCCGCCGGAGTGGTGGTTGCTTGGGTACTACGTCGCGCTTGTACTTGTCGTCGTTGCGCCGCGCCTGCGTCTGCCTCGAGCGCTGGGTGCTGCCCTGTGGCTGATCTGGCTATGCCAGTTGCCGATACTGTCTCTCGCGCATGCAGAACAACCCGGTCCCGCACGCATGACGGCGCTGGACGTCGGGCAGGGGCAGTGCGTCGTGTTCGAGGTCGCCGACGGGCCCTGTGCGGTGCTCGACTGCGGCAGCACCAGCCTTGGCGGAGTCGGCGAGCGAGTGCTTGCGCCCTACTTGTGGCAACGCGGGCGCGATCACATTGACGTGCTGTTCATCAGCCACGTCGATGCCGACCACGTGAACGGGCTACCCCAGTTGTTTGATCGTTTCGGAGTCGGGCGTGTCTATGTGTCTGAAGTGTTTGACGGTGATGAGACCGGGCGTGACATGCTGGCATGGCTATCCGAACGTGCCGACGTACGACGGCTGAAGCGGGGCGACCGCGTCGAGCTTGCGGATCGACTTGAGATTCGCTGCCTGTGGCCGGACGCGGGCTTCGCTTCCAACGTCATCAGCGAACAGACACGGCGCAACGACAGCGGGCTGGTTCTTGAGCTGCGCGCCGGCAACCGCCGCGTGCTGCTGCCCAGCGACGTTGAGTCGCCGGGGCTTGCGGGTGTGATGCCGGTACTGGACCGGCAGGAGCTGGACGTGCTGTTCGCCCCCCACCAGGGCAGCCACGTCGATGGTCTCGACAGCCTGATGGCCCGGCTGCGCCCCCGGCATGTGGTGTTGTCCGCGCGCGAGACGTTCCCGGCGCAGGATGCCCTGGCCGTCTACGATTCATCCGGCGCCGAGGTTTGGCGGACCTGGGAATCTGGATCCGTCACATTCCTGCTTGGGGCGGATGGCACGCTTTCCGCGGAGCCATTTCTGCGCCCAGCCCGTTAATTGTCTGATGGAGAATTCGCAGCGGCGGATTCGCGGCTATAATCGTGACGGGAGCGCCCATGATGCCTGAGCTCCAGCTTTGTCCCTGCTGCGCCGCGCACATGCGCGTTCCGCCCCAGCTTCACGTGATGCGCTGCAACAACTGCGACGCCGAGCTTGTGTTCATCAACGAAGGCGGCGTACGCGGGCTGGCTTATCTCCCGGCCGTGAACGGCGTCGTCCCCTACTCCGACCCCGCCCAGCGCGGACGCGTGATCCATGGCAACTTCGACGGGCGCGAGTTGCTGGAGTTCCGCCGCGGGCTGGTGCTGGCCGACGCCGCGCGCAAGCAGCGCTTCTGGGGTGGGTTGTTCTTCGGATCGATGGTCCTGCTCGCGATCGCCGCGTTCACCGGAATCTTCGGCGCCGAGTTTGTCGCGCACGGCCCCAAGGAATCCGCCGAGACCGCGGCGCTGGCCTTCCTGGGCGCCTTCCTGTCACTTCCGCTGATTGCGTACGTCGCGCTGTACTTCCACGGGCGGGCTCGCCTCGCGCACGAGTCTGCGCGTCGTTGGATGCGATAGACGCTGGATACAAGAGGATTGCTCTGATGGAAGAAGTGACACTTCCTTGTCCGGGCTGCGGCCAGCATCTGATCGTCCCTGGTGCTCCGGCAGTCCTTGAGTGTCACGCGTGTGGTGAGCAACTACGCGTCTTCAACAATGCCACCGCCCGCGGGCTGCACGCCGGTTCGCAATCTCCGCCAGCGTACGGCGGGGCAGTGCGCTACGTCGTGCTGAGCGGCAATCCGGAGGAATACCACAACTGGCTCGCACGATACGAAGCGTTGCAGGTCGACTATCGCCGATTCCGCTGGAACAGGATTCGCTGGTACGTCGCGACCGCGATTGTCCTCGTCGCAGGTGTGACCGCTGCAGTTGCCTTGGGCCTGGCGGGAGGTTGGACAAACAACAGCGACTTTGGGGCCGCCTGCGGCCTCGTTGGCCTGGGCACGCTCCTGGTGATCACGCTGACGGCTGCTATCGGTTCGCACTACCAACGCGTCGAAGCGCGTGCGTTGTACATGCTCGACGAGTGGAAGTTGCGGGAGCCGCTGCACGGCAAACACGAGTCAGGCCACGATGACTGACAATCCCGCGAGTCCGCACAGGCGCTAGGCCGCTACCTCGATGTACTTGCCCATGCCGCGCAGCTTCTGGTAGCGCTGCTCGAGCAGGTCATCGGTGTCGAGCGCCATCAGCTCCTTCAGATGCCGCATGAGGTGGCTCTTCACGATGTCAAACGTCTTGCGCGGGTCGCGGTGAGCGCCGCCGTACGGCTCGGGGATGATCTCGTCCATAATGCCGAGTTCAAGCAAATCGTTGGGCGTGAGGCGAAGCACGCGTGCGGCGTCGCTGGCCTTCTTGGCGTCGTGCCACAGGATGGCCGCACAGCCTTCCGGCGAGATCACGGAGTAGTACGAGTTTTCCATGATGAGGTAACGGTCGCCGACGCCGATCCCCAGCGCGCCGCCGCTGCCGCCTTCACCGATCGTGAGCGTAATGATCGGCACCTTCAGCCCGGACATCTCGCGGATGTTCTCCGCGATGGCCTGTGACTGGCCGCGTTCTTCGGCCTCGATACCGGGATAGGCGCCGGGGGTGTTGATGAAGCTGATGATCGGAAGCTTGAACTTCTCGGCAAGGCGCATCTTGCGCAGCGCCTTGCGGTAGCCTTCCGGGTGTGCGCAGCCGAAATTGCAGGCCAGGCGTTCCTGCAGGGTCTTGCCCTTGCGGTGGCCCATCACCATGCACTTCACGCCGTCGAACGTGGCGAACGCGGTGATGATGGCCGGGTCGTCCTTGAAGTTGCCGTCGCCCTTCAGTTCCTGCACGTCGTCGAACAGCGTGCTGACGTAGTCGTCGGTCAGCGGGCGGTTGGGGTGGCGCGAAAGCTGCACGCGATCCCACGGGTCGAGATTGGCAAAGACCGTGTCCGTAAGCTTCTTCAGGTCCTTGGACAACTCGTCAATTTCTTCCTGGATGGACTTGCGGTCGTCTTCCTTGTCAGCGTTCGCAAGGTCCATTCGTCGACCTTCGATCTTCATTTCCAGCTCGACGATCGGGCGCTCGAATTCAGGCACATTCAGGCGATCTACACCGCTCATGGTCTCTCCTTCCGTCGGCCCAAGCCTACTTAGTGCGCGCCAATCTTCCAGCGCACAGGCGCAACGCAAGAAGGCCCATCGTCTTCACGATGGGCCCTCTGTGCGCCTGATGTTGCTCGAACTAGTCGCGGCTGCGGCTGCGTTCGCGACCCCGGCCTCCGCCGCCACGTCCGCCGCGATCTCCGCCGCGTCCGCCACTGCGGCCGCCGCTGCGCTCGCGCGGGGCGGGTGCCTTGTACTCTTCGCCGCGGTCCTTGAGGATCACGGCTTTGCGGCTGCCCTTGACCTTGCCGGTCGGGTCAACGCCGATGATTTCAAACTCGAACTCATCGCCAACCTTCACCGCATCTTCCGGGTTCTCAACGAACGAGTCACTGAGTTCCGAGACGTGGATCAAGGCTTCGTTCGCGCCGCCGTTGAAGGAGACGAACGCGCCGAATTCGCGAATGCTGCCGACGGTGCCCATCACGCGCTCGCCGACGACCGGCTTCTTGGTCATCGCCGAGATGCGTGCCGCGCAGGCCTTTGCCGCTTCGCCGTCTTCGCCGAAGATCTTGATGGTGCCGTCTTCCTCGACGCTGATCGTCGTGCCGAATTCTTCCTGCATGCCGCGAATGACCTTGCCGCCGGGGCCGATCACCATGCCGATCTGCTCGGTGTCGATCTTGACCACCTCGTAGCGCGGCGCCCACTTGCTGATTTCCTCGCGCGGGCCGGCCAGTGCTTCCTTCATCTTGCCGAGGATGTGCAGGCGCGCTTCGCGGGCCTGGCCCAGCGCCTTGTGCATCAGCTCGGCGCTGAGGTTCTTGACCTTGATGTCCATCTGCAGAGCGGTGATTCCGTCTTCCGTTCCGCAGACTTTGAAGTCCATGTCGCCGGCGTGGTCCTCGTCGCCGAGGATGTCGGTCAACACCTGGAACTTGTCGCCTTCGCTGACGAGGCCCATGGCCACGCCCGCAACGGCCTTGCGCAGCGGAACGCCGGCGTCGAAGCAGCTAAGCGTCGCGCCGCAGACCGTCGCCATGCTGGAGCTGCCGTTGCTCTCCAGGATGTCGCTGACCACGCGGATGGTGTACGGGAACTCGTCCTCGGCCGGCAGCATCGCGCGGATGGCACGCTCTGCCAGTGCGCCGTGGCCGATCTCGCGGCGGGAAACGCCACGGATCATCTTGGCCTCGCCGGTGCAGAAGGGCGGGAAGTTGTAGTGCAGCAGGAAGCTTTCCTCGCGGCTTTCGCGCAGCCCGTCGATCAGCTGCGTGTCCTGGGCGGTGCCCAGCGTGCAGGTGACGAACGCCTGGGTTTCGCCGCGGGTGAAAGTGACGCTTCCGTGGTTGCGCGGGAACGGTTGCATCTCGATCAGGATGTCGCGAACCTCATTCAGTTCGCGCCCGTCGATGCGCTTGTTCTCGTTCAGGATCACGTGGCGCAGGGCCTCATACTTGAAGCCGCCGACGATACCGGCGACCTGCTTGCCCTTGGCGTTGGCTGCGGCCTTTTCCTCGGCGCTGGCGTCATCGGCAACGGTCGCGTACTCCGCGACTGCGGCCTTCTTGATGTCGTGCAGGGTTGCGCTGCGCTCGAACTTGCCCTTGACCTTCACGCCCTCAAGGAACTTCGGGAAGTACTTTTTTTGCAGCTCCTTGACCAGCTCATCGGGCGGGCCTTCCGGCGGGGTGAATTCCTTGCGCTTGACGCCGGCCTTCTTGACCAGCTCCTGCTGCGCCTTGCAGATCTTGACGATCGCCTTGTGCGCGATCTGCAGCGCCTCAATGATTTCGTCTTCGGTCAGCTCGACCGCGCCTGCCTCAACCATGCTGATGCCGTCGAGCGTGCCGGCCACGACCATGTTCAGGTCGCCTTCATCCACCTGGTCGTAGGTCGGGTTGACGATGAACTCGCCGCCCGCACGGCCCATGCGGACCGCGCCGACGGGCCCGTCAAACGGCAGTCCGGCCAGCATTGCGGCCGTGCTGGCGCCGTTGATCATGAGCATGTCCGGGTCCAGGTTCGGGTCGGCGCTCATGGCCATGCCGTTGACCTGGACTTCGTCCTTGTAGCCCTCAGCAAACATCGGGCGCAGCGGACGGTCCGTCATACGCATGGTCAGGATTTCCTTGCTGCTGGGTCGCGCCTCGCGCTTGAAGAAGCCGCCGGGGAACTTGCCCGCGGCGCTGGTCTTCTCGCGGTACTCGACCGTCAGCGGGAAGAAGTCGATGCCCGGGCGCGGGTCGGCCGTCGTGACCGCCACGAACACGGCGCTGTTTTCTTCACGAACGAGCACGCTTCCGGCTGCCTGCTTGGCGAGCCAGCCTGTCTCGAACGAAATAGTTCTTCCGCCGATTTCGACGGACACTTCATGCTTGCTTGGCTTCAGACTCTCGATAGCCATGTACACACTCTCTGCGTCAGGAACGCATTGCGGCCCGCGCCCTGTCAGCGCCGGGACGATTACTCTAAGTATGTAAAGGGCCGGGCGACCACCCGGGCGGGCAGAGTAGCCAGAGCTGTCGATGACAGCTCACGCCTCTGTGTCCGCCAGGGTCCAGGGACAGGATCCCGGGCCCTTCACACGACCGGGCCACCCGGCCCGGAATGAAAACGGCATCCGCTACTTGCGGATGCCGAGCTTGCCGATCAGGTCGCGGTAACGCTGCTCATCGTTGTTGCCGAGGTACTTGAGCAGTGCGTTCCGCTTGCCCACCATCCGCAACAAGCCGCGACGGCTGTTGTGGTCCTTCTTGTGAATCTTGAGGTGGACGGTCAGGTTGTTGATCTCTTCGGTCAGCAAGGCCACCTGAACTTCAACCGAGCCGGTGTCCTTCTCGTTGCTGCCGTATTCCTTGGCGAGCGAAGCCCGCTTTTCCTTCGTGATCATTTCTCTCTCCTGCACTTACGCCAAACGCAGCCGTAGCTGCAAATGGCGCGCTAAAGTTGGCGGGAAGGGTAACAGGGGCGATTGGGCTGTCAACGGGGGGCGCTAGCTCGGACGTTCAAGATCGAAAATCGTGTTGCCGCCCGGAAGCTTGCGAAAGATCGCGCTGGCCGGGCGAATGTCGCCTTGCTTGGCCGCACGCAGCGCAATCAGCGCCTCGGCGATCTCCAGGTCTTCCGGGGTGGTGATCTTGAAGTTGAGCGAGCTGCCCTGCACGACGCTGCACTGCCCGCCGGCCAGCGCCAGCATCTCTGCGTCGTCGGTCACGTCGGTCTTGTTGTGCTTGTTGAACGCGTCCATCAGCGGCTTGCGTCGGAACGCCTGCGGGGTTTGTGCACCCCACAGCGCAGCGCGGCTTACGGTTTCCTGAATCACCTTGTCAGGCCGAGCGCGCTTGAGCGTATCGCGGACGGGATGGGCGAGGATCGCCGCACCGGTTTCGCGTGTGCGCGCCGCGAGACTCTTCAGGTCTTCGTGGGAAACAAACGGGCGTGCCGCATCATGAATCATGACGAATTCGAACTTGTCGCCGGCTGCCCACAGCCCGTTCAGCACGCTGTCCTGCCGGCGCGGCCCGCCCACGACGACGCGCGAGACGCCGGCGTCCGCAAGCTGCAGCAGGAAGACATCGGCCTTGCCCGACAGCTTTGCGAGACTGACGTTGGCTTCGCTGCCGCCGGTCAGCTCGGCCAGCTCCGCGGCAGGCATCACGACGACAACCTCGCCGATATCCGGCACGCCCTGGAACGCGCGTGCCGTATGCAGCAGCAACGGCTCGTCGGCCAGCGTGATGAACGCCTTCTTGCGGTCGGCCTTCATGCGCGAGCCGGTGCCGCCCGCCACGATGATCAGTGAGAAGTCTGCCATGGCAGGATGATCGGACAGCGACGCCCGGCGGTCAATGTTCGAATCGCAGGGGGTTCCAACACCCGCCCTTGCGCGCTACAACCCCCGCATATCCGGAGGCCGAACCCATGCCGCAGATCACCAACTTCACCGCCCGCGAAGTGCTGGACAGCCGCGGCAACCCGACCGTGGAAGTCGAGGTCGAAACCCTCAGCGGCGCCTTCGGGCGCGCGATCGTGCCCAGCGGCGCCAGCACCGGCGCACACGAGGCTCTCGAGTTGCGCGACCAGGACGCACGCTACGGCGGCAAGGGCGTACTGCAGGCCGTGCGCCACGTGGAAGCAATGATCGATCCCGAGCTGTCCGGCATGGACGTCACGCAGCAGATCGAGATCGACGAGGCCATGCTCGAGCTCGACGGCAGCGACAACAAGGGAAAGCTCGGCGCGAACGCGATCCTTGGCGCAAGCATGGCGTGCGCACGCGCCGGCGCTGACTTCGAAGGCCTTCCGCTGTATCGCTATCTGGGCGGGTTGCACGCGACGACGCTGCCGATTCCGCTGATGAACGTGCTGAATGGCGGTGCACATGCGGACAACAACCTCGACATCCAGGAGTTCATGCTGGTCCCCCACGGCTTTGACACCTTCGGCGAAGCCCTGCGTGCCGGCGCCGAAACGTTCCACGCGCTGAAGAAACTGCTGAAGGACAAGAAGCTCAGTACGGCCGTGGGTGACGAAGGTGGATTCGCGCCGAATCTTGAAAGCGACGCGCAAGGGCTTGAGCTGCTCAACGACGCCATCGGCAAGGCCGGATACAAGCCGGGCAAGCAGATCTGCCTCGCGCTCGACGTCGCCGCGACGGAGTTCTTCAAGGACGGCAAGTACGAGTTTGGCGGCGGCAAGAAGAGCAGCGAAGAAATGGTCGCCTACTACGCCGACCTGTGCGGCAAGTACCCGATCGTGAGCATCGAAGACGGGCTGGCCGAAGACGACTGGGAGGGCTGGTCGGCGATGGTGAAGCGCCTCGGCGGCACGACCCAGATTGTCGGCGACGACCTGTTTGTCACCAACGTGGATCGCCTTGAGCAGGGCATCGAGAAGAACGCTGCCAACTCAATCCTCATCAAGCTGAACCAGATCGGTACGCTGAGCGAAACGCTGGCCTGCATTCGTCTCGCCCACGAGCACAACTACACCACCGTCATCAGTCACCGCAGCGGCGAAACCGAAGACACGTTTATCGCGGACCTGGCGGTCGCCACGAACGCCGGGCAGATCAAGACGGGCAGCCTGTGCCGCACGGACCGGGTGGCCAAGTACAACCAGCTGCTGCGCATTGAGGAAGAGCTGCACCACCAGGCCTACTACGCCGGTAGAAGCGGCAAGTTCGCGAGGTAGCCAATGCCCTACATTGAGCCGGGCCAGCGCACGCCGCTTGACCCGCTGATCGAAAAGCTGGCGGCTGCCCTGCCCGAGAAGGACTTCGCCGGGCAGTTGAACTACGTGATCTCAAAACTTTCGTCGCAACTGCTGCGTCAGAAGATGAGCTACGCGCGCGTGAATGAGATCATCGGCGCGCTGGAGTGCGCCAAGCTTGAGCTGTACCGGCGCCTCGCGGCACCCTACGAAGACAGCAAGATCGAGCAGAACGGCGACGTCTACTAGCCCGCAATGTGACGTATGGCCAACCACCGCTTGTGAGCTGCCGGTCCCATGACTAACGGCGCTTTTGGGCCTCAACTGCTGCTGGCGAAGGCAGTTGCGAGGAATGTTCCTGCGCGTCGGTAGCTGTGTGATCAGGACGCGGGTAGTTGGCTCGCTCGGCTGTCGGCTGCAGAAGCAGGAACCCTACAACGGCGATCAAGACCAGGGCGATGGCTGCAAAGGCCCAGATGAAGCGGTTCATAAGCAAGTACGAGGCGCAGAGGTGTTTCGGGGTGACGCCCAGACTATAGCTTGAGGGCTCGCTGCGGGTTTCACACGTTCGTCATGTTCGCATGGTGTCGTATCCTGTGCAGTTTATGCACGATAATCGCCCGAACTATTGGCCAAATCGGGGTTTATGGGATACTTTATGCTTGGAGGTATTTCCCTCCCCGCTCGACCGGAGCACCCCTGTGGACGATTTCGCTCTCCGTGGCTTCAGCTTCGCCAGCTCGTCCAGTTACACCATTGTGGAGGAGCTTGGTCGTGGCGGCATGGGCGTCGTCTATCTCGTCGAAAAGAACTGTGGCGGCGTGCTCGACTACGTCGTGTTCAAGTCCTTCAAGACACTGGACGACGAGCAGGAAGCGCGCCTGCGGAACGAGGCCAACATCGCCACGTTCCTGCGCCACGAGAACATCGTCAAGACGTACGGGCTCGAGAGCTGCAAGCTCAGCGACATGCCTGAGGAGTTCCGCAAGAATCTGAACGTCAGCAGCCTGCCGAAGCAGACCAGCGACCTGCAGCTTCCGACGTTTCACTTGCGTCGCATCGCGGACCCGCGCAAGGGCGGCAAGTCGCGCACACCCGGCTTTGCCCCGGCGCGCATGCCGAACCCGAAGGCGACCAAGACCGTCGATACCAGCCCGCGTGTTCTGTTCATGGCGATGGACTATGTCGACGGCGTCGACATGTCGATGCTGGCGCGCCACCACTTCAAGCTGCACCTGCTGATGCCCATGCCGATCAGCATGTTCATCGTCAGCCGCATCGCGCGCGCGCTCGACTACGGCCACCAGTGGATCGTCCACAAGGACGTCACGCCGGGCAACATCCTCATCAACAGCGAAGGCGTGCCGAAACTGACCGACTTCGGCATCGCGGCGCCGCTCAGCGCCGCGGGCGAAGAGTTCGCCGGCAAGGTCCACTACATGGCACCGGAGCAGTTGGCGCGCGAGAAAGTTGACGGGCGCGCGGACATCTTCAGCCTCGGCGTCGTCGCATACGAGTTGCTGACGGGCATCAACCTGTTCAAGCCGCTCTCGCGCGGAAGCTGGGACGAAAACGTCCGCTGGGTGAAGCAGGCGCAGTCACGCCCGATCATTCCGCCGCACGAGATATGCACCGACGTGCCCGAGCGCCTGTCGCGCATCGTGATGAAGATGCTCGAGTATGACGTCAACAAGCGCTTCCAGCGCATGATCGAAATCCTGATGGAGATGGAGAAGCGCTATCTCTACGCGGAAGGCTTCGGGCCGACCAACAACAGCCTCGCCTCGTACCTGCGCATCTTCGAGTCTGACTTCGTCGGCGCCTCGCAAGACGACCTGCGCCAGTTGACGTTCCTGCGCAACGCGGAGGGCAAAGTCGCGCTGCAGCGCCGCATCAGCCGCGACCTGTTCACCGAGCGCGGGCTTGAAGAAGTGCGCTCGCGCAAGCGCACGCCGATCTACAACGTGCTCGCGCGCCAGGAAGCCGGCAGCAAGAACAACCCGCAGCCGCACAACAACTACCCGAAGGGCCCGGTGGCGGTCGGCGGCGTGTCGGTGATCATCGAGAATCCGGCGGCTGCGTCGCCGGAGTAGGCTTGTCCGCGGGCGCGCATTCCCCGCCATCACAGCACGGGTCCACATTGATGCCGCAGCCGCCGCACTGCCCGTGGCCGTGCACCCACACCAGGTCACCCGTGTATCCGCAATAGGGGCAGCGTTGCATGCGTCTTGTCCCGAGTGTTCGTGATTCTAGTGTAACGCGCGGAGGCATTCATGACTGAATGGACCCAGGAAAAACGCGAAGACATCGTCAAACGCCTGCACGAAAGGGGTGTGAACCGCCCCTGCCCGCGCTGCAACGGCGATAAGTTCAGCCTCGTTGACGGCTACGCCGTGTTCGGGATGGTGGATCGGCTGGAGGACGAAAGCGTCCGCAACATGATTCCCAGCGTGTGCGTCGCCTGCAGCCAGTGCGGCTACCTGACATTCCACGCGATGGGAACACTCGGGCTGCTGTCCAAGGACCCGCCGCAGCCTCCCGGCGACAAGCAGATCGTCGTCGAATAGCCGCGCTAGCGGAACTTCACGCCCACGCTGAACTGCGAGTAGTAGACGTCGTTGAACTCGTCCGTCGGAAGGTACATTTGTACGGACGCCTCGAAGAAAATCCCGAACTGGTTCGTCAGCTCGAAGTCCGATGAGCGGATGACAACCTCCAGCCCGTTCGTCAGCCCGCCCTTGCCGCGGAAACTGACGTTGTTGAACGGCCGCCACAGCGCAAAGATCGAGAAACGTGTGCTCTCCGGCAGGAAGAAGAACTCGAAGCCGATGCCGGTAGCGGTGCCGACGACGTAGGCTTGCTCCCAGTCCACCCGCTCGCGATCCTTGATGCGCCCGAGTACGCCGAGCTGCGGGTCGCGATAGAGTGAGTCGTACGCGCGCACCTGGCGGCGCCGGAACACCATCCAGGCGTCAAACTTGTGCACGAACCACAGGAAGCGCCAGCGGGCGGCGAATTCGAATTCCAGGTTCAGGCTCAACTTCTGGGCGTCGTTTGCGCCGCGGTAGTTGCGCCGGAACGGCACGCCCTCGATCTCATGCGTGTTCGGGTACTGCGTGTTCAGGATGCCGTAGGCGCCGTCCACGCGCGGCATGAATGACAAGCGCCACTCGTTGCTGATGCGGTACTCGATATGGGCGCGCACACCCAGCCCCCACGGGTCGAACGAGTACAGCCAGTTGTTCGCCAGCGAGTTGTCGACGCCGCGGATGTCGGAAATGTTGTACGAACGCGCAGTGTAGAACACGTTCCAGGCCAGCCCGATCTCACCGACGCCGACCTCGTGGAATCGCTCCGTTTCATTCGGGTGAAGCGTGCGCTCATAGGGCTGGCGCTTGATGTCGAACTTCATGTCTTCAGGCTTGACGTCGTCGGACTGGGCGTGGAGGCCCGGCAGCAAGCACATCGCCGTAACCGCCACCAGGATACACCAGCCAAGTCGCATGCGGCCTCTGTCCGAGAGCCTGAAAGGGCCGGAGTCTAGGCGCGTCCCGGGGGTGGTCAAGCGGGCTGATTTCAAGGGCCGACTTTCTGTGCGCGCACGACCACGTCAATCGGCGCATCCCCCACCTTGCCTCCGGCCGGGTCAAAGCCATGTGACTGTATCAGCGGGGGCGGACCGCGCCGCAGGATCAGTTTCACCTCGGCCGCGTCGGCGCCGGCGACGTCAAAGCTGTACTCGCGCGGCTTGTCCGGCCACAGCCGCGTATCCTGCCCGAGCGCCTCCGCCCGCCACCATGGCAGTGACCATGCCGCGCCGGTGTTGTCGGCGTATTGCAGCCCGATGACCTCGCCGTATGTCGCGCCTTCCGCCGCGCCGGTGCGTTCCCCCTCGGGGAAGCCGGTGCCGAGCGCGAGCGGCACGCCCGCGTTCATTCCCGTCACGGCCAGCAGGTAGCGCTTGAGCCCGTGGCCCGTCGGCACCGCGTGACCTGCGCCGACATTTGTGAGCGCCACCTTCACCCGCAGCCCGTCACGCAGCACTTCTGTGCGGACCTCCATCTTTATCGCGTCCTTCAGGAAGTCCGCGTCTTCCGTGCCAACGAAGCTGTGCTTGTGCGCTTCGTTCAGCGGCCGATAGCGCGTCGCGAAGCGAGCGATCGCCACGCCGTTGTTCTTGATTTCGTCCGACGACATGTCGCCGCTCATCTTGACCGAGATCGGTTTGCCGTCCGGCCCGGTGACCATGCCGGTCTTTCCCGCCGTGTACTGCGGCATGTGGCAGGACTGGCATTCCTTGTAGTCCGGCCCCGGCTGCGCGTACCTGCTGGCGCGCCATTCGCTGTATGTCCCCTGCCCGCGGAAGCCCTTGCCGGTGTCGTGTTCGTGGCAGCTCGCGCACAACGTTCCCATTTCGAACAGCGGGTTGTAGCTCGCGCCCATGTAGAGGAAGCTCACGTCCGGCAGCGGGCCGAACACGCGCTTGACGCGACCCGGAAAGGTGTCGTCGGCCGGATTCGGGCGCAGCAGCCGGATCGCGCCCGCCAGGCCCGGCGCCTCCGGGTTCGGGACCGCCTCGATCTTATGGCAGAAGTCGCAGTGGTTGCCCTCCAGGTCAACGCCTTCGGCATCCAACAGCGTCGTGCCGTCCAGATGAAACTTGTCCAGCTTCGAGGCCAGGCTCGGCGAGTGACACGGTGTGCAAGCGTCTGTGTTGTCGCCGTGCGCCTGTGCAAACGGGCGTGCGTCACGCTCGAACGCCGCGCGCGTCCAAGCGTTGCGGGCCATGCTCGCGTGACGCGAGGTCTTCCAGGCATCGAACTCGCGGCGGTGGCAGTTGCCGCAGTTCAGGTGATCGGCCGGGTCGTACCTGGAACGCGGCAGATAAGTCGGGCTGACCCACTCGTAGCCGGCGAAATCCGTGCGGTCCATTGGCCGAAGCTTGATCGTGGCAAGCGCGATCTTCTCCCGGTCGCGCTCCGGCCCGATGGCGCTGAAGGCCGTCTGCTGCTCAAGCGTGACGATGCCGTTCGTGTAGCCGGGCTTTCCCGCACACAAAAGCGTCAGTGCTTCGATCTTCTCCAGCTCCAGCTTGAAAAAGCCGCGCGCGTCAGTGACCGTCTCGATCTTGCCCGCTGCGCGGCGTTTCACGGCCGCGCCGTCTACGCCTTCCCCCGCATCGTCGACCACGCGACCCCAGATGACGAACGTGTCGCCCTCCGGCGCGGTCACCGTCGGCGTATTGGTGCGAATGCGGCCTTCTAGTGGGTACTCGGCCCAACCTGAATCCACGATCACGGAAGCACGATCGTCCGGCATTTCCTCTCGCGGCGCCAGATTGACCCGCACCGCTTCGCCAAGTTCGACCGGGTTCTCACCGAACGGAAGCGTGTCGTGGTAATAGCGAACGTCGATACGACTGCGATTGCCGTTGAAGCGAAACCACGCTCCGCCTCCGTTGCTGACCGCGCGGCTGATATCGAGGCAGGACCAGACGCTGAACCACTCGCCGTTGTCCTGCCGGTGGCCTTCGCCGACGGCATACCACGCGCCGCCGTTGTCCTGGTCGTCGCTGCCCCAGGAAATGAAGTGCAATGTGTCGCCGCGAATCTGCAGGTCGACGCGATAGTCGTACTTGCCGAAGATGTAGCTGGCGCTGAAGTCGGGCTCGCCTAGGGGATCTGCGGGCGGATTCTCGCTGAACCGCTGCCACGTCGGCGACCGCCGCCAACGCTTGATGTCCTGCTTCCACTGGGCGATTTCGCGGTCCGTGGCGCGTGGATCGTACGTCGAGCGATAGGCGGGAACACGCGGGTCAACCGCAAGCACGGCGACCAGCAAGATCAGCAGGCCGATTATGAAGTACCGCTGGGTTTTGCCGTCCATCGTCGCCCTTCGCACCTCCCGCAAGTGTGCGAGGGCGCGCGCGCATAATAGCCCACGCAACATGCGGCGAAAGACGGTTATAAAGGGCCAACCGCTTTGCAAAGGTGTTGCGACGACAGATAGCTAGGCTGAATGCGAGAAACGATTCCAAGGAGCCATACGTTGAAGAAGACAATCATTGCCGCGGCCGCCTGCGTCGCACTGCTTGCCGGATGCAGCGCCGAGAAGGACGAGAAGATCGCCAGCCTGCAAGGGCAGGTGAAGTCACTTGAGGCCAACGTTCAGCACACCAACGCACGCAACGAGACGTTGCAGGACCAGGTCACAGAGCTGGACGGCAAACTGCACGACGCTGAAACCGAAGCCGATGAATTGCGCTTGAAGCTGCAAAAGGCAAGCAAAGACGACAACAGCGAAGAGGTCGCCCGGCTGAACAAGCGAATCGGCGAGTTGCAGTCCGAGATCGATCGACTGAAGGCTGCGCCCGTCGCAAGCGAGCCGGAGAAGGACTCCACCGATCCGGCCGAGCCCACAAAAACGCCGGTCGACCCGCAGCCTGACCCGGAACTACAGCGGAAGCTTGAGGACTTGTTGCCGCTGGTGAAGGGCGAAACCGGCTCGGAGTCGCTGCGCAAGCTGCAGACCCTGTTGTACTCCGCCGACAAAGCGACGCGCGACGACTACATCGCGAAGGTACGCAAGTGGGTCGAGGACGAGCCGCAGAACAAGCAGGCGCGCATGGCGCTGGCATCCGTGCTGACCACGCGCTTTCAGGACCTCAAGAACCCGATGGATCAGGGGGCGCTCGCCACACAAATCAAGAAGGAAACGGAAACGGCACTGGAGATCGACCCCGAGTACTACGAGGCGCAGCACTTCCTCGCGATTCTGAAGGTCAACTACCCCACGTTCATGCCTGAGTTCACCGGTGCGGACAAGGACCTGGACAAGGCACTGGAGCTGCAGGCCAAGATGACCTGGGAAGATCGCTTCGCAGACATCTACAGCGCCTACGGCATGTGGTATCGCAAACAGGAGAAGTACGACGAAGCTGCCGCCAAGGTGCAGGCCGGGCTCGACCACGCGCCCCGCAACCAAGGGTTGCTGGACGAGCAGCAGGCGATCGAAGACGCACGCAAGGCGGCCGAGCAGGAGGGATGAAAATGCGAGACAGCGGACCAATGATTGCAGTAGCCGTCATCGCGCTTCTGGTAGGAGCGATCGGCTGCTGGTTTGTGGTTGGAGCGACGGAGCCTAGCCCGCCCAAGGGAAACGAGATCTCTGCGAGCGGCAACGCGTCGCTGTGCGGCGCACCGCTGACTGCGGACAGTGGCGGCGAATTGAATACCGATCCCGGAAAGGGAGCCGCCGACGCCGAGCGACTGCTGAACGAGAGCAAGTCGCGGGTTAGAGAGCTCGAAAAAGAGAACAACCGGCTCCAGACAAACAACGCCGAGCTTGAGACCGCAAAGGGCGAACTCGAAGCAGACCTCGCAGACCGTGACAAGCGCATCGAAGAACTGAAAGAACTCGCGGCCGGACCCAATCGACTGCTGATTGGTTTCGGCAAGTGGGCCGAAATGAAGGAAGTCCGCGAGACTGACTGGAATGATCTGGGCGATGCCTACTCGAAAATGACCCCGTTGCTGAAGGAATACGCTGCGGCCGTCGCAGAGGGCAAGGATGTCGACCCCGAATTGGCACAGAAGATCGGCCAGGAAAACTCGCGCCTGATCGCCTACTACGCGAAGGTGATCAAGAAGTTGCCGACGCACAGCCCCGTGAATGGCGAGTTCACACACCCAATCAACATGGTCAACATCCTCGCGGGCCAACTGAACGAAGCCAAGCTTCCGTTGTCAGAAGACCAGAAGAAGCAGCTTGCCGCATTGGGCGACCAGTTCGATCGGCGCTGGGATGACCTCGAGGTCGGCTACAACGACAAGACATGGGCGCTGCAGAAGATTTATGACGAGGTCGAGTTGAAGCAATGGTTCTACGACGAGATGTTCAAGGTCACGACGCCCGAGCAGAAGGCCATCGCCGTGCCGCCCGAGGTGGCGGGGCTGGTCGGACTCGACCTGTACTCACCGGGGCTGATGCTGCAGGCCAGCTTCCAGCGCATTCGCGGCACGGATACGGCGAGCATTCGTCAGCAACTGAAGCAGGGCATCAGCGAAACCGTCGGTATCTCACTGGAAACGCTCGAGCAGGCCGACTTCGTATTCGATGACTGGTTGAACGGGGCGCAGCTGCAGCCTGCCGGCACGGAAGAGGCGAATCGCATCCGTACCCTGCCGCTGATCCGCGCCGCACAGCTGCAACTGGCCGCAATGCACGCGCTTGACGACGGCTACGTGGTTGACGAAGAAGTCCACAAGAAGATCCGCTATATGCAGCGCATTGCCTTGCTTCAATTGCTCAAGCAGGAATAGATACGGGACAGGGCAGCTACTATGCTGCCGCCACACAGACGGAGACAGAAATGGCCGAGAGTGAGCAAGCCAAGCCGGAGCCCGCAGACGTCTCAGTAGCCGAGGCGAAGAGAAAGGTCGAATCGCGCGAGGATCTCGACCGCATCGTGATCCACCCGTTCCCGAAGGTGGTGCTGCTGTGGCCGGTCATGGTGGTCTCGCTGCTGTTCTACTTCCTTGGCGGCGGGCTCAGCGAAATGGACGCGTCAGGCAGCCCCGCAAACCCGCTGGTCGACCCTTCGGCGCTCGGCTGGTGGTGGATCCTGGTTTTCTTCTTCAACCTGCTCGTCCACACCTTTGACTTCGGCCGAAACAATTTCATCGCGACCATTGCGGTGATCGGCGCGGGCCTTCTCGGCTTATGGGTCTGGGACCTGCAGTCCGACATTGCGGTGTACGGCGGCATCTACGACTTCTTCCGCGCGCAGCGTCTGGCCATGCACCCGAACTTCTACGCCATGATCGCGGCCGTGCTGGCCATCCTGATGCTGATGGCGTTTATCTCGACGCGCTTCAACTACTGGGTGCTGGCGCCAAACCGACTGACGCACAAGCACGGCATCCTGGGCGATGAGCGCCACTACGCGACGATCAACATGCAGGTTGAGAAGGAAATCCCGGACATCTTCGAGTTCATGCTTTTCGGCAGCGGGCGTCTGATCTTCAAGCCCGGCTCGAACGACCAGAACAAGTCGCTGGTCGTGGACAACGTGTTCCGGGTCAACAAGCTCGAGCGCAAGGTTCGCGAATTCCTCGGCATCATCAAGGTCGACGAAGACCGCTTCCGCTAGAGCGCAGGACTACCCGACGACCCCCGGCTTCGGCCGGGGGTTTTCTTTGCGCGCCGCGATCGTCGCCGCCAGCAGCAGCAGCAGTCCCGCCGCAAGGCACAGCCAAGTCGAGAACTCCAGCGGCGCCGCCGAGCGGCTTGACAGGTCAAGCTCACCATATGGCTCGAACGGAGCCGCGAGCGCCTGACGCCGCGTCGGCAACTCCGGCCCCTCGCTCAACTCATAACCCGTGCGTTCGCTGGGGCGCACGCCGCTCACGACGCCGATGGCGTTGTCCAACAGCAAGGCGGCGGACGCTACCGGAGCACGCGAAAACGGGTCGCCTGCGAACTCCAGCACCTTGCCGCTGTCGCGCAGCCGCACCAGGTCCCCCACCGGCTTGCCGTCCACGACGGCCGTTACAAGCGGCTGAACGCCGCTGGTCGGCGCGAGCAACTTCCCCTCACCCAGCCAGTCGAAGTCGCCCAGGGGCAAATCACGTAGCAAAGCGTGCTGAGGGTCCCAGGCGAGCGTGGCCGTGGTCAAATCAAAATCCTCGCCCGCACTCACGCGCACTGCGGGCTTCAGCTCATCGCTGCCGAGCCACACTTGTGGCGCACGCCCGTCAGGCTCATGCAGTTGCAGCGCTTTGAGCAGGGCTTCGTGAGCGTCGCCGGTCCATCCGTTTCCGGTGCCCACGCCAAAGGGTCTGCGACGGTAAGTGCGTTTGCCGATCGCGTCGCTGACCTCAATTTGCACACCCGTCGGCTCGTAGAGATAGCTCACGCTGTCCGCCGACGTGCTGCTGGAAACCAGCGTTGCACCTGTCACGCTTGGCGCAAGGCCCGCGGACGCCTGCACCAGCAAACGATCGACACTGCCCGTCACGTGGAAGACCACTCCGGGACGGGCCTTCGTGAGGCGCGGGATTGCGCGACCCAGGTCTTCGGTTCCCGTGGTCGGCTGATTCAGCATCAGCAGGCGTGCATCGTAGTCTGTCGAATGGCGCTCAAAGTCAGATATCTGCGATGCAGGCGGCCCGGCTGAGCCGAGCGTAACCGCGTTAAATGGCACGCCGCCATCCTTGGTGGAGAGAAAGAAGGTAGGAATTGCGCCCGGCAAGTCGGCTTCAACCCGCGCCTTCACTTCATCGAGGTTGGCCTGCTCAATGCCCGGCCCCGTGGGCTCCACAAACACTGCGACACGCGAATGGTCCTGTGTATGCAGCCAGGCCGGTCGCGTCGCGGCGATTGCACCGACCACTACACCTGCGAGCAGCAGCCACAGCAGCAGGTCGAAGTTGCGACGGCGTTGTTGGGTGGCCTGATGTTGCTGCGCGACTCGACGCCAGATCAGCAGCGTGCCGACTTCGCGCTGCTTCGGGCCCTGGCGCCATGCCGCCAGCGCGATCAGGATCGCAGCAGTCGAAAGCATCAAAATCGCGGGCCACGCAAGCAGGGTCACAGACTTGCCCCCGCCGGCAACAACTTGCCGATAAAGAGTTGCTGCAGATCGGCCTCACTGTCCGTGAGCGCCAGCGTCCAGCCATTTCGCAGTGAAACGGTATTCAACGCTTCGAGATGACTTTCCAGCTCGGCGCGGTAGGCCGCAATTGTTGACGCGTCAAGTTGCAGCTCAATCGCTTCGCCCTCTTCAAGCCCTCGCAGCTCAATTGTTCCGCCGGGGGTGGGGTCCAGCTCGTCGGGCGAGAGCACCTGCACCAGCGTCACCGAGGTCCGTCGTTCGCTCAATGACTGCAGCGGTCGAAACGACTCCAGCGGCTCCAGCCCGTCCGTGACCACGACCAGATCGCTGGGAGCGCGCCCGTGCTGGGCAAGTGCCGCCGCCTGCCCTGCGACGCCTGTGCTGCTCACCGGCCCGGCATTCGTAAGCTGCTCGAGCAAGCGGCTGAATCGCGCGACGCCCTCCACCACGGGCTGCCCCACCAGCGTCGCGCTGCCGCCGCGCTTCAGGGCGAGATACCCGAATGCGGCTGCAGTCCGACGCGCGAGCAGGTGTTTTGGAGGAGTACCAGCCGCCATGGAACGCGAGCAGTCCAGCAGGATCGTGACGTGCTCTGTTCGTTCGCGCTCGTACTCCCGCATGAAGAACTTGCCGAGCCGCCCGTACGCGTTCCAGTCGAGGCGGCGCAGATCATCACCCGGTGAATACGGCCGATGCCCGCGAAACTCGCTCTGCCCCTGTGTGCGACCGTGACCGCGCGCGCCCTCGCCGACGCCGCCGCGCAGGCGCAGCAACGCCGCATCCAGCGCCTCGAGCTGGCGCAGGAATGCGGAATCAAAGATCTCGGCTGTGTCAGTCATCTACTGTTGGTTCCGCAGCTCATTCATTGCTGACCGCCGGACCACAAAGCAATTCGCCAGGATGGGCAGGATGCAAAAGGATGCTAGCTCTGGGCGCCGCGCCGTCGCCGTGTTTGAACCTTGTGGAATGCGCCTGCTGCAGCCAGTCCGCATCCGTTGTCAGCCTGTCTATCCTGACTCAAAAAAAACGCCGCGAAGCGGCGAGAATTCTTGCGTGGAAGCAGCTTCGGTCACTTGCCGCGGTTGCGGCGGTCGTGGCGGATGATGTCCCACACCAGCGCGATGCCGCCGCCCAGCGCCGCGACAAACAGCAGGATGGCGAAGCCGGGATAGCCGAGGATCGTGAACTTCGTCTGGATGTTCATCAGCATCGCCGCGCCGACGATCATCGACCCCACCACCAGCCCGTGGGCAATCCGGTTCGCGACCTTCTGGAAACCCTGGATCAGCTCGCGCTCGTCGATCGTCTGGACCTTGAACTCCAGCCGGTTCTCCGCCACGCGGTCGAGGATCTTGTTCACCCGCCCCGGAAGCTGGTTGGCGAACTCGTTCACCTCCAGCGCGCGCCCCAGCATGGAGGCCGGAGAAGTGGACTGCTTGATCATCTTCAGCACCAGCGGAATCGCGCTGTTGCGGATGGATTCGTACGGGTCAAAGTTCGGCGCCAGCGATCGCCCGATCTCATCGAGATTCATCATCGCCTTGCCAATCATGGTCAGCTCGCTCGGCGGTCGCATACCGGTGTCACCCGCACTGCGCGCGAGGTCCATCACGACACGCCCGAGATCGACACCTTCCAGCAACGCGCCCTGGTAGGCATTCACCAGCGTCTTGATGCGGTCGCGAAACTCGCGCTCTCTGAAGTCGGCGCCCGGATGCCCGATCTTTACGGACAGATCCGCCGCCTGCTCCGGGCGTCCTTCGCCCAGCGCGATCAGCAGGCGCAGCAGACGCTCACGCATCTCGACACTGACGCGCCCGACCATGCCGAGGTCCAGCAGCGCTATGCGCCCGTCGTCGGTAAGCATCACGTTGCCGGGGTGCGGGTCGGCATGGAAAAATCCGTCGATGCAGAACTGCTTCATGTATGCCTTCTGCAGCGTGTCGGCCAGGTGGTTCCCATCGATGTTCGCGCGGTCTTCGTCCGTCAGGTCCGTGATCTTGCGCCCGCGCACGAATTCCATCGCCAGCACCCGCGCCGTCGTGAATTCGCGCATCGGCTGCGGCACGTAGATCTCGGGGAACTCCTTCATGTTCTCGGCGAGCGTGGCGAGGTTGTCGGCCTCGGTGCGATAGTCCAGCTCGCGCATCAGCGTGCGCCGGAATTCATCGACGATGTGCTTGAAGCGATAGCGCTCAGCGAACTGTGTCAGCGACTCAAGTGTGCTGGCGACTTCATCCAGCACATCCAGATCGTCTGCCAGTTTCGCCTTGATGCCCGGGCGCTGCACTTTCACAGCCACTTCCGTGCCGTCCGGAAGCGTCGCCCGATGCACCTGCCCAAGGCTCGCGGCTGCAAGAGGCTCCGGCTCGAACGTCAGGAAGGTCTTGGCGACCGACCGGCCGAACTCTTCGTGAACGACTGCTTCAATCTGCTCGAACGGCACGGCCTCCACGTCGTCCTGCAATGACTGCAGCGCCTTGATGTAATCCACGGGAATCAGGTCGCCGCGCGTGGAGAGCACCTGGCCTAGCTTCACGAACGTGGGGCCCATCTCCTCGAGCTCGCGTGCAAACTCCTCCGGCTTGGGGTGAGCCCGCTGGGTGATGCGACCCAGGTCCTCGCCGAGCAGATCCTCAAGACCACTCGAACGCACCAGCTCACTGAAGCCGAAGCGCAGCATCAACGACGCAATCTGGCGATAGCGCTTCAGGTGCTGCGGCTTCAGCGAGATCTTCATAAGCACCAGTTTACAGGCCCGTTACAAGGCATGGCCAGTATGCACCGTACTATGGAAGTAACGGAACTGATGGTGAACCCATTTCGTCCAAGTTCTGCCCCGGATTCTCCAGGAGATCGCCATGAACTCTGTCAAACGGATCCTCCCCGCCTTCGCGCTCGGTGCCACGCTGCTGGCGGCGTGCACGGCACCCGCGCCGCAGCCGCAACCGGACGAAGTCAAGCAGCCCGAAAAAGTGACGCCGAAGACCGAAGTTGTGAAGACCCTCAGCCTCAACCTCGACGATCTCAAAGCCTACGAGATCAAGGACGGGGAAGCAGGCAAACCGATCGCGTTCACCCTCGACAACGGTATGAAGGCATGGGCAGTGCGGCTTCCACAGAAGCTGCCGCTTGCCACACCCGCAATCGCCGACGGGCGGCTCTACGTCGGCGGCGGCTTCGGCAGCTACGACTTCTACTGTCTCGACGCCAACACCGGCGCGACCATCTGGCAGGTGCGCACCACAGACGACGGCCCAACGGGCGCGGTCGTCAGCGGCGACTATGTGGCCTACAACACCGAGTCCTGCACCATCGAAGTACGCCTTTGCAGCAACGGCGAGCTGGCCTGGGGCCGCTGGCTCGGCGACCCGCTCATGAGCCAGCCCGCGATCGCAGACGACTGCGTGATGATGTGCTGGCCAACCGGCTTCGGCGGCGAGCAGATGATCCCCGAAGACAGCGACGGCGACCCCGTGCCCCAGACACCCGAGTCCAATGGCCCCGTCGCAGGCACAACCGGGCCCGTTGCGAAAGGCCAGATCGCGCGTGGCGGGATCAAGGTGAAAGGCAAGGGCAGCCACGCACTCGGCTGTTTTGACCTCAAGACAGGCGCGGTCCGCTGGGCGCAGGCCGTTCCGGGTGACTGCATCAGCGCGCCGGTTGTCGAAGGCGGCATCGTGTACGCGGCGACGCTGGACGGCACACTGACCCAGGTCGATCTCAAGACCGGCAAGCTGCTCGGGCAGGAAAAGCAGAACGCGACTTCGGCCCCGTGGGTGACGCGCAACGGGACAACGCTTGAGGCGATTTGCGCCCAACGCGAAACCCGCACCGAGACCGTGGACGGCAAGGAAGTTCAGGTCCACTACGAAGGCTGGCGCCGCTTTGATCATGAAGCCCAGACCCGCGGTGCACTGCGCCAGACCCAGCGCGCGGACTACCTGCACCGCGAAAACGTCCGCGGCAACTCCTACTACGGCGCCGCAAGCAAGGCCCAGCAGGACTCGGGCGTAGGATTTGCTTCGGCACCTGAGACAGCCAAGGCCGGCGAAGCGGGTGACAACCTCGGTGAGGACAGCATCGTCGGGCTATGGGCATTCCAGGGCTCACGCCCGATGGTGCACTCCGGCAAGCTCTACAACTGCCTCGGCAACACGGTCAGCGGCGGCGAACTCGACGGCAGCAAGCTCGATTGGGAGCTCACCTATCGCCCGGACCGGAATGAACGCCTGCTCAGCCCACCTGCGGCGGCCGGGGGCCAACTGGTGTTCGCCGGGCTCGACGGCGCGGTGTTCACCATCGACGCCGGCACAGGCGAGCTGAAACACGCGCTGAAGCTGAACAAGAGCTTCGTCTTTCAGCCGGCCGTGATGAACGGACGCATCTACCTCAGCACCCAGGATGGCTGGCTGATTACCATCGATACGGGCGACAAGGCGCTGGACGGCTGGAGCATGTGGGGTGGTGGCCCCGCCCACAACGGCAAGTAGCCGCCGATGCAATTCGCCCCGCGCCGCGGGGCGAATTCATTTTTTCTGGCCCGGTTGCCCGCCACGGCACATTCATACTGTCGAGGGCCCCCGGAAGGGGGTTGAGGCACATGGAGAAACCAATGAAGCGCACGGCCGTCAGCCTGCTGCTCACGCTCGCCATGATCGGCGCGTGGTGGGCAAGCACGCCGCCCGAACCCGTTGATGCGGGCGGCTTTGAATGGATCACCGACTACAAGGCTGGGCTGGAAAAGGCCCGCGCGGAAGACAAACCGATCTTCCTCGAATTCCGCTGCGTCCCGTGAGTGCCCTGCCGAGCCTTCCACGACCAGTTGGTCAACCCACGGGGTAAGATTGCCAAGCTTCTGCGCGATTACGTCTGCATTCGTATTGCGGACATGACCGGCGTGGACATCGGGCTGTTCGAGTTCGATCCGGACTCCACACTCTATTGCTTCATCCTGAATGCCGACGAGCAGATCTACATGCGCTTCGGCGGGCGCGATGACGAAAGCGCGGAGACGTTCCTCAATGCCGAATCGCTCGAAATCGCTCTCGAGCGCGGGCTTGAGCAGCACGAGAGGCAGAAGTCCGCTGACGCGCCCAAGCCCAGGCGCCCGGACCCGTTCTTCCCGCGCGACTACCCGGACATCAAGAACGACGAAATCGCCAAGGGCAAGTGCGTCCACTGCCACCATCTGGGCCAGGCCAAGACCCAGATGCTGCAGAGCCAGGGCAAGCTGGACCGCATGAAGGACATGTGGATCTACCCTGACATCAAGCGGCTGGGCGTTCAGATCGATCCCAAGAAAGGCCTCGAGATCGAAGGTGTTGACGGCGTCGCCAAGGACGCCGGGCTCAAGAAGAAGGACGAGATCATTAAGCTGGAGGGGCAGCCGGTGCTGACGTTCGGCGACCTTCAGTACGCCCTGAACAGACACCCAATGGAATCAAAGACACTCAAGCTGACTGTCCAACGCAAGGATGAAGAAGTCGAGCTTGAACTGCCGCTCGACAAGTGGTGGCGCGTCACGGACATCGCCCGCCGCGCCGGCACGCACGCACTGGAGCCCTTTCCCGAGTTCTGGGGCAAAGAGCTGGACAAGTCAGAGAAGCGCAAGCTCGGCATCAAGGAAGAAGAGTTCGCGCTTGAGGTGACCAAGTTCTGGGTCAAGACGAACGCGCAGGGTGCGGGTGTGCAGGTTGGCGACATCGTCTATGCGGTCGACGACATCACCAGCGTAGAGTACACGACCAACCCGACCACCTGGATCCGCCTGAACAAGGCCGCCAACGACACCATCACCATCAAGGTCCTGCGCAACGGCAAGAAGCTCGAGTTCAGCTTCAAGCTAAAAGCACGTCCCTGGTAGCGGCCTGCAAACAGCGCGGTGGAGGCCTCGAAGGGCTTCCGCCGCGCTTTGCTTTGTTCGGGCTGGCCACGCACCTGCTCAGACACTAACTTTTGTGCCAACGACGAAAGGAGTGTCATGAGCTACGAAGGCTTCCAGCACAACCACCTCATGATCCGCAAGAAGGTCTTTGCCTTCCTCGGCCAGCAGTTCCACATTTACGACCCCGCCGGCAACCTTGTCTTCTACACCAAGCAGAAAGCCTTCAAGCTCAAGGAGGACATTCGCGTCTTCAAGGACGAGTCCATGACGCAGGAAGTGCTCTGGATCCAGGCGCGCGGCGTGCTGGACTTCGGCATGACCTACGACGTCTACGACCAGATCGCGCGGCAGAAGGTTGGCGCGCTGCGCCGCAAAGGCATGGCTTCGATCTTCCGCGATGAGTGGCACATCCTCGATGTCAACGACCAGCAGATCGGCACCATCCTTGAGGACAGCATGGGAATGGCGCTGCTGCGCCGCTTCCTCTCGAACCTGATTCCGCAGACGTTCCACGGCGACATCCAGGGCCGACCAGTAATGGTATTCAAGCAGCGCTTCAACCCGTTTGTCGCGAAAATCGACCTCGACTTCAGTGGCGACACGGAAGGTTGGCTCGATCGCCGCCTCGGGGTGGCTGCCGCGGTCATGCTCGCTGCGATCGAGGGGCGTCAGAAGAGTTGAAATCCAGGCGCGACTTTCGGCAAGAATGGCCAGTTCCTGCTAAACTCGGGGCCATCATGCTCACACGTTGCCTTGCATTCGCGACCGCCGCAGCCGTGTTTTTGGCGCTGTCAGCCGGTGCGCGCCCGGCCACCGTGTCGGCCGACAAGACCGACGCGGCCAAGGCACTCAGCGACACGATTGACACCGACATCTCCGCAGTATGGAAGCGTGACGGCATCAAGCCGGCCGGGCTGGCGCTGGATGAAGTATTCCTGCGCCGCGTCTACTTCGATACGGTCGGGCTGCCCCCCACCCGTGAAGAAGCGCGCGAGTTCCTAGATGACAAGCGACTCGACAAGCGCGCCCGCCTGATCGACCGTCTGCTGGACGACCCACGCTTCGGCCAGCACATGGCCGACCTGTGGATGCCCATCCTGCGCGAGCGCGGCAACGACTTCGGCGACCTCGGTGTCTCGGCCGGGGAAGTGTTGGCGGTCTGGCTCAGCGAGCAATTCAACAAGGACGTGGGCTTTGACGAGACCATCAATGCGCTCGTTCTCGCCGAGGGACCGATCTCGAAGAACCCGGCCGCGGCCTACTATGCGCTGATGGGTCTGCCTGCGCGTTCGCCGAACATGGCCGGTCTGACCAGCAAGAACTTTGCGGGCATCCAGATCCAATGCGCGGAGTGCCACGACCACCCATACGAAGACGCCTGGAAGCAGGAGTCCTTTGTCGGCATGGCCAGCTTCTTCACCGGCATTGAAGTGAACGCCGACTTCTACACGCAACCCGTCGACCCACGTGTGGAAACCAAGCCGATCCTGCCGCGCAACCTGATCGAGGCCTACGCCAAGTCGCCTGACCTTCCGCCCGAGGCGCTGAATCGCTTCGAAGATCTGCTGACCTACGACAAGCCGCAACTGCTGGGCGACACGCCGGTCAAGTCGCGCGACACAGTGCTGTGGCGCAAGATCTATGCGACGTGGCTGACCTCGGCGAAGAACAAGACGGCGCAGCAGTACCTCGTGAATCGCTACTGGAGCTTCCTGTTCGGGCAGGGCTTCGTGAACCCCGTCGATGATTTCAACAGCCTGAACGAGGCGAGCCACCCCGAGCTGCTGGCGAAGATGGGCGACTGGTTCTCCAGCCATGGCTACAGCGTCAAGAAACTCTACCGCGCCATCCTGAACACCCGGGTGTACCAGCTCGCGGGCGATGACGTCGAGGGTGCCGAGAAGTGGCACTTCGCCAGTGCCCACACGCGGCAGCTCACGCCCGAGCAGTTCTTCGGCGCGCTGTTCAGCATGCGCGACGGCGACACGATGCTGAAGCCGTTCGCACGCGCGACGGTTACAGCCTACGACCGACTGCGCCAGTTCAAGACCTTCCAGGACATGCAGAAGAAGGAAGAGAAGAACGAGAACGACTACCAGGCCAAGTACGACGAGGAACTGCTGAAGACCTACGAGGGCTGGATCGCGAAGTTGGGCACCGAGTGGAAGGTGCGGCGCGGGCTGGCGGCGCAATACTCGGCACTGAACAGCGACGATGAGCGCATGCAGAGCGACACCTTCACTCTGAGCATCGACCAGGCGCTGAGTATCCTGAACGGCGAAGTAACGCGCCGCCTCAGCGACTCGCGCAACGGCTCGCTCGTGTACGCCATCCGCCGCGACTACAAAGAGCTCGATGATCGGATCGAGGCCATGTACCTCGCAATCCTGTCACGCCGCCCGACGTTGGCCGAGTTGCACCGCACGCAGGATTACTTCAAGGATCTCGCAAAGACCGGAACGGCCGAGCAGCTGGGCTTCGAGGACCTGTTCTACGCGCTGGTCAGCACCACCGAATTCGGCACGAACCACTAGCGTGTGCCGGCGGCTGGAAAGCAGTGCTACTTCCGGATCACCTGGGTGTGCCCGGTGGTCGTGTCGCCCTCGAAGTCGAGGAACTTCAGTTCCGGGATCAGCTTCTTCAACTCAATTTCAAGCCGATCGACTTCCTTGGCGATCGCAGTCGTAATCCGTTCTCCGAACTCGGTTGCAAACGCCTTTGCGGCCGCCTCGTCTGAAAGATCGACCTCGTGCTGGTGTACCCAGCCCAACTCCTGCTCGCCGAACCAGTGGCCGTTCCAGTCGATCTCGGCCTTGAGCGTGTAGGTATCTGCGCCGACCACGCGGCTCTGGATGTGGCGCACGCGTTCCACGCTCGGCTGCGCGTTGATGAAGTCCAGTGCCTGCTTCTGCATCTCCGGCGGGATCGCGCGACCGAGTATCAAGCTACGGTTCTTGTAGCCCAGCCACACCGCAATGAAACCAAGCAGCCCGCCGATGAAGATCGAGCCCAGCGCGTCGAACATCGGCATGTGCAGGAAGTACGCGAGCAGAATGCCGATAAGCGCGATCACCACGCCGAGGCACGCCACGCTGTCTTCAAGCAACACGGCCGCGATCGTAGGGTCATCCGTGGTGCGCAGGAACTTCAGGAAGCTCTTGTCGCCACGCCTGGCGTTGATGGCCTTGAAGGCCTTCAACAGCACGAACCCGTCCATGCAAAAACCCACGCCGAGGATCACGAAGTCGAGCCAGCCGATGTGAAGCGGGTGCGGGCGCAGCAGCGACGACACGCCGTGGTAGACGGTCACGCCGCAGCCCAAAACGAATATGCCGACAGCCGACAACAGCGCAAACAAGAAGCGCTCGCCGCCGAAGCCGTAGCTGAACATCTCCGTGGCGGGTCGTTCCGAGCGTTTGATGCCGATAAACAGCAGCGCCTGGTTGCCGGTATCCGCCAGCGTGTGCATGGCCTCGGCGAACATCGAGCCTGACCCGGAGACCGCAAACGCCACGAATTTCAGGATCGTCAACACGAAGTTGACGACCAGCGCCGACAGCACTGCGCTCGTGGATTCGTTCTCACCCGACATAGTCGCGGGAATTTAGCGGCAGCGGCCAACCGTGGGTAGGCTTTTGCTACGAGTTGAAATGCTCAAACGCGGCCGCCACGTCAAACGGGCGGAAACCGGCGATTGTGAAGAGTTCGCATGGAATTCCCGCCTTGCGGCATTCGGCCTCTGTCTGGCAGGAAAAGCCCCTGTATTCCGGGTTGCCGCGCGGCTCGGGATCGCCGCCGAAGTGGATCTCGACCACTTCTTCCACCTGGCTGCACTGGATGTCGAACACGGGCATGGCTCAGCCTTCGATGCGCGTCAGAAGTTTGAGGAAGCTATCGGCCAGTTCCTCGTACGTCGACTCCCGGCTTTCCGGACGCTTGGACGGCAACACTACAACGTCGCGCGCGCCGATTTCATTCTTGTGGGTGCGAAAGATCTCGCGCACACGACGCTTGAACCGGTTGCGCTGCACGGCGTTTCCGAAGCGGGTGCTGACCACCAGCCCCAGCCGCGGATGCCCCAGCTCATTGGCCAGCCAGTGCATCACGATGCGCTTGTTGCCGGCGCTGCGCCCCTTCTCAAACACGACGTCAAACTGCCCCTTGTTGAGCAGCTTCTCTTCCTTGCGCAGCTTGTTGTCAGACAAGTACGGGTGCATGGGTCGATGGCCTGTGTCGCAACGGCCGTTATAGTCCGTTGCATGAGCCCGCGCGGCAAGCTGTTTGATACAGGAGACCTGAAACCCGTCGTACGCGGCCGGTTCGTGGAAGTCGCGTTGCCCACGCCCGTAGACCGCGTGTTCGACTACATCGTGCCTGATCCGTTGGAGGCCCGCGCCAAAGTGGGCCATCGCGTGACGGTGCCCTTCGGCTCGCGCAGCCTGCAAGGCTTCGTTGTCGCGGAGAAGAACGAGTCGCACGTGATGCGGCACGCGGTGAAGGACATCCTCGAAGCACCCGACGACGAGCCGCTGCTCGGCGCCGGCATGCTGGCCCTGACGAAGTGGATGGCCGAATACTACGCCTGCTCGTGGGGAGAGGCGCTGCAGGCCGTCCTGCCGGCCGTGGTGCGCACCGGGCGCAAGCGGCGCATGCTGACGATTGTGCGCTGTGCCAAGCCGCCCGAAGACCTGCTGGCGCACGCCGCGGCACTCGAGGAAAAAGTCCGCGCCGGCAAGGGCAGCGGCGAGCGCAACCTGGGCTACGCCCGCGTGCTGCGCGCGACGGGGACTTTCGTGGACGACGTGTTCACGCCCTCTGCACTGGCCGAGAAGCTGGGTGTCTCGGAGTCGCCGATCCGCACGCTGGCAAAACAGGGCTGGCTGCGATTCGAGAAGGTCGAGCCGGAGCGCGTCGGTGGCGGTGGCATTCTCGGCGCGTCGGATAAGATACCCGAGTCGCTGACCTTCGACCAACAGAAGGCGCTCGACGCCGTGGCGCACTCGCTGGACCGCGACGAGTTCAAGACCTTCCTGCTGTTCGGCGTGACCGGCAGCGGCAAGACCGAGGTCTACATCCGCGCCATCCAGCGCGCCGTCGACCACGGCAAGTCGGCCATCGTGTTGGTGCCCGAAATCAGCCTGACGCCGCAAACCGTACGCCGCTTCTCCAGCCGTTTCGAGCATGTCAGCGTGCTGCACAGCAGCATGACCGACGCCGAGCGCCGCGATGCCTGGCGCGCCATCTCGGCCGGCAAGTCACGCGTAGTGATCGGCCCGCGCAGCGCGCTGTTCGCGCCGGTGAAAGACCTCGGCCTGGTGGTCGTCGATGAAGAGCACGAGGGCACCTACAAGCAGGACAACACACCGCGCTACCACGCCCGCGACACAGCCATCATGCGCTGTCGCCTGGAAGGCGCCGTGGCGCTGCTGGGCTCGGCGACTCCTTCACTGGAATCATGGCACAACGCGCAGACCGGAAAGTATGAGTTGTTGGAACTTCGTTCCAGGGTCAGGGGGCCGGCGGCCGTTGACTCCAGACTCCAGACGCCAGACGCCGGACTGGCTTCCGTCGAAATCATTGACATGGCCCAGGAGTGCCGGGAACAGCACAAGCTGACGTTCTTCTCGCGGCGGATGCGCGGGGCATGCTCGGCCGCGTTGGAGCGCGATGAGCAGGTGATCATCTTCCTGAACCGGCGCGGCTACCACACGCTGCTGTCGTGCGCCAACTGCGGGCAGGCGATGATGTGCCCGCAGTGCGACATTCCCATGAGCTTCCATCGCGGGCTCAAGAAGATGGCGTGCCACTACTGTTTGGACACAGAACCAATTCCCAAGCAGTGCCCCCATTGCTTCGGCGGCCCGGTCAAGCTGATGGGCATGGGCACCGAGCGGCTTGAAGAAGAGCTGAACATCATCTTCGCCGGGCGCGCCATCGCGCGGATGGACAGCGACGTGATGAAGACGCGAGAGGACTATGAAGTCACGCTCGAGGCCTTCCGCGCGGGCGAAACGCAGATCCTGGTCGGCACGCAGATGATCGCCAAGGGGCTCGACTTTCCCAACGTGACCGTCGTGGGCGTCGTGAACGCCGACGTGGGCATGGGCCTGGGCGACTTCCGCAGCTACGAGCGCACCTTCCAGCTGCTGACGCAAGTCGCTGGACGCGCCGGGCGCGGCAGCAAACCGGGCACCGTGATCGTGCAGACGTTCCAGCCTGACCACATCAGCATCGTGACCGGCGCGCGGCAGGACTTCCGGGCCTTCGTCGGGTATGAGCTCAAGCACCGCGACGAAAGCAACTATCCGCCCTATTCGCGCATGGTATTGGTCACCATTGAAAGCAAACAGGAACAGAAGGCCGACGACGAAGCCGAAAAAGTCGCCGCCACGGCCAACGACTTTTCCACGCGCTTCAAGGGCACGATTTACGCCGTGCAGGGGCCGTTCGATGCGCCGATCGCCAAGCTCCGCGGTCGCCACCGTCGGCAGGTGATCATCAAAGCCAAGGGCTTCCGTGAAGTGCGCGCGGTGGTCGAGACGATCAAGCCACTGATCAAGACAGGCGAACGCCTGCGCATGAACATTGACGTGGACCCTGTCAGCATGCTGTAGGAGTTACTTGCCGTAGCGATTGCCCGGCTTGGGACCGCCCGGCGCGGGCTGCTGCCGCTCTTGCCGCACCTTCTGGCTGTACCGAAGCTGCTTGCGCTCGAAGTCATTGCGCGGCACCACCGGCTCCGGCTTGGGCACGGACGGATATCGCATACCCGGCTGCGGAATTGTGTTCAACGGCGGCAACGCCGGCCGTGCATCCGGGTACCGGTGCTTCGGCGGCGCAGGCACAACTGGTGTTGTCCGCGGCGGCGCGATGACCTCGGGCGGCACCACCGGGCGGTGGCTCGGGCGACCATCGAACACGAGGCTGCCAAACATCAGCGCGGCAATGACCAGCGCGGCCCACGACATCACGAAGCCGGCGCGCGCCCGCCCGTCCGTCGCGCGGCGGTGGCTTACATTCCACTGCTTGCTGCGATGCGCCGAGTACAGCGCGAAGACCGCCAGGATCAACCCGGGCAGAAGCGCGCAAACGCTCAGCACGGCCAGGACGGAGGCGATTCCCAAACCAAGCGCCGTGCCCGCATGCGGGTCACGCGCCACGACCATGAGGTCACGCGCCGCGGGCCGGAAGGCCGGCGCACGCATGACGGGCGCCGTCTGCTTCGCCCAGTCCTTGTAGGGCGGGTAGCCGTAAGGAACGTTGCTGCTTGCGTGAACCGCGATCTTCTCGTCGCAGTCGGGGCAGGCAACGCGATCGCCCAGGTAGAAGTCGCTCACCTGGCTGTTCCAACCGCACTTGCAGCGAATGTTGAGGCTCATCGCGGCACCTGACCCAAGTATACCCCACGCTGCGACAAACGCACCGACTTTGGGAAAACCATCCACCGGCTGAACGTCCGCCGGATTCAGCGGCATTCCGCCAAATGAAAAGACCCCCGGCAGGCGCCGGGGGTTCATGTTTCTGCGTGCTATTCGTGCTCGCGAAGTGCCTTGCGGGCGATGCCGAGGCGTTCGTATTCGTCCGGCGTCAGCAGCCCGCGCACAATCGCAAGCTGGCCGGGCTTCACGTCCTCGTCGTAGTCGCCGAATCCGGCCTTGAACCGCTTTGCCGCCAGATCGTCCTCGCCCAGTCGCAGGTGCGCGGCAATCGAGGCAGCATTGGCTTCATCGACGAAATAACCCTGCGGAAAGCGACCAAGATACACGCTGGCCGCGTCGATGACGGCCGGATTGTCGTGGCGATAATCCGCGCGACGAACGAGCGCGTACAGACCAACTTCCGCGAGCTTGCCGGTATCCGTCGGCTGCGTCGAGCCGTCCGGCACAATCGATCCACCATTGGCGCTCAGCGTGTAGCTGGAAACCTCGCCCTGCAAGGCCTGCACCCGGTCCAGCGCGGCCATCACGGTCTTCATATCCACCGGGCGACGGTCGCCGCTACTGCGCGAGACTTCTTCACTGACTTCGGCCAGCGCCGACTCAAGCTTTTCCAGGAAGCGCTCGTACTGTACGCGCTTGCCCGACGGCAGGCCTGCAACCTGGTCCGCCAGCCAGCGGTTGCGGCGCTGCAGGTCGGAATACTGAAGCTCCATGGAAAGGAACTGCCGCTGCAGGTCGGGGTCGCTCACGCTGGTGTGGGCAACGTTTCGCCGCAGCGACTCAAAACGCGCATTGTGGTCTGCCAGCGCTGGCAGCAGGTCGTCTTCGGTGGCGCTTACGCGTGCCACTGGCGCAGCGGCTTCACCGCCGCCTGTGCCGTCAAGCTTGTCCGTACCATCCTGGAACATGCCCGGCACGCCGATCACGGCCAGCACAAGCGCCGCCGCGGCCGCACCAAGCCCGACCTGCACGATGTGCTGCCACATCGGCGCCGGGGCCGCAGCGATCTGCCTGCGGGCGCGGTCGGCGAGTTCTTCCTCGCGAATGCGCCCGATCACGCGCTGGTCGAAGCCTTCTTTAGGCTCCTGCATCGGCAGTGTGTGCAGCAGATCAAGCGACTTGCGCAGCTGGTCGACCTGCTGTTTCAGCTCGGCGTTGTTGCCCAGCTTGCGCTCGAAGTCGCGCTCCGCATCAGCCGACATGCGCCCGCCCACGTAGTCGTGAACGTCGGCGGAAAAGGGTTTGTAGTCTGCAGGTTCCATCAGTCAGGGGCCCCGGGTACAGCTCGCGGCGTCCACGTGCCGCGTTACGAACTTGTTACGAACCAGCCCAGATCGCACACCAGAAAAACTCCGCTAACTTCCAGCGGCCGATCCGGTGTCTTCATCCGTCTCCAGATAACGCCCGATCCGGTTCGTGAAAAACTCGCGCGCCCGCGCCAGACGTGCCGACACCGTCTTCACGCTGCACTCCAGAACCTCGGCCGCCTCTTCGTGCGTGAGCTTCTGCACGTCCACCAGCTCAATCACGTCCCGGAACTTGGGGCTCATGGCCTCGAGCGTTTCTTCGATCAGCGTGCGCAGCTCATTGTTGGTGGTCACGCCGACGGGGCCGCTGCCCGGGTGCTCGAACTGAAGCCCCGGCGAATCCTCATCATCATCGGCCGCCTTGCCGCGCAGCACAGTGAACGTCACCGGGCGCTTTTTGCGGATGTAGTCCGTCACCAGGTTGCGAGCCACGCGGTACAGCCAGGCAGAGGCCGTCTGGTCGCGGATCCGGTCCAGTTCGCGATAGAGCCTTACAAACGTTTCCTGGGCAATGTCCTCGGCCGTGGCTTCATCGCGAACGAGCCGATTCACGTACGTGAAGATCGGGCCGCGATACCGCTCAAGGAAGCGCTCGAAACGTTCCATGCGTGGCGAAGCCTTTGTCCGGGACACCTTGGCTTGGCGTCGTACTGCGGGAGTGCCGGCTGACATTTTTCGGCTCCGGTTACGTGTTGGCGGCCCTATAGCCGTTAATACGCCCCCGACCCCCGAATACCCCAGGAATTCACTACCCTACTACTGATTGTATCCCCCTGTTTCGTTAATATTTGTAACGAAAGGGTCTCGACTTGGCTCTGAACGTCAAACGCTGGAGTTCGCGCCGCCTGCTGTACCCGATCGCGATCTTCGCGATCATCGCCCCCACCGTCATCATGGGGCTGTTCGGCGCGTACGCGTTGCGTGAGATCGAGCTGCGCCCGTCTCAGTACCGGCAGGAACTGCGCGACGTGCAGACCGGGCTGACGATGACCATCGAAGAGCGCGTGGCGGAACTCAGCAAAGACCCGCCCAAGAGTCAGGCCGATCTCGCCCGCGTGCAGGACGACGCGCAGAAATACTTCGCCAACTACAACCGCGCCGTGGCCATCCGCTGTTTCTACGGCATCGGCGGCAAGATCACCGGCACGGCCGGCCCCAGTAAAGTCGCCCCGCCCCCGGTGCTGGCCGAGATGCTGGCCAACATGGCCGAGCACCCGGATGAAGGCGTCACGCGCCAGTCGTTCACACTGAACTGGACCAGCGGGGCACGCCGCGAGCCCGCGCCGTACATCGTCTACATCGACGGCAGCAGCGGCGGCTTCCTCGCCTGGGAACTGATCCCGAGCGAGATCGACCGCGTGATCAACGGCTACCTCGAACGGGTCGAGTTGGACAACGACTCGCTGGTGCTCGAGAGCACCAGCCGTACCGAGATCGACTGGCGCATGAACCCCAGCGACCGCTACGAAGTGCTCGGCTTTGTGCCGGTGCACTCCGAGCTGCTGCCTTCGCGCTACGTGGTGTTGAAGCTCGACGCCGATCGCCAGTTTTACAAAGACAGCAAGCTGCTGAGTTCCATCTTCGTCGTGATTGCCGTGCTGTGCGTGCCGATCGTTGCCAGCGCCACGCTGATGGTCGTGCACATGATCCTGCGCGAATCCAGCGAAGCGCGCAAAAAGGTCGACTTCGTCAGCAACGTCACCCACGAGTTGAAGACGCCGCTGACGAGCATCCGGATGTTCGTTGAGACGCTCAAGCTGGGGCGCGTGAAGAACCCGGAGCAGGTAAACGCGTGCCTGGACACGATCATGACCGAGACCGAGCGCCTGGGCGCGCTGATCGACCACGTGCTGAGCTTCAGCAAGGTCGAGAACCAGGTCAAGAAATACAACTTCCAGCTTCATAACCTGCCGCAGGTCGTGCGCGACACGATCAACCTGTTCCGCGCCAGCATGACCGGCCAGGACGGCGAGATCCGCCTGAAGATCCTGCCGGGTGTTCCCAGCGAGGCCAGTTTCGACAAGGACGCCATCCGCGAGGTTGTGCTGAACCTGCTCAGCAACGCGATCAAGTACAGCGGCGACGACAAGTTCGTCACCGTCATGGTCGGCGTCGACCGCAACGACCTGTTCATCGAGATCGCTGACCGCGGCGTCGGCATCCCGCCCGAAGACCAGGCCCGCATTTTCGAGAAGTTCTACCGCGTCGACCAGGCGCTGAGCCGCAAGGTGGATGGCACCGGGCTCGGGCTCGCGATCTGCAAGGAAATCGTGCAGGCGCACGACGGGCGCATCACGGTCGAGTCGATGTGGGGAAAAGGCAGCCGCTTCACGATCTATATTCCGTATAAGAGGGCCAAGCAGCCCACGCGCCGCCCGACGACAACATCCGTGCGCGCGGCGATGAACCAGACCGCGAGCGGCGAGAACAAGGTCGTCGCGCAGGATACGAAGGTATGAACGGACTTCGCTGGATGACTGCCGCCCTGCTCAGCGCCACGGTGCTGGTCGTGCTGGCATTCGCCCAGGACTTCCCCGGCGAGCCCCCGCCCGAAGAGCCCAAGAAGAAAGAGGGCTCGCTTCAGCCGCGGCCTGAGGACGACCCGAAGACCGAGCTGTGGGTGGCCAAGCTCGGCGCCGCCCGCCCGACACCGCTCTCGACCGAGCCCGGCGTGCTGCTCCACCACGTAATCAGCCCCGACGGCGAGCGTTTCTACTATTACCGCAAGATCGGCGGGAACGACGGCAAGGACGGAAAGCCCAAGACCGAAAGCTTCGCGCTCTACACTGTCGGCCCGGCCAAGGCCGAAAGCAAGGTCGCGGACACCGGCGCGGATTCAACGCCCCCGCTGTTTCTTGAAGACGGGCGCATCCTGTTCACGACGCGCCGCTATGACCTGAATGAAGACGGCATCGTGGACGAACTCGACGACGCCACACTGATCGTCGGCAATCGGGACGGCGGAAACCTTCGCAACATCGCCAGCCTCGCGCCGGGCGACACGCCGGTCGCCGTCTGGAACCAGGACCGCGAAGTGCTCATCGCCAGCGCCGGCGAGGAAGACGCCAACGGCTGGATCGTCAGCATCAATCTCGTGCGCGGCGATCGCACCCGCGTCGTGCGCGGTTTCAATGTTGAGCTGGTGCTTGAGGACGGACGCATCCTGATCGAGCGGCAGGATCCACCCGAAAACGACAAGCCGATGGCCCCGGGCTGGAACCGCTGGGGCATGGTAGTGCCTGACGACGATGTCGATGAGCCGCTGCCGTCACTGCTCGATCCATCGGTTCACATCATCTACAACCCCAAGGACGGCAGCGAAGCGCCGCTGTACGGCGCAAGCCACCGCTCGCGCATCGTGGTCAACGCGGAAGGCTCTTTCTTCGGACACCAGGAACCCAGTGAGCCGGACGACAGCACGCAGCGCTGGAACTACTGGGGCCCAGAAACGATCAGCAAGCAGATGTCGGAGGTGTTGATCGTCGACGACGCGCAGCACCACGACTCGCGCTCGCCCAGCGCGCGCTACAACTACAACACGATTGGCTGGATCGTTGACCGCGGCCTGCTCGTGGTCGAGCAGGGCAACCTGGGCTCGAAGCTGCTGCTGTTTGATCACGCGCTGAAGACTCACCGCCTCGCGGACTTTGATCTGAATGCGCGCGGCTTCGTCGCCAGCAAGGACGGGCTGACCATCGGCTGGCTCGAGGTCGAGGACACCGACAAGAACGGCTACCTCGAGCCCTGGATCGACAACAGCCGCATCCACTTCACCCGCATCGAGTAGCGAACCATCACCCCTACCACCCGCGCCGCCGCTTGCTACAAACGCGCGCGGAGGTTGCACATGCCCGCAACGAAGAAATCGAAGAAGCGCACCAGCAAGAAAACCGACGACGCCGCCAAGCTCGGCGAGAATGCACTCAAAGGCAAAGGCCGACGCCCGATCTACGCCCCGCGCGGCACCAGGCTGCATGCAAAATCGTGGCTCACGGAAGCGCCGCTGCGCATGATCATGAACAACCTCGACCCCGCCAACGCCGAGAACCCGGCCGAGCTGGTCGTCTACGGCGGCATAGGGCAGGCCGCACGCAACTGGAAGTGTTTCGACGCGATTCTCAAGTCGCTGCAGGAACTGAAGGACGACGAAACCCTCATGATCCAGAGCGGCAAGCCGGTCGCCGTGTTCCGGACGCATGAAGACGCCCCGCGAGTGCTGATCGCCAACAGCAACCTCGTGCCCAAGTGGGCGACGTGGGAGCATTTCAACGAGCTGCGCGACCGCGGGCTCATGATGTTCGGCCAGATGACCGCGGGCTCATGGATCTACATCGGTACCCAGGGCATCTTGCAGGGCACCTACGAAACCTTCGCCGCCGCCGCCCGGAAGCACTGGGGCAGCAAGGCGACGCTGAAGGGCAAGCTGGTCGTCACGGCCGGTCTCGGCGGCATGGGCGGCGCGCAGCCGCTGGCGGCCAAGATGTGCGGCGCCAGCTTCCTGGCCGCGGACGTTGACGCGTCAAGAATCGCCAAGCGCCTGCATGACCGCTATCTGGATGAGCAGGCTGACACCATCGATGCCGCCATCGACCGCGCGCTGCAGGCGAAGGAACAGGGCGAGGCCGTCAGTATTGGCGTCTGCTGCAACGCGACAGAATTGCTCGAGCGCCTGATCCAGCGCAAGATCGTCCCCGACCTGCTTACCGACCAGACCAGCGCGCACGACCCGCTGAACGGCTACGTGCCGGACCGCATGACGCTGAATGACGCGTTGAAGCTGCGCAAGGCCGACCCGCGCAGCTACGAAAAGCAGGCCTTCCGCACCATGGCCAAGCACTGCCGCCAGATGCTGACCCTGATGCGTCGCGGCGCCAACACCTTCGACTACGGCAACAATCTGAGAGGCCACGCGCTTGAGGCCGGCGTGAAGGACGCGTTCGATTTCCCGGGCTTTGTACCGGCCTACATTCGCGGTCTGTTCTGTGAGGGCAAAGGCCCGTTCCGCTGGGTGGCGCTGTCCGGCGACCCGGAGGACATCTACACGACCGACGCCGCGCTGAAGCAGCTGTTCCCGAAGAACAAACACCTGATCAACTGGCTGGACCAGGCACGGGACTCGTTCGAGTTCCAGGGCCTGCCCGCGCGTATCTGCTGGCTCGGCTACGGCGAGCGCCACAAGGCCGGTCTGCTGTTCAACAAGCTCGTGCGCGAGGGCAAGCTGAAAGCGCCGATCGTGATCGGGCGCGATCACCTCGACTGCGGCAGCGTCGCCAGCCCCAACCGCGAGACCGAAGCCATGAAGGACGGCACCGACGCGGTCGCCGACTGGCCGATCCTGAACGCGCTGGTGAACACGGCGTCAGGCGCGACCTGGGTAAGCTTCCACCACGGCGGCGGCGTGGGCATGGGCTACTCGCTCCACGCGGGCCAGGTCATCGTCTGCGACGGAACCAAAGCCGCCGACAAGCGCCTCGAGCGCGTGCTGACCAACGACCCCGGCATGGGCATCGCCCGCCACATCGACGCCGGCTACAGCGAGGCCAAGCGCTACAACAAGCGGACCGAGAACCCGGTCAAGATTCCGATGGCGTGACGCCCGCGGTTCTAGAGAATCAGCATCATGCGCATGCCGGTCACGGTTCTGATGTTCCTTTGCGCCTTGGCGCTCGTCGCGCCCGCTGCTACGGATACTGTCGTTGCCGGGAGCGAGCCTTCACCGATGCCTCGCATTGAGTCCGTCGTGCCGGTCGACAACCAGCCGCAGGCGGATGCGAAGGCGACGATTTGGTACGACGACTTTGACACGGTCAAGAAATACCGCGAAGAATCCGGTCAACGCGAAGGTCCGGGCTATGGCGGCGCTGGCGAGGCGATGCGCTGCCTGTATGAGAAGGGCAAGCGTGGCGACGCCGGGCGCAAAGTCTTCTTCGGCGACGCGCCGTTCATGTGCATGGCGCGCGCGGGCGAGAAGTTTGACGAGGTCTACTGGCGCGTTTACGTCAAACACCAGCCCGGCTGGATCTGCGGCGAATACGAAGGCACGGACTACGGCGGCCCGGACAAGCTGTCCCGCGCCACCATGTTCGTCGATCCCAACGTATGGAAGCAGGGCATCTTCGCCCACGTCTGGGGCGGCCCGAAGGGTTTAACCCTGGACCCTGCATCAGGAATCAAGAACGGCCAGGTCGTCACCACCAAATACAACGACTTCGACAACATGCGCTGGCTCGGCAACTCGCCCGGGGCGAAGTTCAACATCCACGCGCCCGAAGAAACCGGCTGGTGGGTCTGCGTCGAGTGCCGCGCGAAGCTGAACACGCCGGGCAAGAAGGACGGCCTGAACCAGCTCTGGATCGACGGGCGGCTCGAATGCGAGCGATCGGGCCTCGACTGGCGCAACGACTACGACGAGTTCGGCATCAACGCCGTCTTCCTTGAGGCCTACTGGAACAAGGGCTCGCCGGTCACGCAGAAGCGCTGGTACGACAACTTCGTGATCAGCACCGAGCCGATCGGGCCGATGGTCTGTCCCCGCAAGCCCGAACTGATCAAGACGCCGCTGGAAGACTGCGAAGACTGGGAAATCGAAATCGCGAGCGACGCAGATGGCAAACAGATCGTCTGGCGCAGCAAGGGACTCGGCAAGGACGAACGCGTGAAGGTCACCAGCGCCAACGGCAACGGCATGTTCGAAGGCGCAGCCGCCAAGAAGAAAGAGCTGCCGGGCGGCGGAACCTACTGGTGCCGAGCCCGCCAGAAGGCCAAGAACAAGGACTGGTCCGAATGGTCCCACTGGCACCAGGCCTTCAGGACCGAGGAGTAGATGAGCAAGCCCAAGACCAAGCAAGTGGCGCCAGTGTTTGTGGCGAAGGACTTCGACGGACTGATCAAGTTCTACGAAGACGTGCTCGGCTTCAACACGCCTTTCAAAACGCCCGTGTATGCGGTGCTGTATCGCGACGAGCTGATGATGCTGTACATGTTTCCCGAGCGCGACGGCAAGGTCGGTGGCAACAACAGCGCGTACTTTTTTGTCGAGGGCGTCGACGAAATCTTCGAGCGGATCAAGGATCGCGTCACAGTCGTCCATCCCATCGCCGACCATGAGTACGGGCTGCGGGATTTCCTGATGCAGGACCGGGAAGGCGACAACGTCGGTATCGCCCAACGCATCGTTACGCAGTAGCACCAACTCTCGCCACCACCCAGGTTCGAACGCATGATCATTCGCCCCGAAGCACCAGACGATGTCGCCACAATCCGCGCCGTCAACGAGGCCGCGTTTGAGACGCCGGCGGAGGCGGCGCTGGTGAACGCGCTGCGGGGACAAGTCCAGCCGTTCATCTCGCTGGTTGCCGAACGTGATGGCCGCGTCATCGGGCACATCCTGTTCACGCCGGTCGAGGTTGTGGGCGACGAACCGTGGGCTGCACTGGCGCTGGGCCCGATGGCCGTGCTGCCTGAGCTCCAGAAACAAGGCATCGGCTCGCAGCTGGTTCATGCAGGATTGCAGGCCTGTCGCTCGGGCGGGCACGATGTGGTGTTCGTGCTGGGGCACCCGACGTACTACCCGCGCTTCGGGTTTCGGCGCATGTCCGAGTTCGGCATCACCTGCGAATTCAAAGCGCCGGATGACGTGCTGATGGTGACAGAGTTGGCGCTGGGCGCGATCGCCGGGCGCAAGGGTGAGGTGCGCTACCACCCGCTGTTCAAGACTGTCTGAGCAGATTTGCGGAGTGCCCGCCCCCGCCCGCCCGTTATAGCGTGGATGAGTCACCCGAACGCAGCCAAGCACAGCACCCGCGGCTTCGGAGCCCTGTCGATGTTTGTCGGCGCGGTTCTGCTCGTTCTCGCGTTCGGCGCGGGCGTGTACGTCGAGAAGCGCAACGCGCCTCCCCCACCGCCGATGCAGCCCCTGACGGGAAACGCGCTGCGCGTGATGACTTACAACATCCGCATCGACAGCTCATCCGATGGCGAAAACGCTTGGCGCTACCGGCGCGACGCGGTGGCGTCGATGATCCGATTCCACCAGGCCGACATAGTCGGCGCGCAGGAAGCCAGCTTCGCGATGATCGCCGATCTTCAGGTGCGCCTTGCGGACTACCGCTGGGTCGGCGTCGGCAGCAACGGCGGCGACTCCGGCGCGGCCGACCCGATCTTCTGGCGCGAATCGCGACTTGAGCTGCTGGCCAGCGAAACGTTCTGGCTCTCGCCCACTCCAGCTGTGCCCAGCACCGGCTGGGATGCCGCGTTTCCGCGCACGGTCGTCTACGCACACCTGCGGGAGCGCGAAACGGGGCTGGAAGTTCACGTCTTCAACACCCACTTCGACCACCGCGGCAGCGAAGCACGCGACCACTCCGCCGGGGTGGTCGCCGAGCGCGTGAACCGCCTGCCGCCCGACGCGCACGTAGTGTTCATGGGTGACCTGAACACCGTGCCGAACAGCGCGCCGCTGGTCACGCTCACGGACACCACGCGCTTGCGCGATGCCCACGAACTCTCACTGACGGGCCACTTCGGGCCGGAGAACAGCTTCATGGGGTTCCGCCCGTCGCGCTGGACCGGGCGGCGCATCGACCACATCCTCGTGCAGAACGTGGTGGTACAGCAGCACGGCATTCTGGCCGACGAGATCGACGGACGTAAGCCCTCCGACCACTATCCCGTGATGGCGGAAATCCTGCTCGATGTACCTTAGCAGGGCCGCTCAAGCCGCCCTTCTCTGCCCACGCTCTCGTCACGTGTAGCCGCCATGCTACCCGCGCATCTATACTCGCCCGATGCTTACCGGTGGGAGCAAATACGTTTGGTGCAGGCGCGGGTTTCTGCTCGCCTACTCGCTGCTGCTCACCTTCGGGATGACCTGGCCGCAGTGGTCGCCGTGGTGGTACCACCACCATGAACGCGAAGCCTACATCACCCGGTTCGATGCGCTGATCGTCGGGCTGTCCGAGCAGCACTGGCACCCGCGCTGGATACCGGACCTCGCGGCCGGACACGGCTATCCGCTGTTCAACTACTACACGCCCGGGTTCAGTTATCTTGCCTTGCCATTCGCTCCGTTGGGCGAACTCGCGGCCGTGAAGATCCTGCTGGTGTTGTCCACGCTGATGATGTTCTTCGCGGCGTACGCACTCGGAAAGTCCCAGTCTAACTGGCGCGGCGGGTTGCTGATGGCGACGCTGTGCATCACCGCGCCCTACATGATGTACAACCTGCACATACGCGGTGACCTGTCCGAGTATGTCGCGTTCGCCTTTGCCATCCTTGCGCTGCACCTGATGTTACGGGCGATGAAGAGACCGACAGCGGCGGGCCCGTGGCTGGCGTTTGCCGCCGTGTACAGCACCATCGTCTGCATCCATACACTGTCGGGGCTGATGTACACTGTGCTGTTCGGGTCATTTGCGCTGTTGCTGGCGTACCATCGACGCTGGAAGCCTCGCGACTATGCACGCCTCGCAATGGCATTCGGAATCGGTCTGGTACTCAGCACCTGGTACTGGCTGCCGGCGCTGGGCGAGAAGTCGCTGGTTTCCACCGAGCGCATGCTCGAAGGCTTCGTGAACATCGAGAAGCGCATGGGCTACTTCCCGGTGAACTACACCTGGCTGTCGGTCCGCCTGCCGGTGCTGGGCGCGATCCTCACGGGGGTCCTGGTCGCGGTATCTTTCAGCATCGCGACGTCTGCGCGGCGCAAATTCATCGTGACGGTGTGCGTCGTCTACGCCGTGATCGGCACAGTGCTCATGTATGACTTCGCGCTGCCGTTCTGGACCAATGTGCCGTTCGGGCGCTACTTCCAGTTTTCCTGGCGCACCATCGCGCCGACAACGTTGTTCATCGCGCTGGGCGCGGCCGCGGTGTTGCGGCGTCGTGAGTCCCGCTGGATCAGTGCAGGCGTACTGGCGCTGAGCGGGGCCATCGCCTGCGCCTCCGTGATCTGGCTGGCGAATGCACTGAGTGATCTCGCCTGGAAGCACGTAACGGAAGACGAGATCAGCGTGGAAGGTCGCTTCAACGAATGGGACACGGTCGGCGGTGTGGATGAGTACCTGCCCGCGACGGCCGTGCGCGAGAAAGTCGAGCTGCCTCCACGCCCGCTGGTAACCGCCGGTGAAGGCGCCACCGTTTCGCAGGCAACGCGCGATTCGCTGACGATCACGGCGCAGGTCGATTCGCCGCAGGGCACGAACGCCATCATCCGGCAATGGGACTTCCCCGGCTGGGAAGTTGCCGTTGACGGCGCGCCGGCCGCCCACGGGATGGACGATGCGGGCCGGATCCTCGTAGCCGTGCCGCCGGGCAAACACGATCTGAGAGCCGAACTCCACCGCACACCTATCGAGGTTGCCGCGGAGGTGATCTCAGGCATCGCATGGGCGCTGCTGACTGTTGCCGCGATCGTGCTGCGTGTTCGGAAAAAACACCCCGCCAAGCTCGCAAGCTAGCCCCGCCACGCCTACTCCAAAGCACTGCGGCGTTTCCCATCGTGGCATTGGCGCGTGCGCGTTACGCTTAATTCGGAAGCGGCAATAGGGCCGCAACCGCAGCAAAGGAAGGAGAGGAGCGGAACCAGCATCCGTCCCGAAAGGAGGCCGATATGTATCGCATGATCTGGTTGGGCACCTTCTCAGCAATCACGGCCCTCTATTTCATTCACGGCTTCTGGGTACTCGGAGTGGTGCTGCACTGCCTGCTTTTCTTCGCGTGGCTGGTGGTTGCACCGGGCGAGAAGCGCAAGCGTGAATAGAAACGGGGCGCGGATTTCCGCGCCCCGTAGTCATCCATCCATCCAGTCGCGAACGGCGTCTGCTGCCGCCGCGGGGTCCTTCAGTGTCACAGCCAGCGTCCTACCCTCGCCGTAGTGGACATAGACCGCGCCCGGCATGCCCAGGTCGCTGAATGCCATGCCGCCTCGCATGTTCATGCGCCAGCCCCAGCCACCGTACTCGAGCCATTTGTACTTGCCGTGCTCAACATTGGTAAGGTCCGCGAGCGGGATCCGTTTCTTGATGAGCCCGCCCCACGAAGCGACCACACCATCTGCGTCCACGCTGAACCGCAGCGACCCAAAGGGGATCGCAAGCAGCAGCATCAACAGCCCGATTCCGGTTGCCGTGGCCCAGGCTGCCGGATGCGCCCCGTAGCTGATCATGACGCTGACCGCAATTCCGAGCGCCCCGGATCCGATCATCAGGATCAGGAAAACCCACCCGGCACTGTGAACTACGCGATAGGGCTTCATCACTCACCTCCCGGGGCGATTCTACCCAACAACAAACCAGCGCCCGGCTACAACCGGGCGCTGCGTTTCGAAAGCGTTCGCTTACTTGATGCTACCCGGCTTGAGTGGATTGCCCTTGTCGTCCACAGGGTTGCCGTTCTTGTACTGCAACCCGCCGTAGTTCTCGTCGTCGCCGAAACCACCGGAGCGATCCTCGCGCAGACGGCGCAACTTTTCCTCGAACGTCTCGTCGGCGCGTTCCTTCTCGTACTTGTCCGCCAATAGCCCGGCTTCGCCCGCGCGCTTGAGCGTGAACGAAACTACCGGCGGGGCGGACTTGTGCGAGCGGTGATACACGCCGCGATAGCGCGGCTCGGCCGTCGCGACGTCCGAGTCCTTCAGGTTCACCAGCGCGTGGTCCTGCAACTGGGCGTCGTAGCCATAGCCGCTTGGCGCCCAATAGAGGGCCCGCACGGCCGAGTCCAGGTCGTGGCGACCGAGGTACTCTTCCTTGCCGCCCTCGTAGCGATACACGGCGCCTTCCGGGTTCATGTAGCCGATGCGCGTCCAGCCGCCGTCGTAGAACTCGTACAGGAACAGGTTGCCGCGGTCTTCCTGCAGCCGGCGGATGTAGCCCACCTTCGTCAGGATCGTCGGGCGCAGCGGGTCTTCGGCGATCTCGATGTTGTAGAACATGTTCAACTGCAGGCCAACCGAGCGCCCGGATGTGTCCACGCGCGCGTCCGCGATGCGTCCTGTGTTGAAGAGCGTGGCGATTTCCTGGCCGGAGTCGCCGTGAAGCTCGACCTCGCGCTCGATGTCGATGCCGCGCAGGTCTTCACGGTACGGATTGTCCCGCCCCTGGTCAGCAACGCAGCCGCCAAGCAACACTGCAGCAAGCAACGCTGGTATCAGCTTTTGCATCGTAAGGCCTTGCTCTGGCGGGGGAGGCTCAAGCCTAGCGCGGCGGCGTGCGCCGGTCCAGAGTTATTGCAGAACGGAAAGGCCCGCAGCCCGTCCGCTGGCGAGTGAGAAGTGCTGCTCAAACCCGCCCCAGTCGGCGCTGATATCCAGCAGCCGCCCCACCACATACAGCCCCGGAACCAGCTTGCTTCGAAACGTGCGGGGATCGACCTGACGCAACTGCACGCCGCCGGTACAGCTCTCGGCCGCGCGCATACCCAGCGTGCCGGTGACCGTCAGCCGGGTGTCCGTCATTTCCTTGAGCAGCCCCTGCCGCTGGCGCTCGTGCAACTGCATTACGCGGGCACCGGGCTTGACCTTCTGGTGCGCCAGAAACACTCCGCCGAGCGACGCCGGCAGGATGAAGTCGATCGCGCGATCGGAGGGCTCGCGGGTGCGCTCGCCAAATACGCGGTGCAGCCATTGGGCGACATCGTCGAATTCCATGCCCGGGTGAAAGTTGACCTGTAGCTCAACACCACGACCCAGGTTCGGCTCGACCTGGCGTGAAATATTGAAGACGGCCTCGCCGGTAAGCCCGGCCCGGGTAAACAGCATGCTTCCGGTAGTGCCGGCGTCTTTCAGCGGCTTGCCCGCTACGCTCAGGTTCAACTCAACGTCCATCCATAGCCCGGCAAGTGTCGTTGGCCAGCTTTCGCCCACCGTGACGCCAACGTGCGCCGCATGGGCGGGCTCGCAGTGGTGCCCGAGCGCGCCCGCCAGACGATAGCCGTCTTCTCCGCCGCCCAGTTGTGGCAGGTTCGAGCCACCGGTCGCGAGAATCACCGAACGTGCTGTGAGCGATTCACCGGCCTCGATGCGAAATCCGTCCGAGCCAGGCTCAATGGAAGTGACGTTGCATTCGGTGCGCAGCTCCGCCCCGGAGGATTCCAGCGCCTCGACCAGCGCGCTTACAGCTTCACCACCTGAGGGCGGGCACACCAACCCGTAATAATCGGCGTCAGCCAGTTGCACGCCGTGCCCGTCGAACCAGCCGCGCAGAGCTGGGGCGTCGAACTCTCGCAGGGCATCGCTCACGAAGCGCGCGTCGCGCCCGTGAAAGCGACTGAGGTCCATGCCTGTGTTGGTAAGGGCGGCGGCGCCCATGGATGTGTAGCAATACTTGCCGCCGACGCCCGCGTTGCGGTCGAGCACCGCCACAGAATGCCCGCGCCCGGCGGCCGTGAGCCCTGCCATGAGGCCGGACAGCCCGCCGCCTACCACAATCACGTCAAATGAAGCCAGCACTTAGAACAACTGGGTTAGGTCGTACATGACCAGGCTGCCGCGCAGGAAGTAGATCGCCACCAGACCGGCGTAAGTACCAAGCGCGACCACAGACATGAAAATGCCGGTGTTGATCTTGGTCTTGCCGGCCATCGTTTTTTCAAACGAAGGGAAAACCAGCCCGAAACCCACAGCGAACAGGGTGCCTACATAGAACGGGGTGGCGGTCGGCGATGTGATGGAGCTGTCGCCGATGACCCCGAACACGTACACGGCAGCCCAAACAGCGGCCAGAATGACGTTTATGACGCCCACGTAGTAGGTGATCGAGACCGATTCCTTAGCTGCCACGATTCGCCCCCTTCTCCCTGTGCGGTAAAGCGTAACGGAAGATGCCCTGCTGGCCGGGTGCCTCTTCTACCCCGACCGTGATGGCATGCAAGTGCAGATACTCTCCGCGTTCCACGAGCTCATCATATAACCTTTTGGCAAGGTAGTTTGCGAGTAGTTCTGTCGAAGTATTGGGCAATTCCAGCAAAAGTGTGTCGGTCACTGGGCTGCTGAAGCGGCTGCCGTCGGCGTGCGTAACCTCAATGTTTTCGCCCTTCTGCTCGATCTTCAGCACCTCGGCCTGCTTCGGGAAGATCGTCTTGTGGTCCAGCCCGTCGCACAGCTTGCGGAAGATCGGCTTGAAGGTGATGTAATCCAGCACGTACCCGGCCGGTCCCAGATCGCCCTCAACTTCCACCCAGGCCCAGTAGTTGTGCCCGTGCAGGGGCTCACGGCTGCCGTCGTTGAACAGCAGGAAGTGCGCGCATGAGAAGTTGAAGTACTGCTTGTCGACGAGAATGCGATAGGACATCAGGACTCCACGCTACAGCTTAGCGCACTAGAACTGGCTCAGGAAGCGCATGTCATTGGTGGTGAAGTGCCGGATGTCGCCGATGCGGTGCTTCAGCATGGCAATACGCTCCACGCCCATGCCGAACGCGAAGCCGGTATACCTGGCCGGGTCGTAGCCCACGGCGTTCAGCACGTTTGGATCGACCATGCCGCAGCCAAGGATCTCCAGCCAGGGCTTCTTGAGGTGCTTGAACATCTGGCAGTCGATGTCGACTTCGGCGCTCGGCTCGGTGAACGGGAAGTAGTGCGGGCGGAAGCGCATCTTGGTGTCGGCGCCGAAGTACTCGCGCACGAACAGCTCCAGCACCGACTTCAGGTCGGCGAACGTCAGGTCTTCCGCGACCGCCAGCCCCTCGATCTGGTGGAACATGTACATGTGCGTCGCATCCACCGTGTCAGGCCGATAGACGCGCCCGGGGGCGATCACGCGCACGGGCGGCTTGCGCGACTCCATGGTGCGGATCTGGATCGTGCTGGTCTGGCTGCGCAGCAGCATCGGCACCGGCTTGGCGTCCCAGTCCGGCGCGTTGAGCTGCAGGAAGAAGTTGTCGGCTTCGTCACGCGCGGGGTGACCGGCCGGGATGTTCAGCGCGTCGAAGTTGTGGAACTCGTCCTCGACCTCGGGGCCTTCCACCTGCGAGAAGCCGATGCGCCCGAAGATCTCGACGATCTCCTCGATGGTCTGGGTAATCAGGTGCGCGTGGCCGATCTCGCGGCGCTTGCCGGGTTTGGTGAGGTCGATGCCGGGCTTGCCGCTGGGCTTGCCAGCGCCGACGCGTGCCTGCGCGGCCTTGAAGGCTTCGGTCAGTTTCGCGTTCAGGACGTTAGCGGCCTTGCCGTACTCGCCGCGCTCTTCCTTGGGGACATCCTTGATGCCGCCCAGGATGGCCTTGGCAACGCCCTTGCTGCCCAGATACTCACGCCGTGCATTTTCCAGCGCGTCGGCATCGGCGGCCGTCTCGAAGGCTTTCAAGCCCTCGGTCAGCGCGTTGGAGATGGCAGCAAGGTCATATCCCATGGGCCGGGAATATAGCTGCCAAGCCCGTCCGCGCCAGTCCAAGCCGGTCGCGGCTACTCGTAGGTGTACTGAAACGGCGCCTTCTTGCCAAACAGCTTGCCGGCCGGGTCGGCCCATTCCTCGGCGGTGATGCCGTAGGTCTCGATCATGTCTTCGAGAGTGAGGTACGTAGCGCGATCGCCGTCAGACCAAGTGGCCAGCACGCCGTGATTCGGGTAATTATTCCAGTTGCGCGAGTTGAAGCAGAACAGGACGACCCTCTCCGTGCCTTTGCGAGCCGTAGCCTCGCGGACCTGATCTGCGCGCGGGCCGGTGTAGGAACACCAAGGCTCTTTCACATTTCCGGAGAGGAAGTCTTCCCAACTGGGCGTCTCATCGGTCTCCGATCTGAATGAACGAAACCGCCTGAGAATCACGCTCTCAAACAAGCGCTCGCGCAGGCACAGCGCCCAGAACTCCTGGCCGCTGGCATCGGGTTGTGCTTTGATCAGACCGTCGAGGTCGCCTTGTACTTCGGCCGCTTGTAACGCAGCCTGAATGTCATCCTGCTGCTTGATTTCGAGATAATAGGTCGATCCCTCGGGGTCACGCGGCTTCGATGTCGCGCCGATCAGCCAGATCACGACCCCTCCACATGCGAGTGCAAACAAAGCTGCTATCGCGGGGCCGCGTGCACTGCGTCGGGGGCGTCGCGGCAGGTCCAGTGGACTGCGCGTTGCCTGCGTCACCGGGCCTTCATACTGGTATGGGATGTTGCGCTTGCCATCCATATCCCAACCATACCGCATGGGCAAAGCCCTTGCCGGCGCTGCTTGCATTCTGGCTTGTGGATACGCGACGAAGCGCAAAGGCTTTGCGGCCTACTTGCGTCGGGTGCCGGGGTTGGGTGGGGCGCCGCGTTGGGGGCGACCTTGCACGTCGCTGCCGAGCGCCTTCGTGAAGCTCTTCGGGTCGTTGCGGGGCAGCGGCTGGGCCTGCGTGCTGCGCAGCGCGGCCGAGTCGCTCATGGACTGGATCTGTGGGCTGCTCGCACGCACGGGTGCTCCGGTAATCGGTGCGGTGCTGTCCAGGCCGGCCGCCCGCAACGCGTCGCGGGCTTTCTTCAGCACGGCCAGCACGGCCGGGATGTTCGGCAGGCGGCGGCGCGGATCCTTGGCCGTCATGGCGACCACGGCCTCGCGCAGCTCCTTCGGCAGCGGGTCGAACACTTCACGCGGCATGGAAAGCTGCTCGCCGACGACGTTCAGCAGCACGGCCATCGGCGTCGCGCCCTCGAACGGGAGTTGACCCGTCAAGAACTGCCACAGGGTCACGCCCAGCGCGTAGATGTCCACGCGAACGTCAACGTCCATGCTCTTGATCTGCTCCGGCGCCATGTAGTTCGGCGTGCCGACCACCTGGTTCGACAGCGTCAGCGCCGTCGCCGTGTTGGTGATGCTGCGCGCAAGACCGAAGTCGGTCACCTTCACCTTGCCGTCGCGCGCGATCAGGATGTTTGCGGGCTTGATGTCCCGGTGGATCACCTGTTGGTCGTGTGCCTCGCCAAGTGCGCGCGCCACGAAGCCCGCGATGTTCACTGCGCGCATCGGTGTAAAGCGCTGCTCGCGGTCCAGCAGGCGCTGCGCGTCGACGCCCTCGACGTACTCCATCACGAGGTAGTAGACGCCGTGGTCGCGGCCGACGTCGAGCGTGCGCACGATGTTGGGGTGAAGCAGACGCCCGGAAACACGCGCCTCGCGCAGGAAACGCTCCACCATCTCGCGCTTGCCGACGAACAGGTCGGGCAGCAGCTTGATGGCGACCAGCATGTCGAGTCCGGGGTGGTGCCCCAGATATACAGCGCCCATGCCGCCGCGCCCCAGAATCCGCTGGGCTACGACGTTGCCGAAGGTCTGGCCTATGATCGGATCGGCGTGCTGGGGCTGTGACATGCGTTCATCCGCGAGCGAACCGTCATTATGCCGCACGCGCGGCTTTCCGGCTACGGGGCAAGTCGGGTGTCAGTAACGCGTGCGCGACTAATCGCCCAGCAGTGACCGTGCAATCACGATGCGCTGGACCTGGCTGGTGCCCTCATAGATCTCGGTGATCTTGGCGTCGCGGAAATAACGCTCGACGTCGTACTCCTTGCTGTAGCCGTTGCCGCCGAAGATCTGCACCGCGTCCTTGGCGCACTTGTTGGCCGTCTCGCTGGCGAACAGCTTTGCCATCGCGGCCTCCGCGGCGCACGGCTTGCCGTTGTCGCGCAGCCATGCGGCGCGATGAATCAGCAGGCGGGCCGCGTCCAGCTTCATCGCCATTTCCGCCAGCATCCACTGCACCGCCTGGAAGCTGCTGATCGGCTTGCCGAACTGCTCGCGCGCTTTGGAGTATTCCGTCGCATCTTCCATGCTGGCGCGTCCGATGCCGATCGCCTGTGCGGCAATGCCGATACGCCCGCCGTCGAGCGTATCGAGCGCGATGCCGAAGCCCTTGCCTTCGTCGCCGATGCGGTTGGCGGCCGGGATGCGGCAATCCTCGAACAGCACCTCACTGGTGGCGCTGCCGCGGATGCCCATCTTCTTTTCCTTCTTGCCGATCGAGATTCCCTTGCGGTCGCGCTCGACAAGGAAGCTGGTGATGCCGCGCGTCTTGTGCTCGTGGCTGGTGCGGGCCATCACGATGAACACGTCGGCGTAGGGCGCGCTGGTGATCCAGAGCTTGCTACCGTTCAGCACGTACTCGTCGCCATCCTTCTTCGCCTCGCAGACGAGACTGCCCGCGTCGGTCCCGCTGCCCGCCTCGGACAGGCAGTACGCGCCGAGCCATTCGCCGCTGGCAACCTTGGGCAGCACGCGGGCCTTCAGCTCATCGCTGCCATACTTCGTAAGCAGGCTGCTGAACAGGCTCATGTGCACGCTGAGCGTCACGCCGGTGCTGGCACACCAGCGGTTGATCTCCTCGAGCGTGATGCTCGCGGCCTGGTTTGCCATCTTGCCTTCGTAGAACCCCGAGCCGCCGTATTGCTCCGGAATCGTCAGCGCGGTGAGCCCGATCTCGGCCATCTTCTGGAAGACGCTGCGGTCGAACTCTTCGGCCTTGTCCATCTCGCGTGCCTTGGCCTTCAGCTCGCTTGCGGCGAACTCGCGCGCGGTCTGGCGCAGCATCGACAGCTCTTCGTTCAACTCGAAATCCACGGGCTTCCTCCGGCTACGGGTGCCTTCCTTTTATATCTCCCGCCGCCCGCCTCAACCGGCCGGACTAGCGCTTGCCCACACCGAGCATCAGCGACAGCGCCAACAGGCCCGCCGCGAACAGGAAGCAGACGAGGTAGACAATGCCCGGCGCGGGATCAGGCCGAAGCAGCGAACGCTCGCTGGTCGCGCGCTGCACCAGGTACCGACGCAGATCCTTTGAGCGAGGCCCGCTCGTGCCGTAGGCCTCACGCAGATCAGCCGCCAGCGCAACCATGAACTGCGCGCCCGGACGTCCCTCAGGCTCCGCCAGCAGGGGCGTCAGACGCTCGCCGCCGATCTGCAGATGAATGACATTCAGCTGGGACAGCAACGGACCGGGCTCGCCGGCGGCATAGTCGGACAGCGCCTCGTCGAGCCGCGGGAACGGCGAGACGCCATCGTGCTCAAGCAACAGGCGCTCGAGCCGCAGTGAATCCTCGTGCGTCGGGTCCAGCAGAAATACGCAGGCCGCGGCGTCACGCGCGACGTCGAAGCGCTGCTCCGCGGCCGACGGCTCGACCAGCGCCAGCGCTTTTCGGCGCACGGCCGGCGCAAAGACAGCCGCGTCGCCGTCGCCCTCGATCGCAAGCCTCGCGAGGCGGGCTTCGAAGTCTGCCCGTGCTTCTCGCCGGGACTTCGCGTCCGGTGCGTCGACCACTTGATTGAACGCACTCTCCAGCGGCGGTACCGCGGGCGCGTCGGCCGAAAGCATGGCGGGCATCAGCACAATCAGCGAGGCGGCCACAGCGCGCAGCATGCCGGTCTCGCGGCTGCGCGTGCGCTGGCCCAGCGAGCCGAACCACATCAGCGCAAATGCGACGGCAAAGCCCGCAAGCATCACGTTGTATTCGCGCCGCGACAGCGCCACGGCCAGCACTGCCAGCAGCAACAGCGGGCGGGCCACGCGAAATGCCATCGTGAGGTACAGGCGCTCCAGCCACGGGCGCGAACTGTGGAATGCCACCGAGACCACGCGCATACCAACGCCAACCCGTCGCGCCATGGTCACCCGAATCACGGCAAGCAGCGCGGGCATCACCGTCAGCAGCGGCAGGTAGGCGTCGCCGGTCCCCATGTACAGGCTGACCAGCAGCGCAACGAAGCACACCAGTGCGGCGGCATACCCGAACTTCGCCGAGCCGCTGCGCCAGTCGTGCGGCAGCAGGCGCGTCGCGCCCAGCATCGAGGCGGCCGCAAGACTGCACGCCAGCGTTACGATGAAACACCACGCGAGCGTCACCTGGCGGCCGCTCGGGCGAAGTTCCTGCGGCCAGCCCTGAAACAGATCCAGACCGAGCGCCGGGATCACGTCCATGATCAGCACGCCGGGCGCCGCGTGGACAGGCTCGGGCACGACGCCCTGCCGGTAGCAGAGGGCCGAAAGCAACAGCAAGCCGGCGAGCGCCGACAGCACCAGCAGGAAGGTCACGCCCGCGACGAGGATGCGGGCCTCCCGTCCGACGGCCGCGCGCTTGGGCAGACCGCGGCCGGCGGCCACCAGCATGCCGGTTTGTGCACCGAGCGTGAGCATGGCAACGGCAGAGGCGTCTCCCCAGAAGCGCAGCGAGTACAGCGCATCCAGGCGAACCGGCGCGGCCAGGGCGGCAAGCGCGCCGGCGCCCTGCATGGAGTAGCCCACAAGCAGCCCGAGCAGCATCAGCACGATCACGACGGCCAGCAGCCAGCCGGCAATCCAGCTGAGGCCCGCAAGCCGTTTGCGCCGCGCGAACAGCAGCAGCACCATCGTGATGAACGCGGTGGTGCCCATCCCCCACCACGCGGCCGACGTGGTGGCGGTGTGCCACGCCGTCGAGTAGGTGGTCAGCTCACGCGCCTGGTAGGCCAGCGTGCCGACGGGCAGCGGGAACAGCGACTCATTGAACAGCCACGTGCACGCACGCGCGCCGAGCACAAGCAACACGCACGCCAGCACAAGCCGGATCAGCGTCTGGACGCTTTGCAGGGATTCCCGCCCGCTGAAGCGGTGGTCCAGCCGGCCGCTGGCCAGCGCGAGGCGCACCAGCGGCCCGCCGAACAGGAACACCAGCCCGGCGGCGGCGGGCAGGAACAGCGCGCCATGGGTCAGGATCCCGCGCGTGGCAATAAACGGCCCGCCCATCGCCAGCAGCACCAGCATGGTGGTCAGCAGAAAGCCGGCACGGCTGTGCCAGCGGGCGTGGCTGTATTCGCGGGTGATCGACATCCACGGCAATGATCGGTGATCGCCGGCCGATACGCAATGGAGACGCGCTTCAGGCGGCAGGCGGCAGGCGGCAGGCGCCCGGAGGGCGCGCAATCAAACAGCCCGGGCGTCAGCCCCGGGTTGCCGCAGGCCCAAGGGCAAGAGCCCGCGGAGCTTGCGACACAGCCTTGGGCCGGACAGTCCTGGCCCGCGGTCTCTACTCGATGCGCCTGATGATGTGGAAGCCGAACTCGGTTTCGCAGCAGTCGATCTGGCCTTTGCCCAGCTTCAGCGCGAGGTTGAAGAACGGTTTGACGTAGATTTCATTGTCCGCGTCCACGGCATAGACGTAGTGCGGATCAGAATCCTCATTGTGATCGGTCTGCAACTGTGCCCAGTCAGCGCCTTTGGTACGGGCCTGCTTCAGCACTTCGTCGCGCAGTGCCTCGGCCTGCGCTTTCGTTCGCTCCGGGTCTCTGGGTACCACGCGCTCGTTTGCGCCCTTCCAGCTGATCAGGATGTGCTGGACGGTAACATGCTCAGGCGCCGGGTCCTGCACAGTCGGCAGTGTTGACTCGTCAACGCCGGGGAACCAGTTCGGCGGCACGTCGTACACCAGCTGGTGGTCGCCGCGGCGCGTAAACTGGCCGTCCTTGATTTCCTTGGGGCCGTAGCTGTCCGTGCCCGCAAGATCCAGCAGCAGGCTGATGTCGTTGTTGCTGCCCTTGCCGATGCTGCCCTCGTTGTTGGTGCAGTGGCTGTCGTCGCCCGCGCAGTCCAGCAGGATGCCGACCGAGAAGTTCAGCCCCATGCCCTGGCCGTTGCCCTGGTAGAAGTCGTTGCCCGCGCGGTCGATCTGCCAGCCCACCGCCCAGTCATGCGCCGCGCCCTGGCCCAGCCCGACCCCCATCGAATAGGTGTCGTTGCCGGACAGGTCGACCAGAATTGCCGAGGAAAGGTGAATGCCCGCGCCCTGCCCGTACTGCCCGAGCGTGTAGGTGTCGTTGCCGCCGGTGTCGACGAGCATGCCGAGCGAATACCAGTAGCTGCTGCCCTGTCCGTAGATGTCGGTGGTGTAGACGTCGTTGCCGTCGCCTTCGTCCAACAGCAGCGCCACGCCGCCGCCGGTCCCGACGCCGCTGTCGTTGCGGTTGCCGATCGAGAAGCCCTGGCTGAGTGACTGATAGCGATCGTTCCAGAGCGGCTGGTGCAGGTACTTGCCGCCCGCGTAGTAGTCATCATTGCCCGCGCCGTCGGTGAGCACGCCCACGCCCATCACCTGCGCGAAGCCCTGCACGAAGCGGCAGCCGCGGTAGCTGTCGTTGCCGGCGACGTCCATAAGCTGGCCGTAGCCGAAGCAGCCCGCGCCCTGCGAGCCGCTGTCGCAGCGGTACTCGTCATCGCCGCCATCATCGAACAGCTCGCCATAGCCGCACAGCCCGCAACCCTGCGAGCAGAAGCGCGACTTGTAGTAATCATCGCCGCCGCCAAGGTCGTACAGCATGCCCACGCCGAAGAAGCCGAATCCCTGCGTGAAGTCGCCGCCTTCGTAGCGGTCGTTGCCGCCGCAATCCAGCACGAAGCTGATGGCGCCGTGGCCCTCAAGCCCCAGTCCGCACGCCACACGCCCGCGGTACACGTCGTCTCCGCCGAGGTCGATGATGCCGATGAAGTCGTCACCCTCGTACGTGTTGGGCCCCTCACCGCCGATCACCAGCTTGCCGTTCGGGCCCTGCCACGCCGCCAGCACGCCGCCGGTCACGCCCTCCACGGTTGATGCCGGCCCGGCGTACGGCGCGTCGCCGTCTTCGTGCTCGATGATGCTGGTGTAGCCTTCAACCCACTTCTCGCGCAGCGTGACCTGGGTCAGGTCGGCCGCGCGAAATGTCCCCAGTGCGGCAGCAAGGCTCACGAGGTCAAACCAGTCTTGCGGCTCCGCCACGTCCTCGCAGCCCGGGATTGTGATCTCTGACTCTGCTACCAGCCCGGGTGCGGCGCGCCCGATGGTGCGGCGTGTCTGTCCGTCATCGCTGTCGAGGCGTGTAAGCGCTGCCAACGGCACGAACAGCTCCTGGCCCAGCGCGTACATCTCGGCCTGCCATGCCTTCGCGTGTTCTTCCGGCAGTTCCTGAACCTGCCTGGCTTCACCGCCAAAGAGGGCTGCCTCAAAAGCGTTGTCCAGCGTGGCGCGGGCCTTGGCGGGGTCGCCGGCCTTCTGGATGGCCTCAGCCTTGTCCTGCAGGGCCTTGCGGGTCGCGTAGTCCAGTTCCACTTCGGCGTCGGCCCAACGATTCACCTTGGCGTCCAGCAAGCCCGCAGCGTGCTGCGCCCGGCCGGTCGGGTCGCCCGAGCCACTGAACGCGCGGGCCGCCAACTCGGCTGTGCGGGGCACGCCAAGTGGATGGTCAAGGCTGTCGTTGCAGACCGTCAGGCGAAACTTGTCGTTCGGTCGGTGCTTCTTCTCGTAGTCGAGGTCGGATGGCTTGAGGTTGATGCAGCCGAGTGCGGACTCAAGGTACTCATAGTCGTCGGGCGTGAAGAATGCGCCTGCTTCAAACGACCATTTCGGTGCGTTCGCAGCGGCCGGGGGTACCTCTTGGGCGCCGCTGCTTCTGGCCGCCAAGAAAATCAGCGTGGCCGCCAACAAACTCACTAGTACGCGTTTGCCCATGGGTTACAACCTTCCTACAATCCCCACGCGCCGGAGTGTAGACTCACGCGGCGACTTGGAAGCGTCCGGTGTCTTGGTTATATCGCTCGCGAGGGGCGTGCGAAAGCGGGTCTGGAAGCAGCTATGTTCGATTTTGCCGGCAAGAAAGTATTCATCACTGGCGGGACCCGCGGAATTGGTCTGTCCGTCGCGGTCAAAATGGCCAAGGCCGGCGCCGACGTGGCCGTCAACTACCTTCGCAACAGGGCCGCGGCAGACGAGGCCAAGAACGCCATCCTCGACGCATCCGGCGGCAAAGAGCCCCTGCTGCTGAAAGGCAACGTCGCCAAGGATGAGGACATCGAAAAGATGTTCTCCGAGATCAAGGACAAGTGGGGCGGGCTGAATTTCCTGATCAGCAACGCCGCCAGCGGCGTACTGAAGCCGCCCGCCGAGTTGACCCACCATCACTGGCAATGGACGCTGGATATCAACGCCTACGCGCTGCTGCCGCTGTCGCGCTTTGCCATTCCGCTGATGAAGGGCGCGGACGGCAAGGGCAACGGGCGCATTATCGCAGTAAGCAGCCTGGGAAGCATTCGCGCCTTCCAGAACTACGCGGCCGTGGGCGCCTCCAAGGGCGCGCTGGAAAGCCTCGTGCGCCACCTGTGCGTAGAGTACGCCAGCCAGGGCATCAACGTGAACGCGGTCAGCGCCAGCGTCGTCGACACGGACGCGCTGAAGCACTTCCCGAACCGGGAAGCGATGATCGAGGAAAGCCTGCAGTGGATGCCGGCCAAGAAGCTGGTCACGCCCGAAAACGTCGCCGACGCGGTAATGCTGATGTGCAGCGACTACACCAGCATGGTCCACGGGCACACGTTTATCGTGGACGGCGGGCTGTCCATCATGCTGCCGGGCTAGTCACAACGACAATCCACCCCAAGCGGAGAACTCCTGTGAACAGGATGATGCAGGGACTCGCGATTGCGATGTTCGCGGTGCTGGTACTTGGGCTGTGCGGCTGCGCCGGCGGCGACACGTCGTCGCCCGAGAACGTGGTGAAGGCATACCACGAAGCCAGCAAAGCCAAGGACAAAGAGCGCCTGAAGAAGCTGCTGTCTAAGGAAGACCTCGCGAACTGGAAGGAAGACGCCTCCGAAAAGGCCGCCGAAGAGGATACGGCCGAATACAAGATCGGCGCGACCAAGATCGAAGGCACTGGCGCCACCGTAGAGGTCACTTACACCCGGGACGGCAAAGAGACTTCCAAGATCAAGTACCAGTGCGTCAAGGAAGACGATCAGTGGAAGCTGGCGCTGGGCAAGACCTTTAAGGAGTCATTCAAGGACTTGTTCAAGGATGCCTTCAAGGACATCACCGGCGGCAACAAGGAATAGACCTTCGTCGTCTCAGCGGGTTAACCACCCGGCAATACAGCGCGCCCAATCGCGCATACGCAAGGCGGGTTCGGCGTGCAGCGGCTTCCATCGCGGCGCGCGGCAGTCACGCGGCGTACACTGGGCGCATGAAAAAGCTTGCCCCGTTGCTGTTGCTGTTCTTGCTGATTGCCGCGTGCGGCGGCGACGAAGGCTCGGACACCCCCGAAGAAGCCGTCACCCGGTTCATTGAGGCGCTGCAGTCGGGCGACCCCGAGGACATCTACGCGGCCGTTCATCGCCGTGAGGGCGAGAGCTTCCAGAAATCGGACGAGCGGATGGACTGGAACCGCTGGGACTACTGCAACATTGAAGAGTTCAGCATCGGCGAGGCCGTGCTCGACGGCAATCGCGCCAAGGTCACCATCCACACCAAGCGCGAAGTCGGCGAAGAAATCCAGGAGCAGGATGAGCTGGTGGTCTGCATCCAGGAGAACAAGAAGTGGAAGGTCACCATGTCCGGCTCATCGCCGCTGTTCCTGCCGCCCAGCAAGAAGCCGGACTGAACACTAAACAGCGTCGGCCCGGGCACATATCCTGTGCCCATGACCAACCCACCGATAACGGCCGCGGCCATCATCCTGGCGGCGGGAGACTCCTCGCGCATGGGCAGGCCCAAAGCGCTGCTGGACTGGCACGGCAAGCCGCTGATCGAGCACGTACTGGCAACCGCGCGCGAAGGCGGCTGCAGCAAGTTCTTCGTGATCGCGGGCAAGGATGCGGACGCCATCAAGGCCGGTGCGAAGCTCGACGGCGTGACGCTGCTGGTCAACAAGGCGCCCGAGCGCGGGCAATACACCAGCACGCAGCTCGGCATGGAGAATCTCGATTTCAGCACCGACTGCTGCATCATCTGGCCGGTCGATTGCCCGTTGATCAAGCCAGCGGACGTCAGTGCACTGATCCAGCGCTACGCCGAAACACGCGCCAGCCTGATGCGCATCTTCATGCCGGTCCACAAGGGTGAGCGTGGGCACCCGATGCTGGTGGACATCGGCTTCCGCCAGCCGTTCATGGAGCTTCAGCCCGGCGAAACCGCGCGCAAGGTCATTGAAGACAACCACACGCAGGTAATGGAAGTTCCTAGCGACAACCCCGGCGTGCTGGTCGACATCGACACGCCCGAGGAATACGAAGCGGCGCGTGGCGCCTAGCTGTTGGCTGTTAGCGATTAGCTGCTAGCTTCAGCGACGAAAGGCCTTTGGCCAATCGCTAACAGCTGACTCCATGCTTCATGATGTGTTCAACCGCGCCGCTGAGCTTGTCCGGACCAACCGGAGGTTCGCGCTTGTTCACCTCGTGCGCGTGAAGGGCTCCAGCCCCGGCAAGTCCGGCTTCAAGCTGCTGGTCATGCAGGATGGACAGACCGTCGGCACCATCGGCGGCGGCGACGCGGAACGCCAGATGATTGCACAGGCGCGCGAAGCCATCGCCGAAGGCCGCGGGCGCAGCGTCTCCTACGAGCTCAGCACCCGCCCGGGAAACCTCGTCAAATCCCTCTGCGGCGGAACCAACGAAGTCTTCATCGAGGTAATCATGGAAAAGCCATGCCTGCTGTTGCTGGGCGGCGGCCACGTTTCGCGCGCCGTCGCGCAGCTCTGCGCCATGCTGGAGTACCCGTTCGTGGTGCTGGATGACCGCGCCGAGTACGCCAGGCCGGAAGACTTCCCCGGCGCGCTCGACGTCGTCTGCACGCGCGGCACTGAATACTTGACACGTAAAGACCTGCCGCGGTTCACGCACGTGGTGGGGCTGGGCTACGACGCCGAGTTCGATCTCGACGGGCTTGTGCCAGCACTCAAAGTGTTCGGCAATGACGTCCACTTCGGCACCATCGGCAGCAAACCCAAGTTCGCAAAAATGTCCGAAGCAGCCGCCGAGCGCGGCGCGGGTGAAGCGTGGTCGCGTGTAAAATGCCCCGTCGGAATGAGCATCGGTGCACAGACACCGGCCGAGATTGCAGTATCGATTCTGGCGGACGTCGTCGCTTCACTTCCCGGGCGCGAAAGCCACGGCTGGAAATAGCTTCAGGCGTTCTTCTTGCCAGTGGTCAGCTTGCGGTTGACCTCGCGTTTCACCAGCGCCGGCAGTTTCGCGTCGTGCTGTTTCAGGAACGCGCGCACAGGCTTCGGGTCCACCTGCGACAGCACACGCAGCGCCCAGCTCAGCGCCTTGTGCACCATCACGTGCTCATCCCCCACAGCCATCTCGCAGATCATGATCGTGCGGGGCGCATCACCGCGGCCGCCGCGGGATGCCAGATTGAGCGGCACACTGCTGACCAGCGCCGCGCGCCGCCACCACGGATCGCGCGAGCGCGCCCAGCGTTTGATGTCGGCGTCTTTCAGCACACCTTCACGCCACTTCTTGCCGCTGATGCCGCAGGCGAAACCGTCGACGCTAGCCCAATTGTCGATCCCCTCTCCGAGCTTCTCGACGTCGCCCGCGCTCAGCGCGGCGAAGCACGGTTTGTGCCCCTCAACGATCTCATATGCGGCCTGCCGGCCCTCAAGCGTGTTGCGGGCAATGATCGCGAACGCCAGCTTGAGAACGTCGGCAGCGGACTCCGCCTTCACGCGCTTGCGCACGTCGCGCACGATGGCGCGCATGTCCGCGGCATAGACGCCCAGGTTTTCCTGTTTGCTGGGAAAGTAGTTCCGGGTTGCTTCCTGCCGCTCTCGGTCAGTGCACGCGCGCAAACGCCCGATCACTTCGTCGGCAAGCTCGTTGACGTTCATTTGCGGGTCAACTCGCGCAGAATGGAAGTCAACCGGTTCCACGCGCACAGCATCTCGGTAAGGCGCTCGCGGTCATCGACCTGTGAGGGCAGGGTGTTGTTCACGAAGTCCAGCGCCAGCGTGAGACCCATGCTGAACAGTCGCGGCGGCACTTCTTCGCCCCGGCTGATCTCGACCGCGTAGTTGCAGAACTCCTCGTCATAGTTGCAGTTGATCGTGCGCATGATGAAGCTGGCGAGCAGGCTCTGCATTTTCTCGCGAGCCTCGCCGCCGAGGTCGCCAACCACGGCCGGCGCGCCCTCGCTCTTCATGGCCTCGTTCACCATTCGAACCAGCTCACTGACCTCCTTGAGAAGGTGGTTGATGCTGTGGCGGATCGCGTCCACCTGCGGGGCATCGAACTGCAAAACGCTGGCAAGTGCGTCAAAACGCGCCTTCGGCGACAACTGCTCCATCACGCCCCCAGACAGTCTAGAAAAGCGGCACCTTCACCATGCGTGCCTTGAGAATCGCGTCGACGCCCAGGTAGCGCCCGGCCGCAGCCACGGCAAGCGTCAGCGAAATCAGGATCATGGGGATTTCCCATGAGTTGAAGTCATACCCGGCGGCAATGAAGCCGATCAGCGCCATCAGCGCGATCGCGATGCCGCTGACGCGAGTCACCGCACCTGCCAGCATCATTGCGCCGAACAGGAGCTCGGCCAGCACAATCAACCACTGGAACAGCAGCGTGTTCTCGTTGGCAGCGTCCACGAACGTGACCGAGAACCAGCCCGGCGGGTTCAGTGTCTTGATCAGGTCGTTGAGCGGGTACTGGTCGGTTTTCAGCCAGCCTTCGCCAAGCTTGGCCAGTCCAAGCTTCAGCCACCAGTAGCCCACGTACAGACGCATGGGCAACAGCACGGCCGTGGCCGTTGTCGGCCCGGAAAGGAAGGCAGGGACACGCCTGGTCTCTTCCGCCATTCCATAAGTCTACGCCACGGCTCAGGCTTCCGCCACATGATGGCCAATGAACGGGCGCAGCACCTGACTGACAATGAAGCAAAGAACCGCCGTGACCACGATGGCGGGCGCGGGCGCGAGCCCCAGGAAATCCCCGGCGAACAGCCCGGTGAGCCCCGAAATGATCGCGACAATCATCGAGCCTATGAACATGCCCCGCACGCTGCGGGCGATGTTGCGGCTGGCGGCCGCCGGCACGATCAGCAGCGCGTTGACCATCAGCAGCCCGACGGCCCGCACGCTCAGGCTGACCACAAGCCCCAGCAGCACAATCAGCAGAAACTCGTAGCGCGCGACAGACACGCGGCGCGCCTGCGCCAAGGGGCGCGAGACAGCCAGCAGCAGAAAGCGGTTCGAGAACAGGACGATCACCAGCAGCGAAATCGTGGCGTTGAACAGCAGCATCCAGAAGTCGCTCCAGCCCAGCAGGCTCGGCTGCCCGAACAGGTAGCTGTGCAGGTCAGCGTAGCCCTTCTGGTACTCGTACAGCAGAAAGCCAGCAGCCAGCGAGCCGGCCATCGCCACACCCAGCAGCGTGTCCAGCGCGAGCGTCGTGAACTGCCGCAGCGACGCGATGACCAGCGCCACCATCACGCCCATCAGCACCATCGTGATCACAGGGTTGCCGAGCCCGAGCAGCAGCCCAAGCGCGACTCCGGCCAGTGTGCTGTGCGCGACCGCATCGCTGAAGAAGGCCATGCGGCTGCTGATCACGATCGGGCTCAGCACGCCCGACGCGATCGAAACACACACCACGCTGAGCAGAATCGGAAGCTGCCAGTCGTTGGTGAAGTAGTTGGCGATGACGTCGAACATAGTCAGTGTTGGTGCTTGGGGCTCGGTGTGTGGTGTTTGGACTCTGTGTTGTTTCCAAACACCAAACACCTAACACCAAACACCTAGTGGTGATGATGGTGCCCGTACACGGCTTTGTGCCCGCCGAACACCTCGGCGATGCGCTCGGCCGTCAGGAGATCCTTGGCGTCGCCGACACACTTCAGCGACTGGTTCAGGCACACGACCTGGTCCGTCAGGTCCGACACGACGCTCAGGTCGTGACTGACCAGCACGGCCGTGGCGTTGTGCTCGCGCACCTGCTGCGTGATCAGGTCGTTGAACGTGGCCTCGCCCTCGATGTCGACGCCGGCCGCGGGCTCGTCCAGCAGCAGCAGCTCCGGCTGATCCTGCAGGGCGCTCGCCAGCATCACGCGCTGCAACTCGCCGCCCGACAGACCGCCGAGATGTGCGCGCGCCAGCTTGCGTGCACCAACAGCATCGAGCAGCTCAAGCACCCGCTTCTTCACCCGCGAGGCGACGCCGAATGCAACCGGGCGCTTCTGCAGCGTCAGGGCCATGAACTCCATGACGTTCATCGGCAGCGTGCGATCGTACTGAAGGCGCTGTGGCACGTAGCCGATTCGCCCGTTGATCCGCACGCGCCCGTCGTACTTGACGAGCCCGAGGATCGCGCGCAGCAGCGTCGTCTTGCCCGCGCCGTTCGGCCCGATCAGCGCGATCAGCTTGCCGCGCGGCAGCTCCAGGCTGACGTCGTCCACGAGTTTGCGCCCGCCGGCCGTGACGGTGACATGCTCGCAAACCAGCAGTGGATCAGTCGCCAAGGGTCTTCAGCACCGTCTCTAGGTTCTTGCGCAACACAGCCTGCAAGGCATCCGGCGCGGGCTTGCCTACGCCGAACGGATCCAGCACCGCCAGCGGCAAGCCGCTGCTTTCGGCGATGGCGCGCGAGGCCGCGTCGTCAAAGCCGGGCTCCATGAAGATCGCGTCGGCTTTGCCTTCCTTTAGTATGGTCTCAATCTCCCGCCGCTCCGCGATAGTCGGGTTGCTGCCCGGCGTGCGCTGGATGACGCCGACCTGCGTCAGCCCGAACTCGCGCGCTAAGTATGGGAACGCGTCGTGATTTGAAACAAAGCGCCGCTTCTTGAGTTGCTTGAGTTTAGGCTCGTATTCGGCGTGCAGCGCAAGCAGGGACTCCTTCAGCACAGTCACACGCTTCGTGTACTCCGCCGCATGCGAGCTGTCGGCATCTCCCATCGCCTTCGCGATCGCTTCGGCCTGCTTGATGGCGCCGTCCACGCTCAGCCAGACGTGCGGGTTGTGTTCCCCGTGTTCGTGCTCGTGCTCATGAGCATGCCCGTGATCGTGATCTTCGTGCTCGTCCTCTTCTTCTGAGGTCAGCAGCCAGCTCTCCTCGATCCCGGCCGAGCAGTCGATCAGTTTTACCTTCGCGTCACCGGCTAGCTTCGGTGCGTCCCATGGCTCCAATTCGAGTCCGTTGATCAGCAGCAGGTGCGAAGCCTGCAGGCGGCGCCGGTCGCTGATGCTCGGCTGCCAGGCGTGCGGGCTGCTGCCTTCGGCGATCAGCATCTCGACCTTCGCGTCGTCGCCCGCGATGGCCATCGCCAGGCTGGCAAGATGCGGTGTGCTTGCCATCACGCGCAGAGTTTCACCGGGCTGCAGCGTTCTGGCTTCATTGCCACCGCCGCACGCGGCCAGTATGACCGCAATAGCTGTTATCAGGCTGACTTTGGGCAACTTCACTGCGGTCTTCCTCTCAGTTTCCGGCGCGAGATGGTAAGGCCAGCAGTTAGCTTATGCAAGTGACTTGCAAGATGATTCCCGTGTTTCCCGAAACCCCTCCGTTGCGCCACCCGTCCTCCAATTTATATTGAGAATGAGTTTCAAGACTAGTGGCACGCGGGTGCCACCCGGATCGAAGATGAAAACGCAACTGCCAAGCGCCCCACTCTCCACCTTCACGCCGCACGACGGCGAACTCGAAGTGGTCGAAGTCCACGACAACGACGGAAACGTCAAACGCATGTGCGAGCTCGGCATCTGCCCGGGCAAACGCGTCAGCATCGTGCGACAGGGTGACCCGGCCATCCTCAGTGTAGGCGAATCCCGTTTCGCCCTTTCCGGTGAACTACTCACGCGGGTGTACGTTCGGCCGATCGCCTGAGCAGCCATGTCCAGCCAGACACTCGACAAGCTTCCCATCGGCGCTTCCGCCACGGTTCTCGACGTGGCCGGTGAGCCCGCCCTGCAGCAACGCCTGCTGGAAATGGGAGTGCTGCCCGGCGTGCAGGTCAGCATCGTGCGCTTCGCCCCCCTGGGCGACCCGATTGAAATCAAGGTGATGGGCTACAGCCTCAGCCTGCGGAAGTCCGAAGCCGCGCACGTAACGGTGAGCGCATGAGCGACACCACGACCAGCGGCCGCCACGCGCGCCACGACAAGCACACCATCGCCGTGATGGGCAACCCCAACACCGGCAAGAGCACGCTGTTCAGCGCGCTGACGGGCACGCGGCAGAAAGTGGCGAACTTCCCCGGCGTGACCGTCGAAGCCAAGATCGGCACGGCGCGCTTCGAGAATTCCGAGCTCACCGTCATCGACCTGCCCGGCACCTACAGCCTGTCGGCGCGCTCGCCTGACGAGCGCGTCGCCACAGAGGCGCTGCTGGGCCGCATCGAGGGCACGCCCAAACCGGACGGCGTCTTGATCGTGCTTGACGCGTCAAGCCTCGACCGCAACCTGTATCTCGGCACACAAGTGCTCGAGTTCGGGCTGCCGGCCGTGGTCGCACTCACGATGATGGACGTGGCCGAGGCGCGCGGGATCACCGTCGATGCCAAGAAGCTGTCCGAAACGCTCGGCGTGCCGGTCGTCGTCGTCAACGCGCCCAAAGGCCGCGGTCTGGACGAGCTCAAGAGCACGCTGCATCGCACGCTGCACCACCCGGGCAAGCCGCTGGAGCTTCCCTACCCCGAAGACTTCACGCGCGGCGTCGGCACGCTGCACGAGAACCTGTGCGACCTCGGCGTCGAGCTCGGCTTCAAGCCCACACGTCCCGAGGCACTGCGCCTGCTGGTCGACGGCGCAGGCCCCTTCTTCGAAGAGTGTGAAGAAGTCGGCGGCGAAAGCTGGACCAGGCAGTTCTTCGAAATCCGCGAGCGCGCGGCAGGCGGTCGCAGCCTCAGCATGGTCGAGGCGCAGACCCGCTACGGCGCCATCGGCGGCTGGATGCGCGACGTCAAGCAGACCGAAACACGCGAAGGCCGCACCAAGACCGACGTCGTAGACGGCATCCTGACGCACAAGGTGTGGGGATCGCTGGTCTTCATCCTGGCGATGGGGCTGATCTTCCAGAGCATCTATTCGTGGTCCGGCCCGATGATGGACGCCATCGACGGCGGCTTTGGCGCGTTGGGCGACTGGGTCGGCGGCATGCTGTCCGAGGGTGCGCTGAAATCGCTGATCGTCGACGGCGTCATCCCGGGCGTCGGCGGCGTGCTGATCTTCCTGCCGCAGATCCTGATCCTGTTCCTGTTCATCGCGATCCTGGAAGACCTGGGCTACATGGCCCGCGCGGCCTTCCTGATGGACAGGCTGATGTCGCGCTTCGGGCTGAACGGGCGCAGCTTCATTCCGATGCTGAGCGGCTTCGCCTGCGCGGTGCCCGCCATCATGGGCACGCGAGTCATCGAAGACCGCAACACGCGCCTGACCACCATCTTCCTGGCGCCGTTCATGTCGTGCAGCGCGCGCCTGCCGGTGTACGTGCTGTTCATCGCCGCCTTTGTGCCCGAAACGAAAGTGCTTGGCTTCCTGGAATTGCAGGGGCTGGTGCTGTTCGCGATGTACTGGGTCGGCGTGCTGGCGGCGATCCCGACGGCGCTGGTGCTCAAGAAGGGCATTCTCAAGTCCAAGGTCACGCCGTTCCTGCTGGAGCTGCCAAGCTACAAGGCCCCACGCATCAAGGCCGTGGCGCGCACACTGCTCGACCGCGGCGGCAGCTTCGTAAAGCGCGCCGGCACAATCATTCTCGCGGTCAGCATCCTCGTCTGGGCGGCCGGCTACTTCCCCCACTCGCAGCGTGTGGACGACCAGTACGACGCCGAGATTGCGACGGCCGAAGCGCCCTACAGCGAGTCCGTGGTGAAGTTCGACCCGGAGACGGACCCGGATTCGTTGATGGCCAAGTTCCTCGAAGCCGATGAAGCGCACGACGCACGAGTTGCCGCACTTGCAGAAGAGATCACCGACGACGATGCGCTGGAAACAGCCGTTGCCGATTCCAAGAAGAAGCGCAACGCCGCCATGGCCGAGATCGCCGCGTCGTCGACCGAGGCCACGCAGGCACTCAACGACTACGTGGCGTGGAAGGAACTGTCTGAGGCGCGCGGCGAAATCGAAAACCAGCGTGCCGGGCATCACCTTGAAAACAGCTTTCTCGGGCGTGCGGGCCACCTGATTGAGCCGGCCGTGAAGCCGCTCGGCTGGGACTGGCGGATCGGGATGGCAGCGATCGCCAGCTTTCCGGCGCGCGAAGTCATCGTCGCCACGCTCGGCACCATCTTCAATCTCGGCGGCGATCAGGACGAGGAATCCGACAGCCTGCGCGAGGTCGTCAAGGACGCCAGGCGCGCCGACGGCACGCCGCTGTTTACGCTCGCGACGGGCCTGTCGATCATGGTCTTCTTCGCCCTGTGCGCGCAGTGCGCAGCGACACTGGCCGTCATGCGGCGCGAGACCAACTCGTGGAAGTGGCCGGTTGCCAGCTTCCTGTACATGACCGGGCTGGCCTACGTGGCCGCGCTGGTCACCTACCAGGTCGCGAGCGCATGGGGGGCATGATGCTGGAAACCATCGCCATCATCGCCATCGTCACAATCGCGGCAGGCTTCGCCGGCTGGCGCGCCTTCCAAACCCTGCGCGTAGCCAAAGGCGCCAAGGCCTGCGGCGGCTGTGACAAGTGCGAGTAGGCGAACTACGCGGTAACTTCAAAACGCCAGGTCGCTAAGAATCGCCACGAGCGCGTCGTATCCTGCGCGCTCGTTCTGACCATGAGGAGCCGCAAATGCAGGAGCCTGAAGATCGGATTGCGTCGATTGTCTATGAAGTCGGCGAGATGATTCATAGGCGACTTGGACCGGGATTATACGAGTCCGTGTATCGAGACATCCTGGCCTACGAACTCCGAAAACGCGGGCTCAGCGTAGAGGTGGAAGTGCCGGTGCCGCTTGTCTGGGACGAGCTTCGCTTCGATCGAACGTACGCGGCAGATATCGTTGTCGACGGGCTGGTGGTAGTGGAGGTAAAGGCTGTTGCCGAGCAGCACCCGATTCACAAGGCCCAGGCACTGACCCACACCCGCTTGTTGAACAAGAGACTGGGCCTGGTCGCCAACTTCGGCTTGCTCCTGTTCAAACAGGGCTTCCAACGAGCTGCAAATGGGATGCCTCAGTAGAACGCAGTTGTCCCGATACCGCGTCTGATTCCAGTAGCTTCGTGGTGATCCCTGGCGCCTTGGCGTTTCGCAGTACGCCGAGGGCCGCCCCAAAGTTTTTCCGACTGCATCCTTGCAACAGCGCTAAACTGCGATATTTCTATTCGCCTCGGCAGTAGCCGGGGACATAAGAGGAAGTGCCGCGCGCCTTCGGGTGAAGGCGAGCGAGCGCCGGAGAACAGAGTGAGCAAGCCGCACACGATCCGACCGATCAGCCGACCGTAAACCGGTCCGCGTTGCTGCTTTCACTTTGAAATCTCGGGACGTTCCACTGCGCTGGCGTGAGGAAGCGATGCTTCCGAACCCGCGACGCCGTATCTCAGCGTCGCTTTGCATTGGGCGTCCCAACGGATGGACGCCATGCCCACGACCACACAATTCTCGCAGGACACGCTCGCCGACGCGCTCAGCCAGATCGTGCGCATCAAGCGCGTCTCAGGCAACGAGCACGAAGTCATCGAGTGGTTCAAGGGCCAGCTCACAAAGCACGGCGTGCAGTTCAAGCACTCCGGGCGCAACCTGCTGGCATGGCGCGGCAGCGGCAAGAAGCGCCTGCTGTTCAACACCCACACCGACACCGTACCGCCCAACAACGGCTACACCCGCGACCCGTGGGACGGCGCACGCGAGAGCGGGCGCGTCTACGGGCTCGGCAGCTCCGACGCCGGCGGCTGCTTGATCGGCATGCTGCATGCGTTGCTCAGCGCCGACTTTGACGAGTCAAACTGCACGCTGATGTTCGCCCCCACCTGCGATGAAGAAATCCAGGGCGAGGGGTTTGAAATCTTCCGCGCCGAAATTCCCGAGTTCGAAGCCTGCGTCACCGGCGAGCCGACCGACTGCGAAGTCTGCACGGCCGAGCGCGGCATGTTCAAGCTCGACATGCGCACGGCCGGCAAGAGCAGCCACGCCGCGCGCCCCTGGCAGGGCGACAACGCGGCGTACCACGCGGCGCGCGACATCCTGAAAATCGAAGCCCTTTACGAAGGGTTCACGGAACGCGACGACCTGCTTGGTAAAACCACGCTGGCGGTCACCATGGTGAACGGCGGCGTCGCACGCAACGTCGTGCCCAGCGAAGTGAAGTGGGTGGTCGACGGGCGCACGATTGAGCAACTCGACAACGCGGAAACGATCAAGCGCATCAAGGCAGCGATCAGCGAGCACACGAAGATCGAGCGCGAAAAGGCCCGCTTTGGCGTCTGGAAGCGCAGCGAGAACGACCCGCTGGTGAAGTGCGCATGCGACGCCAGCGGCAAAGAAAGTGTCAGCGCGTTCGGCGGCGTGAGTGACGCCTGGTGGAACGACAAGGCCCAGGGCCTGATCATCGGCCCCGGCTTCCCCAAGCTCAGCCACGCGGCGAACGAGTACATCGAGGAGAAAGAGCTGCTCCGCGGCTACCAGATCTACAAGAAGACGGCGGAGCTGTTTCTGAACGGGGCTTAGGGCATCGGGCTTAGGGAGTTCCAATCCCCAGCCCCCAAGCCCCAACCCCCTGAACGAAAGTTCATCATGTGGGCAGGAAGATTCAGCGGCAAGCCGGACAAGCTGATGCAGGAATTCAGCCAGTCGGTGTCGTTTGACCAGCGCCTCTGGCGCGAGGACATCCAGGGCAGCCTCGCCTACGCGAGCGAGCTGCAGCGCATCGGCATCCTGTCCGAGAAGGAGCTGGCGGCCATCCGCGGCGGCTTCGAAACGATCACGAAGGAAATCGAAGGCGGCAAGTTCGAGTGGAAGGTCGAGCTCGAAGACGTCCACATGAACATCGAGTCGCGTCTGACCGAGCTAATCGGCGACGCCGGCAAAAAACTCCACACAGGCCGCAGCCGCAACGACCAGGTCGCGACAGACTTTCGACTCTGGTGTGCTGAACGTGCCGGAGACCTGGTCCGGGCCAGCCGCAAACTGCAGCGCGCAATCGTGGAACGCGCTCATGAAACGACAGACGTAGTGATTCCGGCCTACACGCACCTTCAGCGTGCCATGCCGGTTCTGATGGCGCACCACCTGGCAAGCTACGCCGACGCAATCCAGAGTGATGCGGGCGCATTCCTCAATGGGCGGTTTTCATCCCTTTCTGAGCTGCCACTGGGGAGCGGGGCGTGCTCCGGCAACAGTTTCCCCGTGGACATGCAGGCACTCGCCTCCGCCCTGGGGTTTGAGAAGCCGTCACTGAACAGCATGAGCGCTGTCAGTTCGCGCGACTTCGCGCTCTATCTTGTGTTTGCTTGCGCACGCGCAATGACGCATCTTTCCCGCATCGCCGAGGACATGATTCTCTGGTCCTCCGTTGAGTTTGGGTTTGTGACGCTTGGTGATGCGGTGACCACCGGCTCCAGCATCATGCCGCAGAAGCGGAACCCGGATGCTTGCGAGCTGATTCGTGGCAAGACCGGGCGGGTGGTCGGCCACCTGATGGCGCTGTTCACGCTGCTTAAAGGTCTGCCGATGACCTACAACCGCGACCTGCAGGAAGACAAGGAAGCGGTGTTCGACGCGACCGACCAGACGCTCGCCTGCCTGCGCGTGATGGCGCTGGTGTTCAGCAAAGAGAATTTCCACGTCAACCGCGAGCGCATCCAGCAGCAGCTCGATTCCGGCGCCGGCTACATGGAAGCCATGAACGTCGCCGACTGGCTCGTGCTGCAGGGCGTGCCCTTCCGCGACGGGCACGACATCACCGGCCGTCTGGTCAAGTACGTCGAGAGTAAAGACATGCGCTTCGCCGACCTCACGGCCGAGGATCTGCAGGCCGTGGACAAGCGCCTGAAGCCGGAGTTGCTGAAGGAGCTGTCACTGGAAGCACTGGTCGAACGCAAGCAGGTGTACGCAGGCACGGCGCGCAAGCAGGTAGAGGCACGCCTGAAGGAACTGAAAGACTGGCTGGGGAACAACGATGAGTGAAACATGCATACTTGCCTACAGCGGTGGGCTGGATACCAGCTTCTGCATCCCCTTCATCAAGGAGAAGTACGGCTATGACGTAGAAACCGTCATGGTTGATACCGGCGGCTTCACCGAGACGGACAAGAACACGGCGCGCGAGCGCTCGCGCAAACTCGGCGCGAAGCAGCACGTCATTCTCGACGGGCGCAAGCAGGTCTTCGACCGCTACGCCCGCTACCTGATCTTCGGCAACGTCCTGCGTGGCGGCGTCTACCCGCTCTGTGTCGCGGCCGAGCGAGTCGTGCAGGCCGCGATGGTCGCCGAGTACGCGCTGCAGGAGGGCGCCGCAGCAGTCGCCCACGGCAGCACCGGCGCGGGCAATGACCAGGTGCGCTTCGACGTCGCGTTCGGCGTGCTGTGCCCGAAGCTGAAGCAACTCGCCCCCGTGCGCGAGCATTCATTGACGCGTCAACAGGAGACGGAATACCTGGCCAAGCACGGGCTGGAAATTCCCGCCAAGACCACGCAGTACAGCATCAACGCCGGCATGTGGGGCGTCACCATCGGCGGCAAGGAAACCCACGAGAGCGCCACCGAGGTGCCCGAAAGCGTGTTCGAGATGGCGGTGCCCAGCAACCCCAGCGCGCCGCCGCGCAAGGTTTCGATCAAGTTTAACCGTGGGTTGCCGGTATCGCTCGACAACGAGATGCAGACACCCGTGGCGCTGGTCGAAAAGCTGAACGAGATCGCGGCGACGTACGCGCTCGGGCGTGGCATCCATCTGGGCGACACGATCGTCGGCATCAAGGGGCGCATCGCCTTCCAGGCGGGCGCGGCGCTGATGCTGATCCACGCGCACCGCGAACTGGAGAAGCTGACGCTGACCAAGTGGCAGCGCTTCTGGAAGGACCACGTCGCCGACTTTTACGGCAACATGATCCACGAGGGCCAGCCATTCGAGCCCGCCCTGCGTGACATGGAGTCGATGCTCGAGAACAGCCAGCGCCACGTGAACGGCGAGGTCATCCTCAACATCAAGCACGGTGGATACTTTGTCGCGGGCGTCAGCAGCCCCAACTCCATGATGGAAGCCGCCCACGGCAAGTACGGCGAGGAGTTCACGTTGTGGGACGGGCGCGACGCAGCGGGCTACAGCAAGATTCTCACCATCCCCAGCAAGCTGCACGGGGGTGCGGAATGACAGACTTTGTTACCCACGAAGACACACCAAGAAACACGAAGAACTGCATGGACGCAGTGACTTCTTCGTGCGTCTTCGTGTCCCTTCGTGGGAGAAAGCAGTTGCCATTTGAAAGGATTCTCCGCCGACGACCGACGTGCGCGGCCCGGGTGTGAACTCTTCGAGTGCGCCCCGGCCAACGCCGCCGGCACTCGAGCTCTTACCCGGAGAAGTGACATGACCCAAACACTGCTGATTGACAATGAAGTAGCCAAAACGAGTCTCGGAGTACTGCCCATGGAAATTCGCGTCCACAAAATCGCCAGCGTCGTGCACCGCCTCAACCTGCACAAGGAAGAGCGCATCATCACGGAGAACCTCGAAGCCAAGACCGGCAACGTGATCGTCGTGCGCGCCATGGGCGAAAAGGCGACCTACGGCGAAGTCGAGCTCGAAGAAGGCCGCATGGCCAAGATCTTTGAGGACGACATCATCATCGGCGCACTCGGCGCTCGCAACGCGCTCAAGGGCTACGTCGGCAAGGTGCCGGAGCAGATCAAGGCCGGCGACGTGCTGAACATGCTCAACCTCGGCGGCGTGATCGGCATCTGCACCAGCGCGAACAAGGACCTCGGCCCGCCCCTCAAGGTGGAAGTCGTCGGCATGGTCGCGCGCAAGGGGCGCATCCTGAACCTGGCCGACGCCAGCATCGCCGACCACGACCGCATCGAGCCCGGCATGAAGATCCCCATCGTCGCGGTCAGCGGCACCTGCATGAGCGCAGGCAAGACCAAGGCCGTCGCGGAGTTGTGCCAGCTGCTCAGCCAGCGCGGCCTGCGCGTCAACGCAGGCAAGCTTTCCGGCGTGGCCGCACGGCGCGACCTGTTCAGCTTTGAAGATCACGGTGCGCGCCGCACGCTCAGCTTCGTCGATGCGGGGCTGCCCAGCACGGCCGACCTCGAGAGCATCGCAACGATCAGCAAGACGATCATCAACGGGCTGGCCGAGGACAAGCCGGACGTGATCCTGCTTGAGCTCGGCGACGGCATCATCGGCGGCTACTCCGTGCTGACGTACTTCGAAGACGCCGAGCTGTACGAGCACACCAGCGTGCACGTCTGCTGCGCGAACGACCCCGTCGGCGCGTATGGCGCAAAAGCGATTTTCGACGCGCGCGGCCAGCGCATCGACCTGATCAGCGGCCCGGCGACGGACAACGAAGTCGGGCGGCACTACGTGCAGAAATCGCTGGGCATCAAGGCGATCAACGCGCGCACCGACCCCGAAGAGCTGGCCGACGAAGTCTGCCGCCTGCTCGGGTTCAAAGACCTGGTCGGGCTGCGCAACAGCGGCCCGCTGGAGGTCTCGTGAGCGAAAAGGAAAAACGGCCGATTCGCTGGTGGCGCATGTGGCCGGTGATCGGATTTGTCGGGCTGGCCCTGTTCGAGATCTACGCCGCCAACGACATGCAACGGCCGATCGACTGGGCCTGGGTCGGTTTCGCCATCGCGGGCGCCGTTGCGGTGATCATCCTGCGTGTCGGGTTTCGGATCTGACGCCCGCGCGCGCCGGCACGTCGTCATGGTGAATTCGCATCGTGCCTTCGCGCGAGCCCGTTTTCGTGGTAAACCATTGGCATGACTTCACTCGTCATCAGAGGCGCGAAAGTCTACCGTAACGGCCGCTTCCAGAACCTGGAGGTGCGAACGGACGGCCCCTACATCTCTGCCGTTGCACCCAAGGTAGACGCAACCGGCGCACGCGTGATTGACGCGGGCGGGCTGCACCTGTTCCCGGGCATCGTGGACCCGCAGGTCCACTTCCGTGATCCCGGGCTGACGCACAAGGAAGATTTGGAAACGGCCACGCGCGCCTGCGCCAAGGGCGGCGTGACCAGCTTTCTGGAGATGCCGAACACGATCCCGCTGGCGATCAGCCAGCGCGAGATCGACAACAAGCACGCCATTGCCGCGCGCAAATGCCGCGTGAACTGGGGCTTCTTCGGCGGGGCGACGAACACCAACCTCGCCGACCTGAAGACCATGCGGCGCATCTGCGGTATCAAAGTATTCCTCGGCGCGAGCACCGGCGACCTGCTGGTGGATGACATGAACGCGCTGGAGAAGATTTTCGCCGAGACGGACAAGCAGCGCGTCATCGCCTTCCACTGCGAAGACGAAGGCGTCATGAAATCTACCAGGGCAAAGTACGAAGGCATCGAAGACCTGCGCGCCTACACCGCGTGGCGCAACGTCGACGTCGCGTACATGTCCACGCAGCGCGTCGTCGGGCTGGCGCGCAAGTACCAGCACCGCGCGCACATCCTGCACGTCAGCTCGGCGCGCGAGTGTGAGCTGTTCATCCCGCGAGACACGCTGGTCACGACCGAGACGTCGCCGCACCACCTGCTGATGAACGTCGAAGATGACAACGGGCTGGGCACGCTCGCCAAGATGAACCCGCCCCTGAAATATCGCGCGGACAACCGCGGGCTATGGCAAGCGCTGCGCGACGGGCGCATCGGCATGATCGCAACCGACCACGCGCCGCACCTGCTGTCCGAGAAACGTCAGGGCATCTGGAAAGCGCCGGCCGGCATCCCGGCGATTGAGAACTCGCTGGCGCTGATTCTTGACGCGTCAAGCCGCGGCCTGTGCACGCTGGAGCAGGTCGTGCAGTGGATGTGCGAGAACCCGGCCAAGGCCTACCGCATGAAGGGCAAGGGCTTCATCGAGCCGGGCTGCGACGCCGACCTCGCGCTGGTTGACGCCAACGCCGAGCACGTGATCCGCAACGAAGAGCAACTCACCAAGCCGCGCTGGAGCCCCTGGCACGGCAAGAAGCTGAAAGGCCGCGCAGTCACCACCGTCGTGCGCGGGCAGGTCGTGTACGAGAACAACACCGTCAACGACGACGTCCGCGGCGCGGAAATCCAGTACACGTAACGTGGCGCGGGCTGGCAGCCCGCGCCACATTGATTGCACCCCCAATTAACGACGCCTTAACCCCGTCTTTAGACCGGGCGGTCAGACTCTGTTTGCTTGATCAACGGGAGATGACCATGGCTGGGGAATTCCGCATTCTCAAGAAGCTGGGTCAGTGCCGGGTCGGCGATCGGCTCGCCGTCGAAAACGACGGGCGCATCATCGAGGGCCAGATCACTTTTCTCGCGCGTACACCGGCCGGCGGCTGGATGGTGACGCTTGAGGCACACGGCGCCACCTACGAGGTCTACGCAGCCAGCGGGATCTGTACGCTCGTCAGCCAGATCGCCTCGGACGCGTACTGGACCTTCGAGCAACTCGAGTATTCAAGACAGGTAGTCGACACACAGACAGGACGCCGCTTCACCGCGACCGGATTCTAGCGGTCACAGACTGAACCGCCCGGCCGCGTGCGCCGGGCATCAGCCGCCGCTCCCCACACAAGATCGGCTGCAACAACAGGGACCGCTAGGTCCCTGTTGCGCTATCTAAGTCCAGTGTTGTCGAGGTAATCGCGCGCGGCCTGCCTCACACCTCCGAGGACTTCCTGCCCCCGGCTGCTCGTTGCCGCTTCCACTCCCAGCATCGCGTTCCAGTAGCAGAAGTCGGAAAACGGCTTGCCGGGGTACTCGAGGTAGGCATACGAGTCGTCGATTTCGTCGAGGATGGCAACAACCTCTTCATCGCTTCCGGCCAAGATCGCCTTGGCCCAGTATCGAGCTAGCTGGTGGAGCGCTTCTCGGCGGCTCTCGGGCCAATGCGGGAGTGATCGAAACGCCGCTTCGAGGTCAGCGCTGTAATCAGTCTTCGTTGGATTCACCAAACCGGCCACGTGGACGATTGCGGGAGCCTCAAGGCCTCGCACCATCGCCTCTTGCATCACAAACGGGGCATCCTCCGGCAGCGCAAGTTCCAGCAACCACGCTGAGCAGATCAGCGAAAACTCGCCTTGTTCAGCCCACTTGCGGATTGGAAGACCATACATCGTTCGCCTCGCCAGCCTGGTTGCCAGCTGAACGATTCAAAGCTTATTCGTCTAGGCATCCGCCGTCTGGCCGCAGAAGACTTCTTCGAGGCAACTCAGTGCGAACTCGAGGTCCTGCTTGCTTGCGACGATCGGGGGCGTGAAGCGCAGCACCCAGTGGTGCGTGTCCTTGATGATCGCGCCCTTCTCGAGCAGCAGTTCCGTGAAGTGATGCCCGTCCGGGCCGTCGTGCGTCAGCTCGATGCCGAACATCATCCCCTTGCCCCGCACTTCCTTAATGCGCGGCGCGCGCTCGGCGATCGCGGCCAATCTCTCGGCCAGCCACTCGCCCTTTTCCTGCGCCTGCTCAACCAGCTTTTCTTCTTCAATCGCATGCAGCGCCGCGTAAGCAATACAGCTCGAAATCGGGCAGCCGCCGAAAGTGCTGCCATGGCTGCCCGGGCCGAACAGCTTCATCAGCTTCTCGCTCGCAAGTATGCCCGCTACCGGCGCGTATCCGCCGCTGACGCTCTTGCCGATGCACATGATGTCAGGCCGCGCTTCCGGCCCTTCGTGCATCCAGCAGAACAGCTCGCCGGTGCGGGCCCAGCCGGTCTGCACCTCGTCGAAGATCACGAGGAAGTTGTGCTGGCGCCCCAACTCAATCAGCGCGCGCAGGTAGCCCTCATCCGGGATGTTGATCCCGCCTTCGCCCTGGATCGGCTCGACCATGATCGCGGCCGTGTGCTCATCCACCGCCGCCTCAATGGCCGCGAGGTCATTGTACGGAATGCGCTTGAAGCCCGCCGGCCAGGGGCCGAAGCCGTCGCGCGCGGCCTTCTCTTCTTCAACGAACATCTGGGTGACGGTCAGCGTGCGCCCATGAAAGCACTGGTCGGCGTACAGGATCGTCGGCGTGCCTTTGACGCCCTTGACCTGATGCGCCCAACGGCGGGCGAGTTTGATCGCCGCTTCCGGGCCTTCGACGCCGCCGTTGGCCGGCAGAAAGCGCTCAAAGCCGGTCATCTCCGTGATCTTGCGCCCGAACAGCGCAAGCCACGGGTCCGGCAGGAACCGCCCCAGCACGGTCGGCGCGTGCGAGCCGAGAAACGCCTTCAGCGCCTCACGCACCAGCGGATGCCCGTGCCCGAGATTCGCGGCCGAATAGGCTGCGACGCCGTCGAAGATCTTCTTGCCGCTCTTGCAGTACAGCCACGGGCCCTCTGCCTTGACTACAGGATCGCGGCTCAAGAGACCGTAGTTGGGCGCAACGTGCTTCTCGATCAAGGCGACTGTCTCGTCGCCGGACAACGCGGCGGCCTCGTCCATCAGCCTGCGAGCGTGTTTGTGGGCAGTTTCAGCGTCCATGGCGTTCTCCAAGCGCAGTCTAGCGCGCCACTTACGGCTTCGGTACCCCGTGGGCACCCGGGATGACGCAGATGTGAACGAATCCGAACTTTCGCGGGCTAGACCCGTTCATAAGATGTTGATCGATCAGTAGTTAACCGAGGCCAGCAATGAGCACAATCACCTGCGCGTCGTGCGGCATGGAGTACGACGGGTCCGGCCTGCAGGCCGGCGTTCAATTTCAATGCACGCAGTGCGGCAACATGGTCCAGGTTGGTGCACCTGCGGCGCCGCGCGCCGTTGGCAAGCGACCGACCGGTCGTCGCCCGGCCGGCGGGCCGGGACGTGCTCCCGCTCGCGGCCCGGCTCGCGCCGGGGGACCTCGGCCCGCGGGCAGCCCCATGGCGCAGATGCAGGGCGCCCAGAACCAGCCTGCTTACGGCCCGCCGCAAAAGAGCGGCGGCAATGCCGGCGTGATCGTCGGCATCGTGGTGGGCGTTGTTGTGCTGGTTCTCGTGATCGTCGTCGTCGTGGCCGCGGGCGGTCCGCCGCCGGAAGACCTGGCCAAGCAGAAGCAGGAAGAACAGAACAAGCAACTGCGCGAGGACATGGCGAAGAAAGACGCCGAGACCAAGGCCGCCAACGAGGCGCTGAAGAAGCCCATGGAAGCGGCGATGAACCAGGGCACGGCAATTGAGGCCGCCATTCGCGGCAGCGACGCCACGACCCTTGAAAACATGTTCGATTGGCAGACCTACGCGGCCTACAACTCCGACCTGATCCAGGCCAACCCGGAGTTCCTGACCGCCAAGTCGGCGGTACTGATGTGCACCGGCTCATGGGACAAGGACAAGGACGGCAGCCCCACCGGCACGTTCACCGGCGAGGCGCCGTTCGGCTCAGACAGCCTGCGCACGCGCGTGATGGACTACATCAAGAACTTCTACTTCGGCGCGCAGAACATCCGCTGGGAGAAAGCACGCTCGGAGGCTGACGGCGCCGCATTCTCGCTCACGGTCGGCAGCAACAGCTACGTCGGCAAGCGCATTTACATCGCCTTCGACAAGGGCGGCAAGGAAAAGGAATTCTGGGTCGGCGCACCGAAGGGAAGCAGCGATGTCCGCATCCTGAACTTCATCGACAAGGACGCCTTCACCTCGCTCCAGACCAAGGAGGCGCCGAAGAAGCGTACGGACGACCGTAACCCGTTGCGCAACCCCGACCGCGACCCGGACAAGGACCCGGCCAAGAACCCCGATGGCGACCCGGAAGATCCACCCGCGGACCCGGATGCAAACCTGCCGGAAGTCGCCAACACCGGCGGCATGCCGACCGAAGCTGCACTCGTGAACTGCATCGAAGAACTCAAACGCGACAACCCTCTCAACGATGCGCGCCTCAAGCAGATCAAGGGCGAAACCAGCAAGGCCGAAAAGAAGGCCACCATGGGCGCGATGATCGACCTGCTGATCGCGGCCGTCAAAAACAACAACCGCAATGCCAAGCGCAACATCTCGGCAGCTCTCTACGACGTGTGGGACGTCTTTGTGCCGCAAGGTTGGGAGAAGGAGGACATGGTGTACACCATCGACTTCAATGGACAGAGCGACTCCGACCTGCCCATCCGCCGCTGGCTCGACGTCTACAACAACTACAAGGTCGACTAGCGGCCCGGCCGACCTGAATTCACCCGAGTGCCCGCCCAATGGCGGGCACTCGGCTTTTCGCCCGGAATACCCGGCAACCCGTCTACGTTGCTACAATGATTGACGGAGACGATATGGGCGAAGTTGGATTCTTCTTGCTGCTGGCACTCGTGACGATGCTGTCGTTCGGGCTGACCGAGTCGCTGGCCATCCGCCGTCGCCGCCTGCGCCGCGATCACGTGGACTCCCGCGAGAAGCAGTCAGATGAGGTATTCACGGCCGGCATCAGCGCGCTTGCGCCCGTGCCGCAAAGCTTCGTTCGCGCGTTCCGGCTCGCCGTCGGGCGCGCGCTCGGTGTGGACCATGCGCGCCTGCAGCCGGGCGACCGCATCGCCGCCGATTTGCGCGCGGTCAACTTCGACGCGTGGGAACTCGCGGCCGTGCTTGAGCGCGCCTTCGACATGCGCGTGCGCGTCACCGACATTGTCCGCGCCGGCACGCTGCGCGAGCTCTGCAAGCAGCTCTACGGCAAGACGGAAGAGATTTCCGACTATGATCCGCCGCTGCACCGCGACCCGGTGCCACGCATGCGCGCGCCCGAGCCGGAAGTCGTGATCGATGCGCCGGTCGTCATTCGCAGCGAAGAGCCGCCTGTCGGCGGTTGAGCGCGCGGCAGGTTCCGCGCTATAGTCCGGCAATGGACCCACGACTCCGCCACGGCACTGTTCCGTTTCAGAGCCACAACCCGTACACGGTCGTGCTGCCGCAAGGCTACAAACCCGAGCGCGCCTGGCCGCTGGTGATCGCCCTGCACGGCATGGGCCACAGCGAAGACCTGATGCGCCGCTACATGAGCGAGCTGCTGGGCCGCCCGTGGATCTGGGTGTTCCCGCGAGGGCCGCACCCGTTCGAGATGCGCCAGCCCGAGCGCATCCGCATCGGCCACGCCTGGTACCTCTACACCGGCGACCAGGCCGAGTTGCGCACCAGCATGGAAACAGCGACCCAGTACCTGATGGACCTGCAGGACCTGGTGCGCAAGGACTTCCCGGTCAGCGAGTCCATCATCGTCGGTTTCTCGCAGGGCGGCTATCTGGCGGGCTACGTCGCGCCGCACCACCCGGAACGCTTCCGCGGCGGCGCCTCGATCGGCGGACGCCTGAAACACGAGTTCCTCGACGACGCGCCTGAGACCGCGAAAAAGCAGGTCGCGCTTGCGCAGTTCCACGGCGCAAAGGACGAGAACGTCGCGGCGTCGCTCGCCCATGAGGCCGCCGACAAGTGCCGTGAGCTGGGCTACGAAGATGTCGAGTACTTTGAAGACGACGAAGCCGGGCACGAAGTCAGCCCCCGTCTCGCGGCAGCTTTGAGCCTGTGGCTTGAAAGGCTGCTGACGTGAGGGCGCTGCTGCCGCTGTTTGCCCTGCTCGTTTCCGCCTGCGCCGTCGGCCCGTACGCGTCCACGCCCCGTTATCTCCCGCCGAAGACTCGGGGCATCGCAGCCCGGCAACTCAACGAGGCGCTGGCATTCGGCAGCCGCAACATCAGTGAGGTCGCGGCCGACGAATTGAGACTCACCTGGATCGAACGCCGGGCGCTGACAGACAAGCGCTATGAGAACCTGGAGCGGGAGCTGGTCTTCACCGCCATCCGCAGCGTTTCCCCGGCCGAGCAACCCGGCGAGTGGTGGGAATTGCGAGTCGACGCCGTGGGCGGACAGATCACATTTGATTTCGACGACGGCCAAACGGCCAGCAAGGCCGAATCGGCCCTGCGCCGCCTGTCTGACGAACTTAGCGAGAACGAGGAACGAGAACTTGCGTACAAGTACCTGCGCGCCGTTGAGGGCAAAGTCGACCACTACGTCGAAAGAAACGGCGAGCGGCTGATCTCAAAGGGCAAGCGCGTTGAAAATCCTGATTGGATGCCGGTCGAGCTCGGCATTGAGTTGATCAGCCTGCTCACCGGCCAGGATTTCGGCACCGATGCCGCCGCCTGGCACGCATACGTTAACGAGCACTACCGAAACACAGGCGGCTAGCCCAACACGGCAATGCAGTCGATTTCCACCAGCACGTCTTTGGGCAGGCGCGCGACTTCGACCGTTGCGCGGGCGGGGCGATGCTCGCCCATGGCCTTCGCGTAGGCCTCGTTCACGGCCGTGAAGCTGTTCATGTCTTTGAGGAAGATGGTTGTCTTGACGACGTGCGAGAGATCGCAGCCGGCGGCCTCCAGTACCGCGCTCAGGTTTGCCATGACCTGCACGGTCTGCTCGCCGGCCGTCTCGCCGACGATGTGGCCGGTCTTCGGGTCGAGCGGAATCTGGCCGGAGCAGAACAGAAAGCCGCCAGCGCTGACGGCCTGACTGTATGGCCCAATCGCGGCGGGCGCATTTTCGGTCTTCACGACTTGCATGTTCTCTGCCATGGCTGCTCCTACCACGTATCCGGATCGAAGAGTTTCTTGTACTGCTCAAGGGCGTAGCGGTCGGTCATGCCGCTGATGTAGTCGCAGACGACGCGATGCACCGTCTCGCCGTCGGCGATGCGCTTGTGGAAGCCGCCGGGCATCAGGTACGGCTCGCTGACGTAGCGCTCGAACATCTCCTTCATGAAGCGCGTGCTTTTCTCCATGCCCCGGCGCACGTTCCGGTGCATGTACAGCTTGTGGTACAGCATCAGCTTCAGTCCCTTCACCTTCTTCTTGAAGTCGGGGCTGAAGTCGATGATCGGCTCCTTGCTCTGGTGCTCCAGCACGTCCTGCACGGTCGCGACTTTCAGGTCTGCAATCCGCGCCGCGCTGTTCTGAAGCAGGTCGGTCACCTGCAGGTCTTTCAACCGGCGCACGAGCTGGTAGCGCAGCAGGTCCTCTTCGCCCTCGGGCACGTTGTCGCGCGCGTATTTCTCGGCCTCGGTGAACAACTCGCTTTCGCGCGCGGCGTCCCATTTCAGCAGGCCCGAGTACAAGCCATCGTCCGTGTCGTGGGCGTTGTAGCTGATCTCGTCGGCCGAGTTCGCCACCTGCGCCTCCAGGCTCGGCGACTCGCGCTCTTCCAGATCCTTGAACAGCGGCTTGTCGTAGTCCGTGCGGTGTTTCATCAGCCCGTAGCGCAGCTCGTGGGTCGGGTTGAGCCCGCTGAAACGCGGCAGGTAGTGCCGCTCGATCTCGTCCACGATGCGCAGGCTCTGCCCGTTATGCTCATAGCCGCCGTGGTCCTTCATCAGCTCGCGCATAGCATGCTCGCCGGCGTGCCCGAACGGCGTGTGCCCAAGGTCGTGCGCGAGCGAGATCGCTTCCGTCAGGTCCTCGTTCAGCCCCAGCGAGCGCGCAATCGTGCGCGCGGCCTGCGCGACTTCGATCGTATGCGTCAAACGCGTGCGGAAGTGGTCGCCGCTCCAGTTCAGGAAAACCTGTGTCTTGTACTCGAGCCGGCGGAAGGCCGCGCAGTGGATGATGCGGTCGCGATCGCGTTGAAAGCAGGTGCGGTAAGGGTGCTCGTCTTCCGCGTGGCGGCGGCCCTGCGACTCGCACGCCTTGAGCGCGTAAGGCGCCAGCGTCTTGAGCTCCCATTCCTCGATGGACTTGCGGTCGTTCATGCTGCTGACGATAGCTGGAAACCCACGCGGGTCACCTGTGGATATCCCGTGCGCTGGGCGCGCCGCATGCGATAATCTGCCCGCATGGAAGAGTTACCCGACATCGGCATGCCGCTGGGCGAGACCGCCCGCGTCTTCGATAACGCCCGTACTTTCGCCCACGTGCATCGCATGCAGCGGCTCGGCACCGAGTCGCTGCTGGCGGCGCTGATCGCCGAGCCCGCGCCGGAGATCTCGGAGGCGCTGGATCGGCTCGGCGTCGACATCGACCGGCTGCAGCGCATGATCGATGAGTTCTTCGTGGACCTCCCCGGCCGTCGCACCACACGCATCGCCGAGCTGGGCCCGACGCCGCGCGTGAAGCTGGTACTGAGGCTCGCCGCAAGGCAGGCGCGCGAACACCACGAAACGAGCCTGTCCCCCATCCGGCTGTTCGAGGCGATCAAGCTTGAGACCGACAGTTCCGGCGGGCAGATGCTGGCCCGCCTGGCCCGCCGGCGAAACGTCGAGTCACCGCATGCGCCGTCCGGACTGCATTCAATCAGGGACTTTCGGCGCGCCGCGAAGCTGCGCATGGATGCAGTCGCGTTCGACTACTTCTCGTCCGGCGCGGACGGCCAGCGGCTGATGCGACGCAACCGCCTCGCGTGGGACGAAATCGAAATCCGCCACCGGGTGCTGGTGGACGTCAGCGCGGTCGATACGACCACCGAGTTGCTGGGGCTCAAGCTGCCCTTCCCGGCCCTGATCGCGCCGATGGCCTACCAGCGACTTGCGCACGAGGACGGCGAGCTTGCCACCGCGCGCGCCGCCGCTGAAACCGGCGTGCCGCTGATCGTCTCCACCATGGCCAACGTGACGCTGGAAGAAATCGCGGCCGCCACGGGCGCACCGAAGTGGTTTCAACTGTACTGCCACCGGGATCGCGCCATCACCGAAGACCTGATCAAGCGCGCCGAGGCGGCGGGCTATGGCGCGCTCGTCGTCACCGTAGACGCGCCCGTGCTGGGCCGTCGCCTCGCCGACGAGCGCAACGGCTTCGATCTGCCGCAGGGGCTGACGCGTGCGAACCTCGACCGCTATGAGGGGTCCGGCTCGTTATCGCAAGGCGAGCAGGTACCGGCACTCCATCCGGATCCATCGCACCTCGCCGAGTTGTTCCGCACGCGCCAGGACGCTTCGCTGACGTGGAAGGACATCGACTGGTTCATGTCGCTGACCAAGCTGCCGATTCTGTTGAAAGGCATCGTGCGCGGCGACGACGCCAAACGCGCGGCCGACGCGGGCTGCGCCGGAGTCATCGTCAGCAACCACGGCGGGCGCCAGCTCGACGCATCGATCGCCAGCGCCCGAGCACTGCCCGAAGTCGTCGCGGCCGTCGAAGACCGCATCCCCGTGCTGGTTGACGGCAGCATCGAATGGGGCGCCGACATCCTGCGCGCGCTCGCGCTCGGCGCAAAGGCCGTACTGATCGGCCGACCCATCCTCTGGGGTTTGGCAGTCGGCGGAGAAGCAGGCGTCAAACGCGTCCTCAACCTCTACGCCGAAGATTTCAAACGCGCGATGCAGCTTGCCGGCTGCGCGAGCGTTCAGAGTGTCGCGGCAGACCTGCTCGCGGGCATTTGAACCGCCAAGTCGCAAGGGCGCCAAGCTAGTGTGACAGAGAGGCTGATATGAGATTCGTCCTGATTGTCCTGACCGTCCTGTCTATTCTTGCCCTTGCTGCTTGTTCCGGCAGTCGCGCGCCGGCGGCTCGGGGTGTGATGCCGGCTGATCCTGAACCGGCGGCTGCGGGCAGTGACAACGGCGAGACTCCCTACGCGCTGCCGCCGAAGGAGACGCCCGAGCCGGAGCCTGCGCCTGCGCCAAAGAAGAACTTTGTCATCACCACGGGCGTTCACGGCAACGAGCCCTCGGGCTACTACATCAAGGACCAGCTCGCGGAACTCGGCTTCAACGTCTACGGCCCCTGCAACCCCTGGGGCATCGAGAACAACAACCGCCACCTCGAGGACGGGCGCGACCTCAACCGCATGTTCGGGCGCACCGACTGCCCCGAGGCCGAGAAGATCAAGGAGTGGCTGAACGAGAACAAGCCCGACTTCCTGCTCGACCTGCACGAAGACCCGGACGGCACCGCGCCCTACCTGATCCAGCACGGTCCGGACGACGACATCGGGCGCAAGATCATCGACGCGCTGAAGGACGACTACGACTTCGACCCCGCGCCCAAGTTCATGATGGTGACCGGCGAAGACGGGCTGCTGAAGCCCGAGCTGAACGTGCTGCGCCTGATGGCGCTCGCCAAAATCTACGGGCTGGCCTACTACGCGTGGGCGAACTTCGACTGCACCGCGATCGTCGTCGAGTGCCCCGGAAGCTGGGACGTCGAGAAGCGCAAGGCCTACCACCTCGCCGTGTGCAAGACCGCCAAACGGATATTCGAAGAACAGCCCGAAGATTCAGGTGACTAGACCCGTGGCACGGATGTCCCCATCCGTACGGGACATGGGTGGGGACACCCATGCCACTCAAGCCTTCAGCGTGAATTTAAAACGCTTGGCGCCGTCCGGGTGCTTGAGCGTGATCGCCACCACCACTTCATCGCCCTCACCCAGGGGCTGCGGCTGCGTCAGCGGGTTGCCATTCAGGTAAGTCCCGTTGGTGCTGCGCATGTCCTCGATGAAATAGCCGGGCCCCTGGCGGTACACGCGGAAGTGCCGTTTGCTGATGGTCGGGATCTGGAACACCGGCTCACTCGGCGGCTCGCGCCCGATCACGATCTCGTCGCCGATCAGGTACACGTGCCCGTCTTCCTCATCGACCAGCCCGCCGTTGGCGGCGCGCGTCTGGATCTTGGTCTGGTGGATGTCGTCGCCCGGCGGATGCGTTTCATCCCGCGGCTCTTCATCTTCGTCGTCGGCGCTGAAGTCCTGGGCGTCTTCTTCGTCGGCCGCTGTCGTCTTTACCGCGCCGTCCATGTGCTCGACCAGAGAGACGGTCAACAGGCTGCTGAGCCCGGTGCCCTGGAAGTAGCTGGCCAGCTCTTCGGTAATCCTGACGATGAACTTCTTCTTGCCCGCCGCGTCGGCGAGGTGCGGGCCGATCACCTGGAACGAGGATTCACCCAGGTTCTTGCAGCGCCCGCAGTCGATCTCGAGATCGTCAAACGGCAGCTCAAGCAGCTTGGGAAAGTTCTCCTCGACGGCGGCCTTGAAGGCGGCGTCCCCGTCGGCCTGCAGCTCGAGGCGATTCCAGCGAAGTGTTGCGGTCATGCCCCCCAATTTATGCCCGGGGTGGGCGCACGCAACAGCGAAGTTTTCGCGCGCACCGCGCTTAACCGCGAAGGACCGCAAAGGGCCGCGAAGAACTGCCGGCCGTCTTGCCTCGCGGCCCTTTGCGGTCCTTCGCGGCTTCAGGCAGTTGTCTGGCCACAATGCGTCCGATAAACACGCTGCAATCGCTCGCAACCCCATATTTTAAGGGCTTTTTCGGCGATTTGCCTAATGCCCCCACTGCCCGTTCGCCGATTTACTTTGTGGTACAAAGTAAAGGGCTCAACCATGGCCGCGCTGGTCGGCAAGCTCCTGCACGCACCCGACGTCCACTTTCGCCTCGCGTGGCGAGCACCGGGAGTGGCACCGAACGGGCACCTGCTCGCGGCCGGCGTGCTTGGCGCGATGTGCTGGGGCGCGGCGATGGGCTGCCACGTCGGGCGCGCACACGTCTGGATTACGACGCTCAAAATGCCGCTGTTCTTCCTGGCAACGCTCGCCCTGTGTTTTCCGCTGATGCACATCACGCTGCTGGTGTCCGGCATCCGCGCGCGCGCGTCGCAGACGCTGACCATCGCGCTGTCCGGCATCTCGACGCTTGCCGTCTGCCTTGGCGCGTGCGCGCCGGTGGTCGCGCTGTTCTGCGCGTCGGCGCCGATCCCGAGCATGGCGAGCTACCTGAACCTGTACGTGCTGTGCCTCGCCTGCGGCATCGTCGCCGGCATCGCGGGCTTGCGCGTGCTGGCGCGCGGCATGCGCTCGCTGAATCGCACGGAGCAGGTCGGCATCAAGGCGCCGCTGATCGCCTGGGCGCTCGTCTACCAGTTCGTCGGCGCGCAGATGGCATGGCTGCTGCGCCCCTGGATCGGCAGCAGCTACGGCGTGGACGGCTACAGCCTCAGCCACGGTCTGAGCGGAAACTTCTACATGGGCGTATGGGCGGTGCTCATGCGCTGGCTGCAGGAACTCGGAGCAATCTCATGAGCACGGAACTCGACCCCATCCTTCCATCATCGCAACCCACACCGTACGGGCGCGAGCCAATCGCCGCCCCGCGCCCCTGGGTCACGCGCTGGGAGAGCGACACGTTCGCCCTCGCCGGCCCGCTCAGCGTCGGCGGCGGGTTGCTGCGCGCGCAGGGCGCCGTGGCGCGCGACCTGTTCCACGGACGCGGGCTCAACACCTACATCTCCGGCTGCGGGCTGCTGATGGTGTTCGCCTCATTGCTGTACGGCGCGATCCTCGGCTCGGTGGCCGGCGCGGGGCAGGTGGTCTACGCGGCTGTAAAATTCCCGGTCGTGATCGTCGGCGCCTGCGCGATCTGTCTGCCGAGCTTTTTCGTCTTTCAGGCACTGACCGGCGCACGCCTCACCTTCAAGCAGGCCCTCGCGGCCGTGCTGATGCTGGGCGCAGCGGCCGGGCTGATCCTGCTGGGCTGCGCGCCGATTGCGTGGTTCTTCAGTGTGAGCACGACGGAGGATTCGCAAGCGTTTCTCGGCTTGATGCACGCGGTGGTGATCGCGTTGTCGACGACGTTCGGGTTTCACTTCATCGCGCGGACGCACCGCTACGTGGCCTGGAAACACGGCGAGCGCCTGTTTGACGGGCGAGTGCTCGCGCTCTGGTTCGGGCTGTTGGTGCTGGTCGCCGCGCAGATGGCGTCGTTCATCGGCCCCCTCGACCCGGACCGCGGGCTGGTGGACACGCAGCGCGGCTTCTTCCTGACGGCGCTGTTTGAGGTTTAGGCCCGGCGACCACGGTCGCTCCCCCACACCGGGCCGAAGGGGTACGCGCGTGCGTACCCCTTTCCCGTTAATCGAATCACAGCCCATCGCGTAAGCGATGGAGCGTCGAGGGTGAACGGGCCGATCCTCCATCGCTTACGCGATGGGCTGTGGTTATTGCCACGCCAACGCAATGCGGTTATGCACACCCCCGGAGGAACCCATGCTGACTGTGATCGCCAAAATGCGCGCCAAGCCGGGCTATGAAGAACGCGTAGAGGCCGAGCTGCTGAAACTCGTCGAGCCGACGCGCGCCGAGGAAGGCTGCATCAACTACGACCTGCACAAGTCGCAGATCGAGCCGGCCGTGTTTGTGTTCTACGAGAACTGGACCAGCCGCGAGCATCTGGACAAGCACCTCGCGTCGCCGCACCTGCAGGCATGGGGCAAGCTGCAACCGGAGATGCTGGTGCACGGCGTTGAGGTGACCATGTACGACATGATCACCGATGCACCCTGGCTGAAGTAATCAAGAAACGTGCATCGGCGCGCTGACTTTGAAGAGCATGCCGAACATGGCAAAGCCGCCGATGACCGCGACCTCCGCCCACACCAGCGCATAGATCATCATCGGGTAGACGACGCCGTTCTGCCGGTGTTTCAGAACGCCCCAGCCGGCGGCCGCTAGCGGCAGGGCCCAGAGCGCGATGCCGGCCCAGAAGCAGATCTGCCACAGGCGCGTCCACTCGGCGATTGCGGGCGCGGCGACGACCCACAGCAGCACCTGCACCCAGGGCCAGACCATTGCGAGCGCGAGCGTGCCCAGCATCCAGCGCTGGCTGGCTGTCAGGTTCATCTTGGCCGCGTCGATCCACTGGAACACGCGATCCGGCTGTTGTGCGTGCGCGAGCATCTACCTGAAACATACCACATGGACGGCGACCGCGTCGGGTCAGCGCGAACGCCCGGTGATAATCCGGTCGAACTGGTGCAGCAGCTTGAGCAACTTCTCCGCCTCAGGGACGACTTCATGGTAGTCGTACTGCCTGCGCGCCATCTCACCGACCTGGCTGCCGGCCGGCAACGCATTCGCCAGCGCGGCCTCGCGGGCATTGACCAGAAACACGCATTGCAGCCACAGCTCGAACGTCGGGGCATCGAGATACGACTGGCGCGTGCCTGCCTGATAGTCGGCCAGCAGATCCGGCGGATCTTCCGACCAGAAGCCGATGCGCTTCATTTCGGCTTCGATCTCGTCCAGCTTGGCGAGCGCGGACTTGGCCTTCGAGCGTGCGGGGCTCATTTGTCCTCGGCAAGCGAGAGCCAGATTTCGACCTCGCCAGGGTTGGCGGGGTCGTGGATTTCGAAGTCGGTGGCAAACGCGCGCGGCAGCCCGGCCTCCCAGATCTGCATCCAGGTTTCAACCAGCGCGCCGGGCATCTCGCCCTGTGCGGTGATCACCGCATAGCGCTGCTTGGGCACGCGCAGATGGACCATGCCGTCCGGCACATCGGCGTCGGCATCGACGGGCGCGCCGATCAAGTAGTCGTACTCGCCGTTGTGGTCGCTTTCGTAGTTCGAGTAGGCCGCGTACAAGCGCACCTGTCCCACGGCCATGCCCGCAACGTCGCCGGAATAGACCCGCCCCCACAGCGGCCCAATCGTCTCCATCGCTCGGTCATTACTGGTACGAATCTGCAGGCCGTGCAGATCGAAGGCTGGGATCGTTTCGACGCGGTGGTCTAGTTCCATTCAAACACCGGTATCAGAAGCCAATGAAATGACGATTCTCGACAAGGATCGCCACGGTAACTGCCAGGGCAACCAGAACTCCGATCGAGCACACGAGCCTCGAGAACTCTGCACGCATGTACAAGAGAAATGCGGCAATACAGCAAGAGATGAAGACCAAGATCCAGCAGATCACAATGGCAATCGCTACGTACGGCAACAGCGTCACATGTGGCATGTGGCGATCCGGCGGTACCAGCGTCCCGACACTCAGACGCGCTGCCGCCGCCAACAAAGCACCGATCCAAGCCATCTGAACCAACGCTCGCTTGATCGGATACGGGTGCGGGCGTTCCAGCGCAACTTCGCCGTAGGGCTGGAGAGTCTCCATCACCCTTGATTGTACTTCGTGACAATCGCGAGCGCCGAGCGAATCCCATCGAGTGCAGCACTCATGATCCCGCCGGCGTAGCCTGCGCCTTCGCCTGCGGGGTAGAGACCGGCTACGTTGGTTGATTCGCGCGTCTCCGGGTTGCGGGGGATGCGTACCGGGCTTGAAGCGCGCGCTTCGATGGCGTGGAGGATGCCTGAATCACTGACAAAGCCCCTAATGCGTTTGTCGAACTCCGGCAGGTTGGCGCGCAGGGCCTTGTTCAGTTTCTCCGGCAGCAACTCGGCCAGTGACGCATACTCTCGCCCGCGCGCGTAAGTGCCGCGCATCTTGCGCGGGCTGTGCAGGCCGCGCAGATAGTGGGTCACCGGCTGGGCGGGCGTGGCGTAGCCTCCCCCACCGGCCTTGAACGCCGCGCGCTCGTAGCGCCGCTGGAACTCCACGCCGTCCAGCGGTTTTAAACCGAAATCCGCGGGCTCGAACGTGGTCACCAGCGCGCTGTTGGCGTAGCCGCTGCTGCGCGGGCTGAAACTCATGCCGTTGGTGTTCAGGCAGCCGGGCTCGCTCACGGCCGCCATGGTGATCCCGCCCGGGCACATGCAGAAACTGTACAGGCCGCCCGCGGCCTGGCAGGCAATGTCGTAGCTCGCCGGGGCAAGGCGTTTGTCGCGCGCGTAGCGCCCGAGCTGCGCCTTGTCGATCAGTTCCTGCGCATGCTCGATGCGCACGCCGAGCTGGAACGGCTTGCCCTCCAGGGCCACGCCGCGATTGAGCAGCATCTCATACGTATCACGCGCAGAGTGCCCGGGTGCGAGCACGACGCTTGCCACGTCAATGGTTTCGCTGTCGTTGACTGTGATTGCGGAGATTCGTCCGTCGCCAACGACCACATCCGTCAGCTTGGCGTCGAACCGGAACTCGCCGCCGAGCGCTTCGATCTTCTCGCGCATCTTCACCACGACGCGCGACAGGATGTCCGTGCCCACGTGCGGCGCGGCGTCGGTCAGGATGCGTTCCGGCGCACCGCATTCGACGAAGGTTTCCAGGATGCGCGGCGTCAGCGCGTCGCGGCGGCTGCTGGTGTAGAGCTTGCCGTCGCTGAAGCTGCCCGCGCCGCCTTCGCCGAACAGGGCGTTGCTCTCCGGGTCCAGCTCGACCACGCCGGCGTTCCAGCGCCCGATCTGCCGCAGGCGCTCCAGTGCAGGTTTGCCGCGCTCGATCAGCAACGGGCTGTAGCCGTTCAGCGCCAGCACATAGGCGGCGAACCCGCCGGCCGGTCCACTGCCGACGACGACCACGCGGCCCTTCAGCGGCTCGGCGCCCGGTGTCGCGGTCAGCGGCGGGGTCGGCTCAGGCACCGCGGCGTTTGAGCCGAGGTCGCGCAGCAGGCGTTCGCGGTCGGCCGTTTCGGGCAGCTCGACGTCGGCCGTGCAGTTGAAGCGCGGCGTGCGCTCACGCGCGTCCACGCCGCGTTTAATGAGCCGCACGCTCGCAGGCTCCACGCCCAGCCGCTTCGCCGCCTCACGCTTCAGCGCACGATCGAACTCGTCTTCAAGACTGACGTTCAGGTTGTAGAGGCGAATCAGCGACATGAGGGCGCCACGCTAACTCGAACTGCGAACTTGGACAGGACATGCAGGACTTTCAGGACGTCCTGTTTGTCCTGAGTGTCCTGTCAGAAATTACGTGGGCCAGAACTGGCTGGGCAGCCCCCAGTCGCCTTTGAGGAGGCTGGCGACATCCATGGTGATCGCAATCGCCACGTGCAGCAGCCAGCCGCCCCAGATACTTCTTGTGCGCAGCGCCAGCCAGCCGAGCACGACTCCGGCGACAATCGCGCCCAGCGCCTCCGGCAGCGGCTTGTGGAAGTGGATCATGCAGTAGGGCACGATCATCACGCCAATCGCGCCCATGCCGAAATCTTTCTCCAGCGTGAACAGCATCCAGCCGCGAAAGAAATACTCGACGGCGAAAAACTGCAGCGCGTACAGCGCCCACCAGCTCAGCAGCACGGCCCAGCACCACTTCTCGCAGTACCACGGCTTCAGCATCGGGTACATTTGCGTGAAGTTCTCACGCGTGCTGGCCCACAGCACACCGACAAACACGATCGCGTAAAGCACGCCATAGATCCACAGCTTGGGCAGCACGCCTTTCACGCGCAGTCCAAGGTCGATCAACTTGAACTTCATGCGTTTGGCGATCACGGCAGGCACGATCACGGTAAGCAGCGTCACGCCGCCGACCCACCAGGCCCATGGCGCGAGCACCCCCCACCACGGCGCGTCGCGGCCCACCGGCACCGCGGCCCAGTTGCCGTACACCACGCCCGGCGCGTATTGGCGAGCCTCTACGGGAAAGAGCTTCGCGAACGCCCCCGCCAGAAACAGGTAATCGACCAGCGCCAGCGCCACGGCCGTCCACGCCAGCACGACGAGCGTGCGGCGATTCTGCTTCAGGTCACGCCAGGCGGCGCGGAGGTTGACCGGGTCCGGCTGATCCATGGCGGGAGTATATGCAGGCCCAATCAGGCTGTCGCGCGCGGGCCGGGCGTTTCTAGACTGCCGCGATGCGCAGATTCACACCCATGCTGTTACTGATTGCCTGCCTGACCTGCTGGCTGATCGGCTGCAGCCGCGAGGCGAACAACGGTGCCGGCAATGCCCCCGGAGTCCCGCCCGCCAACGACAGCAGCAATCAGCCGGCCGAAAAAGCACCTGAGCCGCCACCACCCGACGAAATCGCCAAGCCCGAAGACTTCGAGATCTGGCTGAAGCAGTCGCCCATGCGCATGAAGATGCGCAGCATGTGGATCGACTGCGGGCTGATCGTGCGTTTCTGCACGGGCGGCGGGCAGGTTGACTACGACTGGCTGGAAGCCAGCGGCGAAGATATCGCGCGCAAGGCCGCCAGCTTCGCCGACATGTGGGAAATCATCCGCGACCAGAACCGCAACATGGCGGCGCAGGCAAAGAAAGAAGACTGGTTCGAGGCGCGCTACGCCTCCGAGCGCGTCTGGAGCTGCTGCACCGACTGCCACGCCGAAAACTGGTCGATGCACACGCGCGGCTTCCGGGCGAACACAATCGAGGCCTGGCTCGAACGCGGCTACAGCAACCCGGATGCGCCCAGCGAAGGTATCCAGCTGTCGGCCCCGAACAACTTCCTGCAGATCATGTTCACGATGCTGCGCAATCTCTCGACGGCGATCACGTCCATCGAGCAGCACAACGTCGAAGGCGTGATGACGACCACACAGGTGATCCACAAGATCGCGAACGAGCAGGTCGAGGTGTTCCGCACCATTGAGCGCCACGGACGCGCGATTGCCGAGGCCGCTTCGCGCAACAGCACCGACGACATCAAGGCGCACTACATCACCATGACCGCCACCTGCATCCAGTGTCACGACAAGTTCGTTCACGGCGAGCGCAAGCTGATGAACCCGCTCCCGTGGAAAGCACCCGATGAAAAATAGTGGGAAGGTACTGCTGGCATCGTGCGTCGTCCTGCTGCTCGCCGCGTGCGGCCCGTCCGGCGAAGATATCGTCAACCAGCGCCGCGCCGCAGCCGAGCCGAAGCTGAAACAGCTCGACGAAATCGGCGAGGCATCACTGAAGCTGGAGCAGGAACCGGAAGGCATCCAGATGCCCGACGGCGTCAAGCTGCGCTTTCATGAGAACCGCAACGCCGCGTTGCTGCAGACCGAGAATTTCGCCAAGGGCGACGGCGCGAAGCTCAGCCTCGACCTGATCATCGAGTCCGGCTGGCTGGACGGCGCGCGCAGCATGCTATCACAGGGCGCGGGCGACGCCCACCCGGACTATGTCGGCGGCGTGTTCGACACGCTCGATGCGCTCGAATACCTGGTGCTGGTGCGCACGCGCATGTACGCCGACCCCTCCGTGACGAACGAGAAGATGTTCTCACCCGGCTGGTGGCAGGGCGACGTGATGGTGTTCGAAATCAAGAGCGGCAAGTGCCTGGGCGTGGCATCCATCGAGGCCACCAACAGCGACGAGGTGAACGCCAAGATCACCGAAGCCGACAAGTGGCTCCACAGCGACCTCTGGAGCAACGCTCGCAAGGCCGTAAACGCCGCACTCGCGCCCCTTTCGGATGGGGAGGCCTTGAGTTGAACCGTAACGCTGGCCAAAAATGGTTGCTGCCGGCCGTGCTCGCGTGCGCGACCGTGGTTTGTGTTGCAGCCGGCTGTTCGCCTGAGAACAGTGCGGCGAACAACAGCCCGTCGAACGCTGTTCCTGTCGCAATCAATGAGCCTGCGCCGACCCCGGAAGTTCAGCAGCCGGACAAACCCACCGGCATTGACTGGACGGACTGGATGCACGACCGACCGTTCGTCTCGGCCATGCGCCTCATGTGGGTCGACTGCGGCGTCATCATCGGGAACTCGTATCACCCGGATATCGCCGATATGGACCTGCTGCGCTACTCGGCCGAGAGTCTTTCGCAGCGGTCCGAGAATTTTGCCAGGCACTTCCGCGCGCTCCGCGACGCCAATCGCGACAGCGCGACGTCGGCCAGGGCCGGGGACTGGGACAAAGCCCGCGAGCAGAATGAAGACGCACACCGAAGCTGCGGCGGATGCCACTTCGAATTCTGGCCGCTGCAGGCACGCGAATTCGTCGCCGACACGCTGAAAGGCTGGCACGAAAACCAGGACGTATTCGGTGACGAACCCTGGGGCAAGCAGGTGTTCACCGCACCCGCGCCCGTGCGCCTGTCGATGATCACGATGCGCGACAACATGCAGAAGGCCGCGGTGGCCATCGACGCACAGAACCTGGACGAGTTCCTGGCGGCAACGAAGGTGCTGCACGGGTTCGCGGACAAACAGCTGAGCATCTGGGACGGGATCAAACACCAGGCGGAAGCGATTGCGCAACTGGCCCGGGAAAACAAACTGGATGGCGTGGGCGACCACTACAACAAGCTGACGAGCTACTGCCACAACTGCCACGAGACTTCGTCCGACGGGCGCGGAATCAACCCGTTGCCATGGAAGCAGGAATGAGCATGGATTCAACGGGCCTGCTGATCGAGTTGACGCGGCGGTACACCGAGCCGCATCGGCGCTATCACGATCTGCGGCACATCGCCGACATGCTGTGCAAGGGCGGGCCTTTGAGCTTGTCCGACGAGCAGGTGATGGCGATCTGGTACCACGACGCGATCTACGTGCCCGGCAGCAAAACCAACGAGGCCGACAGCGCGCAACTCGCGGTCGAGCAGCTCACGGCGATCGGCTGGGACGCCGACCGCGTAAAAGTCGTCGAACAGGTCGTGCTGGATACCTGCGGCCACGTGCCGAGCATCGAGGAATCGAAGAAGGTGCTGGACCTCGATCTTTCCACGCTGGGTGGCACCTGGGAGTCCTACGAGCGCAACGGGCGCAACATTCGTGAAGAGTTTGCAAACGTAGGCGAAAAAGACTGGAACGCCGGGCGTGGGGCCTGGCTGGAAGGAATGATTTCCCGCGAGCGTCTGTTCTGGACAGCGTGGGGAGAGCCGCTGGAAACTGAGGCACGGGCGAATCTGCAGCGTGACCTCGAGCTTCTGCGCGCTGGGCAATAAGGCGGATCGGCGACTGCGGTCTTGAGTCGCGGCCCGTTCTTTCGCAAAAGAGGACCATGGCAACCGAGAGTATCACACGTGGCGTGCTGGTTGTGGCGTCCGAAGAAATCGGCGCGGCAGCCACCCGTCAGATTGAAGGCCAGCCCGGGCTACGCGCCAAGGCCGTAACCGGCCCGCGACCGGCGCTGGGGGCCATCGGCACATTCGGGCCGCACATCCTCGTGTTCGAAGCGGGGCGTGTGCCCGTGCCCGCCATGCAGGCCGTCAAGAATATGGCAGAGCTTGCGGCATCGCGCCCGGTGCCGCTGATCATCGTGGCGGGGCCTCTTGACGCGGCAATGGAAGCGCAGCGCGAAAACCTCGGCATTGTCGAGGTGCTGGATTCGCCGTTCCAGGGCGCCGCGCTGGTCGAGGCGGTCAAGCAACTCGTCGAGAAATGGGAGTCCGCCCGCAAGGAGAGCCAGCTTCGCAAGCAGAAGCAGATGCAGATTCAGGAACGTCTGCGCTCCGCCTCGAACAAGTACATGGCAATGACCGAAGAGGCCGCCCGCCTCAAGCTCGGGATCGGCAACGAAGAGGTGCAGGACTTCGCCAGTGATGACGCTGCACCGTCTTCCGAAGATGACCCGAACAAGCCGCCCACTGAGCCCACATGGGACGGCAGCTGATTCACTAACAATCGGCAGAATTCGGCTCGCCACTTGCACTGTGCGTGTAATGCAAGGTGCGGCTGGAAACATGTTGAAATGCGGGTGTTCACTCCGATGAGGGGTGAGTTGTAATCACAGTGGAGTACCCGATTTAGACGCTTCTGTTTTCAGTTGCACCAATCGCGAAAACTGCACCGAGATTTCCGCCGTTACCCTCACACCACCGGACGCTGGGTAACGGCGCGGGCCCGTAACACTCCACAGTGTGACGGGCTGGACGGTCGGCACCGTGGGGAACGGCCGTCCGAACGGGGGGAGTCGTAAACTCATCAGAGTCTGGCACGACTCCCCCACCCCCGCGGTTGATTTGCACAACCGCGGCCGCGCCGTAGTCGTAACATCATGCAACTTCCCGTGGACCGGAGACGTCATGCGCATCTGCCCCGCCGTGTTAGTGATCGCCTTGATGTTGTCAGCTTGCGCCTCGCAGCAGACGCACAGGCCGAATGACCAGCGCCATGCAACGGACCTCGCGTACAAAGCCGAGGGACAGCAGGTGCTGACACGCGCCTGGCTGATCGAGCTGGACGACACGGACGAGGCTCGCGTGCGCGATCAACTGGGTGAGGAGATGAACAACCTGGGGGTCGTGGTCGTGGACGCAGGCGAGTGGCGCGACGCGCTGGTTTCAAAACAGACCGGCGGCGAGTCGTCTGTCTTGAGCCAGCCGACAATGCTGACCGAGCTTGGCAAACCCGCCTGCATTGAGGTCGGCGGCAAGGACGATTGGCTGTATGCGATCGAGCTGAACACCAGCGGCTCAGGCGACCATCTGCAAGTTGACCTGAACGCCAACCTCACGTTCGGGACAGACAGTTCCGATATGAAGACCACGGCGGATGTCCCTCAGGGCAAGGCTCTGCTCACGGCGTTTCCGCTGAAGGACGGCCGATGGGCGGCCGCGCTGTTCGAGTTCGCCCGCGTCGATTCGGAGTAGCATCGCAGCCGGCGCCTGACCGGCAATCACAGGTTTGAGCTCGCCGCCGCTACGGCAGCTTTTCGGTCGGGTGTTCGGGTTTGCGGATGCGCTGGGTCTCGACGGGCAGGCGCTTGGTGTAGACCTTGCGGCGCATGGGCTTGACGGTCTTGCCGAGGTCGCCTACGGCTTCGACCTTGCCGAAGTGCGGCGCGCTTTCGCCGGTGTGCACCACGAACGGGATCTCGCACTCAACGTTTGAGCTCAGCGCCGCGATCTCCAGCATGCGCTCAACGTTCAGCAGCGCCTGTCGCCAGTTCATGCGCCCCAGACGCCCGTACCAGCAGCCCTCCATGCCCTCGATCCGTGTCCAGCCCGTCAGCTCGATCGCGGCGAAGAACTCCGTGCGCGCGGGGTCCGGCGCATCCAACTGAATGACGAGCATTGCCCAGTTCGCGGCCATGGTTCCCCCCGGAGCGTGGCAGTTTAGCAAACCACGCCCGCGCTGTCAGAGCCTCTCCCGGCACGCCCCAGCCGCCCTGCGTGCGGCAACACCAGAGCCACTGACCGCCCATGTCTCCGTGGCGAAGCCCTTTGCGATTGCTTGGCGTCCCGCACGTCAGGCGAAACTGCGGCGGCTACCCGCCACGCGGCTTGTCCCAGTTGATGCGCAGCTTGGGCAGCGCCTTCTGGAGCACGTCGACGGACTTGATGGTGATCTGTTTGCACTGACCCAGGTCGAGATTTTCCAGCGCTGTCAGTGCCGCGAGCTTTGCCGCGCCGTCGTCGGTAATGTCGTTATGGCTGAGGTCCAGTCGCGTGAGGCTCTTCAGCGCGAGCAACTCGATCAGCGCGTCATCACCGATCGCCGCGCCGTGCAGGTTCAACTTCTGCAGCCCTTTGCATTGCGCGAGCGCCTTCGCGCCGTCGAGTCCGACGGCAACTCCGCCCAGCCCGACGTCGATCAACTTCGGCATCGACTTCAGATGCACTAGCCCCTCGGCCGTGACCTGGCTCTGCGACGCGAAGAGTACCTCGAGCGCCGGGTGGTCTTTCAGGCCCTCCAGCATTCCGTCGCCGAGCTTGGTGAAGCCCATGAACAGGTTCCTGAGCGTCTTGATCCGCCCGATGCTGCGCCCGCCCGCGTCGGTCGCCTTGCTGTCGCCGAGGCGCAGCTCTTCCAGCGCAGGCATGTTGCTGACCTGCTCAAGGCAGGCGTCGTCGAAGCTGCGCCCGCTGATGGTCAGCGTTTTCAATTTCTTCAGCGCGACCAGCGCCTTCACGCCCTCGGGCGTCGGCACTGTGCCGGCGATGTCGAGGCGCTCGATGCCCGCGAGTTTGCCCAGCGCCTGATACGCGGGTGTCGTCATCCGGCCGCACATCGTCGCGTGCACGATCGCGAGCGGCGCATCCGGCGCGAAGTCGGCAAAGAAGCTGCCGGTGAGAAGCGTGCAGAACGAAATCGTCAGCTCGCGCAGCTTCGGCAGTTTCGCCAGCGGCTTCAGCCCGGCGTCGGTGAAGTTGTCGTTGCCTTCAAGCAGCAGGCTGTTCAGCTCACTGAGCTTCGCCAGATTCGCGACGCAGGCATCGGTCAACTTGTCGCAATGCATCAGCGAGACGACTTCCAGCGTCGCGATCTCGCCCAGGCTCTTCACGCCCTCGTCGCTGACGGTGCTGCCGGGGCCGGTCACATAGATCGACTTGAGCTTCTTCAGCCGCGTCAGCGCCGCCAGTGCATCATCACTGGTGCGAGTCAGGCTGACCGCCTCGGTATCCTCCGGCAGCCCCTTGATGTCTTCCACAGTAGAAGCCCGCGCCGCGCCGGGCTGTGCGGACAGTGTTGCGGCAAGCAGTAGCAGGCACGGAATCAGCAGCAGGTTTCGCACGGGCTCTCCTCGATCACTACAGACTAACCACGAAGAGGCACGAAGGACCACGAAGATAAAATCGAACTACAGTCTCGCGCAGAGACCACAGTGCTCACAGAGGCATGCTTCGGCGACTCTGTGTGCGCTGCTCGAGATCTCCGTCGCATGCACCACACCAAACGAAAGCCCCCGCTGGTGCGGGGGCTTTCTGCTTGTTTGCCGCGGCGGTCGTGCGGGTTGAACACCAAGACACGTCACGCCGTGGCGGGCCTGCCAAGCCTGGCCCGATGGCCGTTGGTCGCCCGAAAAGGGGTCAGGCTCCGAAGCGAAGCCCAAGTGCCTGACCCATTTTCGGGCGTGCGGGCTGGCAGCCCGCACCACACTAAACCTTCAGCGCCGGGACCTCGTTGCTGATAGGCCGGGAGACGGGGCGCAGGCCCGCGACACTCAACGCCTGCTCGGCCGCGCGGCGAGATGCTCCCTTTCCGCCGAGAGTCTTCACCACGCCCGCCAAATCAGAGCGCATGTCGGGCGCGCCCGTCTCCATGCATTCCAATGCGATCAGCGCCATGGTCAGCGGCTCGGCCTGGTGCTGCAGCAACTCCGGCACCACCTGCTTGCCCGCGAGAATGTTGACCATGCACGCGTACTGATAGTTCACCAAAACCTGCGCCAGCAGCGCGCTCGCCCATGCCATGCGGTAGGTGCACAGGAAGGGCGCGCCCACGACCGCGGCTTCCACCGTGGCCGTGCCGCTGCAGATCAGGCTGAAGTCGGACAGCGCCATCACCTCGTAGCTGCGCCCGTGCACGGCGCGCAGTGGAAGGTCTTCGTGCGCGGCGATGGCTTTCTTGTAGCGCTCCGGGTTGAACCACGGGCTGCATCCGACAAGGAAGATCACGTCCTGGCGCCGGTTCATGATTTCGCGCGCGGCATCCAGCATGCGCGGCATGAGGCGGCTGACTTCCGCGCGGCGCGAGCCGGGGAACAGCCCGACGACTTTCTTCTTGCTCGGAATCTTGAAACCGTGCCGCAGCCCCTCGGCGCGTTTGTTGATCTCGTCGTGCTTGACGATATCCAGCAGCGGGTGGCCCACGAAGCGCGCCTCAATGCCGTGCCTGGCATAGAAGTCGACCTCGAACGGGAAGATCACCAGCATGCGGTCGATGTACTTGCGGATCTGCTCGACGCGGCCTTCACGCCAGGCCCAAAGCTGCGGGCTGACGTAGTAGACGATCGGCAGGTCCAGCGCCTTGATGCGCGGCGCGATGCGAAGGTTGAAGTCCGGGCTGTCGACGAGAATCACGACGTCCGGGCGAAGCTCTTTGGCCTTGTCGACGACCGTGTCCATGCTGTCGAGGAAAAAGCGCAGGCTGCGCACCACCTCAACCAGCCCGACGGCCGAGTGCTCCAGCATGTTCTTGAACAGAGTGACGCCGGCCGATTCCATCTTGCCGCCGCCGAGCCCGTATATCTCAACGTCCGGGCGCAGATCGCGCAGCTCGCGTGCCAGCATGGCGCCGTAATTGTCGCCCGATGTTTCCGTGGCGATGATGAAGACTCTGGGTCGCTTACCCACGTTCTTCCTTCACTTGGAGGCCGGGCTCTCGCCACGGCCGAAGGCCCATCTGGCCCCTCAGTCCGATAATCTAATCGGACGAATCCCAATGCCTTCCGTAGTAGACTTCCACCGGAACGTCTACTTTTGCCGCGATCACGCCGGCCAGTTCATCCAGCCGTGCGTCCTCAATCATCCCGATGCGATCCGTGGCCGGTCTGCGCGCCGTGGTGTACAGCTGGATGAGCCGAAGCTTGCCGCCCTTTGCCTGAATCTCGTTGATGCGGTCCGCGACGGCGGAAGCTTCTGCCTCGCCGGGGTCCTTGCCGTCAATTGTGGGAAACAGGCACTGGATTGTGATTTCAAGCTGCTCGGCCGCATGCGCGATGCTGTCCACCACCTTGGCCAGGCTGAGTTTGCGCCCGGCGATGTATTCGAAGTAGTCCTGCGTGCCGGCGTCCAGCTTGGCCCAGACCTCGTAGGGCCCTGCCTTGAGCTCGGACAGCGCGTCCATGACGTCCGGCTTGCGAAGCAGCAGCGCGTTCGTGAGGACAATGATCTTGACCTCGGGCAGCTTGTGCTTGAGGCGCAGCTTGTGAACCTCGCGAATGGCTTCGCCGAGGCGCGCGTAGGTGGTCGGCTCGCCGTCGCCGGCGAATGCGATGTCATTCAGGCGGCGCAGTTTCTCGGGTGTGTCGGCAAACTTGCCGTGCGTCCAGATCTCGCCGCTGGCGGCCAGGGCCATCAGCGCGTCGATCTCGGCGACCATGACGTCAAAGTCAACGCTGGTGTCGCGCGGGGCGACCGTGCGGTCGACCTGGCAGTACGGGCAGTCAAAGTTGCAGACCTTGTCGGGGTTGACGTTCAACCCGAGGGAGAGCCCACGGCTCCGGCGGCTGACCACCGGATAGGCAAAGCGCAGCTGTTCAAACTGGCGCGAGTGTTCGCTCAGTATGGCTGTCTTCATCAGGGCGCGGGGACGAGGCGGTTGCCCTACACTGGGCCGATGCTGCGTTCTGCGTCTCGTGTGCGCGGCAACATGCTGCATGCCTGCGCGTCCCGACCTCCAAATTAGTGCCCACTTACCAAAAGCACTTGCCGGGGCATTGTAGCAGGCTTGAGGGCGAGTCAACCGTGTATTGGGAGATTGCGATCTGGACATATCGCACCGCAGGCCGTACATTTTGTATGACGTTGGTCAACCCGGGCAGAAGGGCGCCAAGGTCTGGTGGCTGTAAGCCCGCACGAAAAGTTTGCACTTACTATGTGCAGCACCCCTGAATCCCCGCTCGAAGCCAGTTTTGGGGGCCGGCTACGAGAACCGGAGGCATTCATGCGCGTTATCGTCCGCCCGCTGCTGTTGGTCCTGCTGTTTTCTTCCTTAGTCTCATTCGCGGCCTGTGACGGTGAGTCCGGCGGGTCAGGATCTTCCTCGTCCGGTGGTGGCGGCGGAGGTGGCGGCGGTGCAGTCACCGGCAACACCCCCACCAGCTCTGAGGTCAGCCTCGCGCAGCAGGTGCTCGCGCTCGTCAACCAGGAGCGCGCCAACGTAGGCGTCGCACCGCTGACCATGAACGCCGCCTGCTCGCAGGTCGCCTACGATCACAGCTGGGACATGGACCATCGCGACTTCTTCAGCCACACAAACCCGGACGGCGACAGCCCCTTCGACCGCATGGCGAACGCCGGCGTCACCTACTCGGCCGCCGGCGAGAACATTGCCGCGGGGTACTCCAGCCCGGCCTCGGTCATGGCCGGCTGGATGAACAGCGCGGGCCACAAAGCCAACATCCTGAACGCCAATTTCACCGAAATCGGCATCGGGGTGCGTGAGGGCAGTAACGGCTCGTACGGTATTTACTGGACCCAGGTATTCCGGCGCCCATAAGGCTTGCGCCGGTGGGTGCCTTCTCTATACTCGCATAGGCCTTTGCGTAGAGGCTTGGGACGGTCAAAACTGTAGCCCTTGCGTTTACGCGGCGGTCTCCCCTGAACCCCCGCGCAGTATGACTCAGCCTTGGAGGAGGCACATGCGCAACTGGTTCATTATCGTGGCACTGGCGGCTTTTGCGACGGGCCTTGCGGCCCAGGTGTCGCCGGGTCTGGACATCATCACTGTCGTTCACGAGCCGAACACCAATGATGTCGGGCCCTACATCGCCGGGCTGCAGATCCCTAACCCGTTCTATGACCCGCTTCAGCCGAACGGGCAGCCGCAGTACAACAACGTCTACGGCAACGGAAAGGGCCTGAGCAACGAGCTGGACAGCATCAGCCCGGAATTCTACGCCCTCGGCGCGACCACGACGCACGACCTGGCAATCCTGCAGAACACGACGGGCGCGGCGATCACCATCGACGCCACGACCATCCAGCTCGCGGGTGAACGCCCGAAGAACGACAACCCCGACGCCCCGGAGCAGAGCTCACCCGACGGCTCGGCCGTGCACGTGATTTACCCGTACGACCAGGTTTCCATCACGATTCCGGACGGCAACGCGGTTGCGCTGTTCCTGATCACGTCGGGCTGGCGCGACCAGCTGGACACCAGCCCGCGCGAGTACATCTGGACGTTCACGTTCAGCGACATGAGCGGCACGCCGTTCACGGTGGAAGCGCCGCTCGTGGTTCCCAAGGTCGGCGGCGACGTCGGCAGCGGCGGCTGCGCCAGCGACCCGGACGGCTACCCGGAGGGTCTCTGGATTCTCGCCACCGGCGGCATCGCGGCCATCGTCATCCGCCGCAAGCTGCTGGAAAAGGCGCGGGCGTAGTTCAAACAGCCAGCACAAACCCCCGGCACACGCCGGGGGTTTTCTTTTGCACTGAATCACGCCGGCAGGGAAGTTACGCGAAGGTGTTTCCCCGTGCAGCCCGCGCCCCTGGCAATCGAAAGTAAAAGGCCCGGCTGTTCCCGGCCGGGCCTTCGCGCTCTTCCTGCAGTTCTTCGCACCTTCGCGTGAGGCAGTTTGCCGCCGGACGCAAACATCCAGGCTCGTGGACCTCGAAGTCCCCGCCGCGGGCTACGGCGTGAGTGTCAGCGGGATTGCCGTGATGCCGGTCGCGCCGGTTGCCGCGATCAGCACGTAGCCTCCGCTGCCTGCGCCCGCCACTGCTCCGCCGTTCGTGGTCGTGTCGATGTTCAGCCCGGTGAATGAGCCGAACAGCCCGGTCGCCACCATCGCAGGCCCGGCGCCGCTGCTGTCCACCGGGTAGATGTTCGCACCCGGGTCGGCGAACAGCGCGCCGACGTCGCCGCTGCAGGACTGCGTCGGCTCAGCCGCTGCCGCCAGCGTGAGCGTAGTGCCGAGCGGCACCGTCGTGCCCGGCGCGAGCGCCAGCACAACCTGCGAAGTGAAGAATCCACTCACCAGCTGCTGGAAGATCACCAGGTACTGCTCGCCGACTTCGTCCCAAGCGGAGATGCCGCCCGACAGCGAAGTCGACAGGTCAAAGTTCGTGCCGTTCAAGACACCGGTGCTGACGGTCAGGTACTGGCCGACAATGCCGCTGCCGTCATCGGCGGTGATCAGCGCTTCATCCGGGATGCTGGACGGCGAGCCGCTGTAGCAGCTCAGCCCTTTCAGGGTCCCGCCCGTGACGGCCGTGTGCGCCGTGTCCACGGCGACGCCGTCGAACGTGAACGCCTGCACCATGACGTCGGTGCCGGATTGCCACGCCACAACGAACGTGTCTTCACCTTCGTGATACACCACGCGCGGCGCAGTGCCTGTGCCGAGATTGACTTCCACGTTCAGCGCGGGCGATGACTGGTCAAAGAAGTAGAACACGGCCACGGCCGTATCGGTCGTGGCGCTGCCGCCGGTCGCGCCGACGATGCAGAGGTTCTGGACGTCATCTCCTGCAACGCCAAGCCCGCCGGCCGGGTCGAGCGCGGCCGTCGGCTCAAACGGGAGCTGGCTGCCGACCATCGCCAGCGTGCCGGAGTCGATCTGCGCCATCTCAAGCGTGCGGTTGGTAGTGCCGACGTCTGACAGCCAGACGGTCATGTAATCGCCCGAGAACAGGTCGAGGCAGACGGCGCATTCATCCGCCACGTCGGTGCCGTTGATGACCACAGGCGTGCCGGACGTGAAGCTGCTGGTGCCGCCGCCCCCACCGCCGCCCGCCGTCGTGGTGAAGGTGTAATTCAATGTCTTCAGGTTCGGTGTCGCGCTGACCACGGTGCCGGTAATCGTCCCGGCGCCGACCAGCGTGCCGCTGTCAAAGCTGGTGAACGTGATCGTCACGCTGCCGATGGTCGGCACGTCGCTGCTGAACGTCTCGCCGCCTGACGTCACCGTCACAATGCGCCCGGCCGGGTCGGTCGGGTTGCCGGTGTCGTAGGTCGAGTCATCAAACGTGATCGGGTCCAGCGCCAGGTTCGGGAACGTGTCCGGCATCAGCACGACGAACTGTTCCGTCCCGCCGCCGTCCTGCAGGTTCAGCGTACGCCGGCCTGCAATGTCCGTCACCGTGCCGCCGAGCGCGTTGGCCCCCGCGGTGCCTGTCGTGAACGTGAAGTTGATCAGCAGCGTCGCGCTGCCGCCCTGCTCAACAACCGTCCCGACCATGCTGCCGCTGCTGCCGGTGCCGGTGAACACGTCCAACTGGAACGAAACGCTGCCGGCCGGCGCATCGGTCGTGTAGGTCACGCCGCCGGTCTGCACCGTGATGCCGCGGTTGTTGGGGTCCGTGGGCATGCTGGCATCGAGGCTGGCGTCGTTCATGCTGACCGTCGTCGGCGGCGTCGTGGTAAGCGCCGTCGGCAGCGCGACGGTCACGTTGAAGACCGCGCCCGTGTCCGCAAGCTGGAACAGCGTGGCCGTCAGGACCGTGCTGGTCGTGCCGGTCAGGGCGGTCACCGAGGGCAGCGTCGTGCCGCCGCTTCCGCCGTCCGTCACGGCAAAGCGGGAAAAGCTGGTGAAGTTGGCCCGCAGGCGGCCCGGATAGACCACCGTGTAGTCGGCGTCGTCGGCCGGGGTCAGCGCGGTGTAGTTGATTTCCGTCTCGGTCGTCCCGTCAATCTTGAGCAGCGTGATGTCGCCCTGGCCGTTGCCGTCAGCGATCGCCGCGTTGAAGTCGTAGCTGATCTCGAGCTGTGCGGCCGGGTTAAGATTGATGCCGGTGACCGCGCTGCCGCCCTGTGTGATTCGGACGCGCACAACGGGCGAATAGACCTTGCGCCCGGAGATGTTGTAGTCCTCAATCTCGAGCTTTACCTTGCTGCCTTCCGGGATCTGCCCGGTGCCCGCGCCTACGTTCACGCCGCTGATTTCAAGCCGCGCCACACCGATGTCCAGGATGATGTCCTTGCCGGCCACCGCGATCGCGGAGTCGTCGGAAGTCTCGTCGCCGTCGTCAAACGTGCAGGCGGTTGCTGACAGCACCACGGCGAAACAGGCAAGTACCAGCAGGTAACGCATGCTCTCTCCTCAGTCGCGGGTGTTGGGTTAGTCGACCCGCGTGGGCGAATCCTAACGGATGATCTGTCGGGGTCTACAACTGTGGAACGAGCAGCAACCGAGCCGGATGGAACAAACCGCGCGGAGGTCCGCGCGGCTTGACAGGGGGGGCTGATGCGATACTCTTTAGAGAGTTGCCAGCAAATAGCGTACCGAATTTGGGGTTTTCGCTTGACTAATTATCCCGACAGCCTGTCACGCCTTGTGGAGAGCCTCAAGAAGCTCCCCGGCATCGGCACCAAAACCGCCGAGAGGCTGGCATTCCACCTCGTGAAGCTCTCCGATGAAGACGCCATGGGGCTCGCCCGCGCCATCCGCGATGTGAAACAGAATCTTACCAATTGCAGCATTTGTTACAACTTCACTGAGACCGACCCCTGCCCGGTCTGCGCCGACGGACAGCGCGACAAGTCCATCATCTGCGTCGTCGAGCAGCCCAAGGACCTGATGGCCTTCGAGAAGGCCGGGGCATACAAGGGCGTCTACCACTGCCTGCTCGGACACATCGCGATGCTGGAAGGCATCGGGCCTGAGGACCTGACCATCGAGGCGCTGGTCAAGCGCGCGGGAAAAGGCGGCATCAAGGAAATCATCCTCGCCACCAATCCCGACCTCGAGGGCGAGGGCACGGCCGTGTACCTGCGCGACGTTCTCGCCGACGTCGCCAAGGCCAAGGGCATCAGGCTGACCCGCATCGCGCGCGGCGTACCCGCCGGCGCCGAAATCGAAAATGTCAGCAGCGCAATCCTCAGCGACGCCCTTTCAGGACGCGCCGCCTTTGATGGAGGCGCCCGGTGACCGATTCTGGATTGGCGATTCTGGATTTTGGATTGGCGCTGCCGCGCACCCGCGCGCGCAAGCCCCATTGCAGTTCAATCCGCAATCCAAAATCCAAAATCCAAAATCGAGTCGCAGGTGAACGTCAGCAAGTCCATGCCACCCACGGCGTCGGGAGAACCCCATGAGTGGACCAGGCATGAGCCTCGACATGAGGGTCAGTCAGCGCCTGGAACAACGCCAGGTGCTGAGCCTGCAGACGATTCAGTCGCTCAACATCCTGCAGATGAGCACGGCCGACCTGAATGAGCTGGTGCGCGACGAGTTGCTTGAGAATCCCACGCTCGAAGTCGGCAACGACACGCCGGAAGAACTCACCCGCGTTGAGCAGGAAGAGCGAATCCACGAAGAGATCCGCGAAGAAACCACGCAGGAAGCCAAGACCGAAGTCGGCGAGACCTACGAAGAGGTCTACGAGTTCCTGCAGCGCAACACCGACATCGACGAGTACGTACCACGCGGCACGAAAGTCGCCCAGGACGGCGAGCCCGACGCAAAGCAGGAGGCATTCAACCAGGTCGCCGCACCCGGCGAGCAACTGGCCGACCACCTGCTTGAGCAGCTCCGCATGCGCGAGATCGACGAGCTCGATTGGCCGCTGCTCGAGGCCATCATCTACTCGCTCGACAACCGCGGCTACCTTGAGTACCCGCTGCCGGACATCGTCAAGTCATTCGACGGGCGTTACACACTGGAAGAAGCCGAGTGGGCGCTTGCGCTGGTCCAGTCGCTGGAGCCCAAGGGCGTCGGCGCGCGCGACTTGGCCGAGTGCCTGCTGCTGCAGATCGGGCAGGACGACCCGGACTATCCATTGTTGCAGAAGCTGCTCAGCAACCATTGGGAAGACGTTCTCAAGAACCGCCTGCCGAAGATCGCCAAGGAAATGAGCCTGAGCCTCGATGAAGTCAAGCTGCTCATCGACCTGCTGGGCACGTTGAACCCGCACCCGGGCGCTCTCTACAGCGAAGTGGCGACGCAGGTGGTGGTGCCGGACGTAATCGTCGAAGAGGACGAGAACAACGAGCTGCGCGTGCGCCTCACGCGCGAGAACGTACCGCGCCTCGCCATCAGCCCCAGCTACCTGAAAATGCTGCAAGGCCGAAAGGGCGACAAGGAAACGCTCAACTTCGTGAAGGGCAAGCTGAACGCCGCCCGCCAGTTGATGGACGCCATCGACCAGCGCCAGAGCACGCTTGAGCGCGTGGCCAAGGCCATCGTCGCGCGCCAGCAGGAATTCATGAACGAGGGCGTCACCGGGCTGAAGCCGATGAAGATGCAGGACATCGCCGATGAGCTGGGCATCCACCACAGCACCGTCTGGCGCGCGGTCTACGGCAAGTACATGCAGACGCCGCAGGGGGTGGTCGCCATGAACAAGCTGTTCACCGGCGGGCTGCCCAAGGACGACGGCGAAACCAGCCGCGAAGCCGTGAAAGAGAAAGTCAAAGAAATCATCGGCAACGAGAACAAGAAGAAGCCGCTGTCGGACATGGCCGTGGCCAAGAAGCTGGATGAGGCGGGCATCAAGGCGTCGCGCCGCGTGGTGACCAAGTATCGCGAGGAGCTGGGCATCCCCGACAGTCGCGTTCGCCGTGAACACTAGCGCTCAACGGGCACGCAAACCAAAATACAAGCCCCCGCAACAGCCCAGGTAGAAGTTCGCATTACACATAGAGCTCATGGGCAAACTCGCGTTCGCAATCTTTGCCATCGAGGCCGCCATCATCGCGGTCGTGGTCGGGCTGACGTCGCCGTCGGCGGACGCCGGCGACGTGATCGCGCGCGCACTTGACGCGTCAACCGACGCCATGGCCGTCCCCGTCGGCGACTACACCTGGGTCGAAGACGGCGGGGTCGGCGTGCGGATGCCCCCCGCGCCTCTTACCGAGGGTGCCTACCCGCGACTGCTGGCCTCGAAGTGGGTGGATGCGAGCCGCTCCAACGCGCTCTGGGCGCTGGGGCCGGACGGCTTCCGGGCGCTGAAGGACAAGCTCGAGGCCGACGGTGCTTCCCTCAGCGGCAGCGTGAATTTTCCCTGGCGGCCCAAGGGATACCCCGTCGAGATCGTCGCCCATCGCACGCCCATGAGCTTCACCAACGGGCGCAAGGGCATGGTGCTGGACTGGTCGGCCTCCGAGCGCAACTTCGCGCTGGTGGTCATCGACAGCACCAGCGAGCAGGCTTCGCGACGGCTGGATGAGCTGCTGCGCGAAGTCATCCAGATTGATCGCGTCGGCAGGCAGGCCATCGCGCCGCTGTTCTTCCAGGGTCGCTACACGGCCGTGCTGGACGGCTGGCAGCGCGAGGACGACCGCCTGCGCAAACGCGCGCAGCATGCGTGGCTTTCGCTGCGGATCTTCCAGGTGCCGGTCACGGATTTTGAGAACGCCGGGCGTTTGCAGTTCGAGCTCGAGAACAAACTCGACGCCGCGGGCTTCAAACGCAGCGCCGGGCTGAAGCCGTACATCGCGGGCGTTGAGGGCTTCGTCGGCGAGTACTTCGGCAACGACGGCTTCGTGCAGCGCATCGCGTACGTGCGGCTCGAGGGCGGCTACCTCGTGGCGTTGATGCAGGCGCCCGAAGCCATGCGCACGGCCCTTGGCGAGGAAATGGACGCGTTTACGCGCACGGTGCAGCTCACCGGCATCAGCGGGCCCACCGGCCCGGGCGTGCTGTACTTCAATCGTGTCGCCAAGGTGCGCTGCCTTGCGTGGCAGGACGGGCGCCGCGTGCTGTGGGGCGCGTTCTTCGATGACAGCCGCCAGCAGCCCGCGATCTGGCGCCAGGAAGGCGTGGTGTGGAACATCCAGCTCACCAAGGGCGGGCAGATGATCCGCGAGCGCGAAGGCGAAGCCAACACCAGCCGCGCGCTGAACCCGCTGGTCGATCCTGAGGTGCGCGCACTGGAATTGCCCGAAGGCCAGGTCGGCGACTTCGAGCTGACACTCCGGATCGGCAACGAGCAAACATCCACCCGCATCACCATCCGCTGAATCACTTCAAACTGAAAAACACCTTGCCGCTGTTGCGGGCGAGGAACGGGTTCTGCTTGCTGGCGGCATCCCAGCCGAAGATGCGCGTGCACTCTTCGCGGCGGATCACCTGCTCGGCCGGGCTCAGCTCTCTCTCGCTGTAGCTGTAGAGCTTGCGCCCGAGCTCCTCCAGCCCCATGTCGGCGCCGCTGAAGACGAACATCGGCTTCTGCAGGTCGCCCGTCACTTCGCAGTGGATCGGTGTGGCGCCCAACGCACCAGTAATGCTTGCTCGTAAAGAAGCATGGTTGGTCGGCGCGTTCGGGTTGAACACCACGCGCCCGGCGAAGTCGCCCTCCAGCCCGAGGCACTTCACCTTGCCGTCCTTCATCTCCAGCTCGCCGCCGGCGCGCAGCGTCGCCTTGCGCACGCCGTCCTTCTTGCTGAACGTGCCTTCCAGCTTGCCCGTCATCGTGCCGGCCAGCGGCGCGCACTTCACGTCCATCTTCTGCACGTCGACGGTCCAGCTCAGCTCGAGTTGCGGGAACTGCTCGGCCAGCACCACCAGGTTCGGCTCGACGTCGCTGAGCTTTTCGTTCGTCGTCGGGCTCCAGGTGATGTCGCGGCTGAGCGTGCCGCTGGTGACGACCAAATCAAGCCGCCCGGTCAACTCCGGCAGCTTGCCGTTCAGCACCAGCTTGCCGCCGCCGCGCGCGTTCATGTTGTCGCCGGTCGCCAGCGCGGCGTCGGGTGCGCTCAGGCTGACGTCGTGGAACTCCCAGTCCTCGCCGTCCACCAGCTCGATGCGCCCGCTGAACTCGCCCTCCGGCAGGTCGAAGGCGTGCGTCGGGTCGAGCCCCATCGCCGTGTAGTGATAGTAGGTGTAGTTCTGGATCAGGCAGCTCGCGTCCAGCCGCAGCCGCGCCAGGTCACCGCTGATTCCGATCTCGCCGCGCAGCAGCCCGTCGTACTGGTCCACCTTGCGGTAGCGCGCCCACAGCGGCCCAAGCTGAAGCTGGTCGATCATGCACACCATGTTGCTGTCGCCGCCCGGCACCAGCGTCCCGCGCAGCGTGCCCATCCCGATGCCGCTCTCCACCGCACGCATGTCGGCCGACACTTTCAAACCTCCCCCACCGTCGCTGATCGAGATGCCGCCCTGAATCCGAACCTCATGCATCTGCCCGACTATCGTGACGCTCGCGTGTGTCATGCCGACGTGAAGCTGCCAGCGGGCTTCGCTGGTTTCTCCGTGAACCGACTTCAGCTCGAACAGCGCCGTCGTCGGCGCGCCGTATACCTCGACGCTTCCACCCTCCAGGTGCAGCTCGGCGTCCTTGCGCTCACTGGTCTTCATGCGCTCGAGAAAATCTTCCAGCTTGCCGCCCGAGGCGTCGAGTTCGGCATGCAGACCTTCGCCGGTCACAACGTAGCGCCCGCCGAACATAAGGAACAAACCGGCGTCAAACTCGACGCGGTCGATCGCCAGCTTGCCGACTTCCGGCAACTCGCAGCGCAGGTTGGTGAAGCGCAACTCACCGGCCGTCGCGTCGCCGTCGAATTCGTCGTACTTGACCTCGCCGCCCAGCGCCTCAGACAACTGGTCCAGGGCCTGCCCGCGCGCATAGATCAGCAGCGGGTTCACGCCGGCGAGGCTCAGCCCGCGCACGGCCAGCGTGCCGACAAACAGGCTCAGCCCGATGATCCAGTAGCGGCGCAGTTTCGGGATCGCGAACAGCACCGCAGGCAGCGCCATGAACCCGCCGAACAGGAACGCGCCCAGCGAAACCACCCCGCCCACTGCGATCTGCCAGACCTTGCCAGGCTTGCCGGGACTGGTCTGGGGCTCGGATTGCGTTGTTTCCATGGGGTATCGCTGCTACAAACGGCCGCACTGAGAGGGATTATGTCGGTGTACACCGGAAACAACAGCACCAAGATCATGGCGCAGTCCGTGCCCAACACGTTGCCGCTGCTGCCGCTGGTCTCCGTCGTGGTCTTCCCCTACCACGTTGCCAGCTTTTCCGTCCACCGCAAACCCAACATCAACCTGCTGAACGCGCTGCCCACGGCCGACACCATGCTGTGCCTCGCCACCCAGCGCGACCAGCAGCGCGAAAGCATCGCCGGCGCCGAAGACCTGTACCCGATCGCCGTTTCCGGGCGCCTGATCCACAAGATGTACCTGCCGGACGGCACCATCCAGTGCGCCGTACAGGGCCTGACACGCGTCAAGATCAAGAAGCTCACCGGGCTCGACCCGTTCGCCGTCGCCGAAGTCAGCCCCGCGCGCACCACCGGCAGCGACGACGAATCGCCCGCCATGATGCGCCTGATCCAGGAAGCGCTCGAGAAATTCGAAACGCTGGTCAGCCTCGACCCGAATTACAGCAACGAGCTGGTGAATGTTCTGAAAATGAACATCAAGGGCCCGGGCCGCTTCGCCGACCTGTTGGCCACCTACATGTCGCTGCCCGTGAAGGTCAAAGCGGACATCCTCTGCGAGCTGGACTGCAAGAAGCGTCTGAAGCAGGTCATCAAACTCATTGAAGATGAGATCGCGCGCCTCGCCGTCGACCGCGAAGTGCAGATGCGCACGCAGGTGGCGATCGAGAAGTCGCAGCGCGAGTATTTCCTGCGCCAGCAGCTCAAGGCCATCCGCGGCGAGCTGGGCGACGCCGAAGGCACCGAAGCCGAGATCGAGAAACTCAAGGAGCGTCTCGACGCCGCCAAACTGCCCGAGCACGCCCACAAAGAGTGCGAGGCCGAGATCGACCGCCTGAGCCTGATCAGCGAAGCCAGCGCCGAGTACAACGTCGTCTTCACCCACATCGAGTGGCTGCTCAGCCTGCCGTGGCACGAAACCAGCGAGGACAACCTCGACCTGAAACGCGTGCGCGCCGTGCTCGACAAAGACCACTTCGGGCTGGAGGAAGTCAAAGACCGCATCATCGAATTCCTCGCCGTGCTGAAGCTGAAGAAGGAACTCAAGGGCCCCATTCTCTGTCTGGTCGGCCCGCCCGGCGTCGGCAAGACCAGCCTCGGGCGCAGCGTCGCGCACGCCATGGGCCGCGAGTTTCAGCGCATCTCGCTCGGCGGGCTCAGCGACGACGCCGAGATCATGGGCCACCGCCGCACGTACGTCGGCGCCATGCCCGGGCGCATCATCCAGGCGATGAAGAAGGCCGGCAAAGCCAACCCGATCCTGATGCTCGACGAAGTCGACAAGCTGAGCCAGAGCCTGCGCGGCGATCCGGCCGCGGCGCTGCTGGAAGTGCTCGACCCGGAGCAGAACCACCTGTTCAACGATCGCTACCTCGACACGGCGTTCGACCTGAGCAAGGTGTTGTTCATCTGCACGGCCAACATGCTCGACACCATTCCCGGCCCGCTGCGCGACCGCATGGAAGTCATCCGCCTCGCGGGCTACACGCTTGAGGAAAAAGAGCAGATCGCCAAGCGCTACATCATCCCGCGCCAGGTCGAGAATGCCGGGTTGAAGAAGGGCAAAGTCAAATTCCTCAAGAGCACCATCCGCGAAATCGTGCGCGGCTACACGCGCGAGGCCGGGCTGCGCAACTTCGAGCGCCGCATTGCCGGCATCTGCCGCAAGCTGGCCACCAAGGTCGCGGCCGAGCAGATGAGCATCGATGAGACCATCACCATCCGCCCGGACGACGTGCTGGAGTATCTCGGGCCAAGGTTGTGGCTGCCGGAGGCGGGCACGCGCGCGCCGGAAGTCGGCGTGGTGAACGGGCTGGCCTGGACCAGCATGGGCGGCGACACGCTGCTGATTGAAAGTACGCGCTACAAGGGCAAGGGCAACGTGAAGGTCACGGGCAGCCTCGGCGACGTGATGAAGGAAAGCGTCAGCACGGCGCTGAGTTTCGTGCGCAGCAACGCGGAAGTGCTCGGCATCCCGATCAGCGACTTCGAGAACTACGACGTGCACGTGCACTTCCCGGAGGGCGCGGTGCCGAAGGACGGCCCGAGCGCGGGCGTCAGCATCACGACGGCGCTGGTCAGCCTGTTCACGGGCAAGAAAGTCCGCGGCGACATCGCCATGACCGGCGAGGTCACGCTGCGCGGCAAGGTGCTCGCGGTCGGCGGCATCAAGGAGAAAGTGCTCGCGGCCTACCGCAGCGGGTTGAAGGAAGTCCTGCTGCCGAAGATCAACGAGAAGGATTTGAAGGACGTACCGGACGAGGCCAAGAAGGCTTTAAAAATTACGCTCACCGACGACGTCCGCGAGAATCTAGAGAAGGCCATCATCGGGCTGACATTCCCCGGCCAGCCCGCCCCACCCAAAGGCCGCTCAAGCAAGAAGCGCAAAAAGTCCACCAGCAAATCGGACGAATAGCGTCTGTCGGCCCTGACGGGCCTCTATTGGTATTGGCTCCAGTAAGCCCGGCCCTTACGGACCGGGCTACGATCTTGAGGCCCCTTCGGGGCCTGCACTCACCAAATGCGTTGGCCGCTGAGGCGTGCGGCGGAAGAGAGGCCCCGCAGGGGCCGGTAGACATTAGCCCGGCCCGTGAGGGCCGGGTATGCTGGCCCCAATTCCACAAAGGCCCGGCAGGGCCGACAGAACGCGGGGGCCGCAATGCCGCACACATTCACGCGCCTGCTCTATCACGTCGTGTATTCGACGAAGGACCGCATGCCGTTGCTCTCCGGCGCATGGGCGGAACGCATGCATGGCTACCTCGGCGGCATCGTGCGCAACCTGAAAGGCACGCCGATCCAGATCGGCGGCGTCGCGGATCACGTGCACCTGTTCATCCAGTTGCCGCCGACGATCACGATTGCCGAGGCCGTCAACAAGTTGAAATCGAACTCTTCGCGCTGGATCAACGAGGAGGCGGACTTCCGAAACAAGTTCGCGTGGCAGGAGGGATACGCGGCGTTCAGCGTCAGCGACAACCGATACGACGACACAGTGCGATACATCGAGAACCAGGAGAGCCATCACGCACACCGTGGATTCATCGACGAGTTGAAAGAGTTCCTCGAGCGCAACGGCATGGAGTTTACGGAGGCGGATTTGCATTGACGGTTCTGTCGGCCCTGACGGGCCTTTGGGGTTCTTTGGAACATGTGTCCCGGCCCTTGCGGGCCGGGCTACGATCTTCCGGCCCCTTCGGGGCCTTCACGCACCAAATGCGTTGGCCGGTGAGGCGTGCGGCGGCAGAAAGGCCCCGTAAGGCGCCGCAAGACCATAGCCCGGACCCGGGGGTGCGCTTTCGACCGCCGCAACAAAGGCCCCGCAGGGGCCGGTAGACCTTGGCCCGCAACCGGGTGTACGCGTTCGACCTCCACAACAAAGGCCCCGCAGGGGCCGGTAGACCTTAGCCCGGCCAGTGAGGGCCGGGTGTGCCGGCCCCCAATTCCACAAAGGCCCGTCAGGGCCGACACGATGGCGCTACTCAGAACTTTCCCGCATTTTTCATCGCGAAATCGGGTGGATTTGTACTCCATCGGCCGGGATGGGTGAGGGCGGTGTTGTTCCGCTCAACCTTTGAGGTTCTTCCCATGCCTGACGAAAACGAAATGCCGGCCGATGCCGCGGGCGAGCCGAAGCGCAAAACCCGTCTTGGCGTGCAGCAGCCGATCAACGGCGAGAACGGAAACATGACCGACCTGCGCGCGCCCGTGCGCGGGTACACGCCCGGCGCCGGGCATATCGGCGACGGGGGCATTCGCCTCATGCTCGGCGATGCGTGCCGCCTGTTGTGGCAGATCGCGCGCATCACTTCCGGCGTGCTGGACACAGTGCGCCTGGGCGACATCCGCAAACTGTGCGCTGAAGAAATGCCGCCCGCCGTCGCGACCATCCGCGAGGATGGCACCTATGCGCCGGATCATAACTCCGCGGACGCCGTCGAAGAGCGCGCGAAGGCGGCCCTTTCGACAAGCTCAGGGCAGGCCCATTCGACGGGCTCAGGGCAGGACCCTTCGACAAGCTCAGGGCAGGATCATCGCAAGCGCCCGCGTGGGCGTTCTCATCCGTTGCTCATGCTGATTCGGCTTGGCGTGCAGGCGACGCGTCTGCTGAAGCAGATCGCAACCGCGGCCTACCCGCACGCGATGAACACGCTGAACCTCGACGAGCAAAAGGAACGCTTCGCCGAGCGGGAATCTCTCGCGTGGCACCGCATGGCGACGAGCGGCGCGGACCTGACGTGACGTAATCGCAAACTTCAAAACCCGGGCACAGCCCCGGGTGTCAGCCATTTAACAACCACCCGCAAACCCGCATTTTAAGCGGGTTTGCGGGTGCTTTGTGTGCGATTCGAGTGTTGGCCGGGTGAATCTGCCCGGGCTTTGCGGCCCGGGCTGTTGCTGCTTGCGTGACCTGATTCACTTAGAGAATTCAGTTCCGGTTCACGAACTCGGGCGTGCACATCAGCGAGATGAACAGGTCCTCGTAGATGTCGCGCTCGGCGCGTTTGCCGTCGGTCCATTCCTTCACCGTGTCCAGCAGCTTGGCCATTTCGTCGCGCGAGGGGTAGCGCCCCATCACGGTCGCGAACACCAGCTCGACGCGGTTCTGCAGGCTGTTGGGCTTGCCGAGGATCTGGTCGAGCGTCGTGCGCGGGCCCTTCGGCAGGATGTCGCCGTTCAGGAACATCAGCGCGCGGGTGAGGCTGCCGCCGCGCTCGTCGACATCCTTCAGCACGTCCTCACCGTCGAAGGCGTTGGCGATCATGGCGTGCAGGCGCACCTTGTACGCGGCCGCGGTCTCGGTGACCGGCACGCCGTCGATGGCGGCCTGGGCCTCGTTCACCGGGCGCTCGGGGCCCTTGTCGTCCTCGACGCCGACGGCCTTGAGGATGCTGCGCTCGATCATCTCGGGGCTCAACTCGCGCACCTGCTGGTGGCTGTAGTACATGTAGTCGTAGAGGTTGCTGTCGTTGGTGACGGCCTGCCGCTGGTAGATCTTGCTGTTGACGATGATGCGGATGAGGTGCTTGAGGTCGAAGCCAGAGGCCGCGAAGTCGCGCCCCATGACCTTCATGATGACGGGCACGGTCGGGTCGACGAGGCTGTTGAAGTCATCGACCGGGTTCACGAACGCTACGCCGAGGAAGTAGCCCATGAAGCGGTTGACGGTCATCTCGGCGAACCATGGGTTGTCTTTGCTGGTGAGCCAGTCGGCCATCGCGCTGCGCAGGTTCCTGCCGTCGCGCGGCGACCATTCGCGCCCGTCGAGGAAGCGGGGCAGCTTGTACTCGCCCTCGAGCTTGAGCTTGTCTTGAAGGTCGCGGGCGGTGCTGAACTGCAGGTCGGGAGTCATGGTCAGGATGGTCTGGTCATCGACGCGGGTCTCGCGCGTGAAGGATTTGAAGAAGGCCTGCCAGGCTTCGAAGTCGTCCTGCGTCCAGTCGTCGGTCTTGGAGTCGTGGCACTGGGCGCACTGGATCTGGCGCCCGAGGAAGACGCGGCTGGCGCTGCCGGCGACGTAGGCGAGGTCGTTGCTTTGAATCAGCGTCTGCAGGTAGCCATAGTTGGGCGCGCCCGACACGCCCTCGGTTTCGGCGAACAGCCCGTGCACGACTTTGTCCCACGGCAGGTTCTGCTCGAAGGCGTTGCTCATGTAGCCGTACACCTGCCGCCCGCCCATGTAGCGGACGCCCCCGGTGCTGCCGCGCCCGATGAGCAGCGTCGTCCACCAGGTTGCCATGTGGTCGCGGAACTCGGGTGTCTTGAGCAGGTACTCGACAATCGCTTCGCGGCGGGACTGCGCGGCGCGGCTGTCCGGGTTTCCGCCGCGGGGGTTGATGGCGCGGATGTCAGCGGGCGAAGGCTGCTGGCCGGTCAAGTCGAGATACACGCGGCGCAGCCAGACGTGGTCGTCCGCCAGCGGCGCGGGCTCGATGCCGGCGTCGGCCTGCATCGCCTCGTACGCTTCGTCGAGCGCGTCGCTGACCTTCTTCCAGTTGCGCCCCAGCTTGCTGTGCTTGGGAAGGTTGTCGTCGGCTTCGTCAGCGCGCGTGGAGTGCGCGCTCGCCAGCAGGCAGGAGATGGCCAGTACGGCCGGGAGTGTGAGGGCGATTGCCTTGCGCATGTGGTGGCCTCCGCCCCAAGTCTATCGCGCGGGTGCGTGCAGCCCTCGCACGCAATGCAAACAGCGCACCGGATTGGGTAGAGGCATTCTTGCCTTCCCCGATTTGCAATGTCGCGCACTTTCGGCTCATCGCGAATACGTATGAGGCCCGGGTGCGCTTGCCGCTGCATTTGCGTGCGGTATCCTTCCCGTGATGAGCGACGACGTGCAAGAGACCATGAAGGAAGGCGACGGCGCCCCGCGCGTCATCATCGAGGTGCTGACCAGCTCACTCGCCGGGCGGCGCTTCGGCTACACCAGCAAGGACCTGCGCTCGGGCGTGCTGATCGGGCGCGCCCCGGACTGCAACCTGCGCTTCGACGGCGCGCGCGACCTGAAGGTCAGCGGCCACCACGCGCTGCTCGAGGAACGCAACGACGGCATCTACCTGCGCGACCAGGGCAGCAGCAACGGACTGTACGTCGAGAAGCACCGCGCGACGGTCGAGGGCACACGCGTCTACGACGGCTACGAGATCAACCTGGGCCAGGAAGGCGCGACGCTGCGCGTCGTGATTCCCGGCGACCCGCCGCCGCCGGTTTCGAAGTTCCCGTCTTCCATGAACCCGCCCAAGCCGGCAGCCGAGCCGGACGAGCCGGAAAGCCTGACGCTGATGGTCGATGAAGTCGGGCGACAGGTCGGCGCGGGCGACAAGACCAAGCACATGATCAAGGCCGTGGCCGAGAGGCTCGAAGCGCGCTCGGCGGCACGTCGCGCGAGCCTGACCACGCTGGTCGCCGCGCTGTTCTTGCTGATCGTGGCAGCGGCCGCCATCGGCGTCTGGTACTACAACCACAACGAAGCCGAGCAGGCCAAGGAGAAGGCCGACAGCACGGCCAAGCTCGACGAGGCTGAGCGCAAGCGCCAGGAAGCCGAGAAGCAACGCCAGGACGCGGACAGGCAGCGGCAGAAGGAGCTCGACGACCTGCGCGACAAGATGACCGCGCTGGAAACCGCGCTAGCCGACCAGGTCGCCACGCTCAAGGCGGAGCAGGAGAAGCGCTTCGACCAGCTGCGCAAGGACGTCGACGAAGAGACGGCCGCCCGCGTCAAGGAGATCAGCGACGCGCAGTTGAAAGAGCTTCGCGACGCGACGGAAGAGCAGCTTCGCCAGCTCAAGGATCTGTCGAAAGAGCCGTCCGAAGGCTCCTTCCGGGACGTCGCCGAGAAGTACAACAACTCGGTCTTCCTGATATTCGTGCAGTACCCGCTGCTGGACGCCGACGGCAAAGCGGTCGGCATCGAAAGCGGTACCGGCACCGGCTGGCTCGCGCACACCAGCGACAAGAAGGCCTGGGTCGTCACCAACAAGCACGTGCTGAAGCCTTACTACTTCAAGCCCGAGCTCGCGCTGAGCCACGCGATCAGCGGCGTCGAGCCCGCACCGCTGAGCCAGTGGGTTATCGCCGCGTGGCACCCGGGGACAAAGCTGCGCGAGAAAGTCGGCGATACCAACCTCAGCGTCGCGGAAGCGTGGGCGACGCTGCCCGGCGGTCGCGGCGGGCAGGGCTCGATCAAGGTCAAGGGCTTCGCGCCGGACGACTGGACTACCTTCGGCGACAACTACGCCGCGTACCTGGAGGCGTCGGGCTTCAAGACCGACCTCCCGGCCGACATCATCGCACGCGTCAAGAAGGCGGGCATTCACAACATGGACACGTTCAACGACCTGTGCCTGCTCGAGTTCGAACGCCGCGACAGCAAAGAGCTCACGCTGCCGCTGCCGATCGCCAGCGACGCGGAGCTGAAGGCGCTGCACGTGACCGACAAGGTGATGGCGCTCGGCTATCCGCTCGGGCTCAGCGTCATCAAGGGCACGACCGTGACCACCAGCCCCGCCACCGGCGACATCCGCAGCCTGCAATTCGAAGTCGGCGTGATCGGCACGTCAGCGCCGATCATCCCCGGCAATTCCGGCGGCCCGCTGATCAACCTCGACGGCAAAGTCATCGGCGTCGTAACCCGCCGCTTCGAAGGAACACTCGGCGAAGCCATAGCCGCCGACCACGCCCGCGAGTTAGTCGACAAGCTGGCTAAGTAGTGGCCGCATAGTTCATTCCCTGCAACTGCAGCCGCGGCGACACCGAGCGCGCACTCTTCGTCCCGCCGAAACTGTCGAAACGAGCCACAATGCGCCCCCCCTTGAAACCCGCCTGCCTGGCCCAGTTCGGGAGTGCTGCCTCCGGCAGCGCTCCGGCCACTCAGTGGGCCCAGAGGTTCGGGTCGGCCAGTTCCGCCGGCTTGAAGCTGCCAACGATCATTGCGTCGGCCAGGTACAGCCTCCCGCCCGGCTTCAGCACTCGCGCGAACTCACGCAGTGCCTTTGGCTTGTCGGTCGCCAGGTTCAACACGCCGTTGCTGATCACGACGTCGGCGCTGTGCTCGGGCAACGGAATGTGCTCGGCATCGCCGTCCACCAGACTGACCTGCTCTGCCAGTCCGGCTTCGCACGCTGAACGCCAGGCTGCCAGGCGCATGGCAGGTGTTGGGTCCACACCGATCGCGCGCCCGAGCCGCCCCACGCGTCTGGCCGCCAGCAGCAGGTCCATGCCGGCGCCACTGCCGACGTCGACGACCGTCTCATGGGGATGGATCGGTCCGATCCGCAGAGGGTTGCCAAGTCCCGCAAAACGACTGGTCGAGGTCGCGGGCAGCGCCTCGAGTTCAGCACGGTCGTAGTCCAGCCGCTCGACGGCGTAGTCCAGCCCGACGTTGAAGTGAAAGTCGACCGTCGGGTCTTCCGCAACGGCCGTGTAGGTCTCGCGCACGATACGATTCATCTCGTTCAGGTCGGGCGTCACGAGGCAGATGTCTGTCATGGCAGTCTCCAGTTGGTTGAGAAACCTGTGGTGCCCCGCCTGTACGACGGGGCCCCGTGGGCACTAGCAGAACACCGGCGCCACTTCCTCGAGCTGCTCGCGGGCGGCTGTGCTCAGCGCGCCCACCACTTCAAGGAACTTCGGGTGCGTCATGCCGGTACCAAGGTACGTCCAGCGGTTGGCCTGGTGCTGGACCCGGATGAACTCGTCACGCTCCAGCTCATCAAGCTTGCGGCCAGCGGCCTTCTCGAACGCGGCGAGATCGAACTCGGTTTGCTGCTTCAGGCCCTCGTCCAGGAAGCCACCGATCTTGAGGTAGCCTTCGACGCCGGCGCTGATCTCGGCGGCGTCCATTTCCCTGGCGATGTTGAAGACCATCAGCGTGTCGAGCTTCGCGTGCTGGGCCTCTTCCATCCAGTGATAGCGCAGCAGGCTCTTGAACTGTGGGTCGAGCTGCTGGTCTCCCACAACGGAGTCGAGGAAGTGCCGCTGGGTCATCCACTCGATGTGCAGGATTACGAGAGCCACGCCGAGGGGATGGTGCGACAACACGTGCTTTGCGACCGCTTCCGGCGGACCGATCATGTCCGGCACGCTGCCGAAGCCGTCGGCGAACTCCTCACGGAAGCGCTTGAACAGCTGGATGTGCTTGGCCTCTTCTGACGCGAATGCCAGCAGCGCCCTCGTGCGGTCGTCGTCCTGCGCGAGCGTCGGACGGGCGTGGTCCATCACGAACGGCAGTATGAACTCTTCGACCAGCCCGAAGATATTGAGGTACGCGTTGCCACGGATCTGGCTGAGGATGCGCTTTTCGCCTTCGCTGAGGAACGCCAGCTCTTCGACGCGAGCCAGCGACTCGGGCAGAAAACGGCGGGAGAAGTCCAGCTTCTTGTCACCACCGATGATGTCCTCGATCTGCCAGTTGACCTTTCTGCCCGCTTCCAGGATGTCCTCGTAGATGTAGTTCTGCATTTCCATGTCTCGTCTCCGGTCATTGTCGGCGGTCCATCCGCCGGAACACAGGAAAAGTACCGCGCAGACGGCCTGTGGTCCTTTTCGCGGGCTTACCGTTCGCTTATCGTTTGTTTCACACATGGACCGGGCCTGGGCATGACTTTCCACTTCGGAGACTTCGAGCTGGATGAGCAGCAGCTTGAGCTGCGCCTCAAAGGCAAGGCTCTTGAGTTGCAGCCCCTGGTCTTCCAGTTACTCCTCTACCTGGTGCGCCATCGCGATCGCGTCGTCCCCAAGAACGAATTGCTCGAAACCATCTGGGCGGACTCGGTCGTCACGGAATCGTCGCTTCAACGCGCCGTAAGCCTCGCGCGAACCGCGCTACGAAAAGGCGGAATGCAGGGCGCCCTCAAGAACTTCCCCCGTGCCGGCTACCGCTTCATGGCGGAACTCGATTCGTCCAATCCCGCTGCGCCCGCACTGGAACTGGCCGAGGCTCAAGAGCTGGAACGCCTGGCCGATGAGCACAAGTGGGCCGGGAAACTCGCAGACGCGGTGCCGTTGCTGGAGCGGGCGATTGCCGCCTACCGCCAAGGCGGCGACCGCGCCGCTGCCGTACGGGTGATGATCCGCCTTGCGCGCATACAGCAGGAGCGCCTCGAGACGGCCGCATCAAAGGGCTGGCTCGCCGTTGCCGGCAATGTTCTGCGCGATCTTCCGGAATCCCGCGAGCACGGGTTGCTGGAGTGGATGCTGGGCGAGCTCTGCATTGGGGACGAGGACGCGCACGGCGCTATCAAGCACTGCGACCTCGCCCACGATATAGCAAGGCGTGTCCACGACCCTGACCTGGAGGCTCTGGCACGTGCAACGCGCGGACACGGGCTGATGGGGAGCGGGCGACAGGCCGAGGCCGCGGAGTGCCACCAGGAAGCCGTCGCGCTCGTCCTCGCGGGCGGCGTCAGTGCCGAGCACGGTGGCTACGTGATGTGCTCGGTCATCACGAGCGCTGTGAACCGAGGTGACTGGATCAGTGCACGGCAGTGGACCGACCAGTTCGTTCGTTGGTGTGGTCGATTCGGCAAGTCGACCTACCCGGGCCTGTGTCAGCTCCACCGAGCCGAAATGCTGCATTTCAACGGGAACGTCCCGCGCGCGCTGGAAGAGGCTGAGACTGCGTTGCGCGTGCTGAAGTCGGCCGCACCCTGGGCCGAGGGCGATGTCTGGCGGGTACTTGGCGATATCCACTATGCGAAGGGTGACCATGCCAAATCCGCGCAGGCCTACCAGCGTGCCTACACAATGGGCTGGGATCCGCAGCCCGGGCTCGCATGGATCCAATTTGCCGACGGAAACACGGATGCGGCAATCGGGGGGCTGAAGCGCTCGATCGCTTCGAGCAACTGGTTCGCGCGAGAACGCCGCATGCTGCTGCAGGCCGAACTGGTCGGAATCGCCGCCGCCGCGGGGCAGCCAAAGCTGGCAAAGCAGACGCTGGCGGACCTGGAGGAAGCACCTGACCTTGGCCTTCCCATGCAACGCGCGCTCCGTGCCCGCGCACGTGCACGAATCGCCGCGTGCGAGGGCAACCATGCCCTCGCCCTGGAGCACATCGCTGAGGCCCGACGCTACTGGTTGACCCTCGGCGCAACCCTGGACGCAGGCCTGGAGCACATGGAGGCGGCGCGTGTGTTGCGCGAATCCGGAGACCCTGTCGGTGCGGAACTCGAACTGACCGCAGCAGGGGAGGTGTTCCAAAAGGCCGGCGCCACCGGTCTGCAAGCCCGCTGCGAACAGTTGCGCAAACACCGGAGGAAGACCTAGCCGGGCGGGTTGGCGTCGAAGTCGAGCGTTTGGCCTTCGGGCTTGTCTTCGTTGTCGAAGATCAACTCCTGGGTGTCGCCCTTCTTTCTGTCGCGTGTCAGCGCGGCCGCGTCTTCGGCTCTTTGGAAACCCAGGCTGAGAACTTCCTCGACGGTCGTGACGCCGGCCTTGAGCTTGCGCCAGGCGTTGTCGATCAGGAACTTCATGCCCGCGGCCTTTGCCGCTTCTTCGATCGCGTGCTCGTCGCCGCCGTGGCCGATCAGGTCGCGGATGGCCTCGTTCGGCTCGAACAGCTCATTTACCGCGACGCGCCCCTTGTAGCCGGTGTAGCCGCACTCGGGACAACCGACCTTCTGCACGACGTCAAAGTCGATCTCTTGTCCGAGGCAGCGCTCAAGCGCCTCACGCGCCAGTGGCTGCAGCGTGGTCTGCTTGCCGCACGCCTTGCAGACCTTGCGCACCAGGCGCTGGCTGAGTGCCGCGTTCAGCGTCGCCGCAATCAGGTACGGCTGCAGCCCCATGTTCACCATGCGGGTCACGGAGCTCACGGCCGTGTTGGTGTGCAGGGTGCTGAACACGATGTGGCCCGTAAGGCTGGCGCGCACGGCGACTTCCAGTGTTTCGAGGTCGCGGATCTCGCCGACCATCACTACGTCCGGGTCCTGGCGCAGGATCGTGCGCAGGCAGTTGGCGAACGTCAGCCCGATCTGCGGGCGCACGTGAGTCTGGTTCACGCCTTCGATGCGGTATTCGACCGGGTCTTCAACCGTCACGATGTTGACGTTGGCGAGGTTCAGCTCGCGCACGAAGCTGTACAGGGTGGTGCTCTTGCCGCAGCCGGTCGGGCCGCACAGCAGCACGATCCCGTGCGGCGACTGGATAATACGGCGCATGGCCGTGACGGTCTCTTCCTCGAAGCCGAGGTCGTCGAGGTTCAGGGTGGTCGCGCTTTGATCCAGCAAACGCAGCACGACTTTCTCGCCGTGCACGGTCGGCATGGTGCTGACGCGCACGTCGATGTTGCGCCCGAGGAAGCGGATCTTGAGCCGCCCGTCCTGCGGCAGTCGGCGCTCGGCGATGTCCAGCGCGCTGATGATCTTGATGCGGCTGATGATCGCGGCCTGCAGCTCTTTCGGGGGCGGCGCGACGACGCGCAACTCACCGTCAATGCGAAAGCGGCAGCGCAGGTGGTGTTCCTGCGGCTCGATGTGGATGTCGCTGGCCTTCATGCGCGCGGCCTCGAACAGCATACTGTTCACGAAGCGCACGACGGGCGCGAGACCGGCCTCGGACTTCAGGCGCGCGAAGTCGTCGCCTTCGAGTTTGTCGGAGGGCGTCTCGACCTTGAAGTCTTTCAGCTCACCGACCGCTTCCTCAAGGCTGAGCGGGCTTTCGAGGTAGGCTGTCTGCAAGGCATCGGCGATCTGCGCGCGCGTGGCGACTGCCGGCACCGGCTCCATGTTCGTTGCCGCGCGGATGCTGTCGAGCGCCATGAAGTCGCTCGGGTCGGACATGGCGACGACGACGCGGTCCGGCGTTTTGCGGTCGGGCTTGCTCTTGTCGAAGCGTACGCCGATCAGCTTGTGGCGGCGGGCGATGGCTTCGGGAATGAAGTGGGCGGCATCCGGGTCGACGGCCCCGAGGCGGTTGAGGTCGATCAGTTCAAGCCCGAGCGAGCTCGCCAGCGTGGCCGACAGGTCGCCGTCGCTGATCAGCCCCAGCTCGACCAGCACGCTGCCGATCAGCCCGCCCATCGTCTTCTGCATCTCGAGTGCGTGCTCAAGCTGGTCACGCCGAAGCTTGCCCGCCTCGATCAGCATGTCGCCGATCCTGCGGTGTGCTGCCACGCGCTCGCCGTGCCGCGGATGCTGCGCCGTTTGCCCGTCCGGCATCTTGCCCTTTGCTCTGTTGGCCCGTGCCTAGTCTAACTCGATGGCTTCGAGCAATAAACGCACGGGCCCCGGCCAGCCATCCCTAGCCGCCGAATTCGCGCCGGGCGCGGTCGGCCTCTTCCTTGGCGAGCGTGCCCGCCTCTTCCAACGCCTGGATCTGGTCGGTTGCACGGGCGAGGTAGTAGCCGGCGTCGGGCGTGCCTCCCGTGGCGAGCTTGCGGGCGCTCTCGTTCATGACGTCGTAGACCGCCTTGCGCGTGCGCCCGTCGGCGCACTTCACCAGCCGCTGCAGCGTGATCCCGCGCAGGCACTCGGCGAGCTGGCGTTTCACCTGCGCCTGCATCGACTCGGGCGCGGCCTCGACGATCCGCGTGACCGCGTCGGACGGGTCGCCCGCGTGCACCTGCACCAGCACGAGGTGGCCGGTCTCGGCGGCGTGCAGCACCGCGGCGAGAGTTTCAAAGTCCTGGATGTCGCCGATCATCAGCACGTCCGGGTCCTGCTGCATGGAGACTTCGACCAGCGCGGCCGCGCTGGGGCCGTCGAGCCCGACTTCGCGCTGCTGCACGATCGCCTGCTTCGGCTTGAAGACGTAGTGCCGCGGCTTCTCGATGGTGCAGAGGTGCACGGCGCGATTGGCATTGATCCAGTCGGCCATCGAGTAGAGCGTCGTGGTCTTGCCGCTGCCGTGCGGCCCGGCGACCAGGATCACGCCGTTTGGCGCCTTCAGCAACTCGACCGTGCGCGCCGGCAGGTCAACCTTCTCAAAGGAAGGAATCTCGCCGCCGTGCATGCGCACGCAGACGGTCTTGTGGCCGCCGGCGCTGGCCACGGTGATGTCCGCGATCACGTCGCCGTGCGTTCGCGAGAGATGCGTGGCGCCGGTGCCGGCCAGCTCGTAGCCGACGTGGTTGCCGAACAGGCAGACGCCGATCCAGTGTGTCTGCTCGCTGGTCAGGATCATGTCGTCGATCGGCTTGAGCGCGCCGTCCACGCGCAGGCTGGGCTTGTAGCCCGGCACCAAATGCAGGTCCGTCGCCCGCATCTCGATGCCCTGCTTGATCCAGCCGTCGAACTTTTCCCATGCGGTCGTGTGGTCGGTCATGGCTATCCTCTCCATTGGTCATCTGACGCGGGCCCGAAGCCCGAAAGCCTGCTGCGCAGTTTTTCCCGCGCGTCGTGCAGGCGGCGTTTTACCGTGCCGGGCGGCAACCCGAGCGCGCCCGCAATCTCCTCAATCTTCTCGCCGCGCAGGTAGTGCCGCTCGATCACCTGCTGCTGAGCAACGCTCAACTCGCGCACCGCCGCGTGGACTGCTTCCCGCAACTCGCCGGCCACGATCGCGTCCGCCTGCTCTGCCGCGACTTCCGGCTCGGACGTCGTGTCCGGGCGTTTGCGGCGCTGCTGCCGAAACGCGGCCGTGCGGGTCAGCGTCCGGAGCCAGCCGGGGAAGGCGTCAACGTCGCGCAGATCCTGCAACTGGGCGAATGCGATCATCAGTGCCTCCTGCGCTGCGTCTTCGGCCGTGTGGCGGCTGCCGGTCACTTCGCGCGCCCAGGCCAGCACCTGCGCCCCGAAGGCCGTCGCGACATAGCTGAACGCTTGCACGTCTCCCTGCTTGGCCAGCTGAAGCTGATCTGTCAGTTCGACGTCCATGCCACCTCAAGGAGACCGTACCGTGGAAGAAGGTTCGGTGGATTCTGCAGAATTCGGAGATGGGAAGTTAGTGGTTGGAGGTGGGGACCTGGCTGGACGCCTGCAGCTTCTCACGCCTCCCACCACTAACCTCCTGCCCCTAACCTCTGGCCTCTAACCTCTGACCTCGCTCCAATAGCCGCATGCATGTTGTGTTTGCCCACCACGAACCGATTGACCCGGGGCGCGCGCGCTGGAGCGCAATTGTGCGCAGCCTCGCCGCCGTTGCCGAGCTGGCCGAGGTCACATGGTTCACGCCGGACAGCGTTGAGCGGGTACAGGCCTACGCAAGCGAGCAACTTGCCCTGAAGCTGCCGGGCGGGCTGCGACTTCAGACATTGCCGAGCCTGCACAAGCGCATGGGGCTGACGCTGAACGGCGTGTTCTTCCGAGCGTTTCTGAAGGCGCTGGAGAGAGCAAGGGCGGACGTACTCTGGTTGCGCAGCGACAAGCTCGCGGCGCATGCGGCGCACAAGTCGGTCAGCGTACCGCTGGTGTACGAGGCGCATCTGCTGGGTGAGTTGTGGGCGCGCGACCGGGGAGACACCGGGCGCAAGGCGGATCGTTTGCGGCAGCTCGAAGCCGACATCTACGCCCACGCCGCGGGTGTGGCGGCCATCACGCAGGGGTTGCTGGACGAAATCCGCGACCGGTTCGGCTTCAAAGGCCACGGCGCCGTCGTTCCCAGCGCCGTGGACACCGCCGTGTTCCGCCCGGTCTATGAGCCGGATGGACGCACCGTTGTATGGGTCGGAACGCTGCAGTTCTGGAAGGGGCTGACGACGCTGCTGCAGGCCATCGCCCTGGCACCCGAGCTGCGCCTGCGAGTCATCGGCGGCGGCAAGCCGGAAGCCGAGAGCGCGCTGCGGGCGGAGATCGCACGCCTCGGCGTCGGCGAGCGCGTCGAGCTGACCGGGCATGTGGCGCAGAAGGACATCCCTTTACGCGTCAAGGGGGCGTGCTGCGCCGTGCACCCGCTGCCGCCCGAGCACAGCATCAGCGCGCGCTTCACTTCGCCGCTCAAGATATTCGAGTACATGGCAATGGGGCTGCCGATCGTCGCGGCTGACGTGCCGAGTGTGCGCGAGGTTCTGGCCGACGGCGTCAACGCGCGCCTGTACGAAGGCGGCAATGCCAACGCCCTGGCGGCTGCGCTCAAGGATGTGGTTGGAAATCCCGCGCTTGGCCGGCAGCTTTCGGCCGCGTCGTCGAACGCCGCGCCGGAGTTCACCTACCGTCGACGCGCGGAGAAGCTGCTGGAACTGTTCAGCACCCTTTGAAGGGTGGCACAGGCAATCCTGCCTGTGCCAAGCGCTGCTACCAGCCCCACTTTACGGACGTCGTCGGGTCGGTGCGGGATTCCTCATCGAGCGGGTCCGGCTTGATGGGCAGGTAGATCTCGCCGTTCTTGTCCCAGCGATGGTTGTAGAAGCTCTGCGCCTTGACGCGCATCAGGCTGTCCAGCAGGTCCGTGCCGATCAACGACGCCGGGATCGAGCGCAGCCGCCGGTCGTGCGTGTATATGCCGTCGTCGGCCAGGTCGTATGCGCGCGCGTATTCACCGGCCGCGAACGCGGTCTGCGCCTGACGCAGACGCATCAGGGCACGCTCCGTGCCGTTGCCGCCGCGCAGCAGCATGGCGCACCACGCAACCTGCAGCTCGTTGTCGCGCTTTGCCGGGTCCTGCTCGCTCTCTGACATGATCAGCGCCACGCGACCGGCCGCCGAGAACGCCGTCACCAGAATCAGCGGCGCAATGAACAGCAGCCAGGCCAGCTTCAGGGTGTGCTTGCCCGTGTTGGTGAACAGCAGGTAGATCACGGGGATGATGCCCAGCAGGCCCGTCACCCAGAACACCTGGCTGCCCAGGAAGATGCCGGTGACGCTCAGCAGCGCGGTGTTGAGCAGCGCGATGCCGAATCCTATCACCTTGCTTTCCGGCGTCGGGCGCGCGATCTGGGATGCTGCCAGCCATGCAATCAGCCCGCCCTCAAGCCCCAGCAGCAGCAGCCACAACTCGCCGTTCAACACGCCGACCAGCAGCGCCACCTGGATCGCGGGCAGCACGAGTACCATGCGTGAGGCTGCTTTCAGCGCGTCGCGGTGCTGGTGCAGTGTCACGCGGGCGAGCGCAAGCCGCACAATGTACGAGCCGCGACGCTTCTTTTCGTCGGGAAGTTCGAGGGCGTTGAGGTCGAGCTTCTTGGCCATGAGATCAATCGTCGCGGCGCAAGCGCCGCAACCACAGACAGGAATGTCTGTGCCACACGCTTGCTACAGCTCTATTTCCATGCCTTCCCGCGCGGCGAAGAACTCCGTTTCCGGGGCCTCCTTGCTCGCCATCGGCAGGTAGCTTTCCTTCATTAAACGGTCGAGCGCGTCATCGGTTCGCGTGGGATCGTGATGGGTGAACGCCATGCGCTTGACCGCCGCCTGCCTGGCGAGCCCGATGTTGAATTCGAAGTAGCTGTGGCCCCAGCCGCGCTTGGACAGCGCGGGGTTGTCGTTGCTCTCGTATTCGGCTTGCGTGTAGGTGGTGTCGATGGCGATCAGGTCCGCGCCGCGGCAGAACTCGACCATGCGGTGGTTCATGATGCGGAACAGCTCGCGCGTGTCGCCGGGGCGATCGTCGGTGCTGGTCTTGGCCCACGGCTCGTGGTCCCCGGTGAAGATGAAGCTCTTGCCGTCGGCCTCAACGCGATAGGCGATGCAGTAGACGGGGTGGTTGGTCAGTTTCAGGGTGACCTTCACGCCGTCGGCCAGCTCAAGGCTTTTTTCGACGCCGTCCGGGAAGCGCTTGTTCCAGTCCTCGTAGCTGACGACGTTGTCGAGCATGGTGTTCTCGACCGGAAAGTAGCTGTAGGTCATCTGGTCGCGCATCACCTGCTCAAAGCTTTTGCCTTCGCGCAGCGGGCCGATGCCCATCACCTGCACCTTGCTGCCGGGCGTGTAGATCGGCACGAAGAACGGGAAGCCGTGGATGTGGTCCCAGTGGGTGTGCGTGACCAGCAGCTTGATATCGAACGGCGGCTTGGAAGTCTTCATCAACTGGTCGCCGAGCGCGCGAATGCCGGTGCCCGCGTCGATGATGATCAGCGGGCCGCTGTCGCGAATCACCTGGATGCACGTGGTGTTGCCGCCGTAGCGGGCCGTTTCCGGCCCCGGCGTGGGAAGGCTGCCGCGTACTCCCCAGAAGCGGATCTTCATGCAGTCCTTTCGGAGTGCCGAACGATAGCAGCATTATGCAGGTTCGCGCCACCCCTTCGCATCAGGACCCCCACTCATAGTCCGCCAGCGACGGCGGTGCGGGGTCGGCGCTGGAGTCGTAGACGCGAATCCAGACCGGCGTTTCCATATTGCCCGGGTCGTAGCGGAACTCGAGCACGCCCTTGCCCTGGTGCGATTCGAAGCGCAGGTACACCGGCTCGCCGTCCGTGGTGCGCGACGCGGCCGACGCCTCGCCGAACGCCGCCGTCACGTGCTCGCGCGAGAAGCCTTCCGCCGCAGAGAGATCGTGGCTGCCGAACGCCACCGACAGGTTCTCAAACTGGCGCGCGGCGGTGTCGGAATACCCGGGGCCCGGGACGGTCACCGACGTGATGCGCGATTCAGACGTGTCGTCGTACGTGACAATCCAGCCGCGTGACTTGCTCTGCAACTGGCGCCCGGCTTCGTTCTTGCGCCCGCGGAAGTCCTCAATCGAATCCAGGCGCGCGCCGAGCAGCACGTCGGCCACACCTTGCTCGGAGACCGAGGTCAAGGCCACCTTGCTGCCGACGACCGATTGCCAGCCCAGGTGAATGCCCCACGCGATCACGCCCAGCACGACAAGCACGCCGAGCCAGGTCGCGACCGGCTTGAGCATGCCCGGCTTGGCGATCTGGTTGGCGTCGATGTAGTCCTGCGCGAGCGCGATCCGGTCCGTCGGCGTCGCCGGCGCCTTCTGGCCGCGCACGCTGTCCTTGCGCAGCACCTGCAGCTCGGACGCATCCTCTTCGCGACCGGGCATGTGGACCTCGATCTGGTCCGTGCCGGCCGCGCGGCGCACGATCGTGTTCACCTGGCTTGCGGGAATGTGGAACGAGCCGGATGCGGGGCGATCCTCGCGCTCGATCTTGCGTGAGCCTGCGCGGGTCGCCTCGCGCTTGCTTTCCTTTCCGGAGTTCTCGAGTTGCTCACGCAGCTTCACTACCTCAAGCGCCAGCTCGCGGCGCAGGTCGTCGTCGGGCAGGCGGTCCGCCAGCGCCTTCAGCTCGGGGTTGCTGCGTTCGCGGTTCCGGGCGCTGGGGCGGCTGGTGAAGTAGTCGTCGGCCAGCAGGTACGTCGAGTCGTCATCCTTGTCGGGCAACGCGGGGACAGCCAAAGTGTCGGAGCCACTGACCACGACGCTGTCGCGCACCGTCACCGGCGGCGGCGTGGCGTTGATCGAAGTCGTTCGCGACGAGCCGGATTGCGGCACCGGCGTATCGTGCCAGGGCGCGGGCGTTTCGTTGCCAACCGGGTGCACCGGCTTGTCGCCCGTCGTGCCGCTGAAGCGGCTGATGGTCGGCGCGCTGTCGTCATCGTCGACTACCTGCACGATGCTGTCACGAATGGGCGGCGTGATGATCGTGTCGGCGCTGGATGCCTCATCATCGCCCGTATCGAGGCTGTCGCTTTCGAGCACCGGCGCGAGTTCCTGTGAGTCGCTTGGGTCGGGGGGCCGCTTGACCTCGCGGCGCTGATCATCGATGGCCGCCCACATGCCGCTGCTCTGGTGGCTCTTGCGCGGCTCGACCTTCAGGCGGTGGCCGCGTTCCGGCACCTCGGTGTCCACGTCGCGCGCCTTGGGCACGACTTCCGTGGCCGCGCCCTGGGGCACGTCTTTCTCGATGGTGAGGTCGGTCGGGCGCTCCGACTTGTTCTCTTTCTCGATCGAAATCTCGGTCGGGCGGTCGGAGTGGTCCCGCACGGCCGCGCGGATCGCGGTGCGCGCCGATGACTGGTCGGCCTCATCGACACTCTCGCGCGTCGTGACGGAGGTCGCACGGCGCGAGACGATCCGCGTCATGCGCTCGTGCTGCTTTCGGAAGAGGTCGATCTTCTTGTGGACCAGCTTGCGATGCGCTTCGGTCAGCGCGTCGTCGGTCAGCAAAGGCTCAAGCAGCCGCCGGGCGTCGCCGTGCTTGCCGGCATCAGCCAGGGCTTCCGCCTCGCGGATCTTGCGGACGATGACAAGCGTGTCCATGCGGCTCGCGATAAGGGTCAGGTTGCTGACACAGGTTAGTTCTAATACGCCCGCCGACCAGAAGTGAGGCTAGGCGCCCCGCAGTTGGCGCTCGATGTCGCGGCCCCAGGGTGTGTAGTTCGACTCTGTGCCGGACAGCTCGGCGCGCAGCTCTTCGTGAATGCGTCCGTTGCTGGCGACGATGTTCGCGCCGAACAGCCAGTCGTCGCCCCCGGCAAAGTCGGTCAGCTTGCCGCCTGCCTCGGTGACCAGCAGGCAGCCGGCGGCGCAGTCCCACGGCTTGAGGTACGGCTCCCAGTATCCGTCAAAGCGGCCTGCCGCGACGTAGGCCAGGTCCAGGCTGGCAGCGCCGGGGCGGCGGATGTCGTGGCACTTCAGGATCAGACGCCCGAAGTTGTCGACGTTGTTGCGCTCGACCTCGTTGCGGACGTAGGCGAATCCGGTGGCCAGAATGGAGTGCGCGACGTCCGGCGTGTCGCTGACCTTCAGACGCTTGCCATTCAGCGTCGCGCCGGCCCCGGCCTCAGCGATGAAGCGCTCCCGCAGGTAGGGCGCCTCGACCAGCCCCAATACGGGTTTGCCCTTGTGCCAGCAGCCGACGCTGGCGGCGAAGAACGGGAAGCTGCGGGCGAAGTTGGTGGTGCCGTCCACGGGGTCGATGATCCAGACCCAGTCGCTGTCCTTCAGGTTTGCGCCTGTCTCTTCGCCGAGGATGCCGTGCTCGGGGAACCGGCTGCGGATGGCGTCGATGATCGCGGCTTCCGATTCAGAGTCGGCTACTGTCAGCAAGTCACGATGACGCTCGCCCTTATGCTCGACCTGGCCGGATTCCAGCTTGTCGAAGTACTTCAGCTGGATCTCGTCCACGCGCTCGGCGATGGTCGTAAGAAGCTGTATGTCCGGCACTTGTGTCATCAGTCGCGTCGTTCGCAGAAATCGGAAGAATGCGGAGCTTGCCGCACCCAGTTGATCGTTATATTCTCTGAATGCCGGGGTTGGGGATTTGTCCTCCTCCAAGTTTCGACAGGTTTCTGCCGAAATGTGCCTCCCTCAACACCGGTTGTAGTAGCGGGCCGCACTCCTCAGGCGGCCCGCTTTTTTTAACCAATCAGTTGTTTACCACAGGTCAGGCCGCAGGCTCCGGCTCGTTCTTGCTGAGCAGTTCCTCGGCCTTCTCGCTCGACATTTTGGCGATTTCCTCGATCTTGCCCCGGGTCGCCGCGAGCAGTTCTTCCAGCGCCTTCTTCTGCTCGGCCGTCTTGAACTGGACGGTCGAAAGCGCCTTGCTGGCACGCTCCCACTGGGCGTGGAACATGCCGATGTCGGTTGAGCCCTGCTTGATCAGGTGCTTGTTCAGGACGCGCTCCGGCGGTTGGCGCAGGTTGCGCACCAGGCCCAGCTTCTCGAAGCCCTTCAGGATGTAGTAGGTCATGTCCACTTCGTACCAGTAGAAGCCCTGGCGCGCGGCCGCCTGGTAGTGGTGGTGGTTGTTGTGCCAGCCCTCGCCGCCGGTCAGCAGCGCGATCAGCAGGTTGTTGCGGCTAGTGTCGCGCGTGGCGAAACGGCGGCTGCCGAACACGTGCGCCAGCGAGTTCACCGTGAACGTCCCGTGCCACAGCAGGATGGTCGAAAGGAAGAAGCCGATGATGCAGTAGCCGGCGGCGTCCATCCACGCGGCCGAGCCTACGTGGCCGGTCCAGCGCGAGATGCCGTAGCCCATGAAGAACACGAGCGTAGCCAGCACGGTGCCCGGCACGAACTCGTGCTTGTTCAGCCACTTGAGCTCGGGGTTGTCCTTGAAGTCGGGAATCAGCTCCCAGCGCGTGTCGAAGTGGACCTTGCACAGGAACCACTGCATATGGCTCCACATGAAGCCGCGCTTGGGTGAGTGGACGTCTTCCGGCTGGTCGGAGTACTTGTGGTGATGGCGATGGTGCGCCGCCCACCACAGCACGCCGCGCTGGAACGAAGTCGTGCCCCCGAGCGCCATCAGGAACTGCATCACGCGTCCCATCTGGTAGCTGCGGTGTGAGAAGTAGCGATGGTAGCCGCCCGTGATAAAGAACACGCGCGCATAGTACAGCACCACCATCACGATCCACGCGGACCAGTGAACGCCGGTCCAGATCGCTGCCAGCGGCAGCAGGTGCACGATCCAGAATGGAAGCGTGCGGAGCCAGTCAATCTTCTCTTCCGGCCCCAAATCGAAAGTTCTCGCCATGCGGATAGCCCTTAAACTGGAAACACCTCGGCCCACCCCGGCCAATGAGGATGCGACAGTGTAGCGTGCATTGCCCGGCGGGGTAGACAATTACTGACCCAACGGTCACCCGGGAATTGCGCCGCCGCGCCCGTGGTCTAGAATCGGTTGTATGGCCAAACAACTGAAACAGACCGCGGACGAGATTGCGCTGGCCTGCCTCGCCAGCCGCACCCGTTTGCTGAGCCGCGTAGTCACCGGCATCTACGACGACGCGCTGCGCAACGTGGGGCTGACCTCGGCGCAGATGACCATCCTCGTCGCGCTGGAGCATACCGGCGGCGTACAGCCGGCCGCGCTGTGCGAGGCGCTGAAGCTCGACAAATCCACGTTGAGCCGCAATGTCGACCGGATGGAACGCAACGGCTGGATCGAAAAGTCCCCGGGTGCGGACGCTCGCTCGCACTCCCTCACGCTTACGGACGCGGGTCGCGACAAACTCGGCGAAGCCATCCCCTACTGGCGCACCGCACAGGTCATGGCGGAAGAGACGCTCGGGAAGGGCGGCATGGACACGCTGTACAAGGTCAGCAAGCGCCTGCGCGGATTCTGATTTCTGTTGCATGTACAACTAGTGTGGGGTAAACCGGCTGTCGTCGCGCGGAGGACTTGGCATGCCCCAGCCAATCGTGGACGTGTTCTTCATCCTTCTGGTTCTTGCATGCGCCGCGCTGGTGCTGCGTGCCGTCAACGTCGCCTGGCGCGGCCAGCCGTCGCGCGGACGCTCGGTTGCCATTGCCGCGCTGGCCATCATGACATGGCTTGGGTTCACGGCCGGGATTGCGTTTTCCGGGCTGCTGACGCCTTCGCCGGAAGGCGTCCCGCCGAACTTGCCAGTGCTGGTGTTCACGATGGTCAGCATGCTTGCGCTGACTCTTGGACCAGTTGGCAAACGCGTGATCTCGACATGGGACGCCCCCAGGCTGATCGGGTTTCAGGTCTTTCGCGTGCCCGTGGAGCTGGTGCTGTTCATGCTCGCGGTCAACGGCGTAGGCCCGGAGCTGCTCAGCTTTGAAGGCCGCAACTTCGACATTATCACGGGCCTGACCGCGCCGCTGGCGGCGTGGCTGGTCTGGAAACGCCCGAGCAAGGTGCTGGTCATCGGCTGGAATCTGCTCGGGCTTGCGCTGCTTGCCAATGTGCTGGTGCACGCCGTGCTGTCCATGCCCGGGCCGATGCAGAAGATCTTTGTGCAACCCGGGCCGGAGATCGTCGCCGGTTTCCCCTACATCTGGCTGCCCGCGTTCCTGGTGCCGCTTGCCTTCGCGGGCCACGTACTGAGTTTGCGCCAGGCGCTGAAACCCGCTGCGGCGTTTGCCGGCACGCCAAAGCCCAAAGTAGCAACTGCGTAACTACTAGCTCGCACAGAGACCACAGAGCGCGCAGAGAACTGCCCTGCTCTGTGGTCTCTGCGTGCTCTGCGCGAGATGCAGTTGCAGTCCCTGCCGCCTGCCGTGCCATTGCGGTGAAGCGGCGCTTCGCTACCCTACCGCACCTTTTGGTAGGACATCATGCGCCGCGAAGACATACGTAACATCGCAGTTGTAGCCCACGTCGACCACGGCAAGACCACACTCGTTGACGGGTTCCTCGAAGCGGCAAACTTCTTCGGGCACAAGTCCGAGCACGAAGAAGCGTTCATGGACAGCAACCCCCTCGAGCGCGAGCGCGGCATCACCATTCTTGCCAAGAACGTCTCCTTCAAGTGGAAGGGCGTGAAGGTCAATCTGATCGACACGCCGGGCCACGCCGACTTCGCCGGCGAAGTCGAGCGCGTGCTCAGCATGGCTGACGGCTGCTTCCTGCTGGTGGACGCGGCGGAAGGCCCGATGCCGCAGACCAAGTTCGTGCTGCGCAAGGCGCTCGCCCACGACCTGAAGCCGCTGGTGGTCGTCAACAAGATTGACCGCCCGGATGCTCGCTGCCTGGAAGTGCTGGACGAAGTTTTCCAGCTGTTCATCGACCTCGGCGCCGACGACGAGCAGCTCGATTTCCCGGTCATTTACGCCAGCGGGCGCGACCGCGTCGCCAGCCTCGACCCCGCTCAGCGCGGCGAGAACCTGATCCCGCTGATGGACGCGATGATCGACAAGATCCCCGGCCCGGAAGTCCAGCCGGAAAAGCCGTTCCAGGTGCAGATCACCAATTTCCTGTTCGACCAGTTTGTCGGGCGCGTCGGCATCGGGCGCATCATGCGCGGCACTCTGCACGCGCGCGACCAGGTCGCCGTCGTAAAGCGCGAAGGCGACGTGATCAAGCGCCAGGCCAAGCAGGTGCAGGTGTTCGACGGCCTGAAGCGTGTCGAAGTGGACGAAGTGAGCGCGGGCGACATCGTCGCGATTGTCGGGCTCGACGACATCGACATCGGCGACACCGTGGCCGACATCGAGCACCCGGAAGCATTGCCGCCCGTGCCGATCGACGAGCCGACGATCACCATGGAATTCAAGGTGAACGACTCGCCGTTCGCGGGCCAGGAAGGCGAGTACGTAACCAGCAGGCAGGTCCGCGACCGCCTCGAGCGCGCGGCCGAGGCCGACGTCGCCCTGCGCGTGAACACCGGCGACTCGGCCGACAGCTTTAAAGTCATGGGCCGCGGCACGCTGCACCTCGGGATTCTCGTCGAGAACATGCGCCGCGAAGGCTACGAGTTCGCGATCGGCGCGCCGGAAGTGATCATCCACGAAGTGGACGGCCACAAAGAAGAGCCGTGGGAAGATGCGGTCGTGGACGTTCCGGCAGTGCATGCGGGCAAGGTGATTGAGCTACTGGGCTCGCGCCAGGGGCAGATGACCCACATGGAAAACCATGGCCAGCGCACGGTGATTCACTTTGAAGTGCCGTCGCGCGGGTTGATCGGCATGCGCACGCGCATCCTGACGGCGACGCAGGGCGAAGCCATTTTCAGCCACCGGTTCCGCGAATACAAACGCATGGCCGGCGAGATCACGCACCGCCAGCGCGGGGCGATGATCGCGACAGACCCGGGGCGCATCACCAGCTTCGCGCTGGATGGATTGAACGACCGCGGCGACTTTTTCACCGAGGTCGGCGACCCGATCTACGTCGGGCAGGTGGTCGGCGAGCACTGCCGCGACGGCGACATCAACGTGAACGCCTGCCGCACCAAGCAGCTGAACAACATCCGCAGCTCGACCAAGGAAGCCTTCACCAAGCTCAAGACCCGCCGCGACATGAGCCTCGAAGAGGCCATGGAATGGATCGAGCAGGATGAACTGGTGGAAGTAACACCCAAGGCCTACCGCATCCGCAAACGCGAGCTGAACGAAAGTTTAAGGAAGCGCGCCAAGAAAGCCGCCGCTGCGAGCTAACTAGCTCCTTCGCCAAACTCACGGCCACGGACAGGCCAAAAGGCTAGCCGCGAAAACGCCGATACAAACGAACAGGAACGATTGCATTGTTCGTACCGTTTTTCATACTCTGATTAGCTAAAGGGCGATGCGTCATGACCAAATTTGCACGGGAAAGCTCCCTGGTTCGCGCCATGGTGTCTCACCTCAAGGCCGGGTCGCATCCTTGGGGTTGTATGGGCCATCTGATCATGGAGTTCAACTATCCTGGTGGCCGAACGGATAGCTTGGCGTTGTTCCTGAGGGTTGGGCTTGTCGCATTCGAAGCAAAGCTGACTAACTGGAGAAAGGCGCTCCAGCAAGCCTACCGAAATACGGCATTTGCTGACCGCTCGTTTGTTGTACTTCCTGAACGAACTGCGCAACTCGCCATGACTCACCAAGAAGATTTTTTGTCGCGCCACGTAGGAATCATCTCCGTCTCCCGAACATCCTTCAACGTCCTACTAGAAGCCCCTGCCGCTGCTCCCGTCAGAGCTGGCGTGCGAAGCAACGCAATTTCTAGGCTCGCAGGCTAGCTCATGGGTAGCGGAACCAACTTGCGGCGACTGGCCGAGCAGGTATGCGGCGAGAAGCAGTTGAGTCTCGACGCATTGGTTGGCGAAGGAACTTTCAAGCAAACCTATCGAGCGGCTGACGCAAGCGGCAACATCATCGCACTCAAGGTTCATCGCCCGGAATTGACCTCTGAACGCGTCAATCGTGAGCTTGAGGCAATGCAGCGATGCAGTCATCCTTCCGTTGGTCGCCTCATTGATGTCGGAGTTTCTAGAGCAGACGAACAGCCGTTTCTCTGGTCAATCGAGCCATTCTGTGCGGGAGGAACCCTCGCCGAAGCCGTTCAAGGCGGGGCGATTCCACGAGCGAGACTAGTTGAAATTGGTGGCCATCTCGTCTCAGCAATCGAACACATCGCTGGCTTGGGATTGGTCCATAGAGACATCAAGCCCGACAACATCATGTTCAGCGAAGTGCACGGTACTCCGGTCATTGTTGACTTTGGATTGGTGCGAGACCTGAACGCCGTGTCATTGACGGCCAGCTGGCAAATGCGTGGGCCCGGCACGCCGTTGTACGCTTCGCCTGAACAACTCAACAACGACAAGCTTCTCATCGATTGGAGATCCGACCAGTTCTCGTTGGCCGTGACGCTCTTCGTCTCGGGCTTCGGCTTTCATCCGTTTCTCGAAGACGGTGAACAACCTGTCCAAGCGATAGACCGCGTGGCAAACAGGAATGCTCTCCCCGCGCGGGCAAGGAGCCTTCTCGCAGGCTCTGGTCTGACCACTTTGGCGCGTATGCTCAGTCCACACCCTGTTTCACGCTTTCGAAAGCCAGCTGCGCTCTTACAGGCATGGAATGAACTCTAGGAGCAAAAATGCCCGCATACCATCAGATGGGTCACGACTCTGCCAATCTCGTAGACGAAGTGGACGGATTCGGAGGCGTAGTTCTGAGCCCGGTGAACTATGACGAGGAGAAAACCACCGCAATGGTCGAACGCTTCTCTGACGAGCAAGGCCTCGATGTGATCCTAGACCCTCAACTCTACTGCCCAACCTCTGAACGCGGCAAATTGCCTTCCTGGAGCTACTTTCCAGCCGATGTAGACACTGCGGCCCTCGGCGATGAGGCGTGGTGGAATGCCTTAGCAGATGAGATCGCGGCAACTGCAGCGCGAGTCGGCGCGGACGGAGTGTGTTCGCCTGTTGTTCTCCCCCGCGCATTCACGAATGACTACTATGACGCTGGAAAGCGCACGGCCGAGCATCTCGCGGGAAACAGCGACCTTACGGTACTTGAAACTGTAGTAGTTCGACTGAGCGACTTGACCTCTGATGACAGAGCATTGGAGATTGCATCACGTGTGACCTCAGAGTCTATAGACTCCGTATACCTCGTCCTTTTGTCTGACATCGAGCCTCGCCGGGAACTTCGCGACACGAATGAACTTCTACGCGCGATGAAGCTGATTGACGCGTTGGAGCGCTCGGATACTGAGACTTTAGTTAGCCACTGTTCGTCTGATGTAGTGCTTTGGAAGCACGCAGGCGCATCTTCTTGCGCTTCCGGTAAGTTCTTCAATCTGCGCAGGTTTAGCCCATCGAGGTGGGAAGATCAGGACGGTGGAGGTGGTCAAGTCGCCTACTGGATGGAAGAAGGTCTGCTTGCATTTTTGCGGGAGGCTGACGTGGGGCGCATGCGCGCTGCCGGGCTTCTCTCAGAAGTGTCGCTAGGGAACGCTTGGGCTCAAGACATTCTTGATGCCATGGACAACGGAACATCGTGGCTGGCTCTGAGTTGGAGGTTCTATCTCCACTGGTTTCAGGACGTGGTTAGGAGGATCGAAGACGAAGAAGTCACCGGGCGACAAATCATCGAAGCCGCAGACGCGCAATGGGGCACTCTTCCTGCGGCGGTTCGGCTCATGGATGAACGCGAGAACGATGGTTCGTGGGTCCGAGACTGGAGTAGGGCTGCACTTCTATTCGACGCCTAGCCAACCGCGCTGGAACTACAACGCTTCGAGGATTTGCTTTGCGTGGTCGCCGGCTTTGATGCCGTCGATGACTTTCTTGATCTTGCCGTCGGTGCCGATGATGACGGTGACCCGCGCGGCCGCGAAGGTTCCTGCCACGCCGAATGCCTTGGCGGCTTTCTTGTCGCTGTCGCTTATCAGCGTGAAGGGCAGCTTGTGATCCTGCTTGAACTTCTTCAGCGACTCGACGCCGTCGTAGCTGAGCCCGAACACGTTGGCCTTACCCATCAACTCGGCCCAGCCGTCTCTAAGGCTGCACATCTGCTTGGTGCACACGGGCGAGCCTGCAATCGGATAAAACACCAGCACCACCGGCTTCTCCCCCAGCTGCTCGCTAAGCGTCACTTCGTTGCCGTCTTGGTCGGGTAGCGTGAAGTCCGGCGCGGGGTCGCCGACGCGATTTCCCTCGCGAGGTGAGTAGCGTCCAAATCCGGGTATCCACACGGTGAATCCTCCAGATTGGTTTCTACACTCCGCCAACCAATCCGGAGACCCAACACATGGGCATCATCAAGGAATTCCGCGACTTCGCCGTCAAAGGCAACGTGATCGACATGGCCGTCGGCATCGTGATCGGCACGGCGTTCACCGCCATCGTGCAATCACTGGTGAAAGACATCATCACTCCGCCGATCGGCTACGTTCTGGGCAAGGTCGATTTCAAGGACCTGGTGATCAACATGCCGACCGACACCGACCCGGTAACGATCAACTACGGGATGTTCATCAACGCCGGCATCAACTTCCTGATCGTGGCCTTCGTGATGTTCCTCGTCATCAAGGGCATCAACAAGCTCAAGAAGAAGCAGGAGGCCGCGCCGGCCAAGCCGACCAAGGACCAGGAACTCCTGACCGAGATCCGCGACCTGCTGAAGGCGGGCAAGAGCTAGCTGACGACAGCCTCGTCGGGCGTGACCTCGGCGTCTTCGGGCTCCGGCTCGACGGCGAGCGAGCTGGCGATTTCGAGCTTGAGGCGATCGGCGACGCGATTTGCGCTGCCGGCGCCGACGGGCTCGGCGTTCGGCTCGCTGACGGTCTTGCGGCGGCGCGCGCTGTCGGGCTCGCTGACTTTCTCGGTGCGGTCGCTTTCGAGGTCGCCGTCGAAGCCGAAGCGCAGCATCTCGATGCGCCCGTCAAAGTGCTCGACGATCGCGCTGCAGTTCTCGACCCAGTCGCCGCAGTTGCAGTAGAGCACGTCGTCAATCTCGCGCACTTCCGGGTGGTGAATGTGCCCGCACACCACCATGTCGACCTTCTTCTGGTGGGCGTAGCGCACGACCGCGTCCTCAAAGCTGCTGATGAAGCTGATGACCTGCTTCACCCGGTGCTTGATGTAGTTGCTCAGCGACCAGTGGCCGAAGCCGCACCAGAGCCGCAGACGATTGAACCACTTGTTCGTGTACAGCAGCACGTCGTACAGCCAGTCGCCGATGAAGGTGATGACTCTGTGATTGGCCACGATCGCGTCGAAAATGTCGCCGTGCAGGATCACGGCCTTGCGCCCGTCGGCCGTGGTGTGGATCGGCTCGTTGTTGATCTCGACGCCGCCGAAGATCAGGCGGTTGTAGCCGCGGAACATTTCATCGTGGTTGCCGGGCACGAACACGACGTGCGTGCCCTTGTTGTCGGACTTCAGCACGCGGCGCACGACGTTGGTGTGTTCCTTGGGCCAGTGCCATTTGCGCTTGAGCGCCCAGATGTCGATGATGTCGCCGACGAGGTAGAGATAGTCGCACTGCACGGACTTCAGGAAGTGCAGCAGGCGCTCGGCGCGGCAGTACTTGGTGCCCAGGTGGACGTCGGAAATCCAGACGGTACGGAAGTGGGTCTTCTTCGACTTCGGTTCGTCGGACATGATCCGTCGCAAGTTGGGTATGTCAGAAAGTAACCCCTACTTGTGTGGATCCGGCCAAGGCCGCGTTCAGCTTGCGTAGTTTGTGCCTATCCCGGCAGAGTGATGACCACGCCCGTGCATTCATCTTTGCCGAGCCTGCGGTAGCCGTGCTCGACGCCGGAGTCGAAATAGACGCTGTCGCCTGCCTCCAGCACGTGCGCGGTGCCGGACCAGGTGATCTCCAGCCGCCCGCTGATCAGGTAGATGAACTCAACACCGTTGTGCTGGTGGCTGGGCAGGCGCTCCAGCTCACGGAACGTCGCCAGGAATGCGTTCAGCTTCGGCTCCAGCGCCGCGTAGTCGAGGCTCTCGAAGTCGTACGGCACAAGTTTCTTGTCCAGCGCGGCCGGCAGCTTGATGCGCTCGCCCTTGCGCGTGATCGCGAATGCTTTGCGGCGGCGCTCATCCCCGAAGAAGTAGTCCAGCCCGACGCTGAACACCAGCGCGATGCGCATCAGCGTAGGCAGCGTCGGCACCAGCTTGCCGGTCTCGATCTTGCTCAGCATCGCGGCCGACATGCCGGTGTGCGAGCCCAACTCAACCAGCCTCAACCCGCGTTCCGTGCGCAGCTCCTTCACCTTCTCGCCAATGCGGTAAGCCGAGAGCTCTTTCTCAAGGGTCTTCGAGATCATCCGGGGCTCCATTCAATTGCTATTCAAAAGATGCAGCGTCTTCTTTCCTGATAATACAACACGCCTTCCCCATGTGAAAATTTCTTTTGCTTCAATCCTTGTTTCGGAATATGAAAACATCTGTGCTCGTTCTTCAAGCACACAAGTCGTCTGAAACCAGGAGAACCCACATGTACCGTCTAATGCTGATCCTTCCGCTGGTGCTGCTCGCGGGCTGCGCCGTCAACCTTTCCGACAAGATCGAAAGCGACTACGAGGCGCTGGAGTTGCCCAAGCAGCAACTCGAGTATCGCGTCTATCTGCCGCCGCAGTACGAGGCCGAGCCCCACCGCGAGTTTCCGCTGCTGGTCTACTTCCACGGCGGCGGCGGCAACCACCGCACCTGGGGCCAGGTGGGCGGGATAGGGGAGCGCATGATCCCCAAGATGCGCGATGAGGAATTCGGCCCGTTCGTCGTGCTGGCCCCCAGCGTCGGTCGCTTTGATGTGATCGCCGGGGAGTCCGAGCAGATGCTCTTCGAGCGCATCATCCCGAGCGTGCGAAGCTACTACCGCGTGAGTGACACCACGATCGCCTTCGGGCACAGCATGGGCGGTCTCAGCGCCATGATGCTCAGCCTGCGCCACCCGGATGCCTTTGACGCGGTGGCGGCAGCCAGCCCGTTCGCCTACGACGTCTCGCCGTTCGAGCCTAAGGACCAGATCGAAGAGTTCGAGCAGCAGTACGGCGGCGGCATATACCTCAAGCGCTGGCAGAGCGGCGTGGCCGGCAAGTTCGGCAGCGAGGAACAGTTCCTGGCCTACAGCCCCTTTGCCCAGGTGCGCCACCTCAACCATCGCCTGCCGTTCAAGCTGTTCCTGACCACGGGCACCAAGGACCAGATGGGCCTCTATCCGCAAAACTTGCTGCTGCACGAGGAGCTGAAGCGCAAAGGCATCGAGCACGAGTTCCTGGTGCAGGAAGGTGTCGCCCACACCACCATCGGCGAGCCGCGCCTCTACCAGTGGATCGATGAGCAGGCCGACAGCCTGTCCGTCAGCCGAGCCGCGGGAGGAAACTAGTCCCGCCACCCGGTCGTGTGTGTGGGCACGCCCGGGTGCATGCCGCCCGCGGAATCATCCGCGGGCGGTCGTCTTTGGGCTCTGCACCACGTCGCCCCCTCGTATCAGCGGCAAGTTGCGGTTGTTAGGCTCATCGCATGGCGCGAAAGACCGGCATCTTTGTTCTGGCCCTCGCCCTGGTGGCGTTGTTCGGCTGGCTCGACCACGTCACCGGCGCGGACGTCCGCTCCGTGCTGTTCTACTTCGTGCCGATCATGCTGGTGGCAATGACGCTCGGGCGTCGCGCTGTGGTCGCGGTTGCGATCGCTTCCGCCGCGGCGTGGGGAACGGCCGAGATCCTCATTCGTGGCTCGGACATCACGCTCGCACTGATCTGGAATGAGAGTTCCGCCCTCGTGGTCTTCATGCTGGTTGGCCTGGCGATCTCCACGCTGCGGCGCGAAAGGCACGAACTCAAACGCGCCAACGCCCGCATCAGGCAGATGCTCGAGAGTGAGGAGCGTCTGGCGCGCACGGACGCGCTGACCGGTCTGCCGAATTCACGCGAGTTTCTTGAGCGCCTGACTCCCGAACTCGCGCGCTGCCAGCGCGACGGCACGCCGCTCTGCCTGCTGTACTTCGACATCGACAATTTCAAGCGCGTCAACGATCGCCACGGGCACCTCGAAGGAGACGCCGTGTTGAAGCGCGTCGCCGAGGTGCTGCGCAAACAGTTGCGCGCGTCGGATGTACCCGCACGCCTCGGCGGCGACGAATTCGCCGCGCTGCTGTGGCAGACAACGGCCGACGACGCGGCGGCCATCGGCAAACGCATCGTGGACTCGATCGTTGCCATCGCCGACAACTATGCGGGCAGTGACCTCGGCGCGAGCGTCGGTGTAATCTGGTTCGAGAATCCGCCAAGCGACGTGAACGAAGTTGTCAAGCGCGCCGACGACGCGATGTACAACGCCAAGAAAACCGGCAAGCGAAAGACAGTGCTGGTTCGCTCAGGCGTCGAGGCCTCAGCCGACGCGGCGAAGTAGGCGCCGGTTTTCAACGCGCCTTCCCCAACTGACATCGGCGAACAATATAGTCCACACCACTTCGCCGGGGTCCCGGCTCGCTACAACCTGAACGTTCGATCCGAAGAAACTTTGTCGCATACACTCTTAGGATATACGCAACGCCCGCGGCGGGCGTGTGGAGTTGTCACACACCATGGCAGACGAGCAAGGCTTTATTCCCCCACACAGCATCGAGGCCGAACAGGCCGTGCTTGGCGCTATCTTCGTGGACCCGGGCTGCCTGCCGGAAGTCTCCCTGATATTGAAAAAGCCCGAGATGTTCTGGCGCGCCAGCCACCAGCACATCTACCGCGCGGTGCAGGACCTCTCGGCCGAAGGCCATGAGATCGACTGGGTCAGCGTCGGCGAGCAGGTGCGCAAGAACGGCGTGCTCGAGCAATGCGGCGGCAATGACGCGCTGCACACCTACCTGTCCGACATCAGCCACAGCGTGCCCAGCGCCTACGGGGCCGAACGCTACGCCACCATCGTGCGCGACCGTTCCCTGATGCGCGAAATCATCCTGCGCGCCAGCGACGTGCGCAGCATGGCGCTGGACGAAACCAAGTCGCCCGGCGACGTGATCGAGAAGCTCGAGCGCGACGTGTTCGACATCGCGGCGCAACGCTTTCACGGCGAGACGCACAGCGTGCAGATGCTGATCCAGAAAGTGATGGATCAGCAGTCGCGCATGCGCGAGTGGCGTCTTTCGCACGACGGCCACGCGCTGCCAGGACTCAGCAGCGGCTACAGCGACCTCGACGCCTTCACCACCGGCTGGAAGCCCGGTGAGCTGATCGTCGTCGGCGCACGCCCCGGCCAGGGCAAGACATCACTGCTGCTGAATCTCGCCGAGAACATGGCGCTGGATGCCCACAACCGGCGCGACGACGGCAAGGGCGGCGTGCTGGTGTTCAGCCTCGAAATGACCGGCACCGAGCTGGTGCAGCGCGTCATCTGCGCCAACGCGGGCGTGGACCTGAAAAAGGTCAAGCTCGGGCTGTACAACAAGCAGGAAGAAGCAGAGCTGAAGGAAGCCACCGGCCGGCTGGCGCACGCGGCGATTTTTGTCGATGACTCGTTCACGCTGAACCTCAGCGAGATCCGCAGCAAGTCGCGCCGCATGAAAGAGCGCCACGACATCGAGTGCATCTTCGTCGACTACCTGCAGTTGATCAAAGACAACGACCGCCTCGACCGACACCTGCAGATCGGCAACATCAGCCGCGGCCTGAAGGCGCTGGCGCGTGAGTTGAACATCCCGGTTATCACGGCCGCGCAGTTGAACCGCGGAGTCGAGCAGCGCAGCTCACGCGAGAAGCGGCCGATGCTCAGCGACTTGCGTGAATCAGGCAGCATCGAGCAGGACGCCGACCAGGTGCTGATGATCCACAAGAAGGAATCCGAAGACGGCGCGATCGACACCAACGAGCTGGCCGAGATCGACCTGATTGTCGCGAAGAATCGAAACGGCCCCACCGGCGACGTCGAGATGCTGTTCCGCAAACGCTTCACGCGCTTCGAGCTGCGCCAGAGCGTACCGACAAACTGGTCCACCATCCCGCAGAGCTAGAACCGGCAGCGGAAGCTGCCGGCGCATGGCCGGGAGACTTGCGAGCCTGATGCACGTACGCCCCGAACTTCCGTTCGGGGCTCCAGCCTCCGGCACAGAATTCCGCGTCGCCCGTGAAGGTTCACGTGTAAGGCCCCGCAGCGTCACACCACTTACATGTAGACGGACCCCTCGCATCCCCTGTCCGGTCTTCCGCGTAGATGAATCGGCTAACCCGGTACAACATCTCATAGGTTGAGTCGCTCACGTTGCGTCTCGGCAGTGCGCTTGAGCGCAGCGGTTCTGCTCTGCCTGTTCGGAAGGCCTGGGAGTCTCCCATGCGCCTGCGCGATCTTTCCATGCTTGTTGCATCTCTGGCCCTCACCGGAATTGGCGTCGCCGCAATGATTGCCGCGCTCAAGCTTGAGCCGCCACCGCCGTCGAACGTCTCTGTTTCACCGGTCATCCAGCCGCCGGCATCGATCCCGCCGCTCCCCTCAGCCCCGCCAAGCCGCCCGCAGGACGACGACATACGAGTCTACTCCCTCGGTGAAGACAGCAATCGTGACTGCCGCCTCGCGGTCCTGCGTCGAATGCCGAACCCGAAGCAGAAATCGGAAATGCGGTGGACGCTCACCTTCTATGAACTCGAAGAACACGGACCGCACGAGTCTCGGCTTCACTACTTGGGCAGTCGCTGTATCGAGTACGACATGGGCTTTGATCAGGTCGAATTTGACAGTCCGAAGGGCTACCTCCCGCAGGATTTCCGCAAGTACGCCGAACAGGCGAAAGGCGACTGAGCACCCGTACCCACACCACTTCCTTCCCCCATCGCCCCTCAGGAGCATTGCAATGAAAAAGCTGGTTGCAGCATCCCTCTTGTTGGCCGTACCGCTGGTGGTTTCGGCCCTGCTGGCGTCGGTGACCTACGCCTATGACTGCTTCACATCCGATTCGCAGCCGGTGTTCGCAAGCGGTGCCGCCGTAGACAAAGCCGACGAAGGCTATGCGGTCACGACCGTTAAGGTCGGCGACATTGAGTACATGGTGGTCTCGAGCTACGCCAAGCTCGACGGCGAACGCAAGGAAGAGCTGAAAGACGTGCCGCGCCACTTCGTGACCATCTACGAGATCGTCCGCAAATCCGAAGGCAAGGCCGAGCTACTGCTGGTCGGCAGCCGCTGCGTTGAATGGGACCGCGGCTTTGAGCTGGTCAATTTCAAGCCGGACGCCTCCGCACCTTCCAAGCTGCGTGGGCCGCGTGACTAGCCGGTGCGATCGGGGCAGGGCGACCTGCCCCGATTTTCCCGCTTCTGCGTGCGGCAGGCGGGGTTAGACGCTACAATTTCCGCTACCTACCCTCCCCCGGTCGAGAGGATATCGCATGAAACTGGACACACTGATCAAGGCGGTCTTTGCCGTCGCCGCACTCGTCGCGGCCGGCACGTACGCCTGGAACTCGTTCGTCGATCGGGCTGAGCCCGCCCACGCGGACGGTGTCGACAGCAAGGACGGCTTTGACGTCATCACGTTCGGCGCAAACCGGCAGGGCGGCTACATCGCCGTGACGAAGTACGCCGAAAACCCGTTCGAGCCGGGCCAGATGCGCCACTGCATCACCTTCTATGAGATCATCAAGTCGGGCAGCGACGGCGAGGCCAAGCTGTTCCTCGTCGGCAGCCGCTGCATCGACTACGACCAGGGCCCGGACCTGATCAAGTTCGAAGCCATCAAGAACGAGGCGCCGTCCGACCTCAAGGAAGCCATTGAGAAGGCCAGCAAGGGCAAGCGCCGCTAGGACTGTGACGCAGGCCAGACGGGCACGGGAATCACGGGGGACAGGCACTCATTGTGCCTGTCCCCTTCTTGTCCCCCGATTTTGCGCCCGGGCAATGCCAGACGCTTGGACGTAGTGTTCAAATCAGCTATACGAATGGACTCCAAAGCCGAGCCAAGGAACAAGTTATGGCGCGACGCGAACAGCAGGGCACCCGCAGTATCCGACTCCCGGGCGGCGGTCAGCCGCAGCAGCAGCAAAGGCCGCCACAGCGCGGCCCGGCCGCAGCACCCAACAGCGACGTCGGGCGCGCGATGGCCGACCTTGATGCCAACGCCCAGATCCGCGACCGCAGCCAGCTTCCCAGCAAAGTGAAAGTGATCACTCCTCAGGTGATCATGAACATCGTACAGAGCGTTACCGACAAGTTCGGGATGGACAGCGGCATCGACCGCGAGGAATTCAACCAGCTCGTGATGCAGCAGACGCAGATGGAAATGCGCCTACAGCAGGCCACCGAGAAGGTCGAGAACTACAAGAACGAATACAAAAAAGTCTACGAGGCCTACCAGAACGCGCAGCAACTGCTGCAGGCGGCGCAGGCCGGACAGGCGGGCAACGAACAGTTCCTCGACCAGTACGAAGCCCAGATCGCCGAGCTGCAGCAACGCAACGCCGCCGCGGTCGACACCTACATGGACTTGCAGCAGCAACTCGACAGCATCACCGAGCAGTACGGCGCACTCGAGGCTGCCCTGCAGCAGCGCGATGAAGACTTCGCGCAAATGGAACAGCAGTTGTTCGAGGCCCAGTCCGGCGGCGCGGCCGCGGCCGACGCGCAGGCCGAAGCCGACCAGTTGCGCGAGCAGATCGCCCAGCTTGAGCAGCAGCTTGCAGACGTCGAAAACGCCAGCGCCGAGGCAGGCGAAGGCCTGAACGCCATCGAGCGCGAACGCGACGAGCTGAACGGACAGATCACGGGCATGCAGTCCGAAATCGAAGAGCTGCGTGCGCAGCTTGACGCGGCCAGCCAGGGCGCCAGCGAAGAAACGCAGGCGCTGCAGGCCAAGGTCGAAGAGCTCAAGAAGCAACTGAAGCAGTCCGAGCGCAGCCACGCCAAAGTCGAGAACATGGAGATTGAGCTCGAGAAGCTGCGCAGCCAGGAAGGGGAATGGCTCGAGGAAAAGCGCAGGCTCGCGGCCCAGCTCAGCAACGAAACCAACAACCGCCGCGAGGCCGAGCAGAAGCTGAAGGCGATCGAAAAGGGCGAAACGCTGCCCGAGGCCAGCAAGGCGGTCGAAGAACGCGCCAAGAAGGCCGAAAGCGAAGCCCAGCAGGTCAAGGACGAGCTGGCCAAGCTGAAGAAGGACCTTGAAAAGGCGCGCGCCGGCGCCAGCAACGCCGAGCAGGTAAGCGGCGAGCTTGAGAAGGCCAAGGCCGAGTTGCAGAAGAAGAGCGACGAGCTGGCCAAGCTCGAGAAAGACCTTGGCAAGGCCGGCACCGCAGCCAAAGAGCTCGGCATGCTCAAGCGCAAGTTCGAGAACATCGAGGCCGAGCTGGAAGGCCTGCGTACGGCCGAAGGCAAGTGGCTCGAGGAAAAGCGCCGCATGGCGGAGCAGCTTTCAAACGAGACCAACCTGCGCCGCGAGCTTGAGAAGAACCTGAAGTCAGAGATCGCGGACGTGTCCGCCGAGAACGAGTCCGTAAAAAAAAAATCGCGGAAATAGCCACGGTTGAAGCGGAACGTGACAAGGCGCTCAAAGACCGCGACGTCGCCGAGCGTTCTCTCAACGTCATCGAAGAAGAAAACGAATCGCTGCGCGCGGCGAACGACGACCTGTTGCGCCGCCTGGACGAGCTGCAGGAAGACGGCGGCGCAAGGGCAAAGGACCTCGAGCAGCAACTGGCCGAATTGCGCGCCACGCTCGAGGACACCGAGCGCAAGCTCTCCGCACGGCACGAGCACGTCGCCAAGCTCGCGCCTGAGCTCGAAAGCGCCAACAAGGAAATCGAGAAGCTCATGGAAGAGGCCAACCAGGCCGCTTCCGAGCAGTCGAAGCTGAACGCCACGATCGCCGAGCTTGAGAAGCAGATCGGCGAGCGCGACGAGGCAATCGCCCGCCGCGACGAACGCATCCAGCAACTCGAAGGCGCCGGCGGCGACCTCGACGAACGCGCCGCGAAACTTGAGGACGAGCTGAAGCAGGCGCGGGACAAGGCCGCCGAGCTGGAGTTGGCGCTCGAGGAAAAGACCGCCGAGGCCGACAAGCTGGCAGAAGTCGAAGCCGCCAAGGCCGAGCTGGAAGACGCCCTCGCCGCCGCCGAGGCCCGCAACAAGGAGCTGGAAGAGCAGCTCGCGGATCAGGGTGCGGCCAGCGACAAGCTGACGGACGCGGAGAAGCGCAACGCCGAGCTGGAAGAAGAACTCTCGGACGCCAGGTCCGAAGCCGAAACCGCCCGCAACGCACGCGACGCCGCACAGGAAGAGCTGAAGTCGGTCAACGATCGCCTGCAAGCCGCGCTGAAGGATGGCGGCAAAGCAGAAGAGTTGCAGCGCAAGCTGGAGGCCAAAGATCGCGAGATCGAGGTGGCCCAGCAGCAGCTTGATGACCTGCGCGAAGAACTGCGCATCGAAGAGGAAGAGCGCGCCAAGGCCGAGCAGGCGCTGCGCGACGCGCGCGAGAACGCCGAGGAAGAGCTCAAGTCAGCCAGCGACCGCCTCAAGGCGGCCGAAAAGGAAGGCGAAGCAGCCGAGGAGTTGCAGCGCAAACTGGACGCGCGCGACAAGCAGATCGAGGTGGCGCAACGCCAACTCGAGGAGTTGAAAGAAGAGGTCAAGCTCGAGGAAGAAGAGCGCGCCAAGGCGGCCGAGGACCTGCGCAAGGCCCGCGAAGCCGAGCAGAACGCGCTGGAACAGGCCGAAGGACTCGAGCAGGAAGTAGCCGACCTGAGGCAACAGCTCGCAGACGCCGAGAAAGCAGCCGAAGAAGCCGCCGCCAACACGGAAGCCACCGACGCGCTGCAAAGCGAAGTCGATGCGCTCAAGCAGCGCAACGAGGAGATCACCCGCAAGCGCGACGAAGTCCTGAAGGGCCTAGAAAGCGCCGTCGGCGAACTCGACGCGATGAAGGAAGTCCTCGCCGAGCGCGACATTGACCTGCGCACTGCCCATGGCGAACGCGACTCCGCCCGCAAGGAGGCGGAAGACCTGCGCAAGGAACTGGAGGGCATCAAGACCCTGCAGGCCGAGCTTGACGAGCTCGATGAGAAGCACCGCAAGGCAAGCGAAGAGCTGCTGCGGGTCGGCGGCGCGCTCACGAACGCGGAGCAGGCCGCTGAGCGCTGGCGCGATGAAATCGACGTGCTGAAAGACAAGATCGAACGCACGACGGAACAGCGCCACGAGGCCGAGAAGCAGCTCGTCGAGGCACGCGCGCGCCTCGATGCCGAGCAGGAAATGCGCCGCGAACACAAGAGCCGCATCGAGCAACTGGAGGACGCGCTCGAGCGCGAACGCGAACAGGTAGACAAGTCCGCGCCTGCCGAGGCACTGACGACGCTGTCGGCACAGCTCGAGCAGGAACGCACCAAGTGGGAAGGCCGAATCGCCGAGCGCGAAGCCGAGCTGGAAGACATGCGCAAGCGCCTCGCCGAAGCCGAAGGGCGCGAGAGCGACCTCGCGGCGCAACTGGAATCGGTCGAGCTGTCAAAGAAGGACGTCAACCGCGCCAAGGCCCTCGCCGGCCAGCGCCGCGCGCAGATTGAGCGCATGCAGAGCGACGTCGAGACCGCCCGCCGCCAGGCCAAGGAAGCCGAGACCTACTGGAAGACCGAGATGAACGAATTCCAGGGGCTGGTTGCCCAGCACTTGCTCGCGGCCGAGAACAATGAGCCCGGCAGCGACCAGAAGCTGCAGGGCCTGCTCGAGAACCTGAAGGTCGGCATCGCCGACAAGTACGCCAAGCTGCGCCGCAAGTCCACGCGCATGCAGAAAGAGCTGGACGAAACCAAAGACAAGCTCACGGCCGTCGAGCGCATCCTCGCCAAGAAGGAAGACGAAGAGTCGCGGCTCAACAAGATCGTCGAGGAAATGGAAGAGCGCGAGAACATCCCGACGACCAAGAAGAAGGCTGCTGAGAAGAAGCCCGCCGCCAAGAAGACTCCGGCGAAGAAAAAGGCCACCAGGAAGAAGTAGGACGTACGCTTCAGTGGGGGTACGAGGCGCCGCTGCAAGCGGAGCTTCCCGACGACGGCTTGCACTTCATGCGCCCGGGCGCACCTACAACGGTGCGATGAAAGCGGCCCCGGGACTAGTTTCCTCCAGCGCCCACAAGCTGCTTCCTGGCCTCTAGAACCACCTGGTCCAACACAGGGTCTACGATTCGCCGATAGGGAGTCACGGCTAAGTAGTCAATCTTGGCACCCTCCAGCAAGCGGACGCGTTTCAGACCGAAGTGCTTCCGCGCAACCGACTCGACGACTTGCGGGAGCACAAGCAGGCCCACGCCCACCGCACCGAATTCTTTCATCAGAGCCGTATCGTCAAACTCTGCGGCAATCCTCGGGGAAGCGTGTTCTTCCGCAGCCCAACGTTCAAAGGCGTCACGCAAAGCCGTGCCCGGGGAAGGCAGCAGTACCGGTAATCCGTCAATGTTTCCCTTCTGTCGGCTTGCCCTGGCAGCCAGCTTCTTGTCCGCCATCAGGCAGAGAGTGCTGGCTCCTAGCGAGTGGTGAAACACACGGCGCTGGCCATCACTAACCACCGGCCGGTCGGTCAGCACCATTTCGGCCTGGTGAGACACGAGGTCATTCGCAACTTCCTCATGCGTGCCTTCACGGCAATGCAATTTCAACCCGGGAGTCCGGGCCATCACTGGCTGGAGCAACTGCCGAACGAGCAGTTTCGGTACACTCATTTCCGCGCTGATGCGGAGATGGCGTTCGGCTGGGCTTGCCTTGCCAAACGCCACCAGCTGCAGTTCGCGACCAAGCGAGAAGACCTCCTCCGCATAGCGATATACGACGCGCCCTACCTCCGTTGGTTCGACTCTCCTTCCCTTTCGGCGGAGTAACTTCACCCCCAGGAACCGCTCCAATAGCTGGACCTGTTGGCTGATCGTCGAAGCGCTGACGAGTTGCTGGCGTGAGGCGGCGTTTACGCCGCCTGCGCGCACTACAGCCGCGAACGCGAGAAGATGATGGAAGTTCAGGTCGTCCATATCGTTTGCTTAAACCGAATAATTAGTACTTTTATAGCACACGGACGCACATTGAACAGCCACTACACTCCTTGTCGCGGCACAGGGCCGTGAAAAGGAGGAGCCATGAGCATCACCCAGACTGGCACCATTCATGACGACGTCAGGCGATTGGTTGACTTGGAGCCCAACGAGGACCCCGTCGTAAGCTGCTATCTTGATCTGCGGCCGGGCGCGGCCGCTGACTGGCGAGGTGCACTCGTCGACAGGTTCTCCGCGCTCCGGCGAACCGTTGATGCAAGAACTTGGCAAACCGTGCGCCAGTCGTTTGACAGCATCAGGGCGTACCTTTGCTTTGAGAGAGACCCGGCAAAGCAGGGCGTCGCCGTCTTCTCCCGGGGCGGCGAGGACGCCTTCTTTCTAGCGCGGCAGTTTGACACACCGGTTCCAACGTCAATCTCGGTCGACGCTCAGCCGGACATCTACCACCTCATAGAAATGAAGGAGAGTTTCCACCGGTACATCGTCGTGGTTCTCCACTCAGATCGTGCACGTGTACTTGAGGTGAATCTCGGCGAAGCAACACTCGAAGCATTGAAGGAAAACGCGGCCAGCAGGGACCGCGTTGCACAGGAGTTGACCCACACGCACTATGCGCGGCACGGGAATTTCTCCGAGGGACACCATGTCCTGGAGATCGCAGAAGTCCTGGACTCGCTGGTTTCCCACGGGGGCCACAAACACCTGCTACTGGCCGGGGACTCTACCTGCATCAAGCTGCTCGAAGAAGCTCTGCCGCGGGCGGTGGCAGACGACGTCAGCGAAATCCTGTACCTGAATGCCGACGGCGGTCAAGACGTCGTCTCCGAGACCATCCGCAGGTACATTGAACACATTGAGGACGAAGCAGAGCGCCTGATAGACGTGTTTCGCCTCTCCTTCTATCGCAACGAACTCGCACTCGCCGGTGCCGACCGCTGCCTGGCCGCGCTGCACGCCGGGAAGGTCGACACTCTGCTGATTGCTCCGCGGTCCATGCCTCCAACATCCTGGAAGTGCGACGACTGCGCGTCATACGTCGTATCCCTCGCTCAGCCGCATTCCTGCAGAGAGTGTGGGAGTACATCATCCTCCGAAAAGAACACGCTGAATGAGTTGTCCTACCTTGCCGAGACGACGGGCGCTGGAATCGAGGTTGTCCGCAAGGCTAGCCTGCTGGACAGGATCGGCGGAGTCGGTGCGTTGCTTCGCTGGACATAGACACAGGCGGTAGATCGGCAGTTGGTGGTGCCGCCCAAGAAGAAGGCCCCCGGCGTTTTGCCGAGGGCCTTTGTGTTGGATGTAATCACTATCGGCGCTGGAAGGCGGCTTGCGGCTGTGCCACGCCGGCCTTGGTGCGTTCTTCCTTGAACTTGGTCAGCGTAATGCGGTTACCCTCGTCGTTGTACTCGACCTTGTCGACGCACTTGGTCATCAGCATGATGCCCAGCCCGCCGAGCTTGCCGGCCTTGCGACGCTCGCGCACGCGGTCAACGGCGCCGTCTTCGGGCGCGACGTACAGGCGCCAGTCGAAGCCCTTACCCTGGTCGCTTACGACCACGGTCAGGCGCTTGGCGTCGAGATAGTACTCAACGTCCACGAACCTGTCGCGGCGGTGGCGGTTACCGTGCTGGGCCGCGTTGCTGCACGATTCGCGGAAGGCCGTGCACATCTGCACCTGCTGGCCTTCGTTCAGTCCTGAGTCGCTGAACAGACGCGCGGCGATTTCGTTCGCGCGGTCGATCCAGCGGTCCTCGGTCGGGAAGCGGAAGTACACTTCCTGTTCAAAGACGGCCTGTTCTTCGGTCGAACGCTCAAGCTCGCGCTCGCCCAGCTCCAGCATGTCCTTCACTTCGAACGGCTGAGACAGCTGCTCGTTGCCGAGGAAGCGGAAAGTCTTGAACCAGGCCTTTTCCTTGCCTGCGGGCAGCATCTCGAGGATCGGCACCAGCGAGCTGTTCTTGTGGGTCTTGGCGTACTCGACCACGGCGTCGGCGTCCGGCATGACGCAGTCGATGATGATCAGGCTGATCGGGTCCTCGATCAGGTACTGCTTGGCCTGATCCAGCGACGTCACGACCTCGACGATCCAGCCCGCCTTGCTGAAGTGGTACTCGATCGTCTTGATGAACGGGTCTTCGGCGTCCTTGCAGCCAAGCAGGATCTTGTTGGCGCGCGCCGTATCAAGCTGTTCTTTAAGCTTGCCGGAAGCCTCGAAGGCCACCGCGCCGCCCTGCACCGTGTCGATCAACTGCGGCGCCGCGGAGAATTCCACGCTGCGCTTGGAAACCGCGATGGTGCGCACGCCCTCGTGCCCGTCTTCAGCGGGAACGATCTGCGCCTTGCGTTCTTTCAGACGGAACTGGCCGAAGCCGGTCAACTCAACGACGTCGTGGCGCATCACCTTGCCGATGATCGCGTCCACCAACGCCGCCGCAACGCTGGAAACGTCGCCGCTGTTCAGCCCGTGCTTGCCCTCGATGCCGTCGGCCGTGTCGCCGCCGGGCACCGTGAGCGTCTTGCCCTTGCCCTTGGCGGGGCAGCTAATCGCACCCAAGTCCTTGAGCTCGACCGCTTTGCCGGCAACCAGCGATTCGCGCACGAAATCAAGGATCGCGTCGACGACCTTGCCGGCGATCGCTGCATCAACACCGGCGGCCCGTGCGACTTCAGGGACAACTTCAGCTGAATTCCAAGTCTTCATGCGTTCGCCCCGCGATGGAAGCTCTCAGTGTAACTGCTTGGCCGCTGCAATGAAACGGCTAGCGTCCACCGAGGTCCTTGGCCCGGTCGGACAGCTCGCGCTGATCCACCACGCCCTTGCGCTTCAAGAGTTCAACAACGCTGTCGTACAACTCCTGCTCGGTGATCAGGCCCTTCTTGAGCAGGACAGGAATCACAGCCGCGCGCAAGTCGGCGCGGGTGACGGCACTTGTGTTAAGCTTCGCGCCCTGGTCGCCCAGGCGGTTGCGAACGCCGTCAATCAGGGATGATTCGGTTGCGTCGCGCAACGCCGCAAGGCTGCCCTTGCTGGCCGGGCGCAGCTTGCCGGCGCTCTTCGGCTTCAACGACGGGTCGCTGACGACGGACTCGCGCTCTTTCTCGTTCAGGTACTCGGCGATCGCGCGCTTGATGCTGTCGCGCGTTGCGAGGGTTGTTTCGATCTTCTTGCCGGTCACGAACTGCAACTCGTCCAGCGCCTCATAATCCGTCGGGTCGCTCATTGCGACCGTGAGGACGTTCGCCGTCTGGTGAACCGGGATCAGGTGGTGCTTTTCGATGATGTCCTTGGGAACGGCCTTCAGCAGGTTGACCGGCAGGATCATGTTGGCGAGGTCGGTGACCTCCATGTTGTAGTGGCGTGCGATCTCGCGGGTGAGGGCTTCGTCAGTCATGTAGCCGAGCTTGACGATGATGCTGCCAATCTTGCCCCCCAGCGATTTCTGGTACTCGATCGCCGTGTCCAGCTGTTCCTTGGAGATCAGCTTCTTCTTCAGAAGCATTTCGCCCAGTTTCAAGCGCTCGAAGGCCATCGTGTGTTCCTACAACTGCCCAGCAGGCGGACCTCCCCCAAGGTCGGTCCGTCATTGGAAGTCGTTCAGAAAAACCCGAGGGGGTACGCTAAACCGTAACAGGGGCCGCATTTAGCGTCAACGCATTTCACTGGCAGCGCTGGACTTGCGACGTTTTCTGACACACTCATTCGGAGCGCAGGAAGCGGCTCTCAGCGCGCAGGAACGGCGACCCGGCAGTGGCCCGTGGCTTTTCCTGCCTCCTGCCCCCTCTTTCCTGCAACCTGCCCGTCCCATTTCCCGTCAATTATGCAAGCCCGATTCGTTACAATGGGTCAGGAGAAACAGTGACCGAACTTCAGCGCCGAATTCGCTCCTTCCGCACCCTCCTCATGTTCCGCATCGCCGGCTACGCGGCGTTGATCGGTCTGCTGGTCGCGTTGGTGCTGGTGCTGGTCGCCCCCTGGCTCCGCGATCTCGTCGGGCTGCCCGGCTACTGGGCCACGATCGCAATACCGCTGGTACTGCCCGCCATCTACGTCGCCTATGTGCTGATCCGCCGCCCTGACGAGCGCACGATCGTGCTCGCGGCCGACGCCTGGTGCGGTGCCGAGGGCTCTATCGTCAGCGCCTATGAGCTTGAGCAGGAACACCCGGACAGCCCCTTCATCCAGCCCGTCGTCGCCAGGGCCATCGCCCGGCTGCACCACAGCCGCCTGCCGGAGCCCCGCTCCATGCGCCTGCTGCTCGTCGTGCTGGCCGTGATGCTGACGCTGTTGCCGGCCTCACGCTTCCTGCACGCCCAGATGCAGGCGGCCGATGAAGAGGACAAGCAGGAAGAGCTTGCCCGCAAAGTCGACGTCCCGCCCAAGGACGCGGAAAACCTCGCCAAGGACGCCGCGGCCACATCGGAAAAAGCCAGGGAGATCGGCGCGAAACAGCAGGAAAAACTCGCCGATGACCTCGAGCAGGCCGCCCGCAACGCCCAGGCCGGCGGCGGCGACAAAGAGCGCGCCCTGCGCGACGCCAACAGCCTCGCCGACCGCGCCCGCGCGCAGACCGAGGCGCAGAAACGCCGCGACGCCGCCCGCGAAGGAATGAAGGACAACTCCGCCACCAGCGAGCTGGCTGAGGCCATCGAGAACTCCGACCCGGGCGAAACGCAAAAGGCCATCGACAAGCTCGTCGAGCAGGTCTACCGCGAAGACGGCAGCATCGACATCGAACGCGCCCGCCAACTGCGCGACGCCATTGAGAAGGCCAGCAAGGAGGCGCCCCAGGACGCCCAGCTGCGCCGCGCCGCCGAGACTCTGGCCGAAAAACTGGACCCGGCCACGCTCAAGCGCACCGAGGAGCGTCGCGAGAAAACCGCAGGCGAGATGTCGGGCGACACCCTCGACCCCGAAGCAGTGGCCGAGGCCATGAAGAAGCTGAACGAAATCGACAAACGCGCCCTCGAAAACGCGCTGGAGGAGCTTTCCAAGTCAGCCAGTCCGCTGCGCGACCTCGACGTCAACGGCAAGGAAATGGAAGAGCTGCTGAAGAAGATCGACGCCGGCAAGATCGACCCCGAGCAGGCCAAGCAGATGGCCGAAGCCGCGCGCGAGCTCAGCGAGCGGCTTGAGCTGGATGCCGAAACCCTCAAGGACATGCTCAAGGAAGGCAAAGACTTCGGCGGGCTGGAGAAGGCCGCCGAGGAAATGCTGAAAAACATGCCCGAAGGCGCCGAAGCTCCCGGCCCGGACCAGATCCCCGAATGGGCCAAGGACGCCGTGCCCGAGGAAATGAAGAAGGCATGGCAGGAAGCGCGCGGGTCGGGCAATGACAACCGCGACGGCGCCGGCAAGATCAAAGGCGCAAACGACAATCCACGGCCCGACGACGTAGAGGAAGGAAACGGCGGCGGCAAGGGCGGCAAAGGCACCGGCGGAGAAACCGCCAGGCCCGTCGACGGCGAGGGCAAGGAGGGCGGCGTCGACAGCACCGACACCGGCCAGGGCGACAAGGACCCCAACAAGGACCCTGAGCACTTGGACCCAACCAAGGCCGGCGGCGAGAAAGCCACCCGCGACGCCACCGGGCGCAAGTCCAGCAGCAGCGGCATCAACACCCGCGACGAGGAAGAACGCCTCCCCCGCCGCTACCGCGACGCCGCCCGCAAGTATTTCGAGAGGGACTAGTCATCTAGTCTGGAGTCTGGAGTCTGGAGTCTGGAGTCAACGGCCGGGCTTCTTCCTGCCCTTCAGGTAGTTCTGGAAGCCGGTGATTAGCGCCGCTGCTTCGTCTGCCGTCTTGTAGATTTCGTCGAAATCGCCTTGGTCAATCAGCCCGGCGTCGAGCACGTTGTAGGCGAAGCTCTGCACTTCGTTGGCCGAGCCGCGCGCAATGCCCAGAAAGTGGGCAAAGTCCTTGTCCGAATCCCGCCCGAAGCCTTCCGCAATGTTTGCGCCCACGGAATTCGCCGCGCCGGTGATCTGCCGCCGCATCCCGAAATCCAGCGCGTTCCCGGCCTTCTTGCAGGCCGCGTACACCAGCCGGCTCAATTCACGCGCCTTCTGCCAGCCCTGAATGTCTTCAAACCGCTTGATTGTCGCCATCTCCAGCCCCCAACTCGAACCAAATCGCCAGGCATTTGACTCCAGACACCAGACCCCGGACCCCAGACTATCACCGAAAACTTTTCCGTCGCACGGACGCCCTAAGTCGTTACATTGCCGGACCTTTACCCCGGAAGTGCGCGAGGCGTTGATGACTCTGCGGGTCGTAATGTTGTTGCTGGTGGCTGCCATGGGCGCCTCCCTGTTCGCCCAGGGCATGAGCGAAGACTACGTCGCCGCGCGCACGGACGAGAAGTTCAACAAGCCCCACGGCTTCAGCTTCGAGTGGGACGTCTACGGCTACATCCCCTGGTTCGAGCAGCAGCAGCGCGTGCGCTCAGGCGGTATCGGCAGCGACGCCGTCAGCTACACCAAGGACATGGACGGCTTCCCCATCGGCTTCTTCGGCGGCACCGAGCTGCGCTTCCGCTTCAGTTGGCACGACAGCGTCGAGGTCGGCTACAACCTGTACTACACCCGCGCCTTCAAGGACGAGCTGGACGACTTCACCCGCTGGAACGGGCTCATCTACCCGCCCAACACCGACATCGACTACGCCGCCGACTTCCACGACTTCCACATCCTCTACCGCCGCGACCTGTTCCGGCTTGGTTTATCCAAGAACATCACCTTCTTCGTGAAGGCCGGGCTCGAGTACTCCTACATCCGCACGCAGGTCGGCAGCGACAACTTCCCGGCCGTGGATGACAAGGATGTCGAGACCTTCCGCGAGCTGTTCCCGTGGTACACGGCGGGTTTTGGCGCGGAGATCGAGATCGGCCAAAGCTTCCGCATCACGGCCGAGGCGCGCGCGACGTATGAGGTGGGTTTCCCGACGTTTCAGCGCCGCGACAAGAACGACATGAAGCAGAGCATCTGGAGCCTGACCGGGCTGGTGAATTTCAACTGGAACATCACCGACTGGTTCGCGCTGGTGGTCAACGTCCACTACCGCTATCTGCGCGTGCGCCTGTACGGCGGCTTCCGCCAGGACAACTTCCTCTGGTACAGCGTAGGCCCCGACATCGGCTTCGGGCTCCGGTTCTAGCTTGAGCGACTCAACTTCCGGGCGCGCCGGTTGGCGCGTCCAGTGCTTTTACACAACTGATACGAAGTGAGATTTGCCATTCTTTGGCTCAGGGGGCATGGTCAGGGTCGACTTTTGACGGAGGCCTTACATGCGCTATGCCCTGCTGATCTGCCTGCTGCTTGCACCGCTCTCCGCCCAGAGCATTGAAACCATCCACGACCTGCGCCGCGACGCGGAGACCAACATCTCCGACAAGAAGTACGAAGAAGCCCGCGTCGCCCTGCGCGATGCGGCGCTGATCGCGCGCTCCGTCGAGTACCCCGAACTTGAAGTCACCTGCCTGCTGCGCCTCGGGCAGCTCCTGCGCTGGAGCGAAACCGGCATCACAGACGAGGCTGCGGCGTACCGGCTCAGCGAAACGGCCCGGATCATCGCAACACGCGCCGGACTGCACGAGCAGGAAGCAGCCGCACTTGACCGCCTGCGCGGCCGCTCCGATGAAGACTGGAAAGCCTGCGCCGACGCCTCTCTCGCTTGGGGCGGCTTTGCAACCTTCGAGTACCAGTGGCAGATCGAGAACGACCCCAAGCTCACCGACAACGACGCCCGCCGCGAATTCCTCAAGACCTGCATGGACCTCGCCGACGAGCGCGCCCGCACGCGCCTCGAGACGCACGCGCTCACATTGCCCGAAGGCGCGGGCGAGCGGATCGTCGCCCTGAGCGACAAGGCGCACGAGGCCGGTTTGACGCGCCTGGCGCTGGCCATCCTGGAAGACGGGCGCGAGCTGCTGCCCGCCGTCGCCAGGAAACGCCTGGAGCGGCTGGAAGGCACGGAGCGCTATCGCGACATCTCCGAGGCCATCGCCGACACGACCACTACAAAGCCCAAGCAGGAAGAACGCGAAGCAGTCGAAGCAGCGCTGCTGCGCGCCTATCGCTACGCCGGCACCGCGCGCGATCTGCCGCTGCAGATCCGGCTGGCAGGTATGCTGCACGATTTTTCCGGCAAGCAGCGCTGGAGCGCAATCGTTGACTCTCTGCGCCAGCGCCAGTTGTGGGAGCTGACCAGCGACGGGCAGCGCGCCGTACGCGACGACTTCTTCCTGTATGAAGGTCTGATCGACCGGCTCGAAGAGCACGCGAACGACGCGCAGATCGCCCGCATTCTCCTTCAGCTTCGCGGCGATGCCAAAACGCCCGACCCGGCCCCATACGTCGAGGCGCTCAAGGCCGCACTGGCCGACGAGAAGGCACGTGCCTCGGCCGCACTGATCGCGGAAGTCTCCGGGCGGCACGAGGGCTTTGCCGTATTGGTCGCAAGCCTGGCCGAGAAAAGCAATCCGCAGCAGCTTGCCTGGGCCATCGAGACACTGGCACGCCAGGAAGACCTCGACGCCCTGTTCAAGCTGCTGGACCACGAAGACTGGGCCGTACGCGAAGCCGCCGCCGCGGCCATGTTCCGCCTCGACACCAGCGCCGTCGGCGGGCGCCTTGTCTTCGCCGCCATGAAGCGCGCGGGAAGCGGCCATCTCGTGTACCTCCTTGGTTGCATGGCAAGAGCCGGCATACCCGGCACCCTGAGCGACCTCGAAAAGGAAGCCGCCGGCGAGAACCAGGCTCGCCGCGCGATCGCGGCCGGCATTCTTGCGTCACTGGGCTACGCGACCCCGATCGCGACCATCCACACCATGCTCGATGAGGAGAAGCCGAACGTTGCCATCCCGCGCGCGCTCGGGCGCATGCCGCGCACTTGGGGCGAAGACCTGACGTACAAGGCCAGCCGCGCCGACAACATCCATGCCGCACGCGCCGCCTTCGTGCGCGGCGACAAGCGCCGCGCGCGCCGCCTGTTCTCCGGCCATCCGTACTCGACGGTGTATCTCGCGCCGGATCCGTCCAAAGGCGATCTCTCCCGTGGCGGCGAAGTCGACATGGTCGACACCGCCTCAACGGCCGAAAGCGAAACCGTACGCGACCTGAACACCTGGGCCGCCGAGCGCGCGGGCGCGCAGGGCAACGAACTGGCAACCGCACGAGCAACACCGGAAAACGAGGCCGAAGAACGCCCGCTCCACCGCCTCGCCCGGGCCGAGCGTGAAACCGCGCCGCCCGCCGAAGGCAACCGCAAGCGCCTCGTGCTGATCGACATCGACGGCAACGGCATGGCCCGTTGCGCAATCGAGTTCGAAGTCGGCACGGCCGAGATCGTGGACAACAAACTTCGCATCCCCTACCGCTGGACAATGAAGATCGATGCCGTGGCAGGCTCGATTGCAGGCCAGCTTTACAAGCAGGTCATTCTCGCGATGGCGGCCGCGGACGTGCTGGTCGGCGCGACCGTCGAAATTCCGGGCTACGAGCCTATCAAGGCCGGATTCGCAGGCGGCAACGACGACTGGAGCTTCATCGTCGCCGATCTGCCGTACAAAGAGCTTGGCGAAGGCCTCGGCGACAATACGCCCGCGCCGCTGGAAGAGGTGGTACAGGGCACACTGAAGGTGAGGTTCGATTTCTACGGAAACCCGGGCGGGCTGGAATTCCCGCTGCGGTACGTTGCGCCGCCGGCCGGAGACAAGCCCGACCTCGTGGCCCAGAGCATCATGCTCGACCCGCCCGTGCCCGAGCTCGGCACGTCCGCGCGCATCTACCTGCGAGTCGTCAACAACGGCAAGCCCGTCGGCGACGTGGCTGTCAGCAGCGTGCGCTTCATGATCAAGAACCCGCAGTCCGAAGACGGCTGGCGTACGCTGGATGCGCGCGTGTTCTCACCGCGCGGCTGGCGCCCCGGCGAGGTGCGCACCTTCGAGGTACGCCCCAAGTTCGTCGAGGGCTACTACATGAACACCTACAGCTACACCTACACACCCAACATCGGCGACACGACTATTCGCGCCGTCATCGACCCGGACAACACAGTCAAGGAGATGGACGAAGAGAACAACGACATCGACGTCGAGTCGCCGCTACAGTACGACGAGGAACGGGGCACTGCGCTCGCCGAGTCCGAGGCGCTTGAGGCGCTGAAGCAACCGGCCGAAGACTTGAAGAACGCAAGCAACCTGGCGGAGCTCGACGACGCCTACGGGCGCGCCTACGACATTTTCGAGCGGCTCAGGAACAAAACGCCGGCCGTCACGATCATGATCCGCCATCTCTACGCCGCCTTCAGCATGAAGGAGGCCCGCTTCCGCGCCGACGAAGCCATCGCGGAGCTGAAGGAAGCGCAGGAAAGCGGCAACCTGACGGCGGTCAAGGCACGCAGCATCCGGCGCAAGCTGATCCAGGCGCAGGAGAACTACCTGCGCGCAGGCGTGCCCGTCAAAGTCACGACGCTGGAGAAGGCCCGCAACGCGACGCTGGCGGCGGCGAACACCTCGGCCGCCATCGATGACTACCACCAGCTCAACTACGCTCTGAACCGCTACGACAGCCCCGATTCCCCCACCGGCGACGCCACGCGCCACTTGAAAGCGCTGGACGGTGCGTTGCTCGCGGTCCGCGAGGCGCAGCGACTGAGGGAAAGCGGCCAGATGGACGTCGGCAACGTGATGGACGCGACTTCGAATTTCGCCGACTCGATTGAGCTCAAGCTGCCCGGCTTCAGCAACCTTCACCGCGAGCTGCTGAAGGCCGAACTGGAATACGCCGACAAGGGCATGCGCAAGGAAGCCGACGCCATCAACGCGCTGTCAGACGTCATCGAAGGCAAGGAAGGCGCGCAGGAGCGACTGAGCCAGGCCGTCGGCGACGTCGAGAGCCACGTCAAGGCCGGCCCCTTCACCACCGAGGCGCTCAAGAACATCGCAAAGGGCTGGGTAAAGGACATTCCGGTCATCGGACAAATCGCCGACATCATCTTCAGCTGGAAGTGACCGGGCGTGTTGCGGCGCGCGTGGGTCTGCTACCCTGCGGGCTGTCTGCTGATACGTCAGGATATTTTGGCTCGCAAAACGATTCGCGTACTGTGTCTGGGTGATCTGGTAGGACGGCCGGGGAGGCGGGCCATCCGCGAGTGCCTGCCGCAGATCAAGCTCGATCACCGCATCGATTTCACCATCGTCAACGTCGAGAACGCCACCAACGGCGCGGGGCTGCGCGTGAAAGAAGGCGAAGAGCTGCTGGGCTACGGCATCGACTGCATGACCACCGGCGACCACATTCTCGACTTCCCCGAGTCGAGCGATTACGCCGAGCGCGAGTACCGCGTGCTGCGCCCCGTGAACTATGAAATGAAAGGCCGCGGCGCCTGGATCTATGACAAGGGCGACGGCGTGCGCATCGGCGTCGTGAACGCCTGCGGCCACGTCTTCATGAAAGAGCGCTGCAAGACCCGCAACGTGTTCCACGCCACGCTCGAGGCCGTCGAGAAACTGCGCGAAGAAACGCCCGTCATCTTCGTCGACATGCACGGCGAAGCGACCAGCGAAAAGATCGGCATGGGCTGGCACCTCGACGGCAAGGCCAGCGCCGTCTTCGGCAGCCACACGCACGTGCAGACGGCCGACATCCAGATCCTGCCGCAGGGCACCGGCTACATCACCGACCTCGGGATGACCGGCCCGCACGAGGGCGTCATCGGGCGCGACCTCGAGGCCGTGCTGAAGCGCTTCACGACCGAAGAGAAGCACTTCATGAAGGTCGCCAAGGGCTGGGTGCGGCTGACGGGTGCGATCTTCGAAGTCGAGCCCGCCAGCGGCAAATGCGTCGGCACGGAACTGTTCAGCCACCAGCTTGAAACCAGCGAAGATCCCGCCACGGAAGGCGCGTAGTCACCGGCACATTTTCTTTGAAATTGCGAAACGCCGAATTGCAATTAGTGTGACATAGCTATCGACGCCAATCGCTCGCTCACGACTGGGCCGGTTTTCCGGCCCCCGAAGGACGAATCAAAGGAGAGGACCCATGGCCTGGACCAGGTGGATCTTTGCACTGCTATTTTTGGCAGCGGCCGGCGCAGCACACGCCCAGACAACCTTCAACGTGACCAGCAATGCCGACAGCGGCGCGGGCAGCCTGCGCGACGCAATCACGCAGGCCAATGCGTCAACCAGCACGGCCGACACGATCACCTTCGGCATCACCGGCACGATCACGCTGACGACCGCCCTGCCGGTCATCACCGACAACCTCACGATCGACGGCCCGGGGCGCACCGCGCTTACGATTGAGCGCGACAACCTGGCCGCCGACTTCCGAATCTTCGAGACGAACACGATCGGGCTCACGCTCAACATCAATGAGCTGACGATCCAGGGCGGGCGCGCCACACAGGGCGCGGGCATTCTCAGCCGCGGCCCGCTGGGGCTCTACGACGTGCTGATCCAGGACTGCATAGCCCAGGGCGCAACCGCGGGCGGCAACGGTGAAGGCGGCGCGATCTACCACACACCGGCCGTTGCTTTGTGCGCGCTGACCAATTGCCTGATCCAGAATTGCCAGGCCATCGGCGGCGACAACGCCAGCGGCACTGCAGGCGCGGGCTTCGGAGGCGCGATTTACATCAACGCCGGGACGCTGGGCCTGCTTTCGACCACGATCAACAACTGCGACGCAATCGGCGGCGACTCGACAGGAGGAAATGGCGACGGCGGTGAGGCATGGGGCGGTGCCGTCTACGCCAAGTTCGCAGCCGGATTCACCGACTCGGTTATCAGCAACTGTGATACTGCAGTTGGCGCGCCCAACGGAAGCGGAACGAGCCCGGGCGGCTCAGGCGGTGCGGTCTACGGTGAGGGGGCGATCACCTCCATCGACACGACCTGGCAGAACAACACGCTCACAACGGGTGGGCAAGCGCTTGGTGGCGCGATCTGCTTCTCGCCCTCTAGCACACAGCAGCTGACGGTTACGCGAAGCGTGTTTGCGGGCAATGACGCAACGGCGGGAGGAACCAACGGCAACTCGCTCGGTTCCACGATCGCTTCATTCGGGATCTTCGAGATTCGCGAAACCGAAATCAGCGGCTCCGTCGCCACACCCACCGGCACGGGCATCGGCGTGGTCGTCTATCACGAAGCGTCGGCCGCCTTACTGATGGAGCGCAGCACCGTCGCAGGCAACACCGGAGATGCGGTGCACATCGAGATATCCTCCTCCGCCGACATCGTGAACTCCACCATCAGCGGCAACACCTCCGCCAGCAACGCCGGCGGCGTCACCACACTCGGCGCCGCTGTGGACATCACCTTCTGCACGATCACGCTCAACACCGGCGCAACCGGCGGCGGCATCGCCACGGCCGGCTCCGGTACCATCACCGTCACCGGCAGCATTATCGCGGGCAACACCGGCGGCAGCGCGGCCAACGCGGACTATGCGCTGTCCGGTGGCTCGATCTTTGACGCGGGCGGCAACGTAATCGGCGTCGAAGACGGCAGCACCTTCACCAACATTGCCACCCAAAAGGGCACCTCCAGCGCGGCCCTCAACGCCATGCTGAGCGCGCTGGCCGACAATGGCGGGCTGACCCGCACGCACGCGCTGGCCAGCGGCAGCCCGGCTGTCGACATGGGTGGCAGCACCGGCGTGCCGAGCACCGACCAGCGCAACGCTCCCCGCAACGTAGGCGCGGCCGACGCGGGCGCGTACGAATTCGGCGCAACCGTCCCCAGCGGCCAGGGCAGCGCCGGCGGCGAAGGCGACTCGCGCTGCGCGGTTTCCGCTGACGGCGGCGCAGGCTGGCTGCTGCTGCTCGGGCTGCTGGGCGCCATCGGGCTCACGACCCGCCTGCGCAGGGCCAACTGATCGTGACGTTCCACTCACACGCCCGGCCGAATCGGCCGGGCGTGCTGTTTTCCACACTGCGCGCAACCGTGGCGAAGGCTTGACGGGGCGCTAAGATGCGGGCGTTGGAGGTATCCATGTCAGACACCGCCGAGCGCCGCAGCAAGCCGAACTTTTTCGACATCGACTTCGAGAAGGCGCCGTTCATCGCCATCTGGGAAGTCACCCGCGCGTGCGACCTGCGCTGCGTGCACTGCCGCGCCGAGGCCATCCCCAACCGCGACCCGGAAGAGCTGACCAAAGAGCAAGGCTTCAAGCTGATCGACGAGCTGCGGGCCTTCAGCGAAACCGCGCCGCCGCTGTTCGTGCTCACCGGCGGCGACCCTATTAAGTCGCCCTACACGATGGAGTACATCAAGTACGCGGACTCGGTCGGGCTGCGCGTCGCCGTCACGCCTTCCGCCACCGGGCTGCTGACGCGCGAGGCCATCCACGAGATGAAAGAAAACGGGCTGACGCGCATGGCGATCAGCCTTGACGGGTCAACAGCAGAGATCCACGACAACTTCCGCCGCCAGCCCGGCAGCTATGACCACACCATCCGCGCGATCAAGGACGCGCAGGCCGAGGGTTTGACAGTCCAGATCAACACCACGATCTCGCGCTGGAACATGAACGACATCGACAACCTGTGCGCGCTGATGCAGAAACTCGGGCTGACGCTGTGGGCCGCGTTCTTCCTGGTGCCCACAGGCCGCGGCGAAGAGAAAGACGAGATCTCACCCGAAGAGTACGAGGTCGCGCTCAACAAGCTCTATGAGACCGCCCGCAAGGCCGACTTTGACCTGAAGACCACGGCCGCGCCGCACTACCGCCGCGTCGTGCTGCAGCACCAGCGCGCCGAGGGCAAGAGCGGCGACAGCAGCCGCTATATGCGTCCGCGCAGCGGAGAAGGCAGCCCGGAAGATCGCAAGGAAGGCGGCCCGCCCGCCTGGGTGCTGCGCGACATGAAGCCCGGCGGCTGGTCACGCGGCGACAGCATCGGGCGCGCAGCCCGCGGCGTGAACGACGGCAACGGCTTCATCTTTATTGACCACGTCGGTGAGGTGTACCCGAGCGGCTTTCTTCCGCTGAAGTGCGGCAACGTGAAGAAGCAGTCGATCATCGACATCTACCGCAATAATCCGCACCTCAAGAAGATGCGGGACTTTTCACAGCTCAAGGGAAAGTGCTGGGCCTGCGACTACCGCGACGTCTGCGGCGGCGCGCGCTCAAGGGCGTTTGCAGTAACCGGCGACTACATGGCCAGCGAAAGCTACTGCACCTATGTCCCGCCCGCGCTCGCGCACGTGCAAGGCGTAGACTGGCTAGCCCCAGACATGCTCATCAAAGACGTCCGTGAGTACCTGAAACCCGAAGACATCAAACAGTTCGAAAAACCAGCCTAACCAAAACCCAGCCCGCAAGGGCTGGGTATGCGCCCACACGAACACCGACCGGCCTCCATTCATCGGTTAGCACGCACGATCCGCCCCGCCCGAAAGGGCGGGGATTTTTTGGAAACGCGTCCGTGCACTGCCCAGCCCTTGCGGGCTGGGCTTTGGTCCTTCGGGAAATCCGTGTCGCACTGGTGTGTATCCTCTTTGTGGGAGAACGAACGAAGAGGACGAACCATGAGTAATCGAAAGTGGCGAAAACCTGCGGGCGGCGATGCCGGCGCGCACCATTCCGACACCGACGCTTCCAAGCCTGAAGAGCCCGCGCTGACTTCCACCTCCGGCGCGCGACTTCGCCCCGATCAGCCGGAGCAGATCGCGCAAGCACGACAGCCCGGGCCGGGGCCAGAGATCGCGGTGCTGCCGGACGACTACCTGGAAAACGGCTACGACGGCGGGCAGGCGGAACTCCCGCCCGGCTGCTACCGCACAAAATTTCAGGGAGGTGACGGGCTGGCCGACCTGCGCGCGACCGTCGACGGTGTGTACACCTCGAAGCCGCTGACCGACGCGGAGGTCGAAGCCATCCTTGGCGAAACCGTGCGCTTCCTGCGGCAGGTGATGGTGCTGACCGCATCCGTCACGGAAACCATACCGGCCGGCGAGTTGCGCCGCGTCGTCGCGAGCGAATGCGCCCTGCCCGGCGACGTAGTGCTTGAGGACGGCAGCATTTCCCGCTACCGCGACGCCTACCGCGTCGGTGAGGACGGAGCCAGGTCGACTGCGCCCGAGCAGGAGCCGAGCAAACCCGCCGACCACAAAGCCGCGCCCCGCAGCAGGTCGCGCGGTGCTACCCATCCGTTGATGGCACTGCTGCGCCTGGCGGTGCAGGCCGCGCGCCTGATCAAACAGATCACCAGCGGCACGCACCCGGGCATCTTCAATAAGCTCAAGCGCGAGCCGAAGGGTCCATACGACGACGTGATGGCCGGGGAGAAGGCGCTGCGCGCGTTGATGAACGGGACGTAGTACGCGCCAACCCGGCCGCACACTTGACCGGTCAAGACCGGTCCGTGGGCGATTTGGCCCGTGCCCGTGGGGGCCTCAAATTCGGGTGTTTTCGGGCGTTTTGTCGGGTGATTCGGGGGCTTATTGGTGCTGACCCACGGACGCAGTCATCCCGGCCACGGTGACGCCGATCACCTAAGAGGCTTTTCACCAGCCGGGGCTGCCAAGCCCGGGGCGCCGGGTCCAGGAGATGGGATTGCGCCAGATTTTGCGTGAGGCTGGCGCGGGCTGCCCGACTACAGCCGCAACTACACAACAAAGCCCTTTGGTCGGATGAACGGACCCCCACGGCCGTACTACTTATCGAAGGGCATGCAAATTGTTCGGAGGAAACAGCTTATGAAGCGATGGATGCAGACACTGGCGGCCGTGGTATTGCTGGCCGGGCTGGTTGTGCCTTGTGTGATCACGAGCGCGCAAGACGCCCCCAAGGCCAAGGAAGAGAAGAAGACCGAGGCCGAGCCGAAGGTCGAAGGCGACGGGCTGACCGTCCCGTTCGAGTTCGAAGGCCTGATCTTCATCCAGGTCAAGGTGAACGGCAAAGGCCCGTACAAGTTCCTGTTCGACAGCGGCGCGACCCAGTCGGTCATCAACGAGCGCCTCACGAAGGAATTCAAGCTGGAAGAGCATGACATGCCGGGCGGCGGCGGCGTGCAGGGCGTCGGCGAGGCCGAGGCCAAGCTGGTCGTTCTCGACAACATCGAGATCGGCGGCTACGAGCGCGGCAAGTGCGTGGCGGCCAGCATGAACCTTGACCACATGTCCGGCACGCTTGGCTGGCACATGATGGGCATCGTCGGCCAGAACGTGATCAAGATGATGAAGGAAGTCGAGATCGACTTCGCCGCGAGCAAGCTCAGCATCACCGAGTACGGCGCGGACGAAATGCCGACCGACAGCGACGCCACCATCATCAGCATGCTTGAGGGCGGCGGCATCCCCGGCCTGCCCGGCGGCATCCCGGGGCTTCCGAAGCCCGGCGACGACAAGCCCAAGAAGGACGAAGGCGGCAAAGACGACGAATTCTCCGTCGGCCCGATGCAGCCCTGGGGCGCGTACCTGCTGCAGGACATGGGCGGCGAAGGCGAAGGCCACGCCACGGAAGCAGTCGAAGGCAAGTCCCCCACCGAGGGCCAGACCATCAAGTACACCACGGTCAGCCTGCCGATGATGGGCGAGCTGGTGCCCTACTGGTACGTGAAGTGCGAAATCAACGGCGAAGAGAAGACCTTCATGTTCGACACCGGCGCGTCAATGCTGCTGGCGATCGGTGAAGAACTCGCGACGGACCTCAAGCTGACCGAAAGCTTCGGCTACCCGGTCAAGGGCGTCGGCAAGGGCGAGGCCAAGTCCAGCATGGTGGAGAGCTTCGCCGTCGGCAACCTGATGGAAGAAGACCTGCCCTGCACGATCATGGCGCTGCCGAAGATGAGCGACCAGCTTCCCGAGATGTTCAAGATGTTCATGCCGTTCCTGAAGCAGCGCGGCATCGTGCTCGACTTCGACGGCATCGTCGGCATCTCGCTGGCGGCCCGCTACCAGAAGATGATCGTCAACACCAAGTCGAAGGAGATCGAGTTCGTCCCGTACGAAAAGGGCGCCGAGAACGCGGCTTCGCCCTACGAGTCCGAAGAGTTCGTCAAGGACGCGGTCATCCGCACCTGGCACGGCAAGGCCGGCAAGTTCGGTCTCACCGGCGACGCGGTCAAGCTCGACGACTGGAAGAAGCACGGCCTGGAAAATGGCGGCATGATCGTTGAGGCCGTCGACGAAGGCGGCGCAGCAGCCAAGGCCGGCATCAAGGAAGGCGACATCATCACCCACCTCGTCGGGCTCGCCGATGAGATGCCGGAAGAAGGCATGGAAGACGCCGATACGGTCGGCGGCGACGTGGTGGTGCGCGACATGCCGGCACTGATCATGTTCGCGGCCAGCAAGGACCCGGGCAGCGAGTTGACCGTCCGCGTCAAGCGCGGCGAAGAGACGCTCGACCTGAAGGTCACGCTGGACAAGTACGGCTGGGAAGGCACTGTTCCCGAGCGCTGGAAGTAAACGCAATCGCAGTCAGGAAGGGGCCGGGATAACCCGGCCCCTTTGCTTTGGGCGGGACAATTGCTTTGTCGCCTGCGGGCCTATACTGCAATCCGGGCAGACGCCGGAGAGCCATGTACCGCTACTTCGCCAGCCAGGGCAGCTACTCGATCGCGTTGGCGTTCCTGGCGCTGGACTGGCTGATTCGCATCGTGCTCGGCATTCGCGTAGTCATGCGGCGCGGCACGGTGGGCTTCACGCTGGCATGGCTGGGCGTGATCCTGTTCCTGCCGCTCCTTGGCGCATTCGTCTACCTGCTTTTGGGCGAGCGGCGGCTGGGCACGCGCCGCGCCAAGCGCATCACCGAGCTGCACAAACCATACCTCGACTGGCTGGAGGGCCTGAGCGCAGACTTTCCCTGCGACGACAGCAGGCTGAGTCGCGGCGCGGTGATGATCCGCAGGCTGGCGCGCGGCAACTCGGGCATACCCGCCTTGCCCGGCAACACGCTGGAACTCATCGACGACGCGAACCGCTTTTTCGACCGCCTGATCGCCGACATCGATGCGGCGCAATCCAGCGTGCACCTCGAGTTCTACATCTGGGAGCCCGGCGGGCGCACGGACGACGTCGTCGCGGCACTCCTGCGCGCGGCCGGGCGCAAGGTCACCTGCCGCGTGCTGGTCGACGACGTGGGCAGCAGCGATTTCGCGAGCCACCCGAGCTGGGAACAGCTTAGGGCGGGCGGCGTCAAGGTAGTCCCGATGCTCGAGGTAGGATTCATCCGCACATTCTTCGCCCGCGTTGACCTGCGCAACCACCGCAAGATCGCCGTCATCGACGGCAGCATCGGCTACACCGGCAGCCAGAACATGGCCGACCCGGCGCTGTTCATGAAGGACGCCGAGCTGGGTGAGTGGATCGACGCCATGGTGCGCATCACGGGACCGGCTGTGGAAGCCTTGCAAGTGACGCTGCTGGCGGACTGGGAGTTCGAGACGTACGAGGGCATCGACAGCGCGGCCGACAGTTTCGACCTCAAGCGCAATCAGCCGAGCGGCGACGCGATCGTGCAGGTTGTGCCGTCGGGCCCGGGCCTGTTGCAGGCCACGATCCAGGAGCTGATTCTCACGGCGATCTACAGCTCCGAGCGCGAGCTGGTTCTCACCACGCCGTACTTCATCCCGGACGACGCGATGGTGAAGGCACTGAAGTCGGCGGCGACGCGGGGCGTGGAAGTCACGCTGGTAGTGCCGCGCAAGTCGGACGGCCACATCGTCAAGCTCGCGGGCGAGGCCTACTTCGAGGAACTGCTTGAGGCCGGCGTAAAGATCGCGCGCTTTGAAGGCGGGCTGCTGCACACCAAGGCGATCACCGTGGACGGCGAAGTCGCGATGTTCGGCAGCGTGAACCTCGACATGCGCAGCTTCTACCTGAACTTCGAGGTGTCTGTGTTTGTCTACGCGGACTACTTCGCAAAAGAAGTCGGGCAACTGCAGAGCCGCTACCTCGAGTCCAGTACATACCTTGAACTTGCGAAGTGGCGCGAGCGATCCATCGCCCGCAAACTTGCCCAGAACCTGGCACAACTGTTAAGCCCGCTGCTCTAGATTTCGTCTACGCCCGCAGAGGAAACCACGATGAGAAACACGCTGGTGTTCACACGCATGGACCGGGTGCGCAACGCGAGCCTGCTGATTCTCGCATCAAGCTGCGTTCTGGCGGGCATGTACTGGTTCCGCGCGGCGCTGGTGCCGTTCGTGATCGCGATGTTCCTCTACTTCTCGATAGCGCCGCTGATCACCTGGCAGCGCAAGAAGCTGAAGTTCCCGCGCTGGATCGCCACGATCACCACTGGCGCGCTGGCACTGCTGCTGTTCGCCGCGATGTGGAGCATCATCATCTCGTCGCTCAGCCAGGTTGCGGAGCATTCGGGCGAGTACCAGCGCCGGTTCATGAACGTTCTGGACAACACGCTGGATGCGGTACCGGTTGCCGACGTCGGCATGTCGAGTGACGATCTGCGGGCCGCCATCGGCGAAGTGCCGTCGCACACGACGGATGCACTGTTCCCGAACACCATCGGCACGATCGTGGACCTGCTCAGCCAGGGTGCGCTGGTGTTCCTGTTCCTGCTGTTCATGGTGATGGGCAAAGGCATCGGCGGCAGCAAGGAACACAACGTGCTGGATGACATCGAGCGCAGCGTGCAGAAGTACATGAACCTGAAGTTCCTGCTCTCCTTCGCAACAGGTTTTCTGACGTGGCTGGTGCTGTGGCTGCTGGGCATCGAGTTCGCGATGGTCTTCGGCGTGCTGGCCTTCATGTTGAACTTCATTCCCAACGTCGGCTCGGTGATGGCCAACGTGATCCCGATCCCGGTCATCGTGATCGGCGACCACTCGACCACGGTGATGGTGCTCGCGATCGGCATCCCCATCGCCATCCAGTTCACCATCGGCAACATCCTCGAGCCGCTGGTCTTCGGCGACGCGCTCAAGATCCATCCCGTCGTCGTCATGCTCACGCTCGCGCTGTTCGGCGTAGTCTGGGGGATTCCGGGCATGTTCCTGGCAACGCCCATGACGGCCGTGCTGAAGATTCTGCTTGAGCGCCGCATCTCGACGCGGCCACTCGCCAAGCTCATCGAGGGCGACTTGAGCGCCCTCGGCCATATGAGGGAACGAAAACCGCCGGGACAACATGCGCGCGAAGCGGACCCGATTTGATCCGCACTCGCGGCGCGGGAATAGTCCGTTCCCGGGCGTACGTTTGCATGTAACCTCCGCGGCTGGCTTCAGGGCATTGTGTGCGCACGCTAAAGTTCATCATTTCCCAGTACCGCGCGAACCTTGGCTGGTTCGTCATCGGCATGAGTGCGTTGATTGCGGGCTCGGTGTGTCAGACCGTTGTGCCTATCTACATCAAGCTGGCGGTCGACGCCGCGTCGCCGGAGGGCTTCAAGATAAATGAAGGCCTTGCCGGCGAACTTGCACTGAAACTCCTGCCCGGCGAGATGCAGCAGAATATGGACTTTGTGCTGCTGTGCCTCGGGATGGTGCTGGCGCTGTCGGTTGCGCTGGGCGTCTTCACTTTCATGAAGCGGTTCTACCTGATCCGCATCAGCCGCCGCACCGAGTACAACCTCAAGAAGAAGATGTACGCCCACCTGCAGGATCAGCCCGCCGCGTGGTTCGACAACAAGCGCAGCGGCGGAATCATGTCGCTGATGACCAGCGACGTGGAGGCGGTGCGCATGATGATCGGGCCGGCCGTCATGTACATCGGCGGCACGATCTTCCTGTTCCCCGCAAGCCTGCTGATCATGCTCTCACTGAACCAACTGCTGACGTGGCTGGCCATGATCCCGCTGGTGGGGCTGACCGGCGCGACGCTGTGGTTCAACCCGCGCGTACGCAAATACAGCCTGCGCAGCCAGGAAGACCTCGAGCAACTCTCCGCCCGCGCGCAGGAGAACTTTGCCGGCGCACGTGTAGTGAAGGCGTTCAGCCGCGAAGAGTTCGAGATCGACGAGTTGCGCAACCACGGGCAGACCTACCTCGAAAACAAGCTGGGGCAGGCGCGCAACCAGGCCCTGTTCCAGGCCTGCATCTGGGGGTTTTCGGGCGTCGGCGTATTGATCATCCTTTACTTCGGGGCGCGTGAAGTCGCGGCCGGGCGATTCTCCACCGGCGACCTCGCGGCGTTCATCCTGTACAACCTGGGCCTCTACTGGCCGATGATCGCGCTGGGCTGGGTGACGATGCTGTTCGTGCGCGCCGGCGCCAGCCTCAATCGAATTGACGCGCTGGTCGAGAACAAGCCCGACGCGGGGCAGATTCCGGGCGGCGACCAGCCCGCGGACATCGCCGGCGAGATCGTGTTCGACAAAGTCAGTCTTCGATATGCGGAGGACCTGCCCTTCGCCCTTGAGGACGTGGACTTCAGGATCATGCCGGGCAAAACCCTCGGCATCGTCGGGCAGGTAGGCAGCGGCAAGTCCACGATCGCGGCGCTGCTGCTTCGCTTGATTGCTCCGACACAGGGCAGGATCCTGATCGACGGCAAGCCGATCGAAGCCTACGACGCCCACGCCATGCGCAGCTTCATCGGCTACGTGCCGCAGGACAGCTTCCTGTTCAGCGACACCATCGCAAACAACATCGGGCTGGCACTCGCACCCGACGACCCGGAACGCGCCGAAGTAATCCGCAAGTACACGCAAGCGGCCGAGTTCGAGGAGGAAGTAGCAAGCCTGCCGAACGGCTTCGACACCATGCTCGGCGAGCGCGGCGTGAACCTGTCAGGCGGCCAGAAGCAGCGAGCAAGCATTGCCCGCGCGCTCGCCCGCCGCCCGCGGATACTTGTTTTCGACGACTGCCTAAGCGCCGTCGACACCGACACCGAGGAACGCATTCTGCGCAACCTCAAGGCCGAGACGCGCGAGATCACCACCGTCATCATCGCCCAGCGCATCAGCACCGTCGTGCACGCCGACGAGATCATCGTGCTGGATCACGGTCGAATCACCGAGCGCGGCACCGACGCCGAGCTGCGGGCGGCCGGCGGGCTGTACTCGGATCTGGCCCGCAGACAGGAACTCGCGGCCGAGTTGGCATAGGCTTGATCCGTAGGCCGCCGAAAGGGATCATCGCACCATGCCCATCACCAAGGTCAAAGCTCGCGGAACTGTTAAGTGGTACGACGCCCGCAAGGGCTACGGCTACGCGACGCGCAAAGGCGCGCCCGAGGTGTTTCTGCACTACGGTGCGATCCGCACGGACGGCGTCATTGAGCTGAAGCCCGGCCAGGAGATCGAGTTCATCCTGGAACAGACCGAACGCGGCGCGCTCGCCCACGAAATCAAATTGCTGGAAAGCTAATCTTGCGGCTTGTCGGCGTCCGGTGCGGGCACTTCGCGCGTTTCGGATTCCGGGGCGGGCGCTGAGCCTTCTTCCGCGGGAACGCTTGCCTCCGCGCCCGTTACTTCTTTCTCGATCGCTTTCAGCGCGTCGGCCTTGCGCAGCATGGTCGTCTGTCGCTTGCGGATCTGCTCGTTGATGGTGTGGCTGAGGGCGTATTGCGCACCCGACGCCGGCTTGACCATCTCCTCGCGCGGCGCAAGCACGCCGCCCGAGATCACGAACTTCATCGCCTCTTCCACAGAGACATCCACCTGGATCACTTCCTCGGCGGGCATGATCATGCAGTAGCCGGTCATCGGCGCCGGGCTGCTGGGCACGTAGACAGTCACCATGCGCTTGCCCGTGGCCTCCTGCACGCTCTTGAGCCCGGAGCCGGTCACGAAGGCAATCGACCACAGCCCGCGGCGCGGATACTCAATGACCGCGACGGTGTCGAATTCGATCGGCTTGTTGTCCGTGAAGAAGAACTCGACAAGTTGCTTGGCGTGTGGATAGATCGACTTGACCACCGGCACACGCGTCACGAACCACTCAAGCAGCGCGACCATCCTGCGCCCGAGGAAGTTACGCGCCAGGAAGCCGAGCAGCACCACCAGCGACAGGCCCAGCACAGCCGCCAGCAGGTAGTCGAACCAGTTGTAGCTGATCACGCGGCCGGAGTCGTCGTAGTCCCGCTTCCACATGTGGCTCTGGATGTTTTCCAGGGCATTGGTGTCGAGGATGAACTGCAGCACGCTGCGTCGCTGGCCGGGCGGGGTCATCCCGCGGTATTCCGTGGGCAGGTCGCCCACGCGCGGCATGCGGTGCAGATGCTCGAACGTGCGGTACTCCGGGCTGACCTGCGCCTCGGCCGGGTTGTCGAAGTAGCGCGAATCCACATAGCGCAGCTCTTCCACCGACATCGCCCGGGGCTCAAACAACTCAACCTGGTCGATGGCCTTGATGGTCAACTCGACGACGTACACGCGCAGGATGTCCCACACCCACGCGAAAATCGCGATCGTGATGACCGCCGGAAGGATGATCGAGAGGCCTTTGACAAAGGCCCGTTGGATCGGCCCGGACTTCTTGCGCTTGCCGTTTTGCGCCATATGTGTGTGGATACTCCGGGCCGAAGTTTAGGGCCTGCGGGCCCATGGTCAACAGCGCTTGACCGTAGGTACCGGCCCAATACACTTCCTCGATGCGGATTCTGCGCCACGATGTACGCGACCTGAGCCTCGCGTTCGGGCTTGCTTTCGACCTGCGGCGCGTAACGCAGGCCGGCACGGCCCTGTGCTGGACCATGATCGTCGCGATGGGCGTAGTCGGCATCCTGTCCTGGCGAATCACCGGCGGGGCGCCGTTTGCGCCCGAGGGCATCATTGGTGCGTGGGACGCGTTGGTCGCCACGGCCTGGACGCCGTCCAAAGCACTCGCCTGGTCCTGTGTGTTGGGCGCCTGGTGGGCCGGCTTTGCGTACCTGTGCGCGCCCGTCCAGCGCAGCGCCGCCATGGACATCGCGCGCGACGAGCGCGATCGCAACCCGAACATACCAGTGCTGAACCGCCAGTCCGCGTTCGGCCCCCTGGTGATGCTGCTGTTTCCGGCCGCAATGTTCGTGGTCGTGTTGATCTGGTCGCTGCTCACACTGATTCCCGGCTCGACCGGCGGAGTAATCTCGGCCGTCACCCTGCCGCTGGCTCTGATCGCCGCTGTGGCCGGCGCCGCCTTCTTCGTCGTCGGCGTACTTGCGGCGCCTATGATGGGTCCCACGGCCGTCGTGGAAGGGCGCGACTATCTTGAAGTGGTAAGCCGCCCGATGAGCTACGTGATGCAACGCCCCGGGCGCTATTTCGCCTACTGGGCGGCCAAGCTGGGGGTTCTGGCGGCGTGCACGCTTGCAGGGGTCGCCGTGCTCGCAGTCAGTTGGGGTTTCGTTGGGCTGGCCTTATGGGTCATTGGTCAAGGTGCCACCGCACAAGCGGCCTTCGGCTATGCCGTGGGCGGCGGCGAATTCAGTGAGGCGCCTGCGGCGTTCGGCATCGCGGTCGTGGCTTGGGGCAGTGGCTTCGTTCTGATCGCCTGGCTGATGGTCATCAGCCTGAGCACCGACCTGCTGATCTACATGCTGATGCGCTACCAGATCGACGGCGTGACCTTCGACAAGGTCATGGTAGCCGAAGAGCACGTGGACCCCCTGAAATCAGCCGTCGAGACTGCCGAAGAGGCCGAATCCGCCCGCAAACGCTTTGATGAAGCCCAAGAGCCCGCGGTTGAGGACGCCCCCCAGACGGCCTGATTTCCCAACCCTTTACCCCGTCGGGCGTTAAACTCCCGGCGGCCTGTGCCGCGAAGTCCTGATTGGGGAAGCCATGTCGCAACTGCTTGCAAAGTATCTCATCGAAGAACGCGGCGTCCGTGAGGACAAGGTCGAGCACCTGATCGCCAAGACCAAGGAGTCGGGCGAGCATCTCGACGCCGCGCTGGTCGAATCCGGCATGCTTGCGGAAACCGAGATGCTGGAGTTCTTCAGCAATCAACTCGGGCTGCCCTATGAGCCGGAGCTCGGCAAGTACAAGCCGTATCCCAAGTTCTCGGAGAAAGTGCCTGTCGGTTTCGCGCGCAATTACAACCTGGTCGCGCTGGATGAAGTCGGCGGCAGCGTCCGTGTTGCAACTTGCCGTCCGCTTGACCTGTACCCGATGGACGAGCTGGCCGGGCTGCTGCGCAAGCCGATCGAGCCCGTGCTGGCCCCGCGCGTTGAAATCAGCGAGCTGATCAACAAATCCTACGCCGGCAACTCCGAGGTCAGCGACGAAGTCGAGCGCGACCTCGAGGCCGACGGCATGCTCGATACGGACCTCGAGTTCGACGAGAAGACCGACATCCTGAACATCGCGACGGCCGCGCCGATCATCAAGCTGGTGAACACGATTTTCAGTCAGTCGCTGCGCATGCGGGCATCGGACATCCACATCCAGCCCACCGAGCACAAGCTGCAGGTGCGCTACCGGGTGGACGGTGTGCTGTACGACGTGATGACGCCCAGCAAGAAGCTGCAGGACGCGATCGTCGCGCGCATCAAAGTGATGGGCAAGATGGACATCGCCGAGCGCCGCCTGCCGCAGGACGGGCGCGCAAGCGTCAAGATGGGCGACGCCGAGATCGACCTGCGTATCAGCACCGTGCCGACCTCATACGGCGAGCGCGTGGTGATTCGTCTGCTCGAGAAAAACAACAAGCAGTTCCATCTCGCGGACATCGGCTTCATGCCGGACAACGAGGAGATGTTCAACACCTACCTCGGGTACTCCAACGGCATCATCCTGCTGACCGGCCCCACCGGCTCAGGCAAGACCACCACGCTGTACGCGGCCATCGGCAACATCAACCGCCCGGACATCAACATCCTCACCATCGAAGACCCGATCGAATACCAGATGCCCGGCGCCAGCCAGGTCGAGGTAAACGAGAAGAAGGGGCTGACGTTCGCCAAGGCGCTGCGAAGCTTCGTGCGCCAGGACCCGGACGTCATCCTGGTCGGCGAAATTCGAGACCTTGAAACCGGCCACATCGCCATCCAGTCGGCCCTGACCGGCCACCTGGTGTTCAGCACGCTGCACACCAACGACGCGCCGTCCAGCGTGACACGTTTGGTTGACCTCGGCGTCGAGCCGTTCCTTGTTTCGTCCTCGGTGATCTGCGTGGTTGCCCAGCGCCTCGTGCGCCGCATCTGCAAGGAATGCAAGGCCGAGTACGTGCCCGACGAACGCGAGCTCAAGGGCTTTGACCTGACCATGGCCGACCTGCCCGAGGGGCACCTCTGGCACGGGCGCGGCTGCGAAGCCTGCTTCAAGACCGGCTTCACAGGGCGAACCGCCATCCACGAGGTACTGCCGATCAGTGAACACATCAAGCAGCAGATCGTCGACAAGGTCGCGGCCGGCGAAATCAAGCGCGACGCCGTGCGGCACGGCGGTCTGCGCACGCTGCGCATGGACGGAATGCGCAAGGCGATCCTCGGCCAGACCACGCTTGAGGAAATCGCCACGATCACGCAGCGGGATACTTTCTAGGCTGTTCGACAGGCTCGCCCTCAGGCCCGGGAAACCGGGCCTGTTTGTTTGTTGGGAACCTTGAACGCGGGGCAGGATTCAGGACAATCGAACGGCTCACCACTGGCTGACTCTATGGCAACGCCCAGAGACACCGAAAGGCGCACCCGTGTCGCCCGCTCGCTGGTGCGAGCGCGGGCGGTGCAGCTCGGCATGTTGCCCGACGCGCCCAAGGTGCCCGAGCTCGATATCGGCGTGCACTACGAGGCGTGCGAAGAACTCGGCGGCGACTTCTACGACTTCATCCAGGTCTCCCCCACCGAGCTTGGCATCGTGCTGGCCGATGTCTCCGGCCACGGACTTGATGCGGCGCTGATGATGGCCGCCGCCAAGAAGACGCTGCAGATTCACGGGCGGCGCAATCCGTCACCGGCCGAAGTACTGAAGATCGCCTGCGAGGACCTCGCCGGCGACCTGCCGACCGGCAGCTTCGTCACTGTCTGGTACGGGGTGATCAACCTGCAAACGGGGCTGCTGCGCTACGCCTCGGCCGGGCACAACCCTCTGCTGCGACGCACCTCCACGGGGGGCGTCAGCTCGCACCATGCCAAGGGCGTAGTGCTCGGCTCGGCGTTCGTGCAGGCGATGCAGAGCGTGCTCGAGGAGCAGACACTGCAGCTCGCCGCGGGCGACTGGGTGCTGCTCTACACGGACGGCGTCAGCGAGGCCGCCGACCCCAAGGACGCGATGTTCGGCGAGAAGAGGCTCGGTGAAAGCTTCGCGGCCGGGCCGAACACGGACGCCATCGACCTGCTGCAGCACCTGCGCGAAGACGTCGAGACATTCCGCGACGGGCGCGAGCCCGACGACGACGTCACCCTGGTCGCGTTCCGCTTTCGCGGCGGCTCCGAGCCTGCCCTGCAACCGGCCTGGCAGCAGCGTATTGAGTCGAACCTGCCGCAACGCTCAGACACGTTCGTCGGGCGTGAGGCAGAACTGAAACAGATCAGCGACGCGCTGGAGGGCGGCGCCGCCAGCATTTCGATCATCGGCGTGGCGGGCATGGGCAAAACGCGTCTTGCCCTTGAGCTGGCGCGTCTGCGCGCCCGCAAGTTCGAGGGCGGCGCGTGGTTCGTTCCGATCACCGAGTGCCGGGGCGATGAGGATGTCCTGAACGCCGTGGCGTCCGTGGTGGGGATACCTCTGACGGGCGACGACCCGCTGGCCGAGCTTGGCAGAGGGCTGGCCATGCGGGGCCCGATGCTGCTGGTGCTCGACAACGCGGAGTCGGCCATTGAGGCGGTCAATGAGATGCTGGCCGCGCTGCCGCCGCTTGCGCCGCAACTTGCCTGCATCGTGACGAGCCAGTTGCGGCTCAGCATCCCGGACGACCTGGAGATCGCGCTCAAGCCGCTGGAGTCGCCGGGTGCGAAGTCGCGCGACACCAGCGTTGAAGACGCCGCCGAATTCCCGGCCGTGAAGCTGTTCGTCGATCGCGCCAAACGCAGCTACGCCAAGTTCCAGCTTACCGTGGACAATCTGTCGGACGTGCTGGGCATCTGCGCCGAGCTTGAAGGCGTGCCGCTCGCGATTGAGCTGGCTGCATCGCGCATGAGCCAGCTTGCCCCGGCGGAGGTGTTCCGCCAGCTCAAGACCCCCACCAGCAAGATCGCCGTGCTGCGTGCGCGCACCGGTGACCTGGGCCTGCCGTACCAGTCCATGCGCGAAGCCCTGGAGTGGAGCTACGCGCTGCTGGACGACTGGGAACAGTACGCGTTCCGACAGTTGTGCGCCTTCCGCGGCGGCTTCTTCATCGACGCCGCCGAGGCCATCGTGAAGCTCGACGAAGGCGGCCAGCGTCGCAGCGCGATCGAGGCAATCGACAGCCTGCTCGACAAGAGCTTCCTGTGGCGCGACTCAACGCCCTACGGCACGCGCTTCAATACGTTCTCCGCCCTCCGCGAATTCGCCACGCGGCTGACGACGCCTGAAGAAACCAAGCCGTTGATGCAGCGTCACAAGGAATACTTCGCCGACTACGCCAATCACTGGACCGAGGCAGGCCGCACGACGGACGTCCTTGAGTCCGGTGACCGCCTGACGCTGGATCGCGACAACCTTCGCACGGCCCTGCGGACCGCGCTTGACGACGACGACGCCCGGGCCGGCATGCCGATCTTCGAGGCGCTGTTCTCGGGGCGCGATAAGCGTAGTGCAGCGGACATTCGACCGTTGATGGCCGAGGTATGGGACAAGTTCCAGAACGCCGGGCCGATGGCGCGCGTTACGCTGTTGCAGATGCGCACGCAGTTGCTGTTTTCCATCGGCGGCCATCGCGACGCGCTTCCGATGATGGATGAGGCGGTGAAGATCGCCGAGGAGTCGGGCAAGTTTGCCGCACTCTCCTCGACGCTGCTGCTGCGCGGGCGAACCCACTCGACGCTGGCCAACGATGACCTGGCGTCCGCCGACTTCCTGCGCCTGATCGAGGAAGCAACCAAGGCCGGCGAAGAACGCAGCATCGGGCTGGCGAAGATCTCGCTGGGCAATCTGCGGGCGCGGCAGTCGCGCGGCAAGGAATCCGAGAAACTCCACCGCGAAGCCGCCGCAATCATGGAGCGCGTCGGCGACCCGAACCAGATGGCCGTCGCGCGCATCAACCTGATCATGGGGCTGCTGCGCCACAAGCGCTACGACGAGGCGGAGCGCGAGATCACCGATCTGCGCCCGTTCCTGGACCGGCTGGACGGACGCGACGGTATCGCGACCATCGAGCTGGCGACATCCCGCCTGCTGGAAGGCCGCGGCGAGCTGGAAGAAGCGCTTGAGCACTGCCTGATCGCGCAAGAACTCTACAAGGAAACCGGCCATAGCCTGAACGTGGCCATTACGCATCTCGACATCGCTTCGCTATCGCTGAATGTCGGCGACCTCGACGCCGCCCGCGAGGCCGTAGAGTTCGCCCTGAACTACGCCCGCTCGTCACACACGCTGTTGCTGCAACTGCGCGCCGCCAACATGGCTTCGGTCGTCGAGCTGGAGTGCGGGGCCTTCGACAAGGCCAAGGCGCTGGCCGCCGAGATCCTGGAAGCCAACGCCGGGCGTGAAGACATCGCACCCTCGCTGCAGGCCAAAAGCATTCTCGCGCTGGCCGAGTACCGCAGCGGTAACCTGGAAGGCGCCAACGCGGTCGTGCTGGATGCCATCCCGCGCGTGGAAGCGTCGCCGGACCCCCCGCCCGGGCTGCTGTTCCTGTTGACGGGCTTGCGCGCGCGCATCCTTCAGTCGCAGGGCAAGAATGCCAATGCACAGCGCTTTGCGGCAAAGGCTCGCGAGATGGCCGAGGCGGACGGCTATACTCGATACAGCACCAGCTGGATCGAGCGCATGGGCGTGGACCTGATCGATGTGCCGGCCACGCCCGAAGAGGCGGTGCGCGTGCGGGTATGGTGCCCGGTGTGCGGCCAGCGCTATCAAGGCTCGGAAGTTCGGATACGATCACTGAAGAAGTGCATGAAGTGTGGGATGAAGCCATTCAAGCCATTGAAGGTGCAGGACGGAGACTAGCGATGTCATCGACCCAGCTTGACCTGTACGCAGCGGCCGCGCTTCAGGGACTATTGGTTGATCGTGAGTGGGACGACGCGGAAGAGCTTGCCCGCGAATCGTTCCGCATCGCCCGCGCCATGATGGCCGAGCGCCTGCGCCAGAGCGAGCTGCCCGACAGCGGGCTGATGGAATCGGACATCCTGGCCGAGCCGCTGGAAGTCCTCGACCTGCCCCTGCGCATCAACAAGAAGCTGCGCGGGCTCGGCATTGAGCGCGTGCGCGACCTGACCCTGACGACCGAGAAGCAGGTGCGCAACACGGGCCTCGGCGACGAGAGCCTCGCCGAGATCAGAGGCGCGCTGCATCGCCACGGGCTCGCGCTCGCCGCGTAGCTTTCAGGCCCGGCCCTACAATCCACGAAGCCTGTTGTAATCGCGGTTTGCGTTGCGGGGGCGTACCTTAGGTGTGTGGGAACAGACCGGGCAACCGGACCCCCACCCGCCGCGGGGCCTGTGCTTTCCCCGGTTGAAGTTTGCGGCATCCCCCCCCGCCGCATGACCGGGCCAAAGCCGCCCCGCCGGAGCGGTCAACTCAAACACGGGCGCAAGGCCAAAAGCCAGGCGCCCGCCTGCCTTTCTAGTGCCTGCGCGCCGCCAAGCCACCTGCCAGGAGGGGCAGCACCTTGCCGGCCGGGGCTTGCAGGTGGTAGTCGACGATGTCGGTGATGCTGGTTGGCTCGGTGTTTACTTCGATGGTGAGTCGCCCGGCGCGCACTGCTGCCGCTACCGGCTCGATGATGTACGCGAACATACTGCTGGTGCCGATGCTGATGACCGCATCCGGCGGGTTGTCGAAGAACTCGGCGTACAGTCGCTGCACTTTCTCGGGCGGGAGCATCTCGCCGAACAGCACCACGTCCGGGCGCATCACGCCACCGCACTTGCAGCGCGGGGCGCGGTCGATGTTGCTGCGGTCCATCAGGCGGTCGCGCGCGCCGCACTTCATGCAGTAGATGTGGCTGGTGTCGCCGTGGATGTCGATGATATTGCGCGTGCCCGCGATGCGGTGCAGCCCGTCGACATTCTGGGTCAACAACACGAAGCGCTCCACCGAGTTCTCGATGTCCACCAGCGCGCGATGCGCCGCGTTGGGCGTGGCTCCGCCAGCCGCCTTGGCGATCTGGCCGATGGCGCGCCAGCAGCGGTCCGGGTCTTCGTGGATCATCGGCGCGCTCAGCGCCTCGATGGTGCGGTCGCCCTCTTCCGGGTCGTCGTAGATGCCGCCCTTGCCGCGATAGGTGGGAATGCCCGACTCGGCCGAGATGCCCGCGCCCGTGATCACCCCCACCGAGCGCACCCGCGCCAGCCGGACAGCCAGGCCCTCCGGGAGTCGAAACCCGCCGTTCATGCAAATCACCGCCCGATTTGTAAGTGCTCAAGACGCCCGCACGAACGATCATACAGCCATGTACGCCCGAGCGGATACAGGTCCACGCAGCCCACTTACGCACAAGCAGCTCGAACAGCTGCGCGAGTGGCTGCGTGTGGAATACAAAGGGCACCTGTGGCACGAGGTGTTCGCCGCACTGGTCTTCGCTGTTTTCGCGCTGATTGCCCACGGCGTGGCGTTCTTCTTCACGGCCTACGTGATCACCTATGTCTCGGGCGGCGCGATTCTGGACGCTGACTCGATGGCAGTGCTGGTTCTTCCCGCATTGGTGCTGCTGGCGATGTACCCGGTGTATTGGTGGCTGTATCGCACGCCGGTGGTGGACATCGCGCTGCCCAGCGGGCCGCTGCGTATTCGCAGCAAGAAGATGACGCCGGCGCCGCTGTTCGAGTCGGCCGACCCCGCCCCCGAGTCCACGCTCGGGATGCAGATGCTGCTGTTCCCGGTCTGGACCGTCGCAAGCTGCATCTCGCACGTGGCCGGCGCGGTCCACGCCGCGCGGGCGGACACCTGGGTCATGGCACGCGTTCTCACGCTGCTGTACCAGCACAATCGCCGGATGTCGGTGCTGGACCTGGACATGTCCCTGCGCGAGCCCAACCTGCCGGGTGCGCTGCGGGCACTGGAGCTTGAGCCGGGCGTGCTGTTCTACACCGAGAATGACCTGTCGCTGGTCCTGAACGACGAGGTCACTCAGCGAATAATCGAGGCTGCCGAAATCGAAGCGGAAGGCTAAAACCACCCCATGCTCAGCAAGCAACGTCGCGCGCGCGCGTGGTTGATCTACCTGCAGAAGCCGATCCGGCGCTTCCTGCCGTTGTTCGCGTTTGTGATGGCGCTCGTTCTGCTGGGCGGCGTTGCCTTCTACTTCCTGTACCAGCAGCAACGGCTTGGGTTCACCGAGGCCATCTACGTCACGTTCTGCCTCATTTTCATGGAGCACCTGTACCCCTACCCCCACCACCCGCTGCTTGAGCTGTTTTACTTCATCCTGCCGCCGCTCGGGCTGATCCTGGTGCTCGACGGTTTTGTCCGGTTCACGTACGCGGTCGTCCGCCGCGATGAACACAGTCCTGATTGGGTAAGGTCCATGAGCGAAACGATGAACAACCATGTCGTGCTGTTCGGGCTCGGCAAAGTCGGTTTCCGCATTTTGCAGCAGCTGATCGCGCTGCATGAGCTGGTCGTCGTGATAGAGAAGGACCCGCACTGCCCTAGCTTCGCATACGCCGCGAAACACGGCGTCGCGGTCCGCGTCGGCCACGGGCGTGAAGAAGGCATCCTGGACGACGTGAACATCAAGGGCGCGAAGTCATTGATCTGCGCCACGGACGACGACCTCGCCAACCTTGAGCTGGCCATGGACGCCCGCAAGGTCAAGAAAGACCTGCGCGTGGTGCTGCGCATGTACGACCAGGAGCTGGCCGAGAAAATCCGCGACACCATGGACATAGAGCTGGCCTTCAGCACGGCCATGCTGGCCGCGCCCACCTTCGCGACAGCCAGCGCCGACAAGGCGATCCTGAACAGCTTCTACGTGGACGACCGCCTGCTGGTGATCGCGCGCATCCCGGTGAACGAAGGCTCCAAACTGATCGGCTCGACGGTGATGGACCTGGCGCGGGCCCACCAGATGGTCATCGTCAGTTACAAGCGCGGTGCGGGTACCATCTTCCATCCGCCATCCGACGTCGTGGTCGAAAAGGGCGACGTGCTCACCCTCGAGTGCGAGCCGCAGACGCTCAAGAACCTGCATCGCCTGAACGGTGAGCCCGTGGCCGCCTGAATCGCCCAGAGTTCGGGTGACAAGTCGGGGCAAATAGGCTTGAATCCGCGCATATGGGGGAACATTCGGCCAAGGACCTGACAGGCCCGGGATCCGAGCTGCACCGCGCACGCAGCGTGCAGCTCATGATGTTGCCGCAGGTTCCCGTCATCGAATCCCTTGAAATTGCCGCCAGCTACCGCGCCTGCGACATGCTCGGAGGCGACTTCTACGACTTCATCATCGTGGACGCATGGCACCTCGGCGTCGTCATCGCAGACGTTTCCGGCCACGGGACGGCCGCCGCGCTGCTGATGGCCGCGGCCAAGAAGGTCCTGCAGTTGTGCGGGCGAGGCAACGTGTCGCCGCGGCAGGTGCTGCTGGACGTCAACGACAGCATCCGCGCGGACATCCCGCAGGGCATGTTCCTCTCGATGCTCTATGGCGTCATCGACATCCGCGACAACAAGTTCTGCTTCGCGAGCTGCGGTCACAACCCGCCGGTTCTGCGGCGCGGCGACGAAGTGCGTGAGGGCCGCGTGCGGGGCAACGCACCGGTACTCGGCATCATGCCATCGTCCAGGCTCGGAACGCTTCTGCGCGAAGACTTCGTGCAACTGCAGCCCGACGACCTGCTGTTCTACTACACAGACGGGCTGACCGAGGCCTTCAACGCGCAGGACGCCATGTACGGCGAGAAGCGCCTGATGGCGCATATCAAGGACTCCAGCGCGCGCACCTCGAAAGAGGCCGTTGCCGCGATCCGCGCAGATGTGGATGCCTTCCGCGGCAGCGCAAAGCTGTCGGATGACGAGACTCTGCTCGCGATACGGGTCATGCGCCAGAGTGACCGGCCGAAGCCGCTGGTCGGAGGCGGATCCCACGTCGAGTCTTCACTGCCGAAGTTCGACACGCCGCTGATCGGACGTGATGCCGACGTTGAGGAACTGGCCGCCAGACTCCGCGACAGGGCGCACCCGGTCCTCAGCCTGATTGGCCCCGCCGGTGCCGGCAAATCGCGAGCTGCAATCGCAGGCATCGATGCCGCCCAGGGCGCATTCCCGGGCGGCATCCATTACGTGGACCTGCAGCGGGCCGAGAGCGTGGGCGACGTCTGCCGCGAAGTCGCCGCCGCGCTGCGACTGGGGGACGATGAAACCCGCCTGGGGCTGCGGATCGCAATGGCGCTGCAGAGCCCGGCCGGCCACTCGGTCCTGCTCATGGACAATTGCGAGCGCGCCCGCGAAGGCGTCCGCCTGTGCGTTGAGGAGTGGGCCGGCCGCGCCGAAAACCTGCAACTGATCGCTACGAGCCGGGTACCGCTCGACGCCAAGGGTGAAGTCTGCGTGCCGGTGAAGCCTCTCGCGACGCCGCGCGCGGGCAAGGATGTGCTCAAGTCCGCGGAAGACGCGGAGCGGTTTGACGCCGTACGGCTCTTTGCCGAGCGCGCACGCGAAGCCGACCGCAAGTTCACCCTGACCGACCAGAACTACCAGGACGTTGCCCAGATTTGCGCGAGACTCGACGGGCTGCCGCAAGCGATCCAGTTCGCGGCGGCACGGGCCGGCGTGCTGTCACCGCGCCAGATTCTGGAACGCCTGGACAAGCGCTTTGAGTTGCTGCGCAGCGGGCAGCAGGACGAGCGCAGCACGTTGCAGGGCACGCTGGCCATGAGCTGGGACCTGCTGCCGGAACACGAGCGCCAGGCGCTGATGCTGCTTTCGCGGTTCCCGGATGGCTTCCAGCTGGACACCGCGGGCCCCCTGCTGGGCATCATCAAGGGGCACGCGCCCGAAGACCTCGTGGATTCGCTGGCCAAGCAGAGCCTGCTGCATTCAGACGTGCTGGAGGACCTCGGCAACGAGCGGCGTTTCCGCATGTATGAGTCGGTCCGCGCATTCGGGCTGGAGCAACTGCGTGGCAACGAGCTAGAGGCCGCATCGCAGGAGACGCACGAACGCGTCGTCGTCGACTACGCCCGGCACTGGTGGAAAGTCAACCGCGACAAGGGCGACTCGCAGGCACGCCATCGGGTGCAGCTTGAGTTGCAGGCGCTGCTGGACGTGCACCAGCAGACGAAGACGCCCGAAAGACGCGCGTGGTGCGCCGTCATGGCAGCGCCGATTCTCCACGCGAATGCTGAGCAGGACCGCGCCATCGAGGTCCTGCGCGGCGGACTGGCGGACCTGTTGCCCGGCTCCGAAGAATGGGTCTGGATCAACGTCACCGACGCGATGCTGCGGCTCGACGAAGCGCCTGAACACGCCGTCGAGATTCTCAAGAACGTCCATGGCGACAGCGACGTCTGCTTCACCGCCATGCTGACGCGGGCCATCGCGCTGCAATCACTCGGCCGAACGGAGGAAGCGATCGCCGCCCTGCAGGAGGCCGGCAACCTGCCCGACCTGTCGCCGTTGCAGCGCGCGAGGGTGATCGACCGCCTGGGCCAGATTTACAGCGCCATCGGGCGCCCGAAGGACGCGCGCAAGCTGTTTGAGAATGCGTTGCGCATGCTGCAGGAAAAGGATGACCAGATGCTGGTCGCGCGCATCACGTTCAACCTGGGCTGGGTGAACATGCGCGGCGACCGGGCCGCCGAAGCCGTAGATCAATTGCAGGCGGCGCTGGACATCGCGCAGCGCGAGGGCGACAGGGCGTTCGAAGCCAATGCACTCGGCGGCTTGGCACTGGCGTTGCACCTGGCCGGCGAGCGGCAGGGCTCGGAGGCCTGCATGCTGCGGGGGCTGAGACTCTCACGCGAGCTCGGCCGAACGTTCACCGAAGTGACGCAGTTGAACACGCTGACCCGCATCTATCACGAGCAGATGCGCGACGAAGACGCCTTGCGCGTCGCGACGAAAGCTCGCGAACTTGCGCACGAAATCGGCGCACGCAAGAGCGAGGCCCTCGCCGAGGGCAACATCGCGGCGCTGAGCATCGTGCTCGGGCGCGACATCGCCGGCGCAGAAGAAGCGTGGCGCCACTCCTACCAGTTGTTGATGGAGATCGGTGAAGTTCGATCCGCCCTCGGCAGCCTCAGCAATCTTGGCGTAATGCTCGGTGAGCGCTGGAAGGCCAAGGGCAACAAGCGGGACTTGCAGAGCGCGATCGACACGCTGACTGAGGCGAACAACAAGCGTCGCGAAACAGGCTACGACCCGCTGGTCGATGCCGAGTTGCTGCTTGCGGAGCTGCTGGTGGAGACCGGGCGACGCACCGAGGCACGCGAGCTATTGACCAAAACGCTGGAGTCCGCCCGGGCAAGGGGCGACGACATCGCACGCAAGACAGTCGTTGACGGCGAAAGGCTGATGGCGGAGCTGGAGACGCAGAGCTTCGTGGGAAGCCGGAGCCAGGCAACGAAGCGCAGCACCGTCCCCAGCCCACGAGCGCGAACACACTCCGCGCTGCCGGCCGGGCCGGTCGCGGGAAGAATGCCGATGGCCAAGGGTGCGAAGGGGCCGGTTCGCCAGAGACCGACCAACCCGCCAGGTGTGGTCAACGCACCGCCGACGGTGAAGGCGCCCCCCAAAGCCGGCTCCAGCAACGCGCTGCCGGTAGTTCCGCCGCCGCCAAAGGCGGACTCAAACAGCAGCCTGCCAACGGTGCCGCAACCGCCGCGCAAGCAGGGTGGGAGCGGCAGGCCGGGCAAGAAGAAGACCATCAGCTCAAACATGCCGGCCATCAAAGGCCGGCGACCGAAGGGGCCGCCCGGTGCCGCCCCGCGCCGACGCCCGCGCGGCTACGATCAGTAGCCGGCCGTGAGGTCGACCCTGTTTGGAATGCTCGCACCCGTGGCGATTGCCTTCAGCAGCTCGGCCAGGCCCAGCATGCGCTGCAGCTCGGTGTCGCTGACGTGGCCGCCGCGGTGCGGGCTCATCACCACGTTGTCCAGCTCATGGAAGGGCAGACGGGACGGCTGTGTTGCGGTCCATTCGTCCTGCGTCTTCGGGTAGTTCCACCACACATCGAGCCCGGCCGCAAAGATGCGCCGCTCACGTAGCGCCTCGTACAGCGCCGCTTCATCGATAATCGGGCCACGCGCAACGTTCACAACTACAGACTCTCGCGGAAGCAGCGAAAGCTGCTCGCGGCCAATCATGCCCTCGGTCTCGCTCGTCGCCGGCAGGCACACCAGAACCGCTGCAGCGTCGAGCAGCATTCCAGCGAGGGCGTCCGGCCCGCTGACCGGATGTTCGGCATTCGCCCGGGGTCGACGGGCGATGGCGTTGACGGTCATTCCCAGCGCCGCGCACGTGCGCGCCACCCTGCTGCCGATCGCGCCATAGCCGAGCACGAGTGCGTTACGTCCGGCAAGCTGCATGGCGTGCTCCATGCCGCCGCGGGCAGACCAGTCTCCGCGACGGAGTTGGCGATCGATCGGCACGATGGTCTTGGCTGCCGCCAGCAGCAGAGTAACGGCCAGCTCAGCTGTCGCAGACGCATTGTGGTGCAGGTTGTGGACTATGATGCCGGGGTATTCGCGCATGACTTCAAGGGTGGTGGCAGGGACACCGGCAAACGGAATGACGAGCGTCTTGAGCTTGTCGCAGGCGTCCAGCTGTTCCCGCGACGGCCTGCCGGATACCAGCACTTCAATAGAAGAAGGCGGCGGCCCGTCCCCGAACGACAGCTCAAAGCCATCGCCGAGTGCTTCGCGCAACGCCTCCTGCGCTGGTCCCTCCGGTTCATGCTGGAAGTGTACGCGCATTGCGACAGCATACTCCCCGTCAAAGAAAAGGCCCCCGCGGTGCGGGGGCCTTGTGTTGCGATTCTTGCTAGGCGCGCGGCTCGGCGCCGCCCAGGCCTTCCTTTTCGGACTTGCGCAGCTTGCCGAGGAAGCCCGGCAGCTCGACGCCCGCCTGCTCCGCCAGCTCGTGCATCGGGGGCAGTGCGCCGATCAGGCTGCTGAGGAAGCCGGCCGTGGCACCCTTGCCAGTGCCGTTCCCACCGTTGCCGCCGTCCCACACCGTGACCTTGTCGATCTTCAGGTTCTGGACAGCCTTCACCTGCTCGGCCACCAGCTCCGGCATCTTTTCGATCAACAGCAGGGTCGGGGCGATGTCCGGGCGTTCGGCGCAGGCCGCAACCAGCTTGTTGTAACCGTCGGCCTTGGCTTCGAGCACCTTGCGCAGACCCTCTGCCTCGGCTTCGTACTTGAGCAGGATGGCGTCCGCTTCACCCTTTGCTTCGCGGCGACGGCGCTCGGCCACTGCCTCGGCTTCGATCTCGACGCGCTTCTTGTCGATCTCTTCCTGGACGATGACTTCCTTTTCCAGTCGGGTGCGTTCCAGCTCGCGTTCTTTCTCGAAGACAGCGCGCTGGGCTTCGACGCGGGCGACTTCGCCGCGGCGGGTGGCTTCGGCCTGCGCTTCGGCGAGTGTCGCGTTGCGCTCGGCGATTGCCGCCTTGGACGTGTTTTCGCCGTCGACGGCTTCCGCTTCGAAGCTGGCGACCGCAACACGGCGGGTTCTGTCCGCTTCCTTCTTGCCCTGGTCGCTCTGCGCCATTTCGCGGGCGACTGCAACTTCCTGCTGGCGCTGGGCTGCGGCTTCTGCCGCGCGACCTTCGGCTTCGAGTCGGGCGACCGCGATACGCTGGTCGCGCTCGGCCTTCTTCTTACCTTCCGTGGCTTTGGCCTGTTCGTCGGCGACGGCGATTACGCGTTCGCGGTTCTCGCGCGCTTCACCTGAGGCACCCATCTTTTCCTGCTCGGCCACTTCGACGCGGGCGGCGTTGATAGCCTCGGCCGCGGCGCGCTTACCGATAGCCTCGATGTAGCCGGACTCGTCGGTGATGTCGCGGATGTTCACGTTGATCACTTCGAGGCCGATCTTGTTGAGCTCGATCGCCACGTTTTCGTTGACGAGGTTCAGGAACTTTTCACGGTCCTGGTTGATTTCCTCAATCGCCAGCGTGGCGATGACGAGACGCAACTGGCCGATGATGATGTCCGCGGCCTGGTTGTGCACCGCGCGTTCATCGAGGCCCAGCAGACGCTCGGCCGCGTTGGTCATGATCGCGGGCGTGGTGCCGATGCCGATGGTGAAACTGCTAGGCACGGCGACGCGAATGTTCTTCTTTGAGAGTGCGCCGCGCAGGTCAATTTCGACCGTGATGGGCTCCAGGTTCAGGTACGCGTAGTCCTGAAACAGGGGCCACACCAGCGCCGCACCACCGTGGATGGTCTTTGCCGTGCCACTGCCGACACCCTTACCGAAGACCACCAGCACCTTGTTGGACGGGCAGCGCTTGTAGCGCTGCGCCAGGAAGGCAACGAGGAAGATGCCCAGCGCCAGGAATATGACGACGATGATCCCAACCAACGTGCCAGTATCGAGTCCGAGAAACATTAGCCCGCTCCTTTTCTGTTTGGGTTTCCGCCGCTATTCGGTCGGGCAAACCCGCAGAGTCTTTTCGTCAATCCGCGCCATCACGATCACCGGCTTGAAGCTGGGAATCTCCGGCCCGTCGCTTACCGCATCAAAGGTCAGCAGTCGTCCGCTGACCGTCACCTGCACCTGGCCCTTGCCGGCGCCGACCTCGGGAATCTTCACGTAGCAGGTGCCCTTCAGGCCTTCCGCCTCGAAGTTGCGGATGGTGCCGTCATGCTCAAGCTTGCGCATGCTGTAGATGGCGTAGCCTACACCGAGGCTGACCACGAAGCCGATCGCAAAGCCGCCGACCAGCGCGAGCCAGTCCGACACATCGATCGAGCGCAACAGCAGCGCGGTCCAGCCGCCCACCATCAGCGTCACGATCAGGGTCATCAACGTGAAGACCTTGAAGTCCGCGATGTCCGATGCGTCGTGGAGGCTCAGCGCGTCGCCGGCGTCGCCATCAAGCCCGTGCATGGCATCGGCCGCGTCACCTGCGCCGTCCAGCCCGATGAACAACAGCACCAGGCGAATGGCGAACAGCCCGGTCGAGATACCTGCTATCCAGTAGAGAATGGTTTCCATGGCTTGTGTCCCTTTGCCCCCCGTGGGGCGTCCTGCAGCTATTCCTGCAGGTGTGCGCAGAACGTACCACAGCTACCGAAGGCTGCCGACTCCAATCCAGTCGATCTTTTGTAGCGCCGCAAGTTCGGCTGCGACAGCTATTTACGCGATTTCGTGCCCAGCCCAAGACGATGTTTGTAGCAGCACTAGAAGTCCGGGTGGTTGACCTGAACGGCATGCCCGACGCGCTCAATGGCGAGCATGTACGCGGCCGTACGCCAGGAAACCTTCCTCTCCTCGGCCAGTTTGTGCACCTCGTCAGTCGAGTCTCGCATGATCGACTTGAGTCTAACGTGCACCTTTTCTTCGGCCCAGTAGTAGCGCTGCCGGTTCTGGACCCACTCGAAGTAGCTCACGGTCACGCCGCCTGCGTTGGCCAGCACGTCCGGGATCACGGTGATGCCTCGGTCGTGCAGGATGCGGTCGGCATCCGGCGTCGTCGGTCCGTTGGCCGCTTCCGCGATCAGCTTCGCCCTGATCTTCGGCGCGTTCTTCTTGGTGATGACACTCTCGAGCGCGGCCGGCACAAGAATGTCGCACTCCAACTCCAGCTGCTCCGCGTGCTTGATTTCGTCGCCGGGCATGCCCGCCACTTCGCCGGTTTCGGATTTGTGTTTGATCGCCCCCGTAACGCTGATGCCCTCAGTACTGTGCACGGCGCCGCGCGAGTCGGAGATTGAGATGATCGTCGCGCCCATCGAGCTGAGCACCTTCGCCGCCCACTGTCCGGCGTTACCGAACCCCTGGATGACTACGTGCTGCCCCTCAAGCGGCTTGTCCTCGTTTTCGTAATAGCGCTCGACGCAGTACGCCAGGCCACGCCCGGTCGCGGAATCACGACCCCGGCTGCCGCCGAACTCGACCGGTTTGCCGGTGATGACGCCCGGCTCAGGGTGGCCGACGAAGTGGCCGTACTCGTCGGCAATCCAAGCCATGGTTTCCGGGCCGGTATTGACGTCCGGCGCCGGGATGTCGACCTCAGGCCCGATCACCGGTGCCAGGCGGCGCGCGAAGCTGCGTGCAGCGCGTTCCTTCTCTCGCGGGCTGAAGCTCTTGTAGTCGCAGATCAGCCCACCCTTGCCGCCGCCGAACGGAACGTTCACTACTGCGCACTTCCACGTCATCCACATGGACAGCGCTTTGACCTCGTCAATGCTGACGCCCGGGTGGAATCGCAGACCGCCCTTGGCGGGGCCGCGCGCGAAGCTGTGCTGGCTGCGAATGCCGGTGAAGACCTCGGTGTGGCCCGCGTCCCGCAGAACCGGCACCGAAAAGATGTGCACCGCTTCCGGAACGCTCAGGTAGTCGCGCAGCCCTTTCGGCAGATCGACAAGCTCGGCGACTTCATGGAACTGGCGGAGGGCGATTTCCCACGTGTTAGGTTTGTCGGCCATGGTAGCTCCCGGTTCTTGCTGTCCGGGCAGCAGTCTAGACCTGCAGCGAGTACACGGCTATGCCGCCTTCGCGCCCGCAGGTGACCATGTTCTTGCCGTCCGGCGAGAAGGCTACGCCGCTCACGCCCTTGGGGTGATCTGCGAACGTCGCGACCTCGCCCCAATCCGGGATGCTGCGCAGTACCAGCATGCGGTCTTCACCGGCGCTGGCCATCACGCGCGCGTCGTTGCTGAAAGCGATCGACCACACAAGGCTGCTGTGGTCGCGAATCTTCAAGGTGCGCTCAAAGCCCGGGATCTCGTAGACGCGGATCGTGCTGTCGTCGCTGCCCGTCAGCAGGTAGCGCCCGTCCGGGCTGAAGCTCAAGCTGGTGATCGTGCCGCGATGACCCTTCAGCTCAACGAGTGTTTCGCCGGTCATCATGTCCCAGACCACGACGCTCTGGTTCAGCGTGCCGCTGGCCATCAGCAGACCGTCCGGGCTGAAGCTCAGCGCCGCGATGCCGCCGCCGTGCACTTCGCTTACCGGCTCGAAGTCGCTCGTGTCCCACAGCACGGCCGTCTGGTCCGCCCCGGAGCTTGCCAGGAAATTCCCGTCCGGGCTGAAGCGCACCGCAATCACCGGCGTCTCGTGCCCGCTGATGACGGCGGCCTCGCGCCAGGTGCGCGTGTCCCAGATGCGGACAGACTTGTCGCCGCTGCCGGTCGCCAGGACCTTGCTGTTGGGGCTGAAGTGCAGGGTCTTCACCCAGGCGCTGTGGCCCTTTAGTTCGGCCAGCATTTTCAGGCGCTTGCTGTCCCAGACCTTGACCGTGTTGTCCTCGCCGGCGGTGGCGAAGCACGTCCCGTCCGGCGCATAGGACACAGCGTGAACCAGGCCCTGCCGCGAATCCATCAGCTTGATGCGCAGCCAGCGCCCGTCCTTGACCGGGTCCTTTTCCTTCTTCGTGTCCACCAGCGGGCTGGTGTGAATCTGCGTGGTGCGCGAGATGCCCTGATTGTCCGTCGTCCCGCCGCCGCTGAGCAGCACTTTGCGCATGTCCACGGCCGTCGGATAGCGACCGTCGGGCCGCGACTTCAGGCCCTTGTCAACGAACGCATCCACCCAGGCCGGAAGGTCCGGGCGCAGGGCGGTTGGCGGCTCGTAATTGCCGACGGGCAGCAGCCCGGTCAACAGCTCGTAGAACATCACCGTCACGGCGTAGAGGTCGGCGCGCTGGTCGACGTTGGCCGCGTCGCGGGCCTGCTCCGGCGCCATGTAGCCGGTAGTGCCCATGGCGACCTCGGCCATGGTGGCGTTGCTCACTTCGAAGTTCTTGGCGATGCCGAAGTCGAGGATCTTCAACTGGAAGTCGGGCGTGCCGGGCTTGCCCCGCAGCATCACGTTCTCGGGCTTCAGGTCACGGTGGACCGTCACTTCGTGCGCCGCGTTCAGGCCCTCAAGCAGGCCTTCGACGATCGCCACGGCATCGTTCATCGGCACCGAAATTCCGGTGCTGTCCGCTTCATTGATCACCTTGCGCAGAACGATGCCTGGGAAGAACTCCATGCTGATGTGCCAGCGGCCCTTCCACTCGAAGATGTCGTGAGTGGCGATGATGGCCGGGTGGCGGATCTTGCGGGCGATACGGCCTTCCGACTTGAAGCGCTCGACCAGTTCCTCGTTGTCGATCAGCTGCGGGTTGATGACCTTGAGGCAGCAGAATTCTTCATCCTGGAACTTGTCGCGGCACAGCAGCACCGTGCCCATGCCGCCTCGGCCCAGCTCGCGCTCAACCTTGTAGCGGTCGAGCACGATGGTGCCGGGGTCGTAGGACACGCCTTCGACCTCGAATACGAGATCATCGCCGTCGTGAACACGGCCGATTTCGTCGGGCTGTGAAGAACGGTCAGAAGAATGCTCCCCCATGCCATTTCCGCAATTGATGCAGAATTTGGCTTCCTTGGGGTTCTCCGTGCCGCAAGCGGTACAGCTTTGCATGGTTGTTTCGAGCAAAAAGGGGTCGTGAGCGGCAAAAAGTATAGCCACGCCCGGTTGCTACGTCACCCCCGCCCCTCCTTGCCGAAATGGTGCAAGTAGCGTACTTTTCGATAGTTGTCCCGGGCTGGGGCTCACTGATTGAAGGCCTATGGCGTTAGTCCTCGCAAGGTATTCAACGCTGCGCACGCTGGAGTACTTCCGCGTCCCGCGCGATCTGCCCCTCAAGGTCAATGACCTGGTGGTACTGCGTACCAAACGCGGTACCGAGATGGGCCAGGTGAAGGGCGAAGTCGGCGACCCGAGCCTCGGGCCCAAGGACTCTGTCGGCGGCGAGGTTCTGCGCCGCACAACGATGGAGGACTCGCAACGCTTTCGTGAACACCGCGAATTCGACATCAAGCCGCTGCGCCGCCAGTTCCGCGAGCTTGCAAAGAAGCACAAGCTGCCCATCCGCTTCGAGAATGCTGAAACGCTGCTGGATGGCGACAAGCTGGTGATCTACTTCAGCAGCGAAGACCGCGTGGATTTCCGCGACCTGGTCAAAGACCTCTCTGAGCAGGTGCCTCAGCGTATCGAACTGCGGCAGGTCGGCGCGCGAGACGCGGCGCGCCTGACGGGCGACGTAGGTGTGTGTGGGCAGGAGCTGTGCTGCATCAGCTACATCATCGACTTCGTGCCCGTGTCCATGAAGATGGCGAAGTCGCAGCGCATCAGCCTCGACCCGAACAAGATCAGCGGCCAGTGCGGGCGCCTCAAGTGCTGCCTGAAGTACGAGGACGACCTGTACAACGAGCTGAAGAAGAACGTCCCGCAGGAAGGCCAGCCGGTTGTGTGCGAGGGCAAAGACTGCCACGCCTGCAACGTGGACATCCTCGGGCAGAAAGTGACGGTAGACTTCGGCGACGGCAACCGCGAAGAGCGCGACATCACCGAAATCCAGTTCGAGCCGGGCTGGTCTGAAAAGGACATCCGCCGCTACCGCAAGGAGCGCAAGGCGAAGATCCGCGCCGAGAAGGAAGCGCGCATCGCCGAAAAGCAGGCGCGCGCCGACCGCCGCAACCAGCCACGCCCGGAAAGCCCCGACCGCCGCCAGGGGCAGGATGCCGTCCACCCCGCCCGCAGGGCCGAAGACGAGGCAACTGCGACCGAGAGCGAGCCGGAAACCGCGGAGTCAGACACCGCGCCGCCAGATTCCGAAGACCTGTCGACAGGCGTCGAGGAGCCGGCAACCCAGGCGGAGCCGGACGGCGTAGATGACAGCGAAGCGGATGCGGAGCCCGGCCAGCCCGATGCCGAAGGCGCACCGGGCGACGGCGAGCAGCGTCCGAAACGCAGACGGCGTGGGCGACGCCGCGGGCGCCGCGGGCGCCGCGAAGGCGGCAACGAAGCCAGCCACGGCGGCCCTCCCGCCCCTGCCGAGTAGGCGGCTGCAACCTCCGGCGGCTTCCCGCCGTTAAATTCCCTGACACGGGTTGCGCTATCCGGCCACGGAGGCCAAAACACCGCCATGACTGAGCTTGAACGACCAATCTACATCACGACGCCGCTGTACTACGTCAATGATGAGCTGCACATCGGGCACGCAACCACAACCGTGTACGCCGACACGCTTGCGCGCTTCTGGCGGTGCTGCGGACGCCCGACGCTGTTCCTGACCGGCAGCGACGAACACGGCCAGAAAATTCACAAGGCGGCAACGGCGGCCGGCACCACGCCGCGCGGATTTGCCGACACGATCGTCGGCAAGTTCGCCGCGCTCTGGGAGCAGCTGGACATCACGCACGATGTCTTTATCCGCACCACCGACCCGTTCCACGAAGACGCCGTGCAGAAAGTATTCGAGCGCCTGAAGGCCGCCGACCTGCTCTACAAGTCGGGCTACAAGGCGCTCTACTGCGTCGACTGCGAGACCAACTACACGGAAAAGGACCTGGTCGACGGCAAGTGCCCGGTCCACAAGACCGTCCCGCAGAATGTTGAAGAGGAAAACTACTTCTTCAAGCTGTCGAGCTTCACCGAGAAACTGCAGAAGCACATCGAAGCCAATCCGGACTGCATCGTCCCCGAGCCGCGCAAGAACGAGATACTCGGCAAGCTGCGCGAGGGCCTGAACGACATCAGCGTTACACGCGTCCAGTTTGACTGGGGCGTGCAGCTTCCGTGGGAAAGCAAGCACGTCATCTGGGTCTGGACCGATGCACTGGTGAACTACATCAGCGCGCTCGGCTGGCCCGACGCCAAGCACATCCCCACGGATCAGTTCGAGGGGCGCGGACGCCACCCGCACAGCACACCCGAAGGCGTAAAGCCGTTCGAGTACTGGTGGCCCGAGGCCGTGCACATCGTCGGCAAGGACATTCTCTGGCACCACAGCGTGGTCTGGTGGAGCGAGCTGCTGGGTGCGGGCGTCACTCCGCCGAAGCAAGTGTTCGCCCACGGCTGGTGGCAGGTCGAGGGCGACAAGATGTCCAAGACGCTCGGCAACGTGATTCGCCCGGGCGACGTTGCCGGGAAGTACGGGCGCGACGCGCTGCGCTATCACATCCTGCGCGAGGGGCCCGCCCGCGGTGACGCGGACTGGCGCCACGCCAGCTTCGTGACGCGCTTCAATTCCGACCTTGCCAACGGGCTGGGCAATCTTGTGAACCGCTCGCTCAACATGCTGAACAAGTACTTCGACGGACAGGTGCCGGCCGAGTGCAAGTTCGAGCACGAGAAGCTTGAGGGCGCGCGGCAGGACCTGATTGCGCACGTGAACAACCTGGCGGACCGCCTGCTGGCGGAAGTACGCCGCTTTGACCTGGATGCCGCGCTGGAGCTGATCTGGGCGCTGGTACGCGACACCAACGCGTTCGTGAACGAATCCGCGCCGTTCAAATTGGCCAAGGATCCGGCCCGCAAGCAGGACCTGCAGGCCAGCATGCACGCGCTGTGCGAAGTGGTTCACGCGCTGGCCTATGCGCTGAAGCCGTTCTTGCCGGATGCGGCGGTCGAAATCGCACGGCAACTGAACATCGAGTTCAATGAGAAGCTGCCCGTTGCGCTCAGTTGGGGGCGCCTGCTGGCAGGCCACAAGATCGGCACACCCGCGCCTCTGTTTCAGCGGCTGGACGAGAAGGTGGATGGCTGAAGAGCCCGACAACCCGCAAGAGCCCGAAACACCGATCGACGTAGAGGCGGTGCTGCTGGACGTGCGCCGCAAGGACCCACGCTACCGCAGCGCCGCCTACCGTTTCGTGCTTTTCCAGGGCATCGAGTACACGTTGCGGGAGTACGCCGGGGTGCCGCAGGGCGAGTACCGCCACATGAGCGGGCGAGAGATCTGTGAAGGGCTGCGCCTGTTGGCGTTGAGCGAATTCGGCCCATTGGCGTTCGACGTCTGGGCGTGGTGGGGCGTGCAGACCACCCGGGACTGGGGCGAAATCGTGTTCAACCTGATCCACGCCGGGCTGCTGAATGCCGACGAACAAGACAGGATTGAGGACTTCGACGACGTCTACGACGTGCGCCGGGCGCTCAGCCCCGCCAGCTCTCGCTGATCAGACTAACGCGGCCTTGAGAGCGCGCACCAGCTCGATCGCATCTACGCGCGTGTCGAACGGAATCACCTGCAGCTTTTCTTTGACGGCCGGTTTCTCGAATTTCGCACGCGCCTCCGCAAGCAAGTCTGACGTCGCGTCGCTTACTCTTGACGGGTCAAGTTCGCGGCGGTTCATGCGCTCGCGCACAACCTCGTCCGGCGCGTCGCAGTGAATGAACACGACGTGCCCCCCGGCCTCGCGGGCGGCTTCGACGGCCTGCGCCCGGCCTTCGCTTAGCCCGAACTGTGCATCCAGCACGATGCCGCCCTCGGCCTCGCCGATCGCAGCGTAGAGGACGTCATACACGCGCACTGACATCTCGTGGCTGTAGGCGTCCTGCGGGAGGCGGTCGCTGGGCGCTACTCCGGCGAGGCGCTTGCGCTCGACGTCGCTGTTCACTACCGGCCAGCCGAATGCTTCGCCGATTGCGCTGGCCACAGTGCTCTTGCCGCAGCCCATGATGCCCATGACAACAATGACGTGCGGCTCGCGCGCGTAGAAATCCGCCAGGCGGAAGTAGTCGGATGCCGTCTGTCGGGCGCGGTCCTTCTGCTCTGCGGGAACTTCCGGCTCGAGCAATTGCAGCGCGGTTACCTTTGCCATCACGCAGGCGAGGTGCGCCTGGTAGTAGCGGCGCAGTGCATCCGGGAAATCGTCGCGCGCGATTTCGCGGTAGGCGCTGAAGACGTGGGCGGCCATGTCGAACGCGCCCAGCGACTCCAGGCCAGTAGCGAGGAAGGCCGCTTCGGCAAGGGTGTCCAAGCGCCGGAACAGCGGGTTGAACTCGATGCAGTCGGTGATGACCGGGCGCTCGTCCACAAAGGCGATGTTGCCCGGCTTCAGGTCGCCATGGCCTTCCCGGATGCGGTCGCCCGCCACCCGGGATTCAAAGACCGAGTGGTTGGCCTCGAACCAGCCACGCAGCAGTGCATCCAGCCGCTCCCAGCGCTCGCGCGTCAGGCATTCGGGCACGAACTGCTCGCATTCAGCTATGTTTGCGACGGTGTTGTGGCGCAGGTTCTCGGGCAACCCGTTGGCGCGCACCTCGTCACTCGCAGGCGAAGCCTGCAGTGCGCGCACGAGACGTTCCATCAACGCGATGATTTGCGCCTCGCTGACCTTGCCGGCCTTGAGTTGCACGGGCAGCCACGCGTCATCCGGGATGCGTTTCATGACTACGCAGTAGTCGACTACGCCGCTGTGTGGCGATTCCGGCAGATCTTCGAGCAGGGGCCCGATTTCGAGCGCGTTATCGTGTTGCGTGATCTCCGCTACACCAAGGTAGGTCTCGGGCGAGAACACCCGGTTGAACCGCAGCTCGTTCAGGATCATCTGCCGCCTCAGCGCCAGCGTCGAGTAGTCCAGGAACGGGAACTTGACGGGCTTCTTCAGCTTGTAGGCGCGGTCGTCCTTCAACAGCACGAAGTTCGCGTGCGTCTGGATCTCGCGCTCCGGGTTTAGAGCAAATGGAAGTCCGCTGAAGTGCATGCCTGCTTATAACCCGGGCGGCAACGGCCGGGGATACCTTCGTATGAAGGTTGGTGAAATGAACAACCCCGGCCGTTGGGCCGGGGTTGAGCGGTGTCTGGCAGTCATACCCAGCCCTTGCAGGCCGGGCTACTTAGCTGTCCCAACCCGGACGACGGTTTTCTTCGTCGTTCAGGTCGATGACCTTGGCGTGGACCACGATGACGAGGTTGAACTGTTCCTTGTCGCGGCCCTGGCGCTTGAACAGGATGCCGAGCAGCGGGATGTCGCTGAGGATCGGCACACCGCTCTCGATCCACTTGTCGCGGACCGTCTTCAAGCCGGCGATCACAACCGCGCCGCCGTCAGGCACGCGCACGGTGGTCTGCACCGTCTGCAGCTTGATCTCCGGGATCTGGATGGTGACGCTGCTGGTCGGGCCGAGCGTCGTGGTGAACGTCGGGATCGGCAGGGTCAGTTCCGCAACCGTGGGCTGCACTTCGATGGTGATGAAGCGGCGGTCGTTGCTGACCGTCGGCTTCACGTCCAGCACCATGCCGTCGAGGATCGTGTCGATCACCGGGTTGGCGATGGCGGCGCTGGTCGCGCTGTTCAGCTCGAAGTCCTGCACGTACGGGATCTGGTTGACGATGGTGATGTTGGCGCGCTGCGTGTTGAAGGCGCTCAGGCGCGGCGCGGTCAGCACGCGTGCCTTCTTGCGCTTCTGCACCGCGACGATCACCGCGTTGATCTGCGTCAGGTCGATGAAGTAGGCGAACTGCATCGCGAAGCCGCCCGTGTTCGTCAGCATGTTGCCGAGCGAGTTGTCGTAGATGTGCTCGAAGCGCCCGCGGATGTCCTGGTTGAAGTTCACCGGCGGGTTATTCGGGTCCTGGTTATTGAAGAAAATACCCGAGGTCGGGTTGGCCGGGGCAATGCCGCCCGAGCCGTTGTCGAACTGGCCGCCGGCGTTGTCTTCCGGGCCGGTGGTGACGTCTTCGAGCGTGGTATTGGCCTGGTTCGGAACCTGGGCCGGACCGCCGTTGCCGCGGAAGTCGATGCCGAAGTCCTGCAGGTAGTCGTCCTCGACGCTGATGAAGCGAACCTCGATGTTGACCATCAGGCCCGCGATCTTGCGCAGCTCGTCAAGGAAGTCGCGCAGCTCGGCCTGCACCTGCGGGGTGTGCGTGGCGACCAGCTGACCGCCGAAGAATTTCAGGGCGTTCGGCTCGTCCCAGGTGTCCGGGGCGACCGACTCGGTGACCAACTCTTCGATGCGGTCGATGTCCAGCGTGCGCTCGGATTCGTCCGGGTACACGATGCTGGGGCCTGAGCCGCTGTCTTCGGCGGGCGTCAGGCGAATGCGCGGGCCGACGAACTCGGTGATGTTGAAGGTCAGGTCGCGCACGTCGTGCACGCGTGTGACCACCGAGTTGGCGTCCTGCTCGGCGTCTTCACCGACGACAAACAGCACGCCGTAGCGGAACTGTGTCTTGAGGTCCATGTCGGTCAGGATGATGTTCAACGCGCTGCCGAGCGGAATGCCATCGAGGCTGATCGTCACCGGCTCTTCGCCGCTGGCGTCGGCCACGTCCGGGTGCAGGCGGATTGCCACACCGGCCTTGCGCTGGATGTCCGCAATCACGTTGGCCAGCGGCTCTTCTTCATAGTTAATCGGCACGATCTTGGAATCGAGCGCGTTCTGGATGCGCTGGACGTCCGGATCGATCTCGACCGAATCCTGCGCGATCGAGCGGCGGGCGCGGATGCGCTCGGCCAGAAGCCCGGTCGGGTAACGCAGGGTGCTGGTCTGCGGCACCATCGCCTCGCGCAACTGGCGCAGGGTTTCCTGGTAGCCGGCCATGCGGCGCTCAAAGGTGTCGCGGTTGAGCTGGATCAGGCGACGGTCGGCGATTTCACGCTTCAACTCGTCGGCCTTGCGGAACTGCGGGTCGAGGTAAAGGATGCGGTCCACGATTTCGCTGGCGGTGCGGAAGCGGCGAAGCTCGAGGTTGTAGACAGCCTGGCGCCACAACTCGACGATTTCTTCCTTGCGGCGGTCTTCCTCGGCCTGGCTTTCCAGGTCGCGCATGCGGCGCTCGCGCTTCAGGGCCTCTTCCTCGAGGGCCTTGCGTGAGCGCTGAAGCTCAATGCGGGCGCGGTCAAGACCGGCGCGGGCGACGCTGTCGTAATCCTTGCTCAGCTCCGCGCCGTACGGCGCGAACTTCACGAGGCGGCGCAGCTTTTCCCACTCGTCGATCGCTTCCGACCACTGGCCATTGTTCTCAAAGTCCTTGGCCTTGTCGTAGGTACGGGCAGCTTCGATCTCGTACTCTTCCTGCGCGGCGGCCGGCATGTCAGCCCAGCGCGGGGCGAGGGTAGTGCCCTTGCTCAGCATGTCGCGGGTTTCGTCCAGCAGCTTCTCGACGTCCTTGGTGTCGGCGCCGGGCTTGAGGGCGAGTGCGCGCTCGAAGTACTTTTCGGCCTCTTCGAGGTCGTTGGCCTGCTTGGCCAGCACGCCGCGATCCTTCAGCCACTTGTACTCGACGTCGCGACGGCGGTCGTTATCAAACACCTCGCGCGCTTCCTTGTCGTCCTTGCCGACGTCCGCGCCGCGCGTGGTCTTGTCGATCTTCTCGCCGGTATCGGTCACGCCCGCCGTGCCGGAGCGTTCACCGCCCGGGTTGTCGTGCAGGTTGCCCGGAGCGCCCTTGCCTTCGCGCTCATAGCCTTCCGGCGGGTCCTGATCTTCCGGCGGAACATCGTTCACCGTGTCCGACGCGACGTAGGAATCCGAGGCCCAGTTGCTGCTGCCGCGATCGGCGTTGCCCTGGAACGGCATGACGGAGCAGGCCGTTGCCACAGCGCACGCGCAGGTCAGCGCAAGTACCGCACGCAAGCTCTTCAAAGTGACTCTCATTGAGCGTAGTCCTCGCCTTGGGGTCCGCGACAAACGGCAAGACGGCAATCAGCCGGGGGGCCGTTGTCGCAATACACCAGGGGAACCAGGGGTTCGCAAAAATCGGGGGGTAAAAAGAAGGTTAGCCACGCCTATCCCCCCGTCAAGCACGAAAAGCAGGGGGTTAAGGCCATGAAATCGTCACTGTCTGACCAGCGATCTTGCTTCCATTGAGTGACTTAACTCGCCCACAGGTGACGGTCGGGACGAGCTTGGTGCCCGTCCCGACCTGCCGCGCGTGCCCAGCGCAAGTCTAGCGGCGGAAATTGTCGCCGTTGATGCCGATTCGCCCGCCCTTCAGGCGGAAACTCAGGGTGCTGCCGTCGCGCACCACCACCATTGTGACGCTGTCCTCTTCCTTGGTGGACTGCACTTCGTTCACCAGCTCGGTCATGTTGTTCACGATCACGCCGTTGTACTGGATGATCAGGTCGCCCACTTGCACGCCAGCTTCTGCCGCCTGGTAGCCGTCGGCGACCTGGGTGATTTTCACGCAGTTCGGCGGCCCCAGAGACAACGTCACAGCGTTGCCGCCGCGATTGACGGTGGTCGTGACATAGGTCTGGGTGCCATCCTGGCTGTAGGCCATCACGTAGTACTCGCCCTCCGGCAGGAAGCTGAACTCGGCCTGGTTGTTGCTGTCCAGCTGCGCATAGCGGCTGACGCTGCCGGCGTTCTTGCCCGTCGTTGAGACGGAGATCGAAATGCCTTCCTTGTTCTTGAGGTCGGACGCGACGTCGACTGTGACAGTCAGCGTCGAGCGTTCCTCTACCGAAGCGTTCTGCGTCTGCTCACCGGCGCTGAGCACGATGTCCTGCTCAAACAGCTCGTCGTTCTGGTTGAACTGGACGCTGAAGTTGTAGTCGCCCGGCTGCAGGTTTTCGGCCCGATAGTTGCCGTCCGAATCCACGGAGTACCACTGCGCGTTTTCCGCGCGCTTCTTTGAGCGTCCGCCGTTGGTGACCCCGCCGATCGGCGTGAGACAGACGTACAGGTTCGGCGGGATCTTGCCGCCGGGCGTGCTGATCTTGCCGGTCAGCGTCGCGGGCTCCTGGAAGACCACATCGACAACGTTCGCGCCCTGCGAAATGCGGACTTCCTGGACGAGCTGCGGGTAGCCCGAAGCCTGTGCGGTCATCGTCCAGGTGCCTTCCTTGATGCCGGCGTACTCAAGCGAGCCGTCCGTTGACGTCAGCTGAACGCACTCGGCGTACTGGCCCTTGTCATCCACGAACCACGCGTAGCTGGGCGTGACTTTCTTGCCGGCCGTGTTGGTCCCGACGATCTTGATGCGGCAGCCCGCGTCGATGCTGAAGTCGGCGTAGTTCTCGCCGCCGCTCAGCGTGATCTCGCGCGACTCGGTGAAGCTGCCCATGGTGGCCGTCACTGTGAACGTGCCCGGGCGCAGCCCTTCAATGCGGTACTTGCCGCTCTGGTCCGTGTAGCCCGCCATGCCGCCGCCCCAGTACTCGTCATCCAGTGAATTCTTGTCTTCCGCGATGCGGCGTACGGCCTTCACGCGCGATTCCAGCACGTCTGACAGCTCGACAGCGCGCTCCGATTCCTCCCAGCCATCGAAGTCACCGCGCCAGTTGCCATACATACCGCCGCCCTGGCCGCCGACGGTCACGGTCACGCTGGACAGCGGGCTGCCGTCGCGCGAGGTTACTGTGCCGCTCAGAATCGCGGCCTTGAGCAGCGTGACGTCGCACTTGCCGCCCTCGGCGCCGACTTCGATGACCGGTACTTTGTCCTGCACGAAGCCGCTTGCGGTCACCACGATCTGTACTTTGCCGGCCTTGCCGCGAATGCGGAACTTGCCATCTTCACCGTGAAAGCCTGCGGATTGAACGTACTCGAACCAGCCCTGGCCGGTGTCGGCGTTGATGGTGACCCACCAGTCGTGCGGCAGCGCACCACCTTCGCAACGGACGAGGCCCTCGATCACCACCGGCACTTCGAACTCGAAACTCAGGTTGCTGCCGGAGCGCCCGACCTGCTGGCTGGAGCCGACTTCCGGGTCGTTGACGCTCACGCGATAGCTGTGGCTTTCATCGAGCCCCTCGAACTCGAAGCGCCCGTATGAGTCGGTGCTGGTGAAGCGGGTGTTGCGCTCGAGCGCGCGGAAGTACTCGTCGTAGGCCTTGTGGGTCTTGGCAATGTCTTCCTGGTCCCAGGCCGGTGCGTTGATTTCAGCCTCGGTGCTGATCGCGGTGACCTTCATGCCCTCGACGCCGCGCCCGTCGGTGAACTTGACGGTGCCCTTCAGATTGCCGTTGCCCTTGTCGTCGGGGTTGAACGCTGCGGGCTCACGCGGGACGTCGATGTTCCTTGGTGGCGGCGAAACGCGCGGCGGCAGGTGTACCGGCATCTCAAGCGGCGAGCAGCCGGAACCTCCGTCAAGCGGGCCGACGTCGCCGGTCGCGCCTGCGACCACGGGGGCGTTGGCCGGCGCTTCGCCGGAGTGGATCACGCCGTAAACGCCAAACATCACGGCCGCGACCGTGATGACTAGCTGTGCAAGGCTGAAAACGGATAGCTTCGGTTTGCGCATGGCTCCCCCGCGTGTCTCTTCCACTACCGCCCGTCATCCCAAGCGTTACGCACAGCTAGGACGCTATAAGTATGCAGCAGTTCCCGGGTTTCGCGGTAAACGGCATGTAACAACAACGGCCCCGAAAGGGGCCGTTGCAAGATTAGACGCGACTTGGGGTTACGCCTTGCTGCCGCCGAAGACCTTCTTGAGGAACCAGGCGATGGGGTCGTAGTAGCGATCCACGACGCGCTCTTTCATCGGGATGATGCCGTTGTCAGTGATCTGGATATGCTCCGGGCAGACTTCGGTGCAGCAGCGCGTGATGTTGCACCAGCCGCTGCCGAACTCCTTGCGCATGGCGGGCACGCGGTCAACGGTGTCCAGCGGGTGCATCTCAAGCTGTGCGAGGCGAATCATGAAGCGCGGGCCGACGAAGTGGTCATGTTTGTGGTGGTCGCGCAGCACGTGGCAGACGTCCTGGCACAGGAAGCACTCGATGCACTTGCGGAATTCCTGCACGCGATCGATGTCTTCCTGCATCATGCGATAGTTGCCGTCGGCGTCGCGCGGCTTGAGCTTAACGGGCGGGATGCGTTTATTCTGCTCGAAGTTCCAGCTGACGTCGGTAACGAGATCCTTGATCAGCGGGAAAGTCTTCAGCGGCTGCACCGTGACGGTGCCCTCCGGCAGGCTGTTCAGGCGCGTCATGCAACCGAGGCGCGGCTTGCCGTTGATTTCCATCGAGCATGAGCCGCACTTGCCGGCCTTGCAGTTCCAGCGTACGGCGAGGTCGCTGGAGTGCTCGGCCTGGATGCGGTGAATGCCGTCGAGCACCACCATGCCCGGCTGGACCTCGACGGAGTATTCCTTGAACTCGCCGCCGTCCTTGTCGCCGCGCCAGACTTTGAATGTGCGTGTCGCCATTACTCTACGTCCGCCCCGACCTTGCCGGATTCGAGGTCTTCAATCTTCGCGTAGCCGATTTCCTTCAGCCCCTTCGGGGGCTCCGGACGCTCGCGCCGCTCAATCTTCATCTCGCCGTCGTCACCGCGCCAGACGAAGATGTTGTACTTGCCCCACTCTTCCTGCTCGCCTTCGAAGTCGGAGCGCGTGTGTGCGCCGCGGCTTTCCTCGCGCATGAGTGCGGCGCGCGTAATGCTCTCGGCCGCGATCGCGAGGTTGCGCAGGTCCAGCGCCGTGTGCCAGCCCGCATTGTACTGGCTGGCCGAGTGCGCCTTGGCTTTCTCGGCTTCCTGCTTCCATTCGGCCAGTTTCTCAAGCCCGGCCGACAACTCCGCGCCTTCGCGGATGATGCCGACGTGGTCGTTCATGATCGCCTGCAGGTTTTCCTGCACAACGAACGGGTTCGGGCCTTCTTCGCGATTCAGGAAGTCCGTCGCGCGGCGCAGGCAGGCGACCACCTGGTCGTCGTTCACCTTGCCGGCGCCGTTTTCCTTGGCGTATTCGCTCGCGTACTCGCCGGCGCGCTTGCCGAACACGATCAGGTCGCTCAGCGAGTTGCCGCCGAGGCGGTTGGCGCCATGCAATCCGGCCGCGCATTCGCCCGCGGCGAACAGCCCCGGCACGGTGGTCATCTGCGAATCGTGGTCCACCTTGATGCCGCCCATGTGGTAGTGCAGCGTCGGGCCGACTTCCATCGGGTCGGTGGTGATGTCCACTTCCGCCAGCTCTTTGAACTGATGGTACATGCTGGGCAGCTTGCGCTTGATCTGCTCGGCGGGCAGGCGCGACGCGATGTCGAGAAACACGCCGCCGTGCGGCGAGCCGCGCCCATCCTTCACCTCACGGTTGATCGCGCGCGCAACCACGTCGCGCGTCAGCAGCTCTGGCGGCCTCCGTGCGGCCTTGTCGCCCTTGAGCCAGCGGTTGGCTTCTTCTTCGGTGTCGGCCGTCTCGGCGGCAAAGCGCTCCGGGATGTAGCCGAACATGAAGCGCTTGCCTTCGCTGTTCTTCAGAATTCCGCCGTCGCCGCGCACGCCCTCAGTTACCAGTGTCCCGCGCACGCTGGGCGGCCAGACCATGCCGGTCGGGTGGAACTGCGTGAACTCAAGGTCCATCAGCTCCGCGCCAGCAAGATACGCCATGGCGAGGCCGTCGCCCGTGTACTCCCAGCTGTTGCTGGTCACGCGCCAGGCCTTGCCGACGCCGCCGCTGGCCAGCACGACGGCCTTGGCCTTGAACAGCACGAAACGCCCGGTCTCGCGCCAGTAGCCGAGCGCGCCGACCACGCGGTCGCCGTCCTTCAGCAGGTCGAGCACCGTGCATTCCATGTGCACCTGGATGCCCTGGTGGACGCCGTGGTCCTGCAGCGTGCGGATGAGCTCAAGCCCGGTGCGGTCGCCGACGTGCGCGAGGCGCGGGTAGCGGTGGCCGCCGAAGTTGCGCTGGTGGATCAAACCCTTGTCGGTGCGGTCGAAGACCGCACCCCACTCTTCGAGTTCTTTGACGCGCTGCGGCGCTTCTTTCGCGTGCAGTTCCGCCATGCGCCACTGGTTCAGGAACTTGCCGCCGCGCATGGTGTCGCGGAAGTGGACCTTCCAGTTGTCGCGCGCATCGGTGAAGCCGAGTGCAGCTGCCATGCCGCCTTCGGCCATCACGGTGTGGGCTTTGCCCAGCAGGCTCTTGCACACCAGCCCGGTGTTCATGCCGCGGCCTGACGCCTCGATGGCCGCGCGCAGACCCGCGCCGCCCGCGCCGATGACCAGCACGTCGTGCTCGAATGTCTGCAGCTCAGAAACGTCGGGTGCGCCCATGGGTTACCAGGTATTCAGGTCGGTGATGTGGTGGCTCGACACCATCATCACGTAGAAGTCAGTGAACGCGACCCAGAACAGGCTGAGCCAGGCGAACAGCATGTGCCGCTCGTTCAGCCAGGTCGATTTCTTCCAGATCTTGTAGCGGGTCTTGCTGGCGCCGTCGCAGCTGAAGCAGTTCAGCTTGCCGCCAATCAGGTGGCGCCACGAGTGGCAGCCGAACGTGTAGCCGCTGAGCAACGTCGCGTTGATGATCAGCACCAGCGTACCGACGCCGATGCCGAACTTGCCGTTGCGGAAGAACGCGGCGAACGCGTCGTACCACAGGAACACCAGCAGCAGCAACGCGCCGTACAGCACGTAGCGGTGCAGGTTCTGGAACAGCAGCAGCGCGGTCTCGCCGCGGTACTTCAGCGGCGCGCCGCCGACCGCGCACGCCGGCGGGGTTGCCGCAAACGCGCGATAGTAAGCCTTGCGGTAGTAGTAGCAGGTCGCACGGAACGCGATCGCCAGGCCCGGAATGAAGAACGCCGGCGACTGCGGCAGAAATCTCGGCCAGAACGACGGGAACGCGCCGAACCACGCGTGGTGCAGCGGCACGACGCCGGGGCCGTTCACCGGCGTGAACAGCGGCGGCGAAGCAACGGGGCTGATGTAGGGATCAGCCCAGTAGTACTTGCCGGTAAACGCGCGCAGCGTGAGATATCCGAAGAACAGGAACAGCCCACCCGCCGTAAGCGCCCAGCCCTGCCACCATCCGTCGCTGCGACGAGTCGCGGCAAAGCCGCTCACGTGGCCACCGATGGATGCAGAACCGCCGCTCATGGGATTTCCTTCGGACGTGACAGGGCTGCGGTTTAATACGCTCCCCGTCCGCGCGCAACTGCCCAGTCGCGCGAGAGATTAGTGACGAAACCGCCAGTGAAATACTGACGTCCCCGAGGTTGTTCTTTGCCTGCCGGGGCGGAGAATCGTCGCCCGTTGAAAAACAGGCGCCAATGAGCAAGCACCTGCAACTTCCCGTCTCCGAGCGCCTGGTCGTGCTGCTGATCGCGGCCGTTCAGTTCATCAACATTCTCGACTTCATGATCGTGATGCCGCTGGGCCCGGACTTCGCGCTTGAGCTGGGAATTTCGACCAATCACATCGGCATCATTGCTGGCAGCTACACCGCGGCCGCCGCGGTCTCCGGCGTGGTGGGCAGCTTCTTCCTGGACCGCTTCGACCGCCGCAAAGCGCTGGCGGTCTCTATGTTCGGGCTCGTGCTCGGCACCGCGCTGGCCGGCCTGTCATGGAACCTGCCGACGCTGATCGGCGCGCGCGTGGTGGCCGGGCTGTTCGGCGGCCCCGCCACCGCCATCAGCCTGGCGATCGTGGCTGACGTCGTCCCGCGCGAACGCCGCGGCCGAGCCATGGGAACGGTGATGTCGGCTTTCAGCCTGGCCAGCATCGCGGGCGTGCCGATATCGCTGGAAATTGCGCACGTTGCCGACTGGCGCGCGCCCTTTTACAGCGTGGCGGCGCTGGGCGTGCTGGTCAACGCCGGCGCGATCTTCCTGCTACCGCCGTTGAAGCTGCACCTGCAAGGGGGAGCAAATCCGCCTGGCTGGGGGATGTTCCGGATGTTGACCAAGCCGCTGCCGCTTCTGTCGGCGCTTGCGCTAATGGCCATGGTGACCAGCGCCTTTGCCGTCATACCCAACATACCGACCTACCTGGTCTTCAACCTGCACTACGCGGGCGAAGGCTGGATCGCCGGCCTGCTGGCTTGGCTCGGCCTTGACTACCGGCCTAGCGTGCTCGGCCCTCTGTATCTGATCGGCGGCACGGTCAGCCTGCTGGTGATTCAGCTGGTGGGCCGCATGACCGACCGCTTCGGCAGTGCGGCCGTGAGCTGGGTGGGCGGCGCGCTGACCTGCACAATCATGTACATCTGGTTCATCAACTATCAGCCGCTGCCGGCGATGCTGCTGTTCGTATTCTTCATGGGGGCCATGACCGTGCGCGGCGTGCCGGCCCGCACCCTGGATACCAAGGTGCCGCTCGCCCACGAACGCGCGGCCTTCATGTCGATGCAGAGCGCGGTGCAGCACACCACGCTGGCGATCGCGGCCAGCCTTTCCAGCTTCATCTTGAGCGAGAACCCGGACAAGAGCCTGGATGGCATGCCGACGCTGGGGGTGATTGCGGTGGTGTTTGCGATCCTGCTGCCCACGTTCATCACGCTGGCCGAGCGCGGCGTGCGCGCGCGGGACCGCAGGCTTCCGGACACCCGCGAAATCCCCAAGCCTGCGGGCGCGCCGGTGACCGCCCCCGTACCCAGCGCCGCCGCTGCGCCTGCGGGTACGTCGGATTAATTGGCGAAATCCTTGAACTGGAAGTGACAGAAGGCAGAGTCACCCGCTCGGAGGCAATCATGGCGGCACTGCTCAAGGGCATTCCGGTCCTTCCGGCTGGCGACCTCAACCAGACCCTTTCCTTCTATAAGGAAAAGCTGGGGTTCAGTCAGACCTTCCAGATGGATGGCTACGCAGGGCTGAAGCGCGACAACGTGGAACTGCACTTCACGGCCGTGCCGGCCGACGTCGCCAAAGTCGTGGCTGAGCAGACCATGTGCCGCTTCAACGTCAAAGACGTCGACGGGCTGTACAACGAGTACCAGAAGCATGACGGCGTGATCCACCCCAATGGCGCCATCGCCGACAAGCCCTGGGGCTCGCGCGAGTTTGCCGTACTGGACCCGAGCGGCGTCTGCCTGACGTTCACTCACGACGCCTAGCATCCTCCAATCGTCTCGAATCTTTGCAGCAGGCGCACCTCGCGCCTGCTGTTATGCTTCGCGCCATGATCGAAGTGACTGACCTCGTGAAGGAATACGAAAGCGCGCGCGCCGTCGACGGGCTGACTTTCACGGTGCAAGCCGGCCAGGTGCTTGGCCTGGTGGGCCCGAACGGCGCCGGCAAAACCACTACCATGCGCTGCATCTGCGGCGTGCTTCAACCCAGCCAAGGCACGATCCGCGTGGCAGGCATTGACCTCGGCGCGGACGCCGTCAATGCCAAGCGCAACATGTCGTTCATTCCCGACGATCCGCAGTTGTTTGACTACCTCACGATCGCGGAGCACCTGAAATTCTACGGGCGCGTCTACGGCGTTCCCGACGCCGAAACGCACGCGGCCGCGCTGCTGCATGAGCTGGAACTCGACGGCAAGCAGGACCAGTTGCCCGGCACGCTAAGCCGCGGCATGAAGCAGAAAGTCGCCATCGCCTGCGGGCTGCTGCACCGCCCCAAGGCCGTGTTGTTCGACGAGCCGCTGACCGGGCTCGACCCGGTCGCCATTCGCCGCATCAAGCAGACCATCAAACGCCTGGCGGCGGCGGGCTCGGCCGTGATTATCTCCAGCCATTTGCTCGGGCTCGTGGAAGAAATCGCCACGCACCTGATGCTGATGCAAAACGGGCGCAAGGTCCTGCACGGCAGCATCGCCGAGGTGAAGGAGAGCATCCCGGACCTGAAGGACGGCGGGCTGGAGGCGATCTTCCTGCGCGCCACGGGCTATGAAGAGGAACCGGCCTGATGCACTCGGCCTTGTTCTATCTCGCGTTCAGGCAATCGGCCGGCGGGCTGAAGCACCGGCTGCTGCGGCTCAAGCAGCCGCGCTATTTCGTGCCGGCGCTGCTCGCGATCGCCTATTTCTGGCTGAGCTTCGGGATGCCCGGGCTGGTGTCGCACGACGGCGGTGCGAACACCAGCGGGCGATTCGAAATGTACCGCACGTTCGTCGTGCCGGGCATCGCGATGATGATGCTGATGGGCTGGGCCACCGCGCCGTCGCGGCCCGCACCGGCGTTCACTCGCCCGGAGGCCGCGCAGCTCTTCGTGCTGCCGTTCACGCGGCGCGACCTGGTGCGCTACCGCCTGTTGCGCCCGCAGCTCGTGTTCATTCTGCTGGGCTGCTTCTTCGCGCTCGGCGCTTCGCGCTCGCCGGAGATGTCACCGCTGTATGCGGGCATCGGCGGCTTCCTGCTGTTGAACCTCGCGTCGCTCAACGCCATGACGGCCGCACTGCTTGCCAACCGCATGAAGCACATGGGTATGCACAGTCTGCTGCTGCACATCCCCAGCGCGCTGATCCTTGCGGCGCTTGCGCTGCCGGTCTGGCGAAACTTTCAGACAATGGGGCCAATCGACGGCAACGTGGCGAGGTGGCTCGGCCCGCTATTTTCGGACGGGCTGGCGTACTACGCGTTCTGGCCGATGCGCCAGCTTGCGCTGGTGCCGATGGCGACGTCGCTGGCGGAGTTCGGCCAGGGCATTGCGGTCGTCGCCGGGCTGGCGCTGCTGTACTACGTAGCTTGCATGCTGCTGGTCGCGCCGTTTGAAGAACGCGCGCTGGAGCTGGCGGAAACCACGGGCAAGAAAGTAGACGCCATGCGCAGCGGCGGCGGGTTCGCCGCACTGGCTGCTTCGCGCATGAAGAAGGCGCGCACGACGAAGCTCAAGCTCGCGCCCACCGGCCCGAGTTGGCGCGCGGTGCTGTGGCAGACGCTGGTCGCCGAGTGGCGTGTCGGGCCGTGGAAGCTGGCGGTCGGACTTTCCGGGCTGCTGGTGCTGCTGGCCGTGTTCGGCGAACGGCTCAGCCATTCGCGCGCGACAGGTGTGTTCGCGATCGGGCTGTCGGCCGCGATGGGGATCATGCTGATCATGATGTGCCCGCGCATGCTCGCAACCGGGCTGCACACGGAGATGCGTCGTCTCGCGCTGTGGAAGGCGATGCCGCTGAGTGGCTACGCGTTGCTGCGCGGCAAGATCTGGGGCGGGGCAATCCTGGTGCTGTTGCCGGGAGTGATCGCGCTGTCGTCAGCGGTGGCTGCGTCCATGAGCGTCGCAAAGCATGACGAGTTGCCGATTGTAATCGGTGTGTTCTGCGCGGGCGTGCCGCTGATCCCCGCGCTGGCGATGACAATGATCGGGCTGGAGAGCGCCGCCGTGATGATGTTCCCGGCCTGGCTCAGCAGCATGCACAGCGAGCCGGGTTTTGAAACGATCGGGCGAAACCTGCTGTCACTGGTGGTGCGCATGCTGGGCGGGTCACTGCTGTCGATCATCCCCGGCACGATCTTCGCAGTAGTCACCGTCCTTGGCGGACTGAGCGGAAAGATCTCCGCGGCATTGGGCATTGCGGGAGTACTGGCTGCCATCGCGCTGATTGCCGAGATGGAATTCGTAATCTGGCTGGTAGGCAAACGCTTCGACGAAATCGACGCAACGCCGGAGTGAGCAGGGCGAACGTCCTTCGACCGGCTCAGGGCAGGCTGGCCGCCATCAGAAACGCGCCCTGTCGGGCGCGTTTCTGATGGCGGAGGGGGGGGGATTCGAACCCCCGTTACCCTTTCGGGCAAATCGGTTTTCGAAACCGACGCGATCAACCACTCTGCCACCCCTCCAAATTGAGTCCGGAGTCTGGTGTGCGGAGTCAGGCGTCCAAGGCCAATGACTCCGGACACCAGACTCCGGACCTGCGGATTCGGTTAGCGCGGGTTGGCAGCCTTGCTCGGCTTGCCCTTCTTCTGCCAGCGGTTCGTGGTCTTGCGACCCTTCGCACGGTGGCGGCTCTTCATCTTTGCAGGTTTCATTCCTCACCCTTTCTGCCTCTTCGTTTGATGGTGCCCTCTCGGCACTCGCGGAAGAAGCTCTTCAGAATCTCGCCCGATTCTTCGCCCAGAACCCCTGATTCAAGGTCTGCGCGGTGATTCAGGCGGGAATCCTGTACCAGATTAAATAGTGTCCCACAAGCCCCGGCCTTCGGGTCACTTGCGCCAAACACGACGCGCTTGACCCGGGCGTTCACAATCGCGCCGGCACACATCGGGCACGGCTCGAGCGTCACGTACAGCGTGCAATCCTCCAGCCGCCAGGCGCCGCGCTCTTCTGCAGCGGCCGTCAGCGCGATCATCTCCGCGTGTGCGGTCGGGTCATTGAGCGACTCACGCAAGTTGTGCCCGCGCCCGACAATCCGTGACTCATGCACGACAACGGCGCCAACCGGCACTTCACCCTTTTCATACGCGGCCAGCGCCTCTTTCAGCGCGGCGCGCATGAACGCCTGGTCCACGCCCGGGCCGGATTGCTCAAGCAGCGAAGGAGGTTCACCCGGTGTGGGCGGCTCTGGTGAAGAGTTGCTCACGGGGACCTAGCGGTTGATTTCCGGCTCCGTCTCATGCGACGGCGTGCCGGAGTTCTCGTCGGAAGAGTCGACCGGCACCGGTGCCGGGGACACGGCGCCCTGGGCGTGTGCGGCGCTGGCCGCCAGCTCGGCCGCCAGTTCAGCCTCGGCGTGGCGATTGATCTCTTCCTTCATCTTCTTGCCCGGCTTGATGGTTACGACACGCTTTTCGGGCACGCGGACTTCAGCGCCGGTTTTTGGGTTGCGTGCTTTGCGCGACTTGCGAATCTTGACCTCGAATACGCCGAAGTCCCGTAGCTCAAGCCGGTTACCGCGTGCAAGTTCACTGATGACTTCATCAATGAAGAGTTGGATGATGTCGCGAGTAACGGTCTGCTTCTGCTGGGTCTTCTCAGCGATACGAAGTACCAGCTCTTTCTTCGTGATAGTGCGACGGGCTGTCATATGGGACTCACCAAAATGACGAAGCGACAGCAGTACATTTCAGGTGAAACTTATCCTAAAGCATAGGCTGAACAAGACTTAGTGTATCCGCTCGGCGTAATATTGCAAGCCGCAAGTTTCTGCTTCCACGCTTTTTCCACACGGCAAGCCATTGACTGATAAGGACTTACAAAAAGACGACTCTGCTGAGATTTCAATCTCAGCCGGCCCGTGGGCGCAGATGTATGCCGCGTATCCCATCGGATTCGTACAGGCCATCCTGTGGCTGGCGGCATCCACGGGCGCGCAGCTCGGGATGGCGCGCCTGCTCAAGGACGGATACGTCCATGTTCCCGAGGGCATGCCCGACTTCACATGGCAGGTTGCGGTGATGCTGGGCTTCACCTTCCTGCTGCTCGGCTACTGGAAGTTCGTTCGCAAGGCGCAGTTACGCACACTTGGCCTGCGGCTCGACCGGCTGGGCGGCGACCTGAAGTTCGCACTGATCGCCGCGATCGCGATGGGACTTGTGTATCTGCTTCTGGCAGGCGGGTACTGGGTCGTGCTGCGCCTGTTCTTCGACGACGGGCAGGAGATGTTCCGAAGCCACCTGCGCGGGGCAATCTTCAAGGACTCCAGCGCACTCTATTTCGTCGGCGTAGTGATATTCTTCCCCATCCTGGAAGAGATCTGGTTCCGCGGGCTGATGTACACCCCCATGCGACGCGAATGGGGGCGCTGGCCGGCCATCCTGATTCTGTCCGTACTGTTCGCGGCCGCGCACAACGTGGCGTTGCCCATCAACCAGTTCATCGGCGGATTGATCTTTGTGTGGGCGTATGAGAAGCGCCAGTCACTGGTTGCGCCGATTCTGCTGCATATGGCGGGCAACGGCGCGCTGGCGGTTGTGGGTTGGGCACTGGTGGAGTGGCAACTGGTTTAGTCATTCGTCTTCCGACGCCTCGCTCACGACTACGGACCACCAGTGAATCACCCGCCCGTTGACACTTTGAGGACCTCAGATACCTTGCCTGCCGCCCATCGACGTTCTCAGGGCAAGCGATCACTGCGGAGAGGTGGCAGAGTGGCCGATCGCACTCCCTTGCTAAGGGAGCGTCCCTTAACCGGGACCGAGGGTTCGAATCCCTCCCTCTCCGCCATAAAGAACCCCGCCCCAAGGCGGGGTTCTTTATGGCGCCCCGAGCGAGTCGAAGGGCGACACTCGCATCTCGCGATAGCACTGGAATTCCTCCACCCGTTTCGCGCATTATCACCCCATGAAGCCCGAGCCCGATGACGACCTGCCCGAGATGCTCCGCAAGCGCGTGGTGCGCCAGCGGTCGCGGCTGAAGTTTGTTCGCATCTCGTTTGCCATCACGGCTGTCATCTCCGTCATCCTGCTGTTCGCGGCAAACCAGTCGCAGACGCTGGCCCCCAACGCGCGGGTGTTGTTCGTGCTTCCGGAGGCGGACTCGCTGTGGTTGGTCGACCAGCATCTGGACATCACGAACAAGCCGGACGGCACGGGCGGATCATTCGCGCTGCTGCACCTCGACGGCGACAACCTCAAGCAGGGCGAGCGCTACGACGGTTTGATCCGCACGGTAACGGTCATCGGAAAGAACGAAATCGGCATCACCACGCCGACGCGCTTCATGCGCTTCGACACGTCCGGCGCAGAATGGGAACTCAAGCCGCTGCAGAGCCTCGGCATCAACGACCCGACCGCATCGCCCCTCGTCGTCAACTTCCGTGAAACGCTCTGGCAGGTCTGGACGCGCGGCAACGAAGTGATGGTCCAGCCTTTCGGGCGACAGGAAGTCGCGGCACAGGCCGTCGTCGCAGGCAAGTCGCCTGAGCTGGATCTTCAGGCACGCGTCTCGGACGACGCAATCTGGGTCTCCATCATTGACCGGCGCAGCGGCGATCTTTCGCTGCTGTCGTTCACGCCGCGGATCGAGGCGGCAGTGAACGACTCCGGTGTGGACGCTGACCGCGACGCCGACGACGCGCCCGACAACCGGGAAACCGACACGCCGCCCGCACAGCAGGTCTCCGCGCAGAAACACTTCAACCAGGAAGTGACCGGCAACGTGAAGCGCGCGTCGTTTGCAATCATTGAGACTCCCGACGGCGCGCGGCCTGTCGTGGCGTTCCTGCGCAACGAAGACACCTCCCGCAAGTGGCACCTGATGGTCTGGACGCGCGACAGCAAGTCGAGCAACGGCAACTGGGTCGATGCCGAGCCGCCCGCGCGCGAGAAGCCGCCGGCCGGCCTTGAACTCACGAACTTCGTGACGCTGGCTTCACGCGGGCAGAACCTGATCGCCGTCTACAGCGAAGCGGGCAAGGTACGGATGGCGGAGACTACGCTGGCAAGCGACGGCGCGCTCGAGTGGTCGCAGCCAAAAGTGCTGCCGATCGACCAGACCAATGGCCCGACCGCTTACATCGTCTGGATCTCGCTGCTGTTCGGCGTGGTGCTGATCATGGCCAGCCAGGGCGTGTGGCTGATGCTCAACCGCGAGCGCGCCATGGACCGCACGCTGGCCGACATCCTCGAGAAGCACGAGAAACAGAAGCCGCCGGAGCAGAAAGAGAAAGAGCTGCCCAAGCTGCTCTACGCCAACCCGTTCGCGCGTGCGCTGTCGCTGATGCTGGACGTCGCGATGACCAGCCCGATCGTGATCCTGTTGCAGGGCATCTACGGCTACGAGTGGGAGCAGGCCTACGGCTTCCTCGCCGTCGGCTCAACGCTCGATCTGCAATCAACGCTGGTGCCCACACTTGAGGCCACGCTGGTGACGCTGCTGGTACTCAGCATCTACAGCATGGTCTGCGAGCTGCTGTGGGGCCGCACCTTCGGCAAGCTGCTGTTCCGCCTGCGTGTCGTCGACGCCGACGGCGAGCCGCCGGCCGCCTGGCGCATCGTCGTGCGCAACGCGCTCAAGATCTTCGAGCTGATTCACTGGGCCGTGCTGATGATCCCGATGGGCCTGATGATGCTGACCGGCAAGCAGCAGCGGCTGGGCGATCTCGCGGCCGGTACATTCGTAATCGTAGACGTCGTGCCCGACGAGGCGCCGGACGATATCGACATCTAGCAAGAGCAACGTCATGACCGAGACCATCAGGCACACGGCCGTTGCAGGACACTTCTACACGTCCGTGCCCGGCAAACTGCGCGAAGAGCTTGCGAGCTACCTGTCGAAACCGGCCGCGCCCAAGGCAAAGGCGTACGGCGTGCTGGTGCCGCACGCGGGCTACATCTATTCGGGCGCTGTGTGCGGGCACGCGCTCGCCAGTGTCGAGATTCCGGGCACAGTGCTGATCCTGCACACCAAGCACCAACTCGGCGGCGGCACGTTCTCGCTGGCCGGCTTCCGCGAGTGGGAAACGCCGCTCGGCAAAGTGCGGGTGGACGGCGCGCTGCAGAAGTCTCTGGCCGCGGCGGAAGGCATCGACGTTTCGAACTTCCCCCACTTTCAGGAACACGCGGCGGAGGTCGTGCTGCCGTTTCTGCAGCAACTGAACCCGGACGTCAAAGTCTGCGTGATCAGCGTCAGCCACGCGCCGCTGGAGACGGTGCAGGCCGTCGGCGCCGGCATCGCCAGCGCCATCCTGTCGCAGGACGGCGGCGACACATTGATCGTCGCCAGCAGCGACATGAACCACTACGAAGATCACGAGACCACCCTGGCCAAGGACAAGCTCGCGCTCGACAAGCTGGCGCAATACGACACGCAGGGAATGATCGACGTCTGCTTCGCGCGCGACATCAGCATGTGCGGCGTGCACGCGACGGCGCTCATGCTGGAAGCCTGCCGCGGACTCGGCGCCAGCAAGGTCGAGCTGCTCGAACACACCACCAGCGGCGAATACAAAGGCCAGTACGGCCAGGTCGTCGGCTACGCGTCCGCGCGCGTGCTGTAATGTGATCTTCCCGATACTGTGGTACAGTATCAGCGGAGTTGACTGATGCCTGACCCTGGCCCCACAACCGCACCGCAAGCGTCGATGGATGAAATCATCGAGGACCTCAAGAAAGGCATCGACGTGACGTCGATCGATGAGAACCTCAAACTGACGCCGAGCCAGCGTTTTGCAAAATTCATCAGCTTCATGACATTCCTCGAAGGCGTGCGCAAAGCGGGACAAAAGGCTAGGGGCGAGGCTTGACCGACTACCGCGGACTGCTGGAAACGCTCGCGAAAAGCCAGGTTGAGTTCATCATTGTCGGCGGCATTGCGGCGGCGTTTCACGGCTCGGCCAGATCCACAAACGATGTAGACGTTGTGTATCGACGCACGCCCGAGAACATGCGGCGTGTAGCGTCCGCGTTGGAACCGATCCATCCTCGGTTGCGCGGCGCACCGAAGGAAATTCCGTTCCTCTTTGACGCCAAGACGATTCAGCGCGGGCTGAACTTCACGTTAAGCACCGATCTCGGCGACATTGACTTGCTCGGACAAGTCACTGGCGGAGGTTCTTACGACGACCTGCTATCACATTCGACTGTCACGGAAGTACTCGGCATCTCTTGTCGCTGCGTCGACATAGAGACTCTCATTGCCCTGAAACGCGCTGCAGGCAGGCGCAAGGACTTTGAAGCGATTGCAGAGCTCGAGTTGATCCGTGACCGCAAGCCCGGCGCCCCCTGAGCCACGAAATTCCTGACCCCAATCCCCCGTGCTTCGCATTCCCGCTGCAGACACCTGTCCAAGCGGGGATGGCCATGGCGAAGCGGATTGCAGCGTTTGCACTCTCTATCTTTGTGTTTGCGCTCTGGGGCTGTGCAGGTGGCAGCTCGGGCGGCGGCGGGGGAAGCTCCGGCGGCACTTCGGCCGGGCCTGCAACGCAGCTTGCAATCATCACCCAGCCCGGCGGCGCGACCACGGGCAACGCGTTCGCAACCCAGCCCGTCATTGAAATCCGAGACGCATCCGGGCTGCGCGTAACCAGCGACAACACCACGGCAATCAGCGTCGCCATCACCAGCGGGACGGGAACCAGCGGCGCGGTGCTGTCCGGCAACCTGAGCCTTGTGGCAGCAAGCGGGCGGGTGAACTTCAGCGGGCTCAGCATCGATCTTGCGGGCACGGGCTACACGCTCGACTTCAGCGCAACCGGGCTCACCGGCGTCACCAGCAGCGCGTTCAACGTGACTACTCCCAGCGCGGGCGGCGGCAGCGCCCCGTTTGTCCCTGCGCCGCCAAGCGGTGCGGCAACCTACTTCGTGGCCGCCACGGCCGGCGCGAGCGACACCAACACCGGCACCTCCGCAGGCTCGCCGTGGCGCACACTGCAGCACGCGGCCGACACCGTGCAGGCCGGCGATATCGTCGACGTCGCCGACGGCAGCTACTCGCGCTTCACGCTCAGCAGCGTCACCGGCACGGCCGGCAGCCCGATCGTGTTCCGCGCCACAGGCAGCGCGGCGATCATCAACTCGGGTACAAGCTCCAGCACGGCGCCCGACAGCCGCGACGCGATCAAGATCTACGACTGCCACTACGTGATCGTCCACGGCTTGCGCACCATCAATGCCTACCGCGCAGGCTGCCGCGTTACCGAGAGTTTTCACGTCACCATCCAGGGCTGCAACTTCGGCAACGGCGGGACGTGGGGACTCTTCACGGACTACAGCGACGACCTGGTGCTGGAAGGCAACGAGTGCCACCACAGCGGCAACGAGCACGGGATCTACTTTTCCAACAGCGGCGACCGCGTGCAGATCCGCGGCAACTACTGCCACGACAACAACGCCAGCGGCATCCAGATCAACAGCGACCCGGCCCAGCAGGTTGCGGCCTACGGCACGCGCGGCGACGGAATCACGGAAGACAGCGTGATCGAAAACAACTGGTGCGAAGCCAACGGCGCCAACGGCGCGGCCGGGCTGAACTTCGCCAGCATCCGCAACTGCGACGTGCGCAACAACCTGATCGTCAACAACTTCAACCAGAGCGGCATCGCCATGTGGGATGACGGCTACAGCAGCGCCTACGGCAGCAAGAACAACCGCGTGTACCACAACACGGTGGTCTTCCAATCCGGCCAGGGCCGCTTCTGCCTGATCATGCTGAACGGCAGCACCGGCAACGACATCAAGAACAACATCTTCATCGGCGGCGCACGCGGCGCGATCTCATGGAGCAACGACTCGCTGTCCGGCACCACGGCCGACTACAACATCTGCCGCAGCACCGACGGCTGGAACATCTACGAGAACGACGACACCAGCCAGGCCTACACGCTGGCCCAGTGGCAGGCCCTGATTGCCGGCGCGGCCAATTCGGTCACAACGGCGCCGACGTTCAACGGGGCTTCCGACTTCAGCCTTGCCGCCGCCAGCGCAGGCCGCGACGACGGCGACAACAGCCTCGGAGTAGCAGTCGCCCACGACGGCGCCAGCAGGCCCGCCGGCGGCGGCTTCGACCGGGGCTGTTATGAGAAGTAGTTGATAGGCGATAGTTGGTAGTTGATGGTTGGTAGGGACTGCCCTGCAGCCGACATTTGGCGCTTCCTATCAACTACCAACCATCAACTATCAACTGTCAACGCACGTTATCCCCACGTTGCAATCCCGCCATTTGCCGCTAATCTTCCGCCCCCAACGAGGTTGGGATCGGAACGCGGATGGCCATACTGGGCTTAGGCACAGACATCGTAGAAGTCGCCCGTATCGACAAGCTCCTTCAGGACAAACGCCAGGAGTTTCTGGCCCGCGTATTTACCCCCATCGAGATCGAGTACTGCCGCGCCAAGGCGCGCCCCGAAATCCATTTCGCCGCCCGCTTCGCCGCCAAGGAAGCCTTCATGAAGGCCATCGGCACGGGCTGGAGCCAGGGGGTCGGCTTCAGCCAGATCGGCGTCGTGAACAACGAAGACGGCAAGCCGGCGCTCGAAATCACCGGCGAAGCAAAAACAGTTCTCGACGGCCTCGGGCCGTCTTTTTTGTGGTTGTCGATGAGCCATACCCGAGAGTATGCAACAGCGACGGTAGTGATCGAGGGACGCAGCTAGATGCCGAAACGCACCGACATCAAGAAGATCATGATTATCGGCTCCGGCCCCATCATCATCGGGCAGGCGTGCGAGTTCGACTACTCCGGCACCCAGGCCTGCAAGGCCCTGCGCGAAGAAGGCTTCGAGGTCGTGCTGGTCAACAGCAACCCCGCCACCATCATGACCGACCCGGAGATGGCCGACCGCACGTACGTCGAGCCCGTCACGCCCGAGATCGCCGCCAAGATCCTCGAGAAAGAAAAGCCGGACGCGCTGCTGCCGACCCTCGGCGGGCAGACCGCGCTCAACACCGCCATGAAGCTCGCCCATATGGGCGTGCTGGAAAAACTCGGCGTCGAGATGATCGGCGCCACGCCGGAGGCCATCCACAAGGCCGAAGACCGTGAAGCCTTCCGCACCGCCATGAACAAGATCGGCATCGGCCAGCCGCGCAGCGAAATCGCCCACAACTGGGCCGAGTGCAAGGCCACGCTGGACACGATCGGGCTACCGGCCGTGATCCGCCCGGCCTTCACCATGGGCGGCACCGGCGGCGGCATCGCCTACAACCTCGAAGAGTACGAGGAAATCTGCCGCAAGGGCCTGAGCCTCAGCCCGGTCAGCCAGGTGCTGATCGACGAGTACCTCGCCGGCTGGAAGGAATACGAGCTCGAGGTAATGCGCGACAAGAAGGACAACTTTGTCGTGATCTGCAGCATCGAGAACCTCGACCCGATGGGCGTGCACACCGGCGACAGCATCACCGTCGCGCCAGCGCTGACGCTGACCGACAAGGAGTATCAGCTGCTGCGCGACGACGCCAAGAAGATCATGACCGAGATCGGCGTCGAGACCGGCGGCAGCAACGTGCAGTTCGCCGTCGACCCGCGCACCGGGCGACGTGTCGTCATCGAAATGAACCCGCGCGTGTCGCGCAGCTCCGCGCTGGCGAGCAAGGCCACCGGCTTCCCGATCGCCAAGTTCGCGGCCAAGCTCGCCGTCGGCTACACGCTGGATGAGCTGCAGAACGACATCACCAAGGCAACCCCGGCAAGCTTTGAGCCCAGCATCGACTACATCGTGGTGAAGACGCCGCGCTGGGCCTTCGAGAAGTTCCCCGGCGCCAACACCGTGCTGACCACGCAGATGAAGTCCGTCGGCGAAGCCATGAGCATCGGGCGCACCTTCAAGGAAGCCATCCAGAAGGCGATGCGCAGCCTCGAAATCGGACGCATGGGCTTTGGTGCCGACAAGAAGGAAGCGCTGGACACGCGCAAGCTGTCACGCCAGGAGCTCAAGGCCGGGCTGATTACACCGGGCGTCGAGCGCATCTTCATGATCCGCCGCGCACTGCGCGCGGGCATGAACCCAACCGAAGTCAGCGCGTTCTCCGGAATCGACCCCTGGTTCCTTGAGAACTTCGTGCAACTGCTCGAGCTCGAACGCGAACTGCGCCGCGTGACCAGGCTCGAAGACCTGGACGCGGAGCTGATGCGCGAGGCCAAGCGCAACGGCTTCGCCGACGCCCAGCTCGCCACCATCTACAACACCGACGAGCTCAAGGTGCGCGCGCACCGCAAGAAGCTCGGCGTCACGCCGGTCTACAAACTGGTCGACACCTGCGCGGCCGAGTTCGAGGCGCGCACGCCCTACTACTATTCGACCTACGAGGATGAGACCGAGGTGACGCCCAGTGACCGCCGCAAGGTGATGGTCATCGGCGGCGGGCCCAACCGCATCGGCCAGGGCATCGAGTTCGACTACTGCTGCGTGCACGCCAGCATGGCGCTGCGCGAGATGGGCCTCGAGTCCATCATGGTGAACAGCAACCCGGAGACGGTGAGCACCGACTTCGATATCTCTGACGACCTGTTCTTCGAGCCGCTGACCTTCGAAGACGTCATGAACATCTACGACGTCATGAAGCCGGAAGGCGTGATCGTCCAGTTCGGCGGGCAGACGCCGATCAACCTCGCGCGCCGCCTCGCCGACGCCGGCGTGCCCATCATCGGAACGCCGGTCGAGAGTATTGACCGCGCATCCGACCGCGAACAGTTTCACGCACTGGTCAAAGAACTCGGCATCCGCCAGCCCAAGGGCGCGATCGTCCACGGCGTCAGCGCGGCAATGGAAGCCGCGAAAGGCATCGGCTTCCCGGTGCTGGTGCGCCCCAGCTTCGTGCTGGGCGGGCGCGCCATGGAAGTCTGCTACGACGAGGCCGAGTTGAAACACTTCGTCGGGCTCGCGGTCGAGGCCGCCGAGGGCAAGCCGATCCTGATCGACCAGTTCCTCGACAATGCTGTAGAAGTCGACGTCGACTGCGTCTGCGACGGCGATACGGCCGTGATCGCCGGCATCATGGAGCACATCGAGTACGCGGGCGTGCACAGCGGCGACAGCAGTTGCAGCATCCCGACGCAGACACTCAGCGAGCACGTGTTGCGCGACATCCGCGAGATCACCCGCAAGCTGGCGTTCGCGCTAAAGGTCAAGGGCCTGATGAACGTGCAGTACGCGATCAAGAACGACGAGGTCTGGGTGATCGAAGTGAACCCGCGCGCTTCGCGCACCGTTCCGTTCGTCGCCAAGGCCATCGGCAAGCCGATCGCCAAGATCGCCACGCGCGTGATGTGCGGCGAGAAACTGAAAGACATCGGCTTCACCGAGGAGATCATCCCGCGCCACTTCAGCATCAAGAAACCGGTCTTCCCGTTCAACAAGTTCCCGGGCGCCGACGTGCTGCTGGGGCCGGAGATGCGCAGCACCGGCGAAGTGATGGGCATCGACCGCACCTTCGGGCGCGCCGTCGCCAAGGCGCAGGCCGGCGCGAGCCAGGCCCTGCCCCGCAGCGGCAAGGTGTTCATCAGCGTGAAGAAGTCCGACAAGTCACGCATCCCGCCGACTGCGCAGAAGCTGCATGAGCTTGGCTTCGAGCTGGTCGCTACACGGGGCACGGCACACGTGCTACAGGCCGCGGACATCCCGGTGCAGATCGTCAACAAGATCCAGGAAGGTCGCCCGAACGTGCTCGACCTCGTGATCAATGACGAAGTCGTGCTGCTGATCAACACTCCCAGCGGCAAGGACCCGCGCACAGACGAAGCCACGATGCGAAAGCGCTGCGTTATGAAGGGCATCCCGGCTCTGACCACGCTCAGTGCCGCCGAAGCCGCCGTGCGCGCCATCGCGAGCCTCGCCGGCAACGAAGAAGAAGTAAAGCCACTGCAGGATTACTACAAGACGTAGAAACCACGAATCCTCACGAATCGGCACGAATCTTCGATCTATTCGTGTAGATTCGTGAAGCTTCGTGGTTCACGCGGTTCAGACCAATGCTGCTAGGCGCACACACATCCATTTCCGGCGGACTCTACAAGTCGTTGGAGCGCGGGGCTGAGATCGGCTGCGAGTGCGTGCAGATCTTCAGCAAGAACCAGCAGCAGTGGAACTCGAAGCCGCTGCAGGACGACGAAGTCGCCGAGTTCAAGGATGCCGAGAAACGCACCGGCATCTCGCGCTTTTTCATTCATGACTCGTATCTGATCAACCTCGGCTCGCCGGACGATGCCAAGTGGCAGCGCAGCATCGACGCGTTCAAGGATGAGCTCGACCGCGCCGAACGTCTCGGCGCCGAGGTACTCGTGTTCCACCCGGGCGCGCACCTGAAACAGATGACCGACGAGCAATGCTGCGACCGCGTGGCTGACGCGCTGAACGAAATCCTCAAGGGCTACAACGGCAAGTGCAGGCCCGCGATTGAAAACACGGCCGGCCAGGGCAGCAATATCGGCTGGCGCTTTGAGCACATCGCGCGGATCATCGACGGCGTCAAGCGCCCCAAGATGATCGCCACCTGCTACGACACCGCCCACGCATTCGCCGCCGGCTACGACGAGCGCGACGAGAAGGCCTGGGACGCCACCATTGAAGAGTACGACAACGTGGTCGGCATCAAGGACCACCTGCGCGCGTTTCACATCAACGACAGCAAGGTCGAACTGGGCCGCCGCGTGGACCGCCACGAAAACCTCGGGCACGGGCACATCGGGCTCAAGTGCTTCGAGTTGCTGGTGAACGACAAGCGCCTCGAGCACTGCATCGCCGCGCTCGAAACGCCCATGGAAACCCACGGCGGGCACGAAGCCGACCTCAAGAAATTGCTGAAATCCCGCAAGCGCTGATCCCAATCATTGGTGGAGGTACCTATGACGTTCCTTCGCCTTTCACTGCTCTCTGCACTGTTGTCGCCGCTCGCGCCCGATGAGCCCGACGAAACCGCGCCGGAAGTGTTGCCGGAGCCGGAGCCCGCGACTAGCCTGCCGGAATGAAGCTGACTTCGCTGGTTTGTCTGGTGCTGGTTCTCGCCGCCTGCGGGCAGGCGTTCGCGCCGGCGCCGGTCGTCGAGTTCGCCACGCCGGAGAGCGTTGCCACCGCCTACTTCAACGCAAAGATCGCCGGCGAAAAGCAGGCCGTCCAGAACACCTTCTCGCGCTCCACTCCGCCCGCGTTCGACATGGCGGAGGGCGTGGATCCGCCGGCCGGCGAAGCATCCGGCTACAAGTCGTTCCGCCTGCTAACGAACACGCCCGGCACCGTGGATGCTGAGGTCACCTTCAACGACGGCACCAAGGCCAACCGCCGCCTCTTCGTGCAGAAGGAAGGCGAGAACTACCGAATCACCAACTACGCCTGGATTCCGTAATGCCCGCACGCCTCAGCAAACTGAAACGTACCGGCACCCCGCACCGTGAGGAAGCCGCACGACCCGTCAAAGATCCGCGCAAGCGGCTGGTGCGGGCGATTGACCTGCTGGATGCGAACCTTGGCGTGGCTGTCTGGGACGGGCGCAAGGATTCGCTGGAAGTGCTGGTACTGACCATCCTCAGCCAGAACACCACCGACCCCAACGCCCTGCGCGGCTACCAGAACCTCGCCAAGCACCTGCCCGGCAAACACACGGGCAAGGACGCCACGACGCTCCCGCTGGACGCCGACGGCAACGTGGACAAGGTCAAACTGCGCCTTTCCAACGCCGCCACGGCCGTCGAGCCGCCGGACTGGGCGAGAGTCGCAAAACTCAAACAGAAGCAGTTGGCGGACTACATCCGCGCGGCCGGGCTGCCGGATGCGAAGTCCGGCGCAATCCTCGCGCTGCTGGGTTGGCTGGATGAAACGGTGGGTCAATACTCGCTCGACGCGGCCATCGACAAGCTGGGGGTCGACGCGGCCATGGAGGCGCTGTCGGGACTCAAGGGCATCGGCGTGAAGACGATTGGCGTCACGCTGATCGAGGCGCTGGGCGTGGACCTGTGCCCGGTGGACACGCACGTGCACCGCATCATCAACCGGCTCGGCGTAGTCGACACCAAGTCGAACCGAGACAAGACGTTCGAGCTGCTGAAACCGATGATCCCCGAGGGGCGCGCCTACAGCCTGCACCACAACCTGCTTACGTTCGGGCGCACGGTCTGCACGTCGAAGAAACCGGATTGCACGCACTGCTTCCTGCGCAAGCTGTGCCCCAGCGCGAGCGCGCTGATCGCTTCCGGGGAAGTCAGATAACTGTCCGCGATCCGCCCCGGCCGAAAGGCCGGGGAGAGTCAACCCGAACGGTTCGACAAATTAACCCCCGCCCTGTCGGGCGGGGCGGGGCGGCACCTGGGTCCGTCGCTACTTCACTTCTTCGATGAGTTGCTTCAGCACGGGGTCGGGCGGCAGCGGCTTGCCCTTATTGCCCTTCTTGTCACCGGAGCCGAGCCCGGCCTGCAGCTGCATCAGCTCCTGGCGTTGCTGCCAGTTCTGGTTCAGCAGCTGCATGTTGATCGCGATGCCGTACGCCTTGCGGAAGGTCACCCGATCCTTGATCGCGGCCGCGCGGCGGCAGACTTCCATGTAGCCCTCGAGCGCCGCAACCCCGCCGTTCGTCAGATTCGCGCGCCCGTTCAGCTCTTCCAGGGCCGGAAACACGGCTTCGCCCTTGAACGCGTCCACATACGCCGCGCCCGCGGCCTTGGCAAGCTCTGCGTCTTCGCCCTCGACTGCCTTGATGATCTCATCCAGCGCGTCGGTGTCGCCCGCACCGGCAAGCACGCCCATCAATGAAAGCCGCGCGAAGCCGTAGTGCTTCGGCGGATCGGCCTCGCCTTCCTTGGGTGCGCGCTCATCCACCGCCGCCCGCGCGATGCTGACCTGCAACGCCGAGTCACACTTGAGCAGCGCCACCATGTAGACACGCCGCACCGCCACATCGCTGTCGAAGAGCTGCTTCTTGAACTGGTCGAGCGTTTCTTGCGGCAACGTCGTACAGCCGCTGAACAGGTCCGCGAGCTGGTTGACCAGCCGCTGCGAGGTGCGCGCGGCGTTGAGCTTGTCCAGCGCCACCTTTAAGTCTGCTGCCGTCGCGCGCCCGTTCAGCACGGCCGCTGCCAGCGCGTGGCGCGATACCCGCGCGTCGAAGCTGCCCGCGAACGACTTGCGAGCGTTCTCAACCAAGCGGTCCCCCACGTCCTTGCGCTGCACCAGCTCCAGCGCGGCCGTGAAGAAGCTGCTGTCCAGAGGCTGAAACTCGCCCGCCTGCCAGATCGCTTCGAGCTCGGCATCGGTGATGTCGTCCGCGCCGGTGAACCAGCGCGCGGCGGCCGCGGCCATCAGGTCCTGCTTGCTGCCGACCAGTCGTCCGACTCGCCCACGCGCAGCCTCGGACAACGTCGATCCCCGCGCGATCCAGAGCGCGGTCATCAGCTCAAGCGAATCCACGGATGACTCGATCACCGGGCTCAGCACTTCGCCGCGCGGGCCCGGCTCGAGGCATTCGAGGTAGCGCGCGGCAAGCTCCATCACGCTCCAGTCGTGGCATTTGAGCAGCGCGACGGCGTCCGCATGGTCGCGCGCGCGTACGCATTTCACTGTCTCTTCGTCGGCGCCGAGCGCGATCGCGAGCCACATCAGGCGCGCCAGTTCCGGGCGTTTGGCGTACTGGTTCCGAATGCGGTCGGCCGCGTCTGTGTCGCTGGCTGCGCCTTCCGCCAGCAGTCCCGCCGCGCGCACGGAGACTTCGCCGTCCTTGAGCAGGTCGTCCAGCAACTGCTCGCCGCAGCGGCGGACGATGCCGGTGCTGCTGCCGACGCGCGTGATGTACAGGAAGTTCGAGCGCCCGATGCGCAGCGGGCGTGGCACAAGCTTTTCATCGGCCGAGACGCTGCCGAGCGCCATGTCGAGGCAGCGCTGCACGGCGTCGCGCACGAAGGCCGCCTGCTCGGCGCTGCCCTGCACCATCATGGTGGCGCTGGGCTGGCGCAGGGCGTTGTTCCAGTTTTCGCGCGCTTCCTCGGCGACGACGATGCGGATGCCGCTCAGCGCCTGCAGGCGCGCGAACGCGATCGTCGGCGGCGCGAGCACCGAGAAGCCCTCGTTGTAGCCGCCACGGTAGCGCGGCTGCAGCTCCTGCATCGTGAGCTCGCGCAGCACTTTCGGGTCGTCGATGCGGAACAGGTTCATCAGCGCCGCACGCCCGTGCTCGCGCAGGTGCTCCGATTCGCCGGTGGCGCACTCGACGGCGTAGGCGAATTCTTCGCCGATCTCGATCAGCGCATTGCTGGCCCGCACGCGCACTTCCGGGTCGTCGTCCTCGACGGCCTTGCGCAATGCGTCGCGCGCGTCGTCGCCCTTGCCGATCAGCTCGCGCGTGGCGCGTTCGCGCGTAGCCCAGTCCTCGCTGGCGAGGTCCTTGATCAGCGCGTCGACGCTCTTGCCCTCGTCCTGTGCAAGGCACGGGACGGCGCAGAGCAGCGCAAGAATCAGGATCGCCAGCCGCGGCATGTGATTACCTCGAGGCACGAATTGCTTCCCGCATAGTATGGGATCTCGCGTTCATGATCGACATCCCAAAGCGCAAACGCCGCGCGGCTGCCCGGCTTGATCACGCCCCATTCGTCCGTGCTGAGCCGCAGGGCCTGCGCCGCGTTTACGGTGAAGCCGGCCAGCGCCTCCTCCGGCGTCAGCCCGCAGAACATCACCGCAAGATTCAATACGAATGCCGGGTTGGCGACCGGCGAACTTCCCGGGTTGAAATCCGTGGCCAGGGCGACCGTGAGCCCGGCGTCGATCATCCAGCGCCCGTCAGCCCACTGGTCCATCTTCAGCACGTAAGTGCTGCCGGGCAGCAGCACGGCGCAGGTGCCGTTGGCGATCATCATGTCCACGCCCGCCGGGTCGAGGTACTCCAGGTGGTCGGCCGAGTCGGCGTGGAACTTGGCCGCCATCTCGCCGCCGCCGTCTTCGGCCATCTGGTCGGCGTGGACGGTCAGGCGCAGCCCGAGCTCGCGGACCTTCTTGCCGAACTCGTTGACCTCATGAACGTTGAACGCGCCCTTGTCGTGGAAGATGTCGGCGCGCTCAGCCAGGCCTTCTTTCACAACGGCGGGCAGGATCTCTTCGGTCACCAGCTTGAAGTACTCGGCGCGTTTCTCGGGGCTGCCGCGGTACTCCATCGGAAAGCTGTGCGCCGCCAGGCAGGTGCGCACGGTGTGCATGTCGGCCGCTTCGCCGGCGTCGCCGATGGCGCGCAACTGGCGCAACTCGTGCTCGAGGCTAAGCCCGTAGCCGGACTTGCCCTCGACCGCGACCACGCCGTGGCGGCGCAGGCGCTGCAGGTTGCGTGTGGTTTCGGCCAGCAGCTCGGCGTCCGTGGATTCGCGCACGCCGGTGGTGCTGCTGACGATTCCCCCACCGGCCGCCGCGATCTGCTCATAGGTCGCGCCGGCGAGGCGCATTGCGAACTCGTCCGCGCGCCCGCGCACGAAGGCGGGGTGCGTGTGGCAATCGACCAGCCCGGGCGTGAGCACCATGCCGCGCCCGTCGATCACCTCGGCCGTGTCCAGCGCCGCAGGCAGGCGCGAACGCGAGCCGACATAGCTGACGCGCCCGTCTTCGATGGCGACGACGGGCTCATGGTCGAGCACGTTCAGCCGTCGCATCTCGCGACCAATCAGCGGACCGCCCCCGTCGCACGTAACGACGCGGCTCAGGTTCCCGATGACGCACTTGTCGGAATCGATGTGCATGGTCGGAGTCTAGCTGGGCGCAACGACGGACGGAACCGATGCGCACCGCGAACTACTCTTCTAGGATAGCCAGTCATGTCGAGCGAAGATCGCATCATTTTCAACGGTCGCCGCGTACTACCGGATTGGCCCGAAAAGATCGAGATGGCTCAGCACGTGAGCCACATCTCCATTGGTGGCGTTGACTACCCCCGGGTTAGGTACGGCGAAGAAGCCGGCGACTGGGGTGCTGACGAAGTGTCTTGCCACGATTGCGCCGTCGTGAAGGGGCAGCTTCATGTCCCGGGATGCGACGTTGAACGGTGCCCGCTCTGCGGCGGGCAGGCCATCTCCTGCGACTGTCCTTACGACGTTGACGACGAGTAGTAGGCCAGAGCACCGTAGAGTACCGAGGCCCGGGAACTCGGTCCCTGGGCCCCTTGGTGTTCCCTACTTCATCGCATCTTCGACGGAGGCGGCGAAGATCTCGACGGCCTTGTCGGCTTCTTCCTTGGTGATGATCAGCGACGGGCAGAAGCGGATGTTGTTCTCGCCGCAGCCGAGGATCAGCATGCCGCGCTTGAACGCCGTCTGCTCCACGGCGTTGCGCAGCGCGGGGTCCTTCTCCTTGCTCTCGCGCGACTTCACGAACTCGACCGCCAGCATCAGCCCCTTGCCGCGCACTTCACCCACGCGGTCGCAGCCTTTGGCCCAGGCTTCGAGCTTGCCCTTCAGGTACTCTCCGACCTTGGCGGCGTTGTCCACCAGCTCTTCATCGAGCAGCTTGATGGTCTCGACGGCCGCGGCGCAGGCGATCGGGTTGCCGCCGAAGGTGCTGGCGTGCGTGCCCGGGGGCCACTGCATGATCTCGGACTTGGCGATGATCGCGCCCAGGGGCATGCCACCTGCGATGCCCTTGGCGCAGGCGATGATGTCCGCCTCGATGCCCCAGTGGTCGTGCGCGAAGAACTTGCCGGTGCGCCCCATGCCCGCCTGGATTTCATCCAGCACCAGCATGATGCCGTGTTTCGTGCACATCTCGCGCAGCCCGGGCAGCCAGTTGTCCGGCGGCACGACGTAGCCGCCTTCGCCCTGGATCGGCTCGACGAAGAGCGCCGCGACCTCGTTCGCGTTCACCAGTTTCTTGAACACGATGTCGTTCAGGTAGCGCAGGCAGTCGTCGGCCACCTTCTCTGGCGTGTCGAGGTGCGGGGCGGCGCGGTACGGGTACGGGTAGTTCGCGTGGATCACGTTCGGCAGCAGCGGCGCAAAGCGCGTGCGGTGCACGGCCTTGCTGGCGGCGAGGCTCATGCTGCCGTAGGTGCGCCCGTGGAACGCGCCGATGAAGCTGATCAGCCACGGGCGGCCTGTCTTCCAGCGCGCCAGCTTGATGCACGCCTCGATCGCTTCGGTGCCGCTGTTGCAGAAGAACACTTTGCGGTCCGGCTCGCCGGGCGTGCGCTCGGCCAGCATGCGCGCGAGCGTGCTCTGGACCGGATAGTAGAAGTCCGTGCCGGACATGTGCTGGAAGTTGTCGGCCGCGTCTTTAATTGCCTTCACGACGCGCGGGTGGCTGTGGCCCGCGGCGTTGACCGCGATGCCGGCCGTCATGTCGAGGAAGACGTTGCCGTCCACGTCCTCGGCGGCGAGCCCGCGGCCGCGCACGATCACCATCGGGTAGCCGCGCGTGTAGCTGGGCGAAATGAACTTGTCGTCTGCTTCGATGACGGCCTTGGCTTTCGGGCCGGGCAGGGGCATCTTCAGGTCAGGAACTTTGTCGTAGGCCATGGCATTCTCCGCCGCAAGTCGGTGTCTTAAGCTCAGGAGTTGGACGCGCCATGAGTACCGTTTTATGGGAGCGCAAAGTCAAGGGCTGCACGCTAACCACCGTGCAGGGTGACATTACGCTTGAGCACATCGACGCCATCGTGAACGCCGCCAATGAGCACCTGCACCACGGCGGCGGCGTGGCGGCGGCCATCGTGCGGGCCGGCGGCGCGAGCATTCAGCTGGATTCGGCCGACTGGGTCGCTGAACACGGCAGGGTGGCAACAGGCACGGCCGCGATCACCGGCGGCGGCAAGCTGAGCGCGAAGTTCGTGATTCACGCAGTCGGGCCGGTCTGGGGCACGGGCAACGAGGTGGCAAAGCTCACGTCGGCGATCACCAGCGCGCTGGAACTGGCCGAGCAGCACAATCTGGCCAGCATCAGCTTTCCGGCGATCAGCACCGGCATCTTCGGCTTCCCCAAAGAGCTGTGCGCCAAGACCTTCTTTGATACGGTCGAGAACTGGCTGGATGAGCACCCGCAGCGCAGCCTGCAAACGATCCGCTTCTGCAACTTCGACAACCCCACCGCCAACGTCTTCGAACGAGAAGCCCGACGCCGCTTCGGCTAGCCGAGGCGGAACTCGGAGTGGGGCTTTAGTTTCTTGAGGGTGGCGCGGACTTGGGCCGGCTTCACTTTGCGGATGTCTTTGAGTTGCTGCTCGAGCGTTTGGCGGAAGCCGAGTACGGACTGAAACACGAGGTCGCTGACTCGTGCGCCTTGTGAATCCCAGGCTGAGCGGCGGCTTTCGATCAGGCTTTCGCGGACGGCTTCGAACTCTGCGTCTGTGAAGCCCTTGCTTTGCAGCCGCTTGAACTCGCTGCGGATCAGCTTGATCGCCTTTTCCGCGCGCCCGGGGTCCACGGCCGCTTGCGCCACGATGCTGCCGCGCGCGCGGTGGTATTGCGAGTAGACTGCATAGGCCAGCCCGTGCTCCTCGCGCACGACCTTGAACAGGCGGCTCATCCCGTAGCCGCCGAAGAGCGCGTCGGCGTACAGCATCGGGGCATAGCCCGGCGAGCCATACACGTCGCCGCCGGACCAGGTGAACACCAGGTGCGTCTGCTCGGTCTCGGCCCTCACGCGGTCGCGTTGCACGCTGCTGCGGTTTTTCAGCTTGAGCGCCTTGGGCAGCGCCGGGCGTTTGCCGCGCGGCAACTGCATGTGCGCATCGAGAGTCTTCAGGGCGTGTAAAGGTTCCACAGGACCTGTAACGAACGCATACACCTGCGCGTTACCGATCAGTGACCGTTGACGGGTCAACAGGCTTTCCGGTGTGATGTCGGCAAGGTCCTCGACGCGCCCGTTTTCGCTGACCGCGCCCGGCGTACCGGCGTAAGTCCTTTGCCCGGCCAGCAATGCGGCCCAGGCCGGCTTGTCGTCCTGCAGCGCGTTGAGTTCGTTCTCAAGCTGGTACTTCTCCTGCTCTACGATATCGGCACGCAATGCGCTTCTGTCGGGTGACAGCGCGGGACGCGTGAGGATCTCGACAAGAAGCTCCGTCGCGCTCTGCAGCTCTTTGGAACCCTTGGGCAGGTAGCGGTCGGCCGGGAAGTCCACGGTGGCCACTACGGCCTGTGCATCCGCGTTGCGCGAGACGCCTACGCCGAGCGTTGCGCCGTAAAGCTCTTCGCACGCGCGCGCGATGTCGCGGCGCGATGGATGAGCCTCGCTCGCGTTGCGCAGCACGCGCGACAGCAGTGCGTTTTCGGTCGCGACGTGCGGCTTGATGGGCTCGCACAGGTACACGCGCAGGCGGATCGTCTTGAAACGGTCGCTGGCATGCGCCAGAAGCCGCACGCCGGGCTGCGGCGAGAAGGAATCGAATTCGCGGTAACGTGTCAGCTTCATTGCACGTATCAAGTTTGGTGAGAAATCCGGCGGCGAAGTGTAGCAGACGAATTGCATGAAGCATCGGTTAATGAACGCGACTGAAATCGCCGGTCAGCAATCGGCAAGCAAGGGAACCAGAGTTTGACGAGACGCGAATGCAGCATTGATGACGACGACACCGATTTTCCCGAAACTTTGCGAGAAGTTGGACGTTAGATAGGCAAGCAAGACCGGGGCTGACAACCGAGGCCCGACAGCGCGACGCAGAATTACCGCACCCGTCACGCTGCCCCTGGGAAGAGAACAACGGCCGAAAGGCCGAAGAGGAGTGCGCATTTCGCGCGCGAGGAGAGCTGTTGCCATGACAAAAATGATGACCCGAACAATGCTGCGAGAAGACGTCCTGGACGCCTACTCAAGCCGCATTCACCTGGGCGACCGCGCGGTCGACCTCAATTCCGGCTGCGTGTGCGTCGTTGTCGACCACTGCCCGGAACTTGGCCCGGAAAGCCTTTATGTCCAGCTCGTCGAGCACGACGGGCCGGCCATGTGCTACTGGGTTGAGCCGAGCGCGCTGGTCAAGCTGCCGCGCAATGCTGCTTAGAGTGAGCATGTCCCCCCGCTCACTTGCAGCAACGGCAAGTCGGGAATAGCCCGCAGCCTTGGGCCGTTTGATTAGCGGACAGCGTTCGCACGCCGGCATTCGTCCCCCCGACAAACCGGCGTGCGCAGAGACAGGCGGATGGCCCCCCAGCCGCCTGTCCTCTTTTTTGGGCGGCTGGCAGCAGTAGACAGGCGGCAGCAACGGCAGTTGCCCAGCCCGCCCGACGTCCCTATCGCGACATTTCGACACCAACGCAAAGCCCGGCGCGAACACGCCGGGTCTTGTTTGGTCAACGATTACGCCCGTCGCGGTTCTGTTGCCTGCCGGGTGTCCGGTTCCGACCTTCAGTCGGTCCCCGGCTTCTCAGCCGGGGCTCTACTTGCCTACCTGCTCAGTGTTGGTCTTTTCGTCCAGCCCGGTGCTGCGTTTGACCCAGACGTAGGCGAAGCTCACGGCCGCCATGATCAGCACGAACACCAGCGTCCACAGCATCGCACGCAGGCGCATCTTCAGCTCGGCGCGCAAACGCTTTTCCAGCAGCTCTTCGATTTCGACGAGCTTTTCATCGATGCGCGTCTCGGTGACGTCGAGCAGCTTCATCGCCTGGCTGTGGACTTCGTCGATGGTTTCCTGGCGGAACTGCTCGGCGCGGCGGGTCGCGTCATCCAGCAGCGCGTCGGCCTTGCCGTCGACGTAGCTGTCGACCTTGCGGCGCACCTTGCTCTCGAACTTGCCGAGCAAGCTCTTCTTGGGGACTTTGCCGGTACCCGGCGTGATGGCCGTGCCGTCCGCGATGGCGGCGGCTTCAGGGTCCGGCCGCTTCACGGGGTCGGACGGCGACACCTCATCCTTGTCCGCTTCAGCCACGGCGGATTCCTTCTTGAACAGGCGGTTCCAGAAGGCCACGTCAGACTCCCTTTCCGCAGGGCGATTCTAGGCATTCAGGCCAACGACGCAAAGCGCCACCTTGGGCGCTACCCATACTTCGGCAACTCAGTGGCCTGGTTTCAGTCTTTGGCGACCTTCGGGTCGTCTTTTGCGGGCGCCTTCACGACCGGCGCCTGCTGCTCAACGCGCATCTCCTGCACGCTCTGCTCGGCCGCGCTGTAGAAACTCTGCGGGAAGACGCCGAGGAATACCGTGCCGAAGACAGTCAGGCTGAGGGCGAACTTGAGGCCCCAGTCTTCCTTGCCCGCGACCGGCTTGTCGTCCGGGTCACGGAAATACGTGTAGGCCACGACGCGCAGGTAGTAGTACGCGCCGATGATGCTCATCACAATGCCGATCACGCCGAGGATCGTGTAGCGCCCGCCGGCCGCAATCGTGTTCGCGAAGATGAAGTACTTGCCCATGAAGCCCGCGGTCAGCGGGATTCCGGACATGCTGAACATGAAGATCGCCATGCCGATGCCGACGGCCGGCTTCTTCCATGCCAGCCCGCGCAGGTCGTCGATGCTTTCGACATCCTTGCCGCCGCTGGAGGCATACACCAGCATCGCAAACGCGCCGCTGGTCATCAGCGTGTAGGCGAGCAGGTAGTACAGAATGCCCGCATAGGCCTCGCTGTTGCCGCCGGCGCTGGCGAGCCCCATCAGCAGGTAGCCCGAGTGCGCGATGCTGCTGTAGGCCAGCATGCGCTTGATGTTGCGCTGGCTGATGGCGAACCAGTTGCCGAGAATCATGCTCATGGCGCTGAGCAGCCAGAGCGCGTAGCCCGCGAAGCCAAGATCACCGAAGAAGCCGCTGGGTGACGCGCCAAGCGGGAAGGCCACGACGGCCACCCGGATCAGCGCCCCGAACGCGGCCGCCTTGACGGCCACGGCCATGAAGCCGGTAACTGTGGTAGGTGCGCCCTCGTAGGCGTCGGGCACCCAGCTGTGGAACGGCACCGCACCGACCTTGAAGGCGAACGCAATCAGGATCGCGCCCATGCCGAAGGTCGCCATGTACTGCGTGCCGTCGCGGGCGCGGAATACTTCCACCAGCTTCTCGCCGATCGGGCGCAGTTGAAGCTCGCCGGTCACGCCGTACAGGCAGGCCATGCCCAGCACCAGGATGCCCGTCGCGAAGGCGCCCATGATGAAGTACTTCATGGCGGCCTCGGCGCTGCGCCCGGACTTGCCGTGCATGCCGGTGAGTACGTAGACCGAGAAGCTGAGCAGCTCGATCGACAGGAAAATCATGATCAGGTCGTTCGCGACCACCAGCAGCAACATGCCGCTTGCGGCCAGCAGCACAGTGATAAGGAAGTCGGCGAGATTTACGCCGATGCGCTTGATGTAGCTGATGCTGGCGAACATCGAGATGACGGTGCCCGTCAGGATGGACACCATCAGGTAGACGCTGAACTGGTCAATCAGCAGCGCGCCGCGCATGGACAGTTGCGCCGGTGCATCCCAATACGGGTTGAGGCTGACGACGGCCAGCATCACGCCGCCGAGCGCCGTGAAGAAGTTGAACATGCGGGCCTGTTCGGGGTGTGTGCTGAACAGGTCAATGAGCATGACGATACCCGCGCTGGCCAGCAGCCAGACGACGGGCAGGAAGATGTCGAAGTTCCCCAACATAGGCGCTCAAGTACCGAAACCACCGGCACATGCGGGCGGAATCATGCCTTTGACAGGGGACCAACGCAACCTGCTAGGGAATTCCGCCCAGGGACAGAAATCGGATGGGAAAGCTGTCACTTCAGCCCTAGCATGTCTGCACGGAATTCAGGGAGATGCAATCGATGTGGCGACATGGAGCACGCATACTGCTGTTGCTGACACTGGCGTGCGCAATCAGCACCGGGCTGCCCGGACAGACCACGATTACCGTCACCAACCTGAACGACGCCGGGACGGGCTCTCTGCGCGACGCTATAGCGGCCGCGTCAACCACTGTGCAGGACACAATTGACTTTCAAACCGGGCTGACAGGGACCATCACGCTCGCGACCCCACTGGCGATCAACAAGCCTCTCAAGATCAACGGCCCAGCAGGAAGCCCAGGAGTAACCATCTCCGGGAACGCTTCGGTTTCGTGCGTTCTCATCGGAACGGCCGCGCCCACACAACCATCAGCGGTCGAGGTTTCGAACCTACGCCTGCTTGACGGTCAGGCAGGTTCAACCGGCGGCATGGCGGTTTTGCATGCCTCCTATTCGGTCAGTTTGACAAGTGTGACATTCGAGACCTGCACTTCAGGCTTTCGGGGTGGAGGACTTTACGCATTAGCGGGCAACTCTTTGACAATGACTGGCTGCACCTTCAACGGAAACACTTCCGCATCGGACGGCGCGGGAGCGTACATTGGCTTTTCCGCCACACTTGCAAACTGTTCATTTACCGGAGGCTCGGCGGCCGGACTGGGTGGTGGCTTCTATGCCAAGGGTAATCTGAACCTGTCCAGCTGCAGCATCAACAACAACAGCGGCTATCGCGGAGCCGGGGTCTATGTAGAGAGTGGCAGCCTCACCATGACCGGAACTTCGGTCTCCGGGAATCAGATTGCTGGAGCACCGGGGAGCGGAGCAGGAATCTTCAAGTTTGGCTCAGGCAGTCTGGACCTGTCCAATTGCACTTTTGACGCCAATGTCGCGGTAGGTTCAGGTGGTGCAATCTGGATTGAAAACGGCAACTCGGTCATCACAGGTTGCACGTTCACGTCCAATGAGTGCGGCGGAACAGGCGGCGCAATCTACAAGGAGGGCTCCGGCACCCTTCAAATCAGTAACTCAGCGTTCGGCCAGAACCTAGTCATCTCGACGACCTACTCCGAAGGTGGAAGCGCGATAAGCATTACTGCCGGCCCGGGAGACATTTCTGATTGTACCTTCACCACGAATTCCGGCGTCGGTGGCGGCACGGTCAAAATCAGCAGGAGCGCCACTACGGTCTCTGTCGCCACATCGACTTTTGACGGCAATTCTGCTGGCGCTGGCGCTGGCGTATCCGCCGAACGCAGCACAACTGCCCCGCCGGTCGTCACGGTGACTGACTGCAAGTTTTCCGGTAACACCGCCAACTTGGGCGGGGCCATTTACACATCCATAAACGACCTCACGTTGTCGGGTTGTGAATTCAATAACAACACTGCGACTTCATTTGGCGGTGCGTTGTTGGCGCATCAAACGGCCGTGGCACTGACGGTCACGTCGTGCAAATTCGTGGGGAACTCCACTTCTGGTGCGGGTATCGGTGGAGGCGCAATGCACACCGAATGCCCCAGTCTGCTGATTCAGAATACACAATTCGAAGGAAACACGGCCGAGCGAGGTGGAGCGATCAATCTTGCTGGGCCAAATTCAGCAACTTGGGAGCTGGTTGGATGCACGTTTTCAAACAACACGAGCACTTCGCTCGGAGGTGGTGGGATAGCTGTGTACTACCTTTCTACATCTAACACAGGCGATTGCCTGATGACCAATTGCACGTTCAGTGGGAACGCGGCAAACGGCACGGGGAATGGTGGTGGGCTGTACGTGCGTGCGGGCAACAACACGACCATCAATGCGGAGTTGACCAACTGCACGTTTGCAGAGAATACTTCGGCAACGCCCGCGAACGGTATCAGCATTGCTGTCGAAGCATCCGCGACTAACGGAACATGTGCCGTCACATTCAGAAACACGATCGTGAGCGGTAGCGGCACCACGAACGTTGCGGTTGTCGGCACTGGCACTGTAAGCCTTGTTTCTGACGACAACAATCTGTGCTCAGACTCATCGGGCAACTTCACGGCAACTCACGACCTCACCAACACCAACCCGAACCTGGGTCCCTTGCTCGACAATGGCGGGCCGACCAAGACACACATGCCGCTGCCTGGCAGCCCCGCGATTGACCAGGGGCGCGCCATCGGCGGAGTGACCACCGACCAGCGTGGCATCGGCAGGCCCGTCGACGACGGGGCTGTTTCCAATGCTGGCAATGGCAACGGCAGTGATATCGGGGCTGTGGAAGCTCCCCTGCCGACCCGAGATATCGATGTCCTCGGGGCACTGAGCGGCGTCTCGTTGGGCCACGCCGCAGCGAGTTCCGTGAACGATGACCTCGGCGCATGCAGCGCCGCTGTCCCCACGACGTTTACCTGGACCATCCGCAACTTCGGAGCGCTGGATCTGAACGTCAGCAACATCACGGCAACACCGTCAGGCGCAAGCCCGAATTGCAGCGTTACGACCCCCACGGCGCTCATGCCGTCATCGCCCGTGGGCTCGCAGAGTTCGGCAACGTTCGACATCGACGTTACCCCGACCAGCGCGGGAGCCTTTGAATTCACCATCAGTATCGCCAGCGACGATCCGGACGAAGATCCGTACGTGATCGTGGTAAGCGGCACCGGCGCCACCTATCCCCCGACGCTGAGCCTTGCCGCAGGCTCCAGCTTTGTCGACAACGGCACCTTCGATCTTGCCCTCAACCCCGGGGCAACCCTGTCAGCAGCCGAGCTGGAGGCAGATGATCCGTCACCAGACCCGCTCGACATCACCATCACGTTTTCAACAGGACCGATGGGCGCGACACCGCCCTCGGGGATTACAGCGCCCTCTTCCCAGACGGGCGTTCCAACCAGCTCACTGCCGTACTTGCTGCAATGGACAGGAACCGCGGCTGCTGCAAACACACCCGGTGTCTACGTCTGGACTGTTCAGGTTGATGACGGCTTCACGTTGGTTTCGCGCAACGTGGAGATCACAATCAACGACGTAGCCCTGACTCACAATGCCTCAACGGGAGTTACCGGTGACGGTCTGACGTCCGGCACAGCATATGCGCTTGCGTACCAGGTGGGATCGTCGGCTACACAGGACGTCGCAAACTGCAACGACGGAAACACTTCGCAGACCCTCGGAGTCTCGGGGCAAGCTCAGACTGGTGCGCCAGGCGGCGCAACCGCATCTTTCAGTTTCAGTCTGGCTGGCACTAACCCCGCAACTCTGCAGGTTCAGCCGTCTGCTAGTTTGTCGTCCACGGACATTGGCACCTTCACCTACAGCGTGGGGATCACGGACGGAACTTCCACGGTCACCGTGTTTGTATCGATTGACGTGTCTGGATCGGCCCCCGCGGTCACAAGTGGGGCTCCGCCCAGCTCCGCAACTGTTGGCACAGCATACTCGTACACCATTGCCGCGAGCGGCGCACCGACGCCCACGCTGTCTGCATCGGGAGTACCGGGTTGGCTTACATTCAACGCCGGCAACGGCATGCTGCAAGGAACACCGACGAGCGGCGATGTCGGAACCAGCGGTCCAATTACTCTGACGGCGGCCAACGGAATCTCCCCCGACGCGACGCTGACATTCACGATCACCGTGTCCGCAGGTTCCGGCGGCGGGACTGGGGGCGGTGGTGGTGGCAGCGACGGTGGCTGTTCAACGTCAGAGCCTGACTCGGCCGCTCAGCTGCTGATCGCTTGCGCCTTGCTACTGCTTCTGGCCTACCGAAGAAGGCGCCGAAAGAACTTATCCGCCCGTGGCGGCTTCTACGGTGATCTTTAGCTGTTCGGACATCTGGCCGAACCACTCCACGCCGTCCTGTACCATGCGCCAGCGCATGTTGTATTCGCCGGCCGTGGCGGGGGCGGTCACCGTGAAGCTGAAGACGTAGGTGTCCTTCGGGCGCACTTCCTGCCCGTCGGGGATCGGCACGCGGCTCATGCCCCAGACCTTGTTGTCCTGCGGGCTCTGGCTGCCGAGGCGCCACGGCTTGTTGCCCGCGCTGGTCCAGGTCGTGCTGCCCATGTTCTTGACCGTCACCTCGACCGTGTATTGCTCGCCCGCCGCCGTCATGGTGGTCGGCGCGCTCAGGCTCAGGATCTGCGCGTAGTTGCCCTGGATGTCGTCGCGGATGGGCACCTCCAGCACCAGCCCGGTGCTGCCGGCCGGAACGTTGCTGCCCTGGGTCGTGAAGCTCTCGTGGTCGGGCGTCTTGGGCACATAGAACCAGTAGTCGCCCGCGGGCACCCTGAAGCTGAAGTTGCCCGAGCCGTCGGTCTCAAGCTGGAAGAAGTTGCCGTCCCGCCCGTCCACGCCGGTGGGCGCGATGTGCGCGCGCGCAATCACGCCGGTCAGCGGCTGGCCGGTGTCCTTGTCGACCACCCGGCCCTTGAGGTCGTAGCCTGCCTCGAGCTCGATGGTGAACTCGCGCTCCGGCAGCTCGCGCATGTTGTCGAAGTTGACGAAAGCGATCTCGTTGCCGTAGGTCGCAACGATCTGATAGTTCCGGATCCAGTGGAAGTTGATGTATTTCTCGCCCTTGGCGTCGGTGGTGCCGATGTCGAAGTGGCGCTTGAAGTCGTCCGGGTCGTCGCCCTCAGCGTCGTTGCGGTAGATGTCCACCTGCGCGCCCGCCTGCGGCGTGCCGTTGTTCGAGACGATGATGCGGATCTCGTTGGCGCCGACCAGCGTGATGGCCAGCGGCTCCGGGTCGATGTCCTCGATCTTCACCTGCACCTGCTCCTGGTAATAGCTGTTCTTGAACGCGGTGATGGTGAAGTCGCCGGCCTTGAGCTGGCCAAACTCGAAGTAGCCGTAAATGTCCGTGGTGGCCTGCATGTTCCACGGGTTGTTCTTGTCCTTGCTCAGCCCGACGCTCTCGATGCCCGCGCCGTCGGAGTCCTTGACGTAGCCCTTGATGATGAAGGCGCGCTCGAGCACGACTTCGATCCTGCCGCCGTCCGACACTCCGGCCAGCGATTGCGCCGACAGCGTCGCCGTGAAGAAGCGGTTGTGCACGAACGTCGCCTCGTAGCTGACGCCGTTCAGCAGGCTCAGCGGCATCTCGGCGTGGCCTTCCGGCAGGTCGATCGACAGCACCTGCGTCTTCGGCGCCTCAACGCCGGCCGGCGGCGAGCCGAACACCGGCTTGATCGTTACCTGGATGCCGGTGGCGGGCTCGTTGGGCTGGGTCGTGACCTCGATGGTGATCTTGCGGTCGACCTTGGCCTCGAAGCTCTTTACGTCAAAGTTGAGCGTCTTGGTCTCGGCGAACTTGAGGTTCACCTCCTGCTCGGTCGGCAGGTAGTAGTAGTTTTGGCCGTCGGTCGTGAAGACCGGGAACTGGCGCAACTGCTCGTCGCTGATCGGGAACTCGTTCAGGATCTTGATCTTGTGCTTGCCCGGCTTGACGCCGCCGAGCGTATAGCCCCCCTCCGGCCCCGTCGCCCCGGTCGCCTTGCCATCTATGGCCAGCGTCACGTTCGCGATGCCGGCGCCGTTGCAGCTGACCGTGCCGACCAGGCTCGCGCCCGTTGTCAGCACCAGCTTCACCGGGCCGGTGTTTGCCTTGGGGCGGACGTCGACCGTGGCAGTTTCGCTGAACAGGTCGCCGTAGCCGGCCACCAACTGCACTTTGCCTTTGGCAAACTGCCCGAACTTGAACTCGCCCTTGGCGTTGCTGAGCGTCGCGTCGTACGGGTAGCGGGCGTTGCCCTCGAAGTACACGCATTCGACCACCGCGCCCTCGATCGGGTCGCCCTTTTCGCTGAGCACCACGCCGCTGAGCGTGCCTTCGGCCTCGAGGTCGAACTTCACTTCATGGTCGTTGGCGAGCACTTTCTTGTCCTGCGGCGCGTAGCCTTCCGCACTCACCCGCAGATTGACGTCGTTGCGGAAAATGCGGTCGGCCACCATGTCGAAGGCGAACTTGCCGTCCTCACCGGTGGTGACCCTGTCGCCGTCGTCGCGTGCCCAGACCTCGGCGCCCTCGACCGCCTTGCCGCCGGACATCACAACGCCGCTGATGCCGCGCGCAGGCTCAAGCAGGATGCTGACTTCGCGAGCGTCCTGCCGGAAGTTGAACACGCGCGAGGTGTACTCGGCGTAGCCGCTCTGTTTCACGTGGAATGTATAGAGGTAGGAATCGGCCAACTTGATCGTGAACTCACCCAGCGCGTCGGCCTTGATGGTGAAACGGTTCGACGGCGTGGTCGAGTCGCCCTGGCCCGTCGTCTGCAGGATCTCGACGTTTGCGAACTGCACCGCGCCGCCGCGCTTTTCACGCACCTTGCCGCTGACGCGCACGGCCGGAAACATCTTGAACGTAACTTCCGCACCCTTGGCCAGATCGGGAATCGCCAGCGGCTCGAACAGGTCGGCGTAGCCGATGGTGGTGGCCAGCACGCTGGTCTTCTTCTCGGTGGCTTCGGCCTGCTCGGCGATCAGGTCAGCAAGCTCTTTCTGGCTCCACATCACGGCGCCGTGCCGGTTGGTGCGCTTGGCAAGACCGGAGACACCCTTGACCTTCACGTCGCCGTACTCGGTTTCAAGGTTCGCCGCCCGCAGCGGGAAATACACGGCCGTGCCGGGCAGCGGGCGGTCGTCTTCCTTGTCGACGATGCGCACTAGCAGATGGCCCGGGATGGGCGCGTTGACCTCTTCTGGGTCGTAGGCCGGGCCTTCGGCGCCCTCTTCGCCCTGTTTGGCCGGGTCGACTTCGCCGTCGGCGGTCTTGCCCTCGGCGTCGGTGCGGCCGCTACGCTTGATCGGCTTGCCGTCGGGGCCGAGCGGGCCCTCGGCGTCGTCTTCTTCGGCCTTCTTCTTGCGCTTCTGGTAGTCGCTGTCGAAGGGGTCGAAGTCGCCGCCCGCGCAGCGGTCCGCCACGCCGGGTTTCACCACCGGGTCTTTGGGTTCGGGTGCGAGCAGCAGGAAATAGCCGGCAATCATGCCGAGGACGATCAAAGCACCGCAAACGGTTATCAGCGTGCCTGACCGGCCCTTCATCCTGCTCCCCCGAGGTGAACTCTGTACGGCTCGACAGTCTATGGAATCCTTTAACGGACGGCAAACGCTCCTCACCGCAGCTTTTTCAAAGGTGTGTGGATAACCCGGCGCATGTGGGGCCAATCAGCCATCCGGGACTTGCAGGGAATAGCCCGGTCGTTATCATTCCGCCCCCTGCCTTGGCGGCGACAGGCACCCTTGGGACTGGCCCGAGGACCTGCCGCGACGGAAAGGCCTGAGAGAGAGACGGAAATGAAAGCGGACATCCATCCCAACGTGCACATGACAGAAGTGACGTGCACCTGCGGCAACAAGTTCAATGTGCTGTCGCGGCACGAGACGCTCAGCATCGACATTTGCAGCGCCTGCCACCCCTTCTACACCGGCACCCAGAAGTTCGTGGACAGCGCCGGCCGAGTGGACGCGTTCACCAAGCGCTTCCAGTGGAACAAGGAACAGGCCGAGGCGCAGGCCAAGCAGAAGGCCGCGCCCAAGCAGACCAAGCGCGTGGCCAAGGACCTCAAGCTCGAGCTCGAGAAGAAGAAGGTTTTCGGCAAGAAGAAGGTCGTGCCGGAACTCGAGGGCAAGGGCGACAAGCGCGACAACCGCGGTTAGCGACTTACAAACGTTTACCGGCGTGGGGCGGATGCCTCGCGCCGGTTGCTTTTGGGTCTGCGGCCCTTTGACTCCAGACTCCGGACTCCAGACACTGTTAGACTGGTAGTGCCATGATCGAAGTGCTCAAACAACGCGCCGACCGCTACGCCGAGCTCGGCAAACTGATCGAAGACCCCGAGGTCTACTCGAACAGCAAACTCTTCGCCCAATACCAGCGCGAGCGCGGCTCGCTGCGTGAACAGGCCGAGGCCTACGCCGCACTGACCGCCCTCAAGGAACAGATGGCCGGCAGCGAGGAAATCCTCAAGGACCCCGCCGCCGACGCGGAAATGAAAGAGCTGGCCGAGGCCGAGCTTGATGAACTGAAGGAGAAGCACGAGCAGCTCTGGAAGGAAGCGCAGGACATGATCCTGCTCGATGACGAGGACGACAGCCGCGACGTCATTCTCGAAATCCGCGCGGCCGAAGGCGGCGACGAGGCCAGCCTGTTCGCGCGCGAGATGATGGAAAACTACGTGCGCTGGTGCACCACCCACAAGTTCAAGCTGGAAGTGCTGGACGAAGTTGAGAGCGACGTAGGCGGGCTCAAGAACGGGACGTACCGCGTGAAGGGCGACGGCGTGTGGCGCTGGTTCAAGTACGAAGGCGGCGGCCACCGCGTGCAGCGCGTGCCCGCGACGGAGGGCGCCGGGCGTATCCACACGAGTTTGGCGACCGTGGCCGTGCTGCCGGAAATGGAAGACGTGGACATTGAGGTGAAGGACAGCGACCTCGAGATCAAGGCCGCACGAAGCGGCGGCCCGGGCGGGCAGAACGTGAACAAGACCAGCTCGCGCTGCCAGATGCGGCACCTGCCCACCGGCATCATGGTGGACTGCCAGAGCACGCCCAGCTTCCACAAGAACCGCGACGAGGCGCTGCGGATTCTGAAGTCCAAGCTCTACCAGATGGAAAAAGAAAAACGCGACCGAGAGCAGGCCGAAAAGCGCGGCGCCATGGTCGGCAGCGGCGGCAGAGGCGACAAGATCCGCACCTACAACTTCCCGCAGGACCGCTGCACGGACCACCGCGCCAAGGTAAGCCTGCCCCTGACCAGAATCATGACCGGCGACCTCGACGAACTCATCGAAGCCGCAAGAAACTGGGAAAAAGAAGAACGCCTAAAGGCAATGTCGAAGCAATCGGCGTAATCTTCGGCGGGAGACTGAAGTGAGTCCAAATAAGGCGGGCCAGACGCTACTTCCCAGCCTCAACATGTTGGCTCTCTTTGCGGTTCTCGGCATTGCCGGAACAACGCTGGCGATCTTTGCAGTCAAACAACTCGAACTGAGCCACGTGTGGGTTCTCCCCATGGCAATTGCGATTGAACTAGTCTTGTTCTGCTTCGCCATTGGGGCGGTGGCGGGTTGGGTCCTATTGTTCGGATCCGACAAAGAATTGCCTGCAGAGCAGGCCGACAATTGTTAGCCCCAACGTAAGCCATGGACCTCACCCCCGAGCAGGCCGACGCGTTTGCGAAGCACCATGTTGAGACGTGGAACTCGCACGATCTGGACGCGATCCTTGGCCTGTACACCGATGACGTCGAGTTCATCTCCCCGCTGGCCGCGAAGCTTACCGGCAGCGCGCATGTCGTCGGCAAACCGGCCGCACGCGCGTACTTCGAAGCCGGGCTTGCGAAGTACCCGGACCTGTCCTTCCGCCTCCTGGAAACGCTCGTGGGCGCGGAAAGCATCACGCTGATGTTCTACGGCGCGGGCGAGCGCCTCGTCGCCGAGGTCCTCTTTCTGGACGACGACGGCAAGATCCGCAAAGTGCTTGCTCACTACGCCTAGCCCATGTCCGACTCCCCCATCTTCATGTTTCACAAGCCGCGCGGCGTAGTCGTCACCCGCAGCGATGAGCGTGGGCGCCGCACTGTCTATGATGTGCTGCCGGCTTGGGTGCGCGGCGACGGCTGGAAGCCCGTCGGGCGCCTGGACCTCGACTCGCGCGGGCTGCTGTTGTTCGTGCAGGACGGCAAGCTGCAGGAACAACTCGCACGCCCCGGTGCGCACGGGAAGGTGTACGAGGTCTGGGTACGCGGCGCGGTCAGCGCTGCGCAGCTCAAGCAGCTCAAGCAGGGCGTGAAGACCGCGCAGGGCACGATGCGCGCTGCGGACATTGACCCGCGCGGCGGCACCGGCGGCAAGTCACGCCTGCTGGTCACGCTGAACGAAGGCAAGAACCGCCAGATCCGCCGCATGTTCGGCGCGCTCAAGGACACCCAGACCGGCAAGCCGCTCAAGGTGCTCGAGATCAAACGCCTCTCCTTCGGGCCGCTCAAGCTCGACGTCCCCAGCGGCCAATGGCGCTGGCTGAGCGAAGCCGAGTGCGCCGCACTGAACCATCCCTGACCTCGCCCGTTCAAACCATCTCCCGGGGCTGGCTCCGAATCTGGTGACCGGCCATGTTGAAGTCTGTTGTCGCAGTCCTCGTCCTGCTTTTCGCCGCGCCCTGCGTTCAGGCCTGCTGGAGCTACGTCCCGCTCGAGCATTTCGTTGACCGGTCCGAGTACGTGCTGCACCTCAAGGTCGTCGCCATTGAGGAAGACGGAGAACTCGACAGCGGCGACGGCGGCCGCAAACACTACACCCCCGACTACGCCGTCTGTCAGGTGAAGGACGTCCTGCTTGGCCTGATCGTCACCGACGACGAAGGGCACGTGCGCATCACCTCCAGCGCGAAGCGCAACGAGTCCGCCCTCTCCACGGATGTCAGCTACGCCGTCGGCGACGAGATCACGCTGGTCGCGCACTCCCCCACCATCGTCAAGGGCAAGGGCATGGTCTTCAACGGACAAGGCTACCCCAGCACCCGCGAATCCGGCGCGCCGTCCCGCCGCCTGCGCAAGCTGGTGCAGGCCCGCATGGACAACGCCTACGCACTGCTGGACAAGTTCGACCGCCTCGTGCCGGGCAAACGCACCGAGGCCGAATCGGCCGTGATCGAACACGAAGACGGCACCCGCCACGACTACAAAGATCTCTCGCCCGAGGCCGACCTGCTGCTCGACCTCGTCGCCACCAACCGCGGCGCACCGGCCGAGGCTTTTGCGCCACGCCGCGACCTCGACGCCAAAACCCGCGAGCGCCTGGCGATCCTTGCCCTGCGCGCCATCTGCGACGTCACCGACGTTGCGGCAAAGGCCGCGCTGCCGCTGCTCGGCGGCGACGACCACGGCACGGGCGGGCTGCTGGCCCCGGGTGACGTCAGCACCGAGACAGCGCTCGCCACGCTGCAGAAGCTGGATGACCTGGGCGACCTCGGCGCGATCCTGCCCGAGCTGATCCGCAACGACGTGAAGGATCGCGCACTGGGCTGGGCCGCGCACCTCGCGCTGAAGGGCGGTTACGCGGGAAAGCTCGGCGAGTGGATCTGGATCGAGCACATGTCCAGCGAAGCCGGCGCATACAAGTCGCTCGCCGGGCTGATCGCACCGGAGCAAAGCCGCGACTACCCCTACGCCGACAAGGAAATACGCCTGATCGCAAGGCTCGTGGACGCGGAAGCGTGGGCGCTCGTTACTCTGTTCGAGCGGATTAACAGTCTGGAGCTGCCCCAGCCCGTGGGCGCACAGCCCGATGTGAAGCTGCACGAAGCGCGCGTGAAGGCGCTGGCGGCGCTCGACACCCAGCCGGCCTACCTCGCTGTGTACACCTTCCTGCGTGCGATCACCGGCAAAGACAACAAGGCGCTCACCCCGATGCGCAAGCGCATCGAGCAGGAGCACCGCTACAAGGGCGACTCGAGCGTGGACCTGGATGACTTCGCCGACCTCGAGTGGCGCGTGCGCATGGACTACGGCAGCGTCCCGCAGGCGCTCACACTGGCCATCAAGAACGCGGAGAAATAGCGCGGGGAGTGCAGACGGGCGGAATCGCTTCTATCATGGTCGCCTCACGCGAAAGGGCGATCATGGCGGGCGGACCGTACAACCAGCAGGGCGGGTATCCTCAGCAACCTCAGCAGCCGGGCGGGTATCAGCAGCAGCCCGGCGGCTACCAGCAGCAGGGCGGATATCAGCAGAACCAGTATCCGCCGGGCGGCAACTACCCGCAGGGCCAATACCCCGGCGCGGCGCAGGGCCAGCCGTACGGCCAGCCCTACCCGGGCCAGAACCCGCAGATGGGCGTGACGCCCGGGCTTGTGACGGCGGGCTTCATCCTCGCGATCATCCCGTGCACATCGTTCATCGGGCTGATCCTGTCCGCCATCGGGCTGATGGAAGCCAAGAAGCGACAGGCGGGCGAAGGCCTCGCCATCGCCGGCATCATTATCGGCGCGGTGTGGCAGGTGCTGGGAATCGTCGGCTGGGTGATGGGCAATGTGTCGCGGTTCTAGCCGCTACTCCTTCAGCTTCTCCGCCTCCAGCTTGCCGATGCGGTCGTTGAGCTTCCGCACCGTCTCGCGGAAATCGTCGAGCTGTTTGTCCACGCCGCCCGGCTTGCCGCTGGCGCTGGCGCGGATACCGGCGACGGCGCGCTTCACGGCCGACTGCTCCTGCTCGCTCAGCCCGCGCCCCCATGATTCCAGCGCGCGCACGGCCTCGGTGGCCTCGGCCGACTGCAGCCCCATCATCGCCATCTTCTGCACGCGCCCGATCGGGTCGCGCAGCAGGTCAACCAGCCGCTCGACGGCGCGTTCGCGGTCCGCCTTCTCGAGGTAATGCGCCAGCGCGCCGATGGACGCCGCCGCCCAGTGCCTCGAGTCGTAGCCGGTCCGCCCGTATGTTGACGCGTCAAGAAGCGCGGGCAGCGCCTCCTGCTTGCGGGTTTCCGCCAGCGCGCGGAACACGCCCGACTGCTCCCAGCCGAGGGGCGTGTCCTTGGCCGCAGCCTCCAGCAGTCGGCCGAGCGGCGCGTCATCGCGCTGCGCACCCAGCATCTCCCACGCCGCGGCGCGGGCGCGGTATAGCTTCGGGCCTTTCTCCAGGTAGCGCTCCAGCGCCTCGCGCACCTTGGGGCCACGGAAGTTGCCGGCGGCGCGCACCAGCGTCTCGAGCACCATGCCGTCCTGCTCAACACCGAGCAGCTCGTTCAGCGCGTCGCTGGCGACCTCGCTGTTGGCGCCCATCAGCGCGCCTGCCATGCGCACGCGCACGCCCCAGAACTTCTCGCGGCGGTAGGCGTCGCGCACGGCCTCGATGTTCTTGCGCTTGGCGGTCTTGCACAGCTCGCGCGCGGCAAGGATGCGCCCGACCACGTCGCCCGCGTCGGTGAGCTGCTTGCGCAGCTTCTCGTCGCCCGGGTTGAAGTCGATGCTGCAGACCGTGCGCACCAGTGGGTCGAGGCGCACCTGCTCAGGCTCTTTGTCCATCTTCACGATAAAGCTGTGCTTGTCGCGCTCGATGCGCACCTCTCGTGTGTGCAGCTTGCCATCGATGACCCAGCCGATGTCGGTCGGGAAGTCGAACAGCCCCACGCCCTTCTTGTCGTCCTTCTGGGTCTGCTCGATTTCGAACGTGCCTTCCTTCTTCTTGTCGTCGTAGCTGAAGCTGACCTTCAACTGTGGATAGCCCTTGCTGAGGATCCACTGGTCGAACCATTTGACGAGCGACTTGCCCGAGTGCTTCTCCATAACCTTGCGGAAGTCGTCGGTCTCGACCACCTTGCCGCCGTAGGTCTTCACGTAGTCGCGCACGCCCGACCAGAAGACGTCGTCGCCCAGCTCGCGGCGCAGCATGTGCAGGCGCACGGCACCGCCCGGGTACAGGTGGCGGTCGTACATGGACCATGAATGGTCAAACGTCCGCGTCGCGATCGGTCGGACGTAGCTGTTGTCGGCCTCGGCGCGGTAGTTGTGCAGGTTGCTGAAGAAGTCGTAGTCGCGCTCCTCGGCGCCCTTGGTGTCCTCGAGGAAGCAGGTCTCCATGTAGACCGCCCAGCTTTCCTTCAGCCAGGCGTGGGCGTAGTCGCGGCAGACGATGTGGTCGCCGAACCAGCTATGCGCCATCTCGTGCAGGTTGATCTGGTCGACCTGCCAGGTCCATTCCAGCGCCATGGTCTCATCGAGCACGAACATCCCGTCCCAGCTGACCAGCGAGATGTTTTCCATCGCGCCGCCGATGCCGGGCAGGGCGAACTGGAAGTACTTCGGGAACGGGAACTCGTCGTCGAGCTTGCGCGTCATCCAGTCGAGCATCATGCCCGTGCGCCCGAACGAGCGTTTGAGATCCTCGGCGCTGCGGGACTTCTCGGCGAAGTAGGCGATCGGCTTGCCCTTGTGCTCGCCGTCGTCGCAGCGGGTGAAGTCGCCCAGCGCGAAGCAGACCAGGTAGCTCGGGCAGCGCTGCTTGAGCTCATAGTGCGCGGTCTTGGTGCCGTCCTCGTGCTCTTCCTCTTTAACCAGCGCGCCGTTGGCCAGGATGCTGTAGCTCTTCAGCGCGGTCAGGTGGAAGCTCAGCGTGGTGCGCACGTTCGGCAGGTCGATGCACGGAAGCCAGTGGCGGGCGCGCTCGGTCTCGTGGTCGGTCGCGGCCCAGGTTCCGGCATTCGGGTATTCCTTGCCGGGGGCGCTGAAGAACAGCCCCGTTACGGGCTTCACGACCTTGTAGTGGACGACCAGCTTGCGCTGCTCGCCGGCCTTGAACGGCTCGGCCCACTCGGCGCTGATCTGCTTGCCGTCGTAGCTCCATGCCAGCTTCTTGCCGTCGGCGTCGCGGACGTCGAGGTCTTCAAAATCAACAGCGTGCAGCTTGATCGCCGTCGGGCCGTCGTGGTGCGCGTGCACGGTGCTGGTCACGATTCCTTCGGCCGAGCGGTGCTCAACGTCCACACGCAGTGCGATGTCGAGGTGCATCGGCTCGAGCTCGATGTCGGGCGGGTAGTGGGCCTCCGCCCCGGGCATGGTGAAGTCGGCGCCGTGGTGTACCCCAAGCTCGGTCATGCGCATTACGTCGGTCATGGCTGGTCCTTTCGTCGGCCCTCCGGGATAGCGTCTTGCGCGCCCAAGGCAACCGAAATCGGGCGGCCATGCTGGCATCGCTCTATTGACGCGTCAATACACCGGGGCCGGTAAAGCGTTTGCAAGGGAGCGGCTTTGGGGCATATTAGAGGAACACCGAATGCACCAAAAGCATAGTTCGCGAAGCACCCGCTTCGCATGCGAAAGGGGGCACCTCATGCGGCACCTGATGCTACTGGCTGGTTTGGTTGCACTGTCCGCGTCACTGGGCGCGGCGACTCTGGGCGACATGAGCTTCGAGAAGGCCATGTCCACCGGGCACACACGGCGGGCGGCCAACCTGTTCGACACGGCCACAACCACCACGCCCGCCGCCGTGGACCGCTTCATGAACAGCGCGCTGCTGGAGGAAGGACGCGAGAGCGGCGACCAGATGTTCGGCGCGGGCGCGACGCTGGGGCTGAACACGGCCGCGATCGGCATCACCTTCGGCGGCTTCTTCGACTTCTACTTCACGCCATGGATCGCCGCGGACGTGTTCACCTCGGTCAGCTACGGGTTTCTTGGCAGGCCCGAGCACAACGGCGGCGACGCGCTGGCGGTAACGCTCAGCCTCGGTGCGAAGTTCGTGCTCGACTTCGAAGACCTGGAGTGGACCGAGTGGTTCCGCCCATTTGCCGTGTTCTACCCGGTCGGGCTGGCGTATCTCTCGGCAACGGAAGACGCCGACGAGCCCGGTACCGGCAACACCCGCGACGTGAAGTATTCGGACCTGTACTTCCTGATGGCTGGCGGTATCGGCTCGGACTTCTACCTGACCAACATGATCGGGCTGGGCTTCGGGCTGTACATCTACGGCACGATCGGCGGCAGCAAGCACAAGCACAGCCGCGGCATCGAGACCAAGACGTCGGGCGCAGTCGGCGTGTACTTCGAGTACGTCCGCTTCACCGTGCGCTTCTAGCCCGCACCAAATGAACAAAGCCCGCCGAACATCGGCGGGCTTTTGCGTGTCTGCGTGCTACCAGCGGGCGGCTTCGGGCTCGCTGAGTGCGCCGCCGGCGAAGACCAGCGCTTCGCTCGAGTGATCATCAGGCGAGGCCACCAGCGTGGGCGCAACCGGCGAGGCGGCGTCGCGGCCCCAGCCGTTCAGCCACGGATGCAGTGCCGACACCAGGACCATCACCGAGAGCGTCGCGGCAAGCGCGTGGCGCATGCGCCGCTCGCCCATGATCGCCCAGCGAGCCGCGTACGTACAGCCGGAGCCGATCAGCAGCGACCACACCGCCGTGCGCATCTCCAGCGTGCTGACCACAGGCCGACGCCCCAGCCCCCAGAAGGCAAGCAGGTCAAACGCCAGCAGCAGCAGGCAGAACGCCACAGCCCCGGGAACAAGGTACTTGGCGCGGTTGGTAAGCCAGTTGAGATAGCGCATGACAACTCCGTCGTAGTGATCAGTGGGCGGTGGCCAGTGTCCAGTAACTGCTGCGCAATACGTCGCTGACCACTGACCACTGGCCACCGACAACTGAGGCTACGCCGCTACCATGCTGTCGTAGACTCCGCCGCCGCCTGTGCCGGCGAGGTCGCGGGCTTCCTTGCGGGCTTCCCATTCCTCGAAGGTGATCATGATTTCGCGCTCCTTGCTGCCGCGCGACGGGCCGAGGATGCCGGCCTTTTCCATCTGGATGATGATGCGCGTGGCGCGGGTGTGGCCCAGCCCCATGGCCGTGCGCAGGAAGCTGGCCGAGCCTCTGCCCGCGGCGAGGATCTCGTCCACCGCGCGCTCGAAGTCGGCATCCAGCTCGCCGATGCCGCCGCCCCCCCCACCGCCGCTGCTGCCCCCGGTGGCGAGGTTGTTCGGGTCGATCACGTAGTTCGGTTTGAGCTGCGAGCGCAGCCCGTCGAGCATACGGTTCAGCTCGTCGTCGGCGATGAAGGCGCTCTGCACGCGCAGGGCCTTGCTTTCGCCCGGCATGACCATCAGCAGGTCGCCCTTGCCCAGCAGGTCCTCGGCGCCGTTCTGGTCCAGCACGATGCGCGAATCGGTGCCGGTGTTGACACGTAAAGAGACACGCGCCGGGATGTTGGCCTTGATCAGCCCGGTCAGCACGTCGCTGCGCGGGCTCTGCGTCACCAGCACCAGGTGGATGCCGGCCGCGCGGGCCTTGGCGGCGATGCGTGCGATCAGCTCGTCGACCTTGCTGTCGCTGGCGACCATCATCATGTCGGCCAGCTCGTCCACGATGCAGACGATGTAGGGCAGGTGGTTCGGGACGTCGTCCGGGTCGATGCCGTTTTCCTTCATGCGCTTGGCCAGCTCGCGCCCGCTGAGCTCATTGAACTCGGTCAGCTTGCGCACGCCGGCGTTCTTCATCAGGGTGTAGCGGCGTTCCATCTCCTCGACGACCCACTCGAAGACGCTGACCGCGCGGCGCGAGTCATCGATCACCGGCGCCAGCAGGTGCGGGACGTCGCAGTAGGGCGTGAACTCAACCTGCTTCGGGTCGACCATCACCAGCCGCAGCTCAACCGGCGAGCGCGACATCAGCAGGCTGGCCAGCATCACGTTCTCGAACACCGACTTGCCCTGCCCGGTCGCGCCGCCCACCAGCAGGTGCGGCATGTTGGCGAGGTCGCGGATCACCGGCTGGCCCAGCGCGTCCTTGCCGAAGGCCATCGGCAGCTCCATCTTCTTGCGGGCGGTCTCGAACTCCGGCGTCTCCAGCAGCTCGCGGAACGTCACCATGTCGCGGGTGTGGTTCGGGACCTCGACGCCGATCGTGCTCTTGCCCGCGGTCGTGACCATGCGGACCGTGCTGACACGCAGGTTCAGCGCCAGGTTGTCCTTGTAGCGCGTGATCTTGTTGATCATCACGTCGGGCGGAATCTCCATCTCGTACGTCGTCACGGTCGGGCCGCGCACGTAGTCGGCCACGCGCACGTCCACGCGGAAGGCCGCGTAGGTCTGGCGGATGATCTCGGCCGCGCGCTGCATCTCGGCGCGGGCGTTGGCGCTGTCCTTCTTCTTGGGCGCGTTGAGGCTGGCGACTTCCGGCAGCGTGTAGTTCTCGAGCGCTTCGGCCCACTCCTCTGGCGAGCTGGCCTCGACGGGCTCTTTGACGATCACGGGGCGGCGCCCGCCCTGCTTCTTGGGCTCGGGTGTGGGTGCGGGCTCCGGCTCGGCGGCTTCGGGGATCAGTGACAGGTCCGGGTCGAAATCGACCTCGTCGGAGTCGTCCTCGACTTCCTCTTCGTCGCCCTTGCTGAACAGCTTCTTCAGCCAGCCCTTGGAGTCCTTCTTCATCTCGTCGGTGTCGGGCGTCAGCGGCTCGGGGATGCTGGTGATCGGCCCGCTGATTTCGGATTCGTCGCCCAGCGGGTGCAGCAGGTCGCGGACGATCGGGTAGAACAGGATGTCCGTCGCCAGCAGGAAGCTGAGTAGCGCCGTGAACGCCAGCACGAGGTACGTGCCGGTCATCCCGAAGTTGGCGTTCAGCAGCCCGAAGATGGTCGTCCCGATCACTCCGCCGCGCGAGGGCATGATGCCGCTGTCGCTGTAGCTGTCGCCGAACAGCGCCGCGAAGGTGACCACCAGCAGCGTCGTCCCGATCAGGCGCACGGGCCAGTCGGCCGCCTTGCGACGGAAGAAGATCAGGCTCGCGTAGACGCCCAGCACGCCGACCAACAGGTAGGTGCCGACGCCGAGGAAGGTGTAGCCGAGGTGAACCGCGACCGCGCCGATGCGACCGCCGAGGTTCGCCGGCTGCTCGTTGAGCGGCCAGACGGCGCCGGCGATGTCGGCCGGGTCGTAGCTGACGATGCTGAGGATAAGGAAGGCCACCACAAGTATCAGGCTCAGTGCCGCGCATTCCTGCAGCATCTCGCGCTTGAACAGCTTGCCGACCCGTTCAAGGGAGAGTGAATCGCGTACGCTGAACGCTTTGCCTGCCATGCCGGACTCCTGGGATAGCGACTCGCCCGCACACGGCGGACCCTCTCGGTTTCGGCACGAACGGCCCCATTACTTGAGCAGGATTGGATTTGCGGCGACCGGCGGTTGTCCACAAAGTGTCTGGAGCGTGACAGCAGGCGTCGCATGCGGATACTGGTGATATTGCTCATGCACATGGCGCTGGTAGGTTACACCCACGCGGCAACGCGGACCCTGACGAGGTAGAGATGGCAAAGCGGACAGGCAAGAAGACCAAGAGCCTCGAGCGCAAGAAGCCCAGCAAGGCCGAAGACACGGTCGACAAACTCGCGGAGCCTGGCCCGAAGTTCAACATCCGCTTCCTCTATTCCATGTGCAGCAACGTCAGCGCCATGCGCGAGTTCTACACCGGCGTGCTGGGCATGAAGGAACTCAGCTATCGCGACGACGAGAACTTCGGCTGGGTCGTCTACGACACCGAGGGCTTCCAGCTGATGTTCTTCCGCTGGGACACCGAGCTGCCCGTCGAGCAGCGCTGGGCCTGGCAGCCGGGCGAAGCCCCCGAACACGCCGCCCCGCTGATGAGCTTCTCGATCGAGTACCCTGAAGAAGACCTGCAGGCCGTGGTCGCCCGTGTGCGCGAATCCGGCGCCGTTGCCGCAACCCCCGCGCCCACCTGGCGCCAGATGAGCTACTGGGGCTGGACCGTCCGCGACCCGATGGGCAACACCATTGAGCTGTTCTCAAGCGTCAAGGAACAACCCGAAGAGGGCGAAACGCCCGAGTGGCAGGACTAGTGGCATGCGCTTCCAGCGCATGCGTTTCGCCCGCTTCCAGCAGGCGCTTGCGGCTGGAAGCCGCAAGGACTCATCGCCTGGAAGGCGATGCCACTAGTGGCTGTGGGCCCATTCGCCGGTGGCCAGGTCGTAGCGCGACACGCGTGACAGCTCACCACCCGTGGGGTCTTCGCCGCCGATCACATAGATGTAGCCGCTGAGCGCGACCGCCGCCATGCGGTGCGTCTCGACGGACTTCGCGGCGACCTGCTGCCACTGGTCCGCCATCGCGTCGTAGCGCAGCAGCGGGACGTCGCCCTTGCTGCGGTTTCCGAACAGGTAGACCTGGTCCTCGTACCCGACGGCCGAGGCGAACAGCACCGGCCCGGGCAACTTCGCGCCTTCGCGCCACTCGCGGGTCTTGGCGTCGTACAGCCAGGTGCCCTCGAGGTGGCGGTCTCCACCCACGGCGACGAGCATGTCGGCCACCCGCGCCAGCGCCATTCCGTGGCAGGGCTGCGGAAGCGGGCCGCCCGTGGACCAGCCGCCGGTCTCCGGCGTGAATTCCGAGACGACGTCGGAATCCCCGCCGCTCGCCATCCCGCCCACCAGCACGATGCGGTCGTTGACGGCGACGCCTGCCAGGCGGTTGCGCGGCGTCGGCATTCGGGTCGGTGTGGTCCACTTGTCTGTCTTTGGGTCGTAGCAATCGACCTCGGCCACGGTGACGTCGCCGACCTGATCCTCGATGCGGGTGATGCCGCCGAACAGCCAGACCTTGCCGCCCGAAGCAACACAGGCATGAAAGCAGCGTGGGCGCGGCATCGGCGGCAGGCGCGTCCAGGTGTTGGCCATCGGGTCGAAGCGATAGGCGAGGTCGACGAAGCTTCCGTTGCCGTCCTTGTCGCGATTCCCCCAGCCGCCGGTGACGTATATTGACCCGTCAAGGGCACACGCCGCGTTGGCGACAACCTCAATCGGGTAAGGCGCAGGTTTGGGGGCAATCGCCGGCTGCACTTCCTCGTTGGCCGGTGGCGCGCTTGCACCCGCGTTGTTGGCCGAATCTCCCCCACCGCATGCGGCGACGAGCAGCACCAAAGCCCAGCCCGCAAGGGCTGGGACTCGTTGCACGCATGCTCCCCAGCCCTTGCGGACTGGGCTTGGGTTGCCTACTTCCACTCGACCCCCTTCATGCTCTTGAACCGCTCGCGCATGACCTCAATCGCCTGCGGGTTGTTGTCCACCAGGATGAACTCGCGCCCTTCCTCAATGCAAGCCGCGCCGGTCGTGCCACTGCCCGCGAAGAAATCGAGCACGACGTCGCCCGGGTTGCTGCTGGCCTGCACCGCGCGGCGCACGACACCCAGTGGCTTCTGCGTCGGGTAGCCGGTCTTTTCCTTGCCGGTGGTCGCGACAATGGTGTGCCACCAGACGTCGGTCGGCAGCTTGCCGCGCGCGGCCTTCTCCGGCCCGACCAGCCCGGGCGCCATGTACGGGATGCGCTCGATGGCGTCCTGGTTGAAGGTGTAGAGCGCCGGGTCTTTGGCGTACAGGAAGATGGTGTCGTGCTTGGCGGGCCAGCGTTTCTTGGGGCGACCGCCGTAGTCGTAGGCCCAGATGATCTCGTTGACGAAGCAATCGCGCCCGAAGATGGCATCGAGCAGGAAGACCTTGCAGTAGTGCGCCTCGCGGTAGTCGATGTGGAAGTAGATCGAGCCGGTAGGTTTTAAGACGCGATGGGCTTCGATCAGTCGCGGGCGCAGGAACTCAAGGAAGTCTTCAAAGGCGTCATCGTAGGCGCGCTCGGCCTCGAGCGTGGTCTTGTAGCGCGCGCCCTTGAAACCGGTGCGGTCGCCGTCAACGTCGCGCACGGTCTTGATCGAGCGCCGGGTCTGCGCCCGCCCGGTGTTGAACGGCGGATCGATATAGATCAAGTCCACGGAGGCATCTTCAAACCCCCGCAGCACCTCAAGATTGTCCGCGTGATAGATCCGCCCCACCATCGCCGCAGCATACCACACCGTCGCGACGTAGTCGGCAACGCCCAAAGCCTGAGGCTACTTGGTGCTTCGGAACTCGCCGCGTCCCCAAAGGTACAGCAACCAGGGAACTCCCACCAGAATAGTCACGTCGAGGCAGAGCGGTACGAAGGCCCAGCGCCACACTCCCTCGACCGGTAGTAGAACCATACCGATGGCTCCCGCCAGACCACCGACAAATGGGATGAGCGAAAACGATCTGGCAGGACGCCCGAGGTAAGACGCGATGGGCCGCCAGACCACCGCTGCACTCTGGCCAACGACGACCACCCCGCCCAATGTCAGGCAAAGCAGAGAGGCTATCCAGAGAGTCAGTGTGAGCCCCGCCATCGCCGCAGCATACCACATCATGGCGACACGGTAGCGCAGGCGTCTCGCCTGCTGGGCCGCGGTCGTGGCGTGCGCTACGCACTACTTCGCCGGTTGGAAGTACATGGCGGCGTCTTCGTCTTTCATTGTCTCGAAGCGCAGGTCGTTGCGGGCTTTGCGATACCACGAGTCGCCGAGCAGGTTGCTGCCGATGATCACGAGGTCCGTTTCCGGGCCGACCTTCTCGTCCACTACGCTGCCCGCGAACTCGAGCTGTGCGGTCAGCGCGTCCCTGCCCATGCTCTCGTTGGGCGGCTCGAACGTTCCGTGCAGGGCCACGTGCAGCTTGCGCGTCGGCATCCACAGGCGCGACAGCACCTGGTCGCCGGCCGCGAGCTCCCCGTCATCCTCCTCCGGACGATCGAGGCGCAGACGCGCACGGGTCTTGCCCGCACTCTCCACGATCGCCATGCCGAGGAACCGGTCGCCGCGCCAGACTTCGAAGCGCTGGTTCATGCGTACCGGGTTCGTGGGCTGGTCGACCTCGAACTGCGTCGGGCTGAGGGGCTCGATGATCTTCCAGGCCGGGTGCCACAGCTCGTCGGCGGCGGCGGTGGTGACGTCCTCCAGCTCCGTGCCGGAGTACGGAATCTCCTCCGGCTTCGGTTGCGGGTTCCACTGTGGGTGTTCGCGAGCCGGCTGCGGCTCGGGTTTCGGCGGCGTGTAGTTGGTGCGGACGCGGTCGCCGCCACAGCCTGCAAGCAAGAGCACCACAATCGACACAACGGATTTCATGATCGCACCCCAGGGGCGGGTCGCGGGGTCTGCCTGAGTATACCCGGGCGGGATCACCCGGAGGTCACGTTCGCGGCCTGCTTCTTTAGATACATGGGGTCCATATTGGGTGTTACAGGCGGGCTGAATTTGGGCAATTTGCCCAGACACCCCAAAATTTTGTGTGTCGGGTGCCTGAAATCGTCGCGAGTCACACCCTGTGCTGGTATTCTGCGGGGCAATCCACAATGGGTAGGTGTCCATGCGCTGTCCCTTCTGCAACGTTGATAACGACCGGGTCGTCGACTCGCGCTCAAGCGCGGACGGCGGCGTGGTGCGCCGTCGCCGGGAGTGCCTGGCCTGCGGCAAGCGCTTCACCACCTACGAGCGCATCGAGGAAGCGCCCCTGCGCGTGATCAAGAAAGACGGCAGCCGCGCGCCTTTCGACCGCGAGAAGATCCGCCACGGCATCGTGCGCGCCTGCGAGAAACGGCCTGTCAGCGCGGCGCAGATCGACGACATCGTCACCGCCATCGAGAACGACGTGACCAAGAAGTACGAGCGCGAGGTGCCCACCCGCGTGATCGGCGAAATGATCATGGACCGCCTGAAGCACGTGGACAAGGTCGCCTACGTCCGCTTCGCCAGCGTCTACCGCGAGTTCAAGGACCCACAGGATTTCGTCGCGGCAGTCGAGGGCGCGGGCAAGTAATCTGCACGCGTGCAGCATTCCTGCGACAACTGCGGCGCCTCGCTCGCGATCGACGAAGACTCGCCGCACTTCGTTTCCTGCATTCATTGCGGCACGCTGCACTATGCGGCCGAGGTGATTTCGCGCCTGCGCAAGCAGAAGTTCACGCCTCCGCCCGTGATGCTTCCCGAACGCTACTCCATCGCGCCCTACAAGGGCGGCGTGGTGATCAGCCGCAAGTGGAGCCAAACGCTGGTGCTGGCGTTTGCCCCGCTGTTCGTGCTGTTCCTCGGCTCGCTCTTTCTCGTGCTGAAGGGTGACTCGCACGGCGGCAGTTTTGCGGCGGCATTGCTGCAGACCGTGGTCATGGGCGGCATCGCTATCTACGGCATGATGGCGTGCCTGTTCAACCACAAGAACTACTTCGTCACGCGGCGAGGCATCCGGATCACGGACGGACCATTTCCCGTGCAGCCCGCGAGGCTGATCCCCCACAGCCAGATCGAGGTGTGCTTCGCCTGGGGGCAGGAGATGTTCGGCGGCGGGCGCATGTACATGACGGTGATCCGGCTTTTTGGCGGCAAGCTGATGTACATCTTCTCGGGGCCGGATGCCGCGGACGAGGCGTGGTTCCTTGCCTACTACCTGAACACGGCGTCGGGGGTTGCGCAGCGCCGGCGGCGGGAATTGCGCGAATACGCCGCCCGCCGCAAGCACGAGCTGCAACTGCTGAAGCGGGACGCGCGGCGCGGCTCGGCACAGGCCCGTGAGGCGCTGGGGCTGGCCGCCAGCTTCGGCGGTCCCGTCACGCGCATCCTGCTGGGCGGCAAGAAGAAAGCAAAGCCGCCGCAGCCCCGCGCATACGAGCTGGCTTGCCGACGCTGCGGCGCACCCACGACCGACGACGACATTCACACCTTCGAGCGTTACTCGCTGTGCAGCTACTGCGGCACGCTGGAGGACATCAGCGAGTTCCTCTCTTCCCCGCGCGTCCGCCTGCCGGGGCTGCCGCACAACCACCCGAGCTGGGAATTCGACGGCGGCGTCCGCCAGCTGGCGATTTCACCGCGGCGCGACTGGTTTCCCTTCCTGGTGCTGATTGCGGGGCTTGTGCTGTCCGGCATCGCACTTGCCGGCGCGCCCTTCGTGGAGGCGAAAACCGTCAAAGTCCCGCTCTACCTGCTTGGGATACTGCCCGTGCCGCCGTTGCTGGGCGGCCTGATGTACCACGGGTACAAACTGGCCGCGCGCGGACGGTCGGTCGTCGATGCCGAGCGCGTCCGGCGCTGGGACCATGCGCTGGCACATAAGCCGGACGTTGACGTTCCCGCCGGTGAAGTGGTGCAGGTCTTCTCAGGCACCGCGCACTTTGCGAACGAGAGAAACCGCCGCGTGCCGGGCTACGAAGTCTCGATCGTCGACCGCAGCTCGCGCAAGTTCGTCATCGTCAATCGTCTCCGGACGCCGCAGGAAGCCCTCGCGATCGAACTCCGCATGGAAACGATCCTCGGCATTGAGGACGTACCGGTGAAGCGGCCCGTCTAGGCTTCTGCTGTTGCATGCTCTCGGGCATCGAAGCACGGCGTCGCGCACCTCAATGCCGGCGATTTGCTTCGCTTCAGGATTTCGACGCAGCAGTCGAGGGCGCGGGCAAGTAACCTGCCCGTTCCATGCAACTAAACTGTGTCAACTGCGGCGCGGAATTCGAGCCGGACAAGGTCAGCCGAAAGCTGCGCTTTGCCGTCTGCGCCTATTGCGGCACACTGCACAATATCGCCGAGATCACGGCCAAACGCAGCGGGCGCGAATACGTGCCGCCGCCCGTCTTCCTTCCGCGGGGCCTGGAAGTAGAAGAGACCGACGATGGCGTGCGGGTAACGTTCCGCCAGCTCAAGCCCTACACTTCCTCGATTGCATTTGCCGGCTCGATCTTCCTAGTTGGCATGGCAGCTACGCACTGGCTGGCATGGGGTAAGGGCACGGGCGGCAACAACTCAGTCGAGCTTTGGCAGTGGATCCTGCGCGTGATGTACCTCATTGCGGCGGGCGTTGTAGCCGTAACCGGCTACGTCGTGTTCGCCAATGTGATGAATCGTGTAAAGGTCCTCGTCACCTCGACCTCGATACGTCGTGCCTTCGGACCCGTTCCCTTCCGCCCTGCACTTGAGCGCAGCTTTGCCGGCATGGCCGATGTGCAGGTGAAGACCAGCAGCGGCCGGCTCGACCCTGACGGCAACGTGGGGCTGTCGGTCGTTCTGCGGCCGGTGGAGGGTGCCGGCGTCGTGATTGTCAGCGGGCTGTTCGACCCGGACGTCGCGGACGTCGTGCGTCACTTCTTGCTGCAGGCCCTGCGCAGCAAGGCCCGTCCGAGCAATGGCCGCACGAAGGTGCTGTTCAAGGACGCGGCATACGAATTGGCCGAGTCTGCGCGCAACCGTCGTCAAACGGTGGAACTTGCCTGTCGATCGTGCGGTGCGCCCATTCCGATGAAACGCATCCGCAAGGACCTGTTGGCAGCATCGTGCGAGCAGTGCGGCGTGATTCAGGATGTCCGGGCGTTCCTGCGCCAGGGTGTGCCCCGCCGGAGACGTAATCCCGGGTTTCACGCCCCGTGGTTCGCTGTCGAGGAACCCGGGCGTCTGGTTGTCTGGCAGCGCCCTGACCAGGCCGGCGTGCACCTGTTGATCGGGGTGTGCGTTGGCTCGGGCGCGCTCATCGCGATTGGCGTACTGGCGGGAATCATGGGAGGCATCGCCTGGCTCGCACTGGCGCTGGTACCGGCGATCATGCTGACGTTTTTCTTCCAGGCCGATGACGCGATTCCACGCGGCCAGGAATTCCAGGCCTCGCACGACGGAGTTGCATTCGGGCCTGCTCCGTTCGCGGCAATGCGGCGACGCACGATCCATCGCGACTCAATCGCGCAGATCGTGAGCCTGGACGAATCAGCCGGCCACCGGGGCTACTCGGTGCTGCTGATTACGCCCGACAATGAACGCATCGTGCTGCTCGATGGGCTGTCCGACTGGGGCCATGCCCTGTTCATCGAGCAACGCATAGAACACCTGCTGGCGATAGAGGACGTTGCCGTTTCCCACGCCCGCCGCCCCACACCCTGATGCCTACCCGTCAGACGCTTGCGCCACGCCTTCGATGATGTCCAGCAGTTGCTCGAGGCTGGCCTCGCGGTCAGGGTCGAGCCCGAAGTAGGTGATCACCTTGCGCAGCTCGTCCGGCAGTTCCGGGCGCACGCCATCCGTGGCGTTGGCGAGGCGTGCGTTCCACTCCATCATGCCCTCCATCAGCAGCTGCATCATCTCGGGCGTCATGCGCGCGTCGGGGGCGCTGCGCGGGCGCTGATGATGCGGCTGCGGGCTGCGTTTGGGCGCGGCATCGCGGACTTCGAGGCTGGCGATCTGCGTGATCTGGCGTGCGGCCGCGCGCCCTTCGCGCATGATGTCGCGGGCGTCCTTCCAGTCGATCTCTTCGCCGTGCTTGAGCGCCTCGAGCTTCTGTTGCAGCAGCAGATGGCTGAACTCGACGCAGTCTTTCAGGAAGGCCTTGCCGGTTTCCAGTCCGGCCTGTGTTTCGGGTTGCATGGCAAACTCCGCTGGGGGTCCACGGCGATTCGTCCGCCGTCGATACAGGGAGTATACCCACCGTTGCGACATTCCCCGGCGAAGGTCCTACTGCAGTGCGGCCAGCCCGGCGTAACCGCGCTGTACCCATGCAGATACGTCCTTCAAGGCGCCCGCCGTGCGTATGGGCCACGGGCCTGTTTTGCCAAGTGCTGCGGCGTTCTTCAGATGCAGCGCGGTCAGCTCAATCGGCGGGTGAATCTCGGGCGGGATGGCCGCGAGCGCGCCGTGGGTTTGCTCAGCGCGCGCTTTCAGCTCGCGACGGTCGCCGAGCAGACGCGCGTGCTGCGCCGCGTGTACCGCCAGCAGCAGATCGCGCATGTAGCGGCTGGCTGTCACGGGCGGGTGGCGCTCGGCCATGCGCTGAAAGTCGCCAGCCCGGCCTTTGCCTTCCAGCGCGCGCTGTACGAGTTGCGTCCGTTGTGCGTCGTACTCGGCGTGAGGCACGCACGGCTCGCCCGTGCCGATCAGGTGCCTGGCCGCGTGCGCCAGCATGGCTGGATCTTCGCGAAAGCACGCCTCGCGCATCAGCAGACGCGAGCCGCCGGCGGTGCGGTACCCGAACGTATGCGCCTCGAAGTAGTCCATCACGCCGGCCAGCATCAGTGCGCGCGCCATCAGGATGGTGCCGGCGATGCGACTCTCGCGGGGGATGCGCGGGTACGCCTCGCGCAGCATGGCCAGGCCCTGCTCCAGGTCCCCAAGCTCGACGTGAAAGCTGCCCATGAAGATCCGCATCTCGAGCGCGCCACGCGAGTTCACCGCCTGTTCATCCATGAGGGACAGGATCGCGCCACACACGCGCCGGGCCTCGGCAATGCGCCCCGTTTCGCGCAACGACATCACCAGGTGCACAAGCTGCGAAACGTCGTCATCGCCCGACAGGCGCCCGTCGCGCACTCGGCGCGCAAACACCCGTCGGTCGAACTCCAGCGCGGGCTCCAGTTGCCCCGTCAGGTATTCCACTCCTGACTGGAGCGTATCGAGCCGCTCGAGCAGCGTGTCGTCCGTGCAGAGGCGCGAGAGCTCAACGGCCGTCTCGCGCAGCACGCGGGCGCGGGCGATGTCCATTCCGGCCAGTGCCTGCCCCAGGTCATCCAGCAGGCGCGCCAGCACCGGGCGCGTACGGTCGTTCATTCTTTCCTTGAGGCGATCGAAGGTCTGCAGTGTTTCGGAAAGCTCACGCAGCTTGTGGCGGTCGCGATCGCCGACCACGGCGCCCAGGCGCATACGCGCGACCGCGTTCATCGCCTTGACCAGGTCGAGCAGATCGCCGGCCTTGGCTGCGGTGTCGGCCTTCAGGTCGCTGGTGATGGGCTCGCCTTCTCCTTTCAGCAGCCAATCCGGGCTCAGGTCAAACGCCTCGACCAGTGCCAGGCAGAACTCGGCCGGGATGCGGCCTGCGCGCAGGTAGCGATGCACGTTGGCCGGCGCAACGCCAGTGCGGCGTGCGATCTCAATCTGCGGGAAGCGATCCGCCAGCTTGTTCAGGCGTTTGCGCAGGGCCGCGTTCTGCGTGCCGGCAGATTTCATTTCTGTCGTCCCCGTGGACCGTGATTTCAAATCTGGAATTCGAGTTTACACCAGCTGAGCACTGCTGGTTTCACTTTTGTTAGGTTTTCCGCAGGAGCGTACGGCCTGGGGGCCTGACCTGAGGAGGACGACATGAGGATTCCTGCACTGATACTGCTGTTCGTCGCGAGCGCAGTTTGCGCCGCGCAGGACTACGGCGACGCGCCCGCAAGTTACGGGACGGCCGAGGCATTTGCCGCGCAACCGAACATCAGCTGGTTGGGCAACGGGTTGAGCGTCGACACCCAGAACCCGATCACGCCCGCCTGGACCGGCGACCAGCTGGATGACGGCATCCTTGTGCCGGGCCCGTGGAGCTCGTGGAGCAGCACGAACCAGATCACCGTGATGGTACGCGGCAGCGGCGGCTTCCTGCTGATGTGGGTGGACGCCGACGACAACGGGACATTTGACAGCGACGAGATGTATGAGTTCATGCCCGGCTACTGGCTGCCCGCCGGCGACTACACGTTTGAGAACGTCAATATCCACGCGACGCAGGACTTCACACGCAACGGGCAGAACAAGGTCGCAGTGCGCGTGATGATCCAGGACACCTTCGGGCTGCCGATCCAGCACACGCCCAATGCCCACTTCTGGTGGGGCGAAATCGAAGACTGGTTGCTCGACGTCGAGCCGGCGCAGTTGTCCGTACGCACCGAGCTGCTGCGCGAAGCCACGGAAACCGAGTCCTTTGCCGCGGACATCAAACCCGTCAACGGAGTGGGCCCGTACACCTGGGCGCAGGTCGGCGGATCGCTGCCGACGGGTCTGAGCCTGGGCCAGCAAGGTGACAACTTCGTACTAGCGGGCACGCCGGCGATCGGCACGGCCAGCGAATACACCTTCACGGTTGAAGTCACGGACGCGACCAGCGCTTCCGCCCAGCGCACCTTCAAGCTGGAGGTGACACACACGCCTTTTGCCCTGCCGTTCGTCGAGACGTTCTCAAGCAACCACTACTGGAAGCTCGACAGCAACTGGGCCATTGCCCAGGCGACCGGCTTCGTCGGGGCGGGGGCTTCGGGCGCCGGCTACCCGGCCGTGGAGCCTGCACAGGACTTCACGCCCGGCAACAACGACAACCTCATGCTGCTCAGCAGCCCGAACGGCGAGGAGCCTGACCTGAAGACGCGGGCGGAATACGCCATGTCGCCGAAGATCAACTGCTCCGGCGCAAGTGAGGTGCAGCTTCGATTCCGCCGCTGGTATTCCGTGTTCGTGCACCCCGCCGCGAAGTACGGCAATGAAGACATCAACGTCTCAATCACGAGTGACGGGGTCAACTGGGACAAGGTCTGGGTGCCTCCGTATGAGCCACTCACGACCGGGCTGTCCGCCCCGGACATCGCCGGCGATCGCGAGTGGACACGCATCTGTGTGGACATCTCTCAGTGGGCCGCCAACAAGCCGTGGATACGCCTGCGCTTCCAGATCGGGGAATACTCGATCAACAACTACTTCGGCTACGGGCTGACGGGCTGGGGTGTGGACGACATTGAAGTCCGCAAGGCGCCCCTGGGCGCGTCCGCCGGTGCCTCGCTCGTGGCACATGACCTTCAGATCAACTCCCCCACACAGGCACAGAACCCCGCCACAGGCGCGTGGCAACCGCTGCTGTACCCTCAGGCCGTCCACAGCTGGCAAGTCAAGCTGGACAACACATCGACCCATGACGTGACTGTCAACAGCGTCGAGGGCACCAGCCTGCTGGAGGTGTTTGCCACAAGCGCACCCGATTTCATCATGGCCAGCGCTGACTGCTGGCACGACTGGGGTGACTGGATTCTGCCGCAGCCCGTCACGGTACCCGCAGGCGCGACCAACTACGCCGTCACCGGCGAGTTCCACTTCCATGGTGTGCTCCCGCAGTACTGGCTGGCGCAGGGCTTCCACGCGGTGCTCTATCTGCAGGGCGTGCAAAGCGGAACCAACGAACTGGTTGAGTTGTCCGCGCAGCAAACCTACCTCGCGAACAACTCTCCCCTGCCCGGCGTGTACGTCTACGAGTACCAGGTCGGTGGCACGCAGGTCCTGAACGGGGCAAGCGCACCCACCGGCAGCGACCGCAACTTCAACAGCGTGTCCGTGGGAAGCTGGTCGGCGTGGTCGAACATCATCATCGAGAACTCTGCCTCAACCCAGATGTCGGTTGGCACGCCGACGCTGACCGGCGCGGACGCCGGCGACTTCGAGCTGTATCTGCCGACGCCGACACAGAGCAGCCCGGGTTTCGCCAACACCATCCCGGGCGGCGACTGGGTCTGGTTTTCAGTCAGGTTCCGCCCGGGATCGGGTGGCCAGAAAACTGCCACGGTCCAGTTCACGCACACCGCAGCCAACACATCGAGTCCCTTCGTTTTCGAGGTCACCGGCTTCGGCTCGGCGAACGCCCCGATCATCGAGGTGCGCGAAACCAATGCCACGGGCGGGACGATTCCCAACGGCGGGCCGGCCACGGGCATTCGCGACTTTGGCCAGGTCGACATCGCCGCCGGCCCAACCGCCTCGCACACGGTGTACGTGGCTAACGTCGGCACCCAACTGTTGACGCTGGGTGTACCGGCACTGACCGGCGCCGACGCCGCGGATTTCAGCCTGAACACGTCAGGCATGCCGGCCGCGCTCGCGCCCGGCGCATCGGCGACTTTCACTTTCAGCTTTGACCCGACCACAACCGGCATCAAGACAGCGGCGATCACGATCGCCCACAACGACCCGGGCACTGCGAATCCGTTCACGGTCCTGCTGGTCGGAGAGGGCATCATCGCGGCGCCGTTGATCAGCGTCGCAACCTCAAGCACCCTCATTCAGCCGGGCTCAAGCGCGGGCCCCGACCGGCAGTTCGGCGTGATCGGCGTCAACGCGGGCGCGGCGGCACCGATCCGGATCTACCTGACCAACAACGGGTGGACCGACCTGGTGCTGTCCATGCCCACTGTCGCGGCGGGCAATACGGCGGACTTCACGCTCGACACCAGCAGCTTCAACATGGTGCTCGGCTATCAGGCTTCCACGTGGTTCGAGATCGTGTTCGACCCGACCGCCAAGGGCCTGAAGTCGGGCTGGATCAGCTTCACGCATAACGACACCACGGTGGCGAGCCCGTTCGACTTTGAGGTCAAGGGCTACGGCGACGACCCGAACGGTGTAATCATCACGACGACCCAACTCACGCCGGCGCAGATTGACCAGCCGTATGCAACGCAACTCGGCGCGGCGCAGGGCACAAGCCCGTATTCGTGGACGCTCACGGGCGGGAGCCTGCCCCCGGGCCTGTCACTCGACGCAGGTGGCAGCATCACCGGCACTCCCACCGGGATACACGGCACGACGCAGTTCGAGGTGATGGTCACGGACGCTACGGGCGGCACGGAAGTCCGCACCGTCCAACTGATCCTGCAGCCGCCGGTTGGCTACGTCGAGAAGTCGCAGGGCAAGGCGGGTGGAGGCTGCATCGCGGACGCGGACGGCGTCTCGCTACTCTGGCTGCTTGCACTGCTCCCGGCATTGTGGTTCGCCCGCATCCGACACCGCAGGGCCTGAGCAGAATCGAACCGGGGCGAATCACTCGCCCCGGTTTGCGTTTGATTGCGTGTCGTGGATCAGACTGAGCAGGCGGGTTTCGCGTTTGTCGCGGCGCTCGCGGGCTTCGGCCTTTTGCTCCGGCGTGATGGGCTTCGCCTCGGGTGGTTTGCTGTCCGGGGGCGGGCCTGCGTTCGGGTCGGGGAAGAGTGGCGTAAAGAGCGTACCCACTTCCAGCTTCTCGGTGTCACTGAACCAGAACGCGATCATGATCATCGCGACGGCGACAAGCCCACCGACGAGCAAAACCAATATGATCCAGCCCCAGGAATCCATGCATCAAGCGTACCACCGGGCCGCAGGCTCACTGAAATGAAAACCGGCGGCCCTTGTGCCGCCGGCTGGTTTGCTACTCAGGTTTCTTGCGCTCGTGTTCGTGGTCGGGCTCGACCGGGTCCATGCGCCAGGTTTCTTCCAGTGCATCCACCTCGGTGGGCAGCCAGACGCGGCCTTCGCCCGCCGCGCGGATGTCGCGCATACCCTCGGCAAAGAAGAACTCCTTCTCGCCGAACGCGGGCTTGAGCTGGTCCATCCACGTGGCGCGCTGGTCGTACCTGGCGAAAAACACCTGGTTCACCCACGCCGGGTCACGCCCCTGAAGCATCTTCAGCACAAAGGCCTTCTCGCCGTTCACCTCGGCGATGCCGTCGATCAGCACCTTGCCGGGCGTGCAGCTCATGCTTGGGCCGCGCACAGTGCGCGCCAGACCGGTCACCTGCCTGTACGCCTCGGTGAAGATCATGTACGCGCGCCACAGCGGCACCTCGAAGTAGCCGCGGGCGCCGGTGTCGCGCTCGATGAACATGTAGTACGGGATGGCACCCAGGCTCACCTGCTGGCGCCACATCTGCGCCCAGTTGTCGGCGTTGTCGTTCACGTGGCGGATCAGCGGCGCCTGTGTGCGCACGGTCGCGCCCGCGCTGATCAGGCGTTTGATCGCAAGCTGCGCGACGTCGGTCTGCAACTCACGCAGCACGCTGAAGTGGGCCATGATCGCGGCCTCTTTGCCGGCCGCCCGGATCTCGCCTATCAGGCGCATCAGGTCGTCGGCGTCTTCACCCTGTGTGAAGCGATACGGCCAGTACGCCGGCGCCTTGGTCCCGAAGCGAATGCTGGTTACGTGCTCGAGCCCCGGCTCTTTCAGCAGCGGCTCAATGTACTGGCGCAGTAGCGCCGTGCGCATGATCATCGGGTCGCCGCCCGTGATCAGCACGCTGGTGACTTCCTTGTGCGCGCGCAGGTACTCGACCAGGTGCGAGGCTTCCTTGCTCGCGAACTTCATGTCGTCCAGCCCCACAAACTGCGGCCAGCGGAAACAGTAGGTGCAGTACGCGTGGCAGGTCTGGCCCGCCATTGGAAAGAACAGCACGGTTTCGCGGTACTTGTGCTGCATGCCGGGAACGGGCTCGCCGTTCTCATGCGGCACGTTCAGCGACTTCTGCCCGGCCGGGTGCGGGTTGAGGCTGTACTGGATGCGCTTGATCTCAGGCGCGAGCTCGGCCTGTGTGGCGTTTCGCAGCAGCATGCCGCGTATCGTCTCGAAGTCTTCGGACTTGAGCATGCCGGCCTGCGGGAATGTGAGTTGGAACATGGGGTCGTCGGGGACGTTGTCCCAGTCGATCAGCTCGTCGACGACGTAGTTGTTGACACGAAACGGCAGCACGTGTGCGACGGTTTTCATCGCGAGGCGCTGCTCCTCGCTCAGGCGTTGCATTTGGGGCAACTTGTCGAGGTTCTGGCGTGTGAAAACCTGGAACTTGCGCTCGGGTATGTTCATAGGCGTTCCTCTCTGGGCGCGAAATGTCGCGCCGTGACGGGTGACGGCCGGGAAAATCAAGCGCCAAAGCAGGCAGGGGCGAGGCCCCAACCCGACCGTAAATCAGTTGTACGGGTGGTTGCTGACAGTAGTGCATCACGCAGCAACCGGTACTTCCGCGCCGCAGTGTGCGGCCTTATTTGCAGCCGCTTAAGGATATAAAGGCGGCGCATCGGAAGTCAAGCCGAATCGCTCAACTTTCGCCGATACAACGCCTTACAACGGGCTTTGCAGGCTCGACGGCGGGCTGATGTTGACGCGTCAATACTTTGTTACTTCTTGATCGCGCCTTCGACCGGAGTGCCGCGGAAGCTGCGCGGGACCACCGGGAAATCCTTCGTCAGGAAGTACGCGTAGGTGCCGTCCGGGAACTCGGGCGTCTTCACGAACTTGCCGTTGCATTCGTCCAGATCGCCGTGGTCTTTGGCGTACTCGTAGTCGGCCAGGAACGTCCCGTCGTACTCACCGCCGGGCTCGCCTTTGCCGGCCGGGCGCTTGCCCTTCTTCAACCGGTAGCTCGACTTGAATTCCTGCACGCCGTCTTCGCCGTTGCCGTAGAGCGCGTAGATCGGGAAGCCATCCAGCGCGTAGCCCACCAGCGGCGAGTGCTTGCCCTTGGTGAACTCGAGGTTCTTCAGCAGCCCATCCGGCAGACCGTGGTAGTGATAGAGCCCGTTGGGCTGCACGTGCGCGTGGTTTTCATCCAGCCCCAGCGCGATCGCCCCGCCGAGCGCATCGTACTGCCAGCCGGAGTCGCGTTCGCCCATGTACCACTCGGCCGCCTGCGGGTCGAAGATCACGCCGTTGGTGCCGACGCCGAACGTGCCCAGATCGAACGGTGTAGCCTTGTCGTTCTGCTTGGGATCGAGCGGCAGCTTCCAGGTGATGTCCTGCTCGCTGATGCTGTTGGGATTGTCCTTGTTGGGAAAGCGCCCGACCTTGTGGTCGGGGATGCTGTTGCAGGTGATGACGCGCTGCTTGCCCTTCACCTCGATCTTCACCGCGTTCTTGAACCGGGCCTCCTGGTCGGCTTTCAGCAGCTCAAGCTTGCCCTTACTGTTTTCCGTGTGCTTGCGCGCAGGCGGCGGCCCCTTGCCCGGCGGCGGGCGGTGCTGCACTTCATGCGTCTGCCCGTCGGCATCCGGCAGCGGCTTGGAATCAATGTCGCCCCGCATGTTCGGCTGGCAGCCCGCCATCAGCAACGCCAGAACAATCAGCTTCTTCATCACGGCCTCCAGCTACCTCACGCACGAGGGCACGCGAATTTCACGCGCTTTCCCCGTATCGCGGGGCAGGCTTACACACGGGCGACAGCTTTGGAATGCAACGGGGCTGACCGGGATGCTACTATTCCGGCCGTCCACATTGACCAGGAGCAGATATGGGCCTTTTCCTTGAGATCATCGAGTACCAGGAAACACGCGCGGACGAAATCAGCCACCGCATCCCTGAGCGCGGCAGCGCCGAGTTCAAGCTGGGCGGGCAGTGCATCGTGCGCGAGAACCAGGTCGCCATCTTCTGCTGCGGCGGCAAGGCCGCGGACGTGTTCCCGCCGGGCCGCCACACCATCACGACGGCCAACATCCCGGTGATCACCAAGCTGCTGTCGCTGCCCTGGGGCTTTAAATCGCCGATCCGGACCGAGATCTACTTCGTCAACACCAAGATCTTCGCCGACCTGAAGTGGGGCACCAAAGAGCCCATCACACTGCGCGACACCGACTTCGGGCTGGTGCGCGTGCGCGGCTTCGGGCGCTTTGCCATCCGCGTGACCGAGCCGCTGGTGTTCATCAACAACCTCGTGGGCCAGGACGACAGCTTTAGAACCGACGAGATTGAGGATTACCTTCGCGACCTGATCGTCAGCCACGTGAACGACTGGCTCGGCACCAACATGAAGTCGATCCTCGACCTGCCGGGGCATTACAAGGAATTCAGCGAGGCGATGAAGCCGCACCTGAACGCCAGCATGGCCAAGTTCGGCATCGCGCTCGAAGAGTTTTTCATCAACAACTTCAACCTGCCCGAAAGCGTGCAGAAAGCCGTCGACAAGCGCGCGGAGATGGGCGCGCTCGGCGACGCCAGCAAGTACGCCCAGTTCCAGATGGCCGACGCCATGCGCGACATGGCCAAGAACCCGGGCACCGGCAACAGCGCCGGCATGATGATGGGCATGATGATGCCCGGCATGCTGATGAACCAGCTCAACCCGCAGCAGGCGCAGATGCTGCAGCAGCAGGGCAAGAAGGCCGAGGACTACGTGGCCTGCCCCAAGTGCCAGGGCGCCAACGAAAAGGGCGCACGCTTCTGCACCCACTGCGGCGAGGCCATGCTGGTCGAGATGCGCTGCCCGAGCTGCGGCGTCAGCATGAAGGCGGGCTCAAAGTTCTGCCCCGAGTGCGGCTTCAAGATGGGCACCAAGCCCAAGTGCAGCGAGTGCCAGCACGAAAACCTGCCCGACGCCAAGTTCTGCGTAAACTGCGGCAACAAAATGGGCGTGAAGGCATAGGCTGGAGCAAACGGGCGCGGGCGCGAATGAACGCGCCCGCCCTCTTCCGCAATAGAGGTCGTGCTTGAGTCCTCACCAGTTCAAGGTTTCCAAGCCGTCTTATGGGTTCTCCGAACCCCGGAAGACCACGTCAGAGGTCGGCGTTGTCACGCGGTACGGAAGCACTGTTCGGATGATATACGAGCCATCCGAGACTCTCGACGAGATCCACGCCTACGACCGCTGGCTCGCAGTTTTCGCCTGCGCCACTGTGACACGAAGGAGCTAGACCAGCCTGCGGAGCAGGCAAACAACTGTTAGCCCCCAGCGTAAGCTGGGGGTTCTCGTTGGTGCGGATCCAAGCCGCGGAGCGGCGACACGCCAGTTATGCCGCCGCTCCGCGGCTCAAGCACCCTTGTCTCGCGATACCCCCGGCTTGCGCCGGGGGCTGACCCTGTGACGGCGCTCCGCGCCTTTACTCCCGGAAATCCGCCCGCACGGCCTGATTTGACGTGGTAGACTCGGGGTATGCGCCTGCCCGTGACCCTGAAATCCCCGAAAGGCCTGCTGCCCGGCGCGGCGCTGTTGCTGATTCTGGTTGCGCTGGGCTGGACCGCACTTTGGGGCGTCCAGTTGCAGATGGCCCACACCATCACCGGCGAGCCGCCGCGCGACATGACCTCGTTCTGGCTGACGCTTGCCACGCTCACCGTCAGCCTGCTCATGGTCGTTTTCTGGGGCAGCCGCCTCGCACGCCTGCGCGCCGCCGACGTCGTCTGCACCAAGCGCCGCCCGTTGCTGGACTCCCCCGCACAACGCGCCGCACTCAAGCACCTCATGCGCATCGAAGCGCGCCTGTAATGGCGGTCCCGAGTCCAGATCAATGGCCCTACTCCTGGTCCCAAGCGAAGCCGCCCGGGCCGATGCTGGGTTCGTTGTTGCGCAGCAAGCTGGTGCACAGCGTGGGAGTTGACCTTGCGCCAAGCTCGACCACCCAAATCCACGCCGACGAAAAGGCATACGAACGCTGGATTATAGTAATGTCGATGATCCCGGCCCGCGGGCATGCCAACGGCTAGCTGACCCCTCCGCATTGACCATTCCCCCATCACCACCGATCATCCAGCCATGCGCGGAGTTCGCATAGCCATTGGTGCTGTCTTGCTGGTCGTCGTTGCGACGGTTGTGCTGGCCGGTGTGTGGGTACTGCGCCAGGCCGGTGGCGGCGGGTTGCAGGTGCGCGTGGAGTTCAGCGACACCAAGGCGCTTTCCGCCGACGACGACGTGATCTACGGCGACGGCATCGTGGGGCGTGTCGAGAGCATCGACAACGGCGTGGTCACCGCGCGCATCGCGGCCGACCATGCCAAGCTGGTGCGCGAGAACAGCCGGTTCTGGATCCAGTCGCACGTGGGCTCCAGCATCCTGCTGTTTGACACGCCCAAGCAGGGCGGCGCGACCGTCAAACCGGGCCACAACTTCCGCGGGCTCGCCGAGCGGCCTGAGCCGGACCCGGAGTCCCTGCCGCCCGCCACCCGCCGCAAGCTGAGCGCGCGCCCGAGCTGGCTGGTCGAGGTGCGCGCGAACCTCGAGCTCAAGGCCGGCGGCGACCTGACCGAGCCGCAGTACCGCAAGGTGACCGGCGTGATCGCGGGCGTGCGCGACAAGGGCGGGCTGGTCGTCATCGCCCCAAGCTGGGCGGTCGAGTACAGTGGCGAGCTTGCCGCCGAGACCTATCGCGTCGAGCTGGTCGGCGGCGCGACGCTGGTCGCCGAGATCATCTCCGTGCGCCTGCCGTTCGTCGTGCTGCTGGTGCCTGAATCCGACTACACCGGCAACCCCGCGCCGTTCTGGCCCGAGGGGCTGGCGGACGGGCAGGGCCTGCTGCTGACGGACGTGCAGGGCAACGCCTACACGGCCCTGCACACGGGCGGCGAAGTCGAGCTGCGCGCAAGCACCGAGATCGGGCTGGTCGCGCTGGTGGAAGGCACGAACGTGGCCGGGTTCACCCTGCCGGCCGTCGGGCAGACGCGCGGCGTCCGCTGGGTCGCCTTGAACGGTGCGGGCGATGCAATCGCCGAGGCCAAGGAGAAGTTGAAGTAGTAGTGGCACAGGCAATCCTGCCTGTGGTCGCGGGGAAGTTGCCGCGACGAGCCGGGCTTCGCTTCGCTCAGCCCCTCAGGCAAGATTGCCTGAGCCACTCCACCCGCCACAAATTCCCCACATTAAGGCAACGATTCCCGCACAGCGCGGAGGCTTGTCGCGCCGATAGTTAAGGTGCCCCCCGGAGGTCAGCCATGGATCCTGAGCTGAAGATCGAACAGCAGGCGAGCGGTCGTTGGGCCATCGTCGAAGAGACGCCCTACGGCGAGCGCAAAGTGCTGGAAGAACACGCCACGGTGCAGGACGCCCACGCCTCGCAGCGCCTGCCGCGAATCAGCTAGCGGGTTTTCTGCGCCGCGCGAATGTTGCATGATCGACCCATGGCCGACAGCAGCGACAGCACACGCGCACCCGACGTACAGCTCAACCTCAACATCCGCGGCATGAAGCCGTCGGCGACGGTTTCGATCAATGAGCGCAGCAACCAGCTGCTCGCGGAAGGTCGCAACATCTACAAGCTCGGGCTGGGGCAATCGCCGTTTCCGGTGCCCGACGTCGTAGTCAACGAGCTCAAGGCCAACGCCTACCAGAAGGACTACCTGCCCGTGAAGGGCCTGAAGGTCCTGCGTGACGCCGTGGCCGACTACCACCGCCGCGGCGAAGGCTGCGCGGCCACGGGCGACGACGTGCTGATCGGGCCCGGCAGCAAAGAGCTGATGTTCCTGCTGCAGCTTGTGTACTACGGCGACCTGGTGATTCCCGCGCCCGCGTGGGTCAGCTACGCGCCGCAGGCCAAGATCATCGGGCGCAACGTCAATTTCCTCGCGACCGACGCCGAGCATGACTGGATGCTCACGGCCGATCAGCTTGACGAGCACTGCGCCGAGGACCCGGAGCGACCGCGCGTCGTGATCCTGAACTATCCCAGCAACCCCACCGGGCGCACGTACACCGCGCCCGAGCTTGAGGCCATCGCCAAGGTTGCCAAGAAGTACAAGATCGTGATGCTCAGCGACGAGATCTACGGCGAGCTGCACCACGAGGGCAACCACGTCAGCATCTCGCGCTACTACCCCAAGGGCACGATCATCAGCAGCGGGCTCAGCAAGTGGTGCGGCGCCGGCGGCTGGCGCCTGGGCACGTTCACGTTCCCGCGCGAGCTGCGCTGGCTGCTGGACGCGATGGCCAGCGTCGCCAGCGAGACCTACACCAGCACCAGCGCGCCGATCCAGTACGCGGCCGTGCGGGCGTTCCGCGGCGGGGCGGAGCTTGAGCGCTACCTGTGGCGCTCGCGCAGGGTTCTCAAGGCGCTGGGCAACTGGATTGCGGACCGCCTGAATGCGGCCGCGATTCGGACGCTGCAGCCGCAGGGCGGGTTCTACCTGTTTCCCGACTTCACGCCGTTCGCGGAAATGCTGGCCGAAAAAGGCATCAAGAGCAGCCCGCAACTATGCGATCGTCTGCTGGAAGACACCGGCGTCGCGATCCTGCCGGGCATCGACTTCGGTCGCCCGAAATCGGAGCTGACGGCGCGCCTGGCGTACGTCGACTTTGACGGGGCGCGGGCACTGGCGATTCTCGAGAGCAAAGGCGATGATTTGCGCATAGACGATGAGTTCCTGTTCACGCACTGCCCGAACGTCGTCAACGCCATCAACGCAGTCTGCAAGTGGGTGCAAGAGTAGCAGGCGACCATGACCGCCGAAGACATCCCCACCCTGAAAGCGGCCATCGAGGCCGCCCGCAAGGCCCACGACCCTGACGAGCTCGCCCTTCGCCTCCGCCTCGCGCGCCACCCGGAGCAGGACGTCACAACCCGCGTCCAGGAGATGGTCACGGCTGCCGCCTGCGCCGACCGGCTGGGAGAGCCCGTGCAGGCGCGAAGCCTGGCGGAAAGCGCGCTGGAGCTTGCGACCCTGCACAACCTGAAGGGTCCGCGCGCCGCGGCGCTGTACGACCTCGGCGTCCAGCTGCGCTGGGCGGGTGAACTTGCCCGCTCGGAGTCGTTGCTGCGCGAGGCCGTGGAGATCGCATCGGAGCTGCCGAACAAGCGCGAGCACGCCCGTTGCCGCAGCGGTCTCGCCAGCACGCTCTACCGCCTCGGGAAGGTGGATGAGGCGTACGACGAGTCGCTGATTGCCACCCGCATCTACCGCGACATCGGCGTTCTCAGCGGGGTGACGCTCTCGCTGCACCTGCAGGCGCAGATTCGCGGCTCGCAGGGGCTGCTCGATGAGGCCCGGGCGCTGCTGGAAGAGGTGGTGGAACTCGACGCCATCTCCGGTGATTTCCTCGGCCAGGCGCGCAGCCTGGGCAATCTCGCGGTGCTGCTGTCACAGATGCAGCTGCCGGATGAGGCCATCGCGCGCCTTGAGCATGCGAAGCGGCTGTTCGAGAAAGTGCACAGCACCGGCGACGTCCTGCGGGCCGGGCGCAACATCGCGTCCGTCCACGCCGACCAGGGCAAGTTTGAGCTGGCGCTGCAATCCCTTAACGCCATGGAAGAAGAAGCGCGGCGCATCGGCAACACGGCCGAGCACTCCCAGACGCTGGTCTCGCAGGCCGACGTGCTGCAACAACTCGGGCGAAACGACGAAGCCGCCGAGAAGCTCGTGCTCGCCAAGGCCTCCGCGGGCGACGGCTGGATGCTTGACCATGCGCGGCTTGCGGCAGCGATCCGCGCGCGCATTGCATTGAGCAAAGGCGACGTAGCCGCAGCCGTCGCGCTCGCCACGGAATCCGAGACTCACGCCCGGACGGCCGGGAAGCAGCTGCTCATTGCCGGATCGCTTCAACTGAAGGCGGAAGCCATGCGGATGGCGGGCGACCTGACGGGCGCGCGCGAAGCGACACTGGAGAGCATCGAGATTCTCGACGCTGCCAACGCCGGGCGCACCGATCAGTACCTGATATGCGTCACCCTCGCGGCCCAACTGGAACACGAACGAGGCAACGACGAGGAAGCCGGCTTCCTGGCAAGAGAAGGCAACTCGCTGCGAGAGCTGTTGAAGATCGATGACACCACACCCAGCCCGAAGCTCAGGCGCGTCGTCGAGATCCTGAATGAGCTTACGCGTCACTCCGGCTAGCACTGACCCGTATGGGACGCCGCCGGCTGCCGGGGCTATCGCAGCGGCTTCAGCGTGACGCTGCCATCGCCGATGCGCATGCCAAGCTTGCCGGGGCGGAAGCGCACGCCCAGCAGCTGCACGTCCCACATCGTGTCGCCCTCGGAATCCAGCAGCAGGTTGCCGTTGGCGTCCTTTGCCGGCTGCGGGTTGCCGTCCGCATCGCGCACGAAGCGGTGGATCTCGACGGGGTACTCGTCGCGCTCGGCCAGCTGGTCAAGCAGCTGCTTCAGCTCTTCGCGGTCGTGGACGCGCTTTCCGTCGACCGACCAGATCAAGTCGCCGACCTCCAGCTGTAGATCGAGCGCCTGGCCTTCGGCCAGCACCTCGGTGACGATCGGCGCGCGCTCGAGGCCCGGCGCCCACTCCGGGTGCTGCTGCGCCCACCAGGCCGCGTAGTTCACGCTGCCCTGCGCCGGCCCGACCAGCCGCCCGGTATCATCCACCGCGCGCGGCGCGAAGTAGCGGCGCACGCGTTTGCCTTCGCCGTTGGTGATGTCTTCGTAGCGGAAGCCCTCGAAGCGCCGGGCAAATTCTCCGCGGAAGCGGTTCAGTTCCCCCGCGCGACGCACGCGCAGTGCCGCGAGCGCGCGGTGATTTTCAACGCCCTGCGGCCAGCTCGGGTCCATGCGCACGGCGAATTCCTTTTCGCGCACGCGCAGACCGGTGCGCGCGTAGGAAAGGTCGTCGATCTCGGCGCGCGGCATCGACAGGTCGCCCAGCGGCCAGAGGCGCACCGTGTCGTCCTGTGAGCCGGTCAGCAGCGTCTGCCCGTCCGCACGCACAGCGACGCGCGTTACGGTTTCCGAGTGGCCCTTCAACACGGCAATGCAGTGCCAGTCGGAAGTGTCCCAGACGCGTACCGTGCGGTCCTGCGAGCCGCTGAACAACAGCTTGCCGTCCGGGCTGAAGCGCACGCTGAACACGAGCCCCTCGTGCCCCGTCAGGCGCTGCACGACCTTGTGCTGCGCGACGTCCCACACGTGCACTTCGCGATTGTCGCAGGCCACGGCGAGGAACTTCGCCTCCGGGCTGAAGTCGAGTGAATAGTTCGCGCCGCCGCTGCCCTTCAGCCCCATGATCAGGTCGCCCGTGTCGGCCTTGGAAATCAGCACGTCGCCGCCTTGCGACGACGTCGCAATCAGCGCGTTGTCGCGCGACATGCGCACACCCAGCACCAGCTGCTTGTGGCGCGTGGTCTCAAACGTTTCCTCGAACGTGGTCGTGTCCACGCAATGGGCCGAGCGGTACAGGGCGATGAAGAAGCGCTTGCCGTCCGCCGCGACGGTCAGGTCCGTTACGTAGCTGCCGCCGAACAGGTGCGCGAGCTGCTGGTTGGTCTCCGTGTCCCACACATACACGCCGTCGGCGCCGGCCGCGACGATGCGGTGGTCGTCGAGAAAGTCCGCGCAGAAGAACTGCTTCAGCGGCGGCGCGAAGCGCTTCAGTTGCTCGTGCGTCTTTGCGTCCCACACGACGACGCTGCCGTCCCAGCCCGCGGTGATGAAGCGCTTGCCGTCGCGACTCAGGCGGATGTCCATCACGTCGCCACTATGTCCGCGCAGGACGAACGTGCTTTCTTCGGGGAGCTCCCAGACCATGACCGCGCCCATGCTGTCGCGGGCGCAGATGCTTCGCCCGTCCGGCGAGAACGAGACGGACTCGACCCAGTCGGTAAACCCGCTCAGCACCAGCTTTTCCTGCTGCGTCGCGACGTCCCAGAGGCGAACGGTGCTGTCGGCGCTGCAACTGACTAGCGTCTTGCTGTCCGGTGAGAAAGCCAGCCCGAACACAGAGCTGGTGTGAGACGTCAGCATGCCGAGCTGTTTGAACGTCTTGCCGTCGCGCAGGATGATCTGCCCCTGCACGGTGCTGCTGGCAATCACTGAGCCGTCCGGCGACCACGCGGTAAACATCTCGTTCAGCGAAGTCTGGTCGAGCAGCCCGCGCTTGAACTTGCCCTCGGCCACGTCCCAGATTCGCACGAAGAAGTCGCTCAACTGGATCGAGGTGCTGACGACCTGCTTGCCGTCGGGGCTGATCGAGATGTACATCGGGTCGTGCCCCTGCGGGCCCTCGAACTGCCCGAGCAATTTACGCTCGGTCATGCTGTACAACATCATGCTCTGCCCGGCGCAGATCAGGTTGCGCCCGTCCGGCGTGAACTGGATGCAGTTCACGCGCGCGCGTTTCGGGACGGTGAACTCCAGCCCGCTGTCTTCAAACTTGTCGCCGCCCGGGTTGTATTGCCAGAAGCGCACCAGCCCGTCGTCGTCACTGGCGACGAACCAGCGCCCGTCCGGCGAAAACGCGACGTCGTGCACCACGGCCTTGCCCATCTTGAGGACCTGGGTCGTCTGCCCTGTTTCGATCGACCAGATCCAGACACGCCCGTCGGCCATGCCCGTCGCGACGAAACGCCCGTCGGCGCTGAACTGGACGTCGAAGAACTGGTATAGCTCCTGGATCGATGGCTTGTCCGGCGCGAAACGCCACAGCAAGGGGCAGATGTCCGGCGACGACAGCAGCGTACCCCGCGCCTCGGGCTGCTCGCCGGAGCGCAGGCTGGCGGCGGCGAACGCCAGCGCGGCGTTCTGGTCGCTCTGCGAAACCGACAGGCGGATGCGCATGGCGTAGGCGTCGGCGAGCGTCTGGTTCCAGCCTTGCAGCGCCTTTTCCTTGGCCTCAACGGCGAGGTTGGCCGAGTGCTCCTTTTCCTCGGCGAGGTCCTTGGCGGTGCGCGCCTGCTTTTCCGCGTCGCGGGCGTCGGCGAAGGCGAGCTCGGCTTGGCGGCGGGCGTTGTCGGCGTCGGTCTTCTGCTGCTCGACCTGCTCTTTCTCCTGGCGCAGTTGCGCATAGTGGTACACAGCGCCTGCGATGATGCCGTAGAAGACGATCGCGCCGACAATGACCGCGCGCTTGTAGCGCCCCACCCAGCGCCAAACGAGCTCGCGGACACTGTACGAGTAGCTCTGCAGCGTGCGCCCGTCGCGGAAAGCCTTCACTTCGCTGGCAAACTCGCGCGCGCTTTGCAGCCGGTCGGACTTGTCCTTGGCCATGGCGCGCTCGGCCAGCGCCTCGAGTTCCGGCGGGCAGTCGGGCGCGGCGGCGGACAGGCGCAGCGGCTTGGCGTGCAGCACCTGCTGGATGATCAGCCCCGCGACCGGGCCGTCAAACGGCGGGCGTCCGCTGATGATCTGGTACAGCACCGCGCCCAGCGCGTACACGTCCGACTGCTCGTCGATTTCCTCTAGGTCGCCGCGGGCCTGCTCGGGCGACATGTACGCGGGCGTGCCGACGATGCTTCCGTCGAGGGTGAGCTTGTCCGTCGCGTGCTCGACGACGCTCTGGCTCATGTAGCGCGTGGAGTCGATCAGCTTCTGCGCGACGGTATCTTCCTGGCCGCGCACGCGCGCGAGCCCCCAGTCCAGCACGATGGTTTCACCGTACTCGCCCAGCATCACGTTCTCGGGCTTCAGGTCGCGGTGGATCACGCCCTTGGAGTGCGCGTAGGCGATGGCATTGCAGACGTCCACGAAGTTGTCGAGCAGCTTGAGACGCGCGGCCAGCTTCTCTTTCTTGTCGAGGCTGACGTCCTTTTCGATCTCGCTCAGGCGTGCCGCGAGCGTCTGCCCGCGCACGAACTTCATCGTGTAGTACAGGCTGTCGTCGTCGTTCTTGCCGATCTCATAGACGCTGACGATGTTCGGGTGCTCGAGCTGGCCGGTGACCTTGGCTTCGCGCAGAAAGCGCTCGGTCAAGCCCTGCGAGCCGTCCGTGTAGTTCGGCGTGGATGCGCCCGGCGCGCGCCCCGGCAGCAGCTCCTTGAGCGCTACCTCGCGCCCGATCACGTTGTCGCGCGCAATCAGGATGCGCCCCATGCCGCCGCGCGCGTGCTCTTTTTCAATGGTATAGCGCTCGGCGCGGGCGACCGCGCGCAGGATCTGGCTGCTGGGCTTCTTCGTGCTCGGGCTTTCTTTCGGGCGTACCGTCGGGCGACTGGTTTCCGTGTGCTCGGAGGCGTCGATCAGCGGCATGTCGTCAAGGTCAAGGTCCTTGACCATGCGCGTCGGCGAGATCGACAGCAGCGTGTCGCGCACGGACGGGTCCGCCGCCTTCATGTTGCGAATCTCGCTGAGCGTGCGGACCGTGGTCTCGTCGAAGCCGAGGTCGCGGAGGTCGCCGTCGGCGTCCAGGCGGTGGGCGACGACGTCGACAAGAGACGGACTGATCGCAACCGTGCCGCCTTCGAATTCGTCCGCGCCTGCGCCCAACGCCGACTCGACGCGGCTCAGTGCATCCGACGCGTCGCGCGCGGACGCAAGAATCTGCGCGGCCTGCTCGGGTGGGATCGCCCCCCGCCGGACGGCCAGTACTGCGGCCACAAGGCTCTTATCAACGTTGCTCATCTGAGTTCGACGTTTTAGCGCGGATCAATCGCCCTGTTAAAGGGCGAGTAGCCATTTTCGCCCGGGAAAAACGGGTCTTTCCGGGGCTGGAACAATCTACCCTGTCGCGCGGTTAGTCACACAGGAAACCGGAGCAAGCGAATGGCAGACACCATCAGGATCCCCGCGGACTTCAAGGCGGTCGTCATGACGCCCCCCGCGCGGGTGGACAGCAGCACCGTTCCGCTGCTGCAGCAGTTCGCGAAACAGCAGAAGCTCGATACTTTCGACGGGCACCGCATCATGCACCTGCACCAGGTCGAGTCGATCGACTCCTCGGCCGTGGCGGGTTTGCTGGATGTCATCAAGACCGCCGAGAAATACGGCAAGCAGTTCCTGATGTGCGACCCCCCGCCGATCGTGCGCAGCTACCTCGAGCTGTACGGCGCGGCCGGTGCGGTCGAAGGCCGCGTGCTGAGCAGCGCCAATGACGGCACCTACAAGTCGGTGCTGTTGAACTTCGTGCCGCCGTTCGTGCCGAACCCGCAAGGGCGCATGGATATCTATGAAAAGGGCAAGCCCCGCTCGTATGAGTTCGGGCCGCGCGGGCTGAAGGAAATCGCGCCCGTGGACCTCGGCTCGCATCCGCCGAAGGCCCCCACCCGTGCCAGCCGCATGGAAGTGCACGAAGGCAACCAGCGAAAAGAGATGAAGGCCGACGGCTTCGTCTACGTGCGCAAGCACAACTGCGGCTGCGGCGCGACGCATACCACCTTCGACAAGCTCCACCAGTTGCACGGCTGGATCAAGGCCAAGGGCTTCGACTTCCGCGACATCGAGCTGTGGGCCAGCGACATCCCGGCCGGCATCGTCACCGAGAAGATGACTTTCCGCGACCGCCTGCACTACGAGCAGTTCCAGACGCTGCTGAAGATCGACAGCGGATGGAAGAGCATCGAAGCGCCGATGGAGCACCTCGAAGAAGAGTACTACTACGCCTATTAGCGGGTTGCCCGAAATCACTCCAGACGCCATCGTGGGCACAGGGCAAACCGGGCTGGAAGCGTGCATCACGGACCTGAACTGACCATCGTACTGGTGGCCTGCTTCGTGCTGGCCGTCGGTGCAGGCGTGAAACTTGCCGCCAAGCGCCTCAAGTTTCCCTACTCGGTCGCGATGCTCATGCTCGGGCTGGGTTCCGGCGCCTTGTTGTTGCTGCTTCGTCATCTTGAGTTGCTGCCGCACTCTCTCGAACAACTCGCCACTGGCACTCCCCTCAGCACGGACATGATCCTGTTCGTGTTTGTACCGACCCTCGTGTTCGAGTCAGCCGTGTCGCTCGACACCTATCACTTCGGACGCAATATTGGCCCAATCACGACCCTCGCGGTTCCAGCTATGCTGGCCTGTACGCTGGCGACGGCCGGGTTGATGGTGGGAGTGACCGGGCTTGGCTGGAACTGGACGCTCCCTGTCGCGCTCGTGTTCGGTGCGCTGATCAGCGCAACGGACCCGGTTGCCGTCGTTGCCCTGTTAAGAGACGTCGGCGCGCCCAAGCGACTGTCGCTCCTGATCGAGGGCGAGTCGCTGCTCAACGACGCCACGGCAATCGTCGCATTCACCCTTCTCATGGCGTTGGCAGCAGGCGGCGAGTTCAGCGCGAGTGCATCCGTGCTCGGGTTCCTGAAAGTGCTTGCCGGAGGGATCGGCGTCGGGCTGGTGATGGCGTTGTCGCTCACGTGGCTGCTCAGCCGGATCTTCGACGAGCCGAAAGTCGAAATCACCCTCACCATCGTCATGGGGTACGCGACCATGATTCTCGCCGAGGCGTCGCTGCATGTGTCCGGCGTCATTGCCGTCGTCACCCTCGGGCTCTGGATGAGCGGCCCAGGTCGGCCGGCGATCAGTCCGGCCGTGCGCCAGCAGGCAAGTCAGTTTCTCGGCATGCTTACGCACATCGCCAACACTCTGATCTTCTTCCTTGCCGGCGTGGTGATCGCCAGCCAGTTCCAGCTCTTCACGCTGACCGGCGTCCTGATCACGCTGATTGCCTGGCTCGGAATCATGGTCATCCGCTTTGGTGCTGTTTTCCTGTTCAACCCGGTGATGGGGCTGATCGGACCGCGCGTGACGGCGCGGCAGTCGTTGGTGATTTCCTGGGGCGGATTGCGTGGCGCCGTTTCGCTCGCCCTCGGGCTGCTGGTCGCAGCGGATCCCTCGCTGCCGTCAGACGTGCGTGGGCAGATCCTGCGCGTTACGGCAGGCGTCGTGCTGCTGACCATCCTCGTGAATGGCACCACGATGGGACTGATCCTGCGCAAGCTCGGCTTCACGAAACGCCCGCCGGGAGAGCGTTTGCTGCGGCTGCTGGCACAGTCCCGCATTCTCAATCAGCTTGAGGCCGACGTTGACCGTCTCGCCTCGCGTTCCAGATACCGCACAATTCACTGGCCCGAGATTCGGGAATCTCTGCGCGAGCGTTGCCGCGTCATTGATGAGCACCTGCGCGAAAGCCGCAACGAGCTTCGACGCGACAACCCGGCCGAGCTGGAACAGCTTGCCTGGTACCAGGCGATCGCGATTGAGCACTCCGCCTACGACGAGTCAAACGAAACCGGCATGATCAGCGGGGCGACTCTGCAGATCCTGTCCTACGAGATCGATGCCCAGTTGGAACGCCTGGCGAACGGCGACCTGCGCGGACCGGAGAGACGTTCGGGGCGAGCGCTGAAGCTGCGGAACTTCCTGCTGCGCGCAGCGCGCAAGCTGCCTTTCATGTCCGGCACGCTTGCATTCTTGGATATCTCGCGCCTCTACGAGCTGGCCTGGACCGAGGCGCTGGCCGCGACCCGCGTGATCCACGCACTGGAAAAGAGCCCGGACCATGCCTCCGAGGGCGTACGCAAAGTGATCGCCAGCTACGAACGCTTCCGACGCAATGCCCATGAGTCACTGGAAGATCTGCGCAACAATGCGCCGGAGATCGCCACGGCCGTGGAGCAGAGGCTGGGCAAGAGGGTTGAACTCAATCTGGAACGAGCCGCACTGGAACGCTTTGACCACGAAGGCCTGATCCCGGACAACGTCGCCACGGATTTCCTGAAGGTCATCGAGCAACGGATGGCCAAGCTCGCGCTCTCACCGGTGCGTGGCAGCTTGCCGTCCAAGGTCGAGCTGCTGCGGGGCATTCCGTTGTTTCGCTCGGTGGATCCGGATCTGCTGGAGAAGCTGGCCGGCCGGGCAAGTGAAGTCGTGTTTGCCAAGGACGAGACGCTGATTCAGGAAGGGCAGAAGGGCGACTCAATGTTCATCATCGCGCGCGGCGCCGCGCAGGTCTTGCACGGCGAGGGTGAGAATGAACGTCTGCTGGACGTGCTCGGCGGCGGCGACGTTGTCGGCGAAATGGCGCTTCTGACAGGCGAGCCTCGCAGCGCCACCGTGCGAGCGGCCACCACTCTGACGGCGCTGAAGCTGCACTTGTCGGCCGTTCGCGAGCTGATGGAAGAGTCACCCGACCTGAAACACCAGATTGAAAACGCCTGGGCTCGCCACGTGTTCGACAACCTGCTCCGCGGTGACGAGGCGTGGCAGCACCTGATGCACACGCAACGCGCCGAGTGGGCGCGAGACAAACGGCAACTGCTCCTGCACGCTGGCGAGAAGCTGGATACGAAAGAGGCTCGCTGGGTGTTCCTGCTGTCCGGCGCTCTGAGATTGCGCGACGGAGTACGCGAAGCGCCGGCCCTACTGAACGCGGAGCATGCACGCGGGCTCGAAGCAGAACGGGACTCACGCGTCATCCTGCTCGACGAGCCCCCGATTCATCCGCTTTCGCCGCAGGCGTCCCTGCTGGGGTGGCCCCCGCATCCGGCAACAGCAGACGAAGACAAATAGAAGCCGGGACAGGCGTGTGCCTGTCCCGGTCGTTGGTTTGCAGAGTCTAGCGGCGTTTCTTCTTGTAGACGTCGTGGCAGTTGCCGCAGCCATCGCCGATCTTCTGCTGCTCCTCGCCGGCCTTGTCCCACTTGCCGTCCTTTGCGAGCTTTGAGTACTCGGCAGCCGCGTTCTTGAAGTCCTCGACGAACTTCTTCCAGTCGGCCTGGTCGCGCACCTTCTCGCCGTCGTGGTCGCCGCCGCGCACGTTGCCGTCATAGCCCATCAGCTTGTCGGACAGCTCGGCTATCTTGTCGGCCGCAGCGACGCCCTTGTCTTTGTCCTTGGCTGTGGTGGCGGCCTGTACGCTCTTCCACTCGGCCTTGAAGTCGTCCATCACGCCTTCCATCTCGTCGTGCGAGAGGATCTCGACCTTGGCGGGCTTCAGCGACCGCACGAACGCCGTCAACTCCCACAGCTCGGCGTCACTGGCGGAGCCCTTGGACTTCATCTTCGACTTGCCCTCACCGGCGTAGCCTTCGTCGCCGGTCTTGATGCGCCACAGGATGTACTGGTCGGTGACCGCGTCCTGGAACTCGGCGGTGGTCAGGTCCGTCGGCTTCGGGTCCATCTTGGCGGCGTACTTGCCGTCGCCCTTGCCAGCCTCGCCGTGGCAGCCCGCGCAACTGGATGCGTAGGCCTTCTTGCCGGCCGCGATACGGTCCGCGTCCTTGAGGTCGGGCGCTTCCATTTCCTTGAATTTCTCGGGCACTTCGGAGCGCTTGACCGCTTCCTTGGTGGGCTCGGCGTCGGGCTTCTCGGCTGGCTTTTCGTCCTGCGCCATGATCGACAGGCAGGTCGCCCCCAGGCAAAGGGCGAGCGCGACGGCGCACAAGGCTACTCGATTCAACATATGGTGTTCCTGATAGGTCCCACTAGGTGTGGAGATGATGGCCCGATACTTACCAACTGCGCCGTCCATTGCACGGAATATGCCAAAAGTAACGGGCCGGGGCTCGGCCCCGGCCCGCGTTGCAGGACTGCGCTAGTCTTCTTCTTCGGGTTGGTAGACGTCGTGGCAGGCGCCGCAGGTGTCGCCGGCCTTTTCCTTGGCCTCGTCGACCTTGTCCCACTTGCTCTTGTTGGCCTGCTTCGAGATTTCCTTGGCGGCCTCCTCAAGCTTGTCGAGCCACTCCTTGAAATCCTTCTGGTCGCGGGCCTTCTTGCCCTTTTCGTCGCCGGTGAGCACTTCGCCGTCGTACTTGCGGAACTTGGCGGCGTGGTCGGCAATGATGTCGGCCTGTTCGGCGACAACGTCGCCGCGCTTGTTCTTCAGGTTCATCTTGAGCTTGTTCCAGGCCTTCTCCATGGCTTCCATGGTTTCTTCGGCCTCGTGGTGCGTGAGGTACTTCTCTTCCTTTTCGTCGTCTTTCTTTTCGTCCTTGCCCTCGTCGGTCTTGCCTTCGTCCTTCTTCTCTTCCTTCTTGTCTTCTTTCTTGGCGTCTTCCTTGCCCTTTACGGTCTGGGCGTGGATCAACCCGACGCCGGCGAAGACGAGAGAAAAGACGAGCAGGCAAGCTGCGATCACCCGGTAACTCATTTCACTTCTCCGAACTTATCGACCCCATTCCCACAGCAGACGCGGGAATCACCTCATGATACGCTTCGTTCCCCCATGCGGTAGCACGAAATAATCTCGCACATGGTGCGGCAATTTGTCGTACAATGAAACCTTTGCGCAGGATATATGAATGGCTTCCAAGTCCAGCAGGGACAAGCAGAAGGAACCAACTAGTCCAACCCCGGGAATGGTCACCAAGCTTTTCGACAGGGTGCGCATCATCAAGCACCATCACCCGGAATTGTCCCGCAAGATTGATGGCCATGAAGCGACGATCCGCGATCGCCTCATGAACATCAAGGACGCGATCGACGAGTTCCCCCCCATGGAACGCGAGTTGATCACCGTGTTGGTAATCAACGGCATCCACAAGATGTGCGACGAAATCCTGATCGAAGAATCACCGGACGGCGCATAGATGGCGAACAAGCAGGAAATGCTGCTCATGGCCCTGGCTGTAAAGCAGGGGCTGCTCCAGAAGGAGCAGGTCCAAGAATGCATGGACCTGCAGGCCGCGCTGCAGGAGCAGAAGCAGATCGACCTGCCGCTCATCCAGATCGCCATGAAGAAGAAGTACCTCACCGAGGAGCAGGCGAACAACCTCGCCGGCGGCTCGATGGATATTCCCGGCGTCGGCGACCACGTCAGCGTTGAGGACGCCGCCAAGATCCACATCTTCGACGTGCACAAGGAGATCGGGCAGGGCGGCATGGCCACCGTCTTCCTTGCCACCCACAAGCAGACCAAGCGCAAGTGCGCGCTCAAAGTGCTGTTCCCGAAACACACGAAGAACGCCAAGTTCGTTGAGCGCTTCATCCGCGAAGGCCGCCTGCTGAAAGAGTTCGAGTGCGAGTCCATCGCCAAGGGCTACGAGTACGGCAAGGCCGGCAAGGACAACCCGCTCTACTTCATGAGCATGGAGTACATCGACGGCCCCAGCATCCAGGACCTGCTGGACCGCGACGGCCCGTTCGATGAACAGAAGGCCATCTACGTAATCACCGAGGCCGCCCGCGCGCTCGCGTACATGCAGGAGCGCGGCGTGGTGCACCGCGACGTGAAGCCCGACAACATCATGTGGGCCAGCGACGGGCGCGTGATGCTGGTCGACCTGGGCTTCGCGACGATGATTCGTAAAGATCTTGCAGGGCAGTACGAGGACGAAACCTGCGGCACGGTCCAGTACATCAGCCCCGAGCAGGCCAAGGGCATGGCGGACCTCGACATCCGCGCCGACATCTACAGCCTCGGCGCCACGCTGTACCACATGGTGGTCGGCGAGCTGCCCTTCACCGGCAAGGACAGCATGGAAGTGATGGCCAAGCAGGTGATGGAAGGCCTCGACGCGCTGAAGCTCAAGGGCGGCAAGATCAGCGTCCACATGCACTACTTCATCGAAAAGATGATGAGCAAGGACCGCGATTTCCGCTACCAGACCGCGCGCGAAGTCGTGGAAGACGTGACCGAGGTGCTCGAGGGCGCGGCCGACCTGCAGTACAACCCGGCCGCCGACACCAGCAGCCCGTTCAACTTCGCGCTCGGCGGTGACCCGCACGCCAGCCAGCGCATTACCAAAGTGGGGCACAGCACCGGCAAGTTCTCACCGATTTCGCAGGCTTCGTCCGGGCGCATGAAGCCGAACGGCCAGAGCGTGCGCCTGCCGGGCCAGAGCACGCGCAGCGGCGGCAGCAACTCGACCGGTGTGCGCAAGCCGATCCCGTCAAACGGCAGCGCCAGCACGAGCGTTCGCAAGCCGGTCACACCGGGCGGCAGCAACACCAGCAGCGTGCGCAAGCCGATCACGAAACCCGGCACCAGCGTTCGCATGCCCGGCAACAAGTCGGTCAAGCTCCCGCCCGTAAAGAAGCCCGGCGACAGCCAGCGCGGCTGATCCCAAGCGGTAAACCATGACGGCGCAAGCTCCGGACCGCGTGCTCTACCTCAACAAGAACTTCGTACTTGCAGGCATCAGCGAGGACGAGTTGTGGTCGCCTGAAGCAAGGTTCACGGACCGTGAAGCGCTATGCACGGGCTGCTACCGCGGATACATAGCAACCTACCGCGTGCACGACGATGCGCTGGAGTTGCATGAACTCAAGCTCAGCCATGGCCAATCAAGCATGCGGAAGCCACCACCTCTCGGCGGGCGCGAGCCAACACCGTTTGACCAAGAGCCGTTTGGTTTTTTCAACTGGACGTACACGGACATCGGGATGCGGTTGGACTACTCCGGGGGCTTGCTGCTGGCGGACGGGTTCATCCAAAAACTCTATGTCCACATGGGCTTTCACCCCGCCTGGAAATACAAGCACGTACATGAGCTCGTCTTCGATAACGGCAGGTTGGTAGATGCATTCGACCGGTCACGTCAGATGGTTGAGATTCGCAAGGAGTTCAAGAACAAGCCACTGAAGCCAAGTCGTGAGCTGGACAGTGAAACAATCAGGAGTTGGATCGAAGGCACTTTCAGTCGCAAGTACGAACGCTGACCGGCACCAAGTGCTGTTTGACGAAGAGAAATGACGCTCATAGTGCGCTGCGGCACGAGGCCCGGACATTCCTGTCCGGGCTGTTTTGTTTCAAGCTAGAGTGCGGGCGGAGGCACTCATGGCAGTGAAGGTACTCGGAGTATGCGGCAGCACGCGCGAGGGCAGCCGCACAAAGGTGTTGGTTGAATTGGCAATGCAGGCCGCCGGCGAGTCAGGTGCGGAGACGAAGTTGCTGGACCTGCGCGAAGTCATGCTGCCGATCTACGACGCGCGCGACGGCGCGCTGTTCGAGCTGGCGCCCGTGAAACGGATCGTCGAGCTGGCGGAGTGGGCCGACGCGTTCATCCTCGGCACGCCCGAATACCATGGCGGCATCAGCGGCGCGCTGAAGAACTGGATGGACTACCTGTACGACGAACTCAGCGGCAAGCTCGCGGGCGTCGTCAGCGCCAGCGGCGGTGGCGGCGGCACCACCAGCATCCTCGCGACCAAGCAGAGCTTCGCCTACTGCCACGGCTTCAACCTGCCCTTCCACGCGGGCGCGCGCGGCAGCGATTTCGAGGCCGGCAAACTCACCAGCGATAAGGTGATCGACCGCTGCATCCGCCTCGGGCACGACGTCGTGCGCTACGCCCCGGTCCTGCGCGCAGCCTTCGACCAGGCCAAGGCGCTCGGGCCCGACGACAAACGCGCCGGCTTCGCCGGGCACCATGCCTGAGCACCAAGCGCCGTCGTCACTCTTGCCCGCGCTGACCATCCATTTCTTTGGCTCCGCGCCCAACATCGCCAAGCCCGGCTCACGCAAGCCGAGCACCAGCGCGTAGGCCGGGTTCAGAATCTCGTCCTCGCCCATGTACGGCGATCCCATGTGCGGCGTGGAGTAGTGCAGCCCGTAGCCGGGCTCCCACGCGTTCATGAATCGCCAGCGCCACTGCGGCAGCACTTTCTTGAAGCGCACGGCGTCGACAACCGCGAGCGAGACCAGCCCCAGCGCGCCGCCGGGCTCACCGTATGCGTGGCTGTTCAGCATCCACTGGTGGCGCTCTTCCATGAAGTTCACCAGCGCGGTCTGCATGTCTTTGCGGTCGCCGCGCAGGTACAGCGATAGCGCGGTCAAGCCACTGCGGGACCAGAACTCTTCTTCGTCTTTGTAGCTGGCGTTGTAGCCCATGCCGCCGTGGCCGCCGTCCTTCGGGTCCGACCAACTGTGCAGCACGTACTTCTCGATCGCCTCCCAGATGCGTGAGTCGACTTTGCACTTGCGGGCAAGCGCGTCGAGCACCAGCAAGTGCGCGGCCGGCGCCATCAGCGCCTTGTCTTCGTACGGCAGCCCGTCGGGGCCGTGCCCGAACGCCTGCATGCCCCATTTGCATTCGTGCGTCGTGGTCGGCAGCCATTCGCAGGCGGCGCGGATCCAGTCGACAATCTCCTGCTTGCCGGTCGCGAGGTAGTACTCGCAGAACAGGATTCCCTGAAACGCCAGCGGCCAGTACGTGAACCCGCCGATCTTGGTCGGGTCAGGGTTGCGGCGCAGCAGCGCGTCGACGGCCTTGTCGATAGATGATTTGTAGGCGAGGTCGCGTGTGGCCATCAGTGCCAGCGTTGCAATCGACGTGTTGACCTCAACCTGCCCGGGCCATGTGCCGTCCTGCTTCTGGTGTTCGCTGGTCCAGTCGAGCAGGTCACGGTAAAGGTCCTCCGTCGCGCCGTCGTCGAAAGGAAACTTCTCCCCCACGGGCGCGGTCAAACGCACCTTCACATCCAGCTCGTGCAGTCCATCAGCGCGCAGCACCGTGAGCGTCACTTTGCCCTTGTCCTTGCGGCGCTCGCAGGCGTCGAGCACCGCACGCCCGCACAGCGCTTCGTGGCTGCGCTCGAACCACTCGATGCCGGGGTCGATGCTGGATTCCCACAGGGGCAGCCCGTCAATCGCGACCACCAGATCACCGGCCGTGAGACCGGCCTGCGCCGCCGGGCCCTTGGCTGTGACACCCAGGATCGAGAACGCCGTGTTGAGATGTTCCGTGAGCCCGTCAAAACCCATCGAACCGGCACCGAGCAGATCGGGGCCAAGAACGCCGTTCGGTTTGCCCAGCAGTTTGCGAGTCGGGTTCTCGTGGAAGCGCTCCAGCCGCAGGTTATCGACAACTATGGCGCGACGACCGTCGACTTCCACCTCCGCGCAGGCCGACTTGCCCGCGAGCGACAGGAATGTCTCGCATTCGATCCGCACCCAGATGCGCAGGCAACGCCCGTAGCTCGCCTCTGTGCCGCCGCCCTTCGGCGCCTGTTGCTCGATACGAAGCGATTCTTCCGCAAGCGTTTTCTTGGCCTCAGCATCGAGCACGCGCAGCGCGACTTTGGATTTGCCCGGGCCGTCCAGCCCCAGCACGTCGAGCGAGACGACTCCGTACCAGCCCTCGGCTTTCAATTCTGTTTGCGGCAGCGCAGGCAGCTTGAGCGTCGCACGTTGCACGGTGCCCGGCATCAGCAGCAGTGCACCGTTCCAGGGTGCGGGCGCATTCCAGCGCAGCGAAGCCGACTCGTCACCGTTCACGCGTGTGAGCCCATCCGGCTGGCACTCGCTGAGGTGTTTCTGGTTCTCCGGCTTGGTGAAGTCGCCGTTCGGCACATCCAGCCGTTCCGCGTGCAAAGCGCTTGCAAGCACAACGCATGTCAGGATCATCAGGCGTGGCATCGGCGCTCCTGTTTCGGGATGCACCAGTTTGCGTTCTCTCGCCGACCCCCGCCACAATCACAGGCATCACTTAGGTCACGCCGACAGCACGTCGGCGAACGTGAACCCGTCGCGGGTGACGACTTCGCCGAGGCGCACGTCGATGGGCGCTCGGAACATCGGGCCTTCGAACACAAACGAATGAAACTCGCCGCGCTCTCCGCATGGGTCGATGCTGGCAGGCAGGTCAGCCAGCAAGTCCGCATTAAACTCGCGCCCGACGAAACGTGCATCGAGCTGCTTCGGGTCGACGCACGTCAGGTATGCGCGCAGCCCGCCGGCGATCATCTCGCGCGCGAGCTCGGGTGTTCTGCGCCCCCACAGCGGAAAGATCGGCTCGAGTCCGGTGCCTTTCAACTTCTCAACGCGGTAGTCGCGCACGTCCTCGAGAAACAGGTCGCCAAACGCCATGTGCGTGACGCCGTCGGCCACGGCCTGTTCGCACGCGGCCTTCATCAATTGCTCGTAGTCTTCATTGGTGCAGGGCCAGGGCAGGTCCACCTCGCGCAGCGGCAGCCCCGCGGCATCCGCCTGCGCGCGCAGCAGCTCGCGCCGCACGGCATGCATGGCAACGCGGTCGTGCGTCTTGTTCAGGGTGGTCAGCAGGCCGACCAGCTCAATGTCCGGCAGCTGCCGCAATGCGTGCAACGTCCACGCCGAATCCTTGCCCGAAGACCAGCTCAGCAGCACTTTTTTCATCTCGCCCTTCTATAAGCCGCGCCCGCCTTTGTAAGGCGCAGGGCGGGTTTCGGAAGTATCATGGGGGCTGGAGGTGCCGTATGTGGGACCGATCCTACCGATGGCAGCGCCTGGCGCGTATGTGCGCCGGGGGTGCCGCAATCGTGGCGCTGCTGGTCAGCGTGATCACCGTCAGCCAGACCGAAGCGGCCGATCGGGCCGCCGCCGGCGTCGCCGAGATCAGCCGCGAAGCCAGCCCCGACAACGACGCGCAGGTCGTATGCAACCTGCCCGCCGAGCTGAAGGTCAAGCGCGGTGTGCTGGTCTACAAGGAAGGCGACGACGGCAAGGCCGAGATCGTCGGACGCGTCATCAAGGTCGAAAACGTTGACGCGTCAACCGACACCGTGACCGTGCTGCTGACGCCGACACAGGCCGGAGCCATGGCGGGGGGCGGCAAGCTGCGAGGCGCGGCGCCGACCATCAGCCTGGAGAACGCGTTTCGGCTGATTATCAGCCCGGACATCCCGCGCGAAGAGGCCGTCATCGCGCGCGACACGCTCTGGCCCGCGATTGAAGAACACGTCCTTCCTCACCTGAAGGAGCGCCTGACAACCGAGCTGACCCACTCGTTCGAAGACATGGACGATGACGACACCCAGTTGCTGAACACCACGGTCGAAGACCTGCGCAAAGAGCTGGGGCCGCTCGAAGAAGAGCTGCTGAACCGGCTCGCCAACCGCGCCTGGGAAGTCATCGGCGTCAGCGGCGTGGCGGAAGGCATCATGCGCAAGACCGGCGAAGGCGCCGAGAACACCTACAAGGACGTAAAGGACTGGGTGAAGGGCTGGTTCGGCGAGAAAGAGGAATCTGAAAAGACCAACAAGGACTTCCTGACTGAGGAGCGCGCGGCCGCGCTTCGCATCGCGCTGGAGCAGGAGGTCGAAGGCTTCATCAAGGAAAAGAACACCGAGATCCAGAAGGCGTTCAACACTGTGCTGAATGCGCGCCGCGCCGACTTCATCGACAAGTTCGAAACCAAGTGGGGACCGAAGCTGTACGAAAAGGCCCTGGTGCCAAGCTGGTTGGAAGGTGAAGACGGCGTGCTGGAAGCGGCCGAAAACTACGCGTCCGACTTTGCCAAGCGCCGCCTGCTCACGGCCGAGGGCGGGCCGCGCCTGCTGCTGGCCTACGCGTTGCGCAGCAGCCTCGACATCACCGACGACCCGCTGCTGGTGATCGCACCCGACGACAGCGGCAAGGTCGAGTACGAATGGATCATGCCCGCGCTTGAGAAGGACCACCGCTAGATGAGTGAATCGACCGCAACAGCCGAGCCGGTAGTGGAGGCGAAGGCCTCGGCGGTCGGGTCGTCGCTCAAGATCGAGAGCCTGGAAGTGCGCCTCGGCGCGGACACGCTGCGCCTGCAAAAGCCGGTCGAGCTGCAGGCGGGCAAGCTCTACGTGCTGTGGGGACCGTCCGGCAGCGGCAAATCCAGCTTCGTGCGTGCGCTGCTGGGGCTTGGCGAACTTGCCGCGCCGCGCATTCAATCCAAGGGCGAGGTCACGCTGGTCGACGGGCTGGGCATTGAGCACGCGTTGTGGTCCGGCGAAAGCTACGACCCGGGCGCTCGCAGCCAGATCGCCTACCTGCCGCAGTCTGAAAAACTCGGCTTCATCGACGGGCTCAGCACGCTTGAAAACGTGCGCCTGTTCAGCGGTCTCGCCCGCGACTCGGCCAAGACCCACGCCGACCGCCTCGCCGCGCGCTTTCACCTGATGTCGCTACCGCACAAGGTCAGCCACGCAAGCGGCGGTGAACGCATGCGCCTCTCGGCCGTGCGCGCGCTGCTCAAGCGCGGCGAGAACGACCCGCCGCCCGCGCTGGTGATCGCTGACGAGCCCACGGCCGGGCTGGATGCGGTCGCCGGGCGGTCGCTCGCGCGCGAGCTGGTGGATTACGCGAAACGCAAGGACAGCGTCGTCGTAGTAATCACCCACGACCCGCACGTGTTCACCGGGCAGGAGCCGCCGGAGGTCGATCGCGCAGGCGGTGCCAAGGTTGTGCACATTCTTGAATGCAACGTCGGCGAAGACGGGCTTGCGCCCGTGGACCGCGAAATCGGCGAGCTGCGCATCGAAGCAGGCCGCCCGGTGAACCCGATTGTCGCTGCGGCCAGAACGCGCGCTGCCGAGGGCATGAATATGCTCGGCGGCGCAGTGCTGAGCCCGCTGGCGTTTCTGTGGGGCCTGCTCCGCACGCGCAGGCCGTTGTTCGCATTGCGCAAGATCTTCACCGACGCGCTCAGCCCCGGAACGCACCTGTTTTCGTGGCTGGGCTCGCTACTGATCGGCGGCACGGTTGCGTACTTCATCTTTGAGCAGCTACCCCGGCCCGAATTGGTAGAGCCGCTGCTGCTTCAGGAAATCCTGCAGGCAACCGGGCACACGCTCGTGCGCGTGGTGCTGCCCTTGGGCGCGGCCGCGTTGATCACCGGCAAGCTGGGCGCCGCACAGGCCGCGCGACTCTCCAGCGGCGTACGCTCCGGAATGCTGGAGACGCTGGCGCTGGCACGTTGGCCGGTGGAGTCATTCGGGCTGGTGCCAGCCGTGCTGGCCCAGATGATCGCCATGGCGATCGCAACCGCTCTGGCGTGCGTCTCCGGCGTGACGCTGGCGGCGCTCATCTACGTGTCCGGGCACGAAGGCGCGTCGCTGGGGCTGGCGCTGAACCTGATGTCGGATGGGCTGAGCGACGCACCCAGGTGGCTCGAGTTCCTGGTCGCCAAGATCGCCGTCAGCGGCTTCATCGGCGGCGCACTCGCGGCCATGTTCGGGCTCGCACCCGCGACTTCCGAAGACGATGTCGCCAAGGCCGTGCACCGCACGCTGCTTTGGGCCATCCTCGCGGTCATCACCGCCCAGTGCGCCCTGATCGTGTGGGAATTCACCAGCTATCGCTAGGCTTGCGCTTGCACCCGCCGTGGCCAATCATGTTGGTCCATGCCCGATGACCTCGAGCTCACGACACGACTCGCCCGCGGCGAGCCTGCAGCGCTGGATGCGATTCTGCACGCGCATCGCGACGCCGTCGTGCGCTTTGTGCGCACCGTGACGCGCGACGAGAACTCCGCGCTGGATGCGGCGCAGGAGGCATTCATCCGCCTGTGGCGCAACCCGAAGTCTTTCACCGGTGGCTCGCTGCGCGCGTGGTTGTTCACGGTCGCGCGCAATGTCGCGCTGAATGAATTCCGCGGCAACCGGCGTCGCACCGCCCGCATCGAGCGCGTGGCCGAGCCGCCGCAGGCCCCCACCGCCGACCGCCAGGCCGCCGATGCCGAGCGACTGCAACAGGTCCGCGATTTCATTGCCACGCTGCCCGAGCAGGAGCGCTCGGCGATCACCCTTTACGCGGCCGAAGGACTGTCGCAGGCAGAGGTTGCGGAGGTGCTGGTCACCAGCGAGGGCGCCGTGAAACAGGCCATTCTGAGCGCCCGAAAGAAACTGAAAGAGCGATTTGAGGATTTCTCCTGACCTGGACCACGCTAGCGGGGTTATCCCATAGAGGAAGCAATGAGCGAGCTGCCACACGACCCGATCGATGAGTTGCTGCACCGCGCCCACAACGCGGCCGAAGGCGCACCGCCCGAATTCATGGGCCGCCTGCGCGCGCGCATGGCCGCGGAGGCAGTCGCCGACAAGCGCGCCAGGCTGATGTACATCCGCGCGGGGATCGCGGCCGCGGCGGTTATCATTCTCGCGCTGGTGATCGGGCTGAACGTGGAATGGTTCATCCCCCGCCCGCAGCCGGTGCTCGAGCCGGGAACGGCCGAGGCCACCAACACTGGCGGCAACAGCCCGGCCGTGAACCCGCAGGCGCCGGACATGCGCCCGGAGCCCCAGCCGGAGCCGCAGGGCAACTCCGAGCCCGCGCCCGAGACACCTGAGCCGAAAGATCCGGCACCTGGCGAAGAGCCAAAGCCGGAGCCCGAGAAGCCCGAAAACGTCGTGGACAAGCCCGCGCCCGAGACGCCGGAGCTCAAGGAGCCGACGCCGGAGCAGCCCGAGCCAAACAAGCCGGACGACACCGTAGAAGAGCCCAAGCCGGTTGAGCCGAAAGAGCCCGAGGGCACCGAGGTTAAGCCGGAACAGCCGAAGGCGAACGCCATCCTCGCCAGCGTGATCGGAACGACGAAGCTACGCGTGCGCTACGACGGCGAGGCGTGGCACGACTACGTCGATGAGCCGCTGCGCGACGGGGCAAGACTCAGCGCGGGACGAGAACCGGTGGCATTGAACCTGGTCGACGGCGGGCTGGCGTACTTCGACGGCGAGTTGCGCATAGCCATGGAAGGCGAGAGCCTCGTCTTCAGCATCACCAGCGACAATCTCTACATCGACAACCTCGAAACCGGGCGCGAGATCAAGATTGTAGCGGAACGCTACACGGCCGGGATGATGGATGCCGTTGCGGCCTTCTTTCTCGAGCGCAGCGAGTTTGTCGCCGCCGCGCTGGTCGGTACCGCCAGCCTGGGTGGCGAGGGAATCCAGTCGGGTTACTCTCGCCGCGCAACTTCGCACGGCATCGGCAACGAGAGAGCGTTCAAGGGCGATCGCTTCCTGAAGGACCTGCCCGAGCGGGTGCTGCTGCGCGAAGATTTCGATGAGCCGCCGCCCGGCGGCATGTACGGCGAAGGCGAGCGCCTTGAGAACGGCGTCGCGGTCATGGACAAGGCGCCGCGCTACATCGCCTTCCGCTACAACCCGACGCTGACCGTGGTGCCGGGGATGGTGCTGCGCATTCGCTATCGGACGACCGACGTGAACAAGCTCGAGTTGGAGCTGTTCACAATGGTCGGCCTGAAGCTGCTGAAGAAGAACAAGGAAACGCTCTACAAACGCGTGTTCACGCCGGCCAAGAACGGCGAGTGGCAGGAGATCGAGTTCGAGGTCGCCAAGATCGCCGACAACGCGGACCCGGAGAACTTCCCGACGCACGGCGAGCTGCTGCGCAACTTCAAGCTGCACTTCGCGGGCGGTGACAAGGCGAAGCTCGAGATCGACTCCGTCGAATTCGTGCGCGTGCAGAACTAGACGACGTACACGTCAAAGCGCACGGTCTTTCCTTCAATCTTGTGGTTCGGCGGCGCGAGTTCCGGCGCGTGCACCGGGCGCTTGACGACCACCCGCTTGCCGGCGCAACTCATGGCCGCCGCAAACAGCGCGTCCGCATCGTCGGCACCGAGCAACTCCTGCATGTACTGCATCTCCTTCTTCACGGCCGCGCTTTTGCGCCGCTCCGGGAACATGGGGTCGAGGTATACGACGTCCGGGCGATCAGCATCCGCAAGGGCAGCCATGTACTCGCAAGCGTCTCCCGTGACCAGTTCGAGCGCGGACCCGGCACGCTCCAGTCCATCGCGAAGCAGCGCCGCAATTACCGGCGACCGCTCCACGGCGATCACGCGGCACCCCAGTGCGGCAAGCGTGCAGGCGTCACGGCCCAACCCGGCCGTTGCGTCCAGCACGAATGGGCGAGCATCGCCCTTCACGCCGACGGCCCTGGCCAGCGGAAGCTGTCGCCCGGCATCGCGTCGCCGTGCCGCGTCGTGGGATCCGAAGTCGACGTAAATTGGTCCGGGCGCGCCCTCGCGCGTGTCGCGCAACTGCAGTCGCCCGTTCGCGTGCTCCAGTACGAAGTCGGACTGCGTATCGAGCGGCAGCCCCAGCGCCTGCGCCAGCTCGGGCTCGGCCGCGCCGATGCGGGGATTCATTTGTGCTCCGCCAGCTGCTTCAGGGCTTCTTCGTAATCGCCGCGCTTGATCGGGTTGGTGGTCTTGGCGGCCGCGACCTGGAAGTCGTTCTCGGCATCTTCCAGCCGATTGAGCTTGAAATTGGAGTACGCGCGCCAGCCATAGGCCTCGTAGCCCGTTACGCCTTCGTCGATCAGCCTGGTGTAGGTGGCGACGGCCTTCTCGTACTCGGCGCCGAAGAACTCTGACTGTCCGCGCCAGCTCAACGCTTCGTAGTGGGCCGCGCCTGAAGTCAGGTTCGCGGCGGCGTCGAATGCCTCGGCGGCGGCGTCATAGATCGCGCCCTCGAAGCGGACCTTGCCCAACTGCATGGTCAGCTCGTAGCTGTCCGGCGAGATCTCGATGCCGCGCCTGGCCGCCTTCTCGGCCTCTTCCAGCTTGCCCGCCTGCTGGTACTTGGCGACGAGCTTCAGCGCGCAACCGACCGCGGCGCTGAGCACCCGACGCTGGTCCTTGCCGTCAAAGCGCTCGCCTGCCCGGGCGTAGCTCTCCATCGCGTCGTCGTAGCGCCCCAGGTTCTCATAGATGAAGCCAAGCTGGTCATGGACCGTCGGCTCGTCGGGTGCGAGTTTCACAGCCTGCTCGGCGAGCTCGGCCGCGCCCGTGTTATCGCCATCGGTGATCAGCTTTGCCGCGCGGTCGCGCAGCTCAATCGCCCGGCGGCGATCCTTGAGTACGGTGTCCACCACGTCGGCCTGATTTGCCGCAGGGGACGGCTCAGGCTTGTGCTCGTTTCCGCCGCCGCAGCCCGCGACGCAGAGAGGCAACATCAGAAGGGCGCGTTTCCACATGCCGTTTGTTTAGCACGTAACGTGCCGAACCCGAAGAACTAGAAGAGTTTGAGCTCCCTCGCGCGGCGCTCGAGCTCGTCCTGGAACTTCGGATGCGCGATGCGGATCAAAGCCCTCGCGCGCTCGTGGATCCCTTTGGCGTAAAGGTCCGCCACGCCGTACTCCGTCACTACGTAATGCACGTCCCCGCGTGAAGTCACCACGCCGGCGCCTTCCATCAGCGTCGGTACGATCCGGCTGATCTCGCCGCCCTTGGCCGTGCTGGGCAGCGCGATGACCGGACGCCCACCCTTCGAGCGCGCCGCGCCGCGCATGAAGTCCACCTGCCCGCCGATGCCCGAGTACGGGCGCGAACCGACCGAGTCCGAGTTGACTTGACCCGTCAAGTCAACCTGGATCGCGCTGTTGACCGCAACCATGCGGTCGTTGCGCGAAATGTTGAACGGGTCGTTCACGAACTCGTTGCCGTAGCTCTCGACGAACGGGTTGTCGTCGACGAAGTCATACAGCGCGCGCGTGCCCATTACGAAGCTGCAGATGATCTTGTCCGGGTGGTAGTTCTTGCGCGAGCAATCAATCGCGCCGGCCTGCACCAGGTCAACGATGCCGTCGCTGAGCATCTCCGTGTGCACGCCCAGATGGGTGTGGTTGCGAAGTTCGCGCAGCACGGCGTTCGGAATCGTGCCGATGCCGAGCTGCAGGCAATCTCCGTCGTCGATCAGCCCGGCGACGTGCCGCCCGATTGCCGCGCTGGTCTCATCGATCGGCTCCGGGTGCAGCTCCGGAAGCGGATAGTCCGCCTGCACCGCACAGTGCAGCTTGTCCACGTGGATGATCGTATTCCCCCACGTGCGCGGCATGTTCGGATTGATCTCGGCCACAACGTGCCTCGCATGGCGAATCGCGCTGACAACGACGTCGGCCGCGACACCCACCGTGCAATAGCCGTGCTTGTCCGGCGGGCTGAGTTGCACCAGCGCCCAGTCCAGCGGCAGGCGTTCGGCAAACAGCGCCGGGATCTCGCCGAGGAAGATCGGCATGAAATCGGCGCGGCCCTCCTGCACGGCCGAGCGGACGTTGTGCCCGATGAAGAAGGCCGTGTGGCGGAAGCTCTCCGCGTACTCGGGCGCAACGTACGGCGCGTTGCCGAGCGTCAGGATGTGCAGGACGTTGACGTCCCGCAGCTCGGGGGCGCGTGCCGTCATGGCGTCCACCAGCACACTCGGCTCAGCGGCGCCGCTGCCGATGAATACCCGATCACCGGACTGGATTCCGGCAACGGCGTCGCCTGCACTCACGAAATTCAACTCGCCCATATACGCGATAGTAGTTGCACCGCGGCGCCTCATCCATTTCCAAACCACCCCGCGAGGTTACGCCTGTGTGACGCGGTGGTACCCGGCCCACGCGAAAAGTGCGCGAAATCGGCCTTATCGCACATGGCACGCCGGTTGCTCATGCGGGGGCAGAGGACAGCTGCCGCGCCCCTGAGGAGAGGCGCAGGGGCTGACGGCACAAAATTGGAGGAGGGGTCATGAAATCCACACTGTGGTTAGGGTCGCTCTGTGCCGCTGCAGTCCTGTTGACTGCGTGCGGAGGCAGCGACTTCAGGTATTCCGGGGGACCATCCTCGGCATACAACTCGGCCGGAATCACTGGCAACGGCGGATCCGCCCCGCTGGCCAACTGGCAGATGACCGAGAACGCGGTCGTCACCGGCGGGTTGGTCGAGCAGGTGCCTGCCCTGTACGACACGTTCAACGGGCAGATCGCCCTGGCACACCTGGGCGTCAGCAATGTTACGCGCGGCTACGAATTCACCACGCCCGCCAACGTCCCGTTCAGTTTCAACGTAATCGCACGCGAGCTGAGCAACAGCGGGCTGGTCTCGGTGAAGGCCGGCGACGCGGCCAGTGCCAACGCCGAGAGCATCCAGAACGCCGGCATCGTGCTGGACGCGCCGGAGCTGTCGTATGGCGGCAGCTGGTGGAACAGCTTTGGCGACGGGGTCTTGACCATGAACGTTCACGGGAAAATCAGTGCAACGCGTGTGCTGGTCTTCCAGACGACTACCACGGCAGGCGCGGAAGTGATTGCCGTGCGCCTGAAGATCGGCGGCTACAGCGGGATCAACGTCGGCGTGAACCCCGGCGGCGCGGCCAGCGTCCTGTCACGCACCACGATCTACTCGAGCAACAAGGATGGCTTCGGGCTTCCGGCAATCGCCGTTTCCGGCAACGAATACAGCTGCACTTCCTACGACGGCGACTACTACCAGGGCCGTTTGCGCACGTGGCTGCAGTACAACGACCAGACCGGCGTGGTCACCGGCGGCGAAGCCACGTCTGTGTCGCCTGACAGCGGCAGCTGGCGCGACCAGGAGATCACCGCCCTGAACAACGTGCTGGCCGTGGCCTACACCGGCAACAACCAGGTGCAGGTCGAGATCAGCCTTGACCGCGGCGCATCGTTTGGGTCGGCGGTCGTGTTGAACGAATCCACTACGGCAACCGTGGGCTCCCAGCGCCTGGTGCAGATCGAGATCGCGCCGGACTACACCATGGCGGTCGCCTACTGGCGGCTGGCGCAAAGCGGCTCGGCGTACCAGTCGCAGCTTTGTGTCGCCGAGGCATCCCCCACCGGATTCGATGCGAACAACACCCCCACCGGCTACTCGTTCGCCGCGCCCTGGATCGTGCATACTGCCACCAGCGCGGTCGTCCCCGTGGTCATGGACCTTGAGTACAGCAGCGCCGGCGACCTCGTCGTGGGCTATGCCTACAACCAGTGGTCCGCGGGCTCGATGACCCTGTCCTGCCGTTGCGCCACGCGCCTCAGCACCGGCACGATTTACGACTACCTGATTGATTCCGAAAGCTTCACCTGGGGCTGCGACCCCAGCGTCTCCATCATCGGCAGCGGCGTCACCATGCGCATTTTCTACGCCTATGAGTTCTCGGCCGGCGTTCGCGTTGTCGAGCTGGTGAATTTTGGCGCGGCGCCCATCTCTGCCAGCAACGCGGCAACCGTCGGGATCACCGGTGCGTATGCGCCCAGCGTTCATGCCCGCATGCAGAACGGGCAGCTCCGCCTGGACCTGCTGTACCTGTCACCCGGCGGCTACGGGACTTCGCTCAGCCGCATGCACTTCGACGATTGGGACGGCAGCAGCGGTTTCACGACCGACGAGCTGTTCACCAGCACCACGCAGACCGGCGGCACTTCGTACAACGGATACGCTGGAATGCTGATCAACACGGTTGCCTTCATGGGCTACGACGCGGTCACCGACGGCGACGACGTGGCGCTGGTCCTGCACACCAAGACCGTTGACGTATACGCCGGCGTTGGTCTACCGCAGAGCGCGCCGCCGTCATCAGCGCCGACCTATTACGGAAGCGGAACAACCGTGCTGCTGCCCGGCATGACCGGCAGCGTGCCTGCACCAAACGCCAGTCACCCACACCAGCTCGAAGTCATCGTACTGGACTAGGACACCGCAACGGGGCGGACGCAGATGCGTCCGCCCCGTCTACATTTCCGCGGCGATGCGCTGGGCATACAGCGGTGTCAGCGCGACGCCCATGCCGCCGAAGCCTGCGACGACTTCCGTTTGTGCGTCGATCTTCCGGCGCGGCGAGCCGCCCAGGTGGCCGCCGCCGGGGAAGCCCATCACGCCGGCCCAGTGATATTCGGTCTTCCAGTCGCTGTGCCCAAGCACCGCTGCGGCTTGCTGCTCCAACCACTCTCTCACGTGCACTGTCGGGCGCAGCTCGGATGTGCCGGTCTCGCCGGGGAAGCGGTTGCGCCCGCCGCCGATCAGCAGTCGCCCGTCTACGAAGCGGAAGTAGTCGTAGCCGTGGTTGATGTAGCCCAGCGCGCGTGTGGTGGCGGTCTCCACCGGGCTGGTCACGATCACCTGCCCGCGCCCCGGAACGACTTCACTTGAAGAAAACAGCTCGGTGGCGAAAGCGTTGGTGCAGAGGAAGGCCCGGTTGTACCGCATGCGGACGGTGGTGCCTGCGACCTCCAACTCGGCCTCTCCGCGTGCCACGGAGTTCGCCTTCACGCCGAACGCAAAACGAACGCCCTCGGCGGCCTGCTGCAAACGCTGCATCAACTTGACCGGGTGCACACCGCCGTCGGGCGTGTTGAAATAGGCTTCGCGCTCGCGCCCGCCGAGGGTTGCCGGTCTCAGCGTGTACACACGCTCGTCGGCGGCTGCGTTCAGCTGGCCCATCAGGTCGCGCCCGGCGTCCGTCACGTCGTCGTAGTCGACCGAGCCGCAGGGGTCTACCTCAAGATCGGGAAACTCCCGCCGCGCGATCGCGAGCCCCTGGCGGCGCTCAAGAAATGTCCCGATGACGCGGTCGAAGCCGGCCGTCTCGACGTCCGCCAGCATTTCGCTGATCTGGCCGCACGTGAGGAAGCCCGCGTTTCGGCTGCTGGCGCCGTAGCCGAAGCCGTCGCGCTCGACGACCTGCACGTCGCGGCCGCGCAGGAAGTACGCCAGCCAGCGCCCCATGAACCCGGCGCCGACAATCAGCACATCGACCTGCTTCGCCAGCTCGCCCGATGGCGGCGCGGGCGTCATGTCAGCTTCCCAATAGCTTGGATGGCGGGTGGACATGACTGCAGGTTGCAAAACCCGCGACGATCCCGCCAGCCGAGTTCTGGCATGCCGCGCGCCCAGCGCTACAGTAGAAGGCGAGGAAGCATGAGGAAGCATGCGGAACGACGACAAAAAACTCGGCCCCAACGACCCGTGCTGGTGCGGCAGCGGCAAGAAGTACAAGAAGTGCCACCAGGGCCAGGACCAGTCCGCGGGCGCAGGCAAGTTCGAGGCGCCGCAACAGGTGCGCCGCAGCGACCCGTTGCTGCTTGACGAGTCGGATCGCGAAAAGATGCGCGCGGCGGGCGCGTTCAACGCGGAGTTGATGGACTACGTCCGCGACTTCGTGAAACCCGGCATCACCACCGGCGACATCGACAAGCTCGTCTACGACTACACCACTCAGCACGGGCACACCTGCGCCACGCTCGGCTATCGCGGCTTCACCAAGAGCTGCTGCACGAGCGTGAACGACGTGATCTGCCACGGCATCCCCGGGCCGCGCGTGCTGAATGAAGGCGACATCGTCAATGTGGACCTGACCACCATCGTCGACGGGTGGCATGGCGACCAGAGCGAATCCCTGTTCGTGGGCGAAGTCAGCGAAGAGGCCGCGCGCGTCACCCAGTGCAGTTTCGACGCCATGTGGCTCGCGATCGATGCGCTGAGCCCGAACTGCAAAGTGATCGAAATAGGGCGCGCGATCAAACGCCGCGCCGACCAGGACGGCTTCAGCGTGGTGAAAGAGTTCTTCGGCCACGGCATAGGCAAGCGCTTCCACCAGCGCCCGCACATTCCGCACTACCCGGACAAGCACCACGGCAGCGAGATACTGGCGCCCGGAATGTGCTTCACCATCGAGCCGATGATCAACGTGGGCACGTGGCGCTCGGTCGTGGATCGTGCCGACGGGTGGACGGCCTACACCACGGACGGAAAGCTCAGCGCCCAGTTCGAGCACACCATCCTGATGACCGAAAAAGGCCCCGAGGTGCTGACGCTTACCAAACGAGGCCCGCAGCGCGGCCACAAGTTCAAGAGCTCGGCCGGCGTGGCTTAAGCCGTCTCCAACTCCACGGCACCCCTGGGCGCGGGGAAGGCCTTGTCCAGTTCCTTGAGGTCTTTGTCGGTCAGCACGATGTCGGCGGCTGCCGCATTCTGCTGCACGCGCTCAAAGTGGCTGGACTTCGGGATCGTAATGAAACCCTCGTTGCGCACGCTCCAGGCCAGTGCGATTGCAGCCGGCGTGAACCCGTGGCGTTTCGCCACTTTCAACAGCTGCTTCGGCTGCTGCAGGCGGCCTTTGTCCAGCGGCGAGTAGGCCGTGATCAGCACCCCGCGCTCACGGCACCAGGGCTGCATGTCGTACTCGATGCCGCGGCGTTGCAGGTTGTAAAGAACCTGGTTCGTCGCGTTCTCGCCGGGCGCGATGCGCTCACATTCTTCCAGCTGGTCCATGCGCAGGTTGCTGACGCCCCAGTAGCGGATCTTGCCGGCATCGCGCAGTTGCTGGAACGCGGCAATCGTGTCGGCCAGCGGATGCGCGCCGGGCCAGTGCAGCAGGTACAGGTCGATCGCCTCGACGCCCAGACGCTTGAGGCTGCGCTCGCACGCCTGCACCGTGCCTTCGCGCGAGGCGTTTTCCGGCATCACCTTGCTGGTGAGAAACACGTCGTCCCGGCAGCCTTCAATCGCCTCGGCGACGACTTCTTCCGCGCCGCCGGAGCCGTACATCTCGGCCGTGTCGATGTGGGTCATCTCGAGCTCGATGCCGAGCCGAAGCGCGCGCACTTCGTCGCCGCGCGTGGCTGCGTTGACACCCATTTCCCAGGTGCCCTGGCCGATGACGGGAAGCTTTTCCTTGATGCGCCCAAAGGTCGTATATCGCATGGGCGCAACATAGCGCCGCGCGCGAACAGGACCAGTCAGTACCCGCGGCTACTTCAGAATGCGGAACAGGTTGGAGAAGTCGTCCGTCCAGGGCGGCAGCTCGCGCGCATCCGGGTCGAGCTCGCCTTCCGGCAGGCGCGCGACGCCCGCTTCTGTCGGCGCGAGCAGCATCCAGTGCGCCTCAAGCGCGCCGGTGGTTTCGTCTTCAAGACTGATCACACGCTTCCAATGCCAGCCCTTCGCCCGGGCCGCCGCGACGATCACGGGCATCAGGTCCAGGTTGTGGTTGGTGATGTTCACTGCGATCACCCCGCCCGGTGCAAGATGGCGCCGGTAAGCGTCAAAGGCCTCCAGCGTCAGCAGGTGTACGGGAACGGCATCGCTGCTGAACGCGTCGAGCGCGAGGACGTCGTACGCCTGCGCGTCTTCGCCCTCGAGCAACAGGCGACCGTCGCCGATGGTGACCTGCACCTCCGCGGGGCAATCCCGCAGGTAGCTGAAGTGTGCGCGGGCAAGCTGCTCTACATCCGGGTCCAGCTCATAGAAGCGGAACACGTCCCCCGCATTGCCATAGGCCACCAGCGTGCCGATGCCAAGCCCGACAACCCCCACGCGCTTGCGCCCCGGCAGCCCGTTCAATGTCTGTCCAATGCCGCTGGTCGGCGAGAAATAGGTCGTGGCCAACGAGCGGCGCTCGTCCTGGAACTGCTCGCCATGTCGCACCGTGCCGTGCACGAGCGTGCGCAGCCCGTCCTTTTCAGAGACGCGCGAAACACCGAAAAAGGACCGGCGCGAATCCAGCGTATCGCGCAACTCGCGGCGCAGCGTCGTCGCCTGCTGGTCCCCCCACGCAAGCAGCATCAGCAGAATCACCACCCAGCCCCATCGCGGCCGAAAACGGTACAGCCTGCTTGACTTGTCAACGGCAAGCGCGCCAAGCACCGCCAGCATGCTGAGCATCTGCCCGATCTCAAACTCCCAGTACATCGGGAAAACGTGTGGCACGATCACGCCGACAAACGCGCCTCCGGCCGCGCCGCCGCCCGCAATAGACAGATAGTAGCCGGTGAGCCGCGAAGCATGCGGGCGCAGCCGATACAACTCGCCGTGCACGCACAGGCACGCCAAGAACAACGCGACCGCGAACATGCCGACGCGAAGCGCGATGGGGATGTGGCCGACACTTGAGGCCGCCACGGGGAACAGAACGAACGAGCCCAACAGCGCGGGCAACATCAGCTTGCGCTTGGTCGCGCGTTCACTGCCGAACGCGACGATGAAACTCAGCAGGTAAAGCCCCAGCGGCAGCACCCACAAGAAAGGCGTCGGCGCGATGTTGATCGACATCTCGTTGGTGACCGCCATGAGCAGCCACACGCCGCACGCCCCCAGCGCAAACCAGAGCACGCGGTGCGCGACCGCGGCAGGCTCCGCCACTTCGGAGGCAGCAGCCACAGGCGGGGCGCTGCGGGCACGCCTCACGCCCGCCAACAACGTCGCCAGCGCAAACGCCCCGTAGCCGACGGACCAGGCCCAGGCCTGTGCATCGCGTCCGACCCACGGCTCCAGTACGAACGGGTACGCCAGCAAGGCAACCAGCGAGCCGACGTTGCTCAGCGCGTACAATCGGTAGATTCGCGGAGACTGCTGCGCACCCGCCAGCCAGGCCTGCAGCAGCGGCGAAGTCGCGGCGAGCGCAACAAACGGCACGCCGATCGTGCGCGCCAGCAGCCACAGAATTTCGAGTGCCGGATCGCCGCCCGCCGGCCGAAAAGACGCGTCGGGAATGATCGGCAGAAACGCCAGCCCGGCCAGCACGAACAGCCCGTGCACCACGGGCTGCAGCCTCGGCTTCAGCTTGCCCAGCAGGTGCGCGTAGCCGTAGCCCGCAAGCAGCGCGGCCTGGAAGAACAACAGCGCGACCGTCCAAACAGCGGGAGTACCGCCATACCACGGCAGGATGTAGCGGCCGATCAACGGCTGCACGATGAACAGCAGAAACGCCGCAATCAGGATGGTGGCCGCGTGCACAAGCATGCGGCGAGTTTACCGGCGATTGCTCAGGTACGCTTGACGAACTTGAACGTGTGGCTGCCGATCACGACAGTGTCGCCGGGCTTCAGCTCGTACGAGCCCTCGATCTTGTCGCCGTTCACTTTCGTGCCGTTGCTGCTGCCTTCATCCTGGATGAAGAATTTCAGCCCCTTGCGCTGCACGCTGGCGTGGCGGCGCGAAGTCTTGGTGTCGCCGCGGATTACGAGGTTGCCGTCGCGGTCGCGTCCGATGCGAAAGATGTCGGTCACGATCTCATGGAACGCGGTGTCGCCGGAGGCCTCGATTTCCTCGAAGCCAAACTTGGCCGCACCCGCCCGCGTAGGATCAAGCTTCATCCCGGACGGAACGCCCGGGTGATCGGAAGAAAAGTCGTCAGTCGGTCCGCGACGAGATGCCATCTCATCCCCTGCCAGCAGTGTGATGTAAATCCCAGTTGTAAAACACGTACCCGGGATTCTATTCCACACGGCGCCGGAAGACGAATACCGTATTGCCGATTTCGACCTTGTCGCCGACGCGCAACTCGTGCGCGCCATCGATTCGCTTGTCGTTGACCAGCACACCGTTGCTGCTGCCCAGATCCTCGATCATGAAACTCACACCACGTCGCATCACGGACGCGTGTTTGCGCGACACGCTGGTATCGCCGGTGATCTGGATATGGCAGCTCTTGTCGCGCCCGATGACGAAATGATCCCCGAGCAGCGGATGCACCGATGCGTCGCGTCCGTCTGCGATCCTTACGAGCGTTGCGAGGGCCGGCGACTGGTGGGTGGGTTCGCCCTGTTCCTGCGTTGGCTTGGCGACTCTGTCGGTGCCGAAGTCCTGGTTGCCTTTTCGTGCCATACGCGCATTGTACCCCATGCAAGCGCAATCGGCAAAGCTGGCGGATTTAGGCGTTTCGTTTCGTTGGTGCCGCACGCGCCGACCGGTATACTGGCACCCCTTCCTTTCACAGGAGTTGACCGTGGCTGACGACAAGAAAAAGAAAAAGTCCGGCGGCATCGGCAGCGTCATCAAGCTGCTGCTGGTGCTGATCGTGGTGGCTGTGGTCGCGTTCGTGGGCTATGGGTTCACGCTGCCCTCGGCCTATCACTTCGAGCGCTCGGTAGTGATCGAGGGCGACGCTGACGACGTGCACGAATGGGTCGGCGACCTCAAGAAGTGGGACGAATGGGGCCCCTGGCGCGACGAAGACCCCAGCATGAAGTACACGTACGGCGAAAGCACGACGCAGCAGGGCGACAAGATGAGCTGGACCGGCAAGGACGGCTCGGGCTCGCTGACCTTCACCAAAGTGGACCCGGAAAAGGGCATCGAATACAGCTTCCAGTGGGAAGACTGGACGCCGAACCCGGGCGCCGTGACCTACGAGGAGATGGACGGCGGCAAGGTGAAAGTGACCTGGTCGATGAACGCCGATACCGGCAGCAACATCTTCACCAAGTACATGATGTCCTTCGGTGGCGACATGATGAACGAGATGTTCGACAAGGGCCTCAACAAGCTGAAGACCAAGGTCGAGGCGAAGTAGGCGGCAAGACAATCACCACAGGGCGCGGCTTGCCGCGCCCTGCTTCATTTGCAACCCGCACACGTTCAGGTGCATGAGCCTTCACAATGCCATCACCCGTCGACGTACGCCGAATTCGCGCAAGCGTCGTGAACACCACAGAAAAGGCAGGAAATCGATCCGCTGGGGCAAGGGTCGGCTAAAGAAGTGGACCCGGTTCAAACAGAGAGTCAGCAGGCGTGAGCGACGAGCGGCCAAGCGTCAGCTACAGTTGCTTCGCCAATTCCGCGATGCGGACGCTGACACGGCCGGATTCAAGCAGGTTCGCCCCAAACGCAGGCACCTGCTGAGCTCACTTCGGCCCGACGACATCCAGGACAAAGTGAGAAAGTTCCGCCACCGCATGCGGACGCGCAAGGCTGCAATGAAGGCCGCGCTTCGCCTTCTTGATGGATAGCTAGCGCGCGGACTTCTCGTGCACATAGTCGACCAGCGCCTTCACGTTGTCGACCGGGGTCTTGGGCAGGATGCCGTGCCCGAGGTTGAAGATGTGCCCGTCTCGGCCGGCCGCCGCGTCGAGCACCTCCTGCGCTTTGCCCAGCACCACGTCGCGCGGTGCGAACAGTGACACCGGATCCATGTTGCCCTGCACAGACTTGGCGCCGACTTCCCAGCCGCGCTGCAGCGGCGTGTGCCAGTCAATGCCAAGCACATCCGGCTGCGCTTCCATCATGGCCGTCAGCAGCGTTGCCGTCCCCGTCCCGAAGTAGATCACCGGCACCTTGCCGCGCACCGCGCCGATGATGCGCTTCACATGCGGCAGCACGTGGGCGCGATAGTCGCCCGGGCTCAGGCAGCCGACCCATGAATCGAACAGTTGTACGGCGTTCACGCCCCATTCGATCTGCGCGCGCAGGTATTCGATGATCTGGCCGGAGAGCTTCTCCATCAGCACGGCCCACGCGCCGGGGTCGCTGTACATCAGCGTCTTGGCGTGGATGTAGTTGCGGGACGCGCCGCCCTCAATCGCGTAGGCCGCAAGCGTGAACGGCGCGCCGGCGAATCCGATCAGCGGGATGTCAACCGGCAGTTCGCGGCGGATGATCTCAATCGCGCCGCCGACAAACGGCATCGACTGGCGCGGGTCTTCTTCCTTGAGCGCATCAATATCGGCCGCCGTGCGCACCGGGTTGTGAATCTTCGGGCCTTCGCCTTCTTCATAGGAGAGTTGCAGGCCCAGCGGCTCCAGGATCGGCAGCAGGTCAGCGAACAGGATGGCGGCGTCCACACCAAGAATGCGCTGGGCGTCGAGCGTAACCTTGGCCGCCAGTTCCGGCGTCTTGCACAGACCCAGAAAGTCGGTCGTCGCCCGGACGTCGCGATACTCCTGCATGTAGCGCCCGGCCTGCCGCATCAGCCACACAGGCGTACGGTCCACCGGCTCGCCACGGCAGGCTTTCAGGAATCGCGAGTTGTTCAACGCATCAGTCATTAGGGGAACAATAGCTCAACTACTTCTGCCGCCAAGACGCCAAGGCCCGATACGCGTCGGCCTGCTTACTCGGGCTTCATCTCTGGTTCTAGGTCGATACCAAGCCCGTCGGCCAGGCGGTTGAGGTGATTAAAATATCCGATGATCTGGGCGGCGCTGACGATCTGTTCTTCTGACCAGCCTGCGGCCTTCAGCGCCTCGACGTCCTCGCGCGCGCACTTTACGGGCGTCAACGTCAGCTTCTCGGCCCATTCGCACAGGGCCTTGTGCTGCTCGTCGAGCTTGCTGTTGCGGAAGCCTTCGAGAACTTCCTTTGCCAGCACGTCGTCACGCGACATCGCCGCCAGGTCTTCGGCGTGGGCCAGCGCTCAGTACACGCAGCCGTTGATCTTGCTGACGACCGTGGCCAGCAGCTCGCGTTCCCAGCGCCGCAGCGGCCCTTTGCCGTGCATCACGTTGGCGTAGAACACCATCGTGGCGTCAAGCGCCTCCGGCGTCAGCGACTGGATGCGCAGGATGTTGAAGATCTTGCCCGCGCGCGCCAGGCCCATGTCGTAGTGCTTCTTGACCAGCCCGTCAGCTTCTTCGGGTTTGACCTGCCGTACGTATGCCACGTTCACCTCAGTCCCCACGGTAATCCGAATCCGCCCCACAATCACCGGGCAGGCGCACGTTTTGTTCGTGGCGCGGAGCATCGCGCCGTTGTGGTCCCAATTGCCCGGAATACAATACCGACCAGTCAGTCGTTATTGAGGTGGGGTCGCCATGCAGGTTCTCGACGACGAAAAACGCAGACGCATTCAATCCGCCGCCGCGCGCATGTTCGCCAGCCGCCACTTTCACGAAGTCCGGCTTGATGACATCGCGGCCGAGGCGGGCGTCGGCAAAGGCACCGTCTACACCTACTTCAAAAGCAAAGAGGACCTGCACCTCGCCATCCTCTTCGACGGCTTTGTGGCGCTGGTGGACGGGCTGAAGTCCGAGCTTGAGGACGACTCCAAATCACCGGCCGAAGGCATTGAGGCAATCGTGCGCGGCATCGCCGACTATGCCTACGCGCACCCCCACGTGTTCGGGCTGATGCGGACTATGGAAGCGCGCGGCACCAAGCCGCCCAAGTGGATCGCGAAACGCAAAGAGTTGCTGGCATTAATCGAGCGCGTGATCCGCCGCGGCGTCAAGTCCGGCGAGTGGCAGGACCCCCACCCGGAATGGACTGCCAATTACGTACCCGCGATGGTGCGCTCCGTGCTGCTGTTCGGCGCACCGCCAAAGAACGCGGAGACGCTGATCCGCCACACCGTACAGCTGTTGCTCAACGGACTTCAGAAGCACGCATGACACAGGAGAACGCGATGACCGAAGAACAACAGCCACCCGCGGAGCAGCCGGAGCCGGAGCCCAAAAAGCGCTCCAAGCGCACGGTCGCGCTGGTCGTGATGACGATCGCGCTGCTGATCGGCGCGGGCATCGGTGTTCCGTACTACCTGCACTCACTGGCCTACGAGACGACGGACGATGCGTTCCTCGAAGGCGACGTCGTGCCGTTGTCGTCGCGTGTTCCCGGCTACGTCAGCGCGATCAACGTGAAAGACAACCAGTGGGTCGAGGCCGGCACGATGCTGGCAGAGATCGACCCCACCGGCTTCCAGGTTCAGGTGGGCCTCGCAAAGGCAAACGTCGCGATCGCCGAGGCGGCCGTCGGCACGGCTGAGGCGCAGTTGGAATCCGCACGCAAGATGCTCGCGCAGGCCCACACCGACATCGCCGTAGCGGAGGCAGACGCGAGCCAGGCGGCCTCAGAGGCCACGGTCGCGCAGACCCAGCTTGCCCAGGACCAGGCTGACCTCGCGCGCATCAAGCAACTGTCCGAAACCACGGCCGTCAGCAAACAGCAGGTAGACCACGCGCAGGCCGCCGTGCACACGCGCGAGGCGCAGCTTGACGCCGCAAACCAGACGACCGCGATGAAACAGGCGGAAGTGAATCGCATGAAGGCAGCCGAAGGAGTTGCGGAAGGCGCAGTCGCCGAGCGCGCGTCACAGGTCGAGGAAGCGAAGCTGCGCGTCGATGCCGCCAAGGCGGAACTTGCGACGGCCGAGCTTGCACTTGCGCACACCAAGATCTGGGCACCGGTCGCCGGTACCGTGACCACGCGCGGGATTGCCCTCGGGGCATGGGTGCAGCCAGGGCAGGTACTGCTGGCTGTGGTGCCGCCGGAAGTCTGGGTGGTCGCCAACCTGAAGGAAACGCAGCTCGCGAACGTGCAGCCCGGCCAAAGCGTCGAGATCAGCATCGACGCCTATCCCGGCAAGACGTTTGCCGGGCACGTCGACAGCATCCAGCCCGGCACCGGCTCGCGCTTCAGCCTGCTGCCGGCGCAGAACGCCACGGGCAACTACGTGAAGGTCGTCCAGCGCGTGCCGGTGAAAATCGTGCTGGACAACCAGAATGAACTGAAAGCGCTTCACCTGGTGCCCGGCATGTCGGCCGTGCCCGAGATTGCGATCAAGAACATCCCGAAACCCGAACGCCGCTAGACCATGGACACGGCCGAGTATCCCTCCGGTGCACGCAAGTGGATCATCGCCCTGACGGTGGTGTTCGGCTCGTTCATGGCCGTGATGGACATCAGCGTGGTGAACGTCGCGCTGCCGCACATGATGGGCAGCTTCGGCGCGAACCTGTCCGAGATCACGTGGGTCGCGACGGCGTACTCCATCGCCGAGATCATCATGCTGACCATGGCGGCATGGTGGAGCACGCTGCTCGGGCGCAAGCGGCTTTACGTGGGCTCGTTCATCCTGTTCACGGCCGGCTCGGCGCTGTGCGGCACCGCGACCAGCTTCACGCAGATGATCGTGTACCGCATCATCCAGGGCATCGGCGGCGGCACGCTGATCCCGGTCAGCCAGGCCATTTTGCGTGAGTCCTTCCCGCCAGAAGAGCAGGGCATGGCGATGGCCGTCAACGGCATGGGCATCGTGCTCGCGCCGGCGATCGGCCCGGTACTGGGCGGCTGGCTGACGGACCATTTCGGCTGGCCGTGGATTTTCTACATCAACGTGCCGATCAGCATCGTCGGCATCCTGATGGTGATGGCATTCGTGTTCGACCCGGCCTACCTGCGCCGCGGCGTGAAGAGCATCGACTGGGGCGGCATCGCGCTGCTGACAATCGGGCTGACGCTGATGCAGCTTGTACTCGAGCGCGGCGAGCAGGAGGACTGGTTTCAGTCGTCTTGGATCATCGCGGGCACGATTGCAACGGTCGCTTCCATCGTCGGGTTGGTCGTGTGGGAGCTGCTGATCAAAGAGCCGATCATCGACTTTCGATTACTGAAGAACATCCCGTTGACCGTCGGCTCGTTGATCGGGCTTGTGTTCGGGATTGGACTGTTCGGGACCACGTTCCTGTTGCCCGAGTTCACGCAGCACATGCTTGGCTATACGGCCTACGATGCGGGGCTGGTGCTGCTGCCGCGCGCGATTGCGCTGTTCGTGTTCATGCCGGTTGCGGGCGCGCTCTACAAGCACGTGGACGCACGCGTGCTGATCATTGCCGGCATCGCGCTGATTATCTGGTCCAGCTACGGGTTGTCCGAGCTTTCGCTCAGCCACGGGTTCTGGGATCTGGTGCCGATCCTGATCATCATGGGCGCGGGGATGCCGTTCATGTTCGTGACGATGACCACCGTCGCGCTCAGCACCGTGCCGCGCGAAGACATGACGCAGGCCTCGGGCATTTACACGCTCACGCGTCGTGTCGGCGGCAACATTGCCTATGCGCTGGTCGCGACGATTGTCGCCCACCGCTCGCAGTTCCATCGCTCGCACCTGGTCGAAAACGTGAACGCCATGAACCCGAACTACCAGCAATTCCACGGCGCCACGACGGCCGCACTGGTGGATCACGGGATGACGGCGCAGGCCGCACCGCAGGCGGTGCTCGGGATCGCGAATAACATGGTCAACCAGCAGGCGACCATGCTGTCCTACAACGACGTGGCGTGGATCATGGCGGGGTTGTTCCTGCTCGCGCTGCCGCTCGTGTTCCTGCTGCCCAAGCCCAAGAAGAAGAAGCCCGGACCGGCGCCCGGCCACTAGCCGATGATGCGGATGACGACCTGGCCGGCGACCGTGACGATCACGCTGGCAACGGCAAAGGCCGCGGCGTAGCTCACCGCCGGCTCGTTGCTGTCGCTTGCGCGCTTGACGGCGCCCAGTGCCGCGCTGCTCGTCATGCCGCCGCACACGCTGCCCCAAACATCCACCGGGCGCAGCTTGAGCAGATAGCGCCCGAACATCAGCGAGATCAGCACCGGCACGACGGTCACCAGCGCGCCCGCAACCACCACCTGCCACAGAATGAACCGCATGCCGTCATGCAGCGCCTGCCCGGCCGCGAGTCCGGTCTCGCCCACGAACAGCAGCACACCCAGGTCGCGCACGAGATGTCGCGCCGCACGCGGCACGTTCACACTGATGCCGCTGAACTGGCGGGCCCAGGACAGCACGACGCCGACGATCAACAACCCGCCCGCCTGGCCCGGGCTGAAGTCCAGCCCGAAGGGGCGTACGTGCATCCCGCCGATCAGCACGCCCAGCAGAATTCCGCCCGCGTAGATCGCGATGTCCGTGGCCTGCCCGCTCGGCACAAAGCGCCCCAGCTCGCGTGCCACCGCGCGTACGGCGTCGCTTTGACCGATCACCTCGACGACGTCGTGCCGGTTGAGCCTGACCTCGGCCGTCGGCTCAATCACTTCGTTGCCGCGCTCGATTTTCTGGATCATGCAGCGGTAGCGCCCCATCAGGTTGAGCTCTTTCAGCGTCTTGCCGGCAACTTCGCGCGACGCGACCTGAACCCGCCGTGGCGCGGGCAGGCGCTCGCGCAGCTCCGCGTCGTAGACTTCTTCGCCTACGATTCCCTCAAAAGTCTGGAGCTCTTCCAGGCGACCGACCACGAGCAGGTGATCGCCCAGCCGCAACTCGGTCTTGGCGTCCGCCATCAGCACTTCTTCGCCGCGGTGCACGCGTGAGATGAAACAGCCGGTGCGGTGCGTCAGGTCTAGGTCCTTCAGTGGTTTGCCGCAGACGTCGCTGCGGCAGACTTCGAACGCACGCGTCAACTCGGGGCTGCCCTGGCGGTGGATGCGCGTCCGCCCCTTTTCATCGCTGGTCTCTTCCTCGCTGACGGTGCCCTTGCTCAGGTCCGTCCGCGTGAAACGCGGCAGGATCTGAATCAGCAGCACCAGCCCCACCAGACCGAACGGGTACGTCAAAGCGAACGCAACGGACAGGTGGGCGGCGTCGCGCGCCTCTTCAGATGCGGCGGCGTAGGTTGGCGCGCTCGTCAACCCGCCGGCCAGGACCCCGGCCGCCGTGGAGGAATCAAAGCCGAAGACCTGGGCCGATGCGGCCGTCAGTGCCAGCGCGAACACCACGACCGAGCAGCCCACGGCCACGTACTTCCAGCCGCGAGCGCCGCGCAGACTGGTGAAGAATTGAGGCCCGGCGTCAAACCCGACCGAGTAGATGTACAGCGCGAACCCGAAGAACCCGACCGTAAGCGCGGGCTTCACACCGCCATAGATCGATTCGACCGTCAGCCCGAGATAGCCGCAAAGCAATGCAATTGCCAGCGTGCCACCGGCCGGGCCTGCCGAGACTCCGCGCCACTGCAGTCGCCCGAACAGGTAGCCGAAGGTGACAACCACCATCAGCCCTGAAAGCGGAACCTGCCTTAGCAACTCAAGGACGCTGTCAATCACGCCAACCTCACCCGGAACGGCGCGAGACTAGTGGCTCAGGACAAGCCTGAAAAGGCTACTGAAGCTCGGAGGCACGGCTGGAGTTCCAGCTTTCGCCGTAGCCGATGGCCGCGTGGCGCGCAGTCGGCGCGTGAGTGCGGCGACGCTTGATGTGGTAGTGCACGGCAAACATGGCCGCCCAGCCGATGAACGCGTACGCGAACATCACCAGAATGAGCCCCCAGGGTGTCGGGTCGTTTGCCATGCAAGCAGGATAGCACTCAGAGTGCGCGCCGCAAACGTCGCGAAATTTTTGCCGCCGGCGCCCCTGCCACGAGCGCTTGTGGTTTGCTCGCCACCACACCCCCACCCCATCCATTGCGACACACCATGACGATTCCATGGCGATTCAACTCGCCCGGGGTGTGTCGCATGCCCCTGTATGTTTCCCGTGCGCGGTAGCCGCGTGCCATGACTCCTCCCAAAGGGGGCGGGATGGTCCCGCCCCCCGGGGGGTCAGGCAGGAAGACGCACAGGGAGTGAACCCATGGCAAAGAAGAACAAGGATGAGGCGAACGTACTCTCTCTGACCTCAGAGAAAGAGAAAGCCTTGCAGAACGCGCTCGCGGGAATCACCCGCAGCTTCGGCGACGGCGCAATCATGCGCATGAGCGAGCAGTCGCGAAAGAACATCGACGTGATTCCCACCGGCAGCCTGGCCGTAGATGTCGCGCTCGGCGTCGGCGGTTTGCCGCGTGGACGCATCGTGGAAATCTACGGGCCGGAGTCGAGCGGCAAGACCACGCTGGCGCTGCAGGCCATTGCCAACGCGCAGAAACTCGGCGGCACGGCCGTGCTGATCGACGCCGAGCATGCGTTTGACCCGCAATATGGGCGCAAGCTCGGCATTGATATGGAACGCCTCTACGTCAGCCAGCCCGACTACGGCGAGCAGGCGCTCGATATTGCCGAGTCGCTGATCCACAGCAACGCCGTCGACATCATCGTGGTGGACAGCGTCGCGGCGCTCGTGCCCAAGGCCGAGCTGGAAGGTGAGATGGGCGACCAGCAGATGGGCCTGCTGGCGCGCATGATGAGCAAGGCGCTGCGCAAGCTCACGGCCGCGAGCAACCGCTCACGCACGTGCCTGGTGATGATCAACCAGGTGCGTGAGAAGATCGGCGTCATGTTCGGCAACCCGGAGACGACGACCGGCGGGCGCGCGCTGAAATTCTTTGCCAGCCAGCGCATCGAGGTGCGTCGCACCGCACAGATCAAGGAGGGCGACGAGAGCGTCGGTGTGGGCGCGCGCGTAACCATCGTGAAGAACAAACTGGCGCCCCCGTTCAAGCGCTGCGAGGTCGAGATCTACTTCGGGCGCGGCATCAGCTACCTGAACGACCTGCTGAACTTCGGCGTGCAGCTCGGGCTGGTGCAGCGCAGCGGCAACTGGCACAGCTTCGGCGAGGTCAAGCTCGGCAACGGCAAGAACAACGCGCTCGAATTCCTGCGCGACAAGGCCAACCTCGACGTGTTCAAGAAGCTCGAGCTCGAAGTAAAGGCCGCACTCTTCCCACCCGCTGAAGAGGAGGCCCCGGCAACCATAGAAGTGGCATAGCAGCAGCTGGCCACAGCAACGGGCCGGGTGCGCCCTCCCTCCCGGCCCGTTGGCGCGTGGCAGTTACCTTGTGGCGGGAGTGGTGCTAGAGTCCGCGCCATGAAACTGCCGTACTTTCAGGTGAATGCGTTCACGGACCAGCTTACGGGTGGGAACCCGGCCGGTGTCTGTTTGCTTGAGAAGTGGCCGAAGGATTTGACGCTGCAGAAGATTGCGGCGTCGCACCTGCTGCCGGAAACCGCGTTCGTGGTCCCGGGCGAGCCGAAGCTGCGCTGGTTCACGCCGACGACCGAAGTGGACCTGTGCGGGCACGCGACGCTCGCGACTGCGCACGTGCTGTTTCAACACTGCGGCGAGAAGGCGAAAGAGCTGCGCTTCGAAACCCGCAGCGGTGAGCTGAAAGTGCGCCGCAAGGGCGACGGGTACGAGATGGACTTCCCCTCGAAGGAATTCGTCACGATCCGCCCGCCGGCCGGGCTGAGCTCCGCGCTGGGCGCGGCGCCTAACCAGGTGGCCGACGGGCATTACCTGATGTGCGTCCTGCAGGATGAAGCCGCCGTGCATGAGCTGAACCCGGACCTGCGCGAGCTGGAGCTGATGCACGCCCACGCGGTCATGGTCACGGCCAAGGGCAACGACGTGGACTTCGTATCACGCTTCTTCGCACCGCGCATGGGTGTGCCCGAAGACTACGCCACCGGCTCGGCGCACTGCATGCTCGCACCCTACTGGGCGGAGCGCACCGGCAAGAAGAAGCTGAAGGCACGCCAATTGTCAGTTCGAGGCGGCGAGCTGGAGTGCGAAGTAAAGGACAACCGCGTGCTGCTGCGCGGCAACGCCGTCACGTTCATCGAAGGTGAGCTTAGCGCGTAGCATCGGCTTCCGGCCGATGGGTTGCGCCTGCTTTCAGCAGGCGCGAACGGCGGCCGGAGGCCGCCGCAACTCATGCGCAAGATGCGCATGCCACTATGGCCGGTGGACGATCTCGACCCAGTCAATCTCGATGTGCGCGCGGGCGTCTTCCGGGTGAAGCTGGAAGAACTTGAGCTCCATGCCGGGCCTGGCCTTCTCGGATGGATCGAGTGTCTTGAACAGCTCGGCCAGCGGCAGCTCCATCTCGATCCATTCGCCGCCGCGCACGCTGCCCAGCTTGTTGCGCCAGTTGTCGTCGGCGACCGTGCCAAACTGCAGGATCAGCTCGGCCGATTTCTCGAGGCGCACGCGGAAGCGCACCACGTCGCCCACATTCAGCTCGTGGGGCTCGCGCAGGTAGAAACCGATGCCGGTGTCACTGTCGGTGTCGCCGGCCAGCATGCCGTCTGCAACCTCGCCTCCGAACACGCCCTTGGGCGACTCGTCCATGGACTCGCACAACACCAGACGCTGCGGCGTGTCCTTGAGGAAGCGGAACTCGCGTTGCACGTCCTGCCACGTGATGTTGCGATCGCGCCCGAAGCCGTCTTTCTCAAGGCGCGCCTGGAAGCCGGCCATCAGGAAGTCTTCGCCGGCACTGACCCGCCCGCCGACGCAGAACACGTCCATGCCGTGCAAGCGTTCTTCGACGACTGCAACGCCGGTGATCGAAGCAACAATTTCGTCCTTCGTGACCGTCAAAGGCGCGGCCGTATCGGCATACAGCGCGCCGTCATTCAGCGCGACCGCAATACGAGACTCCTCGCCGCCGAAGGTGATCTCGCCGTCGAGTCGCAGCAGCGTGCCGTCCACCAAGGTGAACTCGGCCGAGCCCTTCGGCTTGATACGATCGCCGGCGCAAATCTCGAAGGCCTCGCCCGACTTGACGCGCTCTTCTTCTGTCCACTTGCCGTCGGTGTCCTGGCGCGAGATCCGTATCGAATCACCCTTCCACGCTGCCACGAGCACGGCGCGTTTGGCGGGCGTCGGCGTTCCCTTGTTCGGGTCAGCGTACTTGGGCTTCTTCGGATCAGGCCACGATTCCGGCGGATCGGTTAGACCCGGATCCTTGGGCAGCGGCCCAACAGGCCCCTCCGGATCATCACCGGAAACCTGATCGTCCGGCTTTTTCGGGGGGCGCGGGAAGTCCGGAACCGGGAACGGCCCGGTGTGGGTCTTCGTGGGTTGTGGCCCCGGTGCGGGCTCAACTTCAGGCTCCGGCACTGTGTCTTCGCTGTCGTTCGGTGCAGGCTGAGGCTCGGGCTTCGGATGCGGCGCACGCGGCGCGATGTCCGGCAGCGGATGCTTCGGGCGCTCGGCCTGCTCGGTGTGGCGCTGCGGCTTGAAATGCTCCGGCAGGAAATTCACCAGCGAGTACGTCGCAAGACCGGCCGCGATCAGCACGCCCGCGGCAGCGGCCAGCGGCTTCCAGCGAGGCACGCGGCGCGGCGGCGGCACGACCCGACGGGGCTTGGCGTACACGGCACGCAATACACGCTCGCTGAGATCGGGCTGCGGGCCCAGCTCATCGCGGAGCTGCGCCTCGAGGTAGCGCTCGTCCAGTTGTTCGCGTGCGTCGGTCATACCTGTGGGTCTTCCCCTACCTGCTTGCGGATGCACTCCCGCAGTTTTTCTTTCGCCCGCCGCAGCAGGGTCTTGGCGCCTTCCGGCTCCATGCCGGTGGCGAAGCCGATTTCCTCGCGCGAGGCGTTCTCACCGTAGCGCAGCTTCAGCGCCAGGCGCGCGCGGTCGCCCAGCTTGGCGAGGCAGTTGCGCAGCGCGCGGCGGTAGGTGTCGCCATCGTCGTCGCGCTCGTGCTCGTGCCATGCGCTTTCGAGAACGTCTTCCTCGGGCAGCGTCACCTCGCGTCGCGTCTTGCGCAGCCACATGAAGTAGAAGTTGCGCGCGGTGGTTCGCAGGTAGGCCGACGTCGCCTTGCGGTCACGGATTTCAAAGTCCGCTTCGATGGTGGCGACGAAGGTGTCCTGGGCGAGGTCCTGCGCCAGGGTTTCGTCGCAGCCGAGGAAGCGAAGGTAGCGCAGCAGCGCACCCTGGTGATCAAGCACCAGGCGTTCGATCTGCACTGCCTGAAGGCGTGGCGGCAAAGCCATACCGTTCACCCCTGAAATGAAATGACTGCCCGAGAGGGGTCATTATATCCCGGATTTTACGAGTTTGGCGTTTCGACTTGCGGAATCGCGCTCGGCGGGGGATCGTTATACTGGTGGTGAGGCATGTCGGACACGAAGACAAGAATCCGAAACTGGGGGCTCGACCACGCGCAACTGCGCGCCGAGCTTGAACTTATCCGCGACAAGTACGCGGATGAGGACGACTTTGAAGAAGCCCTCGAACGCCTCTACGCCGAGCTGCAAGCCAAACAAGACTTCCGCAAGCGCACCATCGAGCCACCCAAGTGGGAGTAGCTACTTCCACACGGCCCACCACTTGGGCAGCGGTTCTTGCTCAACAATCCATCTCTTGGACGATAGATCTTGCACGGTCAGCGTGATGGGTGCCTGCTGGTCGCGCCCGTGATATGCCACAGTCGTTCCCGCATAGGCTGGGTGACTCCCGTTGATCGTGATCGTGTAACCGTAGTGATCGAAGTGCCCGCCAGCGAAACGATAGCCGTCGTCAATTCCTGCAGCTTGTTCCGGGTCGATCTTCTCGGGTAGCTGCTCGCTTGCGCTTTTTTCGTGAAGCTTCCGCGCCAGAAACTCAACCGCGCCTGCCGCGTCATTCATCGCCTGCTCGGCTGCCACTCGACGCATCTTGAGAACCGCCGCCCCAACCAATAGGCAGACGACCACACTGGCCGCAAGCAGCTCGGTTAGGTACTTCCATGCGATGTATTTTCGCGGTCTCACGCGTTGCGCCTCCAGTCATCTCCGGGTGCTGGAACCGTTTCGGCGCCCCTCAGCGCGACGGTCGAAAGCTGCGGCAAGGATCAAGAACCGAGCCGGAGCACTGCGGACACATCCGACTATGCCCAAGCCACCTGCACTCGAGTTCGCACGAACTGGATCCGGACGCACCTTTGCTCCGCCCATAAGGCACGCCCTCTATCTGCCCCATGGATGGAAGCTCTGCCTGACTCTGATCGTACGCTACCAGCGTCAGAGGTTGGTCGCATTCCGCGCAGAAACCCTCACGTCTGACCAACTTCCAAGTATGCACTGAGGCGCCACAGGAAGGGCATGCCGTCATCCGGTGATACTTCCATGCCAGGAACATCGCCGCGCACGCTGCGCCTGAGAAAAACCCGGCCATGCCAACGTGCGCGGAAGGGTTGAAACCCAGAAGCGTCAGTCCAATTCCCAAGACGAAGATTCCCGCACAGCCACCCACCATTCCGAGTGCAGGCCAGGCCATCATGATGATCGCGGACGACTTGCGTCGCGACTCGGCTGCACTGACTTCTTCTCTGTTCAGGAACTTCACTTCCCTGCGCCCTTCTTCGGCAGCATGAGCATCTCGCGCACCGACATCGGTTTGGGTGCAGGCGGTGTTCCGTGCGGCCCCTTCTTCTTCAGGTACTTCTTGTAGGCCGACTCACACAGCGGGCTGCCGCACTTGGGACAGTTGTCCTTCAGGTCGAGCGCCGCGTACTTGCCCGGGTAGTGCCCGCACCACGGGCAACAGGCCGTCGTGAAGTGCGCAATGTTGAACGCAACGGCCAACGGAAACACCAGCAGGAACCCGATGAAGTTGGCTACGTCGTTATTTACACCGATGTCCAGCTTGAGCAGTAAGTAGGGCAGTCCAAACAGCGTAAGTGGCATCACGAATATGGCTGCGAGCCATCCGCGAGCGACACGCAATCGACGTGCGTCGAACTTGCGAACCTCGTGGATGGTGAGCTGGCGAGGCATGACTTGAGTGTACCACGCAGGGCCGGTCACCCGGCTACAACTGCGGCGCTGCGTTGTAGTGGCACTGATCTAGCGCTTCTTCTTGCGGGCGGGCTTGGCCTTTTTGGCGGGCTTCTTGGCCTTCTTGGCTGGTTTGGTGCTCTGTTTGGCTGACTTCTTCGCGGGCTTCTTTGCGGACTTTTTGCTCTTTGTGGTTCCGGCTCCACCGCTGACGCGGCGGGCTTTGGTTCCGCCCTTCGCCGCCTTCTTGGCCGGCTTGGCCTTGGCGCGCAGGTTGATTGCGAGCGGGTGGCGGGGCTGATACATGCCGATCGGGCCGCCGCCGGGCAGCTCGAAGCTGGTCAGCAGCCCGAAGCCCGCATCCTGCACAGGCGCGCACTGCACGCCGTGCTTGTCGAGCGCCGCGACGGCCTGCTTGATGTCCTCGACCATCAGGTACAGCTCATGCGACTGCTTGTCGTTGGGCATGATCGGGTGCACACCGAGCTCGCTGGGCGGCAGCTTGAAAATCAGCCAGCCACCGTGGGCGTCCACGTGCGGCCACTCGAAAACGTCACGGAAGAAGGCGCGGACTTTGTCCGCGTCGTGGGCGTAAATCAGTGCGTGCATGCCAATAAACATGGCGAAAGACTATTGCCGCCTGTGACTGTTGGCAAGCCCGACTAGGCCGCGCGCAGGCGCATGGCCTCGCGAGCTTCCCGCCACGTAAGCATGCGGCGGTCGACCTCATCCCACAGCTTGAGACGCATGCAACGCCAGACGTCCCGGGGGCTCAGAGTCGTCACGTGCGCATGCTGGAGTTGCGGAATCCCGTTCATCGCCTCGCGCAGCCGGTAGAACGGGATGGTCGAGTTCAGGTGATGCACGTGGTGGAAGCCGATGCTGCCGGTGCACCAGTCCAGGAAGCGGTTCAGGCGCATGTAGCTGGTGGAGCGCAGGGAGGCCTCGGCGCGGCTCCACTCTCCCGGCGGCAGCACTTCCATCTCGGGGAAGTTGTGCTGCGCATAGAAGAGGTATGCGCCCAGCATCGCGGCGACGCTGTACGGCAACCAGAATGCAAAGAACGCCGTCCACGGGCCGCCTACCCACCACAGCAGCGCAATCAGCCCGCCGTGCACCAGCACGGAAAGCCCGGAGGTCCAGTGCTTGATCGGGTTGCGAATGAAAGGCTCCAGCGTGTTGCTGAACAGGAAAACCGTCACGTACGCCAGCACCATCGTGAGCGGGTTGCGGTTCACGCGGTAGTACAGCCGCTGCATGGGCGTAGCGTTCTTCCACTGCTCAAGGGTCATGATCGGGAACGAGCCTTGGCTTGACTTGTCAACCTCGCTGACGTGCGCGTGATGGAAGTTGTGCGCCTCACGCCAGTAGCTGACGCCCGCCAGAAAGATCATCGAGTACAGACTGAGCACGACGCGCGCCACCTTCGACTTGCGCAGGATCGCGCCGTGGGCGAAGTCGTGAAACAGGATGAAGCCGCGCACCATCACCAGCGCGCCAAGCATCGAAGCCGCCAGTTGCAGCCACCACCACGGCGCGATGGCCGCGAGCGTCAGCACGCCGGTAATCACGCCCAGCGTCGAGCCGACGTGCCACCAGCTTTTCCACTTTGATTCGACGGTATACGGGCGGGTTGCCGCGATCAGGTCACGCTCGGAAAGTACGGGCGTGGCCTCAGCAAGGTTTACAGGTGCGTTCAAATGATTGCCCCTTGAGATAGGCCGTGAACGCAAGGGGAGCCCACGTCCGGCCGACGCACCATTGCAACAGGCAAACGCTGCAAGTCAACGGTACATGAGGGCCTAACCTATCATTGCGATACGATAAATCCGGAATAATCGGATATATGGGTATGGAATTCAGCGCCCCCGGCGTTGGCTCATTGTCCGGGCCCCATTTTCGGCGCTCGGCCGAGCAGGGTGCTCAAGGCACCCAAGGGCATGAGCAAGACAATCGAACGGGCACCCGACGAACGGGTAAACTGGCTGGGATCTGCTCCCTTCATCGCTATGCATCTGCTGCCGCTGGGCGCGCTTCTGACGGGCGTTCCCTGGGTTGCATGGATTATCATGGCTGTGCTGTACTTCGGCCGCATGTGGTTTGTGACAGCGGGCTACCACCGATACTTCGCCCATCGCAGCTACAGGATGGGCCGCGTCATGCAGTTCTTGATGGCGCTTGGCGGGTCAACGGCCGTGCAGAAGGGACCGATCTGGTGGGCAGCGCATCACCGACATCACCACAAATTCTCAGACACAGACCGGGACATCCACTCACCCAAACGCGGGTTCTGGTGGAGCCATATGGGCTGGATTCTCTGCCGCAAATACGACCCCGTGCGCACCGAACTGGTGCCGGACCTGATGAAGTACCCCGAGCTGCGGTGGCTGGACAAGTACTGGATCGTGCCGCAACTGGGCATGATCGCCGCCGTGTTCGGCCTCGGGCTGCTGCTTACCGGCGGCGCCATTGTGCCGGCACTCGGAGTCGTGCTCATCGGGTTCTTCCTGTCCACGATCCTGTTGTCGCACACGACTTACACGATCAATTCACTGTCGCACGTGTTCGGGCGCCGGCGATTCGCGACGACGGACACCAGCCGAAACAACTGGCTGCTTGCGCTGATCACCGGCGGCGAGGGGTGGCACAACAACCACCACCACTACCAGGGCTCGACGCGTCAGGGGATCAAGTGGTGGGAGATTGACACCACCTACTACGTGCTATGGGTGATGTCGAAATTGCGGCTTGTCAGCAACCTGCGCAAGCCGCCTGAGCGCGTGCTCACGAAGCACCTGATCAAGGAAGGCGCGCCGGACATCGGCACCTTCGACAAGTACTGGGCCAAGGCCGTGCGCGCAGTGCAAAGCAGCGGCAAGGCAACCGGCGAAATGGCCGCCGCGCAAAAACAGAAGCTCGAAGAACTGTACGCCGCCACGAAAGCCAAGGTCGAGGAGATCGCCCGCATGGCGCACGCCGAGCCTTCGGCCTGATGTATTCTTCGACGAACGCAGATGCCCCGGCCCAAGTGCCGGGGCTGTTTCTTCCCGGCAGACGGGGTGCGGGAACGAGCAAACCACCCCGCAATGCGGGGGAACCTTTTTCGAAACGGCTCGGCGATTACATCCGCGCGCCGAGAGTGAAGCCGGCGGATTCGCAGGCTGCACTCAACGACTTCGCCTTCGGCTCTGGCCCGTTGATCCCGAAGGTGATTTCCCTGGCTGCAGGTGTGAGAGCGATGTCCTTGATCCCTTTGACTGTCTTCAGGGCGGCGAGGAGCTTGTCCTTGTCCGCCTGCGATGTCTCGGGGCCAAGGTTACTGACGACGTACCTTACCACGTTTGTACTCCGGTGCCGGATCCGCCGGCGCGGGTTGGAAAACCCGTGCACCGTCGCCTTCCGACCAGCACAGTGTACCGCAACCGGCGCAAATGAGCCATGCGCGGCACGCCACCAAGTTTGCTCTTTCAGGCCTTGCGGGAAAGCTGGAAACCGGCGCACGTGCAGGCTTCCTTCAGCACGTTCAGGTTCGGCTCCATGCCCGAGTGCTTGAAGCTGAACGTGCCGCGCCCGATGTTCAGCGTAACGCTCATGATGCCGTGAACGCGCTTGAGCGCGGACTCGAGCTTGTACAGCTCCGGCTTGCTGGTTTCGAATGTGAGGTTGGCGATCTTGTAGTTGTTCATCGATCGACTCCGCCGGTGACGTGAGACAGCACCGCCCGGACCGACGCCGGGGAGGCTGCAGGCGCTGCACACCTCGGAGGCGGACAGTCGAATGTCGGTGGAAAGTGCGCGGCCGAAAGGCCGGTAGTGCATCCATCCTACCACAGATTGACCGACTTCTTCACGCCATCTGGACAAAGCGAGACCTGCCCGCGCCGCGCGGATGATTCGGAAATGGACCTGCCGCGCCCGCGGGCGCTACATGCGGCTGCCGAGCGTGAAGCCGGCCGTTGCGCAGGCTTCTTTCAGCAGCTTGGCTTTCGGCTCAGGCCCGTTGATGCCGAAAGCGATTTCCTTTCGTGCGGGCACGAGCGCGATGTCCTTGATTCCCTTGATGGTCTTGAGAGCAGCGAGGAGCTTGTCCTGGTTTGCCTGGGGGGTTTCCGGCCCCAGGTTAGAAACGACGTACCTGAGCACGACCGTTCTCCAACACCGGATGAGCCGGCGGGGGCTTGCACGCCCGTGCGCCGTCACCTTCCGACGCGGTGATTATACAGCGGAAACCGGTCTGCAAGTAGCATGGGTGCCCTCACCCATGCCATTGGTCCAGGTCTGAACGCGCACCAACCCACTTCCACTCAGGCAGCCCGGCAGCAATCGGGTTCTCAAGCGTATATTTTACGTAGTGATCGAACTCGGCGAGATCACGCACGATGTGGTCGTAGGACTCGTCCTGCCAGAACACGCCCTTGCGACCCAAGACCGCACCGATCCTCCGAGATGACACCGACTTCCAGGCCTTCAATATCTGCGCCAGCTCCTGTTCGCCCAGCGGCTGAACGACAACGTGGACATGGTTCGGCATAATGCACCACGCCCAGACTCGATACTGTGCTTCATCAAAATGAAAGAGCGCCGCGCGAACACACTCCGCGCATGCGGGATTGCGCAGCTCGCACGCGCCGTGACACTGATCGAGCAGTTGCTGATACGCCTCTGACTCAAGCTGCCGCTTGCGGGCCAACTCTTCAGCATCCAGCGGATGCTGCGTCTCTTTTCGCTCCAACGCGCGCAGCTCCGACCTCAGCTTGTCTGCTGCTTCCGGCGGGATTGAGTCGGCGGTACGGAATGTGATGAAGTACGTGGCGCCGAGCCTTGTCCAGTGCGGCAGCTTGGCGCCTTGGCGGATGCTGATTGGCGGTTCGCCTGTCACTTCTGCTTTCGGCATGGGTGAGGGCACCCATGCTACTTGCTGAACGTGAAGAAGCCTTCGTGCTGGTCTACGAGGATCGTATCGCCTTCCTTGAAGCCGCCTTCCAGCAGCTTCATGGCTAGCTGGTTCTGCAGCTTCTGCTGGATCACTCGCTTCACCGGGCGTGCGCCCAACTGTGGGTCGTAGCCCTGTTTGGCCAGCTCGTCCTTGGCGCTGTCGGTGACTTCCAGGCTCAGCCCGCGGTCCGCCAGCAGCTTCTTGATGTGTTCGAGCTGCAGGTCGACGATGTTGCGCACCTGCTCCTGGCTCAGGCGCTTGAACATGACCACGTCGTCCACGCGGTTCAGGAACTCCGGGCGGAAGTGCTTGCGCATCTCGCTCAGGACTGACTCCTCAACGGCGGCCTCATCGCCTTCTTCCATTTCGAGAATCAGGTGGCTGCCGATGTTGCTGGTCATGATCACGACCGTGTTGGTGAAGTCGACCGTGCGGCCCTGGCTGTCCGTCAGGCGCCCGTCGTCGAGCAACTGAAGCAGCACGTTGAACACGTCCGGGTGCGCCTTCTCGATTTCGTCGAACAGGATCACGCTATAAGGCCGACGGCGCACGGCTTCCGTCAATTGGCCGCCTTCCTCGTACCCGACATAGCCCGGGGGCGCGCCGATCAGACGGGCGACCGCGTGTTTTTCCATGTACTCGGACATGTCGATGCGCACGAGCGCGTGCTCGTCATCGAACAGGAACTTCGCAAGCGTCTTGGCCAGCTCGGTTTTGCCGACGCCGGTTGGGCCCAGGAAGATGAAACTACCGGTCGGGCGGTTGGGGTCTTGAAGGCCTGAGCGCGCGCGGCGGATCGCGTTGGCAACCGCGCTGACGGCCTGGTCCTGGCCGACGACGCGCTGGTGCAGGTGATCCTCCAGCCGGATCAGTTTTTCCTTCTCACCCTCCATCATCTTGCTGACGGGGATGCCGGTCCAGCGCGAGACGATCTGCGCGATCTCCTCGGCCGTGACTTCCTCATGCAGCATCTGCTTGCCCCCCTGCATCTCCTTGAGCATCTCCTCGGCTTCCTTGAGGGACTTTTCCTTGGCCGGGATGTCGCCGTAGCGGATCTTGGCGACCTTCTCAAGCTCGCCCATGCGCTCAAGGCGCTCGGCTTCGAGCTTCAGTTGCTCGAGCTCTTCTTTGCCTTTCTGGGCGACGTAGATGACTTCCTTTTCGTTCTGCCACTGCGCCTTGGCCTTGGAGTGGCGCTCTTTCAGCTCGGAGAGTTCTTTCTCGATTGTCCCGACGCGCGTCTTGCTGGCGTCGTCCTTTTCTTTCTTGAGGGCTTCGCGCTCGATCTGCAGGCGGCGCATTTCGCGTTCCAGCTCGTCGAGTTCCTGGGGTAGCGAATCGATCTCGAGGCGAATGCGCGCGGCCGCTTCGTCCATCAGGTCGATGGCCTTGTCGGGCAGAAAGCGATCAGTGATGTAGCGGTTGCTGAGCGTGGCCGCTGCGACGATCGCGTTGTCCGCGATCCGCACGCCGTGGTGGACTTCGTAGCGCTCCTTCAGCCCGCGCAGGATGGCGATGGTGTCATCGACCGTCGGCTCGCCGACATACACCTGCTGAAAGCGGCGCTCGAGCGCCTTGTCTTTCTCGACGTGCTTGCGGTATTCGTCCAGTGTAGTCGCGCCGACACAACGCAGCGCGCCGCGAGCGAGCGCAGGTTTTAAAAGGTTGCCTGCGTCCGGGGACCCTTCTGTTTTTCCTGCCCCCACAATTGTGTGGAGCTCGTCGATGAACAGGATGACCTGGCCTTCGGCCGCCTCGATTTCCTTGAGGATTGCTTTCAGGCGTTCCTCGAACTCGCCACGGAACTTGGTACCGGCCATCAAGGCGCCCAGGTCGAGCGACAAGACACGCTTGCCTTTTAAACCTTCGGGCACGTCGTCCTCGATGATGCGGCGCGCAAGCCCCTCGACGATGGCGGTCTTGCCGACGCCGGGCTCGCCGATCAGTACCGGGTTGTTCTTGGTGCGGCGCGACAGCACCTGCAGCACGCGGCGGATTTCCTCGTTGCGCCCGATGACTGGGTCGAGCTTTCCGCTGCGGGCCTCCTTGGTGAGGTCGCGCGTGTATTTTTCCAGCGCCTGGTATTTGCCCTCGGCCTCCGGTGAGTCGACTTTCTGCGTGCCGCGCACGTCTTTCAGCGCCGCGAGCAGCGATTTGCGGTCGCCGCCGGCGTCCTTGATGATTCGCGCGGCCGGCGTCTTGCCGTGGTCAACCAGCCCCAGCAGCCAGTGGTCGCCCGAGACGTATTCGTCTTTCAGCTTGTCGGCTTCGTCGAACGCTTTCTGCAACACGTCGTTGAACGCGTTGCTGGCGTACGGTTGGGCCGCGCCGGTCACCTGCGGGAACTTGGCGATGACGCCGTCGAGCTGGGTGGCGACGTGCTCGGCATTGGCGCCGATCTTCTGCAGCAGCGGGCGCACCACGCCGTCTTCCTGCTTCAGCAGGGCGAGCGTGAGATGCTCCGGCTCAAGCGCCTGGTTGTTCTTCTTGCGCGCGATTTCGACCGCGTCCTGCACGGCCTCCTGCGTCTTGGTGGTCAGCTTGTCGAGTCGCATGCCTGCTCCGTTCCGGCACGATTGCCATTGAGGAAGGCCTGCGGTGGAGGCACCCACAGCCGGCGGGAAGTGCGGGGGGCAGAAAGACTTCCCGGACCGGGATGCCCCCAACGCAGGCCTTCAATGTTCTGAATGCAACGCCCGTGCCAACAACACTTTTCGCCCAAAACCGTGCCGGAATGGCACACCAACCGCCCGTTTAGGACGCCGGTTGGGGCACTCTGCCAATATGGCCGGGTGAATTGTTCCGAGCTTTACGATCCATGCCTGCTATTTTAGTCGCAGCGCCAATCGCTAGTGACACAATTATTTGCACTTCCAGCAGGAGAACATCATGAGGATCGCTTCGCTTTCACTTTTCACGCTGCTTCTGGTTTCGAGCCTTGTTCCGGGCGGGCACACCATTGCACAGGAAGAGCCGAAGCTGACCGGCATCAAGGCCTGCAATCAGGCGCTGAAGCTTCTCGATGAGGGCAAGGCCAACGAGGCACTTGAGGTCATGCTGGGCGCAAAGGGCACGCTCGACGCCGAGGACGAATGGCTGTGGTGGGGAAACACCGGGCACTGCTATCGCGACCTGCGCCAGGACGACAAGGCACTGGAACACTACGAAAAGGCCGTTCAGCTTCAGCCGGACTGCTGGTTCCGGTTCTCGTACTGCATGCTGCTTCACGAATTCGGGCGGTGGGACGAGGCGCTGACAGAGCTCGAAAAAACCATCGACCCCGACTACCGGGCGGGAGCCGCGCCTCTCAAGCAGGTGATTCTTGGCCCGTTCCGCGAGCGCTGGCCGCTCACATGGACCAAGCTCGAGTACACCAGCAAGAAGGGCAATTACCACGTCGTCAGCGACGTCGGCACCACGGTCAAGGAGATGGACAAGCTCGAGGCCGAGGCCGGCGCGCTTGACCTCGAGAACAAGATCGACCGCAGCCGCCTCGAGAAGATGTGCAAGCCGAACGACGATATCGTCTCACTGGCCAACCTGTGTGAGCTGGCGCGTGACCAGTACATCCGGTTTACCGGCGTCAGTTCGCGCGACTTGCCCAAGGGCAAGGTCTCAAAAGTCTTCTTCATGATGAACGAGCAGGACTTCCACAACTTCGCGGCCGACTGCGGGGGCGGGGGCAGCACCGAGAACGTGCTCGGTTTCTATTCGCCGCGCCTGAAGTACCTGCAGCTCTACAGCCAGCCGGGGGCAGAAACCCGCGTCTGCGGGCTGGCACGCGACACGATCGACACGTTCTTCCATGAGGGCTGGCACCAGTTCTTCGACACGCTGACCGAACAGACGCCGATCTGGCTGGATGAAGGGCTGGCCGAGTTCCTGGGCCACGCGGAAGTAAAGGACAAGGGCGCCAAGATCGAGCTGGGACTGCTGATCCGCACGCGGGGAGAAACCTACACGCGCTATGAACGGATCAAGGAAACGATCAAGGCCGGTGCGCACATCCCGTTCACGGACTTCTTCAAGTACAGCTCACGCGACTGGCACGGCGGCGACGTGAACATCCACTATGCGCAGGCCTGGAGCATCGCCTACTTCGGACTCAAGGGCAACGACGCGGCATTCAAGAAAGACTTCGCGCGCCTTTTCGCCGCACTGCTGAAGGGCAAGCCGGCCAATGAAGTCGTGGACGAGATCTTCGGCGACGAGAAGCTGAAGAAGTATGAAGAGTCCTGGCTGAAGTACTGGCGCAACATCTAGCTCGCGCCGAAGGCTTAAAGAGAAACCGGGAGGGCCGTGGGCCCTCCCGGTTGTATTCGGATGCCTGACAGGTTGTTTCACTTGCGTGATGCCCGCACCCGAACGCTGACGAGAAGAACGCAGAGCATTGCGAACAGCGCCCACGGCACTGCGTTCATGGTTGTGGAAACGCAGCCACCACCGCCGCCTCCCCCACCGCCGCTACCTGAGCCGGAAGTCGGGTCAGCCTTGATCGTGATCTGGAATGCGTCGGTGTCGGTCGCAAACGCCGCGTCCTGCACCGTGATGCTGAATGCGTAGGTCCCCTTCAACGTCGGCGTGCCGTCAAGTACGCCGGCCGGGCTGAGGCTCATGCCCGGAGGAAGCGTGCCTACCACGCTCCATGCGTATGGCGCGGTGCCGCCGGTCGCGGTCAGCGTGACCGGGGTGTAGACGCGGTTGGCCGTGCCGGACGGGAGCGGCGACGTCGTGGTGATCGTCGGGTTGCCGTTGGCCGGCGGGTCAATCGTGAGCTGGAAGCCCGCGTTGGCGCTGACCGACAGCGTGTCCGTGATACCCACGTTGAAGTTGTAGACGCCCTGCTGCGTCGGCGTGCCGGTGAGCATGCCGCTCACGTTCAATCCGAGGCCCGGAGGCAAGGCGCCGCCAGTGACCGCGAAGCTGAGTGCACCGGTGCCGCCCTGGGCCACGAACGTGAAGCTGTAGCCGAGGCCCTGTTCGCCGTCCGTGATCGGGGAGACGGTCACGAAGCTTGGTACCGCGCTTACCGTGATGGAAACCGAGATCGTGATGGTGAAGGTACCGTCAGTCACGTCCACGTCGAAGGTGAACGTGCCCACGTCGCCGGACGCCAGCACAGAGTTCGGAGCGACCGTGAGGAAGCCGCCGCCGAGGGTCAGCGCAAGCCCGTTGCCGCCGGTCGGGTTGCTGCCGCCGGCCGCGATGTTGCTGATCGTCAGCGTCTGGCTGGTGTTCGGATCAGAAACGTTGGCAAGGTTGATCGCCGACGAAACGCCCATCGTTTCGGTGTATTCGGCCGTGTACGGGTTGGCCACCGTACCTGTGCCACCGGACGCGCTCGCAATCGAGTGCACCGGCGTGAGGTCGTTGATGGTGATCGTCACGTCCACGGACACTGGCGTCTGGTTGACGGCGTCTTCGAACGTAACCGTCCAGGTGTAAGCGCCCGGTGCATTGCTGGCCGCCGCGGTGCCCGTCCAGTCCAGGGTGACCGGCTGGCCGGGTGTGCCCGGGACCGACGGCGCGGTGATACCGGCCGGGGCGGAGGTGATGAGGGTAATGGACGTGACAGTGATGTTGTCCGCCTCAGGGTCCGTCAGCTCGATCGAGACGTTGCTGAGTGTTGCGCCCGGGTTGAGAGCAATCGTGAACGGACCGTTGGTGCCGCCGCTGAGCGTCGAGCCGGTGGCCGTGTTGGCTTCAGCCTCACCGTTGGGCACGAACGCCGTGCCGTCCACGGTGAAGTCAAACGGGTTCTCGTTGGAGTCATTGTTGTCGATGCTGATCGACAGCGTGAAGCTGCCGGCCACCGTCGGGTCAATGAACACGTCGAAGGTTGTGCTGCCGGACAACGCGATCGTGGCACTCGCGGGTTGCGTCGTCACACCGGAGCCCGCATCCAGGTTCGTAACAATCGCGGACACCACGAGAGTTCCCCCGGTGAGCAGCAGGTTGCCGGTGCCGAGGTTGTTGATGGTGAAGGTGATCGTTGATCCCGTCACCGTCGAGACGTTGCCCGCGGCGAAGCTGCCGCCGTCGGTCACGTTGGTCGTGCCCTGCAGGATTTCAATTTCGGGCACGATTGCCTCGTCGGCGCCCGAGTCGATACCACCGGCCTGGGGACGCGACTCGCCGTCAATGTCCACGGTCACAGGCGAGCCAACGGCCAGGTTCAGAGCCGGGGAGTTGTACTGCAGGTGAAGGTCCTCTGTGCCTGTTCCAATGTTGGCCAAAAGTGGGTCCGTGTTCAGGCCGTTCACGTCGAGGCCCGCGCCCTGCCACTGCGCCCACGAGTTGTACCCGCTGAAGTTACTCATGGTTGCCGAGCCGCCGAGGAATACAACGTTGCGATCTGCCACTGTGGGCGGAGTCGCAGTGCCGTCTGAGAGGAAGAACACGGCTGAGGCAGAGGAGGTGATGTACACAACGTTGTAGGAAACGTTGGCCATCGGGGTGGCGGCTCCGCTTGCCTGGAAGGCGCTCGCGTTGGTGGCGCTCGAGTTGAGCAGGATGGTGTTGTGGCGAGCAACGAAGTTGGTGCCGAGACGCCGCGCGCCGATCACACCCATGCCGCCGCCGCCGCTCCAGGAAGTATCGCCGTTGACGTTCCACATCATGTTGTTTTCGATCAGCACGTTGTTCGGGGCGACCGTCGTGCCCGACCCGTACATGAAGATGGCCGAGCCCGCGCTGATGTTATGGAAGCGGCACTGACGGATGGTGACGTTGTCACTCGTGTTGACGACGCTGCAGTACCACATCACCCCGAAGTCCACCGCACCCGTGAACGTCAGCCCCTCAATCGTGATGTTGCCGATGTTGCGGAAGGCCATGCAACCGGACTGGCTGCCCGAGTAGGTGTTGATGGCGCCGGAGCCGTTGATGACGGGCGCTTCACCAGACGCCGCGCGGATGGTGATGGTGTTGGTTGTGCTGACGCCCGCCACGGTCACGATCGTAAAGGCCGTGCCGGTGACGCCGAGGCGGTAGGAATCAGTCGGTGTGAAGTCGCCGCCGTCGTCGTACAGCTCGATCGAAACCGGGCCGGCAACACCGTAGGTCTCGAGCCCGTTGAAGACGTCGCCGAGATCGGCGTAGTTGAACGCCCCGCCCGGGTTGCCGTTCGCAACGGTGATTACGCCATTGAACGCTACGTTGATCGTGACGGTGAAGGACGGAGAGCTGAAGCCGTCCGTAACGACCACCGTGTATGTAAAGCTGCCAGCAGCAGTGGGTGCACCGGTCCAGGTGAGCGTAAACGGTACCGATACGTTGCTCTGGTTGGTCGGAGCCGTAACGCCAGGTGCGGCATTTACAGCTGTAACGGTGAAGCTGACGGTCGCGTCATTTGCGTCGTTCGCCTCAAGGCTTGCGGAGGCGAGTGCAACGCCCGTCATGCCCGTGTACACACGTGACGCAGTGAAGTTCGAACCGCTGGCCGGGTTGAGTGTCGGCGCCGGGTTCGTGACGTTGATGGTGACGGTGAAGCTGGGCGAATTGGCACCGTCGGAAACAACGACGGTGTACGTGTATGTCCCGACAGTGGTCGGCGTACCCGTCCAGGTGATCGTGGCCGGTGAGGACACGCCCGTAAGGTTGCCCGGCTGTGTTACGCCAGGTGCGGCGCTGACGGGCGTGATGGTGACAGAGATTGTTGGGTCATTGACGTCGCTGGCAACCAGGCTGGCGTTGGCAAGCGCGACGCCGGTGACGCCCGCGTACACGCGGCTGGCGTTGAAGCCGGAGCCCGTCGCCGGAGTCAGCGTCGGGGCCGGGTTCGTTACGTTGAGGGTAACCGTGAAGCTCGGCGAGCTGACGCCGTCGGTCACCACCACCGTGTAGGTGTATGTGCCGACGGTGGTCGGGGTGCCGGTCCACGTAATGGTTGCCGGCACGGTCGCGCCGGTCAGGTTGGTCGGCGCGGTGACGCCCGGTGCTGCCGAGACCGGTGTGATGGTGACGCTGACGGTCGGGTCGTTGGCGTCACTGGCCGAGAGAACCGCGTTCGTCAGAGAAACGCCGGCGTTGGCCGTGTACACAAGCGACGCGTTGAAGCCCGAGCCGGTCGCCGGGGTCAGCGTCGGGGCCGGGTTCGCTACGTTGATGGTCACCGTGAAGCTCGGCGAATTAATGCCGTCGCTGACCACAACAGTATAGGTGAACGCGCCAACCGATGTCGGAGTGCCGGTCCAGCTGATGTTCGCCGGAACGGTCGCGCCCGTCAGGTTCGTCGGAGCCGTGACGCCCGGAGCAGCCGAAACCGGCGTAATCGTCACGTTCAGCGTCGGGTTGTTCGTGTCATTGGCAACAAGGGTTGCAACCGACAGCGGGACGTTCAGCAGCGCCGAGTACACGCGGCTGGCGTTGAAGCCCGAGCCTGTCGCCGGAGTCAGCGTCGGGGCCGGGTTCACCACGTTCACGATCGCGCCCTGCAGCGGGAACGTGCCGGTAACGGCGCCTGGCGTAGCCGAGACGTCGGAAGCGGCCGTCACCTGGAAGCGAGCGGTGCCCGGCGTCGTGGTCAACGAAAGCTGAGCCGTGATGAAGATGGTCGCCTGCTGGCCGGTGGCAAACGCCGGGAGGCCCGTGAAGGTCACAGTGGTGCCGCTGAGGGCGCTGACCGGGCCGGCAATCACCGAGTCGGCCGCGTCAAACGTGCCGTTGGCGTTGGCGTCTACCCAGAGTTTCAGGTTGCTGAAGCCGGCGTTCCCGGCCGTGCCGACCTGGTTCAGCGTCACGCTGTTGACCTGCTGCGCCGAGTTCCAGGAGAGAGCACGGAATGTGCCCAGCCACTGGTCGGTGGCAAGCCCGGTCGTCGCGGAGGCCGCAGCGGCCGTACTGCTGAAGAGCGCGAGCTGCGCGGGGAAGTTTGCTTCGTCGGCGCCGATGTCCACGCTGCTGCCAACCGGGCGAGTGTCGCCGTCGATGTCCACAGCGATCGTGGAGGTCTGTACGGCCGGGTTGATGCACGGCGAGAATATCGAGAGGTGAAGGTCGTACGGAGAAGTCGTGCTGATGAGCTGCGGGTTCGCGTTCGAGCCATTGGTGTCACGCCCGCCCGACTGCCATGTGCTGAACGGCGTCAGGGTGGCCTGGTTGCACTGGACCGTCGCGAACCAGTAGTTGAAGTTCCAGTTCGCCACAGTGGATGCATGCGTCGTGCTGTTGAGCCACACGGCCGGAAGAGTCGCCGAGTTCACGACAATGATGTTGTTCGTGACGCTGTTCAGGGCGTAGGCGGTGCTTGCGGCACTGAACGCCATGCCTGCCGTGCTCGCCACACTTGAAGTGTGCACGATCGTGTTGTGGCGAATGATGCCGCTGCCGCTAGCCGGGTTGCGCACTGCGATGCAGCCCGCCGTGCTGGTGCTGCCCTGGATCTGCGCCGTCGTGGGGACGGAGGTCGTATGGCACGCCCAGACGAAGTTGTTCTCGATCACGCCGTTGGTGAAGTAGGCCGCGTTCTGCCCAAAGAAGCTGATACCCGGGCCGCTCGGAATGTCGTGAACACGGCAGCCGCGAATGACGTTGTCCGTCGGGCTCAGGCCAACCGAGGAAAGCCCGTTACCCTGAATGAGGATACCGAAGTTCGGACCACCGGTGACTTCGAGGCCTTCAACAATGACATAGGACTGCATGATGCCGATTGCACCGCGGCCGGTGAAACCGATAAGACCGGCACCGGTTGCGTTGCCCTGAACCACCGGCGTCTGCCCTGTCGCGGCCTTCAGCGTAATCGTGTTGGTGGAGGATGCACCGACCACCGGAGCAAGTGCGCCAAACGTCGCGTTCAAACCCAGCGAGTACGACGAGTTCGAAACGTAAGTCGCACTGTCCGTGATGGACAACGTAACAGCGCCGGAGACGCCAAACGTCTCAAGCGCGTCGAAGGCTGCGCCGATCGAGGTGAAGTCACCTGAGGTCTGGTTGATCGTGTAGGTGCCAGACATGCGCTGGAACGCCAGCCCGGACACCAACGGGTAGATGGTGATGTCGGTACCCGCGCTCCAACTGGCGGCCGACTGGTTGGTGAGCTGGAACTGCATCGTCGTGCCCGCGGTGAGGGTACTCGGGATCGTGACAGCCAGCAGCATCCGCACCGGGCCTGAACTCACGACGTCGTTGACAGTCTGCAAGGGCGAGCCGCTGAAGGTGACCTGCCCACCGGAAAGCGTGCCGGTGCCCAGCGTGGTGTCGCCAGCGTCAACCACACCGTCGCCGTTGTTGTCGCGAATGAGGCTGAGTGAACTGATTGAGGCGTCTGCAATGGTGCCAACCTGGGTGAAAGTCAGCGAATTGATCGCGCGGCTTGTCGTAACAGCGATGGCTTTCATGTTCATCGCGACGATGTCGGCCTGCGGAGTGGTGATGGCACCGCCACCCCCACCGGCCGTGATTGCCACGCTGTTGGGCGTAAAGACGTCAAGCTGGATACCGTAATTGCCGCCAGTAGAAGCTGCCGTACCAGTCGTGGTTGTGGCGCCACCACCGGCGGTACCGGTGTAAATGCGCGAACGAGCCTGCTCGCCGCTCGGGGCAGCGGTGGATATCGTAAAGCCGGTACTGCTGCGCGAGTCGTACGACCAGTCAATCAGCAACGCGTCCGTGCCGTTGTAGACGAACGGCGTGCTGAGCGGGAACACGTACCACTGCACCGTGCCGGAAATGGGAAGCGTTGACGGTGTGAAGTTTGTCGGGCCGAGCACAGTCGTCAGCGAACCGGTGTAGTTCGTATCAAAACTGGCTGTCAGCGCGTTTACCGCAAGCGTCGAATGCCCCATACGGCACTGCAGGTTGCCGTACTGAGGAACGCTGACCACGCTGCCCGCCACACGCACTTCAGTGATGACCGTACCGTTGGGCAAGTTCAACTCAGACGCGCCATAGGACGTCTGGAATCGACCATTACCCGTCGAGTAGTTGAAAGGGAACGCGTTGCCCGTGCCCTGGGTACCCAGTGACACGGCAGGGACGCTAACAATTATCGTGACCGTCTGGTTGGTCGTGTTTGTTCCGTCGAACAGCGAGACACCGTAGGTGTAGGTCCCCGTCGCCGTGGGTGTGCCCGTCCAGGACAACGTCGCGGGCACGGACACCGCGGTCTGCGAGGTCGGTGCCGTCACGCCCGGAGCCGGACTGGTTGGAGTGATCGTGATGTCGATGTTGGCAGTATTCAGGTCATTCGCCGTCAAGTCTGCGACCGACAGCGACTGACCGATGACCACTTTGAGGGTCAGAGTTGCGTCGAATGAAGACCCACTGGCCTGCGCAAGTGTCGGCGCCGGGTCGGTCAACACGATCGTCACGGTGAAGTTCGAAACGTTTGTGCCGTCGTTCAATGACACTGTGTAGGTAAACGTGCCGGCCGCACTCGGAGTTCCCGACCACGTAAGCGTCAAGGGCACGGCAACGCCTGTCTGCGAACTCGGTGCCGTCACACCCGGGGCCGCGCTGACCGGCGTCACGGTGACGTCGATATTCGCGGTATTGAGGTCGTCGGCAACCAGACTCGCATTGGCAAGCGCCGTGCTTTTGTACCCGGCGTAGCTCAACGAGCCGCTGAAAGCAGAACCAGACGCCGGTACCAGCGTCGGTGCCGGGTCGGTGATCACAAAGGTGATAGTGAAGCTCGGCTGCGTTGTGCCGTCATCCAGCACCACGGTGTAAGTGTATGTACCCGCAGCGGTCGGGGTGCCGGTCCAGGAAAGCGTCTGCGGTACGGCTGCGCCCGTCTGCGAACTCGGTGCGGTCACTCCCGGCGCAGCGCTGACCGCGGCTACAGTGATATTGATGTTCGCGGTGTTGGAGTCGTCCGCAACGACCGTCGCATTCGCCAGCGCAACACCTTTGTAGCCGGCATAGCTGAAGGTGCCATTGAAAGCTGAACCGGTTGGACGGCTCAGGAACGGGGCGGTGCCGCTGATCTCGGAGCTCATGTTTGCCTGGATCTGGGCCTGTGTACGAACAGTGGACCAGAACCTGAATTCGTCCATGTCACCAACCATGGAGCTCGTAGAGGCGGTGTGACCCCCGACGTAGAAACCGCTCCCGTTGATGTTTGCGTTTTGAGCGGTGTTCTGGACGACCTGGTTCCCATCCAGATAGGCCGTCATCGTGGAAGCCGCGGAGTCATACACGAACGCGACGTGGTGCCAGGTGCCGTCCACCGCGCCGTTGATGTCCACGTTGGACAAACCGCCGCCGCGCATCGTGATACCGTTGGTACCGGCCGCACCCGCCGTGAACACACGCCATGAGTTGGCACTGTTGTCGCCGCATGCGTAGCCGAACTGTCCCGCAGTAACCTTGAGCCAGAACTCCATTGACCAGCTTGAAGTGCCAAGGTTGGTCGCCCAGCCGGTGCTCATGGACGACGCGTTGAACGCCATCGCGGACGCGCCGAGCTGCGGAGCAGTCCACGTAGTGGCGCCGGAGATAGTCGAGGAGGTGTTGCCGACGCCCGGGTTGGCAGCGTTCGCAGTCGAGGTACCCGTGCCTTCATTGAACTTGTAGTAAAGGTTTTCAGGCAGCTGCGCCTGCAGTGAGGTGGCGAACAGCACCATCAGAGAAACGCCGGCCAGCAGAAGACCGCGGCCGAGCGTTGGGTTCGCGGGACGGGACTGCGTGACCTTACTTCGCTGCGACATCTGGCTTGAAACGACCATGGAAAACTCTCCGCACCTTTGTGGTCAGCGCGTCCTGGAAACTGCCGGCCGGACGCCACATACGTCCGCCACCGGCCCCCGATGTGCAACCACACGCCGGGACCTGATCCAAATCGCGCTTGTACTGTTGGGATAAGACTGTGCCTGACTGACACTTTCTTGAAGAACGATACGTGGCAAACACTCTGCACGTGTTGTGCCAATGCCCTTCTGAACCACCTTCGTTTAGGGGCTACGACGGAACTGGTATCCGGATGAGCACTTCCGCTGAACGCACAGTGTGCGTGTTCTGCGCCGGGTGAAACGCGTCACCCAGGGAATCGCATCCGGATCAATCAACACCGATCAGTCGTCGAACCGGATGCAGCAATCATCGATTCAGATCGCTGAGCGATCCAATCAAAGAGGGGCGGGTTTAGAGCCCGCCCCTGGTTTGTACGTCGGAATTCATTCGTGCCTTTCGTCAGAGCTCGGCGCGCTTCCACCGGCGCCAGAGGTCGGCCGTGAACCTGGCGGGATTGTCCCTCACCCCGAGCTTCTCGAAGTAGCGGTAGCAAGTGGTCACGTCATGTTCGAGCATGTCGCGCGCGTTGGGGTTGAAGCGGGCGTCGACGGCCTGCGGCAGATCGATCACCCGTAGCGGGTCGCTGGGGTCGTCCAGGTCAACCAGCAGGTTGTAGGGACTCAAGTCGCCGTGGACGCAGTCGGCCTGCAGCATCATCTCGATGTTCGACTTGAGCAGCTTCCACAGCCCGGGTGCCTGCTCGCGCGGCACTTTCGCCTGCTGCAGCGTCGGGCAAGGCCCGTCCTCTCCTCCATAGTACTCCATCAGGATGGCGCGACCGGCCGACTTCACCGGCACCGGCACGTACACGCCGGCCTTGTACAGCTTGTTCAGGTGCTCCCACTCCTGCCCGACCCAGAGCATGAAGTGGACTTCAATCCCGAACTCCGAGCCGTTCTCGTACGCGCGCCGCATGCGCGTGTTGTGGTACATCTGCGTGCGGTTTTCCTGGTACGCGGCGTCGTTGCGGAAGCTGCGCTCGCGCAGGTGCTTGTAGACCTTGGCCGCCAGGAAGTCGTAGCCGCTGTCCGGGTGCGCCCGGCAGGCGTAGACGGTGGCTTCCTTGCCGCTTTTGACCGTGTAAAGAACTTCTGTAATCAGCGCCAGGTCGATGAACGGCTCAAGCGCATCCTTCGTTTCGGTATCCAATGTTTGAGTTTCCTGTTGGGCGCGTACGTGCGCGCGTTTCGCAATGGGTTCAGTGTTGCCGTTTTCATGGCACTCCTCCTTTTCCGGAACGCAGACAGGAATGTCCGCGCTACCGGAGCAAATGAACAAGGCCGGTCGCGAGGACCGGCCTTACACGAATCTTGGGTGGGGTCGGGGTCTCGCTAGCTGGCCTTGTTGTTGTTGACAGTGACCGACATGAGACCCTCCGTTTGAATTGCGCGGCCAGTATGCCGCGCCGGGGTTGACGGGTCAACCCTCAGTTCGAGTACTTCTTGATGTCCTTGTCCTCGAACTTGCCGTTTGTGGCATCGAGCCACTTCTGCTTCTCGTCTTTCCACTTCTTCTCCTGGTTCGCGTCCGTGTAGACCTTCGACGCTACCCGGTCGTACTTCAGGATGTCGGTCTGGAACTGGCGGATTTCCTTCATTTCGGGCTCGGCCAGCTCATAGGCCGCGTAGGTGTCTACGCAGGACTCGGACTGCAGCTCCTCGTCCGAGTACTGCTGCAGGTCGTCAAAGTTCAACCCGGCGCCCGGGGCGAACTCCTTGCTCGCCTTCCAGTTCACGTGCATGAACAGCTCGTACATGTACCGAACCTCGTACCAGGCCTGGATCGCGTTGGCCCAGGCCGCCTCGGCGTCCTTGCCATTGTCGTCCTTGCCTTTCTCGAGCCCTTTGTCGACGCGGTCGTCGAATTTCTCCTTCGCCTTCAGGAAGTCCTTCCACAGCTTGCCGCCTTCGAGCGCGTCCATGCGTGAGCTGACCCGGCTGATGAAGCTGGTGATGAGCGGCGTGCGATCCTTCTTGGGCTCCTCGACCTTTGGGTCCGGCTCCTTCTTCGGCTCTTCCTTGGGCTCCGACTTCGGGTCCTTCTTCGGATCGTCCTTCGGGTTCTCGACCTTCGGGTCGGGGTCCTTTTTCGGGTCCTTGTTCGGGTCGGTCTTGGGCTCTTCCTTCTTGCCGTCCGACTTGTTCTCGACCGTGTCGTCGCGCCTGGGCTTTTCGCGCGCGTCCTTCTTCACGCCATCGTCGTCCTTGCCCGGGTCAGACGGGCGGTAGACGCCATCCGTGTCCTTCTTGAGGTCGTCCTGCGTGTAGCTGCCGTCGTCTTCGGCGTCCTTTTGCTGCGAGCCGCCGGTGCTGCCGCACGCGACCAGCAGAAACGCCAGCGCGAAAACCATCAGCTTCTTCATGACATCTCCTGAATCCGAGCGGCACATGATACCCCATCAGCACCCAATTGGGGACAAAGACCCTGCCGGTTGATGGCTGTGAGGACTGCCTAGGACTGCGGGTGGCGAACGGCCTGCAGCTCGGCCTCGGCGCCGGCCGCCTGCTTGCCCTTGAGAGGCAGCAGGTTGACCGCACACGCCTTGTACTCGGCCGTGCCCGCCAGCGGGTCGCCGGTGTCGATCGTGAGCTTGTTGATCGCGGCCTCGGTGAAATGCAGCGGCAGCCAGACGTGGCCCTTCTGCACGCGGCCTGACAGCCAGACCTTCGCCTTGATGCCGCCGCGGCGCGAAACGATCTTGACCATGTCGCCGTCGGTGACGCCCAGGGCGGCAGCGTCCTCTTCGTGGACCTCGACCCGGCACTCACCGACCTTGGCCATGGTGCCACTGTCGCGGCGTGTCTGGGTGCCTGCGTTGTAGTGGTAAAGCACGCGCCCGGTGGCGAGGTTGAACGGATAGTCGTCGTCCGGCAGCTCCACGGGCGGGCGATAATTGGTCACGATGAAACTTCCCTTGCCCTTGACCGGCCCGCCGTCGTGCATGAACACGGTGCCTGGGTGATCCGGCGCGGGGCACGGCCACTGCACGCCCATCGGCGTGCGGTCAAGGCGCTCGTGGCTGATGCCCGCGTATTTGGGCGCCAGCGCCGCGACCTCGGCGTAGATTTCGCCCGCGTTCTTGTACCTGGGCATGTCGTAGCCGCTGGCGCGAGCGAAGTCAGCAAGGATCTGCCAGTCGGGGCGCGCATTGCCGGGCGGCTCCACGGCTTTGCGGACGCGCTGCACGCGGCGGTCGCTGTTGGTGAACACGCCGTCCTTCTCGGCAAAGTTCGCGCCCGGGAAGACCACGTTGGCGTACTTCGTGGTCTCGTTCATGAAGATGTCCTGGTGGACCAGGAACTCGAGCCGCTTGACGCCCTCTTCCAGGTGGTTCGTGTTCGGCTCGGAAATCAGGATGTCTTCGCCCATCACGTACAGGGCTTTCATCGTGCCGTCCTCAACGCCCTTCATCATTGTGTTGAGGTGCTTGCCGATGGTCGCGGGCAGGTCCGTCGCCCACGCCTGTTCGAACTTGGCCTGGATCGCCGGGTCTTCGGCCGGCTGGAAACCCACGTAGTAAAGGGGCGTCGCGCCGGCGTCGGTGGCGCCCTGCACGTTGTTCTGGCCGCGCAGAGAGTTCAGTCCGCCGTAGCGCACTCCCAGGTGGCCCGTCATCATCACCAGGTTGGCCAGGCTGAAAATGTTGTCCGTGCCGTGGGCGTGCTCGGTGATGCCGAGCGTGTAATAGATGGCGGCCTTGCGGGTGGTCGCGTACTCGATCGCCACGGACTTGATGTGCTCGGCGGGTACGCCGGTCATTCTTGCGGCTTCGTTCAAGTCGAACTTGGCGAGGTTGGCCCTGAGTTCCGGCCAGCCCTCGGTGTGCTTCTCGATGAAGTCCTTGTCGACCAGGCCATCGTCGATGATGACCTTGGCCATGGCGTTGACGAGCCACACGTCGCTGCCGGGCCTGAGCTGCATGTGGATGTCCGCGTGCTCAGCGAGCCAGATCTTGCGCGGGTCCGCCACGATCAGGCGCGCACCGCGCTGGCGCGCGACCTTCATCTCCATGGCGATGATGGGGTGCGCCTCGGTCGTGTTGCTGCCGATGATGAACATGAAGTCCAGGTCCCGGATTTCCGGGATGCTGTTGGACATCACGCCCGCTCCGAAGCTCTTCACGAGAGCTTGCTCAGTGGGGAAGTGTCACGTTGCGGCACATGAGTGCACGTTGCCGGTCTTGAACGCGGCGCGGGCCACCTTGCCCATCAGGTAGTTTTCTTCACCCGTGCAGCGGGCGGACGAGATGAAGCCCATGCTTTCAGGCCCGTGGCGCTGCTTCACGCGGTTCATGCCTTCGGCCGCGAACTTCAGCGCTTCATCCCAGCTTACCGCGTGCAGCTTGCCGTCTTCCTTGCGGATCATCGGCTCGGTGATGCGGTCCTTGTGGTGGATGAAGTCGTAGGCGAAGCGCCCCTTCACGCACAGGTTGCCGTCGTTGACGGTGGTACCCGGCTCGGGGCTGGTCACTTTCACGACCTTCTCGACGCCGTCCACCTTCGCGACGTTCAGGTCCATCTGGCAGCCGACGCCGCAGTAGTTGCAGGTCGTGCGGACCTTGGTGGTTTCCTGCGGCAGCGTCTTGGGCGACTTCTTCTCGATCAGCGCCCCGGTCGGGCAGGTGTCGATGCAGCCGCCGCACAGCTCACAGCTGGTGTCCAGCAGCCCGCGCATGCCGGCCGTGCCGATGGTTGTCTCGCTGCCGCGGCCTGTCAGGGTGATCGCGTTGACGGCTTCGACTTCGTCGCAGTAGCGGGTGCAGCGCGCGCAGAGCACGCAAAGTTCCGGGTCGAAGTGGATGTACGGGTTCGTATCGCCCGGGCGCGCCACACGCGGCGCGTTTACCGGGTCAAGCTTGAGCGTGCTGCAGTCCTTGGCCCAGGCGCGCAGGTCGTTGCCATTGGGTGTCTCGATCGGCAGGCCTTCGCAGTCGAGCTTGTGATCGGACATGTACAGGCTGACCAGCACGTCCTGGTGGCGCTGCACACGGTCAGAGCTCTGGTGCGTCTTGACGTTCTGACCGTCGGCGGCCTTCCAGGCACAGCTTGGCTGCAACCGGCGCTGCCCGTCGATCTCGACAAGGCAGGCACGGCAGGCGCCGGCCGGGTCGAGGCGCTTGTCATCGCACAGGGTCGGGATGGCAATGCCTTCACGACGGGCAACCTGAAGCACGGTCTCGCCCTGAAGCGCGACGCACTCCTTGCCGTCTATCTTGATCGTGAAGGTTTCGCTCATTGTTGTCAGTCTACCAAATCACATAAGCAGTGCATCCATACTTCACCTTGCTAGCGCTTCTGGAACGCCTGCGGGAAGTATTTCAGTGCGTCGACCAGCGGCTTGTGCGCGACCATGCCCAGACCGCAGATGCTGCCTTCTTCCATTTCCCAGCCTACGTCGTTGGCGTGCTGCAACGACTTCGGGTCGCCGCTTTCAAGATACTTGCCGACCTGGTTGTGCAGGTAGCGCGTGCCGATGCGGCACGGCGCGCACTGGCCGCAGCTTTCCACTTCAAAGAACTCAAGCTGCCACTGCGCGGCCTTGGCCATGTCGACCGTGTCGTTCAGCACCACGACGCCCGCGCTGCCGAGCATGCTGCCTTCCTTCTGCAGGCCTTTGAAATCGAGCGGCACATTGCGCTTTTCAATCGGCAGGAAACCACTGGATGCTCCCCCCGGGCTGAAGGCCATCGGGTTGCCCATGTAGCCGCCGGCGGCCTGCACCAGCTCTTCCAGCGTCGAGCCCAGCGGCAGCTCATACACACCGGGCGTGTTCACGTGGCCGCTGATGCAATAGAGTTTGCTGCCCGCCTCAGTTTTGCCCCACGCCTTAAACTTCTCGCCGCCGCTCAAAATGATGTACGGCACGCAGGCGAACGTCTCGACGTTGCTGACCAGCGTGGGCTTGCCGCGGAAGCCGAATTCGAACGGAAACGGCGGCTTCAGGCGCGGCATGCCGCGCTTGCCTTCCATGCTTTCAAGCAGCGCCGTCTCCTCGCCGCAGATGTAGGCGCCGTGCCCGCGGTGGAAGTGCCAGTTCCAGTCCTTCACGTGCGCGCTCGCGCGCTTGAGTGCTTCCTGCACGGCCGCTGCTTCCGCGTTGAACTCGCCGCGGATGTAGAAGTAGATGTCCTTTGCCCCCACCACCAGGGCCGCGATCGCCATGCCCTCGATCATCTTGTCGGACCGGCGCAACATGGTTTCGCGGTCCTTGAACGTGGCCGGCTCGGCTTCGTCGGCGTTGCACACCACGTAGCGCACCGGGTCTTTCTGGCCCGCCACGCCCTTCCACTTGATGTATGCCGGGAAGCCCGCGCCGCCGCGGCCTTGCAGCCCGGAGGCTTCGATCTGTTTGAGGATGCCGTCCGGGCCAAGCTCGCGCGCCTTCTTCAGCGCGGCGAAGTCGTAGCTCGGCCTGCCCGCCAGATTGAGCGGCAATTCGGCGTTGTCGGGCGTGATGCTGCGCTTCTGCCTGGCGGCGTCGAAGACCTTCAGTTTTTCATCCAGCGCGGCCGGCGCGCGGTCGCACTGTCCGAGGCAACTGACTTCCTCGACTTCCTTGCCCTTGGCCTTCAGGTCGGCAACCAGTTGGTCGCTGCCCATGATGCGGCAGCTAAGTCCGTTGCAGACGCGTACACGCGGGCCGCCCTTGAGCAGCGTGTAGAACGTGCCGGCGCCCCAGACTTCGGCTTCGGGCACGCCGGTCTTTTCGCTGACCTGCCGGACCGTTTCTTCGGTCACGCCACCCAGTTCCTCCAGCAGAGGCAGGACGTGTTCACGGTCGGCGGTTCTCTTGAGCATGTTGGCGGCCTTCCGGTATCCACAGCGAGCCCGCATCTAAGCATAGCGCGCCGCGCATGGCCATTGCGCGTGTGGCTAAAATGCAGATAAGGCCAACCTGCGACAAGACTTGCACCTTCCACAAAGAATGTCAGTTGCCGCCGACCGATCCTGACATTTCCACACTCAGCGTCGGCAGGCAGCCGTGGCCGACCACTGTCGCGTAAACGGATGCCCAACTCTTGCCTTGCAGCGCGGCAGCCCGACGCACACAATCAGGTTGCGGTGCGGCGCAGGGGCCCCCTGTGAGGCAGGGACCGGCCGGGATTCCGAGGAGGAAGACCATGCGCAAAACACTCTTCCTGTTGCTGTCAGCGGTGCTGGCCTGCGCATTCGTCACGCCGCCGCAAGCCGCTTCGGCCAAGGACGACCCGAAGCCCGAGGCAGACCCCTACCGCCTGCTTCGCGTCGCAGGGCGTCAATGGACGCTCAAGCGTACGCCGAAGCCGGGCAACGAAGGCGGCGACACGTTCACCACCTACCACCACTTCGAGGTTCTGAACGTTTGGGAGGACCGGGCAGAGTATTCGCAATCCACGCTCGACGAAGGCATGAAGGCGGTCCCGGGCGACGTGTTCGTCATCAAGGTTGATTTCAAGGACGACCAGCTGCTCTTCCGAGACCCCATAGGCTTCAAGAAGGGCAAGGTTGAGAAGGTCAAAACCAAGGCGGGCACCTTTGAGTGCACGGTCTGGAGTTCGCTCGGGCGCGAGGACGGCGACGCCTACATCTGGCGCAGCAATGATTTCCCCGGGCTGATCGTGAAGCAGGATGACCGTTTCGGAACACGCGAGATCTGCGAGTTTGACTTCGTCGACGGCGACCCGGGCTACAAGGCGCCCGCCGCCAAGAAGAACAAGAAGAAGAAGGGCGGCGCAGACTCCGACAAGATCGATCCCAAGAAGCTGTTCTCAAGCAAGGGGACGACCTGGGCGCTCAAGACCACGACAGAACGCGGCGAACGCGGCACGAAGACCATCGACGTGACCCAGTACGAAATCACCAAGGTCAGCGATGAGGAGTGCGAGCTGGAAATCACCAAGCTGACCCAGCTGTTTGAGAAGATTAAGGGCGAAGAGCCCGAAACGCGCATCATCAAGTTCGACGACACCTTCAGCGACAACCTCGAGCCCAAAGAGCGCAGCCGTGAGGAACGCAAAGAGCTGCGCATCACCGCCGTGGGCTTGACGGAATGCACGGTCTACACGTTCAAGGACGAGGAAGGCCGCGAAGGCCGGGCCTGGTACGACAACGAGTGGCCCGGGCTGGTCGTGCGCCGCACCATCGAGGGCGAGAACTTCAAGCAGCTCACCGAAATCGTCAAGTTTGAAGAATAGCGGGGAAGACCGACCATGCGCACTGTACTGCTGTTGCTGATTTCGGGCCTGCTGGCGCTGACCGCCGCCATGCCCGCCAATGCCAAGGACGATCCGAAGCCCGAGGCCGACCCATACGTGCTTTTTCGCGTGGCCGGGCGCAAGTGGATGATCAAGCGGACGCCCAACGCCTCCAAGGGCTTTGAGAACAACCAGCTCAACTATCAGGAATTCGAGGTAATGGCGAGCTACGACGACCGGGCCGACGTCGAGCAATTGTCATACGACAAAACCAAAAAGCCCACTACGAATGACCCCATCAAGCTGAACGTGGAGTTCAGCCAGGACGCGCTGCTGTTCAAGGACCCGGTCGGCTACAACAAGAGCAAGATCGACAAAGTGAAGACGGACGTCGGCACCTTTGAATGCACGCTCTGGACGAAGAACGGTCCCGAGGGCAATTCCAGCATGTGGCGCAGCAACGACTTCCCCGGGCTGGTTGTGAAGCTGGACGACCCGTACGGCAACTCGATCCTGATCGACTTTGACTGGGTCGAAGGCGACCCCGGCTACAAGGACACATCAAAGAAGAAGAAAAAGGACGAAGACGAAAAGATCGACCCAAAGCGCCTGTACAGCAACAAGGGCGCCACGTGGATCCTGCAAAGCGATACCACTCGCGGCGAGCGCGGCACGCGCACGATCGAAGTGACGCAGTACGAAGTGAAGAAGGTCAGCGACGAAGAGTGCGAAGTCGAAGTCACCAGGCTCAGCCAGTTGCTGCAGAAAATCAAAGGCGAAGACGAGCAGACACTCATCATCAAGTTCGACGCCGGCTTCGAGGACAACCTCAAGCCGAAGGAGCGCTCGCGCAAGGACCGCGTCGAGAAGCGCATCACGAAGGTCGGGCTGATGACCTGCGATGTCTACTCCTACAAAGACGAAGAAGGCCGTGAAGCCTTTGCCTGGTACGCGCAGGAATGGCCGGGGCTGGTCGTGCGCCGCGTGGTCACCGGTGAGGACTACAAGCAGGTCACCGAAATCATCAAGTTCGAAGAGTAGTGCCGGAGAAGCCCATGATCGCAAAGGCATACCTGTGCCTGGCGACGGTCGTGCTGTGCAGCGCGCTGTGTGCGCAAGACGACCCGGAGCCGCCCCAGCCCGTCGACCAAATCGGCGAATACTTCGCCAAGCTCGACGCCGATAAGGACGGCAAGGTCACCGTCGACGAGGTGCACGCGACCGCCGAAGCCCAGGCCGGCGCGGAGGCAACGACGCTGGCGAAGCTGACTTCGTTCGGCTCATACCTCGTGGATCACGTCATCGCAGACCAGGACGACGACGGGCTCGTCACCGAAATGGAACTCAGGCAGTACATCTCCGACCTGAACGCCAAGACCAGGCGCCTGCGGGTGAGTCGCAAAGACTTCGCCGTGCTTGAGAAGGAATACCTCGACGCCTACATCGCCGAGAGTCTCAACGTCTATGACAAGGACAAGGACGGCTACCTGTCCCGGACCGAAGCACTCGCCAATAAGGAAATCAACGAGGCCGGCTGGGTCGAGCTGGATATCGACGGCGACGGGCGTCTCGGCGGCGAAGAGTACAAGCACGTCTACCGCGGGCTGGTGCGTGCGGCGTACAGCCTTGAGGAATCCCCCTCTGACATCAACCCGAGGTACGTGCCCGCAAACGTGAAGCAGGAGTTCGCCGGCCTGGACACCAACGGCGACGGCGAGGCCACGCTGGCGGAGGTCGAGTTCGTCAGCAAGAACGCAAACTCGGCCAAGCAGTACTGGTGGGGCGCCTTCGTGCGCTTCCTTGCGATGGACACTACCGGCGACAGCAAAGTGCTGTTGACCGAATACTTCCTGTTCAGCGAAGACGTCCCGCCGGCGGCCAAGCACAAGCTGTTCCCGGACGACAAGGCCGCCGCCATGGACCTGATCTGGGCCGACCTCGACACGGACAAGGACGCCGCCGTCAGCAAGGACGAGTACGCCGCCCTGCCGCTGGACACATCCAAGTTCGACGACATCGACAAAGACAAGAACAACAAGCTCAGCAAGGATGAAGTCTGGAACGCCCTGATGGCGATGTTCGCCACCACCTACGAGTACGTCGACGACGGCTCAGGCAAGACGGTCGAGGACCCCGACCCGAGAACGGGCAAAGAGCTGTTCGCGCTGTACACAAAAGTCGGGCGAAGCTGGACCGTGAAGTACACGACCACAATCGAAGGCATGGAGCCGATCGTTCAATACACAAAGACCGAAGTGCTCGAAGCCGGCCCCACCTGGGCGAAGATCCGGATCACGACATTGAACGCCGACAAGCAGCGCACGCCCGCCAAGCCGCTGGAAAGCCGAATCGAGTTCAAGAGCGGCGAAGCGGGAGAACGCGACAATATCGCGAAGATTACCGAAGAGACCATCAAGGTCGAAGCCGGCGAATTCGAATGCAGCGTGGTGAGCGTGCAGTCCGACGGCGAGAAAACCACGATGTGGATCTCGAAGAAGTACCCGCAGCTGACCATCAAGCTCTCGATTTCAGGCGTTGCAGGCACGGACGCAGAGCTCGTCGAGTTCGTGGAGTAGCGTGCCCAATCAACCTCTAGCGGCCGGGCGCCACGCCCGGCCGTTTTGCATCCGCTACGTCCGGTAACGGCTCGAAATCGCCTTGTGGCGCATTTTCTTCAAAGTCGAACTCCGCGTGCTGCCGAATGCAGGACTACCGCCCGGACCCGTGGTCCGGGGGCCGATACGCCACCAAACGTCGCAAGACGATCTGACAAGGAGGACCCGATGACCCGAAGCCGCATATCCATGATCGTTGCAGCGGCCGGACTCGTGCTGGTGGGGCTGCTCGCTGCCGCCCTGTTTACCCCCAGCAAGGACGAGCCGACCGAGGACCAGAACACCGACGCCGCCAAGAGCGAAAAGGCCGAGCCGGTGCAGATGACCAGCGTGCTGGACTACAAGCTGGACGTCCCGCCGATCGAGGCGCCGACGCCGACGCCGGAAGTGAAACCCGAGCCGAAGAAGGAAGACGCGCCCGCACCCACGCCCAAGAGCGAAGGCGGCGTGATCGAATACAAGATTCAGCCGGGCGACATGATCAGCAAACTGGCGGTCAAGTATGGCTGCAGCAGCGAAGACATCTACAAACTGAATGACGGGCTGAGCAAGGAGACCGCATCAAAGCTCCGCGTCGGCCAGACCATCAAGATCCCGACCGGCGAAAAGGGTGCCGAGGCAGTGGCCAACGCCGGCAAGTCCGAGCCGAAGCCGACCGGTGACTACTACCCGAAGCGCGTCGTCGTGGCCGAGCCGGGCGATACCGCCTTCAGCCTCGCCATCGAGTACTACGGCGCCCGCAACCTGTTCCGCAAGATCATCGACGCCAACCCGGAGCTGACCTGGAGCGACCGCCTCAAGGGCGGCGAGCAGGTGATGCTGCCGGAACACGGTGATGCCCCCAGCACCGCGAGCAGCGACAAGCCCTCCGGCGAAACCGTTGAGCGCAGCAGCCTTATCCCGCCGCGCAAGTAGTGCATGCAGCCAAAACAAAAGCCCCCGCGATCCGCGGGGGCTTTGCTTTGTCAGGCTAGTTGTCGCTGGGCGGTGGGGCTTTCACGAAGTGCGCCCAGAACTGGCCCAGCGCATTAAGCAGCTCAACAAACTTCTCGTACTCGGCCGGTTTGGTCACGAAGGCGTTGGCGCCGCGCGCGTAACTGGCGGTCACGTCGGCGTCGGCCGTGCTGGTGGTCAGCACCGTAACCGGAATCTGCGCAAGCTTTGGCTCGGCCTTCAAGCGATCGAGGAACTCGTGCCCGTTCATGCGCGGCATGTTGAGGTCAAGCAGCACGATGTCAGGGCGCGGGTTGGCGGACTCGTCACTGAAGTCGCCCTCGCGCCTGAGATACTGCAGGGCCGCGACGCCGTCATCCACAACCCGCAGATCGGCGTCGAGCGTCGAATCCTCCAGCGCACGACGCGTCAGGGCCTGCTGGACGGGGCTGTCCTCGACCAGCAGGATGGTGAAGGGGCGTGTCTGGGTACTCTCGGTCATTCCGTTCCCGAATTCGTTACCGCGGCTTGCTTCACAGCGGGAAGGCTAAGCTTGAAACGACTGCCCTCGCCGGGCGTCGACTCAACCTGAATCCGGCCGCCATGGCGTTCCACTATCTTACGGCATACCGATAGCCCGATTCCAGAGCCTTCGTACTTGCCGATGCCATGAAGTCGCTTGAAGGGCATGAAGATCTGGTCCAGGTACTGGTTGTCGATCCCGATGCCGTTGTCGGTGATTTCGAGCTGGACCTCGTCGCCAACTCGCTCGCCCGACACCTTGACCAGCGGCTTTACGCCCGGGCGGCGGAATTTCAGCCCGTTGGCAATCAGGTTCTGGAGCACCCTGCCCAGCTGCATGTCGTCGCCGACTACGCTCGGAAGCCCGTTGTATTCGACCTTTCCGCCGGTTTCGACAATGCGTGCCTGCAGGTCGCCGGTTACACGCTTCATCACATCCTGCAGGCTGATCTCGACCATCTTCAGCTCGCGGTGGCCCGAGCGCGAATACTCCAGCAGGTCGGTGATCAGGCGCTGCATCCGCAGACTGGCATCGAGGATGGCGGTGATGTCCTCTTGCGCACGCTTGGGCAGTTCGGCCCCGAGGTCTACTTTCAGAAGCCCGCAATAGGTGCTCATTGTCCGCAGCGGCTCCTGCAGGTCGTGGCTGGCTACGTAGTTGAACTCGTTCAACTCATTGACCAGCGACTCCAGTTCTTCATTCTGCTCGTGCAGTTTCTGTGCCTGCTGCTTCTCCAGCTCGGCCGCGGTCAGGCGGTCGGTAATGTCGCGCACGATACAGCTCACACGCGGCGTGCCTTCATAGTCGTAGACGCTGACCGATAGCGAGATCGGGAAGCGCGTGCCGTCCTTGCGCTTGCCGTAGTGCGTGCGCTCGACCGGCCCGGTGGAACGCCGCCGCGCGTACTCGGCCAGGATCCAGAGCCGGTCGCCGCCGCGATACTCAAACAGGTCGGGCACCAGCAGGTCCACATTCCGGCCGATGATTTCGTCCGGCTCCCAGCCGAAGAGCTTGCGCGTAGCGGGGTTGATCGCCTGCACGATGCCGCCGACCACCACGATGAAGATGGCGTCGGCCGCTCCGTCCAGGATGGCGCGTGCGCGCTTCTCCTGGTGACGCAGCTCGAACTCGAGCTCTTTGGTATGGGTGATGTCGCTGGCGTAAAGCAGACCGGCTGATGCCTCCGGCACGCCGCGCATGTGGCAGATGTACCAGCGCTTCCCCCACTGGACCTCGATCGGCTCCAGTGCCCCGCCGCGCAGGCACTCCTCCACCTGCTCCAGCGTCAGGCCAGGCACGATCTTGCAGATGTCCTTGCCGGTCGGCGACTCGCCGGTGATCAGATTGATCGCGGCGTGGTTGCAGCGCGTGATCATGCCGTGTGCATCGAAACGCAGGACGGGGCCGGGATTCAGCTGTGGGAACAGCAGCTCTTCGCGAAGCTTGCCTTCAACCTTCTCGCGCTTCGCAACCTGCTCGGCCAACAGCTGGCCAGTGTTCTTCAGGTCGCTGCGGCTGGAATCCACCGCCTTCTCAATGGACGCCATGCGCCATGAGACGGCCGCGAAGACCAGCACAACCAGCACGCAGAAGCCGAATACGGTGCCCCAGACAACGAAGTTACTGCCGGAGCCCGGCACGACCGCCATCACACCCAGCAACACCGCAAACGCCAGTGCCGCACCCAGCGCGAACGCGGAGTACCAGCCCAGCTTGCGCCGTAGCTCAGTGATGCCCGGGTCTGCCATGCGCACAGTTTGCCCGGATCAGCCCTCGATTGGAATGCCGTCAGACCCAGCGGCCTGACCAGCTGATCCCCAGGGTGAACAGGAACCGGAAGTCGTGGTGCTTGAAGCCCTCCGCCGGGATGTTGTCCCAGGAGTGCTCAATCAGCAGCCCCGCCGTGAAATAGGACGCGAAGTGATGCTCCACGAGCAGCGAGCTGTTGACGACAAGGTTCTTGAACTCGGCGAAGTCGAGCAGCAACTCCGACTTGGCGTTGATGTGAACGGTGTCCGCCGCTGTGACCCAGTCGAATTCCGTCTTGGCCCGCGCGCCGAAGTAGCCGCGGTCGTCGGTGTGGTTGATCAGGTCTTCCTTGGTGTAGGTGACGTGCGCGGCGACGTACCAGGTCATCTTGGGCTTGCGGATGATGTAGTAGCCCGGCCCCACGCCGGTGATGCTGCGATAGTGATAGCCGGCAAGCTCGTTCATGTAGAGGTCTTCGGTCACCTCGATGGTGAGGTTGAAGTCGAAGATGTAGCGGTACAGGTAGCCGAAATGGTGCTGCCGTTCGCGGACCGAATCTTCCTTCAGGTTGCGATCCTGGAAATAGCTGCCTCGCCCGAACAGCGTCATGTAGTTGTGCTTGGTCGTGCGCTTGATGTCGAAGCGATAGCCGAGGTTGTAAGTGCGCGTGTTGCCCTCGGTCCAGCCGAATGAAAGCAGCGCGTCGAACGACCACTCCGGACGCTCGTCCGGAACGGCCTCGTCGATGCCTTTCAGCCCCGCAAGGGACTCGACTTCCAGCTCGCCCGCCTCCAGCTTGACCTTCAGCTTTCCGTCTTCCGTGCTGATGGTGGCGTCCTGCTGGTCCTTGATGTTCTCGCCGGTCCGGACGCGCGCCTTGCGCTCTTCGTCCAGGTTGATGGCGGCGACCTTCGCGACCGGCACCTTCACCAGCCCGACGGAATCGGTGGTGAAATGGACTTCACCGTTCTCGAGCTTTTCAAACTTGCCGACGAACGTGTCGCCGTCGGTCGTGGTCAGTTCGTCCGCGAGCAGTGATACCGGCGCACAAATCAGCACCATCAGCAGTAGGAATCGAAGAAACATGGATGCTCCCGTGTTTGCGCCCCCATTGGGTGGCGCATGGTAAAGCCATCTGCGTATCCGGCAAGGTGGCTATTCACCGGACTCAGAGTTTGTGGGAGGTTCCTCGCCGTTGGCAGGTGCGTTGTCCTGTTCCCGGAGTTGCTTCTGGTATTCGGACCAGGCGAGGCTCGCGGCGCGGCTGTACTTCCAGGTGCCGTCCGAAGTCTTCTGGAAGACCGCGAATGAGCCCTGTGTGGACTGTTCCTTGCCGTCCTTCTTGGCGATGTACTTGAACGAGGCACGGGCCTCTTTCTCCGGCACGATCTGCGTATCCACTACTTCGATGGTCCACTTCAGGCCCTGCTTGCGCGACTCCTCGAACTTCTGGCTGTAGATCGGAAGGACTTCGTCACGCTCTTCGTCCAGCAGGGTCAGGGACAGCAGGCTGAGGTTGCCGGTCTCGATGCTGCGCGCAAACGCCTCCGTGGCGCCTTCCGGCGTGGAGAGGTCCGGAATGAACGCCTGTTCTTCACCGTTTCCATTGGCGTTGGCGCCCCCACCACAGGCGGCAGCCAGCATCGACGCGAAGATCAGCAGGCACGGCAGGATTTGTCTCATGGCTCTCGTTCCGTTGGCGGTCCGCCGACAGGATAGAGTAACCGGGCTGAACGGACAAACGCCTGTCCGGCCGGACAGGCGTTCGATAATGGTCGGGGCGATGAGATTTGAACTCACGACCTTCCGGCAGTCCTGCGGACGGCCGGAACAGCGAAGCAGCACGGGCGCAGCCCGGGCGTAAGCGGAGCGGCGCGTGCGCAGCCCGCGAGGTCGTGCGCCCAAATGGGAGAACGCCTGCCATCTCCGGCAGGCGTCCATAATGGTCGGGGCGATGAGATTTGAACTCACGACCTCTTGCACCCCAAGCAAGCGCGCTACCAGTCTGCGCTACGCCCCGATCCGCTCGGAAAGCTAACGCACCACTGTTGCAGCGTCAAGGTGAGGAGGCCAGCCAACCCGCGATATCTGAGGCCTTCAGGATGCCGTCCTCGGTGATCCAGCCGGCAATCAGCGCCGCCGGCGTTACGTCAAAGGCCGGGTTGAACACCTTCGTCTTGTCCGGCGCGGTGCGCGTGTCGCCGACAAACCGCAGTTCGCGCTCGTTGCGCTCCTCAATGGGAATCTGATCGCCTGACGCCAGCGTGCCGTCAAACGTGCTCCTGGGCGCGGCGATATAGAACGGAATCCCGTGTGCCTTGGCGAGCGTCGCGACGCCGTAGGTACCGATCTTGTTCGCCGCGTCGCCGTTGGCCGCCACGCGATCCGCGCCGGTAATCACGAGGCTCACCTTCCCGTCGCGCATCACGACTGCGGACATGGAATCCGAGATGACCGTGACGTCGACACCGTTCTCGGCCAGCTCAAAGCTCGTCAGCCGCGCCCCCTGCAGCAGCGGGCGGGTCTCGTCGGCAAACACGTGGAACTTCGTGCCGCGCTCTTTGGCTACATACATCGGAGCCAGCGCCGTCCCCATGCCGGCCGTGGCCAGGGCCCCCGCGTTGCAGTGCGTCAGGACGCCCATCCCGTCCTTGATCAAACTCGCCCCGTGCTCGCCGATGGCGCGGCAGGTGCGCACGTCCTCGGCGTCGATGGCGCGGGCTTCCTCCAGCGCCCGCTCGGGGTCGCCCTCCGCCACGCGCCTCACACGCTCGACCGCCCAGCGCAGGTTCACGGCCGTGGGGCGTGCAGCCGCCAGCCGCTCCAGCCCTGCATCGCCGAGGCCGCTGCGCAAGGCGATCACGGCGCCGTAGCCGCCCGCCGCGCCCAGCGCCGGGGCGCCGCGCACCGCCAGACGCTGGATCGCATCGATGACCGGGTCAAGCTCGGTCAGCTCGATCAGCTTCAACTCGGTGGGCAGCAGGGTCTGCTCAATGATCACGAGACGGCCTGTGGCCGCGTCTCCCTGCCAATCGACTGTCCGGGGCAACGCCATGGGCGCATCCTGTGATTATCGGGGTCGGGAATCTATATTGTACTAGTCACGTTTTCCCACAGGGCAGGGTACTCGCATGGCCAAGGCAAGCGCCAGCAAGGACACGTCGTCCGAACAGGAACGACTCGAAGAAGAAGAACGGCTCGCAGACGAGCAGGTGCTCGAAGACCTGCTTGAGGACACCCACCGAATCCTGAAGCAGGCCGTGGATCGTGCGGGACCCAAGCGGGTCGCCCGCGCGCTCGATGTCAGCCTGAGTCTGGTTTACAAGTGGACGCAGCCGCCGCGCACCAAGAAGAACCCGGGAGCCAGCGGAGCGCGCAACCCGCTGGACAAGCTGGTCACCATCTTCCACCTGAGCGAAGACCTCGAGGTAGTGCAGTTCCTGTGCAAGATCGCCCGCGGCTACTACACCGCCAATCCGGCGCTGCAGACCAAGGCGGGGCACAGCTTCGTGACGGCCACGGTGACGGCCCTGAACGACTTTGCCGACCTGATGCAGATGGCCGAAAAGTCTTTGACGGACGACGGCAAGATCGACGAGGACGAGGCCAAGAAACTGCGCAAGAACTGGGACCGGCTGAAAGGCCGCCTCGAGCATTTCATCGTCTCCTGCGAGGAGGGTGCCTACGACCTGAATCGCGACAAGGACAACGAAGAAGAAGGCAAAGGCAAGAAGAAGCGTGGCAAGGGCGAGGAAGAGGAATAGCGGAGAGTGAGCGACCGGTTGCCCATCCCCGAAATTGACGACGAAGGCCTCAGGCAACACATCCTGAAGCTGCGCGGGCTCGTGGCCGAAGAGACTATCGAGACGCTCAAGATGGTGCGCCTCGACCACATCGTGAACCCGCGCGGCAAGCTGAATGCCGAGTACGACCAGCAGGCGTTCCGCGCATGGGTGATCGCCTGGCTGAACTCGCTGGAAACTGTGCTGTGCGCCCACATGGCCATGATGGCCAAGCAGTTGTGGGACGAGAAGGAAGCGCTTGAGCCTACGCTCGCGCACCCCAAGCTGCTGCTGGACCAGGTCGAGGACATTCGCCGCGCGCTCGAGATCATCCTGCACGCCGAGCCGGAAATGACGCCGCAGCCCATCACCGGCGAGCACTTGAAGCCGCCCGCCGAGGAAGACGAAGCAGAGGCTGTTAGAGACGCTGCCGACAAGGACGCCTAGCGGCACCTTGCCGCATCTCCGCCTGCTGGTAGATACCCCGCATATGGAAGCGCTGTCCAAATCCCGCGCCAAGCAGTTGCGTGCACTGAAGCTGCGCAAGTCCCGCGAAGAACAGGGCCTGTTCGTCGCCGAGGGGCCGCTGCTGATTGAGGAGGCCTTCAAGGCCGCGGTGTTTCCGCGCTATGTGGTCTTCTGCCCCGAGCTGATCGAAAGCACACGTGAGAAAGTGGAGCAACTGCTCGAGCGCTGCAAGCAGGAGGGCGTCGAGGTGTTCGAGACCGACGCGGGCGAATTCATGGCCGCCAGCGATACGGTAAACAGCCAGGGCATTCTCGGCGTATACGGCGTCCCCGCCTGGGACCTGACCGCCCTGCTCGCGCGCCCGAGCCTGACGCTGCTCGTGCTCGACAATCTGCGCGACCCGGGCAACCTCGGCACCATCGTGCGCCAGGCCGCGGCCTTCGACTGCGGTGGGCTGCTGCTGCTCAAGGGCTGTGTGGACGCCTACAACCACAAGGCCGTTCGCGCCAGCATGGGCGGCATCTTCCACGTGCCGGTGTTCGGCGACCTCACACCCGAAGACGTGATGCAGAAGCTGACCGACGCGGGAGTGTGGCCGTACGTCACGGGCACCAGGGGCCAGAACGCCTTCACCATCAGCTACCCGCCGAGGACGGCGTTCATCATCGGCGGGGAAAGCGAAGGCGTGCAGCCGTTCTGGAACGCCCGCGACGTAATCCAGGTAGGCATCCCGCAGACCGACAAAGTCGAAAGCCTGAATGCTGCCGTCGCAGCCAGCATCCTCATCGCCTACCGCTACCAGGCACGGCAGGCCTAGCCCCGGCGGCTGATGAGCATTACCGCGTGCGTCGTCTTCTGGACGATGGCCATGGCGAAGCGGCCGAAGTGTTTCTTGCGCTTGCCCATTCGCTGAACGCCGATGATTGTCAAATCGGCCTGCTCGCACTGGCGTGCCACTTCGTCGATCGGGTTGTCACTTCGGACGATGCGCACCTTGCCGAAGCCCGGGGCCTCGCTCATGGCCACGCGCTCAAGCTCTTCCTCGATCTTGAGTGCCTCGGGATCGGAGACATCGTTGCCAAGCACGCGCAAGTAGATCACTTCGCGCTGCTCCTCGCGTGAGAGGCTGCCGAGCATTCGCGCGCGCAACTCATCCTGCGCGCCCTTGCCCCCCACCGGCACGAGAATCGTCTTGGCGTCGCGCTCCTTCCATTCCGGCTGGGCGCGCAATACCACCACGTCGGCATCGACGCTCGACATGAGGCTCTCGAGCTGTTCGCCGTGCTCGTTCTCGGTCAGCTTGCTCATGCCCATCAACAGGCTCTGGCAGCCGCGCGTGCGCGCGACGCGAGCTATCTCGGCCCAGGGGTCGTCCGCGACAGTCGTCAGCGCCTCGGGAAACATCGCGCGCTGGAATGACGCCGACAGGGTCTGTCCCAGCACGTCCTGCGTTCGGGCCAGCGCTTCCGTCGCGTCGCCGGCCGGTTTTCGAATCACGAACAGCAGCAGAATTCGCCCCGTTACCGGCGGCGTCAGCGCGTTGGCCAGCCCGACCAGGCCCTGCGCGCTGGCCGGGTTGGCAATCGGCAGCAGCACCAGCGGGTTCTCACCGCGCGCCTGCGACCGCAGCGGGTTGCGGGCCACGTCGGCCGCGTCGGCTGCTTCCGCGCGGCGCGCAAACAAGGTCGCGTAGATCCCGATGCCGATCACCATCCAGACGCCGGTGATCACGCCCGCCTCGGGCACCGCGATGCTCTGAAAAATCGCCAGCCCGATGCACGCGAGCCCGCCGACCACCGGCACCAGCTTCGTCAGCGCCGTACCCGGCACCGTGCCGCGCCTTTGCGCCAGCAGGTTGGTCCAGTGCACCAGCGCGAACGTGAGCAGGAAGATGAGACTCGCCGCGGCGCCGGCGGCCGCGACGGAAGGAATCAGCAGCAGGATCAACACCACCAGCGCGGAGCTCGTCGCGACGCCCCCCACCGGCGTTCCGCGCTTCTCGCTGACACGACCGACCTCCCAGGGCAGCGTGCGATCGCGCGCCATGGCCTGCGCGATCCGTGAGGCGGCAAACAGGTTCGCCTGCAGCGCGGACAGCATCGAAAGCAGGGCCGCCACGGCAATCATCCAGAACCCCGGTGCGCCAAGGATGTTGCGCGCGGCGATCGCGACCACGGCGTCCGCCGACTGCGGTGACTCGCTGCTCATGGAAATGATGTTGTTGCCCTCCGGCACGCCGACGGTCATCACCACAAACAGCAGCGGCATGTAGATAGTCAGCGCGATTGCCAACGAGATGTACATCGCGCGGGGGATGTTCCGCTTCGGGTCTTTCACCTCGCCACCAACGGCCGCGATCAGGTCAAACCCCTGCAAAGCAATGAACGTAAAACCCATCGCCTCGAGCAACCCGACTGCGCCGTTGTGAAAGAACGTGACCGGCTCAGGCTCGCCGCGCGAGCCGAACAGCATCACGCCGAGGCCGGCGACGATGAACACAACGAAGATGACTACCTTGCCGATGGTCTCAAAGTTTCCGCCGCCGGCACTCTTGAACATCAGCAGCAGCGAGTACATGCCGGTGGCCATCACTGCCAGCCCGACGATGGTGTAGTGGTTCGAGAGCCATACCGGCGCGTCGCGCCCCAGCAGCACGTACGCTTCGCGTGCGATGATGACGGCATAGACGGCGAAGCCCAACGCGTACAGTACGCCCGCCACGATGCTGGCAAACCACACGACCCAGCCCACGGCGAACGCCGCGCGCACCGACAGCACCATCTTGGCAAACGTGTACGAGCCGCCGGACTTTGGAAATGCGACCGACATCCCGGCGAAGCTGCGTGCGGTGAAGAACGCGATCACGCCGTTGATCGCAAACGCGACAATGGCCGCCGGCCCGGCCGTCGCGAACGCCGTGCCCGCCAGCGCCAGCACGCCGCCGCCGACGATCGCGCCGACACCCACAAGTGTCGCCTGGAACAGGCCCATCCTTCGGTTGGGTTCTTCCGCGTTCAACGCGCCTCCTGCTCAGGTTATCGGCAGTTTTCGCGCGCGCGTCCAGCGATGCTCAGGCATCCCCAATCAGCAGCTTGGGCGTTGCCATCCAGCGCAGCTGTCCCGCGCCGGCCTGGGGCCTGCTGTTGAATTCGACGCAGGCTACGCCGCCCTTCTTGAATGTGCCCAGCGTGCGCGCACTCGGCCCCGCCAGCATGCACGACAGCAGCGCGGACAGCGAAGGCTCATGCCCGACCACGGCCAGCGCCGCTGCATCCCGCCGGGCAAGCGCCTTGATCGCTTCCGTCGCGCTGCGCCCGGGCTCAAGCGCCGTCAGTTTTTCCGGTAGCGGCCAGTCGCACTCCTGGTGCAGGATCTCGGCCGTCTGCCACGCGCGCAAGAAGCCGCTGCTGAGCGTGTGATCGACGCCGATCCCCAGCTTTTGCAACTGGCGCGCGATCTTGCGGAAGCGCGCCTTGCCCTTCGAGGTCAGCGGGCGCTCGCTGTCGTCGGGCCATTTCTTGTCATCGCGCTCAAACGCGATCGCGTGACGAACGATGTAGACGATCATCTCGTCTTCCCCTTTCGGCCTGTGAGTGCGTCCAGCAATTCGGCCCAGCGCTTCTCGTCGAGCTTCTCCAGCAGCGCGGGCATGGCCTCCAGTTCGGCTTGCGCGTGTTCGCGGCAGCGCGTGACGAGCTGGGCACAAGCGCGGCGGGTGGCCGATTTCCAGCCGTCTTCGAGCGCAATCTCGCTCAACACGTCGGCGGCGCGGCTGGCGTCGAGGTACTCGCCGAAGCCGTCCTGTATCGCCTCCAGCGCCTTGATGGTCGGCTTTGCGGGCTTGCCGTAGTGGCCCGAGAGCGCTTGCAAGGCGTAGCGCAGTTTCTTGCCGGCAATGCGCAGCTTGTGATAGCGCTCCAGCGATGCGCGCCGCCGGGCGCGGTCCAGCGCCTTGATGAGCCGGCCGTGCGCAACCTCAAGCAACTGCGGCGCGACGACATCAATGCTGCGGCGCGCGATCGCGGGCCACTTCGTGCCAGCCCGAGCCAGCGCCTGCAGCGTTTTTCGCTCGGGCGCATCCTGCCAGCTCGTCAGCGCTGCGATCGCTGGTTTGACCAAGTCCGCGCGGCGCGCGGACAACCTGGCAATCACCGGCTTCATGGCGCTCGCGTCACGCTTACCCAGCTCACGGCGCCAGTCCTCAAGGTGAATAAGCAGCACATCGAGATCGCGTACGGGCGAAAACGCCGCCGCCAGTTCGCGCAACCGGTCGCGCACGGCCGGCGCCTCGGCGGGCAAGTAGTCGCGGAACAACGACAGCAGGGAGCGCAGTCGCCGACAGGAGACCCGCAGGGCATGTACCGCCTCAACGTCGGGCACGGCCTTGCAGGCACGATCCAGCCGCGTCGCAAGCAGCCCGATTGCGCGGCGCAGAAACGCGCTGGTGGATGCACTGCGGCTGGGGGCTTTGGGGGGCATGGGTGCTAGCCGGATTGAGTGCGGGACTTCAGTTCGATGAGTTTCAGTTCCTCGGCGCGGTGCCATTCGACAATGTACTCGGTGCGGGTGATCTTGCCGTTGGCCTCGCTGATCCAGGCCGCGGCGTCCAGCTTGCCTTCCGGCGTGCGGAACAGGATCACTCCTTTGCCGTCGACCTGTGCGACGGACGCCGTCAGCGGCGTCTCTTCATCCAGCATGTGGTTGAGCGACTTGGCGGCGATTTCGTCGATGCCGTTTTCCTGCGGGAACGGCGAGTCCATCACCTGAGACGTGGCGTCAGGCGCGAACAGGGCCTTCAGCGCCTCGACGTTGCGGGCATTGAATGCTGCGGCAAAGTCGCCCAGCAGGTTGCTCGCGACGCGCAGCTTGCCGAGGATCTCTTTGAAATCCGGCTTCTCCTTCATGCCCATCGTGCCGGGCGGGATGAAGTCGCTCATCTGGTCGGTCGGCAGCAGATGAATGTGCACGTGCGGAACTTCGTAGCCGACCACCATGCTGCACACGCGCTTGCAGCCGAGCTTGTCCTTCAACAGTTGCGCGACCCGCTTCGCCGCGAGTTCCAGCGCGACGTAGTCCTGCTCCGGCATGTCGAACAGGTAGTCCTGCTCAAGCTTCGGGATCACCAGCGTGTGCCCATAGGTCCACGGGTTGATGTCGAGAAACGCGAGGTGCTTGTCGTCTTCCCAGACCTTGTGGCAGGGAATCTCGCCCGCAACGATCTTGCTGAAGATGCTAGGCATGGTCGCCTCCTGTGGAATGCGTTTTACCCACGCAGAACACAGAGGCCACGGAGAACTGTGGTCACGCCGGAGCCTGCACTTGTTCAACTCTTAATCTGTTGCCAATTGCGAGAGGTGCGGGCCGTCCACACGAGACTACTTCTTGCGCTCATTGACCAGTTTCTGGAAGCCCTTGTGTTTTGCCAAGGACTCCAGCAACGGGTTGACCGGCCATGAGGCCGATTCGACATACCCGGCCTCGGTGGCGGCCTCGAGGTGCTCAACCGCATCATCCTGCAAGGCCTGAATGTCCTTCTTCTTGCCCTTCGCTGAAGCAAGAACCGAGGCCTGAGCCGCGCACGCCTCACCCAGTGCGAGTTCACCCCACGGTGCGCCCGGGAGCATCTTCTTCAGAGCGTTTGCGCGCTCGAGGCTTTGTTTGACGTGCGCGTTCGCGGCATCAACCTTGCCGGATGCGGCTTCAATCATCGCAAGCATCGCGACTGTCTTATGACTGTTCGGGTTGAGTGCCTCGGCCGCTTCAAAATCAGCGACAGCCTTCGCGACCTCATTCTGCGCGTAGTAGCAAAGCCCTCGCTCGTAATGTGCGTCGAAGTTCTTGTTATCGGCATCGGCGAGCTTTGTGTATTCGTCAACGGCCTTGTCGAACTCGCCCGCCTGCCGATAGCTGTCGGCAAGATAGACGCGAACTTCCGCGTCTTCCGGGTACTTCCCGGACAGGTCGGCAAGTTCCGCAGCTGCGGTTTCAAAGTCGCCGAAGCACTTTCGAACGAGGGCGCGCCGAAACAGCGCGGGCTTGTCATTCGGGTACAGGTCAATGGCGTTGTCGAAAGCCTTCAAAGAATCGTCCTTCCTGCCCTGTCGCCGATAGCACTCGCCAAGGTTCAGGAGTAACTCGCGGTCAGTGCGACGCTTCTCTAACCCCTCTTTGAACTTCTTCTCCGCGTCGCTGAACTTGCCGGTTTCCATTAGCACGCTGCCGAGACCCGAATAGGCCTCCGGGCGGGCAGGATCGGCCTTCAATGCCTTGTCGAAGTCGCGCTTGGCATCGTCGAACTTACGAATGGTGAGGTAGATGTTGCCGCGCCCCATGAGGCAACCGTAGTTGTCCGGGTACTTGGCCAGCACTTGGCTGTAGTACTGCAGCGCCTGCTGGTATTGCTTGCGGCGCAGGGCGAGATCGCCTCGCATGGCAACGACATCTGTGGAGCCGGGGAACATCTCCTCGGCCTTGTCGAGGTCCTTCTCCGCCTCCTCCCACTTCTCTTGAATCATGTAGGCTTCGGCCCGATTGATGTACGGGTAGACGTGATCGGGGTCCAATTCCTGGGCTTTGTCGAAGTCGGCAATGGCGTCGTCGAGTTTTCCCAGCTCACGGCGGCATATCCCGCGGTTGATCAGGGCCGCAAAGTACTCGGATTCGATTTCGAGCGCGGCTGTAAGCTCAACCTCGCCATCCGCGTACTCGCCCTTTTCCATCAGGGCGGTCCCGCGGTTGTAGTGCTTCTCTGCTTCCGCAGAAACCCCGATCAATTGCGGCATCGACTCGCCGTCAGTCTGTGCAGCCTGCAGTACCGTCCCAGCAGAAAGAACCAGCGAAAGCACTATCAACAACGTATGCATGGGGCCTCCTTGGCAGCTTTATAGCCGCAACCTGCGCCAGAGAGCCATGTTTAAGTCACTTGGCGATGAATGCAAAAGGCCGCCCCCCACGGTAGCGGCCCTTGCGAAGTCAGCGCGAGTTTCACGCCTTCTTCAAGGTCTTGTTTGCCCACTGGTCCAGACGCTGCATGTGGCCGAACTCCTGGTCGAGCTTCTTGATGTCGGCGTTGTAGCCGACCTTGTCGAACCACTCGAGCATCAGGGCGAAGTCTTCGCTGTTCTTGCGGACTTCCTCGATCGGGATCTGCATGAACTCGAGCTCACGACCCAGTGCCTTGCCGACAATCTTCGCGGCCTCGGGCATGGTTACGGAGTCGCCGGCGATTTCGATCTCGCGCTTGTTGAAGTCATCCGCTGCAACGAACACCCGTGCGCCTACGCGCCCGATATCGTCCACAGCGATCATCTGCAGCTTGGTTTCCGGTTTCATGGCCGTGACCAGCTTGTCGCCGTTCAGGAACCACGGCGACGGCAGGTTCTCCATGAAGAACACGGGACGGATGATGACGTGGCTCGGGAATTCCTGCGCGCGCACAACTTCCTCGACGCGCCACTTGTTCTCAAAGTGCGGGATGCCGGTCTTGCGCTCGGCCGATCCCACGGACGTGTAGACGTAGTGCTGCACGCCGGCGGCCTTGGCCAGCTCGGCGAGGCGCTTGCCCTGGGCCTCTTCGCCCTCGACGCCGGCTTCCCAGGTGTTCTGCACGGCGAACACGCCCCAGGCGCCCTTCAGCGCAGCCTTCAGTGAGGCCTCGTCGTTCAGGTCGCCCTTCACGACTTCCACGCCGCTGCCAAGCGCCTTGGCCTTGTCGCTGTCCGGGTTGCGCGTCAGCGCGCGCAGCTTGAAGCCGCGCGACTTGAGGTGCTTCAGAACCGCGCCGCCCTGCTGGCCTGTCGCGCCGGTAATCAGAATCGTCTTGTCGCCTGCCATGACCGTCTCCCTTCACGAGACCAAGATAGTTCTACATAGAACCACTTGCCTTCAAAGGCAATTCCGTGATTCTCCAAAAAATCGAACGCCGCCCAGCCGGGCGGCGTTCGATAGATCAAGACCGCCATCTACTAGCGGGCGTACTCGGTTACGCGGGTTTCTCGCATGAGGGTTACGCGGATTTCTCCGGGGTACGTCAGCTCGTCCTCGATCTTTTCCGCCATCTGGCGGCAGATCAGCAGGGCTTCTTCGTCGGTCACCTTCTTGCTGTTCACCAGCACGCGCAGCTCTCGGCCGGCCTGCATGGCGAATGCTTCGCTGACACCATCGAAACTCTTGGCAACCGCTTCCAGTGCCGTGAGGCGCTGGACGTAGCGCTCCATGCTCTCGCGGCGGGCACCCGGGCGTGATGCGCTGATTGCGTCGGCCGCTGCTGCGAGAGACACGTACGAGTACTTGTGGTGCATCGGCTGGTCGTGGTGGCCGCCGGCGCTCTCGATGACTTCCGGGCGCTCGCCGATCGTGATGAGGAACTCCTTGCCGACCAGCGGGTGACCGCCTTCCTTCTCATGGTCGATCGCCTTGCCGATGTCGTGCATCAGCCCGCAGCGGCGCGCCAGCTTGACATCCAGCCCCAGCTCGGCGGCCATCATGCCCATGATGTGCGCCACCTCGACGCTGTGCTTGTAGTTGTTCTGGCCGTAGCTGCTGCGGAACTTCAGGCGGCCCAGCAGGCGCTGCGCCTTCGGGTGGATGTTGTGGACGTCGGCGTCGAACTGGATCTGCTTGCCGGCCTCGATGATTTCCTTGTCGACTTCCTTGGTGCAGAGCTCGTGGATTTCCTCGATGCGCGCCGGGTGAATACGCCCGTCCTGGATCAGCTTCTCCAGCGTGCGGCGTGCGATTTCGCGGCGGACCGAGTCAAAGCAGCTGACCACAACCAGTCCCGGTGTGTCGTCGACGACGACGTCCACGCCCGTGACCTTCTCGAAGTGCCGGATGTTGCGGCCTTCGCGCCCGATAATGCGCCCTTTGACCTCGTCGCTGGGAATCTCGACCGTGCTGGTCGTGGTCTCGCCCGTGTGCTCTGACGCGAGGCGGCAGATGGCCTGGCTGATCGTCCACTTGGCCTTTTCGTCGGCCTCTTCCGTGGTGGTGTCGATCATGCGCTTGAGGCGCTCGGCCTTTTCGCTGACCAACTGTGCATCCATTCGCTCCAGCAGTTCGCGGCGGGCCTCTTCGGGCGTCATTTCCGCGACCTGTGACAGCTTGGCGCGCACTTCCTCGATCAGGACTTCGTGGTCCTGCTGCAACTGCTCGATGTGCGCCTGGGTCTTGGCGATTTCCTGGTCGCGCTTTTCGATCTGGTCGGCCTTGCGGTCGAGCAGCTCAAACTTCTGCTCGATGGACTCTTCCCGCTTGGCGATGCGTTTTTCGATTTCCTTGATTTCCCGACGGTCTTTGTCGAGTTCCTGCTCAATCTTCTCGCGGTGTTTAAGTGCCTCGTTTTTGGCATCGAGTCTTGCCGCGGTGACGATGTTTTCGGCTTCCTTCTTGGCTTCATCCTTCAGGCGATCAGCTTCTCCCTGGCTGAACTTGGTTGCGGCCTCGACTTTCCCCTTCATGACAAAGAACACGGCGGCTGCGGCTCCCGCGCCACCACCCAACAAACCCAGCAATGCACCAATCACATATTCCATGACGTCCCTCCAACCCCGTGCAGGGGAGACACCGCCCTTGGGCGGCAGAGGTACGTCGAACTACTACGGAAATCCCGCTAGTCAGCCAGCACCGACCCGCCAAGCGCGGGCCCCGGTGGGCCGCTTGGCCCATCCATGTAAGTGTTTGGCGAACCTGCAGATACAACAGCAACCAGACCGCCTGAAGCGGCCCCTGACGCCTTCCATGGGGCAGGGTGTGGTGTGTCCATCCGGTGCTTGCGTATACGGCCGTTGGCGGCCGTTTGGGAATCCATAAAGTTCAACGTATCTGTAAACCGCAGGGGACGTTGCCGGCAGACCTTCTAGGGCCTGTACCTGACACAACATCCGCTGGCCATGTGCCAAACTGCGGACCGTTAGTAAGTGTACCTGCTTGGTCCAGTTTGCACAATAATTGACAAACAAGTGTCGGAATGTGCCTTAACTGCTTGTGAAACCAACACTTGTCGTCTGTGAGCGTTAGAATCTGACCATGTCCGGACGCTCATCGGCCGAGAAGGATTACCTGTTCCGGCACGCGCTCATGCGCGAAGCGGCCTACGACCTTCAACCGCCAACCGTCCGGGCGGAGTTGCACAAGCTGGTGGTTGACGCAATCGAGCGCCTGTTTGGCGGCACATCGCTGGATACATTCGCGGGTGAGCTCGCCGATCACTGCCGACTGGCCCGCGAGGCCGACCCTGCCCACGCAATGCCCGAGCAGGAGCGGCAGTACCTCGCCGGGGCCGCCAGGCTGGCAGAGCGCTCCCACCGGATTGATGACGCGATCCGCTTCTATCGCACGCTGGCCGAGATCTCTCCTGACGATTGCGCAGGCGCGCTGCGTCATGCCGGAACCATTGCCAGCGGCGCCGGGCGAGCGGTTGAAGCCGAGGCGTTTCTTCAACGATCTCTGCAGGCAGCGGAGGGCTCGGCTTCCATGGCCGAAGAAGGACGCACGGTGGCCGCACTGGGCGTCCTGCTGAAGAACACGGGACGCGTTGCCGCAGGGGAAGAGCATCTGCGACGCGCCATCGACCTGCTTGGTCAGGCAGGTGACGAAGCAGCAGCGGCACAGGCCCAGGCGAATCTGGGTGTTCTGTTTCAGGCTGCGGGCAATCTCGGTGGCGCTGAGACGCAGCTTCTGGAGGCGCTCGACCGGTTGCGGGCGGCCGGGAACACCGAGTCCGAGTCGTCAGTTCTTTTGAACCTGTCCATTGTCTGCAAGCACACTTCACGACCCGAGCGCGCCGCCGAGCTGATGCGGGAGACTCTCGCCATTCAGCGTGCGAACGGAGACTTGCGGGGCGAGGGGACCACGCTGTCAAACCTGGGGCTGCTCGCGCACGAGCAGGGCCGGGACGACGAGGCCCGCAAACTCCTGACGCGCTCGCTGGAGATTCACCGCGAAACCAGCAATCGCCGAAGTGAGGCCATCGCCATGGGCAACCTCGCTCTCACGTACAGCGCTGACAAAGACGGCGGGGAAGCCGAACGGCTCTATCTTGCCGCAGCCGAGATCCACCGTGAGATAGGTAACCCCGGCGCGCAAACCACGCTGCTGGGCAACCTGGCCATCCTGCGCGAAGAGGCAGGCAGGTTCGCCGAGGCGGAAGCGCTCTACGCCCAGGTGTTCGCACTTCACAAACAGGCGCAAACTCCGCGAATCGAAGCCCTGCAGCGCTGCGACTACGCGCGCTTGATGCTCCGCATGGATCGCCGGGAAGAAGCCCAGGAAAGCTGGGAGCGCGGTGTAGACATCCTGCGGGGGCTGAAGGACACCCAAGCCATCCAGCGCAAGCTGATAGCCATCCGCAAAGTGTTCGGCGATCGGGGGCTCGAGCCCTTCTGCTAGGTGGCCCCGACCAGGCCGCGGGCCTAGAATCCCCCCGTGGACGCTGAACTAACCTACCTGTTTCGCCACGCTCTGCAACGTGACGCAGCCTATCAGTTGCAGATGCCGGCCGACCGCGCCCGACTCCACGAGTTAGCGTTCTACCTGATTGAGCAGGCGTTCGGCGGACGCGCCCCGGAGCTGCCGCCACTGGATGCCGCCCGCCCCGAAAAATTCTCGCCCCACCCGACGGACGCAGTTGCCTTTGAGCTGTCGTCGCACGCACAGGCCGCGGGCACAGAGAACGAAGAACTTGGCCGACTGCGTCGGCTGTACCTTCGGCGCGCGGCGGAAAGCGCCGATCGCCAGTTCCGGCCCGACGCTGCCATGCGCGCCTGGCTCGAGCTGGCTGGCCTTCCCTGCTTCGACGTCGCCGGAGCGCACCTCAAAGCCGGGGACGCAGCCCACCTGGCCGGCAGTACGGATGAGGCAGGAAAGCTGCTCACCGACGCCGTCGCAGAATTCCGCGCCCGCGGGGACCAGCGGGCCGAAGCCGTAGCACTGGTCAACATCGCCGGGCTGTGCCTCCGCACAGGGCGAATCCCCGAGGCGCAGCAGGCTTACGCACAAGCACGCGACACGTACCGCTCCCTCGGCGACAGCCAGGGCGCGGCCGAAGCACAGGCCGGGCTGGCAGACGTGCTGGGGTATCTCGGCGAAGTTGCCGACGCGGAACGGGAGTTCCACGAGGCACTGCAAGTCCTCGAAAACGGTCCAAGCCGCCGCAACCACACCGTCGCGCTGGGAAACCTCGCGGTCCTGTATCAGGAAACCGGGCGACTGGAAGAAGCCGAGAAACTGTTCAAGCAGACGCTTCAGGTTTACCGCGAGACCGGCGAACGTCGCTCCGAGGGGCTGGCGCTGATGAACATGGCAAACGTCTGCCAGTTGACGGAGCGGTTCGACGAAGCCGAGCAGTACTACAACCTCGCGCTTGAGGCCCACCGCGCAGTCGGCAACAGGCGTGCCGTCGGGATGACGCTCGGCAACCGGGCCACAATGCAGCGCGCGACCCACGACCCCGCACTCACCGAAGCAGCACATCTCGACGCCATCGCCTGCTATCGCGAAGTCGGCGACCGAGTGCTTGAAGGCATGGCGCTTGGCAACGCGGCCGACCTGTACCTGCAACTCGACCGCCTGGACGACGCCGAAGCCTGCATCCACGAAGCGCTCCGCGTAGACCGCAGCGTCGGAAACCGCCGCAGCGAGGCCGTCGTGCTGGGCGCGCTCGCGCAGCTCGAGATTCGCCGCGGGCGATACGCACAGGCGCAGGAGGCTGCTGCTCGCGCACTGGAACTTCACGTCGCGGTGGCGAATGGTTACGGCCGGGCGGTCGCCCTGTGCCGACAGGCGATTGCAATGGCCCTGCAGGACCTCGAAGAAGCCCATACGCCCTGGCAGACAGGGATCGCCCTGGCCCGGGAGACCGGCGGCCCCACACTCGTGCACCAGCTTCAGCAGGAACTCCAGACGACGTTCGGGCGCAGCGGGCGCCAACCACCGTGGCCGCCTGCGACGGACGGGTCGGAGTAGGTTGCGCGGGCCGGGTGGCGTGGTAACTTGCCCGCGATCATCTGGAAGGCGCTGCGATGGCTAACTTTGAACCGATTCTGAGCAAGTACTTCAACACGCCCGAGTCGTGGACGCTGAAGCAATATCGCTCACGCGGCGGCCACTACGGCTACGCCACGGCCAAGAAGGCAATCACCGAATTCGAGCCCAAGGCGCTGGTTGAAGAGGTCAAGAAGTCCAACCTGCGCGGCCGCGGCGGTGCTGGCTTCCCGGCCGGCGTGAAGTGGTCCTTCCTGCCCGAGAACGGCAAGCCCCGCTACCTCGCGGTCAACGCGGACGAGTCCGAGCCGGGCACGTTCAAAGACCGCGAGATCATGGCCAAGGATCCGCACAATCTGCTGGAGAGCATCATCTGCGCCTGCTGGGCGATCCAGAGCCACCACGCCTACGTCTTCATCCGCGGCGAATTCACCCGCGAAGCCAAGCGCCTGCAGGCCGCCATCGACGAATGCTACGCAGAGGGCATCCTCGGCAAGGACGTGCTTGGCCTGGGCAAGAACTTTGAGCTGGACGTCACGGTCATCACCGGCGCCGGCGCGTACATCTGCGGCGAAGAAACCGGGTTGTTGTCCGCGGCGGAAGGCCGTCGCGCCTACCCGAAGATCAAGCCGCCGTTCCCGGCCGTGGAAGGCTACTTCCGCTACCCGACGATCATCAACAACGTCGAGACGATCCAGTGCGTGATGCACATCATTGCGCACGGCGCCGACTGGTTCCGCGGCATCGGGCCGGAGTCGGGCCCGGGCCCGAAGCTGTTCTGCGTCAGCGGCCACGTGCAGAAGCCGGGCCTGTACGAAGTCGCGCTGGGCACCACGCTGCGCGAGATCATCGACATGGCGGGCGGGCCGATCGGCAACATCAAGGGCGTGATTCCCGGCGGGTCCAGCATGCCGATCATGACGCCGGACCAGCTTGATACCCCCGCCGACTTCGACAGTATTCGCGCGGCCGGCAGCTTCCTCGGCTCAGCGGGCATGATCGTCTTCAATGACGAGACCTGCATCGTCAACGCGCTGCTGAACCTCGCGCGCTTTTATCACCATGAGTCCTGCGGCCAGTGCACGCCCTGCCGCGAAGGTCTGGGCTGGCTGGAGAAGCTCTGCCATCGCATCGAGTTCGGCCACGGCAAGGAAGGCGACGTCGACCTGATGGACGAGGTCAGCGTGATGATCAAGGGCCGCACGATCTGCTTCCTGGCGGACTCACTGATCATGCCCGTGCAGAGCTACATCGCGAAGTTCCGCGAAGAGTTCGAGTACCACATCACCCAAAAGCGCTGCATGACCGACACCGAGGCCGGCAAGTTCAAGGCCATCGAAGACATGGCCGTCACGGCATAGGCACAGGCAAACCAACCGGGCGGGCCCGATTTAGAAGGCGGAGTCGGGCTCGTTCCCTTTAATGCTGCCATGTCTCAAGCCGTGCCCGTCTCGCTGTTCCTGACCCGCCGCGCGCTGTGCCCTGGCTGCGGCGCGCCTCTGCAGCTCGATATGGACAGCAGCGAGGCTACCTGCCGGTGGTGCCGCGAGACCAGCTACGTCGAACGCCGTCTGCGCACCGTTGAGCTGGAAATTCAGGCGGGGGCTGAGCCGGGCAGCTTCGCGCGCGACACGAAATTCATTCCCGCGCACTCGATCGCCGCGACCGGCCAGGCCGAGGCAGCCTGTCCGGGCTGTGGCGGTGCGATCGAAATCAGCAACTCTCAGGACACCGCGAAATGCCCGCACTGCGGCAGCGCGGCCAAGGTCGAGCGCCGGCTGGTCACGACCGAGGCCGATCATTGGCAGGCAAACGACGACAATCACGACCTCGAGATGTTCAAGGCGGGCAAGCCGCGCGACTTCGACAAGGAGCTCTATTGGGACTACGCCGGACTCGACGAAACGCAAAAGCACGAGTTCCTGGATGAGTGGAACGACCAACGCGTGCGCCTGTTGCTGACCGCTGACAGCACCGAAGCCCGCGTTGCCGCAATCGCCGAGATGTCGGCATGGCGAACGATCAACCCGTGGCGCGAACGAATGCTGGCGCGCCTGATGCGGCTGGCGGGCGACTGCGAGCCGGAGGTCGAGGCCGCCATCGCCCTGCGCGCGATCCAGCCGAACCTTTATCGCGGGCACGAGGGCGAGAATGAAATCCGGCGTGCCGTGTTCCGTGCCGCCGGGCGGGCGCTGTTTGCCGGAAACCCGTCCGGGATGGTGCTCAAGGAACTCGGGCTCTCGTTCGACGGCGCCACGCTGAAGCTGATGATGGAGCTGATGGATTACGCCTTCTCCAACGGGAGCTTCGACAGCGCATTCGCCGCACTGCGCGCGGCCAACCTGTCGCTCGACCGCGCATACGCTGACCGCGCGCTGTTCGGCGAAGTCATGCTGTATCGCCTGCTCTACCTGAAGCCGCCGATGCTGGCGTGGGCGCTTGGGCAGGGTCACCACTGGTCCGTCGAAGATCGCTACAAGACGCTGCGCTTTGTCGACGACTGCGCGATCGAGCGCCCGGAACTTGTCCCGCTGGTACGCGAGAAGCTGGGCGCGCAACAGTCGTTCGAAACGTTCGGCGCGTATCGCTCGTACCTCGACTTTGTGGCCAAGCTGATCACGCCCTTGGGCCGGGAATCCGCACTGCATCTCGGCGTGTTTGCCACGGGTGACGGCGAAAGGCCGGTCGGCTCGCTGGATGATCTGCGCGCCTGTCTGGCCTTCCTGCACCCGCTGCTTCTCGATCCCGTGTTCGAGCATACCGCCACCCGCTGCATCAACCGGTTTATCACCCTGCATGCGCGGCACGAACTGCCGCCTGTCGACGAGTACATTGCCGAGCACGGCGATGCGCTGCCGTGGCGCATCCGGCAGGCGTACCTGCACGCACGGCCTGACAGCAAGCTGCTGAGCCCGTTCGAATTCCAGAACATGTTCGAAAGCAACGAGCCGGAACTGAACCCGCTGCAGAAGGAAGTGGCGGAGTGGGATGAGCGATTCCGCGAGGCGTGGCGCGGCAAGGACGACAGCGACGCCGAAGCCAAGAAGCGATACTTCGCGCTGCGCGATCGACTCGTCGAAGAGTCAGACCAGCGCATGGCGCTCCGCAAGCAGGAATGGCAGCGGCAGCAACAACAGCGCGAACAAAACGAACGCGATCTGCACGAAGCGGACATCGCGGCGGCAAAACAGCAGATCCACGACGACTGGAAGGCCGACAGCATCCGCATGCTCCATGAGCAAGCGGCGCAGCAGCGCGAGTACTACACGCAGTACGGCGACGAAACTTATCGAAAGACGGCCGAGAGGCTGGAACGGCAGGCCGAGGCAATCCGCACGGGCGAAAATCCCCCGCGTCGGGGCCCGTGGTATTCTCGCCTGGTCTCCTGGATGCTGCGCCGTGACTAGATTCGCAACTCTTTTTGCATAATGCCTTTAGGCACCGTGGGGCTTCGCTCAGTATTCTCTGGTTTTGCGGCGAATTTGGTTTTCTTGGGGTCAGATTTGGGCATTATTCAAAACTCAACACTCGTTCAGTAAGTGGCGCATTGCAATCCGACCTCGAATTGATGGTGACGCATTGCGGAATCGTGTGGTTCCAATGCGACAGGTCGCGCGGCGTCGGCGGAAGCCAGAATGCCTCGCTAGCCGATTTCCGAACAGAAAGTGTGATTTCCTGAAATGCCCATGATTACCTGATCATTCATTCGAAACACAGCTTGTCGCGCACACTCGCACGAAAATCCCCGGGAGCAGTCAGATATGAACAGTGGTGTCACCGATTCGATCTCAACCAGGACGCAACATCGCATCGCCACTAACCGAAGCCTGGACACCTTGCTCGGCTGGTCTGCGGAGGTCGCACAGGAAGAAGCCGCAGCGGGCCGAAAGGTCATCTACGTTCCCTGTCACGCGCTTGGCGGCGCGGTAAGCCTGCGCAGCTGGGTGCTGTCACAGGCGCGCCGGACGCTCGGCGCCTCTGCGCCCGATGACGCCCCCACCCTTCTCGGCGGCGGCGCGGATACACTGATCATTGCAGACCCCGCCTCGGCCGACCCCGCAAGTCTTCACTGGCTGGGCGATCTTCTCGGCTGCGCCGACGCTGCCGCTGACATCGCGGCCGTCCCGCCGATGCCGCAAGTAATCCTGCTGGTCCCGGGCACCAGCGGCGACGAGCCGAAAGTGGCCGAGTTGCTGTCGCGCCTGAACAGCCTCGGAAGCCGCGAAGAGCGCGTTTCCGGTCGTCCGGCAGACCCGAACATTCAGGCAATCCAGGCCGAGATCGGCGGGCTTCGCGACAAATACGGCAGCATGCTCGCGGCGCTGGCGCTGATGCCCTGCCCGCTGTCGCTGGCTAGCGTGGACCGCCTGGCCAGGGACACGCGCTCCGGCCCCGGCGCTGTCGCGGCTCTGACCGGCGGCACGCTGTTCCGCACGGTCGGCGACGACGTGATGCCGCTGAACGCGGAAGTCGCGCGTGCGCTTCGTGAAAGCTTCAACGCGGAGCAATTGCAGGCCGGCGCAAACCACCTGCTGCCGATCGTGGAGCAGGAACTGCCGGACATCCCCGACGCGCGAGTCGAGCTGCTGCTGTACTCGGGCGACCCGCGCCGCGCCATCAAACTGGCACGCAAACACTTCGACGAAAACCTGGACGGCGAGCAGTACGAAGAAGCACTGCGCATCCTGCGCGCCGCGATGGGCCTCGGCATCACGCTCGACAATGGCAAGTTCGCCGAGCAGGTGGACCGCGCCACGCTCGCGGCACTGTGCGCCGCCGTCGGCCAGACCAGGGAAGCCGCGGCACTCGTCGATGAGTTGAGCCGCCGTCGCGACCTGTACGCCATTCCCGAGTTCATCGAATGGCTCGCGCTCGCCGCGCGCCGCCTCGCCATGGACACCAGCTTTGAGCCGCGCACGGCCGACAGCCTGATGCGCCGCGCGATCCGCCTGGTCGGCAAGGACACGGACCACTGGGTGCGCTTGCGCCTGCTGCGCGTGGAGCTGTTGCGCAGCCGCGCCTTCAACCTTGAGGAACGCGCCGACTGGCTGCTGAGCCACGTCAGCCAGAAGATTCTCGACAAGGTCACCGACAAGACGCTGGCAGCCTACCTGGATGAAATCGCCACACGCCTGTTCGCCAAGGGCGACTTCAAGGGCGCCTTCAAGCGCCTGCGCCGGCTGGGCGCGCTTCCTACCACGGAAGAACGCCTCGCGCGCGGCATGTTGCTGATGGCCAAGTGCCGCCTCCACTTCCGCGACCACGAAGCCGCGCACCGCTACGCTTCCAGCGCGCTGCACTACGGCATCCGCGCCGCGCAGCTGAATACCGTCACGGCGGCAGCGGACTTCTTGCGCACGCTTGATAAGGACCGTCCGCGCCGCCTGCCGCGCCTGACGCCGCCTGCGCGTGGCCGGGGCCAGCGCCCCAGACTGCCGGCCGCGGCCGACATCCCGACGCCGCAGTCTGCCGAAGCGGACAAGCTGTTCGAGATTCTGCAGACGCGCTTCCATGTGGTGCAGTGGGTGCGCCGCCGCGGCGCGACGACCGATTTCTACGGCGACGACGTCGGCGACGTGACCGACACCATGACGATCTACCAGGAAGACGCCGACGGCAGCGTCTCGCGCGCCGCCCACTGCGGCGAGCCGGATGATCTGCACGGCGTGATGCTGATGCGCAAGGACGGCAGCGATCTCGTTCTCGTGCAGCCGGAAGAAGACGGCGACGCGCGCGAAGACGCTATCGTCCAGTTCCTGTTGACAGACCGCGGCTCCGTGGACGTCGGCGACTCCGTGGTCAGCGCCCCCGCCCGCAAGTCCATCGTCGACGAATACATGCGCCGCGCGCTGGCCCAGGGGGCCGAACGCGGGCTGCACGCGACGATGGAGACACTGTTCAACAAGGACGTCCTGATCTTTTTCGAAGAACAGGGCTTCTCGAAGGAAGAGATGGCCGAAAAGCTCGGCGTCAGCCGCGCCACGCTGTACCGCATGTACGCGCGCGCCGGCTTGAACTAGATCGTTTAGACCTCAAGGGCGGGGGCCGATGCGCCCCCGCCCTTTGCGTTCCCCCACTGGAACGGGCTTGCCTCGTTGCTATTCTCCCGCCCTCACGGGCCACACAGTATCCAGGGACATTGCCATGGCGAATCTGATCCGTATTCCCACGCCGCTTCGCAACCTGACGGGCAACGCGGCCGAGGTAACCGTCGAAGCGGCGACAGTGGGCGAAGCGCTCAACGCACTGGAAGCCGCGCACAACGGCATCAAGGCCCGCATCTGCGACGAGGAAGGCAACGTGCGCCGTTTCGTCAACGTGTTCCTGAACGACGAAGACATCCGTTTCATGGAAAACCTGGCCACGCCCCTCAAGGACGGCGACCACCTCTCGATCGTCCCCGCCATCGCCGGCGGCTAGGAGCGGCCGGTGCCCGACGACGCCAAAATGCGCACGGTTAAACTTGGCATGCTCGGCTGCGGCGTGGTCGGCGGCGGGCTTGTGAAGCTGCTCGCCAAGCACCGCGACGACTTCCGTGCCAACGGCTTCGACCTGAAGCTCACGCACCTCGCCGTGCGCGACGTCAGGAAGGACCGCGGCGTTGATCTCAGCGGCGTCGAAGTCACCGACGATCCCATGAAGGTCGCGAACGACCGCGGCATCGACCTGCTGGTCGAGGTCATGGGCGGCAACACCCTCGCCGTCGAGGCGGGCTGCGCGGCGCTTGTCCGCGGCATCCCGCTGGTGAGCGCCAACAAGTCCGCGCTCGCCCGCAGCATGGGCCGCTACGCCGAGGCCGCGAAACAGGGCGGCACGGGGATCTGCTTCGAGTCGGCTGCCGCCGCCCACATCCCGATCATCGAAGTGCTCGACCGCTCGCTGGCGTGTGAAGAGCTGTCCGTCATTAAGGGCGTGATCAACGGCAGCACCAACTACATCCTCACGTTCATGGAGCGCGCGGGATGCGAGTACGAGGACGCGCTCAAAGACGCCGCCGCCAAGGGTTTCACGGAAGCCGACCCGACTCTCGACGTCGAAGGCATCGACGCGGCCGAGAAGCTGACGCTGCTCGCCTTCAAGGCGTTCGGCGCGTACGTGCCGCCCGATCAGGTCCATACCGAGGGCGTCACCAAGATCGGGCAGGTGGACGTGCTGCTGGCGACCGCGCTGGACCATCGCATCAAGCTGGTCGCGGCCGCGCGGCGCGGCGAGGATGGTCTCAGCCTTCGCGTCCACCCGGCGCTGGTTCACCGCGGCGAGCTGCTGGCCGACGTGGACAGCGAGTTCAACGCGATCATCCTCGAGGGCCCCGGCTTCAAGGAACTGACGTTCCTGGGCAAGGGCGCCGGCGAGTTGCCGACGGCCAGCGCCGTGCTCAATGACATCGTGAAGATGATCCGCCAGCCGGACACGAGCACGCTGCCCGGCTTCAAGCGCACGGGCGGTGATGTGCAGCTTGCCGACACGCGCAGCCTGAAACTGTGCTACTTTCTGCGCCTCGCCGTTGAGCCGGCGCACGTGGACGGCGTGCTCTCCGCGCTGAAAGGCCTTGGGCTGGTGGTTTTGAGCCACGCGCAGGTGTCGCACGGGGGCAGGAATTTCCTCGGCGTGATTTCGGACGTGATCGAAGAAAGCCGTATGATGACCGCGCTTTCGGAGATCGCTAGAGTTGCTGGTGTAACCCAAACGCCGGGGCTGATCCGCCTCGACAAGGACAACTACCGTGACATCGTCGAGCGTGAACAAAGTACGTATTTCGGTTCCAGCCTCGAGCGCTAACCTCGGCCCGGGATTTGACGTCCTGGCGCTGGCGCTGAACGTCCGGCTGGAAGCAACCGCCGAATGGTCCAAAGAGCAGGTCAACCTCAAGGATTACGACGACCCGCTCGACTGGTGGCGCAAGGCGGTCGAGCCCAACTGCAACTACGGCGGCACGCTGCTTGACTTCAGCATCGAGCATTCCGGCGAGCCCAACTTGCTGGCGACCGCGTTCGTGAAAGCCATCCTGCGCGGTGGGCCCGAGTACCATTTGCCGAGAGAGTTGAAAGCCAAGATCAAGAGCGACATCCCCATCGCCCAGGGCATGGGCAGCAGCGCCGCCGCAACCGTCGCCGGCGCCGCACTGGCCGAGATGTGGCGCAAGGGAACGGCCGTGAAGGACGACGTCTTCGCCGACGCCAACGAAATCGAAGGCCACCCGGACAACGCCGCCGCGGCAACCTACGGCGGGCTGCAGGCCGTGCTGGAAATGGACGGCGAGGCGCGCGCGACGCCACTGAAGATGCACGAAGATCTGCGGGTTGCGCTGGCGGTACCGAACCAGACGCTGAAGGAAAGCACCGGCGCCACGCGCATCTGGCTTCCGGAAAAGCTCAATCGCAAGGAAGCGGTCAGCAACCAGCGTGCGCTCCTGACGCTGCTGTACGGGCTGAAGACCGGCCAGAAAAATGCGATTGCCGCCGGCTTCGACGACCGGCTGCACGTGCCGCACCGCAAGGCAATGATCGCGGGCTTCGACGATATCGTGACGGCCGCAATCGAGGCGGGCGCCTACGGCGTCACGATCAGCGGCGCGGGCGGCGCCATGATTGCACTGGGCAGAGGCGACATGAAGCCCGTCGCCGACGCCATGAAGGAAGCTTACGAGCGCCACGGCATGGAAGCCCAGGCGCTCGCACCGGAGATCGACAAGCGGGGCCTGATCGTCGAGGAAGTCAGCTAGCCGCCCTGCAGTCAGGCGTGACGCATCGGCACGAACGATACCGCCCCGAGTACTTCTTCAACGAGGGTGCCGTCGGCGCCGCGGGTCACCCGCATCATCTGCTGGCCATTTGCCGCACCCACAGGCAGCACCAGCCGGCCGCCATCGGCCAGTTGACGCGTCAACACTGCCGGCACCTCCAACGGGGCAGCGGCCGAGATGATGCACGGGAACGGCGCATGCTCCGGCCAGCCCTGATAGCCATCTCCCACTTTCAGCGTTGCGTTCGTTACGCCTGCGCGTGACAGGTTCAGCGCGGCCTGTGCGGACAACGCTTCATCCAACTCGATGCTGTAGACGTGCGCCGCCAGCTGCGCCAGCACGGCGGTCTGGTAGCCGCAGCCGGTGCCGATCTCAAGCACGCAGTCTTGCGGCCCGACTTGCAGCAGCTCGGTCATCCAGGCAACGATGTATGGTTGGCTGATGGTCTGGCCATGCCCGATGGAGAGTGGGCGATCTTCGTACGCCGCCGGCTGGTTGCGCGCATCGACGAATTCATGGCGACGCACGCTGCGCATGGCGGCCAGGACGCGCAGGTCGCGCACGCCGCGCGCGACAATCTGGCGCTGGACCATGCGTTCACGAAGGTTGTCGAAATCGGCGCGGCTCACTCCAGGTCCGACTTGATCTTGCTCGCCATCTTGCCGGCCACTTCGCCCGCCTTCATGCCTTCCTGCTGCTTGGCGAACTGGCTCAGGCACTTCATGTAGTTCTCTGCGTCCGTCTTGCCTTCCTTGTCGATCAGCTTGTCGAGCAGCTCAAACGCCGACAGCTCTTTCTTGATCTCTTTGTCTTTCTTGAATTCCTTCAGCATCGCCTTGGCGTCGTCGCCGACCTTGTGGCCTTTGAACTCTTCCTCCAGCAACTCCAGCGTCGCCTTGGCCAGGTCGTAGCGTTTCTCTTCTTTCCACTTGGTGATGCGCTCGTTGCGCGTGTCGGCGATCCACATCGCCTTCTTCACGATCAACTCCGCGTCGGACTTTTCTTCTTCGGTGAGTTCTTCGCCCAGGCGTTTTTCGGCGTCGTTGAGCGCCTTGCCGAATTCGCGCTTTGCGAAGTTCTTGGCCGACATCTCCAGCTTGTCGGCGACCACGTCCTTGCCCAGGTTCGGGTAGACGATCTTCGCCATCTCGGCTTCCAGCACGGCTTTCCAGCTGTCGTCCTGCCCGTAGTACGCGACCTTGCCGTCCTTGCCGACGACGGTCGTGCGGAACGTCTTGCCGTCCTTGTAGCCGAAGAAGTCGTTCGCGTCGTCGTAGAAGCCGCCCGTGCAGATGGGGAACGTGTAGCCGGCCGTGCGTGCAATGATGTCAACCTGCGGGAACTTCTCGAAGTCGAGGCGGTGGATGGTCCAGATGTACAGCCCGAGGCCCTTCCACTTGTCCCAGTACTTCTGGATGTCCGGCAGCCCCTGCTTGGTGCCATCGCGGATGTGCCATTCATAGATGAGGATGACGCCGCCTTCGCAGTCCTTGAGCTCGCGGGCGAACTCCGGCGGGTTCACGATGTTGCCGCCCGCCTTGAACTTGGGTGCATCCTGGCCGACTTTCAACGCATCCGCGTGAAGGCAGCCCGCGCAAACCAGCAGGGCGGCAATGGCGATCCGGTACAGCATGGTTCGTCCTCCTGAATACGCAGGTTATTCGTGCACCCCGCATGTTTCACGGACAAACCGCAAACAGAACGACCCGGCCTTTCCGGGCCGGGCCGTTCTGTGGTTCGGCTATGTCTAGCCTTCCCGCCCTTCGTCGCTGCCGATCGCGCCCAGCATCTGCTGCGCGTCGCCGGCGGCCGCGGTGCCTTCGTACTTCCGGATGAAGCCTTCGAGGTTCGCCTTCTTCGCGTCGTCGGACTTGGCCTTGTCATTGGCCTCAAGCGTCTTGGCGAGCGCATCCCAGGCCTTCAGCTCGTTCTTGACGTCCTTGTCCTTCTTCAGTTCTTTCAGGTCTTCCTTGGCCTTGTCGGCCACTTCCATGCCCTTGAACTCCTTGCCGCTGAGCTCTTCCAGCGCGGCCACGGTTTCGTGGTAGCGGCGCGCGGCCTTGGTGTCCTCAACGCGCTTCAGCAGCTTCTCGATCACCGCGTCGACGCGCCCGATGATGTAATCGGCATCCGCGACAACCGCTTCGTTGTCGGCCGACTTTTCCTTGGCCTTGGTGGCCTCTTCGCGGGCGCCCGCGTAGTCCTTGGCGCTGAACGCGGTGGCGGCCTTCTCAAGGCCCGGGGCGACGTCGTTCTTGCCGAGCCCGAGGTACTTGATCTTCTCGATCTCGGTCTCGATCGCCGCGCCGTAGCCGCTGTGGCCCTCGAACACGACCTTGCCGTCCACGCCGATCACGTAGGCGTACGGGATGGTCCCCACGCCGGGGAAGCCGCCCATGTTGCCCTCGAGAACCTGCGGGAACGTCAGCCCCTTGCTGCTGTACACCTTCTGGATGTCGGCTTCGCTGCTGTTCTGGCGCTCGCTCATGAACACGTGCAGCCCCTTGCCTTCGTACTTGTTCCAGAGCGCCTGTACTTCCGGCATGCTCTTGAGGCACGGGCCGCAATGCGTGCCCCACAGCTTCACGAGAATCACCTCGCCCTTGCAGTCTTCAAAGCTGGTCTTTCCGTCCGCGGGCGGGTTGATGAACCGCGTCGCGCTGAAGCTCGGGCAGTCCTGCCCGGTGAGTGATCCCCCGGCGAACAACGCCGGCGCCAGCGCACAGGCCAGCACTGCGATCATAATTGTCTTGCTCATGGTTGGCTCCAATCGTCTTGCACCTTGGTTTGAGTTCAGATGCCGGAGCCGCAAACGAACACGGCCCGGCAGGCGCCGGGCCGTGATTCACAGTTGTAGGTCCCGATCGCCCTTATTCGTGCGAGAGCTGGTCAGCCAGCGCCTTTGCTTCGTCGGCGGCGGCCGTGCCCTCGTACTTCTCGGCAAACTTGATCAGGTTCTTGTACTTGTCACCTTCGCTCTTGGCCTTCTCGTTGGCGTCGAGCGTCTTCTGCAGCTGGTCCCAGGCCTTGAGCTCATTCTTGACGTCCTTGTCTTTCTTGAGCTCCTTCAACTCTTCGGCCGCGTGCTCCGCCTCCTCTGTACCCTTGTAGCCCTTGCCTGAGAGTTCCTCGAGCATGGCGACGGCTTCGTGGTAGCGGCGCTTGGACTTCGCGTCGTCGATCCTGGTGCGCAGCCCGGTCATCCGAGCGTCCACGCGGTTGATGATGAACTCAGCGTCGGCGAGGGCGGCTTCGTTTTCAGCCTCCTTCTCCTTGACCTTGAGCGCCTCATCCTTGGCGCCGGCGTAATCGCCGGTGGCGAACTTGGTGGCCGCCTTCACGCACTCCGGCGCGACCTCAAGCTTGCCGAGACCCGGATACTTGATCCGCTCGAGCTGCTGGACGCACACGGCGCCATAGCCCTCACGACCCTGCCAGACGACCTTGCCGTCCGGCCCGACCACGAAGGCGTACGGAAGACCGTTCCCGCCTTTGTAGCCGTTGAAGTCGCAGGAGTTACGGATCGCAATCGGGAACGTCAGTCCCTTTTCCGCCGCGTACTTCTTCAGGTCGTCTTCGGTGCCCCCCTGGCTTTCCACCAGGAAGACATGCAGACCCCGATCCTTATTATTTTTCCAAAGAGCTTCTACGGAAGGCAACGCCTTCACGCAGGGTCCTCAGCGTGTACCCCAGTATTTGATGAGTACAACTTCGCCGGCACACTGCTCGAGCGTGATGGCGTCCGGCTGGTTCACGCAGACGGTCGCCTTGAACTCCGGCGCGTCCTGTCCGACCTGGTTATCCTGGGCGAACAGCGCCGGGGCCAACGCGAGCATCGCGATCAGCAGCCCCTTTTTGATATGCATGGCATCTCCCGTATTGCATTGTTTGCACGCCCGTTAGGGCCTGCACTACAGTAGTAGAGAAACAGGATACGTACTTACGCCCTTTCTTTCCTATATAAAGTGTCACTGTGAAACCCCATGCCGTTACTCGGGTTGCACAGACCAGACGCTTTCGGTTTCTGCCTAAGTGCTTGCACAGATTGACCTTAAATGCCCCTCGTAACGGTTTCCAACCTCTCGATGCATTACGGCGGCCCGGACCTGCTTCGGGGCGTCTCACTCGACATCGAGCCCGGAGCAAAGATCGGGCTTATCGGGCAGAACGGCACAGGCAAATCCACACTCCTCAAACTCATCATGCAGCAGACCGAGCCGACCAAGGGCGAGATCCATCGCCAGCGGGGGCTCAACATCGCCTACCAGGCCCAGGAGCTGACCTACGACCCCGGCGCCACCGTCTTCACCGAGATGCGCAAGCTGTTCAGCGAAGACTTCAAGCGCCAGGAAAAGTTGCACGCGCTCGAAGAACGCATGGCGCACGGGCAAGACGTGATGGCCGAGTACGAGCGCGTGCAGCAGGAGCACGAAACCGCCGGCGGCTACGAAGTCGAGCGCAGGATCGAGCAGGTGCTGACCGGGCTCGGGCTGCCGCGCTCATCCTGGACGCAGCCGATCGAAAGCTTCAGCGGTGGCGAGCGCAACATCATCGGGCTCGCGCGCATCCTGCTGCAGGAGCCGGACCTGATGCTGCTCGATGAGCCCTCCAATCACCTCGACATGGACGGCATCGAGTGGTTCATCCAGTTCATTCGCAACACGCGCGCGGCCGTGCTGATGGTCAGCCACAACCGCCACATGCTGGATGCGACGGCGACGGAAATCTGGGAGCTGCACGGGCGCAAGATCACGCGCTGGGCGGGCAACTACAGCGACTACCAGCGGCTCAAGGCCGAGGCGCTGGCGCTGCAAGAGCGGCAGTACAAGAGCCAGCAGCGGCTCATTAAACGCATCGAGTTCCAGGCGCGCCGCCTGCTCGACATGGCGCGCGCCTACGACGACCCCGGCCAGGCCAAGCGCGCCAAGGCCATGCTGCAGCGCATCGACCAGATGGACAAAGTCGAAGCGCCGGACAAGTCGGAGAACCGCTTTCACGCGAATCTGACCGGCGGCAAACGCCACGGGCACATAGCGCTGGAGATCAGTGACCTGACGGTCACAGTCGGGAGTCCGGAGTCTGGAGTCCGGAGTCAGAATCCTGTCGCCGAAGGCGACACTGCCGTGGACTCCGGACTCCAGACACCAGACACCAAACGAACGCTGCTCGACAGAGCAGCGCTGCAGATCACCTTCGGCCAGCGCGTTGCCCTCGTCGGCCCGAACGGCTCCGGCAAGACGACGCTGTTCCGGGCGATTTTGAACCACGCCGACTGGGAGAACCCGGGCGTCGATGTGCAGGACGGCCCCTTCCACGTGCGCGGCACGCTTCGCACCGGCAAGAGCGCGGTGATCGGCGACTACTCTCAGATCCACCAGCACGCGCTGGATGAATCGCTGACGCTGATCCAGTGGTTCATGAACGTCAGCGGGCTCGAGTTCCAGCCCGCGACGCTGATGCTGCACCGCTTTCTTTTCAACCGCGACGACTTGAACCGCACCATCGCCACGCTCAGCGGCGGCGAGAAGTCGCGCCTGCAGCTCGCGCGGCTGGTGCACGAGAAGGTCAACTTCCTGATGCTGGATGAGCCGACGAACCACCTCGACATCCAGGCCTGCGAGCAGCTTGAAGAAATGCTGGAAGAGTTCGAGGGCACGCTGCTGATCATCAGCCACGACCGCTATTTCCTCGACCGGCTGGTGAACCGCGTGGTCGAGCTGGAGGATCGCAGGCTCGTCCAGTTCGACGGCACCTTCGCCGAGTGGTGGCAGCAGAAACACGCCAGCGCCACGGCCGGCCCCAAGCGCACCCTGCAGCTGCACAGCCAGAAGTCAGCGGCCGAAAGAAGAAGCGAAGCCAAGCAGCAGCGCGAAGACCAGAAGGCCAAACAGCGCGAGCAGCACAAGCTCAAGACCGAGTTGAAGGCGCTGGAGGCCCGGATCGAAAAGCTCGAGGCCAAGCAGAAAGAGCTCGAAGAGCAACTGGCCAAAGCCTTCAGCCACGAAGGCGAAGCCTCCGCTGAAGAAGCCCAAAAACTCAACCAGGCCTTCGAGGCCGTAAGAAACCAGATCACCGAAGCCTACACCAAGTGGGAAGAACTAGCCGCAGCCGTGGAGTAGGCAAAGAGTGGCATGCGCTTCCCGACTACGCCGAGGCTACGTCGTGCAGGCCAGCGCATGAGTTGCAGCGGCTTCCAGCCGCTGCCGCGTGCAGGATGCACGCGAAACGCATTCGCTGGAAGCGAATGCCACAGTTGGAGGCCAAGCAGAAAGAGCTGGAAGCGCAGCTGGCCAAAGCCTTCAGACACGAAGGAGAAGCCTCCGCCGAGGAAGCCCTGAAGCGGAACCAGGCCCTAGAGGCCGTAAGAGACCAGATCACCGAAGCCCACACCAAGTGCGAAGAGCTCGCAGCAGCCGTGAAGTAACCCCGTGCAACCCTCACACGTCTATTGACGTGTCAATGAGGATTTGCCATGGGTCGTCGTCGTCAACAACTCACAGCACTGACAGAGCCTGAGCGCACCCGCCTGCGCAAGCTGGCGGACGCGTGCGCTTCGGATGCCGAGCTGCTGTCCGAACTGTTCCAGCTTATGCCGGACAGTCCTCACAAGTTTGCAGAGCTGCTGCACACCGAGTTCGGAGTGCCGGTAGTGGCTGCGCGCACATGGCTGATCGAAGACGGGCTGCGGTCCGGGCTACGAATGGAAGAGCTGGCCGACCGCTGTTGGCGCTGGATCCACAGCACGTTCCGCGGCGCGGAGCCTGCGCGTCGTGTTGCGACACTGACGGAACAGGACTCGGCGCTGGTGGATTCCCGCGCCCGTGAGATCGATCGCCTCGTCACGACGCCGGTGGCCCGCGACCGCGCCACATTTGAGCGCGCGCTCGCAGAGGCGTACCGCCTTGCCGACCTGCCGCCACCCCGCGTTCTCTGGGTCGACGGGCCTGGCGCGGGCATCCTCATGGTGATGTTGTGCCTGTACCACGGCACTGAGCGCCAACGGCTCGCGGGCATTCTGTCCGAGCGCCGCTTCGCCCAACCGCCGGAGCATGATCTCGGTGCGGCCATGGACTCGCTTTGCGTCGCACTCCGCGACTTCATGCCCGTTGCCTACGAGGCGGACCTGCCGCGCTACCTGACGTTCGACCTGCTCGGCGGCGACGCAAGCCAGCGCATCGTTCAGGAGTTGCTGGGCACGGCACTGTCACGTCTCGACCCGGTACGTTCCACCCGCGTGTCGCCCGGCGTAGTCGAAACGCTCAGGGGCGCGTTCCGGCAGCGTGCCGGGCTGCACAAGCGCCTGATTCGACAGGGACTGATTGAGGCCATGTGGCGCGCAGTCGGCGAGCCCGGCGAAGACAACCTGCTGCGTGACTTCCTGTCGCGCGAGCCGGGCGTGTGGTGGTACGAGATGCTGGGCGATGCCGCGGTCGCCCGCACGGCTGCGGACCTTGGCGCTGACCCGGTGTTTCCGCTGGCACGCCGCCACAAGGTTGCGTGGGCGCTGGCAAGCGGCGGGTTCTGGAGCTGGCTGGGCTACAAGGTGGCCATCTGCGCCGACGGCCCGACGGCGCTCAACTTTGAAGACGGGCTCCCCCACGCCGAGGATGCCCCGGCAATAGGCTACGGAGACGGTTTCAACGTCTACGCCGTCGAGGGCCACGTCGTACCGGATTACGTGATCACTCATCCGGAAACGATCACACACGCGGCGATCGAGGCAGAGCGCAGCGCCGAGGTCCGTCGAATCATGATCGACCGCTACGGACGTGGGCGGTATCTGGCCGAGACCGGTGCGACCGTGATCGACATGGACATGGTGGACGTCGTGGCCGGCGACGCCAGCTTCGGCGCAATGCCGCGCGCGCTGATGCGTGACCCGGGTGGGCGCACGTGGCTCGTCGGCACGGACGGAAGCACCCGGCGTGTGTACTACATGCGTGTCCAGGACCGCACGAAGACGTGCGCCGAGGCGCATGAGCAGCTCGCCGGTATGAACGAGTCCAACATCATCGCATCCAGCTGACCGGGGCGGGCATCCGCCCCGGTTTCGCAACCTCCTCCCGTTTGACATTGACACGTCAAAGGAGAGGTGCCATGCGAGTGGATACGAATATCGTCAAGATGCCGGACTGCCTGATGCCGCGGCTGCAGGAGGCTGCAGACAGCGGCATGAGCGACTCAGAGGTGCTCAGCATCCTGTGGTCGATGACTCCGCGTCCGCTTCGTACGCCCGACTGCTGGGCCGACATTCTCAACGAGCTGTTCGGTGTACCGCAGGATCTGGCGATCCGCGCATCGAGCGTCGATGCGCCGGTAATCCACTTCCGCGCCAACATGCACCGGATTGCGGAAGCACTCTGGCCCTGGCTGCACCGTGTACTGCGAGGTGCAGACAACGTCGCCACCGTGGCGGCAGTCGGTCTCGACACCCGCCGCCAGTTTGCAGCCATTCGTGAGGAGATGGACGGTCGCGCACGCGCTGTCGTGCCCCGCTCCCGCAAGCGCTTTGAGGCCGCCGTGCGGGAAGCCTATCGAATCGCCGGCTATGAGCCGCCGCCGATGCTCTGGTTTAACGGCATTGGTAGCGGGTCTCTGTTCCTGAACATGTGCTGCGGGGAGGGCGCAAATCGAAAGAACCTCATTGCGCGCTTGCCGTGCACGGACGCCGAACCCAATACCCACGAGCACCTGCTGAAGCAGGCGTTCGATGGTTTGCGGTCTGTGCTTGCAGACATGGATGAAGGCGAATGTTTGCGTCGCATTTCGCGTCGGCGCATCGGACCATCCGTGCTTCACCGGATGAATGTGAAGCTGCTTCGCCCGGTGGAAGTACGTCGAGACCCCGTGCGATCGCGGCGGCTCTCGTCGGCCGTGCTGGAAGAGACGGCCGGCGCAGTTGCTCCTCGGCTGGAGATTGAGGGCAGTGTGCAAAGCGTCGTCATTGGCGCGATGGGAGAGTCGCTGGACGAACTTGCAGGACGGCGCCCGGGCGGTACGGCGCTGTTCCATGGAATCTTTCTGGAACAGTGGGCTCGCCTTGCGGGCCTCGTGCGCTGCAATCGCGCGGCCGGCATGGATCCGGCACCGGCACTCGCATACTTGCAGGACATCGTTTGCGAACTGGTCGACCATGGCTACTGGTTCTTCCCCGGCGAGAAGCTGTGCATCGCATGTGACGGGCCGACTTCCGTGCACTTCGAGGACGGGTTGTTGCACAACCGGTCGGCGGCGGCCGTCGAATTTGCCGACGGCTTAGGGGCGTTCGCGCTGGGGGGCTTCTACGTTCCTTCATTCGTGGTGCGTGAGCCGGAAAGCATCACGGTCCGGCGCATACGGGGCGAACGCAACGCCGAAGTCCGGCGCATCATGATCGACGTATACGGGCGTGGACGCTACCTGTCCGAGACAGGCGCCAAGGTTGTCGACATGGACATGGTGGACGTAGTGGCCGGCGACGCAAGCTTCGGCGCGATGCCACGCGCGCTGATGCGCGACCGCGACGGCGACACGTGGCTTGTCGGCACGGATGGCAGCACACGTCGTGTGTGCTACATGCGCGTGCCGCCCGCGGTGCGTTCGTGCTCGGAGGCCCATAAGCGCCTCGCAGGCATGGACGAATGCGAGATCATCGCATCGAGTTGAAACTCGATGCCGTTCTGAAACGAAGGAGGTGAATCATGGTGAAGATGAAGGCAGATCAGGTTCAGCAGAAGATTCAGCAGGCGGCAGACCAGGCCGTCCCCAAGTTGCGGCACATCGACGAAATCGAAGTCGGCCAGGCAATTCGCCAGGGCGACATCTACGTCACGCGCCTTGAACGCATGCCGCGCAAGCACGGCGGCGTCACGGTTGAGCGCCAGCTCGCGCCGGGCACGAGCCGCGGCTCACGCCACTGCGTTGAGGGTGACATCACGGTGTATCTGCCGGCGCAGAACTCGGGGCAACTCACGGGTCCGATCATCAGTGCGCACGACCGTTTCACGGTCACGCACCCGGAACACGCTCACTTCTCGCTCCCGGCCGGTTTCTACCGTGTGACCTATCAGCGCGACTTCAACATCCGCGAAGTCTCGCGCGTCGCTGACTGAACCAGACGAAGCCCCGCAAGGGGCTTCGTTCACATCTCTCCCACCAGGCCGTGGGTGTTGCCTTCGGGGTCCCTAAAATAGGCGAGGGTGCCGCCCCAGGGCATTTTGGTTGGGGGTTGGGTGAACTGGACCTGTTTGGCTTCTAGCTCTTTCCAGCGGCCCTCGATGTAGGCCGTGGTGAAGCTGAGCGCGGTGAAGCGGTTGCCGTTTCCGTCGCCCTTGCCGTCGCCGCGTTCGAGAATCAGCGTACAGTCGCCGGTGTTGAAGCCGGCGTGGCCGTTGGCGTCGTCGTGCCACAGCGGCGGAAGCTCCAGCGTGTCGCGATAGAATTTCACCATCGCGTCGAAGTCCTTCACGAAGATCCGTGCGTAACCGAGTTTCATGTTCGCCTCCGGCAAGATCATACGTGGCATGCGCTTCCAGCGCATGAGTTGCAGCGGCTTCCAGCCGCTGCCACGTGCAGGATGCACGCGAAACACATTCGCTGGAAGCGAGTGCCACTTCACAAGGCTAGACTGGCGCGCGTGCGGAACCACAGTGAGATCAAGGTACGGCGGGGCGCGAACCTACCGCATTGGACGCGTGACGGGGCAACGTACGCCGTCACGTTCCGTCTGGCCGACTCGTTGCCGGAGGCCGCCATTGAAGAGCTAAAACGGCATGCCCGCGAGATCGAACGCAAGCGCGAGATCGGTGCATCCCCGCTCACGCTCGCGGAGATTACGCGCCTGTCCAAAGCCGGTTCTGAGGCGTTTCAAAAGCTGCTGGATCAGGGGCATGGCGAGTGCTGGCTACAACGCGACGACGTCGCAGGGATTGTCGCCGATGCGTTGCAGCACTTCGACGGGCAGCGCTACCGGCTGCACGCGTGGTGCGTGATGCCCAACCATGTGCATGCCGTCGTGGAGCCGCTCGGCGATCATTCGCTGGCGGAGACCCTGCATAGTTGGAAGTCGTTCACGGCCAATCAGGCAAACAAGGCGCTCGGGCATACGGGCGGGTTCTGGCAGCGCGAGTCGTACGACCACTTGATTCGGGATGAGGCTGACTACAACTACCAGGTTGGATACGTGCGCGAGAACCCTCGTGCTGCAGGCCTTGTGGACTGGCGTTGGGTTGGCTGATCGCCACACGCTGGAAGCGTGTGGAACGCATTCGCTGGAAGCGAATGCCACGGTCGTCAAATCTGTGTCGCATGCCTTGCTAGGCTCTTTGGGTTCTTTCAACCAAGGAGATCGACATGAGTCGAAACAAGAAGAAGTGGCGGAAGCCCGCCAACCCTGACTACAAGCCGGAGCCGCACTGCGGCGATGTGGCTGTTGCAGACTCGCCAGAGGCGACAACCACGACCACCTCCCCCTCCGCCAAGGCTTCGGAGAACGGGCCCCCCGCGCGTGAAGTGGTGGACGGCGTGGCCAAGCCGCTGCCGGACCTGAATATCAGCGAGGATGACGCGCGCGGCTACCTCAACGAGGTCGCGCGTTTCCTGGGTGCGGTCGTCAAGATCACCAATCACGTGATCGATGCGCTCCCCGCCGAAGAAGTGCGCGAAGCCGTCGCGCCGCGTGAGCCGGAAGAGCAGCCGAAGCACAAACGCGCGAAGGCTCAGCCGTTGCTGGCCCTGATGCGCTACGGCATCGCGGCCTCGCGCCTGATGCACACGCTGCTGCAGCGCCTGCACCCGCAACTGTTTTCGCGCGGGCCCGATCACCCGCAGGACATCACCCACACGGCCGCCGCGTGCGCGCAACTCCTACGCTCGCGATTGCCGGGGTTGTTGAACGCGAACAAGAACGTCGGCGCCACCACCTAGCACACGGGGGTGATGGCCATGCGCGAATCGTCGGGCTGGAAGTTGAGCCCGGCCGCGCGGCCTGCGTCGAGGCGCCGCACCTTGAAGGTCGGGAAGTTGACCGGCAGCGGCACGATTCTGCCCGGTTGCAGCGTCAGGCTGAAGCGCAGACAGAAGTAGATGAAGTTGCAGCGCGCGATCACGGTGCCGGAGACTGCCAGGTAGTCGAACCCGGCGACCTCCACGGGCGTGCGCGTGAGCGTGTAGTGCCAACCGTCGATCTTGAACCCGTGCGAGTGCGCGAACTGGCGCAGCGTCTCGCGGGCGTGGTCGTGGTACAGGCGCACGGCGTCGTAATGGCCGAGCGGCCCGCGTGGGTTGCTTTCGTCTGCAGGGATCGGGTCCATCAAGAAATCCGTAGAGTCCCGCACAAGCCGCACACCTTATGGAGACAAAAACGTGCCGCAAGTCCCTCCGCGCAGTTGTTAGCAACTGGCTTGACACGTCAATAGGCGCTCGGGGCGATTGGGCGCCGGAGCGTTTGGCCAGGACGGCTCGGAATGAGGCCTGCGTTACTGACAATTCGGCTGTGGAAAAGGTTTCTGATTCTGCTGGAACCCTTTCCTGGGGCTGGTTTTGGAGATTGGCGGCGACTGTGGTCACCGAATTAAGACTGCTTCCCGGGATGTCCCCAAGCTACCTTTGCGTTTGTACGGGGGCTACGCTCATGGGCATGGACGAGAACTTCCGCACCGTTCAACGCGCGCTTGAAACAGGCAGTGATGTCCTGTTCGAAGTCGCTCGTCAGCGCCTTCCCGAAGAACTCGCCGAAACCGTCGAGGCCACTCGCCGCCAGCTCGCCGAGGCGCAGACCGCGCTTGTGAGACTCGAGGCCGAGCTGATCCGCGCCCGCGAAGAACACAAAGAGTGGATGCCCCTCGAGCGCGACCTGCCGCTCACCCGCACCACGCGCGCTTAAGGAAAATTCCGCCTCCTCACGCTATGGTGGGCTCACGCACAGGAGCCCGACCATGACACGTCTAGCATTTGCCGCGCTGCTATGCCTGATCGCGATCAGCGCCGGCCTCAGCCAGGACAAGCCCAGCGAGCCGATCTACAGCGTTCCCGAAGGCGCCAACTTCACGCCCGAGGACGTCAGCATCGACCGCAAGAGCGACGACGGCGACTTCAAGATCGCCGGCACGCTCAACATCCCGAAGGGCGAGAAGCCGGAGAGCGGCTGGCCGGCCGTGCTGTTCATCAGCGGCTCGGGCGCGGAGACGCGGCACGGGTTCCAGGGCGTGCTGGACACCGGCTCGTGGGAGCTGACCGACGCCATCAGCAACGCGGGGTTTGCCGTGCTGGCGGTCGATGACCGCGGCATCGGCAAGACACCCGCGGGCCCCGCGGGGTTTGACGTGTCAACACTCGGCTACGACGAGCTGGTCGGCGACGCGCAGGCGGCGCTGACGTACCTGATCGGGCGGGCTGAGATCGACAAGTCGCGCGTCTTCATCATCGGGCACAGCGAAGGCGGGCTGACCGCGCCGATCCTCGCGGGCAGGAATGACATCGCGGGCGTCGTGTTCATGGCGGGGATGGGGCGCAACCTGTACGACGTCACCATCGACCAGACCACCGCCGCCATGGAGAAGCTGCCCAAGGCGATGCGCGAAAACAACATGAAGGTGCAGCGCGAGTTCCAGGACGCGGTGAAGGAAGACCGCGAGCCGAACTTCGAAATCATCGGCAAGGACAAGGCCACCGTGGACGCCATCAAGGCCGTCTACAAGAAGCAGGTCGAGCCGCTGAAGGCATGGTGGCACGACCACTTCGTGCTGGATGTGCCGGCGATTCACGCGGAGGTGAAGTGCCCCTGCTTCGTCGCGAACGGCCAGGCGGACTTCCAGGTCAGCCCGGAAAAGGACGCCAAGCAGATCGTCACGAACCTGATGGCCGGCAAGTGCGGCGACGTGACGCTCAAGCTCTACGACGACCTCGACCACCTGTTCAAGCCCTGCAACGGGCGCAAGTCCGAGCTGAAGCTGTACTACGAGGACCGCCGCCTGGACGCGGGCTACCTCAAGGACGTCGTCGCCTGGCTGGAGGCGCACCGCTAAGCGATGAAGTTCCCTCACGAAGTCGTGGTCATCACGGGCGCATCCAGCGGCATCGGCGCGGAGATGGCGGTGCAACTCGGGCGCCTGGGCTGCAAGCTGGCGCTGCTGGCCCGTCGCGAAGACAAGCTGAATGAAGTCGCCGCGAAGGTCGAAGCCGCGGGCGGCAAGGCGCTTGTGCTCCCGTGCGACGTGTCCGATGCGGCTGCCGTCGCGCAAGCCATGGGCAAGGCTGTGCAGGCTTTCGGCCCGATCGACTGCGTGATCGCCAACGCCGGCGTGGGCCAGCAGCTCGACAAGCACGACTACGCGCCCGAGACCGTCGAGCGCATCTTCCGGATCAACATGCTCGGGATGACCAACGCGTTCTACGCCGCGCTGCCCGGGATGCTTGAGCGCAGCCGCGGGCACCTCGTCGCTGTCGCCAGCCTGGCCTCCTATCAGGGCATGCCGCGCGACGGCGGCTACGCAGCCAGCAAGGCCGCCATGCGCACGCACTGCGAGGGCCTGCGCATCGAGCTGCGCGGCAGCGGAGTGGACGTCACCTGCATCTGCCCCGGCTTCATCCGCACGCCCATCACCGACAAGAACAACTTCGACATGCCGTTCCTGCTGGAGGTCAAGCCGGCCACGCGCAGGATGCTGCGCGCCATCGCCAAGCGCCGCCGCGTGTTCAACTTCCCCCGGCGGCTCTGGTGGCTGATCAAGATCGGGCAACGCACCCCGCGCTGGTTGTACGACTGGATCATCGCGGGCCAGGAATCCCGCGTGAACGCCGGGCGGACCCAAAAACGCAGCACCGATATCTAGCGTGCTTTCGTAAGCTGAGCCAAAGACTGGAGCGACCATGGAACGTGTGATTCACTTCGAGCTCGACATCGCGGCCGGCGCGCGCGAGCTGTGGTCCGTGCTGACCGACGCCGCGCAGATCTCGCGCTGGTGGGAAGGCGTGCACGCGGTGAAGCTGAGCGACGCCAAGCCGGGCGGTATCTACACACTCGACTATGAAAGCGGCGAGCCGGACGTGTGCGAAATCCTTGAAAACGAGCCCGGCAAGCGGCTGCGCTATCGCTGGCAGTCGTCCGAGCCGGAGCCGACCATCGTCGAGTACCGGCTGGAGCCGATCGAGGGCGGCACGCGGCTCGTGTTCCACAACACCGGCTACAAGCCCGGCGAGAAGTGGGACCGCTTCTACCAAGCCAACTTCGTCGGCTGGCTGGAGATGATGATCGGCGTAAAGAAGCTGCTCGAAGGCGCCACCGGCGGGGACCTGAAGTGAGCTGCCGGCCGGGCAACGCCTGAATGGAACAGATTCGGCTTTCCCGTGTCGCGCCCCGCGCTAGATTGTTGCCTCTACAAGGAGGCGACATGGAGTTTCAACTCGGCAACATCTGCCACATCGAGATGGCAGGCGGTGAGCTCAGCCGCACCAAGGAGTTCTACGCCAACGTCTTCGGGTGGAACTTCAGCCCGATGTTCGAGGGCTATGAGTTCTTCGACGCCGGCAACTTCAACGGCGCCATCGACAAGGACGCCAAGCCCAGCCACGCCGGAACCGTGCTCGTGCTCGCGTGCGAGGACGTCGCGGACAAGCTGACCGAAATCGAGCAGGCCGGCTGCAAAGTCCTCAAGCCCAAGACCGAGATCGCCGGCGGCCACGGCTTCTATGGCTACTTTGAAGACCCGGCCGGGAACAAGATGGGCGTCTGGCAGCCCGCCGCCAAATAGTTTGTCGCACCCCTCTGTATGCTCACCGCGCTGAGCCGGACTGGCCGGCGCGGCAACACACACAACCGGAGACAGAAATGGGACTCGTAGACAACCTGAAGCACGACGCAGAAGGCACCTACCGCGCGGCGGCGGGCCTGTTCAAGCTGGTCGACAACGACAAGCTGGACTGGAAGCCCGCCACCGGCAACAACTGGATGACCACGGGCCAGTTGCTGAAGCACTGCACCAGCGCCTGCGGCGGCGTCTCGCGCGGCTTCGTGACCGGCGACTGGAGCGGCGCGGGCGCCGACGGCAGCGACGAAGGCGGCGGCATGCCCACGGCCGAGAAGATGCCGAGCGTCGCAAGCGTCGAGGAAGCGCTCAAGCTGCTCGAAGCCGACAAGCAACTCGCGATGAAGACCTTTGCCGAGGCAGGTGAAGACCGCCTCGCGAACGAGAAGATGTCGGCGCCCTGGGGCGGCCCGCCGGTGGCGCTTTATCACCACCTCAACGACATGGTCGGGCACCTCGCCCAGCACAAGGCACAGCTATTCTACTACCTCAAGCTGCAGGGCAAGGACGTGAACACCATGCACCTGTGGGGTGCGATCTAGCCATCACGGGCACGCGGCGGCGTCTTTTCCGGCGCCGCCGCGGACCATTTCTCCACGTAGCCCTGAAGATCCTCCGGGGCGCCCGCGCGCAGGGCAGCAGTCGCAGCTTCCCAGGCTTCCTCAGCGGCAGGATCGGCACACATGCGCAGAGACACCGCGCGCTCGGCGATCTGCCACGCCGCCTGCCGGTTATCGCCAATCCGCTGGTAGCCCTCGAACGCCTGCCGGTGCCACTCGGCAGCCTCGGCCCAGCGCCGCTGATCTCGCCGCAGGTCGCCGAACACAACCTGCACCATCGTAAGAGCCCGGGTTGCACCGCCGGAGCTCGCCAATGGCAGGGCGCTCTGCAGCAGCTCTTCGCATTTCGCGTAGTCTCCGACATCAAGCAACGCGGCGGCGGCGTTGCAGAAGGCACTGGCCGCGGCCCGCACGTCGCCGGACTCGAGCAGGATTCTACCCGCTTCCCGGCTCAACGGGGCACCTTCGGCCGGGCGGCCCTGGTCCCGCCGGATGCCGCCGAGCGTCAGCAGCGCCATGCCTTCGCCGCGGCGGTCGCCCACTTCGCGCATCTCCGCAAGCGCGAGTTGGCACTCGCGCTCTGCCTCATCAAGCTGCCAGCTCATGCGCAAGCGATCCGCCAGGTTGCGTCGCGCCACGGCGATCACGCGGCGATCGTCAGTCTGCTCCAGCACGCGGACCGATTCCGTCAGCAGTGCAAGCGCGCGCTCGGAGTCGCCCAGTCGCCCGCGCAGGATCCCGACATTGGAAAGAATCCCGCCAAGCAGCCGCGCTTCGCAGAACTGCCGCGCAAGCTGCAGGGCCTCTTCCGCCGGTGCGCGCGCCTCGGCAAGCCGCTCCAGCCCGGTGAGCGCCGTGGCCAGCGCGTCGAGCGCAAGCACGCGATCGGTCTGGTTGCCGGACTTCTCAGCCAGCGCGGCGTTTCGTTCCGCGACACCAAGGGCATCTGCAGGCATCCCGAGGTTGCGATATGCGTAGCCCAGCGGGCGCAGCGCGTCGAGCGTCGCTGCGTCGTCCGGCGCTTCCCGCAGGGCTGTCTCCAGCACTTCCCGCGCCTGCTGCAGTCTGCCCAGGTCAAGCAGCACCTTGCCCGCACGCCTTCGCGCTTGCGAGCGCTGTTGCTCGTTCGCCGCCTCGTGCGCCGCCGCGCGCAGAAGCAAGTCCACCGCCTCCGCGCCGCGCCAGTGTTCGTGGGCATAGACACCCGCGCGCTGAAGCCAATGAGCCTCACGGGCGAGCAGGCGGTCGTCACGCAGCGCGGCCCCTGCGATGCCCGCATGCGACGCAAGCTCGAGTGCCACTGCGTCGAGTTGCTGGTCGTGTGCGGCATAGACCTGCTCGATGATGTCATGGGCAAGGGCGTGCAGGCGGGCGCGCTCCTGGGGCAGTTGCAGCTCATACGCGGCGTCACGCAGCAGCGCGTGGCGGAACAGATAGGCAAGTTCGGCAAACATGGGGCGCATTATGTCTGCCTGAGTGACAGTCCGCCCGTGCTCACTGCAAATTCGGCAATCCGGCGTGTTGCGGGCTTTGCGCCGTATCTCATGGCAATTCGGCAACTTGCGCAAACCAGCCCGTTTGGCACGGCGGGTGCTCTGCGTTCATACGGAAACGGACCTGGCAAACAAAGGAGATCAGCAATGGGACAGATTCGTGTGCGTGACCCGTTCGGCGGGCTTGATCTGCGGAACTTCTTCCGCGGATTCCTGAGTGACGACGAGATGAACCTCGGGCAGTGGATGCAGGAGGGCAGCCTCGCGGTCGACATCAGCGAGGGCAAGGAAGGCGAGACCATCGTTCGCGCCAGCCTGCCCGGCTTCAAGAAAGAGGACGTGCAGGTAAGCGTCCACAACGGCGTGCTCGACATCAAGGCCGAGAGCAAGGAAGAGACCGAAACCAAGGACGAGAAGTTCTTCCGCAAGGAACGCCGCTACGGCAGCGTCAGCCGGCGCATCGCGCTGCCGGGCAACCCCAACGGCGACGATGTGATCGCCGAGCTGAAGGACGGCGTGCTGACGGTGAAGGTACCCGCCAGCGGCAAGAACGGCCCGAAGAAGGTCGCGATCAAGTAGCACGGCGCCAACGCGAAGCGGGCGAGGTGACTTCCCCCGCCCGCTTCGTCCGCGCGTGCCCAGCGCTATTTCTTTGCCTTCTCGAGCTTCAGCTCAGGCAGCTTGAACTTTGCCTCAAAGGTCTCGCCGCCGTCGCTGAGACTGGTGTTCAGCTCGACCTTTGCCACGGACTGCAGCAGCAGCTCTTCCAGGCGGTCGAGGTTGCTGATGTTTGCCCCGTTGATGCTCTCGATGATCTGGCCGGGGCGCATGCCGGCCTCCGCCGCCGGCCCGCCGTCCTTCACCTTCAGCACGAGCACCTTGCCGTTATCGGTCTCGCCGACCACCAGCCCCCAGGACTCGATCTCAAGGCTGCGGCTGGATGCGGCCGGGCGGTTGTCGCCTGCGAAGGTGACGCCCTCGGGCATTTCGACCGGCTGCAATACCTTTACCGGCGAGCCGTCACCCACCACCCTTGACTCGTCAATGGCGATGAAGCTGGTGTACTTGCTGATCAGGTTGTACTCGAGCGCGGTTTTCGTGATGTCATCCACCAGGTTGCGGTCGCCTTCGCTGGACAGCAGCCGGTTCGAAAGGTCCGCAATGCGCGAGCGCGCCCAGATCGCCGCGATGGCCGGGTTGTTGCCCGGCTTCTCCAGGTTCAGCTCAACGGGGATGCTCACGCGGCGTGCGCCGACGCGCCCGTTCACGTAGATCGTCTTCTTGCCGGAGCCGCTGTAGGTGGCCTGCAGCGACAGAGGCTGGGCGGCGAACAGGTCGTTCAGCTTGCTCGGGTAGACGCTGTCGACGACGATCTCGTTCCAGTCAATCTCGATGTCGCACAGCACCGGCATGTCGATGGCGCTGTAGAACTCCTCGACCGCGCCCTCGGCGTACTCGCCGTCGCGGGGCAGGCAGTAGATGGCCTTGCCCTTGCCGTGCTCGGCGATGCCGTCGATCAGCAGGCGGTTGACGCTGCTGCCGATGCCGAAACCGAAGAAGCGAGCATCCTGGCCCTGCTCATCAATCGTCTTGAAGATCTCATTCTCGCCGGAGATGTATCCGTCAGTCAGGAAGGTGTAGATCTGCAGGTGGCGCAGGTCGTGCTCGGCCGTCAGTGCCCGTTGCAGCCCGGCCAGCATCTCGGTCCCGCCGCCCGCGCTGGAAAGCGCGAGGAAATCCTTGGCGGCCTGGATGTTCTCCGGCGTGTTGGCGCGCGGTGCGTCGAACAACTGCCCGTTGCTGCCCGCGAAGTAGACGATGTTGAAGATGTCGTCCGGCTTCATGTGATCGAGTACCTTGCGGATCACGTCGCGGCTCATCTGCGACGGCACACCCGACATGCTGCCGCTGACGTCGAGGATGAACGTCATCTCGCGCGGGGTGACGTCGGTGTCGGCCGGGTCGAGTTGCGGCTGGATCTGCAGGTTCAGGAAGTTGCCGCGCTCATCGCCGTGGGTCAGCAACCCGACGGAGGGCGCCTTGCCCGCGATGCCCCAGCGCAGCACGAAGTCGCGGTTCGGCACGGCGTCGGCCTTGGTCAGCTGGATGATCGCGCTGCCGGCGTTGGTCATCTGCACGCCGCACTCGTGGGTTACGCACTGCAGGCGCGTGACGTCGATCGGCAGCCCGGCATCGATCTCGACCTGCATGTCGAGGTCCATGCCTGAGCGCATGCCCGGCGGCAGCGCGTGCACTTCGAACTCTTCGGGGTCGTCGGTGCCGTCGCGGTCGGCGTCGGGCGCGACCTCGTGCTTCGTCGATCCGGACTGGTAGCGCGGCCCGAGCGTGAGCGGGAACACGTACTCGAAGCGCCCGTTCTCGTACTTCAGCGTCTGGTAGTAGGTGATGCAGATCTTGACCGTGCCGCCGACTTCGATGTTCGCCACGTTCTGCGTGAAGACGTTGGCGCGGTTCTGGGTCATCAGCGTCGCGGTCTTGCCGCGTGCCTTGGCCTCGTTGTAGGCCTTGACCGCTTCCTCGCGCGGGCGCACCAGCCCGACGATGCGGCGCTCGCCCACCTGCATCACGAAGTCATTGATCGCAGAGTCGCCCGGCAGCGGGAAGGTGTACACGGCCTCGATGACTTCCGTGTAGGGGTTGGTGAAGGTCTGCGTGACCGTGGTGCCCGCGAGCGTGCCGCTGACCCTGGCCTTCACGTCGGTGTGCTTCAGCGGGAACACGCCGAGGGTTTCGGTGCCACGGCGCGCTTCCAGCTCGGCTGTCGGGGCGTCCGTCTGCGCCCACTTCAGCCCGGGAGTCGATGGATCGGCCGGCTCGGCGTCTGAGCCCGCCCGTCCGCCTCCCCCACGCGCGCGGCGATATACGTAGCCGCCCTTGCCACCGGAGGTCCCGCCGCCACCGACGCCTCCGCCGAGCCCGACTGCGCTGCTGCTCTTGTTGGGATGGGGCGACTCGTTGCTTGACGGATCATCGTTTGGATTCTCAGCCAGATCTCGATTCGGCTGGTCGCTCGCGTCTTCGTTGACCTCATCCTTCGCGTACTGCACGACGCGTTCATCTTCCGTCGATTCCTCCTGCGGATACTCGACCGGGTGTTCCGGTGGCGCGTCGGTCGCAATGATGACGACTTCATTGCCACTCGCTTGCGGAGGCGGGTCGTCGGAATTGCCCGAACAGGCGGCAATCGCAAGGATCATTAACAGCGCCGGCAAGGCGCGCAAAGCTAGGGGTCTCTGGTGACGCATGGCGTGTGCTCCTTGGAGTCACGCCCCGGGAAGTCTTTCAAACGTGCGGCGGGTGAGTTGGTTCAGGGCTACTTGGTCTCGGCCGGCGCGCAGTTGGATTGGAGAATCTGCGCGATAGGCGACGAAACCGAATTCGGCGGGCCAGGCATCGGCGTGGCCTTTCCAGGCTGCAGAATCATACCGGCGCGGCGGCGGCGAACAGTCTGCCGTTGACACGGATGCGGCTTGACGGGCTCGCGCCAGCGCCGGCAGCGCAACACGCTGCCCAGATCGGCAAGAACGTTTGAGCCCAAGCCAGGAGCTCGCAAGCCGGGGATCAATCCGCCGCGTAGACCAGCAGGTCGTCAATCTGGAGTTCGTGGCGTGCCAGCGGCTCGGCCGGATCTGCGGCCGGTACTACCAGAAACGCGCTGTATTCGCGGCCCGGCAGCCAGCCGGGCTCGTCGCGGGAGCGCCCGGCGCGAAGCGCCTCCAGTGGAACATCGACCACGGTCCAGCTTTCAGCGGGCGGCACATCCACCAGCGCGTCCACGACCCGGAAGCCGCTTTCGAGGTGGACCCGGAACTCAATGCGCAGACGCGCCGCGTTGGTCTTTACGCGCATGCGCAGTCGGGCGTTGGACTCTGCAGTGAAGACAGCCGTTGAGGGCGTCACACCAATCCCCGGGTCACCGGGTTTGCGCGTGAGTGCGTGCCCGTCACCCAGTGCACCCGGCTCGATCAGCGCGCAGTAGGCGGGCGTGGTTTCCTTCGCTTCGCCGTCCCATCGCAACAGCATGCTGTGCGGACCGAGCAGCTCGGACTCAAGGGTTCTGATCTGCTCCGGTGTGAGTTCGTGGTAGTTGCCGCTGCCGTCGAGCGTGATCTGCAAAGCGTCTGTATAGACGCTGTTGCCGACGATCACGCCGCCTTCCAACAGGAACAGTTCACCACCCAACTTCCGTGGCTCCACGATGAACGCGCCACCGAGCGACCCCCATGTGGTTTTGTAGCAGGAGAAGTTCCAATCCGTCGTCGCGCGCACGACTACTCGCCCGTTGGTGAAGCGCACGACGCCGTCGCGATACTCGAACTGTGCGGGCTGCTGCATGCTGAGACTGAGTCCGGGTGCGGTGAAACGTGCGACGCCGGTCTCATTGAAAGACACGCTATCGCCGTCCTTCAGCACCTGGCCGGGCTCCAGCCTTTGCCAGCGGTCGTCCTTTTCGCCGCGGACGGACACCAAGCCGGTCGCACCGTCCAGCAGTCGGAATCCGTCCATCGCCTTCGGCGGGTCCGAGTTCGGCACTGGGTCGGTCTTGATCGGCGGATCGTCTGGCGTGTTGGTTGGCGGCGGGCTGTTGTCGAGCGGTGTGTTCTCCGGCGGCGTCTCAACCGGCGTATTGTCCGGCGCCTTGGTTTCGTTGGCGGGCGGCAGCAGCGCCGCCTTGTTGTCATCGATCCGCTTCTGAGAACGGATGTACGAGTGCATGGCCAGCGCACCCGCCAGCAGACCCAGCAGGGAGATCGCGAGCGCCATGACGACGGCCGTGCGTTTCGGAACGCGGCGTGACGGCTCGCGCGCTTGTACTGGCTTGATCGCCTCATAGATGCCGCTGACCTTCGCATCGGCCTCGGCCACGCGAACTACAAACGAGGCACGCTCCGGGTTCTCGCCCGTGGCGGCTTTCCAGCGCTCGTAGGTTGCGGTGTCGAGACGGCCTGCGACGGCATCGGGTGCAAGGCGGCGGAAGGTCTGCTCGTCCATGCGCCAATTGTAGCTAACCGGGCCTGCCCAACGAAGCCTTGGCGAAGTTGGGTTGCGCAGGGACGTGGCAGCGCTTAGATTCCCGCGCCTTATGGCCAAGTCACTGCTGGTTTTGATCGAAGGCACAGACGAGCTTTTGCCCGTTGCGAAAGGCATCGGGGCAAAGCGTATTGACGGCTCGATCTACCACTGGCGCGCGGATGCGACCGGCGACATGCCGGAGACGTACATCAGCTGCACCGGCGTCGGCACCCAGCGCAGCTACGAGTGCACGAAGAAACGCATCGCGGAAACCAACCCGGGGCTGATCGTCAGCGCCGGCACCTTCGGCGCGATCGTCGGCGGCATCGACCAGAACGAGTGGATGTGCAACGCCAAGACCCGCATGCTCGGCGACGTGGCCGAGAAGCGGGCTATGCGTGAAGAGATTGACCACGACACCGAGCACGCGGCGCATGTCCAGCGCCTGCGCGAGGGTTGTGAAAGGGTCGGCGTAAAGTGGCTCGAAGGACGCCTGATCTGCGTCGGCGACGTGCCGCTGTTCAGCGAAGAAGAGAAGGCCGAGTTGGCCAAGGCCAACGACGCCGTCGGCGTGGACATGGAAACGTTCGGCATCGCGCAGGCGGCGAAGGAAGCCGGCATCCCGTGGGTCACCGCGCGAGTGTGCGTGGATACCCCGACGATTCCGCTGCCCGACTTCGGCGCGCTGAACCACACCACCGGCCGCCCCTACTACGGGCGCCTGTTTAAATGGATCTTCCTGCACCCGATCAAATGCGTTCCCACGCTGTACGGGCTGTGGAAGCTGGTCAACGTCTACGGCAACCAGCTAGCGAAGATCATCCGCAGGGGCTATCTGAAGCCCTGAAAACGAAACACCCCCACTTGCGCGGGGGTGTTCGTCACTGGAGTGAATCACTGGAGTTGCTTCACTCTCATGCTGCTATGTAGGTGCCGCCTGCAATTGCGGCCAGCGACATCATGAAGTCCTGCGCGGGGCCGGAGCCGCCGATGCAGACCGCCACGAATTCCGCGTTCTGGAACTTGCTCCACCATGCGGGGAAGTCGGCGAGAATCTGGCTGGCGCTGCCGCTGACGTTGGGCGAACCGTCGGTCAAAAGGAACATCTGGTCGAGGTCCGCGGGGTACACCTGGCAGCTCTTCTGCAGGCAGGCGTAGGTCGGGGTTCCGCCGCCGGGGTTGGTGCTGGAGCCGTTCACCCAGGAGATCGCGACGGCCTTGTTGCCGTCGGTGCAGGGCAGCAGCGTGCCCCACATGAACTTGCTGTAGGCGTCCGCGGCCGGGAACTGTGAGCCGTAGGCGACGCAGTCGATCTCGTCATCTTCGGTTAGTCCACCGATGGCCGTGGTGGTCTCGGCACGCACGGTCGCGATGCGGCTGCCGCCCATGCTGCCGCTGGCATCGAGCAGGAAGCAGCTCTTGCCCTGCACGGGCTCACCGAAGAACGTCGGGGGATCCACGGGCTCGGGCGGCGGCGGATCGATGATCTCGACCGGTGGCTTGATGTCATCCGGCGACGGCTCGATCACCGGGGGCGGCGGCGGGGGCGGAAGAATCTCGCCACCGGGGCCGATGCTCCCGGCCGGCGCTGGAAGCTTGATGTTCACGCGGCCGATGGGCCGGTCGTGCGAATCAACCTTGTTTGCGTCGGGACTCGAGAGTGTTGAGGTTGCGGCCTGGGCGCTGAGTGTTCCGGCCGCGAAAACCACGGCCGCCAGGCAATACAGTACCTTGCGCATCTTGTCCTCCTTCGTGCGATGCGTAGCAGAGATGAATCCGGCCCGGTCACTTCTCCTCAAAAGCTTCCGGGCCGGTTTTGAAAGCAGGCGGCAATTGCAGGCACCGTGCCAGATTTTCGGCGCGCGTTTCGTCTGCCCGTGGTAACCGCGCGGAAAGCGCTTGGTTGGCGGGATTGCGGCGCTTGGTACCATATCGACTCAGGTGTAGCGTCCGGATTTGCCGATACCCTGAGCATGCTGTGCAACCGGGCGGGAACGCGCCGCCCGTACATGTTACGCAAACCGAAAGCCCGCATTGTCGCCAGACGAACTCAAAGCAATGTTCAACGTGGATGAAGCGACGATCCTCGACGCGCAGGACATACTTCGCCCGTTCGATCACCTGGTGCCGATCACGATCGAGGGCAATGAAGTCAAGCTGCCCAACAACAACAGCCTGTGGCGCGGGATGCAATTCTGGGGGCTGATGACGGGCGAAATCACGATCGACTTCGGGCTGTACTGCATCGCGGGCACCTGCAAGAACTGCAAGACGCGCATCCGACGAGCCGGTGAAGACCGCAAGCTGAACGTGCTGGCCTGCCAGACGACAGTCGAGCCCGGGATCGAAATCGTGCGCCTGGCGCCTGGCTTCAAGATCCGCCGCCAGAACTACGGCTCACCGGAGGCCACGACGGCCGAGCCACCCGCCGAACTACCATAGGAGAGGGCAACTGCCTTCTCGCACTGAGACCACAGAGTTCACGGAGCAACACTCCTTTGTGAACTCTGTGGTCTCCGTGCGGGCTGAACCGCAGCGAAGCTAGATGTTGGCTTCTTCGGATTCGCTGGCTTTCAGGCGGGCGCTGGCGTTCTTGAGGAAGCGGTGCTCGTCCGCCTCGAGCGCGCCGAGGCCCTGCGCGCCGATCTTGTCGAGCAGCCGGTCCATGCGCTCCTCGATTTCTTCGCGGGTCAGCAGGTCGATTTCCTCGACGAAGTAGAGATTGCCGACCTTGCCTTCGCCCTTCATGCGCACCTCGCGCATCTGCAGCTTCCAGTTGACCACGAAGCCCACGACGGCGAACGTCGGGCCCACGCCCACGGCCGCGAGCAGGCTGTCATAGCTCGGGTGCGGCAGGAAGCCGGCCGTCATCGCCGCCAGAACCACTGCCGCCATCAGAAGCAGCATGCGCAGATCGTTCTCGGTCTCGACGCGGGTCTCGCGGCGCTCGAGCTGCACCAGCAGCGACGTCACGATCAGGAACGTCGCGAACGCCAGCGTGCTGAACGCGAACTTGCCCGGCAGCGCCGAAGCGACGGCCGCGTGCCCGAAGGTGCACAGCACCAGCGCCAGCGCGGTCTTGCGCGTGCCGTAGTGGCCTTCCACTACCGGGCCGCAGGTCAGCAGGCTCATGGCGCAGATGAAGAACAACGTGAGGCTGGCCAGGAAATCGAGCCCCTGGAAACCTGCGCCCGTTGTTGCCCCGGGCGCGATTGGCGCGTAGTGCGTGAGCGGGAAGATGATGCCGCCGAGCTGGAAGTCGCTCAGGTTCAGCGCGAACCAGGTACCGAACGGAACCCCGGAGATTTCGCCGACCAGGATCGCCACCTGTGCAAACACAATCACGGCGCCGAGTGCGAGCGACAGCGGGTGTGCTGTCAGGCGCTCGATGATCTGCTCGCGCTTCATGACGGCTGAAACCAGGCGGGACATGCGGCAACACCTCGACAGGGCGAAACGGCCTCAACCCTGATTGTATCCGCCCAGTGAGGCTTCAACAACTTCGCGTCATTGGCAGCCCGCGAAATGACGGGTACATTACGAAGGCCACTGTCAGAAATGACGTCGGGGCGTAGCTCAGCCTGGTAGAGCGCCACGTTTGGGACGTGGATGCCGGAGGTTCAAATCCTCTCGCCCCGACCAATGCCCGGGCCCGCGATGCGGGCCCGAGTTCGTTACATCGGGTGAATAATCTCGAGCCGCACCATGGCACCGAAGGCGACCACGGCGCCCGCGAGAATCACCAGCCCGCGGTTGAACAACACGCGGCTGCGGACGCTGCCTTCCGGCGGGCCCTTGACCAACATGAAAATCAGCGAGACCAGCCCGTACACGGCCAGCGCCGCGCCGGCCAGAAGGGTCAACCATGCGGGCACCAGCTGGGCCACCGTTTCGGGCTCGGGCGGCCCGGTCTGCCAGTCGATGCCGGGCTCTTTGACGGCCTGATCTGGCGGCCTCCAGCCCTCTGGCGGCGGCGGTCCGAGCTCGACCGGCACTTTCGGCAGCTCAACATGCCAGTTGAACACGAGGCGCGGAATCGCACCCATAGCGTCATCGTACTTCACGTCGGTAAGGCGGACGCGCGGGGTCGAGCGCGCATCAAAGGCGATCATCTGCTCGCTCGGCGTGTGGATCACGCTCTGCTGCTGGTTAAAGAAGTACGTGACCTCGTGGCCGCCGGGCTCAAGCGGGCGCGGCGCGTTCCAGTAGAACACGAACCGGTAGTGAATACGAAAGCTGTCGATTGGCACCGGCTCCGTCAGGTCGATCTCGCCGGGTGCGTCCATGTTCTCGAACAGGAACGCGTTGAAGTCGGGCTCGAGCGAAATCATGCGCCCGTCGACCTCAATGCCGAACGCCATCAGCAGCTGATCGACCAGGTCGTTGTAGCGGCGCTTGAGCTCGGCGTGGCTGACGAAGCCGTCCTCGTCGGCGTCCAGCCCGCGGCTCATGCCGCCGCCGCTGAACTCGGAGTAGCTGGCCAGCACGCTGACGTAGCGAAAGTCGATCACGTACTCGAGCCGGTAGTCCGAGTCGATCACGACTTCGCTGGCCATCTGCGCGCGGTCGTCCAGCGGGTGCGCGAAGACCGGTGCGGCAAGCAGGACCAGCAGGATGGACAGGACGGGCTTCATGCGCACAGTCTACAGTACGGCGATTGTCAGCGGCATCTCCCTACAACCCGGGCGGCAAAACCGATACCCTGAGCGGATGAACGAGTTTGACCTGCCTATCCGCCCGAGACGCAATCGCCGCAGCGAGGCGATTCGCGGCCTCGTGCGCGAGACGCGCCTGTCGCCGTCGCAACTGATCTACCCGCTGTTCCTGCATGAGGACAAGACGGACACGGCGCTGGAGTCGCTGCCCGGCCAGACGCGCTGGAGTTTGGATGGCCTGACCAAGGAAGTCGCCCGCGCACACAAGCTGGGCATCAACGCGGTCGTGCTGTTCCCCAAAGTGCCGGATGCCAAGAAGAACCCCACCGGCGACGAATGCTGGAACGACGACGGGCTGATCCCCCACGCCATCAAGGCGATCAAGGAAACCGTGCCGGGCGTAGCGGTCATCACCGACGTCGCGCTCGACCCGTACAACAGCGATGGCCACGACGGGATTGTTCGCGACGGCGTGATCCTGAACGACGAAACCGTGGACGTGCTCTGCAAACAGGCCCTGTGCCAGGCGCGTGCCGGCGCCGACATTGTCGCGCCGTCCGACATGATGGACGGGCGCGTCGGAGCCATCCGGGCTGCGCTGGATGACGATGGCTTCACCGACGTCGGCATCCTGAGCTACGCTGCCAAGTACGCCAGCGCATTCTACGGCCCGTTCCGCGGCGCACTCGACTCGGCACCCAAGGCCGGCGACAAGAAGACCTACCAGATGGACCCGGCCAACGCGCGCGAGGCATTGCGCGAGGCCGAACTCGATGAAGCCGAAGGCGCCGACATGCTGATGGTCAAGCCGGCCGGGCCGTACCTCGATGTGATCTCTCTGCTGCGCGACTTCAGCTCATTGCCGATCGCGGCCTACCAGGTCAGTGGCGAGTACCTGATGATCAAGGCCGCCGCCAAGAGCGGCTGGATGGATGAACGCGCGGCCGTGCTGGAAAGCCTGACCGGCGTCGCCCGGGCGGGCGCCGACATGATCCTGACCTACTTCGCACCGCAGGCCGCCGAGTGGCTGTCATGAGCGAGCTGACGTTCAAGTCGACCACGCACCACACGCCACTGCAGCGCGCGTGGGAGGCTCGCAAGCTGCCGCTGCTGGCGCCGATCTGGCTGTACAAGAAAGTGCTCAGCCCGCTGTTGCCGCCGGCCTGCCGCCACCACCCGACCTGCAGCGAATACGCGTTCATGGCAATCAAGCAGCGCGGGGTGTTGCAGGGAAGCGTGATGGCTACGTGGCGCGTGCTGCGCTGCAACCCGTTCGGAACCAAAGGCTACGACCCGGTCGAGGCCTTCCGCTGGCCCTGGCAGCCCCGGGTCGAGCTTCCCGCGCCGGAAGATCAGACCTCCGAGACAGCGCCGATGCCGTCTTCGCGCATCACCTGAACACCTTTGACCTTGAGCGGCGAATCTTCGGTGTGCCAGCGTTCGACCGCCTTCTCCAGCCACCAGTCCGCGATGTCTTCGACGCCGCGATCGCCATGGTCGCCGAAGTGCGGGGCGCTGTGGTGCATCCACTCCTGCACCTCGTGGGCGTCGACTTGCCCGGTCACGCGCAGCACAACTTCCCACGTGTGATAGTGCGGGTTGCTGTGCACCGGGTGATCCAGCCGCGACACGTAGTGCGAGGCCTTGTAGCTGAGTTTGATGAGCAGTCCTGTCGCCATCGCTTACTCCTGCAGGGTCTTCGCGCTTTCCAGCGCGTCTCGTTCTTCGTCATTCTGCGGCTCGAACGTGACCAGCTTCGCGAGCACTTCAGCTGCTTCCGGCTTATCGCCCAGTTCCCGCAGTGCCTTTGCCAGCACCAGCCGCCCCACGATCGCTCGCCCTGCACCGAGCTGATCCAACTCGGCGATCGAGCCGCTTAGCCTGTCGGCCGCCGCCTTCAACTGCTCGTGGTCGCCGCTGCGGAATGCACGCTCCGCCCGCAATACGCCAAGCTCGATGCTTCTCTCTGCACCCATGACGCGGTCACCGATCTGTTCGCAGATCTCGATGATCTGCAGTAAACCGGCCTCGTATTCTTCGAGCCGCCCCATCTTCTGCAACACCTGATTGTACTGCGTCAGGTGGGTCGCCTTGCCGCGCAGGTTGCCGACATCTTCGTCCACTTCCAGCGCCTGCCGCCCCAGCTCAAGCGCTTCGTCGTAGTTGCCGCGCAGACCTTGCACGCTGGCCAGCGCACCGAGTGCGGCGGCCGTAACCTCGCGCAGCCCGTTTTCGCGTCCCAGGCGCAATGCGAGCGTCAGCTTCGTCTCGGCTTCGTCGAGTTCGCCGGCATGCTCGTGGATGCCGGCGATGTTCACCAGCCAGTACGACTCGGCGATCTGGTGCTCCTGCGCCTGCATCAGCGTCAGCGCACGGTTGAAGTACTCCAGCGCCTTCACCTGGTCGCCCTTCATGTTGTAGACGACGCCGATGTTGCCGGTGACCTGGCCCTCCAGCACGGCATCGCCCAGCTTGTGCGCCGTCTCAAGCGTTTTCAGGTAATACTCCAGCCCGCGATTGACGTCGCCCGTCATGATTGAGGCGTTGCCCAGCCCCGCCGAGACGCGCCCGCGCTGCAGCGGGGAAAGGTCGTCCCGCCCCTCCAGCCCGTGCAGCAACTCGGCCATCATCTTGCTGTTGCCGCGGTTCTGGTACGTCTGGCCGAGCGCAAGGATCGCTTCGACGTACAGCGACGAGTCCTTCGGCACCGTGGAAAGGATTGCCTCGGCGCCGGCCGGGTCCGTGTGCACCAGAGCCAGCGAGTGCGCGATGTTCAATCGAGACTTGAGGTCCTCATCGCCGCAATGGTCGGCCGTCTGTTTCAGGATCTCGCGCGCGGCATTCGGCGAGCCCAGCCGCTGCAGCATCGGGCCCGCAATCAGTGCGGCCCAACAGGCGATCTCGTCCTTGCCTCGCGAAATGTCGGTCAGCGCTTCCAGCTCGAGCTGCAGGCGCAGGCGCGATTCGTCCGTGCTGGACCTGGCGTACCATTCCCTGGCGTAGCCGGTCAGCGCCGCGCGCCAGCGCTGCTCGACGACTTCGGCGTGTCCGAGCTTGCCCAGCTGCTCGTGGGCGAAGGCGCGAATGCTTTCAAACATCGTGAACCGGCGCTCGCCGCCGAGCTTGGCCAGCTCGGCGGAGTCGAGCAGACTCTTGTCGTGCAGGCTCTCGACGACGTCCATCACCAGGGGCGCATCCGGGTAGGCGCTGAGGTCCACCACCTCTTCGGCAAGCTCCAGGAAGAAGCCGCCGCGGCACACAGCAAGCTGCGCCAGCGTCGCCTGTTCTGTTGCGTCGAGCAGCTCCCAGCTCCACTCAAGCGCGCCACGCAGCGTTGACTGGCGCGACGTCGCCCCACGCTGGTCGCGCAACAGGGCGAAGCGCTGGTTCAGCCGCTCGACCATTTTCTGCGGCGACAGGACTTTCGCGCGCGCCGCCGCCAGTTCGATCGCCAGCGGGATGCCGTCCAGGCGCACGCAGAGCTGGCCTACGGCATCGGCGTTCTCGACGGTCAGCTCAAACTTCGGGTCGCGGTCGCGCGCGCGCGCGACAAACAGCTCGACGCTCGGCATCCGTGCCAGGGTCCGCAGCTCTGCTTCATCCACGCGCTCAATGCGCGAGGTCTTCTTGCGTGCCGGCACGCCAAGCGGGCGCACGGCAAACCCGCGCTCGCCGCCAATACCGAGCGCCGAGCGGCTGGTCGCGAGCACCACCACGTCGGGCGACAGCGCGCGCCAGTGTCCCACCAGCTCCGCGCAAGCCGTGCGACACTGATCGGCATTGTCCAGGATCAGCAACAGTCGCCCGCCGCGCGTGCGCGTTCGGCCCTGCAGCGCGAGTCCAATCCGCTGGCCGGCCTCGCCGCTGGACAGGTCCACCCCAAGCGCCTCCCCCACCTGTTTGGAGACGCCTTCCGCATCTTCGGCCTCGCTCAGATCGCAGTGCCATACACCGGCCGGGAAGGCGGCGAGGGCCAGGCTGGCGGCGCCGAGCGCCACGCGCGTCTTGCCGATGCCGGCCGTGCCGGTCACGGTAACCAGCCCGTTGTCGCTGTCGGTCAGCAGCCCGAGCAACTCGGACACCTCGTGTTCGCGCCCGATCAGGTTGGTCGCGTGCGGGGGCAGGTTGGTCTCAGGCACTCCGCCCGCCGACTGCAGCGGCGACGGATCGCCCTCTCGCGCCACCGGGCGGAACACAACCAGCGCCTGGTCATCGTTCTGTACCGCGCCTTCCCGGAACCGGTCGATCGTCTCAACGACGTGGGCAACGATTTCACCGGCCGAGCGCCCGGCCGCACCTGCAATCGCCGCGTGCATGCGCGCATCGGTCCACATCTCGTGGCGCTTGTTGATCGCCTCGGTCAGCCCGTCCGTGTAGACGACGACGGCGTCGCCCTGGTGAAAGTGCAGCGTTTCTTCCTCAAGCCGCTCGCTGAGCGCGGCCGACGGCATCACGCCCAGCACAGTCCCGGCCGGCGCGTGCACTTCCGGCTGCCTGGCGTCCTTGCGAAGCACGAGCAGCGGGTTGTGGCCCGCGCGCGAGAACGTGAAAGCATGGTTTCGGATGTCCAGCACGCCATAGAAGACGCTTACGAACATCCCGCGCGGTATCTCGCGCGCAAGGTGCTCGTTGGCTGCCAGCAACGCCTCGCGCGGCGACAGGCTGCCGGGGCCGCACAGCTGCAGCGTTTTCTTGGCGGCGGCCATCACCAGCGCCGCGGCCGTGCCGTGGCCCGAGACGTCGGCCATCACGAAGCCCAGGTGCCACGGGTCGACGGTGACAAAGTCATAGAAGTCGCCGCCCACGTGCTCACATGCGCGGTAGCTGGTCGCGATCTCCAGCCCCGGCACGGTGGGCGCGGGGGGAAGCATCGCCGCCTGCACGCTGCGGGCGCGTTCGATCTCGGTCTTGCGGTCGGCCAAGCGGGACTCCGGTCTCCCGTGCAGCTTACCAGCAGTGGCGACGGTGCAAACGCCCGCAGTTGCCGCTAAATTGCGCACATGACCGAAACAGTCGAGGCACCCAGGCTGGCCCCCTGGCGCGAGCGCATGCACGAGGTGATCTTCGAGGCCGACACGCCCGCGGGCAAAGCCTTTGACGTCGTGCTGCTGATCCTGATCGCGGGCAGCATCGTCGCCGTCATGCTGGAAAGCGTCCCGGAGATCGCGGCCGACGCGAACTGGGTGCTGGCGCTGCACATCGCGGAATGGACTTTTACCGGGCTGTTCGCGATCGAGTACGCGCTGCGAATGAACTGTGTGCGCCGCCCGCTGCGCTACGCGCGCAGCTTCTACGGCATCATCGACCTGCTGGCGATCCTGCCCGCGTTCGTGTCACTGCTCATTCCCGGCAGCCAGTCGTTCGCCGTGGTGCGGGCCGTGCGCCTGCTGCGCGCGTTCCGGGTGTTCAAGCTGGCCCACTTCCTGACCGAGGCCTCCAGCCTGCGACGCGCCATGGTGGCGAGCTGGCCGAAGATCGCGGTGTTCCTCATGACGGTACTGGTGCTGATCGTGATCGTCGGCTCGGCCATGTACGTGATCGAGGGGCCGGAGTCCGGCTTCACCTCCATTCCAACCAGCGTCTACTGGGCCGTCGTAACGATCACGACGGTCGGGTATGGCGACATTGCACCGCAGACCGCGCTGGGCAAGGCGGTGGCTTCGATGATGATGATCATGGGCTACGCGCTGATCGTGGTGCCCACCGGCGTGCTCAGCGCCGAGATGGCCAAGTCCAGCCCCGCCAAGCCGGTCAGCACACAGGCCTGCCCCGACTGCGGCGCCGAGGGGCACGACGCGGATGCAAAGTTCTGCCGCGCTTGCGGCGGCAAGCTATAGCCCGCGCATCCACTCTTCGCGCAGCGGGATCTCGCCGCTCAAGGCCGCATCCAGGACGCCGACGATCTGCTGGCGATCGCGAGGCAGGCGGCCGGCCAGCGGCAGGTAGTTGCTGGCGTGGTTGGTGCGAAAGATGGCGTCATCCGGGCGGGTCAGGTCAACAAACGTGCGCAGCTCGCGCAGCAGCCCGTGAATGTCCGGCAGCCTGAAACGCCCGGTGTCCTCCCGCCTTGCCAGTGGCGTGCCTGGCACCACGGTCAGCGTCAGGCACGACACGAAGCGCGGGTTCATCTCCGTCGCCAGCCGGGCGGAGGCTTCCGCATGCTCGGCGCTGCGCTCGATTCCGCCGGCGCCGAGCAGGAAAATTGCCGACAGTTTCATGCCCGCTGCGTGGGCCTTGCCGGCCGCGCTGACATGCTGCTCGAAGTTCGCACCCTTGGCGATACGCTTCATGGTTTCGTCGTCGCCGGACTCGGGGCCTATATAGAGGAGAGAAAGTCCCCAGTCGCGCAACTGCTTCAGCTCGGAGTCGGTCTTCTCGTTCAGGTTGCGCGCCGTCGCGTAGGCGCTGACGCGACGCAGGCGCGGGAACGTCTCGCGCAGGCTGCGCAGGATCGGCTCCCATTCGTCGAGTGTCATCACGAGCGCATCGCCATCCGCCACGAACACCTTGTCCACGCGCCCGCCATAAGCCGAGCCTGCGATGGCAATATCTTCCAGCGTCTGGGCCGCGTCGCGCACGCGGAACTGCTTCTCGCGGTACATGTCGCAGTAGGTGCAGTGGTTCCAGCTGCAGCCGACGGTCGCCTGCAGGATGTAGCTGTTTGCCTCGCTGGGCGGGCGGTAGATGCTGCCTTCGTAGCGCATGCGGCCATCATCCACAGGTCGGTGCTTGCGGCAACCATCCGGCTGCTATGATGCGCGCCCCGTGCAACCTTGAACCGTTCTTGAAACGCCGCACAGCCCCGGCCAGCCGATCGTGACCGAACGCCGACTCCAGCTGCACACCCTGATCCAGGCCTTCGAGAACGACACGGTCCTCGCGGAGGCTCTCGGCTATGGCGAGATTACGCGCCTTGCAGAGTCCCCGACGCGCGCGAAACGGGCGGTGTCGGCCAACGCACGCAACATTGCCGAACGCACGACACTGCGAGAGCTGTATCGACGCTCCGTGCCAAACACGCCGGTGATCCGCCAGTTCAGTCTCGAGTTGCCGGTGCCGCGCGAGCTGCCGCTCTGGACGCGCCCGCTGCCGCTCGTGTTCAACGCCGCCGTGTTCGAAGTCCCGGGCGACGTGTGGCTGGCCTACATACCCGCCCTGCGCATTGAGGTCGTCGCCGACGACGAAGAGTCCCTGAATCAGCGGGTGACCGAAGAGCTCTTGCTGCAACTGCGCCGCACCCGCGCGGCCGCGACGCTCTGGAACCTGGCGGCGCTGCAGCGCTCGCACGAGGTCAGCATCGAGTCCGCCGCAATCACACCGGATATGCCGACGCCAAAGGATGTCGCCCTCCGCGAATCGCTCACACCCAAAGAGCCGACGGTGCTGGAAAACGTCGCAATCAATCTGCTGGCGGAGGCTCTGCAACCGGCCTACGAATCCGGCGAGCACGCCCGGCGGCTCGCGGAAGCACTGTCGGAGCCCGGGCCAGAAAGCGTCCTGCTGGTCGGCCCGAGCGGGGTCGGCAAGACGGCCGTGTTCCATGAGCTGGTGCGCCGGCGCGAAGAGCACCAGTTGGCCCGCACGCCGTTCTGGGCGACCAGCGGCTCGCGACTGGTGGCGGGAATGTCCGGCTTCGGTATGTGGCAGGAACGCTGCGACAACCTGCGCAAGGAAGCCTCGCGCACGCGCGCCATCCTGCACCTCGGCAACCTGGTCGAGTTGATGGAGGTCGGCAAGGGCGCGATGATCCAGCAAGGCATCGCTGGATTCCTCCGGCCCTTCATCGCGCGCGGCGAGTTGCTGTGCGTGGTCGAATGCACGCCCGAGCAGTTGCCGGTAATCGAGCGGCAGGACCCACACCTGCTGGGCGTCTTCCGCAAGCTGGAGATCAACGAGCCGACACCCGACACGGCGACCGCCATCCTCATGTCCGTCGCGCACGACATCTCGCAAGTGCGCGGCTGTCAGTTGATCGAGCTGCATACGCTGGAGACCGTGGATCGCCTGCACCGCCGCTACGCAACCTACTCGGCCTACCCGGGCAGGCCGCTGCGGTTCCTTCGCAATTTGCTGGCCGACCGCACCGAGCCGGCAAGCGACAGCGACGTCTACGCCGCATTCTCAAGCGAGACCGGGCTGCCGCGCATGATGCTCGATGGCGCAATCCCGATGGACCCGCAGAAGGTGAAGGCCTACTTCGCCGAGCGGATCATCGGCCAGGATGACGCGATTGAGCTGGTGACCGACATGCTGGCCACGGTCAAGGCGGGACTGTCACGCCCGCGCAAACCGCTTGCGAGTTTCCTGTTCGTCGGCCCGACCGGCGTCGGCAAGACCGAAACCAGCAAGGCTCTCGCGGAGTTTCTGTTCAACGACCGCCGCCGCATCACGCGCTTCGACATGAGCGAGTACGCAGACCCCGCCGCGGTGCAGCGCCTGATCGGCGGCGCGTTCGGCGAAGAGGGCCTGTTGACTGCGCGCATGCGCGAGCAGCCATTTGCCGTGCTGCTGTTTGACGAGTTCGAAAAGGCGCACCCGCTGTTCTTCGATCTGCTGCTGCAGGTGCTGGGCGAGGCGCGCCTGACCGACGCGGCCGGGCGGCTCGCCGATTTCAGCAACGCGGTCGTGATCATGACCAGCAACCTCGGCGCCGAGGGGTTCATGCAGGGCGGTATCGGGTTCGGCGCGGCGCACGCCAACGCCGCACAGCACTTCACCAAGGCCCTGCAGGACTTCGTGCGCCCGGAGTTGCTCAACCGCATCGACCGGGTCGTGCCGTTCATGCCGCTGGATGAAGCCGGAGTGAACCGGATCGTCGAACGCGAGATCGGTCAGCTGAAACGCCGGCCGGGCGTGCTGGACACAGGCACGCAACTCACGGTCACGCCGGCGGCCATCGCCCACATTGCGCGCAAGGCGTATCAGCCCGCGCTGGGTGCGCGTCCGCTGAAGCGAGAGATTGAAACCAGCCTGCTGGTGCCGCTCGCGGACGCACTGAACACGCAACCGCAGGCGTACGCACTGAACGCGGTTGCCGATGTCGCGGAAGACTCGCTCATGCTCGAAGTCTCGCCGCTTACGGACGAAACGGCGCGCCCCAAGGGCCGCTCTTTCGCAGAGCCGTGGCTGGGCTCATTGATGAGCGCCACCACTGCGCTGCGCCGGAAACTCCAGACCGCGCTGTCGTCAGCCGCTGCGCTGCGCCTGCGCAACGAGATCTACCGCCTGAACCGCACCCTGGAAAGCGAACGTCGCCGCAAACGCAAGAAGCCGGACAAGCCTTACCCCGCCCGCTACTTCGAGGCGGAGCACCGGCTGGCACAGGTGCGAAAAGTGCTCGGCGCGTTCGAGGCCTGCGCGGAGGCGACGGCTGATACGGAAGACCGCCTGGCCATCTGCGCGATGGGTCGCGCGCGCGAACAGCAGGTCAGCGCGACGGCCGAAACCGAAGCCCGGTCGCGCGAATGGGCCAGCGCGCTTCGTGAGCTGATGCGGCTCGACGGCGCAGGCGCCGACCTCGCCACGTTGTGGGTCTATTCGCACCACAACGAGATGATGTTTGAGCTGGCGCGCGCGTATCACGAGTGGGCCAAGGCGAACGGCATTGAAGTGGAGGTCTTCTGGGCCTCCCGCGAGTTCAGCGAGGCGCACCGGCGCGACCTGCAACGCCGCGCGGAGTTTGACTCCAGCGCCGTCGAGGCCATGCGCCACGCCGTGACGCTCGAAGCCAACCAGCCGCAACCGGACCAGCCGGTGCTCTACCCGGCCGTCGACGGCGCAAGCTTCCTTGAGCATCCACTTGAGGAGACCGGCGCGATCGTGCTGGGCATGTCCGGCGAGGACGCTGCGTTGCTGATGCGCCTCGAGGGCGGCGCGCACCGCTTCCGCTTCGACAGCGAGGCCGAGCCCATCAACGTGGAAGTGACCTGCCATGCGCTGCGGGTCTGGCGCGCAAAGCTGCCGATTCCGAAGGGCATGGCGAACCCCGAGCCGCTGCGCCGGCGGTACGACATGCAGCAGCACCAGGCCAAGGATGAGACGCTCGGCGAAATCGTCGCCTGGACCGGCAGCCGCATCGACGGCGTGCTCGCGCGCTGCATTCGTGCGACGTTCGAGCGCGAGCTGGAAAAGCAGGTGGGCCTGTGAAGCTGACCCTACCGCTTTATCAGGAGAAGTTCCGCAAGGACGGGCAGGACCTGTACTACGTCCGCCCGTTGTTCCTGCAGTCGGCGGGCATTGAGGCCGTGCGCCCCGAGCTGCAGCGCGCGACCGACTCCGTGCGGAACAACTTGCGAAAGCTGATCCAGAGCCTCGCCGCCGAAGCGCAGCACAACTCGCTGGCGTGGCACGTGCAGTGCCCCGAGTTGCGCGAGGAACACATCACGCTGCGGATCCAGCTGAAGCGCCGCAGCGTTGAGGCGCGCTTTCTGTTCGCGGTTTATGAGCAGGGCGAGACCAAACTGGCGTTCACGCCGAGGCTGCCCGGGCTGATGCTCGAGCTTGCCCGCGGTGAATCGCTCGAGGCCCGCGCCGAGCAAGTTCTCACCGCTCACTACCGGAAGCTCGAGCGCGACGAAGGCGACGTTGACCCCGTCGCGGACGCCATGCGCGGCAGCGGCTGGCTGTCGCATATCGACATCAACGTCAGCATCGAGGCGCTGCACGTGCCCCCGATCAAGCGCGACCGCGCCGAGATCGGCAGCTTCGGGCAGATGCGCGGCGCCGATGAGCTGCAGCGCGTCGGGCGGCTGATCAATGCCCTCTATCCGGACGGTCTGCAGCGCGCGGTCCGGCGCGACGAGCTGGTGGCCGAAGTCGAGCGCCTGCTGGTCCACAAGGACCGGCGCCCCCTGATGCTGTTAGGGCGAGAAGGCGTCGGCAAAACGGCGATCATCCATGAGGTTGTACGCCGCCGCATGCAGGAGAAAGATGCGGGCGGCGGTCGCAACCAGCTCTGGCTGATTTCGCCGCAGCGGCTGATCTCGGGCATGAGCTACGTCGGCCAGTGGGAGAACCGCGTGCACGCGATTCTCAGTGAATGCCGCAAGCGCGGCCACGTGCTTGTGTTTGAAGACCTGATCGGGCTGTTCCGTGCAGGCATCTCGGCCTCCAGCAACGTAAGCGCGGCGCAGGTGCTGAAGCCGCACATCGAAAAACACGAGGTGCGCCTGCTGGTGGAAATGACGCCCGAGCAGCTGCGAATCCTGCAGGAGCTGGACCGCGGCTTCGCCGACCTGTTCCACGTCATGCGCATCCCCGAGCCGGGCGAAGACGAGAACCTGCGCATCCTGCTGCACGTGCAGCGCGAGCTGGAAGCACGCCACCAGTGCCGCTTCACGCCGGACGTGCTGCCGACCGTGCTGGACCTGATGCAGCGCTACCAGCGCGACGTGGCGATGCCCGGCAAGGTCGCGGGCTTCATGCAGCAGCTTGCCGTCAAGCACCGCGGGGGATCGCTGGGGCGCTACGACGCGCTGAATGAGTTCGAAGCGCGCAGCGGGATGCGGGTCATGTTCCTCGACGCCGATTCAAGGCTTGAACGTGACTGGGTACGCCGGGGCATGCGGCAGCGGATCGTCGGGCAGGACGCAGGCGTCGAGGCGCTGACCGACGTGGTCACCATCGCCAAGGCGCGCCTGAACGATCCCGAACGGCCGCTCGGCTCATTGCTGTTTCTGGGCCCGACCGGCGTCGGCAAGACCGAGTGTGCCAAGGCACTCGCGGCGTACCTGTACGGCGACCCTTCGCGCCTGCTGCGGTTCGACATGAACGAGTTCGTGGAAGGCGCAGCGGTGGCCCGGCTCGTCGGAACGCTGAGTGAGCCTGAAGGGCTGCTCACCAGTGCCGTCCGTCGCCAGCCGTTTGCGACCATCCTGCTGGACGAAATCGAGAAGGCGCACCCGGCGGCGTTCGATGTTCTGCTGCAGGTTCTGGGCGAAGGCCGACTCACGGACGGGCTCGGGCGCACGGCCGATTTCACGAACTGCGTCATCATCATGACCAGCAACCTCGGCGTTCGCGAAGCGCAGAGCGGGCTGGGCATGGGCGGTCACGAGGATCGAGGTGACGCCGCCTACACGCAGGCCGCTCGGCGTTTCTTCCGCCCGGAATTCTTCAACCGCATCGACCGGATTGTCCCCTTCCAGCGCTTAGACCGGGAACAGGTCGAGCAGATCGCGCAGCACCTGCTGCAGGACGTGTTTGCCCGCGAGGGGCTGGCGCGCCGACGCTGCGTGCTGCAGGTGGACGCACTGGCAATGGAACGCGTGGTTGATCGCGGCTATCACCCGACGCTCGGCGCGCGCGCCATTAAGCGCGAAATCGAACGTCAACTCACGCGCCCGCTGTCGGCGAAGCTATCTGAGCTGAACCCGGAAGTTCCGACCATCGTTCACCTGATGGCGCGCGGCGACGACGTCACCGTCGGCCTGATTCCGCTGGAAGCCGCAGAGCCAGCGCCCCGCGCTGCATGGCGCTCGCGGGCCGGCAGTGCTGACGCCGCGATCTCACGCATCGACACGGTTCTGAATCGCGCCGAAGAAGTACTGGCGCGGTTGCAGCCGGACGGAGCCATTCCCGGCGATGCCGTGACGCCTGAATTGCGCCGCTACTTCGCGCTGCGCGAGCAGGTCAAGTATCTCGACGACGCCGTCGAGCGTTTCCTGGACTGGCAGGAACGCGAAGCCAACCGCCCGGCGCCGGCCGAGTCGAGCGCGAGCTCGCTCAGCGAAGATCGTCCGCGCCGGTCCAAACTCGGCGAGACCCTGCCCGTTGAGCCCGACGCGTGGCTGAGGATGCGCACACCCAACGAGCTGCAGTCTTTCCTGACGCAGCATGCCGACGACGCCGGCGAGACCGAACTCGAAGGCCGTTTGGGCCGCCTGCTCGCCTCCGCCGCGTTTCTGAACCTGATGATCGAGCGCGAGCCACACTCCAACGAACGCGCACTGCTGATCCTGCGCACGGTTAACGGACGCGCCGCGACGATGCCGGGCGCCATCGTCGGCTCCATCTGCGCCATGATGCGCCACCGCTTCGACCTCGGCGCGGAGCAGTATCCGCAGACGCACCCGGGCGTCGCGGCCGCACTCGTCTCGGGGTATCTCGCGATCGACTTGTGCAACGCGCTCGCCGGGCTGCACCTCTCCTGCCGGGAGAGCGGAGTCCTGCCGATGCAGCTGATCGTGCAACCGGTTCCGCCGGAGGCCGACCCGGAAACCATCGCGGAGAGCCTCGACCAGCGCCGGCGCGAATGGGCCGAGGCGGTAGCGCGCGGGGAGGCCTCGGCCGATGATGACCCCATGCCGCACGGCAAGGTGCTGCAGGTGCATTACGTGAATGAGTCGGTACTGGATGTGCGATCCGGCCAGGTGTCGCGCGAACGCCCCTCGCTCAGCCTGATGTTCACATGGCTGCTCTCTTCGTTCGAGTTGCCGGAGGTGCAGCCATGAGCGTGATGCGCGTGCCGATCCTTGTCTGGCGAGACCACTCGGGACTCTACACGGCCGCCGTGGTCGAGCAGCCCGACACCGCCGCGGTCGGCACTTCCGCGCAGGAATGCCTGAGCCAGTTGCGGCACCACCTGACGTGGGTGCAACGCAATCGCCCGTGGGAGTTCCCCGACGTCGACACGCAGGAGCCCAAACTGACCCGCGTGCAGGTTGAGGTGCGCCCGGAATATGTGGTCGGGCGCCAGCGCCACCCTGCGCCGCCGATGCACCTGACCGTGCCGTGCGTGCACGGGCAGCTGGCGACGGAGTTGCATGCATGCTCAATCCCGACGCTCCAGCTGTGGTTCTCATTTCACGATGTCGAGAAGCTCAAAGAGCTGGCGGCCCATTACGTGCGTGAGGCCATGCAGGGGAAGTCGCCGCAGCAGGTAGCGGAGTACCTCAACATCGCCGAATACGATCTCGATGAGGTGCTCGTCACCGGCGCCCAGCAGAAGGAAGTGCAGCAGGTCCGGCGCTATGAGTCGCTGGAAACCGTCGCCGAGGCGCTGGGCGAGCGCGCGATGCGCCGCCAGTACTCGCGGGCATGGGAGCGCGAAACCGACATCCAGAACCTGTCCCAGCGCGTGAAGCGCGACCGCGCCAACGTGCTGCTGGTCGGGCCGCCGGGTGTGGGCAAGACGTCCGTGCTTGCAAGCGCCGTGCGCGAGATCGAGCGCCAGATCGAGGGCGACGAAGAACGGCGAAAGTTCTGGCTGACCAACGGCAGTCGGCTGATCGCCGGCATGCGCTACCTCGGCCAGTGGGAGGAACGGCTGGAGAGCGTGGTCGCGGAACTGGCCGCATTCCAGGGCGTACTCTGCATCGAAAACCTGCTCGAGCTGGTCAGCATGGGCGGGCACGGCCCGACCGACAGCGTCGGCGCGTTCCTCGTGCCGTACCTCAACCATCGCGAGCTGCAGGTCGTGGCCGAAGCTACGCCCGAGGAACTGGAGGCCTGCCGCCGCCTGCTGCCGGGCCTGGCCGACTCGTTCCAGATTCTCCCGATTGAGGCGTTCGACGCGACGCGCGCGATCCGCGTGCTCGACCGCATCGCGCAGGCGGGTGCGCGCAATCAACGCGTGGAAACCGGCAACGACGTCGTCGAGTCGATCTACCGGATGTTCCGTCGTTTTCGCCCCTATGACGCCTTCCCGGGCAAGGCCGCGGCGTTCATCAGCGGGTGTGTGCAGCGGGCGGCGAGTTCGGGCTCAAATGTTGTAGAGCCTGCCGCCGTGGTCGCGCGCTTCGTGGATGAAACGGGCCTGCCCGAGTTGTTGATCCGCGACGATGTTCCGCTGAGCGAGCAGGACGTGCTGACACATCTTTCGTCGCGCGTCATCGGGCAGGATGCGGCCTGCCGTGCGGCGACCGGCGTGATCACCACGTTCAAGGCCGGGCTGAACGACCCGGGACGCCCGCTCGGCGTGCTGCTGTTCAGCGGGCCTACCGGCGTCGGCAAGACCGAGCTTGCACGCAGCATGTCGGATTACCTGTTCGGCCACGGCAGCGCGAGAGACCGGCTGGTCCGCCTCGACATGAGTGAATATTCCGGCCACGGCGCGAGCGAGCGCCTGCTGTCCGACGCATCCGGCGGGCCCAGCGAATTCGTCAAGCGCATGCGCAGCCAACCATTCTGCGTGGTGCTGTTCGATGAGATTGAAAAGGCCTCGCCCGACGTCTTCGACATGCTGCTTGGCGTGTTCGATGAGGGCCGGCTCACGGACCGCTTCGGGCGCGTCACCACGTTCCAGAGCAGCGTGCTGATCCTGACCAGCAACCTCGGCGCCCGGCGCGACGGAGGTATGGGCTTCGGCGACCAGCGCGGTCCCGAGTACGACGCGGAGGTCATGCGTTTCTTCCGCCCGGAGTTCTACAACCGCCTCGATGGCGTCGTCGCCTTCGAGCCGTTGAAAGAGGACGTCATCCGGCAGATCGCCGCCAAAGAGCTGCGCGAGCTGACCCGGCGCGAAGGCTTCGTGAAGGCGGAACTGAGCCTGACGTGGGATGACGATGTGGTTGCGCTCATTGCCAAGGCCGGCTACGACCGGCGCTACGGCGCACGCCCGCTGCAGCGAGCACTGGAAGAACTGGTCGTCACGCCGATCGCGCGTGAACTCGCCGCCCGCCCCAATATGGGCAAGCGTTCGCTGCACCTCTTGATCGGTGCGGACGGGCGCGTGCAGCTCGCATGGAACTAGCTTAGCCCAGCTTCAGAAGGTTGACGTGGTAGGTGCGCTTCACGGCCGGGTACACCGCGCCGAGCAGCGGCCCCAGATAGCGATAGAACGCCGGCAGGCGCTTCGGGTGCGCGAACAGCATGTGGTAGAAACTGCGGATGTCCTGCAGGCGATAGCGCGGGTCCCAGCTTTCCACTTCGCGCGCATCCCCCACCGACCAGGTGAATTCAGCCTCGAAGTAGCGCATCGCGTCATGCCGGCGCTGGTGGCGCACGCAGAGCGGCGACATCGAGTCATAGGCGAAAAGCGCGCCGGGCAGGGCGTCGGCGACGCGTGTGAACAGCGCCCTCACTTCCTCAGGCCGGAAGTACACCAGCACGCCCTCGGTACAGATGAACCACGGTCCCTGCGTATGGGCGCGCACCTGCTCGATCCAGTCGTCGTCGAGGGCCGAGCCGCTGAGGAGCGTTCGGCGCGGCGTCTCTTTGAAGAACTCGCGGCGCAGGTCCATGGCATCGGGCAAGTCCAGCTCAAACCAGCGCGAGCGCCCGTTGTCGGTGCGCTCGAAGCGGCTGTTCAGACCGACGCCAAGCTCAATCACCGTGCCTTCCGGGTGATCGGCAAGAAAGCTGCGCACCCAGCGATCCACCTGCGCGCCTCGCACGCAACAGCCAAGCTGGCTCGCGCGGGCGCCGTCCAGCGGAGAGAAATCGTATTCGAGTTGTTCGAGAATCTCTCGCGACTTCGGATCCTGCAGCAGCGGCGCGGGCTCTTCAAACTCGCGCGCCCTTGCCCACAGCGGCACTAGCAGCGTTTCCTGGATGGTCCCGAGTTTGACTGGCGTCCGAACGGCCATGCTGTTCCCTGAAGCAATGGCCGGATACTACGGAATCTGCATTGCCTGCCTATGCATCGTGCGGCTTGTTTTTCGCGCGCCAATCCGCGCGCGACATGTGGAACCTCACGTGCGGCCGCAACGGATGCCCCTCGGGCACTCGCGGATGGTCGAAGTCGCCGGCGTCAACGCGCTTCAGCCCGAGCTTCGTGATCACGCGCTGCGAAGGTTTATTCAGCACGGCCGTCCAGGAGTTCACTTCGGGCTCTTCCGTATGTTGAAACAGCCACTTCAAGACGGCCAGCCCACCTTCCGTCGCGTATCCCTTGCCGTGATGGTCCGCGGCGAGTCGGAACCCGATTTCCAGCGCCGGCGTGAAATCGGCCTCGAATGTAGCCCAGTGCAGCCCGATGAATCCGATGAACGGTGCATCGGGCGTTTGCACGGCCCATAGCCCGTAGCCCCGCAGCTCAAATTGTTTGCGAATGAAATCGACAAATGTGTCGCTGTGTTCGCGGATAAGTGGCTCCGGGAAGTACTTCATCACGCGCGGGTCGGCGTTCATGGCTGCAAATGGCTGGTAGTCCTCGTCGCGCCAGTGCCGCAGCAACAGCCTCTCGGTTCGAATCTCGGGCATGCGTCGATTTTAGCCGGAAATCGGGAACCGGGTGAAACGGCTTTCGTTCATAAGACAGTTGGACATTCGCACGACCGCCCGAGGCGCTGTTTTACACAGCGGTTACAGGGGGAGCCGACCCCGGCGGATTCCAGCGCGTATTGTCTATGTGTGGCCGCGGTGGCCACCGCAACCAAGGAGCGCTGAAATGAATAACCTGGGCAAGAACGTACTGAGCATGCTGGGAATCGCCGCCATCGCGATGGTCGCCACACTGGCCGTCATCGGCCCCAAGGGCGCGGATGCCGAAGACGGCGACACGCCAAAGACGGCCGAAGTACTGAAGAAGGTCACGCCGACCATCTCGATGCCGAAGCTTGAAGAAGACCACTGCGTCATCACCCTGAAGGCCGACAAGGAAAGCTACGACATCGGCGACAAGCCGGTGCTCACGGTCGAGATCAAGAACGAAGGCGAAGAAGCCATCGAGAAGAGCATCGTGGTATCGATGACCGCGCGGGACATGTTCTCCGGCGGACGCATGCCGGCCATCTCACGCGTCGTGTGGACCAAGACCGAAACGGTCAGCCTGGCGGCGGGTGAATCCAAGACCCTTACGCTGGAAACCGGCACCGAGATCCAGGAGATGAAGGTAACCTCGTTCAGCATGTCCGGCGACACTGATGAAGTCGTCAAGGACGCGAACCTGGACCGGATCCGCAAGGTCGTTGAGCGCAAGAACACGAACTAGTCGGCAGGGTTTGACAATCGGCCGGCTGGAGGAAAGCCATGAGCGCAACCGGCATGTTGTCTCACCTTCGCTGGCCGCTCGGGGTGATCGTCGGTGTGGTTGCAGCGCTGCTCCTGATGCCGCTGTTCGGCGGCAAGGACAAGCCTGCGGCGGAAGCGACGATCGGCCCGGTGCTCAGTGACTGTGACGGCGCCATGCGCGAGCTGGTGATCCAGTACACCAGCGACTCGGCCGAGATTGTCACGAAGCCCTACCGCGAGTTCCTGAGCCAGTTGCCATCCGCGGTCACGGTCCACGTTGTGTGCCGTGACCGCGCTGCATTTGACGAGTTGAGCGCGGCCGTCGGCGAGACTGACTGCACGCTCCACCCGATCTTCGTGGATCATGCGATGACCTCATGGTCGCGCGACCGCTGGATCTGCCTCGAGCCCGCGGGCAAGGCCACCGCGTTCACCCTGCTGTCGCCCAAGGGCGAGATGGGTGCGGATGCCTGGCCTGAGCGCAAGGGCGACGAGTTGATCGGCGAAGACCTCGCGGCTTCAGACGTAGACGCCACCGCCGTGCGCAGCGAGCTGTACTTCGACGGCGGCGACTTTGTTTGCGACGACAAGACGGCCTTCGTCACGCCGAACGTGCGCAAGCGCAACCTGCAGAACACGGTCAAGTCCGAGCGCGAACTGGTGGACCGCCTGAAAGAGCTTCTGGGGCGAAACGTGGTGCTGCTGAAGACCGCACCGGACCACCATGCAGGAATGTACATGATGACCATCGGGGACGGGACGGTGATCGTCGGCGACCCACGTGCTGCACGGGACATGCTTACAGAAGAAGAGATCGCCGCGCTTCCGCTACCCGAGGGCGCTGACCTGAGTGACGAGACCTGCGCGAAGTTCGACGCCGTGGCCGAACAGTGCCGCGCCGCCGGCTACAAGGTGATCCGGGTGCCGGTCGCACCCGGGCACGACGGGCGCCGCTTCCTGACCTACCTCAACTGCATCCTGGATGAGCGCGACGGCAAGCACGTCGTGTACATGCCCGTATTTGACCACGCCGACAAACTCAACGCCGCGGGCACAAAGGTCTGGCAGGACGCCGGCTTCGAGGTACGCCCGGTAGATTGCACCAGTTGCTACCGCTATTTCGGCAGCCTGCGCTGCCTTGTGAACGTCCTGAGCCGCGACAAATGACAGCAGCCCGCAGATTGGCTCTGCGGGCTGCTTCTTAGTTGGCTCCTCGGGCTGGACTCGAACCAGCAACCTGTCGATTAACAGTCGAATGCTCTACCATTGAGCTACCGAGGAATCTTGTTCCGCCTTCCGACAGAACGGCTGCAAACCGTATAATTAGCGCCCACAGCGTCAAGGGGGCGGCTTGTTCCACGGCCCCTGATGGCCTAACATGAAGGGCCTAACGGAGGCCGGCATGCGCGCATTCACCATCCTCGCCCTGATAACGCTGCTGAGTTGCACCATCCTCGCCGAAGAGAAGATCTCCCGGGCCGACCGCGCCAAGATGCGCGAGACGCGAGAGACCATGGGTTCGCTGCAGCAGGACCTTTCGGCTCTACGCGGACCCGAGGGGTACCCGAAAGAGTTGAAGGCAGTCGTGGACGGCAGCCTGCGCGAAAGCCTGCCGAAGGACGGCTGGGGCCGCGAGTTCGCCTACGAAACGTCCGTCGAGCATGGGTTCAAGCTGACCTCATGGGGCGCTGACGGCAAGGCCGGCGGCGACGGGGCGGCGCGCGACATCGTCTGGACCTCCAAGGGTGAACTGCGCGAGATGTCGGCCGAGGAAAAGGCCGCTTACGAGAAGAAGCTTGACGAGCTGCGCTTCGAGGCGACGCGGGTGATCGCCCGCAAGCGCATGATCCAGGTCGGGTCGGAAGTCATTACCTACCGGCGCACTCACGACGGCTGGCCGGAGAAGCTTGAAGACTGCAAGCGCGAGTCCGAGGAGCCCGTCGACAAGGCGGTCAATGCCTGCTTTGCCGATCCATTCGGTCACGAGTTCGCCCTGCGCCTGCTGCCGCACGACAACTTCGCGGTGATCTGCTGGGGCGCTGACGGCGAGGAAGGCGGGCTTGAGCGCGCCTCGGATTTCGTGGTCACCGAGCGCGACGTGCGCGCCGAGTACAACAAGGTCTCCAACGATTTCTGGGGCTGGGGCGGGCGTTACGACGACACCGACTGGCGCGTACAGAACCTGGCCGACGACGTGCTGCGCTACAAGCAGCAGGCCGGCAAGCTGCCTGACGAGTTGATCGACCTGACCCGCGTTGTGGCGGCAGGCAACGGCAAGGACGGCGGGGCCCAGCCGATTCGCAGCTCGCTGCCTAAGGACCGTTGGGGCAATGACTACGTCTACGTGAAGCTTTCCGAGACGGATTTCTTCATCGTCGGGCTGGGCAAGGACGGTATCGAGGGCGGCATCAAAGACAACAAGGACGCCATCTTCCCCAAGCCGGGGGCGGACCCTTCGGTCAACGACTACGGCGAGGACTGGGGCGGCGTTGTGCAGGCCCAGCCGGAGCAGGATGACGATGAGATTCTCGTCGAAGTCGCCAATGAGTGGATGCTGGACATGGTCGACAAGCTCAAAGCCTACAAGGCCGAGCATGGTGACTACCCCGCAAGCCTCGACGACATCAAGGACCAGATGGTCGACAAGAAGATCCCCAACGACCCCTGGGATCACGCCTTTGTGTACTCCTTGACAAAGCAGGACGACGGCAAGATCAGCGGCTTCACGCTGACCTGCTACGGCAGCGACGGCGCACAGGGCGGCGAAGGCCACGCGGCCGACATCACCATGAACCAGGATTCCGAGCCGCAACCGCCGGCCGAAGAGGATGCTGACGCCGCGGAAGACGAAGGCGGACGCAAATTCAGATAGTCTCCCTGTAGTCCTCAAACTTGGTTAGCATGCGCCGCCCTGCGCGGCGCCTGCTTTTGTGACCGAGACCAGCGAACAACCCAAGACCTTCGCGGCGATCGTGATCGCCTGCATCGCCGCGTTGCTCAGCACGATGCTCGGCATCGGCGGCGGCGTTGTGATGGTGCCGCTGCTGACGCTGTTCGCGCGAATGCCGATCAAACGCACCACCGGCACCAGCCTCGCGGTGATCTTCCTGGTGATTCTTGTAGGCGTCATCGCGCAGGAGATTGAGGCGCCGGGCGACATTCACTGGCCGGTTGCGCTGACGCTGGCGGCCGGCGCGTTCTCGGGCACGTTCATCGGGCGCTGGCTCAACAAGCGCCTTCCAGAGCGCGCGTTCCGCTACGCGTTCTGTGTAGTGTTGATCATCGTTGGCGCACGCCTGCTGGGTGTCTTTCCGAAGACCGAGCCGTTTCTTGGCTCGGATGTCGACCTCGGGTCGGCCACGGATGTCGGCTACCTCATCAGTGTCGGGCTGTTTGCAGGAATCGTGGCGGCCCTGTTCGGGCTGGGCGGCGGAGTGGTGGCCGTGCCGGCGCTGGCGCTGGCCTATGGTTACTTCCAGATGCACTTCACGGCGACACGCGCCACGAGCCTCGGCATGATCTTGCCGACCAGCCTGATCGGCGCCTTTCTGCATTGGAGAGCCGGCAACGTGGATCTGAAGCTGGTGATGCGCATGGCGCCGTTCGCGTTGGTGTTTGCCGTGCTTGGCGTCTTCAGCGCCTACGCCGTTCCGGCAAGCACGCTGAAAGTGATATTCGGCGTGTTATTGGTCCTGGCGTCGGTGAGACTGGCGGTCACGAAACGAACCAAAAAAAGTTGATGCAAGGGTTCGGAAAAGAATCTATATCTTCGCCCCGGAAAGAATTTCGGGCCGGCCAAAGGAAGTACTTGCTGTTATGGGGGGGCAGGTATTTTCTCGGCCCAACTAACGGGCGCCGCTTACGCGGCGCCCGTTTGGTTTAACCCTTCACCTTCGGGTGCAGCCCCGACTCGGATGACAGCGTCGGCATGGCCAGCGTTACCGCCGCCATGGCGACCGCATCCTGCACGGTGCTGCCGCGCGGCATCACGTTGGCCGGCTTGCGCAAGCCCAGCAGCAGCGGACCGATCGCATCCGCGCCTGCCATGACACGTACCAGGCGGAAGGCGGCATTGGCTGCATCGAGGTTCGGGAACACGAGGATGTTCGCCGGCTCGGCCCACTCCTCTTGGGTGATGACGTTGCGGTACTCCTCCGGCGCGAGCGCAATGTCGGCCTGGATTTCACCGATCGCCTCAATGCCCGCGTTGGCCTGCTTGAACAGCTCGGTTGCCAGGCGCACCTTGTCGGCATCCGGATGATTGCTGGCGCCCAGGTTGTTGAAGCTGACAAAACCCACCCGCGGCACGATGCCCAGCGCGTTTGCGGCCTCGGCACACAACCGGCCGGCGTCGGCCAGCTCTTCCGCGGTCGGATTCACCACCAGCGTTGTATCCGCAAAGAACACCACGCGGCCCTTCAGCACCATGATGTGCATCCCGACCACGCGCTTGGTGCTGCGGCGCTTGCTTACGTACTTCAGCACGTTGGGGATCGTCTCGCGGTAGACGCGGTCAGCGGCGGAGAGCATCCCGTCGACCATGCCGAGGTCGGTCATCATGGCCGCCAGCGCATAGCTGTCCATCGTCGTGTCTGCGCCGAACAGGCCCGCGCGACCTTTCCAGCGCACGGCGAGCATCGGGTCTTCGGGCGGCTGCTTGGGATCGACGATCTCGAACTGATCCGGGCTGAAGCCCGTCATGCCTTTTTCGATGTTCGCGCGGTTGCCGACCAGCACCGGGATCGCCACGCCGTCGCGGATGATTTCGCGCGCCACGGCCTGCACGCGCGCGTCGCTGCCGTCAGGCAGCGCGAGACGCTTGCGCAGCTCTTTGGCGGTCGAGATCGCGACCGACATGACGGCGCGCCCAGGCTCGGTGCGGCGGCGCAGGCGTTCGCGGTACTCGTCGATGTCCAGCTCGATGCGCGCGACGCCGGTCTTCATCGCCGCCTCGGCCACTGCCGGCGCGACGTAATACAGCACGCGGTGATCGAACGGCTTCGGGATCAGGTATTCGCGCCCGAAGCGGAACTTCTGTCCGCCATAGGCGCGGCTGACGCTGTCGGGAACCTCGTCCTTGGCAAGCTGCGCCAGCGCCAGCGACGCCGCCATCTTCATTTCCTCGTTGATAGCCGTCGCGCGGGTATCCAGCGCGCCGCGGAAGATGAACGGGAAACCCAGCACGTTGTTGACCTGGTTAGGGTAGTCGCTGCGGCCGGTCGCCATCAGCACGTCGTCGCGGGTGGCATGCGCGAGCTCGGGCTCGATTTCCGGGTCCGGGTTGGCGAGCGCGAACACGACCGGGTTCGGCGCCATCTTCTTGAGCGCCTCGGGCTTCAACGCGCCCTTTGCGCTCAAGCCGTAGAACACGTCGGCGCCGTCGAGCGCGTCCGCCAGCGTGCGGGCGTCGGTCTTGCGCGCGAACTGCTTCTTCACTTCGTTGAGGTCCGTGCGCTCGTCGTGAATCACGCCTTTGCTGTCGCACATCAGGATGTTGTCGCGGTTGACCCCGAGCTGCACCGCGAAGTTGGTGCACGAAATGCCGCTGGCGCCCGCGCCGTTGATGACGATGCGGATGTCCTGCGGCCTTTTCCCCACCAGCTCCAGCGCGTTGATCAGCGCGGCGCCGGAGATGATGGCCGTGCCGTGCTGGTCGTCGTGGAACACCGGAATGTTCATGCGCTCCTTGAGCCGGCGTTCAATTTCAAAGCACTCAGGGGCCTTGATGTCCTCAAGGTTGATGCCGCCGAAGGTCGGCTCCAGCCGCTCGACCGTATCCACGAACTCGTCGATGTCCTCGGTCTTCACCTCGATGTCGAACACGTCGATGTCGGCGAACTTCTTGAACAGGACGCCTTTGCCCTCCATCACCGGCTTGCTGGCGAGTGCGCCCAGGTTGCCGATGCCGAGGATCGCCGTGCCGTTGCTGATCACCGCGACGAGGTTGCCCTTGTTGGTGTAGCGGTACGCGTCGTTTTCCTGCCGCGCAATCTCGCGGCACGGCTCGGCCACACCGGGCGAGTAGGCAAGGCTGAGGTCGCGCTGGGTGAGCGTCGGCTTGGTGGGCACGACCTCGATCTTTCCCGGCCGCCCCATGGCGTGGTACTCGAGCGAGGCCTTGTAGACGTCAAAGTCCGGCATGGTGTGTTCCTCATTAAGCGTCCGGAGCCTACACAGCCCGGCCCTGTTGTGTAGTGCGCTGAAGCGAATGCCCGTGCGCCCGAAAAAACGGGCTTCGGTTGATCCCCGTCACAGAATGCTGCGACATGATGCCAAGCAGCATCGTTCCGCCCCGCCCGACAGGACGGGGTGAATCGAACTGAAGCACAATCGCGCCAAGCCCCGCCCTTCCGACTTGGTTGAAGCTTCGTCGGACGAGTCCCGGGCGGGGCGGATCGGATGGATGTCCAATCGCGAACAACCCGCATGCGCGGGAAATGGGGTCTGGCTCGTGCCGAGGCCTTGGCGAAGGCGTGTGCCTGACCCCATTTCCTTGGGGGCCGGCACGGAACGAAAATCTCTAGGCCGCCGCGACTTTGTCTTTCAGCTTGCTCGCCTTTGCCAGCTCTTTGGCCGCGTTGAGCGCAACCTGGCGTCCGGCGAACAGCTTCGGACTGGTGATCGACAGCAGCCGCTCAAGCTGAGACGCCGCCTTCAGCGCCAGCCGCCACAGGGCGTACAGCGGATGCATGCCCAGGATACTGCCGTCGTCTGCACGAATGCCGTGAATACGGATGCGCTTGGCCTGCCCCTCCACTCGCGCGGCGTGGACCTCGTCGGCCGTTTCGCCGCGGACGCGCTTGATGGCGGTGTGCACCATGCCCAGCACATCCTGCACGATCTCCGCTGCCTCCTGCAGAGCGGCCTTGGCCTCGTCATCGGTAAGGAATTCAACGGTGTCATCAGCAGTCATGGTAAGTCTCCTGTAAGAGTTCCCAGAAGCTTACAAGGGCATGCGACAAACTTTGGGCAAGTGGCATTCGCTTCCAGCGAATACCACCTACCCACGAAGCTTGAAGTTAGCTGTCTCGGCACGCGCCACTCAGGGCAATTCAGATGTCAGTAGGCGGCCATTCGAACCAACTACGTACCCTCTTTCTCGTGGTAGTAGTTCCAAAAGGTCTCTGCCAACATCCGATAGTTCGTTTGAAGTCGAACAACGCATCCAGTAACCCGTTCCCGTAGGCGCATGTAAGGTATGTGCTTCTTAGGAACTGACTCAACGAGAAGTTCATACTGCATCTCATTGGTGAAGACGCGCAGAATCAGGTCGCGAAGTTCAGCTCGGTTTTTGCATACAATTGCTCCCACCACTACGCCCGATTTCATATTCACAAGGCGGGAGAGCGGGTGAAGGTCACGGAATATCCCTTGTCTCTTTTTTCCAAGATCATCCCCCGCCCTGCAGACAAGATTGCCGAAAGGGTCAAAGCTGTCATGCGTCGCTTTGAGGCCTTCTTCGCAGAGGATCAAGACGACTTTCCCTTGGCTTAAAGCCATAGCTGCCTCAGCATCCTTGCCAAACGTATCTCCTACTCCGCCGTCATATACGAGCAACTTTGCCATCTTGACCATCAGGCACTCAACCAAACCCTTGTCATGAGGATCATCCGCGATGCTCATAGTCGGGTCAAACCAACGAACGTGCAGATCCTGCAACGGACTAGACTCGTCTTCAAAAAGGAATCGGCAGAGTTCTGCTACCCGCTGAAAGTCCGAAGGCTGACGCATGCTTGTTGCGATGTAAACATCAAGCTCATTAGCTATCGAAAGGAACAGGTCAGTATTGACCCTCGCGCGCTCCCACGCCTTCTTCCAACCATTCCTGAGACTTGCTAAGGCGGCTTCCAACTCGGCCTCGTTCGAGACCACGGTTTCTAGTCGCGTCTCGCCCGCCTTCAGATAGTCCAAACGCGGCTGGACTCTGTATCGCTCGGGGCTCATATCCTTCGGAAGCTCTATCTCTCCGGCCTGTATCTTCTCAACGAGCTGCTTGATCGAGATTGGCTGCTTGCTCTTCCAGTTTCGATAGCCGGCAAGGACGATTTCCTCAATTCTTGATCCCGTATCTTCAGTTTTTCGCCCAAAGTGCCCCTGAGCAGTTTCGCCGACTAGATACCTGTCTTGGGCATCTATCTTCTCGAGTTTGAGCGCTCCCAACCGCCGAGCCATTGCAGTCTCGTCGAACGCCTCCGCTGCAAATTTCTCTTCAAGCTGTTTTCGGGTGCAGCGGCGAAGTTCCCGATACGCCGTGCGAACGTTGCCGTACAGCAATAGGGCGTCGTACACAAACCGACCTACCCCATAGAGCAATTGACCAATATCCGTGACCACTTGAGAGCCTGCACGCTGGGGAATCTCTACGTCAATTGGCTCTCCGCCGTCTGGTATCAGGCGAATGGCTGACGTGTCGTATAAGTGTTCCTGCGGAGGGTTCACAAAATAGTAGTCGAAGAACCCTTTGCTCATTCCGGCCTGGTGAAGCAGGTGAAGCAGTTGATTGAGCCGCTCTCGACTAAGGGGATGCTGCTCCCCTAGATGCAGCAACGCCCGCTTCAATCTCTCGAGATTCGTCCGCTCTGCCTCGGAGAGTTCCTCAACCCGCCCGGCAAAGACAGACTCAAACAGCCCGAGCAAACCTTTACTTTCCGTTTCCACGCAAGACTCCCTGTCCGGTTGGTCTAAGTATCCTTTCGGATTATAGGCTACGTTCAGTGTCGAGATTTCCCTCCGAAATCTATCCACAGGTTTTCCACGCGGGGCAAGGCCCGCAAATGCAAGCCAATGCGTACATGGGTGGTCTTTATTGCGCACCTTGATCCAAGCCCAGCCCGCAAGGGCTGGGGCTGATCGTGCGTTCGCTGGTTGTTGGCCCTGCACTCCCCAGCCCTTGCGGGCTGGGCTTTGACTTCCTGTGCTGTTGTGTTTGTGCCATGGAAAACGCCCCCGCATGTGCGGGGGCGTTTTGGGTTTCTGCTTTGCTTACTGGTCGAACGGGAGGATGGCTGGGGGTTCGCAGAACTCGCCTTCCTTGGCGGGCTTGCTCGGTGTTTCCGTCGGGTTCGGCTTCTCGGCCGTTGGGGTCTTGCCGCCGTTCTTGATCTGGTCGAGCAGCACCTCGATGGCCTTGTCCATCTGCGGGTCACGTCCGGCGAGCTTGTCGGCCGGGGTGATCTCCACGGCAATGTCCGGCTTGCAGCCGTTGTGCTCCTGGTTCGTGCCGTCGATGTTGAAGAAGCCGCTTCCCGGGAGACGCCAGTTGGTGCCGTCGCTGAGGCGAATATCGCGCGTGCCGATCACCGCGCCGGCCGTCTGGACGCCGATGACGGTGCCCAGCCCCAGCGTCTTGATCGCGTGCGGGAACACCTCGGCGTCGCTGTAGCTGCGTTCATTGATCAGCACGACGATCGGGCGGTTCCACGACACCTGCGGCTGGCCTACACGCTGGCCCGTGCGGAACTGCATGTACGCGTACGGCTTGCGCGACAGGATGTCCACCAGCTGCTGGTGGATGTTGCCGCCGCCGTTGTCGCGCACGTCAATGATCAGCCCGCGGGCCATCTGCACCTGGGGGCTCGCCAGCTCGTTTTCGAACTGGTTCAGGTTCTGCGGCATCATCGAAGCGATGTGAACGTACGCGACGCGGCCGCGGCTGTCCTGTGCCGCCTTCTGCTTGTTGCCCGCCACGAACTGCTGGTAGAGGCGCATGCGGCGCTGCATCCAGCTTTCCGGGGTGATGATCACTTCGCGGAAGTTCTCGCCGCGCGGGTTGTCGGCGACGAACAGGCTGATTTCCTTGCCGGTCTTGCCCTCGAACTTCTCCCACAGGTTCTCGTTGATCGAAAGCGGCTGGCGGTCCACGCGGAACACGTAGTCACCTTCGCGGATCCAGACCTTGTCGGCCGGCCCGCCCTTTTCAATCGACGCGACACGGAAACGCGCGCGGTTGCCCGGCATGGCTTCCGGCACCAGCTCCATGCCGACGTAGCCGGTGTCGTACGGGGCGGCTTTCACGGTCTGCCCCGATGCGCCGCTGTGGCTCGCGTTGATTTCGCCGACCATGCGGTTGAGATAGTACAGGAACTCTTCGCGGCAGCCGCAGGCCTCGACCAAGGCGCGGTACTTTTCGCCCAGCGCGGTCCAGTCCTTGCCGTGGAAGTTCGGGTCGTAGAAAGACTGGGCATAGGACGAGTGCGCCTCGTCGAAGGCCTTCAGCATCTCTTCCTTTTCACTGACCTTGCGCACGGCCGAGAACGGCACTGTGCGGCCGCTGTTGATGCCGGTCGGCGCAGGCACGTACTGCAACTGCTGGTTGGCGTCGACGAACAGGATTTCCTTGCCGTCCGGCGTGTAGCTGGCATAGGCGCCCTCGCCTACCAGCATTTCGCCGCTGCCGGCGAAGTCGGTAACCACCACGTCCTGGCGGAAGAACGCCGCGCCACGCGTGATGCGGTCAAACGCAATAAAACGGCCATCCGGGCTGAAGCTGGGGACTTCCTCAATGGCCGGGGTGCCATAGACGCGACGCTGGTTGCTGCCGTCCACGTCCATCACGTAGATGTCGGCATTGCCGCCGCGGTCGCTGTCGAACGCAATCAGGCGACCGTCCGGCGAGAACACCGGGTCGTCGTCGCCGGTTGCGTTGGTGGTGAGCTGCACGGCCGGTGAGCCGTCGATCTTCTTGACCCAGATATCCTTGTTGCCGCTGCGGGTGCTGCAGAACACGAGGCTCTGGCCGTCCGGCGACCAGTTCTGGAAGAAGTCGTCGGCGGCGTTGGTCGTGAACTGGCGCAGCCCGCTGCCGTTCGGGCTGATCAGCCAGATGTCGCTGTTGCCGCTGCGGTTGCTGTAGAAGCTGATGGTACGACCGTCCGGGCTGAGGCGCGGGTTGTCGTTGATGAAAGCGTCGTTGGTAACGGCGCGGGCTGTCCCGCCGTTGGCGTCCATGATCCAGATGTCGCCGCCGAGGGCGAACACGATGGCCTTGCCGTCGGCGCTGAGCGCCGCGCGCTCGATACCCTCGGTGAAGCTGCGCTCAACAATCTTGTCGCCCATCGAGTCCTCGCGGATGTCGACCTTCAGCAGCTTGGGCTTGGCGCCTTCGCTCTCGAGCGACATGGTCCACATGTAGAACCTCCAGACGAACACGATCGACTTCTCGTCGCTGGAGAAGCAGACGTTGCTGAGCCCGTCGTCGCCCAGGCTGGTGAGTTGCTTGCAGGTGTCGGCATCCTTGTCGCAGACGAACAGCTCAAAGCTGCCGTTCACCTCGCGGGTGAAGTACAGGCGGCTGCCGTCCTTGCTGATCATCGGCTCGCGCGAGTTGCCCTCATAGCCCAGCAGCTCGACGGGCGCCTTGCCCGGCTCCTGGCGATAGAGACGGTCGTTCGCCGCGCCCTGGTATTCCTGGACCTTTGAGTCGGACGCGCCGGCGACGAAGTACAACGTGCCGCCGTCATCGGGCGTCGTCGCGCTGTTGCCGCCCGTGAAGGTCAGGCGGGTCGGCGTGCCGCCGGAAAGCGGGATCGAGTAGACGTCATCCGTCTGGCCGCGGTCCCAGCCCATGTTGCGGCGGGAGGTAAACAGCACGGTCTTGCCGTCGGCCGTGAAGCCGGTCGCGACGTCGCCCGCGTTGTGGTAGGTCAAGCGACGCGGCATACCTCCGTCGATCGGCATGACCCACAGGTCGTAGCTGCCGCTGCGGTCAGAAACGAAGACGATTTCCTTGCCGTTCGGCGTGATCAGCGGCTTGCTGTCGTAGGAGTCGTTCAGCGTCAGGCGCGTAGAGCGCCCGCCCTCGGCAGGCATCGACCACAGGTCGCCGTAAAGTGCGTAAACGATCGTCTTGCCGTCCGGTGAAAGCGACGGGAAGCGCGCGCCGGGGTTGCCCATCTTCGGGTCGAGCACCGGCTTGTTGTTCTTTGCCGGGGCCGCAGGCCGCTGGGCAAATGCCAGGCCGCTGACCGTCGCGATCAGGGCAAGAAGAAACACTGTCCTCATTGGTGGACTCCTGGTTCCAGACAAATCAGCACGCCCGGGAGGCGCGCTGACGGTTTCAGCGAATGTAGCACCACATTATCTACGGATTGGCCTGCCAGACTACCACCAGATTTGCATCATTCCTGTGCCACCCGGAGTGCACGGAAGATCAAATCAGACTCACTTGTGCGGAATTCCGGTGGGCATAAAATGCGTTCCGACTTGATGTTGGGGTTCAACAACGCTTCCCCGAAGAATTGGGCTTCACCATGCTGATCGCGGAAGGCCCCCAACGAATCTGTGAATCGGTCAAGTCGGCGGTGGCAGACTTGACTCCCATTGTATGCACGCACAGCGCCGATGCCTCCCGCAAGGCCTGGTCGAGCCGTGACGAAGCATTTCCGCTTGCACTGGTCGATCTGAACCATGGCGAAGGGCGTGGGCTCGAAATTGCGGCCGAATTGCTGGCGTTCTCTCCTTCCACACGCGTGTTGATCTATGGCGAGAACCCAACGGCTGACCAGCTTCTCGCGGCCTTAAACGGCGGCATAGCGGGCTTCCTGCACCTGCCGCTGGATCTGGACTTGCTGCGTGACAAATTGCAGGCCGCACTGCGGGATGACAAGTCCGCAGGTGGACTACAGGCTTCTCTCCGGGAACAGACCAAAGTGCTGCGCCGCACCCGCAGGGCCGGCTTGCTGGCACTCGCCAAGCTGGCTGAGCACCGCGACACGGAGACAGGCCTCCACGTTGAACGTGTTTCAGCCTTTTCGGCTGAACTGGCCAATGAATTGAGCCGGTCCCCTGCCTTCGAGCAGTCCATTGACGCGGAGTTCATCGACGCAATCCGAGTGGCGGCTGCGCTGCACGACATTGGCAAGGTTGCCATCCCCGACGAGATACTGCGCAAGCCCGGACGCCTGACCGCGGAGGAGTTTGAAACTGTCAAGAGCCACTCGATGATCGGTTGGCAGGTGATTCAGTCGGCACGCGCCGAGGATTCCGGCCACGATCCGGTGCTGGACATGGCGGCCGTCGTGTGCAGAAACCATCACGAGCGTTGGGACGGCTCGGGCTATCCTGACAAACTCCAGGGTGACGCAATTCCGCTGGCTGCGAGAATCGTTGCGGTGATCGATGCCTTCGACGCCATGCGAAGCGCTCGCGTCTACAACCCTGAACGTACCTCACAGGAAACCGGCGCTGAGATTCTGCGCTGCCGAGGTACGCACTTTGACCCCGCGATCATCGATATCTTCCTCCCCAACATCGAAGCGTTCGAAAACTTGGGACGCATGCTGGACCGCAAATCAGCGCGCTGGAAGTAGCCCGTTACAAACAGCTGGAAGCTTCGTAAGCGCGTGCAACGCGCGTCTTTCATACGTTCTAGCGTGTGCTAGACTCTGCGGCCCCAATTGGCTGTAGCACGGAGCAAGCAATGGCGGAAATCGCACGCGTCGGCGTTGTCGGCGCGGGACAGATGGGTAACGGCATCGCACAGGTGTTCGCCAGCAAGGGCGTTCACGTGGTCATGCTGGACGTCAATGAGGAAGCCCTGAAGAAGGGTATGGCGACCATCCAGAAGTCGCTCTCAAAACTGGTCGAAAAGGGCAAGCTGGAAGCGCCGGCGATGGCCGTGGCGATTTCAATGCTGCGGACTTCCAGCGACTACGGGCTGCTCAAGGACCGCGACCTGGTGATCGAGGCCGCTACCGAAAACCTGGAACTCAAGCGCAAGATCTTCAGCCAGATCGACGAAGCCGCGCCAGAGGGCGCGATCCTGGCCACCAACACCAGCAGCATCAGCATCACGACATTGGCGGCGGGCACCAGGCGCCCCAACAAGTTCATCGGGATGCACTTCATGAACCCGGTGCCGCTGATGCAGCTTGTCGAGATCATTCGCGGGCTGGACACGGACGACGAGACCTACAAGACCATAATGGACATGGCGACCAGGCTGGGCAAAACCCCGATCGCCTGCAATGACTTCCCGGGCTTCGTGAGTAACCGCATATTGCTGCCGATGATCAATGAGGCCGTCTACGCGCTGATGGAAGGCGTGGCCGACGCCCAGAGCATCGACCAGATCATGAAACTGGGCATGAACCACCCGATGGGCCCGCTGAGCCTCGCGGACCTGATCGGGCTGGACACCTGCCTTGCCATCATGCAGGTGCTGCACCGCGACCTGGGTGACAGCAAGTACCGCCCTTGCCCGCTGTTGAAGAAGTACGTTGACGCCGGCCACCTCGGCCGAAAGACAGGCCGTGGTTTCTATAAGTATGAATAGGATTTAGGGCATTGGCCCCGGGGCATAGGGAGCTGCACAATCCCCTGAGCCCCACACCCCAAGCCCCGACTCGGAGAGTCCCATGAACCAGCCCCCGAATTCAGGAATGAACACGCCGCCCGGCTATGGCCAGACGCCGCCAGGATACGGGCCGCCCCCGCAGTCCGGCCAGATGCCGAACTCCGGCAGCTACATGCCGCCGCCGCAGGGACGCACCGGCTTTACGCGGCAGATCTTCAACCCCGCGATGTACCGCCAGCCGGGCAGCGGAAGCTGGGCCGCGGCGTCGCTGATCCTGGCAATCATTGGCTGGGTTACGCTGGGCTGCCTCGGGTTCATTACCTGGCCGTTGGGCCTGTTGTTCGGGCTGATCGGGCTGGTCGGCACCAAGCGCGCCAAGGGTCTTTCATTCGCCGGCGTCGTACTGTCCGGCGCGGGCATTGCCTGCATCATTGCGTTCTTTGCGCTGGGCTTCTACGTGCAGTTCCAGGGCAAGGAAATGGCCGAGCAGGGCGGCAAGCCCGTCGTGGCCGCGATTGAGGACTTCAAGAAAGACCACAAGCGCGTGCCGAATTCGCTCGATGAACTGGTGGCGGAAGGCTACCTGCCGGCCACCTGGACACAGGGCTTTGACGGCATCGACAGCCACGTGCAGGACGTCGTGAACGGCAAGCGTTGGGACGAGTTCCTGGCGTACAAGCCCGGTGAGAACGCCGCCTGGGTCGGTGAGCCGGGCAAGAACAAGAAGTCCGTCAACATTGAGGGCGAATTCGGCGACTGGTCGATCAGCCTTGATGACAAGGAAGAGGGCCAGGCCAAGCAGACCTACGGGCTCAGCTTCATCGGCATCGACGGTCTCTCCGGCACTTCAGACGACGAGGCCGTAAACCAGTCGCCCGAAGAGCCGTACGACCTCGCGCTGCTGTGGAGCGATGACAACAACACCCGCGAGCTCAGCCGCAAGCGCCGCGACCTGCAGCGCGTGGCGACGCAACTGGCCGACAAGAAGGAGACGCTCGCGGGGGCCGTCCAGAAGGCTGAATCCGACCTAGCACAGGTGGAAGGCGAAGTACGCGACCTGATGCTCGCCAAGAACCTGGGCTCGCTCGATGCCGTCAAGAAGGACAACAAGGGCGCCGGACTGCTGAAGCTGGCCGGTGCGACGGCCAAGCGCTACGCCGTGGCCCAGAAGAAGCTCGAGCTGGTGACGGCCAAGATTGACGACATCGGCATCCAGGTCCGCTTGCTCGAAAACGAAGAAGAGATGGCCAAGCTGGCTGATAACCCGAAGGAGCTTGCCGAGCTGGTCCTGCTGCTTGAGGAGTCGCAGAAGGTACTCGAAGACAAGGTTTCGCTCGGCGACCTCGATACGAAGGCCGACGACGTAGCCGCCGACGAGTGGTTCAAGGACCGCTTCAAGTAATCGCCCAGCCCTGAATCGCAATCAGAAAGTGGGC